>CAWGSU010000004.1:0-1311031 GCA_963825325.1 uncultured Actinomycetes bacterium
CTTTGGACAGTGCCATCGGTCCCGCTCCAGCGGTTCAACCTCGCGCGGCTCGCTGGTTGGCGCAGCCGGACGCGGAGCGCCTCAAGCTTCGTGTCGGCGACCACGCCTGCCTGATCGACGGCGTGGAGTACCACGTGCACGCCGACACCGGCGTCATCGAGGTCAAGGACTACTCACACCCGCAGCATGCGCTACCAGCGGTATCAGCCTGACCGGCCAGGCCAGCCGTACATGCACCCATCGCGCGAGCTCGACACGCTGCCGGTGGCGTGAGCGGCGCGGCCGAGCTCCTGGCCTACGTGCCGCTCGCGCAGCGCTGCAAAGCGGCGCGCAAGGTGTCGCCGCCGGCAACGGAAGCCGGAGACGCCCTCGGCTTACGTGGCGTCCTCGATACGCACATCGAGGCTAGCCGTCCACGATCGCCACCGATTTGAAGATTCACCTATATCGCCTTGTGGAACGGCGACTCGAACGGCCGGACCCGAACGGGCAGACCTACGTCGACGTCAACCTTCCCTGCCCCGGCAGGGTTAACGGTGCGGTAGTTACGACGCCCACCTTTCCCGCCCGTCAGCGTCCGGGAGGGGTAGACGGCCACGGGCGGCGTCGCGTGGCGTCTCTCGCGCCAGGTCGGGGGTCAGCGACCGCGTGAGCGTCCATACCGATACGTGCCCGAAGCGGCGGCGCTAGACCTGGACGCGGCCGCGGCGCACGACTAGTCCGGCGATGCTTCTGAGGGGCAGCGCCTCGCAAGGGCGAGCGCCGCGGCGTCAGGGTGTATCTGCCCAGAGAAACAGGACAGCGGGCGGTCAGACTGGGAACCGCCCGCTGAGCTCGCGCGGCTGCGTGGGTAGCGCCCTCCGGTGTCCACGGTTCGCAACTGCGCGGGTCACACCGGATCGTAGATCTGATCGGTAAGAACGCAAGTGGGCCTGACCCACTTCCTTGGGCTAGTCGTGGACAAGGTGTTCGATCGGCACGCCGAAGACCTTGGCGAGGCGGGCACAGGTGGTTGCGAGCGGGTCGCGGTCGCATTTCTCGATCCGGCTGATCGCCGACGGGGTGACACCGACCGCGGCTGCGAGTTGGCGCTGAGTCATTCCGCGGGCCTTGCGGAGGCGCGTGACCTCGGAGGCGTCGAATTTCATGATGGGCTTTGTCCGTCCGGTGGTGTCGCCGGGACATTGGCGGGTGGGTTATGCGTGCCCCGACCTGCTGGCCGCCTGGGCGTGGGCGGCCAGCAGACCGGGTCGGGTCGGGATTACGGTGAAGCTGGCGCTTGGGCGCAGGTGGCGATGACGGTGATGGAGGCTTGGTGGTTGTCGTGGGCGCGGATGATCGTCCACGTCGAGTTGGTGGATGGGTATGAGCCGGCCGCTTCGCCGGCCATGATCCCGCCGCCGAGGACGACGTCGCCCTCAGGGCAGGTGGCGGTCACGCTATGTCCCGGGCCGGTCGCCTTCACCTGCATATAACCGGCCAGTCCGGCGGTGTGGTCGGGGCGGTTGGTGAGGCAGTTGAGCTTGGCGTCGTGGCGCGCGTCCTCCCAGATCGCGAACTGGCGCAGGTTCTTCCACGTCGGCCCCGTCGGCTGGTCGATCTCCTTGTGCAGGAACTTGCACGTCGTCGGGTTGATCTGCAGGTAGCCGGGTGGGAACTGCTCAGTGTTTGCGTGCTCGCTGACCGCGCTGGCGACCGCCGGCACGGCCAACACCACAACGGCGACGACCGCTACCAGCAGCTTCTTGTGTCCAGTCATCTGACCCCTCCCTGGGTTGGTGACGAGGGTGCGCATCACGCCGCTGGATCGCAGTCGCAACGGCGACGCAGACACCACGCCGACATCTAGGTGGACGCTGGGACCGCGCCACGGCTCCCCCCAAGCGCCAAGAATCGCCGTCTGCCGGGTGGCCGTCATCACCCCGACGGGGTGACATCGCCCTGTGGTACCGCCTGGCTGGAACGCCGTCGCACGCGCCCACACGCCCACACATAGCAGAACGGCGCGAGCGCGATCAAACCCCCGCCTTGGCTTAGGAGCGTAGCCACATCAGTGGGAGGGGGACCGCCGTCATGGTTCCCCTGGGGAGGTGCCTCCGGCGCCCCCTCCCAACTTGCGACGATAACTAGCTCGCCGGGCGGTGCCTATGCCCCCGATTGGATGATCCGGGGTATGCCGGATCCGAGGCGTGGGTGAAGGCCGCCGGAGGCAGGTGACCCGACGGCCTTCACGGTCCGGCGCCGCCGTGCCACGCGTGCTCCGAGGGTAACGTTGGGCGCGGCCGAGGAGAACGGCACGGGCGGTGGCAACTGTCCGCCTGGCTTCTTGGCGTCGGATTGAGGACGTCCGCGCCGGCGTGGGCGGGTTGAGCAGTCCGACCGGGATCGGGCTCCGGGTCGACTGGGCGTCGTCGACGCATCGGTGGTTGCAAAGTGCGCGTCGGCTGCCTCCCACCGCGGTAGGAGGGTACGATCCCAGCGAGACGCGCCACCGCGTGGAGGGATCCGATGAGCATCGCCTCGGACGGCTGGGAGACGGTCGAGAAGCGGTTCAACGATCAGGAGTTCGACGTGCTCTATTTCCACCCGACTCCTGACAATCCGGAGCACGAGGTGACGACCGTCGACCGCCGAAACCGCGACCCTCACACCCCTTGTCCGAAAGGCAGCGGCTCGACGAAGGATGCGGCATACGCCAACGCTTGGGAGCGGTTCAACTTGGCGCGCCACTCGTTCCGCCGCTAAGGGGAAGTTCCAATCGTCGGGACTGCCGTTCGCGGGGCCTTGTATTCGGTGCGGATAGGCGTAGGCTCGCTACGCGGCGGCCGGAAGAGGAGAGTGCGACGCGCCCTTATTCCGGAAAGCGCAGGGTGCTGGCGCGCTGAAAGGCGCAAACCGCTTCCGGCCGCCGTCTCACCAAGCGGCGGCCGACCACCACCCAAGAAGGTGCCAGGGCTGGTCGCTTCAACCCTGGCAGGCGGCCAGGGCTGGTTGCTCAACCCTGGCCTATGTGTTCTACCCGTTCTTGCGCGCGAGTGCCCATCATGTCAAGCGGGGCGTCTGTCCATTCCGAGCCGGGTTCGGGGCTGAGGTCGTCGTCGGTCGCGATGGTGGCGGCGCAGATCTGGGCGAGTGCGAGCGCGCCGGCGTCGCTACGTTGACTGACCATCCGCTCGTGCGGAGCGCCGCGGCTCGAGGTGGGCAGCCCTGAGCGCGGCGCTCCTGGTCAGCGGGAGCGGGCCGCTCTTGCTGTGTGGGCTCCGGAGCGACCCGCTCCGCTGTCGGCGGCGACGGGCTTGTCCCCCTCCGCTGCCACCGATTTGGATCGTACACCCGGCTCTCCAACAGTTCCGGGGCAGCGCACCGGATCGGCGTGCCTTGCCGCCCTCTCCGTCCACCGCGGACTAGGGCGTCATCGTCGCACGAGAGTTGGGTGCAGTTCCCAGGGGCTCCCTACCTGCCACGCTGCGGCTCGGGAGCCTGTTCTTCTCGCGCCGAGCGGGTGCGTGGACCTTGGGCTTTGACTCGGCTGCGGGGTGCGTCGGGTGAGGTCCCCCGAGCCTGTTAGGCCAGGCGCCGACACCGCGATCGTCGTCGCCGGTCTCACGAGTTATGCCCGGACTCGAGCTCCCGACCGCCGTGGCGGTGCCACAGGTCGAGCGCGGCGCGGTTGATCGCAGCCTGGCCACCCTCGTCACGGAGCTTGGCGGCGTCGACCACGCGCACCTGCATTGGCGATTGGCCCTGATCGTCGTGGAGATGCCGATACGCGAGCCCGCCGAGTCGGGAGGCTTCGCGCCTGTCCGCGGCTACGTCGACTGCCACCCACGCGGGGTCGTGTGGATAGCGCACCTGGACGTAGAAGCCCTTGGAGATCGCGCCGCCGCCCTTCTTGGCCATCCCTGGCCTGCCCGAGGCAACCGTAGACCCCCGAGCCTGCATACGCAACACACGCGGATGCGCGCGGCGGCCGAAGCGATGCCACGGTTGCCTCGCTGTTCGGTGAGGAGTAGGCTCGGCGGTTCGGGCGCCCGTGGGATCTCCGCGGATCGTCGAATAAGCAGTGGTCGCAGTCTCCGCCGACTGCGACCCAACGCTCGCCGACTCCCGATGGAGCAACCTCGCGGGCGTCCGGTTGCGTGTGCCGTCGTTAGGATCTCGCCGTGCGCGGCGAGGACGATCGCTCGCGGAGTGTCAGGGGTCGGCGTGGCCCCGAACGGTCGATGCCCGCGACACGGGCGCCTGCGCTTCTACGAGCCCGATGCGTTGCCACCACTGGCAGGAAGGCGTCGCGCGTTGTGGGTCCGGCAGCTCCGCGCCGACGTGTCCGTGCAGGCACGCCGGGGCGCGGCTTGACCGGCGTGTGAGGCTGGTGAGATTGTGCGGGTATGCCTGATCGGCCCGCGCCTGACCGTGGCTTCCAGGTCGACAAGCGGTACTGCCCGTTCTGCGGGGTGGCGCGATGGTTCGAGTTTCGTCCGTCGCCGGCGACGGTGCCGCCGGTCGAGGTCCCCTCGCCTCGCCTGGGGTGGTACTGCTCGGTCTGCAACCACCGCCACTGACCCGCCGAACCCGCGTCAATCGAGCAGCGTTTGCAGTTAGGCTGGGGAGCGTGGTAGCCGCGTCGGTGGTGACGTTCGTGTTGCTCGGCGTCTTGGTCTTGGCGGGGGTATGGACGTGGCCGCGGGATGACCGCTAGATGCCGCGTTCGAGTGCACGCCGGAGCTGGCGATAGTCGGGCATGCCGCTGAGGCCGGGGCTGGTGTTGTCGCGCCGGCAGGAGAGGGACGGGGCGTCGTCGTCGGGCGGCTGGTGGACGTCTAACCCGTCCACGCGGATCGTCGGACAACCGCAGAAGCGTTGCCGAGTCGCCTCGTCCAGGGTCGACACCTCGATCAGCATGACCACAGGGGTGACCCCGCTGTCACGGGAAGCGACCGCGACGAGGTCGACGGCGGCGTCCTCGTGCGGACAGTCTTTCGTAACCAAGACCTCGACCAACACGGTACCCTGGCATACGCAACGAGCGGTGGGGGCGGATCTACGGCGTCACGGATCTGTCATGGACACCGTCCGGGTGTTCAGATGCGGGGTGGGTTGCCGCCGCCGTTGCAGCTCGTGAGCCGGACGGCGGATGCGGCGAAGGTGAACCGTGCGCGCGGTCATGTGGCCGAGTGATACGCGAAAGGCCGCCGGGGCCCCAGCCTTTCGTCGGCGCGGGCCCGTCGGCGCCGGTTCGGCATTCGAGGGGGCGATATCCTCTTGACATGCGTCGGATTCTTCCGATCAGACTGCGACGAATGCTCGTCAAGCTGCTCCCGCCCGGCAACCGTCCGGGCCACGAGGACACGCCCGCCTACCGAAGCGACGATGTGGCAATCGACGGCCAGGCAACTGCTCGCGGCGCGACCGGAAGCGCACACTGGCAGCAGCCGGGGCATTCCTCACCCCACCGCGACCGCTAGGTTCAACAAGCCTGCCCGCTCGCGGGACGTCGAGTGCCTTGGCACGCGTCGGCTGGTCGGCAATGTCGCAACTGGCCGCCCCGTCTGTGCGTAGGCGCCAGCCGTCCGCATGGTCCCGCCGCGAGGGATTGCATAGGCAAACGCTGACATGTACCCTGGCGCGTGCGGGCACAGAAGGGCGAGGGCAGATGCACACGGGCAACTACGTGCAGGTGCGCTATCCGCAAGGCGGCCGGTGGGTAACGGTCGCCGTATCCGACACTCGCGCCAGCGCGGCCAGGGTCGCCGCCGACGCATACCGCGAGCATTGCAACCCGCGCGGCGAGACGCCGACCCAGGTTCGCATCGTGAGCGCCGTCCAGCTCGTACGTGAAGGCGGTGAACAGGAGATCCACATCGCCGACGCTCAGCTGATCGGCGTCACGAGGCGCGTAGGCTTCTAACGATCGGCGGGTGCGTCAACGGTCGGCGCGTTGAACCTTGGTGTCCCTGTGTGCCCCCAGACTGATCAGTCTCTCTAGTGGGGCCCGGTCCGGCAGTCGAAGCGCCTAGCGCGGAAGAGCATACGGCTCACAGCCTTCGGCCCTGCAGCCGCGGCGAAGGCCGTGCTCGGCTCCAGGCGGCTAAACCAGAACCCGTAAGCTGGCGTGCGCAACGAGCGCGTGAGATACTGAGCGTTTGCACGACCGCCCCGGACATGAAGACGTCCAGCACGAGAGGGATGGGGGATATGGCTCGAGCGATCACGCCTGCCGATGCAGGGCGGCCCCGCGATCGCGACACGTCTGGTCGGAAGCGTGCCGAGTCGTTTGAGCGCGATGGCTCGATCCTGAGCGTCGGCAAGCGTGGGCAGTGGGCGTCCGTGACGATCACCAGGCCAGACGGCGCTCGCGCATTGGACATCCTGCTTCACGCCGACGACGCCGCACGGCTCTCCGACTGGCTGATCGACAATCAAGAGGGCAAGCCGCAACCGACCGCGCACTAGTTCAGCGGATCCGCGCAGTCGCGGCGGCGCTGCCCCTCATGAACCTGCGGGCGGTGAGTAGCATCTCCGGGTCGCCGTCGTGCGCCGCGGCCGCGTCGACCTCCCGCGCCGCCGTTCGGATCAAGTCGGCCGCGACCCGCAGACTGAGGTAGTCGGCCGCCGTACCCACCCCGGCGTCGGCCAGCCTGGCAAGCTCGTTCGCGACGAGACGAAGATCGTCCGCATGCCGCTCGATCGTCACGACTGCGATCCTATCTAGCCCACGTGGTTCTGCCGTGCGGCTCTGTTAGCGGTCGGTCTTTCGCGCGAGTAGCTGCAGCATGTCGAGCAGGGTTTGTCCAGTCGCTGCAGCGTTCGAGGCGGAGGTCGTCGTAGGCACCGCCGTCCCGAGCGGTGCGGTGCCAATCATCCACAGCGGATGATGCCCTTCTGCGGCCTGATCCGTAGCGTGCCTCGTTCGGTGCGAGCGCGTGGCGCGGCAATCTGAGCGTCGAGAGACGAGGAGCGGAAACGCCGGACGCAGGGAATCGACCGCAGCAGGCTCCCTACCCGGCGAGCCACGACGAGCCGCCCGAGGGCGCTTTTCAAATGATCCCCGGGTACACGCCCTGATGGACGGAGCGAAGGGGCACCATCTCCCTCGGCCCGGCCCGCCCAACCTTATTGAGCCGCGAGGAGGAGTGCGATGAGTCCAGCGAAGGCCGATACAAAGGGTGTTCACGCGACGCCGGCGCGGACGCGGCCGTCGACGCGACGCGTGCGAGGGGCGTCGCCCAAGGTGGTGCCGCATTTGAGTGTGGCGGAGCGGGTGGCGCGGGGGCGGGCGGCGCGGGCGGAGGTGCCGCGTTCAAGTCACGCTGAGTACGCGCCTGGTGCGCATCGTCAGGATCCGGTTGCCTTGCTGGAGTCGCAGGCGGGGTCGCGGGTGCCGGAGCTGGTGCCGATCCGGTACGGGCGGATGTTGGTGTCGCCGTTTACGTTCTACCGCGGTGCGGCGTTGTTGATGGCGGCGGATCTGGCGGCGAGTCCCAATTCCGGGCTGCATACGCAGTTGTGCGGGGATGCGCATCTGTCGAACTTCGGCTTGTTCGCGGCGCCGGATCGGCGGTTGGTGTTTGACCTGAACGATTTTGACGAGACGCTTCCGGGGCCGTGGGAGTGGGACGTGAAGCGGCTGGCGGTGAGCTTCGAGGTGGCCGGACGCGAGAACGGGTACTCGCGCAAGCAGCGTCGAGCGATCGTGCAGGCGACGGTGGCCGCCTATCGCCAGGCGATGCAACAGTTCGCGGGCATGCGCGCGCTGGATGTCTGGTATGCCCGGCTTGAGGTCGACGAGTTCATGGCCCAGCTGCGAAGCCAGCTGAAGAAGCGAACTGCGAAGAAGGCCGAGCAGACGGTGGCGAAGGCTCGCACGAAGGACAGTATGGCCGCCTTTTCGAAGCTGACCCGGATGGTGGACGGCGAGCCGCAGATCGTGTCCGATCCGCCGGTGATCGATCGGATCCAGGATCCTGGCGTCCGGCCGCGAAGCGACCGCCATCACGAACGAGCTGCATGAGCTTCTGCGGCGATACCGGGAGACGCTGCAGACCGACCGGCGAGTCCTTTTGGAGGAGTATCGACTGGTCGACATGGCCCGCAAAGTCGTCGGTGTCGGCAGCGTCGGCACCCGCGCCTGGATCGTGCTGATGCTCGGCCGAGATGACCAAGACCCACTGTTCTTGCAGTTCAAGGAGGCGCAATCTTCCGTCCTGGAGGACTTCACCGCCAAGAGCCAGTACAAGAACCATGGCGAACGCGTGATCGCCGGCCAGCACCTGATGCAGGCAAGCAGCGACATCTTCCTTGGGTGGCTCCATGTCGAAAGCGGCATCGACGGCCGCGAGCGCGACTTCTACGGCCGCCAGCTGAAGGACTGGAAGGGCTCGTTCGAGACCGAGGGAGCACTGCCCAAGGGCGTGACCATCTACGGCCAGACCTGCGGCTGGACGCTCGCCCGCGCCCACGCCCGCTCCGGAGACCGCATCGCCATCGCCACGTACCTCGGAAACAGCGACACCTTCGACCGCGCCGTCGCAGACTTCTCCGAAGCCTACGCCGACCAAAACCAGCACGACTACGAATCGCTGACAGAGGCGGTCAAGAGCGGACGCATCAAGGCCGTAACGGGCCTATGAGCGCTCAGACGAAACCGAGGGTGCTGATCGTCTACCACACGTTTACGAACCAGTCAGGCAGAGTCGCGGACGCGATAGCCAAGGAACTCGAGGTGCGAGGCTGCGAGGTCGCAAAGGCGATGATCGAGTTCACCGACAAACGGTGGGTGCCGAAGCTCTTCTCGCGGTTCCCGCTGAAGCACCCGATCGCGCAGGTATCGAGCATGCTCACGGCACAGCTTCGTCACAAGACCGGGGAGATCCGCATTCCCTCGGAAGCACAAGCAGGCGACTACGACCTCGTGCTGATCGCGTCTCCCACCTGGTGGATCCAAACGTCCATGCCGATCCGCTCATACCTCGAGTCCCCCGCCGCAAGGATGATCCTCGACGGTACACCCTTCGCAACGGTGTCTATCTCCCGCCGCTACTACGGCATCAACCTCGGACAACAGCGAAAGCTCGGTGAGAAGAACGGCGGGCGGTTCACCGACGAGACGCACTTCGTAGCCGCCGGCGGACAGGTCAAGTCGATGCTCTCGTGGCTCGGATACATGAAGCACGGCGAGCCACAGGAGCGCGCGCTGGGGCTGAGGTTGCCGGCGCCGAATCTCAAGCCCGACTTCGAGGGACAGGCGATAGCATTCGCCGACCGGCTCGTGGACCGGGTTCTCCAACCAGACGCTGCGGGTGCCGGGGAGTGACAACGAGACACCCCTGAACGCCGACCCAGCCGAGCGGGTGTCTATATCACGTCAGTCTCCGGTGCCGGCTTTCACAGGGGCGACTGGGGGCCTGTAGCCGGGTACTTCGCCGGCCTTGGGCACCAGGCGCTTCTTCGCGAGCTGCTGGACAAGGAGCTGGAACATGTGCGCCTCGAGCCTGCGGGAACGGTCATCGGCGTGTGTCGGGTGGGCGAGGTTGCGTTCCTCGTGCGGGTCGACAGTCAGGTCGTACAGCTCAAAGTCGTCGGGCTCAGGCTCTGTGACGGTGAACGTCTTCGTGTTGTGGATGCGCTCGTCCCGTTCGCCGGGCACGGTCCAGAACTGCTGGTTGTCGTGGTAGCGGCTGAACTTAACGAGGTGCTGCTCGCCGTCGACGTCGACTTCGGCGATGACGGTCTCCAGGTGGTTCGGCTGGGTGATCGTGCCCGACCGGTGCAGTAACCTGGCCGCCTTCTGGAACGGGCTGGCCGGCGCCTCGTTGCCCTCGCTGATCTCGTCGTCGGTGGTGAACAGGATCGGCTCGGAAGGCGCGGCGGGCTCGGCTGCGCGGATGGCGTCGGAAAGATCGCGGCCGATCAACGGGCGGGCCTCCGTGTGATCCGTTCTGAGGGTGGCGAGAGCGTCGGCCGGTTCGATCCCGGCCAGGCCGAGAAGGGTCGGGATCAGGTCGGCGTGACTCGTCGGCACGTCGAGCTCGCGAGCGCCACCGGGCAGAAGCGGACTGGACACGACGAACGGCACATGCAGCGCCTCCTCGTAGGCGACGTGCCACTTCTCGTGCATCCCATTGTGCGCACCCTGCAGGTCGCCGTGATCCGAGCTGAAGATCACGATCGTGTTGTCATGTGCCCCGCTCGCCTCGATGGCGTCCAGCACTCTGCTGATTTGAAGGTCAACAGTCGCCTGGAGCTGGTAGTAGAACTTCAGGTGCGTCTCGATCCACGGCTGCGGCGCCAAGATCGTCCCCCACAAGTCGATCATGCTCTGCTGGCAGGCTGGTTTCGTGGACAGGTCTTCCTCGTGCGTCGGCGCCTGCTCGATATCCGGGACGGTCGCGGGGTGGTAGCGCAGCCCCTGCGTCAGCGCGATGACTCCGAACAGCGAGTCGTCGTGCGGGTTGAGGAACGAACACACCGTCAGCCACGGCTGATCGCTCTCGTCACCGTCCAGGCGCTGCAGCAACTCGATCGTCTCGTCCGCCGTGAAGACGTCCTTGACAGTGCCGGTGTTGTGCTTGCCGAGCCCGTGCGGCTCCGGCCCGACCCATTCCGAAAAGCCAAACTCGTCGAGGAGATCCGCCTCCAGATACTTCTTGATGTTCTCCCCTGCGGCTTGCCGCCGTCGTCGATCGACAGGAGGTAGCCCTTCCCGTCATCGGCGTCGATGTGCGCGTGTGAGGCGTGCCACTTGCCCTTGAAGAAGGTCCGGTAGCCACCGGCACGGAACCAGTCGCCCAACGTCGGGACGCCGTCCGGCGCCAGCCAGAACATGTCGTCTCCATCGGCGCTCTTGGTCAACCCATCCGTCTGCGACACACCGTGCAGCGATGGGTGATGCCCCGTCAGCAACGATGCGCGGCTCGGGGCGCATGCGGCGGTGATCGGATAGTGGTGCGTGAAGGAGACGCCGTTCGCGCGCAGGCGCTCCTGACCCGCGCAGTGCTCCCTGCGGTACGCCGCGAGCTCATCCGACTCATACGCCGGTGGATACCGCAACTGATCGGTCATTACCAGCAGGATGTTGGGGCGGCGATTCTGGGCCGGCTGAGTCATTGGGGCTCCCTTCGTGCGCAGGCGCCGCTCCTCCCGAGGACGCCGTGCCCAGGTTGCATCAGGCGGAGAGAGGATAGGCAAGCGCACGCGACGCCGTCAACCGCACAAGAGCCACTGAGGAGGTGGGCGCGGATGCGCCGTAGGCCGCCCTGTGGGCAGCAACCAGCGGCCCCCGGTCTGCTTCATCCTCGACCACCGAAAAGGCGGTCGCGGGTGTCGGCACGGCCACCGGCCGCTCGGGCAAGCGGCCGGTGGCGTGCCGCGGCCGTCGCCGCGGTACGGGACGCTTGTCGTCTGTCTGCGACGCGCCCCGGTCTTATGGGCAGCGGCCGACCCCAAGAGACTCCTGATCGCCACTTCCGGGAGACCCCCTCCGGGGGGCCGACCGCTGCGGAACAGATGTTGCACGTCCGCTGGCGGCTCGAGCCTCACCCGATGCGGGTGATTGGTAGGTCACGCCACCCGGTCGGCCTCATCCTCATAGCCGCGAGTAGGCAGCCACCGCTCGAGCCGCAGCACCGCGACCCGGTCGTGCCGACCAGCGCCGTCGAGCAGGTCGACAAGCTCGCGCGCCTCGACGAGACGCATCGCGCCACCCTGCGCCGCGTACCGCGCGAGCCACCGCACCGCCGCGCGGTCATACCGCTGCGGGTCACCGTCGCGGATCAACAAGACGAGACTGAGCGCGTCGGCCAAGCCGACGTGGCGGAGCTCGGCTGCGGCGGCGAGCGCGAGGTGCGCGTTCCCGGTCTTGAGGGCGCGTTGGAACTGGGCGTAGCGGTGGCCTTGCGACGTCACAACGAACACATGTTCCCACATGGGAGCGCGTTGAGCCGTCGACCGCGTTCGTGGAATGTCGCCGATCGGCTCCTACGTGTGGCATTCCCCACCGTCTCTGCGCTTGTACGTGGTGGGGATAGGCGTAGGCTCGCTTGCACGCGGCGACCGGGAGAGGAAGCGCGACGCCCCATAGACAAGGTGCCGGCGCGCTGGTTGGCCCAACCACTTCCGGTCGTCGCTCAACTCGACCCGCCGTTGCGGGCCGAGCAGACTGCAGGACGACGAGCGCACGTATCCGCCACGTCCGCCTCGGCGTCTCGCTCTCTTGTGATCGAAGCCGAACGGGCCTACCTCCGTTGTTACCCGCGTGACCGGAACCGTGGACGGACGGGGGCTACGGCCCGACCAAGCCGCGCGCTAGTTCAGCGGGCGGTACCCAGTCGTGCCGCCCGCTGGCCTTGTGACTCGGGGCAAATGCTCTGAGACGCCGCGGCGCTCGCCCTCGCCAGCCGCTGCGCGTGTCGCAGCATCGCCGGGTCGGCGTCGTGCGCCGCGGCCGCATCGATGTGTCGCGCCGCCGCTCGCATCAGGTCGGACGCGACCCGCAGACGCATGTAGTCAGCCGGCGTGCCCACTTCAGCGTCGGCCAACCTGGCAAGCTCGATTGCGGCGAGTCGAAGGTCGTCCGCGTGCCGCTCGATCGTCACAACACTCGATCGTAACGACCGCACGTTGGGAAACGTTCTTGGAGGTGAGCGCAAGCTCCCGGACTCATCCTCCGGGCAGGGTCGGCGGCTACAAAAGGGAGTGGCCGCCGGCCCTGCGCACCGTTGCGACGGTGCGGCCATCCGGTGTATCGGTCGCGGCCGCCTTGCGGAGGCCCAATCGTCGGCTGCGAGACTCCACGACGTGTTTGAGAGGTTTACCGAACGTGCCCGCCAGGTGGTGGTGCTGGCCTCGGATGAGGCCCGCACCCTCAAGCACAACTACATCGGCACCGAGCACATCCTGCTGGGGCTTCTGCGCGAGGAGGAGGGCCTTGCCGCCCGGGTCCTTGACAGCTTCGACATCACCGTGGAAGAGGTGCGTGCGCAGGTGGCGCGGATCGTCGGCCAGGGCGACGAGGTCACCACCGGCGAGATCCCGTTTACGCCCCGGGCGAAGAAGGTGCTCGAGCTGGCGCTGCGCGACGCGCTCTCGCTCGGCCACGACTACATCGGCACGGAGCACATCCTGCTCGGCCTCGTGCGTGAGAACGAGGGCGTCGCCGCGGGCATCCTGCTCGACTTCGACGCCGACGCCGACAAGATCCGCAACGAGATCATCCGACTGCTCTGCGGCCCCGGTCGCCGCCGGGTGGTGATCGACGAGAGGCCGCGGATACGGCACGAGACGCCGGCTGTGGTCGTGTCCTGCCCCGTGTGCACGTCGACGATCGAGATGGCCTGGACCGACCGAGAAAACGCCACCTTCCACACGACGGTCGAGGGCGACCGCACCTGCACCAAGTATCGGACGCGATGGAGCATCTCCTACACCGTCACCCTGAACAAACAACCACCCGAGAGCGAGGGGCCCGGGTAGCTGGCCCATCCGCAGGTTTGTCACAACTTTGTCACAGACTCAGCTGATCTCATGTGACTTGAGCACACCTGGCATGGCTTGAAATGGCGGTATCTGCCTGACGCGACCGGCGGCCGGAGTCCTGTTAACCGGAGGGTTGTAGGTTCGAGTCCTACCCGCGGAGTTTCTTTCCAGGCCAAGTCTGTGTTTGCACCGTTGGTCGCGCGCGCCGGTCGCGCATCCGTCGGGCCATGGCGAGGTTTCCCTTGCGCTCGTAGCAGTCCAGCGGCCTGTTCGAGTGCGGCTGTTGCTCTGCCGGCTTTGCCGCTGAGCAGGAGCACCTCCGCGAGGTCGGCGTTCGCGTCGCCTTGCGAGTTGAGCACGTCGGTCTCGTCCCCGATCGCGACTGCCTCACGAGCGAGACGATCTGCCTCGGCGTACTCCCGCGACGCGCGAGTACCTTGGCCCTGACCTGGCGCCACACCATCTGGGTCGCGGCGTCAGTCGCTCGCGCCGAGCTCCGCCGCGCGACCGGCCAACGCGTCGGCCTCATCGAGTCGGTCAAGCGCGTAGAGCGCCTGCGCCAGGAACCCCGCCGGCGGTCGAGAGCGACCCTGGTCCCCCAGCTGCTCGTAGCAGCCTGAACCCTGCCGCTCCGAACTCGCGGCCGCGGCGGGCTCGCCGGCCCAAAGCTCGACCCACACGGAGTCAAAAGCGGTGATGTCGGCGAGCAGGAGTCCGCTGCCGCCGCGCTCGGTCAGAGTCGGCACGCGTCTTCGGCGAGGATCGCGCGGGCCTCGTCGAAGCGACCGAGCATCGCCAGCGCGCCGGCCCGATAGGCGCGGAGGAAGTGGTCCCGTCTGCCGCGGGCTCGTTCTCGTCGAGCCAGGACGAGGAACTCCGTCACGGGAGTCGGACCGTAGAAGCGACCACCGGCGCGGCCTGGAATGGACTCGGGCGGGGCGTAGCCCGCCTGCCGAGCGTGGGTGAGGGCACGCTCGTGGGCCGCCAGTCTGCGCCTCCATCTGGCCGCGCATCAACGCGACGTCCGCAAGCGCAGAAGTAGGCGATGTAGAGCGCCATGTCGTCGTCCGCTGCCTGGAACACGGGCAGCGCCTGCTCGACCAGCGCGGACAAGGCGCTCCATGCGCGCCCTCCGGGCTCGAGGCCGACGCGCAGCAACGCCGCCTGGACGCGTCCGCAGAGCTCGCCGACACGATCGCCCCTAGCCGCACGCACTGTCGGCGAGGGCATCCGCTCGCCTGGACCACCTCGTCGGCCCTGCCCGTCCAGGCCAGGGCTTCGCCGAAGTCGAATTCGAGCTTGAGGTCGAGCTCGCCCGGCGGAACGAGCGCGGCCGCGCGCTCGAGCAGGCTGACGGCGGCGCGGTAGTCTTGGCGCAGGACTGCCCGGTGGCCACCGGCCGTCAGGTGCCGCCGAGCCGTCGCGGTCAGGGCGGCGTCGTCGGGCGTGCCGAGCTCAGCGCGGTAGCGGCAGGCTTGCTCGAGGTGGTAGCCGAGGAGCTCGTCGCAGCTCGACGAGCTCGGTTCCATGCTCCTCTAGCCAGGTGGCGAAGCGTTCGTGGAGCTCGTGCTCGGGTCGCCTTCGGCAGGGCGTCATACGCCGCGTCACGGAGGAGCAGGTGGCGGAAGCGGAAGGCGTCGTCGCCTGGGAGTTGCGGCTTGTCGGAGCGGATCAGCGCCTTTCGGACGAGCGCGGCCAGGCGTGGAGTCACCTGCGTGTCGTCGGGCGCCAGTGCCTGGACGGCGCCGCGGTGGAAGATCTCGCCCTCGATCGCGCCGCGTTCGAGCACGCTTCGCTCGGCCGGATCGAGCTGATCCAGGCGCGCGCCGAGCAGCGCCTGCAGGGTGGGTGGGACGGCCACGTCGCCGTCCGCCGTCGCCGGCCATCGCCAGCATCTCTTCGATGAAGAGCGGGTTTCCGCCCGCGGCGCGCGCGATCTTCTCGCGCATCTCGCCGGCGATCCGCTCCGGGATGAGCTGGTCGACGTCCGTGTCGCCCAGTGGTTCGAGTCGGAGGGTCACCGGCCAGGTGGGGCGGCGCTCGGCAAGCTCGGGCCGCGTCATGCAGAACAACAGGATGGACGCGCCCGAGGAGAGGAGCGCGACGTGCTCGACCAGGTCGAGGAACGTCTGCTCGCCCCACTGAAGGTCGTCGAAGACGACCACCAGCGGCCGCTGCGCTGCTGCGTGCTCCAGCGTCTTGCGGAATGCCCAGGCGATCTCGTCCGGCGACGTCGCCGCGTCCGTCTCACCCAGCAGCGCGCGGATCGCCGCCGCGGCCGACTCGTCGGGCAGGCGAGACGTCGAGCTGCTTCAGCACCTCGACCACCGGCCAGTAGGTGATCCCCTCGCCGTAGGGCAGGCAGCGGCCACGGGTGATCGTCGCGTCGATGGAAGCCCAGAGCCTCCGCGGCGAGCCGGGACTTGCCCACGCCCGGCATCGCCGGCGACCGTGACCAGCTCGCAGCGTCTCTCGGCCTGCACGCGCTCCCACGCCTCCTGGACGATCGCCAGCTCGCGCTCACGGCCGACGAACAATCCGCCGTGGGGACGCTCGGGCGCGTCGTGCACGCGCAGCATCCGATAGGCCGAAACCGGCTCGGACTTCCCCTTCAAGTCGAGCGGGCCGACCGGCTCGACATCGGCCGCGGCACGAACAAGCGCCAGCGTCGGCTCGCCGATCAGCACCTCACCCGGCTGCGCCGCCTGCTCCAGCCGCGCTGCCACGTTGACCGCATCGCCCGTGGCGAGGTGTTCCTCCGCACCCGTCACCACCTCGCCCGTCATCACACCGATCCGCCCCTGCAACCCGAGCTCGGGCAGCGCATCTCGCATCTCCACCGCCGCCCGCACCGCGCGCAGCGCGTCATCCTCATGCAGCACCGGCACACCGAACACGGCCATCACCGCGTCGCCGATGAACTTCTCCACGCTGCCCCATGCCGCTCGACGATCCCCTTCATGCGCTCGAAATAGCGCGCCAGCAGCCCGCGCAGCCGCTCCGGATCAAGCGACTCGCCAAGAGCCGTCGACCCGGTCGAGGTCGCAGAAGACAACCGTCACCGTCTTGCGCTGCTCATGCGACCGTGCCGACGCAGCCGCGAGCGACGAGGCCACACTCCTCACAGAACTTGGCGCCCTCACTGTTCTCGTGCCCACAACTCGCGCAAACCAGCATCACGACGACACTAGACCGCATCTTTACCCCCGACAAGTTTGAGTGCTACCCGATCCGCCGCCCAGCCAAGGCCCGGAAAGGCAGCCCGGCAACGATCTGGGTCGCGTCGGCCTCTCGTGGTCGGGAAGGAGGAAGGCTCCCGGCGGATGTCGTGGCGATCCGCTCGCGACGCGGTTACACTCGGCGGTGGGCAGGCCATGGGCGGCCAACAGGGTGGTGAGCGACGGATCACGCCTTCTACGTCCAGGTGCGCTACGCCTCCGGGAAGCGGTGGATCGCCGTCGCCGTGTCACAGGATCGCCGCGCCGCGATCAAGCTAGGCGCTCGAGCCTACCGCCACCTCGAGGACGGTCGCGGCCGGTGCGCAAACGCCGTCCGCGTCGTCAGCCTCTCCGACCTCGAGACGGAGGGAGGAGAGGAGGCGCTGAGCCGCGCGGCGTCCGACCTTTGGGCGCGCGGCAGCGCCTAGCCGACCACCTACGGAAGCGTGCTCCCGCTAGCCCTCCTGTGTTGCAACAGGGATGCGAGCGCGATCAGGAACGCGATCCCGCAGATGAGGACAGGCCACCACGTCCCCGTCGCCCCCGAAACCACGAAGAACACGGTGAGGACGCCCAGGATGATGGTGATCCACTTCTTCTGCTGCCACGTCATGCCAACCTCTTTCAAGAAGGCGGAGGGCCTGCCAATGGGGCCAGCCTACACCGCCGGGTGCCGGGAGAGTTGGCGGCCGACGTCCGCGGCTAGTGCAGGACCAGGCACAACCCCCAAGCAGCACCGCGCCGTCTCCGCCCATCGAATGCTGAGGTCAGTGGTATGTCAGGCCACCCGGTCAGCCTCGTCGCTGTACCCGCGAGCGCGGAGCCACCGCTCGAGCCGCAGCGCCGAGACCCGGTCGTGCCGGCCGGCGCCGTCGAGCTCGCGCGCCTCGACTAGCCGCATCGCGCGATCCTGCGCCGCGTAGCGCGCGAGCCACCTGACCGCTTCCGGCAGTCCGCTTCCTTGAAGTGGTGGGCCTCGACCCCCCTCGGGTCGCACGTCGCCCTCTACGGTCGCCTAGGCACCTATGCAAGAGCGACGAAAAGCATCTTGCACCCGGTTCGACGCCAGTCGACGTCCGTGGAGTGGTTCGAGCCTTTCGGATGGCCGGGGCTAGCCCGGCGAACAGCCCCCCACCGCCCTGGCAACCGCAGGGCTCGCAGCGCCGGCCGCCGTCTCGTCGATGCTCGAGCAGCCGGTCGAGGCGGCGGGCGTGCTCTCAGTCGCCGTGCTGCTCGAGGTTGTGGACCGTGAAGTCCTTGCGCTCCGGTGGGCTCGGAAAAGCTCGGTCGCCGAGCTGTTGGATGACTGGCATGAGCTTGTTCTGGGTGAAGCGGTCGAATGCCTCAGTGGACTCCCAGAAGTCGATCACGCCCCAGCCCCCGTCGATCGGGCCAGCCGAGTGAACAAGCAAACCGTCGGCCCTGCCGAGTGGGCTGCTGGCGTTCACGGTGTCGTGCACGGCTTGGTACTGCTCCTGCGTTCCGCCGGCGAACTTGAGTCTTATCCCGACTGCCATCGTTTGTCCTCTCCTCGGGGGTTTCGGGCGAGCATATCCGCGGGACCGTAGCCGCGCACCGTGGTCGAACGCGGAACCTGTGACGGCCGCGCGAGGACTGCATAACGCTCGGGGTGCGCCAGGGTCCGGGAAATGTTCCCCGAGCCGACGCTCTGTCCTCCGTTTTACGGGACCCAGCCGGGCAGTGCCGATGCCTGCCTGATCCAACTCGCCAGGGTCTCCTCGGTCGAACTGGTCATTCTCGTGGATGTCGAGGTAGCGTGCGTCCTTGCTCTTGGACTTGCCGGGCGGCAGTGGGGACAGCGACGTACCGCGGAAGAAGGCGACCTTGACGTACTTCGTGAAGCAGTGGAAGTTGAGGAACCAACCCTGGCCCTCGATGCCGTACAAGGGCGAGTTCCACTTCACGGCCTTTCTCGACGTTCGGCACGGTGCGCAAGGTTTGACCAATTGCTTCGGGGTTGCCGCAGACGCCGGCGATAGCCGGCGATGTCGGTGATGGCGATTGGTTGGGTGGGGGTTGACACCCAGCGCGGGCACACCATTCCTGGCAGCCGGTCGACCAGGGCGAGGATGGTATCGAAGGCAGCGCTTCCGGGGCCGATTACCATGCCGGCGCGAATCGTCGTGACCGTGACCCTGCCGGAGGCGAGGGCGCGAGGGTGAGGCAGGATGGGGCCGCGGTCAGCCGGGCTCGGGGTCATGCGGGGTGACGGATAGGCGCTCGAGCCTTCGGAGGGCGCGGCTAGGCAGGCGTTGGGGCTTCCGCCGCACCGCCGAGTGCCGCCGCGAGTTGTCGACGTGAGCTGATGTCGAGCTTGCGGTAGACGCGGCCGAGGTGCTGTTCAATGGTTTTCACCGTCACGAATAGTGCCTGGGCGATCTCCTTGTTGGTCATGTCTCCCGCTGCCATCTGCGCCACGCGGCGTTCGCTCGCCGTCAGCGCGTCGAGGCCGCTGAGCAGGATCGTGCGCGCATGCGCGCCGGTGGCCGCCAGCTCTTCGTTGGCAAGCGTCACCAGAGCGATTGCGCCGCACTGGTGGGCGAGCTCGACTCCCGGCGCAGCACCTGCCTAGCTTCGCTGCGGCTGTTGCCGCGACGCAGGGCTGCACCGAGGTCGACGAGCGCACGCGCGTACTCGAGCCGAGCGGGCGAGTCGGCCAGGACATCGGCGGCGTCCCGCAAGAGTCGTTCTCCGGGTTTGCCGCCCTCGACCAAGCCGAGGGCGCGCAGCGAGATGCCGATCGTGCGCGCGGTGCCCCACCGCTGCGAGAGCTCGAGCTCCTCGTGTGCCAGCTCATGCGCCTCCTGCGGTCGGCCGAGGCGGTGGAGGGCGAGTGCGGCTTCCGACCGCCATGGCGCGAACGCGGGATTCTCGATGCGCAGCGAGCGTGCACGGTCTCCCGCGGCGCGGAGGTCCGTCAGCGCCTGTTCCGGCGAACCGGCGTGGAACGCGACAAGCCCGCGGACGCGAAAGAAGTTGAGAAAGTGCCCCTGCGTTGCCACGCCAGGTCGTCGCTCGACCAGCCGTTGTGCCTCGGCCAGTTCACCGCGCTCGAGGAGGAGCTCGGCCAGGTATCCCCTCCAGTACGACTGGAGAGCGGCGGCGTCCTGGAACGCCATTCGCTCGATCGGCCGCAGATCCTCTTCTGCGCCCCGCAGATTGCCCACTTGCGCGCGCAGCGCCGCCCTAGACGAGTACAAGATCGCGAGCGTCAGCGCGTCGCCGTGCGTCTGCGCCAGCGCGATCGCAGCCTCGTAGCCGCGGGCGGCGTCTTCGACCTCGCCGGCAAACGTGAGGGGGTAGAGGAAGTTGATGGCGAGGGAGCGGGTGCTCGGATCGTGAAGCAAGCTCTGCAGGGCCCGCTTCGCGTAGTCCACCGCGCGCGCCCGTGAATCTCCACGCCGGGTCTCCTCGGACGCCCAGGCAGCGAGCAGCACGCCCGCTCCACTACCGCCCCTCACCGAGTCGTCGGGTGGAGTTGCGAGCTGGTCGGCTACGAGCGGGTAGAGCTCGGGGTCGAAGTGGGCGGCGATGATCATCTGGCCCTCGATGCGCCAGTGCAGGTCGACGTCAACCTCGCGAATGTCGGGACGCTGGTTCTTCGTAGGAGATCGAGAGTCGCTGGCGAGATCTTGCCGGCGACTTCCATCGCGTCCGAGTACGCGAGCACGATCTCAGGTGACGACGTCGCGTCCTCGAGCTCGTCGACCGCCTGGCGCAAGTGCCGTGCCGACTCCGCAGCGCCGCTCCGAAGCTCCGCGACGCCCAGCTCGTAGAGCACGCGCACCCGCTCCTCCGGACGAGGCGGCTCTGCCAGCGCTCGGCGGAGATACGCAGCCGCCTCCGGTGCGGCGCCCTGCGCGAGTACCTGTGCGGCTGCCTGACGCAGCGTCGCGACGATGAAGTCGTCGCGGTCCGGAATGGCGAGCACCAAATGGGTGGCCGTCTGGTCCGGCAGTCCGCCTGCGCCGAGTATCACCTCCGCGGCCCTCCGGTGAGCCTGCGTGCGCTCGGCCGCGCTCATGGTCGCGAGCACCGCCGTGCGCACGACCGGGTGCATGAACTCGAGCGGGTTTTCGCGGCTGAGGAGATCGACGCGGGCGAGCGCGCTCGCCGCGCTCAACGCGGTCTTCGCCTCGATCTCGGCCAGCGACGCGGCGAGCGTGAGCTCAGTGCGATCACCAAGGATCGCGGCGGCACGCAACAGCGCCGTCGCCTCGGCCGGAAGGCGCGCGAGGCGAGCCGCGATCCCACGCGAGATCGCGTCGCGGTCCGAGCTCGAGCAGTGAGCTGCCCGATCGGCGGTCGGCGTGACCTCCTCCCGAGACAATGCGTCGAGAAGCGCGAGCAGAAAGAGCGGGTTGCCGCCTGAGCCATCTCGCAGCGCTGCAGTGAACAGCGGATCGGGCTCCGCTCCGAGCCGGTTCGGGCGAACGCCGCGGTGGACTCCTCGCCCAGCTGCCGGGCCGAATCACCGCGCCGATGGGATCGGCAAGCAGCTCCTCCGACGAGCGCGGGTGGTTGGCCTGCGCAGGCTGGGCGGGTTCCGAGAGCAGCAGCAGCGGCAGACCCTTCGAGCCGGCGAGCGAGATAATGAGCCAGCGCAGCGAGGGCTCGTCCGCCCAATGCAGGTCGTCGACGACAAGCAGCGTCGGGTCTGCGCGAGGCGAAGTTCGCGGCCAGCCAGTAGAGGCCGTGCAGCATCGCAAACGACGACTCGGCGCCGTCTCCCAGACGAGCTCGTCGGCGCGGACGCGAACAGCGATGCGCTCAGCTCCGCCGCGCCCGCGAGCAACTCGGCGCGCGCCTCCGGGGTCGCTGCGGCCAGCGGCGCCTCGAAGAGCTGACGCACGATCCCGAACGCGAATTCTCCTTCCAGCTCACCGCCGCGCGCGGTCAAGACCTCGAAATCGGCCGCCTCGGCGAGCGCGCGCGCCTCGGCGAGAAGCCTGGTCTTTCCGATTCCGGCGCTGCCCTCGACGACGACAAGCCGGCCGTCGCCAGACTGCGCCGCGCCGAGCATCGCCTCCAGCGCAGCCAGCTCCGCCTCGCGCTCGAGCAAGGGAGCGGGCGCGGATCGTCCCTGTCAGCGCGCCTGCCACCATCGCGAACCCTCCTCGCGTCCCAGTCGAGGGGCCAGAGAGAGGAGGCAAGCCCTCAGGCGGGCTCTCGCGACCGACAAACGGCTTGCGACCGGCGCGCCGAAGCGCGCGATCTGCGAACCGTATCAGCGTATGACGACGAATTCGATCTCAGCGCGCCTGGCTGTCGCGGACAGGTGTGGGGTCGAGTGTGGGGTCGCCTCGGACGCGAATGCGGAGTCGGCTTGGCGCAAGGTGGGTGCATGGACTCCGACCCGAAAGGAGTGTGTGCCATGTCCGTCCCTCAGCTTCAGTCAGACGTGGGTGTTGTGCCCATGCCTGTTCTTTCACCGGCCGTCGTCTCAGCGAGCGGCCTCGTCCGCCGCTACGGCGAAGGCGACACCGCGGTGACATGCGCTCCGTGATGTCTCGCTCGAGATCGAGGAGGCCCGCCTGACCGCGATCATGGGCCCCTCGGGCTCGGGCAAGTCGACGCTGATGCACATCCTCGCCGGCCTCGACACGCCGAGCGAGGGCAGCGTCTCGATCGCCGGCGTCGAGATCACCGGCATGAACGACAAGCAGCTGACCCGGCTGCGCCGCGACCACATCGGCTTCGTCTTCCAGTTCTTCAACCTGCTGCCGATGCTGACCGCGGAGGAGAACATCCTGCTGCCGCTCTCGATCGCCGGCGAGAAGCCTGAGCGCGAGTGGCTCGAGGAGCTGCTCGAGACGGTCGGGATCGCCGAGCGGACGCGCACCGGCCCTCGCAGCTCTCGGGCGGCCAGCAGCAGCGCGTCTCGATCGCCCGCGCCCTGATCTCGAAGCCGTCGGTGCTGTTCGCCGACGAGCCGACCGGCAACCTCGACTCGAACACCAGCAAGGACGTCCTCGCCCTGCTCCGTCACTCGGTCGAGGAGCTCGGCCAGACGACCGTGATGGTCACCCACGACGCGAGCGCAGCCGCGCTCGCAGACCGGATCCTCTTCCTCGCAGACGGCCAGATCGTCAAGGAAGTCCGCGGCTCGACCGCGGCGGAAGTGCTCGCCGCCATGCAGGAGGTGAGCGGACGATGATTGCCGTCGCGCTCAAAGGCCTGCTCGGCCGCAAGACCCGCGCCATCCTCACCGCGCTCGCGATCGTGCTCGGCACCGGGATGGTCAGCGCCACCTTCATCTTCACCGACACGCTCAACCAGCGCCTTCAACGGCGTCTTCTCGACGCCCGTACGAGCAGGCATCCGTCGTCGTGTCCGGGAAGCAGATCGTGACCGGAGCGGCGAACACGCCGAGCGTGCCCGCCTCACTGGTCGCGCGCATCAAGAAGGTGCCCGGAGTCGAGGCCGCCTCCGGCGGCTTCCTCTTCGCGACGGTCAAGCTCGTGGGAGCAAACGGCAAGGCGATCGGGAACGGCGGACCGCAGTTCGGGTTCGGCGTCGACCCGGCGGATAAGCGCTTCACCCCGCTCGCCCTGACCACCGGCCGCTGGCCCTCCGGGCCAGGCGAGATCGCGATCGGAGCAGTGACCGCCGCGAAAGAGCACCTCGCCGTCGGCGACACGATCGGCGCCAAGGGAACCGGACGACGTCCACCACTACACGATCACCGGACTGGCCGAGATCCCCGGTGTGTCCTCCGGCAGCGCAACTCTCGCCGCGTTCGACGTGCGCACCGCGCAAGTCCTGCTCGGCAAGCAGGGCCGCTACGACAGCATCTCGGTCGTCGGCAGCCCCGACGTCACACCGCGTGCACTCGCAGCGCGGATCCGTCCGCTCCTCTCCGAGACGGAGACGGTGCGGACATCGGCCGCAGAGGCGGCATCCGTCAACAAGTCGGTGACGGGCGGGATCAGCGGCATCAAGTACATCCTGCTCGCGTTCGGCGGCATTGCCCTGTTCGTCGGCGCCTTCGTCATCTTCAACACCATCTCGATGACGGTCGCGCAGCGCACGCGTGAGCTCGCAACGCTTCGCACGCTCGGCGCATCCCGCCGGCAGGTTCTCCGGTCGGTGCTCCTGGAGAGCGCAGTGATCGGCGCACTGGCGTCCCTGGTCGGGCTCGTGCTCGGGCTCGGGCTCTTCAAGGCGCTCGAGGAGCTGTTCACGGGCCTCCCGCAAGCCGGGACCGTGTTCTCGAGCGCAGAACCGTCGTCGTCACGATCGTGCTCGGGACCGGCATCACGCTGCTCGCCGGCCTCTTCCCGGCGCTGCGGGCAACGCGTGTCCCGCCGATCGCCGCCGTGCGCGAAGGCGCCGTGCTTCCGGTCGGGACGCTTCCACCGGTACAAGCCCTACGTCGCCGGCGCCGTGATCGTGCTCGCAGTGCTTGCGATCGCGGCCGGCGTCCTGTCCGGCGGCGGCGCGAAGGCAGTGCTCGTCCCCGCCGCGGGCGGGATGCTGCTGCTCTTCATCGGTGTGGCGATGATCTCCAGTCGTCTCGTTGGCGCCGCTGATCCGCGTCGTTGGGGTGCCCGCTCGCCGGCTGCGGTGGCTCGATGGGCCGGCTGGCCTCCGCCAACTCCGGACGCAACCCAGCGAGGACCGCGGCTACGGCGGCGGCGTTGATGATCGGGCTCGCGCTCGTCACCTTCGTCGCGGTGCTCGCATCTGGCCTCGAGAGCTCGACCAAGGACGACCTCACCCGTCAGGTCAGGAGCGACTACGTCGTCGTGCCGGACACCAGCACGAGCGCGACCTTCTTCGACGCGGCGACAGGTCCGGCGCTCGCGTCGGCCCCCGGCGTGACGAGCGTCTCGGCGGTCCGGTCCGACAACGCACGCGTGCTCGGCAGCACCGTCTCCGTCAACGGCATCGACGGCGCCACGATCGGCGGCGTATATCGCTTCGCGTGGAAGGACGGCTCGGACGCCGTGCTCACCCACCTCGGCAACGGCGCGATCGTCGACTCGAAGTGGGCGAAGACGCACAAGCTGTCCATCGGCAGCCCGCTCCAGGTGCAGGCGTCGAACGGCACCAAGCGGACGTTCGTCGTCCGCGCCACCTACCACCCGAAGTTCCAGCCCGTCTTCGGCGGGATCCTGGTCGATCGCTCGCACTTCGATCGGATGTTCCCGAACCCGCAGAACGGCTACGTGTTCGTGAATGTCGCCTCGGGCGCGAGCCCGTCGGCGACCGCTGCGCTCGCGAAGTCGCTCCGGCCGTTCAGCGACGTCACCGTCCAGACCACCCCGGGCTGGATCAAGACGCAATTGAACGACATCAAGACGACGCTCGACATCTTCTACGCGTTCCTCGCGCTCTCCGTGATCGTGAGCCTGTTCGGGATGGTCAACACTCTCGTGCTCTCCGTGTTCGAACGGACACGCGAGATCGGGATGCTCCGAGCGGTCGGTGTCAGCCGCCGCCAGCTGCGGCGGATGATCCGCCACGAGAGCGTCATCACCGCGCTGATCGGTGCTGCCCTCGGGCTACCGCTCGGCGTGCTCCTCGCCGCCATCCTCACGCGAGCGCTCGCCAGCCAGGGCATCTCGTTCCACGTGCCCTTCATGCAGCTCGTGGTCTTCACCGCGGTCGCCGTATCGCCGGGATCCTCGCTGCGGTTCTGCCGGCACGTCGTGCCTCGCGGCTCAACGTCCTCGAAGCACTCCAATACGAATAGCCAACCGGCGGCTGGCCCTCGCGCGATTCGGGGCCAGCCGCCCGTTCGTCCTTACCCGCGAGGGGCACGGTACGCGCCGATGTCCGTCGAAGTAGCCGCGCGATACAAAGTAAAGCCAGCAGCATCAGAGTGCGCCGACGATCACAGCGACGCGGGCTGGGTGAGCAGCTCCACATGCGACCGCTGCCGATGTGCTCGGAAGCTACGCCGTACGGCTGGCGAGCCAGCGGACAGCCCGCCGGACGACTGGCAGGTCCGTCGCGGCTCCGAACCGAGCGATGCCACGAGAAGATGGAGACAGATGGGCGGAGTGGTTGGCAGAACGTCGTTTCGGGGCGATTCTGAGATGCGGCGCCGCGGGCGGTTCAGTCGTCCTCTGCCATCGGCATCGGCATCGGCGCGACGGTGGCGCAGGCGATCGCCGTTCCAGTTTCTCGTCCACCAGTTCCGGGTATAGCCTCGTAGATGGACCTCCTGTTGCCTCTGACGACAACCGTGGCGCTTGTCCTGTTCTGTGCTGGGCTGCGGCCCGGCCCGTGGGAATTTTGAGGCGTCACGGCCTCACTTACACGCCGAACGAGTAGCGCGAAGTCCCGGGCGAATATCCGGACACAGCGGGGGGCTGCCACGCTCGTTAGTCCGCTCAGAAGTGAACGCTCTTGACCGAGGCGTGACGCTCGGAACCCTCCCATCGAACCAAAGGAACCGGAATGCCAGTACTTGTCTCCACCGGCTTGATTGTCAGTATCGTCATCGTCGTGGTCGCACTCGTGGTCGCTGTTATGGCTGTGGCGGCGCGGCGCCAACGCACCGAGAAGCTCGATGAGCGCCGCACTGCTGCCGCTGCGCACCGCGAAGAGGCGGCCATGACCAGTCGAAGCGCCGAACAGGCCAGACTCGCCGCAGACGAGCAAGCGGCCCGAGCCGAGCGGCAGCGCCTCGAGGCTGAGGAACAGGCCGAACGCGCCGACCGGGAACGCGCCGCCGCAGCCCAGCACGAAGCGCAAGCGCGGCAGATCGACCCCGACGTCGATGACCAACACAGCGACGCGCCTCGCGACAAGGGACCGGGACCAGTCTAGGACACGGCCGGTTGAGACGGGTGCTCGGTTGTCGACGGGATAGCGTCGGGATGACTGAGCTTGGTGACGAGCCGCTTGCGGCGTTACCCAGGCAGCGCCGTCGGGGGTTGGTCGCCGGCAGTTCGGGCGCTCGTGGCCCGCTGCAGCGTCGTGACTCTCACTCTGATCGTTGCGCGCCTGTCGGAGAACCCGCGACCCGCTCGACTCACACAGTGAGCCCCGGTGGCCCACTGGCCTGTCACACGTCCTGCTGTTTCACGAATCGCATGGTGACGGAGGTGCCTTCGTCTGTAGGTGCGATGGTCGCGCTGGTGCAGAGTTCGCGGATAAGCGCGAGCCCGAGACCGAGGCCGGCGGTGGTGCTGGATTGGAAGTTATATCCGCCGACGCCGTGGTCGGTAACTACGATCACGAGTTCCTCGCCGACGCTCTCGGCGGTGACGGTGACTTGCCCCTCGGAAGTCGGGTAGGCGTGAAGGACGACGTTCGCAATGGCCTCGGTGACCGCGAGTGACACGGCGCTCTCATTAAAGCCGCCGTCCACGGACACGGCTGAACAGCTCGCGTCGGATCCGGGGCACGTACGCCGCCGTCGCCGGGACTTGCCACCGACCCAAGCCTTCGCTATCCACGCCCAGCCACCATCAGCTCTGCCATACCGGTCGCTTTCCCGTCCAGAGCAAAGACCAAACGGAAGGATGACGACTCGCCCAGGACGTCTGGTCGCCGGTCGCGTCCGCGCGCGACCGCGCGGAGAAACCGGCTATGATGACCAGGTGCGAGAGATTGTCCGGACTGGAGTCGGATGACTGAGCCCGGTTGGAACGACGTTCGTCGCGACCGGCTCGTGAAGAATGAGTTGGCGTTTCGCGACTACAACAATCGTCGCGTCGGCTTCGAGGAACACGCAGCAACACCTGCGGATCAGGTCGAGGACGAGGTTGTGCCGTTCGTGTGCGAATGCGGCAACGCCGACTGCATTAGCGCTGTCAGTACGACGATCGGCCAATACGAGGATGTCCACTCGGCACCGAATCGCTTCATCGTTCGCCCCGACCATGTCTACCCGGACGTAGAACACGTCATCGAACGACACCCGAACTGGTGGCTGGTTGAGAAGTATCCGGATGAGATGTCGCCACTCGAGCATGACGCATCACTCCGCCGACCGTGAACCTTGCGACAGTCCCACCACCAAGGTTCCGTTCGGTCATCTCCGGGAGCGGGTCGTTCAGCATCGAGCCGCGCGTGGCTCGTACGCAGAATCCATCGTAATCCCCTGAGCAATGCGCTAAGCGGGCCCCGCGCCCGGCGGGGCGACTCGACACGTCTGGTCAAGGGCAGTGTCGAGCCCGCAGATCGACACGAGGTAGATCACGATGTCGTCCAGAGCGATCGGCTGGGTGGGGGTGGAGACCCAGCGCGGGCACACCATCGCAGGTAGCCGGTCGACCAGCGATGTGCAGGCGCGACTGCACCCGCTTGTACAACTCGCCTGTCCAGGCGGGCGCACCCGGCCGGGCGGCGAGCGCCGGATGGAACCCGGAGATCGCCGAGACGACGAGCATAGAGCCGTCCTGCGCGCGTTGCTCGAACCGGATCGACCGGCCCGGCCGGCGGGCCAAGAGGCCGCCCGCGATCGGGTGGGTGCACGTGACCGCGGGGGGCGCGCCCGTGCTCACCGCCGCGGGCCCGAACCGCAGCAGCGCCGGCCCGCCCATCGCGAGCCGGAGCACGACGCCCTCCGCCGACGCACGAGCTCGAACGAGCCCCCACGTCGTGCGCTCCACCTCCGGCCAGTACACGCTCGAGAGCATACGAGCCCCCTCTCCCCCCATCGGCATCGCCGGCTCGGCGAACCGCGCCCGCTGCGCCGACGAGATCGAGCCGTCGGCGGAGCGCTCCTCCACGGACTCCCACCCCCAATAGCCGCCTCGGATCATGTCGACGACTCCGACTTCAGAACTCCCGCCTGGCGAGCCGGGTCGGCTAGACGCGGCGCCCAGCAACGTTACGCCAGATGAACAGCGCGAGCGCGATGATGGCGAGAACCACAAGAATCTCGATGAGCATGACCCTCCCTTCCGAGCTTCGCAGAACAACCAGGGTTTGCCGTGGGCGGATGAACTCAAGGCGAGTCGTTGATAAACAGCAACGCCGGCAACTGAGGATGCAATGCCCAAGGGCGGAAATTCGCAACCATCGGTCGTGTCCCCATAGGCGGTGGTCGTGAGGCACCACTCATGCGATGAAGTGCTGCGCATGGCCTCAGACGGGCGTTTCAGGGTCGCCGAGACGGGGACTTCTCTGGTAGATGCGGCTGCTTCGGCGGGTTGAGATCGGGCGCCGGGCTAGCCGTGGCAGGGTCCATCGGCCTTCGGTGGCGAGTTGTGGCCAGAGCCGCTGGTTTTCGGCATTGCCGGCGCCGCATTCGCCGCTTTCTCGGCGCTCAGCGGGGTTGTCTCACCGGGGGGTTCCGGTTCGGGAACGTGCCCCGTTCCCAACACCGTGGCGATCCGCTTGATGCAGCGGGCGGGGTAGACCTCGCCGTACTCACAGTGGTACACGTCCCCGTTGGGAAACTCGTCCGCCCGATCCCAAAACAGGCGGGCGGCCGCTTCGAAGTTCTCCGCATCCTGGGCCGTGGCGAAGGGGCCGCATCCGATCCTCGTCCCGGTCACCCGGCTGCGGCTGATCAGGTAGTACTGCCGACCGACCAACCGTCGCGACCTGACGGAGTTCGGTCAGGAGCGGACTCTCCGTAACGCTAACCTGGCGCCCGGCGTCCCCGGCGCCCCGCGGCGGTGGTTAGCGTTCCATGCTCGCCTCGCCGACGGCCTCGTGCTCGAAAACGATCCCGACGCCGTCCACACTGAACGTCCCAGCCAGAACCGGCCAACGACAAGCCACGCACGATCCAATCAACCGTGTAGGTGACGCCGTCGAACTGGAGATCACCGGCCGCGTCGACCATCATCCGCCCGAGCCGCCTCGGCCCGCCCGCAAAGCGGGTAGGTTGGGGACGCTTGCGACCTGAGAGGACTCCGTCGCGAGCGTTATGCGGTGGTTCGGATCGGCTTTAGAGATTCTGGGTTCTCCGATCCGGAACCGTGTACGTTCGGTTGAACGAAGGAGGATTCCATGGATGATGATGACCCGTTCGAGAGGATTTGGCCGCTGGCAATTGGAGTGAGCCGAAAGGACGTCGCGTATTGTTTTGCGTGCTTGGTGGATCGGAGGCAGGACAACGAGTTTGACGATCTGCCTGACTGGGCGGTGGAGAAGGCGTTGGCGACGACCGACGAACAGATGGAGTGGATTGCGGGAAAGATGTCTGAGCATGTGTGGGACCAGGATTCGTTTTACTTTGGACTTGAGGTCTGGTACTGCGAAGACGCACTCGGGTCAGTTCCACCGTCGAGTTAGGATCGTGGTCGAGGGTCGGGATTGGCCCCCATCCAGGACGCCGACGCGCGTTCGTTCCGCCCCACCGTCCCCGATCGCCGCTCCGCCACGTGGGCCGAGCAGCGGCGTTCTCATCCGACGCCAAGGAGGCGCGCGGATATTCTGGCATCGCCGTGCCGCTCCCACCGGCAGCGCCCAACTCGCCCGGGAACCCGCAGGGCTCGGCACCCAACCCGCGAAGGCCGCTGGGAACGTGCCCCCGGCGGTCTTCGCGGACACAGACACGCAAACGCCGAAGGATGCTGAGCGATGCGATGCGCCGCCCGTGGATGTGATGAGCCCGCGGACGACTGCCGCCGGGCGCCGTCCGGCCTCTGGAGCACTGCAGGCCGAAGACGGAGGCGCCGTTTGCGAGTGACACGCCACCGATTGGTATCTCGCTCGATCCGCGCTCGACAACGGCGGCGTTCGCATCGTGCGCCCAGCCACCGGCCAGGACCTCGGCCGGCAACTGCAGATCGCGGGCCCCAACGACCTGCTGATTCAAGATCAACGAGCACCAGCCCGAGCGCAATAGTTAGGACGTTCACGACCAGCCGCGGCGGTGTGGCCCTAGACGGCCCAGTTTCCCGCAACAAGAACGGGGACTCGGGTGCTGTCGGTGTGAATGCCGGTGATGATGGAGTCGGGCGAGCCGATCATGAAGTCGATGTGTGTCTGGCTGGTATTGACGCGTTCGCGGTCGGCTTGCTCGGTGACTCCGTCGGGGAAGGCGTTTCCGAAGGCGAGGTGACTGGCGGCGTTCTCGTCAAACAGCGCGTCGTAGAAGACGGTGTTCATCGCGGCGATTCGGCTCGCGCCGTCCACGAGCGCCAGCTCCCCGAGGCGGGAAGCGCCGACGTCCTCGGCGGTGCGCACGCGGAGCGCTTCGACGCCGCTTGAACCATCGGTCGGGACGCTGTGAACGAACCCGGCGCGTCGATCGGGCGCGGGGCCATGCCGGCGGCAGCGGGCGCATCGGCCGTTGTCGGCTGGGGGCTGGCGGGCTGGCGTGGGCGGCTGGCTGCGTCGCACCGCGCCGGTTATGTTGCTCAGATGGGCGTTTCGGGGTCGCCGTGGACGTCTGTGGACTTCTCGGGTGTGGTGGGCTGCTTGGTCGGGTCGGGACATGGTGGCGGGCTGGTCTTGGCAGGCTGGTCGGCGTTGGGTTTAGACGCTTGGCCGTGATCGCTATTTCTTGGCATGGCTACTTGCTCCTGTCCGTGTTGGGCGCGTTAGGGCTGGCTGCGGGTCCGATGTACGGCGGGCGCGTGGCCGAAGCCCGCGCCCGCCGGCTGCGTGGTGGTCGCTCCACCGCCTAATCACGCGGCGAGTCAACCACGCTGCCGGGCGGCCGCCACGAGCCGCATGTCCACGTCCGCTCGGCTATCCGAAACCGTGTCATCCACCGACTGGTGGTTCCCTGTACCTGGTCACCTAAACCACGCAGCCATCCACCGTCGCAGGCATGCGTTCCAGGCCGACAGCCAGGTCGAACGTGCGCAACAGGCGCTCACTCGCGAATGGGCACTCAGCTACGTCTGCCGCTCAAGACACCACCGCGCCGAAGCGCCGGGATGCCGGCGGTGAGTGGGGCGAGTCGGCGGTCGAGGGGGAGGAGCGGATCTCACCCTCGACCGCCGATTGCGCGCCCTGCACCCCTCCGCGGGCGCGTCGTCGCGTCAGCCGGTCTCCGCCGTGGCCGGCTTGTGTCGCTGCCAGAGAGCGACGGTGGCGTGATTGATCGCGTCTTGGCCGCCCTCGCGTACCAGGTCGGGTGTGCTGATCACTCGCACCTGCATCGCCGCTTCGCCTCGGCTGTTGGTGAGGTGGCGGAACGCCTCACCAGCGAGGGTGGAGGCTGCGTGGCGGTCTTCGCACACGTCGATCGTCACCCACTCCACGTCGTGTGGGTAGCGCACCTGGGCGTAGTAGGCAATCACAGCCTCCCCCATCTCGCGCGCCACGCCCGCCCCCTCACGAGGGCGCAGCGACAGTGGAGGGCCGGCTGCTTGACCCGGGCCCATATCCTACGCCCAAGAAATGGCCACCGCCAGCTTCCCCGCTCGAATCCTCCGGGTGGTTGCGCGCACGGTTCACCGCTGCTGCATCGCAAGCCACGGACGCCCACTTAGCGCGCACCACCACGCCCGATGCCCGCCAGGACCATCCTCCCCCTGCTGCTCGACCGATCGCATCGACGCTGCAGGTGCGCTAGTGGAGTCGGAACGTTATCCGCACGGCGGCGCCGGGGTCGGCGTTGCCGATGGATACGGTGTCGGCCAGCGCGCGCATCAGGGCCATGCCGAAGCCCGCTGGTGGGGGGCAGGTGGCGATGCCGCGTCCGTAGTCACGAACGGTCACGACCAGCGCGTCCGCCGACACGGTGGAGGTGACGAGCACCGTCCCCATCTCGCCGTCCGGATACCCGTGGAGGATCGCGTTGGTGCACGCCTCGGTTACCGCGAGCCGAATGTCGTCGACAAGGCGATCCGAGATCGCCAGCCCCGCCAAGAGCCGGTCGAGTTCGCGGCGGATGGTCGACAAGCTCGCCGGCACCGCGGCGATGTCCTGCTGGGATCCGGCCAGCGCTGGTTGGTCAGCGTAGGTCACGAGTGTCTCCTCGGCCGGCCCCGACCCGCCTCGTTGGGTGCGACACCTGTCGCGACCCGTCCGCCAGGGTGGTTCGAAGCGACCGTCGCGCCGGCCTGGCCTGCACATCTAGGCGCGTCTGACGGGCGTCGATCGACACCACCTCGCTGCACGGCACAAGCGCGGTGCGAAGTCGCAACCACCCGCCGGTGACAGCCAGATACGTCGGCCGCCCCGCATCCGCGGCGTAGACGACCGACTCAACGACGCCGACCTCACCCTCGGGACTCTGAACCCTGAACCCCTCGCAGTGGCCCAACCAGTAATCGCCGCCCTCCCGAGCAGCGGTCATCGGTTGCGCTGGCGGTAGGCGGTCCCCGGTGAGCGCCAACAGCGTGGCACGTGGCAATAGCATCAGCCTCCCCCTTCCATACGGATTGGGGTGGGCTAGCCAAACGGACCCCGAGAGCGGCTGCCTGTTCAACCGGCTCACACCGAACTACTCCCCCCATAGTACCCCGCTGCACAAACAGGACAAACCTCGGACGGACACCCCGACTAGCTAGGCGCGCGCCCTGCAAAGGCTGGCCGATCGGCGGGTATCACGACCGCCGGCACGGCCCCACGAACCGAGCCGGCGGCCCACCTCACAGCCAAACCGCGCACGTTTCCGCCGAGGTGGAGCTCGAGCGCCGCCTCGCTTGGACGCTCAGGCCCGATAGCCGGTCCACGCGCGGCCGCTCGACGCGCCAGGCGGCGCAGCGGGCGCGGTGGCCGCGGCGGCGTTCTACCGTCAACCAGGCACACCTGCGCGCTCCCCCCGCGCCTCCTTGACCGCGAACTTCGCCGACGACGAGGTGAGAGGTATACGCTGCACTCAACCTCTGACTTTGCGTCGAGTCCATGTTCTCCGCTTCGCGTCGAGCCGGTCGTCTTCATGACGTGCTGTATCCCTGGAGAGCGGATGGTTGAGATGACGCGATGTCCGAACCCGATGCCACCGAGGTGCGGCTGAACCGGCTTGTGAACCTGATCTTGGAGACGGCGGTGGACGCGCTCGGTTTCAGCGCCGCGACCATCAGTGCCCGCCACGCCGACGCGATATCCACGGTCGGCGCCACCGACCAGCGCCTGATCGAGCTGGACGATGCCCAGTACCAGGACGGTGGCCCATGCGTGACCACGCTCGACAGCGTCGAACCGATCTTCCTCCACGACGCCGCCGCCTCGGACGAGCGGTGGCAGCACTTCGCCGACACCGCCGCCCACCTCGGCGTGCAAAGCTCGCTATCACTCCACATCCCCACCGACACCGCCGAGGTGGCCGCCAGCCTCAACCTATATTCGCGCGAGCAGCTCGAGCTCAGCAACCACCAGATCCGCCTGGCGGCGACCTATGCCGAACAGTTGGCAGCGACGCTGCAGAGCGTCGACGCCTACAAGTCAACCGCCAAACTCGCCCAAGACATGGCACAAGCGATGACCAGCCGAGCCGTCATCGAACAGGCCAAAGGCATCCTCATGGCCGACGAGCACATCACCGCCGACGAAGCCTTCAACCGCCTCACCACCCTCTCCCAACACACCAACACCAAACTCCGCGACCTCGCCCAGCGCCTCGTCGACGAACGCAGCCGCGCCTAACCACCGTTGCTGCCGCCAAGTCGGAACGCCAGTTGCGTGTGACCAACCTTGACCGCGGTCGACGAGAAGGAACGGATCTCACCCCTCGACGCCTCGTGCGCGCCCTTGCCCCGTCCGCGGGCGCGTCGCCGCGTCAGTCAGGGTCAACCACCTGCGCAAATCTCGCGGCATGACACAGCCTCTTGGCCTAGAAGCCGAATGCGGCTCGCATGCCGGTGGTGGTGGGGTCGGCGGCGTGGGCGAGGAACGGGTCGAGGCCCAGCAATCGTTCTGTCGTTTGCAGCAGCGAGTAGTGGCTGAAGAGCAGGTTGCTGCGCGTGCCGGGTGCGATGTTCTCGGATAGCACGAGCGTCGGTACGTGGCAGCTCTGGTCGGTCAGGTGTGCGCGTGCCAGGCAGTTCTCGCCGTGTTGGGCGGCGCTTTGGCCGTGCGAGCCCTCGTCCCAGGTGATGAAGATGGCTGTGCGGCCGCGTTGGTATCCGGGTGTCTGCACGATCTGCGGGATGACCTGACTGAGCCACGTGTCGCCCGCCCGGATCGCGGTCGCCCCGCGGGTGCAGCTGACGTGCATGTTGTGGCACTGGTCGGGGGTGATGAAGGCGTATGTGGGAAGGGCATGGTTGGCCACGTCGCGCGTGAAGGCGGCCCAGCCGACGTCCCAACGCTGGCAGCCGGACTGGATGGCCGCATACGAGATGCCGGGGTTGTGGCCGGCTTTGTAGGGGTAGGTCGACTGGTGGTCGCATGTATGCGGCATCGCCTCTTGGTAAACCCGCCAAGATCCGCCGGCGGCGCGGACTTGGCCAAAGATATTGGAGGCGTCGCTGGAGCCGGCGGAGGTGGGGATGCCGCCTGTGGCCGCCATGTAGTTGGGGTGGCTGGGATGGGTCGCGCCCCGGTAGCTGGTTGCCAGTCCGCACGCTGTGGCGAGGTAGTTGAGATAGGGGGCCGAGGAGCGGCCGATGATGTCGTGGTAGCTCTGGTTCTCCTCCATGATCACCACCACGTGACGATAGGTCTGGGGCGCACGGCCGGCGCTCCCACCGCACAGCCGCTCCGGCGCCGAGGAGGCGGCCGGCGCCGATGCCGTCCCAACCGCGCACGCGACGATCATCATCGCCATCACCCCGTGGGCCCACCGACGTCCACACCGTTTAGGCCGCATGCAATCGCCCTCCCCAGATCCCGCTGCCCGCCGCGCGTCTCGCACACCACGATCCGGCCACCGTAGCGGCGGGTGCCGAATCTGTGAACGACCCCGCCCTGTCCTTACAAAGTTCGTGCATTAGCCGAGGCGGCGATCGTGATCGTGGACGACTAGCCGCGGGTGGGTGCGACGATCCCGACGATCTCGGCGCCGCTACTCGGTGAGTGCATATTCCCCTCGCTTACTGCTCGAGCACGGCCACGCTGAGCCCGACGCAGGCGCCGAAGCCCTCGCCCGCACCTGGCGCCAACCACCATCGAAGCCGACGCCGACCGCGACGTCGAACGCGAGAGCGATTGGAGAGACGACCTGCTCGACATGACGCGGCTACTCCGCCGGCAGAGCCCCGGGCTCATAGACCGCCTCTAACCCTCCGCGAGCCGGTGGCCGGCGCCGGGTGTCGCTCAGCCCGACGACCGCCACAGCCCCCGATGCCCCGGTACGAGCCTCGCTACGCCGCCGCCGCGGTAGCGGCCGGGGACGGTGGCCGCACCGAGCGCACAGCGTCCTGTCGCGCAAGCGCCGTCGCGCTTCCGTCCCGCGACCGCCACGCGCCCGATACCCCTCCCGAACCGACAACCAAACGCCGCGGGGAACAGTCCGACGCGGAGCCCGATACGCCGCGTCAGCTGCTCAACCCGCACCACGCCGCCACGACCTTGGGCGGCGTCTCGTAATCGGTGTGGCATAGGCACGCCCCGGATCATCAAATCCGGGGGCACATCACTGGCGCCGACCAACAAGATGATCCGCCTGTCGATGTGCAGATGGGATTGATCCGGCTCAGCCCGAATGACAAGGAAGTCGAGCCGTTCCCGACTTGATCGCGCGATCCGGCGAACGGCAGAGGCATTCCGAGATCGCAGTCCCGATAGTCCCGATGCGTGACCGCCCGCCCGCTGGGAGACACGTCGCCCGTAGTCGCGTACGACCCGCGAGCCGCCGAAGACGGTCGCCGCAGGTGGCCGGCCGGTGGCTTGTGGGCTGCGGCCGGCCACCCTGACGTCGAGAGCGGCAGCGGCGTCCAGGCACGACCAATGACTGGTGATACACCGCCGCTCAAGACGACGCTGCAACCACAACATTGGCGCCAGATGAGAACTTGGGACGACCTTCCAGCGGGGAGCCGGCCCAACCCGTCGCCCTCGGCCCTGCCACGCCAGGCATAGGCACCGAACGCTACGACCGCACGCCGAAGCGGTCCGATTCGCGGCCAGCGCAAGACGCCCGTCGGCGGGTATAGGGTCGAGCCCGGCACTCGTCGGCATCCGGCGGTCGTTTCAGCCGCTATAGGAGTGGCGTCGATGCACGCGACCATCCGAAGCTACATCGACCCAGGCTTGGCGGACATGCTGGCGAGCAACAAAGACGAGGTTGAGGTGCTGATGGCCGGCGTGCCGGGGTCCAAAGCTACCTCCTTTTCCGCACTCCAGAGGGTCGCAAGAGCGTCACGGTCGGTGACGGCGAAGAAGCCACGTCGGCATCGAGCAGACCGCCGATGACTGTCTCCGCAGCAAGGGAATCACTGCCGCCCCGCCGGGGGTTGCAGGCGGTGAGGTGCTGGCCCGCTTGGCTGCTGGAGTCACCGCGTAGCAGGTTCCGCTCGGGGGCACGTGGGGTGACCAACACGGTTCCCACGTGTGGCCGCGGCTCGTGGCACACGAGCGCCTCAGCCTCGGTCAGAACTCGAGAGCGAACCCGCACCCGCGCATCCACACACGCGCCCGCCGGTGCCGGGCGTTAGGACGTCAAGGTCGCGTCGCTCCTCGAGTACAGGTCACGCCCCAGGAGCCAGTGAAGGACTCACCCGGCTCGAGAACGAGCAGACCCTGGCCAGAGCGGAATGCGTCAGGTGCGCATGTCATCGGCTCCACTCCCAGGCTTCGGCGGCGGCGCGTCGGGTCTGGCAGCGAGTCGCCTGTGAAGAGCATCAGGTATGGGTAGGCCTTGTCCAGCCACACCGAGACGGCGATTCCGTCCTCCGGGGCGAGGAGTCCGACTACGGCGCGGCCGTCGGCATCGCGTTGCAGGTCGGTGTACGCAGTGTCGAGTACGGTGGCGCCGATCGTACGGGCCTCTCTGAAGTCATACTCTGTGGACTCCGTCGGCACAGCCCCTGTGGGGATTCCGCGCTCGTCGGCCAGCAGTTGGATCCTCCCCGGCGCCTGTAGCGACGTACCGTTGACGAGCGGTGTGCCGGTCGTGACGTACGGGTGGGCGCCCGCCCCGAACGGGCATCGCTCTGCGCCGACGTTCGTCGCAGTGGTCGTCACCTTGAGGCCCGCCGCGGAAAGGGAGTAGGCGATCGTGATACCAAGCGTGAACGGATAGCCGTCACATGGGTAAAGCACGTTGCGCACGGTCACGTGGTCGGATTCTCGGACGTCGACGGCAAAGCATGACCACCGCACCAACCCGTGGATGGCATTTCGACGTGCCGGCTCGGTGAGTGGGAGCTGGTACTCCTCGTTGGAGAAGCGGTAGCTCCCGTTTCGGATGCGGTTCGGCCATGGGATGAGCGGCTGGCCACGGGCGTCCGTGCACCGCTCGTCGGCGCTGTATCCGTCGAGGACGGCGTGTCCATCCCTGCTGTATGCGCGGAGCGCGCCTCCCACCTCGACGATCCACGCCCGCTGGTCGCCGTGGGCAATTTCGATCTGCGCGCCGGTTGGCGGCAGCGGCCGGCGGGTGTGGCGCGAGTCGGGAGGACGATTGGCCGACGTGCGGCTGGAGGTCACCGTGTCGTGGCCTCGGATCCAAAGCGGCGTTCGACCAGGTCATCAAGCTCCTTGGTAAGCCATGTCGTCACGGCCGCGACGGCCGCATATCCGAGCCACTGCCTGATGGTGACGTTGTGCCGCTCCTTCCGGGTTCGGCGGGCGCGGGTGGTCGCGCTTGTCGCGGATCGCAGAACGAATAACGCGGCGGTTCGAGGGCGCAATCAGACCAACCTCCTGAAGGTCGAATTAGCGAGACGAGACGGGACAAGCGCCTGCGGCGCCCGCGGCCCTTCGTCATTTCGCTTCGATGGATACACCGCACAATGCCCTCTGACCGCGGCAAGAAAACCCGATCGACGCGCCGTGCGCGGCGGCCGCTGGGCGGCGTAGCCCTGCGGACGGCCTCGGTTGACCGGTGTAGTCTGGGCCGGGCTAGCGGCGGCGGACGGCGGCGATCGCTTGCGTGTTCAGGACGGCTGCAGCGGGCGCTCCGCCGCGGCGGGCGATGTGGACGGCGTAGGTCATGCTGTCGAGGCCGTCGGTTGCGTGGGCGTCGCTCGAGCACACGATGCGCACGCCGGCGGCAACGGCGTCGCGGACGTGGTGCACGGACAGGCGAGCGCCGAGACACGACGTCGAAGATTTCGAGCGGCGCGACGTTCTCCGCCGTGGCAACCCGGCGGCGCATCGATTCCGGTCACCGTTACCGCTGTGGCGACAATCCGATTCTTTGAGCGCGTCCAGAGGAGCAGCGCACGTTCAGGTCGCCCGCTCGTCGGGAGCCCAGTCGTATCTCGCTGTCCTCTGGGTGATCGGATCCGACGAGCGCCACTGGTCGACCAGGACGTAGGTTCCGCTCGACACGACGAAGGTCTGCTCGCACGGCTCCCACCGCTCGAAGCGCTGCCCGTCCCACGGGCCGCCCCAAAACTGCTGTGCTATGAGCTGTCGTCTCATAGCAGTGGACTACCCCAGACCGCGGCACCGTCAACGCAGCGCCCAATCCGGCGCTCATGCTCTCCCGGAGGTCGATTCCGGTCGTCGTTCTCGAGCCAGGTTCAGGGCGTCCGCGCGCACGAGCCGGCGCGCCTTATAGGATCGGCGGCGCCGTCCAGATCACGACGAGGCTGGGAGCCGCGTGGCGCAATCCAAGGTGCAGACCAGACAGATAAGCGCGACACTTTGGCTGACCGCGCTCAGCGGAGAGCACGACATCTCAACAGTCCCCGATCTGCGCTACTGGCTGCGTGACCCGCTCGCAGCGGACGCCAACGTGATCGTCGATCTGACGCAAGCGACGTTCGTCGACTCCGGCACCCTCGCCGAAACTCATCCTGTCTCGGCGCCGCCTCGACGCGGCGCCTGACAAGGCGTTCGTGCTGGTCGTGCCTGCGGAGAGCGCTGCGGCCCAGCTGCTCGACCTCGTCGACGCCGAGCGCCGCCTGTTCGTGACCTTCGAGTCGCTCGCAGCGGCGCTCGAGTCGTTCGGCGTCGATCGAGCGATCCGCCGCGACGTTGGAGGCTGACACGCGCTAGCCGGGTTCCGCGTACGGCTGCCAGGACGATTAGCGTTCAATCGCGGACCTAGCGGTCGTCCGTGATCGGCCCGGTTGCGTCGGTGCGAAGTGCGCGGCCGGGCCATCCGATGCGGTAGCCGATGAGCGCAACCAGGGAAGGCACGAGGAGCGAGCGAACGAGGAATGTCTCGAGTGCGACGCCGAAGGTCATCGCGAATGCGAGCTCTCGGAACCCGCGGACGGGGATGATCGCGAGAGCGGCGAAGCTGGCGGCCAAGGCGAGTCCGGCGGTGCGCACGGCCTCCGCGGCACGTGGCGCGGCGACAGCGACGGCGGCGCGTATCGGTCGTCGGCGTGCCTCCTGCCACATGCGGCCGGCTACGAACACGTTGTAGTCGGAGCCGAGACAGACGAGCAGGACGGCGGAGGCGTAAGGGACGTAGTAGGTGAGCTCGCCATAACCGAGCACCCTCGTGAACACCCAGCTGGTGATCCCGAGTGTGGCGGCCACCGACAGTGCGCTGGCCAAGACGAGAACGATCGGCGCCACAATCGCCCGCAGGAACAGGGCCAGCAGGATTATCGAGACGGCAAGCACCACGAGCGCGACGCGAACGACGTCGGCCCGCATTGCGGAGGTCGTCTCCTGCGCGAGCGCGGTGTCGCCCGTCACGCCGACCTGGCGACCGCCCAGACCCGCCTCGGTCGCGAGCCGCGGTAGGTCCGTGCGCAGCTGCGCGACCGCACGGATGCCCGCAGCACCGAACGGATCCCCCTTCAGCACGATGAGGAACCGCGCGGCGTTGCCACGCTGGGAGTAGACGAGGCCGAGGCGGTCGCCCAGAGGCTGGTCAGCCGGGCCGATGACGTCGCCCACTCCGGGCTCGCGGGCGAGCTCGGTCTGGAGCCGCCCGAGGGCTTCGGTGTCCGACGCGACGCCGCGTCCAAGGACGATGACACGCGTGGGGGACAGCATGCCCGGCGAGAAGCCGCGTTGCAGGCTCACGTACGCCGATCGTTCCTGGGTGCTCGCCGGGAGTCCCGTGATCTCTGTGAAGCCGACGTGCAGTGTGCGGAGCCCGACCGCACCAATCCCCAGGCCGGCAACCACCAACAACGTGACCACCGCAGCGACCGGTCGCCGAGTGAGGAAGACGGCGAACCGGCCGGGGCGACCGTCCGCGCGGACTTCGGCGCTGTCGCGGCTCGCCCTGCGAGGCCACAGCAGTAGCGTGCCGAAGAGCGCGACGAGGCATGGGACGAACGTCACGGCGACGACCATCGTCGTAAGGACCGTCAGCCCGAGCGCCGGGCCGAGGTCGCGAAAGAACGACACACGCGCCACCTCAAGCGACGTGAGGCCCGCGGCCAGGATCGCCCCTCCCACCAGCACGATCGGCGTGATCTCGGCGCTGACGAGCCGTGCCGCCTGGACACGAGGCTCCCCGCGGGCGGCACGTAGCCGATATGCCGAAAGGAAGAAGATGCAGTAGTCCGTCCCGATGCCGAGCACGAGTGCCACCTGCATCGGCTTGAGGAATCCGGGCACCGCGACGCCCGCGTGCGCCTGGCCCCACATGAGCACGTCGTCCGCGCACAGGTTCGCGATGCCCACAGTCGCGAGCGTCAGAAGCGGCGCTCCGAACGACCGGAATTTCGCGCCCAGGAGCACGACGATCGCGATCACAGTGGCAAGTTCGACTAGCGCAAGACGGTCTTGGATCAGCGTGCCCTCGTGCCACTCCGCAGGAATGATCCCGGTAATGCCCACGACGTCACCAGACCGATGCTGCAGCGTGTGCGCGTAGGTGTCGGCCGCGCGCACGACGGCGAGGGCTGAGAGGGATGGCGCGTACTCGAGATATGTCACGATCGCCGTGCCGGCGCCGCGCGATCCCGGGGCGATCCCTAGCGTGTTCGGAATTGGGATTGCCAGCGACCCGCCTCGCCGGTCAGCCGACGCGGCCAGCGCGATCGATCGCGCCTGCGCACCGGCCGAGATCCCGCTCGCGCGAAACTGGACAACCTCGGTGTCCGCTTCAAGCGGCACCCTGAAGAGCTTTGCCTCCAGGCGCGTCAATCGTTCTGCGGGCGCGCTGGATGGTACGAGGTTGATTACGGTGGCCGAATTCTGTTGCGGCGGCGTCACCTCGAAGCCGACATAGGCGGCGGCGGCGACCCACGCGGGCACGATCACAAACCGTAGGCTGACGACAAGCCACGCCTGAGCTCTGGCAAGACGGCTTGCCTGGCTCTGCTCGGGCAAATGCTGATCGGGGTTCAAAGCACGGTGGACGTTTTTTTAGCAGCTCGCCAGCGTCCGGCCGCCCGCACCGTTCACCTCAAACGATTCCAGTCCGGCCACGGCTCCGCTTGCCGCGCGGCACGCCTTCTTGGCAAGCGTACGCGCCTGCGCCGTGTCGGGAAGCTTCGTTACGATCACGACCTTCCCGTCCGACGTGCTCACGCCCGTGACGGTGGCACCGCTGGGAACCGCCTGCTGGACGGCCATCTTGATCTGGTGCAGCGCCGAGGACGCAACACTGCTCGCGGTCGAGGATGCCGCACTCGACCGCTGCGATGTCCCCGAACCGGACGATCCACATGCCGCCGCGGAAAGCAGTCCGGTAATCGCAAGGATGATCATCCCGACGTGTAGGGTCTGAAGGCGCATCATGGTTAGACAGTCGCCTACCCGATACCCAGCGCGGCGAAACAAGGCGATTACACCGCGACGGGGCCGGGTACCACGCAAGCTATGAACCCGTTCCGCACGTGCCGGATCCGCACGCTCGACGCCTTCGTGGTCTTATGGACCTGCGTTTGGGTTGTCCTCGGCCTCCTAGTCGCACGCGACCTGCAATAGCTCACCCAGCTCTCCGCGACGGTCACCACGAGTGGTCGAGCAATGCGCGCCGTCGTGGATACCATCATCCCGCTGCAGTCGCTTCCGATGGTGGGTTCGACGATCGCACCGTTGGCGAAATCCGCTGCCTCCGAAGCGGCGTCCGTGCAGGCCAGCGGGCGTGTAAGCGCGCGGAGTGTCCGCCGGCTCTCGCTGCTTCTAGGGCTCGCGGTGGTCGTCGCTCCCACGTTGCCCCTGCTCGTGCTCTACGCCCCCTTTAGGATCGCTCCGGAGAGTGAAGCACGCGCCTTCCGGCGCGCGCTTGCCAACGGCGCCGACGACTCCGCATTCGAGGAGTTCCTCGCCCAGCGTGCCGTGCAGAACCTCCCCTACCATCGCCTGCGGGAGATCACCACCAACCCGTGGCGCGAGATCCGCCAGGGCAACTTCCGCGCCTGGCCGACGCGGAGCTGGCACGCGTCGGCGTCCGCCGACCCGCCCCCGCGCCCACACGCGCACCCAGTCGCTCACGATGAGACCGCACTGAACGGCCAGACCTGCTGAGGGCCGCTGGTCGCACGGGCCGCCGACTGCCGGCTTCGTGTGGGCGTGAACTACCCGCGGCCTCGGATCACGGGTCAGGGGTGGCTTCTCAGCGGCGCTGCATCCGTGAAAGGGGCGGCTGCTCGACCCCCGCCGATCTTACGGCCCACGGGGTGGGTATCGTACCCGCGGCGACAGCCGCAGCCCACATTCTTGACAGCCACAGATCCGCGTTTTAGATTTTGGGTTGAGTCCAGCAGCGGGCTCGTTCGTTCGCGGCGGAGAGTGTGTCCAATCCGCGGTGACCTCGGACGGAGCGCTCTTCGCCCTCCTCTTCTGGATCGGGAGGGTGGTCATGGATCTTGACGTGGGACGGATCGATGTCGACAAGCTCGGCGGGTCGCTGTGGCTCGTGGAGCTGAGCGGAGAACACGACCTCTCCACCGTTGGCAAGCTCCGCAGCACGCTGGAGATGGTCTTCGCCCAAGGCACCACCATCGTCCTTGACCTGTCATCGACGACGTTCATCGACTCGTCCGTCCTGGCCGAACTCATCCTCGCCCAGCAACACGCCGACGCCAATCCGCACGAGCAGCTCGCGATCGTCGCGCCACAAGCCGGGGTCGCGGCGAGACTCATCGCCATGGTCGACGCCAACCGCCTCTTCTCACTCTTCCAAACCCGAGCCGACGCGGTACACGCCATCGGACACCAGAACACTCAGACGGCCTGACCTAGCCAGACGCGGCCCCGCCACACGCGGGCGGCGACTGCCGCGCCCTTGCTGGATGAGGTACGAGCACTCCGGCGACATCCTCTAATCCTCACCAACGGCCAATCTGACGGGCGGATGTTCGAAGTGCGCCGCGCCCGCCGTCCTCACTCCGTCCGCCGGGAGCTGTCGGCACGGTTGCCTCCAGTCCGAAGGTCGCGGGTCGTCCCGCCCGGTGGCCTTCGGACATCATCCACGCCGTGGCGTCAGAGCGGCGGATTCCGGCTGCGCCTCATCCGACGGACTTCCGCACCTGGTCGGGCACGGTACGAGCGGACCGGGCGCTGGGAGAGCTGGGTGAGGCCGACTCGCCTCGGCAGGCGAAGCGCCAGGTCGTGCGCGGGGAAAGAGGTGGGAGGCGCCGGCGCGGTGGCGCCTCCCACCATCCCGCTAGTTACCGAGTGGCGGCCACGTTGACCGACTCGGCGATCTTCGTGAGCTTCTCGTCGGCGGTCGCCTCCTCGTGGAGCGTCTCGGAGAGGAGCCTGGCGGCGTCGTCATGGCCGAGCTGCTTGGCGATCGTGCGCGCGGTGCCGTATGCGGCGATCTCGTAGTGCTCCACGCGCTGCGCCGCGCCGATCAGCGCGGCGTCACGCGCGTCGCTGTCGCCCTTCATCTCGGCGACCTCGCTGCCCTCGCTGATCAGACCCTCCATCCCGTCGCAATGCTCGCTCTCGGGCTCGATGCCGATCGCGTCGAACACCTCTTCGAGCCGCTTCACATGCCCGCGCGTCTCGTCGAGATGCTCGTTCACGGCCTCCTTCAGGTCCTTCGACGTGGCCGCCTTGGCGATGTCCGGCAGCGCCTCGACCAGCTGCTTCTCGGCGCTGTAGAGATCCTTCAGCTCTGCCTCGAGCACGTCGTCGAGTGACTTCAGCTCCATGGTTTCTCCCCCGGTCGGTATGACGATGAGCACTGCAGGTACCCATACGCGTCGAGTGCAAACCGGGTCAGGACGTTTTCGTGCGCCGCGGCCGGCGCGCGGCGGCTCTCGGCGTCGAGGCGCCGCCGCAGCAGGGCGAGCATGGTGCGTCTTTGCTGGTAAGTCCGCACATGCCGTGCGCGACTCGGCGGGTGGCCGTCGCGCCGAGCAGGGCCAGGTTGCCCTCCGTTCCCGCCCCCGGCGACTCGGCGTCAGTGGACGCGTTGGCGCCCGCGCGATGGGGTGATTGAGTGTCCGGTGGTGGTTTCTCGGTTAGAGCGCGCGGGGCTGGTGTAGCGGGTGCTGCGGCTGGTGCTTGGGGTGACCATTCGTTCCGTGCGGCGGCGTAGCAGGCGACCGTCGATCGGCCCGGGATACCTGCGAGTGGGGCGAACGCGGGGGCGCTCTGGTGATCCACCAGGCGCCAGGTTTGTGCTGTGGTCGTGTTGGGCACGGATAACGGGTCAATCGGGTGAGGGAGGAGTCATGGCCTGGGTGATTCTGGGCATCGTCGTAGCGGTGGTGCTTGTCGTGGTTGCCGCTATGTGGGCGCGAAGGCAGCGAAGCCGAAGGCTTCAGGATCGTTTCGGTCCGGAGTATCGGCGTATGGTCGAGCGTGAGGGTGACGCGGGGGCGGCTGAGGCGGAGTTGCGCCGTCGGGAGCGGCGCCGCGAGATGTTCGAGATCCGGTCGCTGCCGGTCGAGGCGCGGCGGGAGTATTCGAGTCGTTGGAGAGCGGTGCAGACGCGGTTCGTCGACGAGCCGGCCACGGCGGTCGGGGAGGCGGATCAGCTGATCGGCGACGCGATGCGCGACCGGGGGTATCCGGTCGAGGACTTCGATCAGCGGGCGGCGGACCTATCGGTCGATCATCCCGACGTGGTTGAGGACTATCGGGCTGCGCATCGGATCGCGATCGCGAACCGTGACGAGCAGGCAAGCACGGAGGATCTGCGGCAAGCGATGGTGCGCTACCGCTCGCTGTTCCTCCGTTTGATTGAGGTCGAGAACCAGCCAGCAGGGGAGGCCATCGGATGAGCACACCCAAGAGCCAGCTTTCCACCAGCGACCTCGCGGGCGATAGCGCCGCGCGCGAGTCGCCAGATGTGGAGCGTGCGGACGAGGCAACGGGGCAGACGCCGCTGTTCCAACGCGATGACGCGGAGGGCTTCCGGACGCGTTGGCAGGATATCCAGGCGCGGTTCGTCGATGAGCCTCGCGAGTCTGTCGAGCAAGCCGACGGGTTGGTCGCCGAGCTTATGCAGCGGCTGGCACGCGAGTTCGCCCAGGAGCGACAGAACCTCGAGGCGCAGTGGGGCGAAGGCGAGACCACCGACACCGAGCGGCTTCGGGTGGCGCTGCGGCGCTACCGCTCCTTCTTCGAACGACTGCTCGCGACATAGCCAACTCTCAGGTTGATGCCGGCTGGAATGCGTCATCTCAGCACCCGGGGCGAGCCGTTCGACGTCTACGGCGCGACCACCGCCCAGTTCCTCGTCGGTCGCGGCGATCAGGAATGCGGTTCCTCGGAACGCCGCCAAGGTACGAGGTCGTGGACGAGCACGACATCCTGCTCCGTGTCGATGTCGGCGACATAGGCGTTCGGGCTGTCGCCGGCGACCAGCACCGTCCAAGCCCGATGGGCGACGCCGGGCGGGGTCGTCTTCGGCCCGGCGGAAACTCGCGGGCGACGTAGCGCCCGCGAACAATCCGCCTGCGCAGGAGCGACACCGCGAGAACGTGCAGGCTCGCGGTCGTCGCCCGGCCGGAACAGCCGCCGCCCGGCTGTTCGATCTCTCGGCGCTCAGGCTGCGATTCCCATCTTCGAATCGCTCGAAGCTGCAATCGCGACTCGTAATTCTCCGCTTGCCCGCTGACGAGCGACGCCACCCGTGATTCAGTCGGAGCGCTGGGACATGATCACGTAGCGCGGGTCGTCGGCCGACTGGGCGCCCGCGCGGAAGATGGCGAAGCGCTCGGCGACGGCCCCGCCGAGCACGAGAGCGGCGCCGACCCGGCCGACTATCTGGCGGCGGCCCGCGACCAGTCCGAGCGCCGCGCCCGCCGCCGTTGCGACCTTCGCGGCGTTGGCGTGCACGCCGGCGCGGCCCTGGTGGTAGGGCTCCGCGAGCGCGCCGAGGCGGTGTTCCATGATGCGGGTGTTCACGAGCTCGCCGACGGCGCCCGCGAGCATCATGCGACGGGCCGGCCCGGCGGCCGCGGTCGGCGTGATGAGCACCGCGGCGGCGCCTGCGCTTGCCGCCGCCCCGGACGCGAAGAGCAGCGGCAGCTCGCGGCGGGCTTCGTGCCATGCGGGGACGGCCGTGTCCGAGACGAGCACGGCGGTGTAGGTGGCGACGGCGGGCCCCATGAGGCCGGCGGCCACCTGCGCGGCTGTGGCGATCCGCGGCACGCGTCCCGTCACCTGGCCGGCGGCGGCGACGCCGGCCGTCGTGCCGGCGGCGCTGAGCAGCCAGGTGCCGAGGTTCATGGGAGAGGACGGTTTGAACACCCGGAGCATGTTCAGGAAGCGCTCCGGGCGGCCGAGATCCTTCACGAGCAGGATCGGGCTTGCGGTGAGCCCGGCGGCGGCGAGCACGCTCGCGCTTCGGGCGAGGCGGTCGTTGCCCGTCAGCCGGGCGGCGAGTGCCAGCGTCGAGGAGCCGCCGGCCAGGCCACCCGTGAACAGGTACCAGGCGATCTCGTCCTTCCACACCGGCGGCTTGACGATCGGCCGGCCGTAGTAGCCGGTGGCGGGCCGATCGGTCATCGCCGGCCGCCGATCACCGAGAGGGCGGCCGTCAGCGCCAGTGCACCGGCGGCGACGGCGGCGGCCCGCCACATCTGCGGCAGGTCGCGCGTCGTGTCGACCGGGTCGCGGCGGCAGCCCGTAGACCTCGGGCTCGTCGAGGAGCAGGAAGAATGCGCCGAAGCCGCCGACGCCGTCGGCCGGATCGTGCCCGTAGAGGCGCGCCCCGGCGTAGCCGTCGCTCTGCGACCTTCTCGAGCCGTCCGCTCGGCGCGCGCGCGCAACTCGTCGAGCGGGCCGAACTGGATCGACTCGGTCGGACATGCCTGCGCGCAGGCGGGCGTCATGCCCTCGCTGGGTGCGGTCGTAGCAGAGGGTGCACTTCCAGACGCGCCGTCCTCGTCCGGTCCTGCGATCTCGCGCTTGGTCGAGGACGCCGAACGGGCAGGCGGGCACGCAGTAGCCGCAGCCGTTGCAGATGTCCTCCTGCACGACGACCGTGCCGAACTCGGTGCGGAAGAGCGCGCCCGTCGGGCAGACGTCGAGGCAGGCGGCATGGGTGCAGTGCTTGCACACGTCCGAGCTCATCAGCCAGCGGAACCCGTCGCCGTCGGCCTCTGCCGTCGGGCGGCACCCGCAGCGGCCGCTCCTGCTCGATGAAGGCGACATGCCGCCAGGTGTTGGCGCCGAGCGCGCCCGTGTTGTCGAGCGACGTCGCCAGGAAATCGAGGCCGTCCTCGGGTACCTGGTTCCACTCCTTGCAGGCGACCTCGCACGCCTTGCAGCCGATGCAGACGTCGTGTCGGTGAAGAAGCCCATCCGCGGCTGCGCCTCTTCGGCGTACGTCTGCGGCCACGCCTCGGTGCGGAGTGCGTCGTTGCTCATGCGCGCGCCCCTCGCGGTGCGCGGCCCGGGCGGATGTCGCAGGTCGCGCGCCTTGACCTCCTGGATGTGCACGTTCGGATCGAGGACGATCGGGAAGAGGTCGTTCGCCGACGTCGCCGGCGTGAGGCCGCGCGAGCCCCAGTGGTACGGCAGGCCGACCTGGTGCACCGGCCGTCCCTGCGACACTGAGCGGGCGCCATCCGCTCGGTGACGAGCACGCGCGCCTCGATCGCCGCCCGCTCGCTCGAGACGGTCGCCCAGCCGCCGTGCTCGAGCCCGCGCTCGGCCGCGAGCTCGGGACTGACCTCGAAGAACATCTCCGGCTGCAGCTCGGCGAGATAGGGCACGAATCGGGTCATGCCGCCCGCGGTGTGGTGCTCGGTCAGCCGGTAGGTCGTCATCACGTAGGGGTAGCGGCCGGCGCCGGGCCGGCCGTTGGACGGGTTGCGATCGATTCCCCGGTCGGTCGAAGATCTGCCGTGCCGGGTTCGATTGCTGCCCGTAGAGCGGGTTCGCGAAGGGCGACTCGTGCGGCTCGTAGTGCGTCGGCAGCGGGCCGTCGACCAGCCCCGGAGGGCACGAAGAGCCAGCCCCGGCCGTCCGGCCTGCATGATGAACGGGTGCATGCCGGCGATCGCGTCCTGGGCCTTGGAGCCCTCCGGCGGGACGTAGTCCGGCCGCTTGTCCACCTGGAAGTCCGGCACGTCCTCCCCGGTCCACTTGCCGTCGGCCTCGTCCCACCACACGTAGCGCTTGCGCTCCGACCACGGCCGCCCGTCGGGATCCGCCGAGGCGCGGTTGTAGAGGATGCGGCGGTTCGCCGGCCACGCCCAGCCCCATTCGGGCGCCACCCACGTCTGCTCGGAGCCGGGCCTGCGCCGGGCCGGCTGGTTCACCTCGTCGGCGAAGCAGCCGCAGTAGATCCAGCAGCCGCACGCGGTCGAGCCGTCGGCCGCGAGCTCGGTGTAGGCCGAGAGCGCCGATCCGTCCGGGCCGGTGCCGTTGATCTCGCGCAGCACCGCCTCGGCGCTCGGGTTCGCCGATCTCGCCCTCGGTCGGGTAGTGCCACTGCAGCTCGAGCAGCGGCCGGTCACGCTCGTCCTCCGACGTCGGCCAGCTTCTCGCGGATGATCCGGCCGAGGTGGTAGTAGAACCAGAGCTCGGAGCGGCAGTCGCCCGAAGGCTCGACCGCCTTGTGGTGCCACTGGAGCAGGCGCTGGGTGTTCGTGAAGGAGCCGTCCTTCTCGACGTGTGGGCGGCGGCGGGCAGGAAGAACACCTCGGTGCCGATGTCCTCGGTGCGCAGCTCGCCCCGCTGCGATCTCGGGCGAGTCGTACCAGAAGGCCGCCGTCTCGATCTCGACCAGGTCGCGCACGACGAGCCACTCGAGCTCGGCAAGCGCCTTGCGGTGCAGGCCCGAGTTCGCGGAGCCGACGGCGGGGTTCTCGCCGACGACGATGTAGCCCTTCACCTTGCCGTCGAGCATGTCGAGCGCGGTCTGGTAGGTCGAGTGGTCGCCAGTCGATGCGCGGCAGGTAGTCGAAGCAGAAGTCGTTCTCGGCCGTCGCATGCGGCGCCCCACCACGCCTTCAGCAGGCTGACCGTGTAGGCGCCCATGTTGCCCCAAAAGCCGCTCGGAGAGGTGTTCAGCTCGAGAAACCGCTGCAGGTTGTGCGTGCGCGTGGGCGTGCGGCATCGGGATGTACCCCGGCAGGATGTTGTAGAGCGTCGGGATGTCGGTCGAGCCCTGGATCGACGCATGCCCGCGCAGGGCGAGGATGCCGCCGCCCGGCCGGCCGATGTTGCCCAGCAGGAGCTGGATGATCGCGGCCGTACGGATGTACTGAACGCCCACCGTGTGCTGCGTCCAGCCGACCGCGTAGGCGAACGCCGACGTGCGCTCGCGGCCGGAGTTCCGGCACAACGCCTCGGCCACCTCGAGGAACTGCTCTCGCGGGACGCCGCAGACGTCCTCGACGAGCTCCGGCGTGTAGCGGGCGTAGTGCCGCTTCAGGAGCTGGAAGACGCAGCGGGGATGCTCGAGGGTCGGATCCGTTTCCGGCGGCTCGCCGTGCTTGAGCGCGGCGCCATGGCCGCCATGGCCCGACTGCTCGCCCTGCGTCGCCCCCATCTCACGCTGGCCGGCGGCGCCGTGCACCTCCATACCGGCGTACTGCCAGGTCGTGTTGTCGTATGCGCCCTTCTGGGCGTTCCAGCCGGAGAAGAACCCGTCGAGATCCTCGGTGTCCTGGAAGCCCTCGTCGACGATCACCGGCGCGTTCGTGTAGGCGACCACGTACTCGCGGAACTCGCGCCGGTGCTCGAGGATGTAGTTGACGATCCCACCCAGGAACGCGATGTCCGAGCCCGCCCGGATGCGGACGTGCATCGGTCGCGACCGCGCTCGTGCGCGTGAAGCGCGGATCGACGTGGATGATCCGCGCGCCCCGCTCGCGCGCCTCCATCACCCACTGGAACCCGACCGGATGGCACTCGGCCATGTTCGAGCCCATGATCACGATGCAGTCCGAGTTCTGCAGATCCTGCTGAAAGGTTGTCGCCCCTCCCCGCCCGAACGAGGTGCCCAGACCGGGCACCGTCGAGGAGTGTCATATGCGGGCCTGGTTCTCGACCTGCACGAAGCCGAGCGCCGACATCAGCTTCTTGATGAGTGTAGTTCTCCTCGTTGTCGAGCGTCGCCCCGCCGAGGTTCGCAACGCCCAGCGAGCGGCGCAGCGTGCGCCCCTCCGCGTCGGCGTCCTGCCACGTCTCCTTACGGGTGGCGATGACTCGGTCGGCGATCATGTCCATCGCCCGGTCGAGCGGGAGCGCCTCCCACGCGGTCCCGTGCGGACGGCGGTACTTGACCCGGTACTCGCGCAGCGGACTCGACACGTAGCCGCGGCTCGCCGCACCCTTCGGACACAGACGCCCGCGCGAGATCGGGCTATCGGGATCGCCCTCGATCTGGGTGACCTGCCCATCCTTCACGTAGACGCGCTGGCCGCAGCCGACCGCGCAGTAGGGGCAAACCGACGGAACGAGGTGGTCCGCGTCCGCCGTCCGTGGATGCAGCGACTCCGTGCGGGCGCTTCGCGCCGCGCTCCCGAGCGCGCGGCGATCGCGGTCCAGCTGGCGCACCACCGGCCAGCGGGCCGCGCAGCTCCGCACTCCTTCGACATCCATCGCATGCAGATCTACCCACGACCCGAACGCCGCAAACGAACCGGACGCCGCGTTTGCCGCCCGGGGGCGTGACGGGTACGCTGCCGTTCAGCAGCCGGCTCCGGCCGGCGTCAGCTCCGACTGGCCGAACGCCCGGTGCAGGCTTCGCCGGGGGCTAGGCCGGGGACCCGCCATTTCCCTCATGCGTTTTCGCAGCTCGCCGGCCGGGTACGACGGCCTCCGTGGAAGACCCCGAGAAGGACACGCAGGGCGGCGCGATCGTCGACATCGACGGGACGCTCGTCGACACGAGCTATCAGCACACGGTCGCCTGGGGCAGGGCGTTCGCCGATCACGGCGTCGCGGTCGCGCATTGGCGCATCCACCGGCACAACGGCATGGGCGGCGACCAGCTCGTGGCGGCGGTCGCCGGGGACGAGGTGGAGGCGCGTCTCGGCGATGCGCTCCGCGAGCGCGAGGCGCAGCGGTACGCAGAGCTCATCGACGAGGTGCGGCCGCTCCTCGGCGCACGCGACCTGCTGGCCCGTCTCGGCAACCTCGGGTATCGCGTCGTGCTCGCGTCGAGCGCGCACCGCGAGGAGGTCGAGCACTACGTCGAGCTGCTCGACGCGCACGACCTGGTCGAGGCGTGGACGACGTCGGCAGACGTCGAGCGGACGAAACCCCACCCCGACCTGATCGCCACGGCCGCCGAGCGGCTGGACGGCGCCGACCGCCTCGTCACGATCGGGGACACGGCCTGGGATGTCGTCGCCGCCAACAGGGCAGGGCTCCCGTCGATCGGGCTCCTGTCGGGCGGGTTCGGAGCCGCGGAGCTCTACGACGCGGGCTGCTGCGCCGTCTACACCGACGCGGCCGAGCTGGCCGTCCACCTCGAGGATGCGCTCGCCACGGCCACGGCCGGCGCGGCGTCCCCAAGCTGACCAAGAGACCGGACAACGAGATCGGAGACGACATGACACGGACCATCACGACCCAGCTGGCGAGCTACCTGAGCGACGCGCACGCGATCGAGGAGCAGGCGCTAGCACAGCTTCGGTCTGCGCCGGCCACGGCAGGCGACGACCGCTTGGCGGCGGCCCTCGCCGAGCACCTGCCGGAGACCGAGGCTCATGAGCGGCTCGTGCGTGAGCGGCTGGATGCGCTGGGCGAGTCCCCGTCGCGCTGGAAGGATCTGATCATGGCGGTCGGCGGCAAGGGCTTCCTGGCGTTCGCGCGCTCGCAGCCGGACACGCCGGGCAAGCTCGCGGCGCATGCCTACTCCTACGAGCACCTAGAGATCGCCGCGTACGAGCTCCTGGCCCGGGTCGCGCGTGAAGCAGGCGACGCCGAGACCGAGCAGATGGCGGATCAGATCCTGCCGGAAGAGCGGCGGATGGCGGAGCGCCTCGAGGCGCTCTTCGACGACACCGTGCGCTCGTCGCTGGCCGCGGTCGGCTCGACGGATGCGAACGAGCAGATACCAGCCTACCTGAGCGACGCGCATGCGCTCGAGCAGCAGTCGATCGGCCTGCTCCGACGCGCCGTCGATGTCTCAACGGCCGCCACGCTATCCAACGCCTACCGCGCGCACCTGGCAGAAAGCCAGCAGCATTCCGCGCTCCTCGAACGTCGCCTCGACGAGCTCGGCCAGTCACCGTCTGCCGTGAAGGACGCGGCTATGCGCGTCGGAGCAGTGAACTGGGCGACGTTCTTCAGCGCACATCCGGACACGACCGGCAAGCTGGCGGCGTTCGCCTATGCGTTCGAGCACCTCGAGATCGCCGGCTACGAACAACTGCGCCGAGTCGCCGAGACCGCCGGAGACACCGAGACAGCGCGCGTCGCCGCCGGGATCAGCGCCAACGAGCACGCGGCCGCGACGACTATAGCCGCCCACTGGGACACCGCCGCCCAAGCCGCCCTCGCCGAAGCCGGCGCACAGTAAGGCCACTCCGGTCGGTTTCCAACCAGCGACCCGGATAGGTACGTCATGGTCGAACACGCCGAAGGGAAATGGCGACGCAAGCGCACGTCAAGCCAGCAGAGTCGAACGTCGGAGAGGAGCAGAAGGCGGCACGGCGCAAAAGCACAACCAGCCAACCTTCCAGCCGAGACCCCGGCGCGACATGGCTCGGCGGGCGATTTTAAAACACAGGCGCGGGCAACGCCGACGCATCCGAAGTGCCAGAAGCGGGTACGTGCATACCGAAAAGTGTCGAGTATGTTGGGGCGGAAGTGCTGTCCGCCCTTCTTCAAACGAGCGAGGGGCATCACGCATGATCAAGCCGCGCCCAGTGAGATATCGGTCTAGGACGACCGGCCGGTTCGTGTCCGAGGACTTCGCTCGCGACCACCCCGAGGAAACGTACAGTGTAGGCAGTAGAGGCGCTGTGTTGCTGTTGGTGGCGGGTTCGGCAGGGCTTCTCGTGCTCGCTGTGGCCGCCGGAATCCTCTACCGCTCACGCCGGTAAGGGACGCCGTCTAGCGCGAGTCGCGACATGGTGCCCTGACCGCGGCGGATTGATTGTCACCCGCCAGTCCGGCGGCCCGATCCCGCGCAGGTCGGTGGCGCGGCCGTTGCGGACGATCTCCGCGACCGGCAGCGAGGTTCCTCGGACGAGCCCGGCGCCGCGCCGGAATGCGCGCACCCGTGGCTGTCGGCGGCCGGGAGCTCGAGCAAGATGGCGTACTCGGCGAGCGCCGAGGCGATCTGCTCGGCCGACGAGGTCGCGGTCACCGTCGGCGAGCATACGTCCGCCGCGAGCCCTACGACCACCCATGGGCGTCCACGGCAAACAGATCAGGACGTCTTCGTGCCGCGCCGCCGGCGCGGGCGGCGGCTCTCGGCGTCGAGTCGTCGCCGCAATAGGGCGACCACGGCAGCCTCTTCGCCGGTGAGGCCGCTCATGCCCCGCGCGACGCGGCGGTCGGCGGTCGCGCAGAGCTCCAGGGTCAGATTGCCCTCCAGGTGCGCCTCGATCACGTCCGGGTGCACATAGCAGCTGCGGCACACGGCCGGTGTGTTCCCGAGCTCCTTGGCAACCGACTCGACCGCCCGCACGACCTGGCGCTTCGCATGCGCCGGTGAGCGGGCCACTCCCAGGTCATCGAGCGCCCACGCTGCGAGCACCGTTCCCGACCACGTGCGGAAATCCTTGGCGGTGAAATTCTCGCCTGTGACCTCGTGCAGGTAGTCGTTGACGTCGTCCGAGTCGACGTCCGCCGACTCGCCGGCATCGTCGACGTACTGGAACAGGTGCTGCCCGGGGAGCGCTTCGCAGCGTCGCAAAACCCGCGCGACGCGCGGGTCGGAAACGTCGACGTCGCTCACCTTGCCGGCCTTCCCCCGGAACCGAAACGTGATCCGCGAGCCGGTCACGTCGACGTGGCGCTTGCGCATCGTCGTCAGCCCGAACGAGCCGTTCTCGCGCGCATACTCGTCGTTGCCGACCCGGATGCTCGTCTCGTCCAGCAAGCGAACCACCGTCGCGACCACTCGCGGCTTTCCGAGCGACCGATGGCCGATGTCGCGACCGACGCGGCGGCGAATGCGCGGAAGCGCCTCGGCGAAGGCGATCAGGCGCCCGTACTTGGCCTCGTCGCGCACCTCCCGCCAGCGCGGGTGGTAGCGGTACTGCTTTCGCCCGCGGGCGTCGCGACCGGTTGCCTGCAGGTGGCCGTTCGGTGACGGGCAGATCCACACATCCGTCCACGCCGGGGGTACGGCAAGCGCGGCGATGCGTGCCCGCTCGGCGGCGTCCGTAATCGTCTTCCCATTGGGACCGACGTACTGGAATCCTCGGCCGCGCCGCCGCCGTCGGATACCAGGACGATGGTCGCCCGTGTACCGAAGACCGGCCTTGTCCGCCGATGCCCGGGGCGCGTCGCTCATACGTCGATCACCGTGCGCGTGGTCGGCGTGGTTACCAGCGTGGCTTGCGCGAGTCGGCTGCCTCACCGAACGGGAAGCGCAGGAGTCCATGGAGCAGACGCATCGCGACGAGTCCTGAAGTGGCAGCTTCGGCGGAGGCCGACACGACGTCGGAGATCTCGCGCGGCGCGACGTCCTCCGCAGCAGCAACTCGAAGCATCGAGGCCGGCGTCGTGACTCGCTCCATGTCGTAACGATACCCCGGTAGCAACAATCCGATTCTTCGAGCTGCTCCAGAAACAGCGGCGCTGGCTCACGTCGGTCGAGGCCGTCCGCGCAGCCACCCGGGCGATTAGCGACGGCCGTCCCTCTTCGAGATCACGCCAAGGCAAGTGTCCGGGCGCCGCGCATACTCGATGCGAGCGCCCCGTCCTGCCAGCATCTGCCACCTCGATCCGGGGCGCCGAAAGGACACCCGTGCACCGGTTCCAACCCCCCGAAGGCGTCTACCTCTACCTGCTCGGACTCGCCATTATCGCCACCCACCCCGGCCGTTTCTGGTTCGGCTTCACCCTCGCCGTGGTGCCCCTCGTGATCGGCCCGTTCGGCCGCGCCTTCGGCGGCCGCACCTGGCGCGACGCGTAGCCACCTTCGCTGGCCCAGGAGCGACCGTTTGGCGTACGCGCCACAAGACCGATCCCGCAGACCATCGGCCCATGTCCGGTCGGCCAGCGGATGCCCGGCGCGCAGCAGCTCCCGTGGTCGCCGGATCGCGGCACGGTGGTCGTGCAACTCCTCGGGATCGGTGCCCAGCCGGGTACCGGGGTCGTGATCCAGGATCGCGCGGTAGTTCCGGCGCAGCGCAGTTGCCAGGTGACCGGCCGGGGTATCGCCATCCTCGGCGAGACCTCGATCTCCTCGAAGCTCTGAAGCGTCCGCCCATCGTCGATCACCTCAATCGCGTCCAGCACCACCGAGGCGACGTCGACGCCGGCGTCGTCCACCATCACCGCGGAGCGTCGTGTCCGCACCGAGGCGACGGCGACCAGCGGACGTCCGCGCGTATGCGCGAGCACGAGTCCGCCCACATCGTCGGGGACATCTGGGCGGTCGAGCGCGTCCCACTCGAGCTCTAGGCGATCTCCTCCACGTCGCAGCTCGAGCTGCCCTACGGCGGGATCGCTCTCCCCCGACACCGTCGCCGTAGTGTGATCGAACCGGCGGCCAGCCGCAGGTCGTCCGTGTCGTAGTACGTCGACGTCAAGGATCGCTCGGCGAGCTCACGGCCGGGGAGCTCGAACCTCGAGAAGCCCGGTCCGGGTCGTAGCTTGACCTCCCGCTCGAGCCCCACCTTCATCAGCGCTTCTTGGAGTCGACGGCGCGGCGCAGCTGTTCCTTGTTCATCGAGGAGCGCCCCTCGATCCCGCGCTGCCTGGCCTCGTTGTAGAGCTGCTCCCTGGTGCGGCCCTTCGTCCGATTCGTGCCCGATCGCCGGCCGCCGCGCTGCGACGGGGTCATGTCTTCCGTGGAGCTTCGCGATGCCGTCTTCGACTGCCCCTTCTGCGCACGCTCCTTGTTGACGGTGCGCGCGGCGATCTCCTTCGCGCGCCGCTCCGATCGCCCCTGATCCTTCTCGCTCTCGGCGATGTGCTCGTACTTGCGCTCCTGCTTGGCCGTCCACTGGCTCGGCACGGACCCTCCTTCCGAGATTTCACCGGGTACTGCCCGGCTCGCGTCCCTGGGAAACAGGTGCCTACGCTGAATGGTCCGTGAGGAAGCTGATCGTGCCGCTCGTCTCCAGCACGGCGTACCGTACGGCGCCGAGGTCGGCGATGTCGTTCTGACGGGCCTGGGCCGCCAGTTCTCCCAGGCTGATGCGCTCGCGGCGCAGGTTCGACTCAAGCGGCTTGCCGTTCTCGAGCAGGATCACCGGCTCGCCGTCGAGGACACGGCCGAAACGAGGCAGCCGATATGAGAGGTATGCGGTCATCATCGAGAGCAGTGTCATCGTCACGATGACGATCGCCGCTCCGGTGACCGAGAAGTCGTTCTGTGTTACGCCCTGCTGGACGAGGTCGCCGAGCACGATCAGAAGTACGAGGTCATACGGCTCCATCTTGGCGAGCTCACGGCGGTTCACGACTCGGACCAGGAGCACGATCAGCGGGAACAGGATGAGGCAGCGCCCAACGAGATCCATGCTACGGAAACACCGTGATCCTGGAGATCAGGCCGACGAGCCGGGTCGCGCCGTCGTCCATTGCGATCGACTCCGGGCGCGACCATGCGAGGTTCGTAGGGTTCACCGACCACTCGAGCCACACCGTCATGCGCCCGCCCGCGCCGAGCGGAGGGTAGGTGAAGGTGACGGCCGATCCTCGCGGCGCCTGAGCGGTCGCCGGCGGCTGGTACGAGTTCAGCGTCATCCCGTCGAACCAGCCGCCGCCGAGAACGAGGGTCGGCTTCGCGATCCGGCGGGAGGTGCGCACATCGATGCGGGTCTGGAAGATCAGGCCGCCACGCACCCGCGCTGGCGTCGAGACGTCGAGGTGGACACCCCTTCCAATGGCCTGCGACATCGCAGGCTGCTGTCCGAAGACGTTGAACGCTGCAAGGACGACGAAGAGGGTGAGGGCGAGGACGATGCCGCGCACAACGAGGGGCCCGAACCGCCGCCCGACCAGATCCCGATGACGCTGCAGGCGCAGCTCCGCCAGCGGCTCGTCGTCACGCTCAGCCATCGCAGCGGTCCACCACTCGAGTGCGACGACGGCGCACGACTGCGCCGATGAGCAGGAGGCGCCGCGTCGATGTGTCGTCCGTTGTCGTCGGGACTCCGTGGATTGGGCGGAATGCGCGGCCGGGGAGAGTCCGCCTCGCCCTCGGCCGCGGTTCGTCGGCGGTGCGGCGTGCCCAGTCGAGCCGTACCTGGCACGCCCCTCGTCGATACACTGGGCCAACGGGTACCCGCGGCCCAGCCGCGTCAAACGCCATCGGGGAGGGTTTTCAGCGGCGGGTTCCGATCTGGCCCCCGGCGAAGCCTGCACCGGGCGTTCGGCCAGTTGGCACTGACGCCGGCCGGAACCCGACCGCTGAGTGTCGCCTCGTACCCACCCTGGCCGTGGGATACACCTCGTCTCGCTCGGGGGGCCTACGAAGCGTCGTTTGCGCCCATCCGCTCACGCTGACGGTCGTGCGTGCCCTCGGCGAACCGCTCGACGATCTTGCGGCAGAACGCGGGCAGGTCGTCGGGCTTGCGGCTCGTGACTAGGCCGCCGTCGGTAACGACCTCCTCGTCGACCCAGTCCGCCCCGGCGTTGCGCAGGTCGGTGCACAGGCTCGGCCACGAAGTCAGGCGTGCCCCGTCGACGACGCCGGCCTCGACCAGCATCCAGGGAGCGTGGCAGATAGCGCCGACCGGCTTGCCCTGCTCGAAGAACGCCCGCACGAACCGCACAGCGTCCGGGTTGATGCGCAGCGCGTCCGGATTGGCGACGCCTCCGGGCAGCACAAGCGCGTCGTAGTCCGCCGCGTCCGCCTCCGCGACCCTGCCGTCGACCGTGAACGTCTTGCCCTTCTCGTGGTGGTTCATGCCCTGAATCGGGCGCATCTCGAGCGAGAGAAGATCGGCGCGAGCACCGGCTGCGCGCACCGCATCGAGAGGCTCGGTCAGCTCGACCTGCTCCACGCCGTCCGTCGCCAGGAACGCGATCGTCTTTCCATCCAGCTTCGCCATTGCGTCATCCCTTCGCGTGTCGTCGTATGAACACGTGGCCTACCCTGGGGCCGGTCGAGCCAAACCGGCCGGCGTTCCCCCGACGCGTCACGACGGCCGGAGTGTTTGGGGGTCACTGTCGCCGGGGCACGTGGAGCGCTGTGGAAGTCGGCTACCACCTGTCCAGTGAGGAACTGCCTCCGCTTGAGATGCTGGCCCATGCCCGCCGGGCGGAGCAGGCGGGCTTCAGCTTCCTGACGATCTCCGACCACTTCCATCCCTGGACACACCGTCAGGGGCAGAGCCCGTTCGTGTGGAGCGTCCTGGGCGGGGTCGCGGCGGTCACAGACCGGATCGAGGTGGGGACGGCGGTGACGTGCCCGACCACGCGCATCCACCCGGCGATCGTGGCCCAGGCGGCCGCGACGGCGGCGGTGATGATGCCGGGCCGGTTCTTCCTCGGTGTCGGCACCGGCGAGGCGCTGAACGAGCATATCCTCGGCGACCGGTGGCCGTCGAGCGGTGTGCGCCGGGAGATGCTGGCGGAGGCGGTTGAGGTGATCCGGCTGCTGTGGCAGGGGGGATCGCAGTCGCACTTCGGCAGGTACTACACCATCGAGCAGGCCACGATCTTCACGCGACCGGAGGAGCCGCCGCCGATCGTAGTCTCCGGGTTCGGGGAGCATTCCATCGACCTTGCAGCCCGGATCGGCGATGGGTACCTCGGCCTATCGCCGGATCCCGCTGCGGTGGAGCGCTATCGCGGCGGCGGCGGCGAGGGTCCGAGCTACGGCAAGCTCGACGTTGCGCTCGCCGATTCGGAGCAGGAGGCGCGTCGGCTCGCGCGCGAGACGTGGCCGAACAGCGCCCTTCAGGGCGAGCTCGCGCAGATCCTGCCGATGCCGGCGCACTTCGAGCAGGCGACCGCGAACGTCACGGAGGACCAGGTCGCCGAAGCGATCCTGTGCGACCAGGACCCCGAGGCGCACATCGGGCGGCTGCGCGAGTTCGACCGCGCTGGGTATGATCGGGTCGTGGTGCAGCAGGTCGGTGTCGACCAAGAGCGGCTTCTGCGCCTCTACCAGGACGCCGTCCTGCCCGAGCTCGCGGTGGTACGCAACCCGTGAGCACCGACCCGAAGCGTGGCGACCGCTCCCAGGGCGAGGACTATCCCGGCCCGAGCGAGGGCGACAGTACCGAGGGGCAGGACGACGCCCCGCCCGCCGGGCCGGAAGAGCACGAGGATGCCGACCACGTCTAGCCTGCCCGCCGACGCGAGGGTTAGCCTCGTTCCGTGGCCGGATCCCGGACGGCTACAGCCGCCGGGGCGTCCTGGGGTTTGGGGCCATCGCCGCCAAGTCGGGACGTTTCAGTGGGCCGTCGTTCCGGGTAGGCCGGTGTGATCATGCGCGCGACCGAACGCCGCGAGGCCGTCCACGGGTGCACGTTCCGGCCGTTTGCCGCCTCCGGCGGCCTGACCCCCGTGTTCGGAGGAGCACGCATCGATCCGGATCCGCTGCCGCCCCGGGAGCCCGACCGGGCCCCGTCGCCGAACCGCGGCCCGTCCGACCCCGTGCCGCCCGCCCCGCCTCCGCCGCTGCCCCCGGATCCGGAGCCGGAGCCCGGCGTGCCGGCGGCGTACTGAACCGTCATCGGGTGGTGGACGGCGCGCCTGAGATTGCGGATCACGCCTTCCTGAGCGACCGGCGCACGGCGTGCCTGGTGTCGCGTGCCGGCGCCGTCGACTGGTGGTGCGTCCCCCGGATTGACTCCGGCAGCTGCTTCGCGGCCCTCCTCGACGGAGACCGGGGCGGCCACATGCTCATCGCTCCGACGGCGGCATTCGAGACGCGCTGGGAGTACCTGCCCGGCACGCTCGTTCTGCGGACGACCATGCGAACAAGAGCTGGCGAGGTCGAGCTCACGGACCTGCTCGCACTCACACGCGATGGTGCCGCAGACGGCGGCGGGCACCTGGTGCGGCTGGTCGAGGGCCGTCGTGGCCGCGTCCGCATGCGCGCCGAGATCGCCCCGCGTTTCGACTATGGCGAGGTGCGGCCGTGGATCCGGCGCGAGGCGACCGACCGCCATGTCGCGATTGGAGGAAACGACGCGCTCGTGATCTGGTCGGATACACCCGTGGAGCCGACCGGCGATCACAACCTACGGTCGACCTTCACACTCACCGCCGGTCAGCGGGCGGCGTTCTCGCTCCGCTACATGCCTCCGCATACGCTCGACGCCGACCGCGCCGCGATCGATCTCGAGCGCCTCGACGCGCTCGTCGGTGAGACGTCGGGGTGGTGGCGGCGCTGGGCCCGCTCCGCTCGCCTGCCGGTGGACGGAGCTCGGGGCGACGCGGTCCTGCGGTCAGCAGTGGTGCTGGAAGGGCTTGCCTCGAGCGCGACCGGCGCGATCGTCGCAGCGGCGACGACATCGCTCCCGGAGGTCGAGGGCGGCAGCCGCAACTGGGACTACCGGTATTCCTGGATCCGCGACTCCACCCTGGCGGTGCGCGCGCTCGCCGACGTCGGCTTCGACGACCAGGCCGACGCGTTCCGCCGCTTCATCCAGCGCAGCTCGGCAGGACACGTCGACGACCTGCAGATCGCCTATGGAGTGGAGGGCGAGCGGCGCCTCATCGAATTCGAGGTGGCGCTCGCCGGCTACCGCGGCTCGGCGCCGGTGAGGGTCGGAAACGCGGCTGCCGTGCAGCGCCAGAACGACGTGCTCGGCGAGCTCGTGCTGCTCGCGTGGCGGTGGCACCGTCGTGGCCATTCGCCTGACGACGACATGTGGCGGTTCATCTGCGATCTGGCCGACGCGGCCGCCGAGCGCTGGGACGACGTCGACGCCGGCATCTGGGAGCAGCGCGACACGCCCGACCATTTCGTGCACTCGAAGGTCATGTGTTGGGCGGCGCTCGACCGTGCGCTCGCGCTCGCCGACGAGTGCGTGCGGCGGGCGCCCGTCCGGCGCTGGAAGCGCGATCGCGCCCGCATCGCCCGTGCCGTCAACCGGCACGGCTACGATCGCCGGCGGCGCACGTTCCGGCGCGCCTTCGGGTCGCAGAAGGTCGACGCCGCGCTGCTGCTCGTTCCCCACACTGGATTCGCCGATGTCGCCGGCGAGCGCATGGTCGGCACGGTCGGGGCGATCGAGGCGGACCTCTGCGAGAACGGCCTGCTCCGCCGCTACGCCGCAACGGACGACCTCCCCGGCCGCGAGGCGCCGTTCGTCGCCTGCACCTTCTGGCTCGCCGAGTGCCTCGCCGGCCAGGGCCGGCTCGACGACGCCGTGCGTGCGTTTGAGCGCGCCACCGCAACGGCCAATGACCTCGGTCTCTACTCCGAGGAGTATGACCCCGGGGCACGCCGCATGCTGGGCAACTTCCCCCAGGCGCTGACGCACCTCTCGCACATCGCCGCGGCGACGTCGATCGCCCAGCATGGAAGCGTCCACGCACGCGAGTAGGCGAAGGCGCTCAGGTGGCGTGCCGGCGGCGGAGCATGCGTGCGATCCGCAGCGGCAGGAGCCCGACCAACGGAGCACGGCGGCCGATGTCTTCACGATCTTCGCGGTCGAATGCTCGGGCGTAGCGGAGCGCCTCGGCCGGGGTCGGATACCGCTTCTCGCCGCCCGCGTGACCGCAGCGCTGGCAACTCCAGATCATGACGGCCCCGGAGGCCGTGAATCGGTACCGGTGCCCGAGGAGACCGCAACGCGCCATCGCGTCCATGTACCCCATGGGAGCCAGGGTTATGCACACCCGCGGTGGGGGTATTGGCGATCGCGATGAGCGATCACGCCGACACGATCGAGACACGCATCCCGGCGCGGCTCGACCGCCTCCCGTGGTCGACGTTCCACTGGATGGTCGTGATCGGCCTCGGCACCGTGTGGATCCTCGACGGGCTCGAGGTGACGATGGTCGGGTCGGTCGCGACCCAGCTCACAAGCAAGGGCAGTGGGATCGCGATCTCGGTCGGTCAGATCGGTGTCGCGGCGGCCGCGTACGTCGCCGGCGCCTGCGTCGGGGCGCTCGTGTTCGGCCAGCTGACAGACAGGTTCGGGCGCAAGAAGCTCTTCCTGATCACGCTGGCGGTCTACATCCTGGCCACGGTGGCGACCGCCTTCGCGACCAGCGCCTGGTACTTCTACGCCGCCCGATTCGTCACGGGCGCGGGCATCGGCGGCGAGTACGCCGCGATCAATTCGGCGATCGACGAGCTGATCCCGGCCCGCGTCCGCGGCCGCGTCGACCTGATGATCAACGGGTCGTACTGGGTCGGAGCGATGGCGGGATCGGCTGCGGCGATCGTGTTCCTATCCTCGTTCGCCGTCAACGTCGGCTGGCGGCTGTGCTTCGGCGTCGGTGCCGTGCTCGGACTCGCGATCATGCTCGTGCGCCGCAGCGTCCCCGAGAGCCCGCGCTGGCTCTTCATCCACGGCCGCGAGGAAGAGGCCGAGCGAATCGTCTCCGCCATCGAGCAAGACGTCGCCGAGAAGACGGGTCAGCAGCTCGAGGAGCCGGACAAGGCAATCGAGGTGCGCCAGCGCGAGGTGATCCCGTTTCGCGAGATCGCGACAACGGGGTTTGGGAAGTACCCGCGCCGCGCGGTGCTTGGCCTCGCACTCTTCGTCGGACAGGCCTTCATCTACAACGGGATCACCTTCAACCTGGGGACGCTCTTCTCGACACTTCTTCGGCGTCTCCGCCACGTTCGTGCCCGTGTTCCTGATCGTCTTCGCGGCCGGCAACTTCCTCGGACCGCTGCTGCTTGGACGGCTGTTCGACACGGTCGGGCGCAAGCCGATGATCACGATCACGTACCTTGGGTCGGCCGCGGTCGGAGCCGTCATGGCCGCGCTCTTCGCCAACGGATCCATCACCTCCGAATGGACCTTCGAGGCCTTCATCGTGGCAACGTTCTTCCTGGCGTCGGCCGGTGCAAGCGCCGCCTATCTCACAGTGAGCGAGATCTTCCCCATGGAGACGCGCGCGCTCGCGATCGCCTTCTTCTACGCCGTCGGCACGGCCGTCGGAGGGATCACAGGTCCGCTCCTCTTCGGCCACCTGATCGCCACCACGAGCCGCAGCCAGGTCGCGATCGCGTTCTACATCGGCTCCGCGGTCATGGCGGTCGGCGGCATCGCCGAGATCTTCCTCGGCGTGCGCGCGGAACAGCAGCCGCTCGAGGACATCGCCACGCCGATCACCGCCGAGGACGCGGAAAGCGAGGGTGACGGCGGCGAGGATCGCGAAAACGAAGCCGGCGAACAGGCGCGGGAGCGAGCGACGATCGAGCGCCAGCGCCGCATCCAGGAGCGGTCGCGTAACAGGAGGGCCTGGGAGCGCACCGGCGCGCGCCGGTTTCGCCCGGGGCCAGGCGGAACCTTCTACGCGCCCCGAATGGCCGGGATAGGGCCCGCGCCCGACACCTCGGACGCCCTCGAACGCCAGATCCAGCTGATCGAGCAGACGCTCGACGAGCAGGGGCCCATGGAGCGCCGGCGCCTCGCGCGTCTGGTCGGGGCCCGCTACTGGGGACCAGGCCGGTTCGGGAACGCGCTCGATGAGGCCGTGCGCGAGGGCCGCGCGCGGCGGCCAACGCGCGGCGTGATCGCTCCCGCCGAGCACTGATCGACGGCCGATCGCGGGAGCCCCCGCGACGGCTGGCCACGCGGCCGCTGCACACTGCGCCGCTTTACCGCCGTCGCGACGGTTGCAGGCGGTGCGATCTGGGTACCACAGACGCCGGGATGCCCTGCGCCGTCCTTGCCATCGCCGCCCACGACACCGCGGGGCAGTTCGCCTGGCTCTGGCGTATCTACCTGGTGTTGACCGTCGTGGTCGGGGTGCTCGTAACCGCGGCGATCGTCGTCGCGGCGGTGCGCTTCCGCCGGCGTGCGGATAGGGCGGCACGCGACCTGCGCTCGGCGCCGCGGCTCGAGGCGGTGTACCTGGGGGTCATCGTCCTGATCGTCATCGGTCTCCTCGCCGCGACGTATCGAGTCGAGAACCATGAGGACGCCCTCATGACGCACCCGTTCCTGCGGGTGGAGGTGACCGCGTCGCAGTGGCAGTGGCAGTTCATCTACCCGGCGTCCGGCGTGCGCATGTCGGCGCGAAATATCGGATCACTGCACCCGAAGTTCGCCCACCTCGTCGTGCCCGTCGGCCGCCCCGTGCTGTTTTCGCTTCGCTCCGCTGACGTCTTGCACAGCTTCTTCATACCGGCGATGCGGTTCAAGCGCTACGCGTACCCGGACTCCACAAACCGGTTCGTGCTGACGTTCCCCCAGACGGGCCGGATGCTCGGCGAGTGCGCCCAGTTGTGCGGATGGGACCACGCGGAGATGCGGTTCGCAGTGACCGTTCTGCCGATCGCGCGATTCCGCGCGTGGCTCGCCCAGCACCCGACGGCGGTGCCGGGATGACGGCGGCCGGCACGACCGACATCGCCGCGCCGCCCGAGCCACGGGTCGGCGGTTGGATCCGCCTCGTATCGTCGACTGACCACAAGTCACTCGGTCTGCGGATGTTCGGGCTCGCGGGCATCTACTTCCTCGCGGGCGGAATCCTCGCGCTCTTCGTGCGCTCGGAGCTCGCGGTGCCCGGCATGCAGGTGCTCTCCCACCAGGAGTACAACGAGTTCTTCACAATGCACGGCTCGACCATGGTGTACCTGGTCGTGCAGCCGATCGCGCTTGCGCTCGGCGTCTATCTCGTGCCGCTCCAGATCGGTGCTCCCGACCTTGCGGCGCCCCGGCTTGCGCTCTGGTGCGTCTGGATGCAGTTGGCCGGCGGTGTGATCATGTACCTCGGCTTCCTAACCACCCACGGTGCCGGGCCGGACGGCTGGACGGCGTTCCTGCCGCTCTCGAACGCGACGTTCACACCGGGAGCCGGGATGGACATGTGGGTTCTGGGAGTCATCGTCGCGAACGCAGGGCAACTCGTACTCGCCGGGGTCATCCTGGCGACGATCCTGCTCCGCCGGGCGCCCGGCGTCAGCATGCTGCGGCTGCCGGTGTTCGTGTGGACAGAAGTCGTGACGACGCTGATGGTGCTTGTGTCGTTCCCGGCGCTGATCGCGGCGATGGCGCTGATCTATTGCGAGCGGCAGTTCGGCTGGAACGTCGACCCGAACGTCTACCTGAACCTGTTCTGGTTCTACGGGCACCCCAACGTCTATGTCATGTTCTTCCCGTTCCTGGGGTGCGTCGCCGAGGTCGTCGCGGTGTTCTCCGGCAAGCGTTTCTTTGGGTACACGGCGATGGTGTTCTCGCTGCTCGCCTTCGCGATGCTCTCGATGAGCGTGTGGGGCCACCACATGTTCACCACCGGCCGGTCGGCGAACGAGTACTTCGCCCTCACCTCGACCAGCCTGGCCGTGGCGGCGGGCGTCGAGTACTTCGACATGGTGGGGACGATGTGGGGCGGATCCGTGCGCCTGGGAACGCCGATGCTATTCGCGCTCGCCTTTCTGATCCAGTTCCTCGTCGGCGGGCTGACGGGCATCATGGTCGCCTCACCGCCGCTCGATTACAGCCTGAACGACACGTACTTCGTCGTCGCCCACTTCCACTACACGCTGTTTGCGGGCAGCATCTTCGGCCTCTTCGCCGGGATCTACTACTGGTTCCCGAAGGCGACCGGCGCGATGCTGCGAGAGGGCCTGGGGAAGGTGCACTTCGTCCTGATGGTGGTCGGCACCAACCTCACCTTCTTCCCGATGTTCATCCTGGGGTACGACGGGATGGTGCGGCGTGTGGCGGACTATCCGCACCGTGCGCGCTGGGAGCTCCTGAACAGCCTCTCGACGGCGGGCTCGGGGATCATCGCCGTCTCGACTCTGGTCTTCATCGTGAATGTGTGGGTGTCGCTGCGACGCCGCCGGCCGGCCGGGAACGATCCGTGGGAGGGGCACACGCTCGAGTGGTGGACCACGTCGCCGCCGCCGCGGCACAACTTCACCGACCTCCCGCCAATCCGGTCGTTCAGTCCGCTCCTCGAGCTACGGCTGGAGCAGGAGAACGGATGAAGCGCCCCGGGTTCTACCCGCTTGCCTGGGGGATCCTGCTCGGGACATCGGCGGGCGTCCTGTGGGCGTTCGCGTACGGCCTGCCGCAGTCGGGCAGGGGGTGCTCAAACGCGACATGCGTGGCCCAGCCGGCGCTCGCGCCGGCGCTCCTCACCGCCGCGGCGGTCGCCTCGGCCCTGATTGGGGCCGTGCTGATCGCCCGGGGCGCGACCGGGATCGACCGCGCTCGGCGCCCGATCGCCGACCAGAGCATGGCGACCGTCGTGGTCGCCGTCGGCATCGGGATGACGGCGCTCGGCGGCGCGGTCGGGAGCTGGCTCGTCTACATCGGGCTGGGAGTCACAGTCGCGGGGATCAGCGGGGTGGTACGAGAAGGGCTCGCCCTGCGCGAGCTGCGGCGAAGGGACCCGGGGCCGTGATCGGACGCCGCACCCGCACCGCCGCGCTCGCGGCCGGCCTCGCTGTCGCAGCATTCGCGGTCGCGCCTCCGATCGACGCGGTCGCCGACCGGACGCTCGCCGGTCACATGCTCCAACACATGCTGCTGACGATGGCGGCCGCCCCACTGATCGTGATCGGCTCCCCGATCGCGCTTGCCCTGCGGAACGCGCCGCCGCGGGCCCGGTCTGCCCTGGTCGCGGTCGGCCGCGGCCGCGCCGCCCATGTGATCGCCTCACCCGCCCTCGGCTGGGCGCTGCTCCCCGCCCTCCAGATCGTCGTCTACACGACGCCGGCGTTGCAGGTCTCGGTGCGGAACGAGACAGTGCACGTCGCTGTGCACGCGGCCCTGCTCGGTGCGGGGCTGCTGTTCTGGCGGCCGGTGCTCGGAGCCGACCCGATCCGGCGCCTTGCCCCGCTGGCCCAGGTCGGGTACCTGCTCGCGGCGATGCCGGCAAGCGACGTCGTCGGCGTGTGGCTGGTGGCGTCGGCCGGCGTCCACTACCCGGCAACCGTGACGACCGGCCTCGGCGACCAGGCGCGTGCCGGCGCGATTATGCTCGCCGGCTCGTTCGCGCTGGGGGCAGCGGCTCTGCGATGCGCGTGGCGGTGGGTGAGGCGCGACGAGCTTCGCGCAGCGATCTTGGAGCACACGCCGTGAGCAGTCGTCGTCGTGTCGCCGGGGCGGTCGTGGGCGCTTGCCTGCTGGCCGGCGTCCTCGTGCTCCTCGTCGTGCCCGGAGCGGGCCTCGGGCAGGGCGACGGCCCGACGGAACGCCCCGGCGCCAGCTGTCCTCGCCGCACGCGGACGGGCGCTTTACCTCGCTGGCTGCAGCTCCTGCCACGGATACGAGGCGAACGGCATCCACGGCGTCGCGCCGTCTCTGCACGGCGTCGGGGCGCTTGCCGCCGACTTCTATCTGAGCACCGGGCGGATGCCGCTGCAGTCGCCGGCCGACGAGCCCACGCGCACGAAGCCGGCGTACACGCCCGGCGAGATCGCGGCGCTCGACGCGTACATCGGATCGTTCGGCGGCCCGCCGGTCCCCCGGGTGTCGCTCGCCGGAACATCGCTCGCGCACGGCGAGTCGCTCTTCATGGACAGCTGCTCTGGTTGCCACCAGGCGGCCGGGCGCGGAGGCATCGTCCCGGGCGCGTTCGCGCCGGCCCTCACCAATGCGACCCCCGCGCAGATCCTTGAGGCGGCGCGGATCGGACCGTACCTCATGCCCCGGTTCGCCCCGGCCCTTCTGACCGACGCACAGCTCGCGTCGATCGCGCGATATGTCGGCTCCGTCAAGACGGCGCCCGACCCCGGTGGCTGGGGTATCGGCCATATCGGCCCCGTGCCCGAGGGCATGGTGGTTTGGTTCGTGGCCATTCCGTTCGTGCTGCTCGGGGCACGGCTGATCGGGGAGCGCACGGAGCGATGACCGACCTGCCTCCACCGCGGCGCCCGTACGTCTCCGGCGAGCCGATCCCGCCGGATGCGCGCCCGTACTCGGCGGCCGACGACCCCACCGGCGTCGACATCCCGGCCAGCCCGCGTGCCGAGGCGCTCGTCGCGGCACTGCTCGCCCTCTCCGGGCTGCTCGGGGCCGGGTTCGCCGTTGCGTATGTCCTCGTGGACTCGACGCCGGTCTACGGGGCGACGCTGGGCGGGGCGCTGCTCACGCTGGCCGCCGCGCTGATCGTCGCCGGTAAGGGCGTCGTGCCGCAGGAGACGGTCATTGAGCCGCGCGTCCCGCTCGAGCATCAGCAGGAGGAAGCGGCCACGACCGAGCTCGTCGCCTCTGCCGGCGCGGGCGTCAGCCGCGGGCGCCTGCTGAGGCTCACCGCGGCGCTCGCCGGCGCCGGCCTCACCGCGGGATCCGTAGCCGCTCTCGCGTCGTTCGGCCCGTGGATCGGGCGCAAGTCTGTGACCTCGCCTTGGCGCAGCGGCATGACGCTGGTGGACGAGTACGGCAAACCGATCCGGGCTGGCGACCTCGAGGTGGGATCGTTCGCGACGGCGTTCCCGCAGGGGGTGGACACCGACCTGCTCGGATCGCCCCTGATCGTCGTGCGGATCGCGCCGTCGCTCGTCGACCTGCCGGCCGGCCGCCGCAGATGGGCGGTGGACGGGATCATGGCCTACTCGAAGATCTGCACGCACGCCGGATGTGCAGTGGCGATGATGCGCTACCCGCTTTACGCCGCGCACACGGCCCAGCCCGCACTCGTGTGCCCGTGCCACTACAGCACGTTCGACGTGGCGACCGGCGGGACGGTCGTCTTCGGCCCCGCAGGGCGGCCACTGCCCCAGCTGCCGATCGCGATCGCGGCCGACGGGACGCTCCAGGCGGCGGGCCCGCTCTCTGGCGACGTCGGCCCAGCCTGGTTCGGGGTGAGCCGGGGATGAGCATCGCACCGGGCCATGACCGGCGGCGGATCGGCGCGCTCGTCAGGGCGGCGGACGAGCGGACAGGCCGCATCCCGCAGGCACGCCGGCTCATGCGGTACGTGTTTCCGGAGCACTGGTCGTTTCTGTGGGGCGAGATCGCCCTGTACTGCTTCGTCGTGCTGGTCGTCACCGGCATCTACCTGGCGGTGTTCTTCGATCCCTCCTACCGGCAGGTTGTCTACCACGGCTCGTACGCTCCGATGCGCGGCCAACGGATGAGTGCGGCCTACGCCTCGGCGCTCGACCTCTCGTGGAAGGTCAAGGCTGGCCTGCTGATGCGTCAGACGCACCACTGGGCCGCAAACTTGTTCGTCGCGGCGATCACTATCCACATGATGCGGGTGTTCTTCACCGGTGCCTTCCGCAAGCCGCGCGAGCTCACGTACTGGACCGGGCTCACGCTCCTGATCGTGGCCGTGCTCGAGGGCTACATGGGCTACTCGCTGGTCGACGACCTGCTGTCGGGAATGGGACTCGCCATCGGGTGGGGCGTCGCAATGTCTTTGCCGTTCATCGGCGGGCCGCTCGCGACATGGCTCTGGGACGGGCCGTTTCCCGGCACGACCGCCTTCGAGTCGCGCCTCTACATCTCCCACGTCCTGATCCTGCCGATGGTGATCGCCGGCCTGATCGGCCTGCACCTCCTGCTCGTCGGGTTGCTCCACCACACCCAGTTCGCCGGCCGCGGCCGGCGCCAGGGCAACGTGGTCGGCGCCCCGCTCTGGCCGGCACAGACGTTCCGCTCGCTCGGGCTCTTCGCCGCCGTCGCCGGCGGCCTCTTCCTGCTCGGTGGCCTCGTCCAGATCAACCCCGTGTGGCTCTGGGGGCCGTATCACCCCTACCTGGGCGAGAACGGCGCCCAGCCGGACTGGTACCTCGGCTGGCTGATCGGCGCGCTGCGGATGATGCCGAACTGGGAGCCGACCATCGCGGGCAGGACCATCGTGCCCAATCCGTTCTGGGGCGGGGTGCTATTCCCGCTTATCGTCTTCGGGCTCCTGTACGCCTGGCCGCTGCTCGAGCGGAGTGCAAGCGGCGACCGCGCCACGCACCACCTGCTCGAGCGCCCCCGCGACAATGCCCGCCGCACGGCCTTGGGCGTGGCGCTCTTCACGTTCATCGCTGTCCCGTTCTTCGCCGGCTCGATGGACCGCGTGTACCTCCAGTTCGGCATTCCCTACGAAGGTGCGGTGCGGGTGATGCGCGTGCTGTGGGTGCTGCTGCCGATCGCCACCGGGATCGCCGCACACCGGATGTGCCGGCGGCTCGCGAGCGCCGACCTGCGCCCGCTGCGTGGGGTCACGGCGCGTATGGTGGGGCGCGAGGCAAGCGGCGCGCTCGTTGCCGGCCCGGCGCTGCTCGCAAACCCCTCGTGGCGTCCGGAGGCGACCCCGCCGGCAGCCGCCACGGGCCTGCCCGCCGCGGCGGTCCGGCTGACGCGGCTCGAGCTGCGTGCGGGACTCGCCGAGCTCGGCCGCAAGGCGCGGCATTCGGCCCTCGCGGCGGCGCTCCTCGCGGCCTGCGCCCTGCTCGCCCTCGCCGCCCTGGCGGCCGCGGTGGCCGCGGTCGTGCTGGCGATCGAGGCGCTGGGAGCGCCGCTGTGGCTGGCGGCGCTCATCACGGCCGCGGCGCTCTGCATACTGGGCGCCGGCCTCGCGCTTGCCGCCCGCCGCACGAGCTGACCGGACGGATAACGCTGCCTACCGGCGGTGCGGTGCTACCTCGTCCCCGTGACGCGACTCGAGCAGGATGCCGCCGGCGATCACCCAGAGCGCCATCACGACCGGCGCCGCCACCGCCGCCACCACCCACCACGGGTGGTGGCTCACGAGGGCGCCGATCCCGCTCACGCGCTCGTCACCAGCGCCGAGCCGAGCGGACGGCCAGGGCGAGCGCCACCGCGACGCAGCCGCCGGCGACCGCGATCATCCCCGGCCGCGAGTGCACGGCCGCACGGCCGCGGTCGGCCAGCCGCCGCGGCGCGGACAACTTGTATGCGAGGGCATCGACGGTGCCGCCGAGCTGCGCCCGCGCATCCTCTACGTCGCGCCGGAGCGTGCTCGGGTTTTCACCCATGCGACGTCCTCCTTGATCGATTCGATCGTCTCGGCCGGGACCGGCGGCAGCGCGCGGCGCCCGACCCGGATCCCGACGGCCAGCGCCGCCGCGGAGACCACAGCGAGCACCACCGCGACGATCACCGCGGCCAGCCATGCCGAGATCGCCGTCGCGAGCCCCAGAATCGCCGCCGCCACGAGCACCGCGAAGACGGCGATTGCGCACACGCCGGCCGCCGTCACCAGGCCAGCGGCGACCGAGAGCCGCCGTGCCGAGTCGATCAGCTCGCCGCGGGCGAGCGCAACCTCGGCCCGCACCAGCTCGCGCACGTTCTGCGACAGCCGCTCCACGAGCTCGGGGAGCGAGCGGTCGCGCGTGTCATCCGTGGCTGCGCCCATCTCACAGACCCTGTGCCCGCAACGGGGATACGGCCAAACGTCAGCGCGGACGGTTCACGAGCGCAGCGCGCGCCGCCTCACCACAAGCGGCAGGGCGTACCAGAGCACGACCAGCCCGGCGAGGATCACGGCGCCTGCGAGGGCCGCGGGCGACGAGCCGTAGAGGAAGCTCGTGATGAAGAGGATGACGCTCGTGATCGCCGCTGCGAGGAACACCGTTCCGGCGATCGCAAGCGCGCTCGATACTCGGAGGAGCGCGCTCTTCTCGCCGTGCTGCCAGACGATCCGGTGAAAGGATGTCGGTGCGATGAAGCAGATCGATGCTCCGGCGGATGCCAGGAACGCGGTGTAGTACAGACTGCGCTGGTGCGGTGACACGTGCGCGAACCGCTGGCTGAACGGCACCGCCAACAAGAAGCCGAACAGCATCTGGACGCCGGGCAGCGCGAGGCGGAGCTCGTTCAGAAGCTCGACGAGCTGCCGGTTCCGGCGCTGATCGCCGGTTTCGGACGGTCGTGGATCCGTCCCGTCGTGGATCGTCATCCGCCGTGGTCCGAGGTCTCGGCGTGGCGCGTGTCACTCATGCCATCGACAACGTTGCCCGTAACCGGGAGGTGTCCAAACTTGATAGGGCAAGAGCGTCCGCACGAACTCACGCAGCCGGTATCGACTGGCGGCCGGTTCGTCCGTTTACCGGCGTCGACCCACGGGTAGGAGCGGCGAGCCGGAACTGCCCGGCCACGACCCGACGAGAGGTGATTCCGAATGTCCGCGAACGTCGCTGATTTCCTATTGGAACGACTCCGCGACTGGGGCGTCGGCCGTGTGTACGGCTATCCCGGCGACGGCATCAACGCGATCATCGGTGCCTTCAGGCGGGCGGGGAACGACCCAGAGCTCATTCAGGTGCGCCACGAGGAGATGGCGGCGTTCATGGCGTGCGGCCATGCCAAGTTCACGGGCGAAGTCGGAGTTTGTCTGGCGACCTCCGGCCCCGGTGCGATCCACCTTCTGAACGGCCTGTACGACGCCAAGCTCGACCATCAGCCTGTCGTGGCGATCGTCGGCCAGCAGGCGCGGGCGCGCGCTCGGCGGCAGCTACCAGCAGGAGGTCGACCTCGTCTCGCTGTACAAGGACGTCGCGCACGAGTTCGTCGAGATGGCGACCGAGCCGGCTCAGATCCGCCACCTGGTCGACCGGGCGGTGCGGATCGCGCTCGACCAGCGCACCGTGACGTGCATCATCATCCCCAACGACCTCGCCTCGATGGACGCCGTCGAGACGCCGCCCATGCGCATGGAACGATCCACTCCTCGATCGGCTATTCGCGCTCCCGTCATCGTGCCGTCGGCGGCAGACCTGCAGCGGGCCGCCGACATCCTGAACGAAGGCGAGAAGGTTGCGATGCTGGTCGGCGCGGGCGCCCTCGGCGCCGGCGACGGAGGTGGTCGCGGTCGCCGAGACGCTCGGCGCGGGCGTCGCAAAGGCGCTGCTCGGCAAGGCGGCGGTTCCCGACGAACTGCCGTTCGTGACCGGATCGATCGGCCTTCTGGGGACGCGGCCGAGCTGGGACATGATGATGGGCTGCGACACGCTGCTCATGGTCGGCTCGAGCTTCCCATACTCCGAGTTCCTGCCCGAGGAGGGCAGCGCGCGCGGGGTGCAGATCGACCTCGACGGGCGCATGATCGGCATGCGCTACCCGATGGAGGCCCAGCTCATCGGCGACGCGGCGCGCGACGCTGCGGGCGCTGGTGCCCTTGCTCGAGCGCAAGACCGACCGGTCGTGGCGGGAGGAGATCGAGGAGAGCGTCGTCGCGTGGTTGAAGCTGATGGAGGAGCGCGCGATGGACGATGCCGACCCGATCAATCCGCAGCGCCTGTTCTTCGAGCTCTCGAAGCGGCTGCCCGACGGCGCGATCCTCTCGTCGGATTCGGGCTCGGCGGCGAACTGGTATGCGCGGGACGTGCACGTCCGCGCCGGCATGCAGGCGCTCGCTCTCGGGCAATCTCGCGACGATGGGCGCCGGGCGTGCCGTACGCGATCGCGGCCAAGTTCGCGCATCCCGACCGCCCGGTCATCGCGCTCGTCGGCGACGGCGCGTTCCAGATGAACGGCATGAGCGAGATGCTCACCGATCGCCAAGTACCGCCAGCCTGTGGCCGGATCAGCGGCTGATCGTGCTCGTGCTCCACAACAACGACCTGAATCAGGTCACGTGGGAGCAGCGCGTGATGGAGGGTGATCCCAAGTTCGACGCCTCGCAGGATCTGCCCGACTTCGACTACGCGGCGCTACGCCGAGTCGCTCGGGCTGCGCGGCATCCGCGTCGATGATCCCGACCGCGATCGGCGCGGCCTGGGACGAGGCGCTGCGCGCCGGCCGTCCGGTCGTGATCGATGCGATCACCGACCCCGAGGTGCCGCCGCTTCCGCCTCACATCACGTTCGAGCAGGCGGTCAGCTTCGCCGAATCCGTCGTCGCACGGCGACTCCGGCCGTCGCGGGATGATCACGCAGTCCCTCGCGGCAGGCCGCCCATGGGCTCGTACCCGGACGATGACCGTCGCGGCTGAAGGCGCGGCTGCGGACGGCCGGTGTCTCGGTGGCGGTCGACGCCGTCGACGTGTCCGCCTACACCGTCCCGACCGACGAGCCGGAGTCCGACGGCACGGCCGAGTGGGACTCGACGACGATCGTCGTCGTGCATGCGCACGGCGGCGGTGAGACGGGGCTCGGATACACGTATGGAAACGTCGCCAGCGGCGACGGTGGTCTCGTCGGTACTCCGAGACGTCGTCGTCGGCCGCGACGCGATGTCGGTGCCGCGCGTGCTGGGAGGCGATGGGACGCGCGTGCCGCAACCTCGGCCGTCCCGGCGTCGCCTCGATGGCGATCGCCGCCGTCGACACGGCGCTCTGGGATCTCAAGGCGCGCATCCTCGGACTTCCTCTGGTGACGCTGCTCGGCGCGGCGCGCGACGAGGTGCCCGTCTACGGCAGCGGCGGCTTCACCTCGTACACCGACGCGCGCCTCGCCGATCAGCTCGGCGGCTGGGCTGCGCAGGGCATCCCGCGGGTAAAGATGAAGGTCGGCCGCGACCCCGATCGCGACGTCGCACGCGTCGGCGTCGCCCGTGACGGCGATCGGTCCTGCCACGGAGCTCTTCGTCGACGCCAACGGCGCCCTCTCGCGCAAGCAGGCGCTGCGCTTCGCGGAGCAGTGCGTCGAGCACGGCGTCACCTGGTTCGAGGAGCCCGTGTCGTCGGACGACCTCGCCGGGCTGCGCCTCGTCCGCGACCGCGCGCCCGCCGGGATCGACGTCGCCGCAGGCGAGTACGGCTACACACTCTCGTACTTCGAGGCGATGCTCGGGGCCGGAGCGGTCGACTGCCTCCAGGCCGACGTCACCCGTTGCGAGGGCATCACCGGGTTCCTGAACGTGGCGGCGCTGTGCGAGGCGCGATCGCTCGAGCTGTCGGCCCACTGCGGGCCTGCGATCCATCTGCACCCGTGCTGCGCAGCGCCGGTCGCTTCGCCACCTCGAGTACTTCCACGACCACGTGCGCATCGAGCAGCGCTGCTCTTCGACGGGATCGCTCGAGCCGGTAGACGGTGCGCTGCATCCCGACCTGTGCCGCCCCGGCAACGGCCTCGAGCTGCGCCGCGCGGATGCCGACCGGTACGCCCACTAGGAGGAGACCATGACGCTCGCAACGCCGCTCCGCCGGCCGACTGCTTGCAAACCTCCGCGCTGGCCGCATGCAGAAGACGCTCGCCGCGGCCGCCGCGCTGAGCGCCCCGCCGCATGGCGTTCGAGATCTACCTCGAGCACTACAAGGCGTCGTTCGGCGACCCGTGGATGTGGACGCCGATCGTGCTCACGCCCCCGCTCACCGCGGCCGGCGTCGCCTCCGTCTTCTCGGAGCGGGCGGCGCGGACGGTGCTCCCCGCCGTCTCGGCGCTCTACGCCGCCGACGGTCTCGTCGGTGTGGTCACGCACCTGCGCGGCGTCCACCGGAAGCCCGGCGGTCTGCGAAACGCCACCTACAACCTCGTGATGGGGCCGCCGCTGCTCGCGCCGGGCGCGCTGCTCCTGGTCGGCGGCTTCGGACTGCTCGCGCCGCTGATGGCGCGGGAGCGCTGAGATGGCACACGACTTCCGGCGGGCGCACCACCTGCCGAACGTCCGCGGCGACGCGGGGACGGCCGATCCCTACGACCTGCCCCGACAACGCCGCGGGAAGACGCCGCAGATGCACGGCCGCTACCCCGACTTCGACGTGCTCGCCGAGGCGGACGCCTGGGACGAGCCGACGCGGAAGGTCGTCCTCGCACGCGTCGACGACGTGCCGGCGCGCCGCTTCTTCACCGTCGCGGAGGCGGCCACGCTGACGCGCGTTCTGCGACGACGTGCTGGCCCAGGATTCCGAGCCTCGGATCCCAGTGATCGCGTTCGTGGACGCGAAGCTATGCGGCCGGGAAGACCGAGGGCTACCGCTACGCCGGCATGCCGCGACGACGGCGACACGTGGCGGCTCGTGGCGCGCGGGCTCGACGACGCCGCCGGCGGCGGCGACGGGGCGTACGCACGCGCCAGCGCCGAGCAGCGCGAGCAGATCGTCGACGCGTTCGCCGCCGGCGAGGTCTGCGGCGGCGCGTGGGAGCACCTGGACGTGAGCCGCGCCTGGAGCGTCGTCATGCGCGACGCGCTGCGGCGCGTTCTACGCGCACCCATGGGCTTGGAACGAGATCGGCTTCGGCGGGCCGGCCTACCCACGCGGCTACGCCCGGATGGGCGTCGGTCTGAGCGAGGCCTGGGAGGGCGCCGAGGCGATCGACCCCGATCCCGTGCCCGGACGTGAAGCGGAAGGGCCTCGAGTGAGCATCGCGCGACCTGCTCAAGGGCTCGGTCATGCCGGCGGAGAACGACTCCGCCTGGCTGCTGGACCCGACGCGGCGCGGCGTTCCCGGACCGGGAGCGGATGCGCCGCTACGCCGACGACGACGAGGTCGACATCGTCGATCATCGGCTGCGGCGCCGGCGGCGGCTGTCGCTCGCCCAGCGGCTCGCGCGAGCGGGCTGGCGCGTCGTCGTGCTCGAGACGGGGCCCGTTCTGGGATCCCGACGCGCGACTGGGTGTCGGACGAGGCGGGCTCCGAGCACCTCTACTGGAACGATGTCGCGCATCATCGGCGGCGACGACCCGGTCGAGATGGGCAAGAACAACTCCGGCCACGGCGTCGGCGGCTCGATGGTGCACTACGCCGGCTACACGCCTCGCTTCCACCCGTCCGACTTCGAGGCGCGGACCCGCGACGGCGTCGGCGCAGACTGGCCGATCTCCTACCGCGACCTGCGCGCGCACTACGAGCGCGTCGAGCGCGAGCTCCCGGTCGCCGGGCAGGACTGGCCGTGGGGCGACCCGCACAGCTACCCGCACTCGCCGCACCCGATCTGCGGAGCCGCCGAGCGGGCCTGGGCGGGCGCCCGCGAAGCACGGGATCGAGATGCGCGTCGGGCCGGTCGCGATCGCAAACGGCGTGTTCGGCAACCGACCGCACTGCATCTACCGCGGCTTCTGCCTGCAGGGCTGCAAGGTGAACGCCAAGGCGAGCCCGCTCGTCACGCACGTCCCCGACGCGATCGAGCACGGCGCCGAGATCCGAGCGGACTGCATGGCCGTGCGGATCGAGGTCGACGCGTCCGGGCGGGCGAGCGGCGTCACCTACCACCACGACGGGCGCGAGCGCTTCCAGCGCGGCGGCGGCGGTGGCCGTGTGCGGCTACTCGATCGAGATCGCCGCGGCTGCTGCTGCACTCGAGCAGCGCCCGGTTCCCGCACGGGCTCGGGCAACGCACGACGACCAGGTCGGCCGCTACCTGATGGTGCAGGGCGCGCCGCAGGTCGCGGGCCGCTTCCCCGAGCTCCTGCGCATGTACAAGGGGCCGCCGCCGGAGGTGTCCTCCGAGCAGTTCTACGAGACCGACCCGTCCCGCGGCTTCGCGCGCGGGTTCTCGATCCAGACGCGTCAGCCCGCTGCCGATCGGCTGGGCCGAGCACGTGCTCGCCGACGGCCACCGCGGCGCGGCGCTGCGCGAGTACATGCGCGACTACAACCACTGGGCGGTGCTCGGCGCGCTGTGCGAGCTGCTGCCGCTGCCCGAGAACCGGGTGACACTCGCCGACGAGAAGGACGCATTCGGGATGCCGATCGCCGCGCTTCGACTACACCCAGTGCGACAACGACCGCGCCAACATCGCGTTCGCCAAGCAGACGCTGCACGACATCTGGGAGTCGGCCGGCGCGCAGGACGTGCTCACGATCGACCGCTACGCGCACCTCGTCGGCGGCTGCCGGATGGGCACGCCGACCGGAGACGAGCGTCGTCGACGCGGACCACCGCGTCTGGGGCACGTCGAACGTCTTCGTCTGCGACGGCAGCGTGATGCCCACCCAGGGAAGCGCGAACCCGGCGCTCACGATCATGGCGCTGGCGTCGCGGCTGGCCGAGCGCCTCGCCGCGCGGATCGCGTCTCGGCGGCCGGACGCCGGCAGCGCAGTGAGCTGCACGCGTGACGGCGCACCGCCCGGATCCCGAGGTCGTCGTCGTCACCGGGCGCCTCCGCCGGGGTCGGCCGGGCGATCGCGCACGCGTTCGCGCGGCGCGGCGCGGCGGTCGCGCCTGCTCGCGCGCGGCCTGCACGGTCTCAGCGAGGCCGCCCGCGAGGTCGAGGAGCTCGGCGGCACGCGCTCGTCCTCCCGGTCGACGTCGCCGATCGCCGACCAGGTCGAGGCCGCGGCCGCGGCGGTCGAGGAGCGGTTCGGGCCGCATCGACGTGTGGGTGAACAACGCGATGGCGACGATCTTCGCGCCCGGTCACCGAGATCAGCGCCGAGGAGTTCGCCCGCGCCACACAGGTGACCTACCTCGGCACCGTGTTCGGCACGATGGCGGCGCTGCGGCGGATGCGGCCGCGCGACCGCGGCGCCATCGTCCAGGTCGGCTCGGCGCTCTCGTACCGCGCGATCCCGCTCCAGTCGGCCTACTGCGGCGCGCAAGTTCGCGATCCGCGGCTTCACCGACTCGGTGCGCACCGAGCTTCTGCACGACCGCAGCCGCGTGTGGATCTCGATGGTGCAGCTGCCCGCGGTGAACACGCCGCAGTTCAGCTGGTGCCGGACGAAGCTGCCCGAACCATCCCCAGCCGGTGCCGCCGATCTTCCAGCCCGAGGTGCCCGCCGAGCGGTCGTACTGGGCGGCCCACCACCGCCGGCGCGAGATCACCGTCGGCGGAAGCGCCGTCAAGGCGATCGTCGGCCAACAAGCTCGCCCCGCGCTTCGCGGACTGGTACCTCGGCCCGCACCGGCTACGACTCGCAGCAGATTGCGGACATGCCGGTCGCATCTGACCGCCCCGACAACCTCTTCCAGCCGGTACCAGACCGGGCCGCGCGGCATGGCATGTTCGACGGCCAAGCCTCCGAGCGAAGCGGCCAGGCGTGGGCAACGACGCATCGTGGGGTGATCGGCTGCGCGGCGGGCATCGCCGTTCTCGGGGCGGCGCTCGTTCGACGGAGGCTATGACCTCCTGTACGAGAGCGACGGACGGTTTGAACACGAAGCCGCGCCGCTGCTGTACGAGGCCGTGTACTCGGCCGCGCCCACCGGCCACACTCGCTTCGACCACAGGAGCGTGGAACGACGGCAGGACGGACGTCTGCACGAGCGGCCACCTATGCGCCCGCCAGGCTGGCGTCGGTCGAACCCGCCCCGCCCGTGGCGGTTCTGGTACGTCCATTCCCACACCGAACCGAACCGTGCCGTGCGGGACACTCTCGTCGGCGTGTTCTCGCGCCTCGTAGGCGCTGAGCGCACGGCCGGACGAGGCGTCGGTACGGATCCATGTCCGTATGGTCGATCGTGATGCGATAGACTGGTTGGCTGGCGCGCCGGGAAGTCTGGTCGGCATAAGGACACCCAACGGAGAGGGTTGCAGGGTGTTGTCGTCGGACGCGACCAGTTGTCTCGCACAGGCTCTCGCCAGAGGCCGCGTGATCGTGCGCCAGTGCGTCGCCTTGGGAGCGGTGCTCGCTGGTTGCGCCGTGTGGTGGTTGTCGCCGCTCGACGAGCCGGAGCCATTCGTGGGGTGGGTGCTCCTCGTGGGGGGTGTGGTGCTCCTCGTGGATCTGGGGCTCGGCGGGTTCGAACATGCCCGCGCGACTGCGCACGCAGACGAGTTGATCCTGGCGGGTTTCACGCGCCTTTCGGGACGAACGCCGATAGAGCGCGCGGTTGCGCACCGCTTGTGCTGGGTTCAGAGACCGCGATCTCGCCACCGCTTGGCGAATGATCTGCGTCGGCGGTTGCGATTGGCGGACGGGTCGTTGCACCCGTCGCGGGGGTACATGCGGGCAACGGTTCTTCGGCCACTGGCTGCGTACGAGCGGCGAGCACTGCTCGACGAGTACCCGCTCGTGAGTTGCTTGGCCGATCGTGTCGAGCGTGCGCCCGTTGATCCACGAGCGCTGGTGCTGCTTTGGAGCGTCGTTTCGGCAACATCGTCGTACTCAGCGACCTCGGCGCGCGAGGCCGGGGAGGAGCTCGGGCGGCGCCTTCATGGGGCATGCGTGCTCATCGAGCGGGTTGAGCACCGCGAGACGGCAGCAGCAACGGCGAGTGCGCCGATGCCATCGAAGGCGCAGCCGGCTTAGCCGCTGCTACTCGCTCTATTCAGGTCGGCGGGATCGGTGTGTGGGTGAGGGCCGAGGCGTCCGTGACGGCAGCCCCGTGGAGGGCAGAGGCGACCGCTAACGGCCCTCGTAAGCCACGAGACACAATTCGCTGCGACACAGGGCCGCCATGAGTGTCCCGCTCGTCGCAATCACAACGGGATCACGATCTGCTCAACGCCGGATCACGATTGGACGTTCGGGTGGGCGTCCGTGTCGGCACAGGAGTACACTCGCGCTAGGCGAGCCGGGAAGTCTGGTCGGCACTCTTGACAGCACGCGAATCGGGAGTGCGACTTGTGTCCAGTTTCGGATCGACGAGCCAACTCGCCCACACCCTCGCCGTTCAGCGCGCGATCCGCCGGCAGTTGATCGCCGTCGTACTTCTGCTCCTTGTGGCTGCGGCCTGGCGGCTCTCACCGCTGCACGAACCGGAGCCGTTCACGCTTGTGGCGATCGCGATTGGCACGGCGATCCTGGCGGTCGAACTCGCGCTCGCCTGGTCAGAGCGCGAAGAAACAAATCACTATGCCGACGAGCTGATTCTGGCCGGGTTTGCGGACACAACTATGTGTACACCGATCGGCCACGCGGTCGGGAGAAGGATGGCACGACTCCAGTCGGAGCGCTCGCGGCGCACGCTGGCCGAGGCGCTCCGTTGGCGCGTGCGACTCGCGTACGGGTGGACGCGTCCGTCTCCTGGCTACGTACGGGCATGCGCGTATCCACCGCTCAGTTCCGCGCAGCGCCAGGTGTTCCAGGAGGATGGCGACGTCGTACTCGCGATCGCCGCTCGGATTGAACGCGCGCCCGCCGATCCCCGCGCGCTCATAACCGTCGAGCGTTTGATCACGCTTCCGCCGGATTGTGATCCACGCGTCCGAGTCCCTATCGACCCTGACGGGGTCCGCGACCAGCTCCGCACGGTCCGAGATCTGATCGAAGCACGCTAGGTGTTCGTACATTCGGCCTAGAGGCGAAACTGTTGGGTGCCGTGGGGGTGGGTCGTGGGGACTCGGCCAGCGACGTGGCCGGCGGCTAGCTTGTGCCGGCGCCTGCGCGTGGTCGAACCGAGGCGTGGCGGAGTGGGCTGCTGGTGTGCGTCGGCGGGTACTCTTGATGGTGCAGGCGCTGATAAGCGGTGAGCACGTCTCGATGTGAGACCCACCCGGTAATGCGGCCGTCGAGTGAGATGACTGGGAGCCCGTCGGCGTCGGAGCGCAGTAGCCGTTCGAGGACGGTATCGAGTCCCTGCCCCGAATCGACGGTGGGGAGGAACGCGACGAGGTCTCCCGCGGTGGCGTTTGGTTGGTTGATGGCGGTATCGAGCACCCCCAGGGTGATGACTCCGATGTATGCCCCGTCGGCTGCGACGACGGGCAGCGCTTCGTCGCGGCCGGTCGCGAACCGGTCGATCAGCGCCGGAATCGGGGTGTCGACGGGTACGGGGGTGGGGATGGGGCGCATGGCGTCGGCGACAGTGAGCCGCTGCATGAGGGGCGTGTTCTGGTGGCGCAGTTCGATTCCGCGGCGGCGCAGTTTTAGGGTGTAGATGGTGTCGTGGCTGAGGAGTGTGGAGACGCCGGTTGCGATGACGATCGCGAACATCAAGCGGGAGGATGATGCGGTAGTCGCCGGTGAGCTCGAAGATGATGAGCAGCGAGGTGATCGGCGCGCGGGCGGCGGCGGCGAAGACGGCGCCCATGCCGACGAGGCCGTAGGCGCCTGGCTGGCCGGCGAGGTGCGGGCGAGCAGCGTGGTGCATGCCGTTGCCGTAGGCGGCTGCCGAGCATCGCGCCCATGAACAGGGACGGGGCGAAGACTCCGCCCGAGCCGCCGATGGCGATCGTCAGGCTGGTCGCGAGCAGCTTGCCCGCCAGCAGCAGCGAGGAGGAGACAGAGCGCGTAGCCGCCGCCGATCGCGTGCTCGAGCGACGGGATAGCCGACGCCGTAGAGCTGCGGGAGTACGAGCAGCAGCAGGCCAAGGAGGACGCCTCCGGCGGCCGGCCGAAGCCATGCCGGGGCCGTGCCAGATGCGGTCGGCGAGATCCTCCATGCCGTAGAGGACGCGGACGAATGCGGTGCCGACGAGGGCGGCGGCGAGGCCAAGCCCAGCGTAGAGCGCGATACTCCCGAGCGACTGTTGAGTGGAAGCCGGGCAGCGTCAGGAACGGGTGGGATCCGAACGCTGCGCGGCCGATGACGTCGGCCGATCACCGAGGAGAGGACGACGACGCCGAACGACTCGGCTTCGAAGTCGCGCAGGATCAGCTCGAGGGCGAAGAAGACGCCGGCGATGGGCGCGTTGAAGGTGGCGGAGATTCCGCCGGCGGCGCCGCAGGCGACGAGCATGCCGCAGCCGCGACTCGGGCATGCGGAGCAGCTGGCCGAGGGTGAACCGAGCGCCGAGCCGATCTGGACGATCGGGCCTTCTCGGCCGACGGAGCCACCCGAGCCGATGCACAGCGCCGAGGCAAGCGACTTGACGGCGGCGACGCGCGGGCGGATGCGGCCGCCCCGCTCGGCGACGGCGAGCATCACCTCGGGGACGCCATGGCCCCTTCGCCTCGCTGGCGAACCGTGCGATCAGCGGGCCGTAGAGGAGGCCGCCGATGACTGGCGCGGCGACGACGAACCAGATCCCCAAGGACGGCAGGTGCGGGTTCGCGACATGGCCGGCGGCGCTGTAGTCGGAGTGCCCCGTGAACAGTCGTGTCGCCGCGAGGATGAGCTCGCGAAACGCAACAGCGCCGAGGCCGGCACCGATGCCGACGACGACGCCCAGTGCCATCAGGCCGGGTGCCGAACCGTGCAGCCAAAGCAGCGCCCTGCGGCGGGCGTCGCCGGGGACCGCGAGGGTCGCGGCGCGGCCCCCACGGCCGGTGGAGGTCATGCCGCGGGGGAGCGGTCGATGCCGGCGATCAGCGCGTCCATGACCGCGCGGATGTTCGACCAGCGAAATCCTTGCGGGTCGAGCGCTCGGTGCAGCATCAGTCCGTCCGCCATCGCGATCAGGATCGAGGCAAGCGCATTGGCGCGGCGCGGCTCGAGGCCGAGGTCGCCGGCGTCGATGCTCTTGGAGATCCATTCGCGCAGCACCGTTCGGCGGCGCTCGACCGCCTGGGCGAACGCGGCGCGCACGACCGGGTCTCCTGCCAGCTCCGCCCACAGGTCGGCGCGCAGCTGCACCCGACCGGCATCGTCACCAACCTCGAGCATGGCTTGCACGAACCGGCGAATCCGCTCTGCACCGGGCAGCTCTTGCTCGGCGAGCTCACCGGCGACGCCGTTGAGCGCCTCGGTCTCCTCCTCGAGCAGGGCGAGGAAAAGCGCCTGCTTGGTGTCGAAGTAGCCGTAGAACGCGCCCTTGCTGACCCCCGCCTCGTCGCAGACGTCATCGATCGTCGTCTCGTGGTAGCCGTTCGTGGCGAGCCGCCTCCAGGCAGCGTCGACGATGCGCTGGCGTCGGACGGCTCGGTCTTGATCGCTGATGCGGGGCACCGCCGCATCATAACCCGACCAGTCGGTTTTTACATGCGATTGGTCTCAGAGGCTGTGTGACGGCCTGGCGTCGCCTCATGCGCGCGGGCGACGGCGGGACGTAGTCGCGAGCTCAGGTGGAGCACGAGAGCAAAGGTGCCGAGCGACAGTGCCTGCTCGGTCATCATCACGAAGCCGGCCAGGCGCTGGTCGAGCAGTGGCGAGATGCCCATCACCCGGAGGGGCTGGTCGGCGTAGTGCGGATACAGTGGGGTGAGGGTGAGCAGGAGGACGTCGGCGAGCACCTGGCCGAACACGAACAGGGCCAGGGCGAAGAGAAGCCGTTGGGGCACGCGCAGCCGGCCATGGCGGGCCGGGTCGACCAGCTGGATCCACACCAGCACGCCGACGATGGCGAATGAGAGGTGCTCGAGATCGTGCACCGTCTGGTGGGCGACGGCGTAGTCGTACACCCAGGGCAGGTGCCAGGCGGCCATCACGACCACCCATGCGGCGAGGCTGACCTGTGGCCGGGTGAGATACCGGAGACCGCCGCGAATCCTCGCCGAGCGGGCAAGCGGACGAAGCACGAGGCCGGGCAGCATGAAGACGACCAGCGGCCCACGCACCGCGCACACCATCAACGCCGGGCCGGCGTCGCCGAGTGCGACGTGTTCGAACATGTGCACGGACAGCAGGTAGTCGTCGCTCAACGGATCGATCGGCGACACCAGCGGAATGACCGACACGGCAACGCCGAGGCCGAACAGAAGCGCACGATCCCACCCGGCGTGGTCTCGCCGCCCACGCCGGCGAAGCCGTATGAACCCGTGGGTGAAGAGCGCGAGGGCGATCGCGGCCGCGACCAGCGGGCCGGGATCGGCCGACCATTGCGACGCGAACGACGAAAGTGCGACCGAGCGAGTGTGCACCTACGTGGGGCCTCCAGGGGGCGGGGTGCCCACCCGGCTACCGGCTCGGCGCGGATCGCCGTCGAAGCGGCGGGTCGGTGATCCGGTGCAGCCGCTCCAGCGTGTCCTTTGAGACGGCCTCGATCACGTCGGGCTGGTCGAGGAGGCGCCGCCGAGTGTCGACGTTGCAGCGCTCGACCACCGCTCGGTCGGTGAGGATTTCGCGGAGGGGGCGGCCGTGGTGGGACTGGATCACGGCGTAGCGGCGCAGCCAGTCAAGGTCGCTGTCGTGGAAGAACTCGAACGTCCATCGCGTCTGCGACTCGTCGGCGTGTCTGTTCATCAGTGCTCCTCGAGGCGTCCTTGCGCCGGCCCACCCTCCGGGGTTGCCGTCGGCTTAGAGCAATGCTAGCATCAAAACCGACTGGTCGGTATTCTCGACTGGACAGCTCCAAGGCAAGAGCCAAGACGATCCGATGACGCCTCCACGACAGTTGCGGCCCAAACCCGGCCAGGTTGATCCCAGCACTGACCGCCTGGGCGCAGCCCCGGTGCTGATCGCCCGCGAGGTCCGGAAGGCGTACGGCAAGCACGAGGTTCTCCGTGGTGTGGATCTGGACGTCGACGTGGGATCGCTTGTCGCCGTCGTCGGTGAGAACGGATCGGGGAAGTCGACGTTGCTGAAGATCCTCGCGGGGACACTCGCCCCGGACGCGGGCACGGTCTCGCTTCAAGGCAGCATCGGCTACTGCCCCCAGGAGCCGGTGCTGAACGGCGCCCTGACCGTCGCCCAACACCTCAGGTACTTCGCCGCCGCGCACGCGCTGACCAGCTTCGGCAGGGCCGAGGAGCTGCTCCAGTCGCTGGCGTTCGCCGCCTATCGCGACACCGTCGTCGACGAGCTCTCCGGCGGCACGCGGCAGAAGCTCAACCTGACGCTGGCACTGATGCACGATCCCGACGTGCTGCTGCTGGATGAGCCCTACCAGGGCTTTGACTGGGAGACGTACCAGCGCTTCTGGGGGCTGGTCGACGACCTGCGCGATGCTGGTAAGGCCGTGGTGGTCATCACCCACCTCGTCTTCGAGGAGGAGCGCTTCGACGCGCTGGTCGAACTCAAGGACGGCCGTTCCGCCCGGCGCTCCCGCGTCGGCGACCAAGAGGAAGCCCGATGACGACGACCGCGCGAAGGCCGCTCGCCCGTCAGTTCCCGACGGCGCTCGGGTTCGAGCTCCGTAACCAGGCCCGAAACCACCTTGCCTGGATGCTGCTCGGCCTGTTCATCCCGGCCTGGTATCTGTTCATGGCGCTGATCGTCAGCCACAAGCCGCTTCACTTCAAGCTCTTCTCCAGCGGAGTCATCCTGCGCGCGGACGGTCGCGAGCTCTCTCTGATCACCGCGGGGATGAACTCGCTCACCCTGATCGTCGGCTTCGCCGTCTTCGTCGCGGTGCGCCGTGCGCTCCCGCTCGACCGCCGACTCGTCTTCGCCGGCTACCGCCAGACGATCCTGGTGGCCGCGAAAGCCGCTGGGATGGGCATGGTCGCCGCGGGCGTGGCGTTGTACGCAGCGCTCGTCCTGCTGGCCTACTGGCGCCCAACACCCGCCGGCTGGCTCGCCGTGCTGGCGAGCTTCGCCGTCATGGCCGCCGAGTACGGCGCGCTGGGCATGCTGCTCGGCGTCCTCGTGAAGGGGGATCTGGAAGGCTTCTTCCTAATCATCATGGGCGGGCTGATCGACACGTTCCTGCAGAACCCCGTCGGAAACCCCGTCGCGAACAGGCCGGTGCTCGAATACTTCCCCTCCTTCGGCCCGACCCAGTTCGCATCCAGTGTCGCCTTCGGCGGCGGCACACAGTGGCGGGAACTGGGGCTGGGGATCGTGTGGGCGGCCGTGTTTCTCGGAGTGGCGTTGATGGTCTTCCAGCGACGCACGCACATCCGCACCCACGGGCGCGCAGCGGCGACAGCCGCTGCCAGCAGCTAGCCGTCGGATACCGGCCCTGCTACCTGACTCCCAGACGTGTGGCGGCCCAGGGCAGCGAGCCGCCTTGGATGAGAACGGACGCGGCAACGACGATGAACACGAGGCCGTAGACGCGGTTGGCGTCGGGGATGCCGGCGGTGAGCGCGAGGGAGGCGAGCAGGATCGGAACGGCTCCTCGCATCCCCGCCCAGGCGACGAACGCGCTCTCGCCGGCTGGCAGTCGAAACGCCTTCAAGAGTGCGACAACCGCGGGAGGTCGGGCGACGGTGAGCAAAACGACGGTGAGCGCAAGCCCGTCGATGACCGTGCCGAGGCCGAGTCCGGCCAGGTGAACGGTGAGCCCGAGGGCGACGAACACGACCACCTCGGCGAGCCCCGCCAGCTCGGAGTGAAAGGCGCGGACATCCTGGCCGATCGGCGCATCCGCGTCGCCGAGGAGGAGCCCGGCGACGAACACGGCCAGGAAGCCGGATCCATGTGCGGCTGCGGCCACGCCGAAGATCAGCCCGGCGGCAGCGAGCGCGACGATCGGCTGTAACGTCTCGCGTGGCTCTGTCAGATGCCGCAGCGGCGAGCGGGTGAGCCACGCCCCGATGACGCCGACAGCCAGGCCGATCGCCAGCTGGCGCAGGAGCGTCTCGCCGACCGTCGGAAGCCAGCCTCCGCTGCCGGTGCCCACGGCGATTACACCGACCATCAGCGCGATCGCGATTGGATCGTTGGCGCCCGACTCTGCTTCCAGGATCGTCTTCGGCCGGTCGGCCACGGCTCCTTCCCCAACCACCGAGAACACGACCGCTGGGTCGGTGGGAGCGAGCGCGACACCGAGTACTGCTGACGCTGTCCAGCCCAGGCCGACGATCCAGTGAGCCGCAAGCACCATCACCCCGGCTGCCACTCCGGTCGCACAGACTCCCAGCGCCGCGACGACGCCCAGAACCGGGCGGACGCGATGCCATCCCAGGGATACGCCGCCGTCGAACAGGATCACGAGCAGCGCCGCCGAACCGATCCAACCCACCTCCCGCGGCGACAGCGCCGAGCGCAGCGGGCTGATGACATCAGACGCCACCGCCGCCACTACGAGGAACACGACGGGGGACGGCACCCGTAGACGGTCGGCGGCGCGCCGGAACGCCAGCGCGCACAGCACCCCGCCTCCAACGACCGCGACCACGATCCCGAATGCCTGCAACTGCTCCACCTTCCCGGAGTCCGGCGCTGGACGACGCCGAGAGTCGTGGACACTAGCCACGGCGACCAACTTCGGTACCTTTCAGGCGCCAGGAGTCATATGGCAAGGCAGCGGGCCAAAGAGCCTCTCAGTCTGGGCATCTCGGCGGCCGTCGCTTCCTCCACCGCGGGGGTGTCCGGCTCCGGGCGGGTCGGCTCGCCGCCGGGGGCAAGGCTACTCGCCCCGCACGGTTTCGTCATCCCACCCAGCCCGGGTGGTTGAGTAGACAACGAACATGTGTTCGTGGTATGTCTACGGCCATCTTGTCGACGAACACACGTTTAGTGGACAGATAACGATTGAAGCACCCTGGGGGATTCGGTCCGGTTCTCTCGTGGTTCTCAACTCTGGCGCCCTCTAGCCGGCGACTCGACCACATCGAATCCAAGCTCAGCTGATCAGCCAGCGAGCCTGATCATCTTGTCGCTGTTCGTCCGCCCACTCTTGCTCGAGGGCCGGAGACGGTGGCTACGCGTTGCGCGAGGTGCGGCTGCCGAACGCGCGACCGAAAGGGCCGATCATGATCGGCCCCACGGCGAGAGTGAACCCGAACCAGAACCGGCCCGGATGGGTGACGACAATGACGAGGCCGACCACGTAGAGGTAGACGCCTTCGGAGGGCTGGAGCCGGTGCACGGGTGTCCCTTCCACGCCCGAGATCGAGGTCGGGAATGCTGGCAGGGCGGGCGCTCGCATCGAGTGTGCACGCCGCGCGGACACATGCGTTCGCGGGATCTCGCGACCGGTGGCCGCGCGGCCGGCCCCGCCCCGGCTTCGGGAGCCAACGTTTTCCGGCCGGTACTCGGCCGGGGTGGCCGCGCGACCCGCCCCCCTCCCAGGGGAGATCCAACTCTGGAATCGCAACTTCGGAATGCGCCCTCGTGCCCGCGATCACGGTCCGACTTCGTCACGTAATCGGCGTTTGGGCATCGCTCGCCGCCCGAGTGGAGCCTGAGCTTCGGGGTGGCCCACGCCGATTGACGGCACCCGTGCCGCCTTCTGCGGTCAGCGCCTTCGGGGAGGAGCAGCTTGCTCAGAGTCAGTGCAGGACGCTGACTCGATCTGGCGAATGCATTGACAGGCGACTGACTGAGCGCTATCTTGGCGGCATTGTGCCTCGAGTGACGTTGTGGCTGACGACGAGTACTGGTTGGGATCTGGCTATGGATGTCCCGGACGACGACCTCGCGTCCGCGATGGCTCAACTCATCGCCGCCGGTCGGCCGACGAACAGGCCCCGCCCAGTGGCCACCGAGGCCGCGGAGCCGGTGAACCCAGCGACCCCGCCGGATGCACCCCAACGCCTCGGCGCGAACGGCCTCCGCCGGGCGTTAGACATGCAGCACGCGCAGCGTCTGGTGGCGGCGCTCGGAGTGACCAGGCAGACGCAGTGCGTGACCGTGCTTGCGTGCGAAGCCGAGCGGGCGGGCCTCGACGAACTGCCGCTTGTCGGCCCTAAGGCGTTGGTTGAGGAGCTCCTCGAAAGGGAGGTCGGGTCGAGCGAACGCGCGATGTTGGCCAACGCCGTGAGGCCCAGCGGATTCGTGGCGTGGACGCCGCAGAAGACGGGCGTTCGCCTGGACAACGCTGGCCGCGCGTACCTGGCGCCGGCGCTCGAGACCATCAATGAGGAGGTTGCCCTGAGGTAGCCGTAACGCGCGTTTCAACCCAAGGTGGGCACATAAGGTGCGACCCCCGGGATTGGTGCCCAGGGGCCGCGGTGCCCATCACCAGCCCCTTTCGAAGAGAGAGTGATGGGACATGACTATTCTATCGAGTCCCAATGACGACTCCGGTGGGTATCCCAGGCGTCGTCGGCCGCTGCGCGCAGAGATCACCGCTGAGCGGGACCGGATCAAGCTCGAGAAGCTGCGCAAGAAGGTTCGCCGCCAGTGGAAGAACCTCGGGCTCAAGTTCTCGCCGCTACAGCTGGAGCAGGAGGCGCAGCGTCGTTGGGCTGAGGCTCACGAGCCCGAGCATCCACACCTGGCTCGGTATCTGATCCAGACGATCCCCTCTAGCGTGGCAGTCCCACGCGGGGACGTGGTTCCGCTGGTCGAGCTGGCCGCGATGCGATCGCTCGAGCAGACGCGTGGCATCGAAGCCGCGCTGACCGGAGGCATCGCCTTCGGTCAGCGCTGGGAGCGACGCCGGAGCGGCAACCGCGCCAAAGACGGTCGCCTGGCGATCGCGCTGTGGGAGGATCTGGCCTTCCTGACCGGCCAGCCGAACGTGCTCGCCGCCTACCACGAGCTGGCTCGGTCGAACCCCCTGCTGCACTGGGCGAACGGGCATCCGTGGACTCACACCGTGGAGACCTACCGAGGCGGCATCAAGGGCCTCCACGCAATCTGCCGCCACACCGACCCGGGCGTCATGCTCGTAGCTAACATGAGCGCGTTCCAGACGCTGGCCGAGTTGACCCGGGATCCCGACGTGGGCCGCTTCGGCTCAACGGACGGGATGTGGATCCCAGCCTCGCGCGAACAGCGCCAGAGCGGGTCTGTGCTCGACGACGAGCTCCTCAACCACGGACTCACCATCGCGCTCGGCTCCCACGGGAAGACGTTCTGCCGCGGATGGTCATTGACGGTGATCACCGACCTCAAGACAACGCTGCCCATGGTGTGGCTGCTCCGCCCGGCAAATGAGCGCGAGTACACAGGAGTAACCGAACTCCTAGACACGCTCTTCCGGCTGTGGCCGGAGTGTCCGCTGACGTACCTGGCCGGCGACAGCGAGTACGACCAGGACGAGAAGCTCTCCCTGACGCTCGAGGCGGCCTATGGCGTCCACCCAGCGTTCTATCAGCGGGGTGAGTGGGGCAAATCCCACCGCTGGCACAAGACGGGCGGCACGCCGGAGTGCTCCCGGCACGGCACAATGAAGCTGTATCAGAGCGACGACTTCGTCAACGGCCCGGGAGGCCGCGAGCTGCGACGGTCCCAAGGGTTCTCAGACGGTCAGCCGATCGACCTGTCTGGCGCCCGTCACCGCTGGCACTGCCCTGACTGCGCACCAGACCCTCAGCGCGGGGACTGGGTGTATACCCGCTTCACGGACAACCCGCGGCTGTATGCGTGGCTGCCCTGGGAAGGAAACCATCACCGCGTGGGTCTCCGGCTCGCTCTGCATGCGCGCCGCAACGCCTCGGAGAGCCTGAACGCGTGCCTGCAGTCATGGGGGCTCGGACTGCCCGGAAAGGCCGGGCCGTTCTGGTGCAACGAGGATGCCGATATGGCCTGGTTCGCCAGCGGGGTGATCACATCCCAGACGCTGCGGCGGCTCGCACATGCCAGCGGCCGCTACCAGCAGCACCTCGCCGAAGCCAAGGCGTTCGGGCTCCTCACTCCCGAGACGGACGCCGACTACCGGGCGTGGAAGGAGGACTGGATCGACGTGGACGAGGATGCCGCGGCCTGACGCGGAGGTCTAGCGGCCGGGTACACCACGCTGGCACGACCGGGGCCCCGGCAATGGCCGGGGCCGCGGCGTGTAAAGACCCCGTAAATCCTACCGGCACGAACCGTTCATCAACAGGCCCCGCCGGGTGAGAAACGCCGCGCGACCAGCATCCTCAACCGTTCACAATCGAGCCGCCTCGGTTCCGTTCGGGTCAACCAAGCCAAAGTCGAACCGTTCACAAACCTGGGCGCCAATCGTTCAACGCCCCGAGTGGGCGGTACTGGGTTCGAACCAGTGACCTCCTGCGTGTAAGGCAGGCGCTCTCCCGGCTGAGCTAACCGCCCGCGGTCACGGGTCTGACGGTACCACGCCCGCGGCGGCCGTCCCGCTGCGGCGCTCGCTCAGGGAGGCGGGAAGCGGTACTTGCTGACGACCCGGTCGGCGCCCGTCCCCGGCGCGTCGTCTCGCACCTCGCAGATCGTCACGGGGAACTGGTCGGTCTCGAGCTCGCGCACCCGATCCTCGGCCTGATCGAACGAGTCATATGGCCCGTGTGCAGGCTGTCCGCCGGTGACGTTCACGCCGTACTTCATGTGCCAACCCTACTCCCCCGGAGGCATGGGCGCTGGGAGTGCGTTTCGCCGGCTTGCCCGGCCTACCTCAATCAGGGCCCAAACCTCCCCCATATTGCGTAGGCTCTACGGGCGTTCCGGAAGGACAATCAGCTCATGCCCGACCCGTTTCCATCGGACACCCTGCGCGAGATCGCCGACCGCGCGCGCCTCGCGCTCGGAGCCGACCGGGCGCTGGTGCTGCCGCTCGCCGGCGGCGATCCGCTGCCGCCCGGCCCGGAGGGCGGTCCGAGCCTGTCCGCACCGATCCGCATCGACGGCGATCCGGTGGCGACGCTCGTCGTCAGCCGCGACCCGGGCGGTGCGCCGTTCGGCGAGGAGTCCGCGCTTCTGAGCACGGTGTGCGAGCTCGCAGCGCACGCGATCGCCGCATCGCGGCGGGCGGACCTGCGCACCGAACAGCTGACGCTCGTGCAGGCCGTCGCGAGCGCGGTCGGCGGGGCGACCGCGATCGACGAGGCCTTCCGGATGGCGGCGACCGCGGTGTTCGAACACACGCGCTACGCGGGTGTCACCGCGACTATGGTCGATCGCAGAACGGGCGAGCAGGTGGTCGTCGTCGACCTCGGCAGCGACGTGGCGACGACGCAGAAGATCCGCCGCCGGCTCGACACCGGCCTCGTGGGCGCCTGCATCCAGGAGCAGGCCCAGCTCGTGCTGGCCGAGGCGACGGCCGACCCGCGCTATTCGTGGTCGTCGGACGGGCGATGGGAGTCGCTCGTGCTGACGCCGGTGCTCGTCGAGGGCCGCTGCGAGGGCGTGCTCGAGCTGGCCGACACGGAGCCCGGCCGGTTCGACGCCGCCGACGCGGCGCTGATGCAGGTCGTGGCCGATCAGGTGGCGACCGCGCTCGTCGGCGTTCGCATGCGCGAGCGCTCGCAGCGGCTGCAGCACGAGTCGCAGCGGCGCGCGCAGCGGCTCGAGCTCGCCTCCGACCTCTCGCGCGAGATCGCCGCCACGGGCACGGTGGACGAGCTGCTGCGTACCGTCACGGTGACGCTGCACCGGCACACCGACTACACCGCAGTGTGGGCGGCGGTCGCCGACCACCGCCACGGCACGCAGCGGATGTGGACGATCACGCGCGGGCGCGACTCGGTCACGGTGTCGGCCCACCCGCTCGACTCGGGGATCATCGGCCAGGTCGTGCGCACGGGCAAGCAGGCGCTGCTTGGCCGCTCGCACCTGGCGGACGCGGGAGGGGCCTGGGCGGCGGCCGGGTACGAGTCGCTGCTCGCGACGCCGGTGCTCGTCGGCCGCCGCTGCGAGGCGGTGATCGGCCTCTCCGACCTGCGCACCGACCAGTTCGACAACTCGGATGCGCTGCTGATGCGGACGCTGGCCGAGCAGGTCGCCGCGGCGCTGCACGGCGCAGCGCTGCGCGAGGAGTCGGACCGGCGGGCGACGCGGATGAACGTGATCGCCGAGGTGGCCCGCGCCCTGCGGTCGCCCGAGACGGCCGAGCAGGCCGTGCACGACACCGCCCAGGCCATCAGCCGCTACACCGGCTACTCGGGCCTGACGGCGTGGCTGGTCGAACCGGCCACGGACGAGCGCCGGGCGGTCTTTGCCCGCGACCGCGGCACCGACGTCTACACCGGCCTGCGCGTGCCGGCCGCGTCGGGCATCCCGGGCGCGGCGATCACCTCTGGCAAGGTGCTGCGCCTCGGCCGCGCCGGCGATCACCCCGCGTTCTCGTGGCCGGGGCGCGACCCGAACAACTCGGTGCTCGTCACGCCGGTGATGGTCGAGGGCACATGCGCCGCCGCGTTCGTGATCTCCGACGAGCATCCCAACTGGTTCGACGGCGACGACGAGGAGCTGGTCAAGGCGATCGCCGACCACCTGGCCGCCGCCATCCGCGCGGTGGAGCTGCGCGAGGAGTCGGCCCGCCAGGCTCGCCGCCTCGCCCTCGCCGCCGACATCGCCAAGCTGCTCGCGGCCGAGGACACCCCCGAGAGCGCGCTGCGGGTGGCCGTCGAGGCGGTGCACCGGCGGGCCAGCTACGACGCGGTGATGGCCATCATGGTGCTCCACGAGTCCGGCGAGCAGCTCGTCGTGGCCGACATCGGCGCCGATCGAGACGGCTTCGCCGGGCTGCGACGGCCGCTCGGCACCGGGATCACCGCGCGCACGGTGGCCTCGGGAGAGCAGACGCTCATCAACCGGCACGAGGACGACCCCGCGTACGCACCGTGGGGCGCGGAGGAGTCGTTCGACTCGCTGCTCTCGACCCCGGTGATGCTCGACGGCCGCTGCGTCGCGGTGCTCGAGATCGCGAGCCGGCCGATGAACCAGTTCAACGACTCCGACCGCGCGCTCATGACGGCCGTGGCCGAGCAGCTGGCGGCGGCGCTCCGCGGCGTACAGCTGCGAAACCAGTCCGAGCTGCGCGCGCAGCGGCTGGCGCTGACGACCTCGGTCGCAAACGCCGTGTCGGCGGCAGACACCGTCGAGGACGTGCTGCGCGCGGCGGTCGACGCGATCTTCGAGCCGACGGACTACGGCGCGGTCACGGCCATCCTGGCGCTGCCGGGCTCCGGCGAGTACGTGGTCGTCACCGACCGCGTGCGGGTGGGCGAGTCGGAGGCGGGCGCGCACCGGCCGATCCACGCGGGCGCAGCCGGAGCCGCGCTCGAGCGCGGCGAGCAGATCGTCGTCGGGCGCCTGCCCGACTCCGGGGACGCCGACACGGCCGCCGCCCAGCTCGCCTATGAGTCGGCGCTCGTAACGCCGGTCTTCGACGGTCAGACGGCGGCGGTAATCGCTCTCTACGACCACCGCCGCGACCGCTTCGATCCCTCCGACGCCACCCTGATGCAGACGGTGGCGGAGCAGATCACGGCGACGCTGCGCGCCGTGCGCCTGCGCGACGAGTCCGAGCAGCGCACCCAGCGGCTGGCGCTGACGACCGAGGTGGCGGGCGCGATCGCCCCGGCCGAGACGATCGACGAGGTGCTCACGGCCGTCGTCGAGACGATCTACCAGGGACGCGGATACTCGGCCGCCCTGGGCATCCGCGTCCTGCGCGACGCCGGGCTGCAGGTCGTGGTGGCGAGCCTCGGCGAGGAGGGCTCGACCGCACCGGGGCTGCACCGCCCGATCGAGGCCGGCACCGTCGGCGAGGTGATCGCGTCGGGCGTCCAGCTCGTGCTGGCCGATGCCCGCTCGCATCCGGCCTACGACTGGCCGCCACCCGTGCACCTGCCGTCCGAGCTGCTGACGCCCGTGATCGTCGACGGCGAGTGCATCGCCGTCCTGGGCGTCTTCGACGAGCAGCCCGACCTGTTCGAGCCGGCCGATGCACTGGCGATGCAGACCGTCGCCGACCAGGTCGCGGCCACGTGCCGCGGCGTCCTCCTACGCGAGCAGTCCGAACGGCGCGCGGAGCGGCTGGCAGCGCTCGAGCGCCGCCATCGCGATCTGATGGAACGGCTCGTGCGCGCCCAGGAGCAGGAGCGCTCGCGCGTGGCCGCCGACCTGCACGACGACACCATCCAGGTCATGTCGGCGTGCGTGATCTCGCTCGACAGCGTGCGCCTGGCGATCCAGGAGGGCAACGACGAGCGAGCCGCCCGCGGCCTCGAGCAGGTGGCCGACCTGATCTCGGGCGCGGTCGAGCGCACCCGCCGGATGACGTTCGACCTGCGCCCCGCGGTGCTGTGGCACCACGGCCTCGTGATCGCGCTCGAGCAGTCCCTGCACACGATGGAGGGCGAGATGGGCATCTCGGCGACGCTCGAGGTCGAAGGCTTCGACGAGCGGATCGACTCGACCATGGAGACGCTCATCTTCCGCTCGATCACCGAGATCCTCGGCAACGTGCGCGCGCACGCGGGTGCCGAGTCGGTCGTCGTCCGGCTCTCCCGCACCGGCAACGTCGTCCAGGTGCGCGTCGCCGACGACGGCCGCGGCTTCGACCTCGACGTCGCGCTGGCCCGCGCCAGGCGCACGCACCACCTGGGCCTCGAGACGCTGATGGAGCGCGTGGACGCCGCCGGCGGCACGATCGCGATCACCACCGCGCCCGGCGCGGGCACCGTGGTCGAGATCACGCAGCCACTGTGGCCCAGCAGGGGTAGCGGCTAGCCCAGCTGGCGGTCGAGGTTGACCGCGGCGCTGATCAGCGACAGGTGCGTGAACGCCTGGGGGAAGTTCCCGAGCGCCTCGCCGGAGGGGCCGATCTCCTCCGAGTAGAGGCCGACGTGGTTGGCGTAGGTGAGCATCTTCTCGAAGACCAGCCGCGCCTCGTCGACGAACCCGGCCCGCGCCAGCGCCTCGACGTACCAGAACGTGCAGATCGAGAACGTGCCCTCGTCGCCCTGGAGGCCGTCGGGAGCGGCCTTCGCGTTGTAGCGGTAGACCAGGCTGTCAGCCACCAGCTCGCGGCCGATCGCATCGAGCGTGCGCAGCCAGCGCGGGTCCTTCGGGGCGATGAACTTCGTCAGCGGCATCAGCAGCAGCGACGCGTCGAGCACGTCGGAGCCGTAGTGCTGCACGAAGGCCCCGCGCTCGGGATTCCAGCCGCGCGTCATCACCTGCTCGGTGATCCGGTCGCGCACCTCGAGCCACTTGACCATGTTCGCCGGCAGGCCGCGGAAGCGCGCCATCCGCACCGCGCGCTCGATCGCAACCCACGACATGAGGCGCGAGTAGGTGAAGTCCTGGCGGCCGCCGCGCGTCTCCCAGATACCCTCGTCGGGCCGGTCCCAGTTGTCGCAGAGCCACTCCACGATCTTCTGCAGCTCCGTCCAGGAGTCGTACGAGATCGGCTCGCCGTACTTGTTGTAGAGGTAGATCGAGTCCATCAGCTCGCCGTAGATGTCGAGCTGCAGCTGCGTGGCGGCGCCGTTTCCGATCCGAACCGGCGCCGAGCCGGCGTAGCCCTCGAGGTGGCCGAGCGTCTCCTCGCGCAGGTCGGCGCGGCCGTCGATGCCGTACATGATCTGCAGCGGGCCGCCCTCGCCGAACGACGTCTCGCCGAAGCGGTCGGTCAGCCAGGTGATGAAGGACTCGGCCTCCTCGGTGAAGCCCAGCCGCAGCAGCGCGTAGAGCGAGAATGCGGCGTCGCGCACCCACGTGTAGCGGTAGTCCCAGTTGCGCTCGCCGCCGACGTGCTCCGGCAGGCTCGTGGTCGGTGCGGCGACGATGGCGCCGGTCGGCCGGTAGGTGAGCAGCTTCAGCGTCAGGGCGGAGCGGTTCACCATCTCGCGCCAGCGGCCCTTGTAGACGGAATGCGACAGCCAGCCGCGCCAGAAGCGCACCGTCGCGTTGAACGACTCGGTCGCCGTCGCCTCGCTGATCGGCCTGAGCCGGTGGCCGCGCTCGACCTGCTGCAGCACGAAGGTCGCGCTCTGGCCGTTCCCGAGCGTGAACTCGGCGGTCGCGTCGTTGCCGTCCCGCTGCAGCGGGACGTTTGTGGCGAGCGCGAGCGAGAAGGCGGGCGAGTGGAACACCGCGCCGTCCTCGCTGAGGTCGACCTCGTGTTCCTGGCGGCCGTAGTCGAAGCGCGGCCGGCACTCGAGCGCGAAGCGCATCTCACCCCGCACCGCCACCACCTGGCGCACCAGCCGGCGCGTGTGGCGGGGGTCGCGGTGAATCGGCATGAAGTCGTGCACCTCGCCGACGCCGTCCGGCGTCAGGAACCGCGTGATGAGGACGTTCGTGTCCGGGAAGTAGAGCTGCCTGACCGTGTGGCCGTCGTGCACGGGCGCGATCCGGTAGAAACCGCCCTTCTCGGCATCGAGGATCGACGCGAACACGCTCGGCGAGTCGAAGCGCGGGCAGCAGAACCAGTCGATCGTGCCGTTCGTGCCGACGAGCGCGACGCTGTGCAGGTCGCCGATCACGCCGTGCTCGGCGATGGGCAGGTACGCGCTCATGTGCTCGGGGAGGTGTACCGGATCAGACCGGGTGTACACAAGCAGAACCGGCGTCGCGCCCGGATATACTCCTGCCGCCGCCGGCCCGGGCCCTGGCCTGGCCGGACGGCGACGCGGGGGCGTAGTTCAGCTGGTTAGAACGCCGGCCTGTCACGCCGGAGGTCGCGGGTTCGAGTCCCGTCGCTCCCGTTTCTCTTGATACCGAGTGTTCAAGCGGCTTACTCGCCTTCGGCGGTGGGTAGGCTGGCTGCGATGTCTGCGAGCGATGGGGTGTAGATGGGGCGAGCCGTGGTCAGAGTTCGAGTCCGGGCGGGTCGATCAGCCGGTCGAGCTCGCGCAGGACGGTGCGGTTGCCCCGGGCCTCCTCCCTACTTCCTAGGCGGACGGTGGCTCGGATCCATGGCCGGCCACTGGGAGGACATTCACGCCCCATCCGGTCTACACGATCTAGGATGCGGGTGTGGTACTGGCCCCAAACCATTCGCGGCCGGCCCGGGTCGAGTGGCATAGCGAGGGACCGCACGGATCCACGCGCGCCCCAGTGGGCATGAGACCCACGTTCATCACACTCACCGCGGTGCTCACGCTCCTTGCGACGGGCTGCGGCGGGTCCTCGACCCACCAACCGCCAACCGCGACTGGCTCCGACACAACTGCCGGCGGAAGTTACGAGACGGGAGCGTCGATAGGCCGGGTCGCCGGTACGCTGAGTTTGGTCGGTCGGCAGGGACGCGCCATACACACCCGCACCGTATTCCGAGTCCTGTTCCGCGGACGCGTCGTGCGGCGCGTAAGGACAGATAAAGCCGGGCAGTTCCGATTCGCCGCCCCAGCCGGCACCTACACCCTCGCGATGGTGCCTTACCGGCGTATTGTGCCGCGCACCTTTCGGGTGTCTAGCGGAGCCACCACTCACCTAAGACTTATAGCCCGGCCGTAGCCAACAGGCTGCGGCCGCCGCAGTGCCCTTCTTAGCGACGTCATCGCGGAGAAGAAGTGTCCGAGCTGGAGACCGCCGAAAGGGCAGTCCTAAACGGCTGCGGGCTGAAGCGAGCGTCGCCTCGGCCACTTCGATCCGCTCGACTTGCGCCTCGTTGCGCAGCAGCCGGTCGAGCGCGACTCCCACCAATACGTCGAAGCCGCCGCGACTGACATCGGCAACGAGGGGAGTGACTGGGCGGTTTCCTCCACCTGGGGCATCCCGTCACGACCCGGCCGATCTCGCTCAGTTCGCTGCCCAAGACCTTGTGATCAAGAAGTCTTCCAGGGCCGATCCGGATTCGAGCCCTGGCTCCTCCGGTCCAGAACGGCTGCCACTTGACAGGCAATCCCTACATGTCAGTAGGTCACGCGAACGGGCGAGTGAACTGCACGTAACCACGAAGCGCGGTCATGCGAGCCGGGCAAGTCTTAGAGACGACCGTGATCGTTCGTGTTCGCCTCACTTGATCAGGCGCAACCCGCGGCAACGCTCTGATCCAAGCCCCTACGATGTTCTCGCCGCGAAACGCCAACAGTACCGCCCGCTCGCGCGAGGCGGATGAGTCTCTACCAATCAGCCAATCGCCGGAGAGGGTGCACATGCTCGCCTGACGCCTGACATGGATGTCCGTAATCAACCCTTGCCTCCGCATGCCCGACTGGAAGACCGGCGCTGGCGGCGCCGCCACGTCGACTGTGATTCTCGGTCGCGCGGTGCGTGTGACGCTCGCTAAATACGCGGTGTATGCCGCATCTCCGCGCGGAGGAATAGCCTGTTCAGGCAAGCGGAGCGTGTGTCGCGTGGCGCCGAGCTCGACAGTTACGGAAACGCGCACCCCCAACGCCGCTAGGGTCGAGCGATTTCGCAGGATCACCACCGCGGTGTACACCGCATGGCCGCTACGAAGAGTTACGAGCACCCCCGTCTTTAGGATGCGGAGGTGTTCGGCTTGATCCGGGCCGACGGAATACGTCCGGGTGCTACCCCGTCGAGCCTGATAGCCACACGCTGACACCGCGCACACGCAGACCGCGAGCGGGACAAGCGCGGCCCGCCACACGCGACGCCTGCTGGTGGCTGTGGATGATCGCACCGAGTTTCCGAAGAAAGAGTCGAGCGGATCCCGTGCGTGGAAGCCTAGCGCAGCGGGCGTCTTCCAGTCCCAACTGCGTGATGAACTACGCCGGCGGATTCAACTCCCTCGCCGCGGTTCGCCTCGTTTGAGGCTCAGGCGCTCGCTGCCAGCATAAACGCGCCGGTGTGCGCGTCGACAAGTACCACAGACAGCGTCGGGCTGGCGCTGGCGGCTGGGGGTTGGCCTCCCACGCCTGCTCCGACGATGGCCGAGAACCCCGCAGAGCCAGGTTGCTCGGACACGACCCAGCAGTCGACGTCCATCGGCGGCGTCAGCGCAGCGTTCTGGCAGTGCTTCAGCGACGCGCCGGTGACTGTCCCGCCGACCTGCTGCCGTGCCACGCTGATGGCCGCAGCGGCGGTGACCGGAGGACTGCTGTCGGTTGGGGCCGAAAGCGTGATCCCGAGCTTCGAGAGGTCGGGGGCGCCTTGTGCAGCCGTCGAGTGGGAGCTCGCAGGTGTGGCGGTGTTATGCGCGTTGTGCGTCTTAGCCGCGACCGCACCGCACCCGGTGACGAGAGCGCCCACACTAAGAGCGCCCACAGCCATGCTGATTGCCATCAGATGGGTCCGGCCCGTGTGGGATCGTGCCGCTAGCATGCGCCATCCCAGGTTTCGTAGTGGGTCGAAGCGGCCTTGTAGGTATGCAGCCAGCTGGGCTGACCGCCACCGCCGGTCTGACGGCCGCCGGCGGTGCCGTTGAAGTCTTGGCCGGTGCCGTTGGCAGTCGTGAAGACCTGAGCGTTCGTTACGCCTTCATGGTCTCCGGTTGTCCCCGGCACCTGGTTCGCAGCCGTGAGCGTATCCACGAACGTTTCGGCGTCATTGGGCGTGAAACTGAGCGAAGGGGCGTTCCAGATCACGGAGCCGTTGACAATAAATCTTTGGAGCTGCCGTCGTCCCGCACCGCGTAGGTGGGTGTATCCCCGATGCTCGAGTTGTCGGGGAAGAGAAGGTCCACCTCTGTTCCGAAGCTCGGACCGAAGTATGCCGCGAGCAGCTGGTGCGTCCCGTTGTTCACATAGACTCGGCCCCAGCTCGCAAACGCGATGGTCGTTCCAGCGTTGATGCGGTCAAGGGTGTTGAGGATGCCGCTGTAGTTCTCGTAGGAGAATTGCAGTCCGCTTTCGTGGTTGATGAAGATGCTCTGACTCTCGTCGTCTGCCTTGATCTTCTCCCATCAGTTCGTGTTCTTCCAGCCGTATGCGTACTCATGCAGGTAGTTATCCGAGCGCACAGGGTCGCATGATGCTAGTGCGGCGGAGGTGCCCCAGGCAGCCGTGGATGCCGTGGCCACAACCGCGCCAAGCAGGAAGGCTGCCGCCCCTTGGAAGGCAGATTGCATCAGCCGTGACATAGGCAGCACAGTAATCAGTCAACCGCTTCTTGTCGAGAGGCGACCGCACTACCGGCACGGCCTCGAGGCGGCGCCCAGTGCTACGCCCCAGTCTTTCGGAGCGTGCTTAGCAGCAGGTCGCTGACGAGTCATCCTGTGTACGGCAACACGGGCCTCCGCGTCAGTGACGTCCGGAAGCCACGGCCGGCCGGTTCCCCGCTTCTTGCGGAGGCGGTTGACGGAGCAGGCGAGCGTGAACAGCCGGCGCTCGACTCGACGTTACATTGGACGCGCTCACCAGGCTCCCGGGCGTGTTCGGGTGTCCCGCTGCCTGATCGCCCGTCGTATAGTCGGCGTCGCGGCCGAGCCGGGCCAGCCCGCCACGCGGCGGGGCGTGCTTTGTGGGCCGCTGAGTGCCATCGGATTCCCCGTCCTCGGCGGCCTTCGCCCTTACTTGCATAGGTTGGTTGCCACACCGACGCGTATGAGCAGGCGAAGTGGTTTAGTGACGATACCTTTCCGAAACACCCGGAGGAGCTCCCACGCCCACCCGCGGCGATGTCGAGCCGTCACCGCGCGTCGACGAGCTCACCGGTCGCAAGAACCGGCAGGCCTGATCAGCACGCCGCCTTTGCAACCACCCTGCTAGCTTCGTGCCTCCTCCTTGTGGGGCGATGGGGCGTGGATGGGGCGGGCGGATCGGGCCACGTCATGGAGGCGACGAAGAATCGGTGGACGCCCGGACGGGAACCTGTGGGGAACAGGGACTACGCGCCGAGATCGGGATCCTCCAGCGGGCACCGGCGCGGCCTGTCACGCCGGAGGTCGCGGGTTCGAGTCCCGTCGCTCCCGCTCTCTTGACACCGCTTATTCAAGCGGCCTACGCCGTCGTTCAGGATCTCGCCCTGTGGGGAGGGGACACCAGTCCAAACGGCTTCGGAGTGACGACCGACTCGTCCCCGACCCGGTCGGCGGCGCGATCCCGAAGGAGTCCGCGCAGCGATGTGAGGTGCATCGCCAGTAGCAACGGCACACCGACGGTGGGGATGATTGCCAACGGCACGCCAGCGTTCAGGGTCGCGGGCGGGTTCACGTGGACGATCTGCAGGAAGCCCGTCAGCGCGCCCAGCGTCAGCGCCGAGGCAAGGTCGGCGATCCCGAGGACGGTGAACCAAACGAACGGCTTGGCCGGCGATCCCTCGCGTACGTTGCGCGCGACCCACAGCGCTGCCATGCCAACGGCGATGTCACCAAAGCCGGCGGGCACAGCGAAGAGCGCCGGGAGTTTCCCGAGCAGCATCGCGATCACGAACACGATCCCTCCTGCCCGGAACGAGTGCGGCGACAGCAGTCGCTTTTGAGCACCTGGTGCGGTCAGGGCCCGCCGGATCAACGGCACGCTGGTCAACGCAAGCAGCAACCCGAAGAACCCGAACACTGCCAGTGGCAGCCAGGGGACGCCGTGCCCGAGGCGCGAGCGGTAGCCGCCCTCCCAGGCGACCAGGCTACTGGCGGTCAGCCAGCCGCCAAACAGGAGGGCCGCGCCAAACCCGATCCGCGCCGAGACCCGATTGTCGACGCCGGCGGCGCGTGCGCCGCGATACAGCGCGTATGCGGTCGCTGCGGCGATGCCTGTCACCTCCGCGTACGTCAGGGCCCACAGATATGGGGGTAGATGATTCATGCGTTCCTCTCTCGCGGTCTAAATTGCGTGACGCAAGGCAGCTTAGGTTGAGGGTTAGCTTTTGTCAAGCAAGTCAGGTATCGTTCGTGACGTGCTTCAACGCGACTATCCAGCGCAGGTCTGCTCGATCGCCCGGTCTCTGGAGGTGATCGGGGAGCGCTGGACGCTTCTGATCCTGCGCGACGCCGTAACCGGCCTCGAGCGGTTCGAGGAGTTCCAAGCGAGCCTGGGGATCGCCTCAAACACGCTCACCAGCCGGCTCAAGCTGCTCTGTGACGAGCAGGTTCTCGAGCGCGTTCCCGACCCGGAACGCCCCGGGCGGCCCAAGTACGTGCTGACCACCAAGGGACGCGAGCTCGGCCCGGTGCTGATCGGGCTGATGAAGTGGGGCGACCGCCACTACCCCACCCCAGGCGGCCCTCCGCGTCGCACGCTCCACGCCGGTTGCGGCGGGAACATCGGCCCCGACCTCCACTGCGACCGCTGCGGCAATCGGGCCGGTCCCGGCGAAATCGAGCTCCCGCCAGGACCCGGAGCGCAAGCAGCACACGCCACACAACCGCGCGGCCCTCGTCGGCTCGCCGGGACCTAGAGCGCAACCCCGTCCAGCGCATGCGCCCGCGCCGGGACGTCACGGCCGAAGCTGTCGGGGTTCGTGCCCAGCCGCTGCGCCGTCTCGAGGGCGATCTTCTGCACGACGGCCGTGAGCGGGAACACCGACAGGAGCTCGCTCGGGCCGGCGGCCGCGATCACCCGCGTCGGCACCCCGCACGACTCGGCCGAGCGGGCGATCGCGAGCAGGCGCTCCTGCGCCGGGCCGCCGCCGTCCAGGCAGATCAGCGTGTCGGCCGGCCCCACGGCCACCGATGGGCCGTGCAGGTACTGCTCGGCGTTTGACCCGGCCGTCGCGACGTAGGCGGTCTCGCGCACCTTGAGCGCGCCCTCGGCAGCCGTCCACTGGTTCGGCCCCATGCCGATGAACTCCATCGCCCGTGCCGGCGGCTCGATCCCGACCGGGGGGCCGTCGACCACCGCGGCGACGGCGTCGGGCACGTCATCGAGCGGGCCGAGGTCGGCGCCGAGCGCGACCGCGATCTGGGCCAGGCGCAGCATCGCCCCGGTGTGGCTGGCGGTGTAGGCGGCGGATCGCTCCGACGCGACCGTCTCGATCTCGGCGCCCGGCGCGCCCCGGGACGAGATCACCGCGGTCGGCACGCCGTCGGCACGGGCGCGCTCGAGCACCTGCGACGTGTAGCGCTTCGTCCCCCGGTGGCTGAGCAGGACGAGGCCGTCGCCCGCGGCGGGGCGCGGTCCGTGCAGCGCGGCGTCGATCGCCTGCACGGGCCAGGCCTCGACGCCGGCCGCGCGCAGGAACCACGCGCCGATGTTGGCCGCATGCCAGCTGGTGCCGGTGCCGGCCAGGAGCACGCGCCGGCCACGCAGCCGGTCGGCCGCGGCCTGCACCGGGGACGTGTCTTGAAGCAGGCGCCGCAGCTCGCCGGCCTGGGACGCCATCGTCTCCGCCATCACGCTCGTCACAGGGGATCCTTTCGTCGCAGCTCACCCGTCCAGGGGAGCCGGGTCCCGTAGTTTCTCCTATGACGGGCGGTCCCCGCCCGGTCGATCTCTCGGGGAGATATGCCGAACTCCGCAGGCTCCGAGCCCACGGCCGCGCCCGAGGCGCCGCCGCAGGACGCCACGACCATCGAGCACGAGCGCGAGTTCGGGCCCGACGAGCTCTTCTTCTCGGCGACCAACCGCAAGGGGATCATCACCACGGGCAACGACGTCTTCGTCCGCGTCAGCGCCTACTCGCGCGAGGAGCTGATCGGCAAGCCGCACAACATCATCCGCCACCTCGACACGCCGCGGTGCGCGTTCCGCCTGCTGTGGGAGTACCTCGAGCGCGACGAGCCCGTGGCCGCCTACGTCAAGAACCGGGCCAAGGACGGCGGCTACTACTGGGTGCTCGCGGTGATCGTGCCGATCCGCGACGGCTACCTCTCGGTGCGCATCAAGCCGGCCAGCGAGGTCTTCGGCGCCGTCAAGTCAATGTACGAGGAGCTGCGCGCCGCAGAGCGCCGGATCGAGGGCCCGACCGGCAGCAACCGCAAGGCGGCGATGGAGGCCTCGGCGGCCATGCTCGGGGACATGCTCGCGGCGGCCGGGTTCGAGGACTACAGCGCGTTCATGCGCCACGCACTCGCGGCCGAGCTGCGCCTGCGGCATGCCACGGTCGGCCACACGCGCCCCTTCCAGGAGGCGGTCGACGAGGCTCGCGAGAACGGCTACCACGGCGAGCTGCGGCGGCTGAGCGACGCCTGCGCCGCCGTGCATGAGTTCCTGTGCGGGCTCTTCGCCGAGCTCGACGACTACGAGCGGCTGAACGCGAGCCTCGACGAGAAGGCCCGCTTCGTGCTCGACCTCGCCGACGATGTCCGCCTGTTCGCACTGAACGCGATGATCGCCGCCGACCGGCTGGGAGCCGACGGCAAGGCGCTCGGCGCCGTCGCCCGCCTCGTCGGCGCCTCCTCGAGCGAGACCGGCACGCTCACGCGCAGCACTGCCGACGGCATCACCCGCGCGGTCGACGTCCTGCACGAGCTCGAGTTCCGGATCTCGATCGCGACGCTCCAGAGCGAGATGTCGATGTTCTTCGCCGACGAGCTGCGGCTGGGCAGGGACGCGGCCGGGCAGGGCCACCACGTGCGCGAGCACCTGGACACGAGCGTCGCCCTCTTCCTCGACTGCATGGCCACCGCCATCGAGGACGTCGTCCAGCGCCTCGCGGTACTCGAGAGCGAGCTCGACGGGCTCGGGCCGTACCTGACCCGATTGGGCAAGGGTCTCGACGCGCTGCGGGCGCTCGAGATCAACGGCCGCATCGAAGCGGCCCGGATCGGCCACGTCGGTGGCCTGCACTCCCTCTTCGCCGACATCGCCGGCCGCGTCGACCGCGCCTGCACGCAGGTCAGCGAGTTGCAGAGCCTGGCCGCCGCCGGCGGCGAGCACGGTCTCCAGGCCGCACGCGAGCGCCTGCGCCCGCATCTCGCCCGCCTGCACGCCGCGGGCGTCGAGAACGCCGCCCGCGCCGCGTAGGCGCGCGCCGGATCAGACCGCCGCGTAGCGCGCGCCGAGGGCCGCCGCGAGCGTTCGGTGCGCCGGCCCGGTGCCGACGAGCAGCGACCGCGCCGGGTCGACGCCGTGCGCGGCGGCGAACGCGAGCGGGAGGCCGGGCAGCGGCGGCCGGCACCAGCACCGCGGCGGGCCGCCCGCGTGGGGGCACAGCGCGCCCTCGACCGGCCCTGCGACGACCCCGGCAAGCGCGGCCCGCGCCGCCTCGAGCACGTCGCCGCGCCCGTCCGGCTGCCAGTCGAAGACCAGGTGAGGCGCCCCGGCGCCGGCCTGGGCGATCGCATCCTCGAAGCCCGGACGACCGGCCGCGCCCGCAGCGACGAAGACGCCCGGCCGGGTCTCCTGCGGAGCGGCTGCGCGCATGAACGGAACACGCTCGACCGCGGCGAAGCCCTCGTCGGCGGCGGGGGGCTCGAGCGCGCGCGCCGCACGCATCTGCGCCGTCGGCGCCAGCATGCCCGGCTCCCGCCGCCCGAGCGCATGCAGCTCTTCAGGCGAAGGCAGCGAGCCGGCGCGCGCGATCAGCCGCAGGACGAGGTTCACCTGGGCCTGGGCGAGCGGGGTGTCGAGCCACACGCACCGCACGGGCAGGCCGTGACCGGCGGCGGCCTCGATCACGTGGCTGCGCGCTGCGCGGGTGAGGTAGGTGTTGTCGAGCACGACGCTCCCGGCGGTGGCGGCCAGCGCGGCGTCGAGCGCGGCCGCGAGCGCGCGCAGCGACCCGCCGCGCTCGTCGCGGTTCAGGCGCACATGGCCGCGTGCGACATACCCGGCGCAAAGCCTGCTCTTGCCCGCCCCCGGGATCCCCATCACCACCACGACCTCTGCCCCGGCGCGTCGCCGACTCCGCACGGGCGGCGGCGGCGGCCGCAGCCCGGCGAATGCCGCGGCGAGCGCCTCGCGGTCGCCGGTGTCGAGCACGATCCGCGCGGCGCCGGCGGCCGACCGCGCGGTCTCGGGGCGGCGGGCGCCCGGGACGACCACGAGCCCCGGATACAGGGCGAGCAGCCCGGCCAGCGCGACCGCGGCCGGCGTGGCATCGTGGGCGGCGGCGAGCCGCACGAGGAGATCGCTGCGGGTGAGGCGGCCGGCGCGCCGCGGCCCGCCGAGGGGCGCGTGCGCGATCACGCCGATCCCGCGCTCGGCGCAGCGCTCGAGCACGCCTCCGCGCAGCGCGCCGTCGTCGAACGGGCTCCACTCGAGCGAGACGGCCGCGACCGGGACGATCGCAAGCGCCTCGTCGAGCTGTCCGCGGTTCACGCCGGAGAGGCCGACACGTCTGACGACACCCTCGTCGAGCAGTCTGCGCAGCGCGCGCACCGACGTGCGCCACGGCGTGCGCGGGTCGGACGCGTGCAGCAGGTAGAGATCGATGGGAACGCCGTCCAGGGCGGCGATGCTCGCCTCGCAGTCGGCCCGGATCGCCATGGCGCGACCGTCGGCCACCCACGCACCGGCGGGTCGCGCCATGCCGCCCTTCGTGATCACCCGCGCCGTCGCCGCCGCGCCGCAGGCGCGCAGTGCGCGCGCGAGCAGCCGCTCGTTGTGGCCGCGATCGGCGTCGTCATGGCCGTAGGAGTGCGCCGTGTCGAACACCGTCACGCCGGCGCCCGCGGCGGCGGCGATGGTCGCCGACGCCCGCTCCTCGTCGCGATCGGCGTCGGTCGAGAGGCGCATGCAGCCCAGGCCGATACGCAGCTCTCCGGCGCCGGGCCATGCGGGATGACCGGTCGGCGTGGCCGGACCTACGGGCGGCCCGACGCGCTCACCGCCAGGCTCGCATCCGGATCCTGGGGCGGTGCAGCGGGCGGCGGCGGCTGGAAGTCGCGGCGCCGGATCAGGGTGAAGGCGCAGACGGCTCCCGCACACACCGCGATGGCACCGATCGCAAGGATGCGGTTGATTCCGTCGACGAAGGCGTGCTGGGCGGCGGTCGCGATGCCGGGGTCGCCCGGGACGAGGGCCGATGCGGCGTGGGTGCCGCCCGACGCCACCGCCTTGGCGAGGGCCGCGGGCGCGGTGCCGCCGCTCGCGTGCGCGGCGAGCGCGCCCGTGAGCTGGTGCTGGAAGACGGCACCGAGCGCGGCGACGCCGGTCGCGAGACCGCCGATGCGGAAGGTGTTCGAGATCCCCGACGCCATGCCGCTGCGCTCCCGTGGGACGACTCCGAGCGCCGTACGCGCGATCGCCGGGTTGACGATGCCGATCCCGAGGCCGGTCAGGAGCAGACCTGGGATCAGCGCCGTCCATGACGACGCGGCCGACAGTCCGTACATCGCCGCGAGGCCGAGCGCCGTGATGGCCATCCCGGCGCCGAGCACGATTCCGGGGCGGAAGCGCTCGGCCATCGAACGCGTCGCCAGAGGGACGACGAAGCAGAGCACGGTCGACGGCAGCAGCCGCGCGCCGCCGGCGAGCGGGGAGTAGCCGAGGTCGTTCTGGAGATACAGCGTCAGGTACGGATACATCGCGAACATGCCGGCGCCGATCGCAAACGTCGCCAGGGAGACACCGACGAACGCCGGCTTGCGGAACAGGCCCAGGTCGAACATCGGCCGCCTGGTGCGCAGCTCGATGACGACGAACGCGGCCAGGAGCACGATCGATCCCGTGACGAGCGCGATGATCGTCCCGCTCGTCCAGCCGGCGTCGTTCCCGCGCAGGAGCGCCAGGATCAGGAGGAACAGCGCACCGGCGAACGTGATCAGCCCCGGAACGTCCAGACGCTCGGCGCCCGGGTCGCCGATGTTCTCCATCTTCACCATGGCGAGGACAACGGTGAGGATTCCGATGGGCACGTTCACGAAGAAGATCCAGCGCCACCCGAGGGTGTCGGTGAGCGCGCCGCCGACGAGCGGCCCGATCGCGACCGCCGCACCGACCGTCGCGCCCCAGGCCGCAATCGCGCGCCCGCGATCGGCGCCCTGGTAGTCCTGCCCGATCAGCGCGAGGCCGGTGGCGAACATCGCGCCGCCGCCGAGGCCCTGCAGCGCCCGCGCCCAGATCAGCACCATCGAGTCCGACGCGAGCCCGCAGAGGAGCGACGCCGCCGTGAACACGAAAAGCCCCGCGACGAACACCCGCTTGCGCCCGTAACGGTCGGCGAGTGAGCCACAGGTGAGCAGGACGCTCGCCAGCGAGAGCGCGTAGGCATCGATGACCCACTGGAGATCCGCGAAGCTCGAGTGCAGGTGACGCTGGATGGTGGGAAGCGCGACCTGCACGATCGTGACGTCCACGAGGAGCATGAACGTCGCCGCACACACGCCCGCGAGCGTCCACCACGGCCACCCTGAGCCGTCCGCCGCGGCGGGATCCGGCCTTCCGTCGAGAGTCCCCATCTGCGACCGATCCTAGCCGCGCCCCGGCGTTGGGCGCGCGGGGCCTCAGGCGGCGAGATCGGCCGGGAAGCTGATCGCGGTCGCCGGCGAGGGCCGGCCGATGTGGTAGCCCTGGGCCAGGTCGCAGCCCACCGCCTCGAGCAGGTCGAGGGTCGAGCGCTCCTCGACGCCCTCGGCGACCACCTTGAGGCCGAGGTTGTGCGCGAGCTCGATGGTCGCACGCACGAGCGCGAGGTCGCGCGTCCCGTCGCCGCCGGCGAGGCCGGAGAGGAACGTGCGGTCGAGCTTCAGCTCGCCGACTGCGAGCCGGCTCAGGAACGGCAACGAGGTGAAGCCGGCACCGAAGTCGTCGATCGAGACGACGCATCCGAGCGCGCTCAGCTCGGCGGTGACGCGTTTGCAGCGCTCGAAGTCGGAGATGACCGTCGTCTCGGTGATCTCGACGACGAGCGCCCCTGCGGGCAGCCGGTGCCGGGCCAGGTGGTCGCGGATGACGTCGGTGAAGCCGGCATCCAGGATGTTGGTCGCCGAGACGTTGATCGACACCGACAGGTCGCGGCCCTCGGCGCGCCAGCGGGCGCACTGGGTCAGCGCCTGGTCGAGCACGAGCGCCGTCAGCGGCCGCATCAGGTTGCCCTCCTCGGCGAGCGGTAGGAACTCGAGCGGGGGGATGTAGCCGAGCCGCGGGTGTGGCCAGCGCAGGAGCGCCTCGACCGCCGAGATGGCGCCGTTTCGGAGGTTGATCTGGGGCTGGTAGTGCAGCTCGAGCTCGTTGCGGGCGATCGCGCCCCGCAGGTCCTCGACGAGCTGGAGCCGGTCGCGCTCGGCGTCGACCGTCAGGTCGTAGACCGCACAGGCGGTGCCGGCCTGCTTGCACCGGTACATCGCCTTGTCGGCGCAGCGCATGAGATCATCGGCGGTGGCGGCGTGTTCGGGGGCGATCGCGACCCCGATGCTCGCACCGATCCGCACGCTCACCATGTCGAGCGCAAACGGCTCGGCCAGCGTGGCCGAGAGCCGCTCGGCGACGAGCACCGCGCGCTCGAGATCCGCGCCGACCAGGAGGACGGCGATCTCGTCGCCGCCAATGCGCACGAGCAGGTCGTCGTGGCCAAGGCAGGTCGCAAAGCGCGGGCCGATCTGCCGCAGCAGCTGATCGCCGGCGGGGTGGCCGAACGAGTCGTTGACCTCCTTGAAATGATCCAGATCGACGAAGAGGAACGCCAGGCTGCGCACATCCGTGGCCGGATCGGCGAGGTCGGCGAAGAAGGCATCGAGCACCGCGGCCAGGCGACGGCGGTTCGCGAGCCCGGTGAGCTGATCGGTGACCGCCTGGCGATGGCGTTCCTCGGTCAGGCGGCGCAGGCTGGAAACCGAGAACCCGAGCCGCAGGCAGACGACGAGCAGAGTGGCCGTCGCCAGGCCGACCGCGACGGGATCGACGGGGTGCATGCTCCCGTACACGAGGATCGCGAGCCCCGAAGCCGCCCCGACGCCCGGCAGCAGGAAGCCCGGCGCGGACTGATGGGCGAGCACGTCGGGACTCTCGCGGCGCACCCATACCGCCGCCGACATGAGCAAGAGCGCGGTCGGCCACGCGAGGCCGTCGATGATCCCGCCGAAGTGCGACGACGGCTGGAACACATCCAGCGTGTCGCCGAATGCGTTGATCGCACAGCCGAGCGCGACCAGCCGCCAGGCGCCCCAGCGCGGGCCGGACACCAGCACGCTGCCGCCCACCGCCATCGCCAGGAGGAGGGCGTCGCCGACCGGGTAGGCGAGCTCGGTCGCGACGGTCGCGGGCCCGCCGCCGGCGGCGTGCATGACGCTCTGGAAGGCGAACGCCGCGCAGAGCGCGGCCGCTCCCAGACCGGCGACGGCGCCGTCGAGCCACGTGGCGGGCACGAGCCGGCTCGACTCGCGCCGCAGCAGGAGCGCGAGCGCCAGGTAGGCCGCGGGGTAGAACGCGAGGTAGAAGATGTCGGCGGCCGAGGGGGTCGGCGGCGTGGCGCCGTGCAGCGACTCGATGGTGAGCGCGATGTCGCCGGCGGTCCACATCAGCATCGAGAAGGCGAGCGTGAGCGTCACCCCACGCCCGGGCCGGCGGCCGAACGCCCGCGCGAAGGCGAGCGCGCACACGACGACCTCGAACCCGTCCACCGCCCAGCCGTCGAGCCAGGTCGAGTAGGCACCGGCCGGCCGCACGACCAGGCTGACGGCGAATCCGAGCAGCAGGCAGCCGAGCAGCGCGTACGCCGCCCGAACCATCGCCGGGGCGCGCCGGCTCGGCCACTTCGGAGCACGGGCGCCCGCCGCTTTCACCAGCGAAGACACGCTCCCAGGTATCGGCCGGGAGCGGAAGAAGTTGACTAGTCGACGGCCACGATCTGCGCCGTCCACGCCCCCTGCGGCGCCTCGACGGGCACGCGCTCACCGATGGCCGCGCCGTGGATCGCGCGGCCGAGCGGGGAGTCAGGTGAGCAGGTGCCAGGCCCGCCGGCGGAGCTGACGACCACCTCGAACCGATCGCCGGCCTCGTCGGCGAGCGTCACCCGGCTGCCGGTGTGCACACGGCCGGCCTCACGGGGCGTGTCGATCACCCGCGCGGACGCGATCTTGGCCCGCAGGAGGACGATCTGGCGCTCGAGCAGACCCTGCTCGTTCTTGGCCGCGTGATACTCGAAGTTCTCGCTGAGGTCGCCGAATCCGCGGGCGGTCGCGATCGCGGCGATCGCGTCCTCGCGGCGCGGGCCCTCGAGGTGGGCGAGCTCGGCGGTGAGCCGCTCCATCTCGGCGGGGGTGAGCTCGATCTCGGACATCGCCGAACCGTAGCCGCAACCGGATGCGCGGTGGCGGCGGTGGTGTAGCGTGTCGGCGTGGCCTCCGCCGCCGTCCCGGACGCGCTTCCGACGAGCCTCGTCGGCTCCTATGCCCAGCCGGATTGGCTGATCGACCGCGAGCGGCTGCGCGACCGCTTCCCGCCGCGGGTGCGCGCGACGGAGCTCTGGCGGGTCGACCCGAAGTACCTCGAGCAGGCCCAGGACGACGCCTCGCTGCTTGCGATCCGCGACCAGGAGTGCGCCGGCCTGCACATCATCACCGACGGCGAGGCCCGCCGCGAGAGCTACTCGAACCGCTTCGCGACGGCGCTTGCCGGCGTCGACATCGACAATCCGGGCACGGCGCTCGACCGCAGCGGGCACCCCAACCCGGTGCCGCGCGTCGTCGGCCCGATCGAGCGCATGCACCCGGTACAGGTGCGCGACGTCGAGTTCCTGCGCGCCAACACGAGCCGCCCGATCAAGATGACGGTGCCGGGCCCGTTCACGATGTCCCAGCAGGCCCAGAACGACTTCTTCGCGAGCGAGGCTGAGGTCGCGTTGGCCTACGCCGGCGCCGTACACGACGAGATCGCAGACCTGTTCACGGCCGGCGCCGACATCGTCCAAATCGACGAGCCGTACATGCAGGCGCGGCCCGAGAAGGCGCGCGAGTTCGGCTTGGCGGCCCTCGAACGCGCGCTCGCGGGCATCACGGGCACGACGGCCGTCCACATCTGCTTCGGCTACGCGGCCATCATCCACGACCGGCCGTCGGCGTACTCGTTCCTGCCGGAGCTGGCCGCGTGCTCGTGCGATCAGATCTCGATCGAGACGGGCCAGTCGGGCATCGACACCGCGGTGCTCGAGACGCTGCCGGGCAAGCGGATCATCCTCGGGGTGATCGATCTCTCAGACGCCACCGTCGAGACGCCCGCGACGATCGCCTCCCGGCTGCGCCGGGCGCTGCCGTACAAGCGGCCCGACGAGCTGGTCGCGGCGCCGGACTGCGGCATGAAGTACCTGCCGCGCGACTCGGCCTACGGCAAGCTCGAGTCGCTCGTCGCCGGCGCGGCGATCGTGCGCGCCGAGACCGCTCAGTCGTAGATCGACCGGCCGGCGCCGGGGGCGGCGTTCGCGCCGTACGGGGCCACGTCCTCGACGTATCCCGGCTGCGCCTCCACACACGCGAGCCAGGCGCGCACGTTCGCGTAGGGCGTGAGATCGATCCCGGCCTCGCCGGCCCGGTGCGTGTAGCCGTAGAGGGCGATGTCGGCGATCGAGTACGCGTCGCCGACGAAGAGCTCGCGACCGCGCAGGTGGTCGTCGAGCAGCCCCAGCACCTCGGCGGCGAGCGCGCGCCGCCGCAGCGCGTCCGGATCGTCCGGTGCCAGGCGCCCGGTCAGCAGCCGGAAGCGCAGGCCGGCGATCGCCGGGATGACGTCGGTCTGCTCGTAGACGAGCCAGCGGATCACCCCGGCCCGCGCGAACGCATCGTCGGGCAGGAGCGGGGTGCCCTCGGCCAGGTAGGTCAGGATCGCGGCCGACTCGGGCAGGACGCGGCCGTCGCCGAGCTCGAGCACCGGGGTCGTGCGCGCCGGGTTCATGCGCGCGTAGTCGTCGGTGAGCGTCTCGCCGGCGAAGATGTCGACGGGCACGCGCTCGTAGGCGATGCCGAGCTGCGCGAGCAACAGGCGCACCTTGTAGCAGTTGCACGAGCCGGAGTAGTCGTGGAGGCGCATACCGTCAGAACGCCGCGGGCGACGGCGGCGTGAGACGCGACCGCTGAGTTTCGCCTGCCGCGGAGGTCCATGTGCTGATGGGAACAACGCCGCCCGCCCGGCGCAGCGTCGTCCTGTGCGACGTGCGCGGCGCCGAGCCCGACGCCGCGACGGTCGACGCGCTCGCCCGCCTGCAGCTCGCGGCACGCCGCGGCGGGCGCGAGGTCCGGCTCGTCCACGCATCCGCCGAGCTCCTGCGGCTGGTCGCGTTCATGGGCCTCGCCGAGGTGCTGCCGGAGGCAGCTAGGCCTCGAGACGCGGAGGCAGACCCCACAGCGGGAAGAGGGTCGACGTGCTCAGGAAAAAGGTGAACTCCACGATCCTGCCATCGGCGATCTCGAGCACCTGCAGCGCCCAGGGGTCGTAGCCGGAGCCGGTCTCGCTCGGCTTGTACTGCCCGAACGCCGGCGAGCCGTTCGCCGAGACGGTCGGCAGCACGCGGGAGCCGCTGCAGCCGATGCCCGGGCCCACCCACCACGCCAGGATGTCGTCGCGGCCGCGCAGCCACAGGTCGAAGGGTGGCATCGACTGGGTCGCATCCTCGTGGATCAGCGCCGTCAGCGCCTCCATGTCGTAGCGCTGGAAGGCCTCGACGTAGCGCGCAAGCAGCGCGCGGTCGGCCGCGCTGAGCGGCGGCGCCGGATCGGTCGCGGCCACCCCGCGCGCATCGAGTGTCGCCCGCGCCCGCTGCAGCGCACTGTTCACCGAAGGCACGCTCGTCGAGAGCAGCTCGGCGACCTCGGTCGCCTTCCAGCGCAGCACTTCGCACAGGATCAGCACGGCGCGCTGGCGCGGCGGCAGATGCTGCAGGGCGGCGACGAATGCGAGCCGGATCGTCTCGCGCGCGGCGGCCACGTCGGCCGGGTCGCCGTCGCCGCCGACGGCGGTGTCGGGCACCGGCTCGATCCAGGTCACCTCGGGCAGCGTGTTCAGGTGCGCGATGTCCGGCTCTCGCGAGGGGCCGAGATCCATCGGCCGCGCCCGCCGCTCGCGGCCGCTCAGCATGTCCAGGCAGACGTTGGTGGCGATGCGGTAGAGCCATGAGCGCAGGGCCGAGCGGCCCTCGAAGCGGTCCAGGCTGCGCCACGCCCGCAGGAGCGTGTCCTGCACGGCGTCCTCTGCCTCGAACGGCGAGCCGAGCATGCGGTAGCAGTACCCGGTCAGCTCGCGGCGATGCTCCTCGAGCTCACCGAACGCCGGTGAGACCTCTCGCGTGGACCCCTCCACGAGGGCCATCCTAGACGCTCCGGATCGGGATCGCGACCGCCATCACGAACCTACGACCGGGCCGTCCGCCGAAACTCATCGGTGAGACCTAGAAGAAGCGGCCGCGCCCGCCCCCGCCGCGCCTCCCGCCGAACGGGCCGCCGCCGCGGCGCATGAGGATGCGCATCCCGATCACGACGACGACGAGCGCGATGCCGAGCGGGCCGTGGGCGCCGTGGAAGAACACGCAGGCCATGGTATCGGGCTCGCGACGCGACGCCGTGTGACGTATACAAGGCTCCAATGCAGCAAGCCTCCCTGGACGAGCTGCGGGAGCGGCGGGCGTTCGAATGCCGCCTCGAGCCGGCGCGGGCGCTGCGCTCGCTCGACCAGGCGGCGGCGTTCCTGGCCGACCGCGGCATCCTCACGCGCACGCCCGACTCAGCGCTGCCGAGCCTCTTCGGCGCGTGTCACCAGCCGCCGTACCGCGAGGGCGGGCGCGGGTTCGCCGCCTGGCCGGCGACGGCCTACCCATGGTTCGCGGAGCTCGCGGAGCGCCCGGGGGTGGTCGAGCTCTCGGTGCACAACGGCAAGCGGGTGCTTCTGACGGCGGCGACCGCCGCCCTCGCCGACCCGCTGTGCCGGGCCGGGCTCACCGCGGCCGCGGAGGGCGGCGGCGACCCGGCTGCCCTGCTCGACCATCTGGACGCGGCCGGGCCCTCGCCGCTCGCCGACCTCAAGGTCGAGCTCGAGTGGGACGCTTCCCGCCTGCGCCGCGCCCGCAGGCAGCTCGAGCGCTCGGGCGCGCTCCTGAGCCGCAGCGTGACGGTGCCCGCGGAAGGCGGCGGCCATCTGCACTCGAGCGTGCTCGCCCGCTGGGATCAGACCTTCCCGCACCCGTCCCCGGGCTCCCTCGCAGACGTGCTGGTCGCCTGCGTGCGCGCCGCGGTGCTCGCGCCGCAGGCCGAGCTGCGGAGCTGGTTCTCGTGGCCGGCGAAGCCCGATGCCGCGCTGATCGACCGGCTCGTCGCCGACGGCCGCCTCGTACGGCCGGCGGCGGGCTGGGCCGCCGCACCCTAGGTGTGGCAGGCGTGCCCGGCCTCGGGCGGGGGCACGTCGAGCGCGGGGTTTTGGCCGAAGAACCCGACCGGCCGCAGCTGGAATCCGCAGCGCACCACCGGCATCACCGGCCAGTCCTCGAGCCGGGGGAAGTGGTGGGCACCGAACACGTACCAGAGCACGACGTCCTCGTCGATCAGGCTGCGGTCTGCCGCCGTCCAGCGCGGCAGCCCGTCGCCGCCCGCGTCCTGGTTCGGGTACTCGCCGGCCGGGTAGCGCTCGTCGGGCCGGTACTGCGTCACCCACACGTGGTGGTCGAGGAAGCGGGCACGCTCGCGCACCTGCGAGTCGGGCTGCTGCATCGGACGCACGTTCTCGCCGGGCACGAGCTCGTAGGCGACCGGATCGCCGATCCGGTTTCGGCGCGCGCGGTTCTCGACCCGGAAGCGGCGCGCCGTCTCGGGCGACACGAGCCGCCGGGCGAGCGACTCGCGCTCGTAGGTGAGCCGCCGCGGCCGGAACGCGGAGCCGTCCGGGTTGTCCGGGCCCCAGGCGTCGACCGATGCCTCGATGTCGCAGGCGACGTTCGCCGTGCCGTCGATGTCGAGGTCGAGGCGCGCGCAGAAGAAGTGCTGGTGATGGCTCGTGACGATGCCGTCGCCGAGCGGCAGCGAGTGCGGGGAGCGCTCGGCCGCGATCCAGCCGGCGGTGTGCAGGATGCCCGTCAGCTTGGCCTCGAATTCGATCGAGGCGTCCTGGTACAGGTACCAGAAGAAGCCGTACTCGTAGTTGCCGACGGTGGCGATCGACGAGATCACGAGCCGCCGCGAGCGCGCCCGGTCGACGCGGCCGGAGTGATCGTCGGTGTGCTTCCAGAGCAGGTTCGCATCCTCCTCGTGGATGCAGATCGCGTTTCGGATCGTCTGCGGCTCGCCCGCCCACGTGTTCGTGACGCCGTCGAGGTAGGCGATCTCGCCGAGGCAGTCACAGCCGAGCTCGAGCGAGTTCGTGAGCGGCCCGAGACCGTACTCGCCCGTATCGAACACGTTCTTGAAGTGCGTCGTCGGGTTGGGGTCGCCATAGGGGATGACGAGCTCGGCGATCGAGGCCCGGTGGCAGATCGACCGGCGCTCGCCGCCGTCGCTGTAGCCGATGTCGTGCAGGACGAGGCCCTCGCGCGGATGGAAGCCGATGCGCAGGTCCCACTTCTGCCAGGCCAGATGGTGGCCGGCAATGGTGAAGCTCGGCCCCTGCGGCTGCGTGATCTCGATCGGGCGCTGATCGGCGCGGTAGGGGCGCCCGCCGCCGTCGCGGTAGTCGCCGCCGTCGCCCGAGGGTGGCGGCGTCCCCGGCGCATGGTCGTCGACGCGCAGGACGCGCATCTCGTCGAGGTCGACGACCGCCACCAGCCCGTAGAGCGGGCGCGAGTACGGGTTGTCGCCGTGATCGTCGCGGCGCACCCACGAGATCGCGCGCACGAGCCTCGCCGGGCCGGGCTCGAAGCCGCCGCTCGACCAGGGCTCGACGTGCACGTCGGCGGGATCGACGCCGCGGGCGCGCACGGCCGCGACGTAGCGCGGATCGGCGCGCACGGCGTCGACCACGGCCACGAACTCGTCGAGGTGGATGGCCGGCTGGACGCCCTCGGGCAGGTCCTGGGCCGAGACGACGCTCCCGTCGCCCGCGAGCGAGATGACGACCTCGACGCCGCGGCGGCGGCCGTTGTCGAGCAGCACGCAGAACGCCTCGCGCGGCGGCGTGGCGGCGCCCGCCTTCCACGCCAGATACTCGGCCTTGACCGGCTCGCGCAGCTCGACCGAGACGACCCGTACCTGCTCGGACAGGCCGTCGGCGCGCCGCGCGAGGCCGGCGGCGAGACCGACCTCGGCGGCCGTGAGCGGGTCGAGCGGATGGCTACTCATCGCCGGGCACCCCGTAGCTCGGCGCCGCGCCCGGGTGCAGCGCGCGCGTGACGTAGTCGTCGGCGAGCGGTCGCCACCGCTCCCACAGCGCCACGAGCTCGGCGACGGGGTCGGCGTCGGTCCAGTCGACGCGCAGGTCGGTCACCGGCCAGGCGACGGCATCGCAGACCACCATCCCGGCCGAGTGCACCGCGCCCTCCTCACCGCCCGCATCGAGCCCGGCCCGCAGCGCCGCCACGAGCCGCTCGCCCAGATGCGCCGCCGGCTCGGCCGCAAACGCCGCCGTCATCGCCGCGGGCGCGGCCTCGTCGGCGAGCAGGTTGCCGGCCGCGGCGCAGTCCTCGCCGGTCACGTGCGCATGGCGCCCGAGCGTGTGCGTGCCCGAGAAGGCAGCCGTGCGGCCGAACGCATCGACGACGGTCAGCTGGCGGTAGTCGGCATCGGCCGTCGCCGCCGTCACCGCGGCGAGCGCATCGGGAGCCGGCGCGCCGGCGGCGATGCGGTCGAGCAGAGCGGCCCCGAGCGACGGGTCGGTGATGTTCTGCGTGCAGGCGGCCCCCACCCGGGCACGCGCCCAGGCGCAGCGCGCCGCCACGGCAGGGCTCGACGACATGACGATCGCGCCCACCATCCCGGTGCGGGCACAGCAACCGACCAGCGAGAGCGTCACGGGCGCACCGCGATCACCGTCACCTCGACCAGCCACTCGGGCCGTGCGAGCGCCTGCACGACGAGCCCCGTGAACACCGGATGGACGCCGGCCATGCGCTCGCCGAGGACGCGGTAGACGGGCTCGCGGTGGCGGATGTCGGTCAGGTACACGTGGCACGAGACGATGTGCTCGAGCCCCGCGCCGCACTCCGAGAGCAGCAGCTCGACGTTGTCCATGACCTGCCCCGCCTGCCCGGCCGGGTCGCCGACGGCGACGTTCTGGCGTGTGTCCAGGTCCTGTGCCACCTGGCCGCGCAGGTAGATCGTTGAGCCCGCGACCACCGCCTGGGCGAGGTCGTTGCCCAGGCGCTGCTCGGGGTAGGTGTCCGCCGTGTTGAAGGGCCGCACCCGCAGGTGGCCACCGACGGTGATCGGATCCCCGGTCATGCCGGCGCCTGCAGCGGCTCTTCCAGGCCGGCGTAGCGGCGGACGAGGTCGGCGGGGCCGGAGAAGTCGTAGGTGTTGTACACGTGCAGGAGGTGGGCGAATGCGGGCGACTGGGCGAAAAGCTGGAACGTGAGCCGGTGGCCGGCGTAGTCGGAGTTGAGCAGATCGCGGGCGAATGCGAACAGCCGCCGGCGATCGTCGGCGCCGAAGCGGCCCACGCGATAGTACTTCTGCAGCAGCGGTCCGATCTCGGGCGACGAGAACGAGGCCTCGTCGGGCGTGACGCAGAGCTGCCCGCCGCACAGGTCGCGGGCCAGGTGCATCATCGCCGGAAGCTGGGTGCAGGCAACGACGCGGCCGGTGGCGAGCAGCGCCTGGTTGGGCATCAGAAGGCCGCCCGGGCTCGGCTCGGCGAGCTCGATTGCGGCGGTCAGATGGGCGTTGATGCTCTCGCGGTAGCAGGCCAGCTCGGCCAGCTTCTCGCGTACGCCCTGATGCATCTTGATGCCCGTCTGGGAGGCGCTCGCGTACGCTGTGCCGACGAGCAGGTCGGCGAAGCGCAGATGCCGCTGGACGAACGGGAACATGCTGTAACGGTGCAGCGTCGCCCGGATGAAGGCGGCGGCGCGGGTGTGCTGGTGGAAGAACACGTCCTGCCACGGGATCTCGACGTCGTCGAACACGATCATCGTGTCGATCTCGTCGAAGCGATTCGAGAGCGGGTAGTCGGCGGTCGGGCGGCGGCCGGTGAAGGACGAGCGGCAGATGTGCGTGATGCCGGGCGCGGCCATGTCCGCCACGAACCCCACCGCGTACTCGCTGAGCTCGGCGTCGCCCCAGTCGCCGATGGTCGGCTTCACGAACGCCTGGTTGGCGTAGGCGGCCGCCGTCTCGAACTTGGCGCCGCGAACGACGATGCCGGAGTCGGTCTCAGCGACGACGCGCAGCAGCACGTCGGGGTCCTGATCCTGCGGGCGGCGCGAGCGGTCGCCCTTGGGATCGGTGTTGGCCGAGACGTGGAACGGGTCGGCGACGGCGGCATGGCGGACGTGGTGGCGGATGTGCTCGGAGTAGGCCGGGTCGATCTCGTTCAGGACGTCCTGGCCGTCGTAGAGCGACCACATCTCGCCGACGGTCTCGTCGCCGACGCGGGTGACGATGCCGCCGACGTCGTCGAGCACCGTGTCGACGGCAAGCCGCTTGGCGTGCCAGTCGGCCTTGGTCTGCGGCAGCCTCGAGCCGACCGGGCAGCGCTCGCCGGTCTCGGTGTCGACGTAGGACATCCGCTCCTGGGTGGCCGGCTCGTGGGCGAGGTCGTAGATGCGCGCGCGGATGTCGACGATCGGCTTGAAGGCCGGGTGCGTCGTGACGTCCGACACGCGTTCGCCGTCGATCCAGACCTGCCGCCCGTCGCGGATCGACTCACGGTATTCAGCACCTGTTCTGATCATGGCGTGCAGCGTCGCCGATCCCGACACATCGGTCAAATCGGCCTTTCATCCTCGGTATCATCGGAACCACCGATGACCGATCCGGCCGCCCGCTTCACGCTGCGCCAGCTCTCCTGCTTCGTGGCGGCCTGCGAGGACGGCGGCATCGGCGCGGCGGCCGGCCGGCTGCACCTGGCCCAGGCCACCGTCTCGGCCGCGATTGCCGACCTCGAGCGCACCCTCGGCGTGCAGCTGCTCGTGCGCGGCCGGCGGCGGGCGGCGACGCCGTCGCCGGCCGGTCGCGAGCTGCTCGCCCAGGCCGCCGACGTGCTGGCCGCGGCCGGGCGGCTGGACGAGCGCTCGGCGGCGCTGCGCGGCGACGTGTCGGGCGACCTGCCCGTCGGCTGCCTCGTCACGCTCGCTCCCGCCGTCGCGCCGGCCGTATGCCGGGCTTTCGAGGCCCGCTGGCCGCGCGCCCGGGTGACGCTCGTGCCCGCCCACCAGGCCGAGCTGCTCGCGCACCTGCGCGACGGCACGATCGCGCTTGCGATCACCTACGACCTGGGGCTGAACGCGGCCACGAGCTTCGCCCCGCTCGCGGATGCGCCCGCCTACGCGCTCCTGGCGGCGACGCACCCTCGCGCCGGCGCAGCGTCGGTCGGCCTCGCCGACCTGGCAGGCGAGCCGTTCGTGCTCCTCGACCTACCGCTCTCGCGCGACTACTTCCTCGGCCTCTTCCGCGCTGCGGGCGCCGAGCCGGCGGTGTCGCGCCGCGTCGCCGACCCCGAGCTCGTCCGCAGCCTGGTCGCGTGGGGGTACGGGTACACGCTCGCAAACGCCCGCCCGGTGCCGGCGCGCGCGGTCGACGGCACGCCGATCGCCGCGGTCCCGCTGCGCGGCGAGGCGCCGCCGCCGCGGGTGGGGCTGGCACGGCGCGCCGGCCTGGAGCAGACGCGCAGCGCCGCCGCGTTCGCCGAGACCTGCGCCGAGACCTTCGCCGAGCGCTGGGATCTGCGCTGACCCCGCTCACCGCCATCGCGCAGGCGTCGGAGGACGTCCGCGCCACATCGGCGCGGGGCGCCAAGGTCGCGCGCCTGGCGGACTGCCTGGCCGCCCTCGCGCCCGACGAGGTGCCGGCGGCGGTCGCGTTCCTGTCCGGCCGCCTGCTCCAGCGCCGGCCCGGTGCGGGCTGGGCCGCGCTTCGGGACCTCCCGCCGCCGAGCGCCGAGCCGACCCTCGAGGTGCTCGAGGTGGACGGGGCGTTCGCGACGATGGCCGCCCTCGAGGGGCCGGGCTCGGCCGCGGGCAGACGCGACCTCCTGCACGGGCTCTTCGCCCGCGCAACCGAGCCGGAGCAGCGGCTGCTGCGCGGACTGGTCGCCGGCGAGCTGCGCCAGGGCGCCCAGGAGGGAGTGATGATCGAGGCCGCCGCGCGGGCGGCGGGCGTGCCCTCGGCGGCCATGCGCCGGGCGCTCATGCTGCGCGGCGATCTGGGCGCGGTGACGGCGACCGCACTTCGCGACGGCGGCCCCGGCCTGGCGGCGTACCGGCTCGAGGTCGGGCGCCCGATCCTGCCGATGCTCGCCCAGACCGCCACGAGCGTCGCCGCCGCGCTCGACCGCCTGGGCGCGGCCGCAATCGAGTGGAAGCTCGACGGCGCCCGCATCCAGATCCACCGCGACGGCACCGACGTGGCCGTGTTCACGCGCACCCTGGACGACATCACCGCGCGCGTGCCCGAGGTCGTCGAGGCCGCGCTCGCGCTGCCGGTGACCGCCGCCGTGCTCGACGGCGAGGCGATCGCCCTGGCCGGCGACGGCAGGCCGCTGCCGTTCCAGGTCACCGGGGCACGCATCGCCGGACGCCGAAACGTCGCCGCGCTGCGCGACCAGGTGCCGCTGTCGGCGGTCGCCTTCGATCTGCTGCACCTCGACGGCGCCGACCTGCTCGACCGACCCGGCGCGGAGCGGTTCGCGGCCCTGGCGCAGGCGGCTGCGGCGATCGTCGTCCCGCGGCTGGCCGAGCCGGATCCGGCGGCGGCCGAGGCGTTCGCGGCCGATGCGATCGCGCGCGGCCACGAGGGCGTGATGGTGAAGGCGCTTCACGGGCCGTACGAGGCCGGCCGGCGCGGCGCCGGCTGGCTGAAGGTGAAGCCGGTGCACACGCTCGACCTGGTCGTGCTCGCGGCGGAGTGGGGCCACGGCCGCCGTCAGGGCGTGCTCTCCAACCTGCACCTGGGCGCGCGCGACCCGGAGGGTGGGTTCGTCATGCTCGGAAAGACATTCAAGGGCCTGACCGACGCGCTGCTGCGCTGGCAGACCGAGCGGCTGCTGTCGCTCGAGTCGGGCAGCGACGGCCACGTGGTGCACGTGCGCCCCGAGCTCGTGGTCGAGATCGCTTTCGACGGCATCCAGCAGAGCCCGCGCTACCCCGGCGGGATCGCGCTGCGGTTCGCCCGCGTCAAGCGCTACCGCCCGGACAAGCGGGCGCAGGACGCCGACACGATCGCGGCGGTGCGCGCGATCGGCGCCGCCGCCGGTGGCGAGGTCACGCCTCGGCCGGCGCCGGATCCGCCGTAGCGGCGCCGTTGTGCGCCGCCGCCGGCCCCGCGAGCAGACCGAGCAGGGCGTCCTCGCGGCCGTAGTGGCCGACGGCATCGAACCCTTGCTTGGCGCGCAGGCCGACGCGCAGGTCGCAGTCGTGGATCAGCATCCCCTGGCCGCCGTAGAGCGGACCCGCGACCACCGCGCCGCTGCCGGCCTCGACGATCACCGTGCCGCCGCGTGAGAACTCGTCGGGCCGGTCGGCCGGCAGCTCGACCGGCAGGTCGTCCGGGAACTGCGAGCGGTGCTGGTACTGGGTGCAGCCGATCACCCAGGCGCCGGACTCGAACGCGATCGTGCGCATGAGCGCGATCCAGATGTCGCGGTCGTCCATGGTCGGCGCGACCCAGATCTGCGGCCCCTGCCGGTAGAGCGCATACCGCGCGAGCGGCATGAAGTTCTCCCAGCAGATGAGGCCGCCGATGCGGCCGAGCGGCGTCTCGGTCACGGCCAGGTCGTCGCCCGCGCCGATGCCGTGGAAGAGGCGCTCGTGGTGCGTCGGCATGAGCTTGCGGTGCCGCTGCAGGAGGCCGCCTGGGCCGAACAGGAGCAGCGTGTTGTAGAGGCTCCCCGGGCGATCGCTCTCGCGCTCGTTCACGCCGATCGCGAGGTGCACGCCGAGCTCGGCGCAGGCCGCGGCGAGCCGGTCCGTCTGCGGCCCCGGCACGTCGACCGCACCCATCCACATGCGCTCGTAGAGCGCGGTCTGGCCGCTGTCCCAGTTCGAGAACGTGAGCCACGACTTGGGATAGAACGGCACAAAGCACTCCGGCAGCACGACGAGCTCGGCGCCCTCGGCGGCCGCGGCTCGCATGTGAGACACGGCCAGCTCGACGCACGCGTCGCCGTCGAGCATCACCGGGGTGGCCTGCACCGCAGCCACGCGGACCGTCGGGAAGGTGGGCATCCGGCCACGGTACCGCCCCCGCCCTGACCGATCAAGACGCCGCCACGGGTATGCTCGGGCCGTGCCCCTGTATGACCGTCTCGCCGACCTCGAGCTGACCGTCGCCGGCTACGCGACCGAGCGCCGGTCGGTCGACGTCTCGACCGGCTTCACACGCGTGACGACGACCGTCGTCCTGCGCGGCGGCGGGCACGAGGGCCGCGGCGAGGATGTCACCTACGAGGCCGACGACCATGCCGACTTCCCGGCCGAGCTTGCGCTCTCCGGCGTGCGCACGCTGGGCGAGCTGTCCGCGCGGCTGGACGAGCAGGCGCTCTGGAGCCACGAGCCGGGCATGCACGCCGCGGTCGACTACCGCCGGTGGGCGTTCGAGAGCGCCGCGCTCGACCTGGCCCTGCGCCAGGCCGGAAGCTCGCTCGCAGACGCGGTCGCGCGCGACGCGCGGCCGGTGCGATTCGTCGTCTCGACTCGCGGCGACGTCGAGGGCTGGATCGCGACCGACCCGGCGCTCGAGTTCAAGCTCGACCCCGAGCTCGACTGGGACGCCGCGCGGATCGCGAGCCTCGCCGCGACCGGGCGGGTGCGCGTCCTCGACCTGAAGGCCTACTACCGCGGCACCGCCGTCGAGACGCCGGCCGACCCGGACTTCTACCGCGCGATTGTGACCGGGTTCGCGGACGCCGTGATCGAGGATGCGTGGCTCGAGGGCCCGGCCCGGGAGGCGCTGCGCGGCGCCGAAGAGCGTCTGAGCTTCGACGCGCCGATCCACTCGCTCGCCGACGTGGACGCGCTCCCCGTCTCGCCACAGTGGTTGAACATCAAGCCGTCGCGGTTCGGCACGATCGCGCGGCTGCTCGAGTGCATCGAGGCCTGCGAGGCCCGCGGCGTGCAGATGTACGGCGGCGGCCAGTTCGAGCTCGGGGTCGGCCGCCGCCAGATCCAGACGCTCGCAAGCGTCTTCTACCCGGACGCGCCGAACGACGTCGCCCCGGGGGCCTACAACGAGGGCGACCCGCGCCCGGGCCTGCCGCAAAGCCCGCTGGCGGCGCAGGACGCGGTCGGGTTCTAGGCCGGCGCCGCCCCCCACGGCAGCGCCGCATGGTCGGGGCAGCCGGGCTGTGAGCTCGGAAACGGCGCATAGGCCTCGTCCGGCGAGCGCGTCTCGCGCGCGACCCCCGCGCCGTGGCTCTGGGCAAGGGCGGACGCCGGGTAGACGACATCGTCGTCAGGGCGCGCGCCGACCATCAGGACGACGCACTGCTCTTCGCCGCCCACGAAGACGTGGTCGGTCCAGGCCGGGCAGTGCACGAAGTCCCAGGCGTGCAGGCGCCGCTCCTGCCCCTCGATCAGGAGCAGGCACTCGCCCTGAAGCACGAGGAAGTCCTCCTGGATGCTCTCGCCGTGGTACATGCAGTTGGGCTTGCCCGGCTCGAGCACCCGCAGGGTGATGCCGAGCTGTGGGAAGGGGTGCTCGGCCGGCTCGAACCGGCAGCTCGGGCCGAACGCGGCGTCCATCCGCCAGGCCGCGTCGCGCGTGTTCACGACGAACCACCCGTCCCCGGCCGGCGCCTCGGGGACACCGCTCAAAGCGCGCCGCCGGCCGCCCCTGGCGCCGTCGCGTCGGCCGCCTCGCCGGTCGCCTCGCGGACGAGATACTCCTCGGCCAGGAGCGGGTTCTCGCGAGCGCGCTCGACGACGCGCAGGAGGTCGGACATGCTCGAAACCTCCTCGACCTGCTCCTTGATGAACCAGAGCATGAACTGCTCGCCGGCGTAGTCGTTGGCCTCGCGGGCGGCAGCCGCGAGGGCGTTGATCTGGCTCGTCACCCGCCGCTCCTGTGCCAGCGCGAGCTCGACCGGCGCGACGGTGTCGGCGAACTCGGTCGTCGGCGCCTCGACGCCCGGGATCGTCACCCGCTCGCCGGCGTCGAGCAGGTACTGCACCATCATCATGGCGTGGTTTCGCTCCTCGAGCGCCTGCCGGTAGAAGAACGCCGCCAGGCGCGGGAGCGTCTCGGCGTCGTAGTGGATGGCGATGGCGGTGTACTGCTGGCTCGCGCCGAACTCGTAGGCGATCTGCTCGTTCAGCGCCGACACGAATCGGCTCTCGGACATGGATCCTCCTGAGGGGGTCGGGGAGTAACCTACCCGCCACGATGATTCGGGTGCGCGCGATCTCCCTGTGAACGGCTTCCGCAACCATCTGCCGGTCAAGATCCGGTTTGGCGCGGGCGTCGCGGCCGATCTGGCGGCGGTGCTCGCCGACGAGGGCGCGACCCGGCCGCTGGTCGTGATCGACGCAGGCCTGGCCGGGCTCCTGCCCCAGGTCGCCGACGCGCTCGCCGCCGTTCCCGGCGCGACGACGTTCGAGAAGGCGCCGGGTGAGCCGACGGTCGAGCTGGTCGAGCGAACCGCCGAGGCGCTGGCCGCAGCCGCCTGCGACGCCGTCGTCGCCATCGGCGGGGGATCGGCGATGGACACCGCCAAGGCGGCGCGACTGGTTGCGGGCCAGGGCGGCCCGTACCTGCGCTTCGCCGCGGGCGGCGTGACGTATGAGCCGCCGCGGATCCCGCTCGTCTGCGTTCCCACGACCGCCGGCACGGGGTCGGAGGTCTCGGGCGGCGCGGTCATCACCGACGAGCGCACGCACGTGAAGGCCGGGATCGCCAGCCCGCACCTGCGCGCACAGCACGCACTGATCGATCCGGCGCTGACCTACGGCCTGCCGCCCGCGATCACCGCCCATACCGGCATCGACGCGCTCGCGCAGGCGATCGCGGGGATGGTCGTCACCGCCCGCACGCCGATCGGCGACGGCATCGCGCTCGAGTCGATCCGGCTCGCCGGCCGGGCGCTCGTCCCGGTCGTGCGCGACGGCTCCGACCACGAGGCGCGCGCGCAGATGGCGTGCGCGAGCCTGATGGCGGGCCTGGCGATGAACATCTCCGACTGCGGCTCGGAGCACTCGCTCGGCCAGGCGCTCGGCGGCCGCTTCGGCCTGCCCCACGGCCTCACGATCGGGCTCGTGCTGGCCGAGACGATGGACCGCGACCGCGCGCACGCGCCCGCACAGTTCGAGCGCATCGCCGACGCCCTCGGCGAGCCGGCCGGCGGGCCCGCCGACGGGTCGCGCGCCGTCAGCGCCGTGCGCCGGATCCTGGCCGAGCTCGAGTTCCCGACGCTCACGGCGGTCGGCGTGACCGAGCCAGACCTCCCCGGCCTCACCGAGGCCGCCCTGGCCGACTACTTCATCTCGGTCGCGCCCGCGCCGTGGTCGCCCGCCGAGGTGCGTGCGGCCTACGCGCAGGGGCTCGCGCTCGGTGCACGCGGTTAGCGACCGCATGCGGCGGCCGTGGACGGCAGTCGAGCGCCGGATCGGGGACGCCACGCGGCCGACGCTCGAGCGCTGGGAGCGGCTGCCCGGCCACATCCAGTTCCTCGTGACCCTGCCGATCGCGGTCGTCCTGATCTTCTTCTTCCACGTGATCGTCTTCAACCTGACCGCGTTTCGCTCGTTCTTCTACGCGCTCTTTTGGGGCATCCCGGTCACGCTCATCGTCGTGGCCGCGTCGCGCAACGAGTCGCTCAAGCGCCAGCGGGCGCGCCAGGACGACCCTCCGGCCGATGAATAACCGCGGCCCGGCACCGGGTATCCAGTCGTCCATCTTCACACGGTAGGCTTCCGGCGATGGCGACCCGCACAGCGACCGAGCTCCCCTGGACGAGCGACCCCGAGGCCAACCGGCTGATCGCGACCGACCCGAACGCCCTTCTGATCGGCTTTGCGCTCGACCAGCAGGTGCCGGTGCCGAAGGCCTTCTCGGGCCCGATCGAGCTCAAGCGCCGGCTGGGACACCTCGATCCGGGCCGGATCGCGGCCACCGACCCCGACGAGCTCGTCGAGGTCTTCGTGCGCAAGCCGGCGATCCACCGCTTCCCGGCGTCGATGGCCAAGCGGGTGCAGGCCCTGTGCGTCGCCATCGAGCGAGACTACGGCGGCGATGGATCGCGGGTGTGGACCGAAGCCGCCGACGCGGCCGACCTCAAGGCCCGCCTGGCCGCCCTGCCCGGCATCGGGGACATGAAGGTGCGCAGCCTGTTCGCAGTGCTGGTGAAGCTGCTCGGCGTGCGGCCGGAAGGCTGGGAGGAGGCCCTCCCGGGCCACCCCACCCTCGGCGACGCCGACACCGCCGAGGCGCTGGCGGAGTACCAGGCCGCGAAACGGGCGCGCAAGGCCGCGATGCGCGCGAGCAGCTCGTGATCCTCGAGCGCAGCATGCACCCCGGGTGGCTCTCGAACTCCTACCTCGTGGGCGACGAGCACGGTGGGACGGGCGTCATCATCGACGCCGGTGGCCCCGTGGCGCCGCTGCTCGACGCCGCCGACCGCGAACAGCTCACGGTCACGCACCTTCTGATCACCCACGCCGACGGCGACCACATCGACGAGGCGGCCGTGGTGATCGAGCGTTACTCACCGCAGGTGCTCGCGCACGAGATCGAGGCCAGGCGCATGTCCGGCGTGACCGGCCATCTGGCCCACGGCGACGTCGTGCGGACGGGCGGCCTCGAGATCACCGCGCTCTTCACGCCCGGACACAGCCCCGGCCACCTGTCGTTCCTGATCGGCGACTGCTGCTTCACCGCCGACGTGCTCTTCAAGGACACGGTCGGCGGGACGATGCGCGACAGCTACGAGAGCCTGCACCACTCGATCATGGACGTGCTGATGCAGCTGCCGCACACGACCCGCGTTCTGCCGGGTCACACCGACGCGACCACGATCGGCGCCGAGTGGGAGCGAAACCCCTTCGTCCGCATCTGGCGAGGCGCCGACGAGCCGGGCGACGAGGCGTGCACCGTGGCGGGCCGGCCGGCGACGCTCCTGCTCTTCGCCGGTGACTACGACGGCGGCCACAAGGGCTGGGTGCGCTGGGAGGACGGCTCCCAGGACATCGTCCCGGGCAGCCGGGTGGAACGGACCTGACCGCGGTCGGGCGCGAAAGGATCTGCACATGACGGCTGAGGCGCAAGAACTGGCGATCCCCGAGCGGGGCCGCAACATCGCGATGATCGTGGTCACCGTGCTGCCGTTCATCGGTCTGCTCGCCGCGGTGACGCTGTCATGGAACCAGGCCGTCGGCGCGACCGACCTGGCCCTCTTCGCAGGGCTGTACGTGATCTGCGGGTTCGGGATCACGATCGGCTTCCACCGCATGCTCACCCACCGCGCGTTCGAGGCGATCGCGCCGCTCAAGGCGGCGCTTCTGATCGCCGGCTCGCTCGCGATCCAGGGCCCGGCCATCGACTGGGCCGTCGACCACCGCACCCACCACGCCTTCTCCGACAAGGAGGGCGACCCGCACAGCCCCCACCACGGCTTCGAGGGCTCGATCTGGGCGCGTCTGCGCGGCCTCGGCCACGCCCACGTGGGCTGGATGTTCGATCACAGCCGCACCGACCGCGAGCGCTACGCCAAGGATCTGCTCGCGGACCGGCTGATCGTGGCGATCTCGAACCTGTTCGTGCTCTGGGTCGTGCTCTCGTTCGCGATCCCGTTCGCCCTCGGCGGCCTGATCACCGGCACGTGGAAGGGCGCGTTCACCGGCCTCATCTGGGGCGGCCTCGTGCGGCTCTTCTTCAACCACCACATCACCTGGAGCGTCAACTCGATCTGCCACGTGTTCGGCCGGCGGCCGTTCACCGCCGCCGACCGGTCGACGAACAACTGGGTGCTCGCGCTGCCCTCGCTCGGCGAGGCCTGGCACCACAACCATCACGTGTTCCCGACGTCGGCGTTCCATGGTCTCGGCTGGCGCCAGATCGACCTCTCCGGCCTCGTGATCGCCGGGTGGGAGAAGGTCGGCCTCGTGCGCAACGTGCGCCGGCCGACCGCCGAGCAGATCGGCCGCAAGCGCCCCGCTTCCGCCAGCGTGTAGACCGGCCCGGTCGCGGGGCGTAGACTGGCGCGCGGGGCAGCGCTACACCAGGGGAGATCCGTGTCGGGTCGACGCATCGTGTTCGTGGTGGTGGCCGCCGTGGCGGCCGGGGGCGCGGCGATGGCCGTGTCCGGGCACGCCGCGGCCGCCCACCGCTCCTGGCCGGTGCGGATGGACACGGACGCGCTCGAGATGCGCGACGTGCCCGTGGCCGTCCCGCTGCCGCCGGCGCGCTTCCATGGCCCGCGACTGCGCACGCCGGTGCCGGTGCTGATGTACCACGCGATCGGCGTGCCGCCGCCGGGAGCGCCCTATCCCGAGCTCTTCGTCTCGCGCGGGCTCTTCCGCGCCCAGGTGCGCGCGCTCGCCGCCGCCGGCTACCACGCGGTCACGCTCGACCACGTGTGGCGAGCGTGGCACGGACGTGCGGCCCTGCCCCGAAGGCCGGTCGTGCTCTCGTTCGACGATGGCTACCGCGGCGACTACGGCGCCGCAATGCCCGACCTGCGCCGGCGCGGGTGGCCGGGGGTCCTGAACCTGCTCGTGGCCAACCTGCACCGGCGCGGCTGGGGCCTCAAGACCTGGATGGTGCGGCGGATGGTCCGCGATGGCTGGGAGGTCGACTCGCACACGCTTACGCATCCCGACCTGGTCACGGTCTCGCCCGCACAGCTGCGCCGCGAGGTGGCGCACTCACGCGCCGTGCTGCGGCGCCTCTTCGGCGTGCCGGTCGACTTCTTCTGCTATCCGTCGGGCGTCTTTGACGCAGCGGTGATCGCCGCCGTGCGCCGGGCCGGCTACCTGGGCGCGACGACGACGCTGCCCGGCCTGGCGCTGCCCTCCCAGCCCGACACGCTGCGCCGCGTGCGCGTCGACGGCGGCGAGCCGCCGGCCGCGCTCCTGCAGGCGATCGCGGGCGCCTGAGCCGCCGATCCGACCACACGCGCCGTCATGCTACGGCCGTGGACGATCTGATCCTGCTCGGCGACAACCTCGAACTCCTGCCCCGATTCGGCGACGGCGCGTTCCGCATGATCTACCTGGATCCGCCGTTCAACACCGGCGGCGAGCGCACCGCCCGGCCGCTGCGCGCAGTCGCCGACGCCGACGGCGACCGGATCGGCTTCGGCGGGCGCCGCTATCGCACCGAGCTGCTCGAGCAATCGTCCTATCGCGACAGCTTCGACGACTACCTGGGATTTCTCGAGCCGCGGCTGCGCCACGCCCGCCGCCTGCTCGACGAGCAGGGCACCCTCTACCTGCATCTCGACTACCGCGAGGCCCACTACGTGAAGATCCTGTGCGACGAGCTGTTCGGCCGGGAGTGCTTCCTGAACGAGATCGTGTGGGCCTACGACTACGGCGGCAAGCCGCGGCGGCGCTGGCCGGCCAAGCACGACACGATCCTCGTGTACGTGCGCGACCCGGCCCGCTACTGGTTCGACTCCGACGCGGTCGAGCGCGAGCCGTACATGGCGCCGGGGCTCGTCACGCCCGAGAAGGCCGCGCGCGGCAAGCTCCCCACCGACTGCTGGTGGCATACGATCGTGCCCACGTCCGGCCGCGAGCGCACCGGCTACCCGACGCAGAAGCCGGAGGGCCTGGTGCGGCGGATGGTGCAGGCCTCGACGCAGCCCGGCGACCGCGTGGCCGACTTCTTCGCCGGGTCGGGCACGCTCGGTGCGGTCGCTGCCGCCCTCGGCCGCGGCTACGTGCTGATCGACGCGAACCCCGAGGCCGTGGCCGTCATGGAGCACCGGCTGGGGGCGACCCGCGCTCGAGCACTCTGACCCCGGCGGCCGTCCCAACGACGGCCGCGCCGGCGATGCCGAGGAAGAACCCGTGCTCGACCACGCCGGGCACCGCGTGCACGCCCGCAGCGAGCGCGGCGGGGTCGGACCAGTCGCCGCGGCGGCAGTCGAGGATCGCATTGCCCTCGTCGGTCACGAACGGGCTGCCGTCGGCGCCCAGCCGCAGGGTCGGCTCCCAGCCGCGCTCGCGCAGCAGCCGGCCGGACACCGGCAGGGCGAACGTCACCACCTCGACCGGAAGCGGCGCGCGCTCGCCGAGCCGCGCGACCAGCTTCGCCTCGTCGGCCACGACCACCATCAGGGCCCCGGCGCAGGCCACCACCTTCTCCCGCAGGTGCGCGCCGCCGAGGCCCTTGATCAGGTCGAGGCCCGGGTCGATCTCGTCCGCGCCGTCGATGACAACGTCGAGCCGGGGCGTCTCCTCGAGCGTCGTGAGGGGGATGCCGAGCCGGCGGCACGCCGCGGCGGTGGCGTCCGAGGTGGGCACCCCGGCGATGTCGCGCAGCGCCCCGGCGGCGATCCGCGCCGCCAGCGCCTCGAGCATCAGCGCGGCCGTCGAGCCCGTGCCCAGGCCGAGCCGCATACCGTCGCGCACGTAGCGGCCGACGGCCTCCTCGCCGGCGGCGCGCCGCAGCGCGTCGGTTCCGCTCACGTCGCCATCGCCACGCGGACGGCGGCCGGGTCGGTGAGCGGCGCCCGGCAGGCGAACCGCTCGCAGATATAGGCGGCGGGCGCGCCGCCGACGGCGTGGCGGCCCTCGAGCAGCGGGATGCCGGCGGGGTCGTCGCCGTCGCCGAACGCGTAGACGACGGTCGGGTGGAACCCGGCGCGAGCGGCGTCGGCCAGGGCGGCGGTGGCCGGGTCGGCCGCCCGCCCGACGACCGCCACCTCGCGCGGATCGGACAGGTGCAGGTCAAGCGCGGCGAGCATCTGGCCGAAGCCGTGCGGGGCGCGGCGCATGCCGTCGACCGCGAGGCGCATCGCCCCCGCCGCCTGCACCTCGAGCTGCGGCTCCGCGTAGATCCGTGCGAGCCGGATCAGCACGTGGGCGAAGAGCGAGTTGCCCGACGGCGTCGGGTTGTCGTCGAGCTCCTTGTACGGCGCGACGAGCTGCTCGGCGTCGGCCGCCGACTGAAAGAAGCCGCCGTTGCGCTCGTCTGCGAAGCGCGCCGCCGCGTCGCCCGCCAGACGCCGCGCCGGGGCGAGCCACTCGGCCTCACCGGTTGCGAGCGCGAGCTCGAGCAGGCCGTGACAGACCGCCGCGTGGTCGTCCAGGTAGGCCGGGATGCGGGCGCTGCCGTCGCGATAGGTGCGCAGCAGACGGCCGTCGGCGCCGGTCATCTCGCGCAGCAGGAACCGGGCGCAGTCACGCGCCGCGGCGAGCAGGTCGGGTCTGCGCAGGCGCCAGCCGCCCTGGGCGAGCGCGGCCAGCGCCAGCCCGTTCCAGCACGCGATCGCCTTGTCGTCGCGGCCGGGCTGGCGGCGGTGCAGGCGAACCTCGAGCAGCGCCGCGCGGATCGCATCGAGATCGGCCGGCGGCCGGCCGTGCGCCCGCAGCACCGTCGTTTGCCCCTCGAAGTTACCCGCCGCGGTTACGCCGTAGTAGGCCGCCGCGGTCGCGCCGGCGGCGGGGCCGAGCGCCTCGTCGAGCTGGGAGGGCGTCCACACGTAAGTCGTGCCCTCGACACCGTCGGTGTCGGCATCGAGCGCCGAGGCGAAGCCACCCTCGGGCAGGCGCAGCTCGCGCAGCATGAAGCCGAGCGTGCCCGCGGCGACCTCGGCATAGCCCGGGTTGCCCGTGACGGCGTGGCCCTCGAGGTAGGCGGCCGCGAGCAGGGCGTTGTCGTAGAGCATCTTCTCGAAGTGGGGGACGAGCCACACGCCGTCGACGGCGTAGCGGTGGAAGCCGCCGCCGACGAGGTCGTGCATCCCGCCGAGCGCCATCCCGTCGAGCGTGCCGGTCGCCATCGCGAGCGCGTCGGCGTCGCCCGTGCGCCGGTGCAGGCGCAGCAGGCAGCCCACGGCGGAGGCGGCCGGGAACTTCGGCGCCCCGCCGAACCCGCCCCAGTCCGGGTCGTAGGCCGACCGCAGCACCGGCACGGCGCCGGTGAGCAGCTCCTCGGTGAGCGGCTCGCGCGACGGCGCAGCCTCGGCTGCCGCCCGCAGCGCCGCGCGCACGTTTGCGCCCACGCGCTCGACCTCGTCGCGCTGCTCGCGCCACGCCTGGTCGATCGCGAGCAGCAGCTGACGGAAGGCGGGCATGCCGTGGCGCGGCTGTGGCGGGTAGTAGGTGCCGCCATGAAACGGCTCGCCCGACGGCGTCAGGAACACCGTCATCGGCCAGCCGCCGTGTCCCGTCATCCCGACGACGGCGTTCATGTAGACAGCATCCAGGTCGGGGCGCTCCTCGCGGTCGACCTTGACGTTTACGAACAGGCGGTTCATCACCGCGGCGGTCTCGGGATCCTCGAACGACTCGTGCGCCATCACGTGACACCAGTGACAGGCCGAGTAGCCGATCGAGAGCAGGATCGGCCGGTCGTCGGCCCGCGCCCGGGCAAGCGCCTCCTCGCCCCACGGGTACCACTCGACCGGATTCTCCGCGTGCTGGAGCAGGTACGGGCTGGTCTCGCCGCCAAGCCGGTTCATGCCGTCACCTTATCGGCAACCCCGATCGGCCACGGATCCCACCGGGTAGGGTGCCACTCCGGGTGGAATCGAACTACGAGATCACGCCACTGGATGAGTCCACGTGGCCCTCGTTCGCCGCGTTGGTTGAGCGCAACAACGGGATCTTCGGCGGCTGCTGGTGCATGGGGTTCCACCCCGAGGGCGGTGACCGCCAGGCGCAGGGGCAGCTCAACCGCGAACGGAAGCATGAGCGCGTGCGGTCGGGCACGGCGCATGCGGCCCTTGTGCTCGACGGGGAGGAGTGCGTCGGCTGGTGCCAGTTCGGCGTTCCCGACGAGGTGCCGCGGATCAAGAACCTGGCCGCGTACGAGAAGAGCCAGACGTCGCCGCCGGACTGGCGGATCGCCTGTTGCTACGTGGGCAAAGGGCACCGGCGTCAGGGTGTGGCCACGGCCGGTCTGGCCGGCGCGCTGGAGCTTATCGCCGGCCTGGGTGGCGGAACCGTCGAGGGCTACCCGGAGGACGCCAGCGCGGTGCCTGCAGGATTCCTCTGGAACGGCGCGCTCTCGACCTACGAGAAGCTCGGGTTCACCCGCGATCGCATGATCGGGAAGCACCGGTGGGTCGTGGCGAAGGTCGTGGAACCGGCCGCCTTCACCAAAGCGACACCGGCATGACCGGCGAGGTCTACGCGATCACCTGACGGATCTGGTGCACCGCCACCATGATCACGGAGGCATCGTCGCCGGGCGCCGCCGCGAGCGTCGTCATGAGCGAGGCCAGCCGCTCGTAGGGGTCGGTGCGCGCCGCGAGGTAGCGGTCGACGGCATCGTCGATCGTGGCGTCGCCCGACTCGGCCAGCACGGCCGAGGCGATCTGGCGCCGCAGCAGCCGGAGGTCGTCGGCGAGCGACGCCCAGGCCAGCCGCTGCCAGCGCGTCTGGGCGGGGAGCTCGGAGGCCCGCCGCTCGATCACGTCCAGGTAGAGCCGCTCGCCGATGACGAAGAACGCATGGGCGACGTCGGCGATCGACCGTGAGTACGAGCGAGAGACGGTGATGATGTCGGGCGCGTACACCAGGTCGGGCGCGATGGCGGCGAAGCGGGCGGCGTCGCGGGCGACGTCCTGTGCGAGCAGGTGCTCGAGGCGCTCGTCCCGAGCCAGCCGCCAGGCGGTGGTGGCGACGTCGCCCATGGACGCGACAAGCTCGGCGAACGGAGCCTGCGCCAGCTCGACCTCGTGCCGCAGATCGATGTGCGGCACGTGCGTCAGGTACCAACGCGCGAGCTGCTCAACCATCGTGTCGACACCCGTCATCAGGTCGGCCTGGACGTCGTTCGATACCACCCGGTCGAGCTTCTCGACCGCATCCCACGGCTCGCGCGCGTTGCTGACGTCGCGGGCGACGATGAACGCGCCCGCCACCTCCTCGGCGCCCGCCCCGGTCTCGGCGACCATCCGCGAGACGAACGTGATCCCCATCGAGTTGATGACGTCGTTCGTGACGATCGTCGCGACGATCTCGCGCCGGAGCGGGTGCGCGGCCATCAGGCGCCCGAAGCGCTCGACGACGGAGGGCGGGAAGTACTCGGCGAGCGACGCGTCCAGGTAGGGGTCGTCGGGGAACGACGATGCCAGCACGTGCTCGCGCAGGAGCCGCTTGGCGTAGGCCAGAAGCACGGCCAGCTCGGGCCGCACGAGGCCCGTGCCCGCGGCACGGCGCTCGGCCATCTGCTCGCTGGTGGGCAGGAACTCGAGCGCGCGCTCGAGCAGGCCGCGGGCCTCGAGCTCGGTCATCAGGTCCTCGTATGCCTCCATCCGCTGCGCCGACACGGCCGTCTCCTGGCTCAGGATCTGCACCTGGAGGTAGTTGTCGTAGAGCACGTGGGCGACGACGTCGCCCGCCACGCTCTGCAGCACCTCGTTGCGCTCCTCGAGCGTCAGCTCGCCGGCCTCGACCGCCAGGCCGAGCAGGATCTTGAGGTTGACCTCATGGTCGGAGCAGTCGACGCCGCCCGAGTTGTCGATCGCGTCCGTGTTGATGCGGCCGCCATGCATCGCGTACTCGATGCGGCCGCGCTGGGTGAGGCCGAGGTTGCCGCCCTCGCCGACGACCTTGACACGCAGCTCGCGCCCGTCGGCGCGCACCGCGTCGTTCGTGCGATCGCCGACATCGGCATGCGACTCCGACGACGCCTTCACGTAGGTGCCGATGCCGCCGTTCCACAGCAGGTCGGCGGGGGCACGCAGGATCGCCTGGATCAGCTCGGTGGGGGTCAGCCGCTCAGCCTCGACGCCCAGCACGGCGCGCGCCTGGGGCGAGAGCGGCACCGACTTGGCGCTGCGCGGCCAGACGCCGCCGCCGGCCGAGATCAGGGTGCGGTCGAAGTCGTCCCACGACGACGAGGACAGGGCGAACATCCGCTCGCGCTCGGCGAACGTCGCCTCGGGGTCGGGGTCGGGGTCAATGAAAACGTGGCGGTGGTCGAACGCGGCCAAGAGCCGCATCTGGCGCGACATCAGCATGCCGTTGCCGAACACATCGCCGGACATGTCGCCGACACCGACCGCCGTGAACGGCTCGGTCATGACGTCGCGGCCGAGCTCGCGGAAGTGGCGGCTCACGCTCTCCCACGCCCCGCGGGCGGTGATGCCGAGCGCCTTGTGGTCGTAGCCGTCCGACCCACCCGACGCGTAGGCGTCGCCGAGCCAGAAGCCGTACTCGGCGCTGACCCCGTTGGCGGTGTCGGACAGGTGGGCGGTGCCCTTGTCGGCGGCCACGACCAGGTACGGGTCGGGGCCGTCAAGGACGCGCACCCCGGGCGGGTGGACGACCTCGCCGCCGACCATGTTGTCGGTCAGGTCGAGCATCCCCCGCATCAGGGTGATGTACTGGCGCCGCTCCTCCTCCATCAGCGCCTTGCGGTCGGACGGCGGCCGCTTGAGCACGAAGCCGCCCTTGGCGCCGACCGGCACGATCACCGCGTTCTTGACCATCTGCGCCTTCATCAGGCCGAGCACCTCGGTGCGGTAGTCCTCGAGCCGGTCCGACCAGCGGATGCCGCCGCGGGCGACGGTGCCGCCGCGCAGGTGGACGCCTGCCATCTCGGGCGAGTAGACGAAGATCTCCCACAGCGGCACGGGCCGGGGCATGCTCGGCACATCCCGGCAGCGGACCTTGAACGACAGGTGCGCGAAGCCGCCCTCACGGGCGTATGCGTTCGTGCGCACCGTCGCCTGGATCATGCCCAGGTAGCCGCGCAGGATGCGGTCGTCATCGAGCGAGGTGACCGCGTCGAGGTCGGCGCCGATCTCGTCCACGAGCGCCTGCTCGGCCTCGTCGTCGCCCTCGCGGGCGGGGTCGAAGCGCGTCTCGAAGAGCTGCACGAGCTTGCGCGCGATGGCCGCGTTGCGCACAAAGCAGTCGTTCTGGTACCGGGACGTGAACGTCGCGCCGAGCACCTGCCGGTACTCCCGGTAGGCGCGCAGCACCGACACCTGCTGCCACGACAGGCCGCCGGTCACGACCAGCCGGTTCAGCCAGTCTGAGCCCGCGCGCCCGTCCCACACCGCCCCGACCGTCGAGCTCACGAGCTCCGCGTACCTGTCGAGATCGAGCTTCAGCCCGTCCGGGCCGAGGACGCCGAAGTCGTGCAGGTAGCGGGTCTCGGCCGTGTCGCCCTGCAGCCGCGTCGGCACCTCCTCGACGACGGTCAGGCCGAGCTGCTCGAGCAGCGGCAGCAGCTCGGTCAGCGGCGCCTTGCCGCCGGTCTTGTAGAGCTTCACCCGCGTCAGCGGCTCGGCCGGGCCCTGCTCGTTCTGCAGCGCGACGACGTAGGGGCGCTCGTCGCCGAGCCGCTCGAACTGCTCGACGTCGAACCGGGCCACGTCGACGAGGGCGGCGCTCTTGTAGTACTCGGGGAAGAGGGCGGCGTAGCGGCGCGCGAGCTCGTGCCCGCGCATCTCGCCGACGCTCTCGGCGAGGGCGTCCGAGAGGGCGTCGTCCCACGAGCGCGCGGCGGCGGCCACCTCGCGCTGCAGATCGGTGAGCGCCACGTCCGGGATGCCCTCGTCGCCGACATGGATCGTGAAGTGGAACCGGGCCGGATCGGTCGCGAACGAGAGCTCGTAGTCGGCGACGACGCCCTGGAAGCGGAACTCGAACAGGTGCTCGAGGCGGATGCGCAGGTCGGTCGACACGCGGTCGCGGGGCAGGGCAACGGTCGCCCACACCGTCCGCCACATGGGGTCGACGCGCAGGAACACGCGCACGTTGCGCTCCTCCTGCATGGCGGCGAGCGCCATGATCGTCGCCCGCAACTCCTGGGCCGGCGCGGCGAAGAGCTCGTCCTTCGGGAAGCTGTCGAAGAGCTCGACGACCGCCTTGTAGTCGTGCGATCCCGAGATCAGATCCTCCCAGCGCATGATCGCCTCGAGCTTGCGCCGAACGAGCGGGATCTGGCGGGCGGACTCGGCGTAGGCCTTGCTGGTGAAGAGGCCGATCATGCGCAGCTCGCCGGCGAGGTTGCCGTCGGCGTCGAGCCTCTTCACGCCGATGTAGTCCATCCGCGCGCGGCGGTGGATCGCCGTCTCGGCGTTCGTCTTCGATACGACCACGAGCGGGCCGCCGAAGATGCGCCCGCGCACGGCGGGCTCGAGCTCGGAGACCGGCGTCGGGTGCGCGAAGCGCGACCGCGCGTCGTCGGACATGACGCCGAGGCCGGAGCCGGGGACGACGGCAATGGTGGCCTCGTCGCCGGTGCCGGCGAAGGCGTACTCGCGGTAGCCGAGGTAGATGAAGCTGTCGTCGGTGAGCCACTGCAGGAACTCTGTCGACTCCTGCACGTCGTCGGCCGACCAGCGCGAGCCGGCCGCCTGGGCCGTCTCGATCATCGTCTCGATCCGCTCCACCATCGGCAGGAAGTCGCGCACCGCCATGCGCAGGTCGCGCAGCACCGATATGAGGTCGTCGCGGAGCGACGCAAGCGCGTCCGCGTCGAGGCGGCGATCGGCCTGGAAGTACATCACCGACTCGCGCCGCGGGGCACCGCGCGCCGGCGTGATCGCCTCGATGCGGCCGTCCTTGCTGCGCTCGACGCCCATGACGGGGTGCACGACCGCCCGCACCTGCAGCCCGTGCACGTGCATCTCGGTGCTGACCGTGTCGACGAGGAAGGGCGAGTCCTCGACGCTGACCTCGACCACCGAGCCGGCGGAGTGCCAGCCGTCCGTGCCGGTCTCGGGGTTGTACGCCCGCACGGCGAGCTCGCCGGGGGCGCGCTCGTTCATGAAGGCGTAGAGGCCGGCGACGTGCGCGGCCAGCTCCACGGTCTCGAGCTCGCCGACGAGCAGCGCCGGCACCCGCCGGACGTAGGCGCGCACGAATTCGGCCAGCAGTCCGACACGGCTTGCGCCCAGCGCCTCGAGCAGCGAATCGACCAACGCAGCGTCGCTCGAGTCGGGCTCAGCCACGGCGTGCGCCTGGGGCTCGCTGCTCACGAGCCGTGATCGTATCTCAGGCGGCCGCTGACGGAGGCGCCGACCCAGGCGTGGGCGCCTTGGCCTCGGCGGCGAAGCGGTAGCCGACACCGGGGTGGGTGTGGATGTAGGTGTGCGTCTGCGAGCGGCAGTCGAGCTTGGCCCGCAGCTTGCGGACGCACACGTCGACGGAGCGGTCGCGCTTGGTGTGCGGCATCCCCCATACCCGCCGGCGCAGCTGGTCACGGGTGAGCACGCGGCCGCCCTCGGAGGCCATCGCGTGCAGCAGCCGGAACTCGAGCACGGTCAGGCCGGCGTCCTCGCCGTCGACGAACGCACGCTTGAGCTCCGAGTCGATCACGAGGCCGGGCTGCTCGATCGCACCGTTCGTGGTCTGAAACCCGCCCGAGGTGCGCCGCAGGGCCGACTCGACGCGGGCGACGAGCTCGGGCATGCCGAACGGCTTGCACAGATAGTCGTCGGCGCCCATGCGCAGCGCGTGGACGCGGTCGCGCTCGGAGACACGCGCGCTCACCACGACGACAGCGGCCTCGACCCCGTCGGCGCGCACCGACTCGATCACCTGCCAGCCGTCGGTTCCGGGCAGCATCAGGTCAAGGACGATCGCGTCCGGGCTCGCATAGCGGATCCGGCGCAGCGCCTTCAGGCCGTCGTCGACGGCATCGACCTCGTAGCCCGCCGCGCGCAGGTAGGCGGAGATCGCCGCCGAGATGACCGCGTCGTCCTCGACCACCAGGATCCGGCGCTTGCGGCCGTTCGTGCCGTTCCTCATCCGACCGGTGCCGGAGGACGGACGCTGGCCGCGGGCGCGACGGCGCGCGCCGCCTCGGCGACGGCGAGCACATGCAGCGCGACCCGCCGAAGGCGGGCGTCGGGCACCGTCGCCGCTCCGGCGCGCAGGAGCGGCCGCTCGGCACGCTCGAGGAGCCGTTCGAGGGCCGAGTCGACCCGGTCGAGCAGCGCGGCGTCGCGCCGCTCGAGGGCGTCGAGCGCCACCGCGAGGGCGACGAGCGCGGCGTTCATGTCTGCTCCCACGGGCGCCGGAAGCGTGTCGAGCAGGCGGTCGATGTGGCGGCTGTGGAAGTCGACGTCCTGCAGGGCGCGGATCAGGCGCAGGTCGGGGGTCTGTGCGAGCGGCGATCCGGTGAGGGCGTCGACGGCGAGCTCGATCGCGCGGTGGTCGGCGGCGCGCGGGCCGGGGAGCCGGGTGGCGACGCCGCGTCCGAACGCGATCACGGCAGACTCAAGCTGCTCGATCCGCCGCAGATAGGTCGAGCGCGAACCCATGACCGCATTGTGCCCGCGCCGTCGCGGACCGGGGTTTCCGCGTGGTGACGATCGCGTGAAGCTTTGGAGAAGGACCGCGGGGGAACCATTGGTTCCCCCGCGAGCCCCCTCCTTCCGTGCGCTCGCTGCGTCGGCGGTGCTCCGGCGAGAACGCGGTTCTCGCCTCCGGCACGAGGTCGCGGGTCGAGCGGCACGACGACCCGGCGCGATTGGCCAATGCTACGCCTAGCAGCTGTTAGGCGGCCGAGCGCTCGGCGAGCAGCATGTCGGCCAGGCCCTCGCGCAGGCCGCCGCGGGCGACGACGAGCGGCACCCCGAGCATGAGCTGAACCTCGCGCAGGATCAGCGCACCGGCGTAGAGCACGCGGGCGCGCTCGATGTGGATGCCGTAGGCGCGGGCGAGGCGATCGGACGGCTGCCGGGCGACGATCCGGATCGCCCGCTCGAGCCGGCGCTCGTCGAGCGTGCGGCCGACGAGCTTGCGCAGCGCGCGGGCGCTTCCGCCGGTCGCGAGCGCGGTCGCGACCCGGATGCCTTCGAGGTCGCCAAGGTGGTCGCGCACCTCGTCGACGGCGCGCTCGACCGCGCGGCGCGAGGGCGGATCGCCCTTGAGGAAGCGGCTCGTGATCCGCAGCGAGCCGATCTCGATCGAGACCAGCGCGTCGGGCCGGCGATCGGGGCTGCCGACCGCAAGCTCCGTCGAGCCGCCGCCGACGTCGCAGACGCCGACGGGCACCTCGAGGCCGGTGAGGCCGGCGGTGGCGCCCTCGAAGGCGTAGCGGCCCTCGTCGTGCGCCGACAGCACCCGAGCCGCAACGCCGGTGACATGGCTCAGGCCGGCGACCAGGTCGGCGGCGTTCGCGCTCTGGCGCCCGGGCGCGGTCACCACCACGTCGATGTGCGACGCGCCGTGGGCCCGTGCCAGCGTCGCGTAGCGGCGTGCGCAGGCCAGCGTCCGCTCGAGCTTCTCGGCCGAGATGGTGCCGGTGGCCTCGATCTCGTGCCCGAGGCCGAGCACGGTGCGCTCGTTGCGCAGCGCGACCACCGCCGCCGCGCTGCCCCGCCGCGCGACCAGGAGCCGGCCGGTGTTCGAGCCGATGTCGATCACCGCGACGGTCATGACCGCAGTGTGACCGCCGCGTCGGCTGTCTCTGCGCGCGGTCATGTGCAATGCCTCGATCTCCGCCGCGAGGCGGCTCACGGCAGCGCGGTCTGCGTGGCACGGCGGCGCGCCCGCCGGATCAGCGCGAGCTGTGCGCCGCCCGTGCCGTCGCCGGGGAGCCGCTCCCAGCTGCCGTCCGGCAGGAGCTGCCACGAGTAGTCGGCGATCCCGAACAGCAGGTCGAACATCTCCGCCACCTGGGCGCGGGCCGCCTCGTCCTCGACCGGCACGAGCACCTCGAAGCGCCCGTCGAGGTTGCGCGGCATCAGATCGGCACTGCCGAGCAGATACGTGGCCGTCTCGCCGGCCTCGATGATGAAGGCGCGGCTGTGCTCGAGCCAGCGGCCGAGGACGCTGCGCACGCGGATGTTCTCGCTCATGCCCTCGACACCGGGCCGCAGGGCGCACACGCCGCGCGAGACGATGTCCACCTGGGCGCCGGCGCGCGACACGTCGTAGAGCGCGTCGATCACCTCGACGTCCGTGAAGTTGTTCACCTTGATGCGGATGCGGGCGCGCTGGCCGGCGCGCGCCGCATCTGCGACCGACGCGAAAAGCTCGAGCAGGCGCGGGCGCAGGGTGTAGGGCGAGACCAGGAGCTTGCGGAAGTTCTGCGGTCGGCCGAAGCCGGTGAGCAGGTTGAACAGGTCGGCGACGTCGGCGGTGATGTCGTCGTCGGAGGTGAAGAGGCCGAAGTCCTCGTAGACGCGGGCGGTGACGGCGTGGTAGTTGCCCGTGCCGATGTGCGCGTAGCGGCGCAGTGCGCGGCCCTCGCGGCGCACGATCAGCGTCGTCTTGGCGTGCACCTTCAGGTTGGGGAACCCGTAGGCGACGTGCGTGCCCGCCTCTTCAAGCGCTCGCGACCAGTGGATGTTGCGGCTCTCGTCGAAGCGCGCCTTGAGCTCGACGACGCACACGCTCTGCTTGCCCTCCTCGGCCGCGCGGATCAGCGCAGGGATCAGCGGCGAGCGCTCGCTGGTGCGGTACACCGTCGTCTTGAGCGCCACCGAGTCGGGGTCACGGGCACCCGCGTTGATGAACTCCTCGACCGTCGACCCGAACGAGTCGTAAGGCAGGTGGATGAGGACGTCGCCGGCGGCGATCGCCGCGAACATCTCCTTGCGGTCGCCGCTTGTGAACGCCGGCGGCATCACTCCGACCCACGGCTCGAACTTCAGCTCGGGCCGGTCGAGGTCGGCCAGCTGGGAGACGTCGGCCAGGTCGAGCATGCCGTGGATGCGGAACACCTGCCGGTCGTCGACGTCGAGCGAGTCCACCAGCCGGCGCAGCATGCGCGCCGACATGTTGTGGGCGACCTCGAGCCTGACGACGTCGCCGAAGCGGCGCCGGCGCAGCTCGACCTGCACCGCCTGGAGCAGGTCGTCGGCGTCGTCGGACACGTCGAAGTCGGCGTCGCGGGTGACGCGGAACGGGGCCGACTCGACGACCTCCATGCCCGGGAAGAGCCGCGGCAGGAAGTGCGCGATCACCTCCTCGAGCGGGAACATGACCTGGTCGCGGCCGACGGTCACGAACCGGTGCATGCCCTCGGGCACCTTCACCCGCGCCAGCCGCTCCTCACCGGTGGCGGGATCGCGCACGAACACGCCCAGGCTGAGCGAGAGGCCGGAGATGTAGGGGAACGGCTGGCCGGGGCCGATCGCAAGCGGCGTCAGCACCGGGTAGATCTCGCGCTCGTAGTGGGCGGCGAGCGAGCGCAGCTCGGCCCGCGTGGCCTGTTCGACGCGGCCGATCTGGATGCCGGCCGCAGAAAGCCCGGGCAGCAGGTCGCGCTCGTAGAGGGTCGACTGCTTCGCGACCTGGTCGCGCACGCGGTCTGCGATCTCGTCCAGGGTCGCGAGCGGAGCGCGGCCGTCGGGCGAGCGCACGTCGAGCCCCGACGCCGCCTGGCGTTCGAGGCCGGCGACGCGCACCATGAAGAACTCGTCGAGGCCGGTCGAGATGAACGAGCACAGCCGGATGCGGTGCAGCAGCGGCACGGAGCCGTCCTGGCCGAGCTGGATGCAGCGCTCGTTCCAGTCGAGCCACGACAGCTCGCGGTTCAGGAACCGCTCGGGCGGCGGCGGCTTCTGCCGGCGGGCGGCCACCGGGCGGCGGCGCCGGGCGGTCTGGAGCTCGGTCACACCGGCGCCGGCCTCACCCTTGTCCGCCGGGTCCGCCATCGGCTACCCGAACCGGCCCGTGACGTACGCCTCTGTGCGCTCGTCGGACGGGCGAGTGAACAGCTCGACGGTGGGAGCGTGCTCGACGAGGATGCCGCAGCGCGAGCCCGACTCCTGGACATCGACGCTGAAGAACGCGGTCATGTCGGCGACCCTCGCTGCCTGCTGCATGTTGTGGGTCACGATCACAATCGTATAGTCGTTCTTCAGTTCGGCAACCAAGTCCTCGATCCTCTGCGTCGCGATCGGATCGAGCGCCGAGGCCGGCTCGTCCATGAGGACGACGTCGGGCTCGATCGCAAGCGCGCGGGCGATGCACAGGCGCTGCTGCTGCCCGCCCGAAAGCGAGAGCGCGCTCGACTTCAGCCGCGTGTGCACCTCGTCCCAGAGGCCGGCGTGCCGCAGCGCCTTCTCGACTCGATCATTGAGGCCGTCGGTCATGCCGTGCAGGCGCAGGCCGAACGCGACGTTGTCGAAGATCGACTTCGGGAACGGGTTCGGACGCTGGAACACCATCCCGATCCGCCGCCGCACCTCCACCGGATCAACGCCGCTCGCGTTCAGGTCGTGGCCGTGGTAGTGGATTGACCCCTCAACAGCCGCGCCGTCGATGAGGTCATTCATCCGGTTCAGACTGCGAAGGAGGGTCGTCTTCCCGCACCCCGATGGACCGATGAACGCCGTCACCAAACCCTTGTAGACCTCCAGGTTGACGTTCCGAATCGCGAGCGACCCGCTGTAGGACACCGACACATCATTGAGCCCCAACACGACCGCCTTCCCCTCCTGGGGAGCCGAGCCGTGCCTCGACGCGATTTCAGCCATCTGCGCCTGCGAACGCGCCAGCGCTACATCGGCGGTATCGCCCGGTTGGTCGCGCTCGTCCGGATCGGTGCGGCGAGGGTCGGTCATGACGGGAGGATTCCCTGGTCCTGGCGTGTGGTCGTCCTGCATCGGTCATCTCCCTTGGCCTGTTCGATGAAGCGCTCCCGGTTCCCTGTGTCTTCCCCGGCGGGAGGGCGCCGGCGTCGCGGTGGGAGGTCGCGAGGCCGGCGCCACTCCTGCCGCGAGGAGATCGTCACGATCTCCTTCTCGGCTCGGGCGGCGATCTTCATTGCTGACGGCATACGTCAACCCCTGTCCCGACACGATCGCGTGATCCGGGAGATCGCCGAAATCGCCGAAATCGGAGTGCATTGCGCCGTCACCTCCGCCATCTGAGCATCAAACCCTCCATCCTCCCGCACAGCCCTGCCCGGGTTCCAGCCTTGGAGAGTATCCGTCGGCTCGAGGTTCCCCGAGGATACGTTCCGGACAGCATCTCGTGAATTGTCGGTGAAACCGTCATCGCGCTCGCTCGATCTGGCGTCGCGTCCGCAACGACAGCACCCGGCCCAAAATGCTTCCGACCAGCACCACCGCGATCAGCACCAGCGCAGCAGCCCAAGCGATCTGCTGGTCGTGCTGGCTCGGCGACTCCGAGCTCGTGAAGATGACGATCGGTAGCGTCGCCATCGGCTGTCGCGGATCCGTTGTGATCGCCGTGCTCACAAAGATTGAGCAGGTGAACAGCAGTGGAGCCGTCTCACCAGCTGCTCGCGCGACGGCGACGATGGTCGCGGTAACGATCCCGCCAAGTGCGGTTGGAAGGATCACGGTCAGCACGGTGCGCGCCCGCGACGCTCCAAGGGCCAGGCTGCCCTCGCGCAGTGTCGACGGAACGAGCAACAGCACCTCCTCCGTCGCACGGGCGACCAGCGGCAGCATCACGATCGAAAGCCCGAGCGCCGCCGCGATCGCGCTCTGACCGCGTCCAACCACCACTAAGGTGAAGATGAACACCCCGATGACAATGGTTGGCACGCCCGCCAACACGTTGAGAGTGAGCTGGACCGCCTCGGCCAGGCGGCGGGGCGCGAACTCGGTGTTGAAGATCGCCAGCAGAACGCCGGCCGGCACCGCAATCAGGGTGGCGATCGCGATGACGATCACAGTCCCGACGATGGCATTGGCGATGCCGCCGCCCGACTGCCCGAACGGTGCTGCGTTCTGGGTGAAGAAGTCGAGGTTGATCGCGGGCAATCCGCGCTTGGCCACGGAGATCAAGACGATGGCGAGCACCGCCACGGCAAGGATCGCCGCCGCTGTCGCCAGCGCTTCCATGATCCGGCCGGTGAGCTTGCGCCTGCGCGCACGTCCGCTCCGGGCCGCGAACGGGTTGGGATCGGCCTCGACGCTCATCGGGCACCGAGCTTATGCTGCATACGGCGAACGATCACCTGGGCGACGACATTCGTGATCAAGCTGAGGACCAGGAGGATTACCGCCAGATAGGCCAGCGACGCCTTTTGCAGTGACGTGGCGGTGCCGGCGTACTGGGCCGCGAGCCGCGCCGCCATCGTGTCAGCGGGGCCGTAGATGTTCTGTGGTCGCACCAGCGACCCGCCGATCACCTGCGTCACCGCGATCGCCTCACCGATAGCCCGGGCGAACCCGAGCATGACTCCGGCAGCCAACCCCCCGGTGATCTGAGGGAGCATCACGCGGCGCACCATCTCCCAGCGAGTGGAACCGAGGGCGAGCGCACCACCCTTGAGGTCGCTCGGCACGCTCGAAAGAAGCTCGCGGCTGATCGACGCCACGATCGGGACAACCATGACAGCCAGGATCAGGCATGCCGGCAAGAGGCCGACTGCGGACGGGTAGCCGTCGAAGAAGGGGATGAAGCCAAGGTGCTTGATCATCCACGGTTCGACGTGCGCCTCGAGGAACGGGCCCATGACCACGATCCCCCACAGACCGAGAATGACGCTCGGGATCGCGGCCAGAAGCTCGACCATCATCCCGATCGGCGTCCGGAGAGCGCGCGGAGCGAGTTCGGTCAGGAACAAGGCGATCGCGATCGCGACCGGTACGGCGATCACCAGCGCAAACAGTGATGTCGCCAACGTGCCCCAGATGAGGTCGAGAGCGCCGAACTCGTTCGTAACCGCGTTCCATGTGGTGCCTGTCAGGAATGACAGGCCGAACTCGCGGATCGCCGGCAGCGCCTGATCCACAACCTCGTAGATCAGGAGGATCATCAGCATCGCCAAGCCGACGACCCCGAGCACTGCAACGGCAAGGAACGAGCGGTCGCCGAGCCGTCGGCGGAAGTCGCCGGTCAGAGGCAGATCAGAAGGAGATGTTTCGACGGCCATCGTTCTCCAGAGACAGGAGGGGTCGACACGTCTGGGCGTGCCGACCCCTCCGGGTTAGGGGTTACTAGGAGTGAATCTTGGCGATCAGCGCCTGGTTCGAGGCTACAACTCCCGAAGGGAGAGGCGGATAGGCTGGCGCTCCGAGCGCCTGGCCGGTCGGGCTGATCGCGTACTTCAGGAACGGCACGATGATGTTCGCCTTGGGACTGACCATCGGGACGATCACGTAGGTATACGACGCCAGAGGATACGCGTCAGCCGCCGAGGCCGGCGGATCAACCAGCTTGATCGTGCCGTCAGGTCGCGTCGTCCCCGCAGCCGCGGCCGCAAGCACGGCCTTCGGGGTCGGCTGCTCGAAGTTTCCGGCCGCGTTCTGGAGAACCGCCGATTGGAGCGAGTCGGCCGCCGTGTACGACGTTTCGGCGTACGTGATCGCCCCGTCTGTCGCCTCCATTGACGCGATCACACCTGAGCTGTGCTCCGCGCCTGTGCCCGTCGGGAACGTCGGCTGCGTGCTTGTACCCACCTTGCTCGACCATTCGGGGCTAACCGAAGACAGATAGTCGGTGAGCACGAAGCTCGTGCCCGAGCCATCGCTGCGATACACCGGCGTGATGTGCGTGGACGGCAGGTTCACGCCGGGGTTCAGCTTCGCGATCGCCGGGTCGTTCCAGGAGGTGATCTTGCCGAGGAAGATGTCCGCGATCACAGACCCGGTCAGCTTGAGGTGGTCAGGCGCACCCTTGACGTTGTAGTTGATCGCGGTCGCGCCAAGCGCCCATGGGATCTGGACGCACCCCTTGCAGGCCGTGACCTGGTCCGGTGTCAGCGGTGCGTCGCTTGCGCCGAAGTCGACCGCGCGGGCGGTGATCTGGTCGATTCCGCCACCGCTGCCAATCGCACCGTAGGTGATTGTGACCGCAGCCGGAGTCTTCACATAGTCGGCCTCCCACGCCTGAACGAGCGGAGCCACGAATGTGCTACCCGCACCGATCAGCACCTTGCTGGTACTGGCGCTCGAGGACGAACCGGAACTGCTTCCACCGCTGCTGCTGGATCCACAGCCAGCCGCGACGGCGACCACTGCAGCCACGCCGATCAACCACTTCACTTTGCGCATGAATCCTCCATTGTCTCCATTGCGGTTGAACTCCACGTGCGTTGTATGGGCCGATCGTGTGCCAGCCGTCCGCTGGATCCCCGCGGCGGCAGCGTCATCGCGGGCTCTCGATCCCTGTGCATGCGTGACCTCTCATCGTCGTTCACTGCGATGTGTCGATCGTGCCTGGGGCCGAGGCCGCATGGGGTTATTCCGCGGTGAATGTGTGGTGAAGAGTCGGATAAGGAGGCGGGCCGCGGCACCCAAGCGCGAGCGAGCGTGCGAGCCGTCCCCTATGCTCGCGGCATGCCACGGCAAGAGTTCCAACACGAGCTGGACGAGATCGAGGCGCTGCTGCAGGACGAGGGACGTCTGTGCGGCCGCTCGCTCGAGATGGTCCTGGCGGCCCTCGAGACCGCCGACGAGGCCAAGGCGCAGCAGGTGATCGCGGCCGACGACGAGGTCGACAGCATCTACCTGCGCGTCGAGTCGACGATCGAGTCGCTGCTCGCGCGGCAGGCCCCGGTCGCGGTCGACCTGCGGCTGGTGCTCTCGATGATCCATGTGAACCTGCACCTCGAGCGGATCGGCGACCAGTGCGTGAACATCGCCAAGCTCGCGCTGCTTCTGCCGCCCGAGCCGCCGCTCCCGGCCGAGCTTCTGCACGACTTCTCCACCATGGGCCGGCAGGCGCAGGCGATGATCGCCGAGGCGATGCGCTCGTTCGGCGCGCGCGACCTTGCGGGCGCAGAATCGCTGCTCGCGATGGACCAGGTGATCAACCAGACGAACCACGGCCTCGCCCGGCGCATCCTCTCGCTGGCAGACGACGAGCCGTCGCACGAGGCGGGCCTGCGGGCGATCCTGATCGCGCGCTGCCTGGAGCGGGTGGGCGACAACGCCGTCGACATCGGCGAGCAGACCGCCTACCTGGTGACGGCCGAGTTCCGCGAGTTCACGGACGCCTCGCGCACCGCGCAGGTCTGACGCACCGCGACACCGGATCGTCACCAGCCTTTCTCCGCGGGTTCACCCCGGCCGCGCAGAGGGCTGGCACGCTTCAGGCATGCCCGCCACCCGATCCCGACCACCCCGCCGCCGCCCGCTCCTGTGCGAGCTGCACTCGCACACCACCTGGAGCGACGGAGAGCTCGACCTCGACGATCTGGTCGACCTCCACGGCGCGCGGGGATTCGACGTGCTCTGCATCACCGACCACGTGGTCCGCGCCGCCGACCGTGCCTCCCACGCGGTCGGCGCGCGTGACCACGCCGCGTACCTCGACGCCGTCGATGCGGCCGCCGAGCGGGCGCTGCGCGACCACGGACTGCTGGTGATGGCGGGCCTCGAGCTGACCTACTCAGACGTGGACGCCGACCGGGCCGTCCACGCCGTGGCCGTCGGTCTGCGCCGGTTCGTCGGGGTCGACGGCGGGCCGCGGGCGGCGATGGCGGAGGCCCGCGCCGCGGGCGCCGCCATCATCGCCGCCCATCCGCATGCCGACGAGCACGACCCGACGCCCGGGCGCACCACGCGCGGCGTCTACGCCGACCGCTCGCATCTGCGCGACCTCGTCGACCGCTACGAGCTCGTGAACCGGCACACGGTCTTCCCGTGGGTGGCGCGCGAGCGGCTGCCGAGCGTCGCCTGCGGCGATGTCCACGTCGCCGAGCACGTGACGACGTGGAAGACGCTGCTCCCGTGCGCACAGACACCGGCCGACGTGATCGCGTTCCTGCGCTCGCAGGCCCCGGCGCATCTGACCCGCGTGGACGACTTTCCCGCGGCCGGCGCGGCCGAGATCCACGCCGCCTAACCCTTCCGGGTTACTATCACATAGCTAAGTGCGCAAGTATTCTCGGTGTACATGACACACCGAGCCCCGGATCATCGTCTGCATTGCCGTGCCGCCCTGGCCGCCGCGGCACTGCTCGCCTGCCTCGTCACCGCCGCCGCGCCCGCGGCCGCCCAGACCACGTCGCAGACGGTCGTCGTCGCACAGACGCCCGCGGTGGGCACGCCGGACGTGCTCGACGGCGTCGTCAACGCCGTCGCCGTGGTCGGGTCAGAGGTGGTCGTCGGCGGAACGTTCACACAGGTGAGGCAGCCCGGCGGCGCCGTCCTGGATCGCAGCGGCCTGTTCGCCTTCGACCCGGCGACGGGAACGGTCGACCCCAACTTCGCACCGGCGATCGGCGGAGGCCAGGTGAGCGCGGTGGCGGCGTCGGCGAACGGTCTCTCCGTCTTCGTCGCCGGCGCGTTCAACGCCGTCGACGGGACACTCCAGAACCGGCTCGCAAAGCTGACGCTCGCGACCGGCCAGCTCGACCCGGCTTTCCACACGGCCGTGACGGGGACGGCGGTCGACACGATCGCAGTCAGGTCGCCGAACCTGTACCTCGGCGGTGCCTTCTCTGCGGTCGACGGCGCCGCCCGCGGCCGGTTCGCCGCCGTCAACCTCGCGTCCGGCGCGGTCAACAAGAACGTCACGGTCAGCTTCACCACCAAGCGCCGTGGCACCCTGCGGGTGGCGCACATGGCCATCAACCCGGCGGGCACCCGCCTGCTCGCAACGGGCACATTCACGCAGGTGAACGGGCTCGACCGGAACCAGATCGCGATGCTCAACCTGACGACGCCCAAGGTGACGATCGCCCAGTGGCAGACGAACCGGTTCAAGCCCGCCTGCGCCCAACGGTTCGACACATACATCCGCGGCGTCGACTTCTCGCCCGACGGCAGCTACTTCGTGGTCGTGGACACCGGCGGCTACTACGGCGGCCCGGCCACGGGGACGCTGTGCGACAGCGTGTCGCGCTGGCCGGCGACCGCAACCGGCACCGCTCTCCAGCCCGCCTGGATCGACTACACCGGCGGTGACAGCCTCACCCAGGTCGCCGCCACCGGCACCGCCGTCTACGTCGGCGGCCACCAGCGCTGGATGAACAACCCGCACGGAAACAACGTCGCCGGCCCCGGTGCCGTGTCGCGCCTCGGCATCGCGGCTCTCGACCCGGTGAACGGGATGCCGTACTCGTGGAACCCCGGCCGTAACCCGCGCGGAACGGGCGTGTGGGCGCTCACGAGCACCGCCGACGGCCTGTGGGTGGGAAGCGACACGGGCTACATCGACGGCCTCTATCACGACCGGCTCGCGCTCATGCCCACGGCGGGCGGCGAGACGGTCGCAGCGCCGGAGCCGGCCACGCTGCCCGGAGAGCTCGTCACGCTGGGCGCAGCCGACCCCGTCGGCCAGAGCTTCGACGGCACGACGCTCGGCACGCCCGCCCCGATCACGGGCAGCGGCGTCGACTGGACGCAGGCCCGGGGCGCGTTCATGCTCGCGGGCCAGCTCTACACGGGCTGGTCCGACGGGACGCTGCAGGTACGAAGCTTCGACGGCACCACCTTCGGCGCGCCGGCGACGATCGACCTCAACGGCCTCACCCCGGCCCAGTTCCCCGTCGCCAGCCTGACCGGCATGTTCTACGACGCCTCGCTCGGCCGGCTCTACTACACCGTCTCCGGCGACCCGAGCCTGTATTACCGCTACTACGAGCCCGAGAGCCAGACCGTCGGCGCGCAGACGTTCACGAGCGGTACGGGCATCGACTGGAGCGGAGTGCGCGGCATGACGCTGTCCGGCGGCAGCATCTACTACGACGCGCCGACGACGCCCGCCGGGTCGACGTATGACCTCTCCCGCGTCACGTTCACCGCCGGCGCGCCGGTAGCGGCTTCCCGCACCGTCATCGCGGGCGCGCAGCCCGCCGGCACCCGGGGCCTGTTCCTGCTCGCGCCGTAGCCGTACGCAGGCGCCCGTTCAGGGGCTGACGTGCGCGCGGATGAGCGCCGTCACGGGCTGCGGCGTCTCCAGGTTCACGAGGTGGGCACCGTCGGGCAGCACGACCAGGCGCGCGCCCGCGATCCCCGCGGCGATCACGCGGGCGTGCTCGGGCGGCGTCGACGGGTCGCCGGCGGCGGCAACCACGAGCGTCTCGGCGCGGATCGCGGCCAGGTCGGCGCGAAGATCCATCGCCCCGACCACCTCGCAGCAGGCGGCGTAGCCGGCCGCCGGCGTCGCGGCGAGCTGGGCGCGGACCGGCGCCACCACCTCGGGATGGGCACCGGCGAACGCCGGCGTGAACCAGCGCGCGAGGACGGTGTCGGCCACCGCCTCCATACCGGACGCGCGCACGAGCGCGGCCCGCTTCGCCCACGCCTCGGGCGGGCCGAGCTGCGCAGAGGTCGAGCACAACACGAGCCGGTCGACGCGCTCGGGCGCATGCGCCGCCACCCACATCGAGACCATGCCGCCGAGCGAGACGCCGCACAGCGAGGCCCGTTCGATCCCGTGCCGGTCGAGCAGCGCGATCAGGTCGCCGCCGAGGTCGGCCAGCGTGTACGGCGGCAGGGGGACGGGCGAGCGGCCGTGGCCGCGCATGTCGTAGCGGAGCACGCGCAGGCCCTGCGCGAGCGCCGCCGCCTGCGGGTCCCACATCGCGAGCGCCGTGCCGAGCGAGTTGGACAGCACGACCACCTCGCCCGCGCCAGGGCCCTCGAGCACGTCATGGACAGCGCAGGCGCTCATCGACCGGCAGTCAATCACGTCTGGAGTAGCGTTCGCGCCGTGACGGACACGATGCGCGCAGCGGTGTATGACCGTTACGGCCCCGCCCGCGAGGTGCTGCGGGTGACCGCGATCGAGCGGCCGCAACCCGCCCCGGGTGAGGTGCGCGTGCGCATGCGCGTCTCGGCCGTGAACCCCACCGACTGGCGCGTTCGCAGCGGCTCCGGCGGCGGCGCGCCGCCGTTCCCGTACATGGTGCCCAACCAGGACGGCGCGGGCGAGATCGACGCGGTCGGCGCCGGCGTGCCGGACGCCCGTCTCGGCGAGCGCGTATGGGTGTGGTTCGCCGCCCAGGGCCGCCAGCATGGAACCGCCGCGCAGTGGGCCTGCCTGCCGCAGCACCAGGTGGTCGCGCTCCCGGACGGTGCCTCGCTCGACCTTGGAGCGAGCCTCGGCATTCCCGCGCTGACGGCGCATCGCTGCCTGCTCGCCGACGGCCCGGTCGCGGGCCGCACCGTGCTCGTTGCCGGCGGAGCCGGCGCGGTCGGCCACTTCGCGATCGAGCTCGGCCGCCGCGCCGGGGCGCGCATCCTCACGACGGTCAGCTCCGACGAGAAGGCGGCGCTCGCCCAGGCGGCCGGCGCCGACGTCGTCGTGAACTACCGCGCGGGGGACACGGCCGCAGCGATCCGCGCCGCCGCCCCGGACGGCGTCGACCGGATCATCGAGGTCGCGCCCGCCGCCAACGCCGCCCTGGACGTGGCGGTGATCGCCGCCAACGGCGTCGTCTGCGCCTATGCGGCCGACGGCGACCTGACCACGCCCGTGCGGCCGCTGATGGCGTGCAACATCAGCCTGCGGTTCGTGCTGATCTACGGAGTGCCGGACGCCGCCCTGGATGCGGCCATCGCCGAGGTCAGCGCCGCTGTTGCGGCCGGCGACCTCACCGAGCTCCCGGCGCACCGCTTCGGCCTCGATGACATCGCGGCCGCCCACGAGGCGGTCGAGTCCGGCGCGGTCGGCAAGGTGCTCGTCGACATCGACTGAGCCCGGGGCGGCCTTCACCGCATGAGCGCCGCAGCTTCACCGCGCTGACACCCGCGGCCGCGTACCGGGGGCGACACTGCGGGCATGCACACACGAACTCAGACGCAGGAGGCCGACGAGCTGCGGGCGGGGCTCGACCGGCTCGACGATCAGGTCATGCGCTACGGCCGTGCCGTGGAGACGGCCACCCTCGCCCGGGCAGCGGGCTACTTCGTGCCGTCGATGCATGACGACGGCGCCGGGATCGCGCGCGCCGCCGGCCGCCTGGCCGACCGCGCGGCGGGCGCCGACAGCCGCGACCACGACCGCGCCCGTGCGCTGCGCAAGGTCGCGGGGCACCTGCACGAGCTCGACCTCGCGCTCGCCGAGCACGGGACGAGCGACGAGGCGCTCGGCGTCGTGGCTAAGGCGCTCGGCGCCGCGCTCGACGTGTTCGCGCGGCCCGACGTGTCCGGCCTGATCCGGCTGCAGGCCCGCGTCGACCAGCTGCTCGACCACATCGAGCAGCACCCGCGCCTGCGGCGCATGGCGCTGCACCTGATGGGTATCGGCACGGCCGCCGAGTTCGCGTGGGCGAACCACCCCCACCTGCGCCCGGCGACCGCGATCCGCTGACGCCGACGCTACGTTGCGCTGACGGCGGCGACGTCCACGAACCAGTCGGCGCCCTGCACCATCCCCGCCGGCAGCGGCTCGCCGCCGCGGATGCGCGCGAGCGCCGGCGCCTTCGCCGCGCCGGTGACCAGGAAGAGCGTGCGTGTGGCGGCCGCGAGCGCCGGCAGGGTCAGGGTGTGGCGGGCCATCCCGGCGACGACGTCGGGCGGGTCGATCACCCACCGCTCCTGCTCGAGCAGCGAGATCGAGCCGGGAAAGAGCGACGCGGTGTGCCCATCGTCGCCCATGCCCAGGAAGAGCAGGTCGAACCGGGGCCGATCGCCGAAGAAGGCGCGCAGGAGCGCCTCGTACTGGTCGGCGTCGGTGAGCGGATACACGTTCTGCGCCGGCACCGGAACGTGGTCGAGCAGCGACTCGCTGGCCGCCCGGTAGTTCGAGCGCGGATCGTCGAGCGGCACCTGGCGCTCGTCGCCGAAGAAGACGTGCAGGCGCTCCCAGTCCACACGCTCCGAGAACTCCGGCGACGCGAGCAGCGTGTGGGCGGCGTGCGGCGTCGAGCCTCCGGACAGGCACACCGCCGGCCGCGCCCCCGCCGCAGCGACCGCATCGACGAACGCCTCGGCGGCCTGCCGGGCGACGGCGACCGCATCGGGCAGCACCGTGACGTTCACGCCGCGCGTCCGAGCGCCGCCGCGAGCGCCGCCTCGAACACGGCATCCGAGGCGCGCACGTCGAGCGCCCGCCCGAGCAGGGTCGAGGCGTCGAGGATCGGCAGGACGACCGGGTGCTCGGTCGCCCACGGGCCGGACGCTTGCCCGACCTGCACGCGCTCGCGCCGCTCGATCACGAACTCGGACTCGGCGCACCGCACGGCCACCCGCTCGACGTGCGGCCGATCGCGATGCTCGAGCGCGACGTCCACGCCCAGGCGCGAGCCGAGCCAGCCGGCGAGCAGACGGGCCTCGTTGACCGGCCCCTGCACATCGACCGCGTGCAGCCCTGCCAGCGCAGCGGCGGCCGGCGGCGGGTCGAAGAGCGATGCGATCGCGTCACGCCACGGGTCGAGCCGGAGCCATGCCAGGTCGGTGACGGACGGGTCGAGGCGGCCGACGGTGTCCACGCCCTCGAGCGATGAGATGTTCGAGTCGACGATCGTGGACGTGGCATGCGTGGCGAGGTCGGACAGGAGCGAGAGCTCGGCCGGGATCGGGCCCTGCCACCACACGAACGTGGGCAGATCGGTGACGAGCAGCGAGAGCACGGCGCTCGGAAGCGCGTCCGCCCGGGCCGAGAGCAGGATCTGCTCCGAGCAGACCTGCTGCATGCCGCCGCCCAGCCAGCACGAGGTCGACACCGTGGCACGGACGCCGTCCGCCCGCGCCGCAGCGACGATCGCCCGCAGCGGCCGGCTGCCGCCGATCCGCTCGAGCGCGCGCTGCGTGTAGGCGACGTCGTCGGGCGTCGGGGCGTAGACGACCAGGTTGAGCGTGGTGGCGCGCACGGCGCCCGGGCCGCCGTCATGGCTCGCGGCAAGCGCGCGCTCCACCTGGCCCAGATCGGTCAGCTCGACCGGCGGGTTCGCGATCACGACCGCCGCCAGCGGCGGCCGTCGCGCGTGATCAGATCCACCGCGAGCTCCGGCCCCCACGACCCCGATTCGTACACCTGCGGCGTGCCCGAGCGCCACTGCTCGAGGAGCGGATCGCAGATCTCCCACGAGCGCTCGACGCCCTCCTGGGGCGTGAACAGCGTGCGGTCGCCGCGGATCGCGTCGAGGATCAGCGTCTCGTAGGCCTCGGGGACGTCGTGCATGAACGCCGAGCCGTACAGGAAGTCCATGTTCACCGTGCTGATCGCGACGGTCGGCGACGGCGCCTTGGCGCCGAAGCGCAGCGAGATGCCCTCGTCGGGCTGGATGCGCAGCACGAGCGAGTTGGCCTCGAGGTGCTCCGCGGCTCCCATCGTGAACGGCAGGTGCGGCACGCGCTTGAACTGCACCGCCACCTCGGTCACGCGCTTCGGCAGGCGCTTGCCGCTGCGGATGTAGAACGGGGTTCCCGCCCAGCGCCAGTTGTCGATCTCGAGCTTCGCCGCGATGAAGGTGGGCGTGTTCGAGTCGAGCGGAACGTTCTCCTCTTCGCTGTAGGCGACCACCTCCTCGCCGGCGACGAACCCGCGCCCGTACTGGCCGCGGACGGTGTTTTCGAACGAGAGCGGCCGCGTCGCCCGTAGGACCTTGGTCTTCTCGTCGCGCACCGCGTCGGCGTCGAACGCCGCCGGCGGCTCCATGGCGACGAGCGCGAGCACCTGCAGGAGATGGTTCTGGACGATGTCGCGCACCACGCCGGTCTCCTCGTAGAACGCCGCCCGGTGCTCGACGCCCAGCGACTCGGCCACCGTGATCTGGACGTGGTCGACGTAGCGGTTCGTCCACACCGGCTCGAAGATCGCGTTGGCGAACCGGAACACGAAGATGTTCTGGACCGTCTCCTTGCCCAGGTAGTGATCGATGCGGTAGACCTGACGCTCGTCGAACGAGCGGTGCACCGTCTCGGCCAGCTCCTTGCTCGAGGCCAGGTCGTGGCCGAACGGCTTCTCGATCACGACCCGCCCGAACCCCGCCGGGTGGTTCAGGCCGGCCTCGCCCATGTGGTCGATGATCACGGGGAAGAAGCTCGACGGCGTCGAGAGGTAGAACACCCGGTTGCCCTCGGTGCCGTGGCCGGCGTCGATCCGCTCCAGACGCTCTCCGAGCGCGCGGAAGTGGTCGACATCGTCGAAGCCGCCGCTCTGGTAGTGCAGCGAGTCGGCGAAGGCGGTCCAGTAGTTCTCGTCCACGGGCGTGCGCGAGAACCGCTCGAGCGACGCCCGGGCCAGCTCGCGGTAGTCGTCGTCGGACATCTCGCGGCGGGAGTAGCCGACGACCGCGAAGCGGTTCGGCAGCAGGCCGCGCATGCCCAGGTTGTAGATCGCAGGCAGGAGCTTCCGGTGGGCGAGGTCGCCCGTCGCGCCGAAGATGACGAAGACGGCCGGCACCGTCGCGCCGCCGGCCCGCAGCCCGACGCGGAGCGGGTTGGCCGAGGGGTCGCTGCGCAGAACCTGGGCCATGCCTACCTCGCCCCGATCGCGAGCGACTCGAGCTCGTCCGGCGTGACCCTGGCGACGGGGCGGCCACGGCCGCGCAGCGCCTGCAGGTCGCCGATGGCCTGCGCCCGGATCAGCGTCCCGAACCCGAAGGCCTTGCCCGGGATGGGTAGGTCGCCCGGGTCGGGATCGACCACCTGGATGAAGCAGCCCACCTGCGGGCCGCCCTTGTGCAGCTGGCCGGTCGAGTGCAGGAAGCGCGGCCCGAACCCGAAGGTGGTCGCGACGCCATAGCGGTCACGGATCGCGGTGCGCACCGGCCGGAACCGGGCCTCGTTCGGCTCGGTCGGGTCGACGTACGCCATGATGGCGACGTAGCCGCCCGGCGCAACGGCCGCGAGCACGTCGGCGATCGGATCGGCGCCGGGATCCGGCAGCTCGCCGGAGCGCTCCCAGTCTGCGAGCACGCGGTTTGTGTTGGCCTTCGACTCGGCCACGTTGGGCTGGTCGAACGGGTCGATGCCGAGCAGCATCCCGGCGGCCGCCGTCGCCACCTCCCACTGCAGGAACTCGTTGCCGAGCGCATGCGGGTCGGAGATCTCGCGCGTGAGCACCGGGTGTCCGGCCTCGGCCAGGCCGTGCATGGCCCGGTCGTGGGAGCCGTCGCTGCGCAGGTGCACGAACACGCGGTCGTCCCCGTAGAGGCCGGGATCGCCGAGCTCCTCGCCGGCGACGGGGACGAGCCCGGTGCCCTGCTTGCCGGTCGACTCCGCGAGCAGCTGCTCGGCCCACAGGCCGAAGCTCGCGAAGCGGCCCTCGGCAACGATCGTGACCTTGTTGCGGCCCTGGCGCTGGAGGCCGCCGAGCGCGGCGCCGAGCGCAACGCCGCCGTGCAGCAGCGGCCGCCCCTGGTCGTCGCGCTCGATGGTGTCGAGCAGCGCGGCGACGTCGATGCCGGCGAGCGCCGCGGCGACGAGGCCGAAGTACGAGAGCACCGAGTAGCGCCCGCCGATGTCGGCCCGGTTTGCGAACACGCGCCGGTACCCGCGCTCGCGCGCGCTTCGCTCGAGGTCGGTGCCGGGATCGGTGACGACGGCGAACCGGGACGGGTCGCCGCCGGTGCGCTCCCAGAAGTACGCCTCGTGCGAGCGCGTCTCGAGCGTCCCGCCCGACTTGGAGGCGACCAGGTACAGGGCATCGGTGTGCTCGGACGCGCGCACGGCGGCGGGATACGTCGTGTCGGTCACGTCCGGGCGGTCGGTGTCAAACGTCTGGCGCAGCACCTCGGGGCCGAGCGACGAGCCGCCCATCCCGAGCAGCACCGAGTGCGGCAACGTCGCGCCGACCTCCGCAGCCCACTCGTTGAGCTCGACAGCCTGTGCACGCATCTCGTCGACCACCGGCAGCCAGCCGAGCCGGGCGCCGATCTCGGCCTGATCGCCGGGCCAGAGCGCCGGGTCGCCGGCCCGCAGGCCGTCGAGAAAGCCGGCGTCGGAGAGCTCGGCCTCGGCGGCGGCGACCGCCTCGCCGAGCTCAGGCTGCGCCGCGTGCACGCAGGGCCTCCATGTTCTCGGCGATCGTCCCGAGCAGCGAGTCGAAGGAGTCCGTGAACGACTTCACCCCGTCGACCTCGAGCTGCGCGGTGACGTCGTCCAGGTTGACGCCCGCCGCGTCGAGCTCCGCGAGGACCCGGCGCGCCTCGTCCACCTCCGCGTCAACGGTGCGCCGCACGGTGCCATGGTCGAGGAAGGCCGCGATCGTACCCTCCGGCATCGTGTTCACGCAGTCCGGGCCGATCAGCTCGTCCACGTAGAGCACGTCCGAGTAGGCCTCGTTCTTCGTGCCGGTCGACGCCCACAGCGGCCGCTGCAGCGTCGCGCCCTTGGCCGCAAGCGCCTGCCAGCGATCCGACGCCGTGATCTCCCGGAAGCGCTGGTAGGCGAGCTTCGCGTTCGCGACGGCCGCCTTGCCGCGCAGAGGCGAGTCCCCCGGCAGCTGGGCGTCGACGGCCGTGTCGACCCGGCTGACGAAGAAGCTCGCCACGGAGTGGAGGTCGTCGATCGGCTGGCCAGCCGCGACGCGCCGCTCGAGGCCGCGGATGTAGGCCATGTGGATGTCCTCGTAGGACTGGAGCGCGAAGAGCAGCGTGACGTTCACGTTGATCCCGGCCGCGATCGACTCCTCGATGGCCGGGGCGCCCGCGGCCGTCCCCGGGATCTTGATGAAGATGTTCGGCCGGCCGATGCGCTCGAAGAACTCGGGCGCGCCGGCGATCGAGGCCTGCGTGTCGTTCGCCATCGCCGGCGGCAGCTCGAACGACACGAATCCGTCGAGATGGCCGGACTCGTCGTAGACGTGCCGGATCTGGTCGGCCGCCTCGCGCACGTCCTCGATCGCGAGCTCGAAGAAGACGTCGGCAGGGCTTTCGCCCCGCGACTGCATCGACGCGACCGCGCTGTCGTAGTCGCTCGAGCCGGCGATCGCCTTCTGGAAGATCGTGGGGTTCGATGTGACGCCGACGATCCCCTCGTCGACCATCCGCCGGAACTCGCCCGACACGAGCCAGCCGCGCCGGATGTTGTCGAGCCACGGGCTCGTGCCCGCGGCCGCAAGGTGCTTCAACGTGTTCGTCATGAGGTTCTCCTCCTTGACCGTCGGCCGCACGGATCGAGGCCCGCCCGCGAGCTCAGCCGGACGTTACCACCGGGCCCGTGGCCTCCCGGTACCCGCGTCGCCACCCCTTCACCCGCGCCGGAGCGGCAATCCGAAGCGGCGCAGGCGGGCGGGCGCCGATGGGATCACCGTCGCGAGCGCGTGCACCAGTCCGGCCTGGGTGGCGATGCCGTACGCGTTGCGGGCGACGTAGACGCGCAGCGCGCAGTCGACGAGCGAGCCGGGGCCGAGCGAGCGCACGGCGCGGGCGCCCTCGACGTAGACCGCGAGCTGGTAGTTCTGGTAGGGCAGCGGGTCCCAGTAGGTCATGGGCTCGCCCGTGCGCGTCACGAGCCGGGCGGGCACGACGGCGCCGGGGAAGCGCAAGCCCATTGCATACGTGGCCAGCCCCTCGTCGAGCACCGGGTCGCGGGCCTGGTCGTTACCGACGAGGCCGTAGAACCACTGGTGTGCGACCTCGTGCGTCGTCAGCGACCCAGCGGTGCCGGTGCCCAGGAAGATCATCGTCGGATACTCGATGCCGACGGACGCCTGCCGCGGCATGACGGCGACGTGCAGGTCGGGGTAGGGGTAGGCGCCGAAACGGCGCGCGAGCAGACCCACGTCGCGCGCCACCTCGGCAGCAACCGCGCCGGGCGCGACGGCGATGCCCGCGGCAACGCCGACCACCACGCGCACGGGCCGTGGCGCCTGCGCCGTGGCGGTCGCGACACGGAACCGTCCCACCGCGACCGCGAAGTCGCGCACGGCCGTGGCCCGCCACATGCCGCCCGCCGACGGGGCACCCGTGGCGATGACGTCAAGGCCGGGCGGCACGCGCACGCGCACGGCGAAGTCGGCCACGGGCGACGCTGACGCCTCGGCGAGCAGCCTGGTCGGCGGGTCGGTGGCCCAGCCGACGCCCGGCTGCCACGGCAGGAGCGGGAAGAAGGAGCCCAGCCGCACGGCGGAGCCGACCCGGGCGAGCCGGTCGAGCACGGCGCCGGGCAGCCGCAGCCGGAAGCGCAGCGAGACGTGCACCGTGCGCCCGGCGGCGAACGTGTGCCCGCCGCGCACGACGAGCGTCGTCGGATCCGGCAGCGCCGTCACGGCCGGCCGCCCGCCCAGGCGCACGCCGGCCACGGTCAGGTGCGCGCCCTCGCGAGCCTGCAGCGGGCCGTTGGCCCACAGCCGAAACACCAGCCGGCCGGTGGGCAGGTCGGGCGTGAACGCCACCGCGAGCGTGCCGGTGACCGCGCCGCGGCGCGGCACCTGCACCGCGATCCGGTAGCGCGGGCGCGCCGCCGCGGGCCGCGCATAGGCCGGGTAGCGCGTGCAGATCGGGGGCCGGAGGGCGCCTGTGACCGGCGTGGCCGACTGCGCCGAGCAGGCCGCCGCCGTCAGGCTCAGGCAGGCCAGGAGGGCCGCGCCGCCAGCGCTGCGCCGGCCGCCTCCATGTCCGAGCGCTCGTAGGTCTCGCATCCGCGCCGCTCGAGCTCCTCCCCCGTCTCGCGGTCGACGAGGCCGCCGATCGCAATGCATTTGACGCCCGCGCGGGCGCATTTGTCTGCCACCGTCACGACGACCTTCCCGTTCAACGTGCCGCGGTCGATCCGACCCTCGGCGGTCAGGCACAGCTGCGCGCCTGCGAGCGCGCGGTCGAGCCCGACGGCATCCGCAACGAGGTCGGCGCCGCTCACCGCCTGCGCGCCGAGCTGCATCAGCATGGCGCCGATGCCGCCGCCCGCGCCCGCACCGCAACGCGCCGCCGTCGGCAGGTCGAGAGCGGCCAGGCGCCGCTCGAGCACGGCCACCTGCGCCGGCGTGGCGCCCTTCTGCGGGCCGAAGACGGCCGCCGCCCCATCGCGGCCGAGCAGCGGATTGCGCACGTCGAGCGCAGCCACGACCTCGACGTCGGCGGCGCCCGTGCCGAGCGCCTCGCGCAGGCCTGCGCCGCCATCGGTGCTCGCCGTGCCGCCGACGCCGACCACGATCCGGGTCGCGCCGGCGGCCACGGCGGCGGCGATCAGCTGGCCGGCGCCGAACGAGCTCGCCCCGAGCGGGTCGGGCGGCAGGTCTGCAACCGTCTGGCGGCCGCACGCCTCGGCCACGTCGAGCGCCGCCTCGCCGCCTGCGAGCAGCGCGAACCGGGCCCGCCGCGGCCGACCGAGCGCGTCACGGACGGTCGTCGTGCACCACTCGCCGCCACGCGTGTGAAGGAGCGCCGCGGCGGTGCCCTCGCCGCCGTCTGCGAGCGGCACGGCGAGGACGTCGTCGCCCGGCCGCACGCCGCCCCAGCCCCGGCACAGCGCGGCGGCCGCCTCGACGGCGGAATAGGTACCCGCGAGCTTGTCCGGCGCGATCACGACCCGCACGCACACCCCCACCGATCCGCACGGATTAGCATCCTCGCCATCGGCAACGCACGTTACATCTGGGAGCCCTCCGCCGAGGTCGTGGAGCGCGCCCGCGTGACCGCGTTCATGCGCGAGCACGGCATCGCCGGGTGGCGCGAGCTGATCGCCCGCAGCCAAGACGACGTGGAGTGGTTCTGGGACGCCGTCGTGCGGCACCTCGGCATCGAGTTCCAGGCGCCCTACACGCGGGTGCTCGATGCCTCGCGCGGCCCGGCCTGGCCGCGGTGGTTCACCGGCGGGACGATCAACCTCACGCACAACTGCGTCGACCGGCATGCGGCGACTGCGCCCGACCGGCCCGCCGTCGTGTGGGAGAGCGAAGACGGCCGAGTGCAGATCCGTACCTATGCCCAGCTCGAGGCCGAGGTGAACCGGCTCGCAAACGCGCTCCTTGCGCTCGGCGTCGGCAAGGGCGACGCCGTCGGCCTGTTCCTGCCGATGTCGGTGCAGGTGGTGGCGGGCTTTTACGCGATCGCCAGGATCGGCGCGATCGTCGTTCCGATCTTCTCCGGCTTCGCCGCGCCGGCGGTCGCCGCCCGGCTCGCGGATGCAGGCGCGGTCGCCGTGCTCACCGCCGACGCCGTGCCGCGGCGAGGGCGGCCGGTGTCGATGAAGGCGATCGTCGACGAGGCGGTCGCCGCCACACCGAGCGTGCGCGCCGTCGTCGTGTGGTCGCGCCTGGGCACCAACCCGCCGATGCGGCCCGGCCGCGATCACGACTGGGACGCGCTCGTCTCGGCCCAGAGTCCGGTGCTGCCCGCCCCTGCGCTCGACCCGGAGACGCCGATGATGGTGATCTACACCTCGGGCACGACGGGGCGGCCGAAAGGGGCCGTCCACGTCCACGGCGGGTTCCTGGTGAAGATCGCCGAGGAGTGCGCCTTCCAGCTCGACGTCGGCCCGGACGACCGCTTCATGTGGGTGACCGACATGGGCTGGATCATGGGGCCGCTCGAGGTGGTCGGCGCGGGCGCCCTCGGGGCGACGCTCGTGATCGGCGAGGGCGCGCCCGACTATCCCGGCCCGGACCGCCTGTGGGACATGGTCGAGCGCCACCGCATCAGCGTGCTCGGCGTCTCGCCCACGCTGATCCGGGCGCTGCGCGGGCACGGCGACGACCCGGTCATCCGCCACGACCGCTCGTCCCTGCGGATCCTCGGCTCGACCGGCGAGCCGTGGAACCCCGACCCCTACCGGTGGCTGCACGAGGTCTGCGGCGAGGGCCGGGCGCCGATCATGAACATCTCCGGCGGCACCGAGGTGGGCGCGTGCTTCCTCTCGCCGATGCCGGTGATGCCGCTCAAGGAGTGCACGCTCGGAGCGCCGGCGCTCGGCATGGCGATGGACGTCGTCGGGCCGGACGGCAAGCACCTGCCGCCCGGAGCGGTGGGCGAGCTCGTCTGCCGCAAGCCCTGGCCGAGCATGACGCGGGGCGTGTGGGGCGACCCGGAGCGCTACCTGCAGGCGTACTGGTCGCGCTGGCCGGGCGTGTGGGCGCACGGCGACTGGGCGTCGGTCGACGAGGACGGCTGCTGGTACCTGCACGGCCGCTCCGACGACACCCTGAACATCGCCGGCAAGCGCATCGGCCCGGCCGAGTTCGAGTCGGCCGCCGTCTCCCACGCCGCCGTCGCCGAGGCGTGCGCGGTGGCGATGCCCGACCCGGTGAAGGGCGAGGTGGCGTGGCTCTACTGCGTGCTGCGGCCCGGGTTCGAGCCCGGCGACGAGCTGCGCGCCGAGGTGCGCGGCGCGGTCACCGCCGTGCTCGGCAAGGCGTTCGCGCCGGCCCGCATCGGCTTCGTGACGGCGCTCCCGAAGACGCGCTCGGCCAAGATCGTGCGCCGCGCCGTGCGGGCGGCGGCGCTCGGCGACGACCCCGGCGACACCTCGTCGATCGAGGACCCGGCCGTGCTCGACCAGGTGAGCGCCGCCAGGTGAGCGCCGGGCTCGTGCTAGGCTCGCTCGCCGTCGACGCTGGGAGGGTCACGTGACCGAAGGGCTCTTGGAGGGCAAGCGCGCGCTCGTCGCCGGGGTGGCGAACAAGCGCTCGATCGCCTGGGCGATCGCGCAGGCGCTGCACGGCGCCGGCGCCGAGCTCGCCTTCACCTACCAGGGCGAGCGGCTCGAGGGGTCGGTGCGCAAGCTCGCAGCCGAGGTGTCCTCGGACGTCGTGATCGAGTGCGACGTCTCCGACGACGCGAGCATCGACCGCGCCTTCGCCGTCGTCGCCGATGCGGGTGGGCTCGACATTCTGGTGCACTCGATCGCCTACGCCCCCCAGGAGACCTTTACCGAGCGCTACGTCGACACCTCCCGCGAGGCGTTCCAGATCGCCCACGACATCTCCGCCTACTCGCTGATCGCGATGGCCAAGCGCGCCGAGCCGCTGATGGCAGCGCGCGGCGGCGGCGCGATGGTGACGATGACCTACATGGCCAGCGAGCGCGCCTTCCCGGGCTACAACATCATGGCCAGCGCCAAGGCCGCGCTCGAGTGCGCGGTGCGCTACCTGGCCTACGAGCTCGGGCCGAACGGCATCCGCGTGAACGCCGTCTCCGCGGGGCCGGTGCGCACCCTGGCCTCGGCCGGGATCGCCGGGTTCAAGGACATGGAGGAGATCATCGAGCAGCGCACGCCGCTGCGGCAGAACATCCAGGCCGCCGACGCCGGCCAGGCCGCGCTCTACCTGTGCAGCCCGATGGCGCAGATGGTCACGGGCACGGTGCTCTACGTGGATTCGGGCTACCACGCGATGGGTATCTAAGTGCTCCGTCCCGGAAGTCTCTCGCGCTCGTGCGGCTGCAAATCGTCGCCTGGCTGCGTCCTCGGTCGACCCGATATTCTCGATATCGGGTCTCCCTGCGTCCTTGCCATGCTCGATTTTCGCTCGCCCGAGCATCAAGGAACCCCCGGGACGGAGCACTAGGCGAGACATGCTGCGGCTCACCGTCCTGGGCGGAAGCCCCGCCTGGCCGAACCCGGGCCAGGCGGCGAGCGGGTACCTGGTCGAGACCGATCAGGTGCGGATGCTCGTGGACTGCGGCTCGGGGATCGCGACCGAGCTGCGCCAGCACGACCCCGGGCCGCTGACGGACATCATCATCAGCCACTTCCACGCCGACCACTGGTTCGACCTCGTGCCGCTGCATTACGCACACCGCTTCGGATCGTGGGCCGACCGCCCGCACGCGACGCTGCACCTGCCACCCGGCGGACGGGCCGTGCTCGACACCGTCGCGTCGGTCTGGGACGGGTCGGTCGAGACGTTCGAGGCCGCCTGGGACATCCTGGAGTACGACCCGCACGCCGACCTGCGCGTGGGCGACCTGCGGCTCTCGTTCTCGCCCACCAAGCACTACACCACCTGCTACGCGATCAAGATCGACGGCCCCCAGGCGTCGATCGCCTACTCAGCCGACACGGCGCCGACCGAGCGGCTGGCCCGGTTCGCCCACGGCGCCGACCTGTTCGTCTGTGAGGCGGCGCTCGCGGACGCGGCCAAGGACGACGCCGGCGAGCGCGGGCACATGGACGCGGCCGAGGCGGGCCGCGAGGCGACCCGCGCGGGCGTCGGCCGGCTGCTGCTCGCCCACGTGCCCGCCGAGATCGGCGAGGAGCGCGTGCTCGAGATGGCGCGGGCGGAGTACTCGGGGCCGATCGAGATCGCCCGGCCGCAGCTCGCGATCGAGCTCTAGCCGGCGAGCGTCACGCGCGAGATGCCGAGCATGCCCTCCGCCGCCTTCTCGGCGGCGCGCTGGAGGCTCTCGGACATCGACGGGTTGACCGCGGCCGTCTCGGCCAGCATCTGCACCGACAGCCGCGCGTGGACGGCCAGCGCCACGGCGGTGATCACCTCGGACGCGCGGAAGCCGACCATCGCGCCGCCGAGAATGGTGCCGTCGTCGGGGTCGGAGAGCAGCTTGATCAGGCCATCGGTCTCGCCCTCCATCACCGCTCGGGGGTTGGCGCGGACCAGGTGCTTGGTCACGCGCACACGCACGCCGTCGATGCGCGCCTGGCGCTCCGAGATGCCCGCCTTGGCGATCTCGGGCCGGGTGAAGACGCACCACGCGACACCGGTGTAGGCGACGGGGTCGACCGGCACCCCGAGTGCGTGCAGCGCGGCCGTGCGGCCGTGCAGCGAGGCGGTGTTGGCGAGCATGATCTGGCCGGTGACGTCGCCGCAGGCATAGATGTGGGGGACGTTCGTGCGGCAGAACTCGTCCGCGGGCAGGACGCCGCGCTCGCCGAGCGTGACCCCCGCCGCCGCCAGACCCAGATCGGACGTGTTCGGGCGCATGCCGATGCAGAGCAGGAGATGGGAGCACGTGAGGTCGCGGCCGTCCTCGAGCACCAGCCGCACCTCGCTCGGGTCCTCGCAGTCGACCGCAGCCGCGCGGCCGTTCTTGATCACGTCGAGGCCGCGGCGCAGGAACACCTCCTCGAGCACCTCGGAGAGGTCGGGGTCGTCGTTCGGAAGCAGCGACTCGCGCGCCGAGACGAGCGTCACGCGCGAGCCGCAGCGCGAGAAGAAGTCGGCGAACTCGCATCCGGTCGGCCCGGCGCCGAGGACGACCAGGTGCTCGGGCAGGTCGCGCAGGTCGAACACCTGCCGCGTCGTCAGCACGCGCTGGGCATCGGGCCGGGCGAACGGTGGCACGAACGGCGTCGCGCCGGTGCAGACGAGCAGGGCGTCGAACTCGATCGTCTGGTCGCGGCCGTCCACGTTTGCGACAAGCTCGTTCGGGCCGGTCACGCGGCCGCGGCCGGGCAGGACGCGCACGCTCACGCCGTCCATGCGCTCGCGCACGCCGCGGCTCTGGTGCAGCGCGATCGCCCGCGCCCGGGCGAGCGTCCGGCGCAGGTTGACCGACGGGTAGCCGTGGGCGAAGTCGAGGCCGTCCTCCTGCGCCCGCGCCACCTCGAGCACCGCGTCGGCGGTCGTCAGGAGCGTCTTTGACGGGATCGCGTCGGTCATCGTGCAGTTGCCGCCGAGGGACATGTCCTCGATCAGGGTGACGTCGGCGCCCAGGTGCGCGGCGGTCGTGGCCGCGGCGTACCCGGCAGGTCCGCCGCCAAGGATGACGAGCCTCATGCGCGGCATCGTAGACTCCGCACCATGAACGAGATCGCAACCATGCTCGACCCGGCCGCCATCCGCGGCGGGTTCCCGTCGCTGCGCGACGGCCGTGTCTTCCTCGACAATCCCGGCGGCACCCAGGTGCACCGGTCCGTCTACGACGCGATCGCCGGCTACTACCGCGACCAGAACGCCAACCTCGGCGGGCCGTTCGCGACGTCCGTCGCCTCCGACCAGATGCTCGCCGAGGCCCGCGCCCAGGCGGCCGCCTTCCTCGGCGCCCACGCCGGCGAGATCGTGTTCGGCGCCAATATGACGACGCTTACGATGCACGCCTCGCGCACGCTCTTCCGCGACCTCGGCCCCGGCGACGAGGTGCTGGTGACGGGCCTCGACCACGACGCGAACGTCGCGCCGTGGCTGCTCGCGGCCGAGGATCGCGGCGTGACCGTGCGCCAGGTCGGGATCGACCCCGACGTGTGTGTCGTCGACCCGAACGTGTTCGCCGGCATGCTCACCGACCGCACGCGCGTGGCCGCGTTCGGCTGGGCGTCGAACGGCGCCGGCACGGTGAACGACGTGGCCGCCCTGTGCGCGCTGTGCCGCGAGGCGGGTGCGCTCTCGTACGTGGATGCGGTGCACTTCGGCCCGCACGGGGCGATCGACGTCGCCGCGATCGGGTGTGACTTCCTCGTGTGCTCCGCGTACAAGTTCTTCGGCCCGCACGTCGGGATCCTGTTCGGGCGGGCGGAGCTGCTCGAGCGGCACCACCCGTACAAGGTGCGCCCGGCGCCGGACGAGCCGCCGCACTCGTGGGAGACGGGCACGGTCAACCTGGAAGGAATCGCGGGGACGGCGGCCGCGATCGCCTACCTGCGCGGGCTCGGGATGGACGCGATCGCCGCGTACGAGCGCGGGCTCACCGTCCGGCTGCTGGACGGCCTGCAGGCGATTGACGGCGTCACGGTGTACGGCACCACCGCCCTTGACCGGCGCGTGCCGACCGCCGCGTTCAACGTCGCCGGCCGGCCGCCGGCGGACGTCTCGGCGGCGCTTGCCAGGCGCGGCATCTTCGTCTGGGACGGCAACTACTACGCCCTCGAGCTGATGCAGCGGCTCGGCCTCGAGGGATCGGGCGGCGCCGTCCGCGTCGGCGCGGTGCACTACAACACGCCGGCCGAGATCGACATGTTCCTCGACGCCGTGGCGGGGCTGGGCTAGCGGCTCGCGCTTGACACGACTTCACCGTTTATGCAAAGGTGCCTGCATGGGCCGTAGTTTCACCATCCTCGCCATCCTGTTGGCCACCCTCGCGGGGGCGGCGCCGGCGGCGGCGAACACCAGCGGTACGGCGACGGCAACCCTGACCGGCACGCCTGACCCCGTGACCGCGGGCGGCGCGGTCGCCTACGTGACGACGTTCACGAACGGCATGTCCAAGTCGCTCCAGAACACCCAGCTCGACGCCCCCGCTCCGGCCGGCTTCGGCGTGGTGAGCGTCATCTCCGCGGGCTCGTGCACGACCTCCGCCACGGATGCGAGCTGCCAGTTCGGGACGCTCGCGCCGGGCGCGACGGTGACGGCCACCGTGATCATGAGCGTGCCCACGGCCCCGGGCTCCGTCGGCTCGGCGGTGACGTGGACGACGAGCGACGGCGACCACGACGACGACGATGTGACGGTCACCTCGAGCACCTCGATCACCGTGAAGGCGCCCTCCCAGGACGCGATCGCCACCTACCTGCCGCCTCCGGGTGGCAACGTCAACACGGGCACAACGACCAGCGCCGCGAACCCGCAGTCCACGGGCGTCGATGTGCCCGCGACCCCGGCCGGCGTCGCGACGTCGCTGTCCGAGGTGAACGCGACCGGCCCCACCGACGCCTGCGGGCCCGGCGCGACGTGCTTCGGGCAGATCTCGGTGGTCACGGTGGCCGCACCGGCCTTCCCCGCGAACGACCCGCTGCACCTGACGTTCCGGATCGACAGCAGCGAGCTGCCCAAGCACTTCGACGCGGATGACCTCAAGCGGCTGCCGTTGTTCCATGACGGCGTCGCGGTCGGCAACTGCACCGGCGGGCCGGGCGTCGCCTCACCGGCGTCGTGCATCTCCGCCCGCAAGCTGATCAAGCCGAAGCACTGCAAGAAGGGCCAGTTCACGGTCGAGCTCGACGTGCTCTCGACCACGAACGGCCGCTGGCGCACCTGATCAGGCGGTGACGGGGCCCGGGCCGAGCGCCGCGCGCAGTTCGGCCGTGCGCTGCGCGGCGACGACGTTGCCCTTCCCCCGGTAGAGCGCATCGGCCCGCGCCAGGTCGCGGGTGACGGCGGCCGCGTTGCCCATCGCCGCCGCGACCCGCGCGCTCACGACAGCATGTTCGGCCTGGATGTTGGGCGCGTCTGCGTCGTGCAGGATGTCGGTGGCGGCGGCGACGGCCACCGCCGCATCGGCGAGGCGGCCTGCGTGCAGGTCGAGCTCGGCGCGCACGACGTGGATGAGGACGTGTGACTCGAGGTCGTCGGCGAGCACGGCCGCCTGGGCGCGGTCGCAGATCTCGGCCGCCTCGTCGTGGCGGTCCTGCGCGATCAGGGCCTGCGCGAGCACGCCGGCCATCGTCGGCAGCAGGTAGCGCTCGCCCAGCTCGTCGAGCAGCGCGTAGTCGCGACGCAGGTCGCGCTCGGCGGCGGCCGGGTCGCCGGCGAGGAGCTCGACGGCACTCGAGTCGAGCGCGGTGGACGCCGCGAGCACGCCGCCGCCGACCTCGGCCAGGACCGCGCGACCGCGGGTGTAGAGCTGCCTGGCCTCGGCGAACTCGCCCCGCATGGCCTCGAGCTGGGCAAGCGCACACAGCACGAGCCCCTCGGTGCGACGGTCGCCGGCGGCGTGCGCGCCGATCTCGCGGCAGCGCTCGATGCCCGCGGGCACGGGCGTCGGGCCGTACACCGCCGCGATCGCATACGCGCCGGTGTTGCGGCGCTCGAGGCGGGCGTCGCCCCCGGCACGGGCACAGGCGATGGCGCGCTCGACCGCCGCGGCGGCGTCGCCGTAGCGGAGCGCATTCGCGTGCACGGTGCCGATGATCCGCCACGCCTTCGCCGCGCCGACCTGGTCGCCGACGAGGTCGAACACCGTGATCGCGCGGCGCGCCTCGCGCACGGCGTCCGCACCGGAGACGCTGTCATCGCCGAAGAGGCGCAGCAGGAGCAGGCCGATGCCGGCCTCGGCCCGCAGGCGGTGGTCTCCGATCGCGGCCGCCGAGGTGATCGCGCCGCGCAGGACGCTCTCGGCCTGGGCGAATTCGCCCACGTCCATGAGCGCCTCGCCGAGGTCGGGCAGGAGGCCGAGACGGTCGGGGTCGAGCGCCGGCATCAGATCGACCGACCGCCGCAGGAGGCCTGACGCGGCGTGCATGTCACCGCGCTCGAACGCCCGCTGGCCGGCACCGGCCAGCCGCTCACCCGCGCGCTTGCCGAGCTCGCGGCCGTGATCGTCCAGCGGTCCGAGCTCGGCCAGGTAGCGATGTGCCTGCTCGAGGTGATAAGCGGTGACCTCGGCGAACTCCGGGGCGCGGTCGCCGTTCACGCCGTCGGCCCAGTTCGCGAACTGCTCGTGCATCTGCGCACGGGTGCGCTTCAGCAGCCGCCTGTAGACGGCGTCGCGGACGAGGATGTGCTCGAACTGGTAGCCGTCGGCGTCCCCCATCACGGCCGTGTGCGAGCGGATGAACCGGCGCCGCTCGACCGCGGCCAGGCGCGCGGGGACGTGCTCGCGCTCGCCGTCCGGGACGAGCTGGACGACCGCCTGCGACGGGAACACCAGACCGGCCACCGCTGCCGGCTCGAGCACGGAGCGCTCCGGCTGGGCGAGGCGATCGAGGCGCGCCGCGAGCAGCGCGAGGATCGTCGGCGGCACCTCGAGCTCGGTCCCCGGGTCGCCGTCGTCGAGCATGGCCGCCATCTGCTCGACGAAGAGCGGGTTCCCGTCCGACGCCGTGACGATGCGCTCGATCGTCACGGCACCGATGTCGCGGCCGGCCAGAAGCCGCTCGGCCATCGCCGTCGCGGCGGCGGCGGGCAGGCGCTCGAGCGTGATCAGCGCCCGACCGTCGCCGGCGGCCGGCAGGTCGGGGCGCTCGAGCACCTCGGGGCGCGCCGTGCAGACCAAGAGACACGGGCGGCGAACGCGCTCGGCGACGTGCGCGACGAGATCGAGCAGCGTCGGCTCCGCCCAGTGCAGGTCTTCGATCACCGCGACGATCGGGCGCTCGGCGGCCAGGATCTCGAACAGCCGGCGCACGCCCCAGAACATCTCCTCGACGGCGTACACCGTCCGCACGAGCCCGATCGCCGACGCGATGCGGTCGGCCACCTCGGCGTCGCCGCCGGCGAGCGCGGCGACCTTGACGCGCGCACGCTCGGGCGGGTCGTCCTCGCCGATGTCCGCCGCGGCGCGCACCGCCTCGGCAATCGGCCAGAACGTGATCCCCTCGCCGTAGGGCAGACAGCGGCCGCGGACGACCACGGCCTCGCCGCCGAGGCCGGTGGTGAACTCGCGCAGCAGGCGCGTCTTGCCGACGCCGGCCTCGCCGACCACGGTCACCACGCGGGCCCCACCCGCCGCCTGAGCCGCCGCGAGCTCCCGGCGCAGGAGCGCGAGGTCATCGTCGCGGCCGACGAGCGGCGAGGCGCTCGCCTGCTGCCGCGTGGCCAGGCCGACCAGGCGAAACGCCGGCACCCGCTCGGCCTTGCCCTTCAGCTCGAGCGGCTCGACCGGCTCGGCCGCAACGGCGTCACGCACGAGCGCGTGCGTGAGCGCGCCGAGCAGCGTCTCCATCGCCGGCGCCGCCTGCTCGAGCCGGGCGGCCACGTTGACCGCGTCCCCGGTGGCCAGGCGCTGGTTCCCGGCGGTCTCGTCGGTGACCACCTCGCCGGTGTTCACCCCCGTGCGGTTGGCCATCGTGACGCCGTAGTCACGCTCGAGCTCGGCGTTCAGCGCGTCGAGCCCCTCGCGCATGTCGAGCGCCGCGCGGACGGCCCGCAGCGCATCGTCCTCGTGCGCCTGCGGCAGCCCGAACACGGCCATGACCGCATCGCCGATGAACTTCTCGACGATGCCGCCATGACGCTCGATGGCCGCGCGCATGACGTCGAAGTAGCGGCCCATCACCTCGCGCAGCGACTCGGGGTCGAGCCGCTCGCCCAACGCGGTCGAACCCGCGACGTCGCTGAAGAGCACGGTGACCGTCTTTCGCACCTCGACCGCGGCCTGCTCGCGAAGCGGTGTGCCGCAGAACCCGCACAGGCGGAAGCGGGGCGGGTTCTCCTCACCGCAGGACGGGCAGACCAGCATCAGCCCAGTCTACGAGGCCGCCTGGTCGATCCATTCTCCGAAGGCCGCCGCGCCGGCCACGGGCACCGCCCCGACGCAGATCACGCGCGTGCCCGGCTCGAGCGGCCGGAAGCTGCGCGGCACCGCCGGATCGGGCGCCGCGACGATCGTGCCGGGGCCGGCGGCGTGGGTGTCGGATCCCAGCGTGAACTCGGCCCGGCCGGCGACGACGATGTAGATCTCGTGCTGGCCGGTGTCAGCCTCGTCATGGGCGGTGTCGATCGCCTCGCCCGGGTCACAGATCATCGCGTTCACCCCGAAGGCGGTCACGCCAAGCGCGCCGTTCAGCGCCTGCCAGCGGCCATAGGCGGTGGAGGTGGTCGGATGCGCGGCGAGGTCGACGAACGGCATGACGGGTCCTTTCGGCGGGGTGGTGGTCAGTCGAACAGGGTCAGCTCGGGCGCGGCCTCGCCCTTGAGCACGTCGAAGTCGAGCTCGACGAACGCGTGTCCGCGGGCCTCACACATCACCCGCGCCTGCGGTGCGATCTCGGGCGCGACCAGGATGCCGCGGCAGGGCGCGTGGGCGGGGTCGAGGTCGACGCGCTCGCAGTAGCGGGAGAGCTGCTCGACGTGGGCGGCGACCGCCCGTGTGCGCTTCACCTCGACCACGACCGTGCGGCCGTCGGCGTCGCGGCAGAAGAGGTCGATCGGCCCGGTGTCGGTGAAGCGCTCGCGCTCGAGCACCACGAGGCCCGGCTCGATCGTCTCCGGCGCGCGCTCGAGCAGCCGGTGGATCTGCAGCTCAGCGTCCTCGCGCTCGAGCACGGCGTCGTCGGCAAGCGCGAGCGCCGTGTCGTGGTGCACCTCATGGACGACGACGACCAGCGTCTCCTGCGACGCCGGCCGGTAGACGCGGATCACGTCGCCCTCCTGGTTCACCGACGTCGGGCCGGCCATGTAGTTGAGCGGCTTGAACCCGGTGTCGGTGTGTACGCACAGGCTGCCGTCGTCCTTGAACAGGATCACCCGGTCGCCGGCGCCGAGGCGGGTCGTGGCGCGGCCGTGGTAGGCGATCTCGCAGCGGGCGACCAGGATGCGCATCGCGCGAAAGGGTATCGTCCGGGGCGGGATGGCCCACCCCGCGACAGCGGCGCGACCCCCGGACGCATGGGAGCGGTACGCGTGGGCGGCAGGCATCGTGTACGTCTTCGCGCTCGTCGCGGAGTCGGTGATCGGCATCCTTGGCGGCGGGCTGAGCCAGAACGACTCCGCCGCGACGATCGCTCGCAGCCTCCACCATCACGACCAACGGCTGCTTGCAATCGCGTTCGTGTCGATCGTCTACGCGGTCGCGTTCGTCATCTACCTGTGGAAGCTCTACCACCTGCTGCGCGGTCCGCCCGATCGGCCGGCGACGCTCAGCTCGCTGGTGCTCGTGGGCGGCGTGCTCTTCGTCTCACTGCACGCGGTCAGCGACATCGGCATCACCGGCATGCTGGGCGCGAAGGTGGCCTCGTACTCCGCGCTGCACGACCCGGGCACCGCCTACGCGCTGTATCTCCTGACGTTCGCGCTCGATAGCGTCGGTGACGTCTTCGGCAGCCTCTTCGCCCTCGCGACCGGCCTGCTCGTCCTGCGCAGCGGTGTGCTGCCCCGCTGGCTTGGCTGGGCTGCGACCATCGCCGCTCCACTGCTATTCCTGCAGGCATTCGGGCTTGGCGGCGTCATCAGCACCTTCGGGCTCGTGCTCGACCTGATCGGGTTTCTGCTCATGCTGGTGTTCATCCTGGCGAGCAGCGTGATCATGCTCCGGCGCGAGACGGCCGCAGCATCGAGGTGACCGGCGGGCAGGCACCCGCCTGCGCGACCGAGGTCTGCTCGAACCCATGCCGCTCGTAGAAGCCGATCGTGCGCGGATTGGGGGTTTCAAGATAGGCGGGGAGCCCCGTCTGATCCACCACACCGAGGCAGTGCGCGAGCAGCCGGCCGCCGAGGCCGCGGCCCTGGAGCGCGGGTGCGACGCCGAACCACGGCAGATACCAGTGCGGGAACGTCGGGTGGGCACCGGCCATCTGCTCGAGCACGGCGAAGGTGTCGTCGTGCTTTCCGGGGGCGACCGTCGCGGCCAGGACGCCGACGATCGCATCCCCATCGGGCTCGATGCCAGGGCCGAGCCACAGGGCAACCGCGGCCAGATCGCCGAGCTTCCACACCGTCCCGTGCTCGAACGCGCCCGCGCCGAACGCCGCCACGAACCCCGGGAAGTGCGCCTGGTAGCGCTCGAGCTGCGGATACAGCCAGCGCTCGACGGGGTCGTCGGTGAAGGCGGCCGCGATCGTCGCCACCGCGGCAACGCGCTCGCGCTCGCCCACCACGGCGATCGGCAGCGTGGACATCCCGGCCACGATACCGGGCGGACTCTTTTCAAAGAAGTGTCGATTTGCGCCCACCCCGTTTGTCCTATCGGTGATCATCCACCCAAGGAGGACACGATGAAGTACATGCTCTTGATCCACCAGGGCTCGACACCGCTCCCCGGGACGGACGAGTGGGACGCGCTGTCCGACGACGAGCGCAACGCCGTGTACGCCGCCTACGGCGCGATCAACCAGACCCCCGGCCTCACCCCCGGCGTGCAGATGCAGCCGCCCGAGACGGCCACGACCGTGCGCGTGAAGGACGGCTCAACGCTCGTGACCGATGGTCCCTTCGTCGAGCTCAAGGAGGCCGTCGGCGGCTACTGCTTCTTCGAGGCGGACGACCTCGACGCCGCGATCGCGCTCGCGGCGCGGATCCCGGCGGCGAGCATGGGCGGCGCGATCGAGGTGCGCCCGCTGATGGAGCGCTAGCGATCCTGGAGGACGTCTTCCGCGAGCAGTGGGGCCGTGTCCTTGCTGCCCTGATCGGCTTCCTCGGCGACTTCGAGCTCGCCGAGGAAGCCGCGCAGGAGGCGTTCGCCATCGCCGCCGAGCGCTGGCCGCGCGACGGAGCGCCCGAGAACCCCGGCGCGTGGCTCGTGACGACGGCGCGAAACCGCGCGATCAACCGGATCCAGCGCAACCGTACGCTGGCCAGGAAGACCCGTCTGCTCGAGGTGCGGGAGGCGACGGAGGACACCGTGGACGAGACGACCTTTCCCGACGAGCGGCTCGAGCTGATCTTCACCTGCTGCCACCCGGCGCTCTCCACCGAGGCGCAGGTGGCCCTCACGCTGCGCACCCTGGGCGGTCTCACCACCCCGGAGATCGCCCGCGCCTTCCTCGTCCCCGAGCCGACGATGGCCCAGCGGCTGGTGCGGGCCAAGCGCAAGATCGCAGCGGCCGGGATCCCGTTCCGAGTACCGCCCGGCGACCTCCTGCCCGACCGCCTGGCCGCGGTGCTCGCCGTCGTCTATCTGATCTTCAACGCGGGCTACGGAGGGCGGGGCGACCTCTCCGCCGAGGCGATCTGGCTCGGGCGCGCGCTCGCCGACCTCATGCCGGACGAGCCCGAGGTGCACGGCCTGCTGGCGCTGATGCTGCTGCATCACGCCCGCCGCGAGACGCGCTTCCGCGACGGCGAGGTCGTGCTGCTCTCAGACCAGGACAGCTCGCTCTGGGACGCGGCCCAGATCGGCGCGGGCCGGGCGGCGCTCGACCGCGCGCTTGCCCTGCGCGGGCGCGGGCCCTACGTGGTGCAGGCGGCGATCGCATCCCTGCACGCCGACGACCCGCGGGACTGGCGCCAGATCGCGGCCCTCTACGGCGAGCTCGCCCGGCTCACCGGCTCGCCGGTCGTCGAGCTCGGCCGCGCGGTGGCCGTCGCGGAGGTGGAAGGGCCGTTGGCCGGGCTCGACATCGTCGATCGGCTCGCGCTCGCCGACTACCACTACCTGCACGCGACCCGCGCCGAGCTCCTGCGCCGGCTCGGCCGCACCGCCGAGGCCCGCGAAGCCTACGGCGCGGCGCTGCGGCTCGTGCACGACGACGCCGAGCGGCGCCTGCTCGAGCGACGCATCGCGGCGCTCTAAGATCGTGCGGTGGACGGATACGAGCCGTGGATGAGCTTCGCACCCGACGCCGCCGCGATCTACGACGACGTCCCGCGCGGGGACGAGGACGAGACGGTCGCGTTCCTGGCGCAGCTCGCCGGCACCGGCCGTGCGCTCGAGCTCGCCGTGGGCACGGGCCGGATCGCGCTGCCGCTGGCGGCGCGCGGAGTGGCGGTCGACGGGATCGACATCTCGGACGCCATGGTCGCAAGGCTGCGTGAGAAGCCCGGCGGCGCGGCGATCGCCGTGACGATGGGGGACTTCGCCGAGGTCGCCGTGCCCGGCAGCTACCGGCTGATCTACGTCGTCTACAACACGCTCTTCAACCTGCTCACACAGGACGAGCAGGTGCGCTGCTTCGAAAACGTCGCCGCCCACCTCACCGGCGACGGCGCGTTTGTCGTCGAGGCATTCGTGCCCACCTATCTGCACCGCCTGCGCGACGACCAGTACGTCGATGCGGAGGCCGTCGCGGTCGACTCGGTGTGGCTCGACGTCGGCCGCCACGATCCCGTCGCCCAGCGGCTCGACGAGAGCCACGTGCACCTCACGGACGCGGGCGTGCGCGTCTACCCGATCGTCACCCGATACGCCTGGCCGAGCGAGCTCGACCTGATGGCGCGTATCGCCGGCCTGCACCTCAACGACCGCTTCGGCGGCTGGCGGGGCGAGCCGTTCGACGGCAGAAGCGCGCGCCACGTCTCGGTCTACCGCCCCTAGACCGCCCCGCGAACGGCGCCACTACGATACGCGCCATGTTCCAGAAGACCACTCTCCCAAACGGCCTGCGCGTGGTGACCGCACCCATGCCCGCCGCCAAATCGGTCGCGGTCATGGTGATGCTCGCCGCCGGCAGCCGGTACGAGACGCCGCCGACCAACGGCATCGCCCACTTCGCCGAGCACATGTTCTTCAAGGGCACCGAGCGGCGGCCGACGGCCAAGGACATCTCGGCCGAGGTCGACGGCATCGGCGGGGAGTTCAACGCCTTCACGAGCAAGGAGTACACGGGCTACTACATCAAGTGCGCGGCCGAGCACCGGGCGCTCGCCCTCGACGTGCTCGCCGACCAGCTTCTGAACTCGAAGTTCGACGCCGAGGAGGTGGAGCGCGAAAAGGGCGTGATCATCGAGGAGCTGAACATGTACGTCGACACGCCCCGCGACCACGTCGACAGCGTGTACGACCAGCTGCTGTTCGGCGACCAGCCGCTCGGCTGGGACATCATCGGCACCAAGGAGACGATCCGCGCCGCCGGCCGGCAGACGTTCCTCGACTACCTCGACGCGTGGTATGCGCCGACGCGGATGGTGGTCGGGGCGGCGGGGGCCGTCGACGGCGAGTTCGCGGCCGAGGTCGAGCGCCAGTTCGGCCACCTGGCCGACCGGGCCACGGGCGCCGCGCCGCCGACGCGGGTCGAGCAGGACGGGCCGCGGGTGAAGCTCGAGACGCGCGACTCCGACCAGGCCCACCTGCGCCTCGGCGTGCGTGGCATCAGAACGACCCACCCCGACCGTTACGTGATGCAGGTGATGGGCGCGATCCTGGGCGGCGGCATGTCGTCGCGGCTCTTCACCGAGGTGCGCGAGCGCCTGGGCCTGGCCTACTACGTCTTCTGCCACCATCAGTCCTACGACGATGCCGGCACGCTCTTCTCGCAGTCCGGCGTTGACATCAACCGCATCGACCTGGCCGTGCAGACGATCGTGCGCGAGTTCGGAAAGCTCGTCCGCGAGCCGGTCGATCCGGTCGAGCTGCGGCGGACGAAGAACTACCTCAAGGGGCGCATGGTGCTCCAGCTCGAGGATCCGCGCGGCCTGCTCACCTTCGGTCTGCGCCGCGAGGTGCTCGAGGACCGGCTGGCCGAGCCGGAGGAGGTGCTCGAGGGCGTCGAGGCCGTGAGCGCCGCGGACATCCAGCGGCTGGCGGGCGAGGTGATCCGCGACCAGGGGCTCAACTTCGGGCTCGTGGGGCCGTTCTCGGACGACGCCCGCTTCCTCGAGCTCCTGTCGGTGTGACGCCCGACGGGCTGCGCCTCTACGCGATCCCGTACTCGACGAACGTCGAGCGGGTCGCGCTCGCGCTCGGGCACAAGGGCGTCGCCGCCGACGTGGTGATGTGCGACGCCGCAGACCGCTCGGCGATCCGCGACGCGAGCGGCCAGGACCTGGTGCCCGTGCTCGACGACGACGGCTTCTGCGTGACCGACTCGAGCCGCATCATCGAGCACCTCGAGCGCCGGTTCCCGGACCCACCCCTCTTCCCCGCCGATCCGGCCAGGAGCGCCGAGGTGGGCGTGTTCGTCGACTGGTTCGACCGCGTCTGGAAGGGCCCGCCGAACGCGATCGACGCCGAGCTTCGCCGGCCCGAGCCCGACCACATCCGCGTCGCCGCGCTCGAGCACGAGCTGCACTCGACGCTGGACGTGTTCGAGGCCATGCTCGACGGGCGCGACTACCTCATGTCCGGGTCACTCTCGGCTGCCGACTGCGCGGCCTTTCCGTTCCTCAAGTACGGGCTGTGGATCCAGCCGGGCGACGACGAGCGGTTCCACCAGATCCTCGCTCGCAACCTGGCGCTCGACGGCGACCACCCGCGCGTCGAGGCCTGGATCCGGCGCGTCGCCGCCCACCCGCGCACGGACGGCATCGTCACCTACGACGGCGACTGACCCCCCGGCTAAGCCTTGATCTCGAGGTCGTACGGGAAGTTCGTGAGGACGTCGCAGCCGCCCTCGCGCACGACGGCCAGGTCCTCGAGCCGGATGCCGCCAAAGCCCTTGCGGTAGACGCCGGGCTCGATCGTGACCACGTCGCCGACCAGGAGGTCGTCGCCGACCATGCCCATGTTCGGACCCTCGTGCACCTCGACCCCGACACCGTGGCCGAGCCCGTGGAAGAAGTCCTCGTCGAGGATCTCGCCGTCGGCAAGACCGCGGGTGGTGCGGTAGCCGCCGGCCTCGATCGCGTCGCAGGCCGCCTCCCACACCACCTTGCCGTTCACGCCGGCAGCGATCGTCTCGGTGCTCACGCGCAGCGCCTCGTACACCGTCGCGTGCATGTGCCGCAGCTGCTCCGGCGCCTCGCCGAAGCAGAAGGTGCGCGTCATGTCGGCGAAGTAGCGGCTCGCCGTATGGCGCGGGAAGATGTCGACGATCACGGACTCGTGCGGCCGGATCGGGCCGTGCCCGTGCTCGTGCACGTTGGCGCCGATCGGGCCGTTCCCGACGAGCGGCGGCTCGCCCTCGCACCCGTGGGCGCGCAGGACGTCCTCGATGGCGGCCGTCACGCGCTCGGCGGTGAGCGTGTCGCCGTCAAACACGAGACCGTCGGCGCCCGGCGACGAGGCGCCGAGCATCTCGACCACGCGCGCGAAGGCCGCCTCGGTCGCCGTCTGGGCGATGCGGATGCTCGCCAGCGCGCGCTCGTCCTTCACCCGCCGCCGCATCTCGTACCCCTGCCGGTCGGCGCGCACGGCGATGCCGTGCCCGCGCAGGTAGTCGGCGAGCTCGACCGGGAACGAGGGCGGCACCGCCGCCTCGGTGACGTCGAGCTTCTCAAGGGCGCGGCGGACGACCTCGAGGCCGGCGGCGTTCCAGTCCATCCCGCCCTTGATCAGCTCGCGGGCTCCGAACTCGGACCCCGTCCACACATCGGTGGCGCTGGAGTGACGGCGGGCGGCGTCGGCCTCGAGCTCGCTCGTCACGATGACGCGCTTGCCGTCGATCTCGACGTAGGTGAACGGGTCGACGACCGAGATGCCCGTGGCGATGTAGAGGTCGGGATCACGGATCGAGTCTGCGTGGATTACTCTGGCGAGTGGCATCGGCGCAAGCTAGCACGTCCCGCCTGAGGCGCTGGTAGCGTTCGGGCCGTGCCCATCGCCCGCTTCGACGAGCTCCTGCGGCGGCAGCTCGAGCGCGTTGCCGCGCTGCAGCCGGAGGGCCTGCGCATCTGGGATGCCCACACGCACCTCGGCCTCGACGAGGACGGTTTTGCGCTCACGCCCGCCGAGCTCATGGACACGATGCGCGCGCACGGCGTCGAGCGGGCGTTTGCATTCCCGCTCAACGACCCCGAGCGGCATCCGTCCTACCGCGTGCCGAACGACCGCGTGCTCGAGTGGGCGGCGGCATCGCAGGGGATGCTCGTCCCGTTCTGCCGCCTCGACCTGACCGAGGGGCCGATCGAGGAGGCCGAGCGCGCGCTCGACGCAGGCGCCCGCGGCATCAAGCTGCATCCGCGCGCCCAGGCCTTCGACTTCGGCGAGCGCGCCCTGAACCCGGTGTTCCGCATCGCGGCCGAGCGGCGTGTCCCCATCCTGATCCACGCCGGCCGCGGCCTGCCTGCGATCGCCGACGACCTGCGCCACCTGGTCGAGGGCCATCCTGACGCGCAGCTGATCCTGGCCCACGCCGCGATCGCCGACCTCGAACACATCGCCCGCACGCTGCTTGACCATCCCAACGTGCTCTACGACACGTCGGTCTGGAGCACGACCGATCTGCGCACGCTGCTCGCGTCGGCCTCGCCGGAGCAGATCGTGTTCGCAAGCGACCTGCCCTACGGCATGCCCGGCACCGCCGCCTTCGCGCTGACGCTCGTCGCCCACCGCGCCGGCGCGAACGAGGAGCAGATGCGGGCGATGTTCTGGGGCAACGCCGAGCGCGCCGCCCGCGGAGAGCACGCCCCGGCCCTCACCGCCCCGCTGCTCACGCGCGAGCGCACCGTGCCGCTGCAGCGGCTGCGGATCCACGACTACCTGGTGATGACACAGACGCTGATGTGGTCGCGCGCCGGCGACCGGCCCGGAGCGCTGGGCCTTGCGCTGCGGGCATGCGATACGAACGGCAGCGACGAGCTGGCGGTGGTCGCCGAGCTGCTCGAGGGCGTGCAGACGCTCTGGAACGAGGGCCTTGCGATCGACGATGAGGCGGAGGGCTGGATCTACACCCGCTCGGCGATGCGCCTGCTCCAGATGGCCGACGCGCTCGTGCAGGACGTGTGATCGCAGCCGTCGTTCTCGCCGCCGGCGAGGGCCGGCGCTACGGAGGGCTGAAGCAGCTGCACCCCGTGGACGGCCGGCCGATGCTCGAACACGTGCTCGCGATCGTCGCCGCGGCCGGCCCGGAGCACCGCGTGGTCGTGCTGGGCGCACGGGCGGGGACGATCCTCGAGCGAATCGACCTTCACGGGGCCGAGCCCGTGATCAGCGATCGCTGGGATGCCGGCCAGGCGGCGTCGCTGCATGCCGGGCTCGCGGCGCTGCCCGACGAGGCCGACTGGGCGCTGGTCGTGCTGGGCGACGGCCCCGACCTCGATCCGCAGGCCGTCGGCCGCGTGTCCGCCGCGGCGCAGGCCGGCAGCACCGCCATCCTCGCGGCCGACTACGGCGCCGGCCGCTCCCATCCGGTGGCGATCCCGCGCAGCCGCTGGCAGGAGATCCCGGACCGTGGCGAGCGGCCGGTGCGCGGCCTCCCCGCCGATACCGTCGACTGCCGCGACCTCGCCGCCCCGGGCGACGTCGACTACGCCTGATCCGAGCAGCGCCGGCGCAGCCGCTCGACGAACCCGGCGGGGACCGGCTCGTCGCAGCAGCACTCGCGCACGACCGAGCGCAGGCCGCGCTCGAACACGTACCGGTCGCTGCAGTACGCGCACTCGCGCAGATGGCCGTCGATGCGCGCCGCCTCGGCCTCGGTCAGCACCCGGTCGAGATAGGGCTGCAGCATGCTCTCGGCGCCGCGGCAGGGATCGGCGCTCATGCCGCCTCCCCGGTCCCGGCCCGATCCGCCAGCGCGCGCTTGAGCAATCGCCGGCCGCGGTAGAGCCGTGACATGACCGTGCCGATCGGGATGCCGAGGATGTCGGCCGCCTCGGCGTAGCTGAAGTCGCCGACGTCGACCAGCACGACCACCTCGCGGAAGTTCGGCGGCAGGTCGCCGAGCGCCGAGACGATGGCCGTCCCGGACAGGCGCGCGAGCACCTCGTCCTGCGGCTGCGGGCTGGTCTCGGCCAGGCGGTTGTACAGGTAGTAGTCGCCGTCGTCGTCCAGCGGCTCCTGGACCGGGCGCCGGCTCTGGCGCCGCAGCTCGTCGAGGTTCGCGTTGCGCATGATGGTGGCCAGCCAGGCGGCCAGGTTCGTGCCCGGCCGGTAGCTGCGCCACGCGCGGAACGCGCGCAGATAGGTCTCCTGGACGAGGTCCTCGGCCACCTGGCGGCCGCCCGTCAGGCGCACCGCAATCCGGTACAGGTGCTCGGCATGGAGGAGCGCGTCCTCCTCGAAGCGGGCGCGGTCACGGGCCTCGGACGCCGCGACGACGCCTGGGGGCGGATCTGAGGCAGCCATCTCCTCGAGCGTATCAGCCATGAGCAGCATGCCTCGTGACTAACGCCGCAGCCTCCCGGGCCATTCCCGACGGGTTTTAGTCACTTGAGCTAATATGCCCGTCGATGTCCTCGCAAGACCCCGTCCGCACCGACGTGCTCGTGCTGGGAGCGGGCCTCGCCGGCCTGTATGCGGCACTCCACGCCGCCGAGCTCGGGGCGGCCGTCACACTCGTGACGAAGGGCTCGCTGCAGGCCTCGAACTCCTACATGGCCCAGGGCGGCGTCGCTGCCGCGGTCGGTGCGGGCGACTCGCCCGCGCTGCACGCCGACGACACCCTCACGGTCGGCCGCGGTCTGTGCGACCCGGCGGCGGTGCGCGTGCTCGTCGAGGAGGGGGCCGACCGCATCGGCGACCTCGAGCGGATGGGGGTGGCGTTCGATCGCTCAGAGGACGGCGCCTACCTGCTCGGGCGCGAGGGCGGCCACGGCCGCCGCCGCATCCTGCACGCCGGCGGCGCCGCCACCGGCGCTGCGATCGCGGGCGCGCTGATCGCCCAGGTCCGCGCCGCCCCACGCATCCACGTTCTCGAGCACACCGCGGCGATCGCGATCGCCGGTGACGACGCGGGCTGCGCAGGCGCCTGGGTGCTCGGTCACGACGAGCTGCGGCTCGTGCGCACACGCATGACCCTGCTTGCGACCGGCGGTGCGTGTGCCCTTTACGCCCGCACGACGAACCCGCCCGGCGCCACGGGCGACGGCATCGCCCTCGCCCACAAGGCCGGCGCGGCGGTGCGCGACATGGAGTTCGTCCAGTTCCACCCGACCGCGCTTCGCACCGGCGGGCGCGCGTTCCTGATCTCCGAGGCGGTGCGAGGTGAGGGCGCCTGGCTCGTGGACGGCGACGGGCACCGGTTCATGGCCGACGTGCACCCCGACGCCGAGCTGGCACCCAGGGACGTGGTCACCCGGGCGATCGAGGCGCTGATCGCGACGGGCGGGAGCGCGTACCTGACGCTCGCGCACCTCGATCGCGCCCGCATCCTTGCCCGCTTCCCGAACATCGCAGCCGGATGCGCGCAGGCCGGTCTCGACCTGTGCTCCGACCGCATCCCGATCGCCCCGGCGGCCCACTACCTGATGGGCGGCATCGCCACCGACCTCGACGGCGCGACCACGATCCCCGGCCTCTTCGCCGGCGGGGAGTGCGCCGCCACGGGCGTTCACGGTGCCAACCGGCTTGCGTCGAACTCGCTGCTCGAGTGCTTCGTCTTCTCCCACCGCGCGGTCGTGCGCGGCCTCGACGCCGCCGTCGCGAGCACCGCGGCCGGCGCGCCGCCGCAGCGGGCCCACCAGCGCGCGCCGCTCCCGGAGCTGCGTCGGCGCATGTGGGAGCAGGCGGGACCGGTCCGTGACGAGGACGGCCTGCTCGCCCTGACCGCATGGATCGGCGAGCAGCCCCGCTCGCACCCCATGCTCGTCGCCGGCCTCATCGCCACGAGCGCGCTTGCCCGCACCGAGAGCCGCGGCGGCCACCTGCGCAGCGACTTTCCCGACCCCGATCCGGCCCAGGCCAGGAGCAGCGAATGCCCACCGCTTCACTCGACGGTGTGATCGACCGCGGCCTCGCCGAGGACGCCGGCCGCGGTGACCCGACCACTGACGCCATCGTGCCCGAGGGCCTGAGGGCAGTCGCAGACGTGGTCCTGCGCGAGCCCGGCGTGATCTGCGGCCTCGAGGTCGCCCGCGATGTCGTGCTGCGGCTCGATCCGGACGCTGCCATGGACGTGCTCGTCGGCGAGGGCGAGGAGGTCACGAACGCACCGGTGACCGTGGCGCGGATCGAAGGATCGGCGCGCGCGATCCTGACCGCCGAGCGCACCGCGCTCAACCTCCTGCAGCGGCTGTCCGGCATCGCCACGGCGACCCACACCTACGTCGCGGCGGTGCAGGGCACGGGGGTGGAGATCCTGGACACTCGCAAGACGGCGCCCGGGCTGCGGCGGCTCGACAAGCTCGCGGTCGCCTGCGGCGGCGGCACGAACCACCGCAGCGACCTGGCGGCGGCAATCCTGATCAAGGACAACCACATCGCGGTTGCGGGCGGAGTCGCCGCGGCCGTGCGCGCCGCCCGGGCGGCGGCGCCGGGCCTGCACGTCCAGGCCGAAGCCGACACGCTCGACCAGGTCGACGCCGCCATCGCGGCCGGCGCGGAGAGCGTCCTGCTCGACAACATGACCGTCGCCGGCCTGCGCGCCGCGGTTGCCCTCGCCGCGGGCCGCGTGCGGCTCGAGGCATCCGGCGGCATCACCCTCGACACCGTGCGCGCGATCGCCGAGACCGGCGTGGACGCGATCTCGATCGGCGCCCTCACCCACTCGGTGCGGGCGCTCGACATCTCGCTGGAGGTTCACCCGTGCCCACGCTGACCGAATCAGGCGTCGCGACGCTGCAGGCGCAGGTGCGCGCGCTCGCAGCCGAGCGCAACGCCGTCATCCTCGCCCACAACTACCAGCGCCCCGAGGTGCAGGACGTTGCCGACCTGGTCGGCGACTCGCTCGGGCTGTCGCAGGCGGCCGCGGCAACCGACGCCGAGGTGATCGCCTTCTGCGGTGTGCACTTCATGGCCGAGACGGCGGCGATCCTCTCGCCAGAGCGCACCGTGCTGATCCCCGACCTCGACGCCGGCTGCTCGCTGGCCGCAACGATCGACGCCGATGCGCTGCGGGCATGGAAGGCCGAGAACCCCGGTGCCGTCGTCGTGAGCTACGTGAACACCACCGCCGAGGTGAAGGCCGAGAGCGACTACTGCTGCACGTCCGGGAACGCCCGCGCGGTGATCGAGGCCGTCCCGGCCGGCCGCGACATCCTGTTCCTGCCCGACATGTTCCTCGGCGCCTACCTCGAGCGCGTCACCGGGCGCAAGATGAAGGTCTGGCCGGGCGAGTGCCATGTCCACGCGGGGATCCGCAGCGAGGACGTGATGCGCACGCTCGACGCCCGGCCCGAGGCCGACCTGCTCATCCACCCCGAGTGCGGGTGTGCGAGCCAGTGCATGTACGCGGCGGCGCACGACGAGGCGATCGGGCGCCGGACCCAGGTGCTCTCGACCGAGGGCATGGTGAACCACGCGGCCCGCTCGCCCAAGCGCGAGTTCGTCGTCGCGACCGAGACGGGCATCCTGCACCGGCTCTCCCGCGAGGCGCCGGACAAGCGCTTCTACGCGATGTCGGAGCGGGCCGTTTGCCGGTACATGAAGATGATCACGCTCGAGAAGCTGCGCGACTCCCTGCGCGACATGCGCCACGTCGTCACCGTCGATCCCGCTGTCGCCGCGCGCGCCCGCGGGGCGATCACGCGCATGGTCGAGATCGCCTGACGCGTGCTGATCCTCGTGCCGACAGCGATCGAGTCCGCGATCCTCTTCCCGAACGGCTCGCCCGGCCGGGTCGCGCTGTGCGGGTTCGGCCTCGCGGCGGCAGGCGCCGGCGCGGCGCACGCGATCGCGAGCAACCCCAGCGCGGCGGCCGACGGCGTCGTGCTGGTCGGCGCTGCGGGGACGTACGACGCCGAGCGCCATCCGGTCGGCTCGGCGGTCGTCGCCGGACGGATCCGCTGCGAGGGCATCGGCGCCGGCAACGGCGCGGCCCATCGCTCGGCCGCCGAGCTCGGCTTCGCCGACTCGGACGCGATCGATCTCGGCGACGAAGTCGAGCTGCTCTCGGTCGCCGCCGCCGCCGGATCGCCGGCCGAGGCGGCCGACCGGCGGTCGCGCCACCCCGGGGCGGCCGGCGAGGAGATGGAGGGCTACGCCGTCGCGGTGGCGGCCCAGCTCTGCGGTGTCGGGCTTACGATCGTCCGCGGCTTCTCGAACATCGCCGGCGAACGCGACCGCTCGCAATGGCGCATGCAGGAGGCACTCGAGCGCGCCGCCGGCCTCGTGCTGGAGGCCGCCGGATGAAGCTCCGCATCGGCCTCTCGACCTGCCCCAACGACACGTTCGCGTTCCACGCGATCCTCGAGCGGCGGATCGATCTGCGCGGCCTCGAGTTCGAGGCCGAGCTGCTCGATGTCCAGCAGCTGAACGACGGGCTCTTCGCGGGCCGCTACGACTTCTCGAAGGCGAGCTTCTACGCCGCCCTCCTGCTCGCCCGCGACTACGGCGTGCTGCGCGCCGGCGCGGCACTGGGTTTCGGCGTCGGCCCGCTGATCGTGGCGGCCAGGCCCGATGCGCGGCCCGAGACGGCCGCCCGCGTGCTCTGCCCCGGCGAGACGACGACCGCGACCCTGCTCTACCGCTGCATGCACCCCGGCCAGGGCGAGATCCACCACGCGGTGTTCTCGGACATCGGTAGGGCGCTGCGACGGGGCGATGCCGACGTGGGCGTGCTGATCCACGAGGGCCGGCTGACCTACGAGCGCGACGGCCTCATCCTGATCGAGGATCTGGGCGAGTCGTTCGAGCGGCTGGCCCGCGCGCCCGTGCCTCTCGGCGGGATCCTCGCCCGGCTGAGCCTGCCCGGCGATGTCGTCGACCGGTTCACAGCCGTCCTGCGCGACTCCATCGCCTATGCGTGGGCGAACAAGGACGACGTGCTCGGCACGATCCGCCGCCACGCCCAGGAGCTCGGCGAGGATGTGATCTGGCCCTACGTCGACCTGTACGTCACCGGCCACACCGTCGACCTCGGCAGCGACGGCGAGGCGGCCCTGCGCACGCTCGAGCGCACCGCCGTGCAGGCTGGGGCGCTCCCGGACGGGACGCCGCCGCTGCGCGTGCTCGGATCGCCCGTGCCCTCCGGGACGGCGCGAGCGCGTATTGCCGACGGCGAAACCTCGGTTTAGCCGGACCTTAACGTGCCGGCCGTTCGGCCCGTGGCGAGTGCCCGAAGAACCACCGCTCGAGCGGGGCGAGCAACTCCGGCTCGGTGAACCGGTCGACGACCTGCGGCTTGCCCTCCTCGGCGGAGACGTCGAGGTCGGCGTCGATGGCGGCGTTCGCCGCGTCGAGCGCGTCGCCCATCTCATAGCCCTCGAACAGGTAGTCGTCGGCGCGCACCAGACCGTCGGCGCGCTGGGCGAGGTCGACCGCCCGGCCCACCGCCCACACCGCTCCCGGCTTGCGCTCGATCCAGATCGTGACGACCTCGGCCGCACCGTCGTCGCCCACACCCCGGATCGTTCGTTCGGCAAACCACTGGGCGCCGCTGCCGTTGTGTTGCATCGCCAGGCCTCCAGTCGTCAGGGCGGACCTGCAGTCTAGGCGCAGGCAGAGGAGCGCGCCAGATGTCGCGGGTATGATCGCGCCCGATGCGAGCGACCGCGGCGGCCTTCGTGCGCGACACCGTCAGACCGCAGCTCGCGGCCTGGGATCGCGCGGCGGCCTACCCGCGTGAGGCGGTCGCCGCATCCGGGCTCACAGGGCTCTTCTGCCCGGCCGCCGTCGGCGGCGCCGGCCTGGCGTTCCCCGAGGGGATGGAGGTGTTCGAGGAGCTCGGCCGGGGCGACGCCGCGCTCGCGTTCTCGCTCTCGATGCACAACGCCGTCGCGGCCGCGGTGGCGGGCTGTGAGGACGCCGAGCTGCGGACGCGCTGGGCCGCCGACCTCGCGGCCGGACGCGCGCTCGGCGGGTTCTCCCTGACCGAGCCGCAGGCGGGGTCGGACGCGACCGCCATCACGACGTTCGCCCGCCGCAGCGGCGGCGGCTGGCGGGTCAGCGGGCGCAAGGCGTGGGTGTCGCTGGCCGGCGAGGCCGATCTCTTCCTGGTCGCCTGCAAGACGGCCGATGCGCCCGGGCACGCCGACATCGCCCTGCTCGCGGTCGATGCCCCCCAGACCGGCGTCAGCTTCCCGGTGCGTTACCGCACGCCCGCCGCGGCCTTCCTGCCGATCGGCGAGATGCAGCTCACGGACGCGCCGGCGGTGCTCGTCGCACCCCCGGGCGCGGGGATGCGGGCGGCACTCGGCGCGATTGACGTCGCCCGCTGCGACATCGCCGCGATCGCGTGCGGGCTGCACGCCGAGGCGCTCGACCTCGCCCTGCGGTACGCCCGCGAGCGGCACGCCTTCGGCCGGCCGCTGCTCGCGCTCGACACGATGCGGTTCGCGCTCGCCGACGTGCTCACCGACCTCGAGGCGGGACGGCTGCTCTACGCACGGGCGGCGGCGCTGCTCGGCACACCCGCCGGAACGACGGCGACGGCGCATGCGAAGCGGTTCTGCCCCGACGCCGCCCTGCGGGCCGCGATCGCCTGCAGCGAGGCAATGGGGGCGTACGGCTGGCTGCAGGACACGCCGCTGCCGCGCTTCATCAGCCTGGCCAAGATGCTGCAGGTCGTCGACGGGACGGCCGAGATCCAGCGGGTCGTCATCGGTCGCGAGCTCGAGCGGATGGCGGCGGCGCTGCCATAGCGCCGAGGCGCGCTCGTCAGTTGGCGAAGTCCTCGGGGGAGACGTTCTCGAGGAACTTCTTGAACTCCTCCACGACCTCGCCCGCCTCCTCCGGCTCCTGGCCGAACTCGATGGCCGAGTCGTCGATCACCTGGTCGGCAACAAAGATCTTGGCCTCGGCGCGCACGGCCAGCGCGAGCGCGTCGGACGGGCGCGAGTCGATCTCGACCTCCGACCCGTCGATGCGCAGGGTGATGGACGCGTAGAAGGTGTTGTCGCGCAGCTCGGTCACCGCGATCTTCTCCACCTTCGCGTTCAGCTCGCCCAGCATCGATGTGACCAGGTCGTGCGTCATGGGCCGGGGCGTCGGCGTGCCCTGGAGCTTCATCAGGATGGCGGCCGCCTCGGGATGGCCGATCCAGATGGGCAGGAACTTGCTGCCGTCGAGCGTCCGGAGGAGCACGATCGGCTGCTTGCCGACCATGTCGAAGGACACCCCGTAGATGCTCATCTCCTGCATCCTCGGGTCCAGTATAGCCAGGCTCCCCGACCGCTATCCGGCGGAGCGGAAGCACGTCGGAGCGTGATCGTCGACCATTCCCACGGCCTGCATGAACGCGTAGCAGACCGTCGGCCCGACGAATCGGAAGCCTTGTCGCTTGAGCTCCTTGCTGAGTGCGCGCGACTCGGCGGTCTCGGCCGGGACGGGACCGCTCGCCGGCGTCCGCCGCGGGGGCGGAGCGGGCACGAGCCCCCACAGGAAGGCGTCCAGGCTGCCGTGCGAATCGCGCACGGTCAGCACCGCCTGGGCGGTCGCGATCGCAGCAGCGACCTTGAGCCGGTTTCGGACGATCCCCGGATCGGCCAGGAGGCGCTCGACGTCGGCCGGGCCGAAGCGAGCGACGGCATCGGCGTCGAACCCGGCAAAGGCGCGGCGGTAGCCCTGGCGCTTGCGCAGGATCGTCGCCCACGACAGCCCGGCCTGCGCGCCCTCGAGGACGAGCATCTCGAAAAGGTGGCGGTCGTCGTGCGACGGCACGCCCCACTCGTCGTCGTGGTAGGCGACGTAGAGCGGATCCCCGGCCGGGACCCAGCTGCACCGCGGTCGCGTGTCCTGCGAAGCTGCCATGGGCGATCCTGGATTCGAACCAGGGACCTCCGCCTTATCAGAGCGGCGCTCTAACCGACTGAGCTAATCGCCCGGGGTGACGCATACTATCGCCCGACAACTCGCCGGGTGCCAGGTTTCAACCTGGCACCTGAACTGCTCCATCTCCACCACCGTCAAGGTGGGGTCAGTCAGCCCACGAAACCCGCTCGGCGCGCAGCTGGTCGACGATGCGGCCGAGTTCGGCAGGCGAGCTGAAGTGAATCTCGACCCGCCCGCCGCGCGGCCCGCGGCGCACGGCGGCGCGCAGCTCGAGCGACTGCCAGGCGGCGTCGACCGCGAGGTGGGCGAGCTCGTCGTCCATCGTCCCCGGCGCGCGCTTCGCGACGGGCTTCGGTTTACCGGCCCGCTTGGCCGCGGCCTCGCAGTCGCGCACAGACCAGCCGCGGGCAACCGCGATCTTGGCGAGCCCGACCCGCTCGTCCTGGCCGGATGCCTGCAGGAGCGCGCGGCCGTGGCCCTCCGAGAGCGTCCCGGCCGAGATGAGGTCGAGCACCTCGTCGGGCAGCTCGAGCAAACGCATCGTATTGGCGACGGCCGGCCGGCTCTTGCCGACGCGGCGGGCGATCTCGGTCTGGCTGAGGTCGAGCTCGTCGGCCAGCACGGCGTAGGCGCGAGCCTGGTCGACCGGGTTCAGATCTTCGCGGGCGACGTTCTCGGCCAGTGCGAGGATCAGCAGCTCGCGCTCGTCGGCGCTGCGCACGATCGAGGGGATGGTGCGCAGGCCGGCGATTCTGGCGGCCCGCCAGCGTCGCTCGCCCGCCACGATCTCGTACCCGTCCCCCGTGTCGCGAACGACGATCGGCTGCACGACGCCGTCGGCGCGCACAGAGTCGGCCAGGCGATGGATGGCGTCGTCGTCGAAGACGCGCCGCGGCTGGCGCGGATTGGGCCGCACCTGCGACACCTCGAGCTCGACCATCGACGCCTGGCCGGTCGGGAACTCGGCGACGAGAGCTGCGAGGCCACGGCCGAGGCCACGGGGACGGGCGGGCTCAGCCACGTTCGACCACCTCCAGGGCGGCGCGGTAGTAGGCGTCGGCGCCGGCCGACGACGAGTCATAGCTCGTGATGGGCAGGCCGTGGCTGGGCGCCTCGGCCAGGCGGATGCTGCGCGGGACGACCGTGTCGAAGACGAGCGGCCCAAAGTGGTTGCGCACCTCGCTCGCGACGTCGCTTGCGAGCCGGGTGCGGGCGTCGTACATCGTCAGAAGGACGCCGGTGACCCCCAGGCGCGGGTTGATGCGGGTGCGCACCAGCTCGACGCTCTGGAGGAGCTGGGCGAGGCCCTCGAGCGCGTAGTACTCACACTGCACGGGCACGATGAGGCGGTTCGCCGCGGCCAGCGCGTTCACGGTCAGGAGCCCGAGCGAGGGCGGGCAGTCGACGAACACGTACGGGTAGCGCTCCTCGGTACCGGCGAGCAGGTCGCGCAGCAGCGTGCCGTGCTCGGCGCCGTTGGGCAGCTCGACCTGCGCTGCGGCCAGATCCGGGTGCGAGGGCACGAGCGAGAGGTTTGGCACGGCGGTCTCGACCACCACCTGGTCGAGCGGCCGCCCGTGCAGCAGGTCGTACGTGCTCGCCGAGAGCTCCTCGGGCCGGAATCCCAGGCCCGTGGTCGCGTTGGCCTGCGGGTCGAGATCGATCAGGAGCACGGGCGTCCCCGCCTCGGCCACACACGCGGCCATGTTGATCGCCGTGGTGGTCTTGCCAACACCGCCCTTCTGGTTTGCAAGGGCGTACACGCGGGCGCTCATGGCCGAGATGGTACCCGTACAAGCGGACGCGTGGTGGCCATTCCGGGCCGCCGTGGAAACCGTTCTGGCGTCGGCGCGGTCTTTGCGAGCACGACCAGACGGCGGTTCGGGGCGACCGCGACGGTTTCGGCGACGGCGCCGCCGACGTGCGCCGCCGCCTGCGAGACCTCGTCGATGTCGGTCGCCGCCGTGTAGAGCACGACGTGCCCACCGACGCGCACAAGCGGCAGACACAGCTCGGCCGCGGCCGGCGGCGGCGCGAGCGCCCGGGCCAGGGCGCAGTCAAACGCCTCCCGGCCCGCCCCCCGGGCGAACTGCTCGGAGCGGTCGTGCACGACGGAGCACGCAGCGCCGACGGCCTCCACGGCCTGGCGCAAGAACGCACATTTCGACCCGGTGGCCTCGAGCAGCGTCATCTCGACGCCGGTGACAAGGGCGAGCGGAAGGCCGGGGCTGCCGCCGCCGGAGCCGACGTCGATTGCCGAGGCCGGCGAGAGGCGGCTCAGGATCGGCACGGCCGTGAGCGCGTCCTCCACATGCACGGCCCAGAGCCGCTCGGGCTCGCGGATCGACGTGATCGACACCGGTGCCGATGCCAGCAGGCGGCAGTAGACCTGCAGCCTCGGGTCGGGGTGTTTCACGTTTTACACCTCGGCGGAATCGTCCTCCGGGAGGACGATCACGTGCCGGTTGGGCTCCACGCCCTCGCTCGAGGTCGCCACCCCGGCGACCTCCTTCAGGTGCAGGTGCACGATCTTGCGCTCGACCGACGTCATCGGCTCGAGCGCAACCGGCCGGCCGCTCGCGGCGGGCGTCCTGGGCCGCCCGGTCGGCGACGCCGCACAGCGCCCGGCTGCGACGATCGCGGTAGCCCTCGGCATCGACCACCACCTCCGCCGGATCCGACTGCTGTCGGTGCACGATCGCGTTGGCCAGGTACTGAAGGGCGTCGATGGTCTGGCCGTGGCGGCCGATCAGGAGGCCCAGATCTCCACCCGACACGGTCCCCGTGACCTGACCGCCGGCCTCGGCGATGTCGACGTCGGCGTCGATGCCGAGCGCCGTCACGACCCGCCCGAGCAGTTCGCGCACGAGCGCGGCCGCCTCGGAATCGTCGGGCGCGGGGCCGGGCGCCGGCTGACGTGGGGCGGCCGCCGGCGCGGGCGCGGGCTCGGTGGCGAGCGCTGCGATGACACGCGCGGGCTCGTATCCCACTCCCAGCAGTCCGCGCTGGCCCTCCGAGAGGACGACGAACTCGACCTCGTCGCGATCGAGCGTCGGATAGCGGCGCTCGAGCTCGTGCAGCGCCGCCCACCGCGCCTCGCCGACGGTCTCGCCGCTCGCTTCGACCCGGACGGCCGGCTCGGTCACCGCTTGCGACCACCCCGGCGCTGCCCGGAGCGCCGCCCCGGCTGCTGCGACGCCCGGCGGCCGCTGCCGCGGGCGGGCCGCGCCGCGCCGGCCGGCTCCGACGCAGGCTTGCCGCCGCCACCCTTGCTGCCGCCGCCACCCTTGCCTCCCCCACCGCCACCGCCGCCACCGCCGTCCTTCTTCGCCGGCGTCTTTCCCGCCGGCGGCGGGAACCGGTGGCCCATCGTGCGCTTGATCATCCCCTGCTGCCCGATCGTCCAGAAGTTCGAGGTGATCCAGTAGATCATGACGCCGGTGCTGAAGCGCAGCACGAACGGGACGAAGACGATCGGCATCGCCGCGAGCATGTACTTCTGCTGGCGATCGGTGACGAACGAGAAGAGCAGCGTCGAGCCGAGCATCGAGCCCACGTAGAGCGCGATCAGCGTGTACTCCTCCACCGTGGTGAGCTGGTTCAGCGGCAGGAAGATGTTCGGGATGCCGAGGAAGCCCTGATCGCCCGTTGGATGGATGTGGTAGCGCAGGACCGAGTTCAGGGCGATGAACACCGGCGCCTGGATCAGCAGCGGCAGGCACGAGCCGAACGGGTTGACGTTGTGCTCCTTGTAGAGCTCCATGAGCTCCGCCTGCATCTTCTGGCGGTCCTCGCGCGAGGTCTTGCCCTTGTACCGGTTCTGCAGCTGCTTCACCTTGGGCTGGACGACCTGCATCGCCGCCATCGAGCGGAACTGGCGGATCGTCAGCGGCAGCATCGCCAGGCGGATGGTGAACGTCAGAAAGACGATCGCAAGGCCCCACGAGTTCAGCCACTCGTGATAGTGGTTGAGCAGCCAGACGAGGGCGTTCTGGATCTGCGTCCAGATGATGATGTCGCCGAAGATCACGGGCGCATCACCGGGTCGTACCCACCCCGCGACCACGGGTTGCAGCGCAGCACCCGCCACACGGCAAGGCCCATGCCCTTGATCGGGCCGTGCGTGCGGATCGCCTGCTCGGCGTAGTGCGAGCAGGTGGGCTCGTACTTGCACACGCGAGGGGTGATCGAGGTCGTCGCGACGAACGGCATGAGCGCGATCCGGATCGCCCGCAGCACCAGGATCAGCAGGCCGGAGATCACGGCTGCGCCTCGGCCGAGCGCAGGAGCTCCTCGACCTGGCCGCACAGCCAGTCGAAGCCGCGGGCGTCGACCGTCGCGGCGATCCCCGGGCGGGCGATGAGGACGTAGTCGGTGGCCGGGTGCAGCAGCGCAGCCTGGCGGCCGATCGCCTCGCGCAGGCGCCGCTTCACGCCGTTTCGGTCGACGGCACCGCCGACGCGGCGCGGGACGGCGTAGCCGACGCGCGCCTCACCGTCGTCGTCGCGGCGGCGGTAGCGCAGGGTCAGGTAGCGCCCGCCGACCGCGCGGCCGAGCTGTGTGACCGCGTCGAACTCCCCTGCGCGGGACAGGCGGCCGCGCCGGCTCGACGGGGACGGGGCGTCGGACGTCACAGGCTGTCTATGCGGACAGGCGCTTTCGGCCGCGTGCCCGCCGCCGCTTGAGCACTGCCCGGCCGGCGCGCGTGCTCATCCGCTTGCGGAATCCGTGCGTCTTGGCACGCTTGCGGGTGTTTGGCTGATAGGTGCGCTTCATGTGCCCGGCAGTATAAGGCAGCCCTTCGGATCTCCTGCCGCGCAACCGGACGCGACGGTGAAGCTGTGGAAAGCGCCGAGACAGCGGCTGGCCACTGCAGACGGCAAACCACGCGCAAACAGCGGCTTTCGAGACGCGAAAACGGTGGCGCTCGCAACTGTCCACAGCTGTGGACAGTCCTGTGGACATCCGCGAAATCCCTGCAAAGTGCGTGTTTTCTCACAACCGGGCCGTCGCCGTACCACCTTGCCGCCCGGTCGGCCACAGCGTAGACTCGTCCGCTCATGCCCTCCGAGCCGGCCGCCGCCTCCCAGACCTGGGAGACCATCTCCCAGCGCCTGCGCGAGTCGCTCAACGCCAGCACCTTTGCGAACTGGTTCGGCGCCGCGACACCGGTCGAGCAGGACAGCGACCGCCTGGTCGTCGCCGTCCCGAACGAGTTTACGAAGACGTGGATCGAGGGCCACTTCGGCAGCCTCCTGAACGCCGCCGCCGCCGAGCAGGAGCTCGTGCTCGAGCTGCGCGTGGCGGTGTCCGAGGCGGTCGCCGCCGCGCGCAGCACGCCCGCACCCGCTGAGCCGGCCGACGAGAGCAGCGAGCCGGCGCCCGCCGCGGCCCTGCGCGGCCTGAACCCCCGCTACACGTTCGACCTCTTCGTGATCGGCCCGAGCAACCGGTTCGCCCATGCCGCTGCGCTCGCAGTGGCCGAGTCGCCGGCGCAGGCCTACAACCCGCTCTTCATCTACGGCTCCACGGGCCTGGGGAAAACACACTTGCTCCAAGCCGTGGGGCAGTACGTGGTGCAGCAGCACCGCGGCCTCAGCGTCCGCTATGTGACGACCGAGACCGTCCTGAACGAGTTTGTCGACGCCTTGCGGGACAAAAACACTGCCGGATTCAAAATCCGGTATAGAACGTACGACGTTCTCCTAGTGGACGACATCCAGTTTATTGAAGGCAAGGACACGCTCCAGGAAGAGTTTTTCCACACCTTCAACAGCCTCTACGAGGCCGGCAAGCAGATCATCATCTCGTCGGATCGCCAGCCCCGCGAGCTGGCGACGCTCGAGGCGCGCCTGAAATCCCGCTTCGAATGGGGCCTCATCACCGACATCCAGCCCCCGGATCTCGAGACGCGCATCGCCATCCTGCGCAAGAAGGTCGCCACCGACCGCATCGATGTCGCCGACAAGGACGTGCTGACGTTCATCGCCGACCGAGTGACGTCGAACATCCGCGAGCTCGAAGGGGCGCTCACCCGCGTCATCGCCTACGCGTCGCTGACCGGCCGGCCGATCTCGGTGGCCGTGGCCGACGAGGTGCTGAAGGACCTCTTCCCCGGCGGCAGCGCGCGCTCCATCACGATCGAGCAGGTGCAGGCCGCAGTGTGCGAGTGGTTCGGCCTCAGCCAGGCCGACCTCCGCGGCGACAAGCGCCCCCAGTCGATCGCCTATCCCCGCCACATCGCGATGTACCTGTGCCGCGAGCTGACCGATCAGTCCCTGCCGAAGATCGGCGCGAAGTTCGGCGGCCGCGACCACTCGACCGTGATGCACGGCGTGCGCCGGATCGGCGACCTGATCCGGGAGGACCGCGACGTCTTCAACGTGGTCCAGGAGCTCACGGCACGGATCAAGCGCGGCCGGTGAACAACCAGGGGCATCGGGGTGTGGACAGCCTGTGCGCTCGTCGGCATGGTCCCCCAGGCTGCCGGCTCGCGATCACCCGCCGCAGCCACATCCGGGGGACCCGGGGGGAACTACCAGGTGTCGCTCCCCACGTCGGCCCACACCCGAACCGCCCGCCCGGACGGGCCTTGCGCCCCTTTTCCCCAGCGTCACAAGCCCCCTACTCCTATAACCTCTAAACGAATTCCTTCTAATAGCCCGTAACAGCGGGAGGGAAGTCCACGCGCATGAAAATCGTCTGTTCCCAGGATGACCTGCTCGGCCGCCTGCAGATCGCGACTCGCGGCGTGTCGCAGCGATCGACCGTCCAGATCCTCTCCGGTGTGCTCCTGCGAGCCGAGGCGGAGGGGCCGGTCGAGCTCGCCGCGACCGATATGGAGCTCTCCGTCCGCGTCACCGTCCCCGCCCAGGTGCACGAACCCGGGTCGACCGTCCTGCCCGGCCGGCTCCTGCTCGAGATCGTGCGGGCGCTGCCACAGGCGGATGTGACGATCGAGCAGACGCCGGGCACGGGCGCCGTCCGCATCCAGTGCGGCCCGAGCGAGTACTCGCTGCACGCCCAGGGCGCCGAGGACTTCCCCCACCTGCCGGAGCCGTCAGGGCCGTCGTTCGCCGTCGAGCGGCAGTCCTTCGTCGCCACGATCAACCACGTCGCCCGGGCGGCGTCGCGCGACGAGTCGCGGCCGGTGCTGACCGGGATCTTGGTGGAGTTCGGCGACGGCCGCGTGACGATGGCCGCCACCGACAGCTACCGGCTGAGCGTGAAGGAGGCCGTCGTCCCCGGCGCTGGGGGCGATGCGCAGGCGATCGTGCCGGCGCGTGCGCTCGTCGAGCTGTCGCGGATCGCCGCTGCGCTCGACGCGGACAGCATCCAGGTCTCGGTCGGTGAGAATCAGATCCTCTTCGGTATGGACGGGGTATGGCTCTCGGCGCGGCGCATCGACGGCCAGTTCCCGAACTACCGCCAGCTCCTGCCGCAGGCGTTCGAGCACGAGATCCCGGCGGCCCGCGACGAGCTGCTGGACGTCGTGCGGCGGACGTCGCTGATGGCCCAGCGCACGCTGCCGCTGCGGCTCGCCTTCGACCAGGGCAAGCTGACGATCAGCGCCCAGACGCAGGACGTCGGCGAGGCCCGCGAGTCGCTTCCGGTCGACTTCCACGGCGAGCCGCTCGAGATCGGGTTCAACGCCGAGTTCCTGCGCGACGGCATCGAGAGCGTCGAGGGCGACACGGTGCGGCTGAAGCTCATCAGCCCTCTGCGCCCCGGCCTCGTGCAGGGCGAGGACGGGAGCTTCTCCTACCTGATCATGCCGATCAGGCTCTCCACCTGAGCCGCCGTGCTCGTGGCCGCCGTCCGCGGCAGCTGGTTTCGCTGCTACGAGCGCCTTGAGGTCGCGTTCGCGCCCGGCCTGGTGGGCATCGTCGGCCCGAACGGCGCCGGCAAGACGAGCCTCGTCGAGATGATCCACTTCGGCGCGCTGGCCTACTCGCCGCGCACGACCACCGAGGCCCAGGTGATCGCGTTCGGCCACGACTTCACCCGGGTCGAGGTCGACGCCGAGCTCGGCTCGGGCGGCGCCACGGTGCAGGTTGGCTTCCGGCCGGGCGAGCCGAAGCGGGTGGTGGTCGACGGCGTTGCAGAGCGGTCCGCGGCCGGCCTTCTGGGACGCTTCCCGGTGCTCGTCTTCACACCCGACCGCATCCGGCTCGTGCAGGCCGGGCCGGCGCTTCGGCGCACGTACATCGACCGCGCGCTCGTGCGGCTGTGGCCGGCCCTGGCCGAGATCCCGGCCGCCTACGCGAGGGCGCTCGCCCAGCGGAACCACCTCCTGCGCCGGCTGCGCGCCGGGCGCGGCGCCGAGGAGGCGCTCGTGGGCTGGGACGACGTGACCGCGAAGGCCGGCGCCGAGCTGACCGCGGCGCGCGAGCGACTGTGCGCGCTGCTTGCGCCCGCGTTTGCAGAGCGGCTCGAGCAGCTCGGCGGCGTGCCGGGCGACGAGCCGCTGCGCCTGCTGTCGAACACCGACGCGGGCGCGCTTGCCGGCGTGCTGCGCGACCGCCGCCGGCGCGACATCGAGCGGGCGGCCACCGGCGCCGGGCCCCACCTCGACGACGTGGAGCTGCGCGAGTCCGGTCGCGACCTGCGCCGGTTCGGGTCGCAGGGGGAGCAGCGGCGGGCGCTGCTCGCCCTGATCCTGGCCGAGGCCGATCTGCTCACGGCCGAGCGCGGCGAGCAGCCGGTGCTGCTCCTGGACGACGTCACCGGCGAGTTCGACGCCGAGCGCCGCGGCCTGCTGCTCGAGGCCGTCGCCCGCTTCGACCAGGCGATCGTGACCACGACCGACGAGGCTGACCTCGGCTCGGGGGTGGCAGGGCTCCTGCGGGTGGCCGGCGGACAGGTGCGGGCATGAGCGATCTCGAGCGGATCCGCACCGACGCGGTGATCGGCCGCCGCGCGCCGGCGCCCGACCCGGTGCTCGCCGCGGTGCGCGAGCGGTGGCCGTCCGTGGTTGGCGATGCGGTCGCACGGCACGCGGTGCCGGCCAGGATCGTCGCGGGGGCGCTCGTCGTCGCATGCTCGAGCTCGGCGTGGTCGTCGGAGCTCTCGCTGCTCGCTCCGACCGTGGCCGCGCGGCTGCGGGCAGAGCTCGGCCGCGACCTCGAGCTGCGGTTCGAGGTCGGTGACGTGCCCGCCCCGGCGGATCCGCCCCGCGCACCCCTGCCGCCGCCCGCCGCGGGTGCTGCGGAGACGGCCGGCCGGCTCGCGGCGGGGGTGGGTTCAGACGCGCTTCGCGCGAGCCTCGAGCGGGCGATCGCGCGCACGCTGCGCGACTGATTTGTGACGCTTCAGAGGCCCGGTTCAGGGCAGGATCCGACCCCTCCCTCTGGTACACTTCGTGTAGTCCATTTTCCGCCTATTCAAGCGGGTTTCGTTTGACTGAATCAGGGTACGACGCCAAAGACATCACCGTTCTCGAGGGCCTCGAAGCCGTTCGCCTGCGCCCGGGCATGTACATCGGCTCCACGGGGCCCCGAGGCCTTCACCATCTCGTCTACGAGGTGGTGGACAACAGCGTCGACGAAGCCCTCCAGGGGCGGTGCGATCACATCCGCGCCCTTCTGTTGCCAGACGGCCGTGTCACCGTCGAGGACAACGGCAGCGGCATCCCCGTCGCGGTGATGCCGGAGCTCGGCCTGTCCGCTGCAGAGGTCGTCATGACGAAGCTGCATGCGGGCGGCAAGTTCGGCGGCGGCGGCTACAAGGTCTCGGGCGGCCTGCACGGCGTCGGCATCTCGGTCGTGAATGCGCTGTCCGAGTCGCTCGAGCTCGAGGTGCGCCGTGACGGCCACGTCTGGCGCCAGCACTTCGAGCGCGGTGAGCCGAAGACGCAGCTCGAGAAGGGCGAGCGCCTGACGGGCGCCGAGACGGGCACGACGATCACGTTCCTGCCCGACGGCGACATCTTCGAAGAGACCGACTTCAACTTCGAGACGCTCAGCCAGCGGCTGCGCGAGATGGCGTTCCTGAACCGCGGGCTGCGCATCGAGCTCATCGACGAGCGCGCCGAGGGCGAGCGGGCCGACTTCATGTACGAGGGCGGCATCCGCGACTTCATCGAGTACGTGAACGCGAGCAAGGACGTCGTCCACAAGGAGGTCATCTACTTCGACAGCCAGTCCGAGGACGGCGAGGTCGAGGTGGCGATGCAGTGGAACAACTCCTACGTTGAGTCGACGTTCTCCTTTGCGAACAACATCAACACGCACGAGGGCGGCACCCACCTGTCCGGGTTCAAGGCCTCGCTGACGCGCACCCTGAACGACTACGCCCGCGCCAACGGCCTCCTGAAGGAGAAGGAGGAGGCGCTCACCGGCGACGACTGCCGCGAGGGCCTCGCGGCGATCGTGTCGGTGAAGCTGCGCGAGCCGCAGTTCGAGGGCCAGACGAAGACGAAGCTCGGCAATCCCTCCATCCGCGGCATTGTCGAGTCGGCGTGCAACGCCAAGCTCGGCGAGTACCTGCACGAGCACCCCAACGAGGCGCGCGCGATCGTGAACAAGCTGATCGCCGCGAGCCGCGCCCGCCAGGCCGCACGCAAGGCGCGTGAGCTGATCCGCCGCAAGACCGCCCTCGGCGGCGGCGGGCTGCCGGGCAAGCTGGCCGACTGCTCGCTCTCGGATCCCAGCGCGGCCGAGCTCTACCTGGTCGAGGGCGACAGCGCCGGCGGCAGCGCCGTCGAGGCCCGTGACCGCAGCTTCCAGGCCATCCTGCCCCTGCGGGGCAAGATCATCAACGTCGAGAAGGCGCGCATCAACAAGGTGCTCTCCAACAACGAGATCCAGGCCATGATCACCGCCATCGGCACGGGCATCGGCGAGGAGTTCTCGATCGATGGGGCGCGCTACCACAAGGTCGTCGTCACCTGCGACGCCGACGTCGACGGCGCCCACATCCGCACGCTGATCCTGACGTTCCTCTTCCGGCACATGACCGAGCTGATCGAGGCCGGCTATGTCTACATCGCCCAGCCGCCGCTCTACAAGCTCAAGGTCGGCTCCGACGACCGCTACTTCGAGAAGGAGCTCCAGCTCGAGGAATGGCTGATGCGCGAGCGCCTGAGCAAGGTCGAGGTCACCGATCGCAGTGGCGAGGAGGGCCGCCTGACCGAGTCGCGGCTGCAGCGGCTGCAGCGGGCGGTCAAGGAGTACGAGGGCTGGGCGTCCAAGCTCAAGGAGCAGTACGGGCCGGCCGCCGTCGTCTACGCCAAGGACCACCGCCTGATCGAGCACGAGATCTCCTCGCTTGACGATCTGCGGACCTACTTCGAGTCGCGGGTGCCCGACGAGGAGCCCCACCGCGTCGAGGTCATCGGCCCGGAGGACGGCGGCCTCAAGGTGCGCATCATCGAGAAGGCCACCGGCGCGGCGCTCGTCAGCGTCGTCCCCGTCGAGCTCTTCCGCAGCTCCGGGTACCAGAGCCTGAAGGCGATCCATGCGCGGCTCGTCGAGCTGACCGGCCCGCCGCCGTTCACGGTGCGGATGGGCAAGGTGGCGGAGACGGTGCACACGTTCGAGTCGCTGCGTCCGGTCATCCTCGAGATGGCCAAGGAGGGCCTGAACCTCCAGCGGTTCAAGGGCCTCGGCGAGATGAACCCCGAGCAGCTCTGGGAGACCACGATGAATCCCGAGAACCGGGTGCTGAAGAAGGTCTCGGTCGACGACGCCGCCGCTGCCGACGCCATGTTCACGACGCTCATGGGCGACCGGGTCGAGCCGCGCCGGGCGTTCATCGAACGCAATGCCCGCGACGTGAAGTTCCTCGACATCTAAGGGGCGCGTGACGCATGGCGATTGACACCCTCGGCGGCGGCAGGATCGAGCCGCAGGACCTCGCGGAGGAGATGCGCACGAGCTACCTCGATTACGCCATGAGCGTGATCGTGTCGCGGGCGCTGCCGGACGTCCGCGACGGCTTGAAGCCGGTGCACCGGCGGGTGCTGCACTCGATGAACGAGGCGGGCCTGCAGCCGGGCCGGCCGTACTCGAAGTGCTCGCGGGTCGTCGGTGACGTGCTGGGCAAGTATCACCCTCACAGCGACACCGCCGCCTACGACGCGCTGGTGCGCATGGCGCAGTGGTTCGCGCTGCGCTACCCGCTCGTCGATGGGCAGGGCAACTTCGGCAACCAGGACGGCTACGGCGCCGCCGCAATGCGCTACACGGAGTGCCGTCTCGACAAGCTGGCCGTCGAGCTTCTGCGTGACATCGACGCCAACACCGTCGACTTCGTGCCCAACTACGACGGCCGCCAGCGCGAGCCGACGGTGCTGCCGGCTCGGTACCCCAACCTGCTCGTCAACGGCTCGGCCGGCATCGCCGTGGGCATGGCCACGAACATTCCGCCGCACAATCTGGCCGAGACGATCGACGCCTGCATCGAGCTGATCGACAACCCGGACGCGACGCTCGACGATTTGATGACGCACATCAAGGGGCCGGACTTCCCCACGGGCGCGACGATCATGGGCATGGCCGGGATCCGTGAGGCCTACGAGACCGGCCGCGGCCGCGTCGTCATGCGGGCGCGGGTGCACCACGAGGAGCTGAAGGGCGGCCGCAACGCGCTGATCGTCACCGAGGTGCCGTACCAGGTCAAGCGCGACGGCGACGACGGCCTCGTCAAGAAGATCGCCGAGCTCGTGACCGACAAGGTGATCCCCGAGATCTCCGACGTCAACAATCACTCGGATCGCAGCGGCACGCGGCTGACGATCGAGCTCAAGCGCGACGCCATCCCCAAGGTCGTGCTGAACAAGCTCTTCAAGCACACGCCGCTGCAGAGCACCTTCGGTGTGAACATGGTCGCCCTGGTCGACGGCGTGCCCCGCACGCTCTCGCTGCGCCAGGTGCTCGTGCACTACCTCGACCACCAGAAGGAGGTCGTCACCCGGCGCACCAAGTTCGAGCTCGACCGGGCGGAGCGCCGGGCGCACGTGCTCGAGGGCTACCTGATCGCGCTCGACAACCTCGACGCGGTCATCGCCCTGATCCGCGCCGCCGACGATGCCGACGCCGCTCGCTCCGGCCTCATGGAGCAGTTCAAGCTCAGCGAGATCCAGGCTCAGGCGATCCTGGACATGCGCCTGCGCGCCCTGACCGGGCTCGAGCGCAAGCGCGTCCAGGATGAGCACTCCGACCTGCTCGAGCGGATCGCCGAGCTGCGCTCGATCCTCGCCGACGAGGCTCGGCTGATGGCGCTGATCCGCGAGGAGCTCGAGGAGGTCAAGACTCAGTTCCGCGACGACCGCCGCACCGAGATCGTGCCCGCCGAGGGCGAGATCGACCTCGAGCAGCTGATCGCCGAGGAGGACATGGTCATCTCGATCAGCCGCTCGGGCTACATCAAGCGGCTGGCCCTGAACGCGTATCGCGTCCAGGGTCGCGGCGGCGTCGGGGTGATGGGCATGGACACGAAGGAGGACGACTACATCGAGCACCTGTTCGTCGCCTCCACCCACGACTACCTGCTGTTCTTCACGACCGTGGGCAAGGTGTACCGGATCAAGGTGCACGAGCTCCCGACCGGCAATCGCCAGTCCAAGGGCCGCGCGCTCGTGAACGTGCTGCCGCTGCGCCAGGACGAGAAGGTGCGCGCCGTGATCGACACGCGCGACTACAGCGAGGGCAAGTATCTGCTCTTCGCCACGCGCAAGGGCGTCGTCAAGAAGACCGAGTTCAAGGCCTACGACACCATCCTTCGAGCCGACGGCATCATCGCGCTCAAGATCCGCGAGGGCGACGAGCTCGTCGGCGTGCGCCTGACCGACGGCGAGGACGACGTGCTGATGGTGTCGCGCAACGGCCAGGCGGTGCGCTTCTCCGAGCAGGATGTGCGCGCGATGGGCCGCGACGCCACCGGCGTCGCCGGCATGAAGCTGCGTCCCGGCGATGAGGTGATTGCCGTCGAGATCGCCCGCGACGACCAGGATCTGCTGGTTGTGACAGAGAACGGGTTCGGCAAGCGCACACGGGTCGAGGAGTACCCGGCCAAGGGTCGCGGCACGATGGGCGTGCTCACGATCCGCTACACCGAGGCGCGCGGGCGCCTGGCCGGGGCGATGATCGTCCGCGACGGCTACGAGGTGATGCTGATCAGCCGTGACGGCACGATCATCCGCCAGGGCGTCGACGGCATCTCGCGCATGTCGCGAAACACGCAGGGCGTGCGGCTGATGAACCTGCGCGGCGACGACACTGTCGGAAGCCTCGCCCGCGTCACCGAGCCGCAGCCTGAGCAACCGGGCGAGGGGCAGGAAGAGCTGCCAGAGCTGCCGGATGACGGCTCTGGAGACGGAGCGGTGTAGGGGCCCCTCCCCGAATGGGGACAGGCCCCGGGTTTCGGGTCAGACCGAGCGCAGCTCCCCCGCCGCCACCTCCGGGTCGACGATGTTGACCCAGATGCCGGCGCCCAACTCGACCGATGCGGCCACCGCCAGCCGCGGCCAGATCTCGACGTGCCAGTGGTACGGGGCGTCGCCGCGCAGCGGCGGGGCGTGCAGGACGGCGTTCCAGGCCAGGCTCTCGCCGAGCACCGCGCGCAGCCGCCGGGTCGCGTCGCCGAGCGCAGGTGCGAGCACGGCGGGCGCCGCGATGTCGCCGCCATGGGCGTCGGGCACGATCCACAGCTCGTAGGCGAACCGGCTCCAGCGCGGCGCGAAGGTGCGCAGGCCGCCCGTGTGGCGGATCGTGCGTTCGTCCTCGCCCGCGGCCGCCGCGCACAACGCGCACGGTGGCGTGAACGCCGGCATCTCCTCGGCGACCGCCGGCGGCACGTCGGCGAACGGCACGAGCTGCGAGTGCGAGTGGTCGAGCGACGCCCCCGCGGCCGGCCCCTCGTTGATCGCGGCGAGCAGGTAGGCGGCGCCGGCGGCGCGATGGTGCTCACGACGCAGGTGCCAGGCCTCGAGCGCCGCTTGCACGACGGCCTGCGGCAGGTCGGCGAACGCCGTCACGTGCGCGGGGCCGTGCACGACGACCTCCTGGCCATCGATGGCCGGGAACTTGTTCGGGACGACGCGCACCGTCCAGCCCGGCGTGTCCGGCGCGTCCTCCGCGCGCCCGAGGGCGAGCACCTCGGGCGGGGTCATGCCCTCGTGCCCCTCGCAGAACGGGCAGGTGGCTGCGTCGGCGATGCGGGTCGTGCGGCCGAGCGCGCCGGGCCGGGTCGAGCGGCCGGGTGCGACGACGACCGGCACGCCGGTCAGGGGGTTGCGGCGGATGTCCACGAGACCTACTCGGGGGGTCGAAGTGTCCCCGCGAGCGCGCTGAGGAGATCGATGGGGATCGGGAGCACCGTGGTGGAGTTGTTGGTTCCGGAGATCTCGATCAGCGTCTGCAGGTAGCGCAGCTGGAGCGCGATCGGGTGCTCGCCGATGACGGCGGCCGCGTCGGCCAGCTTGGCCGAAGCCTGGAACTCGCCCTCGGCCGCGATCACCTTCGCCCGCCGCTCGCGCTCGGCTTCGGCCTGGCGCGCCATCGCCCGCTGCATTCCGCTCGGGATCTCGACGTCCTTCACCTCGACCACGCTCACCTTGATCCCCCACGGCGCGGTCTGCTCGTCGATGATCTTCTGCAGGATCTGGTTGATCTTGTCGCGCTCGGAGAGCAGCTCGTCGAGCGTGTGCTGGCCGAGCACGCTGCGCAAGGTCGTCTGCGAGATCTGCGAGGTCGCGAGGCCGAAGTCGGCCACCTCGACGATCGCCGCGGTCGGATCGACGACCCGGAAGTAGGCGACCGCGTTCACGCGCACGGGGACGTTGTCGCGGGTGATGACCTCCTGCGGCGGGACGACGTGCGTGATCGTGCGCAGCTCCACCTGCACCATGCGGTCGATGATCGGGATGAGCAGGAAGAGGCCCGGGCCCTTCGGCGCACCGAGCAGGCGGCCGAGCCGGAACACCACTCCGCGCTGGTACTCGCGCAGCACTCGCACGGAGCTCGCAAGGAGGGCGATCGCGAACGCGGCCAGCACCGCGACGACGATGATCGGGGCGAGCGAGACGAGCACGATCACGTGGTGACTCCTTCGGTTGAATGCGTACGTACGGGCGTGACGAGGAGCGTCAGCCCGTCGATCCCCTGGACGACGACCTCACGGCCGGGGGCGATGTCGCCGGCGGTCGTCTCTGCCTCCCACAGCTCGCCGTGCAGATACACCTGGCCGCGCGGCTGCAGCGTCGTTCGGGCGACGGCCGTGCGGCCGACCATGTCCTTCACACCCGAGCCGATGGCCACCGGCCGGTGCCGCGCCTCGACCACCTTCGTCGCCACGACCGCGAGCAGCGTGCCCGCCGCGATGCTCATGCCGACCACGAGCAGCGGGCTCACCCCCTCGCCGGGGGTGCGGAAGAGCATCAGGCCGCCGGCTGCGATCGCGATCACGCCGGAGATGCCCATGAGGCCGTGGGCCGACACCCACGCCTCGAGGCCGAGGAGGCCCACGCCGAACACCATGAGCACGACGCCGGCGAGGTTGATCGAGACGATCGAGAACCCGAAGAGCGCGAGCAGCAGCGAGACGACGCCGAGCGTCCCCGGCAGGATGACGCCGGGATGGAAGACCTCCCAGGCGATCCCGATGATGCCTGCGAGGAACAGCAGGTAGAGCAGGTTGGGGTCGATCAGGATGTTCAGGAGCTCGAGCGTCCACGGCATGTCGATCGTCTCGATGCGGGCGTTGGCCGTGTGCAGGACGATCGGCTTCTGGGTGTAGGTCGTGGTGGTGCCGTCGACCTGGCCGAGCAGGACCGGGAGGCTGCGGGCGACGTGCTCGATCAGGTTCTGGTGCAGGGCCTCCGGCGCGGTGTACTCGTTCGCGTTCGTCACGATCAGCCGCGCGGCGTCTGCGTTGCGGCCGTGCGACGTCGCCAGGCTCTCGATCTGCGCGACGGCGTCGTGCCTGATCTTGCGGCCCAGATCCGAGCCGATGTTCTGGCCGTTCGCGTTGATGGGAGTGGCCGCACCCATGTGCGTCGTCGGCGCCATCGCCGCGACGTCTGAGGCCATCATGATGAACGCGCCGGCCGATGCGGCCCGCGACCCCTCGGGGCTCACGTAGACGATCACCGCCACCTTCGACGCGAGGATGGCCTGGATGATGTCGTTCATCGACGTCGAGTCGCCGCCGGGCGTGTCCATCAGGATCACGAGCGCCGCGGCGTGGTCGCTCTCGGCGCGGCTGATCGAGTCCTTGACGAAGCTCGCCGATACCGGGTTGATCTCGGTGTTCAGCCGCATCGCCAGCACGAGCGGCTGCGAGCTTGCCGCCCCCGCCGGCGCGACGGACGACCCGGTGAGGATCGCACCGCACGCCAGGATGACGCCGATCAGAATCCGTCTTGGCACTCGGCCTCCCTGTCAACGGGAGTGTAATGCGCGCGATCTGCGGCCACGAGGACCGCGGTCACCTCGTCCGACGTGTACGCCCGGCCGGAGACGACCAGCCGCCCCAGCTCGTCGACCCCGTCGCAGCGGCCGCGCGCGCCTCCGGCAAGCTCGATCTCGCGTCCACGCAGCTCGTCGCGCTCGAGGCCCGGGAAGCCATGCGCCTCGAAGCGCCGGTAGCGGGCCTCGATCGCCGCCACGAGGTCGGCGAGCAGCTGGGCGCGGTCGACCGGCGCGCCGCGCAGGATCCGCAGCGAGGTCGCCGGCACGCGCGTGTCGGGTGGGAGCTCGCCGGCGGTCAGGTTCGCATTGACGCCGATGCCGACCACCAGCCGGCCCTCGCGCAGCTCGGCGAGCACCCCCGCGAGCTTGCGTCCCGCGACGACGACGTCGTTTGGCCAGCGCACGGCGGCATCCGGCCAGGTCGCCTCGCACACCGCCTCGGCGATCACGAGCCCGAGCGGCGGCAGCCGGCCGGGCGGCGTGCGCGGGGCGAGCGCGATCGAGAACAGCACCCCTGCCCCCCACGGGCTCACCCAGGAACGGCCCATACGCCCGCGCCCGGCGGTCTGCTGCTCGCACGCGGCGACGGCCCCCTCGCCCAGCCCGCGCACGAGCTCCTGCGTGGTGGGGCAGCTGGGTCGGTAGATGTAGGGATGTCCGAACCGGCCTCGAAACAGCGGTGAGACGGCCTCGGGCCGGAGCGTGTTCTCCACGTCACCACTAGAATACTGCGCTCATGTTCCCGCAACCCAAACGCGCGGAAGCGCGTCTGAAGGTCCGTGATCGGGTACGTGACCGCCCGGCGTACGAATCCCTGTCCGACCTGGTGCTCGCAGTGCGGGCCAAGGACGGCGACCAGCGCGCGCTCGCGGCGCTGGTCGAGCGCCACGCCCCGGGCGTTCGCCGGCTGACCGCGTACCTGCTCGCGGACACCCAGGATGCGGAGGACGCCGCTCAGGAGGCGCTGGCAAAGCTGTGCACACGGATCGGACAGTTCAGGGGGGAGGCCCGGTTCCAGACGTGGCTGCACAGCCTGGTGGCGAACACCTGCCGCGACATGGCCGATCGCCAGCGCCGCCGCCGCCACCAGCCGCTCGATGCGGTCGCCGAGGCGCCCGCGACGGAGGTGCCCGAGGATGTGGCCGTCCAGCGCGAGCAGCGGGCCGAGCTGCGCGCGTGCATGGCGAACCTGTCCGACGACCAGCGCCGGGTGCTGGTCATGAAGGATGTGCTCTCGCTGAGCTACGAACAGATCGCCGCGGACATGGGCATGCCCGTCGGCACGGTCAAGTGCCACGCCCACCGCGGCCGTCTGCGCATGCGCGACGCCCTGGCGCCGGGCCTCGTGGCGGCCGGTCTGTGACGGCGCCGCTCGATCGCGACGGCATCCGCGCGATCATCCCCCACCGCGAGCCCTTCCTGCTCGTGGACGAGGTGACCGCCCTCGAGCCGGGCGTCCGTGCGGCCGGGCGCTACCTGGTCAAGCCCGACGATTGGTACCTGGCCGGCCACTTCCCCGGCAACCCGATCATGCCGGGCGTCCTGCAGGTCGAGGCGCTGGCCCAGCTCGGAGCCGTCTGCGGCCTCTCGCATCCCGACCACGCCGGCAAGCTCGCCCTGTTCGCAGGCATCGACGACGTCCGCTTCAAACGCATCGTCAGGCCGGGCGACGTGCTCGACCTCGAGTGCGCCATCACCCGCTTGCGCGGGCCGATCGGGAAGGCCGACGCGTCCGCCCACGTCGGCGGCGAGCTGGCCTGCCGCGCGACGCTCACCTTCGCCCTCACCACGCTCGAGGCGGGCGCGTGATCACCGCCTGCCGGCGCGGCGTCGAGGTGCTCGGCGTCGGCTCGTTCGCCCCCGAGCGCGTCGTCACCAACGACGAGCTCGCGACCCGCATGGACACGAGCGACGAGTGGATCATGAGCCGCACCGGCATCCGCGAGCGCCGCATCGCCGGCGACGGCGAGTCCTCGGCCGAGCTCGGCTACGAGGCCGCCCGCCGGGCGCTCGAGACGTCGGGCATCGCCGCCGCGGATCTCGGCCTGATCGTTGTCGCGACGGCGAGCCCGGACTACTACTTCCCCGCCAACGCCACCCTGATCGGCGAGCGGCTCGGCGCCGCGGGCGTGGCCGGGTACGACCTCTCGGCCGCGTGCACCGGCTTCGTCTTCGCCCTCGCGCAGGCCTACGGGCAGGTCGCCGGCGGGCTCGTCGATACGGCCCTCGTGATCGGCTCCGAGGTGTTCTCGCGGCTGCTCGACTGGGACGATCGCTCGACGTGCGTGCTCTTCGGCGATGGCGCCGGCGCGGTGGTCCTGCGCGGGAACGGGTCGAACAGCGGCCTGCTCGGGTTCGAGCTCGGCTCGAACGGTCGGGGCGGCGACCTGCTGAAGGTGGCTGCGGCCGGCCACGCGCGCAGCCCGGCGACGGGCCCGTACGTGACGATGGACGGACCGCAGGTGTACAAGTTTGCGACCACCGTGAGCGTGGAGTCGGCGGCCCGCGTGCTGGACGCCATCGGGCTCACGGTGGACGACGTCGACCTGTTCGTCCCCCACCAGGCCAACCAGCGGATCATCGAGCATGCTGCGCGGCGGCTCGGCATCCCGGCCGAGAAGGTGGTCTCGAACGTCGACCGCTACGGCAACACGTCGGCGGCATCGATCCCGATCTGCCTCGACGAGGCGTACCGTTCGGGTCGCATGCGACCGGGAGACATCGTGCTGATGGTCGGATTCGGCGGCGGCCTCTCGTGGGGCTCGTGCGTGATGGAATGGTCAATCCCTCTCAAGGAGCGAGGATGAGCAAGGTTGCGTTCTGTTTCCCGGGGCAGGGAAGCCAGCGCGTGGGCATGGGGCGGGATCTCGTGGCGCAGTTCCCCGAGGCGGCGGCGGTGTTCGACGAGGCCGCGGCGGAGCTCGACTTCGACCTGCGCCGTGTGTGCTTCGAAGGTCCGATCGAGGAGCTGTCCGAGACCCAGGTGACCCAGCCGGCGCTCGTGGCGACATCGCTCGCGGCGCTGCGCGCGATCCAGGAGCGGCTCGGCATCAGGCCCGACGTCGTCGTCGGCCACAGCGTGGGCGAGTATGCGGCGATCGCGGCCGCCGACAGCGTCGACGTCGGCCTCGTCACGCGGCTCGTGCGCGAGCGCGGCCTGGCGATGGCCGCGTCGCGGGCGCGCGGCGCGATGGCCGCAGTGCTCGGGCTCGCCGACGAGGAGGTCGAGCGGCTGTGCGCCGAAACCGGCGACGTCTGGCCGGCCAACTACAACTGCCCCGGGCAGCTCGTGATCTCGGGCCGCGAGGCGGGCGTCGCCGGGGTGGGCGAGAAGGCCCGTGAGCTGGGCGCGAAGGTCGTGCGGCTGCGCGTCTCGGGCGCATTCCACAGCCCGCTGGTCGAGGACGCGGCCCATCGCCTGGAGCCGGCGCTGCGCGCCGCGCACTTCGGCGAGCTGAAGACCCGGTTCATGTCCACCGTGTCGAGCAAGCTCGAGACGGTCGACCGCGTCCCCGGCCTGCTCGTCGAACAGGTGACCGCGCCCGTGCGGTTCACCCAGTCGGTGCAGGCGCTCGTCTCCGACGGCGTGCGCACGTTCGTCGAGGTCGGCCCCGGCGGGGTGCTTTCGGGGCTCGTCAAGCGCATCGACCGGTCGGTCACGGCCGTCTCGGTGGGCACGCCGGACGAGCTGTGGGCGGCGGAGGCGAGCATTGCCAAATCGTGAGCTCGAAGGTCGCGTCGCCCTGGTTACGGGCGGCTCGCGCGGCATCGGCGCGGCGGTGTGCGCGGAGCTCGGCGCCGCCGGCGCCGAGGTCGTGGTCAACTACGCGACCGCGGCCGGCGCGGCCGAGGCCGTGTGCGCCGCGGTACGGGCCGCGGGCGGGACGGCCCACGCCGTCGCCGGCGACGTGTCGACGCCCGAGGGGGCGGCGGGTCTGGTCGCCCACGTCGAGTCCGGGATCGGGCCGATCGCGATCCTCGTCTGCAACGCCGGGATCACCCGCGACAACCTGATCATGAAGCTTTCGGACGACGACTGGCGCGCCGTGATCGACACGAACCTGGGCGGGGCGTTCTTCACGTGCCGGGCGGTCGCACGGCCGATGCTCAAGCGCCGCGGCGGCGCGATCGTCGCCGTGAGCTCGATCGTCGGCGTGCGCGGCAACGCCGGCCAGACGAACTACGCCGCGTCCAAGGCGGGGCTGATCGGGCTCACCAAGTCGCTCGCGAAGGAGCTCGGCAGCCGCGGGATCCGTGTGAATGCGATCGCGCCGGGGTATATCGCGACAGCGCTCACCGACGCGCTGCCGGAGCCCGCCCGGGATGCGATTCTCGAACAGACGCCGCTGGGCCGTCTGGGTGAGCCGGCGGACGTGGCCCGGGCGGTGCGGTTTCTGGTGTCGGATGCGGCGGCGTTCGTGACGGGAGATGTCCTGGCAGTGGATGGAGGGCTGGGGATATGAGCGTGAACGGCAGGCGCCGGGTGGTGATCACCGGCATGGGGGCCGTGACCCCGAACGGGCTGACGATGGCCGACTCGTGGGCGAGCATCCGCGCGGGCCGATCGGGCGTGTCGCGGATCGAGGGCTTCGAGATGCCCGAGGGCACCGTGAACATCGCGGGCCAGATCAAGACGTTCGATGCGAGCGAGTACCTGGACAAGCGCACGGTGCGCAAGACCGACCGCTTCGCCCATCTCTCGGTGGCGGCGGCCACGCAGGCGGTCGCCGATGCCGACCTCGACGTCGCCGCCGACGCGGCCCGGATCGGCTGCTCGATCGGCACCGGCGTCGGCGGCCTGAAGACGCAGGAGATCGCGCATGCCAAGCTCTTCGAGGCCGGCCCCGACCGGCTGAGCCCGTTCTGGGTGACCGCGCTGATCGCGAACATGGGCGCCGCCGAGGTGTCGATGGCGCTCGGCACGCGCGGCCCGCTCACGACCGAGTGCACCGCGTGCGCCGCGTCGGGCATGTCGCTCGGGAACGCCACGCTCTACATCCGCGCAGGCATGGCCGACGCGATGCTCGCGGGTGGCGTCGAGGCGCCGATCGTGCCGCTCGCGCTGGGCGGGTTCGGCACGATGCGGGCGCTCTCGCGGCGGCTGGACGATCCCGAGGGGGCGAGCCGGCCGTTCGACTCCGGCCGCGACGGGTTCATCCTCTCGGAGGGGTCCGCCGTCGTGGTGCTCGAGGAGCTCGAGCGGGCGCGCTCGCGCGGCGCCCGCATCTACGCCGAGGTGCTCGGCTACGGCATGTCGAGCGACGCCCACCACGTCACCGAGCCCGATCCGGTGGGGACGAACCCGGCCCGGGCGATGACGATGGCGATGACCGACGCCGGGGTCACGCCCGACCAGGTCGGCTACGTGAACGCCCACGGCACCTCGACGCCGGCCGGCGACTCGGCCGAGACGCGCGCGCTCAAGCTGGCGCTGGGCGACGAGCACGCCGCCCGCGTGCCGATCTCGTCGACCAAGAGCGAGACCGGCCACCTGCTCGGCGCGACCGGCGCGCTCGAGGTGTGCGTGACCGCGCTCGCGATGCGCGACGGCTTCTTGCCGCCGACGATCAACCTGACCGACCCCGACCCCGAGTGCGACCTCGACTACATCCCGAACGTCGGCCGCGAGGCGGACGTGCGTGTGGCCGTGTCGAACTCGTTCGGATTCGGCGGGCACAATGCGGTGCTCGTGCTGCGCCGGTGGGACGCGGGCGACTGAGGGGACGGTGGCGGACGCCGTGGCCAACAACATCAACGTCGACATCAGCCGATCCGATGACGCGGGCGCCCCGCTGGAGCCGCCGCACCGGACGCGCAACACGTGCCCCACGTGCGCGTCGCACTACCGCGAGGACGAGATGGTGCGCAACCTGCGCGTGTGCACCAACTGCGGCCACCACTTCCCCGTGACCGCGCGCGAGCGGATCGTGCAGCTGGCCGACGAGGGCACGTTCGCCGAGGTGGCCGCGGGCCTGGAGTCGTCCGACCCGCTCGAGTTCACCGACTCGCGGGCCTACCCCGAGCGGGTCGAGGCCGCGATGCGTTCGACCGGTCTGCGCGACGCCGTGGTCGTCGGCGCCGCCGCCATCGGTGGCACACCGGTGTCGCTGTCGGTGATGGACTTCTCGTTCCTGGGCGGATCGATGGGCTCGGTCGTGGGCGAGAAGTTCGTCCGTGCCGCCGACCTCGCGCTCGACCGGCGGCTGCCGCTCGTGTCGGTCGCGGCCTCGGGCGGTGCGCGCATGCAGGAGGGAGTGCTCGCACTCATGCAGATGGCCAAGACGGTCGCGGCCGTGGACGAGCTGCAGGAGGCCGGCCGCCCGTTCGTCTCGGTGCTCGTGCATCCGACCACCGGCGGCGTCGCCGCGAGCTTCGCCGCGCTCGGCGACGTCATCATCGCCGAGCCTGGCGCCCTGCTCTCGTTCTCCGGTCCGCGCGTCGTGAGGCAGACGACCCGCGAGAGCCTGCCCGACGACTTCGGCCTCGCCGAGTCGAACTTCCGCCACGGCCACGTCGACCTGATCGTGCCCCGGCCGGAGCTGCGCGACACGATCGCGCGGGTGGTGGCGCTGCTCGCGGGCGGCACGCCGTACCGGCCGCCGTCGCTCGTCGGCGAGATCGACCCGGTCGGCGCCATCGGGCGCGCGCTCTCGGGCATGCGCCGCCGCATCGGCGGCGCGAACCCGTTCCGCAACGGCGGTGGCGATGTCGAGCACTGAGCGCACCGAGCGATCGGAGCGGTTCGGGTTCTTCCGCCGCCGCGGGGCCGAGCGCGACGCGTGGCATGCCGTCCAGCTTGCGCGGCACCAGGACCGGCCGTACACGCTTGACTACCTCGACCGCATCTGCGACGACTTCCTCGAGCTGCACGGCGACCGCGCCCAGGGCGACGATCCGGCGGTGGTGGCCGGGATCGGGTCGTTCCGCGGGCAGTCGGTGGCCTTCGTCGGCCATCAGAAGGGGCGCGACCTCAAACAGCGCACGTATCGCAACTTCGGCATGCCGAGCCCGGAGGGCTACCGCAAGGCGATGCGCGTGTTCGCCCTCGCCGGACGGCTGGGGTTCCCGGTCGTGACGCTGATCGACACCCCCGGCGCCGCCCCCGGCGTGGGCGCCGAGCAGCGCGGCCAGTCGGGTGCGATCGCGCGGTCGCAGCTCACGCTCATGCGTGTGCCGGTGCCGGTGGTGGCGTGCGTGATCGGCGAGGGGTCGTCGGGCGGAGCGCTTGCGATCGGCGTCGCCGACCGAGTGCTGATGCAGCAGAACGCCGTCTACACGGTGATCTCGCCCGAGGGCTGCGCCGCGATCCTGTGGAAGGACGCGGGCGAGGCGAAGCGGGCGGCCGCGGCGCTGCGTCCGACGGCCGAGGCGTGCCTCGCGCTCGGGGTCGTCGACGCGATCGTCCCCGAGCCGTCCGGTGGTGCACACCGCGACCACGCCCGCGCTGCGGAGCTGCTCGCGGACGCGATCCAGGTCGAGCTCGAGGTGCTCGCGGCGGTGCCGCCCACGCAGCGGCGCGCCGGGCGGCGGGCGAAGTTCCGCGGCATGGGCGCATACCGGGAGTAGCTTCCGGTGGCCGTTAGGCTGCCCCGGTGACGCGACGCCTGAACAGGTTGGAGGCGGGGTCGGTCGGCATCGCCGCGCTCCTGGCCGTCGCCGCCGGCGGCCTCGACCTCGCATCGGCGCCGAATACGGCCGTGTTCGCGGCGTCCGCGCTCGCGCTCGTGGCGCTCGCCTGGACGGTCGGCGTCGCGACGGAGCAGCTCGGCGAGAGCAGCGGGCCGAAGGTCGGTGGTGTTCTGAACGCCACGTTCGGAAACGCCGCCGAGCTCATCATCACGATCTTCGCCATCCGGGCCGGCCAGCTCGAGGTGGCGACGGCGTCGATCACCGGGTCGATCCTCGGCAACACCCTGCTCGTGCTCGGCGCGTCGTTCGTCGTCGGCGGCATCCGCCATGGGGTGCAGACATTCGATCGCCGCGTGGCGGGCATGAACGCGTCGATGCTCGCCCTGGCGGTGATCGGCCTCGGCCTTCCGACCGCGTTTGCGGCCGCCCGCGGCGCGGGCGCCGACGCCCAGCACATCTCCGACGTGACCGCCGCCGTGCTCATCGTGCTGTACGCGTTGAGCCTGGTCTACTACTTCCGCAACGGCTCCGGCGCCCATCCGCCCACCGGCCAGCCGCACCTGCCGGCGCGGCTGGCGATGGTGCTGCTCCTGGCCTCGACCGCGGCGGTGGCCGTGCTCTCCGACGTGTTCGTCGGCACGCTCGAGGGGGTGATCGCCGACGTCGGCATCTCGGCCGCGTTCCTCGGCCTCGTGATCGTGCCGATCGTGGGCAACATCGCCGAGAACGTCGTGGGCATCAAGATCGCCTACCAGAACCAGATGGACTTCTCGATGGTCGTGTCGCTCGGATCGTCGCTGCAGGTGGCGATGGGCGTCGCCCCGGTGCTCGTGTTCGTGTCGCTTCTGACCCCGCACCACTTCGACCTGGTCTTTCCCACGATCCAGGTGATCGCGCTGGCCGCCGCCGTCACGATCACCGCGCTGATCGCGATCGATGGCGAGTCGAACTGGCTCGAAGGCGCCCAGCTGGTGGCCGTCTACCTCATCATCGCGACCGCGTTCTGGTACCTGTGAGCCGGCGCGAGGTATGGCAGCTCGGCCTGGTGGCGGCCCTGGCGGCGCTCGCCATCGGGCTGCGGGCGGCATCCGTGAGCGGCCAGGTCGTGTTCGTCGTCGCGGCGGTCGCGCTCTCGGCCCTCGCCTGGGCGCTCGCCGAGGCCACCGACCAGGCCGGCGAGAGCGCCGGGCCGCGCGCATCGGCCCTCCTGAACGCGACGTTCGGCAACCTGCCGGAGGTGGTCATCGTCGTGCTCGCGATCCATGCCGGCCTGGACGACATCGCCCGCGCCTCGATCATCGGCTCGGTGATCGGCAACATCCTGCTCGTCCTCGGCCTCTCGCTCGTGATCGGCGGGTGGAAGAACGGCACGCAGACGTTCACCGAGCGGGTCGCCTCGATCAACGCCTCGATGCTCTTCCTGGGCGTCGCGGGCCTGGGGCTGCCCACCCTGTTCGAGGCGCTCGAACACGATCACAATGCAACCGAGCTGCTCTCGCGCTGGACCGGTGGGGCGCTGGTCGTCGTCTACGCCGCCTACCTCTACTACAGCTTCCACATGCCCGCGCTGCGCGATCCCGGCCTGCGCGGGGGCACGCGCTGGTCACGCCGCCAGGCGATCGCCGCGCTGGCGATCACGGCGATCGGCACCGCCGTGGTGTCCGAGGTGCTGGTCGACTCGATCCGCCCGGCGGTGGACGCGCTCGGAGTGCCGCGGGCATTCGTCGGCCTCGTGGTGGTGCCGTTCGTCGGCAACGTCGCCGAGCACTTCTCCGCCGTGCGGCTCGCGTACCGGAACCGGCTCGACTTCGCCATGGGCATCGCCTACGGCTCGGGCATCCAGATCGTGCTCGTCGCCTCGGCGGTGGCCGTGCTGGCCGGGGTGCTGATGGGCAGCGACCTCACGCTCGTCTTCGATCCGCTGCAGCTGGCGGCGCTTGCCGCCGCGGCGCTCGGGGCAACCGTGGTCGCGCGCGGCGGCGAGACCAACTGGCTCGAGGGCCTGCAGATGCTCGCGGTGTACCTGGTGGTCGCAGTGGCCGTCTGGCTGCGGTAGCGGCGGCTACCGGATCGGATACCACTTGCCGTGCACGGCCGGCAGCACCTGGGCGGTGACGAAGGCCGGGGTGATCGTCGTGCCGGGCTCGTAGTTGAATGCCCCGCTCGGCAGCTGGCGGGCGAGCAGCCACGCGCGTGAGCGCTTGTTGCGCAGGCCGCAGGCATGGCGGGCCTGGATCGCCCACGAGGTCGACTGGCTGTCGGCCGCGCCGCCCGGAAGGAGCGCGTAGCCGTGCGCCGAGGTCTGCGCGGAGGCGAGGTAGCCGATGGCGTGCGCGATCGACCGGCCTCCGCAGCTCGCCCCCGCAGCGTGCAGGGCGAGGATCGCCGCCGCGGTGTCGTTCGAGTCCGGCGCCGCGCTCGGCGACCATCCGTAGCCGCCGTTGCGGTGCTGGCGGGCGCGGATGTACGCGACGGTGCGGGCGGGCACCGACGAGCCCGCGGCGCGGAGTGCGAGCACCCCCCAGTAGGTCGAGTTCGCGGCCGGGCCGATCCCCCCGCCCGCGCCGGTGTGCGCGCGCAGCGCCGCCACGAGGTTGCGGCCGGCGAAGCTCGCCGGGTTGCGGCCGGTGGCGACCACCGCGAGGATGCCGCGCGCAAGCTCGTAGGCGTTCCCCCACGTGGCTGCGCGCGACGCCAGGTATGCCGTCGCGGTGCGCCCGCCGCTGCGGTGCACGCTGCCGGCGGCGACGCCGCCCGCGCGCAGTCCCATCACCGTCCACTCGGTAAGGGTGGGGCTGGGCGTGCCGGTGCCCGCCTCGGCGAAGCCGCCCGAGGCGGTCTGGCGCGAGAGCAGGTAGTGGATGCCGTCGGCTGCCTGGGCGGCCGGCGCCGCTGCGAGCAGCGCTGCGAGGGTGATCACGAGGGCGATGGTCTTCATGTCTGCTCCAATGGGACGAAGGTGCCGTGCAGCTTGCGTGCGTACCGGTCGAGCATGCGGATCAGGGTGGGGCCGGCCACGAGGGCGAGGATGACGTTCCCGGCGGCATGGGCGACGTCGAACCAGATGCCGGTCGACGCCAGGGCGACGAACGAGGCGCCGCCCCCGCCGAGCGAGCTCCACGCCCACACGTCCATCAGCCAGTCGAAGAGGAACCCCCAGGCGAGGCCGAACAGGGCCAGCGCGTAGCGGTTGCGCAGCATCGGCGCCGCCATCGCGGCCGTCACGCCGACCATGCCCCAGCCGGTCATCTGCCAGGGCGTCCACGGCCCCTGTCCGAGGAAGGCGTTGGATGCGAGCGCCGCCGCCGCGCCCGTCGCGAGCCCCGCCCGCGCCCCGAGCGTCACCCCGGTGACGGCGACGATCATCGTCAGGGGCTGGACGTTCGGGATCGCCGCGAAGAGCACTCGGCCGCCGGCGGCCGCGGCGGCGAGCGCGGCGACGAGTGCGAGCTCGCGGCCGCGGTTCGGGCCGGTCTCGATCGCGACCAGGCCGAGCGTGATCGCCGCGAGCAGGGCGAGGGCGACGGTGTCGCTAGACACGGGCCGCCTGGCGGGGCTGGGAGAGCAGCGCGACGGCGTCTGCAAGCGACGCGCGCCCGAGCGCGAGCCCGAGCTGGGAGACGAAGAAGATCCCGACGGCGAGCGAGTCACGGGGGGCGCGGTCGGCCAGGATCCGGCCGGCGGCCATGCTCGTGACGACGTCGGCGGCCTCGGCCGCGAAGTCCATGTCGTGCGTGACGACGACCACGGCCGTGCCCTGCGCCGCCAGCGTCCGCACCAGCTCGACGAGCGCGAGCTTGCGGCGGCCGTCGACTCCACGGGTCGGCTCGTCGAGCACGAGCAGATCGGGCTGCATCACGACCACCGACGCGATCGCGAGCCGCTGCCGCTCGCCGCTCGAGAGGTCGCGGGGGTGGCGGTCGGCGAACGCGGCCAGGTCGAGCCGGTCGAGCGTCTCGGCGACGCGGCGGTCGCGTGCCGCGCCGTCGACGCCGAGGTTTGCGAGCGCGTAGGCGACCTCGGCGGTGACCGTGTCGTGGACGAGGTAGTGGGCGGGGTCCTGGCCGACGTACCCGGCCAGCCGGGCCGCGGGCCGCAGGCGACCGCGGTCGAGGTCGAGCAGGCCGCACACCGCCCGTGCGAGGGTGGTCTTGCCCGCGCCGTTCTCGCCGATCAGCGCCGTCACCCGCCCGGCGGCGAAGCCGGTCGACACGCCGTCGAGCGCCGCCACGTCGCCGAGCCGCTTGTGCGCCGAGCTCGTGCCGGCGACGATTTGCGCGGCCACCGGGGCAGTCACAGGCACGGGCTCGGCGCGGGCCGTGAGCGCGCGCGCGTCGCGCACGGTCAGCGGCAGCTCGTCGCGCCCAGCGGCGGCGAACGCCTGCGTCACCGGCGGCAGCAGCCAGGGGACGGAGCCGGCCAGCGCCCGCGCCGCCACCTGCGGTGAGGCGTCGACGATGACTCGGCCGTTCTCCATCGCGATCACGCGATCGGCCTCGGCGAACAGCCGGCCCGTGCGGTGCTCGGCCAGGACGACGGTGACGCCGCGGTCGCGGTTGATGCGCACGACCAGGCCCAGCAACTCCTCGGCGACGACCGGGTCGAGCTGGCTCGTCGGCTCGTCGAGCAGCAGGATCGGCTGGCCCATGGCGAGCACCGACGCGATCGCCACCCGCTGCTGCTCGCCGCCCGAGAGCACCGCGATCGGCCGCCGGGCAAGCGGCGAGGCACCCACGGCGGCCAGGGCCTCTCGGGCGCGGATGCCGATCTGGTGCGCGGGATGGCCCAGGCTCTCCAGGCCGAACGCCGCCTCGCGGTCGGGACGGCCCATGACGAGCTGGGCCTCGGGGTCCTGGAAGACGAGGCCGACGTGGCGGGCGAGCTCGCCCGGCCGGTGGTCACGGGTGTCGAGCCCGGCGGTCTGCACCCGTCCGTGCAGGTCGCCGCCGTGGAAGTGCGGCACGAGGCCGAGCGCGGCCCGCAGCAGCGTCGACTTCCCCGACCCCGACCCGCCGACCAGCAGCACGAGCTGGCCGGCGCCGATCTGCAGGTCGACGCCGTCGAGCGCCGCCGTGTCGGCGCCCGGGTAGCGGTAGGACACCCCGGCGAAGCTCAGCGTCCCCATCGCACCGTCCCGGCCGCGGCGGCGAGCAGCACGAGGAGCGCCGCCGACCCGGCGATCGCCGCCGGCTGCAGCGGGTCGCCGAGCGTGTCGTAGTAGCGAAACGCGGTCGCGCCTGTCAGGAGACCGGCCGTCACCAGCGCCGTTGCGACCGCCCCCAGGGCCGTGAGCGCCCATTCGCGCGGGGTCGCACTCCGCTCGGGTGCCCGCGTGCGGCCGGGGCCGCCGTAGCCGCGTGCCTCCATCGCCTCCGCGACGCCGAGGGAGCGCTCGAGCGAGCTCGCAAGCAGCGGCCCGAGCAGCCCGGCGGCGGTGCGCGGTGACGAGAGCCGCGCGGCGCGCGTGCGCGCGGCCAGCGCGATCCCGCTCGCGTCGCGCTCGAGTGCCGGCACCATGCGCGTGGCCAGGGCGGCGATCATGGCCGATCGGGGCGCGACGCGGGCGGTCGCGCGCAACAGGAGGTCGGCGTCGGCCAGGCGCACGAAGGCCGCCACCGCCAGCGCCGACGCGGCGACCCGCATCCCGGCGCCCGCGCCGTAGGCCAGCTCCTCCGCCGTGATCTGCGTGTCGAGGATGGGGATGTGCGGGCCCTGCCAGAGCACGGTCAGGCCCTGGACGGACACGAACGGGTTCAGGAGGAAGACGATCACGCCCGAGCTGATCGCGGTGATGGCGTAGAGGCGTCGCGGCGGGGGCGCGGCGAGGAGCAGGAGCGCCGACCCGGCGGTGGCCGCGGCCAGCCACAGCGGGCTCCACGCGGCGACCGCTGCGAGGAGCGGAGCGCCGGTGACGAGCGCGGCCGGCAGCGGCTTCACGGGCGTCCTCCGTAGGCGATCACGTGCCCGTTCGCGTCGAGGGCGACCGCATAGGCGTCGTGCACGCTCGCGGGCCGCGTGGCGAGCGTCCGCGCCGCCGCGCACGCCGCCGCCTCGGTGTCGCCCGCGACGATCAGGGCGGCCGAGGTGCCTGTCGCCGGCCCCGGCTGGTACGCCGCGATGACGGCGTGCGCGCCGGTGTCGGGCTGCTGCCCGCCGCGGCCGCGGTAGACGATCACGCGCCCGGCTGAGAGCGAGACGGTCAGCCCGCGTCCCCGCCAGGCGGCCGTCGAGAGCGCCGCCGCCGCCCGGGCGAACGTCTCGACGCGCACCGAGAACGGCTCGCTCCGGCGCACGACGTGGGCTCCGGCGCGCCGCAGCGCCGCGGTCAGCCGCGCCGCGCAGGCCGGCCCGGTGACGCTGACCGCCGGCCGCCGGCCGCCGTAGCCGTGCACGAAGGGATCCGGCCACGCGCCGATCGCGACCGGCACCTGGATCAGGTCGTTCCAGTAGCGGTAGTCCCACCACTCGGTGTCGCCCGCGTGCAGGGTGTAGTCGGCGCTGCCGACGTTCGCCTGGATGCCGTTCACAAAGTAGAGCCACGCCATGCCGTGTGACTGGTCGCCGGCCAGGCCGTCGATCGCCTGCACGAAGCGGCCGCCGTACATCGTCGACACGTGCGCCACCCGGCGCAGGGCGGTCAGCGCGGTCTGCCCCGGCGCGGCCCGCGCCGCCGACAGGGTGCGTTGCCCGAACCCGCTCGAGACGGTCACGGTCGCAGCCCGCGGCCCGCTCGGCGGCGTCGCCACCGAGGAGCCGCAGGCCGCGAGCATCGCGGCCGTCAGGACGAGGCCGGCGAGAGTACGTGCACCCATATGGTGCGCGATCGGATCGTGCCGGCGCGCGTCGACCGCACCGGGTAGGTGCCGGTGCGCGTGAACCTCACCGTGAGCCGGCCGGTGGCGTCGGCCCGTGTGGCGATCCCGCCCACGCTCACCCAGGCGCCGCCCGCCGCCGAGCCGTGGCCGGCGTCGTTCCACGACGAGACGACGAACGTCGCGGTGCCGCCCCGGGTCACGTCCTTCGGCCCCGAGAGGCCGAGTGTCGGCTCGGTCGCCCCGGTGTTCGGGTCGAAGGTCGTGTAGTAGAACAGCACGGACAGGCCGCGGGTGGCCGGGATCGCCGCAGCGCCGATCGACGACAGCGCGTGCCCCACCTTGAACGCCCAGAAGTGGGTCGCATCGCCCGGGACGCCCGCGATTGAGTTGACGAAGAACCCGCAGCAGTCAAACCACTGCAGCCCGATCGGGAAGTGATGCTGGCGGCCGGCCGCGAGCAGCGCCCCGAGGGCGGTCGGGGTCGAGAGGTGGTGGCCGGAGAACGTTCCGGTGATGGGCACGGGGTGGGACTGGGTGACGGTGGCCGCCGGGCCCTCCACGCGCACCTTCACGTGCACGGGGGCGGCCGCGGCTGCGACCTGTGTGGCTCCCAGGCCGAGCGCGGCCCATAGGACTACCGCGGTGACCAGGTGATGGAGGCGAATTCTCGCCAACGTGTCCTCCTTCCTCGAGAGGCGTCGTCGTTCGGCGAGCGGCAGGTCTTCTGGCTCGGGCGCGTCTCCCGGGATCTCCGGGCCGCCCGGCTTGCCTTCCCGGCCGTAAGGCCAGTGGCCACCCATCGGGTGCGCCGGACGGACGCCCTCACAGCGGCGGGACCGCGCCGGAATCGCACCGGCTTCCCTTGACCGCCCGCGGGGCGCCGAGCATATACCACCTCGACGTGGAGCGCAGGCGGCTACTCGGAGCGCTCGAACGCGGGGTAGCAGCCCAGGTAGCCGATCTCGGCGACGCTCTCCTCGAGCACGCGCAGCGCGGTGGCCACGGCGGGATCGAGCGGGTGGCCCTCGAGGTCGGCGTAGAACTGGTAGTTCCACGGCCGGCCCGGGATCGGGCGCGACTGCAGCGACGCCATGTTCACCCCGTAGCGCGCGAGCGGCTCGATCGCCGAGAGCAGCGCGCCCGGATGGTGGTGGGTGACGAACCGCACCGCGGTGTGCCACAGGCGGGCGCCCTCACGGTCGATGCGGGTGTGGGTGGCGACGCTCACGAAGCGGGTGTAGTTCTCGGCGTGGTCGGAGACGTCGTTCAGGAGCACGGTCAGGCCGAACCGGGCCGCCGCGCGCCGCGACGAGATCGCCGCCTGGCTGCGATCGCCCGCCTCGGCCACCCGGCGGGCGGCGGCCGCCGTCGACGGCGCCACCTCGGGGAGCGTGTCGGGCAGCGACGACAGGAAGCGGCGGCACTGGGCGAGCGCCGCGGGGAACGAGTGCACGCGGGCGAGCGCGTCGATGTTCGTCCCGGGGAGGCCGACGAGGCAATGCGGCACCGGCAGCATCGTCTCGGCGACGATGGCGAGCGGCGCATGCGCGAGCAGGTCGTACGTCTCCGGGATCGCGCCGGCGAGCGAGTTCTCGATCGGGAGCACCCCGTAGCTCACCTCGCCGCGGCCGACGGCGCGCACGACGTCGGCCCACGACCGGAACGAGCGCAGTTCGGCGTCCGGGTAGAGCTGAGCGCCCGCCTCGGCGGCGTAGGCGCCCTCCTCACCTGGGTAGGCGACGGTCATGGGCATCGGGCTCTCCTCCAGTACGAAAAAAGCCCCCGCGTTGCGGAGGCTTCAGAACGGCACGGACTGCTTCTGCGTACGCGTTCAGACGCCTCCGGGCCGGGTGGTAAACAGGAACGTGAACGGTGCGCGGTACATTGCGCGCCATGCTATCAGAGGACGCTCTTCTGGCCGCCATCGCGGCGGTCGCCGGGAAGGTGCGACCGGGCGTTGAGGTCGGCATCGGCGACGACGCCTGTGTCCTTGCGGGCGGCCTGGTCGCGTCGACGGACATGCTCGCAGACGGCGTCCACTTCGATGCCGCGCGCATGTCGCCGCGTGACATCGGCCACCGCGCCGCCGCGGCGAGCCTGTCGGACATGGCGGCGATGGGCGCCGAGCCGGTGTGCCTGCTGGCCGCGGTGGGCGTCCCCGCCGGCTATGCGGGCGTCGCCGACCTGGCGGCGGGGGTGGCCGAGCACGGTGTCCAGCTCGCCGGCGGCGACCTGTCCCGAAGCGCGGCGCTCGTCGTGTCGGTCACCGCCATCGGCCGGGCCGAGCGACCGGTGCTGCGCTCCGGCGGTCGCCCGGGTGACCTGCTCGTCGTCACCGGGACGCTGGGCGGTCAGGCGGCGAGCGGGTACACGGCGCGCGTGACGCCACGGCTCGCCGAGGGCCGCGCGCTGGCAGGAATCGCAACCGCCATGCTCGACCTCTCCGACGGCATCGCCACCGATGTGCGCCGGCTGGCGGCCGCCTCGGGAACGGGCGCGATCGTCGAGCTCGACCGGCTCCCGCGCGCCGCGGGCGCGAGCGTCGAGCAGGCGACCGCGGGTGGCGAGGACTACGAGCTCCTGGCCGCGGTGCCCGCCGGCGCTGCGATGCCCGTGCCCGTGACCGTGGTGGGACGGCTGACCGACGCGGGGGCGGTGTCGCTCGTCGGCGCCGCCGGCGACTTCTCGGCGCTGCGGGGCTGGGACCACTTCGCGTGATCCCGATTCTGGGCGGCCTGGGCGCCGCCCTGTGCTGGGGCGCATCGACGGTGGTGGCATCGCGCTCGACCCGCATCCTGGGGTCGCAGCAGGCGCTCGCCTATGTGATGCTGCTCGGCTTCGTCGCGCTCGCGCTGCTCGCGCCTGTGAGCGGCCTGCCGGCCCACTCCGGCTCGCACGCGTGGGAGTGGGCGCTGCTCGCCGGCGCCGGCTCCGCCGCGGGGCTCTCGATGATGTACCGCGCGCTGCGCCTGGGCAAGGTCGGAGTCGTCGCCCCCATCGCCTCGACCGAGGGCGCCATCGCGGCGGTGATCTCGATCGCGCTCGGCGAGCAGCTGACGACCGGCGTCGCCGTCTGCCTGGTGGTCGTGGCCTGCGGCGTCGTGCTCGTGACGATGCGCGGGCGGGCGTCCGACGTCCACCTGCGCCCGTCGCTCTACGCGCTCGGAGCGTCGTGCCTGTTTGGCGTGAACCTGGTCGCGAGCTCCCACGCGGGCGACGCACTCGGTCCGCTCTGGACGATCCTCGTCGCGCGGGTCGTCGGAGTGTCGCTGATCGCGCTGCCGCTGATCCTGCGCGGCTCGCTGCGCCCACCCGGACGGGCGTGGTGGATGGTGGCCTTCTCGGCCGCGGCCGAGGTGATCGGGTTCACGTTCTACGTGATCGGCTCCCACGACGGCGTGGCGATCCCGGCCGTGCTCGGATCGCAGTTCGCCGCGGTGGCGACGATCGGCTCGTTCGTGATCTTCGGCGAGCGCATCAGCCGGCGCCAGATCGCCGGCGCGACCGTGATCGTCATCGGCGTCAGCGCCCTCGCCGCGCTGCAGGCCTGACCTACGCGGGCAGGAAAGCCGCGAGCTCGTCCTCGAGCCGTCGCCGCGGGATCGCCCCGATGAGCTTCTTCTGCATCTCCCCGCCCTTGAACACCATCAGCGTCGGGATCGAGAGGATGTCGTAGCGGGTTGCCGTCTGCAGGTTGTCGTCGACGTTCAGCTTGGTGAACTTGACGCGGCCGGCGTGTGCCTCGGCGAGCTCGTCGAGGATCGGATCCATCACCCGGCACGGACCGCACCAGGGCGCCCAGAAATCCACCACCACGGGCTCGTCCGATCCGACCACCTCGGACTCCCAGGTGGCGTCGGTGACCTCGACCATGCGTTCGCTCACGACCGGTTCTCCTGTCCTCGTACGGGGAGATTCACTATAGCGGTGGGCGTGACGCGACCAGGGATGCCACGCCGCCCGACGGCAGGGGGCCGTCGAGGCGGCCGCGCACCGCCCGCAGGCGCAGCGCCGGCACCTTCCACACCGCCTCCGCGACGATCGCCGTCGTCATCTTGCTCGCGCCGGCGGTGCGGTCGCAGAACGTGATCGGCACCTCGACCACGCGGCCGCCCATGCGCAGCGTGCGGTAGGTCAGCTCGATCTGGAACACGTATCCCTGGCCGTGTACCGAGTCGAGGTCGGTGGCCTCGAGCACGCGCCGGCGGAAGCACTTGAACCCGCCGGTGAGGTCGCGGACGCGCACGCCGAGCAGCGTGCGCGCGTAGAGCGACCCGCCCCGCGAGATCAGGCGCCGGTGCGCCGACCAGCCGACGACGCCGCCGCCGGGGACGTAGCGCGAGCCGAGCACGAGGTCGGCGTCGGCCGCGGCGGCGAGCAGGCGCGGCACGGCCTCCGGCGGATGCGACAGGTCGGCGTCCATCTCGAGGATGTGGCTGTAGTCGCGCGCGAGCGCCCAGCGGAAGCCGTCGACGTACGCCTGGCCGAGGCCGTGCTTGCCGGGGCGATGCAGGACATGCACCCATTCGTGCCGGGCCGCCAGCTCGTCGGCGAGCGCGCCCGTGCCGTCCGGCGACGCGTCGTCGACCACCAGCACGTCGCCGGGGAACGGCGCCTGCCCGCGCACCGCCGCGAGTGCGTCGACCACCCGCTCCAGGTTCTCGCGCTCGTTGTACGTCGGCAGCACGATCACGAACCGGTCGGGCACGCGGCCACCCTATCATTGGCCTCGTGGAATCCCCGCCGCTCTCCAATGCGGCCATCGCGGAGCGCTTCGACCTGATGGCCGACCTGCTCGAGCTGGAGGGTGCGGTGGTCTACCGGGTGCTCGCCTACAGGCGCGCGGCCCAGACGCTGCGCGAGACGGCCGAGTCGGTCGCGCGGCTCTCGGCCGAGAAGCGCCTGACCAGCCTGCCCGGCGTCGGTCAGACGATCGCCGACAAGGTCGCAGAGCTGCTCGAGACGGGCGACATCGCCGCGCTCGTGCGTCTGGTCGACCGCAACCCGCCCGGCGCCGTGCAGGTCATGCGCATGCAGGGCGTCGGCCCGAAGACCGCCCGCCGGATCTTCGACGAGCTCGGCCTGCGCACGGTCGAGGATGTGCGCGAGGCGGCGACCGCCGGCCGCATCCGCACCCTGCAGGGCCTCGGTGAGAAGACCGAGGCGACGATCCTCGCCGGGCTGGCCGACGGCGACGGCGCCGCCGCCGCCCCGCGCCGGTCGATCGCGCGGGCGCGGGCGCTCGCCGACATGGCTGTCGCCGTCCTGAACGGCTGCGACGGTGTCGTCCGCTGCGAGGTCGCGGGCAGCGTGCGCCGCTACCGCGAGACGGCCAAGGACGTGGACATCGTGGCGGCCGTGACCGACCGCGTCGCCGCCACCGAGGCCTTCGCCGCGGCGGAGTGGGTGGCCGAGGTCGAGTCGCGTGGCGACAGCCGCGTCGCTGCGCGCGCCCACGACGGCACGCTCGTCGAGCTGCGGATGGTGCCGCCCGGGTGCTACGGCAACCTGCTTCAGCACCTGACCGGGTCGAAGGCCCACAACGTCGCGCTGCGCGAGGCGGCCGTGCGCGCAGGCCTCAAGGTGAGCGAGTACGGCATCGAGGTCGTCGAGTCCGGCGAGGTCTGGAGCTCCGACGAGGAGGCCGAAGTCTACGAGCGCCTTGGCCTGCCGTTCATCCCACCCGAGCTGCGCGAGGGCCGCGGCGAGCTCGAAGCGGCGCGGGCGGGACGGCTGCCGGACCTCGTTGCCGTTGCGGACATCCGCGGCGACCTGCACACCCACACCGACTGGAGCGACGGCAAGGCGACGCTCGAGCAGATGGTGGCCGCCGCGCGCGGCCGCGGCCACGAGTACCTGAATGTCACCGACCACTCGCCCGCGGTCGGGTTCGGGATGGGCCTCGACGCCGGCCGGCTGCATGCGCAGATCGAGCGCGTCCGCGCGCTGGCCGAGACGCTCGCGCCCGGCTTCACCCTGCTCGCGGGCGCCGAGGTGGACATCCTGCGCGACGGCTCGCTCGACTACTCCGACGAGCTGCTCGCCCAGCTCGATGTCGTCGTCGCGAGCGTGCACGCCTCCCATCGCCTGTCGGCCGCCGACCAGACCAGACGTGTGTGCGCGGCGCTCGAGAATCCGCACGTCCACATCCTCGGCCACCCGACGGGGCGGCTGATCGGCCGGCGGCGGCCGAACCCGCTCGACATCGAGGCGGTGGTGGCCAAGGCGGTCGAGACGGGCACGGTGCTCGAGGTGAGCTCGCAGCCGCACCGGCTCGACCTGAGCGACGTGCATGTGCGCCTGGCCGCCGAGGCGGGTGCGAAGCTCGCGATCGACACCGACGCGCACTCGGTCGCCGCGCTCGACTACCTGCCGTTCGGCGTGATGAACGCCCGCAGGGGCTGGACGGGGCCGGCGAGCGTCGTCAACACGCGCGCGTGGCCGCAGCTGCGGGCGCTTCTGAAGGGCGGCTGACCGCGGTCAGCCGGGGAAGACGATCTCGCCGTCGAGCACGGCCTCGAGATCGCGCGCCGTCACCATGACGACGTCGGCCCAGTAGAACTGCCGGCCGAGGGCGTCGAACACGTCGATCACGCCCGGCGCGGTCTCGGCCAGCTCCTCCGGTGAGACCTCCACCATGATTGTGTCCGTTCGCATCTCTTCGAGCGTACGGGTGCGGGGGGCGGGGGGCTACGTCGCGCGTGGGTGGTGTTTCCCACCCCACGCGCTCATGCGGTGTCGGCCAGATGGTTCAGGAGCTCGATCACCTCGAGCGGACCCGACACGACCGCGTCGGCGGCATCGATCAGCGCCCGCGGCGCCTCGGCCGAGTTCACCGCGACGCGGATGGTGGCCTCGCGGAACGCGTCCAGGTCGCTGCGGTCGTCGCCGACGAACAGGAGCTCGTCGATGCGGTGGCGGCCGCGCAGGCGCTTCACGGCCGCGCCCTTGTCGACCGCGACCGGGGGCCGCACCTCGAGCACCATGCGGCCGAAGTTGTAGGCCAGCCCGGCGCGCTCGAGCTGGGGCGCGATCTGGGTCTCGAGGTAGCGGCGGGCGTGGTCGGCGCGGGGCGAGTTGCGGTAGTGGATCGTGAAGGTGATGCCCTTGTCCTCGACGTGGCAGCCGAGCTCCGGCAGGAGGCCGTCGTTGCGCACGAGCTGGAGCGCCTCGTGGATCGAGGTCTGGTACTTGGCGGCCTGTGGCGCCAGGTGCACGTCGCCGTCGCGCCACACCTCGAGGCCGTGATTGCCCGAGATCGCGACCGCCTCGATCGGCACGAGCATGCGGGCCTCGGCCGCCGGCCGGCCGGTCACGCAGGCGACCAGCGCATACCGCGTGGTCAGCCGCTCAAGGGCCTCGAGCGCGGCGGGCAGGACGCGCGCCTCTTCCGGCACGGCGACGATCGGGGCGAGCGTGCCGTCGATGTCGCACACCACCGCCCCGCGGCGCGGGTCCGCGCGAAGCGGCGCCACCAACCGGGCCAGGCTCCCGTCCACGATCCCTACAATACCGGCCGTGTCGCGCCGGACCCTGGCTCTCGTGGGCATCGGACTGGCGGCGGGGTTCCTCTCGGGCGTGCTCGGAGTCGGCGGCGGGATCGTCATCGTCCCCCTCCTCGTCGCCCTCGTCGCCTACCCGCCCAAGACCGCGATGGCGACGTCGCTCGCGGCCATCCTCTTCACCTCGATCGCGGCCGCCGCGTCCCACGCCCAGGCGGGCAACGTCGACTGGCGCGACGCGGCGCTGATCGGGCTGCCGGCCACGCTCGGCGCCGTTGGCGGGGCCTGGCTGCATCAGCGCGTGGACCAGCGCCGGCTCGTGTTCGCGTTCGCGTTCTTCCTGGTCCTGACCGCGGGGAAGCTGGCGCTGTGACCCACGATCTCGTCGCGGCGCTCCTGGGCCTGCTCGCGGGCGTGCTCTCGGCGCTCTTCGGCGTCGGCGGCGGGATCATCTTCGTGCCGACGCTCATCTTCCTCGGCAACTCGGCTCGGGTCGCCGTCGCGACATCGCTTGCGGCGATGGTGCCCGTGGTCCTGGTGGGCTCGTGGCGCCAGACGCGCTACGGCGCGGTGCGGTGGCGCGACGCGACCGTGATCGGCCTCGCGTCGGTGCCGACCGCGAAGCTCGGCGAGATCGTGGCCGACTCGCTGCCGAACGCCGTCCTCAAGCGCCTGTTCGCGCTCGTGCTCGCCATCGTGGCGGTGCAGCTCACGTTGCGCGCGTTGCGCCCCCAGCCCTCGGCTGAATAGCTGGTGCCTGGCACCGGCTCGGCGTAGCGGACCAGCAGGAGCCGGGTCAGGCGCTCGGGTGCAGCACGGCGTCGGCCTTGCGCTTCAGGTCGTCGACCACGGCCGGGTCGCGCAGCGTCGTCGTGTCGCCCAGCTCGTGGCCCTCCGCGACGTCCTTCAGCAGCCGGCGCATGATCTTGCCCGAGCGCGTCTTGGGCAGGTCGTCGACGATGATGACCGCCTTGGGCCGGGCGATCTTGCCGATCTTCTGGCCGATCCACTCACGCAGCTCGGCCGCGAGCGCATCGCTCGGCTCGTGGCCTGCGCGCAGGAGCACGAAGCAGAGCGGCGTCTGCCCGGTCAGCGGATCCGGCGCCGCCGTCGCCGCCGCCTCGGCCACCGCCGGATGCTCGACGAGCGTCGACTCGAGCTCGATCGTCGAGAGCCGGTGGCCGGACACGTTCATGACGTCGTCCACGCGGCCGAGCAGCCAGAAGTAGCCCTCGGCGTCCTGGCGGGCGCCGTCGCCGGGGAAGTAGACGTGCTTGCCGAAGCGCGAGAAGTAGTTCGACACGTAGCGGCCGTCGTCGTGGTAGAGCGTGCGGAACATCCCCGGCCACGGGCGCGTGATCACCAGGTAGCCGCCGCTCCCGGGCGGCACCGGGTCGCCGTGCTCGTCGACGACCGCCGCCCGGATGCCGGGGAACGGGCGCGTGGCCGAGCCGGGCTTGGTGGTGACGAGACCCGGCAGCGGCGTGATCAGGATGCCGCCGGTCTCGGTCTGCCACCACGTGTCGACGATCGGGCAGCGCTCGCCCCCGATGTACTTCCAGTACCACACCCAGGCCTCGGGGTTGATCGGCTCGCCGACCGATCCCAGCAGGCGCAGCGAGCTCAGGTCGTGCCCAGCCGGCACCTGCGGGCCGGACTTGATGAACGCGCGGATCAGCGTCGGCGCGGTGTAGTACTGGGTGACGCCGTAGCGCTCGATGATCTGCCAGTGCCGCTCCGGCCCGGGGTGCATCGGGTCGCCCTCGTAGAGCACGCTCGTCGTGCAGTTGGCGAGCGGCCCGTAGACGATGTAGCTGTGCCCGGTCACCCAGCCGATGTCGGCGGCGCACCAGTAGACGTCGTCGTCCCTGATGTCGAAGATCCAGCGGTGAGTGACGGCCACGTACGTCAGGTATCCGCCCGACGTGTGCACCGCCGCCTTGGGCTTGGCCGTCGTGCCCGACGTGTGCAGGGCGTAGAGCATGTGCTCGGCCTCCATCGGCTCGGCCGGGCAGGTGTCGCTCTGGGCGGCGATGAACGCGCCCCACTCGTGGTCGCGGCCGGCCTGCATGGGGACGTCGGCCCCTGTGCGCCGCAGCACGACCATGTGCTGCACGCTGGGTGCGAGCTTGGCGGCCCCGTCGGCGGTGACCTTGAGCGGCACGCGCCCGCCCTTGCGCCACGCCTCGTCCTGGGTGATCAGGGCCTTGGCCCCGGTCGACTCCAGCCGCTCGCCGAGCGCCTCGGCCGAGAAGCCGCCGAACACCACCACGTGCGGCGCGCCGATCCGGGCGCAGGCGAGCATGGCCACCGCGAGCTCGGGCACCATGCCCATGTAGAGGCCGACCACGTCCCCCTTGCCGATCCCGAGCGACCGCAGGCCGTTGGCGAACCGGCACACCTCGCCGAGCAGGTCGGAGTAGGTGATGGCGCGGTCGGGCTCGTCGACCGGCTCGGACACGAAGTGGTAGGCGACCTTGTCGCCGCGCCCGGCCGCGACGTGGCGGTCGAGGCAGTTGGCGCTGACGTTCAGGGTGCCGTCGGCGAACCAGGTGCAGTGCGGCGCGTCCCACTCGAGCCCCTTGGTGGGGGGCTCTGACCACGTCAGGAACTCCTTCGTGCGCTCGAGCCAGAACCCGTCCAGGTCGCGATCGGCCTGGTCGTAGACCGCCGGATCGGCCATGACCGCGCCGCGGACGAACTCGGGTGAGGGCAGGAACTCCCGCTTCTCCTGCAGCAGGACGTCGATGGCGGCCTCGGCCGCCGCGCGGGTCGCGTCGCTCACCCGATCACTCCTCCCCTGCCGGCGCGCGGCCGCCTACGACTCGTACTCGAACTCGTCCTCGTCGCTCGACAGGACCTTCTTCAGGCCGATCGCCGCGGCGCCTGCGATCAGGACACCCAGGAACAGCTTGCGCAGCTTGTGGCTTTTGCGCTTCGACTTGCCGGCGAGGTGCTCGGCCGTCGCACGGATCTCCGCGGCGGCCCGCATGACCTCGTCGGTCACGGCCTTGTTGGTCGCGGCCTTGCGCGGGCCGTCGGCCTGGACCTTGGTGTAGATCGCCTTGGCCGAGTCGAGCGCGGTCATCGCGTGCGCGCGCAGCTCGTCGTCCTGGGTGACCCGCGTCACGAGCGGGGTGATGGACTCGGCAACCTTGTCAGTACGAATCTTTGTCGGCATGTGGTGCACCTCCGGGTGGGGGTTTGCAGTCACACTACCACTGTGCATTTTGAAAAGATCCGCACGATCCTCGCCGACCGCGGCGAGCCCGCGTACCGCTTTCGGCAGGTGTACGAGGGCGCCACGCGCGGCTTGGCGCAGGACTACTCCGAGCTGACGCCGCTCCCCGTCGCGCTGCGCGAGCACCTGGCGGCGCAGGCGCCGCTGCGCGAGCTCGTGGTCACCGACACGCGCGAGTCGGGCGACGGGACGATCAAGCTCGGGCTGGCCACGCCCGACGGGTTCCCGCTCGAGGCGGTGCTCATGCGCCATCGCAACCGTCGCACCGCCTGCCTCTCGTCGCAGTCGGGCTGTCCGCTTCGGTGCACGTTCTGCGCCACCGGCGCCATGGGCCTCGGCCGCAACCTGACCGCCGGCGAGATCGTCGAGCAGCTGCTCGTGCTCGCCCGCATGCTGCGCGACGCCGAGGGCGGGCGGATCGGAAACGTCGTCATGATGGGGATGGGCGAGCCGTTCCTGAACTACGACGCCGTGCTCGACGCATGCCGCACGATCACCGACCCGGCCGGCTACGGGCTCGGGGCGCGCCACATCGCCATCTCCACCGCGGGCTGGGTGCCGGGCATCGAGCGCCTGGCCGAGGAGCCCCTGCAGGTGAAGCTCGCGCTCTCACTGCACGCCCCGACCGACGCGCTGCGGACGACGCTCATGCCGGTCACGAAGCGCTACCCGCTCGCCCGGCTCATGCAGGCCTGCAACGGCTACCGCGCCCGCACCGGCCGGCGGGTGTTCGTCGAGTACCTGCTGCTCGACGGCGTGAACGACTCCCACGGCGATGCGGTCGCGCTCGCCCGCCTGCTGGGCGCCGGGGAGGGCTTCCATGTGAACCTGATCGCCTACAACCCGACCGCGGCCGGGTTCACCGCCTCGCCGCCGGCGCGCGTCGACGCGTTTGCGGCCGAGCTGCGCCGCCGCGGCGTGGCGACGAGCTACCGGCGCTCGCACGGGTCGGACATCGAGGCCGCGTGCGGTCAGCTGGCGGTGGCCGGCGCAGCGAAGCGGCGCCGGGAGCTGCGCTCGGCGGCGGTACGATAAGCCATGTCTCCCGCGGGCACCATGGCAGCGTGGGTGATCCGGCCCGACCGGCTCGGCGATCCCGTCCAGGCGATGCAGCTCGAGCAGATCGAGGTGCCGGAGCCCGGCCCGGGTGAGGTGCGGGTGCGCGTGATGGCCGCGGGCGTGAACTACAACGGCGTGTGGGCGGCCGCCGGGCTGCCGGTGTCGATCTTCCGCTACACCGGCTACGACTTCCACATCGCCGGCTCGGACGCCTCGGGCGTCGTGGACAAGGTCGGGCCGGGCGTGACGCGCTGGAAGCCCGGCGACGAGGTTGTCATCCACTGCAACCAGAGCTGTGGCGAGTGCGCCGAGTGCAACGGCCGCGACCCGATGGCGTGCTCACGGCAGCGGATCTGGGCGTACGAGTCGAACTGGGGCAGCTTCGCCGAGCACTGCCTGGTGCAGGCCCAGCAGCTGCTGCAGAAGCCGGCGCAGCTCACCTGGGAGGAGGCCGCCTCCTACGGCCTCACATACTTCACCGCCTATCGCATGCTCGTCGATCGCGCCCGCATCCGCCCGGGCGACAACGTGCTCGTGTGGGGCGCAGGCGGCGGCCTGGGCACGTTCGCCGTGCAGCTGTGCGCCCTGCACGGCGCAAACGCCGTCGCCGTCGTCTCGTCGGACGACAAGATCGACCTCGTGCGTGAGCTCGGCGCGGCCGCGGTGATCGACCGGCGCCAGTTCGCCCTGGCCGATCCCGACACCGGCGAGCGCAATCTCGACGAGATCAAGCGCTTCGGCGGCGCGATCCGCGAGCTGACCGGCGGCGTCGACTGCGACGTGGTCTTCGAGCACGTCGGCGCGGCCACCTTCTTCACGAGCGTGTTCGTGTGCCGGACGTTCGGCACGATCGTGATCTGCGGGGCGACCTCCGGCTTCCAGCTCGACTTCGATGTGCGCTACCTGTGGATGCGGCAGAAGTCGATCCTCGGCAGCCACTTCGCCAACGCCTACGAGTGCCAGCGCGCCAACCAGCTGATCGCCGAGGGCAAGATCAAGCCGGTGCTGTCGCGCGTCTTCCCGTGGGCCGAGTGCCCGCTGCCGCACCAGATGATGAAAGAGAATCAGCACGTCGGCAAGATGGTGGTGCTCGTCGGCGCCGAGCGCGAGGGCGAGGGCAGGCGGGCGTGAGCGAGCGCCGCTTCGCCGGCCCTGACGACGTCGACCTCGACTACGCCCGTGACCTGGGCGACCCGGGCGAGTTCCCCTTCACGCGGGGCATCCACCGCGACATGTACGCGGGCCGGCCGTGGTCGATCCGCCAGTACGCCGGCTTCGGCACGGCCGAGGAGACCAACCGCCGCTTCCGCTTCCTGATCGAGCAGGGCCAGAGCGCGCTCTCGATTGCGTTCGACCTGCCGACGCAGATGGGGATGGACGCCGACGATCCGCTGGCCGAGGGCGAGGTCGGCCGCGTCGGCGTCGCCATCAACTCCGTCCGCGACATGGAGGCGATGTTCGCGGGCATCCCGCTTGACGAGGTGTCGACGTCGATGACGATCAACGCCCCGGCGGCGGTGCTCGTCGCGATGTACTCGGTCGCGTGCGAGCGCCAGGGCCGCGACCCGGCCCAGATCCGCGGCACCGCGCAGAACGACGTGCTCAAGGAGTACGTCTCGCGCGGCACCTACATCTACCCGCCCCGGCCGTCGCTGCGCCTCGCCGCCGATGTGATCGAGTGGGCGACGACCGCCGCCCCCCGCTTCAACGCGATCTCGCTCTCGGGGTACCACATGCGCGAGGCGGGCTGCACGGCCGCGCAGGAGATGGCGTTCGGGATCGCAAACGCGATCGCCTACGTCTCGGCGGTGACCGACCGCGGCATCGACGTGGACTCCTTCGCGCCGCGGCTCTCGTGGATCTTCAACACGCACATGAACTTCTTCGAGGAGGTCGCCAAGTACCGGGCGCTGCGGCGGCTGTGGGCACACGTGATGCGCGACCGCTTCGGAGCGAAGGATCCGCGTTCGATGATGCTGCGCACCCACACCCAGACCGCCGGCTCGGCGCTGACGCTGCAGCAGCCCGAGAACAACATCGTGCGCGCCGCCGTGCAGGCCCTGGCCGCGGCGCTCGGCGGCGTCCAGTCGATGGCGCTCTCGTGCTTCGACGAGGCGATCGCGATCCCGACGCAGCACGCCCAGACTCTGGCCGTGCGCACCCAGCAGATGCTGCAGCACGAGTTCGGGATCACCGACGTGGCCGATCCGCTCGGCGGCTCATGGCATGTCGAGCGGCTGACGGACGCCCTCGAGCACGACGCCCGTGAGCTGCTGGATCACATCGACTCGCTCGGCGGGGCGGTGGCCGCGATCGAGGCCGGCTTCTACCAGCGCGTGATCTCGGACGAGGCGTACGAGCGCGAGCGGCGGGTGGCCGCCGGCGAGGACATCGTCGTCGGTGTGAACGCCTACGTCGATGACGCCGTGGCGCTGCCCGAGCGCTTCGACGTGCCGCCGCAGCTCGCGGGCGACCAGCGCAGGCGCCTTGAGGCGCTGCGCCACGAGCGCGACACGGCCGGCGTCGAGGCCGCGCTCGAGCTGCTCTCGGCCGATGCCGCGAGCGAGCGCAACCTGATGCCCGCGATCATCGCGGCCGTCCGTGCCGACGCGACCCTCGGCGAGGTGTGCGCGGCGCTTCGGGCGGTATTCGGCGCGTACCGGCCGGCTTCGGCAGCTCAGATCTGAGTCTGGCTAGACCGCCGCGGTGACTGCGGGCGCGAGGCTGCGCACGTAGCCGGCGATGTGCTCGACGGTGACGACCGGGAAGCCGTTGCGGCGGCAGAACGCCTGCAGCTGCGCGCCGCGCGCCATCGTGCCGTCGTCGTTGATCACCTCGCACAGCACCCCGCCGGGGGTGAGCCCGGCGAGCCGGGTGAGGTCGACCGCGGCCTCGGTCTGGCCGCGCCGGTCAAGCACGCCGCGGGTGCGCGCGCGCAGCGGGAAGACGTGGCCGGGGCGCACCAGGTCGGGCGGGCGGGTGGCGGGGTCGACGGCGACCCGGATCGTGCGCGCCCGGTCCGCCGCCGAGATGCCCGTCGTCACGCCGGTCGCGGCCTCGATCGAGACCGTGAACCCGGTGGCGTCGGTGCCATGGTTGGCCGGCACCATCAGCGGGAGGTCGAGCTCGTCGCAGCGCTCCTCCGGGAGCGCGAGGCAGATCAGCCCGCGCGCGTGGCAGGCCATGAACGCGATCGCCTCCTGGGTGACGAACTCGGCCGCCATGCACAGATCGCCCTCGTCCTCGCGGTCGGGGTCGTCGCACACGACAACCATTCCGCCGGCCTGGAGCGCCTTGAGCGCGCGATCGAGTTCGCCGGGCATTTCGGGGACGGCGCTCACGGGCGCCGGATCATAGCCGGTGCCGGTTGGTCAGTTCCACACCACCGCTAGGCGCTCGGCGCTGCGGCGTGCGCGGTGATCAGGGCCTTTGCGGCCTCGACGTCGTCGCTGCGGTTCACGCCCAGGCAGGCCGTGACGTGGTCGGCGTCGTCGAGGTAGTACGCGACGAAGTCGTCGGAGTCCATCGACCCGCGCACGTCGACGCGGCCCTTGCCGGGGCCGACGTACTCGAACCACGTCCAGTCGCCGATGTCCGAGAAGAAGTACGGCACGACGGCGTACGGTGCGTCCTCCTTGCCCGCCCAGCTGCGGCCGACGTAGCTGCCCTGGTTCAGGGCGACGTCCCAGTGCTCGACCCGCATCCGCCGGCCGTGCACGACGCTCTGGTAGGCGGCGATGTCGCCGATCGCCCAGACGTCGTCGGCGGCTCGCAGGTGCTCGTCGACGTGGACGCCGTTCTCGACGGTCAGGCCCGCCGCCTCGGCCAGGCCCGTGTTCGGGTCGACACCGATGCCCGCCAGCTTGACGTCGTAGCTGCCGGCCGGGAGCTCCTTCGTGCCCGTGTGCACCTTGACGCCGTGGGACTCGAGCTGACGCTGGAAGTAGGCCGCCACCTCCGCGCCGAACAGGTGCTCCCACACCACGCTCTCGGGCACGGCCATGGTCACGTCCCAGCCCATCATCCGCGCGCTCGCCGCGGCCTCGACGCCGATGAATCCGCCGCCGATCACGCCCAGGTGGCCGGGGCCGGCAGCGAGCCTCTGCGAGAGCGCCGCCGAGTCGTCGATCGTGCGGATGCTCCCCGCTCCGGGGAGGGTGCGCGGCGTCGCGCCGGTCGCGAGCACGACCCGGCCGTACCCGACCGTCTCGCCACTGGCCAGGGTGAGCGTGTGCGCGCTGCGGTCGAGCGCCGTGGCCTCGACGCCGGGCTGGACGTCGACGTTCTGCTCCCGCCACCACTCCGCCGGGTGCATGTACACCTCGGAGTCCGGCTTCTCGCCGCGCAGGAACTCCTTGGTGAGCGGCGGCCGGTGGTAGGGCACGTGCGGCTCGCGGGCGAGGATCAGCACGGAGCCGTCGCCACCCTGCTCGCGGTACTCCTGGGCGACCATCCCCCCGGCCAGCCCGCCACCCACGATCACGTTGTCGTATCGCACTGCCAGTTCCCCCTAGATCGAAGGCTCCCACCGGAACGAGCGCAGCCCCACCGCCGCGAGCACCGCCGTCGCGGCTAACAGTACCCCGATGTCTCCGGCCACATGCGTGAGCGAGAGCCCCCTCACGGTCGTGTCGCGCAGGCCGTTGGCCAGGTAGTACAGGGGCAGGACGCGGGCGATCGCCTGGACGAATGCCGGCATCGCCGCGACCGGGAAGAACACGCCCGAGAGGAACATCATCGGGTTCGTGATCACGTTTGCGACGGCGTCGCCGGTCTCCGGATTGGACACCACCGAGCCGATCGCAAACCCCATCGCCAGGAAGCACAGGCAGCCCGCGAGCGCGACCGGGATCGCCGCCCACGCCGTCGAGGAGATCTGGATGCCGAAGGCGACCCGGCCGAAGAGGAGCAGCACCACCACCTGCATCAGCGCGACCGCGAGCGACGCGGTGATGCGGGCGGCGAAGAACTCGCTGAGCGGGATCGGCGTCAGCTTGAGCCGGCGCAGGATGCCACGCTGGCGCCAGTCGACCAGGATCGTGGCCAGGCCGATCACCGCCGAGATCATGATGGCGAGCGCCACGATCCCCGGCAGCAGGAAGTCGATGTAGCTGAGCGACGCCGAGTCGACCGAGAGCGCGTGGAACGTCACGGCCGGCGCCCTGCCGGTGGCGGCGACCGAGACGCCGTCGGCCGCGCCCGCGACGATCCCGCGGATGATGCCCGCCTGGTCGGCCGACGTGTTCGACGTGTACAGCCGCACGGCGTACGTGCCGCCACCGGCCGGCACGAACGCGATCGCCGCATCGCGGTCGCCGTTGCGCACCTGGTGGATCGCCTGCGCCACCGTCGGCGATGTCTTGATCGTGACGCCCTTCGTGTGCTCGAGCACGTGCACCACCCTCGCGGGCGCGGGCGCGCGCACCGGGACGACCGCGATCGTGCCCGCGTTGATCGAGCGGCCGAAGAGCAGCCCGAGCAGCGTCATCAGGATCATCGGGAAGAGCAGCGACCAGAAGAGCGTGATCCGGCGCCGGAAGGTCATCTGCAGCTGCGCACGCGTTGTCGCGGCGAACCGGCCCAGATTCATTCGCGGTACTCCCGCCCGGTCAGCTGCATGAAGACGTCCTCGAGATCCGCGCCCTTGACCGACAGGTTCTGCACCTCGTGGCCCTCGGCGCGGGCCCGCTCGAGCACCTCGAGCACCGTCGCCTGCGCGTCCCTGACGTAGACCGTGTGATCGCCGGTCGCATCGGTGTAGGACACGCGCGCGTCGGCTTGGAGCGCCGCGACGAGCCCGGCCGGCGTGTCGAGTGCGACGATCCGGGCCTCGTCCATGATCGCGACCCGGTCGCACAGCTGCTCGGCCTCCTCCAGGTAGTGCGTCGTCAGCACCACCGTCTTTCCCTGCTCGCCGTTGATCGAGCGGATCACGTCCCACAGGTTGTGCCGCGCCTGGGGGTCGAGGCCGGTCGTCGGCTCGTCGAGGAACACGATCTCGGGGTCGTGGACGAGGGCGAGCGCAATCGCGAGCCGCTGCTGCTGGCCACCGGAGAGGCGCTTGGCGTAGTCGTCGGCCTTCGTCTCGAGGCCGACAAGTGCGAGCGAGATGCGGGCGCGCTCGGCCGCGTCGGGGCGCAGATAGAAGCGGGCGAAGAGCTCGAGCAGCTCGCGTGCGGTCAGCATGTCGAAGAGCGACGTCGATTGCAGCTGGACGCCGATCCGGGCCTGGATCCGGCGCGGGTCGGGCCACACCGGCTGTCCGAGCAGCGTGATCTGGCCGCCGTCGGGCTTGCGCAGCCCCTCGATCATCTCGAGCGTCGTCGTCTTGCCGGCGCCGTTGGGGCCGAGGATGCCGAACGACTCGCCCCGTGCCACCTCGAAGCTGACGCCGTCGACGGCGGTGTGGTCGCCGTAGCGTTTCGTCAGGCCGGCGACCGAGATGGCAGCGTCCATCGCCCGACAGCGTACTCCGGCGCGGTCAGCCGGGGTTGCGCTTCGGCACGAGCACCTTGCGCCGGAACTCGCACACGATCTCGCCGCGCTGGTTCGTCCCGATCGTGTCCACCGTGACGATGCCGCGATCGGGCTTGGAGCGCGAGGGGGTGACCTCGACCACCGTCGTCTGGGCATAGATCGTGTCGCCGTGGAAGGTCGGCTTCGCATGCTTGAGCGACTCGACCTCGAGGTTTGCGATCGCCTTGCCGGAGACGTCGGGCACGCTCATGCCGAGGACGAGCGAGTACACCAGGTTGCCGACGACCACGTTGCGGCCGAACTGCGTCTCGGTCTCGGCGTAGTGGGCGTCGGTGTGCAGTGGGTGGTGGTTCATCGTGATCATGCAGAACAGGTGGTCGTCGGCCTCGGTGATCGTCTTGCCCGGCCAGTGCTTGTAGACGTCGCCGGCCTCGAAGTCCTCCAGGTAGCGGCCGAAGCGCAGCTCTCGAGCGTCGAACTCGCGGCTCATCGGGGCGCTCTGGGACAGTCCCCGCCGGGGACTGTCCCCGGTTCGTCTGGGCGGGCGTCACAGAGGGTTCCTCTGCAGCAGCCCGCGGGCGATGATGAGCTTCTGGATCTCGGATGTGCCCTCGCCGATCAGGAGCAGCGGCGCATCGCGGTAGAGGCGCTCGATCTCGTACTCCTGCGAGTAGCCGTAGCCACCGTGGATGCGCAGCGCGTCCTCGACGACCTCGTTGCAGATCTCGGTCGCAAACAGCTTGGCCATCCCCGCCTCGACGTCCGAGCGCTCGCCGGCGTCCTTGCGTCGCGCCGCCGAGAGCATCAGCAGGCGAGCGGCCTCGATCTTCGTCCCCATGTCGGCGAGCTTGAACTGGATCGCCTGGTGCTTTGCGATCGGGCGGCCGAACGCCTCGCGCTCCTGGGCGTAGCGGATCGCGAGCTCGAACGCGCGCTGGGCGACGCCGACGCCGCGGGCGGCCACGTTCACCCGGCCCACCTCGATGCCCGACATCATCTGCTGGAAGCCGCGCCCCTCCTCGCCGCCGAGCAGGTTCTCGGCCGGCACGCGGTGGTCGGCGAACACGAGCTCGGTCGTCTCGACGCCGCGATAGCCGAGCTTGTGCAGCTGCGGCGGCACGGTCAGCCCGCCGTCGGTGGCCGCGCCCGGCTCCTTCTCGATCAGCAGGCAGCTCATGCCGCGGTGGGCGGGGCTCGCGTCGGGGTCGGTCTTGACGAGCGTCGCCACCATGCCCGAGCGAAGCCCGTTCGTCACCCACATCTTCTGGCCGTTCACCACGTAGTCGGACCCGTCGCGCACCGCCCGCGAGCGGATCGCCTGGACGTCGGAGCCGCATTCGGGCTCGGTCATCGAGAACGCGCAGCGCATCTCGCCCGTCGCCATCCGCGGCAGGAACCGCTCGCGCTGCTCGTCGGTGCCGTCGCGCACCAGCATGTCGGCGACGATGAAGTGCGTGTTGACGATGCCGGAGACGCTCATCCAGCCGCGCGAGAGCTCGCACACGGCCAGGGCGTAGGTGGTGAGGTCGAGCCCGAGCCCGCCGTAGCGCTCCGGGATCGTGAACCCGAAGATGCCGAGCTCGCGCAGGCCGGCCACGATCTCGTCGGGGAAGACGTCGTCGTGCTCGAGCTGCGAGGCGACCGGGATCACCTGCTCGTCGACGAACTGGCGCACGACGCCGACGATCTCGCGCTGGTCCTCGGAGAGCTCGTCGAGCACGCTGCTCACGCCGGCACGCTGCCCAGGCCGGCGGCCTCGCCGCGGGCGACCACCTGCTCGGCGATCTTGCGCGACGCCTCGTCGATCATCTGGCCCTCGTGCATGACGGCGCCCTTGCGCTCGACGTGCGTGGCGTGGTGATAGGCGTCGAGCAGCCGCCGGGCGGCCTCGAACTGCTCGGGCGTCGGCATGAAGACCTCGTTTGCGATGTCGACCTGGCCCGGGTGCAGCACCCACTTGCCGTCGAAGCCCACCAGGCGGGCGCGGTGGCACAGGCGCCGGTACTCGTCGACGTTCTTGATGTCCGTGTACGGACCGTCGATCGCCTGCAGCCCGAACGCGCGGGCCGTGGTGACGATCTTCGAGAGCACGTAGTGCCACTGGTCGCCCGGGTAGTCGGGGTCGATCGAGCCGATCACGAGCTGGGCGACGCCGATCGCCGCCGCGTAGTCGCCGGGGCCGAAGATGATCGTCTCGATGCGGTCGGTGGCGGTTGCGATCTCGCGCAGGTTGACCGTGCCGCGGGCGTTCTCGATCTGGGCCTCGATCCCGATCCGGTGCTCGATCCCGTGCTGCGTCTCGAGCTGGGTCAGGAGGTGGTCGACGAAGTGCAGCTGCGCGGCGTCCTCGACCTTCGGGATCATGAGGCAGTCGAGCTTCGCGCCGGCGCCGCCGACGACGGCGAGGATGTCGCCCAGGCACCACTGGGTGGTGACGCCGTTCACGCGCACGACTCGGGTCTTGCCCGAGTAGTCGTGCGTGTTGAGCGCCTGCACGACCGTGGCCCGCGAGCCCTCTTTCTCGAGGGGCGAGACGGCGTCCTCGAGGTCGAGGAAGACCTGGTCGGCGGGGAGCGTCGCCGCCTTGGCCAGCATCTTCTCGGATGAGCCCGGCACCGCCAGGCAGGAACGGCGCAGCCGCAAGAGCGCACTCCTCGTCTCGGGGAGCCGCAGTCTAGAGGAGGCCCAAGCGGCCGAGTGGCCAGTAGCGCACGCGGGCGATGCCGATCATGCCGGAGCGGGGCTCGAGGCCCCACATGCGCGAGTCCTCCGAGATCATGCGGTTGTCGCCGAGCATCAGGTAGAAGCCCTTGGGGATCGTCTCACGGGGCAGGTCGTTCGTCGTCTTGCCGTGGGTGTATGGCTCGTTCAGCTGGAAGGCGGGCTTGCCCTTGTCTTTGATCCACACGTGGCCGCCGCTGGCCCAGACCGTCTCGCCGGGCAGGCCCACGACGCGCTTGACGAACGTCGTGCCGGCGAGGCCGTCGCGGAGCTTGAGCTGCGGCGAGGTGCAGACGCCGCTCGAGTCGTTGTGCCCGCTCTTGCAGTGCGGGGGATGGAACACGACGATCTGGCCGCGGCCGGGATCGGTGAAGTCGAGGCTCAGGCGGTCGGCCAGCACGCGGTCGCCGGGCTCGAGCGTCGGCACCATGCTCGGCGTCGGCACCCGGTAGGGCTTGACCACGAACGCCTGCCCGAGCCACGCGATGCCGAGCGCAACCACGAGGGTGACGACCGTTTCGAGCACGGTGCGAACCGGCTTCGGCAGCGGGGAGAGTAGGCCCATGTCGTCGCAGGTTATCGACCGCTCGTGTGACCCGCTGTAGGTCGGGCGCGTCCGCCCGCCGGTTTCCACGGGCGGCGAGATCTTTACCCGCGCATAACTCCAGGAGGGGTACCCTGCTGCCGATGGTGTCGGCATGAGGCGACGAATCGCGACGTGCGTTGCGGCGGCCCTGGCCCTCACGGTTCCGGCCTCGGCACAGGGCGCGACGGTGTTCACGCTGACCGGCCACGGCTGGGGGCACGGCATCGGCATGTCGCAGTACGGCGCGCTCGGCTACGCCGAGCACGGGTGGGGCTACGCCCAGATCCTCGATCACTACTTCACCGGCACCCACATCGCGCCGCTGCCCCGCTCCGTCTCCGAGCGCGTGCTGCTCTCGTCCGGGTCCGCCGTGCACTTCGGCGCGTCGTCTGCGATGACGCTGCGGCCTGCGAGGGGCAGGGCGATCGGGCTCCCCGCCGGCACCTACCGCCTGCAGGCGGGCGGGTCGGCGGGCCGTCTGCAGCTGGTCGCGAAGACCACGGGCGCCGTCACGAAGGGGCTCGTGGCCCCGGTGCAGGTGAACCCGCGCTCCCAGCCGCTGCGCCTGGACGACTCGGCCGGCATCGGCTTCGACGGCGACCACTGGCACGGCTCCTTCCGGATCGTGGAGTCCGGCGGGACGCTCGAGTGCGTGGACGTGGTCGGCCTCGAGAAGTACCTGCGCGGCGTCGTCCCGAGCGAGATGCCCGCCTCGTGGCCCCTGCCGGCGCTGAAGGCCCAGGCCGTTGCGGCGCGCTCCTACGCCGTCGCCACCCGCAACCCGTCCGGCGCGTTCGACGCCTACGCCGACACCCGCAGCCAGGTGTACGGGCCGATCGAGCACGAGGCGACCGCCTCGACGGCCGCCGTCGCCGCCACCGCCCATCGCGTGGTGCTCTACCAGGGCAACGTCGCGACGACGTTCTTCTCGTCGAGCTCCGGCGGGCGCACGTCTTCGGAGCAGGCCGCGTGGGATACGACATCGGGCCAGCCGTACCTGGTGCCCGTGATCGACCGCTACGACAGCGCGGGCGGCGCCAATCCGTACCACACGTGGCCGACCCAGACCTATACGTCGGCCGGCCTCGCCAGGGCGCTGGGCCTGTCCGGCGTCGTCGGCTCGCTCACGATGAACGTCGACCCGGCCTCGCAGCGGGTGCTCTCGATGGGCGTGACGTCATCGAGCGGCACCTCGACGCGCACCGGCGACCAGGTGCAGGTCGAGCTGGGCCTGCGCTCCACCTGGTTCCGGCTGCTGCAGCGCACTCTGACCGCACCCGCGACCGCGGTGGCGGGCACGCCGATCACGATCACCGGGCACGTGTGGCCCATCCCGTCCGGCGGCGTCAAGCTCGAGCGCCGCGGTGCGCCCGGCTCGGCCTGGAGCGCCGTCCCGACCGCGCTGCACGTCGGCGTCAAGGGCAACTTCGTCACCCAGCTCTCGCCGACCGCCGACCGCGTCTACCGGCTCGTCACCGCCGGCAAGGCCGTCTCGCCGCGCGTCAGCGTCGCCGTGCAGCCCCTGCTCACGCTCGCCGACTCGAGCGGGAAGTTCCGGGCGGCGATGTCACCGGCGCTCCCGGGTGAGGAGCTCGACCTGTACCGGCAGAACGGGTCGGTCTGGACGCTCGTCGAGGCCAAGACCGCCGACTCGAGCGGCCACGCCACCTTCACGACCGTGCCCGCGACCGGCAACTGGCGCGTGCACTACGTCGGCGACGCCACCCACCGTCGCGGCCACTCCGACCCGATCGCGGTTCCCTAGAGGAGCTCGTCGGCCGGCACGTCGCGCAGCACCCGCGCGGGCACGCCGACCACGATCACGCCCGGCGGGACGTCTCGGACGACCACCGCTCCGGCGCCGACGAACGCCTCGGCGCCGATCTCGATGCCGGGCAGCAGCGTCGCGCCTCCGCCCACACGGGCCCCGCGGCGGATGGTCGCGCCCTTGATCAGCGCATGGCGGCGCTCGGTGCGGCCCATGAAGTTGTCGTTCGTGGTCACCACGCAGGGGGCGATGAACACGTGCTCCTCGAGCGTGCAGTACGCGGTGATGTAGGCGTTCGTCTGGATCTTCGTGTGGGCGCCGATCGTGGTGTCGTTCTCGACGCACACCCCGCGGCCGATCACGACGTCGTCTCCGATCGTGCAGCGCTCGCGCACCGTCGCGAGATCGCCCACGACGCAGCCGTCCCCGAGCGCCGATCCCGCCGAGAGCACCGCCCCCGCCGATATGCGCGTCCCGGCACCGAGGCGCAGGGGCGCGAGCTCGCCGCGGCGGGCGGTCGAACGGGCCGAGAGCACGGGCCGGCGGCCGAGCACCGCGTTGTCGCCGATGCTCGACCCGGCGCCGATGATCGTGCCCTCGTGGACGGTCACGTTGGCGCCGAAGCTAACCCCCGCGCCGACCTCGGCACCCTCGCCGAGCACCAGGCCGGGCGCATCGCCGGACGTCCACATCACGCCCCCGGCGCTCCCAGCGCGACCGTCTCGCCGTTGCGGTCGAGCGAGGTCTGGAGCGCCTCGAGCACCTCGACCACGCGCACGCCCTCGTCGACGCCCGCGCGCGCCGTCGACCCCGCGGCGACCGCGCGCAGGAAGTGGCCGCATTCGAGCTGCAGCGGCTCGCGCATGTCGATGCGCGGCACCCAGATGTCGCCGGTGTGGGTCGAGATGCGGCCGGCCGGCGTCTGCCAGTCGCCCTTGTCGAACACCGTCACCTTGCGGTCGGGCTCCATGTCGTCGAAGACCGCCATCTTGCGCGCGCCGATCACGGTCATCTTGCGCATCTTGTGCGGGTCGAGCCAGGACAGGTGCAGGTGGCCGATCTGACCGGTCGAGAAGCGGATGTAGCCGAAGACGACGTCCTCGACTCCCGGCTGGACGTAGCTCTGGCCGCGCGCCGACACCTCGACCGGGTCGGCGTCGACCAGGTGCAGGATGACCGAGATGTCGTGCACGCCGAGCGACCAGAGCACGTTCTCGTCCGGGCGGATCGTGCCCAGGTTGAGGCGGTTGCCGTAGACGTAGCGCACCTCGCCGAGCTCGCCCGAGTCGACCAGCTCGCGCAGCTTCTCGACGCCGGGGTGGAACCGCAGCAGGTGCCCGACCATGAGCACGAGCCCGCTGTCTGCGACCAGGTCGCGCAGCTGGTGGGCCTCGGAGGCGGTCCATGTCATCGGCTTTTCGACCATCACATGCTTGCCGGCGAGGATCGCCCGCCGTGCGAGCTCGAAGTGCGTCGGCACCGGCGTCGCCAGCACCACCGCCCGCACCTCGGGGTCGGCCAGCACCTCGTCGTAGCTCGCCGTGAAGCGCGCCTGCGGGTAGGCGGGCGCATGCGCCTCTCGGGTGGCGGCGTCGGCGTCGCAGCACCAGCGCAGGTCGCTCTCGGGCAGCGTGCCGAAGTTGCGCAGCAGGTTCTTGCCCCAACCGCCCAGGCCGACCATTGCGACGGGGATGCGCTCGGTCACAGCTTCACGACCTCGCCCGCGTCCTGGGGTACGGCGTTTCGGAAGTCGATCACGAGCTGGGCGCGCTCCGCCACGCGGGCGTAGTCGATGCCCGAGTGGGCCGTGACCACGCACACGATGTCGGCGGCGGCGAGCAGCTCGTCGGTGAGCGGCGCCGAGGTCAGATCGAGGTGCTCGGCGGCGAGGCTGGGCACGAACGGGTCGTGGTAGGAGACCTCGGCGCCGCGCCCGCGCAGGAGGCCGATCAGCTTCAGCGCGGGCGACTCGCGCAGGTCGCCCACGTCGCCCTTGTAGGCGACCCCCAGGACGAGCACCGAGCTGCCCGCGACCGCCTTGCGGTGCCCGTTCAGGGCGCGCGCGATCCGCTCGGCGCAGTAGTACGGCATGTGCTGGTTGACCTTGCCCGCGAGCTCGATGAACTCCGTCGGGAAGTCGAGCTCGCGCGCCTTCCAGGCCAGGTAGAACGGGTCGATCGGCAGGCAGTGCCCGCCCAGGCCCGGCCCCGGCTGGAACGGCATGAACCCGTACGGCTTGGAGGCGGCGGCGGCGACGACCTCCCACACGTTCAGCTCCATGCGGTCGCACAGCATCGCGAGCTCGTTCACGAGCGCGATGTTCACCGAGCGGAAGATGTTCTCGAGCAGCTTGGTCAGCTCGGCCGCCTCGCACGACGTCACGGGGACGAGGTGCTCGATGCACGCCCCGTAGAGCGCAAGCGCGCGCTCGAGGCACTCCGGCGTCAGCCCGCCGACGACCTTCGGGGTGGTGCGGACGGTGAAGTCGGTGCGCCCCGGGTCGATCCGCTCGGGCGACATGGCGAGGTGGAAGTCGCGCCCGGCGACGAGCCCGCTGCGCTCGAGGATTGGGGCGAGCACCTCGCGGGTCGTGCCCGGGTAGGTGGTCGACTCGAGCACGACGAGCTGGCCGGCCCGCAGGTGGCGAGCGATCGCCGCGGTCGCCTCGGTGAGGATGCTGAGGTCGGGCTCGCGGTTGCGCGAGAGCGGCGTGGGCAGGCAGATGACCACCGCCCCGGCATCCGCGACGGCGGCGATGTCGCCCGTGGCCCGCAGCCGCCCGCTGGCCGCGAGCTCTGCGAGCAGCGGCGAGGGCACGTCCTCGATGTAGCTCTCGCCGCTGCCGATCGCCGTCACCTTGCGCGCGTCGGCCTCGATGCACACCACCGTGCATCCGGCGCGCGCGAACTCCACCGCGAGCGGGAGGCCCACGTAGCCGGCGCCGACGATGGCGATGGGTGCGTCCATGGCGGTCAGGATGCTATCGAGGCGGTTTCGCCGCCGATGCGACAACCGCGGCGATGCGCGCCGACGCGTCCCCCTCGCCGTAGAGCGGCGGATGCTCCGCGGGGCGGTGCGGGTCGCGCAGCGCCGCCGCGACCGCGCCCGCATCCAGGCCGCCGGCCAGGCGGTTCCATCCCAGCGCGACCGTCTCGACCCACTCGCTCGTATCGCGCAGCGTGATGCACGGCACCCGGTGCAGGTAGGCCTCCTTCTGGACGCCGCCGGAGTCGGTCAGGCATACGGCGGCCGACATGAGCAGCGCGGTGAACTCGAGGTAGCCGAGCGGGGGGGTGAGCGTCGCGGCCGCCCGCGCCCGCTCGATCAGGCCGGCTCCCTCGAGCGCGGCGCGCGTGCGGGGGTGGATGGGGAACACGGCGGGCTGGCCGATCGCCTCGAGCACCTCGACGAGTCGTGGCATCGCCTGCGCCGAGGTGTTCGACTGGCGGTGGACGGTGACCAGGGCGTAGCCCTCCGGCTCCAGGCCCAGCCGCTCGAGCGCTCCGGAGCGGCGCGCGGCGGGCGCGAACGTGCGGGCGACGTCGACCATCACGTCGCCGACGAGGTGCACGCCGGCCGAGATGCCCTCGGCGGCGAGGTTCGCGACCGCGGTCTCGCTCGGGCAGAAGCGCAGGTCGGCGAGCACGTCGGCCACCACGCGGTTCACCTCCTCCGGCATGGCCCGGTCGAACGAGCGCAGGCCCGACTCGACGTGGCCGAGGGGCAGGCCGAGCTTGGCGGCCACGAGCGATCCGGCCAGGGTCGAGTTCGTGTCGCCATAGACGAGCACGAGGTCGGGCGCCTCAGCGGCCAGCACCGGCTCGAGGCCGACGAGCATCGCGGCCGTCTGCATGGCATGGCTGCCGGGGCCGGTTGCGATCTCGTGGTCGGGGGGCGCCAGCGAGAGCTCGTCGAAGAAGATCTGCGAGAGCTCGGCGTCGTAGTGCTGGCCGGTGTGCACGAGCACGTGGTCGCAGACCGCGCGCAGCGCCGCCGAGAGCGGCGCCGCCTTGATGAACTGGGGCCGGTTCCCGACCACCGACACGACCTTCATGGCCCGCCAGCCTACCGGCGGGGCGGGCGGTCAGGCCCCCAGCAGCGCCTGCAGCACCTGCTCGACGGGGCGCGTGCCGATCTTCCCGGCGTGCTGCCAGGCGATGCGGCCGTGCTGGTCGAGGACGACCGTCGTCGGCTTCCCGTACAGCCCGTAGCTGTAGGCGACGTCGTCGTTGGGCTCGAACACGATCGGCCAGCTCCAGTGGTAGTGGCTGGCGAACGCGATCGCCCCCGGCCGCTTGTCGTCGATCGAGATCCCGAGCAGCTGCACGCGCGAGCCGTACTTGTGGGCGAGCTGGGCGAGGCCGGGCGCCTCCTGGCGGCAGGGCGCGCACCAGCTCGCGAAGAAGTTGATAACGACCGGCTTGCCGGCGAAGGCGCCCAGGCTGACGTGGGCGCCGGTGAGCGTCGTGCCCGTGACGGCGGGGGCGGGTCGCCTGGCGGCCGCCCGGATCGGCGTCGCCGAGTGCACCTCGAGCAGCGACGCGTGCATGCGGCCGTACACGACCACACCGATGACGGCCGCCGTCGCTGCGACCAGGGCCACGCTCGTGAGCAGCCTGCGCACGGGCACATCGTACGCCGCGACGGCGCGTCCTAGTCGAGCGTGAGGGCGGCGTCGAGGCGGCGCGCCACCGCCGCGACGAGGGCGGCGGTCTGCTCGAGGTCGCCGAGGTCGACGATCTCGTTGGGGGAGTGCATGTAGCGGTTGGGGACGCTGATCACGCCGACCGGGATCCCGGCCCGGGTCAGCTTGACGGCGTCGGCGTCCGTCCAGGTCGACCCGGCCGAGGCGCCGAACTGGTGCGGGATGCCCTCTTGTTCGGCCACCTCGCCGATCAGCTCGAACATCGCCGGGTGCACGCCGGAGCCGCGCTCGATCACGGGCCCCTTGCCGAGGGCGATCTCGCCCACCTTGCGCTTGGGCACGTTGGGCTGGTCGGAGGTGTGGGTGACGTCGATGACGATGGCCGCGTCCGGATCGAGCCCGAAGGCCGAGGTGTAGGCCCCGGCAAAGCTGGTCTCCTCCGAGACCGACGCGACGCCCACCAGCTGCCATGCCCCCGGCTTCTCGGCGTAGAGCCGGGCCGACTCGGCGGCGACGAACGCCCCGGCGCGGTTGTCCACCGCGCGGCTGGCGAGCCGGTTGCCGCGCAGATCGACCACCGGCTGCTCGATCACGCACAGGTCGCCGGTGCGCACGATGGTGCGGGCCTCGGCGCCGTCGGCGGCGCCGATGTCGATCCAGAGGTGGTCGACGCGCAGCTGCTTGTCCTTGTCCTCGGGCTCGGCGAGATGGGGCGCCTTCTGGCCGACGACGCCGATCACCGGGCCGTCCTTGCAGAGGATGCGGATGCGCTGGGCGACCAGCACCGCCGGCGTCCAGCCGCCGACCCCGGTGAACCACAGGTAGCCCTCGTCATCGATGTGGGTAACGACGAGGCCGATCTCGTCGATGTGGCCCATCACGACCACCGAGCGCTCGCCGGCGGAGTTCACTGCGGCGTGGGCCGAGCCGAGCGCGTCGCCGCGCACGTCGGCAAAGCCGGCCGCGTAGTCGCGCCACACGCGCGCCGCCTGCCGCTCGTCGCCCGCCGGCCCGGCTGCGGCCAGGAGCGCGCGGAAGAAGGTGTCTGACTCTGCCCGCATCGGCGCCGTAGGCTAGCGGGTCCGGCGGCGGCGCGTTGGTAGACTGGCCGACCCGGGGCCGTTAGCTCAGCTGGTAGAGCAGGGGACTCTTAATCCCAAGGTCGAAGGTTCGATCCCTTCACGGCCCATCCGGCGTGGCCTCGTTGGGCGAGAATGGCTTGGTTACTCAGGTCAGGTGTGCCGGGGACGTCGTCGATGCGCGTGGCGTGCCCCCACCGGTGCCCCCACGGAAAATGCCGCTTGATCAGGGTCGCGGGATGCTCGCCGACCCGGCGTCGAACTGTTCAGCCCGGCGTGGTGCCCAAGTCGTCGACGAGGTGCGCGTGGCTGAGTTCGCGGTCGTCGAGGAGCACGTGGGTGTAGGTGTCGGCGGTGATGGCGAGGGAGCGTTGGCCGACGCGGGCGCCAATGAGGGCCCATGTTTCCCCTTGCCGGTGCCAGAGGCTGATGCGGCGGTGGCGCAGGTCGTGCGGCGACCAGGCCGGAGTGCCGGAGGCTTTGCAGGCGCGGCCGATGGCGGTTCGGAGCCGTTCCTGGGTAAGGCCGGGAAACACGGGGCGGTCCGGGGCGCGGTCTTCGCGGGGTGGGAGCGTCGCTATGACGGCGGCGAAGAGGTCGGGTGGGAGCGACACCCAGCGGCCGCGGCGGCCCTTCTCGACGGCGCGGCGTATGCGCCAGCGCGTGTTCGGCTCGTCGAGGTCACCGCAGAGGAGGCCCGTCTGCTCGACCTCTCCGACGCGCATGCCGGTGGCGTCGAGGACGAGCAGCGCCAGCGCGTAGCGGTGCGGCATGAGGCGCAGGACGGCCTCGATCTGGTCGGCGTTGGGTGGTGTCGGTTCCTCGCGTTCCTCGCGCGGGAGCCGCACCTGGACGCGGTCGCGGGCGGGGTTGGCCTTGACGCCGGCGTGGTCGAGCACCTGTGCGAGCACGGTCAGGCTCTTTCGGATCGTCTCCCGCCTGCGGCCAGCCGCGTGCATGGTGGCCACGAGTTCGACGACGTCGGCCGGCGTGATCTCGTCGACGCGGTGCGTCCCGAGCTGCGGAAGGATGCGGGCGAGCTGGACGCGATGGCCGATTGCGGTCTGGTCGGCGACATCGAGTCGCGAGGCGCGCCAGCGCTCTGCCGCGTCGGCGAGTGTGACCGCTGGGGTGGAGCGCTCGAGCTGGCTGAGGCGGGGGACGCGCATCGCGGCGAGCTCCCCTGCCACCCAACGGCTGCGGGCGGTGGCGTCGCGTCTCGTCTTGAACGAGCCCGCGTAGCGGTGTGCGCTTTCCCGGCCGCCAAGGCGGTACTTGACCAGATAGCGGGTTTGGCCGCCGGCCGTGTCCCGTCGTTCGATCCAGACGCTAGGCACGGGTTGGGCGCACGCGGTCGCCGCGGTAGGTGTGCCGGTTGACGAGCTCCAGGTAGTCGTCTGCGCGGACCATCGGTCGCGAGTATCCAGGAAGAGCGACCACCGGCAGGGCGCGGAAGACGGCATCGATTGCTCGCCGCTCGAGGCCGAGGTCGCGCAGGTGTGAGCGTGTGAGCAGCGCGCCGTTCGTCGCGAGGAGTTCGGCGGCGGCTGGTCGGCGCAGAGCCGGGGAGCGTTGGTTGGTATTCCGGGCGCGTGCCGGTGGAGCCATCGCGAGATCGTCCGCGACTGTGCCGTGACTGGCCCCTTCGTGCGGCGAGCCTCGCGCTGCTTCGATGTTCAGTTGCTCAGGCGCGACCCGCGACACCCCCAGACTGTAGCAAATCCGTCTCAGTGGTTCCTTCATCCACAGTCAGGTAGGATGCTGACATGACAAGCGGCATGCTGATCCGCGAAGCGCGGCTGCGGGCAAGGCTCTCACAGATCGAGCTCTCGGCGCGGAGCGGGAAGGATCGCGCGCAGCTCGCTCGGTGGGAGCGCGACGTCGTCCAGCCGAGCTTCGAGACGCTGCGCGAGCTCGTGCGGGCGTGCGGCTTTGACCTCGACGCGAGCCTGGTCCCCTACTCGGCCGACGCAGACCACGATGCGCGGTTGCGCGCGGCGCTTCACCGCTCCCCACAGGAGCGCCTGCAGGCGATGTTGGAAGCACACAGACACTGATGCCGGCGCCCGCCGATATCAACTTCGACCCGATCGCAGTACTGCAGGCGCTCGACCGCCAGCGGGTCACCTACATCGTCATCGGAGCACTCGGTCGTGTCATCCAGGGCAGCGATGAGCTGACAGACGGAATCGACATCGTCCCCTCCACAAGGCCCGAGAACCTTCGCCGACTCGCGCTCACGCTCCACGACCTGAACGCCCGCCGGGTGGACGGAACAGCGCTGTTTATCGAGCAGAGCGTGGGCGCCGAGCCGCTCATCGAGCTGCAGACCGACGCGGGCGAGCTCAAGGTCGTGCCCGAGCCCTGCGGCACCAGCGGCTACGACGACCTCCGTCGGGGGGCCAGTCGCGAGCCGCTCGGCCAGGGCGTCCGCGCATCGGTTGCGTCGATCGGCGACCACGTCCGCATGCTGGCCGCCCTCAATCGAGACCAGGACACCGCCCCGCTGCGCAGCCTCCGCCGTCTGGCCGAGCTCCAACGCGAGGTCAGCCGGGGCTTCGGCCTTGAACGCTAACCAAGGCGCACCCGCGACTCATAGCCTCGCAGGCAGCCGCGTTGTAATGCCGGCGTAACAGGCCGGGCCGCCCGGCACCGGCTGGTCCTGTTGGGTGCCGAAGCCCCACTTCTCCACGGTCTGTCGCGCGAGGGTCCATCGCCTTCCCGATGCGCACACGTGATCAGGCCCGCTCCGCCAACCCAATCCACGCCCGTGATCAATGTCACCCAGGAGGCACCAGCGGTGGCCACAACCGGTGGCTACGACGGCCGGGCTATGAGCGTGAGGTGAAGGGTGGTTCCACTAGATACCCGAAAGGTGCGCGGCGCAAGACGCCTGTGGGGCACCATCGCGAGGGTGTAGGTGCCGGCTGGGGCTGAAAATAGGAAGTGCCCGGCTTTATCTGTCGTTACGCGCCGCACAACGCGGCCGCGGAACAGAACACGGAATACGCTGTCGGTGTGTGAAGCGCCCCCCTGCCTGTTAACCAAGGTCAGCGTACCCGCGACTCGGCCTATCGACGCGCCGGTCTCGTAACTTCCCCCTGCCGTCGTGTCGGACCCACTCGCGGGTGGCGGTTGGTGGGTCGAGGGGCGGCCGCAGCCTGTAATGAGGAGCGCGAGGACAGCGGTGAGTGTGAAGAAGCGTTTCATGCCTACTCAGGCTTGCGTCCATCCGTAAAATTCCGCGCGAAGCTACTCGAGCCAGGACCGGCCACGGCACGGACTGTTGGGACCCGCCCCCCAGCCGCCTCCCTAGACCGGATGGGGCGTGAGTGCCCTCCCATTGGCCGGCCGAGCAGCGAGCCAATCCGAGCCACCGTCGGCCTAGGGCTTTGGGAGGAGGCTCGAAACGATCCACCCGCCGCTGATCTGAGTTCGCGAGCTCTGTGAGTAAATCCGAAGCGGCTTGCCATTCGAGTCATCGATCTGTAAGTAGAATCCCTCGAACTGAAACGGATCTCCGAAGATGGTGGAGAGATCGATAGAACCCCCTACAACGTCTGAGCTATCGGACTGCACGACTACCACCGGCGCGTTGTGGTCGGGAGTTTCCACGGAAAAAGAGAGAAGTTTGAAGGGGGTCGTCTTTAGCCGCTGCGAAATATCTGCTTCCAGAACAGCAGGACTAGCGGTCGTGATCGGTTCTGAGGCCCCAAGGCCGATTCGGAAATCTCCCCCAACGCTCGGGTCGACATTCCCTGCGGCGTCGGCGCCGCGAACAGAAAAGCCGTCAAGGTGCGGAAACCCCTGGCCGGCGGCCTCATCTTTATACGCACCGGCGACGAGGCTTGACAGCCAGTCTTGGGTCGCTTGTGTGACCGGATCGCCCGCTGCGGCGAGGACACTGAAGTAGATCCATGTTAGTCCGGTGGGGATCTGAGCCTTCTCCACTGGGGTGAAGGACGGGTCAGCACCCAGCGTCGCCGACACGATGACGCCGGGAGTAACGCCACTCATAACCTGGCGGAGGAGCGTTGCCTCCGGCGGGTCGCCGATGATTCGTGAAGACGAGTTGACCGGCTTCGTGAGCGTCACGGATGGCTTCGTGCCTCCCGGAGCTCGCGAGTCGTGAGTGGCGCTACCGCAACCACCTGCGACCGCCGCGAGAGCGCCACCGATGAGGACAATCCGTGCTACCGTCAGGTTTAGCATGCGTTCGCGTTCCAGTAAACTTCTAGCGGAGTCGGCGGCGCATCGATCTGCCAATTCGCGGAGCCCGGGCCGGCGCGGATTATCCCGCTTCGCTCGTGCACCGTTGTCCAGCTTGTGTCGCTCGTCCCGTCGAAAACGTCGGCAGTTCGTTGCCACGGAGTCGGGCTCGTCCCACTGCCGGTAATTCGCGCACACGGTAGTGTTGCCGTTCGTATTTGTACCATCGCCGAGCTCGCCGCCGATTTGGATTTCCTCGGATTGCGCGACTCCGAGCGCCTTATTGATGTAAAAACTTCCGTTCACGAACCCTGCCCACCAGCCCGAACCGCTCGTCGTGCGCTGAACTCGGAGCGTCTCGCGACTTCCATTGGTATTCCCAATCAACCCGCAGTGGTAGCTGGTCCCTGACCCTGTTATTTTGTACTCCCAAAGGAGTTTGAGTTGGCCGGCTGGGCCGGTGCACATCTCGGGGTCAATGGAGAGGCTGTTGAACTGGATGATGCCCACTTGCATGAACGCGCCGGGGTCCTGCATTCGCACGCTCTCAAGGCCGAAGTTCTGGGTAAGGATATTGTACTGGGCGGGCGGGTTAACATCGCTTCGAAGGCCACGAAGCGTCACGAAGGAGTTATTGACGTAATCCAAACCGAGCGAGTTGTTTGAGGCTACGGCGTCAGACACCAGAACCATCCAACTCACCACGGAGATCACACCGGCCAACGTTGCCATGGCGGAGATATTCGCGAAGCGAGCCATTCGATCCCCAGCGTGGCGAGCGGACACTCAAAGCCGGGAAGGTCAGAGCTCCCGGCAACCAACGGGATCGTAGCAGAAGGCTCAATCTTGGATCGGTCGGACATTTTGCTGGTTCCCTGGCACCCAACCCCCTCCGCCCCATGTTGTCGGAGGGTCGCAGCCGCATCCGTGCGGGCGTGTAGCGCCTACGCAGGCCATGCAAGTGCAGCGTCCGGATGCGCGGTTGGCGAGACGACTGCTCGTCGTTTCCCAGGGAGTGCCATCCGACTCCTTTGACCGCGAGGAAGGCGCCTACCAGTCAGAAGCTACCGATCAGCAATCGGCGGGTACACGAGCGACGGCGGACTGGCGAGCGAGACACAGATGCACCAAGGTGCAGAAATGAGTCAGACTTCGTGTACGGTGTACGGATGTCGCGCCGTCGCCTCCGCCGCCGCGTCGAGAGGCGCTACCACGAACGAGCGCCGCAGGCGACCGCGGCCGCGCCCGCCGAGAGTGTCCGCGAGGCGAGTAGGGTCGAGCGCCTCGCCTACACGCGCACCCAGGTGGCCGACGCGCTCGGCATCAGCCGCTCCACCCTCAACCGCCGCGTTCTCCCCTACGTGGACACAATCGAGATGCCGTGGGGCACGAGGCTGGTTCCGGTTGACGAGCTCGAGCGACTCCTGGCCGAACGCCGGCGACCGGCGCAGATGCGGCCCCAAGCCTCGACGCGTGGCCGGCCGCGAGCCGTGGCGCCGCGGCTCGTGGCACGCATCCAGGCCGAGCATACTTCCGGCAAGAGCCTTGGGGCGATCGCCCGCGACCTCAACGCCAGCCGCATGCCTACCGCGCACGGGGGAGCCCAGTGGTGGCCCTCGACCGTACGCGGCGTCCTGCGTCGGGGTGCGTGAGCAGCACTGAACGCGGCCGGGCGGCCACATAGACTGGATGTGCCATGTCGCAGATGCGTACTCATGAGCTTGGGCCTGCCACCCGACCGGTAGCTGTGCCCGAGGATCTGAACGACCCGTCCCTGGCGAAGGCGAGCGGCCACGTCGAGCTCCCGTTCCACGTTCGCTGGAGCGGCCCTCCGATCATCGAATGACCTGGCTGACCGCGCTGACCGGGCTCGCGTCTACGAGCAGGTCCTGCGCGAGGGCACCGAGGAGGACGTTCGCCGCTACGTCGATGCCGACCAGCTGCGCGAGTTGTGCGACGAGCTTGTCCTGCCGCCACCGGTCCGGCGCGCATGGGCTGACTGGCTCGCTCGTCAACACGACGACTGGTAGGTGCTGACGCCGCTACAGGAGCAGGTCGCCGAGATCATCGCCGGCCTGGAGGAGGCGAGGGAGTTCGCGCTGGCGGGTGGAGGCGCGTTGATCGCCCGCGGCGATGTCGAGCGGCGGACGCGTGACTCGGACTTCTTCGGCCTCACGCCGGCTGCGGTCGACCGGCTGGTTCCCGCTGTCGATCGGGCGCTACAAGCCGCCGGTCTGACCGTCCAGCATTTTCAGGAGAGCCCCGGCTTCGCCCGCCTCATCGTCGAGAGCGCAGACGATCGCACCGACGTCGACCTGGCTGCCGACGCGAGGCTCTTCCCGGCCGAGCCGGGACGGCCCGCTCCGACGCTTCGTGGCGAGGAGCTCGCGGCCGACAAGGTGCTGGCGCTATTCGGACGGGCAGAAGCACGTGACTTCGTCGATCTGATGGCTGTCGAGCCGCGCTACGGCCTCGACCTGCTCCACTGACCGCTGCGGAGAAGGACCGCGGGTTCACGCCCGAGGTGTTCGCCGACATGCTCGGCCGCTTCGGCCGGCTCCGACGGGAGGAGTTCGAAGTCGACGACCCCCGCTACAAGCAGCTCGCGCACACGGTCGAACGACGGCGCACGCACGCGCTCGAACTCGCCCGTCGCCCGAACATCAGCGGTGACCGAGGCCTCGATCTCGGCCCGTAGCTCTGAGTCGCGGCCTCGTCCAGAGGCGACCACATCTGCCAGGCGCGATCGTTCGCGCGCACGGCGTGCCCCCACCGGTGCCCCCACAGCGCCGAAAATATCTCGATTAGCACGCGGGTTCGATCCCTTCACGGCCCATCGCCGCCGCGGTGCCCTGCCCGCGGCGGATGCCCGCGCCACCGGGTGACGCTGACTCCGTCGAGCTCCGTCCCGACCGAGTCCGAGATCCCCGCGTCGTCGAACTCCAGGCGCGTCGCGGCGCGGGCGGCCCTGACCTTGGCGGCGACGAGCTGCCAGCGGGTGTTGGAGAGGCCGATGCCGCTCGCGCTCACGGTCGCGACGACCCGCCCCCGCCACTTGGCGACGAGCACGTTCTCGGCCGCAGCGGTGCCGGGCCGGGGCGAGAACGAGAACTGGACCCGGTACAGTCGGTTGGGGGTGGTCGGCACCATCTGGTAGATCCCGCTCGAGGCGTCGGAGTCGAGCTCGGCGAACTGGATCCCTGCGGCCGGGTCGCCGGCGACATGGTTCTGGAGCTCGATGTCGGGCCCGAACGCGAGCCGCCAGCCCGGGATGGAGGCGAACGAGTGCGAGCTCCGTGCCGGGATGCGCGGCTGTTCAAACCCCCCGTTGCGGACGTGGTTTGGAAGCGGCGGCGGTGCGGCCGCCGCGATCGAGCTCGCACCGGCGATGGTGATCGCGGTCGCCACCGTGCCCACAGCCAGCAGACGCAGACGTGTCATCCGACCCTCCCGCGGAAACTTGGTGATGAGACCCCTCGCAGGTGACAACGCGCGCAGCGGCGCGGGCGTTACACGGCGGACGCGTCCGCGGAACTTCTCGCCGTCCGTCGGCGTCTACCTGACGGATGCGCGCGTTCCTCGTGCCCGCGGCGGTGCTTGCGCTCGCGGCCGGCTGCCTCGGCGGCAGCTCGTTCCCGCCGCCGCGACCGCCCGCCACCACGGCGCGCCCGCACGCTGCCGCCGCCTGGCTGGGACGGTTCGCCGCGCGCGAGGCGCGCACACTGGGCGACCCCGCCGTGCGGAGCGCGCTCGTCGCTCCCATCACCGCCGCGCAGGCCCGGGTCGTGTTCGCGCACCGCCGTCGCGCGTATCCGGGGCACACTGATCTGCTCGTGCTGCGCGGCGACTTCGTCAGCCCGCGCAGCCCCTGTCCGGCCGCGGCGGCCGGCTGCGGCATCGGGTCGGATCGGCTGTTCCGCTGGTACGCGATGCTCGCAAGCCCGGCGCTCGGACAGTCGTGGCGGCTCTTCGGCATCTCCGGCGACGGCCGCCCGCCTGCGTTCCCCGTCGCATTGCACCGCATCGCCCTGCCTCCGTGGCCTGGCCGCGCGGGGATACCGACGGGCCGGCTGCTGCGGACCGCCCTGGCGGCGGACAGGGCGATGGGCGGCTCCGACCTGAGCGCGTTCGGCATCGCCCGGATCTCGGCCGCGCAGGCCGCCGCGGTCTTCGCCGGACCGCCCGTGGGTGGTTACGTGATCGTCGAGCGCGGCATCTTCCGCCATCCGCCGCGGCGGCGGACGCGCGGGCCGTGGTTCGCGTGGGCGGTACTCGAGTACGGCCCGTCCGGGCACGGCCCGCCGACCGCGTTCACGGTGCTCCAGCCTCCGCGCGACCCGCAGCGGCCCCTGCCCGGCATCCGCCTGGACTGGCTCGGCATCCCGGTGGCCTGACAGGCGCCTACATCCGCGCCCGCGGGCGCCGAACACTGGGACGTGGTCTCGCTCGTCGCCCAGAACCCCGTGCTCCTCCTCTTCGGTGTGTGTGCGCTCGGGTTCCTGGCAGGTCGCGTCTCGATCGGCGGCTTCTCGCTGGGCGTGGCTGCGGTGCTCTTCGTCGGCATCGCCGCGGGCAGCGTCAGCAGCACCTGGGTGGTGCCGGAGGACGTGTGGGTGCTCGGCCTGGCGGTCTTCGTGTACACGACCGGGCTCGCGTCGGGGCCGAGCTTCGTCGCTGCCATCCGCCGCCGGGGCGTGCCGATCAACGCGGGCGCGCTGGCCGCCGTCGGCGCCTCGGCTGCGGCCGTCGTGATCGTGACAGAGGTGATCCATGCGACCGGTCCCGTCGGCGCCGGAATCTTCGCCGGCTCGGGGACGACCACTCCCGGGCTGGCGGCGGCGATTGGCTACCTGCAGCAGCACTCGAGCCCGGCGGTGTTCGCCCGGATCGGCGCCCAGCCGATCGTCGGCTACTCGCTGTGCTACCCGCTGGGAGTGCTGATCCCGCTCCTGACCTGCCATTCGATCTTGCGCCGCGACCGCTCCCCGCACGATGCGCGCCTCGTCGAGCAGACCGCCCGCATCGAGGACGTCGAGAACGTGACCCTGGCCGAGCTCGCCGCCGAGCTGGAGAACCGGGTCGCCTTCGGCCGCGTCCTGCACGAGGGCGCGGTGCACGCCGCCGAGCCCGGAGTCTCGGTGCATCGGGGCGACCTGGTGACGGTCGTCGGCTCCCCGAGCGACGTCCTCACCGCCGTCAACCTCGTCGGCGAGCGCATCGCCACCGAAATCGCCGACGATCGCTCCGACCTCGACTTCCGCCGGGTGCTGGTCTCGAACTCCGCCCTGGCGGGCCGCCACATCGGCGACATCGGCCTCGAGGCGCTCGATGCGACCGTGACCCGCATCCGCCGCGGCGACTCCGATCACGTCGCCCGGCCGGACTTCGTGCTCGAGCTCGGCGACCACGTGCGCGTGGTTGCGCCGCGCGATCGGTTCGCCCAGCTGAACGACCTCTTCGGCGACTCCTACCGCAACCTGCGCGAGCTCGACGTGCTGACCTTCTCGATCGGGATCGCGGCCGGGATGCTGCTCGGCCTGCTGCCGCTGCCCCTCCCTGGCGGCGGCGCCTTCACGCTCGGCTTCGCCGGCGGGCCGCTGATCATGGGCCTCCTGCTCGGCGCGCGCGAGCGCACCGGGCGGCTCGTGTGGCAGCTCCCGCATGCCGCCAACCTGACCCTACGCCAGTTCGGCACCGTCCTGCTTCTGGCGGGCATCGGCACGAAGGCAGGCGGCTCGTTCGCCCAGACCGTCACGTCGCCCCAGGCCGTCTCGATCGTGCTCGCCGGAGCGGCCGTCACAACGGTTATGGTGATCGTCACCGTGTTCGCCGGCGGCCGCCTGCTGCGGCTGCCCACGTCGCAGCTCGCGGGCATGGTGGCCGGGGTCGCGACCCAGCCCGCCGTGCTCGCGTTCGCCACGACCCATGCGGCCGAGGAGGACGACGTGCTCGTCGGCTATGCGACCGTCTACCCGGTGGTCATGATCTCGAAGATCGTGATCGCGTCGCTCCTGCTGACCGCCCTGACGTAGCCGGCGCCCGGATCGGGGCACGTACTGTCCCGCGTCCGGATCCCCCGATTTCGGTATCGCAACCTCACCACTTGCTGCCGAATTGTAAAGACGAACGTCCGTCGCCGCCTGTGACGGACCGGTTGTCCTTCCCCCCTTAGAAGAGGATCCGATGAATCGCAAACGTCTCGTGCGGACGGTTGCCGCCGCCGCGGTGGGGCTGCTCGTTGCCGGCACGGTCGCCTACGCGGCCTGGACGGTCAACGGCAGCGGCACCGGCACGGCCTCGGCCACCAGCGCCGTTCCGCTCACGCTCTCCGGCGGCACGCCCTCGGGCACGCTGTATCCGGGCGCAACCGCAGATGTGGACACGTCCGTCTCGAACACCAACCCGTTCCCGGTACACATCGCGAGCATCGCGATCGACACCAGCCAGGGGACGAACGGCTTCGATGTCGACGGCCCCCACAACGGCTGCAACCTGAGCTCCCTGTCGTTCACCACCGCCACCAACGGCGGGTCGGGGTGGGATGTCGCCGCGAACTCGTCGATCGACCTCGACGCGGCGAACTCCATCACGATGGGCGGGGCTGCCAATGACTCCTGTCAGGGCGCCACGTTCACCGTGTACCTGACTGCCACCGCCGCCAGCGCGTCGTAGGCAGCGTCCGATGCTCGCCCGTCTTCGGGGCATGCCGCGCATGCGTGGCGGACTCCTGGTCGTCGCCGCCCTTCTGGCCGGCGCGACCACCGCGTCCGCATCGTGGCACCTCCCCGGAGGCGGGGTGGGCGTCGCCCACGCGAGCATCGACTTCCACGCCCCGAGCGTGACCGCCGCGACCATCGCGCCTCCCGGCGTGACGGGTGCGGGCGGTGGGCTCCAGCCGGGCGGACAGTTCATCGTCTACGCGAACGTCGTCGACCCCGGCGTCTCCGGAGTCGCATGGGTGCGGGCGAACGTGTCGAACCTCGAGAGCGGCGCCACCTCGGTGTCGCTCTCGCCGTGCGCCTCCGGCTGCACGGTCGGCGGCGTGACCTACGGGTGGTCGAGCGCGGCGCAGACCGCCAACGCCGGCCTCGCGCAGGGGTCGCAGAGCTACGGGGTCTGGAGCCAGGACAACGCCGGCAACCTCGGCGCAACGGCCACGCACTCGGCCATCGTCGACTTGACGAAGCCGACGGTCAGCGCCGCCGTGGTGGCGATGGCGGCACCGGCCACCGCCGGCTGGGTGAAGGCCTCGGGCACCTACACTGTGTATGCCAACGCGACCGATGCCGGGTCTCCGCCAAGCGGCATCGCGGCCGTGACGGCCGACGTCTCGGCGATCACCCCCGGGAAGACGGCACTCGCCCTCACCTCGTGCGTCTCGTCATGCACGGTCGGCGGCGTGACGTACGCCTGGAAGAGCGCGGCGGCGGCGGCCGGCTCGCCGCTTGTCGACGGCAGCAAGAGCTTCTCGGTGACTGCCACGGACGCGGCGGCGAACTCCCAGAGCGCGAGCTTCACGGCGACCGCCGACAGCACGGCTCCCGCCGTGACCGCCGCCGTGATCGTGAACAGCACGCCGAGCTTCGTCGGCTACGCCAAGCCCAGCACCGCCTACGTCGTCTACGCCAACGCCACGGACACGGGCGGGCTTGCGACGGTCACGGCGAACGTCTCCAATCTCACGTCCGGCGTGACCGCGCTGACGCTGCCTGCGTGTGCGTCGGGCTGCACCCAGGGCGGCGTCACCTACGCCTACAAGAGCGCGTCGCAGACGGCGGGCGGTGCGATCGCGCAGGGCGCGACGCCGTTCTCGGTGACGGCGACCGATAAGGCGACGAACGCGACCACGGGCTCCTACTCGGTCACCGTCGACTCGACGGGGCCGAGCGTGTCCAGCGTCGCCATCGCAAACACGACGACGAGCACTCCCGGCCTGATCAAGAAGAGCGGCGCCTACATCGTCTACGCCAACGCGTCTGACGTCGTGGGCGTCTCGACGGTGAAGGCCAACGTCTCGACGATCACGAGCGGCCAGACGGCCCTCGCGCTCACGGCGTGCGCGTCGGCCTGCACCGTCGGCGGCGTCACCTACGGGTACAAGAGCACGTCCAAGACGGCCGGCTCGACGCTCGCCGCCGGGTCCGTCGCCTTCACGGTGACCGCCACCGACGCCCTCTCCAACACGACCACCGCCAACGGTTCGGTCACCGTCGACAACACCGCGCCGACGCTCTCGGCCGAGACCATCGCGACCACCGTCACGGGCGTGCCGGGCTTCGTCAGCCAGGGCAAGACGTACGTCGTCTACGCGAACGCGACCGATGCGAGCGGGCTCTCCACGGTGAGCGCGAATGTGAAGAACCTGACCACCGGGGCGACCGCGGTCGCGATGCCCGTCTGCGCGAGCGGCTGCACGGCCGGCGCCGTCACCTACGGGTACACAAGCCCGGTCGAGACAGGCAAGGCGTCGATCACCGCGGGCAGCAAGTCCTACACGATCACGGTGACCGACAAGGCCGGCAACGCCACCGCCGTCTCGCCGACCGTCACGGTCGACAACACGGCGCCGACGGTCGCCACCACCTTCCCGACCGCGGCCTACGCCGGCGGCTGGTCGGCCGGCTGCAGCACCCCGGCGACGGCGGACATATGCGGCACCGTCAGCGACGCGACCAGCGGGATCGCGAGCGTGCAGGTCAGCCTGCGCCAGGCGGCCGCGCCGAGCCTCTACTGGAGCACGACCACGACCTCGTTCTCGTCGGCGGGCGAGCTGCTCATGCCGACGACCGTGTCCCTGCCGAACTGGACGTTCCCCGCCGCCGCGGCCTGGTTCGTGACCAACTCGGCGTACACGATCCGCACCGTCGCCACCGACGGAGCGGCGAACACGGCCACGACCTCGACGACCTTCACCTTCAAGCCGTAGCCGGATGCGCTTCTTCCTCTCGACCACCCTGCTCCTTGCCGTCGCCGCCGGCCTCGCCGTGTCGGCCGTGGCCCGCACCGGCCCCTCGCATCCCGGGCGCCTCGAGCTGCTCGCCTCGGCGAAGAAGACCGTCACGCTGAAGGGCGTGCCGGTCACCGGCCTCTACCCGGGCGCGTCGAAGACGCTCATGGTGACCGTCAAGAACGGCAATCACTTCAAGATCAAGCTGGCGACGGTCAAGACCACCGTGGCGGCGAAGACATCGCTCACCGGCTGCACCGGGGCGGCCAAGAACCTGACGGTGGCCCGCCCGACGGGCACCCTCACGATCGCGCCGGTGAAGTCCGCCAAGCTCATCCTCATCGTGAGGATGCCGCGGTCGGTCGTGAACGCGTGTCAGGGAGCCCGGTTCACGATCGCGATCACCGTGAAGGCCGTCAAGGGCTGACCGAGAGGCGGCCGTTGCGCAGCTCGAGCACCTCGTCTGCGAGGTCGAGCCCCGCCCGGCGGTGGGTGATCAGGAGCACCCCGATGCCCTCGGCACGCGCCGTTTCGAGCAGCTCGTGCGTCAGCGCGGCGGCTGCGGCGGCGTCGAGGTGCGCCGCGGGCTCGTCGAGCACGAGCACGCGCACGTCGGCGAGCAGGGCGCGGGCGAGCGCGAGCCGCTGCCGCTGGCCGCCCGAGACGCCCGTGCCCCCGTCGCCGAGGCGCGTATCCAGGCCGTCGGGAAGGCCTGCGATCCAGTCGGCGCAGTGTGCCCGGCGCAGGGCGTCGGTGAGCTCGGCGTCGGTCGCATCGGTGCGGGCGATGCGCAGGTTCTCGCGGATGCTCGTCGGGAACAGGTATGCCTCCTGCCCGGCCAGCCCGACGATCCCGCGCACGTCGGCCTGTGCGTAGAGGCGCAGATCGGCGCCGTCGAGCTCCACGACGCCTGCGTCGGGATCGCGGAAGCGGACGAGCAGGTTCGCGAGCGTCGTCTTGCCGGCACCGCTCGGGCCGGTCAGTGCGACCATCCGGCCGGGCCGCAGGTCGAGGTCGGCTCCGTCGAGCACCCATGGTCCTTCGCCGTAGCGTGCACGCACGCCGCGCACGCGGATGTGGCCGGCCCGCGGCGGCTGGAGCGGCGCCTCCGGGTCGGCGACAGCCGGCGTGCGGTCGGTCAGGTCGAGCACGCGCCGGGCCGACTGGGCCGTCCCGGCGAGGTGCGCCGCCGCTGCCGGCAGGGGCCGGACGGCCTCGAACGAGCCCAGAGCGAGCAGCGCCAACATCCCGAGGAACACGCCCGAGAGCGTCCCGCCCGAGACCGCCGGCACCGAGACGACGAGGACGCCGACCACGGCGAGCCCGGCGAGCGCCGTCACGGCGCCCTCGGCGAACGCCGACACGAGCGCGGTGCGGCGGCGGTGGCGCAGCAGCGCGCCGTCGCAGGCGTCGATGCGGGCGGCGGCCGCGTCCGCCGCACCGAACGCGACCAGCTCGGGCGCGCCGGCGAGCGCCTCGACGAGCTCCGCCGACAGGCGCGCGCGGGCGGGCGATTCGCGTCGCGAGGCCGCCCTCGCGGCGGTGAGGCCGACGGCCGGCAGCGCGACCCCGGCCGTGACGAGCGAGGCGGCGAGGACGAGCGCGGCCGCCGGGAGGGCCACAGCGGCGATCGCCACCGCCAGCGCTCCGGCCAGCAGGGCGACGGCCATCGGGCCTGCGGCCCGCAGCCACAGGTTCTGGAGCTCGTCGACATCGGCCACGAAGCGGGAGAGCAGGTCGCCGGTGCGCACGCCCGGCAGGCCGCCGGGCACGAGCGGCTCCAGGCGCGCGAACAGGCGCGCGCGCATCGTCCCGAGCGCGCGGAGGGTGGCGTCATGCCCCGAGAGCCGCTCCAGGTACCGCAGGACGGCGCGCGAGACGCCGAAGAAGCGCACGGCGACGATCGCGACGGAGAGCTCCAGGATTGGCGGCTGCTGCGCCGCGCGGGAGATGAGGTAGCCGGACGTCGCCAAGAGGCCGATGCCGGCGCCGATCGCGAGCGCGCCAAGCACGGCGGCGGCGGCCAGCCGGGCCGCGTGCGGCCGCGACAGTGCGGCGATGCGGACGAGCGCCGGGCGCTGCGCGGTTGCGCTCATGCCGGTTCTCCGGCGAGCGCGGGGGTGCAGACGCGGCCGTGCTCGAGGCGGACGGTGCGGTCGGCGACGCGGGCGGCGAGCACCTCGTCGTGGGTGATCAGGACGATCGTGCGGTCGCGGGGCAGGTGGGCGAGCGCCGCCGCGATCCCCTCGCTTGCCTCGGGATCGAGGTTGGTCGTGGGCTCGTCGAGCAGCAGCAGCGCGGCGTCGCGGAGCAGCGCTCGGGCGAGCGCGACGCGCCGCGTCTGGCCGGCCGAGAGGCCGGCGCCCCCGTCGCCGACGCGCGTCGCGTACCCCTCCGGGAGGGCGCGGATGAACGTGTCGGCGCCGGCTTGCCCGGCCGCGTCCGCGACCTCGGCATCGCTCGCCTCCGGGCGGCCGAGCCGGATCGCGTCGGCGATCGTTCCCGCCTGCAGGTGCGGCCGCTGGGGCAGCCACGCCACCGACTCGCGCCAGCGCCCCAGATCGACGGCCTCGAGGTCGGTGTCGCCGATCAGGACGCGGCCGTGCTGGGGTCGCTCGAAGCGCAGGAGCAGCCGCGCCAGCGTTGTCTTGCCCGCTCCGGACGGCCCGACGACCGCCACGCGCTCGCCGGGGGCGAACGTCAGGTCGACGCCCGCGAGCGCGGGTTCGCTGCGGCCGGGGTAGGTGAACCCGGCGCCGACCAGGCGCACCGGCGCGTCGCGCAGCCCGGCGGAGGCTCCGGCCACGGCGGGGGGTGGCGGGAGGGCGTCGAGCTCGGCGAACACGCGCTCGGCCGCCGCGAGACCGTCGGCGCTCGCATGGAACTGGGCGGCGGCGTTGCGCAGCGGCAGGTAGAGCTCGGGTGCGAGCACGAGCACCGCGAGCGCCGGGGCGAGGGCGATCCCGCCCCGGTCGAGGCGGATGCCGATCTCGACCGCGACGACCGCGGTGCCGAGCGTCGCGGCGAGCTCGAGGACGAGCGCCGAAAGGAACGCGACGCGCAGGGTTGCCATCGTCTCGCGCCGGTACTCCTCGGACGTCGCGGCGATGCGGTCGACCTGGGCGGCGCCGCGATTGAACGCGCGCAGCGTCGGCAACCCGCGCACGACGCTGAGAAAGTGGCTGCCGAGCCGTGCCAGCGCGGCGTGCCGCGCACGCGCCCGGCGTCCGGCTTCGCGGCCGACCAGGTACCCGAACACCGGGATCAGCGGCAGCGTCGCGGCCATGATCACGGCGGACTCGGCGTCGACGAACGCCACCCAGACCAGGATCGCCACCGGCACGACCGCTGCCAGGACGAGCTGGGGCAGGTAGCGGGCGAAGTACGGGTCGAGCGCGTCGACCCCGTCGACGGCCGCGGTCGTGACGTCGGCCGGCGATCGCCCCTCGGCGCCCGTTCCCAGCACGCCCGCGACAAGCGCGCGGCGCAGCTGCCGCGTTGTCGCCGCCGCCGTCAGGTGGCCGCCGGCCTCGAACGCCCACGCGAGCAGCCCCCGGGCGAGTGCCGCCCCGGCCAGGACGATGAGCGGGGTCGCGAGCGCCGCGAGGTGGCGATGGTCGAGGAACGCGCGCGCGACGACGTCGCCTATGAGCGTCGCCTGGACGATCACCACCGCTGCTGTCGCGAGCGCCAGGACGACACACGCGCCCAGGAACCGGCCCACGGCCGGGGACGCCCGCATCAGGCGCGGATCCACCGGCCGCATGTCTCAGTCGCCCGAGGGCGCTCCGGGAGAGGCGCCCGGCTTGCCGCTCAGGATCTCGATCGGGCTCTTAATCGGGCCCAGGTCGTCACGCCCGACGCGATGGCGGAACACGTAGTACGTCCAGCCCTGGTAGACCAGGACAACGGGCACGAGCGCCAGCGCAACGACCGTCATGACCGCGAGCGTGTAGTGGCTCGACGACGAGTTCCACACCGTCAGGTCGAAGGCCGAGCTCGTGCTCGACACCATCACCCGTGGGTACAGGTTCAGGAAGATCGTGGCCGTGATCAGGGCGATCGTGAGCGTCGTCGCCGTGAAGGCGAGGCCGTCGCGGCCGGCGCGGACGATGAACGGCACCGCGATCGCAAGAGCGACCGCCGAGAGCGGGATCACGCCCGGCACGATGCCGCGGTCGTGCGCCGACACGGCGTTCGCATACGTCCACGCCAGGAACCCGAGCACGAGCACGGCGGCGACGATCGAGAGCCGGCGGGCGGCGTCGCGCGCGCGCTCGACCAGATCGCCCTTCGTCCGGATCGTCAGGAAGACGGCGCCGTGCAGCGTGAAGAGCGCGAGCGACGTCAGGCCGGCGAAGAGCGAGTAGGGGTTGAGCAGCGTGAGGAAGGTGCCGGTGAACTCGTGGCTGCGATCGATGGGCACGCCGCGGACGATGTTGCCGAAGGCGACGCCCCAGAGCAGCGCGGGCAGGGCCGAGCCGATGAAGATCGCCCGATCCCACCACGCCCGCCAGCGCGGCGAGTCGTTCTTGCCGCGGTACTCGAATGCCACGCCGCGCACGATCAGCGCGACGAGGATGACGAAGAGCGCCAGGTAGAACCCCGAGAAGAGCGTCGCGTACCAGCCGGGGAACGCGGCGAAGGTGGCGCCGCCGGCGACGAGCAGCCACACCTCGTTGCCGTCCCAGACGGGGCCGATCGTGTTGACGATGACGCGGCGGTCGGTGTCGTCGCGGCCGAGGAACGGCAGCAGCGTGCCGACGCCGAAGTCGAACCCCTCGAGCACGAAGTAGCCGATCCACAGGACGGCGATCAGTCCGAACCACAGCGTCTGCAGGTGCCAGTATCCGGTGGGCATCCTTCGTCCCTTCCTAGTACGCCATCGCGAGGTCGCCGGTCTCCACGTGCTCGTCCTCCGGGGTCTGCGGCGGCACGGTCTTCGCGTACTTGAACATCAGGAACCCGTCGACCACGGCCAGCACACCGTAGAGCAACGTGAAGCCGACCAGCGTGATCAGGACCTCCCACGCGGGCACGCTCGGCGAGACGGCGTTGCGTGTCAGGAGCAGGCCCTGGACGACCCACGGCTGGCGCCCCATCTCGGTGAAGATCCAGCCCGCCGTGTTGGCGAGGATTGGCAGGGCGATCGCCCACGTCGTCAGGCGCAGGAACCGGTGCGACCGCTCGAGCCTGCCCCGCCAGAGCAGCCACATCCCGTAGGCCGTGAGCAGCAGCAGCGCCACGCCGATCCCGGCCATGATGCGGAACGACCAGTAGGTCACGCCGATCACGGGCCGGTAGTCGCCCGGGCCGTACTTCTGCTGGTAGCGCGCCTGCAGCGTGTTGATCCCCTCGACCTTGCCGTCGAGCGTGTTCGTGGCGAGCACCGACAGCAGGTTGGGGATGCGGATGTCGAACGACGAGCGGGTCGGGTGCTCCTGGAACGGCGCCACCGAGAACAGCGACATCGGCGCAGACGTCCGGGTGGTGTAGAGGGCCTCGGCCGCGGCCATCTTCATCGGCTGCTGCGTGGTCATGAGCTGGGCCTGGCCGTGGCCGACGATGGTGGTGAAGAAGGTCGCCACGAGCACCACGGGCAGCGCGATCCGGATGGCGCGGCCGAACATCTCGACGTCGCTTCCGTGCCGCAGGTGCCACGCCGACACCCCCGCCACCAGCATCCCCGCCGTCATCACGGAGGCGCCGATCGTGTGTGGGAACGCGTAGAGGACGGTCGAGTTGGTCAGCACCTCGAGGATGCTCGTCAGGTGCGCGTGGCCGGTTGCGGGGTCGATCTTGTAGCCCACCGGGTGCTGCATCCACGAGTTGGCCGCGAGGATGAAGAACGCCGAGAGATTGGTGCCGATCGCGACGACGTAGATCATCGCCAGGTGCACGCGCTTCGGCAGCCGTCCCCACCCGAAGATCCACAGGCCGAGGAACGTGGACTCGAGGAAGAAGGCGGCCAGCCCCTCCATCGCGAGCGGCGCCCCGAAGACGTCGCCGACGTAGCGCGAGTACGTCGACCAGTTCATGCCGAACTGGAACTCCTGCACGATGCCGGTGACGACGCCGATGGCGAAGTTGATCAGCATCAGCTTGCCGAAGAAGCGGGTCAGGCGCAGGTAGGCGGCGTCGCCGCTGCGGTACCAGAGCGTCTGGAAGACGGCGACGAGCCAGGTGATCCCGATCGTGATCGGGACGAAGATGAAGTGGTAGATCGTGACGTCGCCGAACTGCAGGCGGGCGAGCTGCAGGGCACTCATCGCACGACCAGCACCGAGCAGCGCGCCTCGTGGGCGACGCGTTCGCTGACGCTTCCGAGCGAGCGCAGGCCCTGCAGGCCGCGGCTGCCGATCACGAGCAGGTCGGGCTGCAGCCGGGTCAGCGCCTCGACGGGCGGCTGCGGATCCTCGCGCAGCGGGATCTCGGGGCCGCCGACGTCCTCGAGCAGCGAGCGCACGGCGGTGAGGGCGACCCCGCCCTGGCTGCCGGTGGCGACCACCGCCTCGAGCTCCGCGCCGGTCGCGTGCGCGATGTCGGTGGCGACGCGGATTGCGCGGCCCGACTCGGTCGAGCCGTCGACCGCCACCACGACGGTGCGCGGGAAGGGCTCGTCCTGCGGCGCGCGCGCCATCAGCACCGAGCAGGGCGCGTCGTGCAGGAGCTGGGTGGCGACGCTGCCGAGCAGGATCCCGGACAGGCGCCGGTGGTCGTGCGAGCCGACGGCGACGAGGGTCGCCTGCTGGCGGCCGATCTCGGTCAGCATCAACGGCCCCGGGGGGCCCTCGACGATGGTGGTCTCGACGACGAGCGACTGCGGCAGCAGGGGACGGGAGGCATCGACGGCCGCCTTCAGCTCCTCCCGGGGGAAGGACGCCGTACGCGCCAGGGGCGGCGACCAGCCGACCGCGACCGACGCACCGGTGTTCCAGACGCTGCACAGGACGACGCGCGCGGTTGGCGGTGCGAGCCTCGCGACCTGTGCGACCGCCTCGCGGCTCTCGTCCGTGCCGTCGACGCCGCAGACGATCCGGGCGAAGATCGATGGCGCTGTGGCGGCGTCGCCGGGCGTCGGGTCGGTGTCCATCTGGGTCATTCCCCTCTCGTCATTTCACCAGGTCTTGAGTGCCGCGGGTGCGGCGGACTCCTCCACGCGGATGCGCGCGTCGACCGCCAGGCAGCCGTTCGGGCGTGCCATCACCGGGTTCAGGTCGAGCTCGACGATCTGATGGAAGTCGGCGGCGAGCTGGGCCAGCCTGCGCAGGAGGTCGGCCAGCGCCGTGGAGTCGGCGGGCGCCGCTCCGCGCATCCCTGCGAGCAGCGCACCCGCCTTGCCGGCCGCGACGAGCTCGTCGGCGTCGACGTCGGTGAGCGGCGCGGGCGCAAACCGGATCTCGCCCAGAAGCTCGGCCATCGTCCCGCCCATGCCGAAGGCGACGACAGGGCCGAACACCGGGTCCTGCATCGCCCCGGCCATCACCTCGACGCCGCCGCGCACCATCGGCTGGATCACGGCGGGGAACCCGACCGTTGTCGTGGCGGCGGCAAGCTCCGCCGGGGTGCGCACATCGAGCACGACCCCGCCGCGCTCGGTCTTGTGCACGCCTGCGCCGCCGGCCTTGACCACGACGGGGAATCCGAGCGACTCGGCCGCGGCCAGCGCCTGCGAGCCGGTCTGGGCAACGCGCTGGGCGGCGGTGGGGATCCCGTAGGCGCCGAGCAGGCGCTCGACCGCGTCGGGGTCGAGCCAGCCGTCGCCGTCGCCTGCAAGCGCCTCGGCGACGATCGCCTCGGCGGCGGCGCGGTCGACCGCCGGCTCCTGCATGCGGCCGATCGGCCGGCGCAGCCACTCGGCCCGCTCGGCGATGCGGCCGAGCACGCGGGCGGCGGTCTCGGGATAGGCGAAGCAGGGCAGCCCGTCGCCGGCGCGCGTGCTGGCGCCGCCCGTCACCACGATCAGCACCGGCTTCTCGGCCTCGCCGCCCTTGATCGATCCGGCGATGGCCGAGATCACCGCGTCGGGGTCGGCGACCGCGGTCGCCGTCACGAGCACGATCATGGCGTCGACGTCGGGGTCGGACAGCACAAACGGCGTCACCGCCGCGAACATCGCGGGCGTCGCCGAGCCGATGATGTCGACCGGGTTCAGCACCGTCGCCTCGTCCGGAACGAGCTGGGCGATGTGCTCGCGGGTGTGCTGCGACAGCGCTGCGAGCTCGAGCCCGGCGTTCGAGCAGGCGTCGCCGCAGAGGATGCCGAGGCCGCCGGCGTTCGTCAGGATCGCCACGCTGCGTCCGCGCGGCAGCGGCTGCGACGCGAGCACGTCGGTCAGGTCGAGCAGCTCCTCGAGCGTCGCCGCCCTCAGCACGCCGGACTGGCGGAACAGGGCCTCGACGGCGGCGTCCGAGCCGGCCAGCGCGGCGGTGTGCGACTGGGCGGCGCGCGAGCCGATCGGGGTGCTGCCGCCCTTGAGCGCGATCACCGGCTTGCGCCGGGCGACCCGGCGGGCGATGCGGCCGAACCGGCGCGGGTTCCCGAACGACTCCAGGTAGAGCGCGATCGTGCCGGTGGCGGGATCGTCTTCCCAGTGCTCGAGCAGGTCGTTCGACGAGACGTCCGCCTTGTTGCCGACCGAGACGAACGACGAGACGCCCAGCCCGCGCCGTTCGAGCCCCTCGAGCACGGCCAGGCCGACGGCGCCGCTCTGCGATGAGACCGCCACCGTGCCCGGTGCGAACCCGGCCGGCGAGAACGTCGCGTTCATCTTCACCTCGCTCGAGGCGAGGCCGAGGCAGTTCGGCCCGATCATGCGGGCGCCGTAGCTGCGCACGAGCGCGAGCAGCTCGCGCTCGGCGGCGGCCCCCTCGGGTCCCGTCTCGGCGAACCCGGCGGTGATCACGCACACCGCCCGGCAGCCGGCGACGAGGGCCGAGGAGACGGCCGCGTGCACGGCGGCCTGGGGGACGCATATGACCACGAGGTCGATCGGCTCGGGGATCTCCTCGACGCCGCGCACCGCCGGCACCCCCGCCACCGGCTCGCCGGTGCGGTTGACCGGGTAGGCGTGGCCGGTGAATCCGGCCTCGACGATGTTCCGGAAGACGGCGCCGCCGATCGCGCCGGGCCGCGCGGACGCGCCGATCACGGCCACCACCTGCGGCCGGAAGAACGCCCGCAGCGACCCTTCGACGGCGGTGTGGTCGCGCCGGTCGACGGCGTCCAGGAACCGGTCGCTGGGCGCGATCCGCAAGCGCACGAGGATCTCGCCCGACTCGAACGTGCGCTCGACGTCGTAGCCGGTGTCGGTGAACACCTGCAGCATCGCGTCGTTGTCGGCCATCACGTCGGCCACGAACGTCTCGACGCCCTCCTGGGCAGCGGCCTGCGCGAGCTGCTCCACCAGCCGCGTGCCGACTCCGAGCCCCTGGAGCCCGGTCGCCACCGCGAACGCCGCCTCGGCGACCAGCGGGTCGCGCAGGCGGGCATAGCTCGCCACGGCGACCACCTCCTCGTCACCGTCGTCGCCGCGCAGAACGCCGATCAGCGCTCCGCGCACGCTCCAGTCGGGATCGAGCAGTCCGTCGAGCATGTCGGGGCCGACCCGGCGCGTGCCGTGAAAGCGCATGTACAGGCTCTGTTCGTCGAGCCTGCCGAAGAAGCGCAGCACGGCATCCGCGTCGGCGGGCAGCGGTGGCCGCAGCCGCAGCGTCCGTCCATGGCGGAGGATGACGTCGCGGACATGCGACGTGGTCGGTGAGTCGGGGGGACTCGACATGGGCGACAGGCTAGGCCCCGGTGTCGACCTCGAACATCGGTGCCATCGCCTAACCCGCGGTGCGGGCTTCTACCGACCGGGACTGTAGACGGCCGGAGCCGAATCCGAAAGCCACCACCCCCGGGCTGTCGCCCTCCGGCTCAGGCGGCGGACTGGAGCGTGATTGCCCCCACCGGGCAGGCGGAGCAGATCCGCTCCGCCCGGTCGGCGTCGAGCGTCGCGTGAAGCGCGTGGGCGCAGCCGGCGTCGTCGAGCCTGACCGCCTCGGGGTCCTCGGCAACGCACTCTCCGTAGCCGACGCACGTGTCCGGATCGATGATCAGGCGCATCTGCATGGTGGGTTCCTCTCGGTGGTGTGTGGGTGGGTGTTCATGCCGCCACCAGGCGGCGGGCGTCGTTCAGGCGCTGCGGCGCGTCCAGGAGCACGACGCAGGCCGGGCGGCCATCGTCGTCGTGGCCGACGTGCAGACCGTCGGCGTGCGTCCAATCGCAGGCTGCGGGCGCGAAGCCGACCTGCTGGATCCGCAACGGCCCGATGTCGGAGAACCAGTACGGGTCGCGGACGTACGGCTCGGTGGCGCCGAGGGCGGCCGCGGCGGCGTGCGCGCCGGCCGCGCGGGCGTTGTCCCAGTGCGGGACGGCGATGCGGCCGAAGCGCGGATGCGGGAACGCGGCCACGTCGCCGCAGGCCCAGATGCGGTCGGCACCCAGCACCGCCAGCCGCTCATCGGTGGCGACGGTGGCGCTGCCGCCGAGCGCCGGCGGCAGCGTCGGCTCGACGCCGGCGGCCACGAGCACGACATCGGCCGGCAGGTCGCCGTGGGTGGATGTGCGCACGATGTGGCCACCGCCCGCGCGGTCGATGCGCTCGATCGCGCACCCGCCGAGGAACGGCACGCCGATCGCGGCGAGCGCGCGGCCCGCCGCTGCCCGCACGGCCGGATGCAGCCGCCCGAGCGGCTGCTCGCATCGCTCGGCGAGGGTCACCTGATGCCGCCGGCCGAGCGTCGCCGCCGTCTCGCACCCGATCAGGCCGCCGCCGATCACGACGATGCGGCGGCCGGGCTCGGCCAGCCGGGGTAGCACGGCCGCCGTCGACGCGGCGTCGACGTTCTGGTCGGCCGTCTCGATGCCCGGCACCGGCGGCCGGGCGATGCGCACGCCGGTCGCCCATACCAGGCGCTCGTATGCGACCGGCCGCTCGCTCCCGCCGCGGCGCGTGCGGACGAGCAGCTGCCGGCGGGCGACGTCGAGCGCGACCGCCCAGCCGTCGAGGTGGTCGATCCCGTCCGCTGCAAGGGCGCCGGCGTCGGCCAGATAGGGGATCGAGCCGCGGTGAAGCGCCCGCTTCGAGAGCGGCGGCCGGTCGCAGGGCAGGCCCGGGCCGATCATCGTGACCGGCGCGCCCATGGCGGCCAGGCGCCGGGCGCAGGCGTATCCGGCGACGCCGTTTCCGACGACGGTGACCCGCTCCGGGGGCATCATCGCTCCGCCCCCTCGGCCTCGGTGACCGGGATCGGCTGTGGCCGGCGGGCGGGCGCGGGCGCCGCGCGCCGCTGCGATGGGATCGGCCGTTCCATCCACCGGTACCAGGCGGCGCCTGCGACGACGGCGGCCGAGCAGCCGTACATGCCGAGGCCCCAGGCCGAGCGCGAGTCGGTGCCCTGCATGACCCCGTGCACCAGGGCCGAGCCCCACATGGCGTAGCCGAAGTAGTGCAGCGAGCGCCACGCCCGCTGCGACATCCAGCGGGCCTGCTTCAGCCGGAACGACAGCGGCAGTGCGATCGCGAGCCAGAGTGCGGCGGCGCCCACGACGACCCCGGGCCGCGGGTCGAGCCCGACCAGGGACGACAGGGTGACCTTCGCCCACCGGTCGAGCATCAGCGTGGCGATGTGGATCCCGAGCGCGACGAGGCCGAGCGAGCCCAGGAAGCGGTGGAACGCGAGCGCGGCGGCGGGCGGCTTCCACGACCGGGCCGACAGCCCGATGCCCCAGGCGACGACGAGCGTGTAGCACGCGAACGCGATGAACGCGCTCGCCCGGGCAACGTCCCACAGGATCATCGCCGCGCCACCCGCTCCCAGGCCGGGGTCGTGCGCACCTCGGCGCCGACCGTCACCATGGCCGCCTCGGTCGTCGTCGTGATCCGGTCGGGCCGCAGCGCGAGCACCTTCGCCAGCACGTCGGCGGCCACCGGGTCGTCCGACACGACGGTCGCGTGCGTCGCCGGCCCGGGGGCGCCCGTGACGGGATCGATCAGGTGGTGTGCCTCGCGGCCGTCGCCGTTGCGCCAGCGCCGGCGGCCGTACCCGGACGTCGCGACGCCCTGGCCGGCTCGGACGAGCACATGGGTGGCGACCGGCAGCTCGCCGGGGCGCGACCGGCGCACATCCACGGGGCCGGCCGCCTCGACGGCGACGATGTGGTCGCCGCGGGCGGCGACCAGGTCACCGCCCGCGTCCACCATCATCGTCTCCTCGTCGCAGCGCGCGCACAGAAGCGCGGCCGCCCGTCCGGCCATCCAGCTCTTCGCGATCCCGCCGAGGTCGAGCCGGCTGCCGCGCGGGATCCGCACGGTGCCGCGCCCGTGGTCGATCTCGATGCGGCCCTCGAGCGGGTGCGGGGCCGGGCTCGCGGCGGTGAACGCCTCGGTCTCGAGGAGGCTCTTGCGGTAGCCCCAGGCGATCAGCGTCCCTCCCACGAGCGGCTGGAACACGCCGCCCGTCCGGCGCGCCCACTCGGTGCACGCCTCCAGCATGCGCAGGGTGTCGGCCGAGACGGTCACCGGTGTGCCGCCCGCGGCGTTCACCCGGCTCACCTCGCTCGTGCGGCGGAAGCGCGACCAGCGCGCCTCGTCGTGCTCCACCGCGGCCGCGACGGCTGCTGCGACGGTCTCGGGGACGCCGCCCGAGTGGTGGATGCGCCAGGTCGTGCCGGTCGCCTGCCACTCCCATGCGGCGGTCGTCATCTCGGTAAGGGCGCCCATCACGGTGCCGGGCTCGTGTGCGTGGTCGGGGCGGGCGCCGGCGCGACGGCGACCGGGGCCGGTGCCGACACGGTCGGGGCCGGCGACGAGACGAGCGACGTGGCGTACGACGTCGCCGGCACGCTCGCGGTGGCCGCGGCTCCGGCCTGCTGCGCCTTGCGGATGCTGACGAGCAGCTTGCGCTGCGACCGGCGGGTGCGGATGATGAGCCTGTCGTATCGCGCGACGATCTGGTGCATGCTGCGCGTCGTGGCGCGATCGTGGGCCACGGCCTGCGCGGCGAGCGAGTGCCACGAGCGGGCGTCGGCCTGCCACGCGGTCGTGATCGAGCTCTGGTGGATCGACCAGGCAACGGCGCCGCCGCAGATCAGTGCGATCACCGTGGTGTAGACGCGGAGGGCGGTGTTAGTCATCTCCGCCTCCGTCGTCGCCGCCGACCGGGCTCGTGCGGGTGACCGGGGCCGAGGTGGCCACGGGCGCCGCGGTCACGGCCGGCGCGGGCGCCACCGCGGTGAAGACGGGCGCGGCCGCGACGACGGCCGGCGCCGGGCGGGGATGCACGTGGATCTTGGGGACGCGCGGCGGGTGCCAGGCCAGGAGATGCGGCGCGCGGTGGCGCGGACGGCCGAGCGTGAGCTCGTGTTCGAGCTGGGTACGGGCCACGGCCGATGTCTGCAGGCCGCTCCCGAGGCCGAGGTCGTGGCGGGCGGTGTAGCCGCCGCCGGCGACGATCAGGCCGGCCAGCACGGCTGCGCCGGCAATGGACGGGTGGGCGATCACAACGGTCCTCCTCGGTGGATGCGGGAGCCGGATCACTCCCGAGACCCACGGTAGGAGGGGGGTCTGAGCTACACGTGAAGCGGCGGTGAGACAGCTCTCACATCGCCGTTCTTTCGCGGCAGCGCGACGCGCGGCAGCTCGACGGCGAACCGCGCGCCCTGACCAGGAGGGCTCTCGGCGGTGATCGTGCCGCCGTGTGCCTCGACGATCGCGTGGCAGATGGCAAGGCCCAGGCCGGCGCCGCCGGTGTCGCGGCTGCGGGCGTTGTCGGCGCGGGTGAACCGGTCGAACAGCGACGGCAGGAGCGCAGGGTCGATGCCCTCACCGCTGTCTGCGACCTCGATCCGCACCCGGTCGCCCGCGATGGTCGTGGAGACCGCGATCGAATCGCCCGCGACCGTGTGCCGGACCGCGTTTGAGAGCAGGTTCAGGAACACCTGCTCGAGCGCGCCCGCGTCGCCGTCGACGTATGCGTCGGGCGTCGTCTCGAGCCTCCATGTGCGCTCGCCCAGCACACGGCAGCGCTCGACGGTGGCCTCCGCGAGCGCGCTGACGTCGACCGTGGTGCGCTCGCCGCCCTCGCGCGCGCCGGCGCGGGCCAGGCGCAGCAGGCTGTCGACGAGCTGACCCATCCGGTCGAGCTCGCCGATCGCCACGCCCACCGCCTGCCGCAGCTCGGGCGAGCCGCCGTCGGCAGGCAGCGCCACCTCGAGGTGTCCGCGCGCGATCGTGAGCGGCGTGCGCAGCTCGTGCGATGCGTCGTGCACGAACTGGCGCTGGGCGGCGAACGCGACCTCGAGCCGTTCCAGCATGGCGTCGATCGCGGTCGCGACCTCGCCGATCTCGTCGTGTGTGGTCACCGGCCCCATCCGCACCGACAGGTCGCCGGCCGTCACCCGCGAGGCGCGCTGGGCGATCCGCGAGAGCGGCCGTAGCGCCCGCCGGGCGACCCACCACGCGGCCGCGGTGGCGGGCAGAAGGCCGATCAGGCACACGATCAGCATCGCGTCGAGCAGGCGGCGGACGCCCGCGTCGGCCTCGGCCACCGGCACGCCGGCGAGGACGACCGAGCTGCCCCGCGCGGCCGTCGCGACCACGAATCCGTCACCGTCGACGGTCAGGGTGCGCACGCCTCCCACGGGAGGCCACTGATGCTGCTCGACGAGCCTTCGCGCCTCCGCGTTGTTGGCGATGAAGCTCCCGTTGCGGGAGATCGTCGCGAGCAGCTGGTCGGAGCCGCGCCGCGAGCCGAGGTAGCGCTTGATCGCGTCGTCCTCGGACGCCGCATCGTCCGCGCCGGCCGCAGGCCGGGTCGGCGCCGGGAGGACGAACGCGACGTTCACGGGGCCGCCACCGGCCAGCGAGTCGCCGCTCTCGCCCCCGCCCCCGCCGCCGTCGCCGCTCCCGCCCCCGCCCCACGTGCCCGTGCCGCCGCCGTCGCCCCCTCCGCCACCGGTCGATGCGGGCGGCGTCCACGTCGAGCCGCTGCTCCCGCTGTCGGTCGATCCGGTGACGGGCGGAGGGATGATCACGTTCGTCGCGCCGCCGCCGGTCTTACGGTGGTGGCGCCTGGGGTGTTTCGCCGGCGTCACGCTCCCGGTGCGCCTGGGGCCCCCCGTGGCGGCGACCGGCCGCTCGCCGGCGAGCGCCAGGTCATGGGCGGCGGCGCGGGCATCGGCGACCAGTGCCTGGTGCACCTGGTGGGCCTCGATCAGGTAGACGGTCAGGAGCCCCGCGGCCAGCACGCCGGCGGCCAGCAGGGCGCTGACGATCGCCAGGCGGGCGCGGATCGCCAGGTGGGGCCGCCTCATGCCGCCCGCTCGCGGACGAGCCTGTACCCCATCCCCCGTACGGTCTCGATCGGCGAGCGCCCGTTCGCTGCGAGCTTGCGGCGCAGGTACCCGATGTACACGTCGACCAGGTTCGACCGGGGGTCGAAGGTATAGCCCCACACGCCGTCCAGGATCTGCTGGCGCGAGAGCACCTGGCCGGGATGGCGCATCAGATAGGCCAGGAGCGCGAACTCGCGCGCCGAAAGCGGCACGCGGTCGCCCTCGATCTCCGCCTCGCGCGCGAGCAGGTCGAGCACGAGCGATCCGACGGCGATCGACGCCGACCCCTGACGCTGGTCGGGCCGGCGTGTATGCGCACGGATGCGGGCGGCGAGCTCGGCGAACGCAAACGGCTTCACGAGGTAGTCGGTCGCGCCGAGGTCGAGCCCGCGGACGCGGTCTGCGATCTCGCCGCGCGCGGTCAGCATGATCACCGGCAGCGCCGGATCCATCGCCCGAACCGCGGCGAGCACGTCGAACCCGTCGATGCCGGGCAGCATGACGTCGAGTACGACCACGTCCGGGCGCCCGTCGCGCACGCGGTCGAGCCCCTCCTCGCCGCGGGTGGCGGTGTCCACAGCGTGGCCCTCGGCGGCCAAGCCGCGCTCCAGGAACGCCAGGATCAGCGTCTCGTCCTCGATCACGAGGATCTTCATCAGTCCTCAGTCTGGCGCGTGGAAGTAAGGGTTTTCTCAGCAGACGGGTTGGGGATGCGAAGGGCCCGCAAAGCATTCAGGATGACCGCGACGTCGATCGCCTCCTGCATGAGGGCTCCCTGCACCGGCGGCAGGTAGCCGAGCGCGGCCGCGGCCATCCCGGCGATGCTGAGCCCGATTCCCGCGAGCACGCTCTGGCGGGCGATCGCCATCGAGTGCCGGCCGATCCGAAGCGCATCGACCACACGGCCGATACGGTCGTCGACGATGACGACATCGGCCGTCTCGGCCGCCGCGGTGCCTCCGCCCGTCCCGAGCGCGATCCCGACGTCGGCGGCGGCGAGCGCGGGCGCGTCGTTGATCCCGTCGCCCACCATTGCGACCGCGCCGGACCCCTGCTCGGAGCGCAGGCGGGTGCAGAGGGCGAGCTTCGCGGCGGGAGACAGGCCGGCGTAGACCGCGTCGACGCCGAGCTCGCGGCCGACGTGCTCGGTCGCCTGCGCCGCGTCACCGCTCGCGATGGCGGCGTGGCGGACGCCTGCGCGGTGCAGGTCGCCGATCAGCGTGCAGGCGTCGCTGCGCAGGTGGTCAGCCATGACGACCACCCCGGCCGCCGCTCCGTCGACGGCGACAAGGATCCGCGCCCGCTGCGGCCGGTCGGAGGCCGCCGCGGCGGCGCGCGCCAGGCTGGCCGGGTCGATGCCTGCGCGGACGGCATAGGCGGCGCTTCCAACCAGGACGCGACGCTCCCCGACCCGACCGACGATGCCCTCGCCGACGCCCTCGGTCGTGTCGACCGGCAGCTCGAGCGCGAGCGACCGTTGGCGGGCGGCGGTGACGAGCGACCTGGCGAGCGTGTGGGCTGAGAGCTGGTCGACGGACGCGGCCAGGCGCAGGATCTCGTCGGGCGCGATCCCGTCCACCGGGACGATCAACTCGACTTGCGGCGACCCGAGCGTGAGCGTCCCGGTCTTGTCCAGGATCACGGTGCGCACCTGCGCCAGCGCCTCGATGACGGATGCGCCCTTGACGATTACGCCGCGGCGGGCGGCTGCCGAGACGCCCGAGACGAGGGCGACGGGTGCCGCCAGGATAAGCGGGCACGGCGTTGCGACGACGAGCACCGCCAGCGCGCGCACGGGATCGCCGCTCCCTGCCCAGGCCGCTCCGGCGGCGATCAGCGTCACGGCCAGGAACCACGTCGCATAGCGGTCCGCCATGCGCGAGAACGGCGCCCGGCTCGCCTCGGCTGCGGAGACGAGCCGCACGAGGGCCGCGTATGCGCTCTCGGACGCCGGACGCGCCGCCGTCAGCTCGAACGGCGTCCCCGCGTTCGTCGTGCCCGACCGCACCTCCTCGCCGCGCCGGCGCGTCACCGGGATCGCCTCGCCGGTCATCGCCGCCTCGTCCAGGATCGCCGCGTCCGTCTCCAGGCGCCCGTCGGTGGGCACGACCTCGCCCGTGCGGACGACGAGCACGTCGCCGACCCTGACCTGGTCGATTGGCACCTGCCGCATGTGGTCGCCGGAGCGGACGGTCGCCGACTTGGGCGCGCGGCTGACGAGTGCCGTCAGCTCCCGCCGCGCCCGGCGCGCCGCGAAGGCCTCGAGGGCATTGCCGCCGGCGAGCATCACCGCGATGACGGCGCCCGCGACGTACTCGCCGAGCACGAGCGCCCCCGCCATCGCGAGCAGCGCGATCATGTCCACACCGATGTCGCCGTGGCGGAGCGATCGCACCACGGACCACGAGAGCGGGACGAGCAGGGTCGCCGTTGCGGCCACGAGCGTCGCGTCGGACGCCGCCGTGAGGCCGGCCACACGCAGGCCCAGACCGGCGAAGAGGGCGCACAGCGCGGCGGCCGCGAGGACGTTCGTGGTGAGCTCCGCTCCGGGCCGGCTCCAGCGGGCAGGCGCGGTGGGACCGATGGCGGTCATGGCATGTTCACTGTGCCTCGCCCGCGGCTGCGCCGAATCGGGGCCGGCCCGGATCCGGCCGCGGGCGACTACCTATGCGCTACTGCAGCGTGCCGAGGTAGGCGATTAGCGCGTTCACGTCAGCGTCGGAGAGGATGCCGCCCCAGTGCGGCATGCTCACGATCGGCGCCTTGCCGATGACGCTCCCGGAGCGGATCACGGCGGCGATCTTGGCGGGGGTGTTGAACTGCGCCCTGAAGTCGGCTCCTGACAGCACGGGGATCGACTTGTCCGGGGATTGCGGGTTGGGGACGCCGCCGAGGCCGTTCGGCCCGTGGCAGTTGATGCACCCGTCGCGGACGTAGAGGACGGACCCCTGCACGGCCTGGCCCTGGTTGGTGGGAACGACCGGCGGCGTCGCGCCGGCGACCGCCGGGAGTCCCGCATGGATGTAGTCGACCAGCTCGGACACCTGCCGCGGCGAGATGACGCCGTGCCACACCGGCATGTACGGCTTCTTTGGGTCCGCGCTTGCTCCCAGGCCGTGGTTGATGATGGTCGTGAGCTGCTGCGCGGTGAATGCCGTGCCGAGCGTGTTCAGCGCCGGGACGTCCGGCGACACCCCGCCCGCGCCGCCGATGCCGTGGCACTGGGCGCAGGCGAACTGCACGAAGTCGTGCGCCCCGGCCGCGACGTTGTTGCTCACAGTCGTCGTCTTCGTGCCGGTCGCGGGCGATGTCCGCTGGATGATCGTGGTCGCGCTCGAGGCGCTGTCGCGGCCCACGAGCCAGGCGGTGACGGCCACCGCGACGATGACGAGGGCGATCGCCGCCACCGCGATTCCGACCACTCCACCGCCGCCTGACGGGGTGCTGCCCTCGTGTCCGCTCGCCATCCCGGCGACCCTAGCCGCACCCGCCGATGAGGGCAAGCGTAGGAACTACGAATTGTCTCGGGGGGCAACTTCGTGTATCCATGCAGCCGTTTCCCGGATGCGTCCGGGCGCCCCGCCGGGCAGGCTTCAGCAGACGGGCCGGTGGCGGCCCTTCCCCGATCTCAAGGAGGCCTCTCAGATGGCCAACGCACCGAACGGAATCAGGTCTGCGACGCGCGAGGACCTCCTGACCGCATTGCACAGCGAGGCGTTCGCCTACGCGTCCTACATGCTCTTCGCCGCGACCGCCCGCGCGGACGGCCGCCGCGAGGTCGCCGATCTCTTCGAGGCGGTCGCCCAGACCGAGCTGCACGAGCACTTCGCCCGGCTCGCCGCCGAGGCGGGGCTGGTCGGCGACGACGCCCAGAACCTGCGCTCGGCGATCGAGGCCGAGTCCTACGCGATCGAGATCATGTACCCGTCGTTCGCCGAGCACGCCGCCTCGGCAGGCGATACGGAGGCGGCCGGCGCCTTCACGGCTGCGCGCGGCGACGACGTGAACCACCTCGAGTCGTTCCGCGAGGCACTGCTCGACGTGGCGCCGTAGGGGCCGCGCCGCTCACGCGGCGCTGCGCACCTCGCACAAGCTCCACCGGGCGTCAGCGGCGCTCGATGAGGACGAAGCGGCGCAGGATCAGGATCCCCTCCGGGTGCGGGGTGTAGTCACGGCCGTAGTGCTCGAAGAGCCGCTGCTCCTCTTCGGCGTCCAGATCGTCGTCGGCGCGCACGGTCGGCGCGCTCTCGATCGTCGCCTTGTCGGCAGCCACTTGGACGCGCTCGTCCGACCGGGTCGCGCCCTCGGCGGGCACCAGGTGCAGATGGTGCCCGAGAAGGCCGCTCGAGACGAGCAGGAATTCCGGCTCCCCAGTGTCCTTGGTGACGTAGACGTCGACGAGCTTGCCGACGTGCTCGCCGTCCTTCGAGTCGACGTCCAGCTCGTGCCAGTCGTGAACCTCAAGCGGTGATGGCATGTGATCCCCCAGTTCGTCCGTGCGCCACTCGAGAATCGGCGCCGGCGCGATCTTACCGTGTGACCGGCCCGGGTAGACTCCGCCCGCGGCCCGGGTGCGGTGCACATCGTCGCACGACGATCCGTCCAGCAGATGGCGGGATCCAAAGACCCCACGACCGGCGACACCCCCGGCGGCGTCGCCGCCTCCGAGCGCACCGGCGAGGACCAGCTGCGACGGGTGATCGAGGCCGCCCGCGGGATCCACCGGGCCCGTTCCCTCGACACGCTCCTGCGCGAGGTGGTCGAGAGCGCCGTAGAGCTCGTCGGCGCGCGCTTCGGGGCGCTCGGCGTGATCGATCCGACCGGCACATACCTGGAGCAGTTCATCACGGTCGGAGTCGACGACCTCACCCGCGCCCGGATCGGCGACCTGCCGCGCGGGCAGGGCATCCTGGGCGTGCTGATCCGCGATGCGACTCCGCTTCGCCTCGACGACATGAGCGAGGATCCGCGGTCGGCCGGCTTTCCGCCCGGCCACCCGCCGATGAAGAGCTTCCTCGGGGTGCCGATCATGCTGCGCGGCCACGCCTTCGGGAACCTGTACCTGACCGAGAAGGCGCCGGGCGGGTTCACCGACCAGGACCAGGAGCTGGTCGAGCTCCTGGCGTCGCAGGCGGCCGTCGCAATCGAGAACGCGCGGCTGTATGACACGGCCCGCCGCTGGACGCGCCAGCTCGACTCACTGAACGAGCTCGGGACGACCCTCGTCACCGAGCTCGATCTCGACCGCCTGCTCGAGGTCGTGGCCGACCGCCTGCGCGCGCTGCTCGATGCCCGGGTGGTCCTCATCGACCTGCGCCTGCCCGACGGCAGCCTGCGCGTCGAAGGGGCATCGGGCGAGGGTGCCGGCCGCCTCGTTGGCACGATCAGCCCCGCCGAGTCCAAGAGCCACCAGGTCATGCGGCGCATGCGCAGCGAGCGGGTCGACTCGGCGCTCGAGGATCCCGAGATCCACCCCGAGGGCGAGGCGCAGCAGCTCGACGTCCAGGCCGGCCTGTGGGTGCCGCTCATCGTCCGCGGCGAGGCGATCGGGGTGATCGCCGCAGCCGACAAGACGGGCCGCGACCCGCGCTTCTCCGACGAGGACCTGCGGCTCGCCGAGGCGTTCGGCTCGCGCGCCGCCGGCGCGGTCGAGCTCACGCGGCGGGTCAGCCGCGGCACCGTCCGGTCGATGCTGCAGGCGCAGGAGCTCGAGCGGGCACGGCTCTCGCGCGACCTGCACGACCAGACCGGGCAGGCGCTCGCGGCCCTGCTCCTGGGGCTGAACGCGGCCCGCCGCGCCGACACCCTCGAGGACGCCCAGGCCTCACTTGCCGACCTGGACGGCATCGTCCGCGAGGCGCTTGCCGACGTCCGCAGCATCGCGGTGCGGCTGCGGCCCGCGGCGCTCGACGAGCTCGGCCTCGGCGCGGCGCTCGAGCGCCTGGCGGGCACCGTCGGCGACGGCGAGTCGACCCAGGTGTCCGTGACGACGACGCTGAACGACGAGCGCCGGCTGCCGGCCGAGATCGAGACCGCGGTTTACCGGATCGTGCAGGAGGCGGCGGCCAACGCGATCCGCCACGGCGGCGCGGGGCGGGTCGACGTGACGGTCGTGACCCGGCCCGACATCGTGATCGCGACGGTCGAGGACGACGGGTGCGGCTTCGACCCGGCTGCGGTCGCCGCCGGCCGGCTCGGGCTCGCAGGTATGCGCGAGCGCGCGGGCCTCTTCGGCGGCCGTCTGCAGATCGAGTCGACCCCCGGGCGCGGGGCGACGGTCACGGTCGAGCTCCCGCTCGAGCCGTAGTCCTCCGCCACGGGTTCCGCGATTTCCCCGATGCTCTCCCGCCCCCGGCGCGGCAGGCTGAGTGGGTGCCTCCTGTTCCCGCCCCCCATTCCGCACAGACCACAACGGTGCTCGTCGTGGACGACCACCCCGCCGTGCGCGCGGCGCTCTGCCGCCTGCTCCAGGCGCAGCCGGGCGTGCAGGTCGTCGGTGCGGTGGGGACGATCGGCGAGGCCGCCGCGATCGTGGCGGAGCTGCACCCGGCGGTCACGCTGCTCGACATCTCGATGCCGGGCGAGGGCGGCCTCGAGGCGGTCCCGGCGCTGAAGCACCTGCACCCGGGCGGCCGGATCGTCATGTACTCGCTGCACGACGAGCCGGCCTACCAGCGCGCAGCCCTGCGCGAGGGCGCTGACGGCTACGTCGTCAAGGACGACCCGAACGGCCTCCTCGCAGCCGTCTGCGCCTGATCAGGAGCCCGGCGAGCGGTCCTTGGCGGCGCCGCGGACGATCACGACGGGGCAGGGCGCGTGCTGCGCGCTCTGGTGGCCGACCGATCCGAGCAGGAGCTCCTTGAAGCCCCCCAGGCCGCGTGAGCCGACGACGAGCAGATCGGCGCCCGTCGCCGCCTCGGTCAGGACAGCCGCGGCCGAGCCCTCGACGACCAGGTGGTCGACGTCGAGCCCTGCGAGCGTCTCGGCCGCCGCGTCGAGCGCGCTCTTGAGCCCCGCCTTGGCGGCGTCCTCGAGGTCGTCCTCCCAGGTTGCGCCGACGGGCGGCACGAAGCCGCCGCTGCCGTAGGCGGCCGCCGGCAGGTGCCACGCAAACACGGCGCGCAGCCGCGCGCCGCGCAGCCGCGCCTCGGCCGCCGCCCATGCGAGCGCCGCCTGCGCCCCCTCCGAGCCGTCCACCCCGACCACGATCAGCGCCATGCGCGAACCCTACCGGCGTGTGCCGGGATCGGCCGCAGACCGTGTGGATGAGTACTTTCCCCGCGCAGGCACCGGCGTATCCCCGATGCGGCCTCTTCCGCAGCCCGTTGCAATTAGTGCGGAAGCATTTCTGCCGTGATCGGAAAGGAGAACTCATGGCAACGCTGGAAGGGGCTCCTGGTCGCCCCAAGTTGAAGCGGTCGCTCGGGCTGTCCATGGCGACGGCGCTCGTGATCGGGAACATGGTCGGCTCAGGGGTCTTCGGGTTGCCGTCGGCGCTGGCCTCGACCGGTCCGATCTCGCTCCTCGCCTGGGTGTTCACCGGCGCGGGGGCGATCCTCCTGGCGCTGGTATTCGCCAACCTCGGCCGTGCCTACCCGCAGACCGGAGGGCCCTACGCCTACGCGCGGCGGGCGTTCGGCGACTTCGCCGGCTTCTGGACGGCCTGGGGCTACTGGATCGCCGCGTGGGCGGGCAACGCCGCCATCGCGGTCATCTTCGTGAGCTATGCGAGCGTGTTCTGGCCGAGCCTGGCCACGAACAACGCGCTTGCGTTCGGGCTCGGACTCGGCGTGATCTGGCTGCTCACCATGGTCAACATCCTCGGTACGCGTGAGTCCGGCGTGATGCAGCTCGTCACGACCGTGCTCAAGTTCGTGCCGCTCGTCCTGATCGGCCTGATCGGGCTGTTCTACATGCACGCGGGCAACTTCACCCCCGTCGATCCCAACCACGTCTCGCTGGTCGGGCACTGGCACGCGATCTCGTTCGCGGCCACGCTGACCCTGTGGGCGTTCATCGGCCTCGAGTCGGCGACGGTGCCGGCCGAGGAGGTCAAGGATCCCGAGCGGACGCTGCCGCGCGCGACGATCTTCGGAACGGTCGTGACCACCGCGATGTACGTGCTGGCCACGGTCGCCATCATGGGCGTCATCCCCGCCGCCACCCTGGCGCACTCCAATGCCCCATTCGCGGATGCGGCGCGGCAGATGTTCGGAGCGTCGGTGCTCGGCGTGTCGCCCGCGAAGCTGATCGCCGCGGTCGCGATGATCTCGACATTCGGCGCGCTCAACGGCTGGATCCTGATCCAGGGACGCGTGCCGCTTGCGGCCGCCGAGGACGGGCTCTTCCCGCGCGCGTTCGCGCAGGTGAGCGGCTCGCGCAAGACCCCGGTGGTCGGCCTGGTCGCCTCGTCGGTGCTCCTGAGCCTTCTGCTCGGGATGAACTACCAGTCGTCGCTGACCGGCACGTTCACGAAGATCATCATCCTCGCCACCATCACCACGCTCGTGCCGTACGCCTTCGCGGCGGCCGGCCAGCTGATGCTGATGTTCAAGGAGCCGGAGCGGTTCAGCGGCCGGCGCCTCGCGGTCGACGCGACCGTCGCGGCGCTCGCGTTCCTCTACTCGTTCTGGATGATCTACGGCGCAGGCCAGGAGTACATCGCACAGGGGTTCCTGCTCCTGATCGCCGGTATCCCGGTCTACGTGTACCTGAAGTGGCGCCAGGCGGTCCACGCCGAGTCGCCGGTCGAGGCGCAGCGCCCGGCCGCGCGGCCCGCGATCACGATCCGCCACGGCGCATTCGGAAGCAGGGCCAAGTGATCGAGCGTACGACACACGCCCCCAGCACCTCGGAGGGGAGCGCCCAGCGCGCTCCCCTCACGGGGGTGCACTCAGAGGTGGGGACGCTGCGCCGGGTGCTCCTGCACCGGCCCGGCGTCGAGCTCAAGCGGCTCACGCCCACCAACAAGGACGACCTGCTCTTCGACGACGTGCTGTGGGTGAAGCGCGCCCGCCAGGAGCACGACGTCTTCGCCGACACCCTGGCCGAGCGCGGGGTGGAGGTGCTCTACCTCCAGGAGCTCCTGACCGAGACGCTGGAGCGCGGCCCCGCCCACACGGCGCTGGTCGAGCGCACCCTGCGCACCGCCCCGCTCGGGCCCCGCCTGACCGGCGAGGTCGCGGCCTGGCTCGACTCGATGTCGCCCGCCGACCTGGCCGAGGTGGCCATCGCCGGCATCGCCTTCGACGAGCTGCCCTTCCACAGCCGGTCGCTGCCGGTGTGCACCTCGGCGCCCGGCGACTTCCTGCTGGCGCCGCTCCCGAACCATCTCTTCACGCGCGACACCTCGGCGTGGATCTACGACGGCGTGAGCGTGAACTCGATGGCCAAGCCCGCCCGCGCGCGGGAGGCGATCAACCTCGACCTGATCTACCGCTCGCATCCGCTCTTCGCCGAGCAGACGTTCCCGATCTGGAGCGACTGGGTGCCCTCGCCGGCAATGCTCGAGGGCGGCGACGTCCTCGTCATCGGCCACGGGTGCGTCCTCGTCGGCATGGGCGAGCGCACCCGGCCTGCGGCCGTCGAGGAGCTGGCCCAGGGCCTGTTCACGGCCAAGGCCGCGAGCAAGGTGATCGCGGTCGTGCTGCCCAAGCGCCGCTCCGCGATGCATCTCGACACGGTCATGACCATGGTCGACTGGGATGCGTTCACGATCTATCCGGAGCTGCGCGACAGCCTTTCCGGCTACGTGCTCTCGCCGGACGGCGACGACATCGCCGTGCATCAGGCGGTGAACGTGTTCGACGCCATCGCCGGGACCCTCGACGTCGACCAGCTGCGCCTCATCGAGACCGGTGGCGACCGCTACGAGGCCGAGCGCGAGCAGTGGGACGACGGCAACAACGTGCTTGCCGTGGCCCCCGGCGTCGTCATCGCCTACGAGCGCAACGTCGACACCAACACCCGCCTGCGCCGGCATGGCATCGAGGTCATCACCATCCCCGGCTCGGAGCTGGGACGCGGCCGCGGCGGCCCGCGCTGCATGTCGTGCCCGATCGCTCGCGAGCCGGTCGATCCCCTTCTGCCACACGAGGAGTGACGTCCCTATGAACCCTCAGATCTCCACACTCACCGTCCCGGCCGACTTCCTGACGGTCGCTGACCTCGACGAGGGGCAGTTCGCCGCAGCGCTCGACCTGGCCGAGGAGATGAAGCACTCGCCGGACGCGTTCCTCGACACGCTCCGCTCGGAGACACTGGCGTGCTTCTTCGAGAAGCCCTCCACGCGTACCCGCGTCTCGTTCGCGGCCGCCGCACATCGTCTGGGCATGCTGCCGCTCGTGCTGCGGCCCGACGAGCTCCAGCTCGGCCGCGGCGAGACGGTCGCCGACACCGCCCGCACGCTGGCGGGGTTCTGCGCCGGCATCGTCATCCGGACGTTCGCCCAGGCGACGGTCGCCGAGCTCGCCGAGCACTCCCACGTGCCGGTCATCAACGCGCTCACCGACGACCATCATCCCTGCCAGGCGCTCGCCGACTTCCTCACGCTGCGTGAGGTGTTCGGCCGGCTGGACGGGCTGCGGCTGGCCTACATCGGCGACAGCGACAACGTCGCCCGCTCGCTGATCGAGGCGGGTGCGCTCTCCGGCGTCGAGGTGATCGTCGCCTCGCCGCCGGCGTACCAGGCAGAGGCCGCCGAGCGGCGCGAGGTGATCGACTTCGTCGCCCGCCACCACGGCCATGTCGGCATCGTTGACGATCCGCGCGAGGCCGTGGCGGGAGCGCATGCGGTCTACACCGACGTGTGGGTGTCGATGGGCGCCGAGGCCGACGCGGATGCGCGCCGGCGCGAGCTCGCGCCGTATCAGGTGACGTCCGCGCTGATGGCGGCGGCAGCGCCCGACGCGGTGTTCATGCACTGCCTGCCCGCCCACCGCGAGGAGGAGGTGACCGCCGACGTGATCGACGGGCCCGCCTCGGTGGTGTGGCGCCAGGCCGCGAACCGCCTGCCGACCGAGCAGGCGATCGTCTACGCGCTGATCACGGGTGGATGGAGCCGGTCATGACCGGCCCGTCCGACCGCCCCGTGGTCGTCGCGCTCGGTGGCAACGCCCTGCTCCGGCGGGGCGAGCCGCCGGACGTGGCCCGCCAGCGCACGAACGTCGAAGGCGCCGCGGCGGCGCTTGCGGCCGTCGCCCACGGCCGCCGGCTCGTGATCACCCACGGCAACGGCCCCCAGGTGGGGGTGCTCGCGCTCCAGTCCGAGGCGTCCGACACGCCGTCCCCGCTCGATGTGCTCGGCGCGGAGACCGAGGGGATGATCGGCTACCTGATCTCCCAGGCGCTCGGAAACCGCATGCCGGGCTGCCCGGTGGCGACCCTGCTGACGCAGGTGGTCGTCGCCGCCGCCGACCCGGCGTTCGGTGCCCCGACCAAGCCGATCGGGCCCATCTACACCGAGGCCGAGGCGCGCCGCCTGGCCGCTGAGCGCGGGTGGACGGTCGCACCCGACGGCACGAGCTTCCGCCGCGTGGTGGCATCGCCCCAGCCGCTCGACATCGTCGAGCTCGTGACCATCCGGCTCCTGCTGGAGGCCGGCGTGACCGTGGTCTGCGCAGGCGGGGGAGGCGTACCCGTCGTTGCGGATGCTGCCGGCAGCCTGCACGGGGTGGAGGCGGTGATCGACAAGGATCTGTCCGCGGCGCTGCTCGCCGAGCGCCTGGGGGCATCGATGCTCGTGATGCTGACCGACGTCGCGGCGGTGCAGCGTGGCTTCGGCACCCCGGCCGCGGAGCCGATCGGCGAGATCGACTCCGTCGCCCTGCGCGCGCTGCGGTTCGCAGCCGGGTCGATGGGGCCCAAGGTGGAGGCGGCCTGCCGCTTCGTCGAGGCGACGGGCGGCACGGCCGCGATCGGATCGCTGGCCGAGGCCGAGGCGGTGGTGCGGGGCGAGTCCGGCACCCGGATCGTCCCCGCCCTCCGTGGCGGCGAGGCGGCGATCGCCGTGTAGACGGCGCGCCGACGCGCGCGTGAAACGCGAAGGAGGGTGGCATCATGTATCGCACCATCGTGCTCGCACTTGACGGCTCCGAGGGAGCCGACCGGGCTGTTCCCGTCGCCGCCGACCTGGCGCGCCGGGATGGAGCCCGCGTCGTGATCGCCCACGCGCAGACCCGGGCGCTCGAGACCGCGGTCTCAACGGCCCTCGAGCGGCAGGTCGACGACCTGCGCGCTTCGGGTGTGCACGCGGCAGTCGCCACCGCCCATGCGACCATCGAGGGTCGCGAGGCAGACGCGATCGCCCAGATCGCGCACGACCACGACGCCGATCTGGTCGTGATCGCCGGCCGCGGCCGGTCGCCGTTCGTCGGCGCCGTGCTCGGCTCGGTGACCCAGCGTCTGCTGCACGTGTCCGACGTGCCGGTGCTCGTCATCCCGCCCGGCGGGACGGCGCTGCAGGCACGGCAGGAGGCGGCGGGCAGCGCCGCATCGCCTCGATGAGGAGGTTGCATGGACACCGGGTATGACATGAGGCCGCTGCGGGTCGTCGTCGTGGGCGGCGGAGTGGCCGCCGTGGAGGTCTGCCTGGCCCTGAGGGCGACGGCGGCGGGGCGCGTCAATCTCACGATTGTGGCCCCCGAGCCGGAATTCGAGTTGAAGCCGGCGGCCGTCGGCGAGCCGTTCGGCGTCGCGGCGGTGCGCCACTTCGACCTCGCGGCGGTGGCGGCGGACGTCGGCGCGACCCTTGTGCGCGGGACCGCCTCGGCGGTCGAGGCCGATCGGCGCTGCCTGCTCGTGGACGGCTGGCGGCCGCTCTCCTACGACGCGCTCGTGCTCGCGGCGGGAGCGATCCCGATCGGTGCGGTGCCCGGCGCCGTCACGTTCGCCGGCCCCAAGGACATCCCGGTGGTGCGGGCGCTGATCGGCGAGATCGCCACGAGCGGCGCGGCGCGGCTCGCGCTCGCGATCCCCGCCGACACGTCGTGGACGCTGCCGGCCTACGAGCTGGCACTGCTTGCGGCCGCTCACCTGCGCACCGCGTCCGGCGATCCGGCCGAGATCTGCATCGTCACGCCGGAGCCGGCCCCACTGCACGCGTTCGGCCCCGTCGTGAGCGCCGACGTGCGCCGGCTGCTGCAGGAGCGCGAGATCGACTTCCACGGCCTGCGCACCCCGGTCGAGGTGCACGGCGGCCTCCTGCACACGAGCCCCACCGGCAGCGTCCGCGCCGACCGTGTGATCGCCCTTCCGCGGCTCCGCGGAGTGCGCATCGACGGCCTTCCGGTCGACGCCGACGGGTTCGTGCGCACGGACAGCTACGGTCGCGTCGACGCGCTGCCCGACGTGTACGCCGCCGGCGACATGACGGACTTCCCGATCAAGCAAGGCGGCATCGCCACGCAGCAGGCGGACGTGGTCGCCGAGATGATCGCGGCCGACGCCGGCGCCGAGGTGACCCCGCACCCGTTCCGCCCCCGCCTGCGGGGGCTGCTCCTGACCGGCGACGGCGAGCGGTTCCTGGCCGCGGACGTCGGCACAGGCCGCGCCGCAGGGTCAGAGGTCGACTCCGAGCCGGGCTGGTGGCCGCCGGTCAAGACCCCGGGCCGCTTCCTTGGCCCGTATCTGGCCCGGCTCGACGCCGACGAGCGCGCGCGCGCCGACGTTGGCGGGCGTTGAGCGGCCCGGTGGACTACGCATTCGGTGTCCGCAAGCGCACCGGGTTTCCCGTGCGTATGATCCGCAACGACCCCGATGCCGCGCCTGGGGCGCGTGAGAGACACTGTCGCCCGTAAACCCGAACTGGTAGGAGGTGGCACCGTGTTCAAGACCATTGTGCTCGCTGTTGACGGCTCCGAGTCGTCCGACCGGGCGGTCGCCTATGCCGGCGACCTGGCCCGTGATTCGGGCGGCCGCATCGTGGCCGTCCACATCAAGGAGCTGATCGCCGGCCGTTTCGCCGGCCCCGTCCACGTGGACGAGGATGAGCTTCTGGCGAAGATCCGCAAGCAGGTGCAGGATCTGAGCGACGCGGGGATCACGGCCAACCTCGAGACGCACTCGACGATGACCGGCGGCCCCGCTCCCGTGATCGCCGAGGCGGCGACGCGCGAGAGCGCCGATGTGATCGTGACCGGGACGCGCGGCCATACCGCGCTGGCAGGTGTGATCGTCGGCAGCGTCGCGCAGCGCCTCTTGCACGTGGCCCCGTGCCCCGTGCTGGTCGTCCCGCCCCCGCATGGCTCGCATGGCCGCTCGTCGACGAAGGCCGAGCAGGTCGCGGCCGGTTGACGTCTCGGAACGCCACGCATGTCCGCCTCTCGCGGGGCGGGCATGCGTTCGCGGTCTGGGCGTGCGATCCCGGCGCGCCGCATGACCACAACCCCGCCTGAGCCGCCGACAGCGGAGGCGCGCCTGGCGGCCCTGATCGAGGCGGGCACGGTGGTCGCCAGCGGCCTCGACCTCGAATCTATCCTGGCCAGGCTCCTCGACTTGGCCCGCGCCCTGACCGGCGCCCGCTACGCGGCCGTGGGCGTCCTGAACCCTGCCGGCTCGCGCATCGAGCGCTTTGTTACCACGGGCGTGTCCGACGCCGAGCGCGCCGCGATCGGCGACGCGCCGGTGGGTCTGGGAATCCTGGGGGTGCTGATCACCGATCCGCGGCCCCTGCGCCTGACGGACCTGGGCGCCGACCCGCGCTCGGCGGGGTTCCCGCCTGCGCATCCGCCGATGCGGTCGTTCCTGGGCGTGCCCGTGGTCGCGGGCGACGCCGTGTTCGGCAACCTGTACCTGACCGACAAGGCCGGCGGCGACTTCACGGCTGACGACGAGCGTGTGATCGTCACCCTGGCCGCCCAGGCGGGCGTCGCCGTGCAGAACGCGCGTCTGTACCGGCAGGCGCGCGACCGCGCGCGTGAGCTCGAGGAGGCGGTCCGGGAGCTGTCGTCGATCCACGACATCGCCGACGCCGTGCTCGCGGGCGATCCGCGCGACGACACGCTCCAGTTGGTCGCAGAGCGCGCCCTGCGTGCGCTCGACTGCAGTCAGGTGTACATCGCCCTGCCCGATGCGAGCGGAACGGCGCTCGAGGTGGTCGCCATCGCCGGGGCGGGCGCCGATCGGCTGGCGGGGATCGCGCTGCCCATGGCCGCCTCGAAGATCGGCACGGCGATGCGCGCGCGCCGCAGCGTGCTCGTCGACGATCTGACCGCCGACCCCTACGCCCATCAGCCGAGCGTGGCGCTGCTCGGCATCAAGAGCCAGGTGATCGTCCCGCTCGTGCACCGCTCCCAGGCCCTCGGCGCCATCACCGCGGGAGACGTGCGTGAGGGCCGGGTGCTCACCGACGACGACCGCCGCATCCTCGAGGCGTACGCCACCCGCGCGGTGCTCGCGATCGTGATCGCCCGCGTCCTTTCCGCCGAGCGCGAGCGGCTCGAGGCCGAGGGCCGGCTGCGCGCGTCCGAGCTGCGCGAGGCCGACCGGCGCGAGACGCTGCGCCGCGTCGTCGACGCCCAGGAGCAGGAGCGGCGCCGGATTGCGCGGGAGCTGCACGACGAAACCGGCCAGGCCCTGACCTCGGTGCTGCTCGGGCTGCGGCTGATCGAGGAGGAGAGCCCGGGGGTGCGCGCGGCCGTCGCCGAGCTGCGCGAGACGATCACCGCGGCGATCCAGGAGCTGCGCGCCCTCGCGGTCGAGCTGCGCCCCAAGGCGCTCGACGACTTCGGCCTCGGGGCGGCCATCGAGCGCCTGGCCGACACGTACTCGCGGCGCACGGGGATCGCGATCGACGTGCACGTCGCCGGCCTGTCCGAGCGGCTGCCCGAGGCGGTCGAAACGGCGCTCTACCGCATCATCCAGGAGAGCCTGACCAACGTCGCCAAGCACGCTGGTGCGGCCACTGCGAGCGTCACCGTGCACCGCCAGCCTGACGCCGTGACCATCGTGGTCGAGGACGACGGCCGCGGATTTGACCCCGGCGTGGTCACGCCGGGGCTCGGGCTCTCGTCGATGCGGGAGCGCGCCGAGCTCGTGTCAGGTACGGTCCGGCTCGAATCACGTCCTGGCGGAGGGACTACCATCGCGGTCGAGGTGCCATTGTGATCCGTGTACTCATCGTCGACGACCACGCGGTCGTGCGCGCCGGGCTGCGCCTGCTGCTCGAGCGCGAGGAAGACATGGAGCCCGTCGGCGAGGCCGGTGAGGCCCGCACGGCCGTTCAGATGGCCCGTCAGCTCGAGCCCGACGTCGTCCTGATGGACGTCGTCATGCCCGGTGCCACGGGCGTCGACGCCGCCGCCGAGATCCGGCATGTGCTGCCGTCGGCGCGCATACTCATGCTCTCGATGCAGGACGACCCGTCGTACGTGCGCCAGGCGTTCACGAACGGCGCGATGGGGTACGTGCTCAAGGAGGCCGCCGACGCCGAGCTCGTCACGGCCATCCGTCGCGTTGCCTCGGGCGAGCAGTACGTGCATCCGACGCTGGGCGCCAAGCTCGTGAGCGACGCCGGCGCGGCCAAGCAGGCCGACGATCCGCTCTCCGACCGCGAGCGCGAGGTGCTCTCGCTGCTGGCGCTCGGCCATACGAACCAGGAGATCGCCGACCGGCTCGTTGTGAGCGTGCGCACCGTCGAGGCCCATCGCGCTCACATCCTGACGAAGCTGCGCCTCTCGACGCGCGCCGAGCTCGTGCGGTATGCGATCGACGCCGGCCTGCTCGAGACCCGCTAGCCCAGTAGTTTTCCGATGCGGGGTTCGGTGCCTGCACCGATGCCGCCCGCGTGGCGAGGGTCGATGCTTCACCCAGAAAGACGCGTCCCATCGCGTCGCTTGGAGGTGTCACGATGACCGACAAGATTTCCGTGATCGCGCAGATCCGGCCGGGCAAGCGGGAGGAGCTCGAGCGGCTGCTCGAGAAGGGCCCGCCGTTCGACCTTGCGGCCGAGGGGTTCGAGCGCCATGAGGTGTTCGTCGGCGACTCCGACGTCGTGTTCCTGTTCACCGGCCCCGGCGCCCTCACCCAGCTCGAGCGCATGGCCGCGTCGCGCGCCCTGTTTGCCCACGTCCTCAAGATGACCGGGCTTCTGTCGGCGCCGCGCGTGCTGAACCAGACGTTCGAGTGGCACCGGCCGATCCAGACCGGCTGAGGATCCGCGCATGTCTGGGTAGGCTCCCGGCCGTGGCATGCCGCGCGGTCATCTTCGACTTCAACGGCACGCTCTCCGACGACGAGCCGATCCTGTACGGCATCTATGCGTCCCTGTTCGCCGAGCACGGCCGCCCGCTCCCCGAAGCCGTCTACTACCGCGACCTGGCGGGGTTGTCCGACCCCGAGATCGTGCATCGCTGGCTGGGCCGGCGCGACGACGCCGAGCAGGTGGTGCACCAGCGCGTCAACCGCTATCGGGCCGCGGTGGCCGACGGATCGACGATCCACGCTCCCGTGCGGGCCGCCGTCGCATTCGCCGCCGCCCGCGTGCCCGTCGCGATCGTCTCGGGCGCGGCGTCGGCCGAGATCGAGCCGGTGATCGCGGCGGCGGGGATCAGAGACGTCTTCACGGCGGTCGTCACGTCCGACCACGTCACGCACGGGAAGCCCCACCCCGAGGGCTACCAGGTCGCGCTCGGCCTGCTCGGGCAGCGGGCTTCGGGCCTGCGGGCGGACGAGGTGACGGCGTTCGAGGACACCGAGGCCGGGGTGGCGTCGGCCAAGGCGGCCGGCATGCGCTGCATCGCCGTCGCCCGCACCCTTCCGCCGGAGCGGCTCGCGGCGGCGGACGAGATCGTGCCGGGCGTCGACCAGGCCGTCCTCGAGCGCGTCCTCGGCGTCACTCCATGACGAGCGAGATCTCGTGAGCGGCGCGCAGCGCCATCCGGCCGAGCGTGGGTAGGCGCCGCTCGGTGACGCGCTGGCTCGGCCCCCAGATGTTCAAGATGACGGCCGGGCGCGCGCGGTGGTCGAGCACCGCGGCCGAGACGCCGTTCGAGAACTCCTCGAACTCGCCCAGGCACGCGCCGTAGCCGTCGCGGTGCACCTCCGCGAGCGACGCGAACAGGCGCGCCCGGTCGGTGACGGTCTGGGCGGTGTAGCGCTCGAGCACCGACGGCAGGACGGCGTCGCGCTCCGCCTCGGGCAGCCAGGCGAGGAACACCTTGCCGGCCGAGGTCGCGTGCAGCGGCAGGTTGCGGCCGAGCCAGTTCGGGGTCGGGATCGTGGGCGGGTCGACCTGGTCGACGTAGACGAGGCTGAAGGTGCGGGCGGCCGCGAGCATGACGCTCTCGCCGGCGTCCTTCGCCACTCGCTGCAGGATCGGCCGCGCGCGCCGGGCAAGCCCGTCGTAGCCGGCGGCCGCGGCCACCTCGAGCGCCGTGTATCCGATCCCGTAACGCTGGGTCGCGCCGTCGCGCTGGACGAGCCCGTGGTGCTCGAGCGTCCCCAGCAGCCGCCAGGCCGTCGAGCGGTTGATCCCGCACGTGCGGGCGAGCTCCCACGCCGTCGGCGGGTGCGCGCTCGCCGCGATCGCCCGCAGCAGCAGCACGGCGCGGTCGACCGACTGCACGCGGTTGCCGTCGCGCGCTGCCTGCGGGGTGTCCTCGGGCTCGGGGTCGACTGTTCGCATCATGAACGACGGGCGCACTATACCGAGGCCGGATGGGCCTGCTCGGGGCAGTGGGCGAACCGCTTGACAGTCGCTCGGCGGCCGTTCTAGTATCGCCCGTCCGTCCACTATCTGGTGCGAGTGTTCGGATCGTGAACGGCCCCGAGATCGTGGACGCGCTCCGCGGCTGCCCCCAGGAAGGAGAACACGATGGTGGACAACTCCAGCGACAGTCCGGGCGGAGGCGACGGAGGGCTCTCGCGACGCGAGCTCCTCGTGGGCGCGAGCACCCTCGTGCTCGCCGGCGGCCTCGCAGCCTGCGGAGGTAGCGGCTCCTCGTCGAGCGCAGCGAGCGGGGGCACGACCCCGGCGGGCACCCCCAAGCCGGGCGGCAACTTCCGCCTCGGCGTCACGGGCGGCGGCGCGAAGGACCTGATCGACGGCCAGACGATCATCACGAAGCCCGACCAGGCCCGGCTCGCAGCCAGCTGGGAGACGCTCCTCACCTACGACGAGAACTACAAGCTGGGCACCGACGGCCTGGCCGCGGAGGTCACGCAGGACAAGCCCGACCAGTGGACGATCAAGCTGAAGAGCGGCATCACGTTCAACAACGGCAAGACGCTCTCGGCCGACGACGTCATCTACTCGCTGCAGCGCATCCTGAGCTCCAAGGAGGGCCTCTTCGGCGCCGCCGGACTCGCGTCGATCGACCCGAAGACCATCCAGAAGATGGACAACCTGACGGTCAGGCTGCCGCTGAAGCAGGCCGACTCGACCATCGGCGACCAGCTCGGCCAGTACTACAACGGCATCGTCCCCGTCGGCTACGACCGCACCGGGCCGCTGAAGTGGGTCGGCACCGGGCCGTACGTGACGCAGAGCTTCAGCCCGGGGCAGCAGAGCGTGCACACGAAGAACAAGAACTACTGGCGCAAGGGCGAGCCGTACTTCGACCAGGTCACCGTCATCGACTTCGCCGATTCGACTGCGCAGACCAACGCGCTGCTGGGAGGCCAGGTCGACGCGATCACGGACATCCCGTTCGCCCAGGTCGGGGTCGCCAAGTCCAACGGCGGGCTCGCGATCCTGGTCTCGCAGGGTGGCGGCTGGCTACCGCTGTGCATGGCCGTCGACATGGCGCCGTTCACCGACAACCGCGTCCGCCAGGCGATGCGCCTGATCGTCGACCGCAAGGCGATGCTCGAGCAGGTGCTCTCCGGGTACGGCCGCGTGGCGAACGACCTCTACTCGCCGTTCGATCCGTGCTTCGACACCTCGCTCGCCCAGCGCGAGCCGGACATCGAGCAGGCCAAGTCGCTGCTCAAGCAGGCCGGCATGTCGAACCTGACGGTCGACCTGCATACGACGAACGGCGCCGCGGGCATGGTCGACTCGGCGACGATCTTCGCCTCGCAGGCGAAGGCGGCCGGCGTCACGGTGAACGTCCACAACGACCCCAACTACTACGGCTCCCAGTACCTGAAGCTGGCGTTCTCGGTGGACTTCTGGGGCACGCGGAACTATCTGCCCCAGGTCGCCAACGGCAGCCTGCCGACGGCGCCGTACAACGAGACGCACTGGCCGCCGAAGTCGGGCCCGGGCTCGAACTTCATCAGCCTCTACAAGCAGGCGCTGGCCGAGGTCGACCCGACCAAGCGCTGCGACGTCATCCACGAGATGCAGTCGCTCGAATACAACTACGGGGGCTACATCATCCCCTTCTTCAACAACCTGGTTGACGCGTACAGCTCGAAGGTTGCGGGCTTCAAGGTGGGCAAGGCCACGCAGAACCTCGACTCGTTCGGCCATGGCTACCGCACCATCTGGTTCACCTAGGGGACGCCGCTTCGGGGGGCTTCCGGGCTTCATCGCCCGGAGGCTCCTCCTCGGCCTTCTGGTGCTCTTCCTGGTCTCGGTGGTGGTGTTCGCGGCCACCCAGGCTCTGCCGAGCGATCCCGCCCGAGCGATCCTCGGCCGCACCGCGACCCCCGCCAGCCTGAAGGCTCTGCGCGAGCAGCTGCACCTCGACCAGCCGGTGCTCCAGCAGTACTGGAACTGGGTCACCGGGCTCCTGCACGGCGATCTGGGTGTCTCGCTCGCCGCCCGTGAGCCGGTCACGACCTACCTGCACGACCGGCTGATCAACTCCGCCTTCCTGGTCGTCGTGTCGGGGCTGATCTCGATCCCGATCTCGATCGCGATCGGTGCGTATGCGGCTCTGCGCCGCGATCGCTCTTTCGACGTCGCCTCGTCGCTCGGGACGCTCGCCCTCGCGGCGCTGCCCGAGTTCGTGATCGGCGTGACCCTGGTGGTGCTCTTTGCGACGACCGTCTTCCCCCACACGCTTCCGGGCGTGACCTATCTCGCGCCCGGCGCGCGTCCGTGGGACCAGCTGGACGAGATGGTGCTGCCGGTGCTGACGCTTGTGCTCGCGGTCACTCCGTACGTGGCCAGGATTATGCGCGCGTCGATGATCGAGGTGCTCGAGTCCGACTACGTCGAGATGGCCCGTCTGAAGGGCGTCCCGGAGCGGCTCGTCATCACCCGCCACGCGCTTCCGAACGCGCTCGGGCCGACCTTCCAGGTGATCGCGATCAACCTCGCCTACCTGGCCGGCGGCGTGATCGTCGTCGAGTACGTGTTCAACTACGCCGGGATCGGGGGGGCGATGCAGGACGCCGTCTCGACGCAGGATCTCCCGGTCGTCCAGGCGCTGGCGATGCTGATCGCGGCGCTCTACGTCGTCCTGAACCTGCTGGCGGACATCGCCACGATCCTCGTCACCCCCCGGCTGCGGACGCGGCTGTGACGATCACCGACGTCACCGCGGTCACGCCCGAGCCCGAATCGATTGCCACGCAGCGTCCGGCCGGAGCGCTGACGCGCAGCGCGGTGCGGCTCCGGCGGACCCAGATCGGCCTCGTGCTGATGATCGCGCTGGTGTTCGTGGCCGTGGTGGGCCCGCTGTTCGCGCCTCACAGCCCGACGGCGTTCCTCGGCCTGCCGCCGAACTCGCCGCCGTCGAGCAAGGCGCTCTTCGGCACCGACCATATCGGCCAGGACGTGTGGAGCCGGTTCCTGTGGGGTGGCCGCTCGATCCTGACGATGGCGGTGCTGGCAACGGCCATCGGCCTCGTGCTCGGCACCATCGTCGGCCTGACCGCGGCCTACTCGCGCAACAAGCTCGACGACGTCCTCATGCGCGGGATGGACGTGATCCTGGCCTTCCCGCAGATCATGCTCGCACTGGTCGCGATCGCCACGGTCGGGCCGCAGGCGTGGGTGATCGTGCTCGCCGTGGGGCTGACGACGATGCCGCGCGTGGGCCGCGTCACCCGCGGCGCTGCCCAGCCGATCGTCGAGCGCGACTTCGTCGCGGCGGCCGAGGCGCTCGGCGTCCCCCGCGCGCGAATCCTGCTGCGCGAGGTGCTGCCGAACATCATGAGCCCGCTGATGGTCGAGGCGAACCTGCGCCTGACCTACTCGATCGGCCTGATTGCCTCGCTGGCATTCCTCGGGTTCACCCCGAACCCGAACGGTGCGGACTGGGGGCTCATGATCCAGGAGAACCGGATCGCGCTCGGCACGAGCCAGCCGTGGGGCGTCGTCCTGCCGATGGCGGCGATTGCGCTGCTCACCATCGGCACGGGCCTCGTCGGCGACGGGTTCGCCCGCGCCGCGGCCGGCATCGACCGGGGGAAGGCGGCCGAATGAGCACACCCGAGACCCCGGCGGCCGCCGTCGCGCCCGCGATCGTCGTCACTGACCTGAAGGTGGTCGTAAGCGGCACGGGGAAGGACATCGTCGACGACGTGTCGTTCTCGATCCAGCCCGGCGAGGTGCTCGGCCTCGTCGGCGAGTCCGGCTCCGGCAAGACGACGGCCGCGCTCGCGCTGATGGGCCACACCCGCCGCGGAGCCGAGATCGCCGGCGGCTCCGTCCACGTGGGTGACGCCGACGTCCTCGCCCTCAACCGGTCTGAGCGCCGCGAGCTGCGCGGCCGGGTGATCTCCTACGTCCCCCAGGATCCGGCCGCAGCACTCAACCCGGCGCTGCGGATCGGCACGCAGCTGGTCGAGGCGCTCGAGGTGCACGGTATGGGTGGAAGCGGCCGCGAGCGGCGCGAGCGCGTGGCCGAGATGATGCGCGAGGTGGCGCTGCCCGACGACGGCGCCTACCTGCGCCGCTACCCGCACGAGCTCTCCGGTGGCCAGCAGCAGCGCATCGGTCTGGCGATGGCCTTCGCCTGCCGCCCGCGCGTGATCGTGCTCGACGAGCCCACCACCGGCCTGGACGTGACCACGCAGGCGCACGTGCTCGACACCGTCCGCGACCTGGCCGCCGCCCACAGCGTCGCCGCGCTCTACGTCAGCCACGACCTGGCCGTGGTGGGCACGCTCTCGGGTCGCGTGGCGGTGATGTATGCCGGGCGGGTGGTCGAGCTCGGGCCGGCCGAGGAGCTCTTCCGGGCGGCCGCGCACCCGTACACCCGGCGGCTGATCGCCGCGGTGCCGCACCTGGCCGGCCGCCGTGACCTGACCGGCATCCCCGGCCGGGCGCCGTCACCCGGCCAGCGCCCCGGCGGCTGCGCCTTTGCGCCGCGCTGCACGATGGTCGAGGAGCGCTGCACGGCTGCGATGCCCGATCTGCGCCCCGTGGCCGACATGCACAGCGCCCGCTGCGTGCGCGCCGAGGAGGTGCGGGTGCAGAGCTCGGTGCACGCCGGCGCCGCCGGCGAGCTGGCTGCGGCCGGGGCCGGCGACGCGGTGCTCTCGCTCCTCGGTGTCTCGGCCGGCTACCTGGGCATCACGGTCGTGCACGACGTGACGCTCGCCCTCGCCCCGCACGAGTGCCTCGCACTCGTCGGCGAGTCGGGATCCGGCAAGACCACGATCGCGCGGTCGATCGCCGGCCTGCATCGCGAGCGGTCGGGCGAGATCCTGCTGAACGGCAACCCGCTTGCGACCGGCGCCCGCGCCCGTCCGCGCGACGTGCGCCGGTCGGTGCAGTACGTGTTCCAGAACCCGTATGGGTCGCTCAACCCGCGCCGGACGATCGGCCAGATCGTGCGCCAGCCGCTCGAGCTCTTCGGCGGCGTCCAGGGCCGCGACATCGACCGCCGGGTGGGCGAGATGCTCGAGCGCGTGTCGCTGACCGCGCGCTACGCCGGCCAGTATCCCGACCAGCTCTCGGGCGGAGAGCGCCAGCGGGTCGCGATCGCACGCGCGCTCATCTGCAACCCCGAGGTGCTGATCTGCGATGAGGTCACCTCGGCGCTCGACGTCAGCGTGCAGGCTGCGATCGTGGAGCTGCTCGGCGGCCTCCAGCGCGACTTCGGGCTCGCGATGCTCTTCGTCACGCACAACCTGCCGCTCGTGCGCTCGATCGCCCAGCGCGTCGCGGTCATGAGCCACGGCCGCATCGTCGAGCTCGGCGACGTCGACCACGTGCTGGCGTCGCCCTCTGACGAGTACACGCGCCGGCTGCTGTCAGACACGCCGTCGCTCGAGTCCACGACCGCGTGACGCCGGGGGGCGCTGAGGCCGGCGGCAGCGCCGCGCCGGGCTACGAGGCCGTCCGCGCGGCGTTCCTCGAGGCCGCCGACGGCTCGGCGTGCGCGTTTGCGGCCGTCGTTGCCGGCGAGCCGGTCGTCGACCTGTGGACGGGCGCCGGGTGGGGCGCCGACACCGCCACGGTGCTCTACTCGGGCACGAAGGGCGTCGTCGCGACCGCGCTGCTCACACTGGTGGAGCGCGGCGAGCTCGACCTCGACGCGCCCGTGGCCGCGCTCTGGCCGGAGTTCGCCGCTGCGGGCAAGGCCGCGATCACGGTGGGGGCGCTGCTTGCCCACGCGGCCGGGCTGCCCGCGGTCGAGCGCCCGCTGCGCCGGGAGGAGCTGAGCGATGCGCGGATGCTCGCCGCCGCCCTGGCCGGGCAGGCGCCGATGCTGCCCGCGGGGGCGCTCTCGTACCACGCGGTCACGTGGGGCTGGCTCGCCGGCGAGCTCATCCTGCGCGCGACCGGGGCCACGGCCGGCGCGATCGTGCGCGAGCGCCTGGCCGGGCCGCTCGGGCTCGATCTGCGCATCGGCGTGCCCGCGGATGACCCGCTGCGGGCGCGCGTGCTACGCCCGCGGCCGGCGGCGGGGTACCGTCTGACCGCGTTCATGGCCGCCGAGCCCGACCCACGCCTTGCGCTCGTGTACGGCAACCCCGGAGTGCCGATCGACGCCTGGGCCGATGCCGACCTGTCTGTGATCGAGGCTCCTGCCGTAAACGGCATCGCGACGGCGCGGGCGATGGCCCTGCTCTACGGGGGGCTCGTCTGCGGCGCCATCGTGTCCCCCGAGACGCTCGCGCGCGGCCTTGCACCCGCCCGCAGCGGCGCCGACGCGCTCACGGGCAGGCCGCTGCGCTACGGCCCGACCGGATACGAGCTCTTCGGGACGCCGAGCGAGCTCGGCTCGGAGCCCGATGCGTTTGGCCATACCGGCGCGGGCGGCGGGTCGCACGGCGCGTGGCCGGCGCGGCGCACCGCGTTCTCGTTCCTGCCGGGCGATCTGCGCTCCGCCGATGCCGACCGCCGGGCGGCCGGTGTGCTCGCGGCGCTGCACGCGGCGGTGCCCGCATGAGCGGCGCCCGCCCGAACATCGTGCTCGTGATGGCCGACCAGCTGGCTGCGGCGTTTCTGCCCTGCTACGGCCACGCGGTCGTGCGTGCCCCGCACTTTGACGCGCTCGCGCGGTCGGGCACGGTCTTCGAGAGCGCGTACTGCGCCTCGCCGCTGTGTGCGCCGTCGCGCTCGGCGATGCTCGCCGGCCGGCGCGCGTCCGAGATCGGCGTTTTCGACAACGCCGCCGAGCTCGCGGCCTCGACGCCGACGATCGCCCATCTGCTGCGGGCCGGCGGCTACGACACGGTGCTCGCCGGCAAGATGCACTTCGTCGGCCCCGACCAGCTGCACGGCTTCGAGGATCGGCTCACGAGTGACGTGTACCCGGCCGGCTTCGACTGGACGCCCGACTGGCGGCTGCCCTCCCAGACGCGCCTGCCCTGGTACCACAACATGTCCGGTGTGCTCGCTGCCGGCGTGCGCGAGGCGGCGATGCAGACGGCCTACGACGACGAGGTCTGCTTCCGCGCCGTCGAGCGGATCCGCGAGCTTGCGCAGCGCCCCGACCGGCACCCCTTCTTCCTGGCCGTCTCGTTCACGAACCCGCACGACCCGTGGGAGGTGCGTGCCCGCCACTGGGACATCTACGCCGACCGCGCGATCGATCCGCCGGCGGTGGCGCCGATCCCGCGCGAGCAGGCCGATCCGCACAGCCTGCGGCTGCGCGACATGTCGGGGATCGACGACCATCCGCTGACCGCCGCACAGGTCATGCACGGGCGCCGCGCCTACTACGCGGCGATCAGCTACCTGGACGAGCGCGTCGGTGAGGTGCTCGCGGCCCTGCGCGCGCATGGCTTCGGCGACGACACGGTGGTCGCGTTCACCGCCGATCACGGCGAGATGGCCGGCGAGCGTGGGCTGTGGTTCAAGATGTCTCACTTCGACGGCTCTGCCCGGGTGCCGCTGGTGCTCGCCGGCCCCGGCGTGCCGCGGGGGCGTGCGCCTGCGCCCGTGTCGCACCTCGATCTCGCCCCGACGCTGGCCGATCTGGCCGGGATCGGGCCAGGGGACAGCGAATTCGAGGGTGCGAGCCTGATGCCGGCCCTCACGGGGACGGCGCGGGACGCTCCGGTGCTCTCCGAGTACCTGGCCGAGGGCGTGACCGCGCCCGCGGTCATGGTGCGCCGCGGCCGCTACAAGCTGATCCGCTGTCCGGGCGACCCCGACCAGCTCTACGACCTGCATGCCGATCCGCGCGAGCTTGCGAATCTCGCCGCCGATGCCGGCCATGCCGGCGCGCATGCCGCCCTGGGGGCGGAGTGCGACGCATGCTGGGACTTGGCGGCCGTGCGGGAGCGGGTGCTGCGCAGCCAGGCCCGTCGCCGCCGTGTGAGCGCCGCACTCATGCGGGGTACGCACACGCCATGGGACCATCAGCCCCATGTCGATGCCTCGCGCCAGTGGGTGCGCGGCCCCGCCGCGGAGCACCCTCGCCCGGGCGTCCCGCTCGTGCCCGGCAGTCTGCCTGCGGAGCCCTGATTCCACCTCGTGCAGTTGACCGTTTACCACCCCGGGAGCTGCGTTCTTGCAGATCTTGGCAGGTGCTCGTGGTGAAGTAGTGGAGCGGGCCGAACGCTCCCCAAAAAGGGGGATGCGTCATCTCCACGAATGCCGATACAGTGCTGCAGCTATGAGGAGGGGGTCAGCAGCTTATGCGGTGGGGCGAACCTAACAAGGTACCCCCGTTGACGCGGAGTCGGGGCATGTTCGCGGCGAGTTCTCTCGTCGTCGCCGTGCTGGCAACGTACGCCAGCGTGGCCGTGCTGTCCCTCTCCGCGGCCGCGCCGTTCTCCATCGTCGGGCACCTCCCCGGCGTGGACGCGCTGGTCAAGGGGATCGGCTGGACACAGCCGACCGTGGACGCGGTCGCGAAGCTCACCCGCTTCGCTCCCTCCGGGAGCGCGGTGTTCGCCGACGTGAGCGTCGTCGACTTCGGCCAGACCCCGGTGCCGCACGCGCAGGAGCTCTCGATCACGAATACGACGGGCAAGGCCCTCCCCCTCCACCTTGCCGTCACCGGGCCGAGTGCTGCAAGTATCACTGCGCAGTTCTTCAATTCGGGCAGCACCGACTACAGCGTCCCGGTGAATGGCTCGGCCACGATCACCCTGACCACCAATCCGGTGCAGGCCGGCCCGATCAACGCGAGCCTCGAGATCTCCGTGCCGAACTCCGGGCTTGCCCCCAAAGTGGTTCACATCTCCGGCGCCCAGGCGCCGGAGGCGCCTGGTCCCGTCATCGCCACTCCCGCGGCCAAGGGGGCTGTCGACCTGTCGTGGACGCCTTCCGGCTCGGTCAGCGGCGTGGCGGGGTACATCGTCCAGCGCGCTCCCGCAGGGTCGAGCGCGTTCCAGCAGGTCGGCGGGCTCACCACCGGCACGACTGCGGTCGACCAGACGAGCACCGACGGTGCGTACTCCTACCAGGTCGTCGCGGTCGCGACGGGATCGTCTGCGCTCCAGAGCGCGCCCGGCCCGATCGCGTCTGCGACGTCCGATGGAACGCCCCCGCAGGCCCCGGTTTCGGTCGAACCGCCGCCGTTCATCGACAGCGGCAATCAGGGCGCGTTCGTGGTGCCGGTGACCCTCGCACCGAACTCGTCGCCGAGCGACACGATCACGGTCACGCTGACCGACCCCTCCGGGGCGACCGCCACCGGACAGGCAAGCGGGGGCCCGAGCACCGTTCAAGTCACCGTACCGAACGCCGGCAAACTGGCCGAGAACACCACCGTCGCCGTCACGGCCACCGCCACCGACAGTGTCGGCAACGTGAGCAACGCGAGCCCGCCGGGATCGACGATTGTGGACACCGTTCCGCCTGGCGACCCCACGATCCCGCAGCAGCAGGACATGATCACGCAGGCGAACCAGGATTCGTACTCGGTGCAGATCCTCCCGACGGCGCCGACCGACTCGACCGACGTCATCCACGTCTTCCTTACCGATCAGAATGGCGTGACCACCCAGACCGCGACCGGGTCCGCTGCCGACGGCGTCGTCTCGGAAGTCGACGCGTCGAACCTGGCCGACGGCCCCATCAGCGTGACCGCATGGATCACCGACGAGGCGGGGAACCAGTCGAACAAGGTGCCGAGCGCCGGCGTCATCGACAAGGAGGCGACGCCTCCTGCCGCCCCGACATCGATCGAGGTCCTGGCGGGCCCGAACAACCCGGCTGACGTCGTCACCGCCGCCTCGCAGAGCGCGGTTATCGTCCAGCTGACGTTCGCGGCGCCGCCGCCGGCCGGCGAGGCGATGGTGGTCTGGGCCGGCGGCACGCAGACGCCGCTCACCGCCGACGGCCAGAGCACGACGTACACGCTTCCGCCGCTCGACCTCTCGGGCCTCGCGGACGGCCAGTACAACCTCGGGGTCAAGCAGACCGACTCGAACGGCAACTTCACGAAGACCTGGGGCTTCCACTTCACCGTGGACACGGGCGGCCCCGAAGCGGCCACGAGCGTCGGCGTCCCCGCCGGCCCGGACAACCCAGCCGGGTACGTGAACGCGGCCACACAGACCGCGGCGACGATCGTGGCGGCCTTCGCCGCGCCGACCGACCCGGCCGACCAGATCGCGCTCACCGTCGACGGCATGCCGTTCGGCACCCAGCCCGGCGGCAGCGACCAGGTCGTGTTCTCCGGCGACATGAGCAACCTGCCCGACGGCGTGCTGCAGATCCAGGGCACGATCACCGACGCAAACGGTGTCGCGACCACCTTCAGCGGCACGCTCACCAAGGATACGCAGCCGCCGCCGGCACCGGCCGCCGCCTACGTGGTCGGCCCGCCGCCGAACACGATCGCGCCCGCCGACGCCTCCTGCGTCAAGGTCGCCGTCGCCTTCAACCAGGCGCCGGACCCGTCCGACACGGTCACGGTCAGCCTGTCCGACGGCAGCACGAGCGTTTCCGGCTCGGCGCCCGCCGGCGACGGCCAGGTGCTGATCAGCTGCATCGACGCGAGCACGCTCTCGGCCGGCTCGATCGCGGTCAACGTCACCGTGACCGACGTCGCGGGCAACAGCACGAGCGTGGCGGGCACCACCGCCACCAAGCTCCCCTGCCCGCCCAGCTGAGGCCAGCCGCGCGGCGTTCGTCGTAGGGTCGGCAGACGCGTGCCCGCGTTTACCCCCGTTTGAGGTATCGCTTTTGTTCCTTGAGGTAAGTGATAGTGAGAAATGCGTAGGTCTGCGCACTCGCTCGTCCCACACGCTTCAAGGAGCATCCGATCCGACGCCTTTCCCGACACCCTCGCCCGGCCGTCCTCGTCGCCGCCATGCTTGCCCTGCTCGTCTTCGTCGCCCCCAGCTACGCATCGCTCGGTGCGCCGACTCTGACGACCCCGGGCGTGAATCCCACCGTTGACGCGGCGCCGACCTTCCAGTGGGCGGCGGTCGCCGGCGCGGATCACTACGCCTTCCAGCTCGGCGGCTCGACGGGGTTCAACCCGCCGCAGTACTCCGTGAGCACGAAGAACACGCGGGTCGCCCTGACGGCGACGATCGCAAACGGCGACTACACCTGGCGCGTGGCCGCGGTCACCGCGACGGGCGTCCAGGGCCCGTGGTCGACCGTGCGCTCGTTCACCATGGACTGGGCGGACGTGGCCCAGCCGCAGTCGCCGGCCGACAACGCCACGCTGACCTACCCGCAACCGCTGCTGCTCGACTGGACGTCGGTGCAGGGCTCGCCGCAGTACAAGCTCACGATCTCGAGCAGCGACCCGCAGCAGGGCGTGAACCAGATCACGGGCTCGCCGATCACGACCTCGGCGACCGCGTATGCGATCCCCACCCGCCTGAGCGACGGCGAGTACTGGTGGCAGGTGACGCCGATCGACGCCGAGGGCAACGAGGGCACGCCGTCGCCCTGGTTCACGTTCAACTGGTCGTGGCCGACCGACACGACGCTCACGCTGAACGACCTCGACCCCAGCTCGCAGGTGTTCGACCCGCAGTTCTCGTGGACCGCGGTCGCCGGTGCCGCCTACTACAAGGTGGACGTGAACAACGACCCGAACTTCCCGAGCGGCTCGAATGTGTGCTGCTCCGGCGTCACCGCGGCCACGTCGCTCGCCCCCACCACGCTGCTCCCGGCGGCCCAGAACTACTACTGGCGCGTGACGCCGCTCGACTCGTCCCAGCACGCGGGCGAACCGACCGTGTACAGCGACAACATCGGCAACCCCAAGACCTTCACCACCACCTACGACGTCGGTCTCGGCGCCGTGACGAACCTGAGCATGCGCGACGACCAGGACAACCCGATCACGTGGACGTCGAGCGGTGTCGACACGACCGACCCGATCGTCTCGTGGGATCCGGTTCCTGGAGCGGCCTCATACGAGGTCGAGGTGTCGCCGTTCTCGGGCTCGGCATGTGACTGGAGCACCAAGACCTTCGACGTCACAACCGTTACGACGAGCTGGACGCCGCTTGGCACGGGGCATGGCCTGGCAGATCCGTGGCCGAACCCGCAGACGCTCGCGACCGACAGCAACCCACTCAGCCCGGGCAGCTCCTACTGCGTGCGCGTCCGCGCGCAGCGAAACACCGACACGAACAACCACGTGGTCGCGGGCACGCCGACCGACGTCGGCGACGACAACCACCCGTCGTTCAACTTCACGGGCTTCCCGGCCGGCGGCGGCTGCCAGTCGTGCACGGCCGGCTATCTGGGCGCGGCAGACTACGAGCTGCCCCAGACGGGGCAGGTCTCGAGCGGGATGCCGCTCTTCACGTGGAAGCCGATCGCCGGCGACGCGAGCTACTACGTCGTCGTCGCGACCGATGCGTCGTTCCAGAACGTGATCGACTACGCCTTCACGCAGACGCCGGCCTACGCCCCACGGAATGGCCTGCAGGTGACCGACTACCCCGACTCGACCTACTACTGGGCGGTGCTGCCGGCGCAGAGCTTCGATGGGACGGTGGTGTCGGCCAGGCCCGACCTGGCGCCGACTGAGACCTTCCAGAAGCAGTCGGCCGCCCCGACGCTGACCGCACCGGCGGACAACGCCTCCATTTCGACGTGGCCGGTGTTCCAGTGGACACCGGTCGACGGGGCCTACGTCTACCACGTCCAGGTGGCCACCGACGCCAACTTCTCGAACCTGGTCGACAACACGACGGTGGACGAGACGTCCTACACCGCCGCGTCGACCTATCCCGCCGGGCAGAAGCTCTACTGGCGCGTCCAGGCCGAGGCGAAGTCCACCGGCACCCCGGTCGGCCTGGCCTGGTCAACGCCGGGTCACTTCACGAAGACCCTGCCGGCGCCGAGCTTCTCGACGCCCACGAACTACAACAACGCCACCACGGGCGACGCGATCCCGGTGTGGCAGTGGAATCCCGTCCCCGGCGCCGTGTCCTACGACGTCGTCTTGAACTGCCCGAACACGATGAGCTGCACGAATGGCACCGGCCTCGACTCGACCGTCGCCGTGCTCACGCACCTCACCGGCACGAAGGCGTTCACGTGGCAGGTGCGGGCGAACTTCCCGACGGTGCAGAACGGCAGCCCCGGCACACCTGTCTCCGGCTCCTACACCGCCGTGCAGCCGTTCCAGCGCACGATCTCGGCGCCGACCGGCCTTGCGACGAGCACCGGCGGCCTGCACAACTTCGCGATGAGCTGGGCGCCGAAGTCCGGCGCCAAGCAGTACAAGTTCGAGGTGTCGACCACGCCTGCGCAGAACTCCGACGGCTCGTTCTCGAGCACGTTCGAGCAGTTCCTGACCGACACGACCAGCGCGGCGCCGACGATGGCGTACGACTACTCGACCTACCAGAACGGCGGCACGCTCTACTGGCACGTCGCCGCCGTCGACGCCGACGGCAACACCGGCGCGTTCTCGCCGATCCAGACGCTCGGACTGCCGCTCAAGCTGTCCGAGTCGGTGTCGGGCTTCCTCATCCGCAAGACGATGGGCAGCGTGGCCGTGACGATGACGAACGCCGTCGGGGACAAGATTTCCGGCGTGTCGATCAAGGCCTCCGGGGCGGGCGTCAAGGTGACGACGCTCAAGACGAGCGCATCCGGCAAGGTGACGTTCAGGCTGAAGCCGACGAAGAAGGGCAAGATCACCTTCGCGGCCACGAAGGCCGGCTGCACGAGCATCAGCTCGACGCTGACGGTGAACTGACCTGACACCGGCGCAGACCTCGCGACGCGCGGGGCGGGCACGGGTTTCCGTGCTCGCCCTCGACCACCGGCCCGTTGCGCCGCCGGCGGCGCCCGCGCCCGGTGGGCGGTCGGCGGCCGCGTTCGCCCGCTACTGCACGGTCGGCGCGTCCGGCTACGTCGTGAACAGCGCCCTCTTCTGGGCGCTTGCGGGCACGATCGCCTATCCGCTCGCCTTCGCGGTCGCCTTCCTCGTCGCGGCGACCACGAACTTCGCGCTCAACCGGGCGTGGACGTTCCGTGCCGGGGGGCGCGTCTCGCCGCAGTACGCGCGCTTCCTGACCGTGAGCCTCGCCGCGCTCGCGATCGACCTGCTCGTCCTCGTGTCCCTGGCCGAGGCCGCCGGCGTGCCGAAGCTCGCCGCCGGGGCGATCGCGATCGTCGCGGCCACGCCGGCCACCTTCGTCGGCAACCGGCTCTGGACGTTCCGGGGCCGCTAGGAGGGCTGCGAGCGGCGCACGGCGACGAGGCCGTCGCCGCGGGTGCCGATGACGCGCCATGCGTGCAGGTGCCGGATCGCCGGGCACAGGCCCGGATGCAGCGAGCATGTGATCGCGAGCACCTGGTAGGGGCGGGCGGCGGCCGTCCAGGTGCGCCCGGCGACTCCCAGGAAGTGCGCGAAGGCGATCAGGCGCCGGGCGGGGTAGATCTCGGTGCGCGCGTCGAAGCCGACGCGGCCGGCGAGGCCCGGGTACTGCCACAGGAGCGCCGACCCGGTGCTGTCGTCGGCGAGCACGCGCGCCCCGGGGTGGGCCGTCGCGTAGGTTGCCGCGACGACCACGGCGGGCTCGTCGACGAAGCTGTTGTAGGCCGAGGCCGGGTTCACGACGAGCGCTGCGCACACGGCGGCCGTCGCTGCGACCACGATGGCCGAGGCTGCGATGGCGACCGGCCGCGGCAGGATCGCCGTCTCGGCGCCCCGGCCGCGGATCGACGTGACCATCAGCGCGAGCGCGGGCGCTGCGGCCAGGGCGAACCACACCTGGTAGCGCACGGCGTGGGTCGCGAGCGCGGCCAGGGCAAGCGCGATCCCAAGCGGCCAGACGGGCAGCCGCAGACCGCGGCCGCGGGCGAAGCAGGCGACGCCGACCGTCCCGAGCAGGATCGCGACGAACGGGAGGTTGAGGATGGTGAACGACGACGGCTGCCACTCGGCGATCGCGGCCAGGGCGGGGTCGCTGAGCACACGCGGGTAGTACGAGACGATCGCGCTCCCGTATGGCGTCACGAGCACCGCGGCGAGCGCCAGTGCCGCAACGGCCAGGTCGCCGGCCGCCGAGCGGAAACGGCGCCGGGGGAGTTCGAGCAGCGCGCGCGTGCCGAAGCAGCCGGCCGCCACGGCCGCGCCGAGCAGGACGGAGCCGTGCAGGTTGGCCCACAGGACGAGCACCGGGACGACGAGCAGCGCCCGCGGTGAGAAGCGGCCGCGGTCGAGCTCTGAGAGGATGATCCAGATCAGGGCCACGAAGAGCGGGTAGGCGAAGCTCTGGGCGCGCGTCTCGGCGTACATCAGGCAGATCACGAGCGCGCCACCGACGCCGAGCCAGGTCGCGACCAGGTCGGCGCCGCGGCGGAGGCAGAGCGCGAACAGCAGGCCGACGGCCGCGCCGACGGCGATCCCCGAGGAGGCGGCGACGGCCGGATCGCCACCCAGGCGCCAGAGCCCGTAGAAGATCACGTGCGCGAGCCACTGCTGGTCGATCCAGGGCCGGCCGGCCGCGGCGACCGACAGCCGGTCGACGTGGGGCAGCCCGTGGGCGGCGATCTGGCGGCCGGCAGTGAGCGAGATGTAGGTGTCGGGCCCGAGGACGCGGCCCCACGAGAGCGCGACCGCGTCGAACGCGAGCATCCCGATCGCCGCCGCGCGCAGCGCGAGCGAGCGCGTGCGCGCCGCCGTGGACACGGGCGGCGGACTCGGCGCGGGGGTCGTCTCGATGCGGGTCGCAGTGACGGTGGGCGTCCCCGGCGACCGCGCGAGCGCGGGGCGGTCCATGGCGGGGTTATCGGCCTGCGCCGGGGGCGCCTTGAGGACGGCGGCCGGGACTACGCCTCGTCGGAGGGAGCCCCGGCCGCGCCACGCCGGCGGGCGGCGAGGGGGGCCGCCCACGGCGCGGCGAGCCGGCCGATCAGCAGGACCAGCAGGACGAGGATCGCGATCGGGATGACGAACCCGGCGCCCACGATGACGCTCGTGACGACTGCGGTGGCCGTATGCAGCGAGCGCTCGCCGGCTTTCCAGAGCGCGCTCGCATGCGCGGGCGGCGCCGGGCGGGCGCCCGCCTCGTGCACGGCGATCGAGATCGTGGATAGCGCGGTGCGGTTGCGCAGATAGATCAGCTCGCCCTGGATCTCCTCGATCTGCAGCTCGACGCCCTGCAGCACGCCCTGTACGCGGATCGTGTCCGAGACCGTCTGCGTCTGCTGCATGAGCCGCCGCAGCGCGTGCTCCTGCGTCATGAGATTGCCGAGGCGCGCGTTCAGGTTCACGAACTGTTGCGTCACATCCTGTCCGACCACGCTCTCGCTGGTCACGTGGCCGAGCCCCTCGACCGCCAGGCGGGCCTGGTTGAACCGCGCCTCGGGCACGCGCATGACGAGCTCGCCGTCATGGATGTGCGTGCCCGAGGACGAGCTGCGGCTGACGAATCCGCCGTACCGAACCGCGATCTGGCTGGCAGCGTCCATCGCCGTGCCGAATCTGGCGTGTGGCACGCGCAGGGCGAGCGTCGCCGTCTTGATCACCGCGGAGCGCATCCGCGGCACGATCTGCGCCGCGATCGTGTCGCGCACGCCGCCCGGAGTCGCGCTGCTGTGCCCCTGCAGAGGGCCCAGCGGGGCGCTTGCGGCCGACTTTCCGGCGACCGCCCCCGCTCCGGACGCCCGCGTCGGCGTTCCGCCGCCGCCCGCAGATGACCCCTGCGACGCCGACCCGCCCGCGCATCCGGCGGCGCCGACGAGGCCCGAGAGGGCCAGCACCGCAGTTGCCGTCCATGCCACCCGCCGCATCGCGCTCATTCCGTCCCTCCGCAGTCGATGCAGATCAGACCGGCAGCGGGCGGCGCGAGTTCCCGAGCACCGCCGCAACCGCCCGATCGACCGCGTCCCGGTCGGGGCCGCACACGAAGAGCCACTCGGTGTTACGCAGGTGCGAGACCGACCCCACCCGCTCGCCGGTGGGGCCGTGGATCCCGATCTGGGCGCCCACATAACGCTTGAAGTCGACCGGGATCGCGCCGACGTGGCCCCGCTCTGCGAGCAGGCGCTCGACGTCCGCCGGGTCGTGGAAGCCCTCGTTGGACACCGACACGATCAGCCACGGTGTCGCCAGGCCGTCGATCAAGTCGCACAGCGCGCTCCAGGCGGTCCGGCGCGAGTTGTAGGCGCTCTTGCGCGTGCGGCAGTCCTCCCGCTTGCACGCGATGCCGTAGTGCTCGGGCCGGTCGCCACGCACGAGCGTCTCCCACACGTGGTAGTTGCCAAGGTAGGAGTGCTGGTTGTACGGCGGGTCGACGTAGGCCAGGTCGACGCCGTCAAGGGCGGGCGCGAGCGCGTTGGCGTCGGCGTACACCACCTCGCCGGCCGGCCCTGCGACCGCGCCCGGCTCGCGCAGCTGCAGGCCGTTCGAAGTCCGCGCCGCCCACCGCTTGAGGTACGCCATCTGCACGCCGCAGGTCGAGTCGACGCGGTCGGCGGCCTCGACCAGGCTCGTCAGCAAAAGGCCGCGCTCGACTGGATCCAGGTCGAGCCGGTCGATGCCGGCCCGGACGGCGTCGATGCGCATCCCGTTCTCGGGCCGGAAGTAGCGCGAGCGGTGGCAGAACGTCTCGGTGACGTAGCCGTCCTGCGGCGGCAGCGCCGCGAGCTCGCCCAGGAGCCGGCGGACGCGGGCGCGGTCGACATCAGCGCCCGCGGCGATGTACGCCTGGCCGAACGCCTCCGAGAAGGCCGTCACGTCGTTCGAGGTGACGTGCAGGCCGCGCCGGCGCAGCTCCTGGCCCACGCGCGTCGTCCCGGCGAAGAGGTCGGCCGCCGAGCGCACCGGAAGCGCCGCCGCGGCTGCGCCGATCAGCGGCACCAGGGTGCGCTTGGAGCCGAGGTACTTGATCACCGCCCGAATCTAGACGGCGGCCCGGCCGTCGCGGCGGTCAGCCGCCGGGCGTCGTCGGCGTGCTGCTCGTGCCGCCCGGAGAGGTCTTCGCCGCCAGCTTGAACTGGATGATCTCCTGCTGGATCTGCTTCTTCTGCGCCTTGGTCAGGTTGGGCGAGAGCGCCAGGTACGCCTGCAGGGCCTTGGACACGGTGGCATAGCTCTGGGTGGCGTAGGCGTCGCGGGCGAGCAGGATCTGGTAGTCGGCGTTCTTGGGCGAGAGCTTCACGAGCGTCTGGCGCATGGACATCGCCTCGGCGAAGTCGGTGACCGCGCTCGTCTCGAGCGTCTGGGCAAGCGTCGTGGCCGGCTGGGCGAGCGTGTTCAGGAGCGGGTGCGTGAGCGCCGCCCCGAGCTTCAGCGCGCTCGCCGCGGTCGCCCCCTCGGCCTGGGTGAAGGCGGCGGCCGCCGCCTGGGCCTGCTGCACCTTGCCGGCGGTCTGCTGGCCGCGCTGCTCGAGCAGCGTCGAGGTCGACGACAGGGCGCCCTGGTCCTTCGGCTTGAGGCCCAGATAGGTCTGGAACGACGAGATCGCCTGGTTCGTCTGGTTGTTCGCCTCGTAGGCGCGCGCGAGCCGCAGCCACGCGCCGGCATCCTTGGGATGCGACTGCACCTGCGACTGCAGGCCCGAGACCGAGGCGCTGCTGCTCGAACCGCTCGAGCTGAACAGGTCGCCGATGTTGATTCCGCCCGAGCCCTGGCCGACGCCGAGGGCGACGAAGCCCAGGCCGAACATGACCCCGAGGAAGATGAAGACCGGCTTCTGGGTGCGGCGGATGCGTTCGAACAGCACGTGTGATCAGCCTTTCGGGGCCTGGATCATCTTTGCCCGGGCGGCGGAGGCGGTCGGAGGTGTCCGCTCGCCACGCCTGTAGCGTATCTCGCCCGCGACGACCGACAGTGCGACCCGCTCGGGGGCGCCGCCGAAGACGGCCGCGGTGACCGGGTCGTCCCACGGCAGGAACGGCGAGCCGGCCAGGTCGAGCACGATCAGGTCGGCGGCCTTGCCGGGCGTCAGCGAGCCGACGCGGTCGCCGAGTCCGATTGCGGCCGCGGCCCGCGTCGTTGCGAGCTCGAGCACCGTCTGCGCCGAGAGAGCATCGGCGCGGGCCGTGCGGGCGCGCTGCAGCATGATCGCGGTGCGCATCTCGGCCCACATGTCGAAGTCGATCGCCGACGAGGGCGAGTCGGTACCGAGACCCACCCGCACCCCGGCCGCGAGCAGCTCGGTGAGCGGCGCGATCCCGCAGCCCAGAAGCGCGTTCGAGCGCGGGCAGTGCGCCACCGGGATGTCGCGCTCGGCCAGCAGCGCGATATCGGCCGCATCCGCCAGCACGGCGTGGATCGCGACCGTGTCGGGGCCGAGCACGTCACGGAACGCGTCCAGGTGCTCGGTCTCGCGCGCCGACTCGAGCAGGTGCGTCGCCACCGGCAGGCCGCGCCGGCGGGCGAGGCCGACGAGCATGGCGTAGTCGCCGTGGCTGACCGTGAACGGCGCGTGGGGCGAGACGCCGGCCGTCACGAGCTCTGACACCGGCAGCGCGTCGAGGGCCGTCTCGATCCGCGCCTCCAGCCCCTCCCACACGCTGAAGCCCTCGAGGTAGACGATCGCGCGCAGGCCGGCCTCGCCGGCCGCCCGTGCCACCGTGCCCGCATAGCAGCAGTCGGCGACGGTCGTGATCCCGCCGGCCAGGCAGGCCGTAGCGCCGGCGCGGGCCTGGTCGAGCAGGTCGGCTTCCGCCTGGGTGTCCTTGCGGCGGATGTGGTCCGCGATCCAGGGCGAGAACGGCAGCCCGTCGCCGAAGCCGCCCATCGCCGCGTACTCGAGGTGGGTGTGGGCGTTCACGAGGCCCGGCAGGATCACGGCGTCGCGGTGGCGGGCGTCCTCGCCCCCGCTCGCTGGGCGCACCGCGACGATACGCCCGTCCGCGATCTGCACCTCGCCGTCGGCGATCGGCGGGCCGTCCATCGGGACGACCCAGTCGGCCCGCAGGATCACGCGCCGGGCTCGGACAGGAAGTCGGTCAGGCTGTGCTTGGGCTCGACGGCCTTGACCAGGAAGTACGAGAGCCAGTACAGCAGGAGCATGGGTACGTATTCGGCGGTCATCGTGACGGGGTCGGTGCCGGGGAGGACGGCGGCGAATACGGCCAGGGCGACGACGGCTTCGCGCCAGCGCTTTTTCATGAACGATGAGCGCAGGATGCCGACTCGGCCGAGCATCATCATGACCACGGGCAGCTCGAACACGAGCCCCATCGCCAGCAGTGTCATGGCGATGAAGTGGATGTAGTCGCTGGCTCGGGGGAGGTAGTGGATGTTTTGGCTGTTGTAGCCGACCAGGAAGTGCAGGGCGGCGGGGACGACGACGTACCAGCCGAACACGACGCCGATCAGGAACAGGATCGGCGTCAGCCAAAGCATCGGCCTGATGGTGCGCACCGACTCTTCGGAGAACGCGGGGATGACGTAGGCGTAGAACTGGTAGCTGAGCACCGGCAGGCTGATGAGCAGGCCGGCGTACACCGACACGCCCAGGGTGGTGAAGAACGCCTCGCCGGGAGAGAAGCTGTAAAGCCGCCGGTTGTGGATCGGATCCGTGAGCAGGGTGAAGATGCGCCCGTACTCGTAGTAGGCGGCCGAGACCGCGATCACCAGCACCGAGATCGACACGATCAGCCGCGTGCGCAACTCGTCCAGGTGCTCGACCAGCGTCAGCTCGTCGTCGGGGTTGGCGCGCTTGATCCGGGCCATCAGCCGTCACCGCCGCAACGCGGCAGCCGGACGGGTCGCCGAGCCCAGCCGTCGACGCGCACGATCTGCGCCATCGGGGTTACTCGCTCGCGCGGGGCGTCTGGTCGGGCGGGGCGTACGCCGGGGGCGGCGTGTACGACTGCGGCGGCGTGTAGTTCGGCTGCGGCGGGTTGAGGGCCGAGGCCTGGCTGGTCGTGCTCGTGCCGGGGGCGTCGTCGTTGCCCGTGATCCCGTCCTTGAACTCGCGGATCCCGCGACCGAGCGACCGGCCCGCTTCGGGCAGGCGCTTGGGGCCGAGGAAGAGCAGCGCGACGACCAGGACGAGAATGACTTCGGGAAGACCGAGTTGGAACGGCATCGTGCCTCCAGGGTATCAGACCGGCGGATCGGGGAAAACCCCCGTTGGCTACACTTCGAACCCGCGTCCAATTCGGTTTGGATGCCGTTTTCCCCAAACATCAAGGACTGCATGTCAGACCTCAGCATTCGTAACCTGCACGCCACCATCGACGGCGCCGAGATCCTGCGCGGGATCGACCTCGACGTCGACAAGGGCAGCGTGCACGCGATCATGGGGCCGAACGGCTCCGGCAAGTCGACCCTCGCCCACGTCCTCATGGGCCACCCGGCCTACGAGGTGACAGAGGGGTCGGTCACCTTCCAGGGCGCCGACGTCCTCGACCTCGATCCCGACGAGCGCTCGCGGCTCGGCATCTTCCTGGCGTTCCAGTATCCGAGCGCGATCCCCGGCGTCACCGTCGCGAACTTCCTGCGCATGGCCGTGAACGCGCACCGCCGCGGCGAGGACGGCGAGGCGAACCCGATCCGCATCCCCGAGTTCCGCAAGCTTTTGCAGGAGAACATGGAGATGCTCAAGATCGACCGCTCGATGACCTCCCGCTACCTGAACGACGGCTTCTCGGGCGGCGAGAAGAAGCGGGTCGAGATCCTGCAGATGGCGATCCTGCGACCCCAGCTCGCGATCATGGACGAGACCGACTCGGGCCTCGACATCGACGCGCTGCGGATCGTGTCCGAAGGTGTGAACCGGCTGTCCGGGCCGGAGATGGGTGTGCTCGTCATCACCCACTACGCACGGCTGCTCCACTACATCAAGCCCGATGTGATCCATGTCCTCGTGGACGGGCGCATCGTTCGAACCGGCGGTCCCGAGCTCGCGGACGAGCTCGAGCGCGACGGCTACGCACCCTATGGCATTGACGAGGAGGCGGTTCCCGTTGGCTAAGACCGAGCTCACCCCGCAGGAGACCGAAGCCACTGCGATCGGCGACTACAAGTTCGGCTTCCACGACGACATGGTGCCGTTCTTCCGCACCCAGCGAGGCCTGAACGAGGAGATCGTGCGCGAGATATCGGCGTACAAGTCCGAGCCCGAGTGGATGACCGAGTTCCGGGTGAAGGCCTACCGCCACTTCGTCGAGCGCGAGATGCCGACCTGGGGCGGCGACGTCGGCCGGATCGACTTCGACAACATCTACTACTACCTGAAGCCGGTCGAGGAGCAGGCCCACAGCTGGGACGACCTGCCCGACGGCATGCGCGAGACGTGGGACAAGCTCGGCATCCCGGAGGCCGAGAAGAAGTACCTGGCCGGCGTCGGTGCGCAGTACGAGTCCGAGGTCGTCTACCACAACCTGCAGAAGGATCTGGCCGACCAGGGCGTGCTGTTCCTCGACACCGACAGCGCCCTGCGCGAGCACCCGGAGCTCTTCCGGGAGTTCTTCGGCACGATCATCCCCTACAACGACAACAAGTTCGCGGCGCTGAACTCGGCCGTGTGGTCGGGCGGGTCGTTCATCTACGTCCCGCCGGGCGTGAAGGTCGAGCTGCCGCTGCAGGCCTACTTCCGCATCAACGCCGAGAACATGGGCCAGTTCGAGCGCACGCTGATCATCGTCGACCGCGACGCCTACGTGCACTACGTCGAGGGCTGCACCGCCCCGATCTACTCGAGCGACTCGCTGCACTCGGCCGTGGTCGAGATCATCGTGCGCGATGGCGCCCGCTGCCGCTACACCACGATCCAGAACTGGTCGACCAACGTGTACAACCTGGTCACCAAGCGGGCGGTTGCCGAGCGCAACGCCACGATGGAGTGGGTCGACGGCAACCTCGGCTCGCAGCTGACGATGAAGTACCCGGCGGTGCTGCTGAAGGGCGAGGGCGCGCACGGCGAGGTGCTCTCGATCGCGTTCGCCGGCAAGGGCCAGCACCAGGACGCGGGCGGCAAGATCACCCACATGGCGCCGAACACGTCGTCGGTGATCACCTCGAAGTCGATCTCCAAGGACGGCGGCCGCAGCTCCTACCGCGGCCTGCTGCAGGTGAACGACGGCGCCGTCGGCTCGCGCTCCAAGGTGGTGTGCGACGCGCTGATCCTCGATGACGCGAGCCGCACCGACACCTACCCGTACATCGACATCAAGGAGAACGCGGTCGACATCGGCCATGAGGCGACCGTCTCCAAGATCGGCGACGAGCAGCTCTTCTACCTGATGAGCCGTGGCCTGTCCGAGGCCGAGGCCTCGGCGATGGTGGTGTCGGGCTTCATCGAGCCGATCACCAAGGAGCTGCCGCTGGAGTACGCGGTCGAGATGAACCGGCTGATCCAGCTGCAGATGGAAGGCTCGGTGGGTTGATGGGGCTCCCGGCAAGAAGGAGGGGGCCCGCGGGGGAGGCCTGCCTCCCCCGCGTAGAGCTGCAGATGGAAGGCTCCGTAGGCTGATGAGCCAGGCGACGGTGTCCGAGCCCGCCTGGCTTGCGGGTAAGCGTGCGGCTGCGCTCGAGACGTATACGGCGCTGCCCGTGCCGACCAACCGTGAGGAGGCGTGGCGGTTCACGAACCTGCGCGGGTTCGATCCCGATGCCTTCACTGCCCACCCGGGTGCGTTCGCGCTCGACGGCGATGCCGGCGGCGCCGTCTTCACGAGCCTCGCGGGTGCGGTCGAGTCGCATCCCGAGCTCGTCGAGCCGTACCTCGGCACCGTCGTGCCGGCGGGCGAGAAGTTCTCGTCGGCCAACGCCGCCCACTGGCGCGACGGCGTTCTGCTGCACGTGCCTGCCGGTGTCACGGTCGAGGCGCCGCTGCGCTCGATCCTCGAGCTGACCGAGGCGGGCTCTGCCCTCTACCACCGAGTGCTGATCGTGCTCGAGCGCGGAGCCAGGGCGACGTTCGTGGAGGAGTTCCGCTCGGAGGTGTCTGGCTATCTGAACGTCGTCGTCGAGCTCGTGGTGGCCGACGAGGCCCACCTTGAGTACGTCACGATCCAGCACCACCACTCCGAGACGCGCCAGTTCGGCACGCACCGCGCCACCGTCGGCCGCGACGCCGAGCTCGACTGGGTGGCGGCCGCGCTCGGCGGCACCCGTGCCAAGTCGCGCATGGAGAGCCTCCTGGCCGGCGAGGGCGCGCGGGTGAAGGTGACGGGCGCCTACTACCTGAACGGCACCGAGCACATCGACTACGACACGACGCAGGAGCATGCCGCGCCGAACACGATGTCCGACCTCGCGTTCAAGGGCGTGCTGGACGATCGGGCGCGGGCCGTGTGGCGGGGCGTGATCCGCGTCGACAAGGGCGCGCAGAAGACCGACGCCTACCAGGAGAACCGCAACCTGCTCCTGTCCACCGACGCCCAGGCGACGCCGATCCCCGGCCTCGAGATCGAGGCCAACGACGTCCGCTGCACCCACGGCGCCACCGTCGGCCAGGTCGACGGCGGCCAGCTCTTCTACCTGATGGCCCGCGGCCTCGACCGCACCGAGGCCCAGCGGCTGATCGTGCGCGGCTTCTTCGAGCCGGTGCTCGAGCGGATCGGCTCGCCCGACGCGCGCGACCGCCTGGCGGCGGCGCTCGAGTCGCGGATCGGCTGAGCCCGGCCCCCACTACACTGGGGTGATGGCGGTACAGACGCGCACGCTCGACGCGGCGAAGGTCAAGCTCGACTTCCCGATCCTGGCCAAGCCGGTCTACGGCAAGCCGCTCGTCTACCTCGACTCGGCCAACTCCGCGCAGAAGCCGCGCGCCGTGATCGACCGCATCTCCGAGGTGTACGAGTCGGGCTACTCGAACGTCCACCGCGGCGTCTACCACCTCGGCGTGGTCGCCACCGACGCGTACGAGGGTGCGCGCGACAAGGTCGCCGCCTTCCTGAACGCGCCGTCGCGGCGCGAGGTGATCTTCACGCGTCAGGCCACCGAGGCCCTGAACCTCGTCGCCTACGCGTACGGCCGGGCGCACGTCGGCCCCGGCGACCACATCGTGACGACCGAGCTCGAGCACCACTCCAACCTCGTCCCGTGGTGGTACCTCGCCCAGGCCACCGGCGCGTCGATCCACTACCTGCGGATCACCGACCAGGGCGAGCTCGATCCCGAGTCGCTCGAGGCGCTGTCGCATCTCGAGCAGGTGAAGGTCGTCGCCGTCGGCGAGGTGTCAAACGCCCTCGGCACGCTGAACGACGTCGCCGGGCTCGCCGCCTGGACGCACGAACGCGGCGGCGTGCTCGTGGTCGACGGCGCCCAGGCCGCGCCCCACCGGCCGGTCGACGTCCAGGCGCTTGGGTGCGACTTCTACGCCATCTCCGGCCACAAGATGTGCGGCCCCGGCGCGGGCGCGCTGTGGGGACGGGCCGAGCTGCTCGAGGGCATGGAGCCGTTCCTGACGGGCGGCGAGATGATCAGCTCGGTCTCGCTCGAGCGCACCACCTGGAACGAGATCCCGTGGAAGTTCGAGGCCGGCACGCCCGCCATCGCGGAGTGCATCGGCCTCGGGGCGGCGGTGGACTACCTGCAGTCGGTCGGGATGGACGCGATCGAGGCGCACGAGCAGGTCCTGACCCGCTACGGCCACGACCTGCTGCAGTCGATCCCCGGGGTCACGGTGTTCGGGCCGCCGCCCGAGCGGCGTGCGGGCATCCTCACGTTCAACGTCTGTGACATCCACCCGCACGACGTCGCCCAGGTGCTCGACGCCGACGCGATCTGCGTCCGCGCCGGCCACCACTGCGCCCAGCCCGTGGTCGACCGCTACGGGGTCGCCGCGACGACCCGCGCGAGCGTGTACCTCTACAACACGACCGCCGACCTCGACCGCCTGGGCGAGGGCATCGAGCGGGTCAAGCGCACGTTCGGCGTCTGACGCCCGCCGGGTACACTGAGCGGTAGATGGACGACTTCTACCGCGAGAACATCCTCGACCACTACCGCAATCCGCGCAACCACGGGCATCTGGACGCCCCGGACGCGACCGCCGAAGGCGTGAATCCGCTCTGCGGCGACGAGCTGCGGGTCGAGCTCGAGATCGACGACGGCATCGTGCGCGACGTGCGCTTCAACGGCCGCGGGTGTGCCATCAGCCAGGCGGCGGCGTCGATGATCTCCGACGTCGTCAAGGGCAAGACGGTCGACGAGGTGGCGGCGCTCGGCCGCGACGACGTGCTCGAGGAGCTCGGCATCCCGCTCACCCCGATCCGGCTCAAGTGCGCGCTGCTCTCGGTGAGCGTTCTGAAGGTCGCGCTCGGGCGCACGCCGGGAGACGACCGCGAGGTCGAGTGGAGATCGGCGTAGGCCCGGTCGACGCGATCCCCGACGGGGGGGTCAAGATCGTCCAGTCCGGGTCGCTCTTCGTCGGCGTCTACCGCATCGGAGACCAGCTGTATGCGATCGAGGACCGCTGCAGCCACGACGACGGCCCCCTGTGCGAGGGCGAGCGCGAGGGCTTCTGCGTGATCTGCCCGCGGCATGGCGCCCGGTTTGACCTGCGCACGGGGGCCGTCCTGTCGCTTCCAGCTACCGAGGACGTGGACGCGTTCGAGGTCGTCGTCCGAGACGGCGAGGCGTTCGTCGTCGCATAGACTGGGGCGGCGATGGAGACACTGTCCGAGGCCACGCAGGAGTACCTGGAGAGCATCTACTGGCTGTACGAGGCGGGGATCGAGCGCACGCAGGCCAACCTGGCCCGCGCGCTGCAGGTGTCGCAGCCGTCGGCCAGCGAGATGCTCCGCCGGCTGTCCGACGACGGCCTCGTGAGCCGTGACGACCACAAGCTGATCCAGTTCACCGAGCGCGGCCGCGAGGTGGCGGCGCGCATCGTCGCCCGGCATCGCACGGTCGAGGCCTATCTGGTCAAGGTGATGGGGATCCCGTGGGACGAGGTGCACGAGGAGGCGCACGCGATGGAGCACTCGATCTCGCCGCGGCTCGAGGCGAAGATGCTCGAGATGATCGGTGAGGTGCGCACGTGCCCACACGGGCACCCGATCGGCGACTACCCGCGCGAGCCCGGCGAGGCGATCCCGGCCGTTCCCGTCGGCAGCGAGCTGGTGGTGCTGCGGCTCGAGAACGAGGCCGAGGAGATGCTGCACTACCTGAAGCAGCGCGGCGTCGAGCCCGGGCGCCGCTACGAGGTGGCCGGGCGCTCCGGCCACGGCGACGAGTCGGTCACCGTGCTGCGCGACCTCGACGCGGACACGACGCACGAGGTCGACGACCGGCTGGCGCGGACGGTGTCCGTGATCGTGCAGACGCGCGGCGACGGCCCAGTGTCGGACGTCGCCGAGGCCGGCGCCGAGCTGCAGCTGCTCGGCACGACCCGCTGGGGCATGTAGCCGGCGCGGTCGTTAAATGCGGACGGGGCGCACCGGCAAGCTGCCGTGTACGCCCCGTCGTCGGTGATATCGCTTGGAGTGGGTAGCGGCGATTGCCGACCCCGCTCACCTCATGAGGTGGCGGAGGCTATCCCAACGCCGGCTGCAGCGATTCCCCGTGGGTCCAGGGATTCGCCCCTACCCGCGAGCACCTCCACTCGCCCGTCTTGAACCGTCTAACAAGTCGGACCACCTCCTTTCCGCGGTGAAGACATCCTAGCAACGGAGTGCGACGTCGCCAAGGCTCCGCGCTAACGTCCGCCCGTGCCGACGCTGCGGGTCATCATCGCGAGCACCAGGCCGGGCCGGGCGGGGCTGCCGGTCGCCAACTGGTTCGTCCCGGTTGCCCGCGCGCACGGCGGATTCGACGTCGAGGTGACCGACCTGGCCGAGCTCGGGCTGCCGTTCATGGACGAGCCGAAGCACCCGCGGCTGCGCGAGTACACCCACGCTCACACCCGTGCCTGGAGCGCGACCGTGCAGGCGGCGGACGCCTTCGTGTTCGTGATGCCCGAGTACAACTTCGGGATCAACGCGCCGCTCAAGAACGCGATCGACTATCTGCACTCGGAGTGGCACGGAAAGCCGGTCGGGTTCGTCAGCTACGGCGGCATCGCCGCCGGCACGCGCGCCGTCCAGATGACGAAACAGATCGTCTCGGCCGTGAAGATGCTGCCGGTGTACGAGGCGGTCTATATCCCGTTCGTGGCCGGCCAGATCGCCGACGGGCGCTTCACCCCGAGCGAGCCCACCGAGCAGGCCGCGACGGCCATGCTCGAAGCGCTCGTGCAGACCGAGGCCGCGCTGCGGCCCCTGCGCCCTCAGCGCGTATAGGCCTCGGCCAGCGACGCCGGGTCGATCCCGAGCTCCGCGCGCATCGGCGTCACGTCGCACTCGGTGCCGGCGAGCAGCATGGTGATCTGGTCGGGCGTCACCCGCAGCGGCGGCGGCAGGTGACGCAGCAGCAGGCCGGCCTGCACCCGCATCAGCCCCGCCGGCACATGCACCTTCGGATGCGGCCGCCGGCCGGTGACGCGGGCAATCTCGTCGAGCAGGTCGTTGAACTCGAAGGTCTGCGGGCCGCCGAGCTCGTAGCGCTTGCCGATCGTCTCCGGGCGGGCGAGCGCCTGCGAGAACGCGGCAGCCACGTCGCCCACCCACACCGGCTGGTGGCGGTAGCGGCCGTCGCCGATCACCGGGGTCAGCGGCATCCCGATGAGGCGCTCGAACTCGGCGAAGGCGCCGCCGCCGCGCGCGAACACGAAGCTCGGCTCGAACACCGTCCAGGCGCGGTCGCTCGTGGTCACCGCCTGGGCGCCCTTCCACTTGCTGCCCCAGTAGCCGGTCAGCGGCGCGTGCTCGGCGGTCACGCCCAGGGCGCTCATGTGCAGGAATCGGTGTACGCCCGCCGCCTGCGCGGCGGCGACCGCATTGGCCGGGCCGCGCGCGTTCACGGCCTCGAAGCGCTCGGCGCTCGCGTCCAGGATCGCGACCAGGTGGACGATCGCATCGGCGCCCTGGGCCGCCTGCGTGAGCGCCGCCGGGTCGGTCACGTCGCCGCCGTGCCTGCGCGAGAAGGGCACCACCTCGTGGCCGTCGGCGACGAGGCGTTCGGCGACGCGGGTGCCGACGAACCCGTCCGCTCCCGTCACGAGCACCCTCATCGCCGGCCGTGTCCGGGCTCGAAGTTCAGGTAGTAGCGGCTCGGAGTGGGCTCGGCCTGGCCCTGGTACTTGCTGCCGAGGCGGCCGGAGCCGTACGGATGGTCAGCGGGCGTCGTCAGCGTCAGGAACGAGAGCTGGGCGATGCGCATGCCCGGGTAGACCGTGATCGGGAGGTTGGCCATGTTGGCCAGCTCGAGCGTGATGTGGCCGTCGAAGCCGGCGTCGATGATCCCGGCGGTCTGATGCACGACCAGCCCCAGCCGGCCGAGCGAGCTCTTGCCGTCGAGCGCGGCCACGATGTCGGCCGGAAGTGCGATCCGCTCGGCGACCACCGCGAGCACGAACTCGCCCGGATGCAGGATGAACGGCTCGTCGCCCTCGACGGTGACGAGCTCGGTGAGGTCGTCCATCGGCCGCTTGACGTCGATGTAGGCGTACCGCGAGTTGCGGAACACGCGGAAGGTGTTTCCCACCGTCACGTCGATGCTGCCGGGCTGCACCATGGCGTCGTCGAACGGGTCGATCACGATCCGGCCGGCAGCGACCTCCTCGCGGATCGTCCGGTCGGACAGCACCATCCCCGGGATTGTAACCAGTGCCGTCTGCTATTTTTGCTCCTCAGGCGGCGACAGGCGCAGGGCCAGTCCCCGTTTCGGATTCCGCACCACCGGGGGAGGGTGAGCGATGCCAAAGACGGTCGATCTGCGCACGGAGCTACCGGGGCCGAAGTCGCGTGCGATCTTTGCGCGCAAGGAGCGGGTCGTCGCCGAGGCCAAGTCGCTCCTCGCGCCGTTCGTCATCGACCATGGCCACGGCTGTGTGGTGACCGACGTCGACGGCAACACGCTGCTCGACTGGTCGGGCGGCATCGGCTGCCTGAACGTCGGCCACACGAACGACGCCGTCTCCCAGGCGCTGCACGCCCAGGTCGACCGCTTCCTGCACACCGACTTCACCGTCGTCCCGTACGAGGCGTACGTCGAGCTCGCCGAGCGGGTCGTCGCGCGCAGCCCGATCGCCGGCCCCAACAAGGCCGCGTTCTTCAACTCGGGCGCCGAGGCGGTCGAGAACGCCGTCAAGATCGCGCGCCACGCCACCGGCCGCTCGGCCGTGATCGCGTTCGACGGCGCCTTCCACGGCCGCACGCTGATGGCGATGTCGCTCACGTCCAAGCAGCATCCGTACAAGGCCGGCATGGGCCCGTTCGCCCCCGAGGTGTACCGGGCGCCGTTCCCGAACCGGTACCGCTGGGAGGGCGACGATCCCGCCGGCGAGGCGCTCGCCGCGCTGCGGCGGATGCTCGTCACGCATGTGGCGGCCGAGGACGTCGCGGCGATCGTCTTCGAGCCCGTTCAGGGCGAGGGCGGCTTCATCGTTCCGCCGGCCGAGTGGGTGCGCGGCCTGCGCGCGCTCTGTACCGAGCACGGCATCGTGCTCGTGTGCGACGAGGTGCAGTCCGGCTACGGCCGCACCGGGAAGATGTTCGCGATCGAGCACTTCGGCGTCGAGCCCGACCTGATCACCATCGCCAAGTCGATGGCGGCCGGCGTGCCGATCTCCGGCGTGTTCGGTCGCGCCCACCTGATGGACGCGGCTCCGGACAGCTCGATCGGCGGCACGTTCGTGGGCTCGCCGCTGGGCTGCGTGGCCGGGATTGCGGTGCTCGACGAGATCGACGGGCGCGACCTGCTGCGGCGCGGCACCGAGATCGGCGAGCGGATCCGGGCGCGCTTCGACGAGTGGGCGGGGCGCTTCGACCAGATCGGCGATGTGCGCGGCCTGGGCCCGATGCTGGCGCTCGAGTTCGTGACCGACCGGTCGAGCAAGACCCCGGCGGCCGACATCGCGACGGCGGTGCACGAGCACGCCGTGCAGTCCGGCCTGCTGCTGCTCAAGGCCGGCGTCCACGGCAACTGCGTGCGGGTGCTCGTGTCGCTGGTCGCCACCGACGAGCAGATCGGCGAGGCGCTCGAGATCTTCGAGGCCGCCATCGAGCAGGCGGTCGGCGCCCCGCATCTCGCGACTGCGGCCGGTTGACCGCCCCGCTGTCCGTTTGTAAAGAGAATTCGCCAGGGTTAAACATCCGGGAAGGGTTCCGTTAACACACGGGCCTTCGCGCCGCCGCAGGAGTACGGTCTGCGGACTCGAGGCGCAAGGAGGGGTCCGTGAGGTTTCGTGTGGCAGGGATGACGCTCGTGTTGGTACTCGCTCTCGCGCTTCCGGCCACGGCCGGCGCGTTCACTTCGGTACCCGCGTTCCGGGCGTCGTTGCAGCGGCGGATCAACAGCTTCCGCGCCGAGTACGGCCGCGGCCCGATCCATCTGAACCTCCGGCTGCAGACCTCCGCGCAGGCGCACTCGAACGACATGGCCCTGCACCACAACTTCTCGCACTCGAGCTCGGGCGGCAAGAACTGGATTGCCCGGATCCGCTACTGGGGCTACCGCGGCAGCTGGATCGGCGAGAACCTGGCCGTCGGCAACATCACCGCCCGCACGGTCATGGCGATGTGGAAGGCGAGTCCGCCCCACCGCGCCAACCTGCTGAACGGGCACTTCGCGGCGTGCGGCGTCGGCGCCCACCGCGGCACGTACGCCGGCCGCGCGGCGATCTACGTCACCACTGACTTCGGCGGATAGGTCCCCGGCAGGGGATCGCCGAGGTTCTTCCAGCGCCGCCGCGGCAGGGCGGTTGCTCAATCGCGGCCGGAAACGGTCGATACACGGGAGGACAAACGCAGTTTATCTATAACACAGGGCAAACATGGCAGAGTTCCATATCAAGCGGATCGAGCTCCCCAGCGGCAAGGTGGTGGAGCTGGTCTATCTCCAGACAGGCTGGGAGCCGCAGGCCACCACGGCCGCTGCCGACGCGCCGTCTGCGCGGATCCATGTTCGCCGCATCGAGCTCTGCCCGCAGTGCGGCTCCGACCGGGTGCACCCCCTCGACTGGCGCGAGGTCGAGGACATGCGCTGGGAGCTCGACGTGCGCTGCCCGGACTGCCGCTGGACGGGCGGCGATGTCTACGACCAGCCCGAGGTCGAGCGCTACGACGATGTGCTCCTGGCGGGCGCGGGCGATCTGACCGAGGAGCTCGACCGCATCACGCGCGAGCACATGGCCGAGCACCTGGAGCGCTTCCGAGCCGCCCTGGACGCCGACGCCATCATGCCCTTCGACTTCTGAATATCCGGGGTCTGACCCCGAATATTCAGTGCCGCAGGTGCTGCTGCTCGCGGTGGCGCTCGAGCGCGAGCTCGATCAGGCGGTCGAGCAGCTGCGCGTACCCGACCCCGGTGGCCTCGAAGAGCTTGGCGTAGACGCTCGTCTCGGTGAAGCCGGGGATGGTGTTGATCTCGTTCACGACCACGTCGCCCGCGTCGGTCACGAACATGTCGATGCGGGCCATGCCCTCGCACGCGCAGGCCAGGAACGAGTCGAGCGCGACCCGCTGGATCTCGGCGGCGAGCTCCGGGTCGATGTCGGCCGGCGCCTCGAGGTCCATGCCGCCGGGCTCGTACTTGGCGGCGAAGTCGTACCAGTCGGCATTCACGTGCAGCCGGCCGGGGACGCTCACGAGCGGATCGCGGGTGCCGAGCACGCCGCACTCGATCTCCATGCCGTGCACCATCGCCTCGACCAGCACCTTGGAATCGTGCTGGAAGGCCAGGTCGAGCGCCGGGGCGAGGCCGTCGATGTCGGTCACCTTGCTGATGCCGACGCTCGAGCCCAGCCGAGCCGGCTTGACGAAGCACGGCAGCGTGATCTCGGCCGCGGCCAGCATCGCCTCGACGTCGGTGTCGAGGACGGTGTGCGCATCGAGCTGCACGCTGCGGGCGGTGGCGATGCCGTTCGCACCCAGCACGACCTTGACCATCGCCTTGTCCATCGTCAGCGCCGAGGCCAGCACGCCCGAGCCGACGTAGGGCACGCCGAGCATCTCGAGCATCCCCTGGAGGGTGCCGTCCTCGCCGTAGGGGCCGTGCAGCATCGGGACGACGACGTCGATCTGGCCCACCGCGCGCGCCTGGCTGAGCGTCCCGCCGGCGCGGGGGATGACGCTGTGCGAGTTCGAGCCGGGGTCGAGCGCGAGCCGCTCGCCCTCGGCGGCGGGCGCCTCGAGCTGCCATGAGCCGTCGCGCTCGATGGTGACGCCGACCACGTCGTAGCGCTCCGGGTCGAGCGCGGCCGCGACCGAGAGCCCCGACGCGATCGAGATCTCGTGTTCGGAGCTGCGGCCGCCGGAGAGGACGGCCACCCGAAGACGGACGACCTCGCTCACGTCGATCCCGGCGGCGCGTTACAGGTGGGGTCGTTCGGCGTGTACCGCGCGACCGTGATCGTGATGAGCGAGCCGCGCGGCGCGGTGGGCGTGCTCGGCGACTGCGACTGCACGACGAAGTCTGCGGTCGGGTCGGTGCAGTCGACCACCTGGATGACCTTGACCTGGAAGCCGGCGTTTCGCAGCGTGCGCTTGGCGTCGCCGGACGTGTCGCCGACCACGTTTGGCAGCGCCGTCTGGCTGGGGCCGTTGGAGATGAAGATCGTGATCGGGGAGTCCTGCGTGATCAGGTTGCCGACCGGAATGGGATACGTCGCGAACGCCTGCCCCTTCGGCGCCGCCTGGCTGGCCCGGTTCTGGCAGGTGGGCCGAAGCGTGATGTTCTGGAGCTTTCGCGTCGCCTGTGCGCACGTCAGGCCGATCACGGCAGGGATCTTGACGGAGCCGCTCGCGATCTTGAGGATCACTATGGTGTTGGGCTTCTGGGCCGTGCCCTCCTTGGGTGCGCTGCCGACGACGAAGTTCTGCTTGGCCTTCGGCGAGTTGACCACCTGTGGGGTGCCGACCACGAAGCCGGCGTGCTGCAGCGCGTTTGAGGCAGCGAGAAGCGTCAGCCCCTTGACCGGTGGCACCTTGACCGTGGCCGGCCCGATGCCGACCTTGAGCGAGACGAGCGACCCCTTCGAGACGCCGGAGCCCGGCGAGGGGTCGGAGCCGACGATCTTGCCCTTGTGGGCGAGGTCGGACTTGACGTTCACGCACTTCCCGGTCAGGCCGTCGGCATGGAGGGTCGCGAGGCCCTGCTTGCAGGTCTGGCCGATGACGCCCTGCGGCACCGACAGGTCGTTGCCGGCGAGCATCTTGTAGACGACGAAGCCGGCCACGGCCGCGAGCCCGAGCAGGAGCAGCACGAGCAGCCACGGGAGCGCGCTTCGCTTCGGCGCCGGCCGCTCGGGCGGTCCGGGCGGGGGGATCACGCTCGTCGCGCCCTCGGCCGGCGAGCCGATCACACGCGTGGCCTCGGCGGCGGCGATCACCCGGGTCGCCTGCTGCGTGTCGCTCGAGGCGCCCTGGCCGCGGGCGACGCGCGCGAGCTCCTCGGCCATCTGCCGCGCCGACGAGAACCGCAGCGCCGGGTCCTTGGCGAGCGCCCGCATCACGACCTGCTCCATGGCCGGCGAGACGAGCCGGTTGCGCTCGTGCAGCGGCGGCGGCGCGTCGGAGACCTGCTTCATTGCGATGTCGACGGCCGAGTCGCCGGTGAACGGCAGGTCGCCGGAGAGCATCTCGTAGAGCACGATCCCCATCGAGTAGATATCCGATTGCGGGCCGACGGCGAGCCCGCGCGCCTGCTCGGGCGAGAGGTACTGGGCCGTGCCGACGATCGAGCCGACCTCGGTCATCTGCTGGGTGTTCGCGGCCCGGGCGATGCCGAAGTCGGTCACCTTCAGCCGGCCCTCGTCGGTGAGCACCATGTTGTGGGGCTTGATGTCGCGGTGGATCACGCCCTGGCGGTGGGCGGCGTCGAGCGCGGCCAGCGCCTGGGTGGCGTAGTTGATCGCCTCGGGCTCGGGCAGCGGCGCCCTGCGGGTGATCTCCTCCTTGAGCGTCGGCCCGTCCAGATACTCCATCGCGATGTAGGACGTCCCCATCGCCTCACCGCGGTCATACACCGTGACGATGTTCGGGTGGCGCAGGCCGGCGGCCGCGGCCGCCTCGCGGCGGAACCGCTCGACGAAGCCGGCGTCGCGGGCGTAGCGGTCGGACAGGATCTTGATCGCCACCTTGCGCCCGAGCGACTGGTCGGTGGCGAGGTACACGTCGGCCATGCCGCCCGATCCGAGCCGGCTCTCGATCAGGTAGCGGCCGTCGAACAGCTGGCCGATGAGGGAGAAGGCGTTCACGAAGCCGCTACTTTGCCACGCCTGAGCCCAGGTACGCCTCGATCACCTTGGCGGCGATGGGCGCTGCGACCTGTCCGCCGAAGAGCGGCGTGTGCTCCACGACGACCGCGACGGCGATCTTCGGATTGTCGGCAGGGGCGAACGCGATGAACCACGCGGTGTTCAGGCCGCTCACCCCGGTCTCGGCCGTTCCGGTCTTGCCGGCGACGTTCAGCCCGAGGACGTTCGCGGCGGTGCCGGTGCCCTCGTCGACGACGTTTCGCATATCGGCGGTCAGCTGGGCCGCCGACTGCGGGGACATGACCCGCTCGATCTGCTGCGGCTTGCCGGTGTAGACGGTGTGCCCCGAGCTCGTCACGACCTTGTCGACGAGCGACGGCGCCATGCGCACGCCGCCGTTTGCGACCGTCGCCGCCACCTGGGCCATCTGGAGTGGTGTGACCGCCAGCCGCTCCTGCCCGATGGCGACGCGGCCGACGTCGATCGGCGCGTTCGTCCCGATCAGGCGCCCATTGGCATACAGGCCGCTCGGGTTCATCTCGTCGGTCGGGTAGGTGAACGGCGGCAGCTGGAAGAAGCCGAACTTCTGCATCGTCGCCTCGAGGCGGGCCTGACCGAGCTTCTGGCCGAGCTGGGCGAAGTACGTGTTGACAGAGTTCGTGAGCGCCGTCGAGAGCGGGATCGTGCCGAAGCTCTCCGTGCCGGCGTTGCAGAGCGGGTGCGCCTCGACCGTGATGCAGTGCCCGCCCGCGTCGATCAGAAGCTGCTGCGGCGTGAACCCTGCGTTGAGCGCGCCCGTGGCGGTCACGATCTTGAACGTCGACCCCGGCGCGTACAGGCCCTGTGTGGCGCGGTTCAGGAGCGGTGCCCCGGTGCGTGTGCTCAGGTGGGGGAAGTTCTGCTCGACCTTGGTGGGGTTGAAGCTCGGCGAGGAGTACATGGTCACCACGCGGCCGGTGCTCGGCTCGATCGCGACGACCGCTCCCGTCAGGCCGGCGAGGCCCTTCTGGGCCGCCTTCTGAGCGGGCACGGACAGGCTCGTGACGACGTTGTCGCCGGTGACCGTCTCGCCACGCAGCGTCGAGCCGAGGTTCGAGATCACCGTCGCGAGGTCGGAGTTCGACGCGGTCAGGTACGGGTTCTCGGCCAGCTCCAGGGCGGTGCGCCCGCTGCCGACCGTGTTGTATCCGACCGCGTGGGCGAACAGCGGCCCGAACGGATAGCGGCGGGTGTAGAGCGTGAGACCGTTCTGGTGCACCGCGTGGTTCCGAGCGAGCACGGTCTTGCCGTTGGACGCCAGGATCAGCCCCCGCCTGATCTGCAGCTGTTTGTAGACGAGACGGGCGTTGTCGCGCCGGTCGGCGAGCGACGAGGCCGCCCAGATCTGCCAGTAGGCGGTCATCGTGATCAGGAGCGCGAAGCCGACGGCCGCGATCCGGAACAGCGTCGTGATCTGGCGGTTCACGTCGGGTGCCGCGCCGCGGCCCGGTCGGACACCATCAGGAGCAGCGCCAGCATGAGGAAGTTCGAGACAATCGACGACCCGCCGTAGCTAACGAACGGGAGCGTCACGCCGGTGAGCGGGATCAGACGGGTGATCCCGCCGACGATCAGGAAGGCCTGCAGCGTGAACGAGAACGTCAGCCCGCAGGCGAGCAGCTTCGAGAAGCTGTCGTCCGCGAGCGTCGCGATCTTGAAGCCGCGGTAGGCGAAGAGCAGATAGATCAGGAGCAGGCCGGCGGCGCCGGCCAGGCCGGTCTCGTCCGACCAGGCGGCGTAGATGCCGTCGGTCTGCACGGCCGGGATGATGGTCTGGCCGTGGCCGATCACCTGCAGGCTGCGGCCGAGGCCCGTGCCGAAGATGCCGCCGTCGGCGATCGACTCGACCGACTGCACCACCTGGTAGCCGGTGGTGTGGGCGTGTGCCCACGGATCGATCCAGATCGTGAAGCGCTCGCGCACGTGCGGCACCACCCGGTAGACGGCCAGCGACCCGGCCGCGAAGATCCCCAGCCCGAGCACCGTGTAGAGGTGCCGGCCGGTGGCGACGTAGATCATCGCCAGGAAGATGCCGAACAGGAGCAGCGCCGAGCCGAGGTCGTTCATCACGGCCAGCACGCCGAGCGAGACGGCCGCCATCAGCGCGAGCGGGCCCAGGTGGCGCGCGGCCGGGATGTCGACCCCGAGGATGCGGCGGCGGGCGTAGGTGAGCACCTCGCGGTTCTCGCGCAGGTACCCGGCGAGCGCGATCACGAGCAGGAGCTTCACGAACTCGCCCGGCTGCACCTGGATCCCGCCGACGCGGATCCACAGGCGGGCGCCGTTCACCGTCGTGCCGGCCACCATCGTGAAGAGCAGCAGGCCCACGGCGACCGTCGCGAGCGAGTACTTGTACGTCTCGAGGCGGCGGTGGTCGCGCAGGACGAAGATCAGCCCGAGGAACCCGACGAGGCCGACAACGATCCACACCGACTGGTCGCGGGCGAGCGTCGGCTGCAGGCGGTAGATCTCGGTCAGGCCGAGCGCGCACAGGAGCGCGGCCAGGGGCAGCAGCCACGGGTCGGCGTTCGGCAGCCCGGCGCGCACGCCGAGGTGGGCGACGGCGAAGAGCGCGAGGAAGAAGCCGGCGTAGACGAGCGACGTGCTCGAGATCTGGTTCTCGCGCGCCGTGTAGACGGAGGCGAAGCCCACCGCCGTCAGGATCCCCACCATCACCAGGTTGACCAGCTCCCGCAGCCGGGCAGACCTCATGGGCTTGCGACCTCGTACGGGTGCAGGGTGGCAAGCGCGCTCGAGTCCGAGCGCAGCGTGTGATCGAAGAGCGTCTGCCGCTGGCGGGCCGTGAGCGACGCGTAGCTCACGGTCGACTCGTAGACGACGTGGTAGAGGTGGACGCCGAACGGCAGGTCGAACGGGACGCCCTGGAAGATCGCGACCCGGCCGGTGCTCGTGTCGGCGCCGATGAAGTGGCTCTCGCGCAGCCCCACGAGCGTTCCCACCGCGAGCGCCACGGCGAGCACGCCGGCGCCGAGCGCGATGGCCACGGCCCGCAACCCCAGGGTGCCCGTGTCCTCGTCGTCGATCGCGTCCGGCAGCACCTTGCCCACGCCGGCCGTCTGCTCGGACGGGGCCGCCGCCCGCTCGGGCACCTCGCCGACGCGGAACACGATCGCGGTCACGTTGTCCTCGCCGCCGCCCGCAAGCGCCGCCTGCACGAGGTTGCGCGCGATCGTCGCCACCGGCTCGGCGGCGGCCAGCAGGTCGGCGATCGTCCGCTCGGGCACCATGGTATTCAGCCCGTCGCTGCACAGCAGCACGACGTCGCCGTCCTTCGCCTTCACCGTGAACGTGTCGACCTCGATCTTGTCGTCCGTCCCGAGCGCGCGGGTGATCACGCTGCGCTGGGGGTGGTGCTCGGCCTCGAGCTCGGAGAGCTCGCCCTTGCGCACGAGCTCACCGACGAGCGAGTGGTCGTCCGAGAGCCGCTGCAGGCTGGCGTTGCGCAGCAGGTAGGCGCGGCTGTCGCCGACGTGGGCGAACGTGATCGTGCCCTCGTCGTCCATCAGCGCCGCGGTCACCGTCGTGCCCATGCCGGCCGCGTCGGGGTCGGAGCGTGACCGCTCCAGGATGCGCAGGTTGGCCGCGCGGATGGTCGTGCGCAGCGCGTCGGCCGGGGGCGTGTGGATGAGGTCGACCTCGGCGAAGGCCTCGGCGGTCATGCGCGAGGCGATCTCGCCGGCCTGGGCGCCGCCCATGCCGTCGGCGACCATGAACAGCGGCGAGCGCATCAGGTAGGCGTCTTCGTTCGAGCGGCGCACGTTCCCGGTCCGGGTGACGCCGGCTTCCTCGACGACGCCGAGGGTCACGTGTCCGCCCGGTAGGTGAGCTGCGTCTGCCCGATCGTCACGACGTCGCCGGCGGCGAGCCGGCGCACTCCGGCCACGCGGTCGCCGTTCACGAACGTGCCGTTGGTGGAGTGCAGGTCCTCGACCACGTCGCCGTCCTGCGCGCGGGCGAAACGGGCATGCCGGCCGGAGGCGTACCCGTCGGAGCCCAGCGGGATCCCGAGATCGTCGTCGCGGCCGGCGACGAGGTCGCGCCCGATCTCGATCGCCGTCCCGGCGGCGAGCTCGGGGCTCTGCATGACGACGAGCCGTCCCGGCGGACGCTCCGGGGCCGGCTTGGCGGGGCGCACCGGCCGCAGCACCATGCTCTCCTGGCCCACCGCCATGTCCCGGGAAGCCACCCGGATCACGCGCCAGATGAAGAGGTACAGGAGGACCACGAACCCCACCTGGAGGAGGAGCAGGAGCTGTCTAACCAAGGCGACGCTCGAACGTGAGCCTGGTCGTGCCCACGCCGATCACGTCGCCGTTCATGAGCGACGTCTCGCCCACGCGCTGGTCGTTCACCTCGGTGCCGTTGGTCGACCCCAGGTCGACGAGCGAGAACCCCTCGCCCAGCCGGCGGACCTCGGCGTGGCGGCGTGAGACGTTGGGGTCGTCGAGGACGATGTCGCACCCGCTCGAGCGCCCGATGACGACCGTGTCGCGGTCAAGGGGCACGTCGCGGCCGTCCCAGATCAGCACGGCGTGCTCCCGCGGCGGCGGCTCCGGCTCCGGCTCGGGCTCCGGCTCGGGGTCGGGCTGGGACGCATACACCATCGTCGCGCCCGCGACCGCCTCGGCGGGGATCGGCGGCAGCACCGGAGCAGCGGGCTCGGGCACCGGGGGCGCCGGCGGCACCTCGGGGACGGCGACCGTCGCCGACGGCTCGGGGCGCTCTTCACTGCTGCCGCCGCCGTCGCCGCCGACCGCGATCCCGAACATGCCGACCGTCAGATCGGGTTCGGACTCGAGCGTCACCACCGGGCGGGTGGCGGTGCTGTAGCCCTCGCGGCGGGCGTGCTCGACCAGGTACTCGGCGAGCTCGTTGCACATCTGCGACTCATACGCGGCGAACTGCTCGCGGTCGGCCGGGTTCAGGTAGACCGTGTAGAGGTTTGGGACGTACACCCGGTGGATCGAGATCGTGCGGTGGTCGTCCATCTCCTTGGCCAGCTTGCGAGCCAGCTCGACGGGCTGCACCGACGATCGGAACGTGCGACCGAAGAGGCCTTCGACAAGGCCCCCGATCCTCCGTTCGATATCGCGAAAGACGCTCACGGTGGGGAGCCGAGACGGGACTGCCGGATCAGCTGCCGCGCTTCCGATCTGGACCGGCGGCCGCCCAGGCGGCGGGGATTATAGCCGTGAGCACCGCGGCGACCCCCGCACCAACGGCGCCGGCGCCGCTTCCCAGCACCTGGGGAATGCCCACCCCGGCGAGCGCGAATCCGAGCCCCCACAGGGCCAGCGCCTGCATCCGCCGCTCCGCCCGCCACGCGACGGCGAGGAGCACGGCGAAGAGCACCATCGCCGCTCCGGTGGCGACCATGGCCGGGTCGCTCGCGAGGACGTGGGCATAGGCGAGCGGGTCGTTCGATCCGGCCAGCGCGTGCACGAGGCCGGCTCCCGCCCAGCCGCCGCACACCGCTGCCACGACGGCGCCCGCGGCCGCCTCGGCGGCCCGCCGTGCCCTCGTCGGGGCGGTCGCCGCGACGAGGACGAACGCCGGGCCGAGCCCGACCAGCGCAAGCGGGCCGGCCCACAGCGGGACGAGGCACCGGCGGCGGCCGGCGGTCGTGTGACCGGTCGTCCACGCCCAGCCGGCGGCGAGCATGATCCAGACCAGGCCGGCGGCCTCGGCGAAGTTCCAGAAGGCGGGTACGGCGATCACGGCGGCGGTGGCGGCGGCGGCGCGGGGCCGGCGCCACGCGAGGATGGCAAGCCCGGCCGCGATCGGGAGCGTCCATGAAGGCGGGTACATCGGGAAGGCGGTCAGCGTCCACGCGGCCGCCCAGGCCATGACGAGCGCCGACGTCGCCGGCTGCACCTGCGCGCGCAGAGCCTCGGGCAGCGCGCGGCCGGGGCGGTGCACCGGCGCGGCCTCGGGCGCGAAGCCGGGCGCCGCCGCGATGACGGGCTCGGCGATCGCCGACAGCAGCAGGTCGCGCAGGCCGGCCGCGTCCGGGCGGCGGGAGGGATCGGGATGCATGGCGCGCTCGAGCGCGCGCGAGAGGTCGCGGGGCAGCTCGGGGCGGACACGGTGCAGGGCCGGCGCGCGCTGGCCCAGGTTCTCGAGCAGCTCGGCCAGGCTGTGGGCGCGGAAGGGGTTTCGGCCGGTGAGCGTGGCGTACAGCGTCAGGCCTGCCGACCAGACGTCCGTGGCGCCGGTGGCGCGCTCGCCCGACGCTTGCTCGGGCGCCATGTAGGAGAGCGTGCCCAGCAGGCGCTCGTCCACGGTGGGCTCGCGGGCGTCCTCGTCGCGGGCGATGCCGAAGTCGGTCAGGTGGACGGTGCCGTCGGTCGAGACCAGGATATTCGCGGGCTTCACGTCGCGGTGCACGACGCCGCGCTCGTGGGCATGCGCGAGCGCGTCGCAGACGGCGGCGATCGCGCGGACGGCCTGCTCGTCGGTGAGGCCGCTGCGGTCGAAGCGCTCGCCGACGACGAGCTGTGAGATCAGGTAGGCGTGATCCTCGTCGTGCGCGACGCCGACCACCTCGTGGATGTTCGGGTGGTCGAGCTTGCGCGCGGTGCGGGCCTCGCGGTCGGCCCGCGGCGCGAGACCCTCCTCGCGGCTGAACACCTTCACGGCCACCGCCTCGCCGGACGCGCTGTCGTGGCCGGTGTAGACCGCCCCGAACCCGCCGCGGCCGAGGATGTCAGTGAGCCGGTAGCGGCCCGCAACCACCCGTCCTTCGAGGGTGCCTGAGTCGATTGACGGAGCCGGTAGGGCCACGGCGGTCAGATTGGCCGGAACTGCCTGGATTCCTCCAATTCCGCATCCGAACCCGGTGGTAGGGTCCGTTCGTGCCACCTGACGACTTCTTCGATGACGACTGGGAGGAGCCGAGCAAGACGGAGGACACGGCGATCACCCGCCCCGGGGGCGAGCCTCCGGAGCGGGCGCGCGGGCGCGACCCCCAGCCGGCCGACGAGCAGCCCACGCGAGCGCCGCGGCCGCCCCGGCAGCGGCGGCCCCAACAACGCGGGCCGCAGATGCCGAAGATGCCCAAGATGCCGAAGATGCCGAAGGTTCCGCGCGTCTCGGCCGGCGGCGCCGCGGCATCGCTGCCTCCGCTCGAGTACCGCCGGCTGGCGGGTCTCGGCGTCGGCATCCTGGTGCTGATCCTCGTGCTCGTGCTGCTCGCGCGGGGCTGCTCGGGCTCGTCGACGAAGGGCGCGAACGAGACCTACGTGGCCAACCTGACAACGCAGGTGCTCAGGCCCTCCGACGCCGTCGCCACCTCGTTCCGCAAGATGCTCGAGCTGCCGCGCGCGACCTACAGCGTCGTCCAGAACAAGATCAACCAGCAGCTCTCCGCCATGCGCAAGGTGAAGGCGAGCGCGGCGGCGCTCAAGCCCACCAAGCAGCTCGCTCCCTACCAGCCCGCGCTGCTCGACGCGCTCCAGTTCCGGGTGACGGGCCTGCAGTGCATGGCGGAGCGGCTCAAGGCGGCGTGGGCGGTCAAGCGCCCGCTCGCGGCCGGGCAGCAGCTCTCGACGTGCACCGGACGGCTCCTGACGTCGGATTACGTGTACTCCGACCTCTTCGCCAACAGCGCGAACGCCACGCTCAAGCAGGTCGGCGCGACGGGAGTGCCGACGTCGCAGTTCCTCGCGGCAGGCGAGGTCAATCTCGTGACTCCGATCGGCATCGGCCAGGCGCTTCAGCGCCTGCACCCCGGCGCCGTCCACGGCATCCACGGCACCGAGCTCGGCACCGTGGTGGCCTCGGCGCCGCCGTCGGTGCTGACGCTCCAGCCCGGCACGACGAACCAGGTGCTCGGCAAGAGCAACCTCGAGTTCGTCATCTCGGTGAAGAACAGCGGCAAGTTCACCGAGGTCGGCGTGAACGTGCAGTTCAAGCTGAAGCGCGTCGGCTCGAGCCAGAAGCCGCTCGTGAAGACGGCGCGCATCGCGAGCATCGCGCCCGGGCAGACCCTGCCGGTCAGCATCAAGGGCCTCTTCGCCTCATCGCAGACCTCACCCAGCTTCTCGGTGCAGTACAAGCTCACGGTCACGTCGGAGAAGGTGCCGGGTGAGAAGGTGCTGAGCAACAACTCTGCGAGCTACATCGTCGAGTTCAAGATCGCGGCGTGACGGTCGCAACCCAGGCCCGCGACATTGCGATCGGGGCAGCGGCCGTCGCCGGGGTCCTGCTCGTCGTCGTCCTGTACCTGGCCGTCACCCTGCGGCGGATGCGCCGCTCGCAGCGGATCGTCGTCGGCACCGACAGCCATGACCTGGTCGAGTACGCGATGTCGCTGCTGGCGCGGGTGGAGCAGGTCGAGAGCCGCGCCGACGCGGTCGAGGCGGCTGCGGCGGCGGTCGGCAAGCGCGTCGACCGGTGCCTCGAGCGGCGCGCGATGCTGCGGTACGATGCGATCGAGGGTGCGGGCGGCAGGCAGTCGGTCACCATTGCCCTGATGGATGCCTCCCGGTCGGGCCTGATCCTTTCCGCGATCCAGGGGCGCGATTATGCCCGCATCTATGTCAAGGAGATCCGCGAGGGGCTCAGCGACGTCGAGCTCTCGCCCGAGGAGATGCGCGTCCTGGAGCAGGCCGGCACGGCGTGAGGTAGGACAGTGAGCGACGTCGTCGTCCACGAGGGCCGGTGGGAGGACGAGCCCGCGCTCCGCCGGCTGGTCGCCGAGGCGATCGGCGAGCCCGCCGCCGGTGTGGGGTCGCTCGAGCCGCGTCCGGCCGGCGACGTCGTGTTCGTGGCCGAGGTCGGGGGCCACGCCGCCGGCTACGCGGCGGTGCGCGTCGACGGCGCCGTGCTCGTCGTCGACCGGGTGATGGTCGCGCCGGCCGACCGCGGCCGGCATGTCGGCCATCGCCTGCTCGACTGGCTCGAGGGCTACGGCGTGAGCCGCGGCCTCGAGCGGGTGCGGATCGCGGTGGAGGCTGACAACCACGCCGCATGGGACTTCTATCGCCGCCGCGGCTACGCCGCCCGCGGCGAGGCCGTGGAGCGCGACCTGCCGCACGTGTGAAGCGATCCGGTACCGTCCGCGCTATGGCCAAGATCCGGCTGGTCCCGCAGACGCGCGAGTTCTACACGCTGTTCGATCGTGCCGCGCAGAACCTGGTGACGACCGCAGGGTTGCTGCTCGACCTGCTCGAGAGCTACCCCGAGCGCAAGGATCTCGTCGATCGGATCAAGGATCGCGAGCACGAGGGCGACAGCGTCACCCACGACATCGTCCAGCTCGTGAACCGGACGTTCGTCACCCCGATCGACGGCGAGGACATCTACGACCTCGCCACCGCCCTCGACGACGTCTGCGACTTCATGGACCAGGTCGCCGACGAGCTCAACCTGTACGGCGTCGACGAGGTGCCGCCCGAGGCGATCGAGCAGGCGATCGTGATCTCAACGGCCGTCGCCAAGCTCGCCGATGCCATCGCCAGGCTGGACGGCCTGCGCGACATCAGCACGCTGCTGGTCGAGATCCACACACTCGAGGACGAGGGCGACCGCATCGTGCGCGCCGCCACCGCCCGTCTCTTCCGCGATGGGCACGATCCGCTGGTCGTGATCAGGTGGAAGGACATCCACGAACATCTCGAGCAGGCCGTGGACGCCTGTGAGCACTCTGCGCACGTGCTCGAGAGCATTTACCTGAAGCACCGGTGAGCGATCCGGAGCTGGTGGTCGTGATCGCGATCGCGCTCGCGTTCGACTTCACCAACGGGTTCCACGACACGGCGAACGCCGTCGCGACGTCGGTATCGACGCGGGCGCTCAGTGCGCGCACGGCCGTTGCGGTTGCGGCCGTCATGAACTTCCTGGGGGCGTTCACGTCGACGAAGGTGGCACAGACCGTCGGCAGCGGGTTGATCAACACCCAGACCGCGACGGCGCACGTGCTCCTGGCGGCGCTCATCGGCGCGATCACGTGGAACCTCCTCACCTGGCAGCTGGGCCTGCCGTCGTCGTCGACCCACGCGCTCATCGGCGGACTGATCGGCGCAGCGATCGCCCAGGGCGGTCCCAACCCCGTCGACTGGGGCGCGTTCTGGAGCAAGATCGCCGCGCCGGGCCTCGCCAGCCCGCTGATCGGGCTCGCGCTCGCCGGGGCACTGATGGTCGCGATCCTGTGGCTGTTCCGGCGGGTGCGGCCGGCGCCGCTGAACCGCGGCTTCCGCACGCTCCAGATCGCGTCGGGCAGCTTCCTCGCGTTCGCCCACGGCACGAACGACGCCCAGAAGACGATGGGCGTGATCGCTCTCGCGCTCTACGCCGGGCACCATTCCAGCTCGCCGAGCGACATCCCGACCTGGGTGATCGCCGCCGCGGCGCTCTCGATGGCGCTCGGCACCTACGTCGGCGGCTGGCGGATCATGCGCACGATGGGGACGCGCATCTTCAAGCTGCGGCCGCCGCAGGGGTTTGCCGCCCAGGCGACCGCCAGCTCCGTCCTCTACGTCGTCGCCACCCGGTACGGGTTCCCGGTCTCGACGACGCAGGTGATCTCGGGATCCGTCCTCGGAGCCGGGGCGACCACCCGCGTCTCGGCGGTGCGGTGGGGACTGGCCGCGGACATCGTCGGCGCGTGGCTCCTGACCATCCCGGCTGCGGCCCTCGTCGCGGCGGGCGTCTACGCCCTCCTCAGCGCGGCGTTCTGACGCACTTGGATCTCCAGAAAGTGGCAGATCCGAATACCGCGATGCGGGGATGGTGGCGAATGCCACCCGGGGATTAGGCTGTCGGCTCATGGGCGAGTTGGGCAACTCCTTGACCGTAGCGCTGTCCGCTGCGCGTCATTCCTCGATCGACGCTGGGCCGGCCGACGCAGAGCCGGCGGGCGAGCTCGCGACCGCGTGCCGCGTGCTCGGCGATCTGCTCGGCCTGGACGCGTCATGGATCCTTGCGGGCGACGGCCTGCGCCCGGCCGTGCTCGCGCGCTGGTCGCGCGAGGGCGTGCGGCCGCACCGGCTCGGCGCCGCGCGGCTCGCGTCGATTCTGGCCGAGTGCCCGGCGGGGTGCACGGGCTGGCGCGACGGCCGATACGCCGTGATCGTCGTGCCCGTCGAGGCGGCCGGTGAGCGGCTCGGCACCCTGGTCGGCTCGGTGCGTTCCGCCCACGAGTTCGGGCCGGCCGCGCTCGGCGCCGCGGAGCTGATCGCCGCCGGCGCCGCCGCCGCGATCGCCACCCCGGTGGTCCCGCCGCCGCCGCGGCCGAACGGCGCGGCGATGCGCCCGCTGGCGCACCTCGAGATGCTGCACTCGCTGTCGCTGCGGATGGCCCGGGCGCGCAGCGAGCGCGAGGTCGGCGAGGCCGTCGTGACCGAGCTGACGAACCTGATCGACCATCACGCCTGCCGCTTCTACCTGCTGGCAGAGACCGGCGACGTCGTCGTCCCGGTCGCCCACGACGGGGTCATCGCGGAGTACGAGGACGACCGCACCGCCGATCTCGTCTGCCGGGTGGGTGAGGGTGTGGCCGGCCGCGCAGTCCTGGACGCGCGTGCCCGCCGCATCCCGGACGCGGCCACCGACGAGCACGCGATCGACGTCCCCGGCAGCGAGCCCATCGACGAGTCGATGATGGTGGCGCCGCTGCTCGCGGGCGGGGAGCCGATCGGTGCGATCGTGCTCTCGAAGCTCGGTCTCGACCAGTTCGACGACACCGATCTGCACGTGCTCGAGGTGGTGGCCGGGAAGGCCGCGGCGGCCTGCGAGAACGTGCGCCTCTACGCCAGCATGCGCGAGGCGGCCGAGATCTCCGAGGCGCTGATCGAGCTCGGCGCCGCGCTCGCGCTGCAGGGCAGCGTCGAGGCCGTGGCCGAGATGCTCGCCCGGGCGGTCGACCGACTCGTCGAGTCGGCGGCGATCTCGGTCTGGCTGCGGTCCGGCGACGAGATGACGCTCGCCGCGCACGTCGGCTACACGCCGCTCGAAGTGCAGCGGCTGGCCGCCGCGCCGGTCGCGGTCACGGACGAGCCGTTCGCCGGCAACCTCGGCTCGCGCGCGATCGCCGTGTGCAAGAGCAGGCGGGCGGGTGCGCTCGCGCGTCACCTCGAGACGGTGGCGCCGGGGACGACGTTCGCCGTCGTGCCCGTCGGCGAGCGGGTCGCCAACCGGGCGGCGATCGTCGTCCAGCGCGGCCAGCGCCGCGGTGCGCCCGACCGCCGCGACGAGCGGATGCTGCTTGGAATCGCCGACCAGGCGTTCCTCGCCATGGTGAACCGGGGCCTGTACGCCGAGCTCGAGGAGTCGTTCCTCGCCACCGTCGCCGCGCTCGGCACCGCGCTCGGGACGAAGGACGAGTACACGAGCGATCACGCCCAGGCGCTGGTCGGGCTGACGACGAACGTCGCCCGCCGGCTGGCCGTGTCCGGCCCGGAGCTGCGGGACATCACGGTCGCGGCCGCCCTGCACGACGTCGGCAAGATCGGCGTGCCCGCGACCATCCTGGCCAAGCCGGGCCCGCTCACCGTTGAGGAGTGGGCGGTGATGCGCCGCCATCCCGAGCTCGGCGCGAAGATCATGGAGCCCGTGCCTGCGCTCGACGGCGCCCGCCGGCTCGTGCTGGCGTGCCACGAGCACTGGGACGGCAGCGGCTACCCGCTGGGCCTCGCCGGCGGCGACATCCCGCTCGGCGCGCGGATCATCCTCGCGTGCGACGCGTTCCACGCGATGACCTCCGACCGCGTCTACCGCGCGGCGATGCCCGTCCCGGATGCGCTTGCCGAGCTGCGTCGCTGCGCGGGATCGCACTTCGATCCCGACGTGACGGCGGCGCTGATCGACGCCGTCCGCGACGCCGGCTGACCCACCGGTAGCATCCGGCCATGGACGTGCGCGCGGTGCCCGCCGACGCCGAGGCCGGGCGGCTGCTCCTTGCCGACTACCTGGACGAGATCGCGCAGCGCCTCGGCGGTCCGTTCGACCGCTCGCGCTACCCCGACGCCGACCCCGCCGAGCTCACCCCACCGCGCGGCCTCCTGCTCGTGGCGTTCGACGGCCCGGATCCGGTCGCATGCGGGGCCGTGCGCGTGATCGCGCCGGGCGTCGCCGAGCTGAAGCGCATGTACGTCGCGCCCCGGGCCCGCGGCAGGGGCCTGGGGCGGGCGCTGCTCGAGGCGCTCGAGCGCGCCGCCGCCGAGCTCGGGTGCGACACCGCGAGGCTCGACACGATGGGCGCGATGGCCGAGGCGGGTGCGCTTTACCGCAGCGCGGGATACGCCCCGATCGCCGACTACAACGGCAATCCGCTCGCAACCGTCTGGATGGAGCGGCGGCTGGGCTAGTGCTGCGCCGGCTCGAGCCGGCCTTCGCGATGGGCCGCGCGGACGTCGTGCAGGCCTCCGGAGAGGGCCAGGGACGCGATCGCAACGCCGCCGCGGTGCACGCGCACCTCGGCGTTTCGGATCTCGCCCACGAGCCGGATGACGCGGCCGTCCGGCCGGGCGGTACCGGTCCAGTCCTTGACGCGGCCACGGCCGATCCGGCGCAGGTCGCCGGCGTCGACGTTGGCTCCGTCGGGTACCAGCAGCTTCACCGTCGAGTGGTCGATGTCGAGCGCGATCTCGATGTCGCCCGGCTCGATTTGCGGGAGGAGCAGGTCGAGCACGACGCTCCCCCGCGAGGCGCGCACGTCGAAGCGGCGGGCGGTCGTCCAGGGTCCCGTCCTGCGGACGGAGGCGCTGTGGGCACGGATGTTCTCGGTGGTCATGTGGGTCTCCTTTTGTCTCGATCCGAAATCATAGTATACTAGAGACTAGTGTCTGTCAAACTAGATACGAGCAAACCAGTATCGTTCCGGCGGATGGCCGCGCGCACCACACCCCCCTCACCGCTCGCCCTGGCGGTGCTCTGCCTGCTCGAGGTCGGGCCGCTGCACCCGTACGGGCTGCAGCGCCTCATCCGGCTGTGGGGCAAGGATCAGGTCGTGAACGTCGGCCAGCGGGCGAGCCTCTACAAGACGATCCAGCGGCTGCAGCGGGCCGGGCTCGTCACCGTGGCCCACACCGAGCGCGACCACCAGTTCCCCGAGCGCACCATCTACGAGCTGACCGATGCGGGCCGCGAGCAGGCGCGCGAGTGGCTGACCGACATGCTGGCCGTGCCCCGCAACGAGTTCCCCCAGTTCCCGGCCGCGCTGTCCTTCGCGATGCTGCTCGGCCCCGAGCAGCTCCTCACCGTGCTCGAACGCCGCCGCGCGCTCCTGCGCGAGAGCCTGGCGGCGCTCGACGAGCAGCTCGGCGGCACCTATGACCACCTGCCGCGGGTGACGCTGATCGAGACCGAGTACCAGCGCGCCGTCGCCGCGGCTGAGCTCGGCTGGGTCGAGGGCGTCGTCGCCGATCTGCGCTCGGGCGACCTTCACTGGAGCGACGAGGAGCTTGCCCGCATCGCACAGGCGAGCACGCACGACTGAGGTCTAGGACGCCTCCACGGCGTGCCGCTCCCACTCGCGGTAGAGGTAGGCGAGCTCCTCCTGCAGCCGCTGGTGCTCGCGGCCGTCATCGACGATGGCGGCGTCGTCCGTGTAGGCGTCGGGCGCCGAGAGGCGGGCCTCGAGCGCTCCCAGGCGCTCCTCGGCCGAGGCGATCTCGCTCTCGAGCCGCGCCACCTCGCGCCGCGCGCGCTGGGACGCGCGCCGCTTCGCCGGCGGCGTCGCGGCGGCCGGCCTGGGCGGCCGTGACGGCCTGGTCGGCTTCGCGGCTGCGGCCGGCGCCGGGCGCTGCGGTTGCGGCGTGCCCTCGTGCGCACGCGCGTAGTCGCCAAAGGCGCCCTCCCGGGCGATCAGGCGGCCGTCCTCGATCGCAAGCGTGCGCGTCGCGAGCGCCTCGATCAGCGCGCGGTCGTGCGAGACGAGCAGGACCGTGCCGGGGAAGCCGAGCAGCGCGTCCTCGAGCGCCTCGCGGCTCTCGATGTCGAGATGGTTGGTGGGCTCATCGAGCACGAGGAAGTTCGCGCCCGAGACGACCGTGCGCGCCAGGGCGAGCCGGCGCCGTTCGCCGCCGGAGAGCGCCGCGACCGGCTTCTCGACGTCTTCGCCCGAGAACAGGAACAGGCCGAGCAGGTCACGTGCGGCCGGGCCGGTGAGGCCGGTGCCCGAGGTGATCGCGTCGAGTGCGCGGTAAGCGTCGGGCAGCTCGAGCGACTGCTGGGAGTAGTAGCCGGGCGTCGTCCCGTGTCCGATGCGGATGCGGCCGGCGGCAGGCTGACGCTGCCCCAGCAGCGTCTCGATCAGCGTGGTCTTGCCAGAGCCGTTGGGGCCGATCAGGGCGACGCGCTGGCCGCGCTCGATCGCGAAGCTCGCCCCGGCGATCAGCGTGCGGCCGGCCACCGCGACGTCGAGCCCCTCGGCCTCGAGCACGACCCGGCCGCTGCGCGCGGGGGCCGGGAAGCGGAACCCGAGCGAGCGCTGCGCCGACGGCCGTTCGATGCGCTCGATCCGCGCCATCGCCTTGAGCTTGCTCTGGGCCTGCCGCGACTTGGTGCCGTAGCGGAAGCGGTCGACGAAGCGCTGCAGGTGGGCGAGCTCGCCCTGCTGGCGCTCGAACGCGTCGGTCTGCGCCGCGAGCCGCTCAGCCTTGAGCCGGCGCCAGTGCGAGTAGCTGCCCTTGTCGAAGCGGCCCTGCCCGCGCTCGATCTCGAGCACGCCGTTTGCGACCGACTCCAGGAACCAGCGGTCGTGTGAGACGAAGACCACGGCGGCGTCGAGGCCGTCCAGATGCTCCTCGAGCCATTCGATCGCGCCCGTGTCGAGGTGGTTGGTCGGCTCGTCGAGCAGCAGCAGATCGGGCTCGGCGGCGAGCGCACGCGTGAGCGACGCCCGCGTCAGCTCGCCGCCCGAGAAGGTCTGAAGCGGCCGCTTGAGGTCGTCCGGGACGAAGCCCAGCCCGCGCGCGACCGCCTCGAGCCGTGCTCTCCAGCCGTATCCGCCGGCGCGCTCGAAGGCGCGCTGTGCGGCGTCGTAGCGGCGCATCACGGCGGCGTCGGTCTCGCCGGCCGCCATGCGCCGCTCGAGGTCTGCGAGCTCGGCCTCGAGCCGGCGGGCGTCGGCGGCGCCGGCGCCCACGTAGGCGCCGAGCGTGAGGCCGCCGGTGAGGGGTGGACGCTGGTCGTGCAGGGCGACGCGCGTGCCGGCGGGCAGCGAGATCTCGCCCCGGTCGGGGGCGAGCTCGCCGGCGAGGATCCGCAGCAGCGAGGTCTTGCCGGCGCCGTTTCGGCCCACCAGCGCGACCCGGTCGCGGGGCCGCACGATGGCCGAGACGTCGGTCAGGACCTCGTCCGCTCCGAACGAGAGCGCGACGGACGAGACGTGCAGGGTCACTCCCGTATCATGCCCGGCGATGATCGGGCTTTTCTCCACCTGCCTGGGCGATGCCGTCCATCCGCAGGTGGCGCGCGACGCGGCCCGTGTCCTGCGCGCCGCGGGCGTCGAGGCCGTGCTGGTCACCGGTGCGACCTGCTGTGGCCAGCCGGCCTGGAACAGCGGCTTTGCCGCCGACGCCCGCCGGGTGGCGCGGCGCACGCTGCACGCGGTGGCCGATCTGGACGCGATCGTGGTGCCGTCGGGGTCGTGCGCCGCCATGATGCGGCTGCACTGGCGCCGCCTGTTCCGCGGCGACCGTGACGAGGCTCTGGCCGGGCGGGTGGGCGCGCGCGTGTTCGAGCTCTCGCAGTATCTGGTCGAGGAGGCCGGCGCCGAACGGATCGGGACGCCGCTGCACCGGGCCGTCACTTACCACGACTCCTGCCACATGCTGCGCGAGCTGGGTGTGCAGGAGCCGCCGCGGCGGCTCCTGCGCGCCGTGTGCGACCTGCGCGAGCTACCTCGGGCCGATCGCTGCTGCGGCTTCGGCGGCACGTTCTCGGTGCGCTACCCGGACGTCGCAACGGCGATGGCCGACGACAAGCTGGCCTCGGCGCAGGCCTCGGGCGCCGACACCGTCGTGAGCGCCGACTCCGGCTGCATCCTGCACGTCGAGGGACGCGCGGCCCGCACCGGCGTGCCCGTGCGGGTGGTGCACCTGGCGTCGATCCTCGCGGACGCGCTGTGAGCGGCTTTGACCGCCGGGCGGGAGCGGCGCTGGCCGATGCGGCGCGGGTCGAGAACGTGCGCCGCTTCACGGAGCGGGCGCACGCCAACCGCACGGCCGCGATCGAGGCGATCGACTTCCAGGCGCTGCGCGCCGAGGGCGAGCGCATCCGCGCCGCGGCCATCGCCGACCTCCCCGCGCTGCTCGACCAGCTGCAGGGCAATCTGGAGCGAAACGGCGCCGTCGTGCACCGGGCGGCCACGGGCGCGGACGCCGCCGCCTACATCACGGAGGTCGTGCTGCGGCATGGGCGGGAGGTCGTCAAGGGCAAGTCGATGGCATCCGAGGAGATCGGCCTGAACGAGCGCCTGGCGGCGGCCGGCGTCGAGGTGACCGAGACCGACCTGGGCGAGTTCATCGTCCAGACCGCCGGCGAGGCGCCCGAGCACATCATCATCCCCGCGATCCACAAGAGCCGCGCCGATGTGCGCGAGCTGCTCGAGCCGCTCGCCGGCCACGCGATCGGCGACGATCCCGCCGACCTGACCGCCTTCGCCCGTGCACACCTGCGCGAGCGCTTCCTGCGCGCGCCGGTCGGCGTTACGGGGGTGAACTTCGGCGTCGCCGAGACCGGGACGCTCGTGCTCGTCGAGAACGAGGGCAACGGCCGCATGTGCTCGGGCCTGCCGCGCGTGCACATCGCCGTGATGGGGATGGAGCGGATCGTGGCCCGTACGGCCGACCTCGGCACCCTGCTGCCACTCCTGATCCGGTCGGGCACCGGCCAGAAGATCACGTCCTACGTGTCCCTGATCGCCGGCCCCCGCCGTGGCGAGGAGCGCGACGGCCCTGACGAGGTGCACGTGGTCATCCTCGACAACGGCCGCTCGCGGGTGCGCGACACCGCGTACCGCAGCGTCCTTCACTGCATCCGCTGCGGTGCGTGCCAGAACGTCTGCCCGGTCTACCGCCAGGTCGGCGGCACCGCGTACGGCTGGGTGTACGGGGGGCCGATCGGCGCCGTCCTGACGCCGCTCCTGCACCCGCAGGGAGGCCTCGACGAGCTCAGCCAGGCATCGTCTCTGTGCGGCGCCTGCGACGACGTCTGCCCCGTGCGGATCCCGCTGCACGAGCTGCTGCTCGGCCTGCGCGCCGACCGCGCCGCGAGCGGTGCGGGGCTATGCGAGCGGCTTGCCTTCCGCCTGTGGAGCGCGGCCTGGAGCCACCCCTGGCTCTACCGCCTGACCACCCGCGCCGCCCGCCATGTGAATATCCGGGGCCAGGCCCTGTTTATGCACGTGCCCGCGGTCAAGAGGTGGGCGCGCACGCGCGACGTCGTGGTGAAGCGGTGATCGAGCGCTTCCAGGCCGAGCTCGAGGCCGTCGGCGGCCACGTCCACTACGGGCGGGCCGCCCTCGACGCTCTGCGGGGCGAGGGTGTCGCCGTGACGCCGTGCCTGACCCTGATCGCCGACACCGGCACGATCGTCGTCTCCTCGCGGCTCTCAGGCGGGCGCCGCAACGGCCTGGTCGACCCGGTGCACGTCGTGGAGGCGCGCACCGACCAGCTCGTGCCCGACCTTGCGGCGGCGCTCGCCGCGATCGCACCCGAGCTCATGTCGGCCTCGGCCGTCACGTTCATCACCGGCCCGAGCCGCACCGCCGACATCGAGCAGACGCTGATCCGCGGCGTGCACGGCCCGCCGGACGTCCATGTGGTGTTCGTCGAGCCGTGAGCGAATTCGTCTACCTGTCGCAGGAGGACGTCGTCACGGCCGGCGGCACGGACATGCCGGCGATGGTGGACGTGATCGAGCGGGCGTTCCGGGTCAAGGCGGCCGGCCAGGTGCGGATGCCGCCGAAGGTGATGATCACCTGGGCCGACGAGCCGGGCACCGAGGAGAAGCACGGCCGCATCATGGCGATGCCGGCCTACGTCGGCGGCGAGTTCGACGTCGCCGGCCTGAAGTGGATCCCGAGCGTGCCGTCCAATCCCGAGCGCCACGGACTGCCGCGCGCCAACGCGCTCGTGCTCCTCACGGACCCGGCGACCGGCCTGCCGCTCGCGGTGATGGACGGCACGGTGGTGTCGGCGATGCGCACGGGGGCCGTCACCGGCGTCGCCGTCCGGCATCTGGCCGATCCGGGCGCCGAGGTGGCCTGCCTGCTGGGCGCGGGCGTCCTTGCCCACACCCAGCTCGAGGCGCTGCGCACCGTCCTTCCGCGGCTGCGCGAGGTGCGCGTGTACGACCCCGCGGCCGAGCGCTGCGAACGGTTCTGCGCGCGCGCACGGGCGGCGACCGGCCTCGACGTCCGCCCGGCGGACTCGGCCGAGGCGGCGGTGCGCGGCGCGGCGGTGGTGGTGCCGGCGACGATGGCCGTCGATCCCACATTCGCGGCGGCCTGGGTCGACCCGGGCGCGACCGTGGTGCTCGTCTCGAGCTTGGATGCCCCGCTCGCGCTGCACGCCGTGACCGATCTCCTCGTTGTGGACGACTGGGAGCACGAGTCGACTCACCCCGGCCGCTACGCCGAGCGGCTGGTCGCCGCCGGGCTCGTTCCCGCCGACGGCGCGGGCGCATGCGAGCTCGCCGACGTCGTCACCGGGCGCCACCCGGGCCGCACGGATGCGGCGCAGCGCATCGTGGTGACGCCGGTTGGCCTGGCGATGGACGACGTCGCCGCCGCGTGGCTCGTGCTGCAGGGTGCGCGCAGCCGGGGACTGGGAACGGCCCTTGCGCTGCGGTCCGGGCCGCCGGTGTGGGAGTGAGCGGGCGAGTGGTTCCCTTTGCCCCCGTCCCCCCACTCCCATAAGATGCGGCCGGTGTCGGCGTTTGCGAAAGTCGGGCTCCTCGCGCTGGTCTTGGGCGTGATCGGTGCGGTCGGCGCGTACTTCTGGCTGCCCGACTGGCTGCCTCCCGCCGCCGGGGTCGAGGCTCACCGCCAGGACACGCTCTACATCTGGCTCCTGGGCGTCAGCTCGGTCATCTTCGCGGTCGTGGTCGTGTTCCTCGGCTACTCGATGTGGACGTTCCGCGCGCGGCCCGGCGACATGTCCGACGGCGCCCCCATCCACGGCCACACGGGCCTCGAGATCGTGTGGACGGTGATCCCGATCGTCATCGTGCTCAGCTTCGCCGTCGCGGCCACGATCGTCCTGAACCGGAACGAGTCGCTCAAGCACGGCCACATGGTCGTGAACGTGACCGGCAAGCAGTTCGCATGGTCGTTCACGTATCCCAAGCGCGGCCACCTGCACACCGGCATCCTGGTGCTGCCGGCGGGCCGGCAGGTCGAGTTCCGCCTCCACGCGCCGCTGACGGACGTGATCCACAGCTTCAAGATCCCGGCGCTGCGCCTCGGCGAGGACGTCGTGCCCGGCACGCCGACGACCCTCGTCGCCACGCCGACCCGGCTCGGCACCTATGCGATCGTCTGCGCCGAGCTGTGCGGGATCGGCCACAGCCAGATGCGCAACCTGCTCGTCGTGATGAAACCGGCCGACTGGAACCGGTGGCTCGTCCGGCAGAAGAAGCTCGCGAAGGCGCCGCCGCCGTCGTCCGGCGGCGGCACCGCCAACGCGGCGGCGACGTTCTCGAGCGCCGGCTGTGCGGGCTGTCACACCTTCACCCCCGCCAACTCGACGGGCGCCATCGGCCCGAACCTGAACAACCTCACGGCCGACGCGGCCAAGTACGGCGGGGGCGAGACCGCGGCCCAGTACGTCCGCGAGTCGATCACCGACCCGGGTAAGGTGGTCGTCAGCGGGTACTCCAACGGGATCATGCCGGCCACGTTCGGAACATCCCTCACGTCTGCACAGATCGACGCGCTTGTGACCTACCTTCTGAAAGGCGGCGGCTGATGGTTGCACACGCCCCCGAGCTGCACGGCCACGACCTCCACGACGGCCACGACGGGGGCGGCCAACGGAGCGTCTGGCTGCGCGGGAGCTGGGTGCGCGCGTTCTGGGTGTCGGCCGTCATGGGCCTCGGGGCGGCCGGCGTTGTCATGCTGATCCGCCACGCCGACGGGCTGGTCGCCTACTCGGACGGCGTCGTGCAGACGTTCCTGCTCCTGTTCGCCGGGATCGGGTTCACGATCGGCATCGGCTGCTTCGACTACTGGTGGGGCTACATCATCGGGAACCCCACGCCGGCGCACGAGGACCATTCCAGCCACGGCGCCCGGAGCTGGAAGGACTACTTCAAGGTCAACACCGATCACAAGGTGATCGGCGTCCAGTACCTGGTGACGACGTTCATCTTCTTCATCATCGGCGGCATGCTGGCCGAGGGCGTCCGCGCCGAGCTGGCGACGCCGGGCCTCCAGTACTTCTCGCCCGCCACCTACAACGCGCTCTTCTCGGTGCACGCGGCGCTGATGATCTTCCTGTTCGTGATCCCCGCGTTCGCGGGCCTCGGCAACTTCGTCATCCCGATCATGATCGGCGCCCAGGACATGGCGTTCCCGCGTCTGAACGCGCTCTCCTTCTGGATGCTGCCCGTCGCCGGGATGTGCATGGTGTCGTCGTTCCTGGTCGGGCCGTTCGACGCCGGCTGGACGAACTACGCCTCACTGTCGGTGCACGGGCCGCCCGGGCAGACCTTCTGGGTGATGGGCGTGCAGTTCGCCGGGTTCTCGTCGATCGCGACCGCCGTCAACTTCCTGGTCACCATCGTGACGATGCGCGCTCCGGGGATGGGCTTCTGGCGGATGCCGCTGCTCGTGTGGGCCAACCTCGCCACCTCGACGCTGGTCGTGCTGGGCACGCCCTTCATCGCCGGCGCCCAGCTTCAGGTGCTGTTCGACCGGATCATGGGAACGCACTTCTTCGATCCGACGCACGGCGGCAACATCATCGTGTACCAGCACATCTTCTGGTTCTACTCCCACCCGGCCGTGTACATCATGATGCTGCCCGGGTTCGGGATCATCTCCGAGGTGCTCGCGATCCACTCGCGCAAGCCGATCTTCGGCTACAAGCTGATCGCGATCTCGACGGTCGCGATCGGCGTGCTCGGGTTCACCGTCTGGGCGCACCACATGTTCACCTCCGGGATGGCGCCCTGGCTGCGCGTCCCGATGATGTTCACCACCATGGCGATCGCGGTGCCGACCGGGATCAAGATCTTCTCGTGGGTGGCGACGCTGTGGCGGGGCGTGATCCATCTCACGACGCCGATGCTGTTTGCCTGCGGCTTTTTGTTCACCTTCGTGATCGGCGGTCTGTCGGGCGTCTTCCTGGCCGTGATCCCGGTGGACATCAACCTCACCGACAGCTACTTCGTCGTCGCCCACATCCACTATGTCCTCTTCGGCGGCTCCGTGTTCACGATCTACGCGGGCATCTACCACTGGTTCCCGAAGATGACCGGCCGGATGTACGACGAGGGCCTCGGCAAGCTGCATTTCTGGCTCACGTTCGTGTTCTTCAACGCCACCTTCATGCCCATGCACTGGCTGGGCATGGAGGGGATGATGCGGCGGATCGCCGACTACCCGTCCAAGTGGGCCGACCTGAACTTCATCATCTCGATCTGCGCCTTCGTGCTCGGAGCCTCGACGCTCGTCTTCCTCTACAACATGGCCTACAGCTGGTGGAAGGGTGCGCCGGCCCCGGCCAACCCGTGGCGGGCGCTCACGCTCGAGTGGCAGGTGACCTCGCCGCCGCCGATCTTCAACTTCGACGAGCCGCCGCAGGTGGTCGGCAGCCCGTACGCCTACGGCGTGCCCGGCGCACGGCATGCGATCGTCACCGTGCACGTGCCGCCGGCTCCGGAGGAGATCCCCGTCCCGGTCGCGCTGGCGCAGGCCACTCCCACCCAGAGAGAGGCGATCATGAGCGCGCTCAAGCACATCCTGGTGGTCGCGAACCAGACGGTCGCCGGCGAGCGGCTGATCGCGGCGGTGCGCGCCCGGGCGGCCGCAGACCCGATCCGGGTCACGGTCATCTGTCCGCAGAACGACCCGTCGGACAGCTGGGTCGTCGACGAGGAGGCGGTGGCCGCGGCCACCCGCGCCCGGCTCGAGGCCACGCTCGATGCGCTGCGCAGCGCCGGCATCGAGGCGAACGGCCACGTCGTCGACCGCGATCCGTACACCGCCGTCCTGGACGTGGTCGAGTCCGACCCGCCGGCCGAGATCATCATCTCGACGCTTCCGCGCACGCGCTCGGGCTGGATGCGGCGCGACCTGGTCGAGCGGCTGCGCGACCGCACGAACCTGCCGGTCGAGCATGTGGTGGTCGACGAGCCGTCGGAGTCGACGCGCGCGTGACCGCCACCGCAGCCACCATCGACGGTCACGGCGGCGGCGCCGACGCGGCGCCGGTCTCGGCCTACCACGACAGCCTGCTGCGCTCGCCCCTGTTCCTCGGCATGGTCATGTTCCTGGGGTCGGAGATCATGCTGTTCGGGTCGTTCTTCACGATCTTCTTCTACCTGCGCTTCACGCACACCCCGTGGCCGCCGATCGGGATCGACGTGCCGAAGACGCCGACGGGGATCAATACGGCCATCCTGATCTCGTCGTCGTTCACGATGCACTGGGCGCTCGTCTCGATCAAGCGCAACCGCCGCTTCGGCCTGATCGCCGGCCTGGCGCTGACGCTGATGCTCGGACTCACGTTCCTCGCGCTGCAGATCCACGAGTACATGCACCTCGGCTTCACGCCGTCGACAGACGCGTTCTCGTCCGGGTTCTTCGCGCTGACAGGCTTGCACGGCTTCCACGTATTCGTGGGGGCGTCGCTGCTCGCCGTCGCCCTCCTGCGCTCGCTGCGAGGCCACTACTCGGCCGGCCAGCACATCGGTCTCGAGGTGACGGGCCTGTACTGGCACTTCGTCGACGTGGTCTGGATCGTCCTCTACACCGTCATCTACCTCCTCTAGTGGCGCTCGAGACGGGACTCCGGCCGGGACCGTGGCTGCGCTTGGTGGCCGTCGGTGCGTCCGTGGCCACGGCGCTCGTGGTGGTGAGCGGTGTGCTGCACATGACGGGCGCGCACCGCGCGCTCGCGCTCGCCGCACTCGCGCCGATGGTGGCGATGGCCGTGGCCGCACGGCTGGCGTATCCGCAGCTGCAGCGCTTCTGGAACGCCGCACTTGGGCTGCTCCTGGCCGAGATCGCCCTCGGAGGGGTCGTGGCCCTGGCCGCGCCCAGCCCGGCGCTGCACTGGCTGCACGTCGGCGTCGCCTGCCTGGCCCTGGCGGCCGCGGTCGCGGGCACCGCCGCCACGCTGCGCGGCGAGCCGGTTGCGGCGGCCCCGTGGCGCGACTACGTCACCCTGACCAAGCCGCGGGTGATGTCACTGCTGCTGTGGACGGGTGCGTGCGGCATGTTCGTCGGCGCACGCGGCGTCCCGCCCGCCGGCCGCTTTGCGGTCGCGATGCTCGGCCTCGCACTCGCCTGCGGCGGGGCGAGCGCGCTCAACCACCTGATCGACCGCGACATCGACCAGCAGATGAAGCGCACCGCCGGGCGGCCGGTCGCGTCCGGACGGGTGGCACCGCCGCGGGCGCTCGAGTTCGGCCTGGCGCTCTCGGCGGGATCGTTCGTGCTCCTCGCGACGCTCGTGAACCCGCTCACCGCTGCGCTCGCACTCGCCGGGAACCTCTTCTACGTCTTCGTCTACACACGCTGGCTGAAGCGCTCGACGGCGCAGAACATCGTCATCGGCGGGGCGGCCGGCGCGGTGCCGCCGCTGGTCGGATGGGCGGCTGCGACCGGGCGCTTGTCGGTCGGCGCGGCCGTGCTCTTCCTGATCGTGTTCGTGTGGACGCCGCCGCACTTCTGGGCGCTGGCGATGCTGATCAAGCGCGACTATGCCGCCGCCGGGGTGCCGATGCTCCCCGTCGTGCGCGGCAACGCCGCCGCGGCGCGGCAGATCCTCGTCTACTCGCTCGGGCTGGTGGCGGTGACCGCGCTCCCGGCCGTCGTCGGCATCGCCGGCTGGCCGTACCTGGTCGTGGCGGCCGCGGCGGGCGCGTGGTTCATCTGGCTCGCGTGGCGGGTCGTGCGCGACCCCGTGCCTGCCCGGGCCGGCCCGCTCTTCCACTACTCGATGGTGTACCTGGCCGTGCTCTTCGTGGCCATGGCCGCGAACGCGGCCTAGATGGGCTCCACGCCCGCGCGCCTGGACGTCAGGCTACTCGGGCAGGTCGTTGTACTCGGTGATCGCGGCGCGCACCCACTGGGCACCGAAGATGACCACGATCGTCAGCCCGATCGAGACGAGCGCGAGCCGCCAGATGCGGGCATCCGGCACAAGGCCGGCGAGCACGAGCGCGATCCCGGCCGAGGTTGCGAAGGGCAGCGCCGAGGGCGCGGGCAGGTGGAAGCCGCCGCTCGAGTGATCGCCGTGCTCAGGCATAGCGCACCAGCACGCCGATCAGGAGCGTCGCGGCGAAGAGGAGCAGCGCGAACACGCCCAGCTTGAGGGCGAGGACGATGTTTGCGTGGGCGGTCTGCTTGTCGAGCATGCTGGCCTCAGTCACCGGCCGCCTGGGCGGCGGCCTCGCGGCGCAGATCGTACAGCGGCCGCTCGCTGCGGATCGGCGGGAGCTCGTCGAAGTTGTGCGGAGGCGGCGGCGAGGACGTGTACCACTCGAGGCTGTTCGCGCCCCATGGGTCGGCCGGCGCGATGCGCCCGACCCGCAGCGAGTGGATGCAGTTCCAGAGCACCATCAGGACGCCGGTCGCGAGCACGAATGCGCCGATCGTCGAGATCAGGTTGGCGGTGTCCCACGCGTGGTTCGTGTACGTGCTGACGCGGCGCGGCATCCCCGACAGGCCGAGGTCGTGCATCGGGAAGAACGTCAGGTTGAAGCCGACGAAGATGATCCAGAAGGCGCGGATCGCGAGCGCCCGGTCGAGCATGCGCCCGCTCATCTTGGGATACCAGAAGTGCACGCCGCCGAGCACGGCGAACACCGGGACCGTCCCGAGCACGTAGTGGAAGTGGGCGACGACGAAGTAGCTGTCCGTCACGTAGAGGTCGATCGGGAAGGCGGCCAGGAAGATTCCGGACAGGCCGCCGATCATGAAGAGGCCGATGAACGCGACCGCGTACAGCATGGGCGGTTCGAATCTGATGCGGCCCATCCACATCGTGCCGATCCAGTTGAAGATCTTCACGCCCGTCGGCACGGCGATCGCCATCGACGCCAGCATGAACCAGATCGACAGCGGCACCGAGAAGCCGACGGCGAACATGTGGTGGCCCCAGACGAGGAAGCCCAGGAACGCGATCGCGACGATCGAGTAGACGAGCGCCTTGTAGCCGAAGAGCGGCTTGCCCGAGAACACGGGCACGATCTCGGAGATCATGCCGAAGCCGGGCAGCGCCATCACGTAGACGACCGGGTGCGAGTAGAACCAGAACAGGTGCTGGTAGAGGATCGGCCCGTGGGTGGCCGGCTGGTAGAAGCTCGTGCCGTAGTTGCGGTCGAGGAGCAGCATCGTGAGCGCGCCCGCGAGCACCGGGCCGGCCAGGACGATCATGACCGCGTAGATGTCCACGGCCCACGTGAAGAGCGGCATGCGCGTGAGGCGCATTCCCGGCGCGCGCATGTGGTGGATCGTGCAGATGAAGTTGATCGCCCCGATCAGCGACGAGATGCCGAGGATGTGCAGGCCGACGATCCACAGGTCGAGGCCGTGCCCCGGCGAGAGCACCGAGAGCGGCGGGTAGGCCGTCCAGCCGGCGTCGGCCGCGCCGCCACCCCACAGGAAGCTCGAGTACATCACGATGCCGCCGAACAGGAGCAGCCAGTACGAGGCCGCGTTCAGCTTCGGGAATGCCATGTCGCGCGCGCCGATCTGCAGCGGCACCAGGTAGTTGCCGAAGGCCGCCATCACCGGCACGACGAACAGGAAGATCATCGTCGTGCCGTGCATCGTGAACAGGCGGTCGTAGGACTCGGCCGAAACCACGGTGTTGTTCGCGTGCTCGAGCTGCAGCCGGATCACGAGCGCCATCAGGCCGCCCACCGCGAAGAAGAAGAACGTGGTGTACAGGTAGAGGATCCCGATCCGCTTGTGGTCGACGGTCGTGATCCACGACCACAGGCCGGTGGCCGGTCGCAGCGTTGCGGGAGGGGCGGGAGTGGCTTCGGTCACCATGGGGTCATGCCTTCTTCAGCTTGGCGGAGTAGGCGGCCCAGTCGGCCGGCGAGACGACCTTGACGGTGATCAGCATGGTGGCATGGCCGATGCCGCAGAACTCGGCGCACTGGCCGCGGAACGTGCCGGTGCTCGTGGCCTTGAACCATGTCGTGTTCGTCTGTCCGGGGATCGCGTCGATCTTGGGCCCGAGCGCCGGCACCCACCAGTCATGGTTCACGTCCTTCGAGCGAACCTGCACCTTGACCGGGGTGTTCTGGGGCACAACGAGGGTCGACGGCGTGCTCGGCGCCTTGCCCACGATGCCGGAGTTCGCGCCGTAGACGTAGGAGAACGAGAACTGCTGCGCGGTGACGTTGACGACCATCGAGTTCGACGGGGCGTCCTTGACGGTGCCGACGTGATCGAGGGTGTATGCAGAGAGGGCGACCAGCACGAGCACCGGCACGATCGTCCAGGCGATCTCCAGGCGCGTCGACCCGTGCACCTGCGGCGGCTCGACCTGGGGGTCGCCGGGCCGCACCCGGAAGCGCAGCGCCGAGTAGAGCAGCCACCCGCCGACCAGCACGAAGATCGTGACCGTCACCCCGAGCGTGGCCCGGTAGATGTGGTCCATGGCGCTCGCCGCCGGGCCGGCGGGGTGCTGGAAGGTGGCCGTGTCGGCCAGTGCCGGGGCAGCCCAGAACGCCAGCAACGTCACCGCCGTGAACGCGGCCAGGACGAGCGGGCGCAGTCGGAGCATGGGCACCTTCACGGGACGCGGCGCATTCTACAAGCGATCCCGGCCCACCCGGCCGGACGACCGTCTAGGAGCCCGCCGGAGCGGCCGGCGGCGCGGGCGGGCGCGCGGGGGGATCCTTCTGCGGAGTCCTCGCCGCGCCCTCGCTGAAGGCGGCTCCCAGACCGGCCACGGCGCCCATCGCGTCGGCGGCGCCGGTCGGGAGGAGGAGCAGCTTGTTCGCATCGCCGGCGGCGACCGCGGGCAGCGCCTCCAGATACTTGTAGCCGAGCATGTCGCTCGGGGCGATTCCCGACTCGCGGACGATGCCGAAGATCGTCCCGAGCGCCTCCGCCTCGCCTTCGGCCCGCAGCGCCCGAGCCTGCTTCTCGCCCTGGGCGCGCAGGACGTTCGACTGCTGGTCGGCCTCGGCGTTCAGGATCGCCGCTTGGCGTAGGCCCTCGGCGCGCAGGATCGCCGCCTGCTTCTCCCCCTCCGCCATCAGGATCGCGGCCCGCTTCGCCCGGTCGGCGCGCATCTGCTGCTCCATCGCCTCCTGGATCGTGCGCGGCGGGTCGATGCTCTTGAGCTCGACCCGCGTCACCCGCACGCCCCACTTCTCGGTGGCCTCGTCGAGGACGATCCGCAGCTGCGAGTTGATCTGGTCGCGGCTCGTGAGCGTCTCCTCGAGCGTCATCGATCCGACCACGTTTCGCAGCGTGGTCACGGTGAGCTGCTCCATCGCCTGCAGCATGTTCAGCACCTCGTACGTGGCCTTGACCGCGTCGGTGACCTGGTAGTAGACGACCGTGTCGACCCCGATCGTGACGTTGTCCTGGGTGATCACGGGTTGGGGCGGGAACGCTTGCACGGTCTCCTTCATGTCGACCGTGACCCGGATCCGGTCGAGCATCGGCACGAGCAGGTGGACGCCGGGCCCGATCGTGCGCTGGTAGCGCCCCATCCGCTGCACGACGCCGACGGTGCTCTGCTGGATCACCCGCACGGCCCTTCCCATCACGACGAGCACCAGGACAACCAGCGCGATCAGGGCAATCAATTCAGGCATGTGGCTCCTCGGGCTTGGGAGTGGGGTCTTCCCGGCCGGACGGCGCCGGGACGACCAGGGCGGTGACACCCTCGACCTTGACGACCTCGACGCGGCTGCCGGCGGGGATCGGCTCCTCATCGTAGAAGCAGCGCGCCGTCCACATCTCGCCGCCGATCTTGACCTGGCCGGGCTCGAGCTCGGCGATGGGGCGGGTGACGACCCCGATCTTGCCCTGCATGGCGTCGACGCCTGTGCGGAACGCCTGCGTCTGCCCGATCGCGCGCTTGAGCGCGGGGCGTGTGAGGGTGAGCGCGCCGACCGAGAGCCCCGCGAACGCGATGAGCTGCAGCGGGACGCCGAGGCCGACCGCGGCGACCGCGGCGGCGGCGATCGCCGCCAGCCCGAAGTAGATCGCCACAAACGCGGATGTGGTCGCCTCGGCGATCAGCAGCACCACCGCCACCACCACCCAGATCACCCAGGCGTCCATGTACGTCAAGAGTAGTGCGCAATACTGCACCGTGTCCATGCAACTCGAGCAGATCACCACCGGTGCAGCGCTCGGCGGCCTGCTCGACCAGGCGCGCGCCGACGGAATCTGCGCCGTCGACACCGAATTCGTGTGGGAGCGCACCTACGCGCCCGCGCTCTGCCTCGTCCAGCTGGCCACTCCGACCCGGCTCGCCGTGATCGATCCGCTGGCCGGAGCCCCACTCGAGCCGGTGGCGGAGCTGATGGCCGACGCGGCGGTCGAGAAGGTCATGCACGCGCCGTCCGGAGACCTGGCCGCGTTCGTCCTGCACCACGACGTGCGCCCGCGCAATGTGTTCGACACGCAGCTGGCGGCAGGTTTCGCCGGCTACGGCGGGTCGCCGTCGCTCGAGCGGCTGCTCGAGCAGGCGGTCAACGTGCGCCTACGCCACGACGAGGGCTTCACCGACTGGCAGAAGCGGCCGCTCACGCCGGTGCAGATCGAGTACGCGGCCGACGACGTCCGCCACCTGCTCGCCGCCGCCGAGGCGCTGCGGGGGCGGCTCGCCCGCCAGGGCCGCGAGGCGTGGGTGGACGAGGAGCTGCAGCAGCGCTACGGCGAGGGCGCGACGCTCGTACAGGACCCCGAGCTCGCCTGGCGCCGCGTCAGCGGGCGCGGGCGGCTGCGCGGCGAGCAGATCGGCGCACTCGTGGCCGTGGCCGCGTGGCGTGAGCGCGAGGCCCGCCGGCGTGACCTGCCCGCCTCGTGGCTGATCAAGGATGCGACGCTGATCGAGATCGCCCGCCGGCGTCCGGGCACGGCCCGCGACGCCGAGTCGATCCGCGGCCTGCAGCTGCGCAAGGGCGCCCAGCTCGACGGCATGCTCGCCGCGGTTGCCGCCGCCTCGGCCACGCCTCCGCCGGGAGCGGCCGACGGCGATCTGCCCGGCGAGGTGCGCAGGCGCGTGCGGGTGGTGCTTCCGCTCGCAAGCGCGGTCCTGCAGGCACGCTGCGGCGAGGCCGGCGTCGCCTCGGAGCTGGTGGCGACGCGCGCCGAGCTCGAGTCCCTGATCGCCGGGCAGGCGATGGGGAACGACGGTGCCCACCCGCTGCTGCACGGATGGCGGCTCGAGCTGGCGGGAGAGTCGCTGCTGCGCCTGCTGCGCGGCGAGGTGGCGCTGCGGGTCGTCGAGCGCGCGCCGCACGTGACCGAGCAGCCGGTGTGATGGGGGCCGCGCCGGGAGCGCCGGCGGGCGTTCTCGCTACCCTGTGGCCGTGGTCGGCACGTCGGTAACCGTGCCGCTGGTCTCGGTGCTGGCGGCGGTGCTCGTGATGGCAGGGCTGGGGAAGCTGCGCGCTCCGGCGGCCGCGGCCGCCGCGATGCGCGCGGCCGGAGTGCCCGCGGGGCCCGGCCCCGCCCGCCTGGCCGGCGGCCTCGAGGTGGCCGTCGGCATCGCCGTGCTCGCGGCGCCGTCACGACCGGCGCTCCTGGCCATGGCGGCGCTCTACGGGGTCCTCGCCGGCGTCGCCGTGCGGCTCCTGCGCGCAGCGGTGCCGGCCGCGTCGTGCGGGTGCTTCGGCGCTGACGGCCCACCCTCGGGCCTGCATGCCTGGTTCGACGCCGGCGCGGCTCTCGTCGCCGCCGCGATCGCCGTCAGCCCGCCGCCCGGCATCGCCACGCAGGCCGCTCGTGCGCCGCTGGCCGGGGTCGGCCTGGTGGCCGGCTGCGCGGCGGCGGCGTATGCGGTGTCGCTCGTCCTGCGCCACCTGCCGGAGGTCGCGACCGCCTACCGGCCCGGGCAGGAGGCGGCGTGACCGACCGCCTCGTGAACACCGCCTCGCGCCTGCTCGAGCGGCGCACCTCGCGCCGCGGCGTCCTCGTACGGCTTGCGATCGGCGGGTCGGCCCTCGCGGTCGCACCGCTGCGCTACCTGCTGCGGCCGGGCAGCGCGATGGCGGTCATCACCTGCCGCAACTGCCATCCCGGCGCGCTCTGCTGCGACGGCTGGACCGAGTTCTGCTGCACGATCAACGGCGGCGTCAACAGTTGCCCGCCCTACACCTTCATGGGCGGCTGGTGGAAGTGCACGAACTACACCGGCACGCAGCTGTGCTCGGCACAGGGCGTGCGCTACTACGTCGACTGCAACCGCCTGCCGGGCCGCACGTGTCCGCACGGCTGCTCATGCGCCGAGGGCTCGTGCCACCACCGCTCGACCTGCTGCAACGTGTTCCGCTACGGCCAGTGCAACACCCACATCCACAAGGTCACCGAGGTCGTGTGCCGGATGATCACCTGCACGAATCCCGGGCGGCTCTTTCCCGGCCAGTGCTCGACGCACACCCTGGTCGACGACCTCACCTGCCATCACGAGGCGGCCTGCCTCGTGCACGGCGCCGCCGCCCCGCCCTACACTGGGCTGCGCGGAGGGGGCGGCGCGCTGTGACCGCGGTCGTCGTCGTCGAGACGCTCCTGCTCGTGCTGGTCGTGCTGCTCGTCGGCGGGCTCCTGCGCAGCCACGCCGAGATCCTGCGCCGGCTCGACGAGCTGCAGCCGGGCGGGTCTGCGACCACCGCGCCCATGCGTACGTCGGTGGCCGCACACGATGTCTCCGGCGTTACGCTCGGGGGCGACGCCCTCCACGTCGGGGTGACGCGGCCCGGGGCGGCGACGCTGCTCGCGTTCCTGACGTCCGGCTGCAGCACGTGCCAGGGGTTCTGGGAGGCGTTCGCCGATCCCCGCACGCGGCTGCCCGAGGGCGTACGCCTCGTCGTCGTCACCAAGGACCCGAGCCACGAGAGCCCGGTGCGGCTGGGCGATCTGGCGCCGCCCGACGTGCGGGTCGTGATGTCGAGCGCGGCCTGGGTCGACTACGACGTGCCGGCGAGCCCGTACTTCGTCCACGTCGACGCGCACGGCGAGCTGGCCGGCGAGGGTACGGCCCAGCGGTTTGACCAGGTGCTCTCGCTGCTTGCCGACGCGGTGCAGGACGTGGGCGACGCCGGCCGGCGCGGGTCGCCCGAGCGGGCTCTGCGCGCCGAGCGCGAGCTGGCGGCCGCCGGCATCGGACCGGATCACCCGAGCCTTGACCCGGGCGCCGAGCGGGGGCCCGGTGGCGGCTGAGCTCGCCGTCGCCGTGCCGCTCGCGGTCGTCGCCGGCCTGCGCTCGCTGTGGTCACCTTGAGGAGAGTCGATGCTCGGGAGCATCACTCCGCTCGGTGAGCGGAGCCGGGGAAGGCGATGGGGGGTGACGGTCACGGCCTTTGCGCTCGCCGCCGTGATGGCCGGTGCAGCGGCCGGCGCCGTGCTCGGCGCCATCGGCGGCCTGGCCGGTCTTGACGCGGGGCTGCGGCTTTGGCTCCTGGGCGCCGCCGTCGCCGCCGCGATCGCCGTCGACGTCGTGCCCGGCCGGCACGTGCCCGGCCCGCGGCGGCAGGTGAACGAAGAGTGGCTGCACCGCTACCGCGGCTGGGTGTACGGGGCGGGCTTCGGCCTCCAGCTCGGCCTGGGCGTGACGACGATCGTGTCGACTGCGGCCGTCTACGCCACGGCCGCCGCGGCCGCGTTGGCCGGGTCGGCCGCGGCCGGCGCGGCGGTCGGGGCGGCATTCGGCGCCGCCCGCGCCGCCACGCTGCTCGCCGCCGGGCGCGTGCACGAGCCGCGCGGGCTCGCGCTCCTCGACCGCCGCCTGCACGCGTGGGAGCGGCCCGCCCGCGCCGTTGCGCTCGCCGCCGAGGGCGGTCTCGTCATCGCGGCGGCGGCCCTGGCGCTGGTGGGATGAGGCTCGCGGCCCACGGCATCGCGGTCGACCTGCCGGCCGGCTGGGACGGGCGGGTGTGGTCGCGGCCGGGCGGAGGCCCGGTGCTGCACGCGGCCAACGTCGCGCTGCCGCCGAGCGACGGCGACTTCGCCACCCGGGCGACCGCGGCGATGCCGCCGAACGGCGTGGTGGTCGTCCTCGTCGACTACGGCGGCGCCGATGCCGGCACGCCGCTCTACGCGGCGCCCGCGCCGACGAAGGTCGACCCGGCCGAGCTCTCACCGGCGACGCTGCTTCACCGCCGCCCAGGCCAGCGCGGTCTGCAGCGCTTCTTCACGACGTCAGGGCGAGCGATGTGCCTCTACGTCGTGGTCGGCTCGGCCGCCCACGCCGCCGACCTGGCCGCGCTCGTGAGCGGCGTCCTCGCCACCCTCACCGTCGCCCCGCCTACTGATAGCTGAATTGGTCGGCCGGCGACGTCGCCGACGATCCGCGTGACGTCGTGACGACGACGTCGGCGGTGCCCGTGCCGGGAGGGCTCGTGGCGGTGATCTCGGTCGGCGAGACGACGGCGACGCTCGTCGCCGCCGCCGACCCGAACCGCACGGTCGCCCCGGGCGCGAAGTTGCGGCCGGTGATCCGCACGCTCGTGCCGCCCGCTGCGGGACCCAGGCTGGGCGTGACGCCCGTGACCGCGACGGGCGCGACCGGCTGCCAGTGTGGGATCTCGTTTCCGCGCAGGCCGGTGAGCACCGTGGCCGGGCCACCCGCTGCGGGCATCACGTCGACGGTCTGGCCCGACGCCGTCGCGCGCGCGAAGAGGATGCGGCGCCCATCCGGTGACCAGGCCGGCTGGTACTCGGCGGCCGAGTCGGTCGTGAGCCGGCGGATGTTCCCTGACGCGACGTTCAGCACGTACAGGTCGAACGAGCCCGAGCGGTTGCTCGTAAACGCGATCGAGGCCCCGTCGGGCGACCAGGCCGGCTGGACGTTGCGCGACAGGCCCGACGTCAGCGCCGTCACGGTGCCGCCCGCGGCGGCGACGACGCAGATCTCGTAGTGGCCGTTGCGCGGCGAGTCGAACGCGATGCGAGTGCCGTCGGGCGACCACACGGGCAGGCTGTCGACTCCGGCATGGTGGGTGACCTGCACGAGCCCGCCCGTGCCGCTGGCGTTCGTGGTGAAGATCTCCCAGTCGCCCGTGCGCTTGCTGGCGAAGGCCAGGCGGCGGCCGTTGGGCGACCAGCTCGGGAAGGCGTCCTGCGCGGCGTTGCTCGTGATCCGGCGGAGGTCGTGCCCCGTGAGGCCGATCGTGTAGATGTCGTAGTTGCCGCCGCGGTCGCTCGTGAAGGCGATGCGCGAGCCGTCCGGCGAGAACACGGGCGCGAAGTCGTCGGCCAGGCTGGTGGTGACCCGGAACGCCGGGCTCGAGTGGTGCGGCTGCTTCAGGTAGATGTCCCAGTTGCCCGAGCGGTGGCGGTCGAACACGATCCGGCCGTTGCCCGTCAGGCCCGCGGCGGCCGCCGGAGCGGTCGCGAGCAGGGCCAGCACGAGGCCGGCGGTCACCGCATGCACCACGCGTCGCATCATCGTCTCATCACAGGTTGTCCATCCGTTCGCGCCTTCCCTGGTCAGGGAATCGTAAACATTTCCGCATCGGGCTCAGCCGGAGCGGCGATCGTGCCGATCATGCAGGGGTGTCTGGGAGCAGGCAACATCGGTCCCGGGCCTGGGCCATCGTCGCGTTCGCGGTCGCCGCAGCCTGCCTGGCCTGCGTGGCCGGCCCCGCCCCGGCGCTTGCGGGCAGCAGATCCGGCTCGGTGCTCGACTCGTCCGGCCTGAAGGCGCCGCCGCGCTCGCTGCTCGCCCACATCATGCACGTCGCAAGCGGCGTGGGCGCGCCCGACTATCCCTCCGCACTGTGGGAGCCCGCCAGCCCCGCCAACTACACGGTCGCCGAACGGCCGCTCACGAACCCGGTGACGCGCATCGTCATCCATGTCGCCGAGGGTGGGTGGGCGTCGACGTACGACTGGTTCCGAAATCCCAGGGCCGAGGCATCGGCCAACTACGTCGTCTCGACCACCGGCCGTGTCGCCCAGATGGTGCCCGACCGCGACATCGCCTGGCACGCGGGCAACTGGGCCTACAACGAGTCGTCGATCGGGATCGAGCACGCCGGCTTCACGAACGTCACCCACTTCCCGGACGCGGAGTACCGCGGCTCCGCGCGTCTCGCGGCCTGGATTGCCGACACGTTCCTGATCACGCCCGACCGCTCGCATGTGATCGGGCACTCGCAGGTGCCCGACCCGAACCATCCCGGCGAGTGGGGCGGCGTCGACCATCACACCGATCCGGGCCGCACGTGGGACTGGCCGCGGTACATGGCCTACCTGCGCGCCGACGCGCACGACACCCCGCAGCGGGTCGTCGACAACGCCGACCCGACCGGCGTGCGCTACGACCCGTCGGTGTGGCACGTCGCGACGGCCCAGCCGGGGCGATACGGCGCCAGCTACCTGGTCGCCTCGCCGCGGCGCACGAACAGCCCGGTGCGGTTCCGGCTGAACGTGCCGGCGACCGATCGCTATGACCTGATGATGCGCTGGCCCTGCGGCGCCGACTCCTCCCGCGCCGGGATCTCGGTGGCCACCACGCACGGCACGCGCACGACGATCGTCGACGAGTCGCACGGCTGCAGCCACTTCCGCTACATCGGCAGCTACCACCTCGCGGCCGGCAACGCCTGGCGGCTCGACGTCAGCTCGGAGTCGCGCGCCCGCGGCCCGATCGTCGCCGACGCGTTCGAGCTCGTCGAGCAGTCCGACACCTCGCCGCCGACGCCGCCCGCCGTGACGGTGCGCGCCGGTGAGACCGGGATCGGCCTGAGCTGGACGAAGGGACGCGACAACATCGGCGTCGGTGGCTACCGCGTCGTGGTCGACTCGGCGCTTCGCTACCGGGGCACGGCGCGCACGCTGGCCGTCGCCGGCCTCGCCTGCGGCGTCGATCACACCGTCTCGGTGCGGGCGCTCGACATGGTCTCGAACCTCTCGCCGAAGGCCCTCATCGACGTTCGCACCACGGCCTGCCCGCCGCCGCCCACGGGCCTCGTGGCGGCGCCCGCGCGCGGCAGCGTCGCGCTCAGCTGGTCGGCGCCCGGCTCCGGCCTCGACTACCGCGTGCTGGCGAACGGCCGGCTGATCACGACGACGACCGCCACGAGCTACACCGTGGGCGGCCTGTCGTGCGCGACGACGCACACGTTCACCGTGGAGAGCGCCGACACCGGCGGCGGCGTCTCGGCGCCCGCGAGCGTGACGCTCACCATGCCCGCCTGCTGACCACGACCGCGATCAGCGGCGCTGCAGCACGTCGTAGGTATGCCCGACGATCGTGCACATGCCGACGCGCTTGAAGCCGACCGCCTTGAACGCGGGTGTCCGGAAGACCGACGAGACCACCCAGGTGACGTCGGGAGGCAGGATCCGGTCGCGCATCATCGTGTGGTACCAGGTCACGCGCTCCTTGTTCGTCGGCGGCCGGTCCAGGAACGTCCGGAACCGCACCTTGGATCGCACCAGACGCAGAAACACCGACGGCGCCGCCGAGTTCGCAAACAGCTCGAGCGACACCTGGTCGGCCCGCGGCTGATGGATCGCGACGGCGGTGAGCGACGTCGGCGACGGCCATGCGCTGCAGACCAGCGGACGCGGAAAGTGCTGCCGCACCTCGGCGACCGTTGCGAGCACCGTGGACGGCACGGCGACCGCGACCAGCACCACCGCGGCCGCCGCCGCGACCACGCGCCCGGGACGGCGCGCCAGCGCTGAGGTGATCCGGTTGGCGGCGATGCCGGCGGGGATGGCGAGGCCCAGGCCCAGGTAGGGGAGATAGCGCGACCAGCGCAGCAGGGCGGGAGTGCCCAGCACGTCCTGGCCCTGACCCACGAGCGCGCCGGCGGCGCAGGCGATGGCGGGCACGATCACGAGCAGCGCCACCGACCAGCGGGACAGGTTGCCCGGGCGCCACATCACCCAGGCGGTGCCCGCGAGCCCCAGCGGGAGCAGCAGGCCCAGCGCGATGATCGCCTCGGGGATGGTCGGATTGACCGGGGGGACGTTCGTGATCGAGACGAACCCGTGGTAGTGGTGATAGGCCACCGCCAGCGGCACGAGCCACACCGCCGCGACGCCCGCCGCGGCAACCGCCACCCGCCAGACCCCGCGGTCGCGGGCCTGGATCGCAAGGGCGATCGTCCACGCCGCGCAGAAGCCGCCCGCCAGCGGGCCGACCAGGAACGCGAACGACATGGCCGCTCCGGCGAGCCACAGGAAGGCCTTCGGGCCGCGGCCGAGCCCGCGGACGAGCAGCCACAGCGCGAGCGGCGTCAAGCACAGGGCCAGGTCGCGCGGGATCAGCGGGGGGACGTCTCCAAGCGCCGGGTTGAGCACGTTGTACAGCACGAGATCGCCGTGATATGGGCCGAGGTCGATGCCGTTCTGGCGCATGGCCGCCGCGGGCGCGTGCTGCCAGATCCAGCCGAAGCCGGCGGTGGCCGTGAGCAGGCCCGCCGCCCAGGTCGCGGCTCCCGACGACGCCCCGAGCTCGCGGGTGAGCAGCCAGATCCCGAGCCAGCCGGCCAGGACACCGGCGACGTCGACCGCAAGCAGGGCAGCGTTCAGGTTGCCCGGCATCGTCCCCAGGATCCACGCGGAGATCGAGTGGTAGAGCCACGGGTAGGAGTTGGGCTCGCCGACGTAGATGCCCCCGGGCGCCGACATGCCGGCCGCCAGCTGGCGGATCCACCCCTGGTGCCAGAGCATGTCGTAGTGCGAGGGCCAGAGCTGCGGCGTCGTCACGAAGAACCCCGGGAACGTGACGAGGGCGGTCGCGATGACCGCGACCGCGATCGGCGTGAACGAGAGCCGGCCGGGACGCAGCGAGGGCCGTCTCCAGGCCACCAGGGCGACCGTCAGCGCGAGGCCGATCGCGGTGAGCCACAGCGGCCGACCCAGCAGGCCCACCCCGATCGGGCCCTGCAGCATGGTCAGCCAGGCGAGGCCGACAAGGGCCAGGATCCCGAACGCGAGCCGCTCGGCCGCCGGTGCGCGTGGAGCGAACGAAGAGCCCCAGATCCAGGTGATCAGAAGGAGCAGCCCAAGCGTCGCCAGTGCTGATGCGATCATGTGGCCGCCGCCATTCGGCCGCGAGTGTACCCGGTACCATTGCGGCGAGTGATCACCATCCCCGGCCCTCGTAGCTCAGGGGATAGAGCGCGGCTCTCCTAAGGCCGGCGTCGCAGGTTCGAATCCTGCCGAGGGCATCCGGCCGCCGTCACCGCGCACCGCCCGGGGGGCGCCTGCGCAGTACACTCCACCGGGCTATGGGGTCGCCGCGCAGTGCCGAGATGGGGGACCGCCCCCGGGCCGCCGGCCCGGCCGGGACGCCGCTGCTCCTGTGCACCTGCTGCGGCGAGCCGCTCGCCCCCGGCACCGATGTGTGCCCGCGCTGCAACACCGACGTGCGCGGCGGCGCCACGTCGCAGGCGGCCCGCAGCGCGCTCGTGCTCGGGCTGATCGGGCTTGCGGTGCTGCCGATCGTGTTCTCGGTGCCGGCGATCATCATGGCGCTGCGCGCCCGCCGCGAGCTCGCGCTCAACCCGGCGCTGCACGGGCGCGAGTCGGCGGGCTGGGGCCTCGCCATGGGCATCATGGGAACGGTGCTCGGGATCGCCCTGATCTCCACGGTGCTGCTCGGCATCATCTCGCCGCGATAGCACCCGACCGTGCGTGTTATGGTCGGCGGGTGGCCCGTCCGGCGCTCAGATGGATCGAGTCGGGAACGCGCCTGGAGTACGCGTGGGTCGCCTTTGCGCTGCTCAACCTGGCGGCCATGCTCGCGATCATCGAGATCCGCTTCGGGCAGGGCTGGGAGACCGTCCCGTTCCACTTCATCTTCGTCTCGTTCACGATCCTGTACGGCTTCCGCGCCTGGCGCGGGCGGGCGACGTTCGCCGGGATCGCGTTCGTGACCATCTCCACCGGCGCCGTGACCGCGTTCGGCATCCACCGCAACTGGGAGTCGCCGCCCGAGTTCACCGAGGTGCCGCTGATGTCGCTGATGTTCGTGGCGATGGTCTACCACGTGCGCCGGCGCCAGCAGGCCCAGGCGGTCGCCGAGGCGCTCGCCGCCGAGCGCGAGCGCGACCTCGAGCGCAAGTCGGTGTTCCTCTCGGACGCGTCGCACGAGCTGCTGACGCCGATCACCATCGGCCGCGGCCATCTCGAGCTTCTGCGCCGCGACCGGCAGCCGGACCCGGCCGAGGTCGACGAGACGTGCGCGGTGGTGCTCGGCGAGCTCGGCCGGATGGAGCGGGTCATCAACCGGCTCCTGCTGCTCGAGTCGGCCGACGCCGCGGGCCCGCGGGCGCTCGAGCGGGTCGAGGCGGCCGATCTCGTCTCGCAGACGTTCCAGCGCTGGCGGGGGACGGCCGATCGCGCGTGGACGCTCGGCCCCGCGCCGCCCGGATCCGTCGCCGTCGACCTCGATCAGCTCACGCTCGCGCTCGACGCGCTTGTCGAGAACGCCGTCCAGCACACCCGTACCGGCCAGCCGATCGAGATCGCTGCTGCCGCCGCCGCCGGCACCCTGCGCATCCGCGTGCGCGACGGCGGCGACGGCATACCGGCGGCCGCCCAGGGGCGGGTGTTCGACCGGTTCTATCGCGTCGACGGCTCGCGCAACCGCCGCCACGGGGGCGTCGGGCTCGGCCTCGCCATCGTCAAGGCGATCGCCGAGGCACACGGAGGTGGCGTCTCGGTGCACAGCGTGCCGGGCGAGGGCAGCACGTTCGAGCTGCGCCTCCCGGGCCTGCGCTCAGCAGGGGATGAGCCGGTATCCGCCCCCGCGGACGGTCTCGATCACGGCCTCGGCCTCGAGCTTGCGCCGTAGCCGGGCGACGTAGACGTCGACCACGTTCGAGCGCGGGTCGAACTGGTAGTCCCACACCGCGTTCAGGATCCGCTCGCGCGAGACGACCTCCTGCGGCGTTCGCAGCAGGTACTCGAGCAGCGCGCACTCGCGCTCCGAGAGCTGGATGCGCTGGCCGTCGCGGCGGGTGATGCGGCGGTTGCGCGCGTCGAGCTTGAGCGGCTGCTCGTAGGCCTCGGCCGCCTCGGCGGCGCCGGGATGGCGGCGCAGGCACACGCGCACGCGGGCGAGCAGCTCGTCGAACGAGAACGGCTTGGCCAGGTAGTCGCTGGCGCCCGCGTCGAGGGCCGCGACCTTGGTGGCGACGCCGTTCTGGGCCGAGAGCACGAGCACGGGCAGGTTCGGATCGCCCGCGAGCGCGCCGCGGAGCACGGCGAACCCATCCAGCCCCGGCAGCATCAGGTCGAGGATGACGAGGTCCCACTCGCGTTGCTGGAGCTCGACCACCGCCTCGTCGCCGCTCGCCGCGATCGAGGTCGTGTAGCCCTCGGCGCGCAACCCCCGGCTGACGAAGCTCGCGATCAGCGGCTCGTCCTCGACCAGCAGAATCCGCACGACGGGGCCAGCATACATCGCACCGGTCCACGATGGAGATGACAGCGACATGACACGCGCTTGACTCTCCGCCGCAGGCGCTGGAGCATGCACCCGCTCGATCGAAAGGAGGGTTCGATCAGTCGGTCTGTACGTATCGTCTGCGGTCTCGCAGGCACGGTCATCGTCGCCGCCCTGGTGGCGTGGTACGTCGTGGGCTACGTCCTCGGCTTTCCGCCGACCGTCGCCCAGGCTTCGGCTGCGGGCGTCACCAACGTCACGGTGCAGACCGTCGCGTCGTTCGGCCACCAGCCGCACCCCGACTGGGTGTCCTACCTGGTGAAGAACGAGCAGGGCCAGTGGGTGCACAGCACCATCTGGAAGGTGCCGGCCAACTCGCTCGTGCGCGTGACCGTGCTCCAGTACGACGGCGACAGCGGCCTGCGCAACCCGTTCCTGGGCCAGCCGCGCGGCATCCTCGGCGGCAGGATGATCGTGAACGGCAAGCCGCTTCGCGTCCTGAACCCCGACCTCGCGTCGCACACGTTCACGATCCCCGACCTGGGCGTCAGCGTGCCGCTGATGGGCGTTGCCGACAACGCGAAGAACCAGTGTGCCGTGGCGCCGTGCACGCTGGCCGAGGCGCACAACACGATCACGTTCACGTTCCACTCGGGCAAGAAGGGCCTCCACCGCTGGCAGTGCTTCGTCCCGTGCGCCGCCGGATGGCTGTACGGGTTCGGCGGCCCCATGCAGACCGTCGGCTGGATGGACGGCTTCATCAAGGTGGTCTGAACCGATGGACTCCCGCACCGACCTCCGCCGCGCGCTCGTCATCTGGATCGTGCTCGCGGTCGTGGCCGACCTCCTGATCGGCTTTCTGCTCGCGCCGCACATGCCACCCGGCCACTTCTCGAACACGGCCTCCGATCAGACCGAGATCAACAACATCCTGACGCTCGTGCTGACGCCGATCGGCCTCGGCGTGATCACGTTCTTCGTCTACGCGCTCTTCGCCTTCCGCCAGCCGGCCGGCCCGCTCCAGGACGGCCCGCCCGTCAAGGGCAACAGGAACATGCAGATGGGCTGGGTGGGCGTCACGACGACGATCGTGATCATCCTCGCCATCGTGGGCACGATCGAGCTGCTGCAGGCGCCGAACAGCCGCGCCGGCGCCGGCGCCGGCGGCGGCCAGGGCGGCACGCCGATCTCGAACCCAGGTGGCAATCCGCTGCAGGTGCAGGTGATCGCCCAGCAGTGGCAGTTCACGTACCGCTATCCCCAGTACGGCGGGGTCGAGACGTTCTCGCTGGTGTTGCCGGTCGGTCGCACCGTCGTCTTCCACGTCACCTCGCTCGACGTGATCCACTCCTTCTGGGCCTATCAGCTCGGCGTCAAGGCCGACGCGGTGCCCGGCGCCGACAACATCGCCATCACGACGCCGAAGAAGGTGGGGCTCTTCGAGGTGCGCTGCGCCGAGCTCTGCGGCCTGTGGCACGGGTGGATGTACGCCCACGGCCACGTCGTGACCCCGGCGGGGTTCCGCACCTGGATCCACGGAGCGCTGCTGCACAACGCCCCGTCGCTGCGCTACCTGCCCAAGTTCGCGCGCGTCTATTACCCCGACCCGACTGCGAGAGGCGGATGAACGAGACCCCCACCCCCACCCCGGCCGCCGCCTCGCCGCAGGGCCGCAGCGCCCTGCTTCAGTTCAACGTCCTGTGGGGCATCGTGGGCCTCGTGGTCGGCTACGCGATCGGCCTCTGGATCGGCCATCGCATCGGGTGGCGCTTCGACTGGGTGGCCGCGATCGACTACAACGACATCGCCATCCTGCTCGGCTACGTGCTCGGCACCGTCGGCTACCTGGCCGGTCTCGGGATCCTGAACCACCCGATCGCGCGCATGTTCGGCCGCAGCGGCGGCGACCTCACGAAGACGAAGACCGGCTGGAGCCGCTACCTGTGCGCAAGCACTGACCACAAGGTGATCGGGAACCAGTACCTGATCGGGATCGGGGTCTTCTTCTTCCTCGGCGGCGTGAACGCGATGCTGATCCGCACCGAGCTCCTGCAGCCGAACTCGCCGGTGTTCTCGCCGGGCCAGTACCTGACGATCGTGGGCCTGCACGGCGCCATGATGATCATGATGGTCTCGAGCATCATCCTGGGGCCGTTCGGGCACTTCTTCGTGCCGCTCATGATCGGCAGCCGGCGGATGGCGTTCCCGCGGATGGAGGCGCTGTCGTTCTGGCTCCTGCCGCTCTCGGGCGTGATCCTGATGAGCACGATCGCCTACGGCGGGTTCCCGACCGGCTGGACCGGCTACCCGTCGCTGGCGGGCCAGGCCGACTCGGGCATGGACGGCTACCTGGTCGCGTTCGGCCTCGTCGGGATCGGCATGATCCTGAACGCGCTGAACATGATGGTGACGATCTTCAACCACCGCGCGCCAGGCATGACGTGGTCGCGGCTGCCGATCTTCGTCTGGAGCATGCTGACGACGTCGGTGCTGATGCTGCTCGGGCCGCCGATGCTGCTCGCCGCCGTGGTGATGGAGATCCTCGACCGCACGTCCGGGACGACGTTCTTCTCGGCGCCCACCGGCGGCAGCCCGTTCCTGTGGGAGAACATGTTCTGGTTCTTCGGCCACCCCGAGGTGTACATCCTCGCCCTGCCCGGCTTCGGGATCGTGCTCGAGATCCTGCCGGTGTTCGCCCGCAAGCCGCTGTGGGGCTACCGGCTCGCCGTCGCGGGCATGCTCGGAGTCACCCTGCTGTCGTTCATGGTGTGGCAGCACCACCTGTTCGTCAGCGGCATCAACGCCAGCCTGCGGCCGTTCTACATGTTCACGACCGAGCTGATCTCGGTGCCGACCGGGTTCATCTTTCTCGTCGGCCTGGGAACGTTATGGCGGGCGCGCATCCGCTACACCGTGCCGATGCTGTTCGCGCTCGCCTTCTTCTTCAACTTCCTGATCGGCGGCCTCTCGGGCGTGTACCTGTCGGACGTCCCGAGCGACGTGACCCTGCACGGCAGCTTCTTCGTGATGGCGCACTTCCACTACACGATCATGGGCGGCCTGGTGTTCGCGTTCTTCGCCGGCATCTACTACTGGCTGCCGAAGATGGCGGGGGTCGAGCTGAACGAGACGCTCGGCAAGATCCACTTCTGGACGGCGTTCGTGTTCTTCAACTCGACGTTCCTGCCCCTGTTCGCGGTCGGGCTGATGGGCATGCCCCGGCGTACGGCCACCTACGCGCAGCATCTGCAGTTCCTGAACGACTGGGTGTCGATCTCGGCCTTCCTGCTCGGCGCCTCGATGCTCGTCTTCATCGGCAACTTCGTCTACTCGCTGCTCGTCGCCCGCATCCCCGCGGCCGCGAACCCGTGGATGGCGCGGTCGCTCGAGTGGCAGCTGCCCACGCCGGTGCCGGTGTGGAACTTCGACCGGCCGGTGCGGATCCTCTCCGGCCCGTACGACTACGGCGACCCGGCGGCCCCGCCCGTGATGGAGCTCGGCCCGCCCACCGTCCCGGCGGCGGGGGACTGACGCGATGACCGACATCACCCCCACCGCGGCCGAGTCGGCCGACCTCGAGGCCCGCAACCAGTCGACGGCCGGGCGGCTGTTCATCGCCGCCGACGCCTTCCTGTTCCTGGGCTTCCTGTTCGCCTACCTGTACCTGCGCACGCTGAACAACAACGACATGTGGAACCCGCACGGCCAGAACCCCTCCGGGCCGATGGGCGTCGTCGTGCTTGTGCTCGTGGTCGTCACCGCCGCGCTCCTGCACGTCGGCGCGGGGCGGCTGTCGTCGTCCGGGCCGGCCGCGTTCCGCGCCCCCGCCGCCGCGGCCGTCGTCGTCGCGCTGGTCGCGACCATCCTGTCGGGGTCGCAGCTCTTCCGGCCCGGGTTCTCGCCCAGCCACGCGGGCGGTTTCGGCAGCGTCTTCATCGGGTTCACCGCGTTCTACTTCGTGCACCTCGCGGGCGGCCTCTACTGGCTCGAGACGCAGGTGGTGCAACGTCCCAGCGACACCCTGCGGGCGACGGTGCCGCCCTGCGTGCTCTACTGGTGGTTCCTCGCGGTCGTCCTCGCCATCTTCTCCGTCCTCTTCTACCTGGTGTAGCGCGGAGATCGGAGCGACATGCAGCTGATCAGCCTGGCCATCAACGACGCGGACGCCGGCGGCTGGCTCACGCTGGTGATCCCGGTCGGGTTCCTGCTGATCGTGCTCGTGTGGGGCTGGACGATGCGCCACCGGGTGCCGTGAGCGGGGAGTACGGCGACGGCCCCGGGCCGTGGCTGCGCCTGACCGCGCTCGCGGGAGCGGCCGCGACGCTGCTCGTCGTCGCCGCCGCCGCGTTGCATCTCGACCTCGCTCACCGCGTCCTCGCCGCCGCGGCGCTGCCGCCGCTTGTGGCCGTCGCCATCGCCTCGCTCGTCGCGCAACCGCGGCTGCGGCCCGCGGCGCTGACCGCGCTCGGGCTGTTCCTGGCCGAGGTCGCCGCGGGCGGCGTCTCGTCGCTGACGGGGCGGCCCGGGTGGGCGGTGACGGTGCACGTCGTCGTCGCGGCCGCCGCCCTTGCCGCTGCGCTCGTGTCGGCGGCGGCGACGTTCCGCGACCGCTCTGCCGGCCGGGTGGTGTGGCGCGACTACGTCACGCTCACCAAGCCGCGGATCATGTCGCTGCTGCTCTTGACCGCGGCGTGTGGAATGGTGGTCGGCGCCGCCGGGTTCCCCTCGCCGGGCCTCTTCGTCGCGACGATGGCCGGCCTCGCCCTCGCGTGCGGCGGCGCGAGCGCGTTCAACCATCTGCTCGACCGTGACATCGACAGGACGATGTCACGTACCGACCGCCGCCCGGTGGCATCGGGGCGCGTCTCGCCCCCGCGCGCGCTCGAGTTCGGCCTCGCGCTCTCGGCCGCGTCGTTCGTGCTGCTCGGGGTGACCGTGAACGTCGTCGCGGCCGTGCTCGCGCTCGTCGGCAATCTGTTCTACGTGTTCGTCTACACGCGCTGGCTGAAGCGCTCGACGCCGCAGAACATCGTCATCGGCGGCGCGGCGGGCGCCATCCCGCCGCTCGTCGGCTGGGCGGCCGCGACCGGCCGGATCACCCTACCCGCGCTGGCGCTGTTCCTGATTGTGTTCGTGTGGACGCCGCCGCACTTCTGGGCGCTCGCCCTCCTGATCAAGCGCGAGTACCAGGCGGCGGGCGTGCCGATGCTGCCGGTGGTGCGCGGCGACCAGGAGGCCACGCGCCAGATCCTGCGCTACTCGTTCCTGATGGTCGCGGTCACGCTCCTGCCCGCCGCGATCGGCATCTCCGGGTGGGGCTACGTCGCCGCAGCGGTGATCCTGGGGGCGCAGTTCCTGCGCCTGGCCCGCAGCCTGCTGCGCAACCCGGTGCCGTCGCGGGCGGGCGCCCTCTTCCACTACTCGCTGCTCTACCTCGCGCTGCTCTTCGTGGCGATGGCGCTCGATGCAGCGCTGCTTGCCCCGGTCACCTGAGCTCGCAACGGGCCGGACCGCGAGGAGGCCGCGAGATCGTCGCGGCCTCCCCGACCGACCCCATCCGCCGGCCCTGTGAGGGTGGGCTCCTACAGCCTGCCGGCGAACGCACTATCGGTCCGGCCGAGGCAACGGAGGGGTGTCGCACACGGCCGCGTCGTGATGGTAGCCGACCCGGGCGGACGCGCCAGGCCTGCGCCCCGAGGTGGTGCTCAGGATCACCGCAGCGGCTTGCGGAAGAAGACGCGGTCGAATCCGTCCTGCCGGCCGCGTCCGGCCTCCGTGTAGCCGAGCGCAGGGTAGAAGCGCAGGTTCTCGGTCATCCGGGCGTTCGTGTAGAGCGTCACCTCGGCGAGACCGGCGCGGCGCGCGTGCTCCTCGGCGAAGCGCACGAGCGCGCGCCCCAGGCCGCGCCCCTGGCGGTCGGGCCGCACGGCGACGTTCTCGATCAGCAGAGCCGTTTCCCGTTCGTGCAGGACGAGCACGCCCACGACCTCTCCGGCGTCGTGCGCGACCCACACGCGCCCGGCCGCGATCAGGGCGGCGTGGTCGGCCGTCATCGGCGCCGGCTCCCGGCCGATCCGCCCGACGTAGCCCACGTAGGCTGCGCGCACGCACTCGGCGACCGCGGCGGCGTCAGCGGGCAGCGCGGTGCGGATCGCCGTCATCGCCGGGCGATCGTACCCCGAGCAGTTATCGTGCCGTGGCCGCAACCTGACCGCCGCGAACGGAGGGCAGCATGCAACTCGGAATGATCGGCCTGGGCCGTATGGGCGCAAACCTCACCCGCCGGCTGATGCGCGACGGCCACGACATGGTGGTGTGGAACCGGGATCCCGCGCCGACCGCGACCCTTGCGGCCGAGGGTGCGGTGGGGGCGGAGACGCCGGCCGACCTGGTCGCGAAGCTCGAGCGCCCCCGGGCGGTGTGGGTCATGGTGCCCGCGGCCGTCACCGGGCAGGTGGTGCGCGATGTCGCGGCGCTGCTCGACCCGGGCGACACGATCATCGACGGCGGCAATTCGTACTACCGCGACGACATCGCCCGGGCGGGCGAGCTCTCGCAGCGGGGCATCCACTACGTCGACGTCGGCACGTCGGGCGGAGTCTTCGGGCTCGACCGCGGCTACTGCCTGATGATCGGCGGCGAAGACGAGGTCGTCACGCGGCTCGAGCCGATCTTCGCCACGATCGCGCCGGGCGTCGCCGCCGCCGAGCGCACCCCCGGACGGTCGGGCGACCCGGCCACGTCCGAGCAGGGCTACCTGCACTGTGGCCCGAACGGCGCCGGCCACTTCGTAAAGATGGTCCACAACGGCATCGAGTACGGCATCATGGCCGCCTACGCCGAGGGACTCGACATCCTCAAGAACGCCGACGCCGGCCTGCGGGAGCGGGCCGGGGACGCCGAGACGGCCCCGCTCGACCACCCGGAGTTCTACCGCTACGCCATCGACACGGCCGAGGTGGCCGAGCTGTGGCGGCGCGGCAGCGTGGTCGGCTCGTGGCTGCTCGACCTGACGGCGACTGCGCTGCACGACTCGCCCGGCCTCGAGGAGTTCTCCGGGCGGGTGTCGGACTCGGGCGAGGGCCGCTGGACGTCGATCGCGGCCATCGAGGAGGGCGTGCCGGCCTACGTGCTCACGGCCGCGGTGTACGAGCGCTTCAGCTCGCGCGGCGACGGCACATACGCCAACCGCGTCCTCTCGGCGATGCGTAAGCAGTTCGGCGGCCACGCCGAGCTCCCCGGGGGCGGCTGAGCGTGGCAAGCTACACCTGAGACCACCGAGCTCGCGCCGGAACGGGCGGGCAAGAGAGGAGCCGGCACATGGCCATCGCACCCGCATCCGACATCGCACAGATCGAGTCGATCCTGGGCGACGACGCCGAGTCGCTGCTCGGCCACACCTGCAACACGATCTCGAGCGAGCGCCTGCACCTGCCCGGCCCGGACTTCGTCGACCGCGTGGTCGCGCTCTCCGACCGGCCGACGCCGGTGCTGCGATCGCTGCAGACGCTGTACTCGAACGGACGCCTCGCCGGCACCGGCTATGTGTCGATCCTGCCGGTCGACCAGGGCATCGAGCACTCGGCCGGCGCATCGTTCGCCAAGAACCCGGACTACTTCGATCCTGCCCGCATCGTCGAGCTCGCGATCGAGGGCGGCTGCAACGCCGTCGCGACGACGCTCGGGGCGCTCGGCGCCACCGCGCGCCGCTACGCGCACCGGATCCCGTTCCTGCTCAAGCTGAACCACAACGAGTTCCTGTCCTACCCCAACTCGTACGACCAGATCATGTTCGCCTCGGTGCGCCAGGCCCGCGAGCAGGGCTGTGTCGCGGTCGGCGCGACGATCTACTTCGGCTCGGCCGAGTCCAAGCGCCAACTCCAGGAGGTGACGGCGGCCTTCGCGGCCGCGCACGATCTGGGGATGGCGACGGTGCTCTGGTGCTACCTGCGCAACTCCGCCTTCTCGCCGAAGGACGGCGGCCCCGACTACCACGTCGCGGCCGACCTGACCACGCAGGCGAACCACCTGGGGGTCACGATCGAGGCGGACATCATCAAGCAGAAGGCGCCCGAGACGGCCCGGCCCGGCTATCTCGACCTGAACTTCGGCAAGACCGACAAGCGCGTCTACAGCGACCTCCTGACCGACCACCCGATCGACATGACCCGCTACCAGGTGGCCGGCTGCTACATGGGCCGCTCGGGCCTGATCAACTCGGGCGGCGCGTCGGGCGCGAGCGACATGCACGACGCGGTGTTCACGGCCGTGGTCAACAAGCGTGCCGGCGGGATGGGCATGATCAGCGGCCGCAAGGCGTTCCAGCGGCCGACGGCCGAGGGCGTCGAGCTGCTCCACGCCATCCAGGACGTGTACCTGTCCGACGAGATCACCATCGCCTGAACACGGCCTACCACAAAACACAACAATTCTTCACCCAAATGGGGATGAGGCTGAACGAATAGAGTGACGATCGGTCATACGCCCACGCTACAATAGGAGTATGACAAGCATGTTCCCCATCTATTCAGAGCGCCAGTTCTCTCAGTCTCACCCCGAGACCGAGCACGAGTACTTCATGCGGATCGCCCGCAACCTGCGTGACGAGCGCCGCCGTGACCGGCGTGCCCGCGTCCTCGCCCGGTTCACCGGCCGGCCGCATCACAAGCCCTCCGTCCTGGCGTAACAGCGGTTGGCGCCCGGCAAGCCGGGCGCCGGCCTCTCACATCCGCTCGAAGCTGCGGAACCGCTCCCAGTCGGTGACCGCCGCCTCGAACGAGCGCTGCTCCGTGCGCGCGTAGTGCAGGTAGTGGTCGATCACGTCGTCACCGAACGCCGTCCGCGCGGCCCCGGAGCCCTCGAGCAACGCGATCGACTCATGCAGGCTGCCCGGAAGGCGGGGCTTGTCGGCCGCGTCGTAGGCGTTGCCGGGATAGGCGGGCTCGAGCGCGAGCTCGTTGTCGATGCCATGCAGCCCGGCTGCGATCATCGCGGCGAAGGCCAGGTAGGGGTTGCAGTCGGCGCCGGCGATCCTGCTCTCGAGCCGCAGGCCCGCGCCATGGCCGACCACGCGGAAGCCGCACGTGCGGTTGTCGACGCCCCATACGAGCGTGGTGGGGGCGAACGACCCCCACGCATAGCGCTTGTACGAGTTCACGTTCGGGGCGAAGAAGTAGGCGAGCTCCCTGGTGATGGCGAGCTGGCCGGCGATGAAGTGCTCGAACATCGTGCTGCGGCCGTGCCCCTCGGCGTCCGGCGAGAGGCTGCCGCGGTCGTCCCACAGGCTCATGTGGATGTGGCACGAGTTGCCCTCGCGCTCGTCGTACTTGGCCATGAACGAGAGCGCGCATCCGTGCAGGTAGGCGATCTCCTTCGCACCGTTCTTGTAGACCGAGTGGTTGTCGGCCATGGCGAGCGCGTCGGAGTAGCGGAAGTTGACCTCGTGCTGGCCGAAGTTGCACTCGCCCTTCGAGTCCTCGACCGAGATGCCGGCGCCGGCCATGCCCAGCCGGATCGGCCGCAGGACGTCCTCGACCATCGTCGTGCCGAGGATCGAGTAGTCGACGTTGTACGGGTTCGCGGTGACGAGGTCGTGGTAGCGCTTCGCCCGCGCCTGGTCGTAGCTGTCGCGGAACAGCATGAACTCGAGCTCGGAGCCCACGTTGGCGCGCCACCCCCGCTCGGCCAGCCGATCGAGCTGGCGGCGCAGGATCTGGCGCGGCGAGGCGGCCACCGGTGAGCCGTCCTCCCACTCCAGGTCGGCCACGCAGAGCGCGGTGCGCTCGAGCCACGGCACGCGCCGCAGCGTTGCGAGGTCGGGGCGGAAGACGAAGTCGCCGTAGCCGGTCTCCCACGACGACATCGCGAAGCCCTGGACGGTGTTCATGTCCACGTCGACAGCCAGCAGGTAGTTGCAGCCCTCGGCGCCGTGCGCGGCCACCTCGTTGACGAAGAACGGCGCGTGCAGCCGCTTGCCCGCCAGCCGGCCCTGCATGTCGGTCATCACGAGGAGCACGGTGTCGACCGCGCCGGATTCGACGTCTGCCCGCAGCTCATCCAGCGTCAGCGGCATCCGCTATTCATATACTGCAGCGGCTATGGACCGCAAGCGCCCGGTGATCGGCATCAGCGCCTATGACCTGCCGGTCGCGTTCTCGCACTGGAGCGACGTGCGCAGCGTCCTCGTCCCGGCCGCCTACACCGCGTCGGTCGAGCGGGCGGGCGGCCTGCCGATCGCGATCCCACCCGTCGACGGCTCGACCGAGCTGCTCGACCTGCTCGACGGGCTCGTGTTCACCGGCGGATCCGACCTCGATCCGGCGCTCTACGGGCAGCAGCTGCACCCGGAGACCACCGGAGTGCACCCGGCCCGCGACCGCACCGAGCTCGCCCTGATCCGCGAGGCGCTGCGGCGCGACATGCCGGTGCTCGGCATCTGCCGGGGCATGCAGCTTCTGAACGTCGCCCTGGGCGGAGACCTGCACCAGCACCTGGGCAGCGACACCCACAAGGGCCCGCCGGGCCGCTACACGTTCCACGAGGTCACGGTACGGGCGGGCACGCGCCTGGCCGAGATCCTGGGCGCGGGCACGCGCACGCACTCGTGCCACCACCAGGCGCCGGACCGGCTCGGCGACGGCCTGCGGGTGAGCGCGCACGCCGAGGACGGCACCGTCGAGGCCCTCGAGAGCCCGGGCGCTCGGTTCGTCGTCGGCGTGCTGTGGCATCCCGAGGAGGACGAGGTGCGCGGTGCGCCGCTCTTCGGCGAGCTGGTCGCGCAGGCGCAGACCTTCCGGCGGGCGGCCGCGTGAGCGCGACCGCGGTCGAGGGGCTCGTCATCGGCGGCGGCAGGGTCGCGGCCGCGGAGGGCGCGAGCTTCGACGTGACGAACCCGGCGACCGGCATGCGGCTTGCGACCGTCGCCGCCGCGGGCAGCGAGGACGTCGACCGGGCGGTGGCGGCGGCAACGGCCGCCTACGAGCTCTGGGGGGCGCTCTCGCCGGTGACGAGGGGCCGGCACATGCACCGGTTCGCCGCGCTGGTCGAGGCCCATGCAGACGAGCTGGCGCTGCTCGAGTGCCGCAACGTCGGCATGCCGATCGGCGACGCCCGCGGCCAGCTCGGGATGATCGTCGACGTCCTGCGCTACTACGCCGGCGCGGTCGACAAGTTCTTCGGCCACACGATCCCCGTGGAGCGCGAGGGCGTCGCGCTGACGTTCCGCGAGCCGATCGGCGTCGTCGGGCTGATCACGCCCTGGAACTTCCCGCTCAACATCGCCAACTGGAAGATCGCTCCGGCGCTCGCCGCCGGGAACACGGTGGTGCTGAAGCCGGCATCGCTGACGCCGCTCTCGGTGCTGCGCTACGCCGAGCTCGCCGTCGAGGCCGGTATCCCGGCGGGGGCGCTGAACGTGGTCCCCGGCCCCGGCGCGACGGTCGGGAACGCGCTCGTCGAGCATCGCGGGGTCGGCAAGATCGGGTTCACCGGGTCGACCGAGGTCGGCGCGGGTATCGCCCGGCGGGCCGCTGCGACGGTGAAGCGGGTCACCCTCGAGCTCGGCGGCAAGTCGGCCTGCGTGGTCTTCGCCGACGCCGATCTCGAGAAGGTGGGCCGGATGGCGCCCTACGCGGTGTTCGAGAACTGCGGCCAGGACTGCTGCGCCCGCTCGCGCCTCATCGTGCAGGAGTCGGTGGCCGACGAGGTGGTCGAGCGCTACGCCGAGACGACGCGCAACCTGCGCGTCGGCCTGCCCGAGAACGCCGACACCGAGATTGGGCCGCTGATCTCGAGCGGCCAGCGTGAGACGGTCGAGCGCTACGTCGCGCTTGGCCTGAACGAGGGCGCACGGCTCGTGACCGGCGGCGAGCGCCCCGGCGGCGACCTCGAGGCCGGGTTCTTCTACCGCCCGACGGTGCTCGCGGGTGTGCGCAACGACATGACCGTGGCGCGCGAGGAGATCTTCGGCCCGGTCGTCTCGGTGATCACGTTCCGCGACGAGGCCGACGCCGTGCGGATCGCGAACGACACGCCGTACGGCCTGTCCGGGTCGCTGTGGACGCGCGACGGCGCCCGCCAGCTGCGCGTCGCCCGCGCCCTGCGCACCGGCGTGCTCGGCGTGAACACGAACTCATCGGTGTTCGTCCAGGCGCCGTTCGGCGGCTACAAGCAGTCGGGCGTCGGCAAGGAGCTCGGCATGGAGGCGCTCGCGCACAACACCGAGCTGAAGAGCGTGTTCATCTCGACCGAGTAGCGCGCTTGCGCTCGTGCATCGCCCGCGACGCGCGGGCGAGCGTCTCGCCCAGGGCCTCACCCGGTGCGCGCGCTGCCCCGCCCACCGACGCGCCGCGATACACGTGCCGATGGGTGTCGGGCACTTCGAGGTCGGTCAGCAGGCGCTGGAGCTCGTCGCACCTGTGCCCGGTTGCGGCAGCGTCGCTGCCCGGGAGGATCAGGCAGAATTCATCGCCGCGCGTGTGCATCCGGGCGGCGAGCTCCCCGGCGCGGGCGAACCGCTCCAGGGCGCGGGCAACCGCCAGGATCAGCACGTCGCCGCCGCGAGCGTAGTCGTTCTCGAACGCCGCGTTGGCAGCGCGCATGCCGTCGAAGTCGAGCACGAGCACACCCAACGGGTCGGTGGCCGCCCGCCGATCGAGCTCGGCCTCGAGCGCGCGCTGGTTGGGCAGGCCGGTGAGGGGATCGACGAAGGCCGTGCGCTTCAGATTGTCGCGCTCGATCGCAGTGGCAACGGCGAGCCCGGCGTTCTCGAAGTATGAGTAGAACCCCGCCCGCCGCTCGAAGCCGGGACGGGGAGCGCTCAGCCAGTGGGCGACGACGACGCCATGCGTCTGCTGGTGGGCGCGAAGAAGCAGTACGTGAACGACGGAGTCGGTGGAGGCGAGTGCGACCGAGAGCCCGACCAGGTCAGGCGCGAGCCGGGGGTGGTTCGAGATAAGTGAACGACCACGCATCAGTGCCCGATGAAGGAGCGCGTCCTCCATGCGCGCCGCGGCGTCAGGAAGCGGGTCGGCGCCGCTCACGCTCTGGAGCACGGGAGCTCCGTCGTGGAGCGCGAAGACCCGAGCGGCGCTCGCGTCGAGGAACTCGCCGACGTCGGCCGCCAACTGGGGCCACAGCTGCGGGAGGTCTGCGATGCGGAGGATCCGGAACGAGAGCGAATCGGATCGGCGCTGGTAGCTTGGCTCGAGGTCGAACTCCTCGAAGCCGCGCGGCGTCCACGCGTACATAGGAGCTGTTATCGGCGCGGACGGCCTGCGGGCTGAGCCCGGCTCAGGAGGCGACGGTGGCCGAGCGGATCGCGTCGATCAGCTCATCGAGCCCGACGCCCTTCTTCAGGCAGTTCGCCGCGCCCGCATTCAGGGCGGCGTCGATCATCTGCGGCTCGTCGTAGGCCGAGAGCACGACCACCGGCATCGCCCAGTCGGAGGCCGCGATCTGCTCGGTCGCCTCGATGCCGTCGACGTTGGGCATGCGCATGTCCATCACGACCACGTCGGGCAGCATGCGCTCGGCGACCGTCACCGCCTCGGCGCCGTCCGAGGCCTCGCCCACCACGGTCATTCCGGCCTCCTCGAGGGCGTCTCGCAACACCCCGCGCAGAAGCGCGTTGTCCTCGGCGATCAGGATCCGGATCCCGTCGGACTGCATGCCGCGAAGAGTACCCGGCGGGGGCGCCGTTGTGTGGCGCGCCGGCAGATACAGGCGGTCGGTGTGCAGCTGCGCCTCCCACGCCGACTCGGGCGGGGTCGCGCCGCGTGACCGCGAGAGCACGTAGGCGGCGGCAAAGGAGTCGCCGGCGCCGGTCGGATCCCCGTAGGAACCGGCACCGGTCCCGCGGATCTCCCATTGCTCTGCGGCGGTCGCGACCAGCACCCCCGCGTCCGCCATCGTGACGACGACCTCGGGCGCACCCAGGCCGGTGAGCGCCTGTCGGTCGAGGCGACCGCCCGCCGCCGCCTCGGCCTCGGCCCGGTTCAGCTTCAGGACCTCGGTGCCTGCGATCGCGCCGGGTGGGAACGGCCGCATGCGGACGGGCCCCGGATCGGGCCCCCGCACGGGTCCCTGGCCGTCGAGCGAGAGCCGATGCCCGGCGGCCGTGAGCACCGCGAGCGTCTCGGGCGGGAACTCGCCCGCCGACTGCGCGCCCAGGTGCAGCCAGAGACAGTCGCGCACGGCCGGCAGGGCATAGGTGCGCACCTCGGCGGGCGTGAACGGCAGGCCGATGCGTGCCATCACCTGTCTGGTGCCGTCGCGGTGGTCGAGCCGCGAGTCGTACGCCGGCCCGCCCGGGACGACGATCGCGTCGCCGGGGTCGGCGCCCCGCGTGACCACCACGCAGCCGGCGCCCGCCGCGTGGAGCGCGCGCCTCCCGTAGAGCGGTGCCCCTCCCAGCCGGCGCGTCTCCTCGCCGTCGGGGCCGGTGATCGTGTCGACCACGGTGTGGCCGATCAGGCCGATCGTCACGGCGTCGGCGTGCCGGTGACCGCCGGCAGCTCGAGCCGCACGGCCGACCACTGCCCGGCGTCGGCGTCGAGCGTGATCGCTGCGCCGATGCGGGCCGCGCGCTCGCGCATCATGCGCAGGCCGATCCCGCCCCTCGCGGTCGTCGGCAGCGTGCCGCCCGAGTCCTCGACGGCGAGCGAGATGCGGCCGTTCTCGCGCTCGAGGATGATCGAGACGGGCGGGCGGCCGTGGCGGGCGGCGTTGATGGCCGCCTCGCGCGCGATCTGGAAGATGGCCGTGTCGCGGTCGTTGTCCGCATCCCAGGCCGCTGACGGCCGGCGGAAGGTGGCGTTCACCCCGTACTCCTCCTGCACCGTCTCGGCGAGCGAACCGAGCGCCTGGATCAGGCCCTGCTGCTCCATCACCACCGGATGCAGCCGGGCGACCGTCCGGCGCAGGTCGTCGGCGGCGGCCGAGGCCACGTGTTCGAGGCGGTCGAGCACCTCCGTGGCGCGGGCGACGTCGCCCGCGCGCACCGAGTCGCCGATCACGTCGCACATCAGCCGCACCGCGGTCATGGTCTGCTGCGGGCCGTCGTGCAGCCGCACCGCGAGGCCGGCGCGCTCGTCGTCGATCGCGCGCATCATCTGGTCGAACAGCTCGCCCAGCTCGCGGCTGCGGGCGGCAAGGGCATGTGTCGTTCTCAGGGCGCGGTCGGTCGAGAACCAGGCCGCCCCGACGGCGAGCAACATCAGCGCCGCGTGCAGCCAGCTCGACGTGGTGAGCACGACGAGCGCCACCAGGATCACCGCGGCCGCGATCGCGACGAGCGCCGCCAGGCGGCGGTCAGTCGATGAACTCATAGCGGAGCGCGAGCGCCACCGCCTGCGTGCGCGTATCCGCCTCCAGCTTGGTCATCGCGTTGCGGACGTGCGTGCGGACCGTCTCGGGGCTGATGAAGAGCCGCTGCGCGATCTCGGGATTCGAGTATCCGTTCGCAAGCAGGCCCAGGATCTCGCGCTCGCGGCCGGACAACGCCGGCAGCCGCTCGGTCGCCTTGGGGGCGACGAGCTCGGACGCGAGCGTCGGGTCGACGTACGCCCCGCCTTCGGCGACCCGCTTGACGGCGCGGACGATGTCGTCCGGCGGCGCGTCCTTGAGCACGTACCCGCGGGCGCCGCAGTCGAGCCCTTCGGCCAGGAGCCCGCGCTCGCCGTGCGCCGTGTAGAGGATGACGGCGATCTCGGGATGGGCGGCGACGATCTTGCGCGTCGCCTCGAAGCCGTCCATACCGTCCATCCGCACATCCATCACGATCACGTCGGGCCGGCGCTTGTCGGCCATCTCGACGGCGCCGTCACCCGATCCGCTCTCGCCGATGACCGAGATCTCGCGGTCGCGGGTGAGGATCATCTTCACGCCTTCACGGACGGCGGCATGGTCATCGACGACCAAGCAGCGCACCTGGCTGCGATCGGCGGACGGCCCGTTGCCGGAGTCACTTGCGCCCATGACCTGGGGAATCATTGCACTTCCCAGCCGAAAAGGGAAACCCGGCCTCCAATACACTGCCCGCATGTCGGCCGCGCGGCGCACAGCGCTGGTCTCGCTCATCGCCGCGCTCGTCCTGGTGGTCGTCAAGCTCGCGACCGGGCTCGCCAGCGGCAGCCTCGGCGTGCTCGCCGAGGCTGCACACTCGGGCATCGATGCGGTGTCCGCGGTGCTGACGCTGTACGCCGTCGGCGTGGCCGAGCGACCGCCCGACCGCGAGCATCCGTACGGCCACGGCAAGGCCCAGCACCTGGCCGCCCTGGGCGAGGCGGTGTTTCTGTCGGGCGCCGCCGTCTGGATCGCTCTTGAGGCCGTGCTGCGGCTGCGTTCCGGCAGCTCGGCGGTCAACCCGCGGCCGTATGTGTTCGCGGTGATCCTGTTTGTGCTGGTGATCGACGCCGTGCGGACGACGGTCTCGCTACGCCAGGGGCGCAGGCAGCGAAACGCGGCCCTGATGGCAAACGCCTGGCACTTCGGGTCGGACTTCGCGGGGACGCTGGCGGTGCTCGTCGGCCTCGGACTCGCCGCTGCCGGCGTGCCCGGGGGCGACTCGGTCGCGGCGATCTTCGTGGCTGCGATCGTGCTGATCGCCGCCGTGCGCCTCGGGCGCGGCAACGTCGACGTGTTGATGGACCGGGCGCCCTCGGGCCTCGCCGGTGCGGTCGAGCGGGTCGTGCGCAGCGTCGTCGGGGTCGCGGAGGTGCGATCGGTGCGTGTGCGCGAGGCGGGCGGGGAGAGCTTCGCCGACGTCGTCATCGGCGTCTCGCGGCTCGACGGGCTCGAGAAGACCCACGAGACGACCGACCGGGTCGAGCAGGCGGTGCGCGACTCGCTCGGGCGGGCGCAGGTGCAGGTGCACGTCGAGCCGGCCGCGCTCGCCGAGGAGCGCCCCAACGAGCGCGTCGCCGCCGCGGCGCTGCGCGTCCCCGGCGTGGTCGAGGCGCACAACATCACCGTGCTCGAGGACGCCTCAGGGCGCGCGGTCACGCTCCACGTCCGCCTGCCCGAGGACGCGACCCTGCGCCAGGCGGCGCAGGCGGTCGAGCGGCTCAAGCGCGAGATCCTGGCGGAGGTCGGGATCGCCCGCGTCTACGCCCACGTCGAGCCCTCGGCGCCCGATGCGCAGCCCGCGCACGACGTGAGCGCGACCGAGCCCGACGTGCGCAGCCGCGCGGAGGCGGCGGTGCGCTCGGTCGCCGGGACGGCCGGCGAGGTGGTCGTCTACCGCCAGGGCCGGCGACTGCTCGTCGTCACGTCGCTCCCGGGCGACCCGGCCACGTCGGTGCGCGACGCGCACGCGCTCGCAAGCCGCGTCGAGGACGCGGTGCGCGAGGCGCTCGACGCGGTCGACGACGTCATCGTCGAGGTGCACTGACCGCACGGCGGCCGCAGGGAGAGGGCCGCCGGGGCCCCATGGCAGGTGGGGTGGGGCCCCGGCGAATCGCGCCCGAAGGCGCGAACTTTGTGCCTATCCCGATTGTGCGCCCAGCGTCACCGGCACCTCGAGATGGGTGCCCCCGCGGATGACCCCGAGGGTGACGTGGCTGCCCGGCTGCATGCCGGCAATCGTTTCGGCGAGATCGGAGAACTGGACGACCGGACGGCCGTTGATCGAGACGATGATGTCGCCGCCCACGGTCAGCGTCTGGCCGTCGATCGTCGCGGTCGAGGAGCCGCCCCGCAGGCCGGCGTGCGCCGCTGGCGAGCCGGGCCGGACGAGGCCGATGAGGACGCCGCGCTCGACCGGCAGGTCGATCGCCCGGGCGAGCCCGGGGGTGAGCTGGGCGCCGGCGATGCCGAGATAGGTGTGCACGGCCTTGCCGGTGGCGATGATCTGGCGGGCGACGGCCCGGGCGGCGTCGATCGGAACGGCGAACCCGATGCCGATGCTGCCGCTGGTCGGGTTGTTCGTCCCGGTCAGGATCTGGTTCGTGATCCCGACCACGCTGCCGAACCGGTCGATCAGCGGGCCGCCCGAGTTGCCGTGGTTGATCGCGGCGTCGGTCTGGATCGCGTTGTAGATCTTGTAGCCGGTCTTGAGCGAGTTGATCTGGCGGCGCTTGGCCGAGACGATGCCCTGGGTGATGCTGCGGTACTCGCCGAGCGGGTTGCCGATGGCCACGACCGGGTCGCCGACCTGCACCGAGCGCACGCTGCCGAGCGGCAGCGGGTCGAGCAGCGACCGCGGCGCCTTCGGCACGGCGAGGACGGCGACGTCGTCGATGCGGTCGACGCCGAGCACGCTCGCGTGGTAGGTGCCGCCCTTGCGGAAGCCGACCGTGACGGTCCGCGCGCCGACGACCACGTGGGCGTTCGTGAGGATGTGGCCGTGCAGGTCGATCACGAAGCCGGAGCCGAGCGCGCCGCTGCGCCGGGACGTGGCCTGCACAACCACGACGCCGGCGGCGTCGCGGCGGTAGATCTGGGCGGCGTTCAGTCCGCCGGTGGACGTCGACGAGACGTTCACCGGGGCCCGTACCGTCACCACGCGCCGGATGGTCGTGGCGGAATGGTCGCTGACCCCGGTGCGGCCGAGCGCGACTGCGCTCGCACCGCCGACGGCAGCCGCCGTCGCCACGAGCACCCCCTGCCGGACATACGCCATCATGGGCAAGTTGTACGCGGGGGGGATTGACCGGGGATTTACCCCCTGAGGGCGGTCTCGCTACGGCACGGGCCGACGCGGCGCGTGCGCGCGCTCGAGCCGCCCGGCTGCCCAGGCCGCGGTCGCGATCGCCGCCAGGAGCGCCCCGTGTACGAGCAGGATGTGGACGCTGCGCACCGCCGCCGAGCCCGCGCTCCAGTCGTCGGCCAGATGGGCGAGCACCGCGATCGTCGCGACGATCCCGATCACCCCCGGCCACACGTACCGGGTGTCGCCGTCGAGCCACAGCGCAACGCGGCCGGCGGCGAGGACGGCGGCGAGGATCGCGGCCAGGCCGACACCGTGGGCGAAGGCCGCCGACTGGCGGTCGCTGCTCGCTGGATGCTGCTGCCAGACGTAGGCCAGGTGTGCGATCACGACCAGCACGGCCGGCACGGCTGCGGCGGCGGCGTACGTGCGGACGGTGGAGGCACGCATCGGCCGTTATGGTAGCGGCGCCATGCGGGTGCGCCTGATCGTCAATGCGAAGGCCACCGGCGTTCGCGGCCATGTCCTCGACGCCGTGGTCGCGGCGCTCGCGGTCGTCTGCGAGCTCGAGGTCGTGGCGACCGAGCACCCCGGGCATGCGACCGAGCTCGCGGCGCAGGTGAGCGGCGGCGCGGTGGTCGGCGTCGGCGGCGACGGCACGTACAACGAGGTCGCAAACGGGGTGCGCCCGGGGACGCTCATGGGCGTCCTGCCGGCCGGGGCGACGTCGGTGTTCGCGCGCCAGCTCGGATTCGACACCGATGTCGTCGCGGCTGCGGAGCAGCTGGCGGCGGCGATCCGGGACGTCAGCACCCGCAAGGTCGGCCTCGGCGTCGCCGGCGACCGCGTCTTCACGTTCGCCGCGGGCCTCGGCCTCGACGCCGAGGCAACGGCGATCGTCGACCGCGTCAGGCACGAGCGGCCGGGGAACGAGCGCCCCGGGGATCTGCGGGTGCTCGCGACCGCCCTCGGCGTGCTGCGCAAGGAGGGTTTCGCGCTGCACGAGCGCATGACGCTGCGCACGGGCGCAGACGAGCACCGGTGCTCGTATATGGCCGTCGCCAACCAGAATCCGTACACGTTCCTGGGGCCGATCCCCGTGCGGGCCGCGCCCCGGGCCGACTTCGAACACGGCCTCGACATCGTCTTCACCCGCGAGCTGCGCGCCCGCGACCTGTGGCGCCTGCCGGTGTACGGGCTGATCTGGCCGCGCCACGCGAGCCGCGGCAGCCGCCGGATCGGCTACCTCCATGACCTGCACCGGTTCGCCGTCGAGTGCGACGAGCCGACCGCCTTCCAGCTCGACGGCGAGTACGTGGGCCACGTCGAGCGGGTCGAGTTCTCGTACCGGCCCGACGCGATCGAGGTGTTCGTGCCCCCGGAGGGCTCATAGGAGGAACCCGGCGTTTATCATTCGCCGGCCATGGACCTCGTGATTGCGATCAGCCAGGGGCTCGGCCTGGCGGCGGCAGCCGGCCTGCTCTCGACCGCGCCGATCGCCATCGGCGCCACGGCGGCCACCCAGGGCTGGCTCGAGCATCCGCTCCACGTTGCCGGCAACGCCGCCGTGGTCGCGGTCGCGTGGGCGCTCGTGGCCGTCGAGCTCGTGGCCGACGCGGTGTGGCCGGGCGCACAGGCCGGCCTGCGGCTCGGGCGGCGCATCGTCGCCGGCGGGCTCGTGTTCGAGCTCGGCTCGGGCGGTGCGGTGCCGTACGTGGGCCTGGTCGTCGGGGCGCTCGTGGCGGCGGGCGTCGGGCTCGCCATGCGACGGGTGCGCTCCGGGGCGGTCAAGGCCGGTGGCGACCTGCGCGGCACCGCGCTCGTCGAGGATGGCGCCGGCCTGGCGACTGCCGCCCTGGCCGTGATCCCGTTCGTGGGCTACCTGCTCGCCGCGGCCGCCGGCTGGCTGCTCGTGCGTCTGCGCCGCCGCGACGACCAGAAGTTCAGCGGCCTGCGCGTGCTGCGATGACCGACGCGCGATCGCCGGGCGCGCCGAAGAAGATGATCCTGGCCGTCGTCGACGGCCTCGGGCCCGACCTGCTCGACCGGGCGATCGCCGCCGGCCGCGCCCCCACGATCGCGCAGCTCGCCGCCGCCGGCGAACGCCGCGACGACTGCGTCTCGACGTTCCCGTCGCTCACACCGGTGTGCCTGTCGGCCCTGCTGACGGGCGAGCATCCGGCCGGGTCGCACATCCCCGGGATGAGCTGGTACCACCGCGGCGAGCGGCGCCTCGTCGAGTACGGCTCGTCGTTTGCCGCCACGCTCGCCGAGGGCACGCGCCAGATGGTCGACGACATCATGGTGAACCTGAACCTCGTGCACCTGTCGCCCCGGGCAACGACGATCTTCGAGGCGCTCGAGGACGCGGGGCTCGTGACCGCGGGCGTGAACACCTACGTGTGCCGCGGCCGCGTGCGCCACCCGATCACGCGGCCGGCGGCGCGCCGGTTCGCCCGCAGGGTGGGGATCGCCGACGCCGTGTACGGGCCGCGCCGCTACTTCCTCGGCGACCTGTTCTTCTCCGATCTCACCGGCGCCCCGCGCAACTTCGGCGGCGGCATCGACCGCCACGGCGGGGCCGTCGGCCGCTGGCTCGTGACCCGGGACGGCTTCGACTTCCTGTTCTTCTACCTCTACGAGACGGACGCGGCCCAGCACCGTGCCGGCGACGTGCTCGGTGCCGTCGAGGGCGCCGACCGCGGCATGGGACTGCTGGTCGAGGCCGCCGGCGGCCTGGAGCGGTTCCTCGACCGCTACGCCGTCGTCGTCGTCGCCGACCACTCCCAGAGCGCGGTGCTGCAAGCCGTCGACGCCGCCGCGCCGCTCGAGGGCGCGGCGCTCTTCCGGTCGAGCCGCCGCTCCGACCCCGCCGACTGCGAGCTGGCGGTGACCGCGTCGAACCGCGTGGCGATGGTCTACCGGCTCGAGCGCGCTCGCGAGCCGGCCGCGCGGATCGCCGACCGCATGCTCGAGAGCCCCGCCGCAGAGCTCGCGATGTTCGCGCAGGACGGCTGGCTGGTCGTTCGCCGGGGCGGCGGCGAGCTGCGGTTCCGGCGCGGTCCGGGCGAGACCGATGCGCGCGGCAACCGGTTCACCGTCGCTGGGGATGCCGACCTGCTGCACCCGCAGCTGCACCCGAACGCGCTCGAGCGGATCGAGGGCGCGCTGCTGTGCCCGGCCGCCGGCGACGTGATCGTCTCGGCCGCGCCCGGGTACGAGTACGCCGACTCGGGCGGCGCGCACCACGCCGGCGGGGGGAGCCACGGGTCGCTGCGGGCCGAGGACTCGATCGTGCCGCTGATCACCGCCGGCTTCGAGCAGCGGCCCGCAATGGGCCGGCAGCCTTCGATCACCGACCTGGCTCCACTCGCCAAGCGCCACTTCGGCGTGCCGGTGCAGTCGGCGCAGGCGGCGTCCGCGTTGGCCGGCGTCCGATAGCATCCGGCCGGTATGGAGCAGGCCCGACTCGAGTCCGCCGCCGTCCGTGCGCGTGGACACGCCCGCAGGTTCCATCTCGCCGTCCGCCGCCCGGACAACTGGATGCAGGTTCTCCGCTACTGCGTCGTCGGGGGCACGGGCTACGTGGTGAACCTGGTGGCGTTCCTCCTCCTCGACCGCAGCATGAGCTACACGCTCGCCTTCGGGCTTGCGTTCGTGCTCGCCGCGACCAGCAACTTCGTGTGGAACCGGATCTGGACGTTCCAGGTCAGACACGGCGTGCCGCATCACCAGTACGCGCGGTTCCTCACCGTCAGCGCGATGGCGCTCTGCCTCGACCTGGTGGTGCTGCGTGCGCTGGTGGAGGCGGGGGGGATGGCGAAGGTGTCTGCCGCGGCGATCGCCATCCTGGTCGCGACGCCGGTCAGCTTCCTTGGCAATAAGCTCTGGACGTTTCAGTAGCGCCGCCGCGGTCGTCGCCGCGGTGGCCGTGCTTGTGGCCGCCGGGTCGGCCCGGGCTGCCTCCCACCATCTGACCAGGCGCGACGCGATCGTGGTCGCCGAGGCCCAGCCACAGGCCTCGACCATCCGCCTGCGGAATCCCGGGGCGCACTGGGAGGCCAACTTCGACCGCCACGCCCACGCGTGGATCGTGCTGCTCGAGCCGGCCGGCGCGCACAACGTGCTGGCCGCCTTCACCGTCGACGACCGCACCGCCACCGTCACCCACGTCAAGGTCACCTCCGCTCTCGGCCCGCCGCGGCTGAACGCCGTCCAGGCGTTCGTGATCGCGGGCCGTCAGGCGCGGATACGCGCATGGCTCGCGCACTACTCGAACGTCAGCCACACGTCCACGCTGGGCGACCATCGCATCTGGACGGTCGACTATTACGCGGGCGGCGACCAGGTGGCCGAGGTGCACATCGCCGACTACACCGAGAACGCGTACGAGGTGTGGACCGGGCCGCAGGTCGCCTGGCAGCTCGCACGGGGCCAGCCGCAGGCGTACGGCCGCAAGGCCAACGCCTGGTACATCCTGTGGCCGATGTGCGCCCTGTTCCTGGCCGGGCTGATCGACTGGCGCCGCCCGCTGCAGATGCGCACGCTCGACCTCGCGGTCGTCCTGTCGTTCGTGGGCTCGCTGTACGCCTTCAACCGGGGCAACGTCTTCCTCTCGACCCCGCTGATCTACCCGCCCATGGTCTACCTCGCCGTCCGCATGGTGTGGATCGGCTGGCGGCGCTCGCCGCGGCCGTTCCACATCGGCGATCGCCACCTGCTGATCCTGGTCGGGCTCGTGTTCGCGCTCATGGGGTTCCGGCTCGGGCTGAACAACCAGGACTCGAACGTGATCGACGTCGGCTACGCCGGAGTCGCCGGCGCCTCGCGCCTGATGAACGGCGTCCTGCCCTACGGGCACATGCCCGACAGCAGTGGCCACCCCTGCGGCGGGCGCTATTTCAACGGCGACCCGATCGGCTACATCCAGACCGACGGCCGCTGCGAGTCGCCGATCGCAAGCGGCGACACCTACGGGCCGACGGTCTACCTGGCCTACGTGCCGGCCGTCGCCGCGCTGGGCTGGAGCGGGCGGTGGGACCGGCTGCCGGCGGCGCACGTGGCGGCATCGGCCTTCGACATCCTGGCGGTGGTGGGGCTGTTCGTGGCCGGCTGGCGATTCGGCTCGCGCCGGCTGGGAGTGGCGCTCGCGTTCGCGTGGGCGGCGAACCCGTTCACCCTCTACTCGCTCAACATGAACTCGAACGACGCGCTCGTCGGCGCGCTCCTGGCGTGGACGCTGGCCGTGCTGTCGTTCCCGGCCGCCCGCGGCGCTCTGCTGGCCACCGTCGGCCTGACGAAGTTCGCGCCGCTTGCGATGGTGCCGCTGTTCGCGTCGCTGCGCCACCGCCTGGCCACGTTCGTGGGGTTCGGCGTGGCCGCGCTGCTGCTGTTCTCGATGCTCGCCCTCGACGCGAACGGCGCGTCGCTCTTCTGGCACCGCACGATCGACTACCAGCTCGGCCGCGTGACGCCCATGTCGATCTGGACGCTGGGGACATACCACCCCGGCTGGTGGGATCTGCGGCCGCTCCAGCACGTGCTCCAGGTCGCGGCCGGCCTCGGCGTGGTCGCCCTGGCCGTGGTGCCGCGCCACCGCAAGGACGCGGTCGCCGTCGCCGCGTTCGCCGGGGCTGTCGTGCTCGCCGCGCAGATCGTCGCGAGCTACTGGTTCTATCCGTACGTGTGCTGGTGGTTGCCCGCGGTCATGATCGCGCTGCTCGCGCCGCGCGCATCCGCCGCGACCGCGTAGCTACTCCGCGACCCGCACCGGCTCGATCGCGGTCGCGCGGCCGTCGGCGCCGCACTCGATCAGCACGCCCTCGAGGCGCACGCCGCCGTCGGCGGGCTCGAACCGGACCGGCATCTGCGTTGTGAACCGGCGCAGGATGAGGTCGGTGCGAACGCCGATCACCGAGTCGTGCGGGCCGGTCATGCCCGCATCGGTGATGTAGGCCGTGCCGCCGGGAAGGACCTGGGCGTCGTTGGTCTGGATGTGGGTGTGCGTTCCCAGCACCGCGGTGACGCTTCCGGCGAGCAGGCGGCCCATCGCCACCTTCTCGCTCGTCGCCTCGGCGTGGAAGTCGACGAGGACGATCGCGGCTCGCTCACGCGCCTGGCGGACGAGATCCTCGGCCACGGCGAACGGGCTCACGGCGGGATCCAGGAACAGCTTGCCGAGCAGGTTGATGACCGCGACCGGGGTGCCGTCGGCCGCCTCGGCGACGCACCAGCCCCTGCCCGGCGCCGTGCTCGGGTAGTTGGCGGGGCGCACGATCCGCCCGTCCATCCCCAGGTGCCCGTACACCTCGCGCTGGCGGAACGCGTGGTTTCCGAGCGTGATCACGTCGACTCCCGCGGCGTGCAGGCGGCGCGCGAGCCGGCTCGTGATGCCGGTGCCGTCGGCCAGGTTCTCGCCGTTTGCCACGACGAAGCCGATGTCGCGCTCGGCGCGCAGACGCGGCACCTCCTGCTCGATGATCCGCCGTCCCGGAGTCGCAAACGCGTCAGCGATGAAGAGGATCCGCACCCGGCCGGGTCTTCTACAGGAACACGTTGGTGGTCAGGGCCGGACCGACCTCGATGTGGACGTGGTTGCCGGCGTCCGAGGTGTACTTGGACATTTCCTGCGAGAGCACCTTGGAGAGGTCGACGATCATCCCGAGCTTCGTCTTCGCCGCCGCCACGGTCGACCCCACGGCCAGCCCGGGGACCGCGGCCAGGTTGGTCAGGGTGACGACGTCTGCGGGCGTCGACGTCGGCTGGATCGAGATCACGCTGCCGTGGGCGGTGCCGTCGATCACGTACGGCTGGATGCTCGTCACCTTGCCGTCGACGGGTGAGTAGACCGCCGTCCCGGCGACGGCGCCGACGTCGACCGAGCCGGTGGTCGCGCCCTGGCCGGAGCCGTCGACGTAGTACGCGGGGCCGCCGCCACCGTCGGGGGCGCCCGTGAGCATCTTGGCGATCGTGTTCAGGATCCCTGAGTTGCGCTGGCTGCCGAGTGGGGCGAGCGGCACGACCTGCGGGGTGCCGACGCCGTGGTACACGATCGCGGTGATCCGGCGGCGCGTGACCGGCACGTCGAGCACCAGGTTCCCCGTCGCGGTGGCGAGGCCGAGCGGCGCCGGCGGGGCGTTCGGGGCGAGCTGGGTCGGCGGCGTCGTCGCCAGCGCCGGCGTCGTGTTGGTCGACGAGGAGCCCGAGCGAAGCGCGGTTGCGATCACGGCCACAACGACCAGAAGCACCACCGCGAGCGCGACGCGGCGCCGGGTGCGGCGATGGTCGGGGCGGCGGCGCGGATAGCGGCGGCGGTGCCTCGCAGTCACGGGTGCCAGGGTAGCGGATAGCAGGGAGGAACGAGCACGCAGCGCCCCTGGCGAGCTCTCAGAAGAGCGCCGCCGGATGGGCGTATAAGGTGGCTGCTACGATGGCCGCGATGCCGCCAGACCGCCCGGGGAAGATCCTGATCCCGCGGTGGATACAGCTCGTGGGCCTGCCGCTGGTCGTGGTGGGATCGTGGCTGCTCGTGTCGGCCGTGAACGGCGCCGTGTTCGTCTTCGTGGTCGCCGCGCTGATCGCGATCCTGCTGAACCCGATCGTGCGCGCGTTCTGCGCCATGCGCCTCCCCCGCGGCGTCGCGGTGTTCCTTGTGTACTTCTGTTTCGCAGTCGCCATCGTGGGGATCAGCGTGATCGCCGGCACCGTGATCGCGCGCGAGGTGCAGTCGGTCGCAAACCAGGTGAACGACCAGTTCCGCGCCGATTCGCACGGCGTCACGCCCGCCGACCGCAAGCTGCGCGACCTGCAGCACTGGATCAACCGTGAGAGTCCGGTCAAGGTGAACGTGATCGGCCCGGGCAGGCGGCTCGTGCACCACGTCGACGTCTCCCACCTGCAGCGCTACTCCGGGCGGGCCGTGTCGGTGGTGCAGACCCTCGTGATCACCGTGTTCGAGAGTCTCTTCAACCTGGTGCTCGTGATCGTGATCTCGGTCTACATGTTGCTCGACGCTCCCCGGCTGTCGCGCTTCCTGCGGCGCGTGTTCCCGGGCTCGCGGCCCGAGGACGACCTGGTCACGCGGGTCGAGCGCGCGCTGCTCGCCTATATCCGCGGCCAGACGATGGTGTCGCTCGCGGTCGGCATCACCGCGGGCGTCGGCCTCGAGATCCTCGGCGTCACGGGGGTGTTCCCGGACGGATCGACCTATGCCCTCGTGTTCGGTGCATGGGCGGCGGCGGTCGAGATCATCCCGTACCTGGGGCCGTGGCTGGGGGCGCTGCCGCCCATCGCGGTCGCGGCCACCCAGTCGCTGACCGCGGTGATCGCGGTCGCGCTCCTGTTCCTCTTCATCCACCAGATCGAGGGCCACATCATCGTGCCAAAGCTGATGGGCGGGGCGGTCAAGGTGCACCCTCTGGTGGTGATCTTCGCCCTGCTGGCGTCGGGCGAGCTGTACGGGCTCGCCGGCGTGCTTCTGGCGATGCCGCTCGTGGCGATCGGCCGCGAGGTGGCCGCGTTCCTGCTCGAGCGCATCAGCCTCGAACCGTGGCGCGAGCGGCCGATCCCGGTCGGGGTCGACCTCGAGCCGCCGGTCGGCGACGAGCCGGTCGAGAGCGTCCCCGTCGCGGGCGAATAGGGCCGACCTAACCACGCGCGGGCCGGTCGTGGTTGGACGGCGCGAGGTCGGCCGCCTGCTCGAACGCCACCATCGCCGCCTCCGTGCGGCCCGCGCGGCGCAGGAACTTGCCGTACCAGCGGTAGGCGCGGCCAAGCTCGCAGTGCCAGCCGTTCTGCCGGCGCAGGGCGTCGATCGCGGTCGCGTAGGCCGCCTCGGCGCGGTCGCTGCGGCCGGACTCCTCGTAGCTGCGGGCGAGCACGAGGTAGGCGTCGCCGAGCTGCCCGGGCACCGACAGGTTGCCCAGCAGCTCGATTGCCTCGCGGGCCAGGGCTGCGGCGCCCTCGGGGTCGCCCTGCTGCAGCGATCGGCGCGCCTCCTCGACGGCCACGAAGCCCTCGTCCATGCCGCTCATGCGGTCGCCGTAGAAACGTCTGGCCGCGACCAGCTCGGCGCCGGCGGCGTCGGCCTGGCCGTCGTCGAGGAGCACGTGAGCGAGCAGGAGGTGGGCGTTTGCCTGTTCCCACTCGTTGCGCGTCTCCTGCGCCATCTCGAGGCCCCGCCGTGCGTAGTCGACGGCGAGCGCGGTGTGGCCGGTGAGCGCGTACAGACGGGCGAGGGCCCGGTAGGCGGTCGAGCGGGTGGCGCGGTCGATCTCCTCCGCGTCCTCTCGCAGCGCCTCGGTCAGGACGGCGGTGGCATGGCCGTACTCGCCCTCGTCGGCATAGGCGTAGCTCAGGTAGACGGTGTAGCCCACCATCTTGGCCGGGTCGTGATCCGGCCGTGCCCGCATCGCCGCCAGGCAGCTCTCGAGCAGCTCGATCGCGCGGGGCAGGTTCGTGCCCTCGCCGTGCAGCCGCGCGAGCTCCCGGTAGAGCTCGAACCGCTCCTCAGGGTCGGCGGCGCCGGCGCGCACGAGCGCCTCCTCGAGCAGCTCGACGGCGCGCTCGAACCGGCCCCGCCGCGACGCGATCAGGCCGAGGCCCTCCAGCGCCCGGCTGCCGGCGGCACGGTCGCCCATCGCGTCCGCCGCGCGCAGGCTGCGGTGCAGCAGCTCCTCGGCCTCGTCGAGCCGGTCGAGCGCGACGAGCATCATCGCCTCGGCGACCTGCCGGCTCGGAATCGCGGCGGGATCGTCGACGTCGGTCAAGATCCGGGCGGCCGGAGCGGCCTCAGCGGTCGGACGGGAGCCTGAGGTCGGCCGTCGGCAGCGGCGCCAGCGCGTCCTGGTTGGACGGGGCCAGGTCGGCCGCGAGCTCGAACGCCTCGAGCGCCGCCTCGGCCCGGCCGAGCCGCTTCAGGAACTTGCCGTAGTGGCGGTATGCCCGCGCGAGCGCCGGCGCGCCGTCGGCCTCCTGCTGCAGGGCCGCGATCGCTGCTGCGTAGGCCGCGTCGGCCCGCTCGAGCTCGCCCAGCTCGTCCTGCACCCGCGCGAGCACGAGATGCGCCTCGCCGACGCGGGTCGAGGCGGACGCTCCCTCGAGCACGGCGACCGCGTCGGTCGCGTAGCGAACGGCCTCGTCGCCGTGGCCGGCCGCGAGCGCATAGCGCGCCTCCTCGACCAGCAGGCGGCCCCGCTCCACCGGCTCGGCGCCGGGGCCGAACACCTCGCGGGCTGCACGCAGGTGGGTGCCGGCTTCCTCACCGTCACCCTGGTCGAGCAGCCGCTGCGCGTAGGTGAGGTGGGCCTCGCCGAGCGCATGGTTGTCGTCGGCGAGCTCGTACAGCGCGAGGGCGCGGTCGGAGAAGCGGATCGCCTGGTCGAGCGCGCCCGCCGCGGCGTGGCTGCGCGAGATGGCGTATTGGGTGGCCGCGCGCGAGGCCAGGTCGACCGCCTGGGCGCGGTCGGCGAGCGCCTCGGCGAGCGCCGCCGCGGAGCGGGCGAAGGCCCCTGCCTCGGCGTATGCCTCGCTGAGCCACAGCGAGTAGCGCACGAGCTTGGCCTGGTCGACGGGCGCCTCGTGCTCGAGCCGCGCGATGCAGTCCTGGAGCAGCGCGAGCGCCCGGGCGACGTCGCCCGAGCGGCGGTAGATCGCCTGCAGGCTGCCGTAGAGCTGCACCCGCTGGGCCGGGTCGGGCGGCGTGCCCACCTCGAGCGCCTGCTCGAGCAGGCCGCGGGCCGCGCGATCGTCGCCGCGCGCCAGGGCGAGGACGCCGAGGCCCTCGCAAGCCTCGCTCATGCGCTCGCCGTCGCCGTTCACCTCGGCCTCGCGCAGCACGCCGCGCAGGAGGTCCGCGGACTCCTCGAGCCGGCCCATGCGGCCGAGCACCATGGCATCGAGCAGCTCGAGCGACCGCGGCCGCTGCTGCGGTGCGGTCTCGCCGGTCAGCTCCTCGGTGCTGACACCGAGGCGGTGGGCGATCTCCATCAGCACCCGCGGGCTGGGGCGGCGGTCGCCGGCCTCGATCCGGGCCAGATAGCTGTACGAGCAGCCGTCAAATGAGAGGTCGCGCTGGGTCATGCCGCGCTTGCGCCGCAGGTGGCGGACGCGCGACCCGAGCTTGCGCAGGGCCTCGTTCGAGTACTCGCCGTCGTGGATCTCGGAGACGTCCATCCTTGACTTCCAAGTCTTGGAATCAGTCGATTCTTGGCAATCCTACTGCACCGGCGGGGTTGCGGCAAGCGCGGATTACACTCTGGGGATGCCGTTTCCTACCACGCGCCTGCGCCGGCTGCGGCGCACGCCGGGCATCCGGCGCATGCTCCGCGAGACGCACCTTTCGCCTGCGGACCTCGTCCAGCCGCTGTTCGTTCGGCACGGCGGCGGCGCCTCGGACGAGATCGCCTCGATGCCGGGCCAGCACCACCACGGCATCGACGGCCTGGTCGAGAAGGCCGCGGGCGTGTACGCGGCGGGCGTGCCGGCGGTGATCCTGTTCGGGCTCCCGGCCCGCAAGGACGAGGCCGCGAGCGAGGCATGGGACCCGGAGGGGATCGTGCAGCTGGCCGTGCGGGCGATCAAGGCGGCGGTGCCCGAGCTGATCGTGATCACCGACGTGTGCCTGTGCCAGTACACCTCGCACGGCCACTGCGGCGTGCTGCGCGACGGCATCGTCGACAACGATGTGACCCTCGAGCTCCTCGCCGACACGGCAGTCTCGCATGCCGCTGCCGGTGCCGACATGGTGGCGCCGTCGGACATGATGGACGGCCGGGTGGCGGCGATCCGCACATCGCTCGACAACGAGGGCCTGACCGACACGGCCATCCTCGCCTACAGCGCCAAGTTCGCCTCGGCGTTCTACGGCCCGTTTCGCGACGCCGCCCACTCGACGCCGTCCGCCGGCGACCGCAAGGGCTACCAGATGGACCCGGGCAACGGAAACGAAGCCGTCCGCGAGGCGCTGCTCGACATCGACGAGGGCGCCGACGTGGTCATGGTGAAGCCGGCGTTGCCCTACCTGGACGTGCTGCGCCGGTTGCGGACCGAGACGCTCGTGCCGCTCGCCGCCTATCAGGTGAGCGGCGAGTACGCGATGCTCGAGGCGGCCGCGGCGCGCGGGCTCGTCGACCGGCACGACGCCGCGCTCGAGACCCTGACCGCGATCCGCCGCGCCGGCGCCGATCTCGTCATCAGCTACTACGCCGCCGAGGCGGCCGAGTGGCTCAAATAGCGTCGGACGCGACGTCGGCGCGGCTGTTCGACGAGGCGCGCCGGCTTATGCCCGGCGGCGTCTCGAGCCCCGTGCGGGCGATGCGGTCGGTCGGCCGCGACCACCCGCTCTTCCTCGCCCGCGGTGCCGGTGGCGAGGTGTGGGACGCCGATGGCAACCGCTACGTCGACTGGGTGCAGTCGTGGGGGCCGCTGATCGCGGGCCACGCCCATCCTGACGTGGTGGCCGCGGTCACCACGGCGGCTGCGAACGGGACGACCTTCGGCGCGCCGACCGAGCTCGAGCTCGACCTGGCCCGCGCGGTCTGCGCCGCCGTGCCGTCGCTCGAGCAGGTGCGGTTCGTGTCGTCGGGCACCGAGGCGGTCATGAGCGCGGTGCGCCTGGCGCGGGCGCACACCGGCCGGGCGAAGCTGCTGAAGTTCGCGGGCGGCTATCACGGCCACGCGGACGCCCTGCTCGCCCAGGCCGGCTCGGGCGTGGCGACCCTCGGCATCCCTTCGAGCCCCGGCGTGCCCGCCGCCGTGACTGCCGACACGCTCGTCTGCGAATACAACGATCTCGCCGCCGTGCGGGCGCTGGCCGAGCGCCACGGCGATGACCTGGCCGCGATCATCGTCGAGCCGGTCGCCGGCAACATGGGGGTCGTACCGGCGCAGCCGGGCTTCCTCGAAGGCCTGCGCACCGTCTGCAACGGCACCGGCGCGCTGCTCGTCATGGACGAGGTGATCACGGGCTTCCGGGTCGGCTACGGGGGTGGCCAGGAGCGGCTCGCGGTGCGCGCCGACCTCACCTGCCTGGGCAAGATCGTCGGCGGCGGCGTGCCCGCCGCGGCCTTTGGCGGCCGGGCCGACGTGATGGGGCGGCTCGCGCCCGAGGGCGACGTCTACCAGGCCGGCACCCTCTCGGGCAACCCGCTCGCGATGGCCGCGGGCATCGCGACGCTCGCGCTGCTGCGCGCGCCGGGCGCCTACGACCGGCTCGAGGCGACCGCGGCCGCGCTGGCGGCGGCGGTGGACGGCCCGGGTGTCACCGTGAACCGGGTTGGGGCGATGCTGACCGCCTTTTTTCACCCCGGTCCGGTGCGCTGCTACGCCGACGCCGCGCGCAGCGACACGGCCACGTTCGCCCGTTTCCACGCCCACATGCTCGCCCGGGGCGTCTACCTGGCCCCCTCGCAGTTCGAGGCGCTCATGCCGTCGCTCGCGCACACGCCCGATCAGGTCGCGCAGACGGCCGCCGCGGTCGCGGAGTTCTCCGCATGAGCGTGCTGCGCGAGGTGGCCCACCGCGCCGCCGCCGACAGCCCGATGTGGGAGGGGGCGCTGCTGCCCGGCGCGGGGGAGGTGCAGCCACGGTTCGCCGGCCGCTGCCCCGAGCGGCACCTGCTCGGCGTGGAGATGATCTACGAGGGCTACCTGCTGCATTACGGCCGCTCGCGGCTCTTCAACCAGGCCGATCCCGGCCTCGCCCTCCTCACCGGCGACTACCTGTACGCGGCCGGCCTGCGCGAGATCTGCGCCACGGGCGACCTGGCCGCCGTCGGCGCGCTCGCGACGCTGATCTCGCGCTGCGCCCGAAACCAGGCCGATGACGCGGGTGCCGACGACCCGGCCCTCTGGGACGAGACGGTCGCCGGCCTGAGCTGAGAAGCGGGGACAGTCCCCACAAGCCGGGGACAGTCCCCGGCTAGGGCGTCCAGCGGTCGCCGACGGGCGTCACCACCAGCTCGTGCGTCCACGCGCTCCTGCCCTGCTCGTGCAGGAACTGCACCGCCTTTGCGAGCTCGACCGGGTCGATCTTCTGGCCGTCCGCGTCGTCGCCCGGCGTCCCGAACGACCCGTCGCAGACGAGCAGCGCCGCGTGCACCGCCTGCGGCTTGAGCTCGTTGGCGGCCGCCTGGCTGAGCGCGCGCACCGCGGCTGCACCCGCCGCCCACGGCGCCCGGCCTGGCAGCGCTCGCCGCGCCGAGCCGCCGGTCACCTGCACGAGCGTGCCGCCGCCGCGCTCGGCAAGCGCCGCGCCGCATGTGCGGTAGAACGCGAACACCTCGGGCAGCAGCTGCTCCAGGTACGGCGCCATCGCGTCGTCGTCGGTCGTCGTCAGGTCGCCGCCGCCGAACCGGCCCTTCGGCGAGACTGCGTTCACGGCCAGGTGAAACGGCGCCGCCTCGGCCACGGCGGCGCGCATCTTCGCGATGTCGGTCAGGTCGGCGACGATGCCGCTGCCGGGGAAGGCCGCCGCCGTCTCCTGCGATCGGGCGACGCCGACCGCGTCCCAGCCCTGCGGGATCAGATGCTCGGCGATCGCGCGGCCAAGGCCGCGGGCGCCGAAGACGAGCAGACGGGGCATGCCGCGAGTCTAGCCGTGTCCGCGTGCGAGGCGCGAGACGAGGAGCATCGCCGCTGCGGCGGCGGCGAGTCCGGCCGCCGTCAGCGTGATGCTGCCCGAGCCTGCGTTCGACGCGAGCAGCAGGAGCCAGCCGGCGCCGGCGCCCGTCGCCGCCACCGCGGCAATGGTGGCCGCCCGGCGGCGCTCGATGCCCGCGTCGATGCGCGCCGGCCGGGCGCGCTCGATCGCCCACTGGCCGAGCTCCGCCGAGACGACGAGCGCGGCCGCGGTCAGCGGCGCCCACCCGTCGAGCCCGCCCCCGTCGAGCGCGAGCCCGGCGGCGTAGGCGGCGGCGGCGAGCGCGGTCGCCGCGACGACACCGCTCTCCCAGCGGACGAGGACGGCGGCCGCGAGGGCGACGGCGGCCACCACGGCTGTCGCGGTCACGCCCGCGTGCCCGCGCCCGCTCGTCGCCGTCGCCGTGTGGACGGCGACGGCCGCCGCGGGCAGCCACGCGGCCGCGAGCAGGCCTAGATGCGCACGGTTCGGGCGTATCGCCGCACCTCCCGCAGCTGGGCCAGGACCTCGTCCACCGGCTGCCCGTGCAGCCACTCGACCACCGGCACCCCGACCACCTGGTAGCGCGAGGCGAGCTCCTCGCGCTTCATCCGCCACACGCGATAGGCCAGCTCGCCCAGCTCGCCCGGCGGCGGGCTTACGAACGGCAGCGGCGAGACGTCGATCACCGCCAGGTCGATCCCGCGCGCCCGCAGGTCGGCGAGCGCGCCGAGCATACGTGCGTCGGCGAGCGGCGTGAGCGCCACCACGAGCGCGTGGGGCGGCAGCGTCCGCGGCGGGATGACCGCCACGTCGCGCCACGCGTAGCTCGCGACGACCTGGGTGTCGATCAGCGAGTCGAGGATCCGGTAGGTCTGCGTCGTTCCGGCCGACGGCAGCACCCAGCGCAGGACGCCGCCGAAGCCGACGATGCCGACCCGGTCGCGCGTGCGCAGGTAGGCCGCCGCGAGCGCCGCCGCCGCGCGCACCGTCATGTCGATCGTGCCCCCGGCCTGGTCGCGCGTGTCGGTGAAGGCGTCCAGGAAGAGGACGACGTCGGCGTTGCGCTCGGGGTGGTACTCGTTCACGTGCAGGCGCCCGCGGCGGGCGCTCACGCGCCAGTTGACCTGGCGCAGGCGGTCGCCCGGGACGTGTGCGCGCAGGTCGGCGAACTCGAGCCCCTCGCCCCGCGTGCGGGTGACGTAGTTGCCGGCGCCGACGTGCGTGGCCGCGGGCCGCGGCAGGGCGCGCACGCTCTCGGGCCGCGGGTAGGTGCGCACGCGCACCGCCGCCGGCACGACCTGCTCGTATTTCACGAGCGCGAGCGGCCCCGACGCCCGCAGGGTCACGCCGCCCGCCAGGTGGCCGCCCCAGCGGTCGCACACGAGCTCTGTCTCGACCGTGGCCGGCGCGTCGGCCTCGAGGCGCAGCACGCGCACCGGCGCGGTCGAGCGTAGCCCGTGCGGCACGTGCGTCGTGATCGCGAGGCCTGCGATCGCCCCGTCCGCCGCGGTGATCTCGTGGTGCAGCGTGATCGTGTCGCCCTCGACGGCGCGCACCTCGTCCTCGGCGACGGTGACCGCAAGCTGTGGCGCCGCGGTCGCCGCGAGACCGATCACGAGCAGCAGCGCGAACGGGGCGGCGATCGCGACGAGCTCCGGCCGGTGCAGGACGATCCCGGCCCACACGAGGGCGGCGGTGAGGAGGGCATAGCCGCGCAGCTTGGCGGCCGGGATCGCCGTCACGGCGCCGGCGCCGACGCGGGCCGGGCCGCCGGCGTGGGCACGGCCTCGAGCACCTCGCGCACGATGTCGTCGCCGGAGATGCGCCGCACCCACAGCTCCGGCCGCAGCGTCAGCCGGTGGCCCAGGGCCGGCACCGCGATCGCCTTCACGTCGTCCGGCGAGACGAAGTCGCGGCCGTCGAGCACGGCCCGGCAGCGGGCGAGCTTGAGCAGCGCGAGCGTGCCGCGCGGGCTCGCGCCCACCTGCACCTGGCCGTGGCCGCGCGTCGCCGTCACCAGGTCGACCATGTAGAGGCCGACGCTGCGGTCGACGTGCACCGTCTCGACCGCGCGCTGCATCCCGATCAGCTCGTCGCGGGTGCACGCCGGCTCGAGCGTGATGTCGTCGCCCATCCGCTGCATGCGCCGCTCGAGCACCTCCCACTCGTCCTCGCGGCTCGGGTAGCCGACGGCGAGGCGCATCAGGAAGCGGTCGAGCTGGGCCTCGGGCAGCGGGTAGGTGCCCTCGTACTCGATCGGGTTCTGAGTGGCGATGACCAGGAAGGGCGAGTCGAGCGGCCGCGTCTCGCCCTCGATCGTCACCTGCCGCTCGGCCATCGCCTCGAGCAGCGCCGACTGGGTCTTCGGTGGGGCGCGGTTGATCTCGTCGGCCAGGAGCAGGTTCGTGAACACCGGCCCGGGCCGGAACTCGAACGTCGCGTCGGACTGGCGGTAGATCGACGAGCCGGTGACGTCCGACGGCATCAGGTCGGGCGTGAACTGGACCCGCGCAAAGCCGATGGCAAGCACCTGCGCGAACGAGCGCGCGACGAGCGTCTTGGCGAGGCCCGGGTAGTCTTCGATCAGCACGTGGCCGTCGGCCAGGATGCCCATCAGCACCATCTCGAGCGGCTCCCGCTTGCCGATCACGGCCCGCTCGACCTGCGCGAGCACCGTCTGGCAGCGGGCGTAGGTGTCCTCGATGCTCGTGGGTGTGCTCATCCCGGAGCTCCGATCCGCTCGAGCGACTCGATCACCGCGCGGAGGCGGTCGGGGGCGATGCCGCGCGCGCGGCGGTCGACCGGGCGCTCGCGGTCGGGGCGCACGAGCTCCCACGTCTCCTCGCCGAGGATGGCGGCGGCCGCATCGGGGGCCGCGTCGATGCGCACGCCCGTGTGGTCGGCCAGCCGCTGGGTCGCGATCTCGAGCACCAGGGGGCGCAGGCGCAGGTGCTCGTCCTCAGCGCTTGACACCGACAGCGCGAGCAGGCGGTCGACGGCGGCGAGGTCGGGGGTGGTGCGCCGGCGCGCCCGGGTGAGGCGTGCTGGCCGGCGCAGCCGGGACGGCCGCGGCCGCCCGGGCCGTGGAGCTGAGCCCGGCACGAGCAGCACCAGCACGATCGCGCCCACCGCCAGCACCACGGCCTGTGCGAGCGTCATGCCGGCGCGCCCGGGCCGTGCGTCAGGAGCTCCTCGACCGCGGCGATCGCGCGCAGGCGCATGTCGTCGTCGACCGGGCGGTGGCTGAACTTGGCCCGCTGGAAGAGCGCGGTCAGCCGGTGCACGCAGGCCACTCGCTCGTGGCCCTGCAGCGTCACGCGCCCCAGGTACTCCATCGGCGCTTCGTGCGGCCCCCGCGGCAGCCCCTCGCCCGCCATGTGCCGCTCCATCGCGGCGTACGCGGCGATCACCGCCCGGCGGGGGTTGCGCTCGCGCCGCAGCCGGTCGAGGTCCGGCTCGGCGGACGGTTCGTCCTCGTCGGCGAACGCGAGCGGCGCCAGGTCTCGGGTGCGCCCGCGTGAGCGGGCGAAGATGACCAACGCCGCCACGATGAGCGCTGCCCAGATGATCACCGCCACCGTCCAGTCGGCACCCGAGACCGCGGCGTGGGGATGGCCCGGCCGGCCGGCGAACGGCCGGTGCGCGTGCGCCTGCCCGATGGTGCCGAACGGGTTTCGCAGGTGCAGGAACTGGAGCGGGTTTCGGCCTGTGCGCAGCCAGTAGACGATCGCGCCCAGGCAGATCGCGGCCAGGATCCCGGCCTGGATCCGGCGGGCGCGGCGCTGCCGCTGCGCCTCGGGGTCGAGCTCGCGGCGGCGGTAGACCTGGGCGTAGAGAAAGAACGCCATGCCGAGCAGCCCCAGGATCGGCGTCAGCACGACCGCGGCGATGATGAAGATGTGGTGCCCGGCGCTGGCTGCTGCGGCGGTGCCCGGCGGCGCGGTCGAGCCCTTCCCGTCGCCGCGCGTCGCCACGGCGGCGACCGCGAGCAGCCCCACCATCGCGGCCGCCGCGGAGGCGGTGCGCGCCGGCGAGCGCGGGGCGCCGTGGAGGAGTGGTAGCCGCATCTCGCAGGTTGGGACGCTACCAGCTGCCGTCCGGTTAGACTCGCGCGGCCATGGCCTTCGACGACCTGCGCGACTGGATCGACCATCTGCGCCGGCAGGGCGAGCTCCACGAGGTGACGGCGCAGGTCGATCCGCACCTCGAGATCGCCGAGATCACCGACCGCGTGACCAAGGCCGGCGGCCCGGCGCTGCTGTTCACGAATGTGCGCGGTTCGTCCCATGCCGCTGCTCATCAACCAGTTCGGCACCGAGCGGCGCATGTGCATGGCCTTCGGCGTGGACGACCTCGACGAGCTCGGCCGCCGTGTCACCGACGTGCTCGAGATGCAGCCCCCCGAGGGCCTCGTCGACAAGGTGCGGGCGCTGCAGAAGCTGAAGTCGCTGGCCGACTCGCGCCCGAAGACGGTCTCGCGCGGCCCCTGCCAGGAGATCGTGCTCGACCCGCCCAGCCTCGCGTCGCTGCCGGTGATGACCTGCTGGCCCGGCGACGGCGGGCCCTACATCACCCTGCCGGCCGTCGTCACGACCGACCCGCGCTCCGGCACCCGCAACGTCGGCATGTACCGCGTGCAGGTGTTCGACGAGACGACCACGGCGATGCACTGGCAGATCCACAAGGACGCGGCCGCCGACTGGCGCGGCATGGGCGAGCGCATGGACGTCGCGATCGTGCTCGGGATCGACCCGATCACGGCCTACACCGCGTCGGCCCCGCTGCCGAAGCACATCGACGAGTTCATGCTGGCCGGGTTTCTCCGCGGCAAGCCGGTCGAGCTCGTCAAATGCAAGACCGTCGATCTCGAGGTGCCGGCGCGGGCCGAGATCGTGATCGAGGGCTACATCGCAAAGGGCGAGCTGCGCGACGAGGGCCCATTCGGCGATCACACCGGCTACTACACGCCGCCCGAGCCGTTCCCGGTGGTTCACGTGACCGCCGTCACCATGCGCCGCGACGCGATCTACCCGTCGATCATCGTCGGCGTCCCGCCGCAGGAGGACGCGTGGCTCGCCAAGGCGACCGAGCGGCTGTTCCTGCCGGCGCTGCGCATGACGCTGCCCGAGATCGTCGACTACGACCTGCCGATCGCCGGGGCGTTCCACAACCTGGCGATCGTCGCGATCCGCAAGGCCTTCCCCGGCCACGCGCAGAAGGTGATGCACGCCGTCTGGGGCACCGGCCTCATGTCGCTCACGAAGGGCATCGTGGTGGTGGATGCCGACGTCGACGTGCACGACTACGCGCAGGTGATGTGGCAGGTGGGGGCGAACGTCGATCCCACGCGCGACGTGCTCCTCTCCAAGGGTCCGCTCGACCACCTCGACCATGCCCCCGCACTGCAGTTCACCGGCGGCAAGATCGGCATCGACGCCACGGCGAAGGGGCCGGCCGAGGGCTACACGCGCGGCTGGCCAGAGCAGATCCGCATGAGCGAAGATGTCCGTGACCGTGTCACAAGCCGGTGGGCCGAGTACGGCATCGCGGGGGTGGCGCCCGCCGACGGCCGAGGCCGCGGGTGAGCCGCAATCGCGCCATTTCGCACGTTCTGGCCGCCGTCGCGGATGACCGATACACTCCGCCGGGTGCGAGGATACAATCGCCGCCCGGACGACCTATGAGCACGAGGAGGACGCGAGGTGGCTGAGGCGACGCGGGGCGAGTTTCTCTCGCTCACGACCGTCGGGATAGGCGCCATGATCGGCGGCGTCATCGGCGTCCCCGCGACTGCGTACCTCCTGGCTCCCGTGGCACAGGAGGCCACGTTCGAGCCGGTGTTCCTCGGCCACGTCAGCGCGTTTCGGTCCGAGAGCGGCTTCAAGCCCACCCCTGCGACCTACATCGAAGACACGAAGAACGCGGCCACGAGCCCGGGTCTGGCCTTCGTGCACTACACCGGCAAGGCGAACCCCGACTGGCACGCCGCCGACGCGATGTTCGTCGTGTTCTCGAACCGGTGCATGCACCTGGGCTGCCCGATCGCGGCGACGCCGCAGGGGTTCGCCTGCCCGTGCCACGGCGGCCAGTACGGCACGAACGGCGAGCGCACCGCCGGCCCGCCGATCCGGTCGCTCGACCGCTTTCAGTGGGAGATCAAGAACTCCGACGAGCTCTGGATCACCCAGCGCTGGAGCACGGACATCTACGGCAACGAGGTGCACTATTACCCCGTGAAGATGCCGGGGCAGCCGACGCACACGCCCGGGCCGAGCTGGATCGCGAACGTGCTCTACCCGCACGTCACCTATACGCACGGCCCCGTCCCCGGGCCCGTCCCTCTGCCGAAGGCCTAGCCGATGCCGATCCCCGCACCCGATCCCAAGCAGATCGCCCTTCAGAGCGAGGAATGGATCGAGTACCGCACCGGCTTTCCCACGCTCCTGCGCAAGTTCCTGTTCCGCAAGGTGCCGCCGACCGGCTGGATGCACACGCTCGGCAGCTCGCTGCTCACGGTCTTCATCCTGCAGGCGACGACCGGCATGCTGCTCGCGATGACGTATGACCCGTCGCCGAGCGGCGCCTACCAGTCGATCCGCTACATCACCGACGTGCAGACGCTCGGCTGGCTGATCCGCGGCATGCACAAGTGGGGCGCCTCGGTGATGGTGATCCTGCTCTTCCTGCACATGGCGCGTGTGTTCTTCTACGGCGCCTACAAGTACCCGCGCGAGCTGACCTGGCTGACCGGGTCGCTGATCTTCATCCTGACGATGATGATGGGCCTCACCGGGTACCTGCTCGTGTGGGACGAGCGCGCCTACTGGGCCTCGGTCGTGGCGGTGAACATCAACGGCACCGCGCCCGTCTTAGGCCCCTTCATCTCGAAATTCCTGTTGGCCGGGCCGGTGTTCGGCGCCCAGACGATCTCGCGGTTCTACGCGCTGCACATGCTGTTAATTCCCGGCGCCATGGGCGCCCTGATCTTCGTGCACATGTGGCTCGTCGTGAAGCTCGGCGTCACCCCGTGGCCGTCACGGCCGCTGCCTGAGCCCGAGCCGCAGTCGGTCTCGCCCGCACGGACTCGCCTGCCGGAGACGGTGGCCGGCGAGTGAGCACGACCGCGCGCAAGGTCATCAACCGCCGCGTCCGCTACGAAGCCGACCACGCGGCTCAGGTGCACGAGGGGCATCCGTTCTTCCCCTACGCCATGTTCCACGACACGGTGATCAATCTCGTCATCGTGCTGCTCATCGTGGCCATGGCGGTGGTGTGGCACGCGACCGCCGGGCCGATCAACGCCGCCCACCCGACCGGCCAGAACGGCCTGCTCGGCCCGCTCTACGAGCTCAAGGCCAACCCGGCCGTGCAGCAGACCGAGCCGCGGCCGGAGTGGTACTTCCTGTTCCTGTTCGAGCTCCTGCGGATCTTCAAGACCCCGGCCGAGCTGATCCTGGCCACGATCATCATCCCGACGATCTGGATGGTGCTGCTGATCGCCTGGCCATTCCTCGACCGTGGCCGCGACCGGCGCCTCTCACGGCGGCCGTGGGGCGTCGCCGTCGGGCTGTCGGTGCCGGCGGTGCTGATCGCGCTCACCATCGCGGGCTCCATCGCCCCCGGCGTCCTTGGCGGCTCGAACATCTCCACCAACCCGCAGATCAACGCGCTGCCCGGCGCGGCACTGATCTCGGCGAACGGGTGCGGCACCTGCCACACGTTCCCGACCGGCGGCGCGAACGGGCCGGGTGCGAACCTGAGCAACGGCTCGGCGATGTTCGGGCTCGATCAGAAGCAGATTCAGGCCTGGCTCGCGGGCGGGGCCCACAAGGCGACGGGCATCATGCCCGACTACACCGCCCAAGGCGCCACGAAGATTGCCCAGATGGCCCAGGTGATCGCGGCGCTCAAGGCGGGCAAGGTCGTCCCGATCCAATAGTCTGCCGCTGTGCAGGTGATGCTGGGACTCACGGGCGCGTCCGGCGCGCCGTACGCGGCACGCGTCCTGCGCGCGCTGGCCGACGCCGGGGCCCGCGTGGGCGTGGTGGCCTCTCGCGCCGGCCGCCAGGTGATCGCCCTCGAGTGCTACGGCGACCGCGACATGGACCCGAGCGGCGCGCTCGAGCGGCTCGTGGCCGACCACGGCGGTGACGGCGTGCGCGTGTGGGAGGAGTCCGACTACTCGGCTCCCTACGCGTCCGGCAGTGCCCACACCGACGCCGTGATCGTGTGCCCGTGCTCGATGGCGAGCGTGGGCTCGATCGCCGCCGGCATCGAGTCGAACCTGATCCACCGCGCAGCCGCCGTCCAGCTGAAGGAGGGCCGCCGGCTCGTGCTCGTGCCGCGCGAGACGCCGCTCTCCGAGATCCATCTCGAGAACCTGCTGCGGCTCAAGCGGGCCGGCGCCGCGATCGTCCCGGCGATGCCGGGCTTCTACCGCCTGCCCGAGACGATCGCCGACATGGTCGACTTCGTCGCCGGCCGGGTGCTCGCCGCGGCCGGCATCGATGCGGCCCTCGTGCGCCCGTGGGGGGCCGAGTGACCCTACCTCCCGATCAGGTGCGGGCGATGTTCGACCGCATATCGCCGTCCTACGACCGCATGAACCGGATCATGAGCCTGGGCATGGACGGGAGCTGGCGGGCGCTCGCCGTGCGCTGCGCGGCTGTGCACCCGGGCGACGCGGCGCTCGACGTGTGCTGCGGCACGGGCGACCTCGCGATCGCGCTTCACGATGCCGTCTCTCCGGGCGGCCGCGTCGTGGGGCTCGACTTCTCCCAGGCGATGCTCGACACCGCAGCGCGCAAGCGGCCCCAGGTCGAGTGGATGCGCGGCGACGCCCTCGCCCTGCCGTTCGCAGACGGCGAGTTTGCCGCCGCGACCATCGGCTTCGGGATGCGCAACCTGGCTGACCACCTGCGCGGCTTCGCAGAGTTGCGCCGCGTCGTGCGCCCAGGCGGGCGGGTCGTGTGCCTCGAGCTGACCGACCCGCCGGCGTGGGCTGCGCCCTTCGCGCGCCTGTGGACCGACCGCGCCGTGCCGATGCTCGGCCGGCTGGTCGCGCGCGAGACCGACGCCTACCGCTACCTGCCGGCGTCGGTGCACCGCTTCCCGCCGGCCGACGAGCTGGCGGCGATCATGCACCGCGCCGGCCTGCGCCGCGTCCGCTACCGGCGGCTCTCGGGCGGCGCCGTGGCGGTGCATGTGGGGACGGTGCCCGCATGAGCTCCGGCGCCGTCGCCGATGTGCTGGAGGTGCCGGGCCTGCAGGCCTACGTCGATGCGGTCGAGGCGGCGCTCGAGCGGGCCGTCGGATGGGCGCCGGATGCGGCCGTCTCGGGCGCCGGTGCCGAGACGCTGCGGTCGGGCGGCAAGCGGCTGCGGCCGATGCTCGTGTACCTGGCGGCGCCGGTACGCGGGCGCGAGCTGCCCGGGCTCGTCGCGGCGGGATGCGCGGTCGAGCTCGTGCACATGGCGACGCTCGTCCACGACGACCAGCTCGACGCCGCGCGGCTGCGGCGCGGACGGCCGACGGTATGGGCGGCCCACGGCGAGGCGGTCGCGCGCGCGACCGGCGACTACCTGTTCGCGCGGGCGTTCGCCGAGCTCGTCGCGACCGGGGACATGGACGCCGTGACGATGCTCTCCGAAGCCTGCCTGGCGCTCGCCCGCGGCGAGATCCTGCAGCGCGAGCAGACCGGGAACCCGCAGACGACGCCGGAGCAGTACCTGGAGCGCTGCCGGCTCAAGACCGGGCGCCTGTTCGCCGCCGCGGCCATGCTCGGCGGACGCTGCGGCGGCCTGCACGACGGCGAGGTGGCGCGGCTGGGCGAGTTTGCCACCGCGCTTGGCCTGGCGTTCCAGATCGCCGACGACATCCTCGACTGCGACGGACGGCCCGACACCACCGGAAAGCCGCTCGGCACCGACCTGCTCGACGGCACCGTCACCCTGCCGCTGATCCTCGGCGCGGCCCGCGACCCGGCGGTGGCCGGCGTGATCGCCCGCGGCGCAACGCGTGAGGACGTGCTGCCGACGCTCGCGCGCGTGGCCCGCTCGGGCGCCGTCCGCGACGCCCGCGCCGTCGCCGAGCGCCACGCCGACGCGGCGCTCGCACATCTCGAGTCGCTCGACGGCGGGCTCGACACGGCGGCCCTGGCCGCGGTCGTGCGCGGCGCCGTCGACCGCGACGCCTAGGAGGGCTCCGCGAGCGACTCGACCCAGCTCGCGACCGCGTGCGGCGTGCGCAGCCGCACCACCTCGAGGTGGGCGAGCTCGGGGCGGCGCAGCAGCGCGGGGAGCTCGCGGCGCTGGGCGATGTGCTTGCGCACGGCGTAGACGAACAGCGAGTCCCAGCCCCAGAAGGCTGCGCGCCCACGACTCGCGGTTGCCGTTCCAGAGCTCGTCGCCGCGGCGAATGCGCCCCAGCGTGCGCCGGCGCAGGCGATTCATGCAGACCCACAGCGGCAGGTCGAGCCAGACCACCGTGTCGGCGTGCTCCATCACGTAGGTGCCGAGCTTGCGCCGGTAGTCGGAGTCGAGCACCCACCCCCCGCTCTCGACGGTCGGGCGCAGCAGCTCGCGCAACTCGGCGTCGGGCGTCTCGGCCCAGCCCGGCCCGTGCACGAGCGCGTCGGTCTCGATGAACGGCACGCCGAGGATGCCTGCGAGCTCGCGCCCGAGCGTCGTCTTGCCGGATCCGCTGATCCCCTGGAATACGACCCGGCGGGCCACGGCCGCGCATCGTATCCCCAGGGCCCCCCGGTCGTTACAGAACCGTGACTGTCGGGCCGTATCGTGTGGGGTGTGACCGCCCGCCGCGCCCGCCTGCTCGCACCGGCCGCCGCCATGCTCGCGGTCATCGCGGGAGCGACCATTGCGCCGGCGCCCGGGGCCGCCGCCGTCCCCGCGGTCGCGGCCTCGGCGCAGGCCCCCGCGCTCGAGCTGCGCGACCCGGCCGATACGTCCGGGCGCTTCGACCTGCGCTCGGTGCGGCTGGGGCAGCTGGCGTCGTCGCTCAAGTTCTCGTTCACGACCGGGCGCCCGTTCTCGCTCTCGCTGCTGTCGGGTACCGGCGACCGCACGGTCTGCGTCGACCTCGTCCAGCGCGGCCACTCCTCGCGCGGCGAGCGCGTGTGCCTGATCGGCGGCAGCGGCCGGCATGCGCTCTACCGCCTCCCGCTCGCACCTGGCGGACCGAAGCCGAAGTTCGTGGCCGGCACCGTGCGCAAGCTGCGCCCGGCCACGGCCGAGGTGACGTTCGCCTATGCCGACGTCGGCCTGCGGGCCGGGCGGATCGACTGGTCGGCCGCGAGCGTCTGGAAGGGCCGCGCCGCCTGCGCACAGCTGTGCCGCGATGCCGTGCCCGACCGCGGCCGCGCCGGCTCGCGGATCGACCGCTTCACGCTCGACGGCTGCACCGCGGCGGGCCCGTCGCAGCGCTTCCACGGCCCGGCGGGCGGCAAGATGGTGGCGCTCACGTTCGACGACGGCCCGTCGCTCTACACGCCGCAGGTGCTCGCGGTGCTTCGCCACTACGGCGCCCACGCGACGTTCTTCGAGATCGGCCGCCAGGTCGGTGGCCTGGCCGCGACGTCGCGCGCCGTGATCCGGGCCGGCGACGTCGTCGGCGACCACACGTGGTCGCACCCCGTGCTGGACGCGGCCAACACCGCCGGCCAGATCGGCCCCACGCAGGCCGCGATCCGCAAGGCGACGGGCTTCACCCCCTGCCTGCTGCGGCCGCCCTACGGCACCGCGCCCGCCGGCGTGGTGCACATCGCCCGCAACCTGGGCCTGCTCACGATCCAGTGGGACGTCGACCCGGCCGACTGGTCGCGGCCCGGCGCGGACGTGATCGCCCAGCGCGTGCTCGCCGCCGTGCATCCCGGCGCGATCGTGATCATGCACGACGGCGGCGGCGATCGCAGCGAGACGGTGGCGGCCTTGAACACGATCGTGCCCACGCTGATCGCGCGCGGGTACCGGCTCGTGACCGTCCCGCAGCTCCTGGGCCTGGCCGCGGCGTACCGCTACACCCCCTGAACGGCGAGCAGGCCGCCGCCGTGGCGGTAGACTCCCGGACGCCGATGGCCCTCGCCGCCCACCTCGATACCCTGGCGCCGATCCGCGAGAAGGTGCTCGCGGGCGAGCGGCTCGACTTCGACGACGGGGTCGCGCTGCTCGAATCGGAGGACCTGCTCGCCCTGGGCGAGCTGGCCGATACCGCCCGCCGCCTGCGCGGTGGCGGCGACGAGGTCTACTTCGTCAACAACCTGTACCTGAACCACACGAACGTGTGCCGGGTCAAGTGCAAGTTCTGCGCGTTCGCCCGCACGGGCCGGCAGGAGGGCGCCTACACCTGGGACATCCCCGACCTGGTCGCACACGCCGTCGAGGTGCACGGGCGCGAGGCCTACAGCGAGATCCACATGGTCGGGGGCGAGCACCCCCACATCGGCTACGACTACTACCCCGACGTCACGCGCGCGCTGCACGAGGCGCTGCCCGACGTGCACCTGAAGCTCTTCACCGCGTCCGAGATCCACCACATGACGAAGCTCTCGGGCAAGACGCACCCCGAGGTGCTCGCCGACCTGAAGGCGGCGGGGCTGGGGTCGCTGCCCGGCGGCGGCGCCGAGGTGTTCGCTGACCGCGTCCGCCGGCTCGTCGCCCCGGGCAAGGAGCACCCCGACAACTGGATCGCCACACACCGCGCCGCGCACGGCATGGGCATCCCGACGCACTGCACGATGCTCTACGGGCACGTCGAGACCTACGAGGAGCGGGTCGACCACTGGCTGCGCCTGCGCGACCTGCAGGACGAGACCGGCGGCTTCCTGGCGTTCATCCCGCTGCCGTTCCATCCCGAGAACACGGTCTTCCAGCGCCGCGGCTGGCGCTTCTCGACCGGCAACGACGACCTCAAGATGATCGCCACATCACGGCTGATGCTCGACAACATCCCGAACATCAAGGCCTACTGGATCATGATCTCGACGCCGCTCGCCCAGGTCGCCCTGCACTTCGGCGCCAACGACATCCAGGGCACCGTGATGGAGGAGCAGATCGCGCATGCCGCAGGCGCCGTCACCCCGCAGGAGGAGCGGATCGCCGACCTCGTCGCGCTGATCCGCGAAGCCGGCCGCGTCCCCGTGCAGCGAGACACGCTGTACAACGCGGTGAGGACGTTCTGATCCGCCTCGGCCGCATCTCCTACGCCAACATGGCTCCGGTGTTCTACGACCTCGGCGGGGTCGCCGTCGAGCAGGTCACGGGCGTGCCGACCCAGCTCAACCGGATGCTGATCGAGGGCGAGATCGACGTCGCCCCGATCTCGTCGATCGAGTACGCGCGCAACTCCGACCGCCTGCGGCTGCTGCCGAGCCTGTGCGTGTCGTCGGAGGGCGCGGTCGACTCGATCCAGCTGATCACGCGCAAGCCACTCGAGCACGTCCGCAGCGTCGCCGTGACGCCCGAGAGCGCCACGTCGGTGGTGCTGACCAAGGTGCTGCTCGGCGATGTCGAGCTCGTGCCGCTCGGCGATCCCGCCGACGCGCGCATGCTGATCGGCGATGCCGCGCTGCGAAGCGCGTTCGAGGATCCGACCCCCCACCACGACCTCGGGCGCCTGTGGACGGAGCGCACCGGCCTGCCGATGGTGTTCGCCGTCTGGGCCTGCCGCGAGGGCGTCGGCTCCGGCCTGGCAGAGCTCGAGCGCGCCCACCTGCGCTCGCTCGCGCTTGCGCGCGCCGAGCCGGAGCTCCTGGCCCGCCGCGCGGCCGCCGAGTACGGCTGGCCGGCCGGCTTCCTGGCCCGCTACTTCGAGAAGCTGCGCTACCACTTCGGCCCGCGCGAGCGGCAGGGCCTCGTCCGGTTCTTCGAGCTGGCGCATCTGGCCGGCGAGCTCGAGTCGGTGCCAGAGCTGCGCTTCGCCGAGCTCGAGCCGGTCGCGTCCTAGCGGCCGCGACCGCGCGCGGCGGCGGTCGGGTACGCTTGCGGCGTGAGCATGATCGCCGAGAGGACGACGGTCGCACCCGTGCTTGAGCAGGCCCTGGCGGGCGAGCGCATCTCCGACGCCGACGCCTGCGCCCTCTTGCGCTCGCGCGACCTGGTCGCCGTCGGCAAGGTCGCGAACGAGTTGCGCAACCGCAAGTCGGAGCCGGGCGTGGTCACGTTCATCGTCGATCGCAACCTGAACTACACGAACGTGTGTTACACCGACTGCGAGTTCTGCGCCTTCTACCGCCGGCCGGGCGACACCCGCGAGGGCTACACGCTGCCCAAGGCGGTGATCTTCAAGAAGATCGAGGAGACGCTCGCCCTCGACGGCACCGCCGTCCTCATGCAGGGCGGGCACAACCCGGACCTCGGCATCGACTGGTACGAGGACCTGTTCCGGTCGATCAAGGCCCGCTATCCGATCCACCTGCACGCGCTCTCGCCGAGCGAGATCCAGCACATCGCCCGCAAGGCGCGGCTGACGTCTTCCGAGACGCTCTCGCGGCTGCGCGACGCCGGGCTCGACTCGCTGCCGGGCGGTGGCGCCGAGATCCTGGTAGACCGCGTGCGCAAGATCATCTCGCCGAAGAAGACGACGTCGGACGAGTGGCTGCAGATCATGCGCGCTGCCCACCGCCTCGGCATGAGCACCACGGCCACAATGATGTGGGGCCACGTCGAGACGCTCGAGGAGCGCGTGGAGCACCTGCGCCGGATCCGCGACCTCCAGGACGAGCTGCACGGCTTCCGCGCCTTCATCTCGTGGACGTACCAGCCCGACAACACCGCGCTCGCGCCGCACGTAACGTGGACGCCGACGAGCTTCGACTACCTGCTGATGCAGGCGGTCACCCGCATCTACCTCGACAACGTCGAGCACATCCAGTCGTCGTGGGTGACGCAGGGCATGAAGATCGGCCAGGTGGCACTCGCGTTCGGCGCCGACGACATGGGCTCGATCATGATCGAGGAGAACGTCGTCTCCGCTGCGGGCACGACGTACCGCGCCTCGACCGAGGACTTCGTCCACACGATCACGAACGCCGGCTACGTCGCCCGCCAGCGCGACACGCTCTACCGCACCGTCCGCGACCACGCGGCGTGAGCCCGGCGTGAAGGTCACGGTGTCGAGCACCTGTCCGGCTCCGCCCCCGGTCGTCTGGGAGTGGATCGCCGACCCGCACAGGCATATCCGCATGCTCCCCGACGACATCCATGACCGGTACGTGCTCGAGAACGGTGACATCGCCTGCGTGCTCGTGGCGATGGGCAAGCGTGAGTCGATGGTCGTGCGCACCGTCGAGGTCGATCCTCCCCGCAGGTTGGTGAACCAGCGCGTCGACGGGCACCGCCAGGGGATGTCGGTGTTCGAGCTCGCGCTCGAGGGCGAGCACGCGACCCGGGTCACGCTCACCTCCGAGGTCGAGCTGCCCCGGCTGCTCGCCGCGGTGGCGTCGGCGCCGGTCCGGGCCGCCCTGGAAGACCAGCTGCGCAACCTGGCGGCGCTGGTGGCGGCGGGCGACTAGCGGCGGCGCCGCGGCGTGCGACGCCTGCTCTCAGATCGCGACGCCCGCCTGCTCGTCGCCGGGCAGATGCTGTCGGTGTTCGGCGACCGGGCGATGTTCCTGGCGCTCGGGGTGTGGGTGAAGACGATCACGGGGTCGAGCGCCGCTGCCGGGCTCGTGTTCTTCGCGTACGCGCTGCCGGGCCTCATCTCGCCGCTCTTCGGCGTCGTCGTCGACCGCGTGCGCGCGCGGCCGCTGATGATCGCGCTCAACCTGGCCGGCGCGGCCGTCCTCGTGCCGCTGGTCGGCGTGCACGGCCGCGGCCAGCTGTGGCTGATCTACGCGGTGACCCTGGTCTACGGCGCCGTCGGCTGGTTCTTCTACTCGGCCCAGTCCGCCTATCTGACGCGGCTCCTGCCCGCCGAGCTCCTCGGCGAGGCCAACGCCGCCCTGCAGACCACCGGCGAGGGCATGCGGCTGTTCGCCCCGCTCGCCGGAGCAGGCCTCTTCGCCGCGTTCGGCGGCCCGACGGTCGCCGCGCTCGACGCAGCCACGTTCATCGTTGCGGCGCTCACGCTGGTCGCGATCCGCCACCGCGAGCGCCGGCCGGTGCCGTCCGAGCACCACCTCGGCGCCCAGGTGGCGGCCGGCGCGCGGCATATCGCCCACTCGCCGGGCCTGCGCCGGATCGTGATGACCACCGGCGTCGTGCTGCTCGTCGTCGGCTTCTCCGAGACGATCATCTTCTCGGTCATCCAGCACGGGCTGCACCGGGCGCCAACGTTCTTCGGCGTCCTGAGCTCGGCGCAGGGGGTGGGTGCGGTCGCGGGCGGCCTCGTCGCCGGCGGCATGCTGCGCCGCCACGGCGACGGCCGTGTCACCGGCCTCGGCATGCTGCTCTTCGCGGTGGGCGAGACGTCGCTGCTCGTCCCCCAGGTCGCCGTGGTGCTGGTCGGATTCGCCGTCGCCGGCGCCGGCGTCTCGTGGGCTGTGGTCGGCTACTTCACGGCCGTGCAGCTGCGCACGCCCGCCGACCTGCAGGGGCGCGTCAACTCGGCAGCCGACGTCCTCGTCGGTGTGCCCCAGACGCTCTCGATCGCCCTCGGTGCGGGGCTGATCGGCATCGTCGACTACCGGGTGCTGATCGTGGTCATGTCCGCCGTGACGGGCGTCTGCGGGGCGTACCTGGCGACGACCCGCCTGCCGCCGCCGGCCGATGGGCTCCTTCCCATCAACGCCCGGTAGTCTCCGCCGGTGCAGTCGCTCACGACCCACCTGCAGACGTTCATCGCCGCTCACGGCCTCGAGGCGGTGTTCGTGCTCATGGTGCTCGAGAGCGCATGCATCCCGGTGCCGAGCGAGGTGACGATGATCTACGCCGGCTACCTGGTCTCGCAGGGCAGCATGAGCTTCGTCGCCGCCGTCCTCGTGGGAGCCTTCGCGAACCTGGTTGGGTCGTGGATCGCATGGGCGGCGGGCGCCTACGGCGTCGATGCCGTGCTGATGCGCACCGAGCACAACCGCCGCCGCGTCGACCAGGCCCACCGCTGGTTCGAGCGCTACGGATCGCCGGCCGTGTTCTTCGCCCGGCTCCTGCCCGTCGTGCGCACGTTCATCTCGCTGCCCGCGGGCGTCGCGCGCATGCCGCTCGGCCGGTTCTCGGTCCTGACCTTCGTCGGGTCGCTCCTGTGGTGCACCCTGCTCGTTGCGATAGGCGACTTCGCAGGCAAGAACTGGGATACATGGCACCGCCGGTTCGGGTATCTCGACTACGTCGTGGTGGCCGCCGCGATCGCGGCCGTGGTATGGCTGGTACTGCGTCAGAGGCGGCAAGCAGCCCACTAGAGTGGCCGGGATGCCGGTTCCCCTGATGGACATCCGCGGCCAGTACGCCGACCTCTTGGACGACGTCAAGCAGGCCGTGTGCGACGTGATCGACTCGGGCCGCTTCATCCTCGGCCCGAACATGCGCGCGCTCGAGGACGAGGTCGCCTCGGCGGTCGGTGCCGGCCACGGCGTCGCCGTCGCAAACGGCACCGATGCGCTCGTGCTCAGCCTCGAGGCGCTCGGCATCGGCCGCGGCGACGAGGTGGTCACGACCGCGTACACCTTCTACGCGACGGCCGAGGCGATCGCCCGGGTGGGCGCGACGCCCGTCTTCGCCGATATCGACCCGGGCACGTTCAACCTCGACCCGGCGGCGGCCGAGGCCGCGGTCACCGAGCGCACGCGCGCGATCGTCGCGGTGCACCTGTACGGGCAGCCCGCCGACCTGCCGGCGCTGCGCGACGTGGCCAGCCGGAACGGCCTCGCCCTGATCGAGGATGCCGCCCAGGCGTTCGGCGCCACCGTCGACGGGCGCGGCGCCGGGAGTTTCGGCGACCTGGCCACGTTCTCGTTCTTCCCCACCAAGAACTTCCCCGCCTTCGGCGACGCCGGCATGGTGGTCACGAGCAGCGCCGACCTGGCCGAGCGCGTGCGCCTGCTGCGCTTCCACGGCTCGCGCGAGAAGCGCCGGTTCGAGCTCGTCGGGACGAACTCGCGCATGGACGAGATCCAGGCGGTGGTGCTGCGCCGGTTCCTGCCCGAGGTGGGCGGATGGAACGCCGGCCGCCGGGCGGTGGCCGAGCGCTACCGCCGGCTCGGTCTCGGCGACCTCGTGCAGCTCCCGGCCGAGGCGGCGGGCGCCGAGCACGTCTACCACCTCTACGTTGTGCGCTCGCCCGCCCGCGACCAGCTCGCCCGCACGTTGACCGCGGCCGGGATCGGCTGCCGCGCGTACTACGACGTCCCGCTTCACCTGCAGCCGGTGTTCGCGCACCTCGGATACCGCCAGGGCGACCTGCCCGAGACCGAGCGCGCGGCCGGCGAGGGCCTGGCGCTGCCGATGTTCCCGACGCTGGACGAGCCCGCCCAGCGCGAGGTCGTGGCGGCGGTGCGCGCGGCGGCGCTCGCGGCCGCGTAAGCGGGTCGGCGCGCGTGCGCGTCTGGATCGACCTCACCAACTCCCCCCACGCGGTGATCTTCGCCCCGCTCGTGCGCCGCCTGCGCGACCGCGGATGGGACGTCGCGGTCACCGCCCGCGCGTTCGCGCAGACGCTCGAGCTGCTCGATCTCCATGGCATCGAGCACACGGTCATCGGCCACCACGGCGGCGGCTCGCGCGCCGGCAAGGCCCGCGCGGCCGCCGATCGCGTGGCCGCCATGGTGGCGTTCGGCCGCCGCGGCCGCTTCGACGTGGCGCTCGCGCACGGCTCGACCGACCTGCCGATGGCCTGCCGCGCCCTGCGCGTGCCGAACACGACGATGTTCGACTACGAGTTCGCGACGCTTCAGCACTCGCTCAACTGCCGTCTGGCCACCCGGGTGCTCGTGCCCGATGCCATCCCGCCGGGCCGGCTGCGCCGCTTCGGCGCCCGCCCGCCGAAGCTCGTGCGCTACCCGGGGCTGAAGGAGGAGTACTACCTGGCCGGCTTCGAGGCCGACCCGGCCGTGCCGCGCGCGCTCGGCTTCGACGGGGACCGCATCGGCATCGTCCTGCGGCCGCCCGCCGACGTCGCCCTCTACCACCGGTTCGAAAACCCGCTGTTCGATGCCGTGCTCGAGCGGCTCGCGGCCCGCGACGACGTCGTCTGTGTGGTGCTGCCGCGCACGCCTGAGCAGGGCGCGCGGATCCGTGCGCTTGGCCTGCCTGCGCTCGTGGTACCCGAGCACGCCGTCGACGGCCCCAGCCTGCTCGCGGGCGCCGATCTCGTTGTGAGCGCCGGCGGCACCATGAACCGCGAGGCGGTCGTGCTGGGCACGCCCGTCTACACGACCTTCGCCGGGCGGCTGGGCGGCGTCGACGAGCGCCTGGTCGCCGAGGGGCGTCTGCGGCCGCTCGAGCGCGCCGCCGATCTGGTGATCGAGCGCAAGTCCGGCGTGGCTGCCGAGCGCCTGCGCCGCGACCCCGACCACCTGCTGGCGCTTGCCCTCACCGGCCTCGTGCGCCGCAATCGCGGTGCAGATCGAGCAATGTAGGGGACAGTCCCCGGCCGGGGCCTGTCCCCGGTGTGTCTTATGCACGCTGATAAGCTCAACCTGATATGGACTTGCGTCAGCTGCAGACGTTCGTGGAGGTCGTCGAGCGGGGCTCGTTCTCGGCTGCGGCCGATGCCCTGGGGGTGACGCAGCCGGCGGTGAGCCAGCAGATCCAGACGCTCGAGCGCATGGTGGGGACGCCCCTGATCGACCGCTCCGGCCGCCGCGCCGCCCCGACCGACCGCGGCGAGGTGCTGCATCGATACGCCCTGCGCATGCTCACCCTGCGCGACGAGCTCGCCCGCGAGCTGGCGCAGGACGCCGACGTGCCCACGGGCCATCTGATCGTCGGCGCGTCGACCGGCCCGGGCGAGCACGTGCTGCCGCAGCTCTTGGGCGGCTTTCGCGCCGCCCACCCGGGCGTCGAGGTGACGCTGCGGGTCGACGCGACCGGATCGGTCATCGATCGCGTGCTCGACCGTGATCTCGAGCTCGGCGTGGTCGGGGCGCGCCGGAGCCACCGCGCGCTCGAGTTCGAGCCGTTCCTGCGCGACCGCGTCGTGCTCGCCGTGCCCGCCGGCCACCGCTTCGCCGGGCGGGTCGTGAGCCTCGCCGAGCTCGTCGCCGAGCCGCAGGTCGTGATGCAGACCGGCGCCGGCGTGCGCACGGTGATCGAGGACGAGCTGCGCCAGGCCGGCGTGCGCGTGCGCGACCTGCAGGTCGCGATGGAGGCGGGGCTGCAGGAGTCGGCCAAGTCGGCCGTCGAGGCGGGCTACGGCGTCTGCTTCCTGTCATCGCTCGCGGTCGCCAAGGAGCTGCGGCTGGGGACGCTCGCCACGGCCGAGGTGGCGGGACTTGACCCCGTGCGCGACTTCTACTCGGTGCGCCTGGCCACCCGCAGCCGGCGCCGGCTGACCGACGCGTTCCTGGCCTGGAGCCGCGAGCGCCTCGAGGCCGACTTCGGCGAGATGGTTGATTCCACGCCCCCGTGATGCAGCCGCAGCGCCACCAACACCCCAAATCAGCCCACTACCACCCACGCGGCCAGGCGCGTGGGGGCGTGGAATCAACCATCTAGGTCAGGATGGGGTCGTGGCGGCCGCGGCTCGTGATGTGCGCGCGCCCCGGGTGCTCGGCATCGAAGTACCACAGCAGCAGGCGCTGGATGTCGATCGCGCAGACCTCAAACGCGCAGTCGCGCTCCGAGATGCACCCGCCGGATTCGCCAGTCTCTTCCATCGCTCCATCCATCGGCACGCGGCCGCGCGGCCGGTGCCCCCCGGAAGCGGGATCCGGCCTCCCGGATCCGGTCACCTCAGCGGGCGACGCCGCGCCAGTCGTCGAGGTCGGTCCAGAAGCTCCCGCGCAGCGCGTCGGCCACCCGCGGCTCGGTGTGGGCCGGGTTGAAGACGTTATAGGCCGTGTCGGCGCACACCTCGAGCTCGCTCAGCCGCACGGCGCCGAGGGCGAGCACGATGTCGTGCGGGAGCTGGAGCTCGTCGGCCGTGTAGTGCTTGAAGTGCAGGTCCGGCGCGCGATCAAGCAGCTCCGGCCAATCGGGGCACGTGCGCGTGGACATCCCGTGAAGTCTATGCGGGCTGCTCGCGCCGCGGGCGCGTGGCGAGCGCCTCCCATGCGAGCGCGAGTCCGGTGCCGACGATCAGGCCGACCATCGCAGCGATGATCAGCGAGTTGCGGCGGGTGGTCGCAGACACCTGGTGGCCCGACGCGCGGTTGATGAACTGGGCCGACTCGATGTCCTTCGTCGCGGCCAGCGCGATCTGGTCGTTGCCCAGGTTCTCCGACAGGGGCGCGATCTGGGTCGCCGCGGTCGTGATGTCGTTCACGAACGGTGACTCCGCCGCCACCTTGCTCAGCGCGTCCGCGCTCGAGCTGTCGATGCTCGCGATGCTCTTGCGGGCGCGGGCCTGGATCTCCTGGAAGGCCTTCAGCTGCGCCTGCTCCTGCTTCACGCGCGTCGCGAGCAGGTTGGTCTTGAGCGTGGTGTAGCGGTTGGCGTAGCCGATGAGCGACTGCGCGAGCGTGTTGGAGACGGTCTGCACCTTCAGCCGCGTCCACGGGCCCTCGGTGGTGATCGTGATCGTCGGCGGGCCGCCGCCGGTGACCCCCTTGCTCGCCGCGGCGGCCGCGCCGCCCGACGCAAGCACGCTCACGTGGCTGCGCAGGCTGTGGTGGTCGATCCCGGCCGCCTTCGCGGCGGCGGCGATCTGCTCCGGCGCCGTGACGTACTGGATCGAGATCGCCGGGTTCGAGAGCGGCGTCGAGTTCAGGACAGCGGAGCCGCTGGGCGTGAACGGCTGGCCCAGGTAGACGCTGGCCGTGGCGGCCGACTGCTTCGTGGCGCCGCTCACGCCGTGCAGGAAGACGAGCAGCACGGCGGCGACGACCGTGAAGACGATGACGTACCACCGTCTCATGGCACGCCGGAAGTATTCGGTGACCCGCACCTCGCCGGCGGGCTGAACGGGCGGGGTATCGGGCACGAAGGGGTAGTCTAGTCACCGCGATTGGAGCAAGCTTTGGGCAACCGTCCCCTGCGCGTGGCGCTGGTCGACCCGTCGGGGTACTCACGCCCGTACGATCACGAGCTCGCCCGTGCGCTCGCCGGGCGCGGCCACAGCGTCACCCTGTGGACCTCGGCGTTCGTGCACGGGGACGCGCCGGCTCCCGACGGCTATGCGGTGCGCGAGCACTTCTACCGCCGCAGCAACGCCCTGCCCGTGGGCAGCCGCCTGCGACCTGGCGCCAAGGCGGCCGAGCACATCGCCGACCTGGGGCGGATGCGCGCCCTCCTGCGGCGTGATCCGCCCGATGTGATCCACGTCCAGTGGTGCGTGCTGCGGCCGGTCGAGCGGGCGTTCTACCGCCGTCTGCACGCCTCCGGGCTCCCGGTCGTGTTCACGGCGCACGATCCGGTGCCGAACGTCGGCCGCGCCGCGCGGCGGCGCTCGGTCGCGGCCACCGCCCGTTCGTTCGAGCGCGTGATCTGTCACAGCGACTGGGGCCGGCAGGCGCTGATCGACCGCTGCGGCGTCGATCCCGGCCGCGTCCGCGTCATCCCCCACGGCGTGTTCGGCTACCTGCGCGATCTGCCGGTCGTCCCCCCGCCCGCAGACCCCGCGGGGCCGCTGGCAGTCGCCCCCGGGCTGATCCGCCCGTACAAGGGCGTGGACGTGCTCCTGCGGGCCTGGCCGCGTGTGCGCGAGCAGGTGCCCGAGGCGACGCTGCTCGTCGCCGGGCGGCCGATGATGGACACGTCCGCACTCACGACCGGCCAGCCCGGCGTCGTCTTCCTTCCGCGGTACCTGTCCGATGCCGAGCTCGCCGCGGCGCTGCGCCGGGCCGACGTGGTCGTCCTGCCCTACCGCCGCATCGACAACTCCGGCGTGCTCGCCGCCGCGCTCGCGTTCGGCGCTCCGCTCGTGATGAGCGATGTCGGCGGCTTCGGCGAGCTGCACCGAAGCGACGGCGTCGGCGAGCTCGTACCGCCCGGCGACGCCTCGGAGCTGGCCACGGTGCTCGGCCGCCTGCTCGCCGACCCGGCGGCGCGTGCGCGGCTGGCGAACGCGAGCGAGCAGGCCGCCGCGGGGCCGCTGGCGTGGTCGTCCGTGGCCGGGCTCACCGAAGCGGTGTATCGCGAGCTCGTCCCGTGAACAGCCGGTCCCGGGCACCGGCGATTCAGAGCCTTGAGCCGGCCGCCTTGTCCCACGTGGCCGGGACGCCCCGGCGCAGGTAGCCGACGAGCGCGATCACGGTCGCGAGCGTCACGAGGAGGTAGTAGTGCAGCACGCGCAGGACGCGCACGCGGCCGCGCAGGAGCATCGAGACACCGACGAGCGCGAGCCCGGCGAGCTGCACGCCGAGCGCGAACGCGTAGACGGCGCCGTGGGTCGCGAGCGCGATGCTCGATCCGAGCAGCACCAGGTGCAGCGGGCCGCTCCAGTAGCGCAGGAGCCGGTGCGAGACGATCTCGACCCAGTAGAGCGGCCCGAGCCGGCGCAGGCCGAACATGTGCCCGCGGAACAGGATCAGCCAGCAGTGCTCGAACATGCGCACCTTACGGCGGAACTCGTCCTCGATGTCGGTCGTCATGCTCTCGGTCGCCCGCGCGGACGGCTCGTACACAGCCCGGTAGCCGTTCTGCACCATCAGGTAGGGGAAGCTCAGGTCGTGCCCGAAGCGGGGGTCGACCTCGCGGTAGGCCTCGCGGCGAACGGCGTAGATGGCGCCGTTCGATCCGGTCATCGAGTGGACGAGCGACTCGCGCCGGCGCAGCCACATCTCGTAGCGCCAGTAGAGGCCCTCCTGGTTCGTTCCCCCGGACGGGTTGACCAGGCGCACGTTCCCGCACGCCATCCCGACGGCCGCGTCGGCGAAAGGCCGCACGAGCCGCCGCAGGGCGTCGGTATCCCAGCGCACGTTCGCGTCACCGAACGCGACGATCTCACCCGTCGTCTCGGCGACCGCGCGGTCCTGCGCCGCCACCTTCCCGCCGCGCGGGCAGTGGATCAGGCGCACACCGCGGTCGGCGAACCGTGCAACGGCGGCGTGGGTGCCGTCGCGGGAGTCGTCGGATGTCACCACGATCTCGAGCCGGTCGGCCGGGTAGTCGAGCGCGAGCGCGTTCTCGAGCTTCGCCTCGATCACGTCCTCCTCGTTGTAGGCGGGGATGATCAGGCTGACGGTCGGCAGGATGTCGGCGGCCGCGACCGGCCGCGGCCGCAGGCGGGCGACGGCCGCGATCGCGAGCGGATACCCGAGGTGTGTCCAGACGAGCGCAGCCAGGCTGCACCAGAACGCGATCTCAAGGGCGAGGATCACCGCGCCCGCCCCGCCACCACCGCGGTGCGCACCGCCGCTCGGGCCCGCGCCGGCCCGAACATGGCGGAGCCCGCGACCGCGAGCAGGGCGAGCGCGTAGAAGTAGTCGAAGGTCATCGTCAGGTAGAACAGGTTGCCGGCAGCCGTGGCGACGAGCGCTGCGAGCAGGCCCTGGCCCAGCCGGGCGATGTCGGGGTCGGCTGCATGCCGGATCGCCGCCGCGCTCGCGAGCAGGTAGGCGAAGTAGACGAGGTAGAGCGCGAGCCCGACCAGGCCAGTCTCGACCAGGATCGCGATCCAGGCGCTGTGCGGGCCGAAGTCGGTGCGCCCGGTGACGAACTGGTAGAAGACGGCGAAGGTGTTGAACCCCATCCCGAACAGCGGGTGCGGGTCGAGCGCAGGCGGCACGAGCTGGTAGAACTGGAGGTGGGTCTGGGTGCTGCCGCCGTTCAGCTGCGTACGCGATGCGACGACGGCGCGGACGAAGTGCGACGACGCGTACACCGCCGCAAGCGCCCCGGCGATCCCGCCGAGGACGATGCCGATCGTGCGCGCCCGCGGCAGGTGCCGGCGGGCGTTGGGCGCCAGCACGAGGAGGCCGGCGGCGTCGCCGAGGGCGGCCGAGCGCGACAGCGTCAGGATCTGGACGACGAGCATGAAGAGCAGCAAGAGGCCGATCCGGCGGCGGCCGCGGCGGTCGCCCAGGTAGTAGGGCAGGAGCACCATCAGCGGCACGCAGAGCATCACGCCGAGGTGGTTGGGGTCGCCGGTCAGCGCGTTGATCCGGTAGACGTTCTGCGAGCCCGACACGGTGCCGAAGATGTTGATGCCGCCGATGCCGCCCTGCCCGGCCGTCAGCGGGCCGACCACGAGCCGGTCGAGGTTGATGCCGGCGGCGATCGCGAGCGTGAGCTGGATGACGCCGTAGACGCAGTTGACGACGAGCCCCGCCGTGAACGCGAAGATCGCCCGCAGGAAGAGCGGCCGGCCGCGCCGCACCATGTGCGCGACGCCCAGGATCAGGTACGTGAAGTGGATCGCCCAGGTGCCGATCCCCTTCAGCCAGTACGAGAGCGCCGCGCGGTCGGTGAGGTCGAAGTAGCCGGCCAGGTACACCGCCCCGAAGGCGAGCATGAACCCCGCGAGCGTGATCGCCGCGGGGTGGAAGAGCAGGTCGCGCCGGCGCAGCCGGTCGATGACGAACGCGACGACGAACGCGGTCGCAAGCAGGTTCGTCCAGGTGAGCGTCACGAGCGACGTCTCCCAGCGGATCTTCTCGAAGGTGAGCACCGAGAGCGTCAGGAGCAGCAGCCAGTCGAGGCGTGTGAGCTTCACGGCGCCACCTCATGCAGGACCGCCGCGAGCTCACCGGCGCGCGCGCGGCGCGACATCCGCTCGGCCAGGCCTGCGGGGAGCTCGACATCGGACAGGCCGCCGTTGCGGCGCCGGTCGACCAGCGCCTCGAGCGCGCGCGACTGGGCGGCGGTGTCATCGCTCGAGACCACGTCGCCTGCCCCGGCGGATCGCACCAGCGCCGCCGCGGCACCCCCTGTCGGCACCGCCGCGAGCACCGGCCGCCGCGCCGCCAGGTACTCGTACACCTTGCCGGAGACGACCGTGTCGCCGCGCCCGTCGGCGTGCGGGATCAGGAGCAGCAGGGCGTCGGCCGAGCGCTGCTCGGCGACGGCCTGCCGGAACGGGACGAAGCCGGTCTCCTCCCACGCGTCGTCGATGCCGAGACCCTGCGCCCAGGTGCGATCGGACGCGCGCAGATCGCCGACGAAGCGCACGCGCACCTGGCCGCGCAGGTCGGGCCGGCGGGCGAGCAGGTCGCGCACGGCGGTCAGGAACGGGCGCGGCGTGCGCTGGCCGAAGAACGCGCCGGTGTGCACGATCGTGAACGGGCCCGACGGCTCGTAGCGCAGACCGGCGAAGTCGCTCAGGTCGACCCCGTGGCCGATGACGTGCGTCTTTGCCGCTGCGCCCGGATCGAGCTCACCCAGCTCCGCGGCGATGGCGGCGGTGACGGCCACGAGCGCGCTCGCCCGGCGGGTGACGGTGCGGGCCATCCTGCGCTCGACTGTGCGCTTGGCGCGCACGCCGCGGCTGTCGTAGCGACGATGCGGATGGGCGAGCCACGAGTCACGCAGGTCGGCCACCCAGGGCCGCCGGGTGGCTGCGGCGACGGCGGCGCCGATCAGGTGCACCGACGCGGGCGGCGAGGTCGTCATCACGGCGTCGATGCCGCGGCTGCGCACAACCCGCACGGCGGCTGGGACGGCCGTGGCCGCCCATGGCACCGCCTTGTCGGGGATGAGCGCGCGCTCGTAGGCGTAGCGCGCCTGGACAGCCGCCCGGCGTAGGCCGCGAGCGTCGCGCAGCGCGTCGCCGCGGAAGGACGAGCGCGGCCCCAGGAAGCGAGTGCGGTGCACGGTCGTGGCGGCCGGGATCTCGGCCAGGAGCGGCTCGTCGACCGCGAACCACTTCGGATCGCTCGGAGCGAGCACGTCGACGTCGACGCCGAACTCGGGCAGGTGGCGGCAGAACTTGAGCGTGCGCTGGACGCCGCCACCGCCCGCCGGAGGGAAGTAGAACGCGATCAGGAGCAGGCGCACGGAGCATCAGTGTAGTGAGCGACCGCACCGGCCCGGGGCGCACCGGGCGCGGATACGATCGTGAGATGTGCGCCGGATTGGATGCCCGTGGCTGACGGCGTGCCCATCGGCTTCCGGGTCGTGACGCCGCCGACCCCGTTCGAGCGTCGCGTGGAGGCGCTGGTGCAGCGGATTCCAGCCGGGCGGGTGGCCAGCTACGGCCGGGTGGCGGACTGGGTCGGCCGGCCCGAGGCCGCCCGCGCCGTGGGGCGAGTGATGGCCCAGAGCGACGGGGCGCTGCCGTGGCACCGGGTGGTCACCGCGGCCGGCCGGCTCGTCCCCGGCCACGAGGCCGAGCACGCCGAACGGCTGCGTGCCGAGGGCGTTCGCGTCGCGTCCGGCCACGTGGCCGATCCGATCCCCTGGTGGTCAGGGCCGCGCAGGCCTCACAGAAACCAGCGGTAGACCTCGAAGACCTCGGCCAGGTCGCGCCCGCCCTCGATGCCGCGGGTGCGGGCGACGTTGCGGACGTACTCCTCGTTCGCGTAGTTGCGATGTGCCTGGCTGCGGTAGCACTGCAGCGCCGCGACCTTGCGGTCGAGCTGGGCCGGCTCGAGGGCGACGTAGGCCTGCTGGCGGAAGTTGAAGCAGTTCCAGGGGATCTCGTAGCCGAGCAGGGTGGTGCGCTTGAACGCGCGCATGCTCTCGCGGGCGACGGTCTCGTGATCCTGGTGGATGTCGCCAAGTGACGGCGTCAGCACCAGGTCGGGCGTGAGGTCTGCGTTGAGCGCGACCAGGATCTCCAGGATCTCCTGGCGCACGCTCGGAAACGTCCGCACCTCGAAGTCGTGCACCGTCAGGTGCGACTGGGGGATGCCGAGCGTGGCCGTGGCCGCGCGCACCTCGTGGACGAGCGTGTCGGCCGGGAAGCCGGCGGGCAGCGATCGCGACGCCGACGAGAACGCGACGTAGCGCACCTCGGCGCCGGCATCGACCAGCCGGGCGATCGTGCCGCCGCAGCCGAACTCGCCGTCGTCGGTATGCGGCGCCAGCACGAGCACGGAGCGTCCGGCGGTGATCACAGGGCGGCGGCGCGGTCGGTCATGGCCGCGGATTGTGTCATGCCGGCAGGCGGACGCTCCCCGCAGCGAGCGGGGCCGAGGCGTTCCCGGCCCGGTCGACGGCGACGAGCGTGAGCCGCACGCTGGTGCCGGCGAGGCTCGTGCGGTGGCCGAAGCGCACGCCGCCCGACCGCGCTCGGAAGATCGCGGAGCGGCCGGAGTCCGTCCCCGTACCGATCGCGCGCACGAAGACGGCGGCCGGCTCGCTCGTGCGGTAGCGCAGCGGCAGGGCGCCCGGGCGGCTGACCAGCGTGAGCGTGGGGGCGGTGTTGTCGAGCTCGATCGGATCGGGCGTCGTGATCGTGTGATTGAGACTCAGGAGGTCGACGCGCAGGTGGTAGGTGCCCTCGGGAGCCGTCGCGCCCGCGTCGGTGCGCCCGTCCCAGCGCAGCGTGACCCGGCCGCGCGGGAGCGGCCGCCCCGCGGCTGGGCCGAGGCGATCGACGAGGTGCCCCGAGGTGTCCACGATCGCGAGCGCGACCCGCCCCGCCCGGCGCAGACGGAAGCTCATCAGGGCGGAGTGCGCGCGGCAGCGCGTGCCGGGCTTGACCGGGGTGCAGATGGTCGAGAAGTACTTCTGCACGCGGGTGCCGCCGACCGGGGAGCGCTCGAGCTTGAGCTGCTCGGCGCGCAGGAAGGCGAGGCCGGAGGCCGCGAGCAGCACGCCGATGACGATGATCCCGATCCGCTTGGGAGGCACGACGGCGGATTGTACGGCCGGCGCGTTGGGCGGCGGTGGGGGACGGTGCCCGCGGCGCGAGAACCGTCCCCCGATGGATCAGAACGCGCCGAGCAGCTTCAGCCCGGACAGGGCGAGCACGCTGGCGATGCTGCCGCGCAGCGCCCGCTGGGGCATCCGCGCGGTGAAGTGCGAGCCGATCAGGATGCCGGGGATCGAGCCGATCAGGATCGTGCCGACGTACCCGAAGTTGGGGGTGCCCCAGATGATCGTGCCGGCGGCGGCGGCGATCGTCACCAGCATGGCGTGGAACAGGTCGGTGCCCACCACGCGCCGGGCTGAGAGCGGGAACACGGTGACGAGCGCCATGCCGAAGAAGACGCCCGAGCCGACCGAGGTGAGCCCGAGGATGAACCCGAACACCGCGCCGATCGTGGCGGCCAGGATCTTGTGGTTGCGCGTGATCGGGCCGTCGGTCGGGAGCTTCGTGGCGTCCCACAGGCCGCGGATGGTCACGAACGTGCGGATCGCAACCGCGATGCCGACCAGGATCAGGGCATAGCCGATGACGTCAGGCAGCCACACGTTGATGTTTCCGAACACGTTGTAGAGCATGTACGTGCCCAGGAAGGCGGCGGGGACGCTGCCCGTGGCCATCCACAGGGCGAGCTCGCGGTTGACGTTCTTGAGCTGGGTGTGGCGGGCGGCGCCGAACGTCTTCGTGACGGCCGCGTACACGAGGTCGGTGCCGACGGCGGTGCCGGCCGGGATGCCGAACACCGTGATCAGAAGCGGTGTCATCAGGGAGCCGGCGCCCATGCCCGTCAACCCCACGAGGAGCCCGACTGCGAGCCCCGCAAACATCAGTCCAACGTTCATCTGCGCCCTTCCCTCCTCCGATGATCACCACAAACCCTACCAATATAACTGAACTAGTGGAGAACGCAAGCCGGAAGTGACGAATTCTGTGCGATCCCGTTGTGGAAGCGGCCTAGAAGGCGCCGAGCATCTTCAGGCTCGAGAGCGCGAGCACGCTCGCGAGCGATCCGCGCAGCGCCCGCTCGGGCAGGGCGACCGTGAGCTGTGAGCCGATCAGGATGCCCGGGATCGAGCCGATCATCAGGTAGGCGATGCTCGAGAAGCGCATCGACGGCAGCAGGAAGAACGACGCCGCCGCCGCCGCGCAGGTGACGAGCGCGCCGTGGAACAGGTCGGTGCCGACGACGCGCCGGGCCGAGAGCGGGAAGAGCGTGACGAGCGCCATACCGAAGAACGCCCCCGCGCCGACCGACGTCAGGCCGAAGACGAAGCCGAAGACCGCGCCGAGCACGAGCGCGAGGTACCGATGGGTGTGAGCGATGTCGGCGTCCGCTGGAAGCTGCGACGCGTCCCAGAGACCGCGGATGGTGACGAACGTGCGCACTGCGACGGTGATGGCCACCAGCATCAGGGCGACGCCGATCGCGTCTTTCATGTCACTCTGGATGGCCGCTCCCTCGGACGCGGCCAGGCGGTTCAGCGTGATGACGCCGAGCACCGACGCGGGCACGCTGCCCGCCGCCATCCACAGCGCGAGCTCGACGTTCACCGTGCGCAGCGTGAGGTGGCGCGCGCCGCCGACGAGCTTTGTGCCGGCCGAGTAGAGCAGGTCGGTGCCGACCGCCGCCACCGCCGAGACGCTGAAGACGCTGATCAGCACCGGCGCCATCAGCGATCCGGCGCCCATGCCGGTGGCGCCGACGAGGATGCCCACCAGCAGGCCGGCGAGGATCAGCTCAAGCCCTGTCACGAACCCCCCCGGTTCCCTCCATACCCGACGAGTCTAAGCGAGCTAGTGGGAAATACAAGGTCTCGTGCGGGAGGCGCCGCTGCCCCGGGCGCCTCCCGCGAGACGATCGATCAGGCCGAGCGGTACGCCTGGATCAGCACCTGGGCGACCTCGGGCCGGCTGAACTCGTTCGGCGGGACGATGCCCTCGCCGAGCATCTCGCGCACCTTTGTGCCCGAGAGGTGCACATGATCCTCGGACGGATGCGGGCACGTCTTGGCCGAGGCCATGTTGCCGCAGGTGCGGCAGAAGAACGTGTGGTCGAAGAACATCGGCTCGATGTCGAGCTCGTGCGGCTCGAACTGGTCGAAGATCAGGTGCGCGTCGTACGTGCCGTAGTAGCTGCCGACGCCGGCGTGGTCGCGGCCGACGATGAAGTGCGAGCAGCCGTAGTTCTTGCGGCAGATGGCGTGCCAAACCGCTTCGCGGGGGCCGGCGTAGCGCATCGCCGCCGGGAACGCCGAGAGCAACGTGCGGTCGGCCGGGTAGTACTTCTCGAGCAGCACCTCGTAGCAGCGCACGCGCACCTCGGCGGGCACGTCGTCGCCCTTGGTCTTGCCGACGAGCGGGTGCAGGAGCAGGCCGTCGACCGTCTCCAGGGCGCACTTCTGGATGTACTCGTGCGCCCGGTGCACCGGGTTTCTGGTCTGGAAGCCGACCACGCGGCTCCAGCCGCGCTCGGCAAACGCCGCCCGGGTGTGGACGGGATCCTTGTGCAGGGCCGGGAAGGCCGCCTCGGGCCGCTTGAACACGGTGATCGGCCCGCCGACGAGCACGCTGCCCTCGGCGTACACCTGGGCGACGCCGGGATGGGCGTCGTCGGTGGTGCGGAAGACCTTCGCGGCCTCCTCGCTGCGGTCGGCCTCGAACACGTCGGCGACGTCGATGATCGCCAGGAGGTCGCCGTCGGAGCCCTCGAGCGCGAGCCGGTCGGCCGACGGGCGCTCGGGAACGGACAGCGTCACGGGCAGGGCCCACGGCAGGCCGCTCTCGAGGTGCATGTCCTCCACGACCGGCGCATAGTCGGCCTGGACCATGAACCCGGTGAGCGGGGACAGCGCCCCCGACGCGATCATGTCGAGGTCGGCGGTCTGCTTCTCGGTCATGTGCACGCGCGGCAGGCTCTGGGCCTGCTCGGCGAGCGACGCGGCCTCGTCGCCGGTGACGGTGCGGTTGATGAGCTCGCCGCCATGGGGCGCGATCAGGCTGCCGCTCTTACGCGCGGTCGTGGAGGAGGCCATCAGGCGACAGCCTCCTCGAGCACGGGGGGGATGATGTTCAGGCGCTCGAGCTCGGACAGCACGAAGGCGGCCGACTCCTCGGGCGAGCGGCCCTCGGTCTCGACGACCACCTCGGCCTGCTGCGGCGCCTCGTACGGATCGCTCACGCCGGTGAACTCCTTGATCTCGCCGGAGAACGCCTTGGCGTAGAGGCCCTTCACATCGCGCCGGGCGCACTCCTCGAGCGACGTCGCGACGTACACCTCGACGAAGTTGCCGACCTGGCCGACCATGTCGCGCACGAGCTCGCGGGTCTCGGCGTACGGCGAGATCGCCGCGACGATGACCCCGGCGCCGTGGCGCGTCAGGAGCTTGGACACGAAGCCGATGCGCAGGATGTTCGCGTCGCGGTCCTCGCGCGAGAAGCCGAGGCCCTTGCTGAGGTGCGTGCGCACGACGTCACCGTCGAGGTGGTCGACCAGGACGCCGCGCCGCTCGATCTCGGGCCCGATGATGCGGGCGATGGTCGTCTTGCCGGACCCGGACAACCCGGTGAACCAGAGGGTGAAGCCTTGTGTGTTCTCGTGCACGCTGCTCAGTCCTTTCTGAGGATTCGTCATCGTTCGTCTCTTGAGTAGTACCCGTTCAGCGGCCGTGCAGGCCGCACTCGATCTTGCCCGTGCCGCGCCAGCGGCCCGCACGCTCGTCGGATTGCCCACCGCTCACCGACGACGTGCACGGCATGCACCCGATCGACGGATACCCGTGGTCGTGCAGGGTGTTGTAGGGAATGCCGTGCCTCCAGATATAGCGCCAGACGTCGCGGCTTGTCCAATCGGCCAGGGGCTGAACCTTGACCACGCCGCGGCGCTCGTCCACCTCGATCTTGCGTGCGTTTTGGCGAGTTGTCGACTGGTCACGGCGAATTCCCGTCACCCAGGCGTCCATCCCCCGCAGCGCCTGCTCGAGCGGGGCGACCTTGCGCATGCCGCAGCAGGCGTCGGGATCGCGCTCCCACAGGCGCTCTCCGTGCGCCTTGCCCTGCTCGGCGACGCTCAGCTCCGGCTCGATGCGCTCGAACTTGATGGGATAGCGGGCGATCAGCTGCTCGCGCGTCTCGTACGTCTCCGGGAACAAGAGGCCGGTGTCGAACTCGACCACCCGCATCTGCGGCGCCACCTCCGCGAGCATGTGCACCAGCACCGAGCTCTGCTTCTGCCACGAGCAGGTGAGCACGGCGCGAGGGCCGAAGCGCTCCGCCGTCCAGCGCAGCACGTCCTCGGCCGGCCGCGACTCGAACTCGTCGGCGAGGCTCTCGGCCTCGGCCGCGGAGATGGGTAGGACCGCGCTCATGCTCTCGGTGCTGGCAGGTCGCGGAGCAGAAGGTCGGCCATCGTGTCGGAGCGCAGGCCGAGGCGCAGCGTCTCGAGCGGGATGACCTCCTCGGGGGGGATGTTGCCCAGGTTGACCTCGGGGCCGAGGTGGCGGATGAACCAGGCCTGCTGATCCTTCTGCGGCGCCTCGAAAAGCAGGCTGTCGACCGGCACCTCGTGCACGATCTCGTCGATCAGGCCGGAGCGCACCTCGCCGCTGCCGCGGAAGATGCCGGCCGTGCCGCCCTCGCGCGCCTCGGTGATCACCTTGGCCGCGCCCGCCTCGAGCTCCTCCTTGATCCACGCCACCCACTGGTACGGCGCAAACACGCACTCGGAGTCCTTCGAGCCGACCTCGGACAGCACGACGAACTCCTCGGCCAACGACGAGATCAGCTCGAGCTTGGAGTCGCGCTCGATCTGGATCGTGCCGTCGGAGACCTCGACGTGCGTAAACCCGAACCCCTGCGTCCAGCGCTTGAACTCGTCCACGCGCCCGCGGGCGATGGCCGCCTCGAGCAGCGTGCCGCCGCACATCACGGGTATCGCGGCCGCCTGGTAGGCGCGGATCTTCTCGCCCAGGTTCTGGGTCACATACGACGTGCCCCAGCCCATCTTGACGATGTCGACGTAGTCGCCCGCCGTGTCGATCAGGCCCTCGACCTCGTGCATGCTCATGCCCTTGTCGATCACGTGCGTCCATCCCCGCTCGCGCGGCTTGGGCGGGCGCATCGGCAGTCCCAGGAACTCCTCGACCATGATTACAACCTCGCGTAGATGGAGTCGTCGAGGCGCCGGCGCGCCTCGACCTGGACGTTCTCGTAGAGGCTCTCGCCGTGGCTGTCCATGCCCACAATCAGCGGGCCGAAGTCACGCACGCGGAAGCGCCACAGGCACTCGGGCATCAGGTCCTCCCACTCGACCTGGGCGATCGCCTCGATCTGGGTCGTCTCGAGCGCGGCGGCGCCGCCGACGATGGCCAGGTACACCCCGCCATGCTCGCGCAGCGGCACGAGCGCCTCCGGCAGCAGGCCGCCCTTGCCCATGATCGCCCGAGCGCCGTGGTCGCGGATCAGCCCCTCGGTGAAGCGGCTCATCCGGGCCGAGGTGGTGGTGCCGATGCACATGGGCTCGTACGAGCCGTCGGCGAGCTTGCGTACGTTCGGGGCCGTGTGAAGCAGCGCGGCGCCGCGCAGCGACATCGGCGGCTCCTGGCCCTGGTCGAAGATGCGGATCTGGGTCGCGTCGCGGATGCCGATGATCTCGCCCTGGAGCGTGACCGTGTCGCCGGCGCGCAGCGCGCGCACGGCGGCCTCGTCGGTCGGGAACGTGAGCTCGTGGTGCATCGGCTCATGCCTCCCGGTCGAAGTCGACGTGGCCAGAGGCGGAGATGTGCGCGCTCGCCCGGCGGGCGGCCCAGCACTGGTAGTTGACGGCGACCGGGTTCAGGGTGATGTGCGTGTGCGCCTGCTCGACATGCACGGAGAGCACTGTCGTGTCGCCGCCGAGGCCCATCGGGCCGACGCCCGTGTCGTTCAGGAGCGCCTTGAGGTCGTCCTCGAGCGCGGCCACATCGGGGTCGGCGTTGTGCGTCCCGACGGGGCGCGCGATCGCCTCCTTGGCCAGGTGCATCGCCAGGTCGGCCGACCCGCCGACGCCGACGCCGACGATCCCCGGCGGGCACGGCTTGCCGCCGGCGCCGACGATCGAGTCGAGCACGAAGCGCTTGATCGCCTTCACGCCGTCGGCCGGGACGAGCATCTTCAGGAAGCTCATGTTCTCCGACCCCGAGCCCTTCGGGACGCACTTCACGTCGAGGCCGTCCCAGTCGGGGACGAACTCCCAGTGGATGTGCGGGATCCGGTGGCCGGTGTTGTCGCCGGTCGGCTTGCGGGTCAGGGTGTGCACGGTGTTGGAGCGCAGCGGATGCTCGAGTGTCGCGCGCCGGGTGCCCTCGCGCAGGGCGTCCTCGATCCGCACGGGATGCAGCGGGAAGCGCTCGCCGACGCGGACGTAGAACACGGCGATGCCGGTGTCCTGGCACACCAGGTTGCCGTTGCCGTCGGCGACCGAGACGTTGGTGTTGATCGTCTCCAGGATGCGGCGGCCGACCTTGTGCGTCTCGGTCTCCATGGCGGCCTTGAGGGCGTCGCGCAGGTCCTGGGGGATGTCCTTGAGCGCCCACACGTACAAGTGGGCGGCCGCGTCCTCGACGGCAGTCTGCAGGTCGGTGGCTGCGACGGTGCTCATGCGGCCGCCGCCCGTCCCGCCCGGCGGCCGAAGACGACGCAGTCGAGCAGCGAGTTTCCCATCATCCGGTTGCGCCCATGCACGCCGCCCGAGATCTCGCCGGCGGCGAAGAGGCCGTCCACCGTCGTCGCGCCGGCGGCGTCGATGCGCAGGCCGCCGTTTTGGTAGTGCAGCACCGGATAGGTCAGGATCGGCTCGCGGAGCGGGTCGGTGCCCGCCGCGCGGTAGCGCCGCAGCATGGTCGGGATCACGTTCGCCGCGACCTCCTCATCGATCAGCGTGGTGTCGAGCCGCACCGCCGGGTGGCCGTCGGGCGTCTGAAGGCCGCGGCCGGCCTCGCACTCGCGCACGATCGCCGCGGCCACCGTGTCGCGCGGGGCGAGCTCGTCGCAGAACCGCTCGCCGGCGGCGTTTATGAGCGTCGCTCCGTAGCTGCGGCACGTCTCGGGGATCGAGAAGCCCTGCAGCGGCGGCGGCCACGCCCCGCCCGTTGGGTGGTGCTGGAGGGCGTCGTAGTCGCGCACCTCGGCGCCGAGCGTACGGGCGAGGGCGGTCGCCTCGCCGGTCGAGCCGGGCTGGTTCGTGGTCAGGACGCCCGCGTCCCTGGCCTCGGCGTAGCAGCGGCCGCCGGCGGCGAGCACCACGGCGCCTGCGTCGAGCGGGCGCACGTCGTCGCCGCGGCGCAGGGTGGCGCGGAAGCGGCCGTTCGGACGCTCGAGGCCGACGAGCGCCGTGTGATCGTGGATCGCGATCTCGCGGCGGTCGAGCTCGGCACGCAGGGCCTTCGCGATCGCGTGGCCGGTGCGGTCGCCGACCTGCAGCAGCCGCGGCACGCTCGCGCCGCCGCAGCGCGCCAGGCGGTAGCCGCCGCCGTCGCGTGAGAACTCGACGCCGATCGACTCGAGCCAGGCGATCGCCTCGGGCGCCTCGGCGGTGAGCACCGAGACGAGCTCCGGGTCGGCGGTGCCGTGCGACGAGTCGAGCACGTCCTGCGCGTGCTGCGCGGGAGAGTCGTCGGGGTGGACGGCGGCCTGGATGCCGCCGTGCGCCATGCCGGTGTTGCAGGACGCGCGCGAGCCCTTGGTCACCAGGGCCACGTCGGCGCCGGCGGCCGCGGCCGCCCATGCGGCGGCCAGACCGGCACCGCCACTGCCGATCACGAGCACGTCCGCACGCCCGGGAAGGTCGCTCACGACCGTCATCGTACCCAAGCCGTCCTAATCTGGAAAATAAGACCGGCTTATATCGAGCAGCTCTGCCGGATCGGCCGGCTTCGTGCCGGGAAGCCAGGGCAGTACGAGCGGGTCGTCGACGTAGCGCGGGATCACGTGCACGTGGTAGTGGAAGACGGTCTGCCAGGCGGCGGCGCCGTTTGACTGCATGATCGTGACGCCGTCAGCACCGAGGCCGCGCACCGCCCGGCCCGCGAGCCGCTTGGCCACGGCCGCCGCGGCCGCGAGGTCGTCGCCGGAGACGGCATGCACGTCGGCGGCGTGGGCGCGTGGGATCACGAGCGCGTGCCCGCGCGTCGCCGGGAAGATGTCCATGATCGCGATCACGCGGTCGTCCTCGTGGACGCGAGTCGAGGGCACGTCACCGGCGACGATCTTGCAGAAGAGGCAGTCCACACCCGTATTCCAGCACGGATCACGACAACCGGGGACAGTCCCCCGCCACCGGCGGGGGACTGTCCCCATACCGCACCGCGTATCCTCCCGGCGTGGCCGACGTCCCCGACGTGTCCGTCTCCATCGTCTCGAGCGGCGACCTCGGGCTGCTCCAGGCCTGTCTGGATTCGATCCCGGCGGCGGCCGCTGCCACGTCCGTCGAGACGATCGTGGTCGATAACGCCGTCGGCGTCGCCGCCGCCGTCGCCGCCTCTCACCCCGGCGTCACGGTCATCGCCGGCGGGGTGCGGCGCGGGTTCGGCGCCAACCACAACCTCGCCTGCGGCCGCGCCCGCGGCAGGTACGTGTTCATCCTGAACGACGACACGGTTCTCGACCCCGGTTGCATCGAGCGGCTGCGGCGGTTCCTCGACCAGAACGGCGCGGTGGCGGCCGCCGGCCCGCGCCTGCGCCACGCCGACGGCCGGGTGCAGCCGTCGGCCTTCCACTTCCCCACGCCGGCGCGGGTGGCGGTGACGACGCTCACCCTGCAGCGGGCGGGCTGGACGATGTCGGACGGCGAGCGCATCCGCCGGGTGGACTGGATCCACGGCGCGGCCATGATGGTGCGGCGCGACGCCCTGGCGGCGGTGGGCGGTCTCGACGAGGGCTTCTACATGTACCTCGAGGACGTCGACCTGTGCCGGCGGTTGCGCGACCGCGGCTGGGAGATCGCGTTCTTCCCGCGCGCCGGCCTGGTGCACCACGAGAACTCCTCGACCGCGGCGGTGCCGCGCCGGCGCATCTACCAGCACGCGCGCAGCCGCGGGATCTACGCGCGCAAGCACCACGGCCGTGTGGGCGAGCGGGCGGTGCAGGCGCTGACCGCGACGACGTACCTCGCCCGGGCGGCGCTCGCCCGTGTTCTGCCGGGCTACGACGGCGACGACGCCGCGCGCTTCCGCGCGCACGCCCACGCCGCGCTCGACCCGTACGCCGAGCCCGCCATCGAGGAGGCGGCCGCCGACCACAACCGCGGAGCGGCCGCGTGAGCGGCCGCGTGCTCGTCACCGGCGGCCTGGGCTTCATCGGCTCGGCGTTCGTGCGCGCGCTCGCGGGTGACGGCATCGCCGTGCTGAACGTCGACGCGGACACCTATGCCGGCGACGAGCGCCGCCTGCATGTCGTCGACCCCGGCCTGGTCGAGACGGTGCGCATGGACGTCGCCGACCCCGCGCTCGCAGACCTGGTGCACGACGAGCGCCCGGCCCGGATCGTGCACTTCGCGGCCGAGACCCACGTCACCCGCAGCGAGGGGGCGGCCGAAGCCTTCTTCCGCACGAACGTCGAGGGCACGCGCAACGTGCTCGGCGCGGCCGTCGCCGCCCACGTGCCGAGGGTCGTTCACATCTCGACCGACGAGGTGTACGGGCCGTGCCCGGGCGAGCCGTTCGGTGAAGATCAGAAGCTCGCGGGCGAGGGGCTCGCGACCAGCCCGTACGCCCGCTCGAAGGCCCTCGCCGACGACCTCGCCCTCGCGTATTCCGACCGGCTCGACGTCGTGGTCGCGCGGCCGACGAACTGCATCGGCCCGTGGCAGCACCCCGAGAAGGCGGTGCCCCGCTGGGCCACCCGCGCGCTGCGCGGCGAGCGGCTGCCCGTGTGGGGCGACGGCCGCCAGGTGCGCGACTGGATGTTCGTCGCCGACGCCGTCTCGGGGCTGCGCGTGCTGGCCGACCGGGGGCTGCGCGGCACCGCGTACAACCTGGGCCCGGCCGCCGAGGCGATGCCGAACGTCGCCATCGCCCGCATGGTCGCCCGCGCCGCCGGAGCCGGCGAGGAGGCGGTGTACCTGAGCGAGTACGACCGGCCCCAGCACGACCGCCGCTACGCCGTCTCCGTCGCGCGCATCGGCGCGCTCGGCTGGAGGGCGGAGCACACGCTCGACCACGCGGTGGCCGAGACGGTGGCCTGGTACCGCGATCACGCGGACTGGTGGAGCACGCTCGTCCCCGACGCGGAGCGGCTGTATGCCGACTGAGGTCGTCGCAAGCCCGATCGACGGCGTGCGCATCTGGCGGCCGCAGGTGCACGGCGACCCACGCGGCCGTTTCGTCGAGATCTTCCGCAGCGCCGACGTCCCCGAGGCGATGGCGCAGTCAAACCACTCGCGGTCGGCGGCCGGCGTCCTGCGCGGACTGCACTACCACCGCCGCCAGGCCGACCTGTGGTACCTGGTCTCGGGGCGGGCCCAGGTCGGGCTGGCCGACCTGCGCCGGCGCGGGGCGGCGCCGGTCACGCAGACGTTCGTGCTGGACGGCGAGACGCCCACGGCGGTGTACGTCCCGTCCGGGGTCGCCCACGGCTACCTGGCGCTGACCGAGATCGACCTCATCTACTGGGTCACGAGCGAGTACGACCCCGCCGACGAACACGGCGTCGCCTGGGACGATCCCACCCTCGGCATCGAGTGGCAGCTCGCCGCCGCGCCGCTCGTGAGCGATCGCGACGCCCACAACCCGCCCCTGCAGTGGGATCTGATCCCCGCGTTCTCGTAACCGGCGCGGGCGGGCAGGTGGGCACAGCGCTGCGCGCCCATCTGCCGCGCGCCACGTTCCTCGACCGCGCCGGCCTCGACGTGTGCGACGCCGCGGCCGTGCGGGCGGCGTTTCGCCCCGGCGACGTCGTCGTCCATGCAGCCGCGATGACGGACGTCGACGGGTGCGAGCGCGATCCCGACGGCGCGTTTGCCGTGAACGCGACCGCCACCGCGAACGTGGTCGCCACCGGCGCGCGCGTCGTCCTGATCTCGACCGACTACGTCTTCGACGGCCGGGCGACGCGCCCGTACCGTGAGGACGATCCCACCGGGCCGCTCTCGGCCTACGGGCGCTCGAAGCTCGCGGCCGAACGGGCGGCGCTGGCACGGCCGGGGAACCTCGTGGTGCGCACCGCCTGGGTGTACGGGAGCGGGCGCAACTTCATCCGCTCGATCCGGGCCGCCGAGCGCGCGGGCAGGCCGCTGCGGGTCGTCTGCGACCAGCGCGGCCGGCCCACGTGGGCCGACGATCTCGCCCGCGCGCTCGCCCACCTCGTGGCGGCCGGGACGACCGGGGTCGTGCACGTCACCGGCGACGGCGAGCCCTGCACCTGGGCCGATCTGGCCGAGCTCGTCGTCGGTCATCCGGTGGAGCGGATCTCGTCGGTCGAGCTCGGCGCGCCCGCCCCGCGGCCTGCATCGAGCGTGCTCGACCTGCACCGCGCGCACGCGCTGGGTGTGCCTCTGGCAGACTGGCACGGTTCGGTTCGACGCTATCTGGAGGACGAGTTGTGAAGGGAGTGGTGCTGGCGGGAGGTCTGGGCACGCGCCTGGGGCCGATGACGACGGTCGTGAACAAGCACGTCCTCGACCTGTTCGACGAGCCGATGATCCACTTCCCGATCCGCAGCCTCGCACGCGCCGGCGTCACCGATCTCGTGGTCGTCGTCGGCCGCCACGGCGACCAGATCCAGACGCTCCTGGGTGACGGATCGCAGCTGGGCGTCACGATCGCCTACGCGCACCAGGAGGGCGAGGGCGGGATCGCCGACGCGTTGGCCCGCGCCCGCGGACACGTCGGCGGCGGGCCGCTCGTCGTCATCCTCGGCGACCAGGTCTACCAGGACGACCTCACCCCCTACATCGAGGCCTTTCGCAGCCGGCCGCAGGGCGCGCGCATCCTGCTCAAGCAGGTCGAGGACGCGCGCCGCTTCGGTGTGGCGAGCGTCGACGGCGACCGGGTGAGCGCGATCGAGGAGAAGCCGGCGCGGCCGGCCACCGACCTGGCCGTCACCGGGTGCTACATGTACGACGCGGGGGTGTTCGACATCGTCGCCGGCCTCGCCCCGTCGCCGCGCGGCGAGCTCGAGATCACCGACGTCAACAACGCCTACATCGCCGCCGGCGAGATGGCGTTCGACGTCCTGCCCGGCTGGTGGGCCGACGCCGGCACGCACGCGAGCAAGCTGAAGGCGTCGATCCTGGTCGCGCTGACCCGCGGCGTCACGTTCCACGCGTAGGGCTACTGCCAGGAGAGGGCGACCGGGCCGGCCACCGGGCCGAGGTCGATCAGCGTCCGGATCACGTGGAGCGGCGTCGCCGCCTCGCTGAACCGGGGCGTGCGCGCCTCGACGACGCGCACATCTCCGTCGCTGTCGCGGAGCGCGAGCGCCAGCCGGCGGCCGCCGGGCGCGGCCGCGATCCCGGCCACCTGGCCGGGGAGATCCGTCACATCCGACCCGCCCAGCCCGATCGCATAGCGGGTGAGGGTGTGGCCCACGCCCACGACCAGCTGGCCGGGGCGCAGCCACGCGAGCTTGGGTAGGCCCGGCGCGCCGTCGGCGACGCACATCCCGCGGCCCTGCGCCAGCGTGTTGTCGACGGCGACGTGGCCCGACCGGTCGGCGCGGGCGAGCGCGCCCCCGTACGGCGCGAACGCGACCGCCGCGGCACGGCGGATGCCGCATCCGCCGATCGGGCCCGTCGAGCCGTCGATCACGTCGTGCACCATCGGGCGCCCGTCGGCGCGGATGTAGGCGAACGCCTCGGAGTCCCAGCGCCAGCTCGGGGCCGCACCCGACGTCCGCCCGGCCACAAGGAAGCGGTGGCGGCCGTTGCCGAACATGTCGTACAGGCGGTCGCCCGTCTCGGTGTGGACGGTGTAGGCGATCCGGATCCCGGCGGGCGCCCAGCTCGCCGCCAGGGGCGGGCCCGGAAGCGTGCGGGAGAAGGCGACGTGGCCGTCCCCCGTCGCGATCGCAGTGAGCGTGTGGTCTGCTCCCTCGAGCAGGTTGATCGCTCCGGGGCTGACGGCGAGCATGCGCAGGGGGCGCCCGCGCAGCGCGGCGCCGCCGCTCGTGGCGAGCCATGCCCGCCCGCCGGCCGCGACCGAGAACGCGATCGCCCCGCGGGGCAGGACGACACCGGACCGGGGCGCGTGGGTGCGGGCGTGGTGGTGATGCGCCGTGGTGCCGACCAGCGGCAGCCGGCCTCCGGTGGCGGCGAGCGTGACGCCGCCGAACACGAACGCGACCGCGCAGGCGACCGCGGGCACGAGCAGCCGCCGCCGGCGCCGCCTGCGCGCCTCGGCGGCCGGCGGCAGCGCCGCGAGCGCGGCCCGCAGCGCCCGCTGCGTGGCGTCGCCCGCAGGCGGCGGCATGGCCTGCAGCGTGCGCGCAAGCCGTTCCTCAAGCTCGTCCGGCATCCCGCTCCCGTTCACGTTGGCGCAGGTCGTCGAGGGCACGCGCAAGGCGCGAGTGCACCGTCCCCACCGGCAGGTCGAGCAGCTCTGCGATCGCGGCCGGCGAGTGGCCCAGGCCGTAGCGCAACACGATGACGACCCGCCGCTGCGGCGAGAGTCCCGTCACCGCCGCGAGCAGCCTGCGGTCATCCTCGGCGTGGTCGCGCCACTCGCCCTCGAGCCGGTCGAGCGCCTCGGGCCCGACCAGCCGCCGCTCGCTGCGCAGGAGGTCGAGCGAGCGGTTGACGACGATCCGCTGCAGCCACGGCGCGAATGGGCGTCGGCGGTCAAATCGGTGCAGCGCCGCGAAGGCGCGCTCGAAGGCGTCCTGGGCCACGTCGTCGGCCATGTCGCGCCGGCCGGTGACCGCGCGCGCGACCCGCCATGCACCCGGCCAGTGCCGCGAGAAGAGCTCGGCGGCAGCGTCCGGCGAGCCCTCGCGGGCACGGCCGACCAGTTCGGCGTCGCTGAGCGCGTGCATGCTCACTCCAAAACGTACTACGCGGATCCGGCCCGGTCGCGTCCCGGGCGCGGGCCGTCAGCGCCGGTACGTGACGAACGTGTCGGTGCGGTACGGCAGGCGCAACGGCCGCGGCAGGCCGGCGACCAGGGCGCGCACCTCGCGGAAGAGCCGCTCGCGCTCGGCCGCGGCGAGCGTCGCGATGTAGCTCGTCGAACCGATCCGGGCCAGCAGATCGTCGGTCGAGAGCTCCTGTACCAGGCCGAAGACGCGCTCGGCGACGGGCGCGTAGAGCCCGGACGCATCGAGCTCCCGGCGCCAGCCGGCGCTCCCGTACTGCGGCTCGCCCCGGCGGTAGACATGGACGAGCGCCTGCAGGGCCGCTACCCAGTCGTCCGAGGTGTCGAACGTGTTCCAGATCAGGCCGAGCCCGCCTCCGGGACGCAGGACGCGGTGGATCTCGGCCAGCGCCCGGCCGGCGTCGAACCAGTGAAACGCCTGGGCGACGGTGACCGCGTCGAGCGCGCCGTCGGCGGCCGGGAGCGCCTCGGCGGTGCCGTCGCGCACCTCGGCCTCCGGCGCAGCCTGAGCGAGCACCTCTCGCATCTCCGCGACCGGCTCGACCGCGATCACGGCCGCGCCCCGGCCGACCAGCAGGCGCGTGAGCTTGCCGGTGCCGGCGGCCAGGTCGAGGACGGTGCGACCGGGGCCGAGGCGCAGCGCCGCCGCCAGGTGGTCGATCGCCGCGGGCGGGTAGCCGGGTCGGCCGCGTTCGTATGCGCCGGCCGTGCGGGCGTAGCCCGCGGCGGCGGTCGGGTGGGTCGCGCCCATCGGAGCGGCACACTACCGGGGTGCACACGATCTGCGTCCTCTGCGGCTCGAGCCCCGGCCGCCGCCCGGACTACCTGCGGGCCGCCGAGGCGCTCGCCGAGGCGCTCGTGCAGCGCGGCATCCGGGTCGTCTACGGCGGCGCCGCGGTGGGCACGATGGGCGCCCTGGCCGACGCCGCGCTGCGCGCGGGCGGCGAGGTGGTGGGCGTCATCCCGCAGGCGCTCGTCGACGCCGAGGTCGCCCATCGGAGCCTGACCGATCTGCGCGTGGTCGGCTCGATGCACGAGCGCAAGGCGGCGATGGTCGCGCTCTCCGACGGGTTCGTCGCGCTGCCGGGCGGCCTGGGGACGCTCGACGAGCTGGCCGAGGTCGCCACCTGGTCGCAGCTCGGCCTGCACGCAAAGCCGATCGGCCTGCTCGACCCGCTGGGCTACTTCGACCTGCTGCTGCGCTTCCTCGACCACGCCGTCGCCGAGCGCTTCCTGCGTGGCGAGCACCGCGCGCTCCTCCTGCACGAGCGCACGCCGGCCGCGCTGCTCGACGCCATGGCGGCCTGGACGCCGCCGGCGGTGGCGAAGTGGGTTACAGCCGACGGCGTGCCGACCCCGCCGGCGCCCGGCGGTCGGCTCGACGGCGCAGCGGTGTGCGCGCTCATGACCGACCTCGGCCTGCCCGGCGGTCAGTACGTGGTCTGCGGCAGTGCGGCGATGGCGGCTCGCGGTCTGCGCCCCGCCGGCGACATCGACCTCGTCGTCGCGTACGAGCTGTATGCGCATCTGAAACGCTCCGGGTGGGAAGAACGCAGCTTTCCGGGCACCGATCGCCCGCGAGCGCTCTTCCACGGCCCGTTCGACGCCGCGACAGGGTGGAGCGTCGGTGCGTTTCGTCCCGACCCTGCGCGCCTGATCGCCGACGCGGAGGTGATCGACGGCATCGCGTTCGTGCCCCTCGCTGCCGTCGCAGAGTGGAAGCGGGCGTGCGGGCGCCCGAAGGATCTCGCCGACCTCGACCTCATCGCCGAGGGCGGCTCCTAGACGGAGTGCTGCGGCGCCGTCGAGGCGAGACGGGCGATCCGCTCGCGGTTGGCCTCGGTGACGGCGGCGATCTCGCACCCGACGCGCATGAGCGCCTCGTCGATCTGGTCGGCGTGGAGGACGCGTGCGCGCAGGCGCATCGCCTGGCCGTCGACGAGGGGCATCAGGGCGACCAGATCGCCGATGTGGAACTCGTGGTCGCTCACAAACGCGATCCCGGCCGTGCTCAGGTCAGCGATCTCGACGTCGAACTGCTCGCCGGCGCGCACCGCGCGGCAGTTCATGGCAAAGAGCGGCGCCCGCTCGCCCACGCGCACCCGCTCGGTGGCCCGTTTCGCGGCGCGCTTGTGGATCGCCGTGACCTGGAGCCGCACGATCGCCGTCCACTTCGTCTCGGGTTCGACCGCCGCGACGAACATCTCCACCTCGTGCCCGCCGCCCGCGACGGCATCGATGCGTGCGCGCAGGGTGCCCTTGGGCCGCACCCGCAGCCGCGGCGCCCGCGCGCGGTACTCGAGCCCGTTGCGCGTCAGGAGCTCGATCCGCAGCGTCCCGCCCGTGTCGGCGAGCATCTCGACGGTCGCCGGCGGCTCGGGGAGATGCAGCTCCGCACGGCCGGTGATCGCGAGGGGTTTCGAGGTCGCCATCGCGTGCGATCTCCGCTCCGCGTCAGGCGGTTCGCGCCGTGGTGCGCTCCGCGGCGGAGTCGGTCGCGGCGGCCATCGTCGCCAGCACCGCCAGCCGGGCACGCTCCGAGCCGGCCACCGAAGTGACCTCGCAGCCGACCCGGCGGCGGCCGTAGTGCGCCGCCGCGGTGTGCAGGACGCGCACGCGCAGCCGTACGAGGCGGCGGTCGATCGTCGGCATGACCGAGAGCAGGTCGCCGGCGGCCAGCGGCTGGTCGGTCACGAACGCGAGCCCGTCAGCGGAGAGGTCAGCCAGGTGGACGTCGAACTCGGCCTCGGTGCCCATGTGGCGCGCGTAGAGCACGCCCACCAGCGCCAGGTCGCTCATGCGCGCGCGCGGCGAGGTGCGGCGGCCGCTGCGGCGCCGCAGCCGGTCGACGGTCAGGTAGAGCGTGGCGGCGCGCTCGGACTCGTAGAAGAGCTCGGTGACGCGCAGATCGATATCGTGGCCGGCGCCGTGCTCGTCGCGTTCGCGCAGGCGCAGGCGCAGGCCGATGCGGACGCGGTGAAGCGGCGCGAGCGCCTGGATCGTGTCGGCGTCGTGGCCGGTGATCTCGAGGGTGATTGCGCCGCCGTCCTCGGACATCACGTCGAGCTCGGTCGGCAGCTGGGACAGCACCGAGACGGCGGTCTCGAGCATCCTCTTTGAGTTCATTCGCGGCACGGCCCGGTTATCGGCGGGAAGGGCTCGAAAGATAAGCCCGGCGGCGCGATCGCTCGACCCACGCGGTGGGCGGTGAGTAGTATCGGTGCGGCAGTCGATGCGGGGAGGGGAGCGCAGCGTGGCGATCGTGCAGGAGCAGCGCGGGAAGTTCATCCGCCAGGATGGCAAGGACAAGGTCACGGGGCTCGGGCGGTACACGGCCGACCTCACCCGGACGGGCATGCTGCATGCCCGCTTCCGCTACGCCGACCACCCCCACGCCCGCCTCCTGCGGGTGGACACGAGCCGCGCCCGCGCCCTTGCCGGTGTCTTCGCCGTGCTCACCCAGGACGACGTCCCCGACGTCCGCTACGGCGGCTTCGTCGAGGACCGCACGCTGTTTGCCCGCGACGTCGTGCGCTTCGAGGGCGAGATCGTGGCCGCCGTCGCGGCGCTCACGCCCGAGATCGCCCAGCGCGCGGCCGACCTGATCGACGTCGAGTACGAGCCGCTCCCGGCGGTGTCCGACCCGGAGCAGGCGCTGCTCGACGGCGCCGTGCTCGTGCACGCCGGCTGGGAGGGCTACTCGGCCAACGACGAGCTCGTCCGAAGCGGGAACGACTGCTCGCGCTCGACCATCTCCAAGGGCGATGTCGACGCCGCTCTGGCAGGGGCCGACGTCGTGGTCAAGGAGCGCTATGTCGCCGACATGTCCCACGCCGTGCCGATCGAGCCGCGCGCGATCGTCGCCGAGTGGCAGGGCGACAAGGTCACGGTGTGGACGTCGACCCAGGTGCCGTTCATCGCCCGCTCCGGCGTGGCCACGACCCTGCAGCTGCCCGAGGCGGACGTGCGCGTGATCGTTCCGCATCTCGGCGGCGGCTTCGGCGGCAAGTGCGAGTTCCACTTCGAGGCGCACGTGGCGGCGCTCGCCCGGGCGGCGTCACGGCCGGTGCGACTCGTGTTCACGCGCCGGGAGGAGTTCATCGCGCCCGACCATCGCCGCGAGGGCCAGGTGCTCGAGCTCGAGACCGGTGCGATGAAGGACGGCACATTGGTGGCCCGGCGGGCGCGGCTCGTGCTCGACAACGGCGCCTACGCCGCCGATGCCCCCTTCTTCCCCCAGCTGGCGGCGATGATGGCGGTCGGGCCCTATCGCGTCCCGCACGTCTCGGTCGACGCCCACCTGGCGTACACGAATACGACGCCGTCGGGCTCGGTGCGCGCGCCCACCGCGCCCCAGGCCTGCTGGGCGCTCGAGCAGCACATGGACTCGGTGGCCGAGCAGATCGGCATGGACCCGGTCGAGCTGCGCCGCAGGAACATCGTCCGCGAGGGCGACGAGAGCGCCACGCGGCAGGTCTTCACCCCGATCGCCGCCGCCGAGGCGCTCGAGCGCGCGGTCGAGATGATCGGATACGGCAAGGAGCTGCCGGACGACGAGGCGATCGGCGTCGCGTGCGGGTGGTGGCCGTCGTTCGCGATGCCCTCCGGCGCGCACGTGAAGCTGCACGGCGACGGCTCGGGCACGATCGTGACCGGCGCCCAGGAGTGCGGGACGGGCTCGGTGATGGCGCTGCCGCTGCTCGCCGCCGAGGTGCTCGGCATGCGCCCGGAGCAGTTCACGGTCGTCTACCAGGACACCGACGCCGGGCCGTGGGACGCGGGCGCGTCGGGCTCGCAGACGACGTTCAACAACGGCCGCGCGGTGGTCGCCGCCGCCGCCGACGTGCGGGAGCAGCTGCTCGAGCTGGCCGAGGAGGCGCTCGAGGCCGCCCGCGCCGACCTCGAGCTCGTCGACGGGCGGGTGCGGGTCAAGGGCTCGCCCGCCACCGGCGTCGACATCGCCGTCCTCGCCTCCACCGCGGCCGGCGACAAGCTCCTGCTCGGGCGCGGCTCGGGCTCCCCGGCGCCGCTGCCCGACTGCGACGCCTCGGGGTGCACCGGCCGGCTGGGGATGGAGTCGTTCCTCGCGCCGACGTTCATCACCCACGCCGTGCGCTGCAAGGTCGATCGCGCCACCGGCGTCGTGCGCGTGCTCGAGGTCGCGGCCGCCCACGATTCGGGCCGCGTCCTCAACCGGGTGGGCGCCGACGGGCAGGTCGAGGGCGGCGTCGCAATGGGGATCGGCATGGCGCTCTCGGAGGGCTCGCAGCTCTCGGCCGACGGCCGCCAGCTCAACCCCTACCTGCTCGACTACAAGCTGCAGACGGCGGCGGACGTCCCGGCGATCAGCGTCGACTGGGTCGGGGCGCCCGACCCCAACGGCGGGCCGAACGGCGCCAAGGCGGTCGCCGAGCCGCCGTGCGTGCCGACGCCGGGGGCGGTCGGAAACGCGATCGCGAAGGTCGCGGGCCGCGTCTACCAGCTGCCGATGACGCCGTTGCGCGTGTGGGAGACGATGCAGCGATGAGCGCGACCTACGCCGCCGCGGCGACGCTCGAAGACGCGCTCGCCGCCGTCGCCACCGGATGCCGCCCGATCGCCGGCGGCACCGACCTCGTGGTCGGCGCGCGCCAGGGCAAGGCCCCCCTGCCCGAGGCGCTCGTGGCGATTCACGAGCTGGGCGAGCTGCGCGGGATCACGGAGCCGGCCGGCGGCGGGCTGCGGCTCGGCGCACTGGTGAGCCACACCGACATCGTCGAGCACCCGGCCGTGCGCGCGCGCTTCACCGCGCTCGCCGATGCGTCGGCGATCGTCGGCAGCCACGCCACCCGTCACGTCGGCACGATCGGCGGAAACGTCATGAACGCCTCGCCGGCGATGGAGACGGGCGGCCCGCTGATGTGCCTCGGCGCCGAGGCCGTGCTGGCCTGCGCGGGCGGCGAGCGCCGGATGGCCGTCGAGGAGCTCCTGACCGGGCCGGGGAGCACAGCCGCCCGGGCGGACGAGCTGCTCGTCGCCATCGAGCTGCCTGCCCCCGGGGCTGCGAGCGGGAGCTGCTACGCCCGCCTGGAGTACCGCCGCCAGATGGAGATCGCCGTCGTTGGCGCGACGTGCAGCGTCACGCTCGACGGCGACCGGATCGCCGCCGCCCGGGTCGCGATCACGGCGCTCACGCCCTGCATCATGCGCGTGCCCGAGGCCGAGGCGGCGCTGTGCGGAAGCGACGGCGGCGCCGACGCCGTGCGCGTGGCCGGTGACGCCGCCGCGGCCGCCGCGAGGCCGATCTCCGACGTGCGCGCGTCGGCCGAGTACCGCCGGGCGATGGCCGCGGTGATCGCCCGCCGCGCGATCGCGGCCGCCCTCGCCCGTGCCCGCGGCTCGAGCGATGCCGTGCCCATCCCCGCCAGCCCCGCCCTGCATGGGGCGAGCGACTAGAAGGAGCCGCCGAGTGCGCTACGACGCCGTCCTGAACGTCAACGGCACCGACTACCCGGTCGAGATCGAGCCCCACCGCAGCCTGCTCTCGGTGGTGCGCACCGAGCTCGGCCTCGCCGGCAGCAAAGAGGGCTGTGACGACTCCGAGTGCGGCGCGTGCATGATGCTCGTCGGCGGCCGCCCGGTGAACTCGTGCTCCTACCTGGCGCTCCAGGCCCAGGGGCGCGCCATCACGACCGTCGAGGGCCTGCGCTCCGGCGGCGAGCTGCATCCGCTCCAGCGCCAGTTCCTGGAGCAGGGCGGCGTCCAGTGCGGGTTCTGCACGCCTGGGATGCTGATCTCGGCGAAGGCCCTGCTCGATCAGAACCCCGACCCGACCGACGAGGAGATCCGCGTCGCGCTCGCGGGCAACCTGTGCCGCTGCACCGGCTATCAGGGCATCGTCCGCGCCGTCCGCGCGGCCGCCGAGGAGCTCGCGGGCACCGGGGCCGCCGCCGGCTGAGCTATCCGCCGGGTGCGGACCGCGCGCTCGGCGCAGCTACCAGCGCTCGACCCAGTCGGCCGTCCACACGCAGGCGCCGGTATGGCCGAGGAAGTGGCCGCAGGCGCGGCTGATGCCGATGCGCGTGAAGTGCGGCGAGAGCAGGATGGCGCGGTGCTCGGGGCTGGCGAGCCACGCCCTGACGGTGCTGACCGGGCCGGCCAGCGTCCCCGTGCCCCAGGCGAGCGTCTCGCCTCCCATCCACGAGTAGCCGTTCACAAAGCCGCTGCGCAGGATGCGATCCTTCACGCTCTGACCCGACGGGCTCGTGTGGCTGAAGTAGTCACGCAGGATCATGTCATCGGAGTGACGCAGCGCGATCTCGTGCAGGAGCGCAGACGGCTGCACAGCGCCGAGCCCGTAGTGCTGCCGCGCAGCGTTGATCGCCAGGCGCAGTTCTGCGCGCGGCCGCATCGTTGTCGCAGCGGCGGTGCTTGCGGTCGCCGCGCCTGCCAGCACGACCACGACCACTGCCACCACGAGACCCCATCGTGGAACCCCCATGCCGCCCATACTCGGGGGTGAAGGCCGTTTCGCGCGACACCGTATTGGCGCGACCGGCCTCCTCGTTTTGGCGTAATTCGGCGGGGCCCGCGCCTACTCCGAAGCGGGCGCCGGCCCGGCGCGGTCAGGCCGGAAAGAGCTGTGCCGCCTCGCGTGGGCGGGCGAGATAGTAGCCCTGGCCGAGGGTGGCGCCGAGGCCGCGCAGGGTGTCGAGCTCGGCCTCGGTTTCGATCCCCTCGGCGATCACCGTGGCCGAGACCTCGCGCGCGAACGTGAGCAGCGAGCTTGCGAGAGCGCGCCGATCGGGATCGGCGTCGATGCCCCGGGTGAGCGTCATATCGAGCTTGATGTAGTCGGGTCGCAGGCGCAGGATGTGGCGCAGGCTGGCGTACCCCGCGCCGGCGTCGTCGACCGCGATCCGGCACCCGGCCGTGCGCAGCTCGCTCAGGCAGCTCACGAGCGACTCGTAGTCGGCCACCTCGGCGTGCTCGGTCAGCTCCAGGACGAGGCGGCGGGTCTGCACCGCAGAGAGCATCTCTGCCAGGGTGCGCTCGCCCAGGAGCTCGGGCGAGGCGTTCACCGCCAGGAACGTGTCCACGGGCAGCGACCCGAGCGTGCCCATGCCGGTTGCGACCGCGGTCAGCTCGAGCTCGGCCCGCAGCCCGACGGTGGCCGCGTCCGAGAACCAGTCGGGCACCTGCCGCGTCGAGTGGTTGGGGAACCGCGCGAGCGCCTCGTAGCCCACGGGCTCGAGCCGCTCGAGGTCGAAGATCGGCTGCAGGGCACTCGTGAGCGTGCTGCGGTCGATCACGGCCCGGATCTCGCGGCGCAGGCGCCCGCGCTCGGCGGCCGTGCGGTGCGTCTCACGGCGGCGGCCGGACAGCTCGGCGACCATCCCGCTGATGGCCTCTCCCGAGAGCGTCGTCGTCCCCCGGGCGGCGCCCTCGAGCGCTGCGATCAGCTCGCTGGGCGGCGCGCCCTTGACGACGTAGCCCGTCGCGCCCGCGCGCAGCATCGCCAGCACGAGCGTGGTGTCGTGATAGGCCGAGTGGGCGACGATGTGCGTCCGCGGCGACCGCGACCGGATCGCCCGCGCGGCGGAGACGCCGCCGCCCGGCATGCGCACGTCGAGCAGCGCCACGTCGGGCCGGGTCTCGGCTGCCCGCTCGGCGGCCTCGTCGGCATCGACGGCCAGGGCGGCGACCTCGAACCCGTCGTACGCGCGGATCAGGTCGGCAACCATCCGCAGCAGCGGCGGCTCGTCGTCGGCTATCAGTACCCGGATGCTCACGTTTCACTCGTCCGAAGTGCAGGTCGAGCCGGCCCATGAATCCACGCCGCGGCGCGGGCGAGCGACGCCCTGCCGACCGCTTCGTGACCCAAATTGGTACGGCTCGATGCCCGAGGTTGACAGAGTAGCCTAGCCCAGGTGAAAACGCCCGGAAATCGAGGGTCGCGGTGAGCGGCCGGGTCGCCGTCGTCACGGGTGCGGGCGGCGCCATCGGTGCGGCCATCGCGCGCCGGCTCGAACAGGACGGGTTCCGGGTGGCGGGGGCCGACGTCGCCGATGGGGCCGGCCACCGCTGCGACGTTCGCTCCGAGGCCGACGTCCTCCGCCTGCGCGACGACGTGAGCGCCGAGCTCGGCGCGCCGTGGCTGCTCGTGAACGTGGCGGGGGCGTTCTTCGAGCACCGCATCACCGAGCTTGCCGAGGACGACTGGGACATGCTGATCGACACGAACCTGAAGGGCCCGTTCCTGACGTGCAAGACGTTCCTGCCGGCGATGATCGCCGCCGGGTCGGGGTGCATCATCAACATCGCCTCGACGGCGGGCATCCGCGGCGGCCACAACCGTGCGGCCTACTGCGCCGCGAAGGCCGGGGTCGTGAACCTCAGTCGCAGCCTCGCCCTCGACCACGGCGGCGACGGCGTCCGGGTCGCATGCGTGTGCCCGGGCCTGATCGACACGCCGATGGCCGACTGGATCACGTCGCGCCCCGACGCGCTGCGCGAGTGGGAGGCGTCGGTGCCCGCCCGCCGCATCGGCACCGTCGAGGACATCGCGGCGGCGGTCTCGTTCCTCGCAACGGACGATGCGGCGTACACCCACGGCACGGTGCTCGTCGTCGACGGGGGCGTCACGGCCTGATCCGGCCCGTTGGGCGGTAGGGTTCGGGCCGATGGCGCTGATCTCCCGTGGCTTCCACGGCCGGCACAGGGACGCTCCGGCCGGCCGCGTGCCTCCCGGCCAGTACCTGGTCGACGGCTTCCCGGTGCTCTCGGCCGGCCCGACGCCGCATACGCCGACCGATCGGTGGGACTTCGCGATCGTCGGCGAGGTGGACGACGGGCCCCGGTGGACGTGGGAGCAGTTCGCCGCGCTGCCGTCCGAGATGGTGACGACCGACATCCACTGCGTGACGAAGTGGTCGAAGCTGGATACGGTCTGGCACGGCGTCTCGCTGGACACGCTGCTCAGCGATGTCGTCACCGAGGCGGAGTATGTAACGGCGTTCTGCGACGGCGGCTACACCACGAACGTGCCGCTCGACGACCTGCTCGACGGCAAGGCGTGGGTCGCGACCGGGTACGGCGGCGAGCCGCTCGAGCCCGAGCATGGCGGCCCCGCCCGGCTGCTCGTCCCCCACCTCTATCTGTGGAAGAGCGCCAAGTGGGTGCGCGGCCTGCGGCTCACGACCGACGACGAGCCAGGGTTCTGGGAGTCGCTCGGCTACCACATGTACGGTGACCCATGGCGCGAGCAGCGGTACGCGGGCGACTGACCTGGCTCGTCGCCGATGTCGTCTCGGCGGCGATGGAGAACGCGACGGTGCGCACGCTCGCACTGGACGTGCCCGGGTGGCCCGGCCACCGCGCCGGCCAGCATGTCGACCTGCGCCTGACGGCCGAGGATGGATACCAGGCGCAGCGCAGCTACTCGATCGCCTCGGCGCCGGAGGACGCACGGGTCGCGCTCACGGTCGAGCGGCTCGACGACGGCGAGGTGTCACCGTACCTGGTCGACGAGGTGCGGCCGGGCGACCGGATCGAGCTGCGCGGCCCGATCGGCGGCTACTTCGTCTGGGACGCGACGGACGGCGACACCCGGCCGGTGATGCTGATCGCGGGTGGCTCGGGGATCGTGCCGCTGATGGCGATGCTGCGCCACCGCGCGGCGGCGGCGAGCACGGCTCCGGTGCGCCTGTTCGCGTCGTGGCGTTCAGCGGAGAGGGCGATCTACACCGAGGAGCTCGGCCGGCTCGAGGCGGCCGGCGACGGCCTCGAGGTCACCACCACGCTCACCCGCTCACCGCCGCCGGGCTGGGAGGGCGAGGTCGGGCGGGTGACGCCCGAGATGCTGGCCCGGCATACCTGGCCGGCGCAACGGCGTCCGCTCGCATTCGTGTGCGGCCCGACCGGGTTCGTCGAGCTGGTCGCGGAGGCGCTCGTCGGGCTCGGGCACGACCCGGACTCGGTGCGGACTGAGCGCTTCGGGCCGACGGGAGGCGCCGATGGATGATCGCGACCTGCGCCTTGACGGAAACGCCGCCGCGGGCGTCCTGGGGGCGGCGCTCGGGTTCGAGATCACGTCCGCGCGCGGCCGCTGCGAGGGCTGCGGCGCCGTCGAGCCCCTGGGTGCGCTGCTCGTCTACATGCACGGCCCGGGCATCGTCGTGCGGTGCGTTCACTGCGAGGCGGTGATGCTCCGGCTGGCCGAGCTCCCGGAGGGATATCGCATCGACCTCCGGGGTATCCGCTGCCTCGAGATCACCGGGTAGCCGGCGTCGAGCACGCCGGCGCAGCGGCGCAGAGCCGACCGCGGCGCCGGGGCCGGCGCCGCGGTCTGAGCTCCGCCCGGGCTCAGTGCATCGGCCCGCCGCCGAAGCCCGAGACGGTCTGGGTCACCTTGAAGCTGCGATCGAGCTGCACCGTCACGTAGCTGCCGTCGGCCTTCTTCAGGTGCGCCTCGTAGGCCGCTCCGGCGGAGTCGGTCTCGACGCGCACCACCGTCGCTCCGGGGACCGCGGCAAACGCGGCCGCCTTCGCCTTGGCTGCGTTGCTTCCGGTCAGGAGCGTCTCGCCCGGGCCGTGGCTCATGGTGGCCGGGTTGCCCATCGCCCCGTTCGGCATCGCCCCCTGGGGCGGCGGCGACGGGTGGCCGTTCGCGATGAACGCCGGGTGCGCCGCGGTCGCATTCGAGGTGCCCGACGCGGCGTTGGCCACCCCGGCGGCACCCGCGGCGGCCCCGAGGGCCAGTGCGCCGGTCACGATCCAGACGCGTGCCTTCTGCTTGTGTTGCATCGACTCCTCCTTCGTTCCTCGCTCCGTGATCTGCGAGCTGGCCGAAGCTTCGAAGGGCAACCTGGCGACCGGGTCGCGATCGGATCAGAGTTCGCTTGGAAGGCGTGCTTCGAGGTCGCGGATCCGCAGCGAGAGCGTCTCGAGCAGCGCGACGGCGATCGTGGGCTCGCTGCGCAGGAGCTTCTGGAACGCCGCCGCAGGGATCCGCAGCGCGGTCGTCGCGGTCTGGGTGGTGACGGTTGCCGAGCGTGGCCCGCGGTCGAGCAGCGCCATCTCGCCGAAATGGTCGCCCGCGCCGAGCGCCGCCGCCGGTGCGGATGCGCCGCGGCGGGTGACGGCCGCGCCGCCCTCGAGGATCACGAAGAAGTCGTGGCCGCGCGCGCCCTCGCGTACGACTGCGATGCCGGCGCGGTAGCGCGCGAGCAGGGCCAGCTTCGCCACCTTGCGCAGGTGGCGATCGGACAGCCCCGCGAACAGCGGCACTGCACGCAGCACCGGCACCGACGCGCCGGGTAGCGCCCGTGACGAGGCGCCGGCGACGTCGGCCAGCGCGTCTGCGATCAGGAGGCCTCCGGGCCGCGCCCCCACGGCTACCCGCCCCGCGGCCGCGCGGCCGCGATCTCGGCGAGCGCGTCGCGCCGCTGGCGCCGCATCAGCGCGAACGCCGCAGCCTCCCACGCGAGCGTCCCGGGCGTCGGCAGCTGGCGCGTCAGCCTGTAGGAGCAGCGGATCCCGTGGCGGGGATAGACGCCGCCGAAGTGGTAGCGCACCCGCGGCAGGTGCAGGGCGCCGCACACGATCGTAACCTCGCGCACGCCCCGGTCGAGCACGTGCGGCAGCGACCGCGACATGTTCTGGGCCGTGATGGTGGCGCTCGGCTCGACCACGAGCTCGACGTCATCGGGGCCGTCCCACGCCGCGTGCATCTGCTCGGCCTCACTGGCGCCGCCCACGGGTGACCACCCGCTGAACACGACCACCCGCGGCCGGCGGTGCTCGGCCAGCCGTGCCGCCGTGCGCACGCAATCGCGCGCCCGCGCGCCGATGCGATACATCCCGTCCGCCCCGAGGCTGCCGCTGCCGGGGATGACGATGCCCCACGCGTCGGGCGTGCGCGCAGTGGCGGCGGTCATCGCCGCCGCCCCAGCAGTCGCCGGCCCACGATCAGCACGCCGGCCACGGTCAGCACGAGCCCGACGGCCTTGCGTCCCTGCAGCTTGGACTCGCCGTGGGCGCGCGGCCGCATCTGCACCGGCACCTCCTCGAGCCGCAGCCCGGCGCCCGTGACGCGCATGAGCGCCTCCACCTCGGGCGCGCCACTCGTGTAGGGCCGCGACAGGAGCTCGGTCGCCACCGCCCCGACGGCGTACATGCCGCTCATCGGGTCGCGGAACGGCCGCCGCAGCATCGCGCCCATCGCCCGGCGCATGATCGCCGTCCCGAACCGGCGCGCGCCGTGCAGGCGGTAGCGGTGCGGCTCGTGGCCGTCGCCCGCCAGATACCGCGACCCGACCGCCACGTCGCAGCGGCCGGCGCGAACCTCGTCGATCAAGCGCCGCAGCTCCGCCGCCGGATGCTGGCCGTCGGCGTCCACGCGGCCGCAGACGGCGTAGCCGTGCTCGTGGGCGTAGGCATATCCGGCGGCGACACCGGCCCGCAGCCCGCGGTTCTCGGGGAACGTCAGCACCTCGGCGCCATGCTCGCGACCGACGGCGGCGGTGGCGTCCACCGAACCGTCGTCGATCACGAGCACGTCCGCGTCGGGCAGGTCGCGCGCGAGCTCGTCGAGCACCGCGGGCAGGTTCTGCTCCTCGTTCCAGGCGGGGATGAAGACCACCAGGTCGGACATACCCCACATCCTGCCACGTCCGCGGACGCGGACGGGCTATCCCGGGGTCATGCGATCCGCAGCGCCACGTCGATCAGCCGGTTGGAGTAGCCCCACTCGTTGTCGTACCAGGCCACGACCTTGACCTGGGTGCCGTCGACGACCGTCGTCAGCGGTGCGTCGAACACCGAGGAGAAGGCGGACTTGACGACGTCGGAGGAGACGATCGGCTCGTCGCTGTAGCGCAGGATGCCCGTGAGCGCCCCGGTGTCGGCGCGCTCGGCGAGCACGGCGTTCACCTCGTCGGCGCTGGTCGGGCGCTCGGTCTCGATCGTCAGGTCGACGAGCGACCCGGTCGGCACCGGCACGCGCACGGCGTAGCCGAGCAGCTTGCCGGCGAGTTCCGGGATGACCAGGCCGACCGCCTTGGCCGCGCCCGTCGTCGTCGGGATCAGGTTGATCGCCGCCGCGCGCGCCCGCCGCAGGTCCTTGTGGGGTGTGTCGACCACGCGCTGGTCGCCCGTGTAGGCGTGGATCGTCGTCATCAGGCCGTGGCGGATGCCCACCGACTCGTGCAGGAGCTTGGCAACCGGCGCCAGGCAGTTGGTGGTGCATGAGGCGTTCGAGATGATGCGGTGGCTTCCGGGGTCGTACACCTCGTCGAAGTTCACGCCCAGGCAGACGGTGATGTCGGGGTCGGTCGCGGGCGCCGAGATGAGCACCTTCGCGGCGCCGGCCTCGAGATGCTTGGCGGCGTCCGGGCGCTTGCGGAAGCGTCCGGTCGACTCGATCGCGACGTCGACTCCGAGCTCCGACCACGGGCAGCCCGACGGGTCGCTGTGCCCGAGCACCGGGATCGCGACGCCGTCGACGCGGATCTCGCCGTCGCCGGCCTCGACCCGTCCGGGGAACGGCCCGTACACGCTGTCGTACTTGAGCAGGTGGGCCAGCGTGGTGACGTCGGCGAGGTCGTTGATCGCGACCCACTCCATGTCGAGCCCGCGCTCGTGCGCGGCCCGAAACGCCGTCCTGCCCACCCTGCCGAAGCCGTTGATCGCAACACGCGCAGCCATCTTGTCCTCCATCCACGTCGGTCCCGCCGGTATCACCCGTCATGGTTGCGCGCCGGCGCGCGGGCCGCATCGGTGCATTCGCGCAACTCGGGGGCCGTAGTTTCTGCGCCCGGACCGCCGGCCGGCCGGCGAGGGGGTGTCAGCGGACGTAGCTCGCCGAGTTCACGTCGATCGTGGCCCCCGTCGCGTGGCGCGCCTTCCCCGAGGCGAGGAACGCGATCACGTTGGCGACGTCCTGCGGCAGCGCGACCTCGCCGAGCGCGGTGTCGTTCACGAACAGCTCCATGCCATGCTCGGCCACGGCCGGCGCATTGAACGGCGTGTCGACGAATCCCGGCGCCACGGCGAACGCGGTCACGCCCTGGCGGCCGTACTGGCGCGCGATGGTCTTCGTCATCGCGACGACGCCGGCCTTGGCGGCCGCGTAGTGCCAGTAGTCGGCGTCCTCGCCGCGCCATGCGGCACGGCTCGCGAGGCTGACGATGATGCCGCCGCCAGGCTGGTCGCGGAAGGTCGCGATGGCCGCGCGGCAGAGCGTCGCCGGGGCGACGAGACAGATCGCGAGCGTGCGCTCCCACGATGCCCGCCAGGTGGCGAGGTCGGCGTTGGGGTCGGCCGCCTCGTAGATGCCGGCGTTGTTCACCAGAACGTCGATGTGGCCGCGCCAGGCGAGCGCCTCGTGCCAGAGCGCGTCGGCCGCGGCGGCATCGCGCAGGTCGGCTGCGAGCGGATGGGCTGCGTCGCCCAGCTCGGCGGCGAGCTCGGCCAGCCGCCCCTCGCGGCGGACGTCGTGCACGACCACCTCGGCGCCCTCGGCGGCGAGGGTGCGGGCGGTCGCGGCGCCGATGCCGCCGGCCGCGCCTGTGACGAGGACGACGCGCTGACGGTTCGTGCTCATGAGCTCTCCGAGTAGTCGTAGGCGGGGACGGGCACGCCGTCGAGCGCGTCGATGCGGAGCTCGAGCGTGTCGAGCGCGACCGTCAGGATCGTCATGTTGTCGAGCGTGTGCCAGCCGCGCGACTCGGGCTGGTCAAAGCCGGTCGAGGCCACGACGACCAGATCGTCGTCGACCCGGAAGCGCAGCGCGAAGAGGTCGTGCGGGTCGCCGGCGTACGGCAGCGCCGTCGGGTTGTGCGCGTTGATCACGTGCAGATGCTCGGGCGTCAGGTACATCGAGTTCAGCACCGGCGACGTGAACCGCTCGAGCAGCTCGGCGAGCGCGTCGCGGACGACGTCGACGAACGGGCCGCCCTCTGCGAGCAGCTCGTACAGGCACAGGAATAGGCGCTCGCTGTCGGTCGAGCCGGCCACCTGCGCCTCGAGGTGCGGCGGCAGAAGCTCGGGCAGCCGCTCCTGGGGGTGGATCGCGCCGTTCTGGGCGAAGGCTGCGCCGGGGCGCACGAATGGGTGGCAGTTCTCGAGCTCGATCGTCAGGCCCGGGGTCGCACCGCGCAGGTGCACGACGTTCGCGCAGCCGGCGAAGTCGCGCATCGCCGCCCCGAAGTGCGGATCCTCGCGGGCGCTTCCGATCGCGCGCCGCCGCTCCGGCACGGCGGCGTCCGAGGCCGCGGCGAGCGACGGCCACCACGCCATGCCCCAGCCGTCGGGGTGGCGCGGCGAGAGGTCGCCGAACGAGGCGAGGTCGGCAGCGCCGATCGCACCGGCGACCGTGACCGGCCGGCGGGACACGTGGGCGAGCAGCCGGCACATCAGTAGAACTCGAAGTACTCGCGCATCTCCCAGGCGCTGCGCCCGCCGTCGGGGTCGTCGGCCGCCGCCTCGTCATAGCGCCGGAGCTCGGCGCGCTTCATCATCACGAAGTGGTCGACGAGCGGATCGCCGAACGCCTCGCGGTAGAACACGCTGCGGTCGAGGTCGTCGACGGCCTCGGCGAGGGACTGCGGAAGGGGCGGCGCGTCGGCCGTGTACGGGTCGCCCTCGACGGGCTCCGGCGGCTCGGCCCCGCGGTCGATGCCGTCGAGTCCGGCGGCGATGTTCGCGGCAAGCCACAGGTACGGGTTCGCGGCAGGCTCCGAGAGCCGGTTCTCGACGTGCGTGCCGGCGTCGCCCGGGCCGCCCTGGACGCGGATGAGCGCGCCGCGGTTGTCGCCGCCCCAGCAGATGCGGTCGGGTGCGAACGAGTAGGGCCGGAAGCGCGCGTACGCGTTCGTCGTCGGGTCGGCGAACACCGTCATTGCGCGGGCGTGGTCGAGCAGCCCGGCGACGAACCAGCGGCCGGTTTCGGACAAGAGCTCGCGGTCGTCCGTAAAGACGTTGCGGCCGCTCTCGACCTCGAGCAGCGACTGGTGCAGGTGCCAGCCGCTCGGGAAGAAGTTGGGAAGCGCCGGCCAGCACATGAACGTCGCGTGCAGGCCGAGCCGCGCGCAGACCGCCTTCACGGTGCTGCGGAAGAGGATCATCGCGTCGGCCGCGGCGATGCCCGCGATCGGGCTGAACGTGATCTCGATCTGCCCCGGCCCCCACTCGTTCTCGATCGAGCGCGGCGGCAGGCCGACATCGGCGAGCCCGTCGCGGATCGCCTCGAGCGTGCCGGCCATGGCATCCATGCGGCTGTCCGAGAGGAACTGGTAGCCGCGCTCGATCGGCTCGACCGCGAGCGGTGCGCCCGGCGCGCCGGGCATGGCCGTCTCGTCGAACCCGACCGACGTGTGCGCCAGCCGCGTCACGTACAGCTCGACCTCGATCCCGGAGTAGACCTCGAGGCCGCGCTCGGCGAGACGGGCCAGCTGGCGCCGCAGAAGGCCGCGGCCGTCGAGCGGGATCGGCCCGCCGTTTGCGAAGTAGGCGTCGGACAGGATCCAGCCCGTGCGATCGGCGTACGGCAGCACCCGGAACGTCGCCGGGTCGGGTACGAGGGTGACGTCCGGGAAGCCGGTCATCTCCTCGATGCCGAAGCCGCCGCCCGGCGCAAACGGCGGTGGGAACACGCCGTTGGCCGTGTCCATGCTGTAGATCGCCCCGGAGAAGTCCGAGCCGTTCGCGAGCGCCGAGACGAGCGCATCGCCGGACAGGTACTTCGCGCGCGGGGTGCCGTGCTGGTCGACGACGATCAGGCGCACCGTGCGCAGGCCGACGTCCGCGATCTGCTTCGCGACCTCGCCGGCAGCCGCCCGCGTCGGCGTCGTTGTGGAGGCCGTGCGCGGCCACGAACCCTTCCGACCCCACCCCCAGGCCGGCGCTACGGCCGGCGAGTCCGTCCGACACGCCACGCTCCTTCCCTCGCCTCCGGCGAGCGCGCGGAGGTCGCCGACATCGAGGCAGCCGTCAGCCGCCGCCGGAGAGCATAGTGAATCCCCATGACAGGGCTCGCGGGAAACCCCTGATGCGAGCCGATGCGCCCGTTCCTACCCTGGGTGCATGAGAGGCATCGTCCCATCGCTCGTCTCCGAGGCCGGCATTCGGCCCGGAACCGCCACAATCGCCGAAGCGGCTCGCGGCGCCCTGATCGCCGTCAAAGCGCTGATCGTGTGCACGACAGTGACGGCGCTCGCGGTTCCGGCGATGCACGAGTTCCGCGGCGAGGCCATGGCAGGGCGGGTGCTCGTGTATGCGGTCGCGGTGCTTGTGATCCCCGCGGCGTGGCTGATGTTCGGCCGGCGTTCCTATCCGGTGGCTGCGGACTCGTTCCTGATGGTGCCGGTGGCCTTCGACGTGGCGGGGAACAGCCTCCACCTGTACGCCCGCTTCGATCACTACGACAAGATTGCGCACCTGGTCGGACTCGCCGCCACGGCGATGTTCGCCGCCGCCCTCCTCCGCCGATATGTCAACGGCCGGGTGGCGCTCGCGGCGGTCGCGGTCGCCGGCGGGCTGGCCATCGGCATCGCCATCGAGCTGTTCGAGTTCGCGGTGTTCACGCACCCATCAGCGACCGGGCTCGGTGCGTATCAAGACACCGCTGGTGATCTCGCGATGGACATGGCCGGCGCTGCAATCGCTGCGACCACGCTCCTGGTGCTCCCGACTTGGCCGCGCCGCCCCGAAGGGCGGCGCGACGTGTGAATCAACTGTGCGGCGACACGTCGGCGTCACCCGCATCGATGTCAACGAGCCGTACGAGAGAGTCTGTGCATGTCCATTACATCCCCGGTCGACTATCGATGGGGTGCGTCGTGGAGCAGCGAGCGCAGTGTCCAGATGGCTCGGTGGGCGTCATCCTCTGCGCCGGGCCGGTTCGCGGCGCAGTCCTCGATCGCTTCGGCCAGGTCGAGGAACACCTGCGCGATCCTCTCCGGCGCAGCGCGGGATGTCTCCACGCGGCTCGCGGGGATCGTCGCCAGCACCGAGGCGAGCGCGCCCCACACCGCGCTCTCGGCCGGCCACTCGTCCCAGAGCATGACGATGTCCCGAAGCAAATCCTCGCGGGATGTGTACGGAGGACCGCCCGCGGCGACCCAGCGCGCGATCTGGCCACTGTTCTGGGTCCAGCGAGGATCGACCCGCGACGGCGAGGTGGTCGAGGCGTGGTCGAACGGGGTCATGGGCGTGCATGTGCGATGCCACCCCCGCTCACGGCACAGCAGCGGTGGTCGGTACGGCGGCTGCGCCTCCATGACCTGGTAGTAGTCGATGTCCCAGTCGCCCCACGCGCCGATCTGCCCCCGGTCAGCGAGTTCCAACAGGTCGGCGCGCGCCTCGTTCCGCGAGCCGAACGGCCCGACCAGCGCCGTGTACCCATCCGCAAGGAAGATCGCCCTGGCGTACCAGCGCCGGTCGTAGCGGGGTTCGGTCACCTCGGGTCGGCCGACGACCGCAATCGCCGCGACGTTGGGGACATCGTGGAACAGACGCCCCGCCGACTGGCAGGCGAGCTCCGCCGTGGCATAGGGGCCGCCGACGTAGGTGATGGCACCGCGGGCGAGGCGGACGTACGCGCTGCCAAGAGGCATCGACGCGACCAGGGCGGGGAGCGATTCGGGGCCGGGGAACGAGTCCATAACCACCGAACTGTACTCAGCTGTCGCCGCACATCACCCGCAGCCGGAGTTGTCCCCGCAGTCGCGACAGGTGTAGCACGCGCCGGTGCGCACCTTGCGGCCGCCGCACTTCGCGCACTCGACCGCGTCCTCCCAGGCGTTGAATAGCGCCCGCTGGCCGGGGCCCGGCGCGGCGATGGCCTGCGGGGCCGGCTCGTCGGACGGCACCGCCTGGGTGTGGCCGTTGCCGTTTGCGAGCTTCTCGCGCACCGCCGCGCTCATGATGCCGAGCTCGGCCTGCGTGTCGGCTTCGAGGAAGCGCTTGCCCATCCAGCGGAAGATGTAGTCCGGGATCGACTTGGCGACGCGGATGTCGGGATCGTTCGTCAGCCCCGACGGCTCGAAGCGCATGTGGGCGAACTTGCTCACGAACACCTCGAGCGGCACGCCGTACTGCATGCCCACCGAAACCGCGATCATGAACGCGTTCATCAGCCCGGCGAGGGTGGTGCCCTCCTTGGCGATGTCCACGAAGATGTCGCCCGGGTCGCCCTCGGGGAACAGACCGACGTGGATGTAGCCCTCGTACTCGCCGACCTGGAACTTGCGCCCGATCTCCTGGCGCTCGATCGGCATCACCCGGCGGGTGGGCTTGGCGGCGATCAGCTCCGGCTGCGACGCCTTCGTCTGCAGCGGCTGGGCGACCTTGCATCCGTCGCGGTAGATGGCGATCGCCTTCACGCCCAGCTTCCAGGCGTCCATGTAGAGCTGCGAGACGTCGTCGACGGTCACGTCGGTGGGCAGGTTCACGGTCTTCGAGATGGCACCCGAGATGAACGGCTGCACCGCGGCCATCATGTTCACGTGGCCCATGTGGTGGATGGCGCGGTCGCCCACCGCGACGTCGAACACGGACAGATGCTCGGACCGGAAGCCCGGCGCGCCCACCACGGTGTTGTGCTCGTTCACGTGCGCGACGATCTGGTCGACCTCGTGCGGCGCATAGCCGAGCTTCTGCAGGGCGACCGGCACGGTCTGGTTCACGATCGTGATGTCGCCGCCGCCGACCAGGCGCTTGGACTTCACCAGCGAGAAGTCGGGCTCGATGCCGGTCGTGTCGCAGTCCATCATGAAGCTGATCGTGCCGGTGGGCGCGATCACGACGGCCTGCGCGTTGCGGTAGCCGTGATCCTCGCCGAGCGTGAGCGCGTCGTCCCACGCCTTGCGGGCGGCCGCGAGCATGTCGCCCGGCACGACGGCCTGGTCGATGTTGCCGACCGCGGCGCGGTGCTTGCGGATCACGCGCAGCATCGCGTCGGAGTTGCGGGCGTACTCGTCGAACGGGCCGATGCGGCCGGCCATGTCGGCCGACTTGCGGTACGCGCGGCCGGTCATGATCGCCGAGATGGCGGCCGCGTAGGTGCGCCCCTCGTGCGAGTCGTACGCCAGGCCGCGCGCCATCAGCAGCGCGCCCAGGTTGGCGAAGCCGAGCCCCAGCTGGCGCATCGCGCGCGCGTTCTGGGTGATCTCCTCGGTCGGGTAGCTCGAGTTCGAGACCAGGATCTCCTGGGCCATGAAGATGATGTCCACGGCGCGCTCGAACGGCTCGACCTGGAACTCGTCCGTCTCCGGGTCGCGGAACTTCATCAGGTTGAGGCTCGCCAGGTTGCATGCCGAGTTGTCGACGTGCAGGTACTCGGAGCACGGGTTCGAGGCGTTGATCCGCCCGGACGCCGGGCAGGTGTGCCAGTCGTTCATCGTCGTGTCGTAGTGCATGCCGGGATCGGCGCACTTCCAGGCCGCCTCGGCGATCTGGTGCATGAGGTCGCGGGCGCGCACCGTCTTCACGACCGAGCCGTCGGTACGGGCGGTCAGATCCCAGTCGCCGTCGTCGTTGACCGCGCGCATGAACTCGTCGGTGACACGCACCGAGTTGTTGGCGTTCTGGTACTGGATGGACGCCCAGTCAGGCGAGTCGAGGCTCATGTCGTAGCCGGCCGCCTGCAGCACGCGGGCCTTCTCCTCCTCGTGCTGCTTGCACCAGATGAACTCCTCGATGTCGGGGTGGTCGACGTTCAGGACGACCATCTTGGCCGCCCGGCGCGTCTTTCCACCCGACTTGATCGTGCCGGCCGAGGCGTCGGCGCCGCGCATGAACGACACCGGCCCGGAGGCGTATCCGCCCTTGGCGAGCTGCTCCTGCGAGGAGCGCAGCTTGCTGAGGTTGATGCCCGAGCCCGAGCCACCGCGGAAGACCAGGCCCTCCTTCCGGATCCAGTCGAGGATCGACTCCATGTTGTCCTCGACCGAGAGGATGAAGCAGGCGCTGCACTGCGGGTGCTCCTCGAAGCCGACGTTGAACCACACGGGCGAGTTGAACGCCACCATCTGATGCAGCAGCAGGTGGGTCAGCTCGGCCCGGAACGTCTCGGCCTCGGCGCCGTCGGTGAAGTAGCCGTCCTTCGTGCCCCACGCGGTGACCGTGTCGGCGACCCGGCCGATCATCTGCCGCACCGAGCGCTCGCGCTCGGACGAGTTGAGCTTTCCGCGGAAGTACTTCTGGGCGACGATGTTGGTCGCCGTCTGGCTCCAGAAGCTCGGGAACTCGACATCGCGCTGCTCGAACGACGGGCCGTCCTTGCCCGGGATGAGCGCCGTGCGGGTCTCCCACTCGACCGCGTCGAACGGGTCGGTGCCGGCCTGCGTGAAGTACCGGGGCACGCCGATGCGAACGTCCTCCCTGCCCTCGAGCACCGAGTTCTCGGTCCGCTTCAGCTCGCTCATCGCCATGCCCTTCGCCTCCTCATCCCTTGCAGTTTACCGAACACTTGTTCGCTTTGCCACTCGCCTGGCGGGCTTCTTGCGGCCCTCGAGCTGCGCCAGCTCGCGCTCGAACTCGTCGACGTCCTGGAAGTCGCGGTACACCGAGGCGAACCGGACGTAGGCCACCCGGTCGAGGTCGCGCAGCACGCGCAGGGCCTGCTCGCCGATCTTGCGCGCCTCGACCTCGTCGCCGACGCCGTTTCGCAGGTCGGCCTCGATCCGCACCGCCGCCTGTTCGATCTGGGCCAGCGGCACCGGCCGCTTGACGCACGCGCGCGTGAGGCCGGCCATCAGCTTGGAGCGGTCGAACGGCTGCCGCGTGCCGTCGCGCTTGACGACGTGCAGTGCGGCCTGCTCGACCCGCTCGAACGTGGTCATGCGCTGGCCGCACAGGAGGCACTCGCGCCGGCGCCGGATGGTGCCCTTGCCCGCCACGCGGGTGTCGATGACCTTCGTTTCTCCATGTTCGCAATAGGGACAGTTCATGCGTGTGCGCTCTCGGCTCCCGTTTCTACATCTTGTGGGTCGTATCCTGCCGAACCCCTATATCTAGTGGGAACGACCGGTTCGGGCGATGTATTCTCGTACCCCGGTCGGACGGACTTCCAATCCCGCTCGGGGAGCGAAATCCGCGCTAGCGGGCGATCGAGCGCAGGGTCTCGGCGAGGCCGTCGGCGAGCGGCGTGGCCGCCCGCCAGTGAAGCTCGCGCTGCGCGAGCGAGGGGTCGAGCGCGCTGCGGGCAAGCTCGCCCAGGCGCGCCGGCCGGTGCTCCGGAACGACGTCGGTTCCGGCCGCGCGCTGGCACTCGGCGAGCAGGTCGAGGACGCTCGTCTCGGTCGCGGTGCCAACGTTGAAGATCGTGTGCGCGCCGGTGTAGCCGAGCGCGGCCAGGTTGGCCGCGACGACATCGCCGACGTAGACGTAGTCGCGCGTCTGGGAGCCGTCGCCGAAGACAAGCGGCGTCGTCCCCTCGACGAGCTTGCCGAAGAAGATCGCGACGACGCCGGCCTCTCCGTGCGGATCCTGGCGCGGCCCGTACACGTTGCCATAGCGCAGCACGACGTGGCGCTCGCCGTAGAGGCGGTTGTAGAGCTCGACGTAGTGCTCGCCGCAGAGCTTGGAGATGCCGTACGGCGCCATCGCCGCGCACGGCGTCGACTCGGGCGAGGGGATCGTTGACACCTCGCCGTAGATTGCGCCGCCCGTGGACGAGAACACGACCCGGGCGCCGACCGCCCGCGCCGCCTCGACCACCTCGGCCGTGCCGCGCACGTTCACGTCGGCGTCGTGGCCGGGGTCGTCGACCGAGACGCGCACATCCGCCTGCGCCGCCAGGTGGAACACGGCTTCGGGGCGGAAGTCCGCGACGAGCTCGCGCAGGCTGGCCGCCGCGCGGATGTCGAGCTGGTGGAACTCGGCCGCGGCGGGCACCCGCTCGCGCTTGCCGGTCGAGAGATCGTCGACCACCGCCACGCGGTCGCCGCGCGCGAGCAGCGCGTCGGCGACGTGGGAGCCGATGAAGCCGGCCCCGCCGGTGACGATCGCCCGCATCGGCATCAGGCGGCCTGCGTCGCCACGGGCTCGTCCTCGCGCTGTACCTCGACGGTCTTCTCGGGAGTCAGCACCAGCCGGCCGCGGAACGGGCCCTTGCGGTCCTTGAAGTCCATCCAGTCCGACGCGCCCTGCTCGATCACCTGGCGGGCCTCGTCGGCGCTGATCTGGCGGCCCTTGGTCGACTTCCAGATCACAAAGCCGCAGCCCGCCTCCTTGCGGCTCTTCCACGACGAGCAGCCGTAGGCGCGGCTGTTCTCGCGGATGTCGCCGTCGCACTTGGGGCAGTCGGCGATCTTCTCGCGCGGGCCGGCGGGGGCGTCGAGACGGGTGCCGTCGTCGGCGATCAGGTGCACGTGGTTGCCCTCGGTGAGCACGAGCCGGGCGCGGCTCGGCCGCGTCTTGAACCCGTCGAGCAGGTCGGTCTGTCCGTGCTCGAGCAGGTCGCGCGCCTCGGCGGGGCTGATCGAGCGGCCCTTCTGCTGCTTCCAGATCACGAAGCCGCAGCCCGGCTCCTGCTTGCTCTGCCACGACGAGCAGCCGTAGGCGGCGCGGTTCTCGCGGATGACGCCGTCGCCGTTGGGGCACGGCCCGATCTCGGCGCGTTGCGCGCGCACCTCCTCGGAGGTGAGGTTGCGGAAGTAGTCGACGACCTCGGTCGTGAAGCGGCGGATGTCCGCCATGAAGGCGTCGCGCTGCTCCTGCCCGCGCTCGATCGCCGTCAGCCGCTTCTCCCAGTTGCCCGTCAGCTCGGCCGACGTGAGCGCGTGGTCGTGGAGCAGGCCGATCGCCTGGCGGCCCTTGGCGGTCGCGCGCAGCGACCGGCCGAGCCGTTCGATGTAGCCCACGCGCAGGAGCTTCTCGATCGTCTCGGCGCGCGTGGCCGGTGTGCCGAGGCCGGAGTCCTTCATGGCCTGGCGCAGCTCCTCGTCCTCGATCTGCTTGCCGGCGGTCTCCATGTCCCGCAGGAGCGATGCCTCGGAGTAGCGCGCGGGCGGCTTGGTCTGCTTCTCGAGCACGTCGGCCTGCTCGCACGTGCCGCGCTCGCCTTCATCGACCCGCGGCAGGGACTGGCGCGGCTCGTCGTCGTCGCCCTGCTGCGGCTCCTCGGCGGCGGCCTCCTCGCCGAAGGCGGCGCCGCGCCAGCCGGCCTCGACCAGCCGCCGGCCGCGAGTGCGGAAGCGGTGCTCCGCGACAGCCGTCACGATCTCGGTGTCCTCGAACTTCGCCTCGGGGTGGAACACGGCCAGGAAGCGGCGCACGACGAGGTCGAACACACGCGCGTCGTCGCCCGTGAGCTCCTTGGTCGGCAGCTCCCCGGTGGGGATGATCGCGTGGTGGTCGTCGACCTTGGCGTCGTTCACGACCCGCGCGAGCGGGAGCACGTCCAGGCCGGCCACGTACGCCGCTGCCGCGTGCACCTGGGGGAGGGCGGTCAGGCTGCGGGCGATGCCCTTCAGGCCGCCGATCTGGTCGGCCGGCAGGAACTGGGAGCGCGTGCGCGGATAGGTGATGACGGCGCCCGCGGATGACCCCTCGTACAGGCGCTGGGCCGCCTGCAGGGTGCGCGAGGCCGACAGGCCGTAGCGGCTGTTGGCGTCGCGCTGCAGGCTGGTCAGGTCGTACAGGAGCGGCGGGCGCGTCTTGCGCTCGGTGCGCTTGACCGACTCGACGGTCGCGTCGGCTCCGGCGGCGGCGGCCGCGACCGCCTCGGCGCGCTCGCGTTCGGCGGTGCGATCGTCCTTGCCCTCGAACCAGCGCCCGATGTAGGTGCGCGGCCCCTCGAGGCCGAACCGGGCGTCGACCTGGAAGTACGTTTCCGGTTCGAACGCGTCGATCTCGACGTCGCGGCGCACGATCAGCGCGAGCGTCGGCGTCTGCACCCGGCCGAGCGAGACGACGCCGCCGAGCGCGCGGCCGCGCACGGTCGCGGCGCGGGTGGCGTTCATGCCGACCAGCCAGTCGGCCTCGGAGCGCGACCGCGCGGCCGCCTCGAGATTGTGCATCTCCTCGCCGTCGCGGAGATTCTCGAAGCCCTCGCCGATCGCGGCCTTCGTCATCGACGAGACCCACAGCCGGCGGACGGGCTTCTTCACCTTGGCGATGTCCAGGATGTAGGCGAAGATCAGCTCACCCTCGCGGCCGGCGTCGCAGCCGTTCACGATCTCGTCCACGTCGGCCCGCTTCATCAGCCGCTTGAGCACGTCGAGCTGCTTCTTGCCGCGCGCGTCGGGGCGCAGCTTGAACGGCTCGGGGAGCACCGGCAGGGTCTTGATCGACCACCGCTTCAGGCTCTCGTCGTAGTCCTCGGGCTCGGACAGCTCGACCAGATGGCCGATCGCCCACGACACGATCCGGTCGTCTGACTCGAGGTAGCCCTCGTGCTTCTGGAAGCCGCCTCCGAGCGCCCGCGCGTAGTCCTGCCCGACGGACGGCTTCTCGGCGACGATGAGTGTCTTGCCCATAGCGGCGGCAGGGTAGCACCCGCCCATCGGGTGCTTCAGATCCAGCCCTTGCGGCGGTAGTAGACGACCTGGGCGATCGTCGTCACGACGATCAGGAACCACGACCACCAGTAGCCGAAGCCCCAGTGCAGCTCCGGGCTGCCGCGCAGGTTCTGGCCGTAGAGGCCGACGATGAACGTCGGCACGAGCAGCACCGAGGCCACCACCGTAAGCCGTTTCATGACCTCGTTCTGGTCGTTGGCCACCTTGGCCTGGTGGTAGTCGCGCACGCTCGAGACCAGGTCGCGGGCCAGGTCGAGGCCCTCGCTCGCACGCAGCAGCTTGTCGTAGGCGTCACCGAACCGCAGCTCGAGGTCCCGCGAGAAGAGCTCCTCGCCATCGGTGTCGATGCGGTTGTCGATCACGCGGCGGACGGCGTCGCGCGTCGGCGAGAGCGTCTGGCGGACGTGCAGCAGCTTGTGGCGTAGGTCGGACAGGCGGCTGCGGACGTTCTCCGACGGCCAGTCCTCGACATGGTCCTCCAGCTCGTCGATGTGGCTGTCGAGCGTGTCGACGAGATCGAGGAACGCTTCGGCCACCTCGTCCACGAGCCGGTAGGCGACCATGCCCGAGCTCTCGCCCTGTGACACCTGCTGGATCTCGGAGGCGTCGAAGGCGGGGCAGCCCGGCGGCGTCTTGCGTACGGTTACCACCCGGTCGCGCGTCAGCACCATGTCGATCTCCTGGTACCAGAGATCGTGCGTCGCGTGGTCGACCACGGGCACGAGCAGCACAGCGAACACGTAGTCGATGTGGGCCTCGATCGTCGGCCGCGGCTCGTCGTCGTGCTCGGCGGGTGCGAGCAGCTGCTCGAGTGCGACCGGATGCAGGTCGCGCCCGGCGGCCCGCTCGAGCTCCTCCCGGTCGGGGTCGAGCAGGTCAGTCCAGACGCACGCCGGCATCGCGCCGGGACGCTATCGCCCGGCCCGGCCGGATCCGGTAGCGTCCCGGCGGTGGACGGCATCCACGACCTCGGCGGCCGGCAGGGCTTCGGCAGTGTGGAGGTGGAGCCCGGCGAGCCCCCCTTCCACGTGGCCTGGGAGGGGCGCGTCCACGGCATGTCCGAGGCGGCGACGCTCGGGCCCGGCTTCCGGCATGCGATCGAGCGCATGGGCACGCTCGCCTACCTGCAGACCTCGTACTACGAGCACTGGCTGCACGGGATGGAGACGCGCGGGATCGAGCACGGCCGCTTCACCCGAGCCGAGCTCGCCGCGGCCGCCGCACGCGTCGCCGAGGGCGAGGCCGTGCCGCAGCGGCTCGACGCCGAAGCCGGCGTTCGCGCCCGGGCGATGCTGCGCCCGCGGCCGAAGGCGACCTACTCCGCGCCGCCGCCGCGTCACGCCGCCGGCGACCGGGTGACCGTGATCCGCCTGCTGCCGTCCGGCCACACGCGCTGCCCGGGCTACCTGCGCGGCGCCGAGGGTGTGGTCGAGCGGGTGCACGCGCCGATGCCGCTGCTCGACGTCTTCGAGTCCGAGGGCGGGCGGGTGCAGCCCGAGGCGTGGTACACCGTCGCGTTCGCAGCCGAGCGGCTGTGGCGGCTGGAAGGGCCGGGGCACACCGTCCTGGCCGACCTGTGGGAGAGCCATCTGGAGGCCGAATGAGCGAGCAGCACCGTCACGCCCGTCCCAAGTCGGCGCAGGAGCTGCGCGCCGCCGCGCTCGAGACCGTCCTGATCGAGAAAGGCCTCGTCTCGACGAGCGCCGTCGACGCGATCGTCGACGCGTTCGAGCACGAGATCGGGCCGCAGAACGGCGCCCGCATGGTCGCGCGCGCGTGGGTCGACCCCGCCTATCGCAGCCGGCTGCTCGCCGACGCTGCAGCTGCGGCGGGCGAGCTCGGCTACGGCGGCGTCGAGGGCGACCACATGCGCGCGGTGCAGAACACGGCCGAGGTGCACAACGTCATCGTGTGCACGCTCTGCTCGTGCTACCCGTGGCCCGTGCTCGGGATCCCGCCGGTGTGGTACAAGAGCCCGCCGTACCGGGCCCGCGTGGTGCGCGAGCCGCGCGCCGTGCTCGCCGAGTTCGGGCTCGAGCTGCCCGACGGCGTCGAGATCAGGGTGTGGGACTCGAGCGCCGACCTGCGCTACCTCGTCCTGCCGATGCGGCCGGACGGCACCGAGGGCATGGGCGAGGACGAGCTGGCCGAGCTCGTCACGCGCGACTGCATGATCGGCGTGGCCGTCCCGCGCGTCGGGGCGACGGCGTGAGCGTGCCTCGCCCCGACGACGAGCCGTTCACCGAGCCCTGGCAGGCGCGCGCGTTCGCGATGGCCGTCGTGACAGCAGAGCAGCTCGACGTGCCCTGGGACGAGTTCCGCGACCGGCTGAAGGCGGCGATCGCCGAGGATCCCGACAGGCCCTACTACGAGTCGTGGCTGGACGCCCTCGAGCGGCTGGTGGACGAGCTCGCGCCGGCGTGAAGGGCCGGTGCCAGGCACCGGGTATGCACGTCGATAGCATTGGGGCGTGTTCATCTCCTTCGAGGGCCTCGACGGATGCGGCAAGACCACGCAGGCCGCGCTCCTGGCCGAGGCTGCCGCCGCCGCGGGCCGCGAGGTGGTGCCGGTGCGCGAGCCGGGCGGCACCGCGCCGGGCGAGCGCATCCGCACGCTCCTGCTCGATCCGGGGCTGCGGATCGGTCCCTGGGCCGAGGCGCTGCTCTACGCCGCCGCCCGCGCCCAGCTCGTCGAAGAGGTGATCCGGCCCGCGCTCGAGCGCGGGGCGACGGTGATCGCCGACCGCTTCATCGACTCGTCGCTCGCCTACCAGGGCTGCGCGCGCGGCCTCGGGGTCGCCGAGGTGCTCGCGGTGAACGGGGCCGCCACCCAGGGGCTCCTGCCCGACCGCACCGTCCTGCTCGTGCTCGGCACCGCCGAGGCCGCCGGACGGCGCGGCGAGCCCGACCGCATCGAGGCCGAGGGTGACTCGTTTCACCGCCGCGTCGCCGACGGCTTCACCGCCGCCGCGCGCCGGTTCCCCGAGCGGATCGCCGTCGTCGACGCCTCGGGCACCCCCGCCCAGGTGGCGGCCCGCGTGCGTGAGGCGGTGGGGCTGTGAGCGCCTTCGCCGGCCTACCCGAGCAGCCGCGGGCGCTGCGCCTGCTCGAGGCGGCGGCCGCCGCGCCGGCGCACGCCTATCTCTTCTGGGGCCCGGCCGGGTCTGGCAAACGCCGCTACGCCGACCGCTTCGCAGCCGCGCTGCTCTCCTGCCCGCCCCACCGGATCGAGTCGCGCACGCACCCGGACCTGTTCGTGCTCGAGCCCGAGGGCCAGGGTATCTTGATCGAGGGCGCCCGGCGGCTACGGCGCGACCTGCACCTGCGACCGTTCGAGGCCGACCGGCGCGTGTATCTGATCCTCGACGCGCACCTGCTGCGCGACGAGTCGGCAAACGCGCTCCTGAAGTCGCTCGAGGAGCCGCCGGAGTACGGCGTCTTCGTGCTCGTCTCCGACCACGCCGAGCGGATGCTGCCGACGATCCGCTCGCGGGTGCAGGCGATCGACTTTCGCCGCTACCCGACCGCCGCGCTCGCGGCGGTGACGGGCGACCCGGTGGCTGCCCGGGCAGCGCTCGGAAACCTCGACCGCGCGACCGAGCTCGCGACCGACCCGGCGGCCGCCGAGCGCCGGCGGGCGTACCTCGAGCTCGCTCGGGCGGCGTGCTCCGACGCCGACTTCGACCCCTCCCAGGCGGGCGCCCGCCTGCTCGAGGCATCGGGCCAGCGGGCGAAGGCCGAGGCCGCCGCCGTCGGCCGCGAGCGCGACGCCCGCCTGGAGTCGGTCGACGACCCCAAGGACGAGCGCGCGCTGCGCAAGCGCTACGAGGAGCGGGCCAAGCGCGAGTCGCGCCGGGCCGAGTGGGACGAGCTGCGCCTCGCCGTCGACACCATCGGCCTGTGGTATCACGACCTGCTCGCGACGGCCCTGGGAGCCGGTGAAGCGGTGGTAAACTCGGACATGGCCGAGGGGCTCTCCGTGGCCGCGTCGACGGGTGGTGCGGGCCACGCCCAGCGCGCCCTGGACACGGTCGCAGATGTCCGTCGGTCGCTCGAGTTGAACGTCCATCCGGCACTGGCCGCCGAGGCGCTCTTCCACCGTCTCGTCCAGGTGCGCGAATCCACCCCACAGGGAGTCTGATGGCAACCGTCGTCGGCGTCGTGTTCCAGGCGGGCGGCAAGGTGTACTCGTTCGACCCGGCCGGGCTCGAGCTGCGCTGGGACGAGCGAGTCATCTGCCAGACGTCGCGCGGACGCGAATACGGCCGGGTGGTGCAGACGCCCTACCACCTGCCCGACGAGGAGCTGACCGGCCCGCTCAAGCGGGTCGTCCGCCGCGCCGGCCCCGCCGACGACGAGCAGGTGCGCCGCAACCGGCTCGACGCCAAGCGCGGCATGCTGCTCTTCCGCGAGCTTCAGGCCCGGCACGAGCTCGCGCTGAAGCCGATCGCGGCGGAGCTCGTTTTCGACGGCAGCCGGATCGTGTTCTCGTTCTCGTCGGACGAGCGGCCGGACACGCGCGCGCTGCAGTCCGACCTGGGCGCCCGGCTCAAGCGCCGGGTCGAGCTGCGGCAGGTCGGCCCGCGTGAGCAGGGCCGGCTGTGCGGCGAGGTCGGGCTCTGCGGCACCGGTCGGCTGTGCAGCGCGCGGTACCCCTGCCACGACCAGCCGATCACGCTCAAGATGGCGAAGGAACAGGATCTGCCGATGAATCCGGGCCGGATCACCGGCCTGTGTGGGCGGCTACGCTGTTGTCTCGCATTCGAGCATCCGCTGTACCGCTCGTTCCGCGACCGGGCGCCGGCCGTGGGTAGGGCGGTGGCGACACCCAATGGGAGGGGGATCGTCCGCAGCTACGAGGTGCTGAAAGACGCATGCGTCGTCGAACTGGACGGAAGGACGATGGTGGAGATCACGCTGGATCAGATGGTCGAGGTGGCGGGATGAGCGACGTCGCCTTCTGGGGGGCCGGGGACGATCCGGCGCTGCGCAGTTTCAAGGACGCGCTGCGGGCCGAGTGGCTGCGGCGCGGCTACGAGTTCGTCGACGGGCCCGACCCGAGCGCGACCTGCGTGTTCAACTTCGTGAACCCCGACGATCCCAAGCCGTTCCGCCGCCGTCAGCGCTCGACCTACGTCATCGCTGTGACGACGGTGCCCGACCCGCCGCCCGACGTGCTGCGACACGAGTACCCGATGCTGGTTCGCGCGCTCGCCAACCTGGCGATGCTCGTCGTGCCCGGCGACGCCTGCTACTTCGTGACGCCCGAGCAGGGCGTGTACGCGGTGCCCGACCCGGGCAGCATGGAGCTCTGGGCGAAGGCCCTCTTCGAGCGCATCGAGCCGCTTGCAACCTCGCGCCTCGTGATCGACAACCGCTTCGACACCGACCTCGAGCCCGAGCTCTGGGGCGGCGACGAGCTCACCGAGGAGCTCTTCCGCGCCGGCCAGCGGCTCGACCGGCTGGGCCTCCTGCCCGCGCCGTTCCCGCTCGAGGACCTCGTCACCGCCGACGACATGCGCTGGATCAAGCTCGTCTACGGGATTGGCGGCCTCTCCTACGGCAACATGTCCGTCCGCAAGGACGCGCTGCGGTACTGGATGTCGGCTTCGGGGGTCGACAAGGCCAACCTGCGCGAGATCGGTCGCGACGTCCTCATGGTGAAGGACTTCGATGCCAAGGCCGGCCAGATGATCCTGTCGGTGCCGCCGGCGATCGAGCCGCGGCGGGCGTCGGTGGACGCGATCGAGCACTGGATGATCTACCGCGAGCATCCCGAGGTGGGCGCAATCGTGCACGTGCACGCGTGGATCCCGGGCGTCCAGGCGACCGAGTTCAACTACCCCTGCGGCACCGCCGAGCTGGCGGGGGCCGTCGCCGAGATCATCCGCCGGTCGCCCGAGCCCGGTCGTGCCGTGGTCGGGCTCAAGAACCATGGCCTCACCATCACCGGCCCGTCGCTCGACGACATCTTCGAGCGCATCGAGCCCGTGATCGAGGTGCAGGTTCCGATGATCGCCTAGATGGTTGATTCCACGCCCCCGTGATGTCCTGGGTGGCTCGAACCGAGCAGCGCAAGGACGCAGGGAGGGTGCATAGTGGGCGAACTATGGGCGCGACCGAGGACGCAGCGATGCGACGGTTCGCAGCCGCAGCGCCACCAACGCTCCGAACCAGCCCACTACCGCCCACGCGGCCAGGCGCGTGGGGGCGTGGAATCGACCATCTAGCCGGCTACGCCGGCTGGAAGGGCACGACGAGCGGCGGGAAGAGGTCGCCGGGGCGGCCGATGTTGCCCGAGATCGCCCGCAGCGTGATCTGCCGCCGCGGCGTGGCCGGAGGGTCGATGTCGACGAGGCCGCCGCCGTAGCGGAAGAGCACGTTGCGGCGCTTGTCGAGGGTCGGGTCGGGCAGCTGCGCACCCGACCACATGCGCGCCCGCACCCCCGAGCAGATGAACTCGATCACGCTCGCCCCGCGGGGCGCGACGCGCTGCGGGTAGGGGTGGTGGTGGATGCGCAGCCCGTGGGCGTCGCCGCTCAGGATCAGGACGCGCGGCCCCCGCGCCTGGACGTCGAGGAAGAGCTTCATCGCCCGGTCGTACTCGTTCGGATAGCCGGTGAGCCAGCAGTCGGTGACCTTGTAACGCGACGCGAAGATGCCGGCGCTGAAGATGACGAACAGCTTCGCGTCGCTCGTCTCGAGGATGCGCTGCATCCAGGCGAACTGGCGCGTGCCGATGCGGGTCTTCGCGGGCGTGTTCGGATCGAGCACCGGGTCGGCGTAGCGGCGGACGTCGAGCGTGAGGCAGTGCACGTCGCCGAAGCGGAACTCGAAGTACCCCGACGGGTCGGGGTCGGCGTGGATCCGCGCCCACAGCGGCGGCGCCCAGTGCGCGTAGGTGGTGCGGTCGGCGTTGTTCTGCGGACCGTAGTCGTGGTCGTCGATCGTGAACCCGGTCGGGATCCGGGCGCGCAGGGCGGCGAAGTCCTGCCCTGCGAGCGTGCGCCGGAACCGGTCGGCGAAGAAGTCGGGCGCAGAGATGTAGCAGGAGTGGAAGCTGTTGTTCGCATAGCCGAGGTCGCCCTGGAACACGAGGGCCGCCGGACGCACCGGTGCCGCCTCCACCATCGCCCCATAGGTGCGGGCGGCCGGCTCGCCCGAGAATTGCTCGCAGCTTGCGGCCAGCAGGACGAGGCGCTCGTCGGCGTGCGGGGCCAGCACCTCCTGCGGCGGCGAGACGGTGCGTGCGCCGCTCGTGGCCGACGCGAGCTCGACGTGCCAGTCGAGCCGCTCGCCGGGCTCGAGCCCGAGCAGGTGCAGGGCGGTGTACGGCGGCTGCGCGACGTCGTAGGCGAACGCCCGCGCTCCCGCGGACGTGCGCGTGTGGATCGTGACCCTGGCCGGGAAGGCGGAGATGGCGCGCAGACGCACGTCGTAGCGGCCGTCGGGCCGAAGCAGCGGCACGCCCGCGAGCTCGGCGGCCGCCACCGGCGGCGTCGGCCGAAACGGCGTCTCCGCGGTGATCGTGTGGGCGCTCACCGCGAGCGCCGCCTCGGCGAAGTCGGTCGGGTGCACGACGACCAGACCCGGAGTGCCGTCGACCGGCCCCGGCGTCCGGCTCGTGAGGTGCCACTCCGCCGGCTCGGGCCGCGCTGCCTTCCACACCTTCGCGCGCACGCCGCCGTCGTGCACGACCACGCGCAGGTGGTACGGCGTCGCCGCCACGAGTGGGGGGTGTGGGCCCTGGCCGATCACCACGCGCCCGTCACACCCGTAGCGCGCGAGCACGAGCCCGTGGCGCTCGCAGGTCACCGCCAGGTAGTCGACGTCACTCTGCGCGCCGATCAGGATCCCGGGGCGCAGCGTCCGGTTCGTGACCGAGAAATCGAGCGTGTGGGACGCGCCGGCGCAGACGCGGTCGATCAGGAAGATCGGCATCGGCTGGGCCGGCGCGGTCGTCTCGAGCCCGGCGGGCAGCGTGAACATGCCCCGCCCGCCGCTGACCCGCAGGTCGCGCAGGTAGTGCTGTGCGAGCCACGGCTCGGGCCATCCCTTCGCGTCGGGGAGCGATGCAAAGCCCGTCTTGTGCTCCTTGTCCGAGCCGCCGCCGAGCCCGCCGCGCAGGATCACCGGCACCGCGACGACGCCGCCCACGACGCCGGCCAGAAGCGTCGCCCGCGTCACGCGCCTGCGCCGGGGCGTGCGGCGCTCCGTCATCGCACCGCTCCGGCGGGGGGGTCTACCGGCACGCACCGGTGCGGCGCGGTCCGTCGCATCGGCCGGATCATACGACCCGGGTGGTTGGGAGGCTGTTAGTCCGCAGCCGGAGTCTGCACGAGCGTTCCGGCCCGTGCGCGCCCGGCGATCTCGGCCGAATCGCCCAGGATCGTGCCGTCCTCGAACTCGACCAGCGGCAGCTTGCGCTGCCCGGAGAGCTCCTCGACCTCGGGCCGGCGCGGCCGGAATGCCGAGTGGAGGACGAGCTCGTAGGAGATGCCGGCGTCGTCCAGCGCCTTCTGCGCCTTCCAGCACGGGTGCGGCCCCTTGATGAACGTGCCGCTGCAGCGGTGGAGCTTGATGGCCATCGTCCCTCCTCTTCAGTGCTTGTGGTAGCCGTCGGCGCGCAGCCAGTCGGCGGTGTCGCGGATGGTGTCCTCGATCGGGCGCACTGTGAAGCCGAGCTCTGCCCGCGCCTTGGCGGACGTCGCATACCACCAGTGCGTGCTCGATGCGAGCTCCTGGTCGTCGAGCGGCAGCGGCAGATGCAGCGCGCCGCCGGCGCGGAGGACCGGTCGCAGCAGCCCTGCCGAGAGGTGCAGCTGGCGCCGGGGGCGGCCGGTGACGCGGCCGACGAGGGCGAAGAAGTCGCGGTGGCTGAGGTTGCCGGCGTCGTTCGTGAGCAGGTAGCGCTCGCCGGAGCGGCCCCGCTCCTCGGCCAGCAGGTGGCCGGCGGCGACGTCGCGGGCGTCCACGTAGGAGAGGCCGCCATCGACCGTGAACCGCAGGCGGCCGCGCATGTACTCCTCGACCGGCCACGAGGAGACGCGGTGGACGTCGCCCGGCCCGATCGCGAAGCCGGGGTTCGTCACGACCACGTCGAGCCCCCCGGCGGCCGCCTCGAGCGCGGCCTGCTCGCCCAGCGCCTTGGAGCGGCCGTAGCGGAAGTCGACGCGGCCGTCGTCGCCGTCGAGCAGCCACGCGCCCTCGTCCCGCGGATGGCCGGGGCCGCCGGCCGGACCCATCGCCGAGATCGACGAGGTGAAGACGACCCGCTCGACGCCCGCCTTCGCACATGCCGCGAGCACGGTGCGGGCGCCGTCGACGTTCACCGCGCGCAGGCTCGCATCGTCGGAGGCGCGGTGGCCGACGACGCCGGCCATATGGAACACGCGCGTGACGCCGTCGAGTGCCCGGTCGATCGAGGCGGCGTCGAGCACATCGCCCTCGACGATCTCCGCGCCCGTGCCGTCGAGCCGCGCGGCGGCGGCCGGCGAGCGCACGAGCGCCCGCACCTCGCGGTCGCGCGCCCGCAGCTCGCGCACGAGCGCCACCCCGAGGTAGCCCGTCGCTCCGGTGACCAGGGTGCGCATGGCGGCCTAGCCTACCGGCGCCGGAGCGCCCGTGCCCGAGCGGTACACTGCTGCACCGGGCCGACGTAGCTCAGCTGGCAGAGCACCGCTCTCGTAAAGCGGGGGTCGAGGGTTCGAGTCCCTCCGTCGGCTTCTGGTGGTTCGCCGCTGCGGCGTCGAGGTGCGTCTGCAACGGGTACGGCGGCCGCCGCGCAGTTCGTAACGGTGCGGTGAACAGGCCGACTCTCGCCCAGAAGGGATGACGCCGATGTGCGGCGGGTTCGGTTCTCTTCTCGTGGCAGCTCGGAGTCGAACGGGCCCGGCTCGCGCCTCGAGCAGCCTCATCCTGCGCTCAACAGATCGCCCGCCCGGGCATGGGAGGAAAAGGGGTCAACCGTGACAGGAACACCTGACCGTGCCCGCCGGTGACGGTGGGCGGACGTTCGAGACGCCGGTGGTCGGCGCGCGGCGGCTGATCCTGCCGCTTGCGCTGGCCCAGTTCATCTGTAGCTTCGCCGGCTCCAACATGAACGTGATGATCAACGACATCAGCACCGACCTGAACACGACGGTGAAAGGCGTCCAGACCACGATCACCTTGTTCCTGTTGATCATGGCGGTGCTCATGATCCCGTGCAGCAAGCTGACGGATCGGTGGGGCCGCAAACGCTGCTTCATCCTCGGTCTCGCGCTCTACGGCGTGGGCGCGCTCTTGAGTGCGGTCGCGCCCGGTCTCGGCATCCTGATCCTGGGCAACTCGGTGTTCGAGGGCGTCGGCACCGCGCTCCTCATCCCACCCGTGTACATCCTCGCCACGATGTGGTTTAGCGGCGTCACATCGCGTGCCTGGGCGTTCGGCGCGATCAGCGGGCTGGGCGGCATCGGCGCCGCGGCCGGGCCGTTGATCGGCGGCGTGATCACCACCGCGATCAGCTGGCGCGCCGCGTTCGTCTTCCAGTTCGTCGTGGTGGCGACCATCCTCGTGCTCGGCCGGCGCATCGTGGATCCCCTGCCGCCGGATCCAACCCGCCCCTTCGACGCGGTCGGCGCGGTGCTTTCGGCCGTGGGCATGTTCTGCGTCGTATTCGGGATCCTCCAGGCCGGCAGCAACAACCGATTGATGGTCATCCTCGTCGCCGTCGGCGCGGCCTTCCTGATCGGGTTCTTCGTCTTCATCCGCGCACGCGAGCGCGCCGGGAAAGAGGCCCTGCTCTCCACGCAGCTGTTCGCGAACCGCACCTGCAATCTCGCCCTGGTCACGCAGAACATCCAGTGGCTGCTGCTGATGGGCTCGTCGTTCGTGGTGTCCGTCTACCTGCAGGAGGTGCGCGGGTACAGCGCGATCCGCACCGGTGTGGTCTTCACCGCCGCCACCGTGGGCATCCTGCTCTCGTCATTCGGCTCCGAGCGATTCGCGAAGCGCCGCACCCAGAAGACCCTGATCGTCGCCGGCTTCGTGGTCACCCTCGCTGGGCTCGGCCTCCTGCTCGCCCTGGTTCCCGACTCGAAGAACATCGCGTCATTCGTGCCCGGCCTCTTCCTCGTCGGGTTCGGCCTTGGCGCAATGCTCACCCCCTCGGTCAACGTCGTGCAGTCCAGCTTCCCCGAGGAGATGCAAGGAGAGATCTCCGGACTCTCGCGCAGCGTTTCCAACCTGGGCTCGTCGCTCGGCACCGCCGTCGCCGGAACCATCCTCGTCTCTGTCATCGCCCCCGGGAATCGGGCCTACGGGATCGCGCTCGCCGCTCTCGCGCTGATCGCGCTGATCGGACTCGGAGCGGCCGTCCGGCTACCGGCCACGCCCCGTCCGGCGGCGAAGCCGTCCACCTGACGGCCACCGCAGGGGGCGAACGCGCACCTTCTCAGCGGTCTGAAGCGATGCGGGCGGACGTGCCGCTCACGACCAGGACGAGCACCGCTGCGCACGCGACCGCGGTGAGGAACTCGCCGATCGCGCCCAGCCCCAACCAGTGCCGGGCGATCGCGCCGCCCAGCAGCGATCCGGCGATGCCGAAGAGCGCCGTCGCGAGCAGGCCGAGGTCCTGCTTCCCCGGCACGAACAGCCGGCCCAGCCCGCCCACGATCAGCCCGCCGATGCCGTACCAGGCCAGCACGAACAGCACGTGGAGCGTGAACCCCAGGATGCCGATGCCGAAGGCGAAGAAGAGGATGAGCAGGATGAGTGCGATCAGGGCCGCGGGCATCCCCGAAGCCTAGCTTCTCATCCGCCCGGCGCCGGCGGCCGCTACGGAGCCATGGCGAACTCGGCGAAGTGCTGCTGCAACGTCGTCCCGAAGGCGGTGAAATCGCCGCCGGCGAAGAGGTCGCCTGCCGTTGCGGCCAGTGCATAGACGCCATGGAGGCTGTTCGCGTGGGGGTTCCACGCCGCGTCGACCACGCCGGTCGCCGCGTTCACCGCCACGAGTCTTGCATGCGGCATGGGATGCGAGCAGTCCGTGCCCAGCGTGCAAGTCTCGGTGAAATGGCCGCCGCCGACCACGTCCTGTCCGACCAGCGCGACGGCCTGGAAGTTGCCGTCGGTCTGCACCGTGAAGCGCAGCGCCCCGCCCGGGTAGGCCAGGGCGGTCAGATGGCCTCCACGGCCGGCGCCGGCGAGGTAGACGGTCGTCCCCGACGCCGCCAGGCCCCAGACCGCGTACCGGGGGTGCACGGCCCACGCCCGCAGCGCACCGACCCCGGTTGCGAGCGACGCCAGGTGATCCTGGAAGGTGCCGTCGACCTTCGTGAATGTCCCCCCGACGAAGACCGTGCGCGCGCCGGCGGGGACGGCCACCGCGCGGACGAGTGCGTTCGCCGTCGGCGCCCAGGCGGGGTCGACCACGCCGGTTGTGACCGCGACCCGGGCGAGCCGCGTGCGGTGCACGCCGTGGATCGTGGTGAAGTTGCCCCCGACGTACAGACGGGTGCCGGCAGCGGCGAGCGCGTACACCGCGCCGTTCGTCCCGGCCGCAAACGCCGTCGCCAGAGCGCCGGTGCTCGTCACGGCCGCCAGTCGGTTGCGAGGGGTGCCCGCGACGCTCGTGAAGTCGCCGCCGAGGTAGACCGTGCCGCCGGGGCCGACCGCGAGCGCGCGGACGGCCGCGTTCGCCCCGGGGTCGAATGCCGTCAGATTGCCCGACGCGTTGATCGCCGCCATGCGCGTGCGGGCGAAGACTCCGCCGGAGTGGTCCATCACCTGGGTGAACGTCCCGGCCAGGTACGTCCATCCGTTCGCGCCGATCACGATCGCGTTCACGCGGCCGTTGGTCTGCCACCCGGCCAGCGGTGAGTTCGAGATCGTCGTCGCGGACGCTGCCGGGGCGAGCAGGCCCACCATCGCGGCTGCGAGCGCGATGGATGCGAGGAGCCTGCGGCGGCCGGTCATCGCGCCATGTATACCGCACGCCGGCAGGCTAGAGGCCAAAGCCGTGGCCCAGAACCGGTATCGATGCGGAGAACTGCTCGCCCGGCGGGTGTGCTCCGAGCAACCACTCTGTGAGCCTGAGCAGCGCGAAGTGCGAGCCGCGCGTGTCCGTCACGCTGCCGGGCGGCGTGTACGGCGAGATGCCGATCAGGGCCACGCCGCATGCCGGCCGCTGCGACCCGGGCGGGCAGCTGAGACCCCCGCTTCGGGCGGGTGCCGGCGTCCCCTCGTCCCAGGTGATGAAGACGGCGGTCGATCCGTCCCGATAGGAGTGGCTGCGCATGATCGGAGACAGCCAGGTCTTCAGCCAGTCGTCGCCCAGGCTGATGTACGTCGAGCGCCGGCGCGGAGGGAGCGATCCCGTGGGACAGGCGCTATCGAAGTGCATGTTCGCGCACTGGTCGGGGACGATCAGCGTGAAGGCCGGCAGCGTGCCCGCCTGGGCCGCCCTGACGAGCCGGCTTCGCGACGGCGTCGATCCGAGTGGCAGGTCGTCGCGCGCGCACTCCGCGGCCAGCCCGGGGACGAAGGTGGCCGCATTGTGCGTACGGACGTAGGCGGCGGAGTTGCGCCGCTGGCAAGGCGTCGCCATCCCCCCGTAGTACGCTCGCCACGACGGTACCCGGCCGAGCAGCGTCGGCCCGCGCACGGTGCACGCGGCGCATGGGTGCCGGAAGGCCGGCCGCCGCCCGGTGATCGCCCCGAGGTAGTCGACCAGGCTCGGCTGACCGAGGCTCGAGTAGTGGATGTCGATGCCGCATTCGGCGGCGAGCACGTTCAGGAACGGGGCCGCGGGCGAGCCCAGCACCGTGTTCCGGTACTCGTTCGCAAACCAGATCCACACCACGTGGCGGATCGCCGGCGCGCGCTCGTGGCGGAAGCCGCACGGCGCCCGCTGGAGGGCGGCGGCGCGGGCGGACGGCGGCACCGCGCCGTTCGCGCGTCCAGGCTTCTGGGCCAGCTGGTAGGCGAGGACGCCGGCGACACCGGCGACCACGACGGTGCACGCCAGGCCTGCGAGCAGGTGGACGATCTTCGAACGTGCCAAACCGGACGCCATGCTACCGACTGGTGCTCTCAGCGGCGCGCGAGCGTGCGGAACGCGCCGATCGCAGTCTGCAGCTGCCCCGGGTGGGTGGCGAAGACGTTTGCCCAGAATCCGTCGACCGTGGACTGCACGGAGCGCACCGCGGCGGCGAGGACGGGGCCGCGCGCGCGGCCGGTGGCCGGGTTCGTGCTGATGCCGGCGAAGACGCGCACGCCCGGGTGCGCCGCACGTGCCTGCCGCGCGGCCGCGCGGATGAACGCGCGAAAGGCGGCGATGTCGAACTCGTCCGCCTGCGACTGGATCGAGAAGACGTCTGCCCACCGTGCCGCCCGCGCCATCCCGCAGCGCAGGTAGGCCTGGTCGAGCGGCTCGCCGTGGGCGGTGCAACGAGCGCCGGCGACCGCGAGCAGGTCGCGCGCCGGGGCGAGCACGACCGCGTACCCGTGCGCATGGCCGAACGCCGCGAACCGCCGCATGGCCCGGAGCGGGTCGCGCTGCTCCGCGCGCGGCGTCGCCCGCCACCGCTCGGGGTCGTACAGCACCGCCCGTATGCGCGGGTCGATGCGGCCGCGGCCGACGTCCGCGCGAAACCGCGTCAGGCTGCGGTAGACGAGCGTGGGGACCGCCGCCGAGCCCGCGGGCACCTGGTCCTGGCGCCCGGCGGGGTTGCCGAGCCCGAACGAGGCCGACGTCCCGAACAGCTTCCGCGCCAGCACCGGGTCGACGCGCCCGATCCTGACGGCGTTTGCGCCGGTGATCTCCCACGCATGGCGGGCCCTGGTCGCGTGCCGCGCCGCCGCGCCCGGCCGCTCGGATCCGGTGGGTGCAGGCGTCTCAGAATGCGACACCCACGCCGCGACGCCCGCCGCGGCGAGGACGGTCGCGAGCGCGAACGCCTTTGCGTGGGGCGTGAGGATGGCGGGACGTCTGGAGCGGGTTCGGGACGCGGTTTGCTCCCTCGGTCATCGGCGGCATGCGTCCCCGGATGAGCGGAGATGGACGACGCATTGGAAAGAATGGAACACGTGAAGTGGGCGGGGGCGGATTCCCTTGATTTTCCCAGAATGCGTCTCTAGGATCGGCGGCGGACGGCACCTCGGTCGCCCCGAGTCGGCCGGGATCGATGTTGGGCTGTCTGAGCGAGGGGGATCACCTGACTGTGACCATGCGCGGTCCGCTGCCTGGCGACAAGTCGTCCGGAGCATGACCGACCCCAGGGGCCCATGGCGCACGCGGATCAGGCGCGGTGGGCGTCCCCAGCCGCCGGCGCACGCTGAGGGCACGACCACCTGGGGCAGCCACTACGGCGACGCCGATGCCGAGATGCCGCGCGACCTGGCGTATTACCTGTCGGTCGACTCCGCGCCACCCGGGTATGCGGTGCGCAGACCTTGGTGGCTCGCGGCAGCGTTCCTGATCGCGCTGGCCTCGGTCACGCTCGTCGTCGCGGCCGAGGTGCATCTGCTCGAGCGCACGTACGTGGACGTCGTCAGCGGCCTGAGCGGCGCCACCCGCAAGCGGCTTCTGCGCTCGTCCGGCACCCTGTCGCTGCGGCCGTTCGTGTTCGTCCTGATCGGCCTTCTGGGCGCGTTCGCACCCGGCACGTCGCTCCGGCGGCTGCGGTTCGTCGTCACCGGCTGGGTCGTCTACGGCGGAGCGGCCGTCGTCACGGACGCGCTGCTCGCAGACAGCGTCGGAGTGGGCAGCCCGAGCCCGTTCACGCCCCGCGGGGGCGTCGTCAGCGTCGTCGTGGCCCTGCTCGTCTTCGTCTGGCTCGTCTTCGCCGGCTACGAGCTGCCGGCAGAAGCCTGTCGTGGTGCGGGTCGACGCCGACACCATCGTCGAGCCCACCCTCTTCACCCGCGTCGTCCCGTACCTCGAGGACCCGAGCGTCGGGGGCGTCAGCGGACTGCCGCTGCCGCGCGCGGACGCTCCCCGCTGGATCTACGCCGTGCGCCTGATGGAGGTGCTCTACTCGGTCGCCTTTCTGCGCGTCGGCCAGAGCAGCGTCGACGCGACGCTGGTGATGCCCGGCAACATGTCGGCCTACCGCGGCGATGTGGTGCGCCGGCTGGGGTTCGGGATCGGCTTCAACGGTGAGGACACCGACATGGCGGTGCGCCTCGGCCGCACCGGCCTGCGGATCGTGACCGACCTGAACGTGCGCTTCTACCCCGAGGTGCCGGCCACCCTCGGACAGCTGCGCGAGCAGCGCCAGCGCTGGACTCGCGGCATCCTGTGCGTGGCCGCGCGGAACGGGTCGGGCATCGCGATGGGCCAGGGCCTGCGGTGCCTGTGGATGCTGCCGTGGTCGACCGTGAATGCGTGCCGGAGAGCGCTGATGATCCCCGTCTTTCTGATCGCCGTCCTGCTCGCGCAGACCCACCCCGATGTCGTGACCTTGCGGGAGGTCGCAGTCATCGGCGGGATCATCGTCGGTGCGCATATCGCGATCGTGGTCGTGATGCTGGTCGCATACCGCCGCTTCCGGTATCTGCCGTTCGTGCCGCTGTATCTGCTGTTCCGGGCGTTCAAGCTCTACGTGGCGATGGAGGCCCTGCTCACGCTCGAGGTCCGCCGGCACCGGGCGCGGGCATCCGTGCCGGTGCCCAGCGAGCTCGAGGCACCGGCGTGAGCCGCACCGATCCGCGCGCGCTCCCGGCCGGGCGGCCGGCTGCACCGCCGCACGGCGATGTGGTCGGCAGCCCGCCGCCTCCGGTCGTCCACGCCCCGCATCGTCACGTCCACCGGCTGCTGGCGCCGGCGCTCCTCGTGCTCATCGTCCTGGCGGCGGTCGCGGTGCGGATCCCCGAGCTCGGCCAGCCGCTGTGGGGCGATGAGGTGGCGGCGGCGCGCGCCTTCTCCCACCATGACATCCATCTCGTGCTCGCGTCGGTCCGCCTGCGCAAGAACGAGCCGCCGCTCTGGTACCTGCTCGCCTGGGGGATCCAGCGGGCGGGCGATCTGCTCGGCGCGACCCCGCGGGCCGTCGACCTGCGCATCGTCTCCCTGGGTGCGAGCGTGCTCACGGTGGCGGCCGTCTTCGCATATGCGCGCCGGAGCCTGGGGCTGGCCGAGGCGGTCGCCGCGGCCGCGGTGACCGCGTTTGGCGCGCAGTTCGTGCTGCACGGCGGCGAGCTGCGCGGCTACGCGCTGTACTCGATGTTGGCGGTCGGGTTCGCGCTTCTGGTCGAGGCGGCGGTCCGGTCGGACGCCCGCCGCTGGCTCGTGCTGCTCGCGCTCACGACCGCCGCCGGGTGTCTGACGGAGTACCTGTTCCTGCTCACCGTGGTCGCCGGCGGCGTGTTCCTGTGGAGTGCGCAGACGCGGCCGGCGCGGCTGCGGGTGCGGGCAGGGGTCGCGATCGCCGCCGGCGTGCTCGCGCTCGTCCCATGGCTCCCGTCCGTAGTCCCCCGTCTGCACCGGTTCGGCTACGTCGGCGCCTACGGCGGCCACACCGTCGTCTCGCTGCCGTGGAACCTGTTCGTCGGCTACCAGCACGGTGGCGCGCTGGTGCGTGACGAGCAGGTGCTCCTGTTCGTCGCGGCCGTCGTCGGCGCGATCATGTTGATCCGCCGCGAGCAGACCCGGCTCATCGGCCTGTGCGCGGCGGTGCCGCCCCTCGTCGGAGCGGTTGTCTGGGCGCTGGGGAAGCCCGTCTTCGATCCCCGCAACTTCATGGCCGCCGCCCCGTTCCTGGCGATCGCCGTCGTCACGCCCCTGAGCCGCCTGCGCTCCGGTCGCGCCCGGACGGCGATCGCAGCGGTCTGCGTCGCGGCCATGGCTGCCGCCGTGACCCTGACGCAGCTGCCGCTGGGGCGGACGCCCTACGACGCAGTCGCCCAGAGCATCGCCGCACAGGGATGGCGCTACTCGTCTCCGATCGTCTACTTCGGGCCGCGCGACTGGAGCATGAAGCTCGTGACCTGGTCGCTGCCGCACCACCAGTGGATGGTGCGCAGCGTCGGCGCAAAGGGCGTCTGCACGAACCTCTACGCGATCATCGAGAACCGTGCGGGCGCGCGATGGGTCCGCCGTGTCAGCCGGCACGAGCCGATCCGAACGGCGACGTTCCCCGGCTACTCACCTCCACCCGAGGGGCGGCGGACCGGTCGCCCCGTCGAGGTGGTCGCGCTGCACCACGTGTCGCCGACAGAGCTCACGCTGGCCCGGCTCTATGGCGGGGAGGTGTTTGTGTCGGCCCCCGCGCCCAGGTTGACGCTGGACGCGCCGCGGCCGAAGCCGTATCCGAGCTGCGGCACGGCGGCGTCCTGACCCGCAACCGGTACAGTCTTCGCATGAACGTCCATGCAGATCGGCGTCGGGGCGTGCTGCAGCGAGCCGGGATGACCGAGCGCGACCGCTTCAACGTCGCAAACGGTGCCCGGCTCGCGCGCAGGCTCGCCACCTGCCCGGTCTGCGGCCGGCCGGAGCCGCGGGTGTACCGGTCATCCCTGCGGTCGGTGACCCTGCAGTGCGGCGGCTGCGCGCTGCAGTGGACGATGACGTGGTACATGCTCGCACGCGCCTTCGAGCGCGAGATCGCCCCCCAGCTCGGCGTCGACGCCGCCGCGGTGACGACCGCCGTCCTGAACCTGCTCGCCGAGGCGGAGAGGCGGGGCACAAACCCCCGCAAATAGCCACCCGTTGACAACCTCCGTGCCCGATGTAGCTTGGAAATGTCTGGAGGGGAGATGGGTGGCGCGGCTCGACATCGGCTCGGTGTGGCCCTGGCGGCTCTGTCGCTGGTCGGCCTGAGCGCGGGCGCGGCCACGGCGGCAGCGGCGGGCGGCCAGGCGTCCCAGCCGCGCCCGGGTCATATCGGCGTGGTCGTCACCGCCGGCGAGGTGTTCGTGAGCTGGAACAAGCCCGCCGGCGGAGGCAAGATCAGCGTCCGCCGCGGCCAGTCCGCCTGCCCGCGCACCCCCGCCGACGGCTCCATCGCGGGCGAGGTGACGCCGCTGCACGTGATCGACCGGTCGGTGAAGGCCGGGACGGCGTACTGCTACACGGTCTTCCGCACCGATGCGGGCGGCGGCGTCACGACCGTCGGCAGCACCGGGCTCGTGACCGTGCCCGACTCCGGCAGCGTCCCGCCGGCGCACGTGTCGCCGCCGGCGCCCGCGCCGACCGTCACGGTGAGCCGGATCTCGCCCGCCCTCGTCCGCAAGCTCGAGATCGGCGCCGCCGCCGCGTTCGCCGCCATTCTGCTCGTGCTGATCGCGGTGCGCAGTGCCAGGCGGGTCTCGGCCGGCCGCATGGTGCTGCGGCCGACGATGCGCGAGTCGCTCGTCAGCCGCAACTCCTCCGCCCTCGTCGTCCCGGCGATGATCGCCGTCGGCTGGATCGGGATCGTCGTCGCATTCGTGGTGCTGCGCTAGGCATGCCCGGCGACGCGCCCCCCACGGCCTCGCAGCGCCTGTCGCGCAGACGGCTGCTGCTGCGCGCCGGTGCGGCTGCCGGAGCCCTGTCGGCGACGCCGCTCCTGGCCGCATGCGGCAGCACCACGCGAGCCGCGACCCTGGGCAGCTCGACCTGGTGGCGCGGGCAGCGGCCGACCGGCCGGCTCGTGTTCGCCAACTGGCCGCTCTACATCGACTACACGAACTGGCTCAAGGACCGCCCGAGCCTGAACTCGTTCTCGCGCGCCACGGGCATCGAGGTGACCTACGACGAGGTGATCGAGGGCAACGAGCCGTTCTTCGCCAAGATCGCGCCGCGCCTGCAGGCGGGCCGGCCGCTCGGCTACGACCTGATCGTGCTCACGAGCGGCTGGCAGGTGACGCAACTGATCGAGCACGGCTGGGTGGTGCCGCTCGACCACGCGCTGATCCCGAACTTCGCCGCCCACGCAGCGCCGATTGCGAGGAACCCGCACTACGACCCGGGCAACCGCTTCACGATCCCGTGGCAGTCGGGGTTCACCGGCATCGCCTACAACACGAAGAAGATCACGCGGCCGATCACGAGCGTCAAGGATCTCTGGGACCCGGCGTTCCGGGGCCGGATCGGGATGATGAGCGACAACACCGACCTCGGCACGGCCGGCCTGCTCTACAACGGGGTCGATCCGGCGACGTCGACCGAGCGCGACTGGCGCGCCGCCGGCGCCGCGCTCGGCAAGCAGCACGGCCTCGTGCGCGGCTACTACGACCAGCGCTACATCGACGTGCTCGAGCGCGGCGAGACGTGGATCAGCCAGGCGTGGTCGGGCGACGTCTTCCAGGCCAACGCCTCGGGCCATCCCGAGCTGCGGTTCGTCGTGCCGGACGAGGGTGTGATGCACTGGACCGACAACATGATGATCCCGGCGGGTGCCGCCAATCCGCTGAGCGCGATGGCGTGGATGAACTACTACTACCAGCCGCACGTCGCGGCGCTCGTCGCCGATTGGGTCGAATACATCACGCCCGTGCCCGCGGCGCAGGGGATCCTGCGCAAGACCGACCCGGCCGTCGCGCGGAGCTCGCTCGTGTTCCCGACGTCCGCGATGGCGGCCAAGGCACGTGACTACCCGACGTTCCGCACCCGGGGCGAGTACGACGCCTGGAACGGGATCTTCGACCCGATCATGACCGCCTGACGCTCCCCCGCTCGTGCGGCGTCCGGCTCGCGTGGGACACTCTTTCAGCTAGGCTCGCCTCGTAACCGACGCGACTTCCGAGGGGCTCCCATGCGAACGCACCGAACGCCATGCTGATTCTCGTCCTGGGTGGAGACGGGTTCTGCGGATGGCCGACATCCCTGCACCTGTCCAACTGCGGCCACGACGTGGTCATCGTGGACAACTTCGCGCGCCGCAACGCCGACGTCGAGCTCGAGGCCTCCTCGCTCACGCCGATCGCGCCGCTGGGCACGCGCCTGCGCGCCTGGCAGGAGCTGACAGGCCGGGAGATCCCGTTCCACCGGTTCAACGTCGCCGAGGACTACGACGACCTGCTCGGCCTGATCACCGAGCTCGAGCCGGATGCGATCGTGCACTTCGCCGAGCAGCGCGCCGCGCCGTACTCCATGAAGAGCTCGTGGCACAAGCGCTACACGGTGAACAACAACCTCAATGCCACGAACAACCTGCTGGCCGCCATCGTCGAGTCCGGCATCGACACCCACGTCGTCCACCTGGGCACGATGGGCGTCTACGGCTACGGCGCCGCGGGCATGAAGATCCCCGAGGGCTACCTGCGCGTGATCGTCCCGATCGAGGACGGGCCCGACGTCGAGCAGGAGATCCTCTTCCCGGCCAACCCGGGCAGCATCTATCACATGACGAAGACGCAGGACCAGCTGCTCTTCGCGTACTACAACAAGAACGACAACGTGCGCGTCACCGACCTGCATCAGGGCATCGTCTGGGGCACGCAGACCGCCGAGACGCAGCGCGACGAGCGCCTGATCAACCGCTTCGACTACGACGGCGACTACGGCACGGTGCTGAACCGCTTCCTCATGCAGGCGGCGATCGGCTATCCGCTCTCCGTGCACGGCACCGGCGGGCAGACCCGCGCGTTCATCCACATCCAGGACACCGTGCGCTGCATCCAGCTCGCGGCCGAGAACCCGCCGAAGCACGGCGAGCGCGTGCGCATCTTCAACCAGATGACCGAGGCCCATCGCCTGATCGAGCTCGCCGAGATGGTCTCGCGGCTCACCGGCGCCGAGATCGACTTCGTGTCGAACCCGCGCAAGGAGGCGGCCGAGAACGACCTCTTCGTCGAGAACCGGCAGCTGCTCGACCTGGGTCTGCGGCCGATCACGCTCGCCGACCGGCTCATGCTCGAGGTCTCGGAGATCGCGCAGAAGTACGCGCACCGGTGCGACCTCGACAAGATCCCGTGTCGTTCGGTGTGGACGCGCGAGCAGGAGTCGGCCCAGCTCGCGCCGGTCTCAAACGCGACGTGAGTGCGGCCGCGGCAAGGCCGCGCGGAGGGACGTCGTGAGCGGAGGTGGAGGGGGCGGGGCGGCGACGACGCTGCGGCCGTACGTCGCCGAGGTGCGGGCCGAGGCGGTGCGCTCGTTCGACGAGCGCTACCCCGGCCTGCAGTTCCCGCCGGCGGTGGTCGTCATCGCCGCGCTTGACGAGGAGGGGGCGATCGGCGCCGTCCTCGACGCCGTGCCGGCCGAGGCCTGCGGGGTCGCCGTCGCGACGCTCGTGATCGACGACGGCTCGACCGACGCCACCACCGCCGTCGCGCTCGAGCGCTCCGCCCACGTGGCCACGCTCACGCGCAACTGCGGCCACGGCGTCGCGCTGCGGCTCGGATACGAGCTCGCCCGTGAGCACGGCGCGCAGTACATCGTCACGATGGACGGCGACGGCGAGTGGGACCCGGCCGACGTGCCGGTGGTGCTGCAGCCGCTCGTCGACGACGAGGCCGACTTCGTGATCGGCTCCCGCGTGCTCGGCCGCGACGAGGCCGACGACACCGTCCGCCGCGCGGGCGTGCGAACGTTTGCGCTCCTGATCCGCCTGCTCACCGGCGCGAAGGTGACGGACACGTCGAGCGCGGTGCGCGCGCTGCGGGCCGAGGTGACTGAGCGCGTGCGCCAGACGCAGGTGCAGTACCAGACCTCCGAGCTCCTGATCGGCGCGATCGCCGCGGGCTATCGCGTCACCGAGCGGCCGGTCTCGCACCGCAGCCGCCTGGCCGGTCAGAGCAAGAAGGGCACGAACATCACCTACGCATTCCGTTACGCTGGGGTGATCGTGAGGACGTGGTGGCGAGAGCGCCGCACGCGGCGGGGATGACGGGGGAGATGTGCCGGCTCGGATCGACGACGAAGGACGCCTCTTGACCGACGACGGGCCACCCGTGGTCGTCGCGCTGCCCAAGCCGGCGCCGCGAACGGGGATGGAGCGGACGTGGGCGCGGATCGCACCCATGCTGCCGGTGCTGCGCGTGCTCGCCTTCGCCGCCGCCGTCGTGATCGTCGTCGTCATGAGCGTCAAGGCGGTGCGCGCCGTCGACCTGGGCGCGCTCGAGCTGTGGCCGCTGCCGGTCGCGGTCGCCTTCGCGGTCGGCTGGTGGGTGCTCCTGGCGCGTGGGTGGGCGCTGCTCGTGACCGGCACGTCCAAGCGCAGCGACCTCAGCATGTGGTGTCGCACCCAGGCCATCCGCTACCTGCCCGGGGGCATCTGGGCGCCGGCCTCGCGGGTCACCCTGCTGCCGGGGACGCTCTCGGACAAGCTCTCGACGGTCGGCGCCGAGAACGTGATCGCCCTGTGCGCGGCCGCGGCGGTCGGCGGCGCGGCCTTCGCCGTATCGGGCCGGATCGACTGGCTGCCGCTCGCGATCGTGATCGCCGCGCCGGTTGCAGCTGCGAGGCTGATCGCGAGCCGGTCGCGCGTGACGTCGGCACGCGCGCTGCACGTGACCTGGAACGACTCGCTCGGCTTCGTCGGCTATGCGATTGCTGCGGTGCTCGTGCAGACCGCCGTGTCGGGCCGGCTCGATGACCCCTTCGCCGTCGCCGGTGCGGCGGCGGTTGCCTGGGCCACCGGCCTCGTGGTCGTGATCGCGCCGAGCGGCCTCGGCGTGCGTGAGGTCGTCTACGTGGCGCTGCTCGCGGGCACCTTCTCGAATACCGACGCCACGACCGCCGCGGTCACCATGCGCCTGGTGACGATCGTCGCGGAGCTGGCCGTGCTCGTGTTCCTGGGCCGCCCGACCGCCGAGACCGAGCCGCAGACGGCCGAGGGATGACGGGCGCGGTCGCCGGGCGCAGCCGGGGCGGCGTGCTCGGCCGCGCCGGCGGGCGTGTGGCAGATGCGTGGTCGTGGCTCGCGCGAAGCGCGCGCGTCCACTGGCAGTTCTCGACCGTGCTCGCGCTCGGCGCCCTGCTGCGCGCGTTCGCGTTCTTCGCGTACCGCCCGGCCCTGATCTTCACGGACTCGATCGGCTACCTCGCCAACCGCGCGAACCTCGGCCCGCGCCCGCTGCGACCGTTCGGCTATCCGGTCTTCCTGCACCTCCTGCCCTTCCGCTTCGGCCTCGAGGTCGTCCCGCTCGTTCAGCACCTGCTGGGGCTCGGCCTCGGCGTCGTCATCTACGTGCTCCTGCTGCGCCTCGGCGTCGGCCGGTGGCTGGCGGCGCTTGCCGCCGCCCCCGTTCTGCTCGACGCGATGCAGCTCAACCTGGAGCAGCAGATCCTGTCCGAGACGCTCTTCGAGGTGTTCCTGCTGGGCGCGTGCGCGCTGCTCCTGTGGTGGCCGCGCGTCGGCCTGGTCGCCGCCGGGTTGGCGGGTGCGTCGCTGGCCGCGGCCGCCCTGACCCGGTCGGTCGCCGAGCTCGTGATCGTGCCGGCCGTGCTCGTGCTGCTCCTGCTGCGCGTCCGGCTCCTGCACATCGCCGTGATGATCGGGGCGTTCGCACTGCCGCTCCTCGTCTATGCCGCCTGGTTCCATGCCGACTACGGGATCTACGCGCTGAACGGACTCGACGGACACTTCCTGTACGCCCGGGTCGCGCCGTTCGCCGACTGCAAGGGGCTCTCGATGCCGGCGTACGAGCGCGTGCTCTGTCCCACCCAGCCGGTGGGCAAGCGGCTGACGGTCGAGCAGTACTCGTGGTCGCCGCGCTCGCCGATCTACCACATGCATCTGCCTGCGAGCGTGCGCACCCCCGGCGAGCCGTGGCGGGCGCGATCGCAGGTCGCGGGCGACTTCGCCGAGCGCGTGATCCTGCACCAGCCGGTCACCTACGCGCGCACGATCGGGTCTGACTTCCTGCGCGGCTTCGCCCTGACGCGCACGACCGAGAACGGCGAGGTGTCCGTCTCGCGGTGGATGTTCCAGACGCACTACCCGGTCTACAGCTCGTCGCTCAAGGTGCTCGCAAATCACGGCGAGCGCCCCGAGGTGAACCACACGCTGGCCGGGTTCCTGCGCCGGTACCAGCGCGTCGGCTACACGCCCGGGCCGCTGCTCGGGCTGGCCCTGATCGTTGGCCTCCTGGGGGCGCTCGGCGTCGGCCGCGCGCGGCGATCGGGCCTGCAATGCGCCTGCCTGCTGTTCTCCGGCGCTACTCTCGTGGTGCTCGTGACCGCCGTCGCCGTGAACCAGTTCTCGTGGCGCTACCAGCTGCCGCAGCTGATCCTGATCCCGCCTGCGGGCGCGCTCGGCCTGACGGCGCTGCTCGGGCGGCGCGAGCCCGCGGCCGCGGCGGCGGGCGAGCGGGCTCCGGCCGTGGCCGGGGTCGATGAGGGCGCGGCGTCGATGCCCGGGGTGAAGCCGTGAGCGCCCACGCCGAGAAGCCCCGCCAGAGCGCGAACAGGACCTTCGCCGTGCTTGGCATCGGCGCGATGGCCTATGTGCTTCTGCAGTCGCTCGTCGTGCCGGCGCTGCCGACGCTGCAGGCCGCCCTGCACACGTCGCAGAGCACGGTGTCGTGGATCTTCACGGCCTACCTGCTGAGCGCATCGGTCGCGACCCCCGTGCTCGGGCGCCTCGGCGACATGTTCGGCAAGGAGCGCATGCTCGTGATCGTCCTCTCGGCGCTCACGGCCGGCTCGCTCATCGCTGCGCTCACGAGCTCGGTGGCCGTCATGATCGGCGCGCGTGTGCTGCAGGGCGTGGGCGGCGCCGTCTTCCCGCTCGCGTTCGGCATCATCCGCGACGAGTTCCCGCGTGAGCGCGTCGCCGGGGCGATCGGCGGCATCTCGACGCTGCTCGGCGTCGGCGGCGGCCTCGGGATCGTCCTCGCCGGGCCGATCGTCGACCATCTCTCCTACCACTGGCTGTTCTGGATCCCCCTCGTGATGACGGCGTTTGCGACGGTCGCGACCTACTTCTTCGTGCCCGAATCGCCCGTGAAGACGCCCGGCACCGTCAACCTGGGCGCCGCCGCGCTGCTGTCGGGCTGGCTGGTGGCGCTGCTGCTGGGCGTGAGCGAGGGCTCGAGCTGGGGCTGGTCGTCGCCGCGCATCCTCGGCCTGTTCGCCGCTGCCGCGATCCTGTTCGCGGCCTGGGTGGCCGTCGAGCTGCGCTCGCGCGTGCCGCTCGTCGACGTGCGCCTGATGCGGACGCCGATCGTGTGGTGGACGAACGTGTCGGCGTTCCTGTTCGGCTTCGGCATGTACTCGATGATGGTGGTGCTGCCCGAGTTCATGGAGGCGCCGCGCCAGGCCGGCTACGGCTTCGGGGCGTCGGTCACGGGCGCCGGCCTCGCGATGCTCCCGGCCACGGTCGCGATGATCCTGGTCGGGATGGTCATCGGCCCGATCACCCGGGCGGTCGGCTCGAAGGTGCCGCTCGTCGTGGGCGGGATCGTCGGCGGCTCGGCGTTCGGGTTCCTGGCCCTAGCGCACAGCGCGGAGTGGCAGGTGTACGTCGCGCTCGCGCTCGCCGGCATGGGCATCGGTCTTGCGTTCTCGGCGATGACGAACCTGATCGTCGAGGCGGTGCCCGCGACCCAGACGGGCGTGGCCACCGGCATGAACGCGAACATCCGCACGGTCGGCGGCGCGATCGGCAGCCAGGTCGTCGTCACCGTGATCACGTCCGGCGTGATCGTCGGCACGCTCCCGCACGAGCGCGGCTACGTGCTGAGCTTCCTGGTGATGGGCGGCGGCCTCGTCGCGGCGGGCCTCGCCGCCCTGCTCGTCCCGAGCGCCGTCCGCCGCCGAAGCCTCGAGGCTGCATCGCTCGAAGCGGCGGAGCCGCTCGCCGAGCGCGCCTCCGCGACGATCTGATGCCGCGCCCGGCCGGCGCGCACCACCTGGACGACCTCGTGCGCATGCGCCGCGTGCGCGACCGGATCGACCGCGAGTACGCGCAGCCGCTGGACGTCGAGGCGCTCGCCCGCGGCGCCCTTATGTCGGCCGGGCACCTGAGCCGCCAGTTCCGGCTCGCCTACGGCGAATCGCCGTACGGCTACCTGATGACACGGCGCATCGAGCGGGCGATGGCGCTGCTGCGCGGCGGGGAGCTGACCGTCACCGAGGTGTGCTTCGCCGTCGGCTGCTCGTCGCTCGGCACCTTCAGCACGCGCTTCACCGAGCTGGTCGGCGTGCCGCCGAGCACCTACCGGCGCGACGCGGCGCGGGCGACCGCGGGGGTGCCGGCGTGCGTCGTGAAGCAGGTGACGCGACCGATCAGGAATCGAGAAGCGACGCTGTCTGGGCCACCCCTAAGATGACCGCCATGGACATCACCATTCACGCAAGCTTCCTGCCGCACGACGACCCGGACGCCTCCCTTCACTTCTACCGCGACACGCTCGGCTTCGAGGTCAGGGCCGACGTCGGGTCGGGGACGATGCGCTGGCTCACGGTCGGCCCCGCCCGCCAGCCCGGCACCTCCATCGTCCTGCACCCGCCCGCGGTCGACCCCGGCATCACCGACGACGAGCGGCGCACGATCAAAGAGATGATGGCCAAGGGCACATACGCGATCCTCCTGCTCGCGACCAGGGACCTCGACGGCACCTTCGCCCGCGTCCAGGCCGGCGCCGGTGAGGTCGTCCAGGAGCCGACCGAGCAGCCCTACGGCGTGCGCGACTGCGCCTTCCGCGATCCGGCCGGCAACCTGATCCGCATCCAGGAGCTGCGGTGAGCAGCCCGGCGGCCGCGCGGGCGCAGCGGCGCTCACCGCCGCCGCACGCGGCGGACAGCCACGACGTGATCCGTGTGCACGGCGCGCGCGTGAACAACCTCAGGGACATCCACGTCGAGATCCCGAAGCGCCGGCTGACGGTGTTCACCGGCGTCTCCGGCTCGGGCAAGAGCTCGCTCGTGTTCGACACGATCGCCGCCGAGTCGCAGCGGATGATCAACGAGACCTACAGCGCCTTCGTACAGGGGTTCATGCCGAACCTTGCGCGGCCCGAGGTCGACGTGCTCGAAGGCCTGACGACGGCGATCATCGTCGACCAGAAGCGGATGGGTGCCGACGCCCGCTCGACGGTCGGGACCGCCACCGATGCAAACGCGATGCTGCGCATCCTCTTCAGCCGGCTCGGGCAGCCGCACGTCGGCCCGCCCAACGCGTACTCGTTCAACGTCCCCTCGGTGCGGGCGGCCGGTGCCATCACCGTGCAGCGCGGCAACAAGAAGACGGTCCGGGCGACGTTCAACCGCCTCGGCGGCATGTGCCCGCGGTGTGAGGGCAGGGGCGCGGTGACCGACTTCGACCTGACGGCGCTCTACGACGCGGACAAGTCGCTCAACGAGGGCGCGCTCACGATCCCCGGCTACAGCATGGACGGCTGGTACGGCCGCATCTTCAGGGGCTGCGGCTTCTTCGACCCCGACAAGCCGATCCGGTCGTACACGAAGAGGCAGCTGCACGACCTGCTCTACAAAGAGCCGACCAAGATCAAGGTCGACGGCATCAACCTCACGTACGAGGGCCTGATCCCGAAGATCCAGAAGTCGATGCTGTCCAAGGACACCGACGCGCTGCAGCCGCACATCCGCGCCTTCGTCGAGCGCGCGGTGACGTTCGCCACCTGCCCGGAGTGCGACGGCACCCGGCTCGGCCAGGAGGCCCGGTCGTCCAAGATCGAGGGGATCAACATCGCCGACGCCTGCGCGATGCAGATCAGCGATCTGGCCGAGTGGGTGGCCGGGCTCGAGGAGGCGTCGGTCGGGCCGCTGCTCGAGGCGCTCGGGCAGACCCTTCACTCGTTCGCCGAGATCGGGCTCGGCTACCTCTCGCTCGACCGGCCGTCGGGCACGCTCTCGGGCGGCGAGGCGCAGCGGACGAAGATGATTCGTCACCTCGGCTCGGCACTCACCGACGTCACGTACGTCTTCGACGAGCCCACGATCGGGATGCACCCGCACGACATCGAGCGTGTGAACGACCTGCTGCTGCGGCTGCGCGACAAGGGCAACACGGTGCTCGTCGTCGAGCACAAACCGGAGGCGATCGCGATCGCCGACCACGTCGTCGACCTCGGCCCCGGCGCCGGCAGCGAGGGCGGCCAGGTGGTGTTCGAGGGCACCGTCGAGGAGCTGCGGACGGCCGACACGCTGACCGGGCGGCACCTGGACGACCGCGCCGCGCTGAAGCCGTCGCTGCGGTCGCCGGCGGGATCGCTCGAGGTGCGCGGCGCTGACACGAACAACCTGCGGGACGTCGATGTCGATATCCCGCTGGGCGTGCTCGTCGTCATCACCGGGGTGGCGGGCTCCGGCAAGAGCTCGCTGATCCACGGCTCGGTGTCCGGGCGCGACGGCGTGGTCGTGGTCGACCAGGCCCCGATCCGCGGCTCGCGGCGCAGCAACCCGGCGACGTACACCGGGCTGCTCGACCCCATCCGCAAGGCGTTTGCGAAGGCAAACGGCGTGAAGCCCGCGCTCTTCAGCGCCAATTCCGAGGGCGCGTGCCAGGGCTGTAACGGCGCCGGGGTCATCTACACCGACCTGGCGATGATGGCCGCCGTCGCGAGCACGTGCGAGGAGTGCGGGGGCAAGCGCTTCCAGGCGTCGGTGCTCGAGTACCACCTCGGCGGCCGTGACATCAGCGAGGTGCTCGCGATGCCCGTGACCGCGGCCGAGCGGTTCTTCGCCGCAGGGGACGCGCGCACGCCGGCCGCGCACACGATCCTGCGGCGGCTGGCCGAGGTCGGGCTCGGCTACCTCAGCCTCGGCCAGCCGCTCACGACGCTTTCGGCCGGCGAGCGCCAGCGGCTCAAGCTGGCGACGCACCTGGGCGAGAAGGGCGGTGTGTACGTCCTGGACGAGCCGACCACCGGCCTGCACCTGGCCGACGTCGAGCGGCTGCTCGCGCTGCTCGACCGGCTGGTCGACTCCGGCAAGTCGGTCATCGTCATCGAGCACCACCAGGCGGTCATGGCGCACGCCGACTGGATCATCGATCTCGGCCCCGGCGCGGGTCACGAGGGCGGCCGCGTCGTCTTCGAGGGCACCTGCGGCGATCTGGTCGCCGCCCGCGCCACCCTCACCGGCCGGCACCTCGCGGCTTACCTGGGCAGCTGACCGGCGGGCTCGAGGCCGGCGCGCGGCCGCGGCGCGCCGGGCGGCTCGGCGCGCAGCGTTGCGAGCGCCACCGCGGCGGCGGCGAGCGCCACACCCGCGGCCACCAGGTAGGCCGGGTGGATGGCGTTCGTGTAGGCGATCGCAAATGGCTCGCGGGCCTGCAGCTGCGGGAGGCGGCCGTTGACGATCGACCCGAGCACCGCGATCCCGAGCACGAGGCCGACGTTGCGCGCGCTTGAGGCCGTCGCGGCGGCGACGCCCGCCTGCTGGCGCGGGAGGGTCGCCACGGCCACGGTGCTGACCGGCGCGTTGATCAGGCCGTAGCCGATGCCGACCAGGAGCGCGGGGACGAGGATCTGCCACAGCGGCGCCGCGTGCTCGGGCACGGCCAGAAGCGCGGTGCCCAGGGCGAGGACGGCCGTCCCGGCAAAGAGCACACCGCGCGCGCCGCGGGTGGCGACAAGGCGGCCCGAGATCGGGCCGAGCGCCAGCACCGGCAGCGCGCCCGGCAGCATCACCACCCCGGCGACGAGGGCGCTCATCCCGCGCACCTGCTGCAGGTAGAGCGCGGTGAAGTACACGAACCCCGAGTAGGCGAAGAACACGGCCACGGTGATGAAGATCGCTCCGGAGAACTGGCGGTCACGGAACACCCGCAGGTCGATCAACGGCTCGCGCACGCGCAGCTCGACGACGACGAACACGACCGCGAGGACGACGTCGGCCGCGAGCAGGAGCGCGATCCGCGGCGATCCCCAGCCGTACCGGGGCGCCTCGATCAGCGCGTAGGTCAGGCTCGCGAGCAGCACGACCGCGAGCACCTGGCCGCGGACGTCCAGGCCACGGGCGACCTCGCTGCGCGACCGCGGGACGACCCGGATTGCGATCACGAGCGCGACCAGGCCGGCGACGGCGTTCACGGCGAACACCGCCCGCCAGCCCATCCAGTCGCTCACGGCGCCGCCGACGATCGGGCCGGCCCCGAGGCCGACGCCCGATGCCACGCCCCAGATGCCGATGGCGCGGGCGCGCTCGAGCGGGTCGCGGTAGAGGTTGGCCACGATCGCGAGGCTGGTCGGCGTCAGCGCGGTGCCGCCGACGGCCTGGAGCACGCGGAAGCCGATCAGCCAGCCGGCCGTGGGAGCCAATGCGCACAGGAGCGCGCCGCCGGCGAACACGCTGTAGCCGGCGCACAGGGCGCGCTTGCGCCCGAACCGGTCGGCGAAGAACCCCGCCGAGAGCAGCAGGCTTGCGCCGACGAGGTTGTAGGCGTCGATCACCCACTCGAGCTCGTCGGGGCGGGCATCGAGCGAGCGCTGAATGTCCGGCAACGCCACCGTCACGACGGTGACGTTCAGCGTCACCAGGAAGACGCCCATCGTGAGCGCGAGCAGCGTGAGGCGGTGGCGGTGGCCGGGCCTCCATCCGGAATACATACCCGGCCCGCCGCCGTCCGGGCCATGCATAGCCGGTGCCGGGCACCGGTTATGCAGGGCGGTAAGATCGGCGCATGCATTCTTCCTACGCGCTCTCCTCCGACGACTTCGCGGTCGAACGCAACGGCACCTCCGAGCCCCTGTCGGCGCTGTGGCCGAACGGGTGGCAGCCCGACGACCGGCTGGGCGTGCTGCTCGCAAACCCGATGGACGCGGTCGGCTGCTCGAACCTGATCTGCGGCACGATCACGCTGTTCTACGACCACCTGCGCGCGACGAGGGGCACCGGCAACTTCTTCCGCTACTCCGACGTGTACCTGTTCGGCGTCGGCTGCGAGCCGGGCGACTTCAACCAGCTCGACGTGTGGCCGCTGCACAAGTTCATCTCGATCCTGCAGCCGTCCGCCGAGGCGGTGATCGAGGCCGTGAACGACCGCCGCATCACGCTCCTGGCCGTGCCCGAGACGGGCGCGCGCTGCCGCGGCGAGGTGGTGCTCTCGACGTGGAACACCTTCCTCGACCAGGTGCGGGCCGTGATGCTGTACTCGTCGCGCACGGGCCGCGTCCGCGACGGCGACGTGACGCTCGTCGGCAACCGCGTGGTCGAGAGCTACGTCGAGCAGGCGATCTTCTCGACGCCCGGCCTCGACGCCGGCTTCCAGGCCCGGCTGCGGCGCATGCGCCGAAACATCGACCGCGAGGAGAAGCAGTCGGTCGAGACCTACCGCAGCGTCGCCGGCCCGGCGCAGGTGCGCGGGCTCGTCGGCGTCACCCAGGTGCTCCCGCCCGGCCATCAGGAGCTCTCGCGGCGGGCGACGCCGACGGTGATCATGCCCGTCGAGGTGCCGATGCCTCCGATCGAGGCCATGGCCGCCCCTTTTGACATCGGCGCCGGCGCGACCCTCGCGATCTCCGAGCCGCCCCCTCCGCCGCCTGCCACCGACGGCCTGCTGAAGACCGGCTTCGACCGGGTGCAGCGACGTCTCGGCGGCACGTTCCAGGAGTGGGAGGGCTGGGACTGGATCGCAGACTTTGGCGATCCCATCGCCGAGCACCACACCGTGCGCGAGTCGGTCGGGATCTGGGATGAGAGCCCGCTGCGCAAGTGGTTCTTCAAGGGCCCGGACTCGCTGCGGGCGGCCGATCGCATCTTCACGTCGGACATGGCCGCGCTCGACGTCGGGCAGTGCCGCTATGGGCCGTTCTGCGACGAGCAGGGGCGGATGCTCGGCGACGGCGTGGTCTACCGCGGCCAGACGGCCGACGACGTCATGGTCGTGACGGCGCTCGACACCGACGTCGATCACTTCCGCCGGGTCTGCGCCGATCTCGACCTCGAGATCGAGGAGCACACCGACGCCATTCCGCACCTGCAGGTGCAGGGGCCGCGCTCGCGTGAGCTCATGGCCGGGCTCACGGATGCCGACATCGCCGGGCTGCGCTACTTCCGCTTCTTCCCCGAGCCGATCACGTTCGCCGGCGTCGACGGCTGCTGGGTGTCGCGCACCGGCTACTCGGGCGAGCTCGGCTACGAGGTGTTCTGCCCCGCCGCCGGCGCGGAGCGCGTCTGGCAGGGGCTGCTCGACGCGGGCGCCCATCTGGGCATCCGCCCGTACGGCCTCACTGCGGTCGAGTCGCTGCGCATCGAGGCCGGCCTGATCTTCCTCGGCTACGACTACTTCCAGGGCGTCACGAGCCCGTACCACGTGAACCTCGACCGCATGATCAAGCTCGAGAAGACCGACTTCATCGGGCGGGCCGCGCTCGAGCGGGAGCACGCCGCCGGCGTCACCCACCGGATGGTGACGCTCGTGATCGCGGGCGAGGAGGCGCCGGAGTACTCCTCGCCGGTCGTGCGCAACGGCCGCCATGTCGGCAAGCTCACCTCGCCGTCGGCCGGCCGCTCGCCGACGGTCGACCGGCTGATCGCGCTCGCGAGCATCGAGACCGAGCTGGCGGTGCCTCAGACCCAGGTCGAGGTCGTGATGGCGGACGGCCGCGCCGTTCCGGCCATCGTCGACAGCTTCCCGATCTACGACCCGGAGAAGACGCGCCCGCGCTCGTGAATGGCTGACGTGGCCGACGCCCCGGTCGGCATCCTGGCCGAGGGCTGGGACGGGCTGCGCGTGGCCGATCAGCTCCAGCGGCTGCTCCCGCGCGAGGACGTGGTGGTGCTGGCCGACCACGCGTACGCGCCGTACGCGCGCCGGCCGGGCGCGGTCGTCTGCGATCGCGTCGCGCACATGGTCGACGTGCTGCGGCGCGAGTACGGGTGCAAGCTGGTGGTGCTGGCCTCGCTGCAGGCGACGCTCGACGCCGGGGCCGCGGTGGGCGCCGTCGGGATGACCTTGGCGCCGGCCGTCGCGCGCGCGGCGACCGCCGCGGGCGGCACTGTCGGGGTGTGGGTCGAGCCGGGCAGCGTGCGTGGCCCGCAGCTGCGCGCCGAGCTGCGGCGGGCGCGCCTGCGCGGCCTGCCGGTCGACGCGCGCGAGGACGCCGCGGTGGGGCCGGCGGAGCTCGCCGAGATTGCCGCGACGCGAGCGCGCGGCGCGCTGCGGCGCAGCGGCCTCGCCGCCGTGCGCAAGCGCCCCGGGCGGCGCACGCTCGTCAGCACGGCCCCGGCGGCCGCGCCGCCGCGTGCGCCATCCTGACCGGCCGATATCCTCGAGAGCGATGCCGACCCAGCAGGCCCTGTACGCCGACCTGGCCGAGCGCAGCTTCGACCCCGAGCTCTCGTGGGCCGAGCACGAGCTGCCGGAGCGCGTGCGCACGAAGCATGTTCACCGCCTGCACCCGTACCTCGGCAAGTTCGTGCCCCAGCTCGTCGAGACGTTCCTGCGCCGCCACTTCCACCCCGGCCAGCGCGTCCTCGACCCGTTCGCGGGCAGCGGCACGACCCTCGTCGAGTGCACGACCTACGGGACGCACAGCGTCGGCGTCGACGTGTCGGCGTTCAACGTCCTGCTCTCGCGCGTCAAGACCGGCCGGTACGACGCCGACGCGGTGGAGCGCGGCCTCACCGCGCTGCTGCAGCGCGCCGAGGACGCCGACGGCGAGCCGGGCGGCGTCCCGCCCGGCGCCTACCTGACCGACTGGTACCACCCCGACGCGCTTGGGCAGCTGGTGCGCTATCGCGGCGCGCTCGCATCGGCGCCGGAGTGCGCCGACCTGGGCCGTGTCGTGCTCAGCCGGTCCGCGCGCTCCGCGCGGCTGACGACGCACTTCGAGCTCGACTTCCCGCGCACGCCGCAGACCGGGCCGTACGACTGCCGCAAGCACTCACGCGTGTGCGCGCCGACGTCCGACGCCGGCAAGTTCCTGCGCCGCTACACGCTCGACACGGTCCGGCGGGTGCGCGAGTACTCGGGGCTGCGCGCCGACGTGCGCGCCGAGGTGATCCACGGCGACGCCCGCGGGGTCGACTACGGCGTGCGCCTGGACGGACTGATCACCTCGCCGCCCTATCCCGGCCGGATCGACTATCACGAGCAGCACCGCTACGCCTTCGAGCTGCTCGGGCTGGACGAGCGCCGCGCCGACGAGATCGGCGCGCCGTGGCGCGGCACGAGCCGGGCCGCGATCGACGGCTACGTCGACGACATGACCGCCGTGTTCGCAAACGCGCGCCGCTATCTGGTACCCGGCGCCGCTGTCGTGCTCGTGGTCGACGACTCGCGCGACCTCTTCGGCGGGATCCTCGAGCGGGCGGGCATGCGGATCCGCGAGCAGCGCCTGCGGCACGTGAACCGCCGCACCGGCCGCCGCGCCGGCGAGTTCTACGAGCAGGTCATCCTCGCCCAGGCGTAGCGCCCGGCGGGCGGCGCGTATGCTCCCCGGCGATGCAGCGGCTGATCGAGCAGGTGGCAGGCATCCTGCACCGCAACGGAGTCGAGTTCGACACGCGCGCCGACGGGACGCAGTACCGCATCCTGCTCGACTCGAGCGCGACGTTCGTCTCGTTCTCGGACTTCGGCGGTCGCAGCGTCGTCAGCCTGTACTCGCCGATCCTGCAGGAGGTCGACGAGGCCGGCGGGGTCGGCCCGATCCTCGAGGCGCTGAACGACCTGAACGCCGCGAGCCGCTTCGGCCGTTTCGTCTACTACCCGGAGCTGCGCGTGATCGCGCTCGAGTACGACCTGCTCGGCGACGATCTGCAGGAGGACGAGCTGATGAACGCCGTCGGTCTCGTGTCCGAGACCGCGAACGCGCAGGACGAGGAGCTGAAGCTCGTGCTCGGCACGGGCATGAGCTACCAGGAGGCGGAGCCGAGCGACTAGCGCGGCGAGCTAGCTGCGCTCGCGCGAGCGGCTTTCGCGGCGGGGCAGCCGCGGCCGGCGCAGCACCGGGCGCCGCCTTCCGTCGCGGCGCGGCTGCGGCCGCTCGCGACCCGTCTCGACGGGGCGGGCGCGCCGCACCGGCAGCACCACCGGCTCGGGCATGTGCCGCAGGGCCGGCACGAGCATGAGCGTCGCGATGACCGTGAGCGCGGCCGCGGCCAGGTAGACGCCCTGGGGGCCGAGGAACGTGACGAGGGGCGCGCCGAGCGCGAACGACAGGCCCATCGCGCCGAGCACGACGGCGTCGAGCGCCGCCGACACGCGTGAGCGCAGACGGTCGGGCGTGCGCCTCTGGAGCATGTTCTGGGCCGCGACCGTGCCGAGCGAGTCGAACACGCCGGCGACCATCATCCCCAGGAGCACGGGCCAGAAGATCGGGGTCAGGCCGACGATGGCGAAGCCCATGGCGATCGCGCCGCTGCCGCCGACAACCGCCGCCTGCTCGAAGCGGCGCACGAGCCGCACGCCGAGGATCGCGCCGACGACGCCGCCGCCGTCCCAGAACACCGAGATCAGGCCGTAGCCGAACGACCCCACGCCGAAGTGGTGCGCCAGGACGACCTCGGCCACGATCACGGGGCCGACGCCGACCATGATCAGCGCCCATGCGAGCGTCAGCCGGCGCATCCAGCGGTCGGCCATCAGCTGGCGGTAGCCATCCATGCGGCCGCCGATCTCCTCGTGGTGCTCCGAGTGGAACGGGGTGCGAATCCCGACCATCAGCAGGGCTGAGACGGCCATCATGGCGGCCGAGACAGCGAAGACGCCCGGCGCGCCGGTGACGGCGAGCAGCGCGCCGCCGATGCCCGGGCCGAGCATGTAGCCGGCGCTGCGGAACGCGCCGGCGAGGCTGTTCGCCCGCGCGAGCTCCTCGTCTGCGACCAGGTTCGGCACCGCGCCCTGGACAGCCGCGGTCAGCGCGCCCTGCGTGCACCCGGCGGCCACCGTCATGAGGATCGCCGCCAGGACGTCGCCGCGCCACACGAGCAGCGCGCATGCCGCGAAGGCGACGGCTGCCAGCGCGGCCGCGATGATGATCACCCAGCGGCGGTCGTGGCGGTCGCCCATGTGGCCGGTGAACGGCGATACGGCGGTCGCGGCCCCGAAGGTCGCAAGCATCGCCCCGGAGAGCCACCAGGCCGAGCCCGTCGCCGAGTAGAGCGCCCAGATCAGCGCCGTCAGCGCCGCGCCGCGGCCGGCATACGACAGCCCCTGGCTGATGGCCAGGCGGCGGACTGCGGCGTTTGTGGCATGCGAATTGGACGTCATCATGAGAGCGGGTCGAAGGGTCTGCGGGGGGCCGTCGCCACCCTGGCGTGCAGCGGCACGCGTGGCGGGGCCGTACGTACAGGATAGCCGGTCGGCAATCCGGGCCTCCGCCTTGAGGGGCACGTCGCGGCGCGCGCGAGGCGATACCCTGCGCCGGTGCTGCTCGCGACCTGGAACGTGAACTCGATGCGCGTGCGGCTGCCGCGGGTGCTCGAGTTCCTCGCCAAGCACGAGCCCGCCGCACTGCTGATGCAGGAGACGAAGGTCGACCCGGGCGCGTTTCCGCGCGTCGAACTCGAGGCGGCCGGATACCGCGTCGCCGACCACAGCGGCGGGCGCTGGGCCGGCGTCGCGATCGCGGCCCGCGCCGAGCTCGACGTCGCCGATGTGCGCACCGGACTCGCGGGCGAGCCCGACCCGGACGAGGCGCGCTGGATCGAGGCGACCGTCGCCGGGATCCGGCTTGCGAGCGTGTACGTGCCGAACGGGCGCGAGGTGGGATCGCCGACGTTTGCGGCCAAGCTGCGGTTCCTCGAAGCGATGGCGGCGCGCGCGGGCGGGCTCGCGTCTGGTCCGGCCATGGTCGCCGGTGACATGAACGTGTGCCCCACCGACGCCGACGTGTACGACCCGGCCGCGTTCGTCGGCTCGACCCACGTCACCCCGGACGAGCGCGAGCGGCTGGGGCGCGTGCTTGACGCCGGCCTCGTCGACTCCTACCGCGCACTCCACCCGGACGATGTCGGATTCACCTGGTGGGACTATCGCCAGGGCCACTTCCACCGCGGCCTGGGCCTGCGGATCGATCTCGCGCTCGTGAGCGCGGGCGTCGTCCCGCGCCTGCGTGCATGCGGGATCGACCGCGATTTCCGCAAGGGACCGAAGCCGTCCGACCACGCGCCGCTGCTGGTCGAGCTCGCCGATCCGTGAGCGTTCCCCCGCGCGGGGGATTGACTCCGGGCGCCGGGCGCGCACACTGGAATCAGGCTTCGCCGCCCCCCGGCGGCCAATTCAAGAGAGGTTCACCATGGGTGGAAGCATTCGCACACGCCTGGCCGGCCGCGGTCACACCGATGCGCCTCCGGCCCCCGATCGCGAGCAGCAGGACGTCGAGTCCGTGCTCAGCCGTCTGTCTGCGTACGACGCGCAGGAGCGGCCGCGCGAGCGGCGCCGCCCGCCGAGCGCGACGCCCCCGCTGCACACGCGCGCGGGCTTGTGGCGACGCTAACGGCGCGCCGGCAGAAGCGGTAAAGTCGCCACGATGCCTGAAGGGAAGACCGCGCGCGGCTGGCGCCTGACCCGCGAGAGCTGGTCGGTGGTGCGGCGGCGCCCAGGTCTGCTCGTGATCCCGGCCGTCTCGACCGTCCTCTGGCTGATCGCGGCCGCCCTCCTTCTGGGGCCGTGGTCGCTCGACGTCATTCATCACCACTCCCACGAGCGCCTCTTCGTCGACGCGGCGATCGGCGCGTACCCGTTCACCTTCATGACCGTGTACTTCAACGTCGCCTTCTACGCCCTGGCCGCGGCGGCGCTCGACGGCCGGCCGATGACCACCTCGCAGGCCCTCCGGCATGCCCGCTCGCGTGTGTGGACGGTCGCCGCCTGGGCGCTGGTCGCGACGATCGTCGGCGTCGCCCTGCGGGCGCTCGAACAGCTGCCGTTCGGCGGCCTGGCCGGACGGGCGGCCGAGTGGATCGGGAGCATCGCCTGGTCCCTCGCAAGCTTCTTCGTCGTCCCCGTCCTCGCGCTCGAGGACGTGGGGGTGCGAGCGGCGCTGCGGCGGTCGGTGGGCGCGATCCGCGCGCGCTGGGGCGAGTCCGTCACGGGCGCGGTCGTGATCGGCGCGGCCGCGGGCCTGGTGTCGGCCGTCGCGACGGTCGCCGGGCTCGTCGGGTTCTTCATCGGCCGCTCGGGCTTTGCGCCGGGCTACGCGCTCACCGCGCTCGCCGCCGTCACGATCGTCGTCGTCGCCGTGGTGCAGGCGGCCGTCGGGCAGGTGTTCCGGCTGGCGGTGTTCCGGCACGCGACCGGCGAGGGCAGCACCGGGCCGTTCGCAGCGCCGGACCTCGACGCGGCCTTCCGGCAGCGACGCCGCTGACCGGCACCGCTGCGGCGCGGCTCGATTAGGATCGCCCCGATGTCCTCGCTGCTCCTGGCCGCATCGGTGACCCCGCTCCGCGACGGCGGCGCCCGCGTGGACGAGGATGCGATCGAGCCGCTGGCGCACTTCCTGGTCGAGCGTGGCGCGGACGGGATCTTCGCGCTCGGCACGACCGGCGAGGGCGTGCTCCTGGGGCTGGATGAGCGGCGCGCGGTGGCCAAGGGCTTCCGCGAAGCGCGCGCGGGCATGCTGATCGTGCACTGCGGTGCGCAGAGCACCGCGGACACGGTCGCTCTCGCCGGCCACGCCGCCGCGATCGGCGCCGACGGCGTTGCCGTCATCCCGCCGCCGTACTACCCGCTGGGCGACGACGCCCTTGTCGGCCATTTCGCCGCCGCAGCGGCGGCCTGCGCCCCCACGCCGTTCTACCTGTACGCGTTTGCGGCCCGCAGCGGCTACCCGCTGCCGGTGGACGTGATCCAGCGCGTTCGCGAACGGGCCGACAACGTGGCGGGGCTGAAGGTGTCCGAGGCGCCGTTCGAAATGGTCGCGCCGTACATGGAGCTGGGCCTGCCGGTATTCGTCGGCGCCGAGCGGCTGATCCCCGAGGCGCTTGCAGCCGGCGCGGCCGGCGCCGTCTCCGGGCTCGCCTCGGCGTTCCCCGACGTCGTCGCCGCGGTGGTGCGCCGGCCCGACGCGGCGGGCGGTGCGCGGCTGAACGCGCTGCGAAGCGCGCTCGAGCAGCAGCCGTTCCAGGCCGCGCTGAAGCAGGCGCTGCACGCTCAGGGTGTGCGGATCAGGGCCGATGTGCGCGCCCCGCTGCCGGCGCTTTCATCCGATCAGGCGCAGGCTGTCGATGCGCTCGTTGTGCACGCCGGTGACGGATCCGGCGTTGCGTAACGAATTGTGTAAAGACTTCTTGACGCACACGCGCGCCGCGTGTATGCTCGCGTCTCAGTAGGTCCTGGCTCTGCGACCCGAAGGAGGCGAGATGATCACGATGACAACTGCGACTCTCGCTTTCGCGGCGTCCCCCGAGCCGGTCAGCCTCGCGGTGCGGTGCCTCTCCGGCACTCACACGGCCTGAACCTCAGCCGCTCACCGCGCTCCACCTGACGCCGCGTCTGCGCACGCTTCACGCGTGCGCGAGCGAGGCCGCTGCGCTTCACCGATACGTATCCACCCGGACGGGAGGCCGCTGCATGCATACGTTTTTCGTTACGTCACACGTCAACTGCGAGAAGGGAGGTGAGACATCATGATCGGAATCAATCCATCGATGCGGATCGAGCTTGCCCGCGACTACCGCCAGGGCCAGATCGACGCCGCCGCGAAGCGCCGGATCATCGCCGACGCCGCGGCCTCGGCGCCCGTGCCCGAACGCGGCGGCGCCCGCCGCGTCATCCCCCGCCTCCGTCCGCAGCAGCTGCGCCCGTGACCGGGGGACGCGCACCCCCGCCCCGCGGCGGGCGGCACCCGTCGGTGCCGGCCCGCAGCGGGGCCGCGGGGCCGGGGCTACACTCGCTGGCCATGGCCGACACCGCGCCGCGCACTCCCGCCGAGGGTCCGCACCGACACACGTTCCGGGTCGAGGGCCACCGGCCGAAGGAGGAGACGAAGCCGCCGCCGCGCATGCCCGGCGGCCGCCGCTTCTGGGTGTTCCTGCTCGTGCTGCTCGCGCTCAACTACGTCATCGCGTATGCGGTGTCGTCGAACCCGACGCACACGCAGGTGCCGTACAGCTACTTCCGCGCGCAGGTGACGGCCGGCAACGTGTCCGAGGTGACCTCCACCGGCAGCACGATCCAGGGCACGTTCAAGCAGCCGGTCAAGCCGCCGGGCGCGAGCGGCAAGCCGTCGACGCGGTTTCAGACCGAGAGGCCGGCGTTGGGCGGCGATGGGCTGTTGCAGCTGCTCGAGGCGCAGGGCGTGGCGATCAACGCCCACCCCATCGAGACGGCGACGCCGTTCTGGGAGCAGCTCGTGCTCGGGTTCGGGCCGACGATCCTGATCGTCGGGATCGTGATCCTCATCGCCCGCCGGGTACAGCGCATGAGCGCCGGCGGCGGGCTGGGCTCGTTCGGTCGCTCGCGGGCGCAGCGCTACGAGCCGGATGCCACCGCCAAGCGGGTCTCGTTCGCGGATGTCGCCGGGATCGACGAGGCCGAGGAGGAGCTGGCCGAGGTGGTCGACTTCCTGCGCAACCCGCAGCGGTACACCCGCCTCGGCGCGACCGTGCCGAAGGGCGTGCTGCTCTCCGGCATGCCGGGGACGGGCAAGACGCTGCTCGCGCGGGCCGTCGCCGGCGAGGCGGCCGTGCCCTTCTTCTCGATCTCGGCGTCGGAGTTCATCGAGGCGATCGTCGGCGTCGGCGCGAGCCGCGTGCGCGACCTGTTCACCCAGGCGAAGGCGGCGGCGCCCGCGATCGTGTTCATCGACGAGCTCGACGCGATCGGGCGCTCTCGCGGCAGCTCGAACGCCTTCGGCGGCGGCCACGACGAGCGCGAGCAGACCCTGAACCAGATCCTGACCGAGATGGACGGCTTCTCCGGCACCGAGGGGGTGATCGTGATCGCCTCGACGAACCGGCCCGAGATCCTCGACTCGGCGCTCCTGCGGCCCGGCCGGTTCGACCGCCGGGTGACCGTGAACCCACCCGACCAGACGGGGCGGCGGCAGATCCTCGAGGTGCATTCGCGCGACGTGCCGCTCGCGCCGGACGTCGACCTCGACTCGCTCGCGTCCTCGACGCCCGGGATGGTCGGCGCCGACCTGCGCAACCTCGTGAACGAGGCGGCGCTCACGGCCGCCCGGCGCAGCCACGACCAGGTGCAGCTGGCCGACTTCACCGACTCGCTCGAGCGGATCGTGCTCGGGGCCGAGCGCCGGATCGTGATCTCGGCCGAGGACCGCGAGCGCACCGCCTATCACGAGTCCGGGCATGCGCTTCTGGGCATGCTCCACCCCGGCGCCGACCCGGTGCGCAAGATCTCGATCATCCCCCGCGGGCGCGCGCTCGGCGTCACCTTCCAGAGCCCGACCGCCGACCGCTACGGCTACACGGCCGAGTACCTGCGCGGGCGTATGGTCGGTGCGCTCGGCGGCCGCGCGGCCGAGCAGCTGATCTATGGAGAGATCACGACCGGCGCCGAGTCCGACCTCGAGCAGGCCACCCGCATCGCCCGGCAGATGATCGGCCGCTGGGGCATGTCCGAGCGGATCGGGCCGGTCTCGGTGCTGCCCGGCCCCGGCGACGAGCCGACCCTGTTCCCGGGCGCCGGCGACTCGTCGGAGCACACGCGCGAGCTGGTCGACGAGGAGGTGCGGCGGATCCTCGAGGAGTGCGAGCGCACGGCGATGGCGCAGCTCGGCGAGCATCGCGACCAGCTCGAGGCGCTCACCCGGGCTCTGCTCGAGCGCGAGACGCTGGACGAGGCGGACGCCTACCGCATCGCCGGCATCGAGCGCGAGCGAGAGCCGGAGCCCGAGCCGGCCCCCGCCCCGTGAATATTTCGGGCCAGGCCCGTCTTATTCACGTTTATTCAACGGTGGCCCGGTTGTCGTAGCGCCAGAACGCCGGCAGTGCGAGCACCGCGACCGCCACGCCGGCGACGCACAGCACCCCGCCCGAGACGATCGACGCGCGTACTCCGGCCAGCGAGGCGACTGCGCCGGACTCGACGTTGCCGAGCAGGGGGCCGGTGGAGTAGCTCACCTGTTCGATCCCGGCCAGGCGTCCGCGCAGGTGGTCGGGGATCGTCTGGTTCCAGATCGTTCCGCGGAAGATGCCCGACAGCATGTCCGCACCACCCGCCACGACCAGGCCGAGCAGGGCGAGCGCCAGGTTGGGGGCGAGGCCGAAGCCGACGATGCCGACACCCCAGATCGCCGCCGCGATGCAGACCGCGGCGCCGTGGCGGTGGACGCGCGCGGCCCACCCGCTCGTCACCGTCGCGATCAGCGAGCCGACCGCAGGCGCGGCATAGAGCAGGCCCAGCACCCCCGCGCCGCCCAGGTGGCTCGCGACGGCGGGGAAGAGCGCCATCGGCATGCCGAAGAACATCGCGACGATGTCGACCACGTACGTGCCCATCAGCTCGGGGCGCGAGCCGGCGTAGCGCAGCCCCTCGAGGATCCGCTCGAGGCTGGGCGGCTCGGCCTCGGGCGGCGGCGGCACGGCCCGCATCATGCGCAACGCCGCGAGCGAGACCGCAAAGGTGGCCGTGTCGACCGCGTAGGTCGCCGGGACGCCGGCAGTCGCCACCAGCACGCCGCCGATTGCCGGCCCGGCGATCATGCCGATCGTCATCCGGAACGAGGCGAGCGCGCCGGCTGCGATCACTTCGTCGCGCTCGACGAGGCGCGGCGTAAGCGCATCGAGCGACGGCCGCTGCAGGCCGTCGAGCGTCGCCAGGAGCGCCGACATCACGAACAGCACCCACAGCTCGGGATGCGGGAGCAGCGCGTTTGCGACCAGCACGAGAGAGGCCGCCGCGAACGAGAGCTCGGTCAGCTGCATCAGCCGGCGCCGGTCGAAGGCGTCGGCCAGCGCGCCGCCGATGAACGCCGCCGCCAGGAGCGGGACAAGCTCGGCCAGCCCGAGCAGCCCGACGACGAGCGACGAGCCACTCAGCTGGTAGGCCTGGTAGGGGATCGCGACGTAGGTGATCATCGAGCCGAAGAACGACACCCCCTGGCCGATGAAGAGCAGACGGAAGTCGCGCCGCCGCCGCAGCGGGCCGACGTCGATCGTCGCCAGCCGCAGCAGCCCGCGCACGCCGCCCGGCGCGATCGGCGGGCCCGGGCCGACGCGCTCAGACTCCGCCTCGCGCGCGTCCGGGTGAGGCCCGGTCATCGGGGCGGGCGGCCGAGCAGCTCGCAGAACCGGGCAACGCCCACGTTCCCGCCCGACACGACCACGCCGATGCGCGCGCCCGGTGCATGCACCCGGCCCGCCAGGAGGGCGGCGACGGCAGACGCGCCGCTCGGCTCGGACACGAGCTTCATGCGATCGAACAGAAACGCCATCGCAGCCAGGATCTCGTCGTCGGACACGAGCTCGACCGCGTCGAGCAGCCGGCGGTTCACCGCGAAGGTGAGCTCGCCGGGGATGTCGGCCTGCTGGCCGTCGGCGATCGTCCGCGGGGTCTCGATCCGCACCCGCTCTCCGGCGGCGAGCGAGCGGCGCGTGTCATCGCCCGCCGCGGGCTCGATGCCGACCACGCGGATGCCGGGGGCGACCGCCTTGGCGGCCGTCGCACAGCCGGCGATCAGCCCTCCACCGCCGACGGGTGCGAGCAGCAGGTCAAGTCCGGGTGCCTCGGCGAGCAGCTCGAGCGCCGCCGTTCCCTGCCCGGCCATCACCGCCGGATGCTCGTACGGCGGCACGAGCGCGAGGCCGCGCTCGGCGGCGAGGGCCGCGCCGAGCGCCTCGCGGTCCTCGCGGTAGCGGTCGTAGGTGACCACCTCGGCGCCATAGCCGCGGGTCGCGTCGAGCTTCGCGGCCGGCGTATCGGCCGGCATCAGGATCACGGCGGTCGATCCGAGCATCCCGGCGGCGATCGCGACCGCCTGGGCGTGGTTGCCGGACGAGTAGGCGACGACGCCGCGGGCGCGCACGTCGGCCTCGAGCGACGAGATCATGTTGTACGCCCCGCGGAACTTGAACGCGCCGCCGCGCTGCAGGCACTCGGCCTTCACGAACACGCTCGCGCCGGTGCGGGCGTCGAGCGTGCGCGAGCGCAGCACCGGCGTGCGGTGGGCGATGCCTTCCAGACGGGTCGCCGCCGCGCGGACGTCCTCGATCGAGATCATGCGTAGTGCAGCCCTTCGGCCGTGTCCTCGTCGACCGTCTGCTCGCATGTGGGGCAGTACCAGCGCACCTCGAGCGGAGTGCCGCACGCCGCGTGGCGGGCCGGCTCCTGCCCGCCGTGGCGCGCGCCCCACTCGCTGAGCAGGCGCACCGCGCCCGCGAGCGCGCGCCCCTCGGCGGTGAGCTCGTAGGTCGAGCGCGGTGGGCGGTGCGAGTAGGGGCGGGCGACGACGAGGGCGTCGCGTTCCAGGCTGCGCAGCCGGTCGGTGAGGATGTTGGGGGCGATTCCGGGCAGCCGCTCGTGGAGCTCGCCGAAGCGGCGCGGGCCCTCGAGCAGCGCCTCCACGACCGGCAGCGTCCAGCGGTCGCCGACGCGGCCCATCGCCTCGGCCAGCGGGGAGGAGGGCTGCTCGGGCGCGTCCATGCGCCCATCGTATCGGGCTTGCGAACGGCGCTTCAGAGGAGTAACTTGCAGATTGCTATCAACAACCGATAAGGGAGTGCCGAGACGATGAGCGTGCTCGAGGAGCTGCAACAGGCGACCGCGGACGTGGTCGCAAAGACGGGCGGGTCGGTGGTGGGCCTGCGCTTCGGATGGCGGCCGGCGTCCGGCGTGATCATCGGTGCCGATCGCGTGCTCACGTGCGCGCACTCGGTGCGCGGCGATGAGGCCGCGGTCACCTTCGCCGACGGCCGCCGGGCGACGGGCCGTCCGGCGGCGATCGACGCCGCCGCCGACCTGGCCGTGGTGGCGGTGCCCACGGGCGATGCGCCCGCGATCGCGTGGGATTCCCCCCACCCGCGCTGGGCACAGCGGTGTTCGCCCTGGCCCGGCTCGGCGACGGCAGCCTGCGCGTCACGTCCGGCGCGGTATCGGCTCTTGAGCGATCGTTCCGCGGCCCGCGCGGCCGCCGCATCGCCGGGTCGATCGAGCACACCGCCGCGGTCGCGCGCGGGTCGGCCGGCGGCCCGCTGGTCGACGCCGCCGGCGGTCTGGTCGGCCTGAACACCGTGCGTCTTGACGGCGGGCTTGTGCTGGCCCTCGCCGCCGACCCCGACCTGCACGCGCGCGCCGAGGCGCTGGCCCGCGGCGAGTCGCCTGCGCGCCGCAGCCTGGGCGTGGCGGTGGTCTCGAGCCGGGCGGCGCGGCGCATGCGGCGTGCCGTGGGCCTCGGTGAGCGCGACGGCCTGCTCGTGCGCAACCTCGAGGACGGCGGCCCGGCGGCGGCCGCCGGCATCGCGCCCGGCGACCTGATCGTCACCGCCGGCGGCCGGCCGGTCGGGTCGGTCGACGATCTCTATGCCGCGCTCGACGGGCTCGCCGACGGCGCCGGGCTGACGCTCGGGCTCGTCCGCGGCGAGGCCGAGCGCGTCGTCGACGTCGTGCCGGCACAGGGCTGAGCCGTGGACGATCTGGCCCTCCCGCCCGTCGCCGCTGCGGACGACGCGGCTGCCGAGGACGAGGCGCTCGACGCCTACTCGCGCATCGTCTCGTCGGTCGCCGAGCGGCTGGCACCGTCGGTTGCCAACCTGCGCGTGCGCCGGCGAGGCCGCCGGCGCGAGGCGCTCGGCGGCGGCAGTGCGGTGGTGCTGAGCGGCGACGGCTTCATGCTCACATGCGCCCATGTGGTCGGTGCCGACGACGCTCGCGGCCGGGCGGCCTTCACCGACGGCAGCGACCCCGCCTTCGAGGTGGTCGGGCGCGATCCGCTGACCGACCTGGCGCTCATCCGGGCCGATGCGCCCGGCCTCGTCCCGGCCGCGCTCGGCGACGCGGGCCGCCTGCGGGTCGGGCAGCTCGTGGTCGCGATCGGCAACCCGCACGGCCTGGGCGGCACGGTCACGGCCGGCGTCGTCTCGGCGCTCGGGCGATCGCTGCCGGCCCGCAGCGGCCGCGCCCAGCGGTCGATCCCCGACGTGATCCAGACCGACGCCGCGCTCAACCCCGGCAACTCCGGCGGCGCGCTCGCCGACAGCCGCGGACGTGTGATCGGCATCAACACCGCCCTCGCCGGGGTTGGCCTGGGGCTCGCGGTGCCGATCAACGCCGCCACCCGGGCGGTCGTCGAGGAGCTCCGCCGCAGCGGCCGTGTGCGGCGCGCGTTCGTCGGCATCGCCGGTGGCGACCGGCCCCTGCCTCCGGGCGTGCGGGTGCAGCTCGGCAGGGAGACCGGCGTCGAGGTGATCGGTGTCGAGCCCGAGGGGCCCGCCGCGGCCGCGGGGATGCGTCCAGAGGATCTGATCGTGTCGATCGACGGCCGGCCGGTGGAGCGGATGGACGACCTGCTGCGGCTGATGTCGGGCGACGCCGTCGGCGTGCCCGTGCAGGTGGGCGTCGTGCGTGCCGGCCGCAGCCTCGAGCTCGAGCTCGTGCCGGCCGAGCTGGCCGCGTAGCCTAAACCGGGGATTGGAGCCGCCCGGCGGGCGCGCTCGATCGCGGCTACCCTGGGGGTGGAAGGGGAGTAGCCCACCAATGTGCTGCGTCGTCAGGACGGCCTCCGGGCCCGGCGCAGCCGGCCTTCACGGGCGGGTGAGACCTTCGGTTTCAGCGAACCGAAGGAGGATCCTGTGCAGGAATGGTGGCAGTGGGCGGTGCTGGCCGGCGGTGCCGTCGGCCTGCTGGTGTTCGACCTGGCGGTGCTGCGCCCGCGGTCGCTGCGCGGTGCGGCATTTGCGAGCGCAGGGTGGCTCGTCGCCGGAGTCGCGTTCGCGGCGGTCGTGTGGGCGTGGAAGGGTGCGGCGCCCGCCGGCGAGTACCTGGCGGGCTACGCGATCGAGCGCAGCCTCTCGCTCGACAACGTCTTCGTGTTCGTCGTCGCCCTGTCGGCGTTCGCCGTGCCGGCACAGGCGCGGTCGTGGGCCGTCGCCTGGGCGATCGGGGCGGCGCTCGCGCTGCGCGGCGTCTTCATCGTCGCCGGGTCGGCGCTGCTCGGGGCGGCCGAGTGGACGGCATACGTCTTCGCGGCGTTCCTGATCGCGGCCGGCGTGAAGCTCGCCCGCGGCCTGCCCTCGGCCGGAGACCCCGCGCAGAGCCGGGCCGTGCGCGCGCTCTCGCGCGTGATCCCGACCACGCCGGACTACGTCGGGCGGCGCCTGGTCGTCCGGCGGGGGCGGCGGCTGTACGCGACGCCGCTGCTCGCGGTGCTGCTCGTCCTGGCCGCGACCGACGTCGCGTTTGCCGCCGACTCGATCCCGTCGATCTTTGCCGTAACCCGCGACCCCGTGCTCGTGTTCGCGGCCAACGTCATGGCGCTCGTCGGCCTGCCGTCGCTGTTCGTGCTGCTCGAGGGCATGCGCGATCGCTTCGTGCACCTGAACCTCGGGCTGGCCGCGGTGCTCGTCCTGACGGGCGTCGAGATGGCGGCCGCCGGCCTGTACCACCCCCCGGCCTGGGCCACGCTCGCGGCCGTCACGGCGCTGATCGGCGCCGCGGTGCTCGCATCGCTCCATCCCCGGTCGACCGTCACACCCACCCTCGAGGAGGAACCATGCTGACCTGGTCAGACATCCGTGCCATCGACTCGATCGCCGATCCGCTGGGAGTTGTATCGGTCTACCTCGACCGGCCCGATCCCGCGAGCGGGCGGCTCGTGCGCGCGGTCGCGCTGGCCGGAGAGCTGCGCCGGCTCGAGCAGGACGTCGCCCAGGACGGCCGCGCCGTGCTCGCCGCTGCCTATCGCGACTGCCTGCCGCGCATCCGGCCGGCGCTCGCGCGCATGCTCGACGGCCGGACGCCGGGACGGGCGCTCTTTGCGCCGCTCTCGGGGGACGAGGTGTTCGAGATCGGCGTGGGCCTGCCGGTGGGGGTGACGGCCGCGCTCGAGCGCACCGCCTACGTGCGCCCGCTCGTCGCCGCGTTCGACGAGGGCCGCCCGGCCGGCGTGATGGTGGCCGGCGTGGCGTCAGCCCAGCTGTTCGAGTGGCGCATGGGAGCGGTCGAGGAGGTGGGCGAGTGCCGCTTCGCCGGCAGCGGCTCGCACTGGCGCCGCGATGCCGGGCCGCTCGCAGCCGGCCTCGCACGGGAGGTGCACGACATCTCGGCCGCGCGCGCCTGGACGCGGATCCTGGTCGCCGGTGACACGCGGCTCGCGCATGTCCTCGCCCGCGGCGGCGCCTCCGGCGGGTGCGACGTCTCGATGGTCAGCCGCCCGGTCGAAGGGCTGCGCCCGCGCGGCATCGCCGCCGTGGTCGGCTCCGACCTGCACGCGGCCCAGCGCCGCTACGAGCGGGCGCTGGTCGAGCGCGTCGTCGACGCCGCGCTGTCGCGACGCACGGCCGTGCTCGGAGCGGGCCGGACGCTCGAGGCGCTCGAGGGCCGACGGGTCGGCCATCTGCTGCTCGACGGCGAGCGTGACTACCGCTGGTCCGGCGCCCTGGCCGAAACGGGCGGCGGGTGGCCGCGGCGTGATCCGGCCGAGGCGCTGATCGAGCTCGCGCTGCACGCGGGCGCTGACATCACCCCGCTCGAGGGCGAGTCGCGGACGCTGCTCACCGAGAGCGACGGCGTGGCCGCGGTGCTGCGGTCGTGACCTCCGCCGAAGCCCTGCTCGAGACGCTTGGCGACGGCCTGGGCGTCTGGTCGTACGCGCTCGTCGGCGCGCTTGCGTTCCTCGAGACGAGCGCGTTCGTGGGACTGATCGCTCCCGGTGAGCTCGCCGTCGTGCTCGGTGGTGTGCTCGCCGGACGGGGGCAGATGCAGCTGCCGGTGCTGATCGCGGTCGTCTGGGTCGCGGCCGTGGCTGGGGACACGTGCGGTTTCGTGCTCGGGCGCAGCCTCGGCCGCCGGTTCCTGCTGCGGCACGGCGGCCGCGTCGGGATCACCGAGCCGCGGCTGGCGGGCGTCGAGCGGTTCTTCGCGCGCCACGGCGCCGCGGCGATCGTCACCGGCCGGTTCGTCGGCGTCGTGCGAGCGCTCGGGCCGTTCACCGCCGGTGCGTCGGGCATGGGTGCGGGCCGGTTCGTGGCCGCGGACGTCGCCGGGGCGGGCCTGTGGGCGGTGACCTTCACCGGCCTCGGGTACCTGTTCGCCGAACACGTGGGCACGCTCCTCGACGGCCTGCACCACGCCCAGCTCGTGCTCGCCGCTGCCGCGCTCGCCGCCATCGTCGCCGTGGTTGCCCTGCGCAGGCGGAGGCGCGTTGGGGCTTGACAGTCAAGTATGTGACTGCTAACTTCCCTGTCATGGCAACCGTGAAGCACGAGGACGGCCGGTCGGCGCGGATGCCGGCCGCAGAGCGGCGCGAGGCGATCCTCGAGGCCGCGATGACCGAGTTCGCCCGCGGCGGCCTGCATGGCACGGCGACCGAGGACATCGCCCGTCGCGCCGGCATCACCCAGCCCTACGTGTTCCGGCTCTTCGGGACGAAGAAGGCGCTCTACCTCGCGACCATCGAGCGCTGCTTCGACCGCATCCAGCGCGACTTCGCGGCGGCGGCCGAGGCCGCCGAGTCCGGCACGGAGCTGCAGGCGATGGGGGCTGCGTACGGCGCGCTTCTGCGCGACCGCTCCCTGCTGCTCGGCCAGATGCACAGCTACGCCGACTGCTCCAATCCCGATGTGCGTGCGGTCGTGAGCCGTCGCTACGGCGAGCTGTGGGGGTGGGTGGAGCAGGTCTCCGGTGCGAGCCCGGAGGAGGTGCGCGAGTTCTTCGCCAAGGGCATGCTCCTGAACGTGATCGCCGCCATCGACCTGCGCGGCCTCAAGGACGCCTGGGTGTACGAGTGCCTCGGCGATCTGCAGCTCGGCCCGGAAGATTGACCCCCTTTTTTCCGTCTTGAACTTCGTGAGCACTAACTACTAAGGAGGGATGAGCGTGACCCACAACGGGCACAAGACGCTCTGGACGTTCGCAATCACCAGCCTGGCGCTGTTCATGACGACGCTGGACAACCTGGTCGTCACGATGGCGCTTCCCACCATTCAGCGCAGCCTTCACGCCTCGATCTCGGGGCTCGAGTGGACCGTCAACGCCTACACTCTGACCTTCGCCGTCCTGCTGCTGATGGGCGCAGCGCTCGGCGATCGGTTCGGGCGCAAGCGCATGTTCCTGATCGGCATGGTCATCTTCACGGCCGGGTCGGCCGCGGCCGCGCTCGCGCCGTCGATCGGTGCGCTGATCGCCGCCCGCGCCCTGCAGGGCGTCGGCGGGGCGATCGTCACACCGCTCACCCTGACGCTCCTGACCGAGGCGGTGCCGCGGGAGCGGCGCGGGCTCGCGCTCGGAGCCTGGGGCGGCATCAGCGGCCTCGGCGTCGCGCTCGGACCGCTGGTCGGCGGGGCCGTCGTCGAGGGGATCTCGTGGCAGTGGATCTTCTGGCTGAACGTTCCGCTCGGCCTGCTCGTGCTGCCGCTGGGCATCGCCCGGCTGCGCGAGAGCCGGGGCCCGTCGCTGCGGCTCGACCTGCCGGGAGTGGCGCTCGTCACGGCCGGCGCATTCGGCCTCGTGTGGGGCCTCGTGCGGGCGAACTCGCTGGGCTGGACGAGCCCCGAGATCGTCGGCTCGCTGGTCGCCGGGGTGGCCCTGCTGGCCGCGTTCGTCGCCTGGGAGCTGCGCTCGCGGGCGCCGATGCTGCCGATGCGGCTGTTCCGCAACCGCGCGTTCTCGGCGGCAAACGGTGCGTCCCTGCTGATGTTCTTCGGCATGTTCGGCTCGATCTTCCTGCTGAGCCAGTACCTCCAGAACGTGCAGGGGTACTCGCCGCTCGAGGCCGGCGTGCGCACGCTGCCGTGGACGGGGATGCCGATGATCGTCGCCCCGATCGCGGGTGCCATGACCGACCGCATCGGCGGCAAGCCGCTGCTCGTGCTCGGCCTCACGCTGCAGGCGATCGCGCTCGGCTGGATGGCGTACATCATCTCGCCGACCGTCCCGTACATCGAGATGGTCGTCCCGTTCGCGCTCGCCGGCGTCGGGATGGGGCTCTTCTTCGCCCCCATCGCGACCGTCGTCATGAGCTCGGTGCGGCTGATCGAGGCCGGTCAGGCATCCGGCGCGAACAACGCCATCCGCGAGCTGGGCGGCGTGTTCGGAGTTGCGGTGCTGGCGTCGATCTTCGCCCACCAGGGCGGCTACGGCTCGGCGGCGCTCTTCACCGACGGCATCCGGCCGGCGCTTTGGGTCGGCTCGGCGGTCGTTACCACCGGCGTCGGGGCAGCACTGTTCCTGCCCGGCAAGGCCGGCAAGTCCCCCGAGATCGTCGCGGAGACGGTCCCGGAGGCCGTCGCCGCCTGATCTGACGTAAAGACGGGGGCCGGCGCCCACGGCGGGCGCCGGCCCCTCTGCTGCGTCAGGTGACGGGCTGCACGTGCGTCGTCAGCCCGCCGTCCACCGCCAGGTGGAGGGCGAAGGCGGGCGGCTCGTCGTGCACCGTGAGGTCGGTGCCGCCTGACAGGTCGAGGCCGATCGCGACGTCGCTGCTCGGGCAGCTGAACACGGTGCGTCCGCCGAGGCTCGCGACCATCATCCGGTGCACGTGTCCGGCCAGGACGCGGTGCACGTTGGGCGCGTGCTCGAGCAGCGCGCCGAGCTCGGCTCGGGAGGGCGTCTCGAGGCCGATCGCGTCCATGCCGCCGATCCCGGTGACGAGCGGCGGGTGGTGCATGGCGAGCATGGTCGGCGTCGTACGGTCGGCGGCGAGCTCCGCGGCGAGCCAGCCCATCCGCTCGGCGCACAGGCGGCCGCCGTCCTGCCCGGGCACGACCGTGTCGCAGACCACGAGCCGCAGCGATCCGATCGCAGCCGTGTACTGCACGAAGCCGGGCGGGGCGAGCGCCTGTTCGGGCAGCAGCGCCGCCGCGAGCGCCGCGCGCTCGTCATGGTTTCCCGGCAGGACGTGCACGGGCATCGTGAGCGGCGCGAGCAGCTCGCGCACGCGCTCGTACTCGGCCGGCGCGCCGTGCTGGGCGAGGTCGCCCGTGACCACCACCGCGTCGGGAGCCGGATCGAGCGCGGCGATCGCCGCGACGATGGCCGCGAGCCTGCGGGCCGGCCCCGGGGCGTCGCCGCCGATGTGCAGGTCGCTGATCTGGGCGAGAAGGGTGCGTTGGCCGGTGCTCATCGGGGCGTACGCAGCCTAGGCGGGCAGCCGGAGCGGGCGCGCCGTTCGGTGGGGACGCGGGCGCCAATTGGCATTTGCCGCCCGCGTCAATTGGGATTTGCGCGGGGGCAGGCCAATTGGCATCCGCAGCGTGCGCCAATTGGCATGCGACGTGGCGCGCCCAATTGGCATGCGCTGAGCGCGCCAAGTGGCACGTGCGCGCCACCCCCTGACCCTCACGCCTTGTCGGCGACGAAGACCGTCGGCGCGCCGCTCGCTTCGAGCGGCTCGGTGAACTCCGGCAGGCGCTCGGCCAGCTCCTCGCGGCCAAGGGTGGCGAGGTAGGCGGCCGCGGCGGCCCGGTCGGCGAAGACGGCGCGCGTCTCGACGTCGGTGCGCACGACACGGGCGAAATGCCGCGCGAGCAGCTCCGCGCCGTTCTCGCGGCTGAAGGACGACTCGAGCTTCGTGCCGCCGACCGCCGCGTACAGCTCGCGCAGATGCTCCTCGCCGTTTGTGATCGCCACCAGCCGGCCGCCGGGTGCAAGGACGCGGGCAAGCTCGCCGATCGCCGTGTCCAGGTCGGCGACGTGGTAGAGCATCCACGCCGCAACGGCGCAGTCGAACTCGCCATCTGCGAACGGCAGCCGGGTGACGTCGGCGAGCGATGGCGGTGACTCCGCGCGCCGCCGTCGCCCGCACCATCTCTGCCGACCTGTCGAGCGCCACCACCTCGCAGCCGCAACTCGGCCGCGCAGCGCTCGGCGAACGCGCCCGTCCCACAGCCAACCTCGAGCAGCCGGCCGGGTGCGCGCTCGGCCAGCGCGGCCAGCGCGACATCCTGCGGCCATCTGCCCGAGGCGTCCGGCTGCCAGACCGAGATGCGCGCCTCGAGCCTGGCGGTCGAGCCGTACTGATCCCGGACGAACCCGTCGTCGTCGAGCCGCACCATTCGCAGCCTAGTCCGAGACGGCCGAGAGCGCCCCGGGCAGCTCCGCCAGCGAGTCGATGCGCAGGTGTGCGCGCGCCGCCTCGGGCCAGGTTGCGTGCAGATACCCCCACGGCCCGCGGCGCAGGTGCACCGCCGTCATCCCCGCCGCGATCGCCGGGAGGACGTCGTTGTCGACGCGATCGCCGACGTAGACGATCTCGCCGGGCTCGGCCTCCGCGAGCCGGGCGACCGCGGCGAAGAACTCGGGCGCCGGCTTGGCCGCGCCCAGGCCTGCGGACGACGCGACGAAGTCCGCGCCGCAGCGCTCGCGCATGAGCTGCTCGGTCTCGGTGTTCGTGTTCCCGACCACGCCGACGCGGTAGCCGCGCCGCGCCATCGCCTCGAGGCACGGCAGCGCGTCGGGGTAGAGGTCGCGGGCGCGGAGCTCGTCAGGCACACCGGCGGCGGCGCGGGCACGCCGCTCGGACTCGAGGTCGAACCCCGGACGGATGATCCGAAACGCTTCCAGGTGATCGCCCCGGCGCTCGATCACCGCGCCCAGCACGCCGAGCATGGTGAGCGCGGACACGCCGAGCCACTGCGCCCACTCGGTCCACGCCCGCGACTCGTCGACGAGCGTCTCGCCGACGTCGAAGACGACCACCCGCGTGGCGCCCCGCGGCCGCGGCGGCGCTACCCGGCCGCCTCCTCGAGCGCGCGCCGGGTGAGCACGCGCACCAGGTGCTTGCGGTAGTCCGCCGACCCGGCCGTGTCGGACGGTGGCGAGATGCCCTCGGCCGCGAGCTCGGCCGCCTCGGCGGCGTTCGCGCCGGTGAACGCCCGCTCGGCGGCCTCGGCACGGACGGGCCGCTGGCCGACGCCGGTGAGCGCGATCCGCGCCGACGTGCCGTCGATCACCGCCGCGACGCCGACGATCGCCCAGTCCTGCGCCCGCCGGTTGAACTTGACGTACGCGCCGTGGGCGGCCTTGGGCACCCGAACGCCGGTCAGGATCTCGTCCGGCGCAAGCGACGTGGTCAGGAACCCGACGAAGAGATCGCGTGCCGCGATCGTCCGCATCCCGTCGGGTCCCTCGACCGAGACCTCGCCGTCGAGCGCGAGCAGCACCGTGGGCAGGTCGCCGTGCGGGTCGGCCTGCGCCAGCGAGCCGCCGATCGTGCCGCGGTTTCGCACCTGCATGTCGCCGATGCCGGCCGCCGCCTGGGCGAGGATCGGACAGCCCGCCTGGACGATGTCGGAGGCGGCAACGTCGGCGTGCCTCGTGAGCGCGCCGATCACGATGTGCGAGCCGGCGTCGGAGATGCCACGCAGGCTCGCGATGCCGCCGATGTCGATCAGGGCCTCGGGCGCTGCCAGCCGCAGCTTCATCATCGGGACGAGCGAGTGGCCGCCGGCGAGAACCCGCGCGCCGTCGCCGTGCGTGCGCAGCAGCCCGGCAGCGTCTGCCACCGACTGCGGCCGCTCGTACTCGAATGCCTGCGGGATCATGCGGCACCCCCCTTCTGCATCGCGGTCCAGACCGTCTCCGGCTGCATCGGCATGTCCAGGTCGCGGACGCCGATCGCGTCGCACACGGCGCTCACGACGGCCGGCGACGACGCGATCGTGCCGGCCTCGCCGATGCCCTTGACCCCGAGCGGGTTCGTCGGCGAGGGCGTGACCGTGCGGTGTGTCTCGATGTGCGGCACCTCCACGGCCGATGGGATGACGTAGTCGACCATCGTGGCCGTCTGGAGCTGGCCCTCGGCGCTGTAGACGGCGCCCTCGTAGAGCGCCTGGCCGATGCCGTGGGCGACCCCGCCGTGCACCTGGCCGGACACGATCATCGGGTTGATCACGTTGCCGCAGTCGTCGACGGCGATGTAGCCCGTGATCTCCACCTTGCCCGTCTCGCGGTCGACCTCGACCTCGCAGCCGTGGGCGCCGAACGGGAACGTGCAGTTGGGCGGGTCGAAGAACACGGTCTCGTCGAGCCCCGGCGTGACCCCCTCGGGCATGTCGAACGCCTGCCACGCGCGGAAGGCGATCTCCTGGATCGTCACCCGCCGGTCAGGGCTGCCCTTGACCGAGAACGCACCTGCGTCGAAGTCGAGGTCGTCGACGGACGCCTCGAGCATCTGCGCCGCGACCTGGCGCGCCTTGTCGCGCACCTTGCCCGCCGCCATCTGGACGGCGGTGCCGCCGACCGCGACGCTGCGGCTGCCGTAGGTGCCGAGCCCGTACGGGGCGAAGGCGGTGTCGCCATGGATCACCTCGACGTCGTCGAACGGGATGCCGAGCTCGGTCTCGATGATCTGCGACCACGAAGTCGCGTGTCCCTGGCCGTGTGGAGACGTGCCCGTGATGACCGTGACCTTCCCGGTCGGATGCATACGCACGGTCGAGCTCTCCCACCCTCCTGGCGTGAGCCCGATCGCGTGCGTGACGTCCGAGGGCGCGAACCCACAGATCTCCACCCACGTCGACAGGCCACGGCCGAGCAGCTTGCCGCGGGCGGCCGCCTCGGTGCGCCGCCGCTCGAACGTCGCCTGGTCGTCGGAGAGCTCGAGCAGCCGGTCGAGCGTCTTCCCGTAGGCGCCCGAGTCGTAGGCGAGGCCGACCGCGCTCGTGAACGGCCACTCGGCGGGGAAGTTGCGCCGGCGCACCTCGGTGCGTGTGATCCCGACCTCCTTCGCCAGAATGTCCATCATCCGCTCGATGGCATGCGTTGCCTCGGGCCGGCCCGCGCCGCGCAGCGCATCGGTCGGCACGGTGTTCGTGTAGACGTTGGTGACCTTGACGTCGATCTCGGGGATCGCGTACGCCCCCGGGGCCATCAGCATCGTCAGCTGCGAGATCAGCGGCGTCAGCAGCTGCAGGTATGAGCCGTAGTCCTGGACGTAGTGCACCCGCATGCCCAGCACCTTGCCGTCGCTTGTCGCGGCGAGCTCGACATGCGCGTCCTGGGCGCGGCCGTGGCAGGTCGCCACCATGGCCTCGGAGCGCTCCTCGATCCACTTCACCGGAGCGCCCACCTTGCGGGACGCGGCCGCGGCGATGAACTCCTCGGCGTAGGTGTTCAGCTTGGCGCCGAACCCGCCGCCGACATCCGGCGCGATCGCGCGCACCTTGGCCTCGCTCACCCCACACACGATCGCGAGGAACGTGCGCAGGAAGTGGGGGATCTGGGTCGAGCTGTAGACGGTCAGGTCATCCGAGGCCGGGTTCCAGTCGGCCACCACGCCGCGTGTCTCCATCGGGACATGGATCAGGCGCTGGTTTCGGATCGTGTGCTTCACGACGACGTCGGCCTTGGCAAAGGCCGCATCGATACCGTCTGTCTTTGTCGTCAGCACGAGGCCCACGTTCGAGTCGAGCTCCTCATGGATGCGTGGCGCGCCTTCGGCCAGCGCGGCGTCGACCCCGAGCACGACCTCGAGCGGCGCATAGTCGACCACGACCGCGTCCGCCGCGTCGCGGGCGGCGTAGCGGTCGGCTGCGATCACCACCGCGATCGGTTCGCCGACGTGGCGCACCCTGCCCTTTGCGAGCGGCGGCCGGGGCGGCTGCACCATGTCGCCGGTGGGGTTCGACCCGCACGGCACGCCGGCGGCGAACTCGAGATCCGCGCCGGTGAGCACCGCGGTCACGCCCGGCATTGCGCTTGCCGCGGACGTGTCGATCCCGTTGATGTCGGCGTGCGCGTACTGGCTGCGCACGACCGCCATGTGCAGCATCCCCGGCAGCTTGATGTCGTCGACGTAGCGGCCGCGGCCGGTCAGAAACCTGCGGTCCTCCTTGCGCAGCGCCGCGACGCCGATGCCCTTGGCTCCCTCGACGGTGGTGGCCATCAGACCGTCACCCCCGCGGCGGACCGGACGGCCGCGACGATGTTCTCGTAGCCCGTGCACCGGCACAGGTTGCCTTCGAGGCCGTGGCGGATCTCGGTGTCGGACGGGCTTGGATTGCGCTCGAGCAGCTTGATCGCAGCCATGACCATGCCCGGGGTGCAGTAGCCGCACTGGAGCGCGTGGCTCTCGTGGAACGCCTGCTGCATCGGGTGCAGCTCGCCGTCTGCGGCGATGCCCTCGATGGTCGTGACCTCGCAGCCGTCGGCCTGCACGGCGAGCACCGTGCACGACTTCACCGCCTCGCCGTCGAGCCACACGGTGCAGGCGCCGCAGTTGGACGTGTCGCAGCCGACGTGCGTGCCGGTCATGTTCAGGTGCTCACGCAGCAGGTGGACGAGCAGCGTGCGCGGCTCGATCTCGACGGCGCGTGACGCCCCGTTGACGGTGATGGTGACGGCGCTCTTCATCGAGCCTCCTGTGGGACGTCGGGGGTTCCCGATTTGCATAGGCAGGTGTATCGCAGCACGGCTCCATTGACAAGTGCTGCGGACGCCGGCGGCGACCCCGAGTCGTAAGGGTTTCGTATGCAACGGGCCGCAGCCGTTGACCCCCGGGGGAGGGGTCGCTATCCAGGGAGAGAAGGCGCTTCGCCCTCCTGACGGGGGTCAGCGGAAGGCGAGGCCGAAACAGGAGAGTCGCAGATGATCGTCGAGCGCATCGAACCAGCGGAGAGGAACGCAGACGCCCGGAATGCTGCCAAGCATGCCGAGACCGCGTTCCGACGGATGGGGCCGTCCGCCGGTACGGGGGAGCGCCCGTCGAAACGCGACCAGAGGCGCTTCGAGGTCATGCTCGTGCGCCGGATCGTCACCGGCTGACCATACGGGGACGCCGGAGACCGCCTGTTCGCCTACAGGTGGAATGCCTTGGGAAGGCCGCGAGCACCGTTGGCCTTCCCAAGGTACCTCCTGATGCCGAGCAGGTGCTCGGTCGCCCGCAGCAGCGAGAAGTGCGTCAGCAGGCGGTGGGCCAGCGTGTGCGGCCGCGTGTAGCGGCTGATCGCGACCAGCGGCACCTGGTTATGGTTGCCGCCGCCCTCGTCCCACACGAGCAGGATCGCCATGTGGCCGCGCCGGTAGGTGCGGCTCTTCACGATCATCGGCACCCATCGCGCAAGCCAGTTGTCGCCCGAGGCCAGCGGGCAGCTGTGCATGTCGTCGCACAGGTTCGGGGTGACGAACATGAACGCCGGGGCGTGTCCGCTGTTGAGCGCGAGGTGCAGGCGGCCCGTGCGCAGCTTGCCCAGCGGGCGCACGTGCCGGCGGCAGCCGGAGCGCAGGCGCGTGTAGTACACGGCCGGAACATGCCGGGCGGCGTAGAGGCCGTGGCTGCCGCGGTCGCAGTACGTCGACATCGACTCGGCGTATGCGCGCCAGCGCAGGTGGTGGCGCGAGACCTGCGAGAACACGTTCGGGCCTCTGACCGAGCAGCTCTGCGGCTGGCAGTCGGAGTGGATGTGGTGGATCGAGCCGCTGGTCATCGCCAGGTAGTTCGGCAGGCTCGGGTGGGTGATGGCGTGGTAGTTCGTCGCCAGGCCGCAGCGCTTGGCGAGCGCAGTGATGAAGGGCGCGTGGCCGATCACGTCCGAGTAGGAGTGGTTCTCCATCACGATCACCATGACGTGGTTGATGACCGGCCGTGCCCCGGACGACTGCCCGCATGCCGCGGGCGCCGTGGCCCTGGCGGCCTGCGTGCCCGTCGCGGGGGTGGACGCCGCGCCCACGATCGCAATCGCGGCCAGCACTCCTGCCAGGACTGCGCCTCGCCTCATCGCCCGTGACCGTATCGCACATGCACGCCCGAATCTCCAGGCCTTACCAGATGCTTACGCGACCCTGACGGCGTCTTCAGCGATGCCGCGCGGCCGTCTATGCCGCGGCGACCTCGGACGTGCAGTGCGCGCAGCGCCTGGCGGCGAGCGGGATGTCGCTCAGGCACTCGGGGCAGGCGCGAGTCGTCGGACCTTCCACCGGCTCGCCCGCCGCGCGCCGGGCCGCGAGCGCGTTCAACGGCTTCACGACCAGGAAGAAGATGGCCGCGGCGATCGTGACGAACGTGATCACGGCGTTCAGGAAGTCGCCGTAGAGGAACGTGCTCTGATTGATCGTGAAGCTCAGGCTGGCGAAGCTCGGCTTGCCGAAGATCGCGGCGATGAGCGGCGTGATGATGTCGGCGATCAGCGCCGTCACGACCGCGCCGAACGCGGCGCCGATGACAACGGCGACCGCGAGGTCGACCACGTTTCCGCGCAAGATGAACTGCCTGAACTCCTTCAGCATCTGAACTCCTGGTTGGGAGATCCCGGGCGGCGGTGAGGGTAGCGGATCGCCCGGCGCCTATGATGGCCGCCGTGGCAGAGCGGGTGGTGATCCTGGGGGGCGGCTCCACGGGCGAGGCCGGCGCGGGTGCGCTGCGCACGCTCGAGCCCGGGACGCCGATCACGCTGATCGAGCAGGGCCTCGTCGGCGGCGAGTGCTCGTACTTCGCCTGCATGCCGTCCAAGGCGCTTCTGCGTCCTCCCGAGGCGATCGCCGCTGCACGGCTCGTGCCCGGCGCCGCCGAGGCGGTCACCGGCGCGATCGACGTCGAGCGTGCGTTCTGGCACCGCGACCAGGTCACCGGTGGCAGCGACGATTCGAGCCAGGCGACGTGGCTGGCGGATCGCGACGTCGAGCTCGTGCGCGGCCGGGCGCGCATCGCCGGCCCCGGCCGGGTCGAGGTGGACGGGCGCACGATCAGCTTCGGCCGGCTGCTGGTCGCGACCGGCTCGGTGCCGTCGATTCCGCCGATCCCCGGCCTCGCGGATGTCGGCTACTGGACGAACCGCGAGGCCACGACGACACACGAGGTGCCGGCGCGGCTGATCGTGCTCGGCGCGGGACCGGTCGGCTGCGAGCTCGCCCAGGCCTTCTCCCGGATGGGCGCACAGGTGACCGTGGTCGACATCGCCGAGCGGCTGCTGCCCCGCGACCATCCCGATGCGGGCGCGCTGATCGCCGACGTGCTCGCCGGCGAGGGCATCGCGCTGCGGCTCGGCGCGCAGCTCGAGCGCATCGGGCCGGGTGTCCGCGTCGTCTTCGGCGACGGCACCCACCTCGAGGCCGATCGGCTGGTGGTCGCGACCGGCCGGCGGCCGAACGTGGCCGGGCTGGGGCTCGAGGCGCTGGGCGTGACGATCTCGCAGCGCGGCGTCGAGGTGGACGATGCACTGCGGGCCGCCGACGGCGTCTGGGCCGCTGGCGACGTCACCGGCATCGCGATGTTCACCCACGTCGGCAAGTATCAGGCCCGCCTGGCGGCGGCCGCGATGGCGGGACGGGCGGTGCGCGCCGACTACCGGGCGGTGCCGGCGGTCACGTTCACCGACCCGCAGGTGGCGTCGGTCGGCGACACGTCCGGCGAGGGGACGGTCATGGGCGAGCGCGGGTCGGTCGCGCGGCTGTCGACGTACGAGCGGCCGAAGCGGCCCGGGTTCCTCAAGGTCTTCGCGGATCCGGGGCGGCGCGTCCTCGTCGGGGCGGTGGCCGTTGGCCCCGAGGCGGGCGAGTGGCTCGGCCAGCTGACGCTCGCGATCCGCGCCGAGGTGCCGGTGGACGTCCTGCTCGACACGATCCAGCCGTACCCGACGTTCTCGGAGGCGATCCAGTTCGCCGTCCGCGACCTGGGACTGTGAATATCCGGGTCTGACCCCGTTTATTCAACGCTGATGCGGAAGGCGGCCGTGTGGATCTCGCCCGGCCGCACCGTCGTCAAGCCGTCGCCGCTTGCGAGCGCGTTCGTCGGCGCGGTCATCGGCTCGAAGCAGACGAGCTCGCGGTCGGCGGGCGCGTACACCTGGGCGTACTCGTAGCCCTCGAGGAACTCGACTGCGATCGTGCGCCCGCCGCCCGAGACGGTGAACCGGGGATCGGCGCCGAGGTCGGCATAGGCGTCGTCGAAGCTGCGGCCGCCGAGCGGGGCGCGCTCGATCCGCACCGGCTCGCGCTGTCCCGTGGGGATCATGCGCTCGTCGAGCATGAGCCGGGTGTGGACGGGGATGTCCACCGTCCACTCGCTCCGCGGCAGGCCCGGCAGGCGCAGGTAGGGGTGGTAGCCGAAGGCCACCGGCACCGGGCGGCGCCCATACGCGCGCAGCGTCGTGCGGATCTGCAGGCCGCCGGCGTCCAGATCGGCGGCGACCGTGAGCTGGTGCGGATGCGGGAACACGTCGAGCAGCGCCGGATGGTCGTGCGTGTCGAACTCGGCGCGCACGCTCGCGGCGGTCTGCTCGGCCACGGTGAACGGGAGCACACGCGCCAGCACGCCGTGGATCGGCAGGCCGTTGTCGTCGCGGGGAACGAGCTCGGAGGCGGGCAGCGGACGCGCGAGCCGGTTCGCCCACGGGTGCAGCAGCGGGATGCCGAACGTGGCGCCGCGCTCACGGTAGGCCTCGACGCCGTCGTTCAGCGCCAGCAGCTCGACCCCGTCGTGCTCGAGCGAGCATCCGACCATCGCGAGGGCGGGGACGAATGTCGCCACGAGCCCCCCGGCGGAGAGCCTCACCTCGGCCTCGCTCACGGCTCCGGCACCTGGACGAGCTCGACGGTGGCGCCGTCCGGATCGGTCATGTAGACGACGATGCAGCCCGCCCAGTGCCGGCCCGCCTCCGGGCCGAGGGGCTGCGGCTTTGACCGCGCCGGGACGCCCGCCCGCCGCAGCCGCCGGTACGTGGCGACGATGTCGTCGACCTGGAACGCGATGTGGCTGCCGGCGTGATCGGCGGGCGGCGGATGGTCGCGGTCCTCGATCAGCTCGAGCACCCGCCCGTCGCCGAGGTCGAGGTCGGCGATCCGGACGTGCGCCGAGGCCTCGCCGGACACCGCCGTGAACGTCTCCCCGGCGGCGTCCACCTGCTCGCGCACGGGCACGCCGAGCAGGTCGCGGTAGAAGTGCAGCGACCGGTCGAGGTCGGCCACCGTGATGCTCGCGTGGTGCAGCCCGGTGACGGTCACCGCAGCCGCCCCGGGACGACGTCGCGGGCGAAGACGTCGGCCACCGTCTCGGCGCGCTTGACCACCTCGGCCTCGCCCCCGTGCACGAGCACCGTGGCCGGGCGGGGCAGGCCGTTGAAGTTCGAGGCGCACGCGTCCTGGTAGGCGCCGGTGTCGAGGAACGCCAGCACGTCGCCCGGCGCGAGCTCCGGCAGATCGGCCTGCGGCGCGAGCACGTCGAATCCGCACGACATGCCGACCACGTCGGCGCGGGTCGTCGCCGGGGCGTCGGCCTGCGTCGCCGCGACGACGCCGAAGCGGGCGTGCTCGATCAGGAGGTCGGCCATGAACATCTCGGTCGTGTCGGTCTCGACCCAGTCCCACGCGACCGGCCCCGACTGGTGCTTCGTGTTGCGCACCGTCGCCAGGTGGATGCCGGTGTCGGCGTAGAGGGCGCGGCCCGGCTCGGCCTCCAGGCGGATCCCGGCCGTGTCGATCCCGGCCGTGTGCAGGCCTGCCCGCAGCGCTCCGGTGAGCGCCGCGGCGATCGCCTCGATCGCGGGCGCCTGCGCCCCGCCGCCGGTCGGGTCGCGCGGCGCCGCGTAGCCGCCGCCGACGTCGATCTCGTCCGGCCGCCACCCGCCGAGCTCGGAGCAGAGCGCCCCGATGGCGGCGGCGAAGCTCGTCCCCATCCCCGCCCAGACGTCCGGGTCGGTGCTGTGGCGGCCCAGGTGGGCCATCACGCCGGCAAGCTCGACGCCGTCGGTCGCAAGCGCGTCACGGGCGACGCCGGCGGCGAGGTCGAGCGGGATGCCGGGCTTGTAGCGCACGGCCGCGTCGCGCACCGACAGGCCGGGTGCGAAGTCGGAGGGCTGGTCGAGGCCGGCATAGTCCGGCCGCAGGCGCAGCCGCACCCGTGCCGGCCGTCCGGCCGCGCGCACGGCGGCGGCCACCAGGTCGAGCTCGCGCGGGCTGTCGAGCGTGATCCGCGCCCCCGCGGCGACCGCGCGGTCGACGAGCTCGGCATCCTTCACCGAGCCGTTGACCGAGATCAGCTCGGGCTCGGTGCCGGCGGCCAGCGCGGCGTGCAGCTCTCCCGGGCCGAACGTGTCGGCGCCGAGCCCCTCGTCGTTCAAGATCGCCCGCAGCGCGAGCGACAGGTTCGCCTTGAGCGAGGGCAAAAGCGCCGTCTCGCCGTCGGGCCAGCCGGCCGCGAACGCCGCCCCGATCCGGCGGGCGTTGCGGCGCAGCTGGTCCTCCGACACGACGTAGACCGGCGTGCCGAAGCGGCGCGCGATCTCGACCACGTCGCACTCCTCGAGCCACAGGTGTCTCTCCCGGATCGAGAGGCACTCGTCCACGCGTACGGCGGTCGTCACTTGGCGAGCCACATCTGCGGGATCAGCTCGAAGTACGAGCCCGTGAACACGAGACCGTGCAGCTTGGCGGACACGAACTTGGGCTCGTCGAGGTGCATGAACGGCGCCCAGCCCGCGTCGCGGCTCATGAACTGGTTGTCGATCTTCGCCCACATCGCGTTTCGGGCGTCGCCGAGCGGCATCTGCTTGGCCTGATCGATCATCCGGTTCAGCACCGGGTCGTTCGTGTTCGAGACGTCGTTGTTCCCCACATTCACGATGTGCTCGCCGTTCAGCAGAGTATCGATGAAGTCCTCGCCCTCCGGATAGTCCTGGTCGAAGTGGTTGAACGCAATCTGGGGATCGGTCTTCTGCGCCAGGAGCGTGTCCCAGTAGACCGAGTCATCCAGCGTGCGCACACCCGTCACCTTCAGGCCGATCGAGCCGAGCACGCTCGCCAGGTACTGCGCCGCCTTCGGCGCCGGGTCGGCGTTCGTCGTCCAGATCTGCACCGGCGCGCCGGTCGCACCCGCCGAGGCGACGAGCTGCTTGGCCTTGGCGACGTTGTGCGGGTACAGGTTGGGCTCGTGGTAGGCGGTGCCGAAGCCGGGCGGGAGCACCGTCTCGGTGGGCGTGCCCTGGCCGCCGAAGAGCTTCACGAGCGCCTGCCGGTCGATGGCGTAGTTGACCGCCTGGCGCACGGCCAGCTTGTTGAACGGCGCAAGCCGCTCGTTCATCGAGAAGTAGGTGACGTTGTTGCGCGGGAACATGTGCACCTGCGCCGGGTACTGCGCACGCAGCGCCGTCAGCCGGTCGGGCGGCACGGCCTCCATATACCAGTCGAGCTGGCCGTCGATCGTCTCATTCACGGCCTGCTCGGGCGTGACGCCGATCTGGATCGAGACCTGGTCGAGGTGCCCGTCCGGCGAGTTGGGAGACCACTGCTTGAAGTTCGGGTTCCGCACCAGCACGATCTGCTGCTTGGGGACGTACGTCTTGATCATGTACGGCCCGGTCGCCACCCGCCACTGCGGATCGGTGGAGATGTCCTTGTACGGCGTCCCGGCCGGGACGGCGAACGCAAACGGCATCGCCATGATGTCCAGGAACGCCCCGTCGGGATGGGTGAGGTGGAACGCGATCGTCATCGCCTTGTCGTTTGCGACGATGCCGGAAATGTGGCTCGCGTGGTGGGCGGCGTAGGCGTTTGCACCCTGGATGATCGTGTAGAAGCCGACGCCCGGCGAGCCGACATGGAACAGCCGCTCGATCGCATACTGGAAGTCGGACGGCTTGACGGCGCGGTTCACCGGCGGGGAGTAGAGCACGCCGGGATGCACGTGGAACGTGTAGGTGCGGCCCCCGTCGGTGACGGCCGGCATGGCCGTCGCGATGTCGGGGACCACCTGCGAGCCGGCCGCGCCCGCGGCCTTCTTGAACGTGAGCAGGCCGTTGTTGGTCGCCTCGAGCAGCTCCCAGCCCTCGACCGCGTAGGAGATGCCGGTGTCGAGATGGTCGGGGTTGTCCGGAATGCCGGCGCGCAGCACGCCGCCGTTCTGCACTCCCGCCGAGCCGGCGGACGAACCGCCCGAGCTCGACCCGCATCCCGCGACTGCTGCGGCCACGGCCGCAAGTGCCAGCGCTCGCTTGATCATCAGGTTCCCTCCCTCACGACTGGATCCGGGTGCGCGGGTCGAGCCAGACATATGCCAGGTCGATCAGCGTGTTTGCGATGACGACGAAGAAGGCGCCGTACAGGGTCAGCGCCATGAGCGGCGGCAGGTCGAGGTGGGCGACGGACTCCTGCGCGTACTGGCCCACCCCCTCGATGCCGAAGATCGGCTCGATCAGGATCACGGTGCCCCCCACCGCCGCGCCGAAGTCGAGCCCGAACAGGGTCACGACCGGGATCAGGCAGGTACGCAGGGTGTGGCGCAGCAGCACGCGCCGGTCGGTGAGCCCCTTGGCCCGGGCGGTGCGCACGTAGTCCTGGCTGCGCACGTCGAGCAGCGACGCCCGCACCACGCGGGCGTAGAACCCGATCGAGACGACGGCGAGCACGATCCACGGCAGGAACAGGTGCTCGGCCCACTGCAGCGGGCTGTCCGCGAAGGGGACATACCCGCCCGGTGGGATCCACGAGAAGATCGGCCACGAGTGGTACCGGAAGGTGAGCAGGTAGAGCAGCACGGCGCCGAGCCAGAAGATCGGGATCGACACCCCGGCGAGCGCGAGCACCGTCAGGATGCGGTCGAGCCACCGCCCCTGTTGCAGGGCCGACGCGACCCCGATCGCGATGCCGGTGACGAGCCAGATGATCGAGGCCCCGACGGCGAGCGAGAGGGTGCGCGGGATGCCGCGCACGATCGTCGGGATCACCTCGGTCTGATCCTGGTAGGAGATGAGGTCGCGCTTGATGAAGAGCCGCTCCATCATCTTGCCGTACTGGACGTAGAGCGGCTGGTCGAAGCCCCAGTCCTTGCGGATCTGGCGGATGTTCTCCTGAGTCGGGTGGCGCCCGGCCAGGCGCAGCGCCGGGTCGCCGCCCGGGATGACGTTGAAGATCACGAACACGAGCAGCGAGATCGCAAAGAGGACGACGATCAGGCCGAGCAGCCGGCGGAGGATGAACGCCGCCATCAGACGAGCTCGCGGTGCATCAGCGGATCCGGATCCGGGCGTGGGGGTCGAGCGCGTCGCGCAGCGCGTCGCCGAGGACGTTCAGCGACACGACGGTCAGCATGATCGCGATCCCGGGAGCGACGGTCAGGGCGGGGGCGGTCACGATCGACGAGTAGCCCTGCTCGATGATGTTTCCCCACGACGGCGTCAGCACCGGCACGCCGACGCCCAGGAACGAGAGCGCCGCCTCGGTGAGGATGTTGTTCGCGACGATCAGCGTCAGCATCACGAGCGTGAGCGAGGCGATGTTCGGCAGCAGCTCGAGGGCCATGATCCGGATCGGGCCGGCGCCGGTGGCGACCGCCGCGTCGACGAACTCCATCCGCCGCAGCGAGAGCACCTGGCCGCGGATCGGCCGGGCCACGTAGGGCACGAACACGACGGCGATCACGACGATCGGGATCGCGAGCGAGGTGGACGACACGTGTAACGGCCCCACCGCGAGGCCGCCCACCGCGAGCGTCGTCGCGAGCGCCACCGCGAGCAGGTACACCGGGAACGACCAGATCAGGTCGAGCAGGCGTGAGATGGCCGAGTCGACGAACCCGCCGGTGTAGCCGGCGAGCAGGCCCATGACCAGGGCGATCGCGACGCACAGGAGCGCCGAGGTGAACCCGACGAAGAGCGAGATGCGCCCGCCGTAGAGGATGCGCACCATCAGGTCGCGACCGTTCGCATCTGCCCCGAGCAGGTAGCACGAGCGCAGCCCGGGGCCGATGGGCGTGCCGTCGGCGCGCACGACCGGGATGCGGTGGCCGCCCTGATGCACATAGCCCTGGATGTTCTGGTCGTTCGGGCCGTGGTGGCAGGCGAAGTCGGCGTAGAGCGGGGCACCGGGAAAGCATGCGAGCACGATCGCGATCAGCGTCGCCGCCGAGACGACGGCAGCCGGATTGCGCCGCAGCCGGCGCCATGCCAGGGCGAGGCCGCCCCGCCCGCCCGGTACGGCGACAGCCTCGATGCTCATGTCACTTCGAGAGCCACATCGACGGGAAGAGCTCGAAGTAGGTGCCGTTGAACACCAGGCCGTGCAGGTGCGGCGAGACGTACTTGGGCCACTGCCGGTTCATGAAGGGCGCCCAGCCGGCGTCGTTCTTCATGAACAGGTAGTCGAGCTTCGCCCACAGGGCGTTGCGCTTCGGGCCGAGCGGCATGCGCTTGGCCTGGTCGATCATCTTGTTGTAGGCGGGCACGTTCGTGTTGGACACGTCGTTGTTGCCGACGTTCACGATGTGCTCGCCGTTCAGGAGCACGTCGAGCCAGTCCTGCGACTCGGGGTAGTCCTCGTTCCAGTCGTTGAACGCGATCTGGGGGTCGCCCTTCTGGCTCGCGATCGTCGGCCAGTACACCGACTCGTCCTCGGTCTTGACCGTCGCGTGCAGGCCGATCGAGTTGAGCACGCCGGCCATGTACTGGACGGCCTTGGGTGTCGGGTCGGTGTTGTGGCCCCACACGGTCACGTTCGCGCCCGCAACCCCCGCCTGCTGGATCAGCGCCTTGGCCTTGGCGACGTCGTGCGGGTACAGGTGGTGTGGCTGGTACGCCGAGCCGAACCCGGGCGGAAGGATGTTCTCGGTGGGCGTGCCCTGGCCGCCGAAGATCTTCACGAGCGCGGGCCGGTCGATCGCGTAGTTGACCGCCTGGCGTACGGCGAGCTTGTTGAACGGGTACTTGCGCTCGTTCATCACCCAGTACGTCGTGTTGTTGCGCGTGAAGAGGTGCACCTGACTCGGATAGCGCGCCTTGAGCTCGGTCAGCCGGTCGGGCGGCACCGACTCGAAGTACCAGTCGAGCTGGCCGTCGGCGATCTCGTTCACCGACTGCTCCGGCGTCACGCCGATCTGCACCGAGATCTGGTCCAGGTGGCCGTTGGGCGAGTTCGGCGACCACTGCTTGAAGTTCGGGTTGCGGGTCATCACGAGCTGCTGCTTGGGCGTGTAGCTCGACACCCGGTAGGGGCCCGTGGCGATGCGCCACTGCGGCAGCGTCGAGATGTCCTTCGACGGCGTGCCGACGGGCAGCACGAAGGCAAACGGCGTCGCCATGTAGTCGAGGAACGTGCCGTCGGGCTGGGTGAGGTGGAACGTGATCGTGCCCTTGGCGTCGTTGGCGACGATCCCCGAGATGCCACCCTTGCGGCTCTTGGCGTAGGCGTTTGCGCCCTGGATGCCGGTGAAGAAGGCCAGGCCGCCCGAGTCGACCCGGAACAGGCGCTCGATCGAGAACTTGAAGTCGGACGGCTTCACCGCGCGGTTGACCGGCGGCGAGAACATCACTCCAGGCCGCACATGGAACGTGTAGGTGCGGCCGCCGTCGGTGACGGTCGGCATGGCCGAAGCGATGTCGGGCACGATCTGGGCGCCGGCGCCGCCGGCCGCCTTCTTGAACGTGACGAGGCCGTTGTTGGTCGCCTCGAGGATCTCCCAGCCCTCGTTCGTGTAGGAGAGCCCGGGATCCAGATAGTCGGGGTTGTCGGGGATGCCGGCCCGCAGCGTGCCGCCGTTCACCGGCGTCCCGGACCCGCTGCCGCTCGCCGAGCTGCCGCTGCCCCCGCCGCAGCCGGCCGCAAGGGCCGTCGCCGCGAGCAGCGCGAGGGCGAGCGGCGTTCGCCTCATCGCACCCCTCCGCGCGGGCCGACGTCGCCCCGCTCGGTCGCGGCCGCGACGGCGGGCATCGCCTCGGCAGCCGCCTCGAGCGTGTGGTCGATGTCGGCGTCGGTGTGTCCGCCGGACAGGAAGAAGAGCCCCTCCTGCGGCGGCTGGATCAGGACGCCACGCTCGCGCAGCTCGGCGTAGAGCGTCGGGAACGGGCTTGTGGCGACGACGTCGTGTGCCGCCCGGAACCCGGCCGGCGGCGCGGCCTCGAACCAGAGCTGGAACATCGCCCCGGTGCCGCTCCAGGATGCCTCCAGGCCTGCCTCGCCGGCCAGGCCGACCAGGCCGTTGGCCAGCCGCCGGCCGCGCTCCTCGAGGTCGGTGTAGAAGCCGGGCGCGCCGGTGACGCCCGCCGTCGCGATCACGGCGGAGCAGACGAGGGGGTTCGAGTTGTACGTGCCGCCGTGCATCGTGCGGCCGTCGATCACCATCTCCATGATCTCGCGGCGGCCGCCGACCGCGGCCACAGGCACGCCGGCGCCGAGCGCCTTTGCGAGCACCGTCAGGTCGGGGCGGATGCCGAAGAGCTCCTGGGCGCCGCCCGGTGCGACGCGCATGCCGGTCAGCACCTCGTCGAAGATCAGCACCGCGCCGTGTGCCGTCGCCAGCTCGCGCATGCGCTCGAGGTAGCCCGGCGCCGGCATGAGGGCGCCGCAGTTGCCGAGGATCGGCTCGGTGATGATCGCGGCGATCTCGGAGCCGTGCTCGGCGAAGATGCGCTCGAGCGCGGCGACGTCGTTCCACACGCCGACGATCAGCGTGTCGGCGACGGCGGGGGGCATCCCGGTCGAGCCGGGCACCGCGGCCGGCGCGTCGGCGGGCCCCCACTCGCCCGGGCCGGGGTGGCCCGACCAGTGGATCGCGTCCGACCAGCCGTGGTAGTGGCCCTCGAACCGCAGCACCTTCTCGCGGCCCGTGAATGCGCGGGCGAACCGCAGCGCGTACTGGACGCACTCGGTGCCGGAGTTGCCGAAGCGCAGGAGCTCCATCGACGGGATCCGGGCGGTGACCGCGGCCGCGGCCTGGCCCTCGAGGTCGTGGGCGAGCGAGAAGAGCGAGCCGCGCTCGCGCAGCGTCTCGGTGATGGCGTCGACCACGGCGGGGTGCCGGTGGCCGAGGATCAGCGGGCCCTGGCCCATGACGTAGTCGACGTAGGTGTTTCCGTCCTCGTCGGTGATCACGGCGCCCTGGCCGCTGCGTACGAACACCGGCAGCGGCAGGTACCCCGATCGCGGGGCGCGCGTCCCCGATCCGACGCCGCCCGCGATGCTCTGCGCCGCGCGCTCGTAGAGCTCGCGGGATCGGGCGGTCGACTGGCCGACGCGGGCGTCGCTCATGCGCTCTCCTCCAGGGCTTCGGGTTCCTGCCACGCACCGTAGTGCGTGCACGCGCGGGCGGCGGCATGCGCCGCGCGCACGAGCGCGTCCGCAATCGGCGTGTCCTCGACGAGCGCCGAGATGCAGGCGGCGATGTACGCGTCGCCGGCGCCGAGCGTGTCCACCACGGTGACGGGGATGGGCGGCTGATGGTGCACTCCGGCGGAGACGGCGAGGCTGCCGTGGCGGCCGCGGGTCACGACGGCGGTGGCCGCGCCGTCGGCGACGGCGCGCTCGCCCAGCCGGGCGGCCGCATCGGCGTCGGGTCCCGGCGCCGAGAGGAACGCGACGTCGAGGTGGGGGCAGAGCTCGGCCATCCGCTCGGGCGTCGAGGCGTGCGAGAAGTCGTAGGACAGGTGCGTCCCTGTGCGGCGCAGTCCGGCGAAGCCGTCGATGCCGCCCCACAGCCCGGCCCCGTGCACCCACGCGCGCCGGCCGAGGTCGGCCAGGGCTGCGGCGGTGGGGCGGAAGCGGCCGCTCGTCCCCAGCACCTCGCTCTCGAACACGCGGTCGCCGTCGTCGGTCAGCCGGATCGTGGTGATGCCGGTTGCGCCGTCTGAGACGTCGACGTGGGTCGTGTCGATGCCGCGCGCCCTGGCGGCGGCGAGCACCGCCCGCCCGGCGTCGTCGCGGCCGACCGCACCTGCGTAGGCGACGTCGTGGCCCGCGTCGCGCAGGCCGATCGCGACGTTGAGCGCATTTCCGCCCACGAACCGCAGGTCGAGCGGCGGCAGGTAGTGGTCGAAGCAGTTGTCGCCCATGGTCGCGACGGGCTTCACGGCCAGCCGGCTCCGGACAGCACCTGGTGGCCCATCAGGGCGCGCTCGTCGAGGTCGGCGATGCCGCGGATCAGGGTGGAGTAGACGATGAACCACTGCAGCGCGACCTTGAGCACGAACGGCTGCAGGAGCGGGTGCACGTCGGGGTGATCGTCGGCGTCGAATACGCGCACGCGGGCGCCCTGCTCGCGGGCGACGCGGGCGGAGCGCTCGCTGATCGTGCGCGAGGCGTCGCGGCCGAGCAGGAAGATCATGTCGGGCGAGTGGCGGTCGAGCATCTCGGCGGGGCCGTGGCGGAACTCGGTGCTCTCGATCACGGAGCTGCCGACGCGCATGTTCTCCATGAACACCGTCAGCCCGAACTTGTAGGCCAGGCCGTACAGGGGGCCGGCGGCGAGGCAGTAGATCAGCTGCGACTCGGCCAGCTCCTCAGCCAGCTCGCGGCCGCGCGCGCGCGTGCTCTTGAAGGCCGCGCCGACCTGGGCGGGGATGCCGGCGAGCGCGTCGAGCACGCCGGCGGCGGCCTGGTCGCCGTCGAGCCGCCCCCACTCGCACACGAACGTCGTCACGGCGGCGAGGGGCAGGCTGTAGAGCCCGGGTGAGGAGTAGACGAGCGCCTCGTCGGCCTCGGCGGCGATGGGCGTGTCGGGCTTGCCGACGAGCGCCACCGTGCGCGCGCCGCGCTCGCGGGCGAAGCGCAGCGCCGCGAGCGTGTCCTCGGTCTGGCCGGAGTACGAGGCGACGAACACGACCGCGTCGGGCCCGAGCCGCTTGGGCGCGCGCCAGATCAGGTCGTACGAGAGCGAGACGTCGGCCGGCACCGGCACGAACCGGTCGCACAGGAGCTTGCCCGACCACATGCTCGCCCACGAGCCGCCGCTGCCGACGAAGTAGAGCTGCTGCGTGCCCGCCGCCCGGCAACTCGCGGCGAGGGCGCGCATCTGGGCGGCGCCGTCGCCCATGAACCGGGTCAGGTCGGCTTCGAGATGGGGCGCGCTGAAGAGCTCGGAGCCGAGCGCAACCTGCACCATCTGCTCGAGATCCGCCATGGCTGAGAACGCTATCATGCCCGGCCATGTCCGTCACCATCCGTGATGTCGCCCGCGCCGCCGGTGTCTCGACGGCGACCGCCGCCCGCGCTCTGGGCGGCTACGGGCACTCGTCGCCCGCCGCGCGGCGCAAGGTGTCCGAGAGCGCACGCGTGCTCGGCTACCGGCCGAACGTGGTCGCACGAGCGCTGGTCTCGCGGGCGACGACGACCGTCGGCCTGGTCGTCGGCGACATCGAGAACCCCTTCTTCGCCGCCGCCGCCCGCGGCCTCTCCGACGTCATGGACGCGCACGGCTACACCGTGCTCCTTGCCAATGCCGACGAGGACGCCGACCGCGAGCGCCGTGCCGTCGACGCCCTGCGCGCGCGCCAAGTCGACGGGATGGTCGTCGTCCCGGCGCCCGGCGCCTCGCCGGGCCACCTGGCCGACCTCGTCTCGGCGGGCGTGCCGCTCGTGCTCCTCGACCGCGTCGTCGCCGGGGTCGAGGCCGACAGCGTCCTCGTGCGCAACACCGCCGGCGCCGCCGCCGCGGTCGCCCACCTGATCCGGCTCGGCCACCGCCGCATCGGCGTGGTCTCCGACCTGCCCGAGATCACGTCGTCGGCCGAGCGGATCGCCGGCTACCGGCGGGCGCTGCGTGCCGGCGGGATCGCGGCAGACCCGGGCCTCGTCTCGATCGGCGGCCCCACCCAGGCCGACGGCGAGGCGGCGGCGCTGCGCCTGCTCGACCGGCCCGACCGGCCGACCGCCGTGTTCACCGCCAACAACTTCATGACCGTCGGGGCGCTGCGGGCCGCCCGTGCGCTCGGCCTGCGCATCCCCGACGACGTCGCGCTGGTCGGCTTCGACGATCTCGACTGGACGACGCTCGTGCAGCCGCCGGTCACGGTCGTCAGCCAGCCGGTGGCGGCGCTCGGCCGCACCGCCGGCGAGCGGCTGCTCGCCCGCCTGGCAGGCGATCGCCAGAGCCCGCGCCGGATCCGGCTCGAGGCGCACCTGATCGTGCGCGGGTCGTGCGGAGCCGGCGCATGAGCTCGGCGCAGCTCCTGGCCCAGCTGGTCGCCGCCGACTCGACCAACCCCGGCCTTGAGCCCGGCGGCGCGGGCGAGGCCGCCGTCGCGGCGATCATCGCCGCCCGGATGCGCGCCGCCGGCCTCGAGGTGGACATGTGGGACGTCGCCCCGGGGCGGCCGAACGTCGTCGGTGTGCTGCGGGGCACGGGCGGCGGGCGGTCGCTGATGTTCTGCGGCCACACGGACGTCGTCGGCGCCGCTCCCGAGGCCTTCGTCCCGGCAGTGCGCGACGGGCGTATGTACGGGCGCGGCACCTGCGACATGAAGGCCGGCATCGCCGCGGCGCTCGTGGCCGTCGAGCGGATGGCGGCCGCGCCGCCCGCCGGCGACGTGATCGTCGCCTGCGTGATCGACGAGGAGTGGGTCAGCCTCGGCGCCGAGGCGCTCATCGGCCGCCACCGGGCCGACGCCGCCGTGCTCCCCGAGCAGACCGACCTCGACATCGTCTTCGCCCACGGCGGCTTCGCGTGGTACGACGTCTCGAGCATCGGGCTCGAGGCGGCGGGCGGCCGGCCCGAGCTCGGGCGCGACGCGATCGCGCTGAGCGGGCCGATCCTGGACGGGATCGCCGCGCTCGAGCGCGACCTCGCGCGGCGCGAGACGGCCGAGTGGGGCCGGCCGAGCGTGCACGCCTCGACCGTGCGCGGCGGCCAGACCTATCCCAGCTATCCGCTCGAGTGCGTTATCGGCGTCGAGCGCTGCCTGATGCCGGGCGAGACGGTCGCCGAGTCGGAGGCCGAGATGGACGGGCTGATCGCCGCCGCGCGGGCGGCCGACGACCGCTTCGAGGGCGGCTGGCGCACGGTCGTCGCCCGCGAGCCCGTCCTGCTCGATCGCGCCGAGCCGGTGGTGCGCGAGACGGTGACCGCGGCGGCAGCGGTGCTCGGCCATGCGCCGGTGCTGCGCAGCGACTACGGCTGGATGGACTCCGGCATCCTCGTCGACGCGGGCATTCCCTGCGTCGTGCTCGGGCCGACCGGCGACGGGCTGCACACGGCCGAGGAGTGGGTCGACCTGGCCTCGGTCGACGCGTGCGCCGACATCTACGAGCGGCTCGCGCGCAGCTTCTGCGGTTAGGGTCCGGCGTCGATGCGGCGCCCCTTCCTGCTGTTCTACGCGCTCGTGTTCCTGGACGAGGTGGCGCTCCTCTCGCTCGTTCCGCTGCTGCCCTCGTACACGCGCGCGTACGGCCTCTCCGACGTGCGCGCCGGAGCGCTGCTCTCGGCGGCGAGCCTCGCGATCGTGGTCGCGTCGGTGCCGGCGGGGCGGCTCAGCGATCGCTTCGGCGCCCGCGTCGTGACGCTCTCCGCGGCGGCGCTCGCGGCGGCGGCGATGTTCGGCACGGCACTTGCACCCGGCTTCCTGACGCTGCTCGCGGCCCGGGCCGCGTTCGGCGTCGGCTCCGGGACGATCTGGTCGGCCGGGATCTCGTGGCTGAGCGACTCGGCCCCCGAGGGCTCGCGCGACCGGGCGCTCGCCATGGTGATCACCGTCGCCGGGATCGGGTCGATGGTCGGCCCGGTGTTCGCGGGCCTCCTTGCGGACCGTGTCGGCCGCGGGGCGGTGTTCGCGATCGCGGGCGCGCTCATGGCGGCGGTCGTCTGCGCGCTCGCCCTTGCCGACCCCGGTCGCCGCCGCCACCACGGGCACCAGCCCCTGCGCCAGGTCGCGGCGGCGATGCGCACCGAGCCGCTGCTCGCCGGAGCCATCGCGATCATGCTGCTCGGCGGGGTCGGCGACGGCGTCGTCAACCTCGTCGCGCCGCTCCAGCTCGGCCACCTCGGGCTGTCCTCCGCGGCCATCGGCGCCTGCTTCTCGGTGGCCTCGACGATCTTCATCGCGTCGAGCGCGGTCATCGCCCGAATGGGACGGCGGGCCGTATCGCTGCGCCTGGCAGGCGTGATGGCGGGTCTGCAGGCGGTCGCGCTCGTGCCGGTGCTCCTGTCCGGCGCGGCTGCGCCCGTGGTGGCGATGGTGCTGTCGCGCTCGGTGTGCGTCGCCCCGCCGTATGCGATGGCGTTCCCGCTCGGCGCGCTCGGCGCGGCCCGGCTCGGGTTCGGGACGGGCACAGTGAACGGACTGATGGGCCTCGTGTGGGGCGGCGCGAACTTCGCCGGCCCGCTGCTCGCCGGCGTGGTGATCGCGGGGCCGGGCGACCAGGTCGCCTACGCGCTTCTGGCGGTGTACTCGCTCGCTCTCGGCCTCGCGCTCGTGCGCCTGGGCCGGCGCGAGACCGCCGGCAGCCGCCGCGTCGTGAGCGCGGATCGGCGATAGTCCCCGGCCATGGAATTCGCCCTCACACCGGAGCAGCGCGAGCTGCGCGACCGCGCCGCCGGCTACGTCGACACCGTCCTCATCCCGCTCGAGGAGCGGGCCGAACGCGCGGGCGGGCCGCTGCCGTCCGACGCCGTCGCCGACGTGAAGCAGGCGGCGCGGGACGCGCGCCTCGTCGGCGGCAACCACGCCGTGGTGCACGGCGGCCAGGGCTGGTCGGCGTTTGAGCAGGTGCTCGTCCAGGAGGAGCTCGGCCGCAACACGAACGGCGTGTGGTGGAACATGGGTGGCGGCTACAACGTGCTCGCGCGCGGCACGGCCGCGCAGATCGAGCGCTACCTGCTGCCGACGCTGCGCGGCGAGCGGGCCGACGCCTACGCTGTCACCGAGGCGCAGGCGGGCTCGGATCCGGCCGGCATCGCCGCCACCGCGCAGCGCACCGTGGCCGGCTGGCGCATCCGCGGCGAGAAGTGGTTCGTGACGTCGGGCGACGTGGCCGACTTCGACATCCTGATGGTGAACGTCGTCGACGGCGACGCCCGCCTGCCGACGCTGTTCCTGGTCGACCGCGACCGGCCCGGGATCGACGTCGTCGACGATCCGCCGTTCACGCACTCGTTCCCGCACGGCCATCCCACGATGCGCTACGACTGCGAGGTCGCGGCGGACGCGGTGCTCGGCGGCGACGAGATGATCGGCCGCGGGGGCGAGCTCCAGAACGAGTGGTTCATCGAGGAGCGCATCCACATCGCCGCCCGCTGCGTCGGGGCGATGCGGCGGCTGCTCGACGAGGCGGTCGCGTATGCGACCGGGCGCGAGCAGTTCGGGCAGCGCATCTACGACTACCAGGGGATCAGCTTCCCGCTCGCCGACTCCGCCGCCGACTGCGCGGCCGCCCGCCTGCTCACCTACCAGGTCGCCCAGCTCGTCGACTCAGGCGCCGACCAAAAGCTCGTCCACGGCCGGGCGGCGATGGCCAAGCTGTTCGCCTCCGAGGCGGCCTGGCGCTGCGCCGACCGCTGCGTGCAGGTGCTCGGTGGGCGCGGCTACATGCGCACCTTCGCCGCTGAGCGCTTTCTGCGCGAGCTGCGCGTCGACCGCATCTGGGAGGGCACGAGCGAGATCCAGCGCCTGATCATCGCCCGCGGCCTCGAGAAGCGCGGCGTCGAGCGCATGCTCGACGTCGAGGGGTAGGGCGAAAAGCGGGGACTGTCCCCGCACTGCGGGGACAGTCCCCATCCATCTCTCACGAAGCCTCTGTCAGGCGATCTCGATCGGCAGCGCGAAGCTGACGACGGTGCCCGCGCCCGGGGTGGAGATGACCTCGACGCTCCCGCCGGCAAGCGCGAGCCGCTCGCGCATCGTGTCGAGGCCCATCCGCCGCTGCCGGCGGCTGCGCTCGAGCGCAGCGGCGACGTCGAATCCGCGCCCGTCGTCGACCACGCGTCCGGACAGGCGTCCGTCCTCGACGTGCAGGACGACCTCGAGCGCCGTCGCACGGGCGTGCTTGCGCACGTTCACGATCGCCTCGCGCACGGTGCGGTAGGCGATCTCCTCGACCACGTACGGGTAGCGCGCGTCGGGCACCGCGGTCGCCGTTGTCAGCCCCGCCTCCTCGCCGGCCTGCTCCACGAGGTCGCGCAGCGCGCCCGCGAGGCCCTCCTGCTGCAGGCTCGTCGGGCGCAGCTCGAACATCAGCCGGCGGGTGCGGTCGGTCGCGGCGGCGAGCGTGCGCCGGGCCGCGCCGACGACGGTCGCGATCCGCTCCCGGTCGGCCGTCTCCACGGTCTGCGACAGCCGGTCGAGCGCGACCAGGCAGGCGGTCAGCACCTGCACGGTGTCGTCGTGGAGCTCGGCGGCCACCCGCCGTCGCTCCTGCTCCTCGGCCCGGAGCAGGCGTTCGATGGCACTTCTGCGCTCGCGCTCGCTGCGGCGCATGCCCGCCTCGAGCCGGCGGCAGCGCTCGCGCAGGCGAGCGATCTCGCGGTCGCGTTCGAGGGCCGCCGCGGCGTGCGCACCGGCAGTTTCGTCAACGCGCGCTGCCATGTGGTCTAGGAGGCCTCCGCGACGCCGCGATCGACAGCGCCGAGGCCGCTCCAGAGCGCGTCGAGCGCCGCCTCGAGGTTCCCCGACCGCTGCTCGACGAGCGCGAGCACCTGGTTGGCCTCGGCCATGTAGTGCGGGGCGGCGGTGTGCTCCAGCAGCTCGATCGCGCTGCGGCACAGGAACCGGGCCTCGTCCAGGTCGCCGTCGTGCAGGGCGGCGCGCGCCAGCACGAGCGTTGCGTGCCCCGCGACGCCGGGCTCGGTCGTCGTCGTCTCGGAGAGTGCTCGCCGTGCGGCCTCGCGGGCGCCCTCGATGTCGCCGGCCAGGAGCGCCGCGCGGCCACGGTCGGCGCTCAGGGTCGCAAGCTCCGGCGCCGCTCCCGCGTCGCGCATGAGGTCGCCCGCCCGCTCCAGATGCGCATCGGCCTCGCGCGGCCGCCGCTGATCGACCATGATGGCCCCAAGCACGGCGTGGGCACGACCGAGGAGCAACGAGTGCTCGGCTGCCTCCAGGCACGTGACGACCTCACCCATGTACCGCTCGGCCAGGCGCAGCCGGCCCTGCTCGGCATACGTGCGGGCCATCGCCCAGAGCAGGCGGGTGCGCGCGACCGGATCGGTGACGGCGTCCTCGACGTCGAGCACATCGGCCAGCACGGCCTCGGCGTCGCCGAAGCGGCCCTGGTCGGTGTACGCGCTCGCCAGGTAGACCCCGAACCGAACCACCCCGCGGACGTCGACCGGCGGCCGCCGCGTCTCCTCGAGCGCCGCGCGCAGCACCGAGATCGCCCGGGCGAGATCGCCGATGCCGGCGTAGGCGCGTCCGAGCGACTCGTGCAGGCCGGGGCGCAGCCGCGCCGTCGCGGTCGGCTCGAGCCGGCGCGCCTCCTCGAGCAGCGCGACCGCGCGCTCGTCGTCGCGCTGCTCCATCGCCAGCTGGCCCAGCCCCTCGACCGCCCGGCTCTGCGCGTGCCGGTCGCCGCACGTGCGGGCCTCATCGGCCAGCGCGTGCAGCGCCTCGGCAGCGTCGGCGGCCCCCATTCTGACACCCATCTCCGCGAGCCCGATGCGAGCCGGGAGGATCGTTCCCCCGGCGGCTCGGCCCGCCAGCTCGGCGGTCGTGACACCGAGCCGGCGGGCCAGCTCCGCCAGGATGCGCGGCGACGGCACCCGCTCCCCGGCCTCGATGCGGCAGATGTATGCCGCCGAGCATCCGGGGAAGGCGAGCCGCTTCATCGACAGCCCGCGCTCTGCTCGCACCGCACGCAGTCGCCGTCCCAGTGCAGCAGGGTCGTCGACGTGCGTCGGTGCAGGGCGGCCCACGGGTCAAAGCATACCCCTGCAAACCAGTTCTGTCGATGGCAATTGACGAAACGGGCCCGCATCGGTACGGTGTGTCGCTCCGCCCGGGGTCCACGCGAAACAAGGAGCGCCGAGATGTACGCCGGCAAGCTCTGGCCGTAAATGTGATTGGAGACGTCCGGCGCCCGCGGTCGTTTGACCCGCAGGGCGCGACGAGACCTGGAGCCGCGGCGGGCAGGCCGCGGCTCAGGGCTCGAAGGCGACGGGGTTCGAGAGCGTGCCGACGCCCTCGACCCACACCTCCACCACTTCGCCGTCGCGCAGATACCGCGGCGGTGTGCGCGCGTCGCCGACGCCGCTCGGCGTGCCCGTGGCGATGACGTCGCCGGGCTCGAGGGTCATCCCTGCCGAGCAGTAGGCGATGATCTCGACGATCGAGAAGATCAGGTTGCGGGTGTTCGAGTTCTGCATCACCTCGCCGGCGACCGTCGTGCGCACGCCGATCGACTCCAGGTCGACTCCGTCGGCCGAGGCGACGCACGGGCCCATCGGCGCGAACGTGTCGAAGCTCTTGCCGAGGGTGAACTGGCGCAGCGGCGTCTCGAGCTGCGCCCGTCGCCCCGACACGTCGTTCATCGCCGAGATCCCGCCGACGGCCGCGCGCGCGGCCGTCGCGTCGGCGCGGTAGGTGCGGCGGCCGATCACGACGGCGACCTCGCCCTCGTAGTCGGGCCGCGTCTCCTCGCGCGGGATCACGATCGGCGTGCCCGGGCCGGCCATCGCCGAGGTGAACTTGGCGAAGATCACGGGCACCTCGGGGATCGCGAGCTCCGACTCGGCGGCGTGGTCGCGGTAGTTCAGGCCGATGCCGATCAGCTTGCGCGGGAGCGTCGGATGCACCAGACGCACGTCGCCGATCGCGAGCGTCTGACCTGCCGCGGCCGCAACCTGCGCCCACGCCTCGGGCGAGGCGTCGAAGCCGCTCGCGCCCGCCGGGCCCGCGTCGACAACATGGTCGTCCTCGAGCCGGCCGATGCGCGCCGCGCCGTCGTTGTGCGTGAAGCGGACGGCCTTCATCGGCCCTGCTCCGTGCGCAGGACCTTGAGTGCGTTGATCGCGCGGGGGATGCCGGTGTACGGGGCGGTCTGCAGGATGGTCTCCTCGATGTCGGTGTCGGGTACGCCCAGGGTTCGCAGCGCCTCGATGTGCGCCGCCACCTGGGGGTCGGAGCTGCCGAGGCCGGTGAGCAGCGCGAGGATGATGAGCTCGCGCTCGCGGGCCGAGAGCCCGCCGCGGGAGTGCACGTCGCCGAACACCCAGTCGACGAGCCAGTCGGCCATCGGCTGGCCCATGCGGTCGAGGAACCCGCTCCCGCCGGGGTGGTCGCCCAGCTCCGCCAGGCGTGCAAGGCCGCGCTGGTGGCGCTCGTCCTGCTCGGTCATCCCCCGTCCTCCTTGACCCGATTCGGGCCAGCGGATACTGTATCCAATCGTGGCCGACCCCCGTGTGCGCGTTGACGTTACCGGATCTCCACAGTGGGGCACCCTGCGCGGCGAGCGCGTCGTGCTGGACGACGGCGGCGCGATCGATGCCGCCGCCGCAACCTTCCTCGCGCCGGTCTGCCCGACCAAGATCATCGCCACCCACCTCACCTATCGCAGCCGCGTCGAGGAGTACGCGGCGCGGGTGCCGCCGGAGCCGTCGTACTTCATGAAGCCGCCCTCGACGCTGAACGGGCACGGCGGCGCGCTGCGGCGTCCGCGCGGGACGCGCTTTCTGAACTACGAGGGCGAGGTCGCGGCCGTGATCGGGCGGCGGATGCACGGGGTGCCCGAGTCCGAGGTGCTCGCCCATGTCGCCGGCTACGCGCCGGCAAACGACGTCGGCCTGCACGACTTCCGCCACGCCGACCGCGGCTCGATGCTGCGCGTGAAGGGCCAGGACGGCTTCTGCCCGATCGGCCCCGCGCTCACCCCGGCGGCCGATTTCGATCCGACCGACTTCCGCATCCGCACGTTCCTAAACGGCGCCGTCGTCCAGGAGGGCAGCGCCGCCGACCTGATATGGCCGATCGCCTACCTGCTCGCCGACCTGAACCGGCTGATCACGCTCGAGCCCGGCGACGTCGTGCTCACCGGCACGCCCGCCAACTCGCGGCCGATGGAGCCCGGCGACACGGTGGCCGTCGAGGTGTCGGGCCTGGGCCGGCTCGAGAACCACGTGGTCGAGTGGGACGTCGACCTGACCGGCCCCGGCGAGCAGCCGCAGGTGTCGGCGCAGACGCTGCACGTCGCGCTGGCGGTGCCCGAGGACGAGGCCGAGCGCACGGTGGCCGCCGGGGAGCCGGCATGACCGCCGTCGCCGCCCGCACCGGGCAGCAGTTCCTGGACGGCCTGCGCGGCGACGCGCGCGAGCTGTGGCTGAACGGCCGGAAGATCACGCACCCTCTCGACCACGACGAGCTGCGCGGGGCGGCCATGTCGCTCGCGCGCGTCTATGACCTGCAGCACGAGCACGCCGACGAGATGCTCGCGGCGTCGCCCGGCGACGGCCGGCTCGTCAACGTCACCCACCTGATCCCGCGCTCGCGCGCTGACCTCGAGCGGCGGCGGCGCGCGATCGAGCTCGTGGCGGCCCTCTCGGGCGGCACGATGGGGCGCACGCCGGACTACCTGAACGTCACCTTCGCCTGCTTCGCCGGCCGCTCCGATGTGTGGGCGCGGCGCGACAACGAGCAGGGCGCCGCGAACATCGTCGCCTACCAGGCGCTGATGCGCGACCGCGACCTCTCGACGACGCACTCGATCATGAACCCGCAGGTCGACCGCTCCAAGCCCGAGGCCGAGCAGGCGGCCGGCCAGGTGGCGCTGCACAAGATCGGCGAGACCGACAGCCACATCACCGTCCGCGGAGCGCGCATGCTGGCGACGCTCGCCCCGTTCGCCGACGAGCTCACGATCTACCCGGGGTCGGACATCCGCCCCCAGGACGGACGCTACGCGCTCGCGTTTGCGATCCCGATGGGCACGCCGGGCCTGCGGTTCCTCTGCCGCGACTCCTACTCCAAGCCGGGTTCGACGGTCGACCACCCGCTCTCGGCCCGCTTCGACGAGATGGACGCGGTCGCGATCTTCGACGACGTCGAGGTGCCGAAGGAGCGCGTGTTCCTCGACGGCGACACCGTGGGCTACTCCGAGGTGATCACCGACACGGGCTGGCGCGGCCACATCATGCACCAGGCCTTCACGCGCGCATACGTGAAGCTCTCGTTCGCGTTCGGCCTGGGGCACATGATCGCCAACACGACCGGGGTCGGCCGCTTCGACCACATCCAGGAGAAGCTCGGCCAGATGTGGAACATGTGCGAGCTCACGCGCTCGGCGCTCGTGGCCGCCGAGGCCGGCTCGGCCATGGACGAGGGCGGCGTGTGGTATCCCGACGACCGCCCGTTCCTGGCGCTGCGCGGGCAGATGCCCAAGTGGCTGCCCGCCTGCAACGAGTTCCTGCAGCTGATCGGCGGCGGCGGCTTCATGTGCACGCCGTCGGAGGCCGACCTGAACGGGCCGATGGCAGCCGCGATCGCCACGTACTACCAGGCCGCCGGCGCCGACGCCGAGCGCCGCATCCGCCTGTTCCGGCTCGCGTGGGACTACATCGGCTCCGACCTGGGCGGACGCGGCGAGCTCTACGAGCGCTTCTACCTGTCAGACTCGTGGCGGATGACGGCCCTGGCCTACAAGATCGCCGACAAGCGCTTCGCCGAGTCGCTGGTGGAGCAGTTTTTGCGAGACTAGGGGCCAGTGGCGACCCAGTCCGGATACTCGCTGCCGCTCTCGCCCGGTGGGTCGGCGTCGCTCGTGCCGGCGCCACCGTGGCACTACGTCGGCGACTTCCTCGTGATCGAGTACTGGGCCGACCCGGCCGCCGTCGCGGCCGTGCTGCCGCCGGGCCTCGAGCCGCATCCCGACCCGGGCCGCTGCGCCGCGCTCTTCGTCGACTGGCAGTCGTGCGCCGACGCGGGTGAGGAGCTGCTCGAGCCGGGCCGCGGCCAGTACAAGGAGTTCTTCGTCGTCGTGAACGCGCTCATGGACGGCGAGGAGGTGACAACGTGCCCCTACATCTGGGTCGACAAGGACTTCGCACTCGTGCGCGGGTGGATCCAGGGCTTCCCCAAGAAGCTCGGCCAGATCGAGATGACGCGGTCGTTCGGCCTTGACTGCCGGGCCGAAGGGCGCACGTTCGCGGGCACCGTGTCGGCCAACGGCCACCGGCTGGCGCAGGGCACGGTCACGCCGGAGCGTGAGTCGCAGGCGGGGCCGACCCACAACGATCCGCCGCTGATCAACCGGCGCCACTTTCCCCGCCTCGCCGCCGGCCGCCAGGGCGACCCGGCCGTGCACGAGCTGGTGCGGGCGAAGAGCCGCGACCGATCGATCTCAGCCATCCACGAAGGCCCGTCGACGCTCGCGCTCTTCGCTGCGCCGGGTGAGGAGCACGCCGCGCTCGCCCCGGTGCGGGTCGGGAAGGGATTCCGGTTCACGTTCGCCTACACGGTCGACGATCTCGACACGGTGCGTGACCTCTAGGTGAGCACGGTCGCCGGCATCGACGTCTCGCCCGACCACTTCATCGGCGGGGAGCGGGTCGCGTCGCCCGAGCGGTTCTGTGACCGCTCGCCGATCGACGAGGCGCCGCTGGCCGAGGTCGCCCGCGGCGGCCGGCGCGAGGCCGACCTGTCGGTGGCCGCCGCCGCGGCCGCCTTCCCGGCCTGGGCCGCGCTCGGGCCCGCCGGCCGGGCACCCTATCTGCACCGGCTGGCCGACCTGATCGATGCGAACGTCGAGCGCCTGGCCACGGTCGAGTGCCTGGACATGGCGATGCTCGAGCGGTCGCTCAAGGCGCGGGTGATCGGGCGCGGCGCGCGCAACTACCGCAGCTACGCCGACCTGGCCGCGGCCCACGAGGAGCGGGTGTGGTCGAGCAACGGCACCCGGAACCGGGTGGTGCGCATGCCGTCCGGGCCGGCGGTCGTGATCACGCCCTGGAACGCGCCGTTCATGCTCTCGACCTGGAAGACCGCGCCGGCGCTCGCGGCCGGCTGCACCGTGATCCTGAAGCCGGCCGAGTGGTCGCCGCTCTCGTGCTCGCTGCTGGCCGATCTGGCCGCCGAGGCGGGGCTGCCGGCGGGCGTCTTCAACGTCGTCCAGGGCATCGGCGAGGAGGCGGGCGCGGCGCTCGTCGCCCACCCCGACGTGCGCCGCGTGAGCTTCACGGGCTCGCCCGAGACCGGCCGCCTGATCGGGCAGGCGGCGGCAGCGAACCTGGTGCCGTTCACCGCCGAGCTGGGCGGCAAGGGGCCGCTGCTCGTGTTCGCGGATGCCGACGTCGAGGCGGCCGCGGCGAAGGCGGCCGGCCAGTACGACGACGCCGGCCAGGTGTGTCTGGCGGGGACGCGGCTGCTCGTCGAGGAGCCGATCCGGGACGAGTTCCTCGAGCGGTTCGATCGCCACGCCGACGCACACGTGCTCGGCGATCCACGCGCCGATGACACCACCGTCTCGCCGCTCATCCATCGCGATCACCTGGCCCGGGTCGAGGGCTTCGTCGAGCGGGCACGCGCGAACGGCGACCGCATCGTCCGCGGTGGCCGCCGGGCCGACATCGGCGGCCTCTTCTACGAGCCGACGCTCGTCGAGCCGCGGTCGAACGACTCCGAGATCGTCCAGCACGAGGTGTTCGGGCCGGTGCTCACCTTCCAGACCTTCGCGGGCGAGGACGAGGGGATCGCGCTTGCGAACTCCACCGCCTACGGCCTGTCCGCGATCGCCTACACCGGCTCGCACGAGCGCGCCGAGCGGGTCGGCCGCGCGCTGCGTGCCGGGACGGTGTGGGTGAACACGTTCCTCGTCCGCGACCTGACGGCGCCGTTCGGCGGCATGGGCATCTCCGGCATCGGCCGCGAGGGCGGCGATTACGCGCTCGACTTCTACTCCGACCTGAAGACGCTCCAGATCCGCGAGGGCACGACGGCATGAGCGCGCCGCCGGTCACGATCGATTTCGAGAACGACGCGTTCGCCGCAGGCATCCCGCACGAGATGTTCCGGTGGCTGCGCACGAATGACGCCGTGCGCTGGTACGAGTGGCCGCACGGCCGGGGCTACTGGGCGGTCACTCGCCACGACGACCTCGTGGCGGTGCACAAGGACACCGCGACGTACTCGTCCGAGACCGGCGCGACCGCGCTCGAGGACCTCGAGCAGGACGCGATCGACGCGCGCAAGTCGATGCTCGACACCGACCCGCCCCGGCACACGCGCCTGCGTGCGCTCGTCAACCGCGGCTTCACGCCGCGGGCCGTGGCCGCGTACGAGAGCCTGCTGCGCGAGCTGACGACACACATCCTCGACCGCGCCCTGCCGCGCGGCGAGTTCGACTTCGTCGACGACGTCGCCGCCGTGCTGCCGATCCGCGTGCTGTGCGAGATCCTGGGCGTGCCGCACGACGACAACCGCCAGCTGATCGAGTGGGGCGACGCCATGATCGGCTCGACCGATCCCGACCTCTCCGACATCTCCTACGAGCATCCCGATAGCGACCGCTACCGCCTGCTCCCGTTCCGCAGCCCGGTCGCGCTCGAGGTGTACCGCTACGGGCACGCGCTCGCGGCCAAGCGGCGGGCGCGCCCCGGCGACGACATCGTGACGAAGCTCGTCGAGGCCGAGATCGACGGCGAGCGGCTGACCGAGCAGGAGTTCGACGCGATGTTCCTGCTGCTCGTCGTCGCCGGCAACGAGACGACGCGGCAGGCGATTGCGCACGGCATGCAGGCGTTCATGGACTTCCCCGAAGAGCTCGAGCGGCTGCGGGCCGATCCCGCGCTCATGCCGGCGGCGGTCGAGGAGATCCTGCGCTGGTCGACGCCCGTCCTGCACTTCCGCCGCACGGCCACCCGTGACGTGGAGCTGCGCGGGACACGGATCGCCGCGGGCGACAAGGTGGTCGTCTGGTATGCGTCGGCCAACTTCGACGAGCGCGTCTTCGCCGACCCGCTGCGCTTCGACGTCGGCCGCAGCCCCAACCCGCACGTGAGCTTCGGCCGCGGCGGTCCGCACTTCTGCCTCGGCGCGCACCTGGCCAAGCTCGAGGTCAAGGTGATGTTCGAGCTCCTGCTCCCGCGCCTTCGGTCGATCGAGCCGGCCGGCCCGCCGCAGCGCATCCGCACCAACTTCACCCACGCCCTCAAGCGCATGCCCGTGCGCGCCGTCGAGGCATGAAAGGATCGAACACGTGGCCGACAGCACCCTGATCGCCCTCGAGCAGCGAGGCGTCCGCACCGTCCGCATCACCTACCCGGACCTGCACGGCATCTCCCGGGGCAAGGACTACCCGCTCGCGCACGTCGCTCACCTGACCGGCGAGGGCGGCGCGTTCTGCGAGGCGATCATGACCGTCGACCTGCGCCACAACGTGGTCGCCGGGCCCGAGCACGGGTTCCAGGACATCCTCGCCCGCCCCGACCTCGACACGCTCGTGCCGGTGCCGTGGGAGGAGGACACGGCCTGGTGCCTGGCCGACCTTTACCGCATGGACGGCTCGCCGTACGGAGTCGATCCGCGCGCCGCGGTGCGCCGCGCCGTCGAGGGCTACGCCGAGCTCGGCCTCACGCCGATCGTCGGCCCCGAGCTCGAGTTCTACCTGTGCCTGCCCGATCCCAGCGCCACGGTCGGCTACCGCCGCTACGTGGACAATCCGAGCCACGTGTACACGGTCGGGCACACCGCCGACCCGCGCGGCGTGCTCACGACGATGCTGCACGCCTGCGTCGACATGGGACTCGGCGCGATCGCCGCGAACCACGAGTACGGCCGCAGCCAGTTCGAGATCAACCTCAAGCACGGCCCGGCGCTCGACGCCGCCGACCGCGCCTTCCGCTTCAAGGCGGTCGTCAAGGACCTCGCCGCGCGGGACGGCCTGCTGGCGACGTTCATCGGCAAGCCGTGGAACGACGACGAGGGCTCGGGCTTCCACCTGCACCTCTCGCTCGGCGACGGCTCGGGCCGAAACGCGATGAACGGCGACGGCGAGGACGGCCTCTCGCAGACGGCGCGGCACATGATCGCGGGCCTGCTCGAGCACGGCCCTGGCCTGATGGCCTTCTTCAACCCGACCACGAACGCCTACCGGCGGCTGCACCCCGAGGCGCTCGTGCCGACGCTCGTGAGCTGGGGCCACGACAACCGCCTGACGCTCGCCCGCGTGCCGCGCGAGCGCGGCGGGGCGACGCGGGTCGAGTTCCGCGTCGGTGACGGGGCCGCGAACCCGTACCTCGCGATCGCCGCGGCGCTCTTCGCCGGGCTCGACGGCATCCGCCGCGAGCTCGAGCCGCCGGAGCCGGTGGCCGGCCTGATCTACGAGCTGCCCGAGGCCGAGACGATGACGCCGCTTCCGACCACCTTCGAGGCTGCACTGGAGGCGCTCGAGGCAGACACGGTGCTGGTCGAGGCCATGGGAGAGGAGCTCGTCGGCGTCTACAAGGTGATCAAGGAGGCCGAGCTCGAGCGCGCCCGCCGGTATGTCACCGAATGGGAGTTCGCCGAGTACACGCACCACCTGTGAGTGGAAGCGGGGACAGTCCCCGCACGGGGACTGTCCCCATCCACCGTCGTTACCAGCCTGAGCCGGCGATGCCGATCACGCGGCCGCTGGGCACCAGCGCGTCCTCGTCGAGCCCGCCGAACGCGCCGCGGTGGAAGATCAGCGGCTCGCCGCCCGAGCCCTCGAAGTCGACGACCTCGGCGACGACCAGGTCGTGGTCGCCGGCGACGTGGGTGGCGACCACATGGCAGCGAAGGATCGCGAGCGCGTGCATGACGGCGACGTAGCCGGCCGGGTCGACGATCGTGTAGCCGGGCGGGAACGGCGCGCCCGGCTTGGCGAAGGCGAGCGCGACGTCGCGCTGGCGGCGATGCAGCACGTTGACGGCCAGGCGGCTGCTGCGCGTGACCATCTCGAGCGTGCGCGTGCCGTGCGCGAAGGACACCAGCACGAGCAGCGGGTCGAGCGACACCGACGTGAACGAGTTCAGGGTCATGCCGGCGTGGCTCTCGCCGACCCGGCTCGTGACGACGGTGACCCCGGTCGCGAACGCCCCCACCACCTCGCGGAAGTCGAGCCGGCGCGACGGGTCGTGCATCATGGCCGCGACCATACGCGAGCCCCGGACCCCGCGCAAACCTGCCTGCATAAACGGGGTCAGACCCCGTTTATGCAGGAGGCCTTGTGGACGCGTATTGCCTCATCGGCAATGATGCGGGCATGCCGCCCACCGGCCGACCCGCCGAGCGGCGCCTGGCCGCGGTCGAGCGCGCGCTGCGCGTGCTCGACGCCTTCCTGCTTGTACGCGGCGACGCCGGCACCTCGGAGCTCGCCCGCCTGACGGGGATCAACGCGAGCACGGTCTCGCGCATGCTCTCGACCCTCGTCGACGCGGGCTACGTCGAGCACGTACCGGAGACCGGCCGCTACCGGCTTGGCACGCACCTGCTCGCGCTCTCCAACCACGTCCTTGCCCGGCTCGACCTGCGCGTCTTCGCCCGTGTGCACCTCGAGTTGCTCGAGGCCGAGCTGGGCGAGACCGCAACGCTCTCGATCCCGTCCGAGCCCGACGCGATCACGGTCGACTTCGTGCCCAGCCGGGCCAGCGTGTCGTCGGTCGCCCGCATCGGCCGCGCCAGCGTCGCCCACGCGACCGCAACGGGCAAGGTGATGCTCGCGTTCGGCGCCGATCGGCCGCGTCGGGGCAAGCTCGAGCGGTTCACCGAGCGCACCGTCGTCGACCCGGCCGCGCTGCGCCGGGAGGTGGACGAGGCCCACCACCGCGGCTGGGCGCGGGCGGTCGGCGAGCGCGAGGAGCACCTGAACGCGATCGCGGCGCCCGTGTTCGGCTCGCGCGGCGAGCTGGCGGCGATCCTCGGCGTCCAGGGGCCCGACACGCGCTTCGACCGGCGGGCGCAGGACGACGCTGCCCGCACGCTCGTCGCAAGCGCGGTGGCGCTCTCGCGCGAGCTCGGGTATCATGAGGCCGCAGTTTGGAAATAGCTTTGCCACAGTGGCAATAAGGAGGTTCGACCATGGCCGTGCCGAGTCGCGTCAAGTACCTGGTGATCGGAGCCGGGGTGCACGGGCTCTCGACCGCGTGGCATCTCGCCAAGGAGCAGCGCGCCCGCGGTGAGGAGCCCGACGTGGTAATCCTCGACAAGACCGGGGTCGGCGCCGGCGCGTCGGGCATCGCCTGCGGCGTCGTGCGCAACAACTACTTCCAGCCCGCGATGTCCGAGCTGATGGCCGCGAACGTCGAGGTGTGGGAGCAGGATCCCGAGGGCTTCAGCTACCACCCGGTCGGCTACTGCGCCCTCGGCAGCTCGGGCCAGGTCTCGGATCTGACCGCGGTGGCCGAGCGCCAGGAGCGCATCGGCTATCCGTCGGAGCTGATCGTGGGCGCCGAGAACGTGCGCCGGCACATGCGCGAGATGTTCCCCGACTGGCGCGCGCAGGGCGTCGAGGTGTGCCTGCACGAGCAGAAGGGCGGCTACGCCAACAACATGGCCTCGATGCAGGGCCTCGCCGCCAAGGCGCGCGCAGCGGGCGCGCGGCTGGTCGAGGGCGTCCGCGTCACCGGATTCGACATGGACGGCGCCGGCGCGGTCACCACGGTGCACACCGACCAGGGCGATATCGCCGTCGAGCAGGTGGCGGTCGGCGTCGGCCCGTGGGTGGCGCAGATCTGGGAGATGCTCGACCTGCCCGACCACCTCGACGTGCGCACCCCCGAGGGCGACGTCCACAGGGATCAGAACATGTGGACCTACTGGTATCTGCAGGAGGGCGAGATCTCGGTCGATCCCAAGCTGCTCTCGCTGCCCGACGGCTCGATGCCGCCGGTGCTGCACGTCGACTCCGATGCGCCCCTCTACGACGACGACGGCACGCTGATCACCGACGAGCTGTGGGGCAACTACTTCAAGCAGGACCCGCACGGCGTCCAGGGTGGCGCGGCGCCGGTCGTCGTCGGGCACGAGTTCGACGTCGATCCGTACCCCACCGCGAACGTCGAGTCGAGCTTCGCCGACATGTGGGTCGCGTCGCTCTCGCACTGCATGGAGCGGTTCGCCGGCAAGCGCGGGACGTACAAGAACGTGCGCTCGGGCGGCGTCGGCTGCTTCACGGCCGACAGCTTCCCGGTGTTCGACTACATGCGCCCGAACGTGTACGTGATCGCCGACTCGAACCACGGCTACAAGATGATCGGCGTCGGCCGCGAGGTGGCCCAGGTGATGACCGGCGGCCACTCGAGCATCCTCTACCCGTTCCGGTACGAGCGCTTCGCGACCGGCGACCTGCACCCGGTGTCGAACAGCCCCTATCCCTGGAGCTAGCGATCACCGCAAAGCCGCTGATCGGGGTCTCGGCCGGGTTCCACGGCTACGGTGACTACGCCGGCGTCGGCTACCAGCGCGCCCTGGTGATGGCCGGGGCGGTGGCGATGGTGTTCTCCCGCGTCGAGGGTGGGCTCGACGACCAGCTCGACGCCGTCTCCGGCGTGATGCTGGCCGCCGGGCACGACATCGACCCGGGGCGCTACGGGCACCAGCCGCACGCCCTACTCGGCCCGGTCGACGCCGCGCGCGACCGGTTCGAGCTCGAGCTCGTCGGGCGGGCGATCGACCGTCGCCTGCCCGTGCTGGGTACGTGTCGCGGGGTGCAGATGCTGAACGTCGCCCTGGGCGGCACGCTGGTGCAGGACCTGAGCCTCGTCGAGGCGTGGCGGTCGCACCCGTCCGACCCCACCGGCCGGCTGTGGCGGCGGTTCCAGGACGCGACGATGGCCGGCCTGCCGATCCCCGAGCATCCTCGCCACCCGATCGCGCCGGTGCCCGGCTCGCTGCTGCACGATCTGCTGGGCGACTCGGTCTCGGTCGACAGCTTCCATCATCAGGCGGTCGACACGGTCGGCCCCGGTCTGGTCGCCTCGGCGCGTGCTCCGGACGGCGTGATCGAGGCGGTCGAGATGCCCGGCCGGTTCGTGCTGGGCATGCAATGCGAGCTGCACGAGGAGTGGCGCGTCGAGCCGCGGATCCAGGCGGTCGTCGAGGCGTTCGTGGCCGCCGCGCGCGAGCGCTAGCGCGGGGAGCGGCCGGGCGCCCGGCGGGCGTGCGCGGCGACGATCACCGCCGCCGCGAGGCCGGCGGCGAGGGCGGTGCGGCGCTCGCCGAGCACGAGCGCGGCCGCCGGCGCGGTCACGGCGCCGACCATCCCGGACGCCGTGAGCGCCCGCGTTGCGAGGGCAAAGGCGGCCGCCGCGGCGAGGGCGATCGCCGCGACCCGCCAGTCGAGAACGGCGAGCCCGCCGACGCCGGGGCCGAGCCCGCGCCCGCCCCGGAAGCGCAGCTGCACCGGCGCGACGTGTCCGAGCACCACCGCTACGAGCGCGGCCGCCGCCGCGCCGCCGCCCGCCACTGCACCTGCGATCGCGACCGCGGCGGCGCCCTTGGCCAGGTCGGCCGTAAACGTTCCGACCGCGGCGGCGATCCCGGCCCGGCGGGCGACGTTGCGCGCGCCGCTCGACCCGGTTGCGTGGGTGCGCACGTCCTCTCCGGTCAGGGCGCGCACGACGTAGTAGCCGGTGGCCACGCAGCCGAGCGCGTAGGCGAACGCGACCGCGGCGACGGCGCTCATGCGACCGCAAGGACGATGACGCCCGCGCAGACGAGCACCGCGCCCGCCGCCCGTGCCCGGGTGACGTGCTCGTGCAGGTAGAAGGCGGCGAGCGCCGTCGCCATGACGACGCTCGTCTCGCGCACGGCCGCGACCGACGCCGCGGGCGCCAGCCGCAGGGCGGCGAGCACGAGGCCGTAGGCCCCGAACATCGCGATGCCGGCGGCGGCCGACCAGCGCGAGAAGCCGGCCCGGATCACGCCCGGCCCGCGGGCGACCGAGAGCGCCGTCGCATAGACGATGCCCACGGCGGCGAGCACGACCTCGAAGTACGGGATCGTGGCGGCATGGTGCAGGCCGCTCTTGTCGACGATCGTGTAGACCGCGATCGTCGCCGCGACGGCGACGGCCATGCCGGTCGCCCGCACGTCGCCGCGACCCGCGCCGCGCACGAGCAGCACCCCGGCCGCCACCGTGAGCACGCCTGCGATCTCGCGCGGCGAGGGCCGCGCGGCTGTCGCAACGGCGGCGCCGAGCAGCACGAGCACCGGGGCGAGGCCGCGCGCGACCGGATAGACGAGCGACATCTCCGAGCGCCGGTAGGCCGCGGCCAAGAGGGCGAAGTAGACGAGCTCCGCGGTGGCCGACACGGCGATGTACGGCACCGCCGACCACTCGACGCTCCAGGTGAGGACTGCGACCGGGGCGAACACGGCGACGGCGAACAGGATGGCCGCCGCCGCCGCGCCTTCCGGGTCGCCGGCGCGCGCGATCAGGACGTTCCAGCCGGCGTGCAGCGCGGCGGCCGCAAGCGCGAGCGCGAGTGCGTCGGCGGGCACCGGGTGAAGCTACCGCGCCAGCGCCAGGATGGCGGACTCGTGCCGGGTGACGGCGGCGCGCGACATCCGGCCGGCGGGTAGCTCGACGGCGAACGACGACCCCGTGGCGAAGTGGTGGTTCTGCCAGCGGGAGGCGGTGCCACCCGGGTTGGGACTCAGGAACAGGCGCAGGCCGACCATGTGCGCGTAGCGGCGGGCGGCCGCGGTGCTGCGCCCCCAGGCCCAGACGAGGTCCTCGTGCTGGTGGTACCACACCGAGAGCGTCGGGCTCACGCGCTCGATCAGGCGCCGGGCGGCGCGCGTCTCGGGCTCCGAGAACGGCCGCGGCCCGGAGTAGTACGTGCTCCAGGGCACGCCGTGGGGCGTCCATCCGGCCGCGAAGTTGCGGTTCAGGTCGACGCCGTGGCCGTTCTGGCGCCGATCCGCCGCGCGGCCGTCGGGGTTGAGCGTCGGTACGAGCCAGAGGTCGATCGTGCGCGGCGGCCGCATGCGCCGCAGCCGGCGCACGACGGCGATTCCGGCGCACTCGTTGCCGTGGATGCAGCCGACGACGAGCACCCGGCTCGGCGCCTGCGGCGCGCCCGACTCGGTGGCCATGATCGGCCGTCCATCGGCCGAGTGGCCGATCTGCTGGGTGACATGCAGCACCGGCCCGTACGGGCCGCCGATCAGCATGGGAACCGCTGCGAGGAGGGCCGCGAGGTTCGCCATCGCCCCATCGTATTGCCAAGGCGGGGCCCGTGGCGGTGCGGGCCGTCGGGAGTTACGATTGACACGATGGCACAGTCAGCGCACCCGCTGGCAACAGCCCCGCGCACGGTCACCGTGCGGGTGCGCACATTGCTGATGCTCGCGACCGCCGTAGCAACGGCCGGCCTGGTGTGGTGGGCGCTTGCCTACGCGACCGGGATGCAGCCGCTTTCGACCGGCAGCTCGACGACGGGACGGTCGGGCTGCGTGTCGCAGCTCAGACCCCGGATGCTCTTGCCCCAGGGCCGCGGGCGTTCGTCTGGCATCCGGGAGGGGCGTACGTCGTGACGGTGCAGATCCACAACAGCGCCTCGGTGCCGGTGACGATCACCGGGGTCGACGGTACGTTCCGGGACTGGGTTGGTGCGATCTCGGGGCCGACCATCGAGAACGGCGACCCCCGGACGCTCGAGCCGATCAAGGGGCGCTTTCATTCAGTGCGCATCGGCGCCGACGCGTACGGCGTCGTGACCCTCGTCTTCCATGCGAACCCGCGGGCGGTGTGCGGTGCCGGCACGTCGGAGTCTGTGGACTCCGCCACGCTGCACTTCACGACACTCGACGTCTTCCACAACACGCAGACCGTCCCATTGGACAACACCGCCGCCATCATGGCCGCCCCCCGCACGGGCTGCTGAGCTACCTCTCGACGGCGAACGCGCGCACCGGAAAGGTGCCCATACCCTCGATGGGCGGCGGCACCGCGTAGAAGTGGGCGCCGTCGGGCACCGCCGCGAGGCCGGTCATGTGCTCGACGATCGGGATGCCGGCACCCAGCAGCACGGTGTGCACCGGCCGCTCCATGTCGGTCATCGCGTCGTCGGCGTAGCGGTGAAAACGCGTGTCGACGTGGTCAGCCGCCACCCGGGGACAGTCCCCTTAACAATCGCGAGCGGGGATTCGCGCTCCGTTGCTCCGACATCGATTGTTAAGGGGACTGTCCCCAGAACTGCTCCGGCCCCGGAGCGTCTCCGAGGGACGCGGGCGGCTCAGTGGAGCGGAGCCTCCCAGCCCTCGAGCACCGGCGGCGTCCAGTCGGCGCCGACCGTGGCCGACCCCGGCACCCACGAGCCCAGCTCCGGCTGCGGGAACTTGCAGTGCTTGGCCTTGAGCTGGATGCCGTAGGAGTTGCCCGACTGCAGGTGCGTGACGAGCACCTTGCGCGCGATCTCGTTCTCGCGCCCGGCCGGGATCGGGAAGTAGATGCGCAGGAACGAGTTCGAGTAGCGGTCGAACACCGCCGGCACGCCCTCCTCCTCGAGCAGCTCGACGTCTTCGAGCCAGTTGATGTCCTTGCCGGGCGTGGCTTCGAGCAGGTCGACGTCCTGCACCAGGGAGATGTCCTCCTGGTAGGGGAAGCGCCTGCCCGCGAGCGTCTCGGCGTCGATCTGGACGTGGCGTTCTTCGGTCATGGCTCCTACTCTCCCGCCGCCTCGAGCGGCCGGCCGACGTGGGTGACGGCCTCCTCCTCGTGCTTCTTCTCGAGCAGGCGGCGGATCTCGGACAGCGTTTCGCGCTCGGTGACGCCGGGGATGTAGTCGGTGCCGGCCAGCGGCACCTTCGCCATCGCCGCGGCCTCGACCGTGAGGGCGCACAGGTCCTCGGGCTCCAGGCTGTGGATGTTGGTCTTTCCGCACGCGCGGGCGAGCATCTGCACCTCGAGCGTGAGCGTGTGCAGGAAGTTGTAGACGCGCTCGGCGGCGTCGTCGACGATCAGCCGCTTGCGCAGCTCGGGATCCTGCGTCGTGATGCCGACCGGGCAGCGGCCCGTGTGGCAGTGGTAGCACTCGCCGGCGGGGACGCCGATCGTGCCCTCGTAGTCGGTGACGCCCGGGATCTCCTTGTTGCAGTTGAGCGCCATCAGCGCCGAGTGGCCGATCGCGACCGCCTTCGCACCGAGGGCGATGCACTTGGCGATGTCGCCGCCGTTGCGGATGCCGCCGGCGACGACGAGGTCGATCTCGTCGGCCAGGCCGACGTCCTCGAGCGCCCTGCGGGCCTCGGGGATCGCCGCCATCAGCGGGATCCCGGTCTCTTCGGAGGCGATGTGCGGACCGGCGCCGGTGCCACCCTCGGCCCCGTCCAGGTAGATGATGTCCGGGCCGCACTTGGCCGCCATGCGCACGTCGTCGTAGACGCGCGCCGCGCCCAGCTTGAGCTGGATCGGGATCTGGTAGTCGGTGGCCTCGCGCACCTCCTGCACCTTCAGCGAGAGGTCGTCGGGACCGAGCCAGTCAGGGTGCCGGGCGGGTGAGCGCTGGTCGATGCCGGCCGGGAGCGAGCGCATCTCGGCCACCTGCTCGGTCACCTTCTGGCCCATCAGGTGGCCGCCGAGGCCGACCTTGCAGCCCTGACCGATGAAGAACTCACATGCATCGGCGAGCATCAGGTGATGCGGGTTGAACCCGTACCGGCTCTGGATGCACTGGTAGTACCACTTGGTCGAGAGGTCGCGCTCGGGCGGGATCATGCCGCCCTCGCCGGAGCACGTGGCGGTGCCGGCCATCGAGGCGCCCTTGGCGAGCGCCATCTTGGCCTCGAGCGAGAGCGCGCCGAAGCTCATGCCGGTGATGTAGACGGGGATGTCGAGCTCGATCGGCTTCTTCGCGAAGCGGGCGCCGAGCACGGTCTTCGTCTCGCACTTCTCGCGGTAGCCCTCGATCACGAACCGGGTCAGCGTGCCCGGCATGAACATCAGCTCGTCCCAGTGGGGGATCGGCTTGAACATCGAGAAGCCGCGCATGCGGTAGCGCCCGAGCTCGGCCTTCACGTGGATGTCGTTCATCACCTCGGGCGTGAAGATCGAGCTGCGCCCGAGCACGTTGCGCTTGGAGGAGGTCTTGTCCTGCGCCACTAGAGCACCAGCTTTCGCTCGGACGGTTCCAGTTGGTCATAGTTGTAGAGCTTCTTGCCGCATACGAACTTCTGGAACTCCGGCGGCGAGCCCAGGTCGTGGATGCGGAACTTGCGCTCGATGAACTCCGTGTCGGCGTCGGTCCACTCGCCCGGCACGCAGTCGATGCCGAGCGACTTCACCTTGCCGCCGACGTACATGATCCCGTCGTACATCGAGTCGCCCAGGCCGGGGCCGACGTCGCCGCAGATGATCTGGCGGCCGCGTTGCATCATGAAGCCGTTCATCGAGCCGGCGCTGCCGAGCGTGATGATCGTGCCGCCCTTCTGGTCGATGCCGCTGCGGGCGCCGACGCGGCCCTTCACCACGAGGTCACCCCCGCGGATGGCCGCGCCGGTCAGCGAGCCGGCGTTGCCCTCGATCAGGACGACGCCGGACATCATGTTCTCGCACGCCGACCAGCCGACGCGGCCGGTGATGTGCACCTCGGGGCCGTCGATCATCCCGCAGCCGAAGTAGCCGAGGCTGCCCTCGAACGTGATCTTGCAGCGGGTGAGGATGCCGACGCCGATCGAGTGCTTGGAGCCGGGGTTGCGGACGGTCACGTCGGTGATGCCGCGCTCGTAGAGCAGCCAGCGCAGCTCCAGGTTGATCTGGCGGGTGGTGAGGTCGTGGGCGTCGAAGACCGCGCGGTCTCCGTCCACCTCGGACACCTTGGGGATGTCGGCGTCCGGCTCCGACAGCCCGCGGGCGTCGTAGGAGATCTGGCGCTCGCCTACCGCGTCCATACCAGCACCTCACCCTCGTAGGGATCGTATGTGTCGATCTCGTGGTCGACGATGGCGCGGATCGCGATCTCCTCCGACGCCAGCGCAACCAGGTTGTCGCTCTCGTAGAGCACGAGCGGCTTGGCCGCCATCTCGTCCTTGGCCACCCCGAGCGCGTCCTTGGTCACGCAGATGTACGTGAACACGCCGTCGAGGTCATCCATGCTCGCCCGCATTGCCTCTTCCAGCGACATGCCGTCGCCCATCTTCTCGGCCAGGTAGACGGCGATGATCTCGGAGTCGCACTCCGACTGGAACCGGTGGCCCGACCGTTCGAGGCGCCGCTTCCACTGGAAGTAGTTCGTGAGCTGGCCGTTGTGGACGACGGCGATGTCGGCGAACGGGTAGGCCCAGTACGGGTGCGCGCCGGAGATGTCGACGTCGGACTCGGTCGCCATGCGGACGTGGCCGATGGCGTGGGTGCCGGAGAAGTCGCCCAGGTCGTACTGGGCCGCGACGGTCTCGGCGTCGCCCAGGTCCTTGACGATCTCGAGCGAGTGGCCGAGCGAGAGCACCTCGGTGCCGGGCACGTCCTCGATGTAGTCGGCGAGCCGCTTCAGGTCGCCGTGGTAGTGCAGCACGGCGCGGCAGGCGTAGTCGGTCTCGTCCTCGACCGACTCGATCTTGGCGCCCAGCTCGCGCAGGCGCGCCTCGATCTCGGCCCGGTGGCGCTGCAGCCGCTCGCTGAAGTCGAAGTCACGCGGGTCGTTCGCGTCGGCGAGCTTGTAGCGCATGACGACGGGGTGCGCGGCGGGGCCGAAGAGGGCATAGCCGGTCGAGTCCGGCCCGCGGTGCTTCATCGACTGGAGCATGCGGGTCATGTCGCGGCCGATGTCCTGCGCGCCGTCCCGATAGATGATTCCTGCAATTCCGCACATACGCTGCCTTTCCGGCCGTGAAGCGGGATTCCGCTTGGTGAGCGAGGTTGCGGCTAAATGCTACCGGCGCTCCCGACTCGCCTCCAATGTCGGATCGGACATACTTCACAGGGGCCGGTGGAGTGCGGTCGCCCCGTGCCAGGCGCGCATGAAGCGGCCTTCGAGCGGCGTGTCGAAGCGCAGCCGCTCGGGGCTCCACGCCTGGGCGCCCATGCGGAAGCTGCCGTCCGCGAGCGGCTCGAGCGGCCAGGCGTCGCCCCAGTGGATCACGGTCGGCGATCCGCCGCGCGTGCCGACGACGATCGCCATCTCCCAGGGGTTATGCGACCGGTACGTCCCGCACATCGGCCGCCACCGATCGGGCGGCTCGGCGTCGAGCGTCACCGCCGCGGCCGGCTCATCGAGGCCGCCGAGGTCGGGCTCGCCGGGATCGTCGCCGGCCGCGGCGCGCAGCGCGTGCTCGGCGAGCAGGGCCGCCCCGGCCTTGCCGTTCACGACGGCCGCGGCCGCAAGGCCGGCATCGAGGTCGCACCAGAGCTGCGCGTGGTGGCCGATCATGCCCCCGCTATGGCCGATCCAGCGCCGCCCCGCCACCTCGCGCAGTGAAACGCCGTACCCGTACCACCAGCCGTCGTCGGGATCCTCCGCGACCGGCGTGGCCATCCGGGCGAGCCCGCCGGCGGAGAGCACGCCCGCGCCCTCGTTCAGGAACACCCGCCCGTATGAGGCCAGGTCGGCCGCAGTCGCGCACACGCTGCCGTCGGCGCCCCGGTACTCGACCCACGTCGCCGGGACGAGCGGGTCGCCGAGCCGCCACCCGCGATCGCGATCGATCGGCTCGTGGCCGACGGCCATGCGCGCCCGCAGGCCGTTCGTCAGCAGCGGCTCGGTCTCGGCCAGGCCGAGCGGGTCGATGATCTCGCGCCGGTACGTGTCGGCGAAGGGCTCGCCGGTGAGCCGCTCGAGCATGAGCCCGAGCGCCTGGTAGCCGACGTTCGAGTACCAGAAGTGCTCGCCGGCGGGCACGCGGGCGGTCTGCCCGAGCGACAGCACCTCCCAGGCAGGGCTGGGCGGGTCGCCGAGGCTGCACACGATGCCGCCGGTGTGGCTCAGCAGGTGGTGGACGGTGATGCCGGCGCAGGGGAACCACGGCAGCAGCGACCGTACCTCGGCATCGAGGTCGAGCCGCCTGCGCTCCCACAGCCGCAGCAGGCAGATGGCCGTGAACGACTTCGAGATCGAGCCGATCTGGAAGAGCGTGCCCGCGTCCAACGGCCGCACCTCGCCGGCATCCGCATGGCCGTACGAGCGCGCCCACACCAGGCCGTTGCGGCCGCTCACGGCAACGGCCGCCCCCGGTGTCGCCCCCGCCGCGATCAGCCGCGCGGCGAGGGCGTCGACCCGGTCACGGCAGGACGTCGAGGTACTCCTTGACGTCCCAGTCCGAGACCTCCGAGCAGTAGCGCTCCCACTCGTCGGTCTTGTAGTGCACGAACACGCGATGCATCTCGCCGACCAGCGACGACTTGACGAGCTCGTCCTCGTCGAGCGCCTGCAGCGCCTCGCCGAGCGTCATCGGCACGCGCCGCACCTGCTTGCCGGCCTCGATCGCCTCGTAGATGTTGCCCTCCTCGGGCTCCCCCGGGTCGACCTTCCGGTCGATGCCGTCCTCCATCGCCTTGGTCAGTGCGCCCAGGGCGAGGTACGGGTTGACCGCGGCGTCGACCGAGCGGTACTCGAACCGGTCGGGCGAGGACACGCGCAGGGCGGTGGTGCGGTTCTGGTAGCCCCAGTCGGCGAACACCGGCGCCCAGAAGCCCTGCTCCCAGAAGCGGCGGTACGAGTTCACCGTCGGCGCCGTGATGCAGGTGAGCGCGCGGAGGTGCTCGAGGATGCCGCCGATCGCGTTCAGGCCGAGCTGCGACGGCATCCGCGGGTTGTCGCCCTCGGGCAGGAACAGGTTTGTATCGCCCTTCCACAGCGAGAGGTTCGTGTGGCAGCCGTTCGCGGACACGCCCATGAACGGCTTGGGCATGAAGCAGGGGAAGGCGCCCATCTCGCGGCCGACGGCCTTGCACACCTGCCGGAACGTCGTCAGGTTGTCGGCGGTCAGCTCGGCGCGGTCGAAGCCGAAGTTGAGCTCGACCTGGCCCGGCGCGTCCTCGTGGTCGCCCTGGATCATGTCGAGCCCGAGCGCGCTGGCGTACTCGACCACCTTGTGGATGATCGGCTGGAGCTCGGAGAACTGGTCGATGTGGTAGCAGTAGGGCTTGGTCTGGCCCTCGACCGACGGCGTGCCGTCCGGGTTCAGCTTGAGCCACATCATCTCCGGCTCCATGCCGGCGCGCAGGTGCATGCCGGTGCGGGCCTCGAGGTCGGCCTGGATGCGGCGCAGGTTGCCGCGGCAGTCGGACGTGAGCACCGAAGCCGGGGCCGTCGAGGTCCTCGCGGTTGCGGAAGCAGGTGCACCACACGCGGGCGACCTTCGTGTCCCACGGCAGCACGGCGAACGTCTCCGGCTCGGGGATGCCGACGAGCTCCCAGGCCTCCGGGCCGTAGCCGATGTAGTCGCCTTTGCGGTCGACGAAGAGGTTCGCCGTCGAGCCGTACACGAGCTGGAACCCCTTCTGGGCCATGGTCTCCCAGTGCTTGGCGGGGACGCCCTTGCCCATGATCCGGCCGGTGACCGACACGAACTGGTAGTAGATGTAGGTGATGCCCTCGGCGTCGATGCGGCGGCGCACGTCGGCCACCTGCTCCGCCCTCCCCGGGGCCTCGACGAACTGGTCGAGGTCGCTCACGGATTCCTCCTTGGTCGTGCGCCGCCCGTGTTCAGGCGTCGACATCGCTTCTTGGCAGAGCGCAGGCTACGTGGCCCGCGGGCCCGGTACAAGTGGCAGGTGGCGACACTCTTTCGCCCCGCGGGCTGTCCCCGGTCAGTTCTCGATCGGGGTGTCCGGGCTGTTGCCCCACTCGTTCCACGAGCCGTCGTAGACGGCCGCGTCGGGGCCGCCGGCGAGCGCGAGCGCGTTTGCGACGACGGTCGCCGACACGCCGCCGTTGCAGTAGACGACCACCGGGCGGTCAATCCGGGCGACCTCGATGCCGGCATCGGCGAACGCCTGCCGCAGGGCCTCGGGCGACCGGTACGGGCCGTCGCCTGCGAGCAGCTCGCGGTACGGGACGTTGACGGCGCCGGGCACGTGGCCGTGGCGGCGGGCATGGCTCTCGATCCCGGCGTACTCGTCGTGGGCGCGGGCGTCGATCACGAGCGCCGCGCCGTCGAGCCCCGCGCGCGTCTGCGCGAGGCTCCACAGGCTTGCGTCGCGCTCGCCGGCGCGGTGGGGCGGATCGGCCGGGGCGGGTGGCTCGTCGCCCTGACGCAGCGCGTGGCCGGCCGCGACCCACGCCCGCAGGCCGCCGTCGAGCACGTGCGCGCGCCGGTGCCCGTAGGCGCGCAGCGCCCACACCACACGGCCCGCGAGCATGTTGCGGTAGTCGTCGTAGGCCACGACCACCGAGTCGTTGCGGATCCCGAGCCGGGTCGCATCCGACGCGAAGACGCCGGGCGGCGCGAGCTGCACGGGCACGGGGTCGTCGCGGTCGGTGAAGTCGCGCCGCCAGTCGACGAACGCCGCCCCGGGGATGTGGCCCTCGCGGTAGGCGTCGGGGTCGGCGTGGTAGCGCGGCTCGTGCGGCAGCACCTGCCCGCGCACGTCCAGGACGCGCACGGTCGCGAGCCGCTCGTGCAGCCAGCCGGGTGAGACGAGGACGTCGGTCGGCACCTGCGGGATCGTAGATAGTGTGGCGGCGTGGGGATCGCCGATCGCTACTGGGAGCCGATCACCGACGCCGAGTCGCGGGCCGTCGTCGGCGCCGACGCACAGGTGGTGGCGCGCCACCGGCGCTGGCTCTTCGCCGTCGCCCGCTGCCGCACCGGCGACCGCGAGGTGTATGTGAAGCGCCAACCGCCGATGGGCCGAGACATCGCCCAGATCGAGCGCCAGCATGCGCTCACGAACCACCTGGCCGACCGCGGCGTCCCCGCTGCCCGCGCGCTCGGGCTGGTCGAGGCGGCCGGCTTCTGGTACGAGCTGCACGCACCGGCCACCGGCGAGGACGTCTACGCCGGGGCGGACAGCTGGGACCCGTTCGCGCGCGACGCCCACGTCGCCTCGGCCGGGCGCATGCTGGCGCGGCTGCACTCGGCCGGCGCCGACTTTGCCGATCGCACGCCGCAGCGCCAGGCCGGCTTCGTCGTCCAGCTCGGCGCGGTCGCGCGCGAGCCGGTGGATGCGGTGGAGCGCCTTGCCCGGGCGCGGCCGGCCGTGGCCGACTACCTGGCTGGCCGCGGCTGGGAGGCCGCTGCCGACGCCGCCTACCGCGACCTCTGCGCCCGCCTGCGGCCGTACCTCGACGCCCTCCCCGAGCGTCCGCTGCACGGCGACTGGCAGACGAACAACCTCTTCTTCGCCGGCGACGAGGTGAGCGGCATCATCGACTTCCACCAGGCCGACTTCGGCCCCCGCGTGCTCGATCTGGCGATCGCGGTCGAGCGCAACTGCTTCTTCTGGAACCGCATCTCGGCCGGCGACGACACCGCCTTCGACCTGCGCCAGGCCGAGCTGCTCGTGCGCAGCTACGACGCCGAGACGCCGCTCGGACCGGTCGAGCGGACCGCACTCGCCGACGTGATCGCCGTGTGCCAGCTCGAGTACGGGATCTCGTTCCTCGACTACTACTGGGGCGTCGAGCGCGACCGCGAGAAGGCCGACTGGGCATGGCACACGTTCGTGCTCGGCCACGCCCGCTGGTGGGGCTCGCCGGCAGGACGCGAGGCGGCCGCCGCGATCAGGGGCTGGTGGACGCCCCGCCCCTGAGCCGGACGAGCGCCATCCAGCCCAGGCCTGCGGCGATCACGACGAGCGCGACGATCGCAACCACCGCGCCGGCCCCCGCCGACGCGAACTCGGCCATCCAGAGCGCCGCGAAGAGGCCGGTCAGCCCGCCAAGTGCGACCGCTCCCGGTCGCCGGTAGGGCGACGCCTGGCGGCCGTACACGCGGCGCGTGCCGAGCGCGAGCACGGCCACCATCGCGAGCACCGTCAGCGAGTCGGTCGAGATCACGCGCGGCCGTCCGGAAGCGCCGCACCGATCAGCCGCGCGAGCGGCCGCGCCTTCACGAGCGACTCCTCCACCTCGGCGGCCGGGTCGGAGTCCCACACGATCCCGCCGCCGACCCACAGGTGCAGGCCGCCCTCGGCGACCGCGAGCGTGCGGATCGTGAGGCCGAGGTCGAGATCGCCGTTTGGGTGGACGACGCCGAGCGCGCCCATCGACGCCCCGCGGCCGACCGGCTCGAGGCGGGCGATGTGGTCGATCGCCGCGAGCTTGGGCGCGCCCGTGACCGATCCGCCGGGGAAGGTGGCCCGCAGGAGCTCGGCGAGGCCGACCCCCGGCCGCAGCCGGCCCTCGACCGTCGAGACCATGTGCCGCACGCCGGCCATCGGCCGCTCGGCCAGGTACTCGGCGACACGCACGCTGCCCGGGCGGCAGACACGGCCGAGGTCGTTGCGCTCGAGGTCGACGATCATCACGTGTTCGGCCCTGTCCTTGGCGCTCTCGGCGATCGGCGTGCCCGCGTCGGCCGGGCGGGTGCCCTTGATCGGCATCGTGCGGGCGACGTCGCCGCGGGTCTGCAGGAAGAGCTCCGGCGTCGCCGAGACGATCGACCAGCCGTCGCCGTGAAGCGCATGCGCCCACTCGGCCCGAAGCGGCGCGAGCCCCGTCGCGAGCGCGCCCGGCGCGCCCGCAAACGGCGCCCGCAGGTGCTGGACGAGGTTCACCTGGTAGACGTCGCCGCGGCCGATCGCAGCGCGCACCTGCTCGACCGCCGCGGCGTGCTCGGCCGCCGTCCACGTCGGCACGAACGCCCCGGCCCGGAACGTGCCTGCCGTCGCAGGCCGCTCGCCGGCCGGCCGGATGCGGCACGCCGCGAGCGGCAGCGGGCACGGCTCGGGCGGCCCTGCCTCGTGCACTCCGGCGATGCTCGCGGCCAGGCCGTAGCCCAGGTAGAGGTCGGCGACCATCCCCGTCGGCGGGTCGGCGCCGCCGAAGCCGTGGCCGGCCAGGAAGCGCTCGATCTGCGCGAACGGATTGCCGGCCGCCGAGGAGACCACCAGCCAGCGGTGGCTTGCGCGCGGTGTGAGTGTGCCGGCGGCGATGGCGTATCGTAGGCGGCGTGGACGCGCTCGAGGTGTCGAATCCGCCGTCGGCCGATGACCTTGAACGGATCGCCGAGCGCGTGCCCGACCTGCGCGGCTATCCGCTGCGGGCCGAGCCGCTGCCCGGCGGCCTCACCAACCTGAACTACCGCATCCACGGCGCGCCGCAGGAGTACGTGCTGCGCGTGACCGGCGAGGCGGAGATGCTCGGTGCCGACCGCGAGGCGGAGTACGCCGCCACCGTGATGGCGGGCGGCCTGGGCATCGGCCCGCAGGTGCTCGCCTACCTGCGGCCGGAGAAGATCCTGATCACGCGGTTCATCGATGGCCTCGGCGTGCCGCCGGAGCAGATGCGCACGACGACGATGCTCGGCCAGGTGGCGGCGACGCTGCGCCGGCTGCACGCGGGGCCGAGGGTCGACGCGACGTTCTCGGCCTTCGACATCGTCGAGACCTACCGCGACAACGCCCACTGGCTCGGCGTCGCGCTGCCCGAGGCGTTCGACTGGTCGTGGGAGCGGGCGGAGGAGATGCGCGCCGCGCTGCAGGCGGGCCCGCCCGAGCCGTGCCTGTGCCACAACGACCTCCTGAACGCGAACTTCCTGCTCGAGCGCGGGCAGCTTCTGATCGTCGACTGGGAGTACTCCGGGATGGGCGACCCCTACTTCGACCTCGCGAACTTCTCGACCAACCACGACCTGAGCGAGGACGACGACCGCACGCTGCTCCGGGCCTACCTGGGCCGGGTGCGCGAGCGCGACTTCGCCCGCGTGCGGCTGCTGCGGATCATGTCGGATTTCCGTGAGGCGATGTGGGGCGTCGTGCAGCAGGGCCTGCGCACGACCGACGCCGACTACGTCTCCTACGCCGACCGGTTCTTCGCCCGCCTGCGCGAGCGCGCGTCCGACGAGCGCTACGGAAGCTGGATCGAGCTCCTTGCCGGTTGACCGGTCTATACCAGTTGTGCGAGGCTAGCGGCCGTGAGGGACGAGGCGCAGGCGGTCGTGATCGGCGGCGGGGTCGGGGGCACGAGCATCCTCTACCACCTCGCCAAGCTCGGCTGGAAGGACGTCGTCCTCGTCGAGCAGTACGGGCTCACCCACGGCTCGACCTGGCACTCCGCTGGCCTGGTCGGGCAGCTGCGCTCGACCGTCAGCCTGACCAAGATGATGCAGTACTCGGTCGGCCTCTACGCCGACCTGGCCCGCGAGACCGGCAAGGACCCGGGCTGGCACGAGCTCGGCGGCCTGCGCCTGGCGTCGTCGCGCGAGCGCTACGAGGAGATCCAGCGCCAGGCGGGCTGGGCGAAGAGCTTCGGCCTCGACATGGAGCTCGTGTCGCCGGCCGAGGCGCAGGCGATGTTCCCGCCGATGTCGATCGAGGGCGTCGTCGCGGCGGCGTTCATCCCGCTTGACGGCTACCTCGATCCGAGCCAGCTCACCTTCGCCCTCGCCGACGGCGCCCGCCTGCTCGGGGCCGACATCGAGCAGCGCACGAAGGTCACCGGGATCAACCTGCGCAACGGCCGCGTGCACGAGGTCGTCACCGACAAGGGCACGATCCGCACCGACGTGGTCGTAAACGCCGGGGGCATGTACGCGCCGCAGATCGGGCGCATGGTCGGCGTGAACGTCCCGATCATCACCTACGGGCACGAGTTCCTGGTCACCGAGGCGTTCTCGCCGGCGCTCGCGCCGCTGCCGACCCTGCGCGACCCCGACCGCCTGATCTACTTCCGCACCGAGGTCGGCGGCCTGATCATGGGCGGCTACGAGCGCAACCCGCAGGCGTGGGCGCTCGACGGCGTGCCCGACGGGTTCGAGGCCCAGCTCCTGCCCGAGGACTGGCCCCGGTTCGAGCCGCTGCTCGAGGCGGCGGTCACCCGGGTGCCGGCGATGGAGACCGCCGAGGTGCGCAAGCTCTTCAACGGGCCCGAGGCGTTCACGCCCGACGGCGAGTTCATCCTCGGCGAGTCCGACGTGCGCGGCTTCTGGGTCGCGGCCGGGTTCTGCGCGCACGGCCTCGCCGGTGCCGGCGGCATGGGCTGGCAGGTGGCCGAGTGGGTGGTGAACGGCGAGCCGAGCCTCGACCTGTGGCACATGGACAGCCGCCGCTTCGGCCGCCAGTACCGCAGCCGCGACTACACGCTCGCCCGCGCGACCGAGGTGTACTCGACCTACTACGACATCAAGTACCCCAACCACGAGCGCACCGCCGGGCGGCCGCTGCGGCTCTCGCCGGCCTACGCCGGCCTGGCAGCGCTCGGCGCAAGCTTCGGCGAGAAGTCGGGCTGGGAGCGGGCCAACTGGTTCGAGCCGAACGCCGCGCTCGGCGACGAGGCGCTGCGGCCGCGCGGCTGGGCGGGCGAGAACTGGTCGCCGGCGATCCACGCCGAGGCGATCGCGACGCGCGAGCGGGCGGGCCTCTTTGACGAGACCTCGTTCGCGAAGATCGAGGTCACCGGCCCCGGCGCGGCCGCCTACCTGCAGCGGCTGTGCGCGAACGACGTCGACCGCGCGGTCGGCACCGTCACCTACACGCAGATGCTCAACAGCCGTGGCGGGATCGAGTGCGACTTCACCGTCACCCGGCTCGGCGAGCGCCGGTTCCGGATCGTCACCGGCACCGCCTTTGGAAACCATGACCTGGGCTGGATCCGCGGTCACATGCCGGCCGACGGGTCGGTCGAGGTGGCAGACGTCACGTCGGCTCATGCGTGCTTCGGCCTGTGGGGGCCGCGGGCGCGCGACATCCTGCAGCCGCTCACGACGTCCGATCTCTCGAACGCCGGACTGCCCTACATGCGCGCCGCCGAGATCTCGATCGGCCACGTGCCCTGCCTGGCCGTCCGCGTCACCTACGTCGGCGAGCTCGGCTGGGAGCTCTACTGCCCGTCCGAATATGGCGCGGCGCTCTGGGATGTGATCTGGGAGTCGGGCCGGGCGCACGGCATGCTCGCGGCCGGCTACCGCGCGATCGACGCGCTGCGGGTTGAGAAGGGCTACCGCGTGTGGGGGGCCGACATCACGCCGGAGGACAGCCCCGACGAGGCCGGCCTCGGCTTCGCGGTCAAGCCCGACAAGGGCGTCGAATTCATCGGCCGCGCCGCGCTTCTGCGTGCGCGTGACGCGGCGCCCGGGCGGCGCCTGTGCTGCCTCGCGCTGGCCGATCCGGCGGCGGTCACGCTCGGATCCGAGCCGGTGCGCGTCGGCGCCGAGGTGGCTGGGCGCGTGACGAGCGGCGGCTATGGCTTCGCCGTCGGCCGCTCGCTCGCGTACGCATACCTGCCCGCCGAGGCGGCGACCCTGGGGACGGCCGTCGACGTCGAGGTGTTCGGCGACTGGGTGGGCGCCGAGGTGGTCGCCGAGCCGGCGTGGGACCCGCGCGGCGAGCGCATCCGGGCCTGAGCCGCTAACCTCACGCGCATGCTCGGCTGGGTGCTCGCGCTGCTCGGCATCGGTGCGTTCGTGGCCGCCGCCGTGGCCGTCGTCGTCGGCGGTCTGCTGCTCGGGCCATTGCTCGTATGGCTCGCCTGGAACGTGCTCGACCTCGGGCACGCCGTCGGCGCCGGCGAGCTCGGCTTCTGGGGGCTCGTCCTCGTCGCGCTGTTCCTCGCGATCGGCCTCGCCGGCCGGATCATCATCGTCGCCGTGGTGTTCCTGATCGACCCGGCCTGGCTGCACCGGTCGGCGACCCTGCACTGGCCTGCGCCGACATTCAAGAACTTCGTCGCGATCTGCCTGCTGCTCATCGTCGCAAGCGCCTCGGCGCACTCGTACGGCGGCGGCCGCAAGCGGGCCGGCCAGACGCCGGCGTAGCCACGGCACGCGGCGCTCGGTACGCTAGCCCTATGCGCTGCCAGGCTTGCGGGAGCGAAAACGAGGCAGGGCGCAAGTTCTGCGGCGAATGCGGCTCGGCGCTCGCGCTTCTGTGCGCCGCGTGCGGGACGGCCAACGCGCCCGGCACGAAGTTCTGCGGCGAGTGCGGCGCCGCGCTGGGAGGTGACCCACCCGGGGCTGTCGCCGGCTCGGCCGGCGAGCCGGATCCGGTCTCGGAGCGTCGGCTTGTGTCGATCCTGTTCGCCGACCTGGTCGGCTTCACCACCCTGTCGGAGGCGCGCGATGCGGAGGACGTGCGTGCCCTGCTCTCCCGGTACTTCGACACCTGCCGGACGCTGATCGACCGCTACGGCGGCACCGTCGAGAAGTTCATCGGCGACGCCGTCATGGCGGTGTGGGGCGCGCCGGTCGCGATGGAGGACGACGCCGAGCGTGCCGTGCGGGCCGCGCTCGACCTGGTCGCCGCCGTCGAGGCGCTCGGCACCGAGGTGGGCTCGGAGGGGCTCCGCGCGCGCGTCGGTGTGCTCACCGGCGAGGCCGCAGTCACGATCGGCGCGCGCGCCGAGGGGATGGTGGCCGGCGATCTGGTCAACACCACCTCGCGGATCCAGTCGGTGGCGGCGCCGGGCACGGTGCTCGTCGGTGAGTCGACCAAGCACGCGACCGACGCGGCGGTCGTCTACGAGGACGCCGGTGTGCGCGAGCTGAAAGGCAAGCTCGAGGCGGTGGCGGTGTGGCGGGCGGTGCGCGTGATCGGCGGCATCGGCGGGGCGCAGCGCTCGGCCGGCCTGGAGGCGCCGTTCATCGGCCGCGACCGCGAGCTGCGCGTGATCAAGGAGCTCTTCCACGCCTCGGCGGGCGAGTCCAAGGCTCACCTCGTGTCGGTGCTGGCGGTGGCCGGCACGGGCAAGTCGCGGCTCTCGTGGGAGTTCTTCAAGTACATCGACGGCTTGGCCGAGGGCGTGCGATGGCACCGAGGCCGTTGCCTGCCCTACGGCGAGGGGGTGACCTTCTGGGCGCTGGCCGAGATGGTGCGCACGCGCGCGCAGATCGCGGAGGGCGAGGACACCGCCTCGCAACGGGCCAAGCTGCACGCGGCCGTCGAGGATTCGATCGCCGACCCCGACGAGCGCCGCTTCGTCGAGCCGCGGCTGGCGCATCTGCTGGGCCTCGAAGAGCACGCGCAGTGGGAGCGCGAGAACCTCTTCAGCGCCTGGCGGCTCTTCTACGAGCGGCTGGCCGAGGAGATGCCGACGGTGCTCGTGTTCGAGGACATGGAGTGGGCCGACGCCGCGCTGCTTGACTTCATCGAGCACCTGGTCGACTGGTCGCGTAACCATGCGCTCTTCGTGATCGTGCTCGCCCGGCCCGAGCTGACCGAGCGGCGGCCGACCTGGGGCGCCGGCAAGCGCAATTCGAGCTCGCTCTTCCTGGAACCGCTCGCGCCCGACGAGATGGACATGCTGCTGTCGGGACTCGTGCCGGGGCTGCCCGGCGAGCTGCGCAGCCGCATCGGCGAGCGCGCCGAGGGCATGCCGCTCTACGCCGTCGAGACCGTGCGGATGCTGCTCGACCGGGGGCTGCTGGTGCAGCGTGGGAGCTCCTACATCCCAGCCGGGCCTGTCGAGATCCTGGAGGTGCCGGAGACGCTGCATGCCCTCGTCGCCGCGCGGCTCGACGGCCTCGGCGGGGACGAGCGGCGTCTGCTGCAGTCCGCGGCGGTGCTCGGCAAGACGTTCACGGTCGAGGCGCTGGCGACGCTCACCGGACGCCCACCGGAGGAGATCGAGCCGATCCTGGCCGGCCTCGCGCGCAAGGAGATGCTGTCGCTCTCGGCCGATCCGCTCTCGCCGGAGCGGGGCCAGTACGGCTTCCTGCAGGACATGGTGCGGCGGGTGGCCTACGAGATGCTCTCGAAGCACGAGCGGCGCGCCAAGCACCTGGTCGCGGCAGCGATGGACGAGGGCGAGGACGAGCTGGCCGAGGTCGTCGCCGGCCACTACCTGGCGGCCGCGCGGGCCGACCCGGACGCCGCCGACGCAGAGGAGATCGGCCGCCGGGCGGTCGCGGCGCTGCGCCGGGCCGGGCAGCGAGCGTCGTCGCTCGCGGCGACGCTCGAGGCGCAGCGCTACTACGAGCAGGCCGCGGACTTCGCCGCCGAGCCGCCCGAGCAGGCTGATCTGCTCGAGCACGCCGGCATGATGGCCCGCATCGGCGGCCGGTCGGACGAGGCCCGGCGTCACTTCGAGCGCGCCGTCGAGCTGTTCGAGCAGCAGGGTGCGACCCACCCGGCGGCGCGCGTCTCCGCCCGGCTGGGCGAAGTGATGTGGGACACCGGCCGCCTGCGGGAGGCCCTCGACCGGATGGACACGGCCCTCGAGCTCTTGACCGTCGAGGAGCCCGACGCCGACGTGGCCGCCCTGGCGGCGCAGGTGGGCCGGTTCAAATTCTTCGCCGGGGAGCCCGACGTCGCGCTCGAGCGGATCGAGACGGCGCTCGACCTGGGTGAGTCGCTGGGCCTGCCGGAGGTGCTCTCCCAGGCGGTGAACACGAAGGCGATGATCCTCTCCAATCGCGGCCGCATGGGCGAGGCCGGCGCGCTCGTGCGCTACGCCCTGGAGGTCGCGCTCGAGCACGACCTGTCGTCCGCGGCCCTGCGCGGCTACAACAACGTGGCCGATCTCGAGGCGCGGTCGGACCGCTACGAACAGGCGGCGGCGGGCTACCGCGACGGCCTGGCGCTCGCGCGCCGCGTCGGCAGCCGCCAGCAGGAGTGGATGTTCGTCGCGCAGACCTATCCGCTTTACGCGCTCGGGCGCTGGGACGATGCCCTCCGGGCGGCGGACGAGGTGCCCGAGGACGTCTTCTCGCAGACGCGCTTCCCGTTCGTGTGCTTCCTCGGCAACAGCGTCGCGATCCACTGCCACCGCGGCGAGCTGCAGGCAGCGGCCGGACTGATCGAGCGCTACGCCGTCCTGCGCGATTCCGCCGACCTCACCGAGCGGGCGAGCTACGCCTGGCCCGAGGCGCAGCTCCTGCTCGCGTCCGGCCGTGCCCGCGAGGCGCTCGCCGCTGCCGTCTTCCCCTGGGAGGCGCGCGAGACGGCCGGCGGCAGCTCGGAGTCGGTGAAGGAGGCGTTCCCGATCGCGGTCGAGGCGGCGCTCCTGGTCGGTGACATCGGCCGCGCCGAGGAGCTGCTCGCGAGCGCCGAGGCGATGGGGTACGGCCTGGTCCCGCAGTCGGTGCGGGCCCAGACGATGCGCTTCCGCGCGCGGCTGGCAGCGGTCTCGGGCGACGCTGACCGGGCCGACGGCGTGTACCGCCGCGCGACAGGCCTGCTCCGCGAGCTGGCCACCCCGTTCCCGATGGCGGTCGCCCTGCTCGAGCACGCCGAGCTGTTGGCGGAGGCCCGCAGGGGCGTTGACGCCGAGGCGATCCTGGCCGAGGCGCGGGCCGTGTTCGCGCGGCTGGGGGCGGTGCCGTGGCTCGACCGGGCCGACCGGGTCGCCGCCCTGACGGGCGACCAGATTGCGAGCTGAGCCGGCCGCGGTCGGGACGGGGCGGCGGCACCCGGCCGGGCCGGCCGCCCAGCCCACTGGGCGGCGCTTCCGTTCCGGGGCCAGCCGCGTCCGTCCCTGTCTGCGACCGCACGGGCACCCTACGCCCCGGGCGTTAAGGCGAAGGGGCGGAAACGTAACGGTGTGGTAACGAGCGCGCCGCTCAGGCGGCCGGGGCGAGCTCGCGCCGCGTGAGCGTCTGGTCGCGGCGCTGGCCGATCCCGACCATCGCCACCGGCACCCCGACCTGCTCCTCGACGAAGTCGAGGTAGGCGCGGGCGGGCTCGGGCAGGTGCGCGAAGGTCGTGATGCCGGAGATGTCCGAGCCCCACCCGGCCAGCTCCGCGTACACCGGCTCGGCGTGGTGGAAGTCGGTCTGGTGGCTCGGGAACTCGGCCGAGAGCGTGCCGTCGGTGAGGCGATAGCCGGTGCAGACCGGGATGCGCTCGAACATCGAGAGCACGTCGAGCTTGGTCACGGCGAGCGCCGTCAGGCCGTTCAGGCGGGCTGCGTAGCGCAGGCCGACCAGGTCGAGCCAGCCGCAGCGGCGGTCGCGGCCGGTGACCGTGCCGTACTCGCCGCCGCGCTCGCGCAGCTGCGCGCCGCGGTCGGCGTCGGCCTCGCTCGGAAACGGGCCAGCGCCGACGCGGGTCAGGTAGGCCTTGGTGACGCCGAGCACCGAGCCGATCCGGGTCGGGCCGACGCCGAGGCCCGAGCATGCCCCGCCGGCCACCGGGTTGGACGACGTCACGAACGGATACGTGCCGTTGTCGATGTCAAGGAGCGTCCCCTGGGCGCCCTCGCACAGGACGGTGCGTCCGTCCTCGAGCGCACGGTGGATCAGCAGCGACGTGTCGGCGATGAACGGCTTGATGCGCTGCGCGTAGCCGAGCATCGCCACCGTCACCTCGTCCTTGTCGAGCGGCCGGTGGTGGTGGAGCTTGCGCAGCTCGACGTTCTTGACCGAGAGCGCCGTCAGGATCTTCAGCCGCAGGATCTTCTCGTCGAGCAGGTCCTGGACGCGGATCCCGACCCGCAGCGCCTTGTCGGCGTAGGCCGGGCCGATGCCGCGACGGGTGGTGCCGATCTGGAGCCGCCCGAGCTGGAGCTCGGAGTCGGCGTCGATGATCCGGTGCCAGGGCATGATCAGGTGGGCGTTGCCGCTGATGCGCAGGCCGGACACGTCGATGTCGCGCGCGAGCAGGCCGTCGAGCTCCTCGATCAGCACCTCAGGGTCGATCACGCAGCCGTTGCCGAGCACGCACTGTGTGCCCGGGTAGAGGATGCCGCTCGGGACGAGCCGCAGCTTGTAGGTCTCCGAGCCGATCACGAGCGTGTGGCCGGCGTTGTTGCCGCCCTGGTAGCGGGCGACGACGTCGGCGCGCTCGGCCAGCAGGTCGACGATCTTGCCCTTGCCCTCGTCGCCCCACTGGGCGCCCACCACCACGTTCAGCGGCATCGTTCTGGCCTCGCCATCTAGGCCCCGTGCCGGGCCAGGTTGTCGAATCGGGTGTAGCGGCCGACGTAGGCCAGCTTGACCGTGTCGAGCGGGCCGTTGCGGTGCTTGGCCAGGATCAGCTCGGCGGTGCCCTTGTCCTCGCTCTGGTCGTTGTAGTAGTCGTCGCGGTAGACGAACATCACGAGGTCGGCGTCCTGCTCGATCGAGCCCGACTCGCGCAGGTCAGACAGCACCGGGCGCTTGTCGCCGCGGGCCTCGACGGCGCGTGAGAGCTGCGAGATGGCGAGCACCGGCACGCCGAGGTCGCGGCCGATCAGCTTCAGCGAGCGCGAGATCTGGGAGATCTCCTGCACGCGGTTCTCGACCCGCGCCGTGCCGCCCATCAGCTGCAGGTAGTCGACGATGACCAGGCCGAGCTGGCCCTTCAGGCGCGACTTCAGCCGCCGGCTCTTGGCCTTGATCTCGATCGGCGTCACCCCGGCCGTGTCGTCGACGAAGATCGGCGCGTCGTAGAGCTTGCTGGACGCGCTCGTCAGCTTCTCCCAGTCGCCCTTGTCGAGGTTGCCGCGGCGCAGGCGCTTCGAGTCGACCTTGCCTTCGGCGCACATCAGCCGGGTCGTCACCTCCTCGCGCGACATCTCGAGCGAGAAGATCGCCACCGGGACGCGCTCGCGGATGCCGACGTGCGCGGCGATGTTGAGCGCGAGCGAGGTCTTGCCCATGCCCGGCCGGGCGGCGAGCACGATCAGGTTCGAGTCCTGGAAGCCGGCGGTGAGGTCGTCGAGCTGGCGGAAGCCGCTGGCGACGCCGGTCAGGTCGCGATCGTTGTCGGCGAGCTGGGTGAGGCGGTCGAACGACTGCTTGAGCAGCGTCTCCATGTTCTCGAAGTCGCCGGTGATGCGCTGGTCGGCGATCCCGAACACGATCTGCTCGGCGCGGTCGACCAGCTCGGGCGGCTCGCCGATGCGCTCGAACCCGAGCTCGGCGATCTCGGTGCCCGCCCGGATCAGACCGCGGTAGGTGGCGGTGTCGCGGACGATCTGGGCGTAGTGGCGCGCGTTTGCCACCGACGGCACGGTTGCAGCCAGGGTGTGCACGATCGCCTTGCCGCCCACCTCGTCGAGCAGACCCCGGTTGGAGAGCGCGTTCGTGAGCGTGATCGAGTCGACGTTCTCGCCGCGTCCGTACATCTCGAGGATCGTGCGGAAGATCGTCGCGTGCGATCGCCGGTAGAAGTCCTCCGGCTGCAGCAGCTCCGAGACCGTGGCGACCGCGTTTCCCGACACCAGCATGGCACCGAGCACCGACTCCTCGGCGTCCAGGTCCTGGGGCGGAACGGTCGGTTCGTGCGAGGTGACCGACATTGTGCGCGCGGCGGCCTAGTAGTCGTCCTCGAGATCGGAGGGCTCGGCCTCGAAGGCCTCCACGCCGCCCTCCTCCTCGGCGCCGCCCGGCACGACCATCACCTTCAGCACCGCGCGCACGTCGCCCCACACGGTCATCGTGACGCGGTGGCTGCCGAGCGTCTTGATCGGCTCGTCGAGCTCCACCTTGCGCCGGTCGATGCGGATCTTGCGCGCCTTCCAGATCGCGTCGGAGATGTCCGTCGACGTGACCGAGCCGTACAGCTTGTCCTCCATGCCCGCCCGCCGCTTGATGGTCAGCACCGTGCGGTTGAGCACGTGCGCCATGTCGCGCGCCTGCTCGTCGCTCTGGGCCTCGTGCTTCGCCCGCTGCTCGGCCTGGCGCTGCACCTCGGCCACGCGAGCGTCGGTGGCAGCCTCGGCCAGGTGCCGCGGGGCGAGATAGTTGCGCAGGTGGCCGGCGGCGACCTGAACCACGTCGCCCTTGCGGCCGAGCTTCTCGACGTCCTGCATCAGGATCGCCTGTTGTGCCTTTCGTGCCATGGTCTTCCCCTCAGCCTCGGGCGGCCGCAGCCGCCCTTGGATGGTCGCATTCCCTGGGACCGGTTACCAGGCCCGCGGCGGCCGGATCGGCCGCTACGAGCGTGGAAACCGTCTAGTTGACGGCGTAGGGCAGGAGCGCCATCTCGCGCGCCCGCTTGATCGCCACCGCCACCTGGCGCTGATGGCGCCGGCAGGCTCCGGAGATCCGCCGCGACCGGATCTTGCCCTTCTCGGACATGTACCGCCGCAGCTGGTTGTAGTTCTTGTAGTCGATCTCCTCGACCTTCTCCTTGCAGAAGTAGCAGGGCTTGCGCCGCGTGGACGCGCCTGCCGCCGCGCCGCGCTTGGGGGCACGGCTCTTGGACTTGGGCTTCGATGCCATACAGATTCCTTGCTAGAAAGGGATGTCGTCGTCGGACGCCGCGGCGCCGGTGAACGCCTCGACCGGGTCGGGCTTGAGCTCGGCGCTCGGCCGGAAGCTGCCCCCGCCGCCGCCCTCGTTGTCGCCGCGCGAGCCGAGGAACTGGACGGTGTCGGCCACGACCTCGACCTTGGAGCGCTTGCCGCCGTCCTGCGACTCCCACTCGCTCCACTCGAGGCGGCCGTCGATCGCCACCGGGCGGCCCTTGCTCAGATACTGGGCGCAGTTCTCGCCCTGCGCGCCCCACACCTTGATGTCGAAGTAGTTGGGCTTCTCCGACCATTCGCCGCTCGACTGGTCCTTGTAGCGGCGGTTGACGGCCAGCCGCAGACGGCACACGCTGGTGCCGCTGGGGAGCGTCGAGAGCTCTGGATCTGCGGTCAGGTTTCCGGTCAGGATGACGCGGTTGATGTTTGCCACTTGCGGTTCCTCCTCTGCCTCCATTGCGAACATGTGTTCGGCATATGATAGGCGGGCGGTCGGACGGGAATCAGGCCGTGGACGCGGCCGGCTCGGGCTCGGCCGGGGCGGCTGCGCCGGACGCGCGCTGCGGGCGGGCGACTGCCATGTGGCGCATGACACCGTCCGTGATCGCAAGCACGCGGGTGGCCTCTTGCAGCGCCTCGGGCTCGGACTCGAACGTGAGCACGTAGTACCACGCGTCGGCCATGTGGTCGATCTCGTAGGCGAGCTTGCGCTTGCCCCACGGGTCGACCGATCCCCAGACGCCGCCACGCTCGGTGATGGTCGCCTTGGTGCGCTCGATGATCTCCGTGTGGCGCTCCTCGGCCACCTCGGGCTCGATCATCAGCATGATCTCGTATGCGTTGATCCTGATCACCTCCTCTGGACTCGGCGGCTCCGGGGTGCCGGCCGGCAGGGGCCGACCGCTCGCGGCGCCGCGATCAGGAGGGCGGCGCCACCCCGGAGCAGGAAGCTGCTCGGTTCGGGAGGCGAGTATACTCGGCGGCGTGCGGAGGTTGGGGTGGTTCCTGGTCGGGGCAGCGGGTGCAACGGGTGCGCTGGTGGCGGCGCCTGGCTTGTACGGGCGGCTGCGTGCCGCGCTCGGCGTGGACGATCCGTGGAGCGAGCTCGAGCCCGAGGACGAGCAGCAGTGGGGCGTGCTGCGCGAGGCGCCGCCGATCGTGCACGAGCCGGAGCCGGTTGCCGAGGCCGGAGCCGCTCGTCGAAGCGGAGCCGGGTGCCGCGCCGGAGCCGCTCGTCGAAGCGGAGCCCGAGCCCGAGGAGCCGGCCGCAGAGCCGGAGCCCGAGCCGGAGCCCGAGCCACAGGCGCCGGCCGAGCCGGACGCCTACGAGACGTCCGTCTGGAGCCGGCCGGCCCGCGTCGAGGAAGCTCCCGCCGAGGATGCCGGGACGGCCGAGGAGGCCGCGCCCGCCGGGGACGAGTCAGACGACGACACGGCCGAAATCTCCACGACGCCGCTCACTCCCGCGCCGCCGCCCGAGGACACCGAGGCGAGCGACCTGCGCTCGCGGATCGAGGCCAGCCGGGCGCGCCTGCACCGCAAGGCTCAGGCCGGACCCGGCGACGACGAGCCCGCCGCAGAGCCCGACGAGCCCGACGCGAGCGCATAGCTAGAGCGAAACCTGCTCGCCGGGTGCGAGCGGGCGCAGCCGATCGGTGAGGCCCGCGGCGGCGAACGCTTCCCTGAGGGCGTCCGGGCCCGAGCTGAAGTGCGCCCACCCCTCCTGATGGATCGGGACGATGACGGCCGGCGCGAGCAGCGCCGCCGCCTCGGCCGCCCGCTGGGCGTCGAGCGTGAGCAGCACGTCGCCGTAGGCGACCGGCACCTGGGCGCCGCCCGCGAACAGGATCGCGACGTCGAACGGGCCATCCTCCTCGGCGATCCTCGCGACGACGGCGACCGCCGCGTTGTCGCCGCTCACATACATCGTGGGTAGCCGGTCGCCACGCAGGACGAAGCCGATCACCGGCCCGTTGATCGCCGCGACCTCGGGCGGGCCGTGCTCCGCCGCGACGGCGGTGACGGTGATCGCACCGCCGTTCGGCAAGGACACTTCGGCGGTCTGCCCAGGCTCGAGCCCGACCGCGTTTCCGGCGAGCCGCTCGGCGCCGACGGTCGTCGTGAGCACCATGCCCGCCTGCGGCAGGAACGCCCGCCCGGCCGCGTCGAGATTGTCGGCATGGTGGTCGTGCGAGACGAGCACGATGTCCACCGGAGGCAGATCGCCGGCCGCGATCGCGGGCCCGGTGAGCTTGGAGAGGACGACCGGCGAGTTGGGGCGCGGATACTCGCCGGGTGGATCGAAGGTCGGGTCGGTCAGAATCCTCAGGCCGCCGTAGGTAATCAGCGCAGTCGGGCCGCCGATCGGGCGGACAGTCGTGCCGGCGGATTCGGTCATGCCCTGACCGATACCATGATGCGCGGTCGCGCGAAACGCGCCCACCTGGAGTGGCACGGGCCCGGTGGCCCATCCGGTCTTCAAAACCGGCAGGCCGTGGTAGCCCCACGGTTGGTAGGTTCGACTCCTGCGCCGCTCCGCTCGCTGAAACCCGCATGGTTGCGCGCTGTGCTGCAAGTCGACCGACCGGTAGGGTGGCAGTTCTCGCACTGCGTGCACCTCGAGGACACCGTTGCTCGCGTCGAACGGACTGGGTCTGTGAAGACCGCTCCGAAACCGCGAGCGGCCGGGGTGGTTGCACTCCAGCTTGCGAGAAGGCGGAGGGCGTCGGCGGAGCTGGAGCTGGTTCGGCGGTGAAGATGGCGAGGCGGAGGCCGTCGGCGGGGAGTGGCATGACTTCGTAGTTGAGTTCGAGGTCGCCGACGCGCGACAAGCGCGATCGTGCCTGCGTCGAGTCCAACCACGCGTCTTCGGTCGCCTTTCCGGTGTTGCGGGATCACCGCTCGTCGACCGCGAGTTCGCGAGCAGGCTCGGGGCGGACGCGGAGCGCGGTCCGGGTCCATCTCGGCATCCACCAGTTGGCGTCGCCGAACAGGCGCATCAGGGCCGGCACGAGCAGGGCGCGGATGAGCGTCGCGTCGAGGATGATGCCGGCTGCGAGGCCGATCGCGAGGGGCTTGAACTCGTAGCCGGGACCGGTCGAGAGGACGAGGAAGGCGAACATGAGGACGAGGGCACCGCTGGTGACGAGCTTGGCTGTGCGGGCGAGCCCGAGCTCGATCGCCTTCTCGGTGGAGCCTGTCTCGTCGTAGGCCTCGCGCATGCGGCTGAGCATGAAGACCTCGTAGTCCATCGAGAGGCCGTAGAGGAAGGCGAAGATCATCAGCGGGATCCAGGCGATCACGGATCCGCTCGCCGGGATGTCCCAGAGCTGGGAGCCGTGCCCCTGCTGGAAGACGAGCACGACGACGCCGAAGGTCGCCGCGAGCGAGATGAGGTTGAGCAGTACGGCCTTGAGCGCGAGCACGATCGAGCGAAACGCGCGTGCGAGCAGGATCAGCGTCAAGACCAAGAGCAAAGCGAGCACGTAGGGGAAGCTGCGGAAGAGCGCATGGATGAAGTCGCGGTCAACCGCCGTTACACCGGTCAGGGTGCCGTTCGTGCCCTTCAGCCTGTTGTGTGCACGGTCGACGATCGCCTGAATGCCGGGCGCCGAGCCGTCGATCGCGGGGAACGCCTCGACCAGCGAGCTCGAGCGGCGGCTCCACGCCGGTGGTGCGGTCGCTCCGACGATGCCCGGAACCGTTCGCAGCTTGGCGGCGATCCGTTGCGCGTCGCCGTCCCGCTCGACCAGCACGTCGAGCGGCTTCATCACCCCCGGGCTGATGTGCGCGTCGGCGAGCATCTGCCGGCCGACGATCGCGGTGCCGGTGCCTGGGAAATTCTTGAGCTGCGGCTCGTTGGGGTTCAGCTGCGTTCCGAGGCCCGCAAGCAGCGTGGCGATCGCAAGGCCGGCCGCTGCGACCGGGAGCGGGTGGCGAAGCACGAAGCGCGCCCAGCGGCCCCAGGCTCCTTGCTCCGGATGGCCGCGGTCCACGAAGCGGCGCGGTATCACGCGAAGACTGTTGATGCGGTCTCCGAGCAAGGCGAGGAGCGCGGGTAGCAGCGTCAGCGACGCGAGGACCGAGACGGCGGGGATCAGCAGGCCGGCGAGGCCCATCGAGCGGACGAGCGGCAGCGGCACTGCGATCAGCGCGAGCAGTCCGATCGCGACCGTCGAGCCCGACACGATCACGGAGCGCCCTGCGTGGGTGACCGTCTCGACGAGCGCCGCGTCGACGTCGGCGCCGTCGCGCAGCTCTTCGCGGAAGCGGAAGATCATGACCAGCGCGTAGTCGATCGCGACGCCGAGGCCGACCAGCGCGATCAGGAACTGGACGATGATCGAGACGTCGGTCACGTACGTCAGCGCCCACACGAGCGTGAACGTGTTGAGGATCGCAGCTATCGCGACGACCACCGGCATCAGCACGGCCGGCAGCGTCCCGAAGACGAACAGCAGGATCACGAGCGCGCCCAGCGCTCCGATGACAGCCTCCACCAGGAGGCTCGGACCGCCACTCGAGCCATTAGCGCTCGCCTCGTCGAGGGCGTAGCGGCCCGTGACGTTCACCGTGATCCCGGACGGCAGGCCCGCCACGGCCGCGGCCCGCATCTTCACGGCACCGCTCGTCGTGGCGACGGTGGCCGGACCGGGCGGATAGACCTCGGCGAAGGTGGTGTGCCGGTCGCGCGAGACGTACATCGCGTCTCCGGTGGTGAAGTACGAGCTTACGAGGGCGCCGGGCATAGTGGCGGCGGCGCGCCGCGTCGCTCGGTCGATCGCCCTGCTCTTCGTCGCGTCACCAGCCGTATGGAAGACGATGACGTTCGGTGTGCGTGCGCCGGCGCCGAACGCGTGCAGCGTCCGCTGGCTCGCCTCGTAGGCGGGGCCGCCAGGGATCGCGAGACCCTGGTACCAGCGGTTGGAGACCTCTCCGGCGGCGAAGGCGCCGAAAAGCGTGAGAACCGCCCAGGCGCCGATCACGGCCCAGCGGTGGTGGTTTGTGAGATGTGCGAGGCGGGCGAGCATGGGACTCTCCTGTCGGCAGTCGTCGAGATCCGTCACGGGGGAGGATCCGTTGCGCCGCCCGCGTCGGCATCGGCCCCTGGGCGATCGTCGACTCGACCAAAGTCGCGATTACACACCGACCTTCGAAGTCGACCGATGGCGGTGGGACGACTCACGATGAGGGCGAGAACGGGGCGCCGGGCGCTCTCGGGGGCGCGTCCCCGGCTTCGGCGTGGCCGCGGTGAGCGGCCGGCTCAGTTCTCGGCTTCGCGGACGAGCAGCGCGATCTGGACGCGGTTGTCCACTTCGAGCTTCGTCAAGAGCCGAGACACATGGGCCTTCACGGTGGCCGTACTCATGTAGAGCTCCCCGGCGATGTCGGCGTTCGCAAGCCCACGGCCGACCGCTAGGGCCACTTCGCGCTCGCGCTCGCTGAGCAGCGCCATCTTCTCGCGCGCGTCGTCGTAGCGGGCCGCGGTGTCTGGGTCGCCTGCGACGAGGGCGACCAGCCGTCGAGCGATGGTCGGCGAGAGCATGCTTTCGCCCGCGCCCACATGCTCGATCGCGCGGACGATCTCAGCAGGCGGCGTGTCTTTGACCAGGAAGCCGGCCGCGCCCGCGCGCAGCGCCCGCAACACCAGCTCGTCGTCCTCGAACGTCGTCAGCATCAGCACCGCTGGCGGCCTCGGCTGGCTTCGTAGCAGCCGGGTGGCGGCGATGCCATCCAGCTGAGGCATGCGGATGTCCATGAGGACGACGTCGGTGTGGTACCTGTCGATCGCGGCCAGGACACCGCGGCCGTCGGCGACCTCGCCGACCACGTCGATCCCGGCGGCTCCGGCGAGCATGAGCTTTAGGCCCGAGCGGACAAGCGCGTCGTCGTCGACGATCAGGACGCGGATCGACTCACTCACCACGGCAGCGTGGCCCGCACGACGAACCGACCGGCCTGGTCCTCGCCGTGCTCGAGCGAGCCGTCCGCAAGCGCAACGCGCTCTGCCAGACCGACCAGCCCCACGCCTGCACCGGGCAGCCGTCCGTCGTCGGAGAGCTCAGACGCGCGACCGCTGACGACCTCGAGCACCATCGGCGGCCCTGGGTCGAGGCTGACGGTGACCGGCGCGCCGCGGGCATGCTTGCGCGCGTTCGTCAGAGCCTCCTGAAGGACGCGAAAGGCAGTGCGTCCGACAGCGGACGGCACGGCGTCCATCGCGGCACACTCCTCCCAGCGCACGTCCATCCCCGCCGCCCGAGATTCGTCCAGGAGAGCTGGAATCTGCGCCAGCGTCGGCTGTGGCGGCTCCGGGCTGGCGCGGTCGTCCTGCTCGCGCAGCACGCCGATCACGGCGCGCAGCTCCTCCAGCGCGGCCTGGCCACTGGCACGGATGACGCCGGCAGCTTCGGCCACCTCCTCAGGCGAGGCGTCACGTCTGAACTCAAGCGCGCCCGCGTGGAGACTCAGGAGCGAGAGACGGTGCGCGAGCACGTCGTGCATCTCCCGCGCGATCCGCCGGCGCTCTGCGCCGCGCGCCTGTTCGACCCGCAGCAGCTGCTCGGACTCGAGCCGCCGAGCGCGTTCCTGCAGCGACGCAACCAGCTCCCGTCGCGTTCGCGCGAACAGTCCCCAGCCGATCGCGACCGTCATCACCAGCACGCACAGGGCCATCGTGCCCCAGTAGCCGCCGAGGTCCGCATCGGCGTAGAAAAGCGGATAGATCGCGTTCGAGACGAGGGATAGCGCGAAGATCCAAGCCAGCGCGCGAGGCGACGATCTGACTGCGGCGTTGAACAGCGCGACTAGCGCGGCCACCCCCGCCAGCACCGACACGGTCGTCGCAGCGAGCGCGAAGACGGCTACGGCGGTCGGGTGCCGACGGCGAAGCGCGAGCGCCGCACACGCAACCGAGCCGAGCCCGACTTCAAGCCAGAGGCTCCACGCGTCCCGTCCGGCCCAGCTGGACGCGAGCGAAACGGCCCCCAGCGCAGCTGCCACCACTACGAGGGTGCCGTCGATGACACGGTCGCGTGCGGTGGGCTCGTCCTGCGGCTCCATCACCGCCGTCGGCAGCAGTTGACGCTGCAGCCACGGCACAGTGGAATGCGGCCAGGGCATTGCCATCTCTGGCACAGCATAACGCTGCAAACTGCCGCGACGCCGCGACTTAAGTCGATCTCGACAGCTACCGAAGACCGCGCTGAAGCGCTGACGCCGGGGTGAAGAAACAGGGCGACTGCTCCCAAATCTGCCTGCCTGGCGCCAGCGATTCCATGGATCAGCGGAGGGCAAGCCGAGCGGATAGCTCGTGGGGGGCGCGGTCGAGGGCGCAGACCCCTCGCGAGACCTCTTGCAGAGCCAAACCCGTCCGGCCTTCAAAATCGGCAGGCCGTGGTAGCCCCACGGTTGGTAGGTTCGACTCCTGCGCCGCTCCGCTAGGCCAATTCCGGCTCCCCGAGCGGGGTTGCGGCCCTCGTTACGCCAGCGTGGCGAAATCCGCTGGCGTCCGCCCGCCGATCACTCCGACGAGGAGACGGTGCCCTGTTGATCGAGCAGTGACCTGAGGAGATCCTCCATCTTGTCGTAGCTGTCTTCCTGCCCATCGAACCTGGTCATGTGGTCGCGGCCGGCCTGATCGCGGAACGACAGTGTGCTGGTCATCGTCGTGACACCGTGCGCTTCGTGCAGTTCTACCGTCTCGACGGCGTGCGCGTCTGGCCACCCTTCGAACAGCCACGTCGCCACGGTCCGGGAAGGCCGCTCGACCTCCAGGTAGGTGCCTCGGAACGAGCACTCGGCTCCGTCCTCGGTGACGAACGCCATGTGGTAGTCCCCGCCGACGCGGAGGTCGATCGAGCACGCCGTCGCCTGGCACGAAAACGGAGCGAACCATCTGGTCACATGCTCCGCCTTCGTCAGGACATCGAAGACCAGTGCGATCGGGGCGTCGAACTTCCGGGTCATGACAACGTCGAGCTCGTTCGGAAGCTCGATGACTGCTGATCCATGCCGAGTGGGTGTCATTTCAGCTCTCCTTCGTCTTGGAGCTCTTGGAGGTAGTCGTCCATGCGATCCAGCCGGTCGTTCCACGCCTGCTCGTACTTGGCCAGCCAGTCGTGCATCGGCCGAAGGCGCGTGGGCTCCAGGCGGTACAGCCGGCGGCGCCCGTCGGCCCGGCACGCGACGAGCCCCACCTCGCTCAGCACCCGCAGGTGTTTCGACACCTGGGGCTGGGACATCGAGAGATCATCCACGATCGCTCCGACGGCCTTCTCGCCGGCGTTCAGGGTGTCCAGGATGTCGCGACGGTGCGCATCGCCGATCGCGTTGAAGACGTCCGCCGTCGTGGAGGAGCGCGCCATGGTGTCCACAGTATATTCCTATATCGGTATGTGTCAACCGAGTCTCGAGATACGACTCGTTCCTCGCTCAGCGTCGCTCAACGCTCATCTGCGCAGTCGGCACCCCGTTCGCGGTGGCAGAGTGCAGGCCGAAGCCGCTGGTAGCGGGAACGCGACATGACACCTGGAGCACCTCTGTGACAACCGCACCCACGTTGAACCTGAATAACGGCGTCCAGATTCCCAGCATCGGCTTGGGCGTCTTCCAAACACCGCCCGACGAGACCATGGCCGCCGTCGAGGCGGCGCTTGCCGCCGGCTACCGCCACATCGACACCGCCGCTGCATATGGCAACGAGCGCGAGGTCGGTGAGGCGATCCGCCGCTCCGGCGTCGATCGCGACGACGTCTTCATCGAGACGAAGGTCTGGATCAGTGACTACGGCTACGACGAGACCCGCCACGCGTTCGAAAAGAGCGCCGCCAAGCTCGGCATCGAGCAGATCGACCTGCTGATCCTGCACCAGGCGCTGCCGAGCGCGTTCGACCGCACGATCGCCGCCTACAAGGCGCTGGAAACGTTGCTCGCCGACGGCAACGTGCGGGCGATCGGCGTCAGCAACTTCCTGCCGCAGCACCTCGAATCGCTGCTGGAGCAGACCAGCGTCGTTCCCGCCGTCAACCAGATCGAGCTGCACCCGTACTTCACGCAGCTTCAGAGCCGCGACGTCCATGCCCGGCACGGGATCCTGACCCAGGCCTGGTCTCCGATCGGTGGCATCACGTCCTACCGCGACGGCATGCCCAAGCGCACCTTCGATGATCCGGTCATCCTCGGCATCGGCGAGGCGCACGGCAAGTCGGCGGCGCAGGTGATGCTGCGCTGGCACCTGCAGCAGGGCCGCTCCGCGATCCCCAAGTCCGTACGCGCGGAGCGTATCGAGGAGAACTTCGACATCTTCGACTTCGCGCTCAGCGCCGAGGAGCTCGCCGCGATCGACGCGCTCGACACGGGCGTCCGCGGCGGACCGGAACCCGCGGACATCACTCTGGAGGCCTACGGCCGGCCGATCCCCGAGGCATGAGCAGCCGGCAAGGAGCCCACATGACCAATGATCAGACAGCCACTCGAGTAGCGGTCATCACCGGTGCCTCGTCGGGGATCGGTGAGGCGACCGCGCGCGCCCTCGCCCGCGACGGGTACCGCGTCGCCCTGCTCGCCCGCCGGCTCGACCGGATCACGAGGCTCGCCGAGGAGCTCGGCGACAGCTCGATCGCGATCCAGGCCGACGTGACCGACCGCGACTCGCTCGTCGCCGCGGCCACCCGCGTGAAGCGCGAGCTCGGCGGCACCGGCGTGCTCGTCAACAACGCAGGCGTCATGCTGCTCGCCGGTTTCTCGTCCGAGCAGCGCGACGAGCACCGGCGCATGGTCGAGACCAACCTGCTCGGCGCGATGACCACCACGGAGGTCTTCCTTGACCAGCTCCGCGATGGTGGCGGTGATCTCGTCAACATCTCGTCCGTCGCCGGCCGTACCGCGCGTCCCGGCAACGCCGTCTACGCGGCCACCAAGTGGGGCGTGAACGGCTGGTCTGAGTCGCTGCGGCAGGAACTGCTGCCGGACGTGCGCGTGATCGTCATCGAGCCCGGAGCCGTCGACACGGAGCTGCCCGGTCACATCACCGACGCGGGCGTCAAGCAGTCCGTCGAGGAGGCGTACGCAGCGACGTCCATCCCGGCCGAGGACATCGCGGACATCATCGCGTTTGCGGTCGGCCGGCCGCGGACCGTGGCCATCAACGAGATCCTCGTGCGCCCAGCCGGGCAGGCCGGGTGACGGCGATCGACCATCCGGCTCCAACGACTCCTGGTCAAGAGTCAGCGGATGACTGACTACGCCCTCGGAGATCGGCTCCGACGCTACCTGCGTGGCCTGGTGCCGCGGTCGCTGGAGGGCGTCGCTCCGGGGCTCTCGGCGGTCATCCATCTCCGGGGTGGCGTGCGTCGCGATCTGGTTGCCGGCATCACGGTGGGCGCGGTCGCGGTGCCGGCGTCATTGGCGATGGCAGAGCTTGCCGGCCTGCCGGTCGTCTATGGCCTGTATGCGACCTTCCTCCCGCTGGGGGTGTATGGGCTGTTGGGATCCTCCCGGCAACACGTGATCGGTCCGGATGCCACCCTCGCCGCGCTCACGGCTGTGACGATCGCGCCGATGGCAACGGTCGGCGGGAAGGTCGATCCTGCGCTCTATGCCGTGCTGGCCGCAGCCCTGGCGCTGGCGGTGGGGGCGGTGCTGTTGCTCGCGGGAGTGTTCCACCTCGGATTCGTCGGCGACTTCTTCGGAAAACCGGTGCTGCTGGGATACATCAACGGCGTGGCGGTGATCGTGATCGCCAGTCAGATCGAGAAGCTGCTCGGCCTGGACGTTGCGGCCAATGAGTTTCTCCCGACCGTGAAGGAGATCGCGACCGAACTCGGTTCGGCGAATGGGCCGACCGTGGTCCTGAGCGTCGGCTTGCTCGCCGTCGCGTTTGCGGTCAGGCGCTTTCTTCGCGGTGTCCCGCCGTCGCTGGTCGTGCTCGGCCTCGGCTTGGCGATCGCCGCTGTCATCGATCTCGAGTCCTACAACATCGCCACTGTGGGGCACGTCCAGGGTGGCGTGCCGCCACTCGCGTGGCCGTCGGTCGGGCTCCAGCGGTTCGTCGACCTGCTGCTGCCCGCCGCGGCGTTCGCGCTGATCGCATTTGCCGACACGGTCGCGACGGTGAGGACATTCGCGGGCCTGCACGGATATGAGGTCGACGCCAACCGCGAGCTGACCGCGCTTGGCAGCGCGAACCTCGTCGGCGGCCTGACGAGCGGGTTTCCGGTGTCGTCGTCGAACTCCCGCTCGGCCGTGAACGACGCCGCCGGCGCCGGTTCGCAACTGGCGGTCATCGTTGCCGCGATCGTGGTCGGGATCTTTCTGCTCGTCGCGATGCCGCTGATCGAGCCGCTGCCCAAGGCGGCGCTGGGCGTGATCATCATCGTGGCCGCGATCGGACTGATCGACCTCCGCGGCATGTGGCGCCTTCGCCACGTCCGAAACGCCGAGGTGGGCCTTGCGCTGTCGGCATTTGTGGGCGTTCTCGTATTCGGCGTCTTGGGCGGTGTCGCGGTCGCGATCGCGCTTTCGGTCGGTGTGTTCCTGTACCGCGCCGCGCGTCCTCACGACGCCGTGCTGGGGATGGTCGAGGGTATCGACGGCTACCACGACATCGAGCGCTTCACGGATGCACAGACGATCCCGGGACTCGTGATCTACCGCTTCGACGCGCCGCCGTTCTTCGTCAACGCCGAGTACCTCCGCCAGCGAGTGCTTGAACTCGCCGGGTCATCGCCGGGCGTCGAATGGGTGGTGATGAACGCGGAGGCCTGGATGTTTCTCGACGCCACCGCCGTCGACGCCCTCAGGCAACTCCAATCCGATCTCGAGCAGGTCGGGGTGACTCTCTGCTTCGCACGACTGAGAGGCAGGGAACGTGACATCTTCGCGGACACCGGCTTGACCGACCAGGTCGGAGCGTCTCACTTCTTCCCGACCGTCCAGTCCGCCGTCACCGCCTTCCAGGCACAGCAGCACCACCGATGACCGTCAGGCGCGCTGGGGGGACGCGCCCCGTAGTGCAGAGGTCCGCCACCAGGCGAGCAGCTCGTCCGGGCCGAGCGTGCTCTGTGCCCATATCGTCGCATCCAGCGTGCTGTACGACCACAGGATCACATCCTGCGGGTCGAGCAGGCCCGTGAAGAAGCGGTCGATCCTCCCTTGCGTTGTTCCGTTGGTGTCCGTCCATGTCCCGGCGAAGAAGACGTCCAGGCCGTCACCGTTGGCGTCGAGCAGTTGGTTCACCCCGTCCTCGCTGGGCCACAGCTCGTAGTAGGCGTCGACGCGGCCGCTGTCGGCGTGGCAGCGAATCTGGACGAGCGCGCCCGGATCCGCGCCATCGGGCTCCACGCTGCAGTTCTGCGACGAGATCTGCCCCGGGAAGTCGTTCGCCAGCTGTGCCGCATACCCGGTAAATCCGGACGCGCTCGTGCCGGCGTGCTTCGTCGCGTCACGCGAGACCGAGCGGGCGCTCGTGTGCGTCGTGGTCGTTCGAGTGCCGCGGGCGGTCGCGTGGCTGTTCGTTCGAGCAACCATGTACGCGGCCAGTAGGCCTGCGAACAGGGTGACGAGAGCGATCATCACGAGTGCGGCCGCCCGCCGGCGCCGGCCGCGCGGAACCACCGGGGGGTCCAACGCGAGCGCTTCTGTCGCGTACGGGTATGTGGACGGCCCGCTCGTGGGCTTGGCAGCCGGCCGTCCGGCAGACACCGCGGGCGTCGCCAAACGCCCCAGATCGTCGCTCGAGAGGTCGATGCCGGCCGCAAGCGCCGCTTCGGCGATGAGCTCGGCACAGGTGGAAAAGCGTTCGTCGCGACTTTTCGCGAGCGCCCGTGCGATCACCCGGTCGAGGGCCGGAGGCAAACCCGGCCGCTCCTCGGAGACGGCGGGCGGCGCCTGCACGAGGTGCTTGTTCATGAGCTCATACAGCGACCCGGCCTCGAACGGCGGATGCCCGACGAGGCAATGGAACATGACGCAGCCGAGGCTGTAGACATCCGAGCGCCAGTCGACGGGGCTTGTGAGCGTGATCTGCTCAGGCGATGCGTAGACGGTCGTGCCCACGAACACCGCAGTGCCGCCGCCGCCGGCGGGGTCCTTGGCAACCCCGAAATCCGTGAGCAGCACTGCGCCGTCGGAGCCGATCAGCACGTTCGCCGGTTTCACGTCGCGATGGACGATGCCGCGCTGGTGGGCGGCGTCCAGGGCCGCCGCGACCCCCTGGAGGATCGCGAGCGTCTCTGCGACCGGAAGCGCACCTCGCGCGTCGAGGCGTCGTTGCAGATCTTCCCCGTCGACGTACTCGGTCACCAGGTACGGCTGGGACTCGGCGAGGCCGGCGTCGATCACGCGGACCACGTTCGGATGGCGTGCCAACACCTGCAGATGCGGCTCCTGCCCGAACCGCATCCGGATCTCACCTTCGGTGCGGGCGCCGCCGGCGTCGGCGTGCAGCAGCTTCACGGCGACCAACTCGCCCGTGTAGCAGTGCCCGGCCTTGTAGACGACGCCCATTCCGCCCGCGCCGAGACGTTCCACGAGCCTGTAGCGGTGGTCGAGCACCACGCCGATTCGGGGATCGTCCGTCACCACGTGATCGAGACACCGTATCGCGACTCGGGGCGCGTCGCAGAGGCACAATGAGGGCGCCAGGTCGGTCGGGCGACGAGGAGGAGAGGCGCGATGCTGAGCTCGGTGATGTACGGGGTCTATGTGGTTGGCTATGTGCTGGTGTGGAGGAAGGTCGCGGGCGCATTGGTGGAGCGGGTGCGACAGCGCGAGCAGCGCCCCCCGTGGGTGGAGGAATACGTGCGCTGCGCGCTCTTGGGGGCGCTCTTCTGCCTCGTCTGGCCACCGATCGCCTTCGTCTGGTGGGTGCGTCACGCGATCGTTCGGTTGGACGCCGGGGAGAAGATTCTGGCGTTCGTGTTCAGCCCACCCCGGCCACCGCAGACCAATCGCGACCGGGTGAGGCGCCTCGAGGCCGAGATCGTCAGGCTGGAGCGGCAGGTCGGTCTGGGTTGACCTCGGGGGCGATCCCGGCTGATGCGTCGTGGTTCGGGAGAGCGAGCAGGCTCGCGACGCGGTGAAGCTGCAGCTGGGCATCGCGCTTCTGGTCGTCAACGTCGACGGGGCCGGTCGACTGCGGGTAGAGCAGGTTGCGAAGCGCGAGGATGGCCCGGGGATCGGCGGGTCGCTCGGAGAGTTCGCGGACGATGCGCCGCACGAGCTCGCGTTCCGCAAGGAGCGCAAGCGCGGTCCCGCGGCGGAGCACGATGCTCCGCTGGGCAAGGATGAGTGGGTTGCTCGAGCGCGGCCGGCCCGCGTCGGCGAGGGCGTCGCGAAGCGCCGTCGCCGAACCTCGCCGGGACGGCTCGGCGCCCAGCTCCCGCAGGCGGTTGTCGACGAACTCGCGCGCATCGCTCTCTGCTCCGATCACGAACCCCGCGTCGATCAGCTCGTCGGCTGCCCGCCGGGCGCGACCGCGCGCGAAGACGATCGCACCGACCTCCACCATGCCGGCCGCAACCGCGAGACCTGCCAGGAGAGCCCCGAACGGCTCCGTGCCCGGCCTCGTCGCCAGGAGCACGCCGATCGCGGTCAGCGCCGCCAGCCCGGCGATGCGGCGCCGCGCGAGCCGCTCCCGCGCGCGTGCCCGCCCAATTGCCGCCTCAGACGATCCCGGCACGGCTCTGGCCCACCTGTCGCGATTGCGCGGCCGTCACGCCCCTGGTACGTGCCACCGGGCCGCTCGGATTGATGCGTCGCTCAGCCTCGTCGGTCGGTGGTGTTCAGCGCGTCGCTGAGCGCGTCGATGTCGGAGCTGTCGTTGTAGGCGTGAAGGGACACGCGGATGCCGCCCCCCCTTGAGCTGACCACGATCTGGCGCTCTTTAGCGAGGCGGGCCTGGACTGCGGGCGCTGCGCGCGTGGGGTGGTGAAGCGAGACGATGTGGTGGCTTGCCCCGGGCGCGTCGAGATCTCGGAACGGCGTCCAGCCGCCAGGCGCCGTTGCGGCGACGAGCTCGCGCGCCAGCGCCTCGGCGTGTCGGGCGAGAGCCGGGAAGCCGACTCCGGTCAACAGTCCGATCGAGGTGGAGAGGCCGGCGGCTGAGCTGTAGGCGATCGTCGAGAGCTCGAACCGGCGCGCGTCAGACGCGAGCGGCAGCGTGGTGGGCTCGAACTGGAAGGGGTGCTGGGTGGCTTTCCAGCCGACGATTGGCGGCACGCACTCCAGCAGCTCGTCGGCGACCACGAGCAGGGCGACGCCGCCGTGCCCGGACAGCCATTTGTACCCGCTGCATACGAGCGCATCGGCAGACCACGAGCGCAGGCTCAACGGCATTGCGCCCGCCATCTGGGTGACGTCGACGATGACACGCGCCCCGACCGCGTGAGCACGCCGAACCACCTCGCCGACGTCGACCAGCGACCCGGTCGCGTACTGGACCGCACTGAAGCACACCGTGGTGGTGCGACTCTTGATGCCGTCGACGAGCGCAGCCGTGAGGTCGTGTGCGGGATCGTCTTCGACCCACCTGACCACCGTGCCGCATCGCTCGCGCGCAACAAGCCACGGATAGGTGACGCTGGGGAAGTCGGACGACACGAGAACGACTTCGCCGCCGGCCTTCGCGGTAAGAAGCGCGAGCTGATTGAGCGCCTCGCTCGCTCCCCCCACCACCGCCACCGACCGCAGCGGCGCGTCGAACAACCCGGCCGCAGCCTCCCGCAGGTCATCGAGAATCCGCTCCTCGGCAGCGTCGGAGAGGCGCACGTTGCCGTATTGCGCCACCTCGACCAGGAAGGCGACCATCGCGTCCGTTGAACGGCGCGGAACCAGGCCAAGCGACGCCTGATTCAGGTACACCGAACGCTCGAGCGCCGCGTACTCCTCACGCGGAATCACGGCGGAGGTCAAACCCTCGCCCGCTGGACTCGAACCTGCCGTCGCGCCGCTATCCACATCGTCAGAACCTAACGAATGTCAGCACGGCAGGTGGCCCCGTGGGAGGTTCAACGCGCGTGCGCGCGAACTGTGACGCGTCGTGGTTTGTGACGAGAGCGGCTGGTCGGAAGGGGAAAGCATGAGCCTCGAACTTCAACGGAAGCTGGCGGTTGAGTTCCTCGGCATGTTCATATTCGTGTTCACGGTGGGCATGGCCACCAACAAGGCCGGCGCGGGCGCGCTGGCGCCGATTGCGATCGGGTCGGTGCTCATGGTGATGGTGTTCGCCGGCGGCCACGTGTCCGGCGGCCACTTCAACCCGGCCGTGAGCACCGCGGTACTCCTGCGTGGGCGGATGGCCGCGAATGAGTATGTCCCCTACGTCGTGGTCCAGTTCGTCGCCGCGGTGATCGCAGGGCTGTTGGTGCGCTATGTCGGCGGCCGCGAGCCACACGCCGTCGTCGCCAGCAACGGCAAGATGCTCATCGTTGAGTTCATCTATACGTTCGCCTTGGCGTGGGTCGTCCTGCACGTGGCCACGGCCCGCGGGACCGACGGCAACTCGTTCTACGGCCTCGCCATCGGCTTCACGGTGGTAACCGGCGCGTTGGCCGTGGGCGGTATCTCCGGCGGCGCCTTCAACCCCGCCATCGCAGTGGGCGCGTCGGTTACCGGGCTTTTCGAGTGGTCCAACATTTGGATCTATCTGGTGGCCGACTTCCTCGGCGGCGCTGCGGCCGCGTTCGCGTTCCTGTACGTGCTGCCGGCCGAGAAGGAGATCGGAGACGTCGACGCGGCAAGAACCGACTGACCACGCGCGCGCCGCGTCGGGCTCTGTGTTGGCGTGGTTGTCCTGCTCGAGCAGTTAGGCGCGTTAGAGCGCCTAACAGAATGAAGGTGCGGGTGGTTTGAGGGCGAAGACGTGAGCGTCCATCCTTGCGAGGAGTCGCTCATGGCGAGAAGTCGGCGACCAAAGCCGTGGGAGGTACCCGACGCGCTGTGGGATCGGGTCGCGCCGCTGTTGCCAGCGCACCAGCGACGATTTCGCTATCCCGGTCGGCGGCGGTTGGATGACCGTCGAGCGTTGCAGGGAATCCTGTTCATCCTGATCACCGGGACGCCGTGGGAGCACCTGCCCCAAGAGTTGGGGTACGGATCGGGCATGACGTGCTGGCGGCGGTTGCGGGAGTGGCAGGACGCTGGTGTGTGGGCCCGGTTGCACGAGGTGCTGTTGGCCGAGTTACGGGCGGCCGGCGAGATCGACCTCTCACGCGCGGCCGTCGATAGCAGTCACGTCCAGGCGAAAAGGGGGCTCGGCGACCGGGCCGAGTCCGGTCGACCGGGGCCGCGCGGGCGTCAAGCACCACTTGATCGTTGAGGCGCATGGAACGCCGGTGGGCTGGACGGTGACCGGCGGAAACCGCAACGACGTCACCCAACTGCTGCCGTTGCTCGACGCGATCCCACCGATACGCGGCGGTGTCGGGCGGCCATGGCGAAGACCCGGCACGCTGTACGCGGATCGCGGCTATGACCATCGCCCACAGCGACGCGCCGTCGGTCGCCGAGGCATTCGGCTTCGCATTGCCCGCCGAAACACTCGAAGCGGTTCAGGCTTCGGCCGGTACCGCTGGCGGGTTGAGCAGGCCTTCGCGCTCTTGCATCGTTACCGCCGTCTGGCCACCTGCTACGACCGTACGATCGAAACCAACCGAGCTCTCGTGGGCCTCGCCTGCTGCTTGATCTGCTGGCGGCGTTTGGAGCGCCGAAGCTCGGCGCGTGCTGATTGATCCCGGCTGAGGCCGGAACCGACCCGCCTACGGCGCCTGGTCTCCGGAGAGCCTGGGCTCTCCGGAGACACACCTTTCAAGCGACGACGCGATTCCGCTTGGGGCGGTCCGTGCACGGAGCGGGGCTCCGCGGAGACTCACTCGGCGCAGGTGAGTCCGTGGCGGCGCATGACCTCGCCCAGCGCGGCGAAATCGGGCGGGCCGCCGGCGGCCGCATCGAGGATGGCGCCGACCTCGCGGAAGTAGTCGGGGCCGAGGATGCCGGGGGTGACGATCGCAAGTGCCTTCGCGTCGACGTCGTGCGGATTGTCGAATTGGTGGACGGCGCCGCGGGCGATGCACAGCACCTCGCCAGGGCCGACGTTGATGGGCGTGCCCTCCACTGTCCAGGTGAGCACCCCTTCCAGCCCGTAGATCGTCTCCTCGTAGCCATCGTGGCTGTGCCCGGCTGCGACCTTCATGCCAGCCGGGACGTCGAACTCGAACACCGCCACCGATCCGCCCGACTCCTCACCCTCGACCAAGAACCGGATCGCCAGCGGGCCGACCTTGATCTCCTCGCGCATGCTGGTTGCCATGGTACTGCTCCTCTCTGAGTGGTAAAGTGGCTTGACGGTATCATGACCAACCCCAGTTCGTCAAGTCCCTTTACTCAGGCGCTGGCTGAAGGGCGGCCAGTCGGGCCGCCGCTGATCGGCGCGCTCCTGCGCATGCCCTGGGAGACGGTGCGGCAGCGCATGCTCGAGCGGCTGCATGAGCACGGCTTCGATGATCTCGACGTCGCCCACCTCAGCGTCTTCCAATACCCCGGACCGCAGGGCGCCAGGCCGTCCGAGCTGGCCGCACAGCTAGGGATGAGCAAGCAAGCCCTCAACTACCTGCTCGGACAGCTCGAGCGCCTCGACTACCTCCAACGGCGAGCCGACCCCGACGACCTGCGCTCCAAGCGCATCGTCCTCACCCACCGCGGCGAATTCGTGGTGCGCGTCATCCGCGAAGCGGTCACCGAACTCGAGACCCACTGGGCACACCAACTCGGCCCAAAACGCTTCACCCAACTCCGCACCCTCCTGCTCGAGCTCAACCAGCAAACGTAGCCACGCGCCCGCACCGAACCGCCGCACATCGGGCAGATCCAACCGCCACCCACCCCAGCGATACCCCGACATCCCGCACACGCCAACCGTCATTTTGCTAGGCGCTCTTAGTCGCGCGGTGGGCGACGTCCGAGTCACGTCGGCCGCTTGGTGCGATCGAGGGCTGGTGCCCGGGTTATGGCGGCCTGGGCGGCGGTGTCGAAGCTGGTGAGCTCGAACGGCACGAGAGTGTGCAGGCGGTTGTCGTGTGCGACGGTGGGGTTGCGGAGTCCGTCGATCAGTGGTCGGGCGACGCCTGCTTGGACTGGGGTGACGAGTCGCAGCCAGAGGGATGAGAGTCTGGGGGTGAGGAACGGCACCTCGATGATGATGGGGTGGCGGTGGCGTATGCGGGCGATACGCTCGATCATCTGGCGGTAGGTCATGACTTCGGGGCCGCCGGCGTCATAGGTTTGACCAATTGCTTCGGGGTTGCCGCAGACGCCGGCGATGTAGCGGGCGATGTCGGTGATGGCGATTGGTTGGGTGGGGGTTGACACCCAGCGCGGGCACACCATTCCTGGCAGCCGGTCGACCAGGGCGAGGATGGTTTCGAAGGCAGCGCTTCCGGGTCCGATGACCATGCCGGCGCGAATCGTCGTGACCGGGACGCTGCCTGAGGCGAGGTGGTGTTCGGTGTCGCGGCGGCTCTGGAGGTGTTCGGACAGGTCGTCGGATTCCTCCCCCAGCCCGCCGAGGTACACGATCTGCTGGACGGCCTGACCTGCGGCTGCGCGTGCGACGATCGTGGCCGCGCGACGGTCGCGGGCGGCGAAGTCGGCCTGGCCGAGCGAGTGGACGAGATAGACGACGACGTCGACGCCCTCGAGGGCTCGATGGACGCTGGTGGGGTTGGTCACGTCTGCGGACACCCAGCGGATGGCGGCTCCATCCGCGGCGTGCGCTTGGCGGGAGATCGCGATCACCTCGTGCTTGCGTACGAGAATCGGGAGGAGTGCAGATCCGACCGTGCCCGACGCGCCGAAGACGGCGATCCTCATGGTGCTGCCCGGTCGATGAGACCGTGGAAGTAGCGGCGGCTGACTCGTGCGTGGATGCGCGCCTGGATCTGGTCGTACAGCTCGCCGGTCCACGCCGGCGCCCCGGGCCGAGCCGCGAGGGTGGGGTGGTAGCCGGAGATGGACGATCGCAGCTCGACACCGTCTGCGCCGCCAAGCATCGAGAGGGTGATCGATCCGGCGGCGCGGCGTGCGAGCAGGCCGCCGGTGATCGGATAGGTCGTTGAGACGGCGTTCGTGGTCGCGGTCAGCTGAGGAGGTCCGAAACGCAGCAGCGTTGGTCCCCGGCGTGTGAGGCGAAGTTCCGTCCTGCCTCTGCTCCTGCGCGTTCGCACGAGGCCGCCGGTCAGACGTTCAACCTCGCGCCAGTACGCGGCTCCCAGGATCATCGCGCCGTCGGCAGTGCGCTCGACGACCGGTCGGGGGGCCAGCAGTCGTTGGGTCGATTCGATCGCACCATCGCTTCGCCGTCGGTGCGACGACGACCACACGCCCGTCTCGTGCGACCGCGGTCGGATCATCGCCACACCCAGATCCCCGTCTCGATCCAGCCCAGCCCTCCCCACCGGGCCACGTGCCGGCCGGCGGGTTCGCGCGAGGGTGTCACTGCGCTTCTGCCGCGACTCGGGCAGCGGCGCTGACCGGATCGACATCGAGGAGCGCAGCACCGAGCTCGTCGGCGACTTTGCGAGTTGCCCCTCTTCCGGCAATGGCGATCGGAACGGCATTGCTTCGAGCCTCGTGCGCGAGGGGTCGCAGATGCGATGATCGCGTCGCGGCCAGCACCATAATGGCTGGTGCGAGCTGGGCTGCGGTCTCGATCAGCGTCGTCTGAGGGGTGTCGGCGCCCAGATAGGTGATCCGCCAGCCGTGGCCGCGCAGGGCGATGCCGAACACGAGCAGGCCGAGGTCGTGGCGCTCGCCGCTCGGACATGCCAGCAGGGCCCGTGGCCCAACGCCCGCGTCCCAACCGCGGGCGAGGCCCAGCAGGCGCCCGCGGAGCACGTTGCTTGCGAAGTGTTCCTGCGCGATCGTCGCCTCACCCCGCGCCCACCGGTCGCCGAGGCCGGCAAGGTATGGCACGACAACGGCCGAGAGCGCCGTCCTGACCGTGTACCGCGCGAGCAACTCGTCAAAGATGGCGTTGGCCGCGACGTCGTCGAACCGCTCAAGCGCCGCGGCGAGGAGCACGAGGTCGCGGGCCGGGGACGCGTCGTCGGCGCGCGCGACCACCGCCGGCGCGGTGTCGGACATCACCCTGCGCGCCGCCTGTTGGGGGGCGACGCCGTCGGTGATCAGGGCGAGCATCGAGTGGACTCGAGCCTCGTCCTCGGCGCTGTAGAGCCGGTAGCCACCCTCGGTTCGCACCGGCTGTAGCAGTCCGTAGCGGCGCTCCCAGGCTCGCAACAGGGTGGCGGACACACCGACCCGGCTCGCGAGTTGGCCGATGCGCAGATGGTGCGCGGGCGGGTCGACTGCGCTCATGCCGTCAGTATACACATACAGTGGACAAACATTTGACATTCCAGCCGTCCAAGGCTAACGTGCACCGCGCAAACCTTCGACAAACATAGGACATACATGGGTAGTCGGAGCCAATCAACGAGAGAAGGAGACGTTCATGTTCACGAACACCCACGCGAGAAGGCTGATCGCCTCGGTTGCCGCCCTGGTCGCGGTCGTCGCGGTGCTCGCACCCGCCGCGGCGGGCGCCAGCAGCAGCAGCACGGTGAAGCTGAAGGGCGAAGCCACCACCCTCCAGACCGACCCCGCCACCACGAAGGCGCTGATCTCGAACGGCATCCTGCCGCTGCCCGTGAAGCCCGCGAGCGTCGCGGCATCCTGGCATCGCGGCCTCTCGCTTCGCTACGCGTTCCCGATCACCGGCGGTCGCGTCGACGCAACCAGCCTCGCCGGGCACATCAACCACGCGGGCGGGCTTGAGTTCGTAAACGTCGCCAACGGCCACACGCTCAAGCTGACCAACTTCCAGATCCGGATCAGCGCACACCCCGGCCTGACCGCCGCCGTCAACGGCGACCCCAAGGCCCGCGTGCGGATCCTCAACCTCGATCTCAGCACCGCGACCATCATCAAGCACCCCCCGACGGTCAAGGTTGACGGCGTCAAGGCCACCCTGACCTCAACAGCCGCGAGTGCGCTCAACAGCGCGCTGGGCGTGCACCTGTTCAGCGCCGGCATCACGCTCGGCACCGCAAACGTCGACGCCCGCATCGCCTAAGCCCACACCACTCCCGACGGGTGTCTGCGGGCATGACCGTCCGCAGACACCCGCCCGACTGAGCGAGGAGACGACGTGAACGCCACAAGTCCCGCCTTCACCGGCATGAGATCGCCGCGGCCGCCAAGCCGTGGACTCCCGGAGGTTGACGTCATCCGGGAGCGATTCGCGGCCGGCGATGAGCGGGCACTGGGCGAGTGTCAGAGTCGATTCGGGCCGCTCCTGCTTGCGAATGCCCGCCGGGTTGTAGGCCCCAGCGATGCGGAAGACGTCGTGCAAACGGTGATGATGGAAGCCTGGCGCAAACGACATCGATACGACCCGAGCCGACCGCTCGAAGCATGGCTGCTCACAATCCTGCAACGCCGCGCGATCGACCACCTGCGCAAGCAGAAGACCGTGGTCGTGAACCCTGACACCACCGGCGAGCTCTCCGGCGAGGATGGACGTGAAGCGGCCCAACGATTCGCCCTGGCGTTCGACGTGCGCCGAGCGCTTCACAAGCTTCCCGACCGCGAGCGCGAGACGCTCGTCCTCGCCTACTTCGGAGGGATGTCTCAGAGCGAGGTGGCGAGCCGTACGGGTGCCCCGCTAGGAACCATCAAGGCCCGCACGAGAGGCGGCCTGAAACGCCTCGCCAGCCTGATCGGAGCCAGCGCGCTCGAATGAGCGATCTGTGCCGCCCGCTGCCACACAACTCCCAAAACACTTGATGTGCAACCGCGGTTGCAGTACGGTCGAGGCGTGTCTCGGACCCAGTGGGTCATGCTTGTCTACCGCCTGCCACGCACGCCTTCGACGCCGCGGATCGATCTCTGGCGGAAGCTGCGTCGCCTCGGTGCTGTCCAGGTGGTGGACGGCGTGGTCGCGTTGCCACTCGACAGTCGCAACCGCGAGCAGCTGGAATGGCTCGCAGACGACGTGGTCGAGGCGGGCGGCGAGGCAAGCATCTGGGTATCCGAGACCGCGACCGCCGCGCAGGAGCGGGCACTCGCCGGCGCGATGGCGGAGCGGAGAGCAACGGAGTATCAGGCCGTCACCAACGCCGCCGAGAGGGCCGCTGCCGGCGGCGCAGTTCAGCGGCGCCGAACGCTGGCGCGGCTACGGCGCGAGTTGCGACGGATCGGATCCCGTGACTACTTCCCCCCGCCCGAGCGTGACAACGCGCGGGCGGCCGTCGAGCGGCTCGCCGCGCTCAGCGTCGAGGTTTCGCGATGAGGTGGGCGACGCGGCGTCACTGCCACGTCGATCGCACAGCCTGCGCCTGGCTCGTCACCCGCTTCATCGATCCGGCTGCCGAGTTCGTGTTCGTCGACGACCCCGACGGGGTTCCCCCGGACGCAACGCCGTTTGACATGCGCGGGGTCGAGCTCGGCCACCACCACGACCGCTGCAGCTTCGAGAGCTTCCTCACCCACTACCACCTCGACGATCCCGCTCTTGCGGACATCGGCCGGATCATCCACGAGGCCGACATCGGCGACGACCTCTACGACGCGCCGGAGGCCCCCGGTCTCGATCGTCTGGTCCGCGGCATGTCGCTGATCGCAGCCGATGACTGCCAGCAGCTCACCATGACCCGACCGCTCTACGACGGCCTCTACGAACTGCTCCGACGCTCCCACCTCCACGAGAGCTCGGGCGAGTGAGGTCTGACGCGCACGTGATTGGCGAGAGCCCCCGGGAGGCCGAGCTCGACTCGGCCCGGCCGAGCGAGGCGGAAGCGTTCTGGTTCTGGCTCAAGCTCGGCTGCATCAGCTTCGGCGGCCCCGCCGGCCAGATCGCGATCATGCACGACGAACTGGTCGAACGCCGTAAGTGGATCGGCGAGCGACGCTTCCTGCACGCCCTCAACTTCTGCATGGCGCTGCCCGGCCCCGAGGCCCAGCAGCTCGCCTCCTACATCGGCTACTCGATGTACGGCGTGCGCGGCGCGATCACCTCCGGCGGCCTGTTCGTACTGCCGTCATTCGTGCTGCTCTGCGGCATGAGCGCCGTCTACGTCGAGTACGGCGAGGTCGCGGCCGTCGCCGGCATCGTCCGCGGGCTCGGCGCTGCCGTGATCGCCCTGGTCGCCGCGGCCGTTATCCGCGTCGGCGGCCGCGTCATCCACACGCCCGCAGCGGTCGCCATGGCGGCCGTCGCGTTCGGTCTGATCGTGGCGGGGGTGCCCTTCCCGATCATCATCGCGCTGGCCGCCGTCGCCGGGTACATGGGCGGAAAGAAGAACGCGCGACTGTTCGGGAGGTCGGGTGGACACGGCACCGGCGAGGAGGACACAGACGATGCCACGCCGCTTGATACCGGGCTGCGGCGCCGGTTCGTACAGACGCTCGCGATCTGGCTCATCCCGGTGGCCGTCCTGCTCATCGCGGGTGGCTTCGTCGCCCAGCTGGCCGGCTTCTTCACCCTCGCCGCATTGATTACCTTCGGCGGCGCCTACGCCGTACTCCCCTTCGTCGCCAGCGCGGCTGTCAACCACTACGGCTGGCTCACCTCCCAAGACATGGTCGCCGGACTCGCGCTCGGCGAATCCACGCCCGGCCCGCTGATCATGGTCAACACGTTCGTCGGCTTCGTCGCCGGCTACAACGTCGAGGGCGGACTCGCCTGGGGCCTCGCCGGCGCCACCATCGCCACCCTCTGCACCTTCGTGCCCTCCTTCGTGTTCATCATCAGCGGAGCACCCATCATCGACCGGATCCGCCACACCGGCTCCTTCGCCAACGCCCTCAACGGCGTCACCATCGCCGTCGTCGGCGTCATCGCCGCCCTCGCCGTCTTCGTCGCCCAACACGCGGCGTTCCCCAACGGCAACTCCGACTGGCTGGTCATCCCTCTCGCAGCCATCGCCTTCACCGGCGTCTGGCGCCTCCGGGTCGGCGTCGTCACGACCGTCGTGGCCTGCGCGCTGGTCGGGCTCGCCGCGAACATCCTCTCCTGAACAGCGACCAGGCACGGCGCACTGATCTCGCGCGGCCGTGAGGGGCCTCCCCGCGGCCGCATGGTTGGGCCGCGTGGCGCGGATTCGGCCATCCGCGCGTCGAACGCAGCCGTTGGTCGTTGAGGAATCGGCTCGCGAGCGATCTTCACGCCGGCCCTTCCGCCCGCCTCCCTTCGGAGTAGACTCGTTGTGATGCCAGGGTTGTCCCGCCGGTGAACGCGGATACCACTGTCGGAGCCGCGACCGGCTTGGCGACGCGGCTCACTGCGACGTGGTTCGACGTCGCCTCCCACGCGGTGGCGGTCGGTGCCCAGTACTGGCACGGAGCGATGGCGCGCGGCGCGTCTCCCGCCGAGGTCTTCGACGACGCCATCACGTGGATGCGCCTCACCCAGGGCCGGCGTGAGCCGACGTGGGCATCGCCCAGCGCCGTGGTGGCCGAGGATCGCGTGGCGAGGCTGCGGGACTTCTCGCCGGATGGCGCCGGGGCGCTCCTGCCGACGCTGATACTGCCGCCCCAGGCCGGCCACCACTCCTGCATCGTCGACTTCAGCCCGCGCCAGAGCCAGGTCGGCGTGGCGATCGGCGCCGGACTCGACCGCCTGTACGTGCTGGAGTGGCTCGGAGCCACGATCGCCACCGCCGACGCCTCGATCCTCGACTATGTCGCCGCGGTGAGCGATGCGGTCGAGCGGATCGGCGGCCCGGTGCACCTGATCGGCGACTGCCAGGGAGGGTGGCTCGCGAGCATCTACGCGGCGCTCGAGCCGGATTCGGTCGCGACGCTGACCGTGGGCGGCGCACCGATCGACTTCAGAGCCGGCGAGGGACCGCTGCTCGACTACGTCTCGCTGATGTCGGGCCTGCACGTGTCGCCCTACCAGGCGATGGTCGACGCCGGCGGCGGCGTCCTGCGGGGGGAGGCCATGCTGGCCGGGTTCATCGCGCTCGCCCCCGAGGAGGAGGTCAAGAAGCACCTCGACCTGCTGCTCGAGATGCACGACCCGGACTTCGTCCGCCGATACACGGAGTTCGAGGACTGGTTCAAGTACACCCAGGACATCGCCGGCGCGTTCTACCTGTGGATCGTCGAGCACCTGTTCACCGGCAACGAGCTGGTGCGCGGCACGCTGGAGGTCGGCGGCCGGAAGGTCGACCTGGGCGCGATCACCTGTCCGGTGACGATCCTGGCCGGCTCGCGCGACCACATCACGCCCCCGGAGCAGGCGTTCGCCCTCGCCCGTCACGTGTCGACCGCGCCCGAGGCGATCCGCTGCGACCTCGTCGATAGCGGCCATCTGGGCCTGTTCATGAGCCGCTCGGCGTTGCGCGAGCACTGGGCGCCGCTGCTTGGAGAGCTCGCCGGCGGCGGATGAGCGGCCGGCGCGCGTACCTCGTCACCGGAGCCGCGAGCGGCATCGGACGAGCGATCGCGAGCAGGCTCGTCGACGACGGCAATGATGTGCTCTCGGTCGACCGCGCACCCGATCCGGACGGTCCGGGGCGGGCGTTCGCGGCCGACCTGACCCGGCGCGAGGACAACCACGCTGCGGTGAACGCCGCGCTGGCCGAGTTCGGCAGGTTGGACGGGGTCGTCGCGTGCGCCGGGTTTCAGGTGGTGGCGCCCGTGGAGGAGTTCCCGGAGGACCGCTGGGACGACCTGGTGGCCGTTCTCCTGACGAGCCCATTCCTGCTCGCGCGTTACGCCTGGCCGGCCCTGAAGGCCGGCGGCGACGGACGGTTCGTCGCGATCGCCTCGGTGCACGGTCTGGTCGCCTCGCCGTTCAAGGCCGCCTACGTCAGCGCCAAACACGGCGTGCTCGGCCTGGTGAAGACGCTCGCCCTGGAGGGCGCGCCGCACGGCATCGTCAGCGTGGCAGTGTGCCCGGGCTATGTGCGCACGCCGCTCGTGGAGCGGCAGATCGACGACCAGGCCCGGGCGCACGGGATCCCGGTGGCCGAGGTGCTCGAGCGGGTCATCCTCACCCGCCAGGCGCGCAAGGAGCTGATCGAACCGGCCGACGTCGCCGAGACGGTGGCGTTCATCGCCGGCCCCGCCGGTCGCTCGTACACCGGCTCCCAGCTCGTGATGGGCAACGGCTGGACGGCAAGCTAGCCCCGGATCCGGGCCGCCACCGGGCGACCGGTATACTCGAGGCGACCAAGGAGATCATATGAGTGGACGCCTGGACGGCCAGGTCGCCCTCGTTACCGGCGGATCGCGCGGCATCGGGCTCGCGATCGCCCACCACCTCCTGAGTCAGGGCGCCACCCTCGCCGCGGGCTACTCCCGCGACGAAACGGCCGCTCTGGCGCTGGACGACGAGTATCAGGACCGCGTCTCGATCCACCAGGGCAACATCGGCGTCGTCGAGGATTGCGACCGGGTCGTGCGCGAGGTGATCGACCGCCACGGCAAGATCGACATCCTGGTGAACAACGCCGGGATCACCGCCGACCGCACCGTGCGCAAGATGGCGGCAGACGAGTGGGACCGGGTGATCCGCGTCAACCTGAGCGGGGCGTTCTACCTGTGCCGGGCGGTGCTCAACCCCATGCTCGAGCGCGGCTACGGACGGATCGTGAACATCAGCTCGGTGATCGGCGAGACGGGCAACATCGGCCAGGCGAACTACTCGGCCGCGAAGTCCGGCCTGTTCGGGCTGACCAAGTCGCTCGCGCTCGAGACGGCCCGCAAAGGCATCACCGTCAACTGCGTCGCGCCGGGCTTCATCGCCACCGAGATGGTCATGGCGGTCCCGGAGGACGCGCTGGCGAAGGTGGTCGCGCTGATCCCGTGCGGGCGCCTCGGCGAGCCCGAAGAGGTGGCGCGCGTGGTCGACTTCCTGGTCGACCCGGCATCGGGATACATCACCGGCTCGGTTGTGGACGTGAACGGAGGCTTGAACATGTGACGAATGAGCAGCCAAACGGCGGGCAGGGGTTCGGCGGCGGCCTGGGGTTCGACGAGGCGCTGCGCGAGCTCGGCGAGGCTCTCGCACGCCATCCGGAGGCTGCCGAGAAGACGTGGATGCGGTTCGCCGGCGACTGCATGTCGGCAGGGGCGGCAACGCTCGCAAGCTCCGTGGGCAGCGCCGGCGCCGAGCCGGTCGTGGCGCCGCTTCGGGCCGATCGCCGCTTCCGCGATCCGTCCTGGCATGAAAACCCGGTGTACTTCGGGCTGCAGCAGGGCTACCTGCTGTGGTCGCGGCTCATGCGCGAGCTGGTGGACGCCGCCGACCTGGACGGCCCTGCCGACGGCAAGGCGCGATTCGCCGTCGATGCCATGATCGATGCGCTCGCCCCGACCAACACGCTGGTCGGCAACCCGGCCGCACTGCGCCGGGCGATGGAGACGCGCGGCACGAGCGTCACTCGTGGCATGGAGCGGTTCCTCGACGACGTCGTCACGAACGACGGCCGCCCGAGCCAGGTCGACCTGTCACGGTTCGAGCTCGGCCACGACCTCGCTGCCACCGCCGGCCAGGTCGTCTTCCGAAACGAGCTGATCGAGCTGATCCAGTATCAGCCGACGACACGCACCGTCCACGCCGTGCCGCTCCTGCTCAGCCCGCCGTGGATCAACAAGTACTACGTGCTCGACCTGTCGCCGGGCCGCAGCTTCGTCGAGTGGGCCGTCGCGCGCGGACACACGGTGTTCGCCATCAGCTACGTCAACCCCGGATCCGAGCACCGCGATTCGGGGCTCGATGACTATCTGCGCGACGGGCTGCTGGCGGCGCTCGACGTCGTCGGCGCGATCACGCGGTGCAAGCAGGTGAACGTCGCCGCGCTCTGCCTCGGCGGCACGCTCGCGGGCGCCGGTGCGGCCTATCTCACCGCCGCGGGCGACCACCGGGTGCGGTCGCTCACGCTTTTGAACACCCTCCTCGACTACCGCGACGCCGGCGCCCTGGGGACGTTCGTCGACGCCGAGTCGGTGGACGCGGTCGATGCGGTCATGAGCGAGAAGGGCTATCTCGATGCGACCGCGATGGCGCACACGTTCGACGCGATGCGCGCGAACGACCTGATCTGGAGCTACGTCGCCAGCGGCTGGCTCATGGGCGAGCCGCCGTCGGACTTCGACCTGCTCGCCTGGAATGCCGACTCGACGCGCATGCCGGCCCGGATGCACGGCGAGTACCTGCGCGAGTGCTACATGGAGAACCGCTTGGCCGAGGGGACAATGCGACTGCTGGGGAGGCGCATCCGCCTCGACGTGGTCGCGGCCGACGTCTACTACGTCGCCTCCGAGGACGACCACATCACGCCCTGGAAGGGCTGCTTCGCGTCGTCGCACCTGTTCACGGGCGACGTCCGCTTCGTCCTGAGCTCGTCGGGACATCTGGCAGGCATCGTCAACCCACCCGGCGGGCGGCGCACGTTCCGCAGCGACGGGGGCGACACGGCCGACGCCGCCGCCTGGCTCGAGGCCGCCGAGGTGCACAGGGGCACGTGGTGGAAGGACTGGGCGCGCTGGATCCGGCCGCGCGCGGGTAGGCGGCGGCCGCCGCCGACCATGGGGAACGCGGAATACCCGCCGCTGTGCCCGGCCCCGGGCACGTACGTGCGCGAACGCTGACCCCGCCCTGCTTGACTTTTCGAGCGTTGCGTACTATAGTGAACGCACACAGGCAGGTTGCCACCCAACTAGAGGAGCACCCATGACCACGTATCTGGAGCTTTCCAAGACGTACCAGGAGCAGGTGCTCAGCATGATCGAGCAGAGCCAGAAGGTCACCGTCGACAGCGTGTCGGCGTGGGCCAAGGCCGCACAGCCCCTGACGAAGTCCGCTCCGGGCGCAACCGCGATCCCGGGCGTGTCCTCGCCCAAGGAGCTCGTCGACAACGCCTTCGGCTTTGCGACCAAGCTGATGAGCGCGCAGCACCAGTACCTCACCGAGGTGTTCGCCGCCGCCGAGCCCGCAATGCCCAAGGCTCCGGCCACCGCCAAGTAGGCGAGGCAGGACTGTGTCCGGGTGCCGGCCAGAAACGCCGCCGGCACTCGGGCGCGTTCCACCAGATCCGTGTCCGAATCCGCGCCATCCGATCCGTGGAAAGCCCAGGTTGAGGCCTTCGGGCGCTTCCTGAGGGCCCAGCGCCAGGTCTCGGACCTGTCGCTGCGGGAGCTGGCACGGATGACGAATCTGTCAAACGCCTATATCTCGCAGCTCGAGCGCGGACTGCATGAGCCGTCGTTGCGCGTGCTGCGCGCCCTCGCCGACGCGCTCGGGATGCCGCTCGAGACGCTGCTCGCGCACACATGGCTCCGGGACGGCGGCGCCTCGACCGCTGCGGCGGCCGCGGCCACCGAGGCCGCGATCCGCAGCGACGCGGCCCTCACCGACGCCCAGCGCGAGGCGCTACTGGCCGTGTACCGCAGCTACGTCGCCCAGGGGCGCGACGGTGCGGAGCCGTGACACCCGCCCGAGGTTGATGCCGACGGCCGGCCGCAGAGGCCGAGCCGCGAACTGCTGAACCGAGTCAAAGGGAGATGGGGACAATGGAGCAGGCGTACATCGTCAGCGCCGTGCGGACGCCGGTCGGATCGTTCGGCGGCTACTTCAAGGACGTCGAGGCTTCGACGCTTGGGAGCCACGCGATCCGCGCCGCCCTGGAACGAGCCCAGGTCGCGCCTGAGGACGTCGACGAGGTCATCCTCGGCTGCGTGCTGCAGGCGGGACTCGGCCAGAACCCCGCCCGCCAGGCCGCGATGGGCGCGGGCCTCCCGGTCGAGGTGCCGGCCACCACGGTCAACATGCTCTGCGGGTCGGGCCTGAAGTCGGTGACGCTCGCGACGCAGATCATTCGCGCGGGCGATGCCGACATCGTCGTCGCCGGCGGGATGGAGAACATGAGCCGAGCCCCGTACCTCGCCCCGAGCAACCGCTTCGGCGCCGTGATGGGCGACGTGCAGATGATCGACTCGATGACCCATGACGGGCTGATGGACGCCTTCGAGCACGTCCACATGGGGATCACCGCCGAGAACGTCGCCGACGAGTACGGCATCTCTCGCGAGGATCAGGACGCGTTTGCAGCCGAGAGCCAGCAGAAGGCCGAACGCGCAATCGAGGCGGGCGTCTTCAAGGGCGAGATCGTTCCGATCGAGATCCCGCAGAAGCGCGGTGAGCCACGTGTGGTCGACAACGACGAGCACCCCCGCGCCGGCAGCACGACGGCGGCGCTCGCAGGGTTGCGCGCCGCGTTTCGCAAGGACGGTGGGACGGTGACCGCCGGCAATGCGTCAGGGCTGAACGACGGCGCGGCCGCGCTCGTGGTCATGTCCGAGCGCGAGGTGCGCAGGCGCGGCCTGACGCCGCTTGGTCTCGTCGAGAGCTACGCATCGGTCGGCGTGCAGCCGCGGGTGATGGGCATCGGCCCGATCCCGGCCACCCGCGAGGCGCTCGCAAAGGCGGATCTGGTGATCGCCGACATCGATCTATTCGAGCTCAACGAGGCGTTCGCAGCCCAGTCGCTCGCGGTCTGCCGCGAGCTGGATCTGCCGATGGACCGCGTCAACCCCCACGGCGGGGCGATCGCGCTGGGCCATCCCATCGGCGCCAGCGGCGGACGCATCCTCGTGACGCTCCTGCACGAGATGGATCGTGAGCACCTCGAGCGTGGAGTGGCGGCCCTATGCGTGGGCGGCGGCCAGGGCCAGGCGGCCGTGATCCACCGGATGAACGGGTCGTTCTCGTGAGCGTCGCCACTCCAGAAGTGCCCACAATGCCGGCCGCCGCCGCCCTGCAGCCGTCGGCGTCCTACAGCATCGTGATGCGCGTTCACCTGCCGCAGCGGCCCGGAGCGTTCGGCCAGGTCGCGACCGCCATCGGCGAGACGGGGGCGATCATCGGCGCGATCGACCTCGTGCGCGTCGAAAAGGGGATGCGCATCCAGATCCGCGACATCACGATGGCGTGCATCGATGCCTCCCACGGGGAGCGGGTGCTTGCCGCCGTCGGCGATATCGACGGCGTGACCGTGGAGGACGTCTGGGACCGCACGTTCCAGCTGCACCTCGGCGGCAAGATCGAGGTGACCGCAACCGTCCCGCTGAAGAGCAGGGACGATCTCTCGATGGCCTACACGCCGGGGGTGGCCCGCATCTGCTCCGCGATCCACAAGGACGTTGAGCGAGCCTGGGAGCTCACGGTCAAAGGCAACACGGTGGCCGTGATCACCGACGGCACGGCCGTGCTCGGGCTGGGCGACATCGGCCCGTCCGCGGCGATGCCCGTCATGGAGGGCAAGGCGCTGCTGTTCAAGGAGTTCGCCGGCATCAACGCGTTCCCGCTCTGCCTCGCGACGACCGACGTCGACGAGATCGTCACCATCGTGCGGGCGTTGGCGCCGACGTTCGGCGGCATCAACCTCGAGGACATCGCCGCGCCGCGCTGCTTCGAGATCGAGCGCCGCCTGCGCGCCGAGCTGCGCATCCCCGTGTTCCACGACGACCAGCACGGAACCGCGATCGTCGTGCTCGCGGCGCTCTTGAACGCGCTGCGGGTGGTCGGCAAGCGGGTGCAGGACGCGCGCATCGTCGTGACCGGTGCCGGCGCCGCCGGCCTGGCATGCACGAACATCATCCTTGCCGAGGGAGCGACGAACGTCGTCGTGTGCGACATCGATGGGGCGCTCTACCGCGGCCGGCCGGGACTCGACCGCGAGCGGGCCGAGCTGGCCGAGCGCACGAATCCCGAGCGCCGTCGAGGCATGGCCGACGATCTCCTCCCCGGTGCCGACGTGTACATCGGGGTGTCCGCAGCGGGCGCCGTCTCGGCAGCCGCCGTGCGCGCGATGGCATCCGGAGCGATCGTATTTGCGATGGCCAATCCGACTCCCGAGGTGCAGCCCGAGGACGTCGGCGACCATGTGCGGATCATGGCGACCGGGCGATCCGACTATCCGAACCAGATCAACAACGTGCTCGCATTCCCCGGCGTCTTCCGCGGCGCCCTGGGCGTTCGCGCGACCACGATCAACGAGGAGATGAAGCTCGCCGCTGCGCGGGCGATCGCTGCAGTCGTCACCGACGATGAGCTCGACGCCGAATACATCATCCCGAGCGTGTTCAACCGCGCCGTCGCCCCCGCCGTCGCCGCAGCGGTCGCGGCTGCCGCGCAGGCGAGCGGTGTCGCCAGTCGTCCTCGCCGCTCCGCGTCCGGATGAAGGTCGGCCGACTCCCCGCCGGACTCAACCTGCGTCAGGAGATAGGGGTTGCATGGTGAATCCGGCGCGGGTGGGCTACGGCGAGGCGAAGCGACGCGCGCGTGCGACCTCACTTGTCACGAAGTCGGCGAACTCGGTCTGCGTCAGTCGCAAGACTTCTGCACCGTGCTCCTCAAAGCGCGACGCCAGCTGCGGCGATCGCAGCGCTTCTGACACCGCCGCTCCGAGCTCCGAAACCACCGGCGCGGGGGTTTCGGCGGGTGCCCACAGCCCGTACCAGATGGGAAAATTCGAAACCCTCCGCGCCGGCCTCGGCCAGCGTCGGTACGTCGGGCAGCAGCGGCGATCGGCGGGCCGCCGTCACACCGATCGCGACGAGTGTGCCGGCCGCGAGATGGGGCGCGGCGATCGGAATGGGCGAGACCGAGTAGTCAGCTTCGCCTGCTGCGACACGTGCGATCGTCTCGCTGATCCCGTCCTCCGCTCGAGCAGGGATGTGGCGCGCGCCGATTCCCAGATCACTGTTGAGCTGGGCGGCGCACACGTGCGTGCCGGTACCCACTCCGGCCGAGACGAACGACAGGGCGCCTGGACGTGTCCGGCCAGCGCGCGCCAGATCGGCCGGGCGCCGGAGCCCAGCACGGGGATGCGCCACGAGCACGTACGCCTGACTCGTCACCGCCGCGACAGGAACGAAATCAGCGACCGGGTCATAGGGGAGACGCTCGGATAGCGCTGCCGTATACGCATGCGCGCTCGTGTTCATAAGCAGCGTTCGGCCGTCAGCGGGGGCGCTCGCAACGAAGGCCGGCGCTGCCGTGGACCCCAGGCCAGGGCGATTGTCGACGACCACCTGCGCGGCGAGGGCGGCCGCGAGCGCCGCGGCGAAGGGTCGTGCGATCACATCGACGCCGCCGCCGGTCCCAAACGGCTCCACGAGCACGATCACACCGCCACGGACAGCCATGCCACGACCGAGGATAGTCCCGATGCCGAATTCAAGCCCACCAACGCGACGCCGCTCAGCGCTCGCGTCGTTGACGCAGCTGGCAATAACACGTAAAGTCATCGCCTGTCACATGCGAGGCCGGGGGGTGCCACGCTGTCGGGTCAGTTGTTCAAGCACGGCCGGCCAATGTGGGTCCTGTTGGCCGTCGTCCTCGTGACGCTCGCCGTGCTCTCGGGTTCGCGCGAATCTCCACGCCCTGCCCAGGCCGCCGGGGCCGGCCCACCGCCGACCACGACGCCGATCAAACACGTCGTGATCATCATGAAGGAGAATCGCAGCTTCGACGAGTATTTCGGGCGATTCCCGGGTGCGAATGGCGCCATGTCCGGAACTATGAGCAACGGGCAGACCGTCGCGCTCGGACAGACCCCCGACCCCATGCCAAACGACATCTGCCACGTGTACTCGTGCTGGCTGTCGTCGTGGGACGGTGGCGCCATGGATGGCTTCGACCAGGCACAGGGGGCGTCCTCGTCGACCGGTGCGGACCTGGCGTATTCGCAGATGACCCAGGCGAGCATTCCGAACTACTGGGCATACGCGAGCACCTACGCCCTCGCCGACAACATGTTCTCGAGCGCACGTGGCGTCAGCTTCGGCAACAACCTCTTCACGTTCGCCGCTCAGGACGGTCAGTACGACCCGACCACCGGGAACCGCGCGGTGTACGACCTGCCGGCCACGGCGACGTCGCCAGAGTCGCCCAACCCGTGGGGATGTGACGCACCTCCGGACACGCTCGAGGTGATGATGGCACCAGACCGGTCGAAGAGCTTGATGTTCCCCTGCTTCGGGTTCTCGGCGCTCCCGAACATCCTGCAGCCGGTCGGGCTCACGTGGAACGTCTTCGATCCGTATCCGTCCGATCCGCACAATGCCCTCGACGCTCTGCGTCCCGACCGCTTCGACCCGGCGATCTGGTCGCATGTCGTTGCGTTGAGCAACCTCGCATCTGACGCGAAGGCCGGGACCCTTCCGAACGTTTCGTGGTACATCTCGTCGCAGACCGAGCATCCGCCCGCATCAGCGTGTGCGGGGGAGAACGAGACCGTCAAGCTCGTGAATGCCCTGATGAAGAGCTCGGAGTGGTCGTCGACGGCGATCTTCGTCGTTTGGGATGACTACGGCGGCTTCTACGACCACGTGCCGCCCCCGGTCGTCGATGGAGTCTCCGACGGATTCCGCGTTCCGCTGATCGCGATCTCACCGTACACCCGCACCGGGCAGAGCTCGGGTGGCGGATCGATCAGCCACACGCTCTACACGCTGGCGTCGTTGCCCAGGTTCATCGAGGACAACTGGAGCCTGCCGGCCATGACGCCCAAGGATGCGAGCGCAAACGATCTGATGGACATGTTCGACTTCGCTGCGCCCGTCCGTCCCAAACTGGCGCTCTCGACACGGACGTGCACACCGCTCACCGCCGCTGAGCAGGCCGCCGTGGCGGCGGAGCCCGCGGATTGACACGTCTTCCGCTCGTCATCGTTTTCGCGGCGGTCGTGACCGCCGGCGTCGGGGTGTTCGGTGCATCCACGGCGGGCTCGATCCCGCCCGGCGCCCGGAGCCCTTCTGGCTTCGCGGCGAGCGCCTCCCCCACGACATGTGGTCCCGGCGGATGGTCGGTTGTCACCTCGCCGAAGCTGACTCACGAAGACAGCTTCCTGACTACGGCAGCCGACCCCGCCACGGGAGCCGTATGGGCGTTTGGCCACACGGCACCCTCGACCTCCGGCGTCCCCAAGACCGCGCTGGCGCTGGCCGAATCGTGGAACGGCGCACAGTTCACGCATGTTGCGACACCGTCCCCGTCGCCGAACGCGAACCTCGTCTCGGCGTACTTCTCCGGCACGGGCCCCGGGGATGCCGTTGGCTGGATGACGACACCCATTTACACGCAGGCGGTCGTCGAGCATTGGAACGGGACGGCGTGGTCGCTCGCCCTGGCCCCGGATCCAAGCCCGGTGACGACGGCGCTCTACGGCGTTGCCGGCACCTCCGCGACCGACGAATGGGCCGTCGGAGGGTATGCGTCGACCAACGTCGATACCTCCCCCCTGATCTTCCATTCCGACGGCCAATCCTGGAGCAAGGTCGGGGCTGACCCGACAGTCGTCGACGGCACGCTGAACGCGGTCGCGGCGGACGCTCCGAGCGACGCATGGGCTGTCGGCTCGCAGGTCGAGGGCGGGAATCTGGCCACCCTTGCGGAGCACTGGGACGGGCGCACCTGGACGGCGGTATCCACCCCGAACACGAACTCCAACGACAACATCCTGCTCGGGATCGCCGCACGGTCACCCTCGGACGCATGGGCCGTCGGGGAGTACGACGACACGTCCGAGCTCGAGCCGCTCGTCGAGCACTGGGACGGACGGTCATGGACGATCGCGGCGAGTGCACTTCCGGGCGTCAGCAACGCCCGTCTGGTGAGCGTGTCCGAGGTCACGTCTGGCGATATCTGGGCAGTCGGCGCGCAAATCACGCCGGGCGGGAACGTCCAGGGCGCGTCCACGGGCGCGACCATCGGTCTGATAGCGCACTACGACGGAAGCGCGTGGAGCGTGCTCCCCAATCGGGCGGTCACGCCGGATGGATCCACGTTCGAGGGTGTCGGCCAAGGCTCCGCCGACGACGTGTGGCTCGTGGGGACGACCCTGATGGACAAGCTGGTCGAGCGCACCATTGCCGCGCACGTGTGCCCGAGTGTCGTTTCGTCCGCCGGGTTCTTGCCGGTGAAGGCCTTCGGGCCTGCGGGCGCAGATTTCGTCTGGAACGTCGACCCCGCGAGCGCCACCACCCACACGATCACGGATGCATCCGGGCTCGGCCTGTACGACTCCGGACCTCGTGCCGCGGGCGCCTCGTTCACGGCCACGCTGCCGGACGCTGGGGGATACCCGGTAGTCGATCACACGACCGGGGCCAAGCAGACGGTCACGGTCGCGCTTCACCTGAGTGCGACGAGCGGGAGCCAGCGGGCGGGCTACGCCGTTACCTGGGGGTCCGCCGTCCCGTCCGGCGACGCCGAGCAGGTACAGGTGCAACGGCCCGGCGCCGCGGCCTTTGCGGACTGGGTTCCGGCCACGACCGCCGGGTCGGCGACGTTCACACCGGACGCCGGTGCAGGCACCTACACGTTTCGCGCTCGGCTCACATCGACGACGACCTCGGCGGCGACCAACTGGTCGCCGAGCGCCGTTCTGACCGTCTCCTAGCGCGACCGCGGGGTCAACCCGCGCTCACGCTCAGCCAGTGATCACAACCGCGAGTTCGTCCAGCGTGTCCCGGACGAGCCAGGCGAAATCGCGGTGCTCGCGCTCGTCGATCCAGCGTTCGAACGCGGCCCGGAATATTGCGACGCCGGCGTCGCCGGCCAGGCGCGCGGACAAGGGCGCGATGCCGCGCCCGCGCAAGGCTTCGGCCAGATCCGCGGCGAGGCTCGCGTACTTGATCTGCTCGCGCTGCTGCAGGCCTGGGTTTGCCGCGATGACGGCCTGCCGTCGCCGGGTCATGTCGCGGCGCTCGTCCAGCACGGCTCCGGCAGCGTCGAGGGCGGCCGTAACCGCCTCGATCGCGCTCATCGAGGCGGGAGCGTCGGCGAGCGCGCTCAGGAGGACGCGGCGCACCTCGCCCGAGAACACGACCTCGCGCTTGTCGGCGAAGTGGCGGTAGAACGTCCGCTCCGTGAGGCCGGCCCGCTCGGCGATCTGCGCCACCGTCGTCTGGTCGAACCCGTGCTCGCCGTAGAGCTCGAGGGCCGCCTGCCGGAGGCGGCCGCGTGCGTTGGGCTGCCAGCGGGCCATCGCATCCGATTCTAGTGATGGCAGTGGCTGTCATCGCCTGCTAACCTATGACAGTGGCTGACATCAATCTGACCCGCTCTCGCCACCTGGTGCTGGCGATCTGCTCCACCGGGCTTCTGATGGTGGGGCTGGACGCAACGATCGTGAACATCGCGCTGCCCGCCATCCACCGTTCGCTGGGCTCCTCGGTGGCCGGGCTGCAGTGGACGGTCGACGCCTACACGGTCGTGCTGGCAAGCTTGCTCATCCTGGCCGGCTCCACCGCCGACCGCGTCGGCCGCAAGCGCGTGTTCCAGCTCGGCCTGCTCGTGTTCTCGCTCGGTTCGCTGCTGTGCGCGCTCGCGCCCACTCAGGGTGTTCTGATCGCCGCGCGGGTGCTCCAGGCGATCGGCGGCTCGATGCTGAGCCCGGTGGCGATGTCGATCATCCGTACGGTGTTCGTCGATCCGGCTGAGCGGGCACGCGCGATCGGCGTGTACGCGGCGATGTTCGGGCTCAGCATCGCGCTCGGGCCCGTGCTCGGCGGCATACTGGTCGACGCCGTCGGCTGGCGGGCCGTGTTCCTGGTCAACGTGCCGGTCGGCGCGGTGGCGATACTCGCCACCCACCGGTTCGTGCCCGAGTCGCGCGCCGAACGCCCGCGCCGCGTCGATCCCGTCGGTCAGATACTGGTGATCGTCGGCCTGGCATCGCTCACCTACGGCATCATCGAGGGGCCTGACCACGGCTGGGCCTCGATCGACATCGGGGTGGCGCTCGCCGTGGCGGCGCTGTCCCTCGCGGCCCTCATCCCGTACGAGCTGCGGCGGCGCGAGCCCCTGCTCGAGGTGCGCTTCTTCCGTAGCGCGCCGTTCTCGGGCGCCAGCGCGATCGCCCTGTGTGCGTTCGCGGCGCTCGGCGCATTCCTGTTCCTGAACACGCTCTACCTGCAGGACGTGCGCGGGCTCTCTCCCTTTCGCGCCGGCCTGTGCATGCTGCCGATGGCCGCGATGGTGCTCGTCTTTGCACCACTCTCAGGCCGCCTCGTGGGCTCGCGCGGCCCGCGGCCGCCGCTGATCGCGGCCGGTGTCGCGCTGGTCGTCGCCGTGGCGATGCTTACGCAGCTGCAGGCCCAGAGCTCGATCGCCTACGTGCTCATCGCCTACACGGTGTTCGGGGTCGGCTTCGGCCTGGTCAACCCGCCGATCACCAACACCGCCGTCTCGGGCATGCCCGCCTCACAGGCCGGCGTCGCCGCTGCCGTGGCCTCGACCAGCCGCCAGGTCGGGTTGACACTCGGCGTGGCGCTGGCAGGCGCGATCGCCGGCGGGAGCGCCGCGCTCGACGGCGGCTCCGCGGCCGGCTTCACCGCTGCGGTCCGGCCGGCGTGGTGGGTGATCCTCGGCGCGGTCACCGCCGTCCTCGTGCTCGCGGTCGTGTCCACGACACGCTGGGCCGAGACGACCGCACGCCGCACCGCCGAAGCACGCGCCTGACCTTCTACGCCGGCGCCACCGCCCGCGTCTTCGCCGCGTGCCAGCCGAGTCCCATCGCGTCGAAGCGCTCAACGGCCCGTCCGGTCAGCGCGGGGTCGCTGCGCACGAGGCCGAGCGTGCGCAGCGCGAACGGCTCGAGATACGTCCCCGGCTGAAGCAGGGACGTCGCGGCTTCCTCCGCCTTGCCCATCCGGCCGAGGGCGATCAGCGCATCGAGCTTCGTCGCGAGCGCGTAGAGGCTGCCGTCCTGCGACCATTGCCACGTCTCACCGGTCGCCGCGAGCAGGGCGTCGAGCCGTTCGAGGTCGCCTCGCAGCAGTGCCAGATGCGCCGGCGGTGGGTCGAGCCAGACGCCCAGCGCGTCGTCGTGGAAGCCCTGCTCGGTCGCAGCCTCCTCGAGCCGGCGCGCTTCGACATCGCGACCGAGCTCCTCGCACGCGACGGCACACGAGAGCAGCGACCTTGGGGCGAGCACGCACGGCGTGCCCTGATTCGCGGCGACGGCCCGCTCGACCCGGTCCTGCAGTCGTCGCACCTCGTCCCAGTGCCCCAGCGCCTCCTCGACGAAGAGGAGGACGGCGAGCGCGTGCACCTCGTGATGCGGGCTGAGCCGCGAGGCGACGATGTCGTGCCTGCGCACGAGCAGCTCTGCCTCGGCCGGCCGGCCGGCGGCGAGCGCGGCCGTCGCCGCGTAGTAGTGGATGTGGGCGATCTTGTCCGGATCGGTCAGGTCATCGAGGAGTCCGAGGCGGCGTTGCGCCCAGCGATCGGCCTCGTGGTAATCGAGACGGACGAACGCCGCTCCCGACCGCGCCCAGTAGGCGTAGGACAGGAGCACCGGATCGTCGAGTCCCTCGGCCAGCGCGACCGCCTGCTCTGCGGGCTCGGCGTCGTCCTCCCACATCGACTTGGTGACGAGGGCCCTGGCCCGGGCGGCGCCGCCGGCATCCGCGAGCTCGAGTGCTCGGGCGAGCCAGGTCTCGACCAGGGCGTGGTCGAGGGGGCGCTTCCACATCCCACCGCGCATGGTCGACTCGAACGTGAGCTCCGCGTACAGCTCGGCCAGCGCCTCGGTGCCCTCGGTCAGCTCGATCGCCTTCTGCATCGCCGGCCACATGGCCTCGCCGTCGAACTTGAGAGCGTTTACGCGGCCGATCGCGTGCCACACCGCAGCGTCGCCCGGCGCAAGCTCGGCGGCGCGATGAAGCTGTAGGAGGGCGTCGTCGAGATCGAAGCGCGCCAGCGAGAGCGCGGCGGCGCGCCGCAGCCACCGCAACGCCGCCGCCGAGAGCTGCCCCATCTCGTCCTCCTGATCGCGCCAGGCGAGCCCGGCGATGTCCGGCGCGACCGCCTCCGAGTAGTGGTGCGCCAGCACGCCGGCGCGGCGGTCGGTCGCGTCGTCGGCCTCGAGCCAGCGGGCGAAGGCGGCGTGCAGGTGTGCTCGCTGCGCCTTCGGCAGGCTGCCGTAGGCGACGTCGCGGGTCAGCGCGTGCTTGAAGACGAGCTCGGGCTCCGTGGGGCGGACGAAGCCGCGTTCGACGAGAGTGCGCACCTCGGCGCTCGCACCGGTCAGCGCGGCCAGGCCCGCCGGAGTGAAGGAGCGCCCGATCACCGAGGCGGCCTGGAGCGCCGCCTTTGCGTCGGCCGGGAGCAGGTCGATGCGGGCGGCGAGGACGCCCTGCACGGAGTCAGGGATGCCGAGATCGACCGCGCCGTCCCGCGGTGTCCAGCCGCCGGGCCTGCGCTCGAGCAGCCCTCGGTCGAGCATGTCCGCGAGCACCTCCTCGGCGAAGAACGGGTTTCCCTCCGCATGGCCGGCGATCAGCTCCAGTGCGCGTGCATCGAGCGGGCCTGCGAGTGCGGCCTCGATGAGCTCGGCCACCTCCGTGTCGGCGAGGCGCTCCAGGCTCAGCATGTCCGCCACCGGGAGCGGCGCATGGTCCGGCCGCGTGGTCGCGAGGACGAGGACCGGGCCCTGCGCCTCCGAGAGCACGCGCGCGAGCACCTCGACCAGGGGTTCGGCCGCCCAGTGCAGGTCCTCCACGACCACGACCGCGGCCCCCCGCGCGCCGAGCTCTGAGACGAGCCGGACCCACCCGTCCTGCAGCTGCAGAAGCGCGGCCCGGGGGTCGAGATCGCCGGCGACGTCGAGACCGAGCGTCAGGCCGAGGATCTCGCGGCCGGCGAGCCGCCGGAGCGTCGCCTCGGTCGAGTCCTCCTTGCGCAGGCCGAGCTCCTGTCGGAGCACGTCGGCGAGCGCGCTGTAGGTCACGCCGCGGCCGTAGGAGAGGCAGCGGCCGAGCCGGAACGCGGTCTCCGCCGGCAGCCGCTCCCGGAACCTGCGGACGATGCTTGTCTTGCCCACGCCCGCATCGCCCACAACCGCAGCGAGCCGCGGCTGCCCTTCGCGTTGCGTGCGTGCGAACAGGTCGTCAAGCCACGCGAGCTCGCGCGTGCGGCCCACGAAGCTCGCCGCCAGCCCATGCCCGCCTCGGGGCCGCCGCGGCGCGCGCATCTGCCCGAGCTCCCTGCAGACGACGCCGCCCTCCTTGCCCTTCGCCTCGACCGTGCGCGGGTCGCCGAGCTCGAACGCGCCGCCGACGAGGGCCGCCGTGCGCTCCCCGACGAGTGTGTGGCCGGGTTCCGCCGCCTGCTCGAGGCGCGCGGCCACGTTCACCGCATCGCCGGTCGCGAAGGAGCTGCCCTCCCGCGGCCGGCCGATCACGACCTCGCCGGAGTTGACGCCGACTCTCAGAGAGAGCCGGCCGCGGAAGAGCTCCTGCAGCCGCTCCTGCATCCACAGGGCAACCTGCAGCGCCCGCTCGGCGTGGTCCTCCTGAGCGGCGGGCGCGCCGAACACGGCGACGACCGCATCCCCGATGAACTTCTCGACCGTTCCGCCGCCGAGCGCGATCTCCGCCTCCATCGTGTCGTAGAAGCGGTCGAGCAGATCGCGCGCGTACTCCGGGTCGAGCGACGCGCCCAGCTCCGTCGAGCCGACGAGGTCGGCGAACAGGATCGTCGCGAGCTTTCGCTCCACCGGGCGAGTATAAGTCGCACCTCGCACAAGGTCGAGGCGCCCAACCTCAAGTGGCGCGCGAGCCCAGCACCTCCACGTACCCGTCTGCCCCCTGCACGCGGATCCGCTGCCCATCCTGGATCAGGCGGGTGGCATGGTCGACTCCCACCACCGCCGGCAATCCGTACTCGCGGGCGATGACCGCGCCGTGGGTCATGAGGCCGCCCACCTCGGTCACGAGGCCCGCGATCGTGACGAACAGCGGCGTCCAGCTCGGGTCCGTTGAGGTGGTGACGAGGATGTCGCCCGGTTCGAGGTCGGCCTGCGCCATGTCCAGGACGACGCGCGCGCGGCCCTCGACCGTTCCGGACGAGACCGGGAGGCCGACCAGCGCCCCGGTCGGCAGATCGTCGCGCCGGTATGACCCGGCGATGACCTCGCCCTCCGAGGTGAGCACCCGGGGCGGCGTCAGCGCCGCATACGACCTGAACTCGTCCCGGCGCCGGCGGATGAGCTCGGGATCGACGTGGTTCACGCGCACCACCTCGCGAAGCTCCGGGAACGTGAGGAAGAAGATGTCGTCCGTCTCAGACAGGACGCGGGCCTGCACCAGGCGCTCGGCTTCGTCCATCAGGGCGAGCCGGTACACGAGGTAGCGGCTGACGATGCCGTACTTCGGGTACTCGCGGTACCCGCTGAAGGTGCGGACGCGGTCGATCATCCGCTTGGCCTCTGCGGCCTTCCCTTGCCCGTCCGGCAAGCCCCGCAGTCGATCGAGCAACTCCTGCTCCTTGGTCCACGCCTCCCGCCGCCCCTGCTCGAAGCGCCGCTCGCCTGTGCCTGCCTCGAAGTTCCTGACATTGCCGAGGATGACGGGCACGAGCGTGCTCGGGCGCTCGCTCCAGCGCGGCCTCGTGATGTCGATCTCCCCGACGCAGCGCATGCCGTACCGGTCGAGGTAGGCCGTGATGGCGTCGCGCGCCTCGCGCCCGCCCTCGACCGTGACCAGTCCGTCCAGGAAGCCCTCGTCCTCGACACGCTCCAGGAACGCCACCACCTCGGGGTGCGGGCGGATCGCATCGGCGACGTCCAGGAGCGCGAGCCCCATCTCCGACGTGACGTTGTTCGGGGCGGACTGGGTGAGCGTGTCGGCTGCGTTCTTCTCGCCCAGCCACGCCTGCAGGTTGTCGTTGAGCCACCACGTGGCCTCCATCCCCGCCATGATCGCCTGATGGCTGCGCCGATCGAACAGGATCCGCTTGAGCTCCTGGATGTCGTCCAGGATGAAGTCGATCAGCGCGGCTCCCGACAGCCCCCGGATGTCGCGCTTGAGGGTGGCGACGGAGGCCTGGTTCTGCTCGATCAGGTCGGCGACGACGGCCGGATCGGTCTCGATCGGGGCCGGCGGGACGGCGGGCGGCGCGACGGCCGGAGCCTCGTCCGCGACCGACGCGATGAACCCGCGTTCGATGATGGTCTCAAGCGCGTCCCCGATCAGCGGATCGCCGCGCCCGAGCATCGCCACGAGCCCCGGGCGGCTCGCCGGCGACGCCAGGCGCGCCGTCACGTCGACGAACAGCCGCCCGCCGGCCTCGTACATGCGCGGCAGAGCCGTGAGCTGCCACAGGGAGAGCCCCAGGGGTTTCATGGGGTCGGTCATCATCTGGCCGTGACCGACCGAGACGTAGACGTGGTTCTCGTCGTCATCTGCCGTGGGGATGGGGAAGAGCGTGGTGATCGGCCGGCTCTGGACGATCTCGAAGTCACCGTCGACCAGGCACCATTCGACGTCCTGGGGGCTGCCGAGGTGCGCCTCGATCCGCCGGCCCAGCTGGGCGAGGCGCACGACCTGGCCATCGGTCAGCGCCGGCTGCTCCCGCCGCTCCGGATCGATCACCCTGGCGACGATCTCGCCATCGCGCACCCGGTAGCCGTCCGCGTTCACGAGGCCCGAGACCAGGGCCTCACCGAGGCCGATGCCGGCCTCCACGGCGGCGACCCTGCGGTTGCAGGTGACGGGGTCGGCCGTGAACAGGACGCCGGCCGCCTGCGGGAAGATCATCTTCTGCACGACCACGGCCATCTGCACCCTGCGGTGGTCGATGCCGTTGCGCAGGCGGTAGGTCACCGCCCGCTCGGTGAAGAGCGAGGCCCAGCATCGGCTCGTGTGCTCGAGGATCGCGGCCGGCCCCACGACGTTCAGGTACGTGTCCTGCTGGCCCGCGAACGAGGCTTCAGGCAGATCCTCCGCCGTTGCGCTCGACCGGACGGCGTAGGCGGTGTCCACGCCGAGCCGGGCATGCGCGCTCGTGATCGCCGCCGCCACACCGGTGGGGATCGCGATCGCCTCGAGGGTTGCGCGGATCTCGGCGCTGAGCGCGACGATGGCCTCCCGGTCGTCCGGCTCCAGGCGCGACAGCCGATCGAGCCGAGCGTCGATCGACGGCGCCTCCGCCATGATCCGCCGGAAGGCGGCGGTCGTTACGCAGAACCCGGCCGGCACGCGGATGCCGTCGATCCGGGCGAGCTCCCCCAAGTGCGCGCCCTTGCCGCCGACGACCGCAACCTGCGACCGGTCGATCTCGTGGAAACCCAACACGTAGTCGCCCATCCGCCCGCCTCCCGTTCGCGAACGCGCGCATGCCGGCCAACGTCAGCAGCGTCGCACCTCTCGCTCCCCCATCTCCGCTTCCCGATGGTAGCGGCGCAGCAGTCAAGCGGTGATGTCGAGACCGCCTCTGGGCTCGGCCGTGGCCTTGCCCTACTGGACCGCTCCTCGCCTACGCGTCGCGCGCGCGCAGCATGAGGCCGCCCGCGAGGAGGGCGGCAGCGGCCCAGCCGGCAGCGACTGCGAGTCCCTGCCACGGCGTGAGGGGCAGGTCGTGGATGCCGATCGTGGTCTGGATATAGAGCCCCGCGGTCATCGGGGCGATCTCGTGCAGGCGGCGCTGCCAGTGTGGGTCGCCGACCGTCTGGGCGAGGATCGGGAACAGGTAGAGCAGTCCCAGCACCGTCCCGACGGCGGTGGCCGAGTCGCGCACCGCGGTGGCGACGCCGAGGCTGAGCAGGGCGATCAGCGCGAGGTAGAGGATCGAGCCGGCGACGGCGCGCAACGTGGAGCCGTTGGTGAGGGAGAGCTGCGCATAGCCGTGGGCCGTGGTGAACCCGCTGTGGGGAAGGATCAGTCGGCCCGCCAGCAGGGAGGCGAGGATTCCGGCCGTCCCCGCCGCGAGCACGACGGCGAGCAGCACGCCCGCCTTGGCGGCCAGCATCGTCCACCGGCGCGGGATGGCGGCCAGGGTGGAGCGGATCATGCCCGTGCCGTACTCGCTGCCGACCATGACGACGGCGAGCATCGCCACGATCGCCTGGCCGACGTAGACGCCGGTGAGGCTGACCTCGGTCGTGTCCTGCACGGGGCCGAACGCGGTGTAGCTGGTGTTGGCGTCGACCGCCGCGCCGAGGGCGAGCGTGAGCACGAACACCCCGAGCAGCAGCCACCAGGTCGCGGCGACGGTGCGCAGCTTCGTCCACTCGGCGTGCAGCGCAGGCCTCACACGTCGCGCCTGCGGAGCAGGTATGCGGCGACGCTGAGCGCGCAGAGGGTATAGCCGCAGAGCACCGCGAACCCAGCCCAGGGAGCGAGCGGGAAGTAGCCGTCAACGGGGGTGTAGGCGGCCGAGACCTGTGGGTAGCGGACGACGGTCTGCTGGACGGCGAAGGCCGCGGCCGGGGTCACCCGCAGCAGCCACTCGGACGGGCCGGCGGGCAGGACGGAGGCGACCGCGAGGATGTACGGCAGGACGATCAGCAGGATGACCGCGGTCACCGCCTGTGCGCTTCGGCGCAGGATCGTGCCGAGCGCGAGGGTGAGCACGGCGGCGACGGCGAGCAGCGCCGCAGTGCCGACGATGGCCCGCAGCTCGGTGCCCGTGCCGGCCGGGTAAATTGCGTTGCCGTTCGCGCGCAGCACGTGCGCGCCCAGCGGCAGCGCGACGGCGGCGGCGACAAGCCCAGCCCCGAACACGACGCCGCCGATCACCACAGCCTTGGCGGCGAGCACGCGCTCACGGCGCTGGCTGGCGGCGAACGTGGTGCGAATGAGGCCGCGCCGGTACTCGCCGGTGATGAACAGGGCGGCCACGACGGCGAGCACGATCAGCCCGACGAAGGCGCCGATCAGGGTGCGCTCGATGCCGCGGCCGGGGTCGGATCCGCTGCCGACGACTGCGGGGGCGATGTCGCCCGAGCCGGTGAGGGTGAACACGCCGCTCGACTCATGAAGCGGCGCGAACCCGGGGCCGCCAAAAGAGGTCCCGCCGACGGCGGTCCCGTGCAATGCAGCGCCGGACTGTCCGCCGCGAAGCGCGACGTGGTCGAACACACCGGTCGCGATGCTCGGCCCGCCGTCGCCGGACGATCCGCCGGAGATGTGGTCGGGCGAGGCGGCGAAGAGGCCGACCTGCACCGTGGTGGGCAGACCCGACAGGTGAGCGGACGCAACCGTCGTCCAGTGGCTGCCGTCGGCCGAGTCGGAGCCGGTGATGGCATCGCCGGCACGGGTCAGCCGCAGCCAGCGGACCGACTGCGCCGAGACGGCTCCGGGCGTGCCCGCCACGTCGTGGGTGTAGTCGTACTGCATGCGCACGCCGTGGCTCCCCGTGACCATCACCGCGGCGTAGGGCGACCCCTGCGTGGTACCCGCGGTGATGATCACCCCGGCCTTCGACCATGGCTGCACGCCTCTGACCATGCCCGCGAAGGGGCCGCCGGCCGCGGCCGGTACGGCCGGGTTCGGCTGATAGCGGCCGGTCAGCGATATGACCCGGACGGTGATGCTGCCATCGCCGGTCAGCGATCGGTGGACGAGGTAGTAGCGATCGGTCACCGGGGTGCCGCCGGGGCCGACCGGGACCACCTGATGGGCCGCGTGACACGTCGGCGGACCTCCGTTGGCTGCGATGCAGACCTCGCTATGGCTGAGCGAGCCGGTGAGCCACGACATGAGCACGATGACGAGCGCGCCCACGACGGTGCCGACCACCCAGGCGCGAACTGTGCGGAACTTCGTCCACTCGGCGTGCAGCAGCTGCGCGAACCCGTCGCGGCCCTCCGGTCGCGGCGACCGGGAGGGCATGGCGCCGGCGCTCACGGCGCCTGCCCCAGCGACGCGGCCGCCCGGAACTCGACGGACTCCCTGGTCAGCTCCATGTAGGCCTCCTCGAGCGTGGCGCGATGGATCGACACCTCGGCGAACGGCACTTCCGCCTCCGCCAGCAGCGCGACGATCCGCTCCGACGCCAAGCCGGAGACGGTCAAGGTGTCTGACCCGGTGACGGCGACCGTCGCGCCCGCGCCGGCGAGCAGCGCCGTCGCCGGCTCCCGCGCCGTTGTTCGCAGCGCGACCCGTCCGGCGGACGCCGCATCGATCAGGTCGGCGACCGTCGTGTCGGCCACCACCCGGCCGCGCCCGATCACAACCAGGTGAGTCGCCGTGTCCTGGAGTTCGCTCATCAGGTGGCTCGAGACGAACACGGCCCGGCCCTCGGCGGCGAGCGAGCGCAGGTAGCCGCGCATCCACACGATGCCCTCCGGGTCGAGGCCGTTAAACGGCTCGTCGAGCATCACGATCGGCGGGTCGCCGAGCATGGCGGCCGCGACGCCGAGCCGCTGGCGCATGCCGAGCGAGTACCCGCCGGCCTTGCGCCGCGCGACCGCCTGGAGGCCCGCCTGCTCGATGACCTCGTCGACCCGGCGGGCCGTCAGACCCTGCGAATGTGCCATCCACAGCAGGTGTGAGCGCGCGCTGCGACCCGGGTGCAGCGCCCCGGCGTCCAACAGCGAGCCGACGTGGGTGAGCGGGTGGCGCAGGCTCGTGTACGGCCGGCCGCTGACGAGCGCCGTGCCCTCGTCGACCGAGTCGAGGCCGAGGATCACGCGCATGGTGGTCGACTTGCCGGCCCCGTTCGGGCCGACGAAACCGGTCACGTTCCCGGACGTGACTGTGAACGTGAGCCCGTCAAGGGCGACGGTGTGGCCGAAGCGCTTGTGCAGGCCGGTGACCTCGATCATGGCTTCCATGCCTGACACGGTACGGCGCGTGGAGGCCGCCGTCGTCGGCCCGGCGAGCGATCCTGGCGGTCGCTCGCGCGCGGGACTCCGTCGGTGTGCATCGCTCGCGGGAGGGACTGCGGTATCGCTGGCGGCAGGGACGCCACGGCGGCCTGCGAGCGGCGAGAATCCGGCTTGTGAGCCACGCGATGGATTGGCGCAGAAGGTGGGTCCGCAGGCAACGGGTTGCCGCGTCGCGGGAGTCGCCGGCGGTCATGGGGGTCGCGCTCGGCGTCCTTGCGGCCGTCGAGGCGATCGCCCGGGCGGCCGTGATCGGCGAGAGCGCCGAGATCGGTGTCGTCCTGGGGGTGCTCGCGCTGGCGACCACGCTGCCGCTCGCGGTCATGCAGGCGGCGGGGGCGGCCGTGGCCGTCACGGCCGCGTGCGCGATCTCGCTCGTGTTCTTCCACACCATCACGATCGCCGGCGCCGCGGCGGAGCTGATCGTGCTGTACCGGCTTGGCCGCAGTGGGGCACCGGGCCGTTCGACGCAGCTTGCCGTTTCTTCGCTTGCGGCGCCGTTCGTCGTGTTCGCGCTGGCGGGGCCGCATCCCACCGCGTCGGAGGCTGCCGTCCTCGCCGTCGTCCTCGCGGTGCTGGCGCCCGTGGCCGGCTGGGCGGGCATCGCACGGCAGGCGCAGACCGACGCGCTGATGCACAGGGCGGCCCGTGAGGCCGTCGCGAGCGCGCTCGTCGAGCACACTGCGCGCGGTGAGCGGGCGCGCATCGCGCGCGAGCTCCACGACATCGTCGCCCATCACGTCTCGATGGTCGCCGTCCAGGCGGAGACGGCCAGGCTGACCACGGCTGGACTCCCGGACTCCGGGGCCAGGCAGCTGTTGGCGATCGGCGACACCGCCCGCACGGCGCTGACCGAGATGCGGCGGCTGCTGGTCGTCCTACGCGACGAGGCCGAGGCCGAACCGGTCGACCGGCAGCCGCAGCCCGACCTGAGCCAGCTCAACCACCTGCTCGACCGCGCGCGCGAGACGTCCGCGACCGGGGCGCGCCTGATCGTGAGCGGCATGCCCGTCCCGCTTGGCCCAACGGTCGAGCTGGCGGCCTACCGCATCACCCAGGAGGCGCTCACCAACGCGCGCCGGCATGCACGTGGCGCGGCCGTCGACGTCGAGCTCCACTACACCGACCGCGGGCTTCGGCTGCGCATCCGCGACAACGGCCCCGGCCCGGCCGCGAAAGCTCCTCCGGCCGGCCACGGCACCCTGGGGATGCGCGAGCGAGCTGCGGCGGTCGGCGGGCGGCTCCGGGTCGGTCCCGCGGCCGAGGGTGGCTACCTCGTTGAGGCCACCCTGCCCCGGAGCGCCGAGGAGCCGGCATGACCGCGGCGTCAGCGGCCGTGCGGATCGTGGTCGCCGACGACCAGCAGATCGTGCGCGACGGCTTCGCCGCGCTGCTCGACAGCCAGCCGGACTTCACCGTCGTCGGGACGGCGTCCGACGGCGGCGAGGCCACCCGCGTCTGCAGGCGTCTGCGCCCCCATGTCGTCCTGATGGACGTGCGCATGCCGGGCGTCGACGGAATCGAGGCGACCCGGCGGCTGGCCGAGGACGCCGACCCACCGCGGGTGCTCATCCTCACGACCTTCGACCTGGACGAGTACGTCTATGACGCTCTGCGCGCAGGCGCGAGCGGGTTCCTGCTCAAGGATGTCACCGCGGAGCGCCTCTTCGACGCCGTCCGTATCATTGCCGCCGGCGACGCGCTGCTCGCCCCGGGCGTCACCCGCCGCCTGATCAGCGAGTTCGCCCGGCAGCGCCCGGAGCCTGCCGCCGCCGTCATCCCCCGGCTCGATCAACTCACGCCCCGCGAGACGGAGGTGCTGCGCCTGCTCGCCGCGGGCCTCTCAAACCCGGAGATCGCCGCCCGGCTGGTGGTCACGGAGGAGACGGTGAAGACGCACGTCAGCCGTGTCCTGCGAAAACTCGGCCTGCGCGACCGCACCCAGGCCGTCATCGTCGCCTACGAAACCGGCCTCGTCACACCCCACACACGGCCCTGACCGCCCGGCTTGGCATCGACCGTCAGGCCGCAGAGTTCGCCAGCGGTCGTGGAGCAGCGGGTGCCTACGCTGCGAGATGCTCGGCGATCGCCTCAAACGCCCTGAGGCAGCACGTCTCCAACCCCACGTCGAGCGGAGTCGGCCACGTCGAGAGCTTCGCGCACACGACGTCGGCAGGGACGTTCACGTAGGCGAACTGGCCGTGGATGCCCATGCCGGTGTAGACCGCGCCGGGCTCGAGCACCCACCACTGGTTGCGATACATGCCCCCGGGGTATTCGGCCTCGGCCTCGGAGCGGGCGAAGGCCGCGCGCGCTGCGGCGTCGCCGTGGCGGGTGTCCATCACCCACTCGCGCGGCACCACCTGCGCGTCCCCGACCCTGCCCTCGCGCAACTGCAGGAGCGCGAACCGGGCCAGGTCGCGCAGGGTCACGCAGATGCCGCCGTCGGGCAGCGTCACGCCGTGGCGGATCGTGATGTCGGCGTCCTGCTCGGCGCCGATCCGCGACCAGAGCGCCTCGCTGACGAGCTCGGGGTAGCGCACACCCGCGGCCCGCTCGAGGATCCAGCCGAGCAGCTCGGTCAGGATCGACCGGTAGTCGAAGAGCGTGCCGTGCGCGCGCACGTTGCCGAGGCCGGCGATCTGCTGGTAGACGTTGTCAACCGCCAGGTCATCCCGGGCGGGTCGCCAGCCGGCGAGCACCTCGGTGATGAACACGTCGGCCTGCGGGTCGTCGTAGGTCTCGTCGTAGCCCGTGCCCGTGCGCATGTCCAGGACGTGGCGCACCGTCGCCCCGTCGAAGCTCGTGCCCGCGAGCTCCTCGACGTACCGGGACACGGGGGCGTCGGGGTCGAGCAGGCCCCGGGCGACCAGGACGCCGGCGACGGTCCCGGCGATCGACTTCGAGACCGACTGCAGCAGATGCGTCGTCGTCGGCGTCATTCCAGGCCCGTACCGCTCGGCGACAACGCGGCCGTGGTGCAGGACGAGGAAGCCGTCCGTGTAGGTCTGCGCGATCATCTCGGCCACCGTCGTCTCGCGCCCTTCCCAGGTGAACGACACGTGATCGATGTCGCGGAGGTCCGGCTCGAGCGCGAGCACCGGCCCTGCTCCCCGCTCGATGCGGGCGGTCGGGACGATCTCGCGGGTGTGCAGGAACCCCCACCGCAGATACGGATAGACGGACCAATTGTGCACCCCGACCACCCGCTCGCCGGTCGGAGGCATGTCCTGCATCAGCTCGGCAGCGGGATCCGCGATGGCCGCGATGATAGCCCGGCGCTCACATTCGGTCGCTGTCCGTCACGGGGCGTAGGCTTGGGCGACCACCCATGGCAGCGGCTGGCGTACATCAGGTCGAGTGGAGCGGGCGCTCGTGGCGCGCATACTCCGGGACGGGCGCGCTCGGGCAAAGGTGGTCGCCGGACCATGTCCGCGTTGGCGGCAAGGGCACGCTCGTCCAGACGGTCTCGGGCGGGCTCGCCGGCGCCGTCGGCGACCCCACGCCGTATCTGTACGGCCGGTGGAGCGTGCGCTTCCGGATGAGTGCGGGCGCCGGCGCGAAGTACGCGATCCTGCTCATCGACAAGCCGCATGGCCTCGAGATCGACTTCGCCGAGGGCAAGATGGGCGGCGACGATCAGCGCAAGCTGATGACGAGCTCGGTGCACTACGCCGACGGCTCGATCGCCCACAACCAGGTCGCGGGCGACTTCACCGTCTACCACACCGCCGGCCTGATCTGGAAACCTGGTGTCGCCCAGTTCACGCTCGACGGTAAGGTGTGGGCGACGGTCACCGACGCCCGGGTGCCGGCCGTGCCGATGCACTTCGCGATCCAGACGCGCAGCTACGCGCCCGGCCCGACCTGCTATCTGGAGGTCACCTCGATCAGCCAGGACCCGATATGAGCGTTCGCCCGAACCGTCGGCTCATGGCGGCCGTCGCGGGATTCGCGGTGGTCGCCCTCCTCGTCGCGATTGCCCGGCGCCCAGCGCACGAGCCGAGCCGCCCAAGCCACCTGAAGGGGTGGAGCTCGGACTGAGCCGACCCCCGGCGCCTAGAGCAGCGCGAGGTGCACGAGCGGCTGGCCGGGGTGCGCCTTGCGCTCGGCGGAGAGGCTCAGCTTGAACGGGCCGGCGGGGCTGCCGTGGCTGGCGACGACCGGATCGTCGCCGAGTTCGAGCACGACGACGACATGCTGCTTCTCGGGCGCGCCGTCGAACACGATCAGATCGCCCGGGCGCAGCTCGGCCGCGGTGATCTGCCTCAGGTGCGCGAGCATCGCCGCCGTGTTGCCGGCGCCGCTGAAGCCGAGGCCGTTCGGATCCGGCGCCCCCGCCCAGTTGGCGAAGAGCGTCGTCGACGCCGAGCAGTCGAGCGTCAGGGGCAGCGTGCCCGGGAGATCGTTGATCGGCATCGGCCGGTGCTCGGCGAACTGGATCTGTGCGCTGTTGGCCACGCCCCACAGGCACCAGTCCACCATCCGGTCGCGGATGCTCGACTGGGCGTGGAACTCGCGCCGGCGGACGCGGCTCGGGGCCAGGAACGCGCTCGGGCGCTGCCGGTAGCCGGGCATCCCCTTCGGCACCAGGTAGCCGTACAGGTTGGGCCCGAACTCGCCGTTCACCTCGGCCACGGGGTAGCCGAGCAAGAACTTCGCCAGGCGGGTGGCCTCGGCCGTGCGCGGCCCGTACGCCCGGTCGCGCTTGCCGGGGCGGAAGTTGATGCCGAAGCGGTTCTCGTGCAGCACCTTCTGCGCGGCCCGCACGTCGTCGCCCGTCGTCAGGGGGCTCGTGAGCGTGAGCTTGCGCACCTCGCCGGGGATCGCCGCCATCGAGCGATCGTCGTCGCCGCTTGCGCCTACGTCTGACCGACCCGGATCCGGCCTACGCCTGCCTGCGCACCGCGACCGTGTACTTCGTGACCGACGTGCGGCCGCCCGGCGTCTGCGGGCCGGGCATCGCGTTCAGCGTCGCGTCGCCCTGGCGGTAGTCGTCCTCGGTCTCGAAGAACAGGATCGCAAGCGCGGTCTCGCCCTCGGGCTCGTGGAGCAGCATGATGTCCGTCGCCGGCAGCCCTTCGGGGCGCTCGCCCTCGCCGATCTCGCGCTGCATCGCTTCGATGCGCTCTTTGGTGACCCCTTGAAATCCGACGACGCGTGCGAATGCCATGCCACCCTCCCGGTCGATTCCGGCAACCGTACACCGATCCGTGCCTAGAGTGGTGCCGTGGCGAGCGCGCGCTACGACAGGATCGGCCTCGGGTACGCCGTGACGCGGCGGGAGGACGCGCGCATTGCGGCGGCCATCCACGGCGCGCTCGGCGCCGCCCGGTCGGTCGTGAATGTCGGCGCCGGGACGGGCTCCTACGAGCCGCGCGACCGGCATGTGGTCGCGATCGAGCCGAGCGATGTGATGGCCGCGCAGCGCCCGCCGGAGCTCGCACCCGCGCTGCGTGCCACCGCCCGTGACCTGCCGCTGCGCGACGCGAGCGTCGATGCGGCCATGGCGGTGCTCACGATCCACCACTGGGATTCAGACCAGGAGCGCGGCGTGCGCGAGATGCGGCGCGTCGCGCGCGGCCCCGTCGTGATCCTCACGTACGACCAGGCCGTCAGCGCCGAGATGTGGCTGGTCGCCGACTACCTGCCCGAGGTGGCTGCGCTCGACCGGCGCATCTTCCCCGATCCCGGCCTGCTGCTCGAGTGGCTCGGCGGCCGCGGCCGGGTCGAGGTCGTGCCGATCCCGCGCCACACGCCCGACTGGATGCTTGGCTCGTTCTGGGCCCATCCCGAGCGTGTCCTCGACGAGCGCGCGCGCAACGCGACGTCGGGGTTCGCCCGCATGGACGCGGCGGTGGTCGCACGCGTCGTCGCGACCGTCGGCCGCGATCTCGCAAACGGCACATGGGACGAGCGCCACGGGCACCTGCGCGGGCTCGCCGCCTACGATGCCGGGCTGCGCCTGGTGGTCGGCGAGGCGGGCTGAGCCTCGGCCCGGCCCGCGTCTGTGCCAGAATCCCGCCGTGATCTCCGAGCGACTGCTCGACGTCCTGCATCCCGGGCAGCCCGCGTTCTCACCCGACGGGGCGCGCGTCGCGTTCTCTGTCGAGGAGGGGTTCACCCGGCCCGGTGAGGGCGTCGCCAGCCGCATATGGGTCGCCGCCGCCGATGGGTCGGGCGCTCTCCAGGTCAGCGACGGGCCGCGCGCCGACACGACCCCGCGGTTTGCTCCCGACGGTCGCACGCTCGCATTCCTCTCCGACCGAGGGGACGTCGGACGGGCGGCGCTCCACCTGCTTGCCGACGGCACGACCCAGGCGCGGGCGCTCGGCACGATCGCGGGATCGGTCGAGGACTACCGTTTCTCGCCCGACGGCACGCGCATCCTCGCGCTCGGCGCCGATCCGGGCTCCGACCGTGCCGGCGCCGACTCGGCCACTCGCATCGGCGCGGAGGAGACCGATCCCCAGGTCACCCGCCCGGCCGAGCACTGGCGCCGGCTCTACATGATCGACGTCGCCACCGGCGAGACGCGGCCCGCCGGCCCGGACGGCCTGAACATCTGGGAGTTCGACTGGAGGGGCGGCGATGTCGCAGCGGTCGCGGGCGACGATCCGTCCGAGAGCGGCTGGTACGAGGCCCGCCTCGTCCTGATCGATCTCGCGAGCAGCGAGGTTACGACGCTGCACCGCCCGGCGATGCAGATCGCCTATCCGGCCATCTCCCCCGACGGCGCCCGCGTCGCCTTCGTCGAGGGCTTCTGCTCGGACCGGGGCATCCTGGCGGGCGAGACCACGGTCGTACCCACCGGCGACGGCCAGGCGGCCGTGCTGGCCCCGCAGCTCGACGTCAGCTGCCTCGCGTGGCGGGACGAGCGCACGCTGTGGTTCGCGGCCCTCTCCGGCCTCGGCCAGGCGTGTGGCACGATCGCGCTCGACGGCACGGCCGAGGTCGTCTGGAGCGGCGAGGCATCGATCGCGTCGGGGTGGATGCCGACCGTCGCCGCGGCGGCCGACGGCAGCCTGCTCGCGGCCGCGCACGGCGCCTGGGCCAGCCCACCGGAGCTGCGGGTGCTCGATCCCGCCGCGGCGGAGGAAGGCTGGCGGGCGCTCTCGGCGCTGAACCCGTCCGCGCCCGTCGTCGACGCCGTCTGCATGCGCCGGAGCTGGACGTCGGACGCCCTCGACGTCGAGGGGCTCGTGCTCGCGCCGGCGGGCGAGCGCTCGGCGCTGCCGCTCGTCGTCTGGGTGCACGGCGGCCCGACCGCGGCGTACGGCTTCGAGTATCCCGACGCCCGGTTGCTCGCGCTCGTCGAGGCCGGCTACGCGATCCTGCTCCCGAACCCGCGCGGCAGCGCCGGCCGCGGCCAGGCGTTCGCGCGCGCGAACATCGGCGACATGGGCGGCGGCGACCTGCGCGACATCCTCGCGGGCGTCGACACGCTCGTCGGCGAGGGCCTCGTGGACGACGACCGGGTCGCGATCGCGGGCACAAGCTACGGCGGCTTCATGGCCGCCTGGGCGATCGGCCAGACCGACCGCTTCCGCGCGTCGATCCCGATGGCGGCGGTCACCAACTGGCTGTCGTTCCACAACACGACGAACATCGGCCGCTTCGACGAGCTCTTCCTCGCCGCGGAGCCGTACGACCCGGCGGGCGACTACTTCGCCCGCTCGCCCGTGGTGCACGCCCGCCGCGTCTCGACCCCGACGCTCGTCATGCACGGCGCGCTCGACCTGTGCGTGCCGCTCTCGCAGGGACAGGAGCTCTACCAAGCGCTGGGCGCCACGGGTGTCGAGACCGAGCTCGTGGTCTACCCGCGCGAGGGCCACGGCTGGCGCGAGCGCGACCACATCCTGGACGGCACCGCCCGGGCCATCGCGTGGCTCGACCGCCACCTGGCCGTGCGCGCGCCCGCCGCATCCGCGGCGGCCCGTCTAGCCGACTGACACCCTGTGCGGGTAGTCGGGCTCGCGGCCCTGGAACGAGAGGATGCGCGGATTCTGGACGACGCCGTCGCGGATCTCGATCGCGCGCCGGATCGTCTCGCTGCTCCGCCACCCGTCGGGACCGGACATGACGGCGCGGATGTGGGGGACGAGCGCATCGCTGATCTCCCATGTGGCGGAGTTCCACAGGTATGACGGGCTGTGGTCGACCGCGTAGTAGTGCACGCCCGGCCCGACGGTGAACATCGGGTCGGCGAACGATGTCGCCCGTGCCCACTCGAACCCCATCCCCTCGTCGCACGAGACGTCGACGATCAGGCTGCCGCGCTGGAACAGCTCGAGATCGTCGGTGGTGACGAAGACGACCGGATCGTCCGTATCCTGGAGGACGCAGTTGACGACGATGTCGTATCCGGCCAGGTAGGCGGCGAGCGAGCCGGGCTCGGGATGGGTGAGCTCGGGGCGCCGGGCCGGGTGGGCGGAATCACGGTCGTAGTGGACGAGCCGCGCCGGCGGCATCGGCGCGACGACCGCAGGGACGCTGCGATGGGTGAGCACGGTGACGTCGTGGACGCCGAAGGCCAGCAGCGCGGCGATCGCGCCGCGGGCGGTCGCCCCGAAGCTGATGACGGCGGCGCGCAGCTGGGGGCCGTAGTGGCCGGAGGTGCCGCGCAGCTGGAGCGCGTGCAGCACGGAGCAGTAGCCGGCGAGCTCGTTGTTCTTGTGGAACGCGTGCAGGCTGAACGTGCCGTCGTCCATCCAGTGGTTCATCGCCTCCCACGCGATCATCGTCAGCCGGCGGTCGATGGCGAGCTGGGTGAGCTCGGCGTCCTGCACGCAGTGGGGCCAGCCCCACAGCACCTGCCCGGGCCGCAGCTCGGCGATGTCGGCGTGCAGCGGCTTCGGGAGCACGACGATGTCGCACTCGGCGACCAGCTCGTCGCGCGAGCGCAGGCCCGCGACCATGCCGGCGAGCTCTCCGTCCGCGTACCCGTGCCGCTCGCCGTAGCCCCGCTCAAGGAATATGCGCCGGCGCAGGTCGGCATCGATCCGCTCGATGTGCCGCGGATGGATCGGCAGCCGCAGCTCGTGTTCCTTGCGCGACGTCGCGATCACGCCCAGGGTCAGCTCGTCCACCCGCCAAGGATCGCACACCCTGGCGCGTGGCAGCGCCCGGGACGATGGGGCATGATTGCGGTGTGATCCTCCGCGCCGGCAATTCCTCGGCCCGGGTGGCCGCCATCACGCTGGCCGTGGCGGCCGTGGCCTGGCTCGTGGTGATCCGCCAGACCGATGGGATGCAGTCCGCGCCCGGGACGATGGGCCTGGGCGCGGCCGCGTTCGTCGGCCTGTGGACGGTGATGATGGCGGCGATGATGCTGCCCGCGCTCGTGCCGCTCGGCGTGCTCTACGCCGGAGAGGGCAGCGGCCGGGCTGCCCGCGCGGCCGGCCTGGGCGGCGGATATCTGCTCGTGTGGGCGGCATTCGGGGTGCTCGCGCTGCTCCTGAGCGCGGGCGCCGGCCGGCTCGCCGACCACAGCGGCACCGCTGCCGACTGGATCGGCGCGGGCCTGCTCGTCGTCGCCGGCGTCTACCAGCTGAGCCCGCTCAAGGAGCGGTGCCTCTCGCTCTGCCGCTCGCCGCTGCACCTCCTGCACCGCGTCGGCGCCTACACCGGGCGCACGCGCCACCTGCGTGCCGGCGCCTACCACGGCGCCTACTGCGTCGGGTGCTGCTGGTCGCTGATGGTCGCCCTGCTCGTACTCGGCGTCATGAACCTGTGGTGGATGGTCGCATTCACGCTTGTGATCACGCTTGAGAAGGTCTGGCGCCACGGCGGTGCGCTGGCGATCGCCGCCGGTGTCGCGCTGATCGTGCTCGGCCTGCTCGCGCCGTGGTACGCGGCCGCGATCGTCCCCGGGCTGCACCACTCGCCGATGCCGATGGCCGGGATGTGAGCTCCGCCGCGGCGACGCCTGCCTGGCGGATCGCGGGCACGTATCTCGAGGTGTGCAACTGCGAGGCGATCTGCCCGTGTCGCCGCATCGACGGCGCCGCCGGCGGCCGCTCGACCTACGGCGTCTGCACGGGCGTCCTGTCGTGGCGGATCACCGAGGGGGCGGTGGGTGCGCTCGACCTGGCGGCGCTCGGCGTCGTGCTCGCAGGCTGGTACAGCGACGACGAGGAGCGCTCGCCGTGGACGTGGGTGCTGCACATCGACGAGCGCGCCGACGCCGACCAGCGCTCCGCGCTTGCCGACATCTTCGCCGGCCGGCTCGGCGGGACGCCGCTCAGCCAGTTCCCGTGGGCGTTCAAGCCCAGCAGCCGCCTCGCCGTCGTCCCGAGCCGGATCGAGATCGACCACACGCCCGGCCGGGGCTGGTTCCGGGCGGGCGGGTCGGTCAGCGTGCGTATCGCCGCGCCGTTTGCCACCCAGAGCCCGGTGTCGTGCATCATCCCCGGCCACCACCGCAGCGGTCGCGAGGTGGTCGCCGAGATCCTGCGTGTCGACGACGAGCACTTCCGGTGGGAGTACGCGGGCCGCTGCGGCTACGAGGCGACGTTCGAGTACGCCTCGGATCCCCGGCCGTAGGAACACGCAGTTTCCCGCAGCAGGTTCGGGGTTCGTCCCGATGACGCGCGCGGCGCCCGCTCCGATACTTGGAAGCCTGGAGCAGCACGCCCGAGGGAGGCCATCGATGCGCAGCCACTACGCAGATGTGATGCCCGAAGCGATGAAGGCGATGATCGCGGTTGTGCGGGACGTGCGCCGTGGCCCGCTCGAGCCGGCGCTGGTCGAGCTCGTGAAGGTGCGCGCATCCCAGATCAACGGCTGCGCCTACTGCGTCGACACGCACGTGCGCGCCGCCCAGTTCCGCGGCGAGAACGGGGCGCGTCTGCACCTGCTCACGGTCTGGCGCGACGCCGAGTGCTACTCCGAGCGCGAGCGGGCGGCGCTGCGCTGGTGCGAGGAGCTGACGCTCATCGCCGACACGCATGCCTCCGACGAGGCCTACGCCGAGCTCGAGCAGGTCTTCTCGGAGGAGGAGATCGTCGCGCTCACGCACGCGATCATCTCGATCAACGGGTTCAACCGCCTCGCCATCGCGTTCCGCCAGCCGGTCGCCGAGCCGAAGCCGGCCGTGCGCGCAACCGGCTAGAGCCGGCCGCGCGCTGGCATCATGCGGGCATGGACCGCGAGATGTGGGATGCCCGCTACGCGTCGACCGAGTCGCTGTGGTCGTTCGAGCCGAACCGGTTCCTGGTGCACGAGACGGAGGCGCTCGCGCCCGGGCGCGCGCTCGACCTCGCCTGCGGCGAGGGCCGAAACGCGCTCTGGCTGGCGGCGCGCGGTTGGCAGGTGACGGCGGTCGACTTCTCGGCGGTGGCGCTCGACCGCGGCCGCGAGCGGGCCGAGCGCGACGGCCTCACGGTGGACTGGGTGCAGGCCGACGTCCTACGGTGGGCGCCCCCGGAGCGCGGGTTCGACCTCGTCGCGATCCTCTACCTGCACCTGCGCGGGCTCGAGCTGCGGCCGGTGCTGCGCGGGGCGGCGGACGCCGTCGCGCCATCGGGGACGCTGCTCGTGGTCGCCCACGACGCGACCAACCTCGCCGACGGCCACGGTGGGCCGCAGGATCCCGAGCTCCTCTACACCCCTGCCGACGTGACGGCCACGATCGAGGGGCTCGAGATCGAGCGGGCCGAGCGGGTGCGGCGGCCGGTGAGCACGCCCGCCGGCGAGCGCACGGCGATCGACGCGCTCGTGCGCGCCGTGCGGCCTGCCTAGCCGGCCGAGGCTGCCACGGCGGGCCACTGCGCGCGCCATCGCTGCGCGATCCAGGCCACGTCGCCCGCCGGCAGATGCGGCACGTCGGAGTCGATCGCGCGGGCATCCAGGTAGACGCGGGCGGCGCTCTCGGTCAGGCTGGCGGCCAGGAACGCGTGGGCCAGGTCGGCGCCGACGGCGAGCAGGCCGTGATGGCGCAGGAAGCATGCGCCCCGGTCGGCGAGGGCCTCGGTGGTGAGGTCGGCCATCTCGGCGGTGCCCGGACGTGAGTAGGGAGCGGTGCGCACGTCGCCGCCGACGGCCTCCACGAGGCCGGTCAGGATCGGCGGCAGCGTCCACCCGAACACGGCCATCGTCATGGCCGCCGGCGAGTGCGTGTGCACGATCGCCCCCACCTCGGGCCTGCGCGCGTAGACGAGCGTGTGCAGCGGCAGCTCGCTGGTGGGTGCGCGGCGGGCGTCCACGACCTCGCCGTCGGTGCGCACAAGGCAGATGTCATGCGGCTCGAGCGCGTCGTAGGCGTGGCTCGTCGGCGTCATCGCGATCAGGTCCGGCTCGCCGGGCACGCGCGTGCTGACGTTGCCCGCGGTCGCCGACACCAGGTGCTCGGCCTGCATGCGCAGGCAGCAGGCGATCACCTCCGTGCGCGTGCGATGACGGGCATCGGCCGTCACGAGGCCGCGCCGATCTCGACCAGCACCTTGCCGCGCGTGCCCGCCGGCGTGCGCAGCGCCTCGATCGCCTCGGCGTGGCGGTCGAGCGGGAACCGGTGCGTGACCAGGCCGCCGAGGTCGAGCCGGCCGGCGCTCAGCAGGCCCGCCACCTGTGCCCACGCCGCCGACGTGTAGCTGAAGCTGCCGCAGACGGTGACGTCGCCGTTCACCAGGTCGTCGACGTTGAGCGGCACGGTCACCCCCTGGCCCGGGAAGCCGACGATCACGATCCGGCCGCCGCGGCGCGGGGCGGCGAGCGCCGCGGCGGTCGCCGCGGGCGCGCCCGCCGCCTCGATCACGACGTCGTGCCCAGCGCCGGCCTCGGCCGCCGCGCACGTGAAGCGGTCGACGCGCGCCAGCTCCGCCAGCGGCGCCTGCTCGGGCCGCGCCCCCAGCATCGTCACCGCGGCCGGCGACCACAGCCGCGCGAGCATCGCGGCGAGCAGCCCGACCGTGCCGTCGCCGACCACCAGCACGCGCTCGCCGGGCACCGGCCGCGCCCGCTCGAGCGCCCGGTAGACCACGGCGGCCGGCTCGACCAGCGCTCCCGACTCGAAGGAGACGCGGTCGGCCAGCGGGTGCACGATGCGGGCGGGCGCGACCAGCAGGTCGGCGGCCGCCCCGTCGCGGGTGAACCCGAACTCGTCGTAGTTCTCGCACCGGTTGGTGTCGCCGCGGGCACACTCGCCGCAGCGGCAGCACGGCACCACGCCCTCGACGACCACGCGGGTGCCGGGCGCGATCGCCGTGTCGCCGCCGACGACTCGCCCCGCCCACTCGTGCCCGAGCACGATCGGATAGCGCACGAACGCCGGATCGATCGTGCCGTCGAGGATGTCGAGATCGGTGTGGCACATGCCGACGGCCACGGGCGCGATCAGCACGTGGCCCGGCCCGGCGGCGACGTCGGGCCGCTCCTCCAAGACCAGTTCGCCCGGTGCGCGCACGGTGAGCGCTCTCATCGCGGTCCGCCGCCGTCGCGGCGATCAGCGCCGCCGAGCAGGGTGGTGACCCGCCCGGCCGCTGCGCGCACGTCGCCGCCCAGCACGTCCAGGCCGCGGGCGCCGATGTCGCGCGAGATCCCGGTGGCGCTGAGCGCGCCGGCCACCTGGCCGGTGTGGTCGAAGAAGGCAGCCGCGATGCACATGACGCCCAGGGCATCCTCCTCGTCGTCCACCGCGTAGCCGCGCTCGCGCACGCCGTCGAGCTCGGCGAGCAGCTCGGGGAGCGTGCGGATCGTGTTCGGCGTGCGCTGCGGGAGGTCCGTCTCGGCGGCGACGCGCTCGGTCACCGCGGCCGGGAGCTCCGCCAGAATCGCCTTCCCCGCCGCGCTCGTGTGGGGCAGCTCGCGCACTCCGAGCGGCGTGTGGAAGCGGATCACGCCCGGCGAGTCGACCCGCTCGATGAACACGGGATAGCCCTCGTCGGAGATGGCCGCGCGGGTCGTGAGGCCGGTTGCATGGCTCAGCTCGAGCAGCACCGGGTGGCACAGGCGGCCGACGTGGATCGACCGCGTCGCGGCCTCGCCGAGGCGCACGAGCTCCATGCCCGGCTTGTATCGGGGGCCCGGGGCCACCGTACGCAGGTAGCCGCCGGCGACCAGGGTGCGCGCGAGTGCGTGCGCCGTGCTCTTGGACGTTCCCAGCGAGCGCGCCATCTCCGACAGCGGCAGGCCGTCGGGCGCGTCGGCGACCAGGCCGACCATGCGCAGGGCGCGGGCGACGCTCCCCACCAGGTAGCGGCTCTGCGGTGTGGACTCTTGCGTTGACATGCCTCGCGGGGTCTGATTCACTAGCCAGAACTACCGGACGCCGTTCGTCTGTGCCGAACAATACCGCATCCCGTCCCGATCACGCGAGCATACGGCGCGACCGCCGCGACGGGCGCCGCGTGGCCGCGATCGCGCGCGTGCGGGCGGTCGCTGAGGAGGCCGGGGTCGCGGGTGTCGTGCTCACCCGGCCCGGGCCGGTGGCGTGGGCGTCGGGCGGCGCGAACCCGCCGATCGACCGCACGGCGCCGGTCGACACCGTGTGGCTCGCCGTGTCCGCCGACGCACTCACGGTGATCACGACCGCGGTCGAGGCGCCCCGGATCCGGGCCGAGCTCGTGCCGCCCGATATCGAGGTGGTGGCCGTGCCGTGGTGGGACACAGACGCGCTCGTCGCCGCTGCCGCCGATGCCCTGGGAGCGAGCACTGGTGCGCTCGGGGCCGACGGGCACCCCGCGTTCGGCCGCGACCTCGACCGCGAGCTTGCCGCCGCCCGCCTGCCGCTCTCACCGCCCGAGCGCGACGACCTGCGCGACCTCGGCCGCGGCGCGGCCGCCGCGGTCGAGACCGCCCTGCGCGAGTGGCAGCCCGGCGAGCCCGACCGGGCCATCGCCGCGCGCATCGCGGCCGGCGTCGAGGCGGCTGGGGCCGACGCGCCGTGCCTGCTCGTCGGCGGCGACGAGCGGCTGGCTGCGTTCCGGCATCCCGTCGCCGACGGCAGCCGCCCGCGGCGCACGGTCATGGCCGTGCTCGTCGCCCGCCGCGACGGTCTGCACGTCGCCCTCACCCGTCACGCGGCGACGGCCGTCGACCCAGACCTGCGGCGCGGCCTCGCCGCCTGCCGCGCGATCCACCGAGGCGTGCTCGCGGCGTGCCGGCCCGGCGCGGCCTTCGGCGACGCCCTGCAGGCGCTCGCCGACGGCTACGCGGTCGCGGGCGCCCCGGGCGAATGGCGCGCCCACTACCAGGGCGGCCCGATCGGCTTCGGCCAGCGTGAGTTCGAGATCGCGCCGTGCCAGACCGACAGCCCCTGGTGGCGCGCGCCGATCGCGACCGGGGTCGCCGTGGCGTGGAATCCGAGCCTGCCGGGCGGCGCCAAGGACGAGGACACCTACCTGGTCGGCGCCGACGGGCCCGAGCTCGTGACCGCCACGGGCGAGTGGCCGCCGGCCGACGACGCGGGGCCGGCGCGGCCCGCGGTGCTCGAGGTGGCGGCATGACCGGCATGCGCGCCCAGCGCCTGCTCGCCGCCGCCGGCCTGCCCGCCGAGCGGCTGCCCTCTGCGAGCCCACGCCGGTTCCCCGACGGCGCCCACTTCCGCATCGAGATCCCGTCGGTCGAGGGCCCGAAGGTGCTGGCGGCGGTCGTGGCCGAGGCGGCGCAGCAGGGTCTGACCGTGAACCGCGTGTCGCAGGGCTCGGGCGCGATGCTTCTGTCCGAGGCCGAGCTGCGCGAGATGGCCGCCATCGGCGCGGACGCCGGGCTCGAGGTGTCGCTGTTCGTCGGCCCGCGCGAGGAGTGGGGGCCGTTTGCGATGTCGCGCGCGGCCGACGGCGGTGCGGTCGCGGGCGGCGTGCGCGGGCTGCGCCAGCTCGGCTACGCCGTCGAGGACGTGCTGCGCGCGGTCGACTGCGGCATCCGCGGCTTCCTGGTGGCCGACATCGGCCTCCTGCGCACCCTGGTCGCCGCCCAGGCCGACGGCGAGATCCCGGCGGAAGTCGTGTGGAAGGTCTCCGTGATGCTCGCACCGTCCAATCCGGCCGCGCTTGTCGTCTTAACCGAGATGGGCGCCGGCACCGTCAACCTCCCGACCGACCTGACGCTCGACGAGCTGGCCGACATGCGGGCCGTGTGCGACCTGCCGCTCGACCTCTACGTCGAGGCGCCGGACGCGCTCGGCGGCGTCGTGCGCGGCGAACAGATGGCCGAGCTGGTGGCGGCCGCCGCACCGCTCTATGCCAAGTTCGGTCTGCGCAACTCGCAGGCCCTCTACCCGGCGGGGCTGCACCTCGAGGCGGCCGCAGCCGCGATCGCGCGCGAGAAGGTGCACCGCGCCCGGGTGGCGCTCGAGTGGCTGGGGCGATCGGGAGCGCAGCTCGTCCAGTCGGAGCCCGGCGCCGTCGGCCTGGGGGTGCCGCGGCCGTGACGGGAGCGCTGCGCTCCAGCCGCTGGTTCGTCGGCGACGACGAGGTGGCCGTGCTGCACCGCGTCGCCGCTCGCAACGCCGGCGTCGACATCGACGCCATCGGCGACCGCCCCGTGATCGGGATCGCCAACTCCGCCTCCGACCTGAACCCGTGCAATCTGCCGCTGACGGCGCTGGCCGCCGAGGTGGCCGAGGGTGTGCGCGCCGCCGGCGGCCACCCGATGGTCTTCCCGGTCATGAGCCTCGGCGAGGACCTGATGAAGCCGAGCGCGATGCTCTACCGCAACCTGGTGGCGATGGAGGTCGAGGAGTACTTGCGCTCCTACCCGCTCGACGGCGTCGTCCTGCTCGCCAACTGCGACAAGACCGTGCCGAGCGCGATCATGGGAGCGGTCAGCGCGGACCTGCCGGCGCTCGTCGTTACCGCCGGGCCGCGGCCGGTCTCGGAGTTCCACGACCGCCGCATCGGTACCGGCACCGACCTCTGGCACGCCTACGACGACCACCGCGCGGGGGTGATGAGCGACGCGGACTGGAACCTGTTCGAGCGCTGCCTGGCCTGCGGCGTCGGCGCGTGCAACACGATGGGCACCGCCTCGAGCATGGCGATCGTGACCGAGCTGCTCGGCCTGATGCTCCCCGGCGGCGCCTCCGTCCCGGCCGCGCACCCCGACCGCCCGGCGCTCGCTCGCGCCTCCGGCGAGCGGATCGTCGCGATGGTGCGCGCCGGCGTGCGCCCCTCGGCGGTGCTGACGCCGGCCGCCTTCCGAAACGCCGTCCGCGGGCTGCACGCCGTCGGCGGCTCGACCAACGTTGTCCTGCACCTGCTCGCGATCGCCGGCCGGGCCGGAGTGCCGCTGCGGCTCGACGACGTCGGCAGCCTCGGCCGCGGCATTCCCGTGGTCGCCGACGTGGAGCCGTCGGGGAAGCTCTTGATGCAGGAGTTCCACGCCGCGGGCGGCGTGCCGGCGCTCGTGAATGCGCTCGCCGGCCACTTCGAGCTCGAGGCCGCGACCGGCTCGGGGGACACCTGGGCGCAGGAGAGCGCCGGCCGCGAGGTCACCGGTCCCGCGATCCTCGCGCTCCCCGACGCGATCGCGACCGACGGCGCGTTCGCCGTCGTGCGCGGGTCGCTGGCGCCGGGCGGCGGCCTCTTGAAGACGTCGGCCGCATCTCCGCGGCTCTTCCGCCATCGCGGCCCCGCGGTCGTGTTCTCGTCCTACGCCGAGATGCGGGCCCGCATCGACGACCCCGGCCTGGATGTGACGGCGGAGAGCGTGCTCGTGCTGGCCGGGGCCGGCCCGGTGGGCGTGCCGGGGATGCCCGAGTGGGGGCACGTGCCGGTGCCGGCGCGGCTGGCGGCGCAAGGCGTCGACGACATGGTGCGGGTCACCGACGGCCGCATCAGCGGCACCGCTTTCGGCACGTGCATCGTGCACGTCGCCCCCGAGGCCGGCGTCGGCGGCCCGCTCGCGCTCGTCCGCGACGGCGACCCGATCGCCCTCGACGTGGCTGGGGGCACGCTCGATCTCGAGATCGGCGCCGAGGCACTCGCCGAGCGCCGCGCCGCCTGGCGGGAGCCCGCTCGAGAGCACACGCGCGGCTGGCCCGCCCTCTACCAGGCCCACGTGACCCAGGCCGACGAGGGCTGCGACTTCGACTTCCTGCAGGCGCCGGCGCGAGCGGCGCCGCGCATGATCGAGCCCGTGATCGGGAGGTCGTAGATGTTCGGAACGGACGGTAGGAACCAACGAAGGAGGAGTTCGGTGCGCAGAACGCTCATTCCCATTGCGGTGGCCGCCGCCTCGATCGCGCTCGCCGCCTGCGGCGGGAGCTCGTCGAGCTCTTCGAGCCCCTCGAGCGGAGGCTCCGCGGCACCGGTCACCCTGACCCTGTGGCACAACTACGGCACCGAGCAGAACGCCGTGGCGACCCAGAACCTCGTGAAGGCCTACGAGGCGATCCACCCCAACGTGACGATCAAGCTCGTGAGCCAGCCGGCGGACAACTACTTCGCGCTCCTGAAGGCGGCCGCCGTGTCGCGCACCGGCCCGGACATCGCCGTCCAGTGGACCGGCCTCTTCACGCTCCAGGACACGAGCTACCTGACGCCGCTCAAGGGCCTCGTGCCCGCGTCGGCGCTGAGCAAGATGAAGGGCCTCGAATGGATGTCGCCCGGCCTGAACGACCCCACGAACCCGTACGTGATGCCGCTCGAGGACCAGTTCTACATCGGCTTCTACAACAAGGCGGCCTTCAAGAAGGCCGGCGTCGCGGCCGTGCCGCAGACGTGGGATCAGCTGAACGCTGCATGCACGAAGCTCAAGGCGGCGGGCTACACCCCGCTCGTCTACGGCAACGGCGGCCAGTCGCTCGGCACCGAGTTCTACCCGTGGTACGACTCGAGCTACCTGATGATCGGCCAGTACAGCGTGGCCGAGTGGAAGGGCCTCTATGACGGCTCGATCAAGTGGACGTCGCCGGCCGTCGAGGCGCAGTACTCGAAGTGGGCGGCGCTGCAGAAGAGCGGGTGCACGAACCCGAACATCCTGACCACGACCGACAACATCACCCAGTTCACGTCGGGCAAGGCCGCGATGATCGTCGACGGCACCTGGGACACGCAGAAGTTCACCGACTCGATGCACGCGAACGTGGCCGCGTTCGTGCCGCCGTTCTCCAGCTCGCCGATCCACGGCGTGGTCGAGTTCCCCGGTGACGGCTTCTCGATCATGAGCTACTCGCAGCACAAGGCGGACGCCGCGAGCTTCCTCGCGTTCATCGCCTCGCCCGCCGGGGTGAAGGCTGTGAACGACGCCGGGCTGATCCCCGACGTGAACGGCTCGAGCACCACCAACCCCGTGAACGAGCAGATGCTCCAGTTCGCGGCCAGCCAGGGCTTCGCCCGCTACCCGATGCTCGACAACGTCACCCAGGGCGACGTTGTGAACGCCGGCAACAAGCTGCTGCCGAGCGTCCTCGCCGGCAAGAGCTCGCCGTCGAGCGCGCTCGGGCAGATGGACGACGCCTGGAACCAGCTCCCGTCGGAGCAGAAGGGGTCGAGCTACAACTGACGCCGCACGCGGTAGGGTCGGCTCCCGCTTCGGCGGGACCGGCCCTGCCGCTGCGAACCCCTCCGTGAGCACCGTCCCCCAGGCATCCCGCATCCCCGACCTGCCACCGGCGCCGACCCGGCCGCGGCGCACCGCACTCCAGCGCCGGCGCGGCTTCATCGGCGTCGCGATGAGCGCACCCGCGTTCCTGCTCGTCACGGCGCTGCTCGGCTGGCCGATGATCCAGGCCGGCTATTACTCGATGACGCAGTGGGACGGGCTGACGGCGACCTGGATCGGGCCGTCCACGTACACGCACGAGTTCCACGACCCGGCGTTCTGGCGTGTGCTCCAGAACAACGCGCTGCTCCTGCTCTCGATCCCGGTGGCGCTCGGGATCCCGCTTGGGATCGCGTTCCTGCTCGACTCGCGCGTGTTCGGCTGGCGCACGTTCCGGTCGGTCTACTTCCTGCCGACCGCGATCTCGTGGGTGGTGATCGGCATGGTGGCCGAGCGCTTCTTCGCCGCCCAGGGGCAGCTGAACTCGATCACCGGCGCCGTCGGCCTCGGCTTCCTGAAGAGTGACTTCCTGTCCGGCGAGCGCACCGCCCTGCTCGCCGTCGCGATCACCTTCGTGTGGTCGATGATCGGCACGAACACGATCATCTTCCTGACCGGCATGGCGACCCTCGACCCGAGCCTGGCCGAGGCCGCCCGCGTGGACGGGGCGGGGGCGTGGCAGACGTTCACCCGCATCACCGTGCCGCAGCTGAAGCGGTTCATCCAGTTCGCGCTGATGATGACGCTGATCAGCGCATTCACCGCCCTCTTCAGCCTGATCTTCGTGATGACGAGCGGCGGCCCCGGCTACGGCACGACGACGCTCGAGTTCTTCGTCTACCAGACCGCCTTTGCCACCGGCCAGTTCGGCACCGGGGCGATGCTTGGCGTGATCCTGTTCGTGATCATGGCCACCGTGGGCATCGTCCAGGTGCGGCTGCTGAGGACGAAGGAGTGACGGTGGAGCTGCAGCCGTCGATCGCCATGCCGCCGCAGGTGACGCGCCCGCGGCGCGTCCGCCGGCCGGTCAAGAGCGGGGTGATCGTCGCCCTGATGATCCTGGTCGCGGTCGTGATGCTCTACCCGTTCTGGTTCATGATCGACACGTCGCTCCAGAGCCAGACGGCGTTCCTCGGCAACGGCGCGCACTCGCTGGCGAGCTGGCGGGCGCTCGACTCGACCCTGCCGTGGGCGCAGGAGCTCAAGAACTCGGCGCTCGTGTGCGCCATGTCGATCTCGATCATCCTCGTCTGCTCGACGATGGCCGGGTTCGCGTTCGCCAAGCTCCGCTATCCCGGCGCGACGGTCGTGTTCCTGGCGATCATCGCCGCCCTGCTGATCCCGGTGCAGTCGATCATCATCCCCGCCTACGTCGACATCGCCAACTGGAACTTCGGCATCTCGCACCTGCTCACGTCCTACACCGGGGCGGTGCTCATGTACGCGGCGCTCGGCACGCCGTTTGCGACGTTCCTCATGACCGCGTACTACCGTGGTCTGCCCGACGACGTGATCGAGGCGGGTGTGATCGACGGCCTCTCGTACCCGCAGATCTTCGTGCGCATCGCCCTGCCGATGTCGCTGCCCGCGCTCGCCACGATCTTCGTGCTGCAGTTCATCCAGATCTGGGACGACCTGCTGGTCGGCCTGCTCTTCCTGCAGAACCCTTCCGAGCGCACGATCACCGTTGGCCTGGGCGCCCTGGCCGCCGGGCGTACCACCGACATCCCGGTGCTGATGGCCGGCTCACTCATCTCGGCGATCCCCGCGATCATCGTCTTCCTGGTCTTCCAGCGCTTCCTCGTCAACGGGCTCACCGCGGGCATCGGAAAGTGAGCTGATGGCCACCGTCCGCTTCGAGCACGCCTCGCGGGTGTACGCGGCCGGGCACGCGCCCGCCGTCGACCGGCTCTCGCTCGAGATCGGAGACGGCGAGCTGTGCGTGCTGGTCGGGCCGAGCGGCTCGGGCAAGTCGACCGCCCTGCGGATGCTGGCCGGGCTCGAGTCCGTCGACGGCGGCAAGGTCTTTATCGACGAGCGCGACGTGACCGACCTGCCGCCGAAGCGGCGCGACATCGCGATGGTGTTCCAGAGCTACGCGCTCTATCCGCACATGACAGTCGCCCAGAACCTCGGCTTCGCGCTGCGGGTGGCGCGGCTGCCGAAGGCCGAGGTCCGGCGGCGCGTGCAGGAGGCGGCGCGGCTGCTCGAGCTCGAGCCGTACCTCGACCGGCGCCCGCGTGCGCTCTCGGGAGGCCAGCGCCAGCGGGTGGCGATGGGCCGGGCGATCGTGCGCGAGCCGCAGGTGTTCTGCATGGACGAGCCGCTCTCGAACCTCGACGCGAAGCTGCGCGTGTCCACGCGCACGCAGATCGCATCGCTGCAGAAGCGGCTCGGCGTGACCACGGTCTACGTCACCCACGACCAGGTCGAGGCGATGACGATGGGCGACCGCGTGGCCGTGCTGCGCGACGGCGTGCTGCAGCAGGTCGACCGGCCGCTCGACCTGTACGACCGGCCGTGCAACGTCTTCGTGGCCGGCTTCATGGGCTCCCCGGCGATGAACCTGCTGCCCGGACGGCTCGTGACCGCGGGCGTCGAGGTGTCGGGCGCCGTCCTCCCGGTCGCGCGTGGCGGCGTGGCGCCGGCAGGGAGCGACGGCGGCGTCACCGTTGGGATCCGGCCCGAGGGCATCACGCTGGCCGCGGCCGGCGATGCGGGGACGGTGCCGGCGACGGTGGACTTCGTCGAGGAGCTCGGCTCGGACGGGTTCGTCTACGCGGCCGTGGCCGGCGGCGAGCGGATCGTGCTGCGCAACCTGGGCCGTTCGCACCCGCCGATGGGGGCGCCGGTGGGCCTGCACATTGACCCGGCGCATCTGCACCTCTTCGACGCCGAGACGGGAGTGCGGCTGTGACGCCGATCGCATGGGAGACCGCCTACGCCGACGACGCCGAGCTCGGCGAGCGCCCGCTGTGGGACGAGCGCACCCGCGCGCTCATCTGGGTCGATGCCTACGGTGGCATCGTCCACCGGCTGGCACAGGACGGCGATCATGCCCTGGCCGAAGTGGGCGCGCCGCTGGGTGCGGCCGCGCTGCGTGAGGGCGGCGGGCTCGTGGTCGCCCGCGCCGACGGCGTCGCGTTCACCGGCCCCGACGGAGCGCCCGATCGCCCCGAGATCGCGTTCCAACATGCGGCCAACGTCCGCTTCAACGACGGGGCCTGCGATCCGGCCGGCCGCTTCCTGATCGGCACCTGCGCGACGGACGGCAGCACCGGCCTGGGGGCGCTGTACTCGGTGCGCCCCGACGGCGCGGTCGACCGCCTTCTGGACGGCGTCACCGAGTCGAACGGCCTGGCCTGGTCGGCCGACGGGGCGACGATGTACTACGTCGACTCGGGCGAGGCGTGCCTGCGCACGTATCCCTACGATCGTCGCCACCGGCCGCATCGGCGATCGCCGCGACCTCGTCGTCTTCGGCGAGGGCGACGGCATCCCCGACGGGCTCATCACCGACGCCGACGATGCCGTCTGGGTGGCGATGTGGGAGGGCGCCTCGGTGCGCCGCTACAGCCCGGCCGGCGATCTCCTGCTGCAGATCGAGACGCCCGTCTCGCGCCCGACCTGCACCGCGTTCGGCGGCGCCGCGCTCGACCGCCTCTACCTCACCACCGCGTGGGAGGGGATGGACGCGCGGGAGCGCGCGGAGGAGCCGCTCGCCGGGTCGCTGCTCGTCACCTCACCGGGCGTCTGCGGCGTGGCCGCCGCCCGCTTCGCCGGCTGAGAAGCACGCTCGTATGATGGTCGGCGTGCCGAGCCGATCCTCCGACGTGCGGAAGACCCCGCTCGGGCAGAGCCTGGCCGAGCTGTGCGGCCGGCGCGTAACCCGGTACCTGTGGAAGGAGCTCGAGCGGCTTGCCCCGACGGCGGCTCTGAACAGCCGCGCCCAGCAGGTGCTCGCAGGCTGGTCGGGCGACGGCTACACCGCCGTCTGGGCGCTCACGATCTCGGACCTCGTCTCGCTGACGGAGCAGAGCGGGGCGAGCCGCGTCATCCCGCTTGGAGACGTCGAGGGCGTCGTGCGTCCGGCCGACGGCACGATCCGCGTGCTCATCGACGGAGCGCGGTTCGTCGCGTTCCGCTCGCCGGACGCCGGCACAGACACCTTCGCTCGCGCGGTGGCCGACCGCGCCCACGCGCCGCTCGGTGGTGTCGATGCGCTGTTCTCGGCCGATGGGCTGGTGGCGCTTGCCGGCACGCCGGCCCGCGTCGCCGGGCAGTACCTCGGCGGCTTCCGTGAAGTCGCCGCAGGGCCACTGGTGGTGATGTTTGACGACCATGGCGTGCACCTCGTCCCTGCCGCGACGCCGTGGTGGCAGACCTGCGCGCTCGCGTGGGAGGACGTGCGCGAGATCCGGGTGGAGGGCCACGAGGAGACGCGCCAGCGTGTCACCGCCGCCCGCATCCTGATCGCCGGCCCCCTCGCGCTCGCGATCCCGAAGGACGAGGAGTTCAGCCACGCATACGTCACGGTCGTCGCGACAGACGGCGATGTCGTCGTCCGCATCGACCGCGCGCGTCCGAGGGAGCTCAAGGTTGCGCTCGGCGACGTGCTGCGCCGTCCCGCCGCGGAACCGGGGGGTGGCGGGCCCGGGCCGGGCGGAGGCATCGACCTGGCCGGTCAGGTGGCCCGGCTGGGTGAGCTGCACCGAAGCGGCGTCCTCACCGACGAGGAGTTCACCGCCGCCAAGCGCAAGCTGCTCGATCTCTAAACGCCGTGCCCACGCCCCGCTCGCTCTGGCACGTGCAGCACCGTGGGTCGCGGTACCCGCAGCTCGCGTGTGACGTGGGCGCTGACGTCGTCGTGATCGGCGCGGGCGTGACAGGCCTCGCCTGTGCGCTTGCGCTGGCCCGGCGCGGGGCTGCGGTCGTCGTCCTGGACGCCGGCCGCTGCGGCGCAGGTGCGAGCGGCCGAAACGGCGGCTTTGCCTCGGCCGGGACCGGCCTCTCGCTGGGGGATGCCGCGGCGGCGATCGGCCGGCCGGCTGCGCTCGCGCTGCAGCGGGCGACGACCCTGGCGATCGACGAGATGCTGGCGCTCGCCGCCGAGCGGGGCGACGCCGACGCCGTGCGCCGCACCGGCAGCCTGTGGCTCGCCTCCGCGGAGGAGGCTCCGCACCTGCAGTCCGCGGTGGCCGAGCTCGCGGCTGCGGAAGTTGACTGCCGGGAGGCGCCCGAGCTCGTCCCCGCGCCGATGCGGCCGCACTACCCGCGTGCGGCGGTGTTCCCCGGCGACTGCGAGCTGCAGCCCGCCCGCTGGGTGGCGGCGCTCGCGGGCGCCGCAGTCTCGGCCGGGGCACGCATCCACGAGCGCTCCCCCGCCCTCGCGATCGAGGCCGGCGCCGACCGCCTGGGTGTGCGCAGCCGCGCGGGCATCGCGTCGGGCCGCGCGGTCGTTGTCGCCTGCGACGGGCTCATCCCCCGGCTCGTGCCCGAGCTCGCGGGCATCGTCTATCCCGTGCGCGGGCAGATGCTCGCGACCGCGCCGCTCGCCGATCCGGTGCTGCGCCTGCCCACGCACTCGGACCACGGCTTCGTCTACGCCCGTCCGACCCGTGATGGGCGCCTGGCGATCGGCGGCTGCCGCTACGCCGACCTCGAGGCCGAGTACACCGACGACGGCCGCCCGACCGCACCCGTGCAGCGGGCGCTGGAGCGGTTCATCGCCGAGCGGATGGGCCTCGCCGGCGTCCCGGTCACCCACCGCTGGGCGGGCATCATGGGCTTCTCGGCTGACCTGCTGCCCGTCGTCGGTGAGATCCCGGGCCGGCCGGGGCTGCACGTTGCGGGTGGCTACAGCGGGGTCGGAAACGTGCAGGGCTTCGTGTGCGGGCGCATGCTCGCCGAGGCGATCGTCGGCGTTCCGGCGCCGCTCGCCGCAGCCCTCTCGGTCGAGCGGTTTGCCGCCGATGGCGTGGTGCACCCGCCGCCGCAGCTGCGCGAACAGGTCGAGAGCCGGCGCGTGCGCGCGTTGCTGTGCGGGTAGGCGGGAAGCGGGGACAGACCCCTCAGGCCGAGGCACCGCCGTCGACCACGAGCGTGTGGCCGGTGACGTAGTCAGACGCAGGCGATGCCAGGAACGCGACGGCGCCCGCGAGGTCGGTGTCGCTCCCCAGCCGCCGCAGCGGGATCGTGTCGAGGAGCGCGTCCCCGGCGCGGTCGAGCACCGGCTGCGAGAGGCCGGTGGCAAACCAGCCCGGCGCGATCGCGTTCACGGTGATGCCGTGCCGGGCCCACTTCCACGCCAGGTCGCGCGTGAACGCGATCACCGCGCCCTTGGAGGAGCTGTAGGCGATCGCGTCGAGCACCTCGGGGCGTGTTCCTCGTAGGCCGGTGATGGATGCGATGTTCACGATCTTGCCGCCGCCCTGGGCGATCATCACCCGCCCGACGGCCTGTGTGCACAGGAAGAGCCCGGTGACGTTCGTGTCGATCACCTTCTGCCATCCGTGCAGCGGCGTCGACTCCGGCGCCGCGCCCCAGGCCGTGCCGGCGTTGTTCACGAGGATGTCGATGCGCCCGAACGCCGCCTGCGTCTCGTCCACGAGCCGGGCGACGTCGTCGGGGCTCGAGACGTTGCACGCCGTCCCGTGGCAGGCGATTCCGTGCACGCGGGTGAGCTCCGCCGCCGCCTCGGCGGAGCGCTCGCCGTTTCGCCCGCACACCGTCACGTTCGCGCCGAGGCCGGCAAGGGCGCCCGCCATCTGCCTGCCCAGGCCGGTCGCGCCGCCCGTCACGATGGCGGCCCGGCCCGTGAGGTCGAACAGGTCGCGAACGCTCATGCGCCGCCCCCCGCGGCCACCCGCGCCTGGTCGCGCAGGACGTGCTTCTGCACCTTGCCGGTCGCCGTCTTCGGAAGCGTCGGGACGACCTCGAACACCTTCGGCACCTTGTGGCGGGCGAGCCGCGCGCCGGCCACCTCGCGCAGGTCGTCGATCGACACGTCGGCACCCTCCCGCAGGACGATGTAGGCCTTCGGCACCTCGCCCCAGAGCTCGTCGGCCACGCCGACCACGGCCACCTCGACCACCGCGGGATGGGCCGCGAGCGCATGCTCGACCTCGATGCTCGAGATGTTCTCGCCGCCGGAGATGATGATGTCCTTCAGCCGGTCGCGGATCTCGACGTAGCCGTCGGAATGCATGACGCCGAGGTCGCCGGAGCGGAACCACCCGCCGGCGAACGCCGCGGCGGTCGCCGCCTCGTCGCGGTAGTAGCCCACGGCGACGTTGTTGCCGTGCATGACGATCTCGCCCATCGTGTGACCGTCGGCGGGGACGTCGGCCATGCCCGGGTCGACGACACGCAACGGCTCGCTCACGACCGTGCCGACGCCCTGGCGCGATCGCAGGGTCATGCGGCCGTCGGCATCCAGCGCGTCCCACGCCGGCTGCCACGCGCACACGGCGATCGGCCCGTACGTCTCGGTGAGGCCGTACAGATGCGTGACCCGCATGCCGAGCTCCTCCACCGTGCGAAGCAGGGCCGGCGAGGGCGGCGCGCCGCCGACGAAGACGCGCACCTCGCGTCCGACCGGGGCGGCCCCCGGGTCACCGGCGAGCATGGTGAGCACCGTCGGCGCGCCGCAGAGATGGCTGACCTCGCCGGCGGTCAGCATCCCCCACACCGCCGCCGGGTCGAAGCGCGCGAGGCAGCGGTGCTCGCCGCCCATCGCGGTCACGGCCCAGGTGTACGCCCAGCCGTTGCAGTGGAACATCGGCAGCGTCCACAGGTAGGCGCTGCGCGTGTCGAGCCCGGACTCTGCGATCACGCCGAGCGTATGCAGATAGGCGCCGCGGTGGGTGTACATGACCCCCTTGGGCCGGCCGGTGGTGCCGCTCGTGTAGTTGATCGAGAGCAGCGCGGCCTCGTCGGCCGGCGGCGTGATCGCGACCGGCTCGGCGCCCGCCAGCCGCTCGTCGTAGTCGGAGCGCTCCTCGGCGCTCGCGCGGGTCATGACCACGAGCGGAGGCTCGGCCAGCGCGACCACGGCCTCGGCGACGGTGGCCGCGAGGCTCGGGTGCGCGACGAGCACGCGGGCGCCGCAGTGCTCGAGGATGTAGGCGAGCTCCGGCGCGCTGATGCGGACGTTGATCGGCACGAGCACCGCGCGCGCCGCGGGCACCGCGAAGTGCAGCTCGAGCATCTCGGGGACGTTGGGCAGGAAGACCGCCACGCGGTCGCCCGGAGCCACGCCCCGTCCGCAGAGCCAGCCGGCGGCCCGCGCGCACCGGTCGGTGAGCTCGGCATAGGTGATGCGCCAGCCGTCCCACCGCACCGCCGGCCGACCGCCCCACACGTTGCCCGCGTGCAGGAGCAGGCTGAGCGGGCTCAGGGGCGAGTGGGATGCGAGGGGCTGCATGAACCGGCCGAGCGATCGTACCGCGCCGCCGCGGCCGCGGCGGCCTCGAGCTTCGCCGGCACGCCCGTCTCCATCGCGGCAGCGAAGGCGTCGGTGCGCTCGCCCGCCAGGTAGCGCTTGTACATGTTCTCGCAGAAGATCGCCGCCTTCCAGTGGGCGAGCGCCTCGTACCAGTCGAGCCGCTGCACCGACCGGCCCGTGCGCTGCGCGTAGAGCGCGGCGAGGTCGGCCCGCGTCGGGAACCCGTCCGCGCGGGTGACCGGCGAGAGGGCGACGATGCCCTCGCCGGGCGGCACGTCGCGGTCGACGTAGGTCGAGACCAGGTAGCCGAGGTCGGCGAGCGGGTCGCCGAGGGTGGCGAGCTCCCAGTCGAGGATGGCGGTGACGCGGGCGGGCGCGTCGCGCCCCGCGAGCAGGTTGCCCACGCGGTAGTCCCCGTGGACGACGGTCGCCGGGCCGGACTCCGGCACCGTGTCCGCCAGAAACGCGCCCACCTCGGCGACGAGCGGCAGGTCGCGTGTGCGGTTGACCTCCCACAGGCCGGTGAAGCGGCGCACCTGCCGGCGCAGGTAGCCGTCCGGCCGGCCGATCGCCTCGAGGCCCGCGGCGTGCGGATCGATCGCGTGCACCTCGGCGAGCGCCTCGATGACGTCGCGTCCGAGCAGCGCGCGCGCCTGCGGGTCATCGATCGCGGTGGGCAGCTCCGTGTCGATCGCGACTCCGGCGGCGAGCGTCATCAGGAAGAACGGCACGCCGATCACCGCCGGGTCGGCACACACGGCGAGCACGCGCGGCACGCGCGCCCCCGCCCGGTGCAGGCCGGCCAGGACCGCGCTCTCGCGCACCACGTCGTGCGCCGACGGCGGCAGCGGCGGCGGGGGCGGCCGCCGCAGCACGAACCGGTCTCCGCCGCGCTCGCAGACGTAGGTCAGGTTCGAGTGGCCGTCGCCGAGGCGCTCCGCACGCAGAGGGCCGGCACCGATGCCGTGCGCGTCGCAGAACGCCGTGACGGCCACGGCGTCGAGCACCGGATCGCTACTCGAAGCTCCAGGCATCGCCTGCGCGGTAGCGGTCGAGGATCCGCCGCGCGACGACCATGCGGTGCACCTCGTCGGGGCCGTCATAGATGCGCGCGAAGCGGGCGCCGAGGTACATCGCCGCGAGCGGCGAGTCGCCGGAGACGCCGAGCGCGCCGTGGGTCTGGACGGCCCGGTCGACGACGTCGTGCAGCACCCGGGCGGCGAAGAACTTGAGCGCCGACACCTCGACGCGGGCCTGCTCGCCACGGTCGATCTTGCCCGCTGCTGCGAGCGTCATCAGCCGGCAGGCGGTGATCTCGGCGGCGGAGTCGGCGATCCAGGTCTGGATCGTCTGCTTGTCGGCGAGCGCGCCGCCGAACGCCGAGCGGGTGAGGCTGTACGAGCACATGAGGTCGAACGCGCGCTGCATCTGGCCGAGCCAGCGCATGACGTGGTGGATGCGACCCGGCCCGAGCCGCTCCTGCGCGATCCGAAACCCGGCGCCGCGCTCGCCGAGCATCGCCTCGGCAGGCACGCGTACGCCGGTGAGGCGCACCTCGCAGTGCGTGTCCCATCCGCGGCCGGCGTGGCCGAACACCTCGATCCGGCGCACGACCTCGACGCCCGGTGCGGCGGTGGGCACGAGGAAGAGCGATGCCCGCCGGTGCGGCACCTCGCCGGGATCGGTGACCGCCATGACGATGCCGAAGCCGGATCCGTCGGCTCCGGTCGAGAACCACTTGTGCGCGTCGATCACCCAATCATCACCGTCGCTGCGCGCCCGGCCCGCGAGCGTCGTCGGGTCGGCGCCCGAGACCTCGGGCTCGGTCATCCCGAAGAAGGAGCGCACCTCGCCGGCGACGAGCGGCCGCAGCCACCGCTCCCGCTGCTGCGGCGTGCCGTGCAGCGCCAGGATCTCGCTGTTGCCGGCGTCCGGCGCCTGGCAGCCGAAGACGAGCTGGGCCCAGTAGCTGCGCCCGATCTGTTCGTTCAGGAAGGCGTAGGCGAGGAAGCCACGGCCGGTGCCGCCGGCCTCCGGGCCGATGTGAGGCGCCCACAGCCCGGCGGCGCGCGCCTGCTCCCGCAGCGACGCGATGAGCGCGTCGGAGCCGTCGTCTCCCGCGGCCAGGGCCGCTTCGTGCGGATACACATGCTCGTCCATGAAGGCGGCGTAGCGCTCGCGCAGCGCACGCAGCTCCGGCGTGACCGCGGGCAGGGCGTCCTCGGGCATCGCGCCGTGTATAGCACAGCCGTCCTACGCGGAGGTGACCGCCGGGCGGAACGCGCGTGCCCCGGCCCGGCGCCCGTCGATCGCGAGGCTGAAGCGGTGCGTGAGCCACACCTCGCGGCCGCCGCGGATCTCCCACCGGAACCGGTCGAGCGGCGTGTTCGACCAGATCACGAACATCGCGTGCGGGTCGAGCCAGTCCGCGCTCGTCCCGCCGGTGTTGTGGACGTAGGCGAGCTCGGCGGTCGCGGACGCGGGATCGGCGACGAATGCCGTCACCCACGGCCGCGAGCCGCGCGGCTCGGGCGGGAAGTCGGCGATCTCTCCCAGGCGGACGGGATGGAACATGCGCTCGTTCATCTCGGCGGGACTACGTGCTCGGGGGCCGATCCGGTTTGGCAGAATCGTCACCGGGGTAGGACTCCGCGACCATCCAGGGAGGGTCAGCGCATGAGCGGCTACACGAAGACGAACCTGAGGCAGGTCGAGAACTCGGCGCCGAAATTCGGGATGCCGTCCGAGCTGGAGGCGCGCTTCGCGCGCAGCCCGATCGGCGGCGAGACGCTCGGCCTGAGCCTCTTCCGGCTCGCGCCCGGGTTCCGGATCCCGTTCGGCCACAAGCACGAGAGCCAGGAGGAGGTCTACGTGATCGTCGCGGGCTCGGGCCGGATCAAGGTCGGGGACGACATCGTCGACGTCGCCCAGTGGGACGCGGTGCGGTTCGACAAGGACACGATGCGCGCCGTCGAGGCCGGGCCGGACGGAATCGAGTACGTCGCGTTCGGCGCAGGCGACGACCCGAGCGAGGTCGCGATGGACCAGGAGTGGTGGCCGGCGTAGGCGGTTGATGCGGCCGTAACGTTCTCGGGACGGCCGGTGCGGCAGAATGGGCGCGTGGGCTCCCTGGAGGAGAAAGCGTGATCATCCCCATGGCGATGCGCCGTCCGGCGGCGGCGATCGGCCTGGGCGCGATCGTGCTCCTCGCCGCGGCGCAGTTCGTCCTGAACGACCTCACGCACTCGTCGTGGACGGTTGCGATACCGCTGACGGCGATCATCCTGCCGTTCGTGGCCGTCGGGGCGCTCGTGGCCTGGCGCCGGCCGGAGAACCCGGTGGGCTGGGTGCTGATGGCGATCATCGGTCTCTTTCTGCTGAGCACCGACGGGGGCGCCTACAGCCAGCTCATCTACCAGCACGGCCGCCCCTGGCCCGGCGGCCCGGTGTCGCTGTTCCTGGAGCCGCTGTGGGTGCCGGCGCTGATCATCCTTCCGCCGGTCGCGATCCTGCTGTTCCCCGAGGGCCGCGTGACCACGCGGCGCCTGCGGTGGATGCTCGCGGTCTACGTCGTCGCCGCCGCGGCGTTCATGCTGAGCGTTTGGGAGATCGTCGCAACGGCCGTCATCGACTCGAACATCCACCTCGTCCCCGACGGCGACCTCACGGTCATCAACTCACCGCCCGCGTGGTTCGGCGCCGTCCAGTCGGTGTGCCTCGCGGTCGTCGGGGTGTGCGCGCTCAGCTGGATCGGCGTCCAGGCGGTGCGCTGGCGCCGGGCGACGGGGGAGATGCGCCAGCAGGTGAAGTGGCTGATCGGCGGCGCCGCGATCGCGCTCACGTCCCTCGGCTTCATGCTCTTCGGGCCGCGGTCGAGCTCGAACACCCTCGTGCAGGGGGCGATCGACGTCGCCCTCCCGATCGGCCTCGCCGCTCTGCCCGTCTCGATCGGCGTCGGCATCCTCCGCTACCGGCTGTACGAGATCGACGTGATCATCCGCAAAACGCTCGTGTACGCGGTGCTGGCCGCGACGCTCGCGGTCACGTACCTCGGCGGCATCTCGCTGATCGACCGCGCGCTGCAAGCCGTCACGGGCCAGTCGGGCGCGCTGGCCGTGACCGTCTCGACGCTCGTCGTTGCCGCGGCCTTCCAGCCGCTGCGTGCGCGCATCCAGCGCGCGGTCGACCAACGCTTCTACCGCGAGAAGTACGACGCGACCCGGACGCTCGACGCGTTCGCCGGCCGGCTCCGCGATCAGATCGAGCTCGACGCGCTTGCAGCGGACGTGCTCGGCGTCGTGCGGCTGACACTCCAGCCGCGGCACGCGAGCCTGTGGCTGCGGCCCGCCGACGGCACACTCCCGGCGACCGCCGACGTACAACAGGCCCGCTAGCCGTCGCCGCCGCCCACGCGCCGCTGCAGGAAGTCGCGGATGCAGGCCAGGTAGAGGTCTGCCTCCTTCTCCAGGATCGTGATGTGGCTCGCGTTGCCGAAGATGACGAACTCGTTGTCGGGGATGCCGTCGGCGAGCGGGCGGCTGCAGCGCTGCGGCGAGAGCTCGTCGTACCAGCCGCACAGGATCAGCACCGGGACGGAGATCTCGCCGAGGCGATCCGAGATGTCGAAGAACGCCTGCGGCCCGGTGCCCTTGAACTCGTGCGGACCCCACAGGGCGTAGGCCGGGCCGATGTCGGTCAGGTAGCGGGCCTCGATCTCGGCGAACTCGCGCCGCGAGCGCTCCGGGTCGTAGGGGCTTGACCGGCGCAGGTGGCGGGAGTTGAGCTCGAGCACCGCGTCGAGGTACTCGGGTGCGTCGAGGTCGCCGGCGTGCTCGTGCCGCAGCATCAGCGCGTGCATGTCCTTGCCCAGCGCCATCCGGTGCTCGGCGATGTCGAGCAGGTAGTCCTTGCCGTTCGCGTAGGTGTTCGAGAGCACGAGCGCGTCCACCCACTCGGGATGGTCGAGCGTGTAGGCGAGCGCGAGCATGCCGCCCCACGATTGGCCGTAGAGCGTCACCCGGCCGAGGTCGAGCGCGGTACGGACGGTCTCGACCTCGGCGATGAAGCGCGGGATCTGCCAGAGCGACGGATCGTCGGGGCGGTCGGAGTCGCCGCCGCCGAGCTGGTCGTAGAGGACGAGCCGGCGGTCGTCGCCGATCACCTCCGCCAGACGATCGAGGTAGCGGCTGCTCGCCCCCGGGCCGCCATGCAGCGCGAGCAGCGTGCGGCTGCCCGTACCGAAGACGCGGTAGGCGATGTGGTGGCCGCGCTCGACCTCGATCCGGCCCGCGTCCGTCTGCGTCGCCATCGCCCTCCTCTCGGGAACTGCCCCGTCCGGGTGTGCGGGTCATCCCCTGCCGTGATGTCCGCAAGGAGGGGGACGGCGCCGATGCTACTGCATGCCCCGCCTGCGCCTGCCCCTGCTCGTCGGCCTGTCCGCACTGGCGCTCGCCGCGCCGTCGGCGGGTGGCGCGGCCGTGTCCGGCACCATCACGTCGCAGACGGCGTGGGCGCCGGTCGCCACGCTCGCATCCGGCGTCACCGTCACCAGAAAGGTGATCGGAGTGGCCGGCTACAGCGGCTCGCGAACGCTCACGCGGGTGTCGTGGCCGCTCGGGCAGAGCCACGTCCTGCTCGCCGCCGCGCCGGTCGCACCGGGCGGGTACGGACCCCTCCAGCACTCCTTCGCCGAGGCCACGGTCTCGAGCTTCGGGCACTCGATCGGAGCGCTTGCCGGCATCAACGGCGACACGTTCTGCGCCGGCTGTGCGAACAACCACGGCGACACGCTGCACGGCCTGCTCGTGCACAACCGCCAGATCTACGCCAACGGCGCCGGCCCCGAGGTCGGCTATACGCCCGGCGGCCGGATGATCATGGGCAGCGCGCGGGCGGTGCCCGTGCGGATCTCGCTGCCGGGCGCGAGCGCGACCGTGGCGGTGTGGAACGCGCTCTCGATTCCGGGCCGGACGATGTACCGCGACCAGGTTTCCGTGCTCAGCCGGTCGGGGGGGCGGTTCGCGATCCCGACGTCGTCCGTCGCGCTCACGCTGGCCGGGACCGTCTCGGTGTCGGGGACGGCGACGACCGTCGGCGCCGAGTTTCGCAACATGCTCCAGATGGCGGTGCCCTACCAGGATGTCGCCGACAAGGCGAAGGGCAGCGCGGGCGTGAAGGAGTGGGTGAACGCCTACCGGGTCGGCCAGACCGGTGGCACGCCGGTGAGCGCGGCGATGCCGGTCTCGGGTGGCATCGTGTCGGGCGCCACCGTCACCGTGCCGAGCAACGGGATCGTGCTCGTGGCCCACAGGGCGACGACGGCCGCGACCGGCCTCGCCGCCGCGGCGACGCACCACACCGTGCTCGTGTCGCTCGACGACGCCGGCTGGGGCGCGGCTGCGAGCGTCATGGACGGGAAGTACCAGATGGTCGCCGGAGGCGTCGCCCGCACGCGCTACCCGGGCTGGCGCGACTCGTGGCCGTGGACCTGCCAGGGCACCGGCTGGGGCTGCGTCCGCGCGGCCGTGGGCGAGACATCCACGCGCGGGTATCTCGTCGTCGTGGCCGGCTCCAGCGGTGGCGGCCTGACGATGCCGGACTTCGCCCGCGTGCTCTCCCAGCTCGGCACGACGAACGCGATGGCGTTCGACAGCAACAGCCACGCCGACTTCTGGCGCAACGGGGCGAGTCCCATCACGGGATTCGGGCGCGAGCCGACTGCCCCCGAGGCCACCATGCTCACCTACCACTGAGGCCCGGGCGCCTGCGGTAGGGTGGGCCGATGCGCGACGTCGGCATCGGCCTCGTCGGCTCCGGGTTCATCGCCGAGGCCCACGCCGAGGGGTTCAAGCACGTTCCCGCCGCCAGCGTGCGCGGCGTGGCGTCGCCCACACCCGGCAAGGCCGAGCGATTCGCGCACGAGCGCGGCATCCCGCGCCATCACACCGACTACCGCGCGCTGATCGAGCAGGACGACGTCGACGTGATCTGCATCGGCGCGCCCAACGACCTGCACCGCGACATCACGGTTGCGGCCGCCTCCGCCGGCAAGCACGTGATCTGCGAGAAGCCGCTTGCGCGCACGCTCGCCGAGGCCGACGAGATGATCGCCGCGTGCGAGCGGGCGGGCACGCTGCTCATGTACGCCGAGGAGCTCTGCTTCGCGCCCAAGTACGTCCGCGCCAAGGAGCTCGCCGACGAGGGCGCGCTCGGCGCCGTGCACCTCGTGCGCCAGGGCGAGCAGCACTTCGGGCCGCACTCCGACTGGTTCTGGGATCCCGAGCGGGCCGGCGGCGGCGTGCTGATGGACATGGGCTGCCACGGGATCGAGTTCGCCCGCTGGGTGTACGGCAAGGCGCCCGCGGAGTCGGCGACGGCCGAGCTGGGGACATTCGTCCACGGCGGGCGCACGGCCGCCGAGGACCACGCGGTCGGCGTCGTGCGCTTCGCCGGGAACCGCCTCGGCGTGATCGAGACGAGCTGGGCCAAGCCCGGCGGCATGGACGACCGCGCCGAGCTGACCGGCTCCGAGGGCGTCACCTACGTCGACATCCTGCGCGGCTCCTCGCTTATGACCTACAGCGAGCACGGGTACGGGTACGCGGTCGAGAAGGCGCCCCAGACGAGCGGCTGGACGTTCACGATGTTCGAGGAGATCTGGAACTACGGCTTCCCGCAGGAGATGCGCCACTTCGTCGACTGCGTGCTGTCGGGCTCCCAGCCGATGGAGAGCGGGGCCGACGGCCGGGCCGTGCTCGAGATCATCTACGCGATGTACCTGGCGGCCGGCGCCGCGGGACGCGTGTCGCTGCCGCTCGCGATCAGCCCCGAGGATGCCGCGCGGCCGCCGTACCTGCTCTGGAAGCGGCCGGGCGCCGTCACCTAGTCGCGCGCCGGTATCGTCTCGAAGATGACGGTCGACGTCGAGACGCAGATCGAGATCCTGTGCCCGCGCGCCGAGGTGTCGGCCTTCGCGGCCGATCCCGACAACGCCACCGCGTGGTACCGCAACATCAAGCGCGTCGAGTGGGAGACCGAGCCGCCGCTCGCGGTCGGGTCACGGGTGGCGTTCGCCGCCGAGTTCATGGGCCGGCGGCTCGCCTACACGTACGAGGTGGCCGTGCACGTGCCCGGCGAGCGGCTCGTGATGCGCACCGCCAACGGGCCGTTCCCGATGGAGACGACCTACGCCTGGGTCGACGCGCCGGGCGGCGCGACGCTGATGGTGCTGCGCAACCGGGGCGAGCCGGCGGGGTTCTCGCGGATCGGGACGCCGATGATGGCGCGCGCCATGCGGCGTGCCAACCAGGGCGACCTCGACCGGCTCAAGGCGGTGCTCGAATCGCGGAGCGAGACGATCTAGCGGAGGACGGCGGGCAGGCTCGCCTCCCACGCGTAGAGCGTGAGGTAGCCGAGCCGGTCGTGGGCCATCACCCGCGCGTAGTCGAGCACCGCGTCGACGTACAGGTTCGACGGGTTGTAGGCGTGCAGCGCGGCCCGCTCGTCGGCGGGCGCGCCGGAGCGGTGCAGGTAGTTGGCGGCGCCGAGCACGGCGTCGTGGGGCACCTGCACGTTCCCGCCCAGGCCGTACGCGTCCCAGGTGGCGGGCATGAACTGCATCGGCCCCTGGGCGCCGGCGCTCGAGCGGACGACGACACGACCGAACGCCGTCTCGACCATGTTGACGGCGGCGAGCACCTGCCAGCGCACGCCGAACCGTGCCTGCGCGAGGCGGTAGTCGGCCAGCAGGCGGCCTGCCGGCCGCGGCGGTGCCAGGTGCAGCGCCGCCGGGTTCTTCGGCGGCGGCCCGTCCAGCCGCCGCAACGCGTGGGCGGCGGCGAGCTCGGTGCGCACGGTGGCGGCCAGCGGGGCGGGCAGCGCGGAGAGCGTCGCGCCGGCGATCGCCGGCGTGCCGGCCAGCTTGTGCACGATCGCGCGCTCGCTCGCCGCGGCGGCGAGCACCGCCCGCGGCGGGGCCGTGCGCAGCGCCGGATCGGCCGCCGTCCACGCCGCGAGCCCGTGCCGCAGCATCGCGTTCGCGTGCACCAGCCGTCCGGCCAGGGCCGTCGCGCCGGTGCCTCCTCCCGCCGAGGCGGGCGAAGCCGAGCCGCCGCCGCAGGCGAGGCCCGGCACGCACGCCGAAACGGCGAGCGCGAGTGCGGTGACGCGCCATCTCACCCTCTCACCATAGTGCGCGTCGGTCAGGCGCCGGCCTCGGGCAGCGTGCGCGCCTCGCGCCGGACCGTGCCCATCCGGACGTGCCCGAAGAGCACGAAGATCGCGATCAGCCCGAGCACGATGTTGAACGCCACGGTGGCCGCCTGGACGCCGATCGAGAAGGCGAGCACCTGACTCGAGGTGGCCACGCCGCCGAGGGCGAACACGAGCAGCCCCTGCTGCGCGCCCACGCCGCCGGGCGTGAACGGGAGGGCGGTCGAGATCGAGTCGATCACCACCGCCAGGACCGCGTAGCGCAGCGTCGCGGGGATGCCGAACGCGGCCAGCATCTCGTATGCGACGCCGACCCGCAGCGCCCAGTCGAGCAGCTGCGGCGCGGCGACGACGCGGGCGAAGTGGGCGGGCGAGCGCAGGATCGCGAGGCCCTGGACGAGCCGCAGCCAGAATCCGCGCAGGTGGTGCATCGCCCACTCGGCCCCGAGCCCGATGATCAGCGCGACGGCTCCGAGCGCGATCGCGACGAGGCCGGCGTGGCGGGCGTAGAACGAGAACTCGAAGGCCTTCGCGTCGGGCAGGTGCACGATCGGGGGCAGCCAGCCGAGGCCCACGGTCGCGCCCACCATCACCGCGACCACGACGGCGCCGAACGCCGTCTCGGCGATCAGGGTCGAGACGATCGTCGTCACCGACGCGTTGCCGAGCTCGCGGCGGATGGTGAAGATGCGCACGACGTCGCCGCCGCGGAACGGGGCGATCGCGTTTGCGCCCACCCCGGCCATGTACGACCACACCGCCGACCGCAGAGCCACGCGCCGATCCGGGAAGGCGGCGGCGAGGATCGCCCGCCACACGCCCGCGCGCACGAGCAGGCTCAGCAGATGCAGGAAGAGCGCGATCGCAAGCGGCCACAGGTGCGTGTCGCCCATGTGGTCGCCGAACGCCCCCATGGCGCTGCGCAGCTGGGACAGCGAGTCCTGCATCACCAGACATCATGCGGGCGGTTCATGTGATTCGCATCAGGCTTTGCCCGGCGAACGCTGGGGGAAACTACGTGATCCCCGGAGCAGGAACAGGCATGGGACTGTCCCCGACCACGATCGGGGACAGTCCCCGGTTCTCAGGCGTAGGTGTCGACGTGGCCGCCGGACGACGCCGACGACCCGGGCACCTTGGAGTCCTCCTCCGAGGCTTCCTTGGCCCGGCTCTCGGCCTGCTCCTCGGCACGCGTGCCTTCGGCGGCAGGCCGGGGTTGGTGATACGCGGCGATGGCCGCGTATCCGGCGTGAATGGGGCTGAGACTCACGGCTCCCTTTCGATCGTGCACCACATGACCTTGTCGATCATCGCGTGCACTCCTCTTATCGGCGTTCCCTGCGCCGAAGCTGAGGACTACGGCAGCTCGACGCGGCCGAGCGCGCGGGCGGACGTCCATGCCGCGACTGCGGCGACGGCAACGAGGACGAGCGCCGCGACGGCGGTGCCTGCGACCGGCCGCGACGCCTGCGGCAGCACATGGCCGACGAAGGCACGCCCGTAAGCCGAGATCGAGAGCTTGGCCGCTGACGCGGCGAACGTCGCGATCGACCCCTCCCAGAGCAGGATGTAGATGACGCCGATCACGATCGGCCGGCGGGTGTAGAGCGAGAGCAGCACCGACGCTGCGCAGTAGGCCAGGCTCGCGAGCACGACGCCGAGCAGCGGCCAGCCGATCAGCCCGGCGGTGAGGCCGTGGCGCAGGCTGAGCAGGCCGCTCGCGACCAGGCTCGGCACGAGCAGGATGAGCGCGGCCGCCCACGCGGCGGCGATCTTGGCGACGACGAGCCGCAGCCTGCCCTGGGGCGTCGCGACCAGGTACAGGATCGTGCCGTCCTCGCGCTCGTCGCCGAAGGCGCTCACGCCGAAGACGAGCGAGACGAGCGATGCCACCGTGGGCACGAAGAGCTGCTGGACGAGGTCGGAGTAGAACGAGTGGTCGTGGCTCCCGGGGCCGCGGGCGAGGGCGTAGATCAGCGCCATCAGCGCGGGTGCGGCCGCGACCAGGCCGAGCACGATCGTCCGCTTCTGCAGGAGCAGTGAGCGCAGGGTGAGGACGAAGACGGGGTCGATCACCGTGCCTGCCCCCGCGCCCGCTCGTGCAGGTAGGCGTACACGCTCTCGAGGTCGTCGCCGACCGGCCGGATGTTGCGCAGGAGCGTCTCGGTGCGCTGCGCGGCCTGCGGCAGCTCGCGGCTGAGCGCGAGCGGGTCGCTCGTCTCGATCTCGATGGTGCCGTCGGAGAGCCGCACGGCGTCGACGTCGGCCAGGCCGAGCAGCTCGCGTGCGAGCGCGCGGCCGTTGCCGTCGGGGCGCACGAGCACTCGCCGCGGCCGCTCGCTGATCAGCCGCCGGATGGCCGCCGTCGCGCCCTCGGCGACCAGGTGGCCGTTCACGAGCACGAGCACCCGCGGCGCCATCCGCTCGACCTCGTGCAGCACGTGCGACGAGACGATCACCGTGCGGCCCTCGTGCCCGAGCCGCGTGAGCAGCTCGATCACGTGGCTGCGCTGGGTGGGGTCGAGGCCGTTCAGCGGCTCGTCCAGGAGCAGCAGCTCGGGGTCGTGGGCGAGCGCCTGGGCGAGCTTCACCCGCTGGCGCATGCCGTGGGAGAATTCTCCCACCGGACGGTCGGCCGCCGGTGTGAGGCCGACCGTCTCGATGGCGGCCTCGGCGGCGGCACGGAAGTCCGCCACGCGGTGCAGGCGGGCAGCGAGTTCGACCACCTTGCGCGCCGACAGGAACGGCCACGGCGGGCTGTGGTCGGGCACGATCCCAACCCGGCGGTAGACGTCGGACGTGCGCCGCGGGTCGACACCGAAGATCCGCACGACGCCGCTGCTCGGCGTCGAGAACCCGGCGCACAGCTTGAGCGTCGTCGACTTCCCGGCGCCGTTGTGGCCGAGCAGGCCGATCACGCCCGCCTCGGCGGTGAACGAGACGTCGGCCAGGGCGACCGTGTCGCCGAACCAGCGCGAGACGCCGGTGAACTCGATCGCCGGGGCCGCGCTCACCCCTGGTCCCGCCCGTAGCGGATCGCGAGCACCGCGATGGCGACGACGATCAGCTCGACCGATGTCGCCGCCCACACCCAGGCGCTGATGTGCCCGCGGTCGGTGTAGCCCGGATAGAGGCCGCGGGCGGCCTGGATGGGCGCAGCCGCGAAGGCGAACAGGCGCAGGTAGCGCTCGTTCAGGGCGTGGGCGAGCACGCCGCCGATGATCGTCGGAATGATCAGGAACGCCAGATAGCCGCCGACCGCGAATGCGCGCCGGCCGGTGAGCGACGAGATGGCGAGGCCGACGAGCGCATAGAAGACGGCGATCAGGACGCCCGCGCCGATGATCCGGGGGATGTCGGCCGCGTGCTTGTCGAGATACCCCACCGGGTGCACGGCGAAGAGCAGGTTGCCGGCATAGAGGATCAGCGGCGGCGCGAGCGTGACCAGCAGCAGCGGCATCAGCGCGGCCAGGATCTTTCCGATCACGTAGTCGCCGCGGCCGATCGCGGTCGAGAAGTAGAGCGAGAGCGTGCGGTCGCGCCGGTCGGGGCAGACGAGCTCCGGGGTGATGACGACGCTGAAGACGAGGATCACGATCGCCGTCGCCGTGCTGTAGTTCGAGTACGGCAGCGCGTTCACCAGGTTCGCGGTGAAGCTCGACGTGCCGAAGAGCGCCCGCAGGCCGAGGATCACGAGCGCGGGGGCGAAGGCGAGCAGGGTGAGCGTGATCGGGATCAGCTTTGCCTTCCAGCCGCGGCGCGCGCCCAGGGCGCGCAGGGCGCTCCAGTGCGCGAGCGACCAGATCGCGCCCAGCCGTCCGGCGCGCGGGCCGTCGTAGCGGCTGTAGGCGACGTCGACGACGCGGGCGTCGGCGCTCATCCGATCGCTCCGATGAGCGACTCCTCGAGGGTGGGCCCGGCGGGCCGCAGCTCCTGCAGGCCGACGCCGGCCGCGACGGCGGCGTCGCGCACGCCGGTGCACACGCCGTCGGCGTCGGGGCCGCGCACGTGCAGCCAGGCCGCATCACCGTCGCCGTCGGCCTGCACGGTGAGCCCGATTGCCGCCGCCGCCCTGGCGAACGCCCCGGCGTCGCCGGCGATCCGCACCTGCAGGTCGCCCTGCACGGCCGCGGCGGTGTGGTCGATCGGACGCGTCGCGGCCACGCGGCCCTCGCGCAGCACGATCACCGAGTCACACGTGCGGGCGACGTCCTCGAGCACGTGCGACGACATGACGACCGCGATCCCGAGCTCCGCCGAGAGCCGGCGCACGAGGGTCAGCATCTCCTCGCGGCCGGCGGGGTCGAGGCCGTTCGTGGGCTCGTCGAGGATCACGAGCCCTGGCGAGTGCACGATCGCCTGGGCGAGGTTCGTGCGCTGCTTCATGCCGACCGAGAACGTCCGGATCAGGCGTGAGCGCTCCTCTTCGAGCCCGACCTGGAAGAGCACCTCGGATGCCCGCAGCACCGCCACCCGGCGTGGCAGCCCACGCAGCTCGCCCATGTGCACGACCAGGTCGCGCGCGGTCATCCCGAGTGGCAGGCAGCTGTGCTCCGGCATGTAGCCGAGCAGGCGCCGCACGTCCCAGCTCGGCCGCGAGGCGTCGATCCCGAGCACGCTCACGCGCCCTGCGTCGGCCTTGATCAGGCCGAGCATGACGCGCATGAGCGTCGACTTGCCGGCGCCGTTTGCGCCCAGCAGACCGACCGCGCGCTCGCGGAGGGTGGCCGACACGTCCTCCAGGGCGACGATCCCGCCGTAGCGCTTCGTCACACCCTCGATCTCGATGAGCGGCTCGGCGTCGCCGCCGTTTCCGCTCACCGAAGCGCTTGGGCCGCGGTCATGATCGTCGCCGCCGGCTGCGAGCCGACCACGGTGTAGGTGATGCCGCCGCGCGTGAACTGCACGAGCGAGCCGAGCGTCGTGTCGAGCTCGTGCCCCTTCGCCCCGTTCACCGTGGCCGCGGGCAGCACCGCCGCCTGGCTCTTGCCTGTGGTGGCGCGCTGCTCGAGCACGAACACCGTGCCGAGGCCCTTCCCGTAGGTCACGAGCGCTGCCGGCGTCTTGCCGACGTCCACCGAGCGCACCTCGCCCTGCGAGAAGCCGGCCAGCTTGGCCGGAGCGGCAAGCTGGAAGCCGACGGCCCTCTGGACGGCCGCCGCGCCGGTGACCGACCGGGAAGCGTGGGCGGTGTGCGCGTCCTTGCTGCTCTGCTGCGTCGGCATGTGCACGTGCACGATCTTCGTGCCCGCCGGCGGGGTGAGGGCCAGACGCGCCGCCGACACCGGGCCGTAGTGGATGTGGGTGACCGTGATGGCGATCGCGGCCGTGCTCGAGCCGTGGGGATAGATCGCGAAGTGCAGCGGAACGCCGCGGGCGGCGTCCCAGGCGAGCTCGAAGTTGCCGAAGAGGCCGCCGTTATGCCGCGGCGCGAGGCGCACAGTGTAGGCCTTCTGGCCGGCGACGTTGCCCGGGATCGCGCCCGAGACGACCGCAACCTTTCCCAGCCGGGCGATGCCGCGGTTGATCGCGGCGATGCTCGGCACGGCGTGGGGCTTCTTCGCGGCGTCGGCGGTTGCCGATGTGTGGTGTGCGACGGGCAGGATGTAGGCGACGTGGTGCTTCTTGTCCCACAGCGTCACCTGGTGGCCGTCGAAGGCCACCTCGGTGGTGCCGAGCTGGGAGTGGATGTCGAGCCGGACGCGGCCGCCGGCGACCCAGACGCGTCCCGTCGCGCCCGAGATCGGGCTGGCGGAGATCGTCGAGGAGCTGCCCGCGAGCAGGTGCTGGTCGATCGCAAACTGCGCCGATACGCCGGTGACGTGGTGCGGCGTCAGCGCGATGTGCGCGGCGCTTGCGAGCGAGCGCGGCGGTGGCTTCGGCGCGCCGCTTCGCGTGACCGCATACGCCGTCACGCTGACTGCCGAGAGCAGGACGGCCAGGAGGATGAACCACCCGGCCAAGCTGGTTGCGGACGAACGCCTGATCATGCCCATTTCGTGCTTCCTCCTCGCGTGACCCTCGCAACCTAGCCGCGGACTTTGAGAGCCGTGTGAGTGGGCGGCGCCGCGGTCAGGCCGCCCGCGACGTCTCGGCGGGCGCCACCGTCGCCGTGGTGATGTCGGCGGCGGTGCGGCCGCCGCGCATGAGCGACGCCCCGGCGGCGATCAGGCACGCGATGATCGCGAAGGCGAATGCCGCCTGCAGGCCGTCTCGGAAGGGCGCCGAGATCAGGTGCGGGAAGAACGCCGGCCCGGTCAGGAGCGCGCGCTGGTGCGCCGTGAGCGCGCGCAGGGCCGCAGGGCCGAGCAGATGCCCGATCGGGTTGTAGCCCAGGAACGCCGCAAACAGGATCGAGACCGGGGGCAGCTGGGCGACGTGGCCCGCGGTCGCCGGCGCGACCCCGTGGGTGACCAGGCCGTCGTGGATGGTGGTCGGAAGCGATGCGGCCAGGCCGAGGATCATGAGCGTGAAGAAGATGCCGATCGAGAGCACCTGGGCCGAGTTCTGGAACGTCTGGTTCATGCCGCCGCCCGCCCCGCGGTCCCCGGCCGGCAGGCTGTTCATCACCGCGGCCCGGTTCGGCGAGGCGAACATGCCCATCGAGATGCCGTTCAGGAGCAGGATCGCGGCGAACACCGGGTAGGAGAAGTCCGTCGGCAGGAGCAGCAGGAGCGCGAAGCTCGCGGCCGCGCCCAGCATCCCCGCCGTCGCGAACAGGCGCGCGCCGAAGCGGTCGGAGAGGTAGCCCGAGGTGGGGCCGGCGACGAGCATGCCGAGCGTCAGCGGCAGCATGTAGATGCCGGCCCAGAGCGGGGTGTTCTCGAAGCTGTAGCCGTGCAACGGCAGCCAGATGCCCTGCAGCCAGATGATCAGCATGAACATCAGCCCGCCGCGAGCGACGGCCGAGAGGAAGGTCGAGAGCGTGCCGAACGTGAACGCGCGGATGCGGAAGAGCGGCAGCTTGAACATCGGCTCCGGGACGCGCCGCTCGATGGCGACGAACGCGGCCAGGCTGACCGCGGCTCCGGCGAGCAGCACGATCACGCGCGTGCTCGTCCAGCCGGTCGGGTGGCCGTTGGCGGGGCGGATGCCGTAGGTGACAGCCACCATCATCAGCACGAGCCCGAGCGCGAACGTCACGTTGCCCCACCAGTCGATCGGGGCTCGCCTGGGCACGCTGCGCTCCTCGAGCTTGAGATAGGCCCACACCGTCCCGAAGAGGCCGACCGGCACCGAGATCAGAAAGACCAGGCGCCAGTCGATCGGCGCGAGCAGCCCGCCCAGCACGAGCCCGACGAACATCCCGCTCACGCCGACGATGTTGTTGATGCCGAGTGCCATCCCGCGCTGGTTCGAGGGGAAGGCGTCGGTGATGATGGCGGCCGCGTTTGCGAGCAGGCAGGCGCCGCCGAGTCCCTGCACGATCCGGAACACGATCAGATAGGTGGCGCCCGCCTGGCCGGTCATCCAGTCGATCGTGAGGAACAGCGACGCGACCGTGTAGATCACGAAGCCGAGGTTGTAGATCCGCACGCGGCCGTACATGTCGCCGAGCCGGCCGAGGCTGACGATGAGGACGCTCGTGATCACCAGGTAGCCGAGGATCATCCACAGCAGGTAGAAGCTGTTTGCGGGCACGAGCGGGTCGAGCTTCACGCCGCGGAAGATGTCGGGCATCGCGATCAGCGTGATCGACGCATCGAGCGTTGCGAGCAGGACGCCGAGGGTCGTGTTCGAGAGCGCGATCCACTTGTAGCGATCGGCGGGCACCCGCCCAATTCTACAGGCAGACTGTTCAGTTATGCTGCATACATGAGCGACCCGAACACGCTTGCCAGCGACCTGCGGGTGGCCATCGGCCGGCTCGTGCGCCGCCTGCGCGCGGAGCGCCGCGACGTCTCGCTGGCCCAGGTGACGGTGCTGGGCCGGCTCGACCGCTCCGGCCCGTCGGGGATCAGCGCGATCGCCGCGGCCGAGCGGGTGCGGCCGCAGTCGATGGCGAGCACGGTCGCCGCGCTCGAGGCCGCCGGCCTGGTCAGCCGCCGGCCTGACCCGGGCGACGGCCGCCGCGTCGTGATCACGATGACCGCGGAGGGGCGCGAGACGCTCGCCGCCGACCGCCGCCGCCGCGAGGGCTGGCTGGCCGACGCGATCGACCGCGACCTGACGGTGGCCGAGCGTCGCGTCCTGGCCGAGGCCACCGCCCTGCTCGCCCGCCTCGGCGAGGCCTGACGGCGAGCCCCAAGAATCCATGCCGACCAACCTCGCCCACATCCTCGCGGCGGCCGCCGCCGCCCACGGCGACCGTGCGGCCATCGTCACGCCCGGCGGCGCGACGGCGAGCTACGCGGAGCTCGACCGGCGGGCGGCGGCCGTCGCCGGAGGGCTCGTCGAGTGGGGCGTCGCGCCCGGCGACCGGGTGGCGCTCCAGCTTCCCAATGGCGCCGCCTTCGTTGCCGCCTACCACGGAGCATTGCGCGCCGGCGCCGTGGTGGTGCCGTTGAACCCGCTGCTCGCGCCGCCTGAGATCGCCGCGCGCCTCGCGGCGTCCGCCGCGCGGCTCGTGGTCGGCGCGGACGCGGCGCCGACGGTGGCCGGCGTACCCGTCGTCTCTCCGGACGCCCTCGCCCGCGCGCGAGCGTCCGCGACGATGTCCGACCGCGGCGGCGACGACCCCGCCGTGATCCTCTTCACCTCGGGCACAACGGGGGCGGCGAAGGGCGCCGTCCTCACCCACGCCGGGCTGTGGCAGGCCGCCTCCAATTGCGTGTCGGTGCTGGCCTACGGCGCCGACGACGTGATCCTCGGCTCAGCGCCGTTCTCGCACGTGCTCGGCCAGTCGGGGGCGATGAACGCGGCGATCCTGGCCGGTGCGGCCGTCGTCGTCCCGCAGCGGTTCGACGCGCCGCGGACGCTGGCCGAGATGGCGGCGACCGGCACGACCGTCCTGCTCGGCGTGCCGACCGTGTGCGTCGCGCTCACGGTCGCCGCGCGCGATGTGGCCGACCGGCCGCCGCTGCGGCTTGCGCATGTCGGCGGCGCCCCGCTGCCGGGCGAGGTGCGGGAGGCTTTTGAGCGCGCATTTGGCTGCCCGATCCACGAGGGCTACGGACTCACGGAGCTCTCGGGCATGGCGGCCGCCCAGCCCGTCGGCGTGCCGCGGACGCCGGGCTCCGTCGGTGTGGCGGTGGGCGGCGTCGAGATGCGCCTGCGCGCCGCCGACGGGTCGGTCTGCGGTCCGGGCGATGTGGGCGAGGTGCAGTTCAGGGGCGGGACGGTGATCCCCGGCTACTGGCGGGACCCGGCTGCGACCGCTGCCGCGATCGACTCCGAGGGCTGGCTCGCGACGGGCGACCTCGGCCGCACCGACGCCGCCGGGAACCTGTTTCTCGTCGACCGCACCAAGGAGGTGATCATCCGCGGCGGCTACAACGTCTACCCACGCGAGGTCGAGGAGGCGCTCCACCAGCACCCGGACGTCCGCGAGGTGGCGGTCGTCGGGACCGCGCACGACACCCTCGGCGAGGAGGTGACCGCCTTCGTCGTGCTCGAGCCCGGCGCGGCGCATGACCCAGACGCGCTGCGCGCCTTCGCCGCCGAGCGGGTTGCGGCCTACAAGTACCCGCGCCGGATCGTCTTCTGCGACCAACTGCCCAAGAGCCCCACCGGCAAGGTGCTCAAGCGCGCGCTGCGGCGTACTCCGCATCGGTGACGTGCTCGCCCCAGGCGGCGGGGCTGCCGCCGGCGTCGACCTCGAGCATCGCCACGTGCGTCATGAACCGGTTCGGCGCGGCGCCGTGCCAGTGATCCTCGCCCGGCTCGAAGAAGACGCGGTCACCGGGCCGGATCACCTCGATCGGCCCACCGCGGCGCTGCACGAGGCCGACGCCCTCGGTCACCCAGATCGTCTGGCCGTTGGGGTGCGTGTGCCACGCGGTGCGCGCGCCCGGCGTGAAGTGGACGCTGCTCGCGCTCAGGCGAGAGCCGGTCGACGGCACGGCGACGGCGTCGATGTAGACGGTGCCCGTGAACCAGTCGCCCGGCCCGTCGGCCGTGTCGAGGCTTGTGCGGGTGATCTGCATCGGGTGTCTCCTTTCGTCCTAGCGCTCGTAGGGCTCAAGGCCCGGCCGGATGGTCTTCTCGTCGAGGAACTGGTGCAGCCCCTGCTCGCGGCCCTGCTCGGCGTCCAGGTACTGCGATTGCTCGAGCTTGGCGTAGAGGTAGTCCTCGGCCTCGTCCCAGCTCATGTCGCGGCAGTGCTTGAAGCCGAGCTTTGCCGCCCGCAGGACGACCGGGTTCTTCCCGAGCAGCTCCTCGGCCAGCGCCCGCACCTCGTCGCGCAGTCGCTCGCGAGGGACGCTCGCATTCACAAGGCCCATCTCGGCTGCCCGCTGGCCGTCGAACGTGCGCCCGGTCATGATATGGAGCAGCGCAGCGCGCGTGCCGACCGTCTCCGCCAGGGCGCGGCTCACGACCCCGCCGGGCGGAATACCCCAGTTCACCTCGGAGAGGCCGAATGTGGCCTCGTCGGCGGCGACGGCGAGGTCGCAGGCGACGAGCGGCGTGAACGCGCCGCCGAAGCACCAGCCGTTCACCATCGCGATCGTCGGCTTGGCGTAGGTGCGGAGCATCCGCCACTGCCACTGGGCCGAGTCGCGCCGCACGCGCCGCTGCACATGGGCCGGGGCACCGTCGACGTCGCGGAAGTACTCCTTGAGGTCCATCCCGGCCGAGAACGCCTCGCCGGCGCCGGTGAGGACGACCACGCCGCAGCCGTCGTCGGCATCGAGCGCCTCGAGCACCGCGATCATCTCGGTGTTGAGCGTCGGGCTCATGGCGTTTCGCTTGTCGGGCCGGTCGAGCTCGACCCAGGCGATGCCACCGGGCTCCAGATCGACTCTGACGGTGCTCCAGCGGTCGGTGTAATTCATGCTGCTCCTCTCAGGTTACCTGTCATACTCCCGGCGGGATGGAACCGCGCCTGAGCTATGTGATCGGCCGCCTCGACCGGCTGCTGCGGCGCCGCATCGGCGAGGTGCTCGCGCCGCACGGGTTGACAGTGTCGCAGTACACGGCGCTCTCCGTGATGCGAGCCGGCGCGGGCCTCTCGAACGCCCAGCTCGCCCGCCGTGTCCAGATCACGCCGCAGTCGATGAACGAGGTGGTCGCGCAGCTCGCCGGGCAGAAGCTGATCCAGCGCCGCCCCGATCCGACCCACGGCCGGGCCATCCGCACCGACGTCACCCCGCGGGGCGAGCGCGTCCTGGACGCGTGCGACAATGACGTGGATGCGCTCGAGCAGGACCTGCTCGCCGGCCTGCACGTGTCGGAGATCGAGCAGATGCACGAGCTCCTGGTCGGCTGCGTCCGCCGTCTCGGCGCCGGGCTATGAGCGCGCGTGGGGCGAGGTGTCAGGTTGCCTGATTGATCGCAGGGTGATGGGGGTATCAGGCGGACTGATACCATCCTCGCCGTTTCCTTACCGAACTCCCCCTCAACGCTCATCGGCCGCGGGGGGTGCGCTCAGGTCGACCCGGTAGCGTGATGTGCATCGGAAGCTTGATCCGAACGCCATCTCGAAAGGTCACGTCATGAGTCACCTGCTCGCCACCCTGATCGCAAACGCCGTCAGTATCTACACGCTCCTGATCCTCGCGGCGGTGCTCTTCTCGTGGATGCGCACGCCGCGCTCCCCGGTGCTTGCGAGCATCAGAAGCGGCGTCCAGTCCCTCACGCTGCCCTACCTGCGCCTGTTCCGGCGGCTCGTGCCTCCGCTGGGGCGCCTCGACCTCTCTCCGATGGTCGCGGTGATCGCGCTGCAGGTCTTCGGCGGCGCGACCGCGGCCACGGTTGCCCAGCTGTAGGCCGCATCCACGCGGTGGCCGGCGCCCCGGGGGACGCCGGCCACCGCCGCATGTCCCGCTCAGCGGACGTTGAAGGCGGCGCCGGCGATCTTCACGTACAGGTCGTCGCGCAGCAGGTACACGCTGTAGCGTCCCGGCGTGAGCGGGACGGCGAAGATGCCGCTCGGGCGTAGCGTAAATGTTCCGTCGATCGCCGAATGCGTGTAGCCCCAGAGCAGGTAGGACGCCACCAGCGGGTTCGCTCCGCGGTGGTAGATCCCCAGCCAGTCCCAGCGATCGCCGGGAGCGTCCTTCACCGTCACGCCGATCGGCTCGCCGGGCGCGTACGTCGCCTTCGTCGTGCGCACCAGGGGCGGGGCGCCGGGCCTGGCGACCCAGAAGGGGAAGCGCGCGCGCACGCGCCCGCCCGGGCCGAGCAGGGCGGCCGCGTAGGCGCCCGGCGCCCAGCCGGAGCTCGCGAACGTGACCCTGCCGATCCCTGCGGCACCCGCCGCAGTGACGTGGCGGCTGGTCACCACGGTCGTCGTTCCGCTGCGCAGGTGCTCGATCGCGACCGCCGCCACCTGCCCGCCGGCGTGGAACGAGGCCGGCACCGCGTCGCCGCGGCGGACCAGTCGGTGCGGCACCGTGACGAGCGCCGGTGGGGTCGCGCCGCGCACGTGGAAGGTGGAGACGACCAGGCGGTGGTCGGACGGCCACGGCGCCACGGTCGCCGCGGTGCCCGGTGCGCCCGGCTCGCCGACGATCGTGCTCGCGATCGCGGTCGCCCCCTGCGAGTAGACGAAGTCGATCCGGTCCTTCGGCTCGCCCCGGAACTCATCGACGCCCGGGATCGTGCGATGCGTCGGCCAGGTCAGACCGGGGACCTTCAGCGGGTCGGGGTGCACGGCCCGGAACGAGTCGGTGAAGCCGGCGGCCTCGACCGCGGCCGAGACCGGCCAGCGCAAGGGGTAGCGCAGGTCGGGGCGCGTGCCGACGGTGGCCTTCGTCCAGTCGCGAAACGAGGGTGAGTTGAAATCACCGGTCAGGAAGACCGGGATGCCCTGCGCGTGCAGCGTCCGCGCCGCGGCGAGGTCGGCCTGGATTGCGGGCAGGCGCACCCGCTTCTCCATCGCGATCACCTGGGCCGCCGTCCTGCCGTGCTTCACCCATACCGGGCCGTACGGAGCCGACGGGAGGTGCACGTTCTCCATCGCGACGACCCGGCCCGGTGAGGCTTCGACGAACGTGTAGAGGCCATGTCCGGCCGGTGGGTCGATGAGCGGCAGGCGCGACACGATCTGCATGCGGATGTCGTAGTAGCGCCAGTGCAGCGCGTGGGCGATCTGGGCGGTCTCGCCGCCGCCTTCCTCGATCCCGACGACGTCGGCGCCGCTCGCGCGGATGGCGCGGGCCACGAGCGCCGGCTTGATGATCGGGAACTCGTCGGAGATGTCGCAGTTGAACTGCGCGACCGCGATCGTCGCCGGCCGCGCGGCCGCCGCCGTCGTCTGCGCCGCCGCCTGCACCGTGCCGCCGCCGAGCAGCACCGACGCCGCCGCCACGGCCGCAACGAGCTTCACGCGCCCCCTCGCATGGCGCGACCCTACCACCTACACCTCGATACGCGAGCCCATGATCACGGTGCGGGCGCGCGGCAGGCCGAAGTACTCGGCGGCGTCGGCGGTGATGCGCGATGTGGCCACGAACAGGTGCTTACGCCACCGGCTCATGCCCGGCGCATCGCCCATGCGCAACTCGATCGTCGAGAGGAAGTACGAGGCGTCGTCCACCTCGAGCGGGCACTCCAGCCCGGCCGCGGCGGCCAGGCGCAGGACGCGGGGGACGTTCGGCTCGTCCTTGTAGCCGAAGCGGGCCTCGACGTGGGTGATGCCGTCGTCGGCGAACCCGAGGTCGTCGACCGCGATCCGGTCCGGCTCGGCGACGTGCGGTACCGGCAGCGTCTCGATGGTCAGGATCACGACGTGCTCGTGCAGGATGTGGTTGTGCTCGACGTTCGCGCGCATCGCGAGCGGCGTCGTCGACTTGCCGCGGTTCAGGAAGACGGCCGTGCCGGGCACGCGCCGAAGCGGCGGCTCGCGCCGGTGCAGCTCGGCGACGAACGCGCGCAGCGACCCCTCGTCGTGCTGGCGGCGGGCGCTGACGAGCGCGCGGCCGCGCTGCCATGTCGTGAGCACCGTGAAGACGGACACGCCGATCAGGAGTGGGAGCCACGCCCCGTGGGTGATCTTCGTGAGGTTCGCGGCCAGGAACAGGAGGTCGACCGTGAGCAGGCAGCCGGCGCCCGCGAGCACCAGCCAGAGCGGCTTGCGCCACTGATGCCGCACGATGTAGAAGAAGAGCAGGGTGGTGATGGTGATCGTGCCGGTGACGGCGGTGCCGAACGCGAACGCGAGCGCGGCCGATGAGCGGAACGCGAAGACGAGCGTGAGCACCGAGACCATCAGCACCCAGTTGATCCACGGCACGTAGATCTGCCCGATCGTCTGCTCCGATGTGTGGTCGACGCGCAGGCGCGGGAGATATCCGAGCTGGATGGCCTGGTGGGTGACCGAGAACGCCCCGCTGATCACCGCCTGCGACGCGATCACCGTCGCGGCGGTCGCCAGGAGCACCATCGGCATCCGTCCCCAGTGCGGGACGAGCAGGAAGAACGGGCTCGCCACCGCCGTGCGCGGATGGGTCAGGACGAGCGCTCCCTGGCCGAGGTAGCTCAAAATGCAGGCCGGGAAGACGAGCACGAGCCAGGCGCGGGTGATCGGGGCGCGGCCGAAGTGGCCCATGTCGGCGTACAGGGCCTCGGCGCCCGTGATGGCGAGCACGACGGCGGCCAGCGAGAAGAACGCGATCGCGAAGTGCCCGGCCATGAACCCCACGGCGTAGGTCGGCGAGAGCGCCTTCAGGATCGCCGCGTGGCCGGTGATCCCGTGCACGCCGCAGGCGGCGATCGCCACGAACCAGACGATCATCACCGGCCCGAACAAGCGGCCGACTGCGGCGCTGCCGAACCGCTGGCTCGCGAAGAGGACGACGATGATCACCGCCGTGATCGGCACGACCAGGTCGCCCAGCGACGGCTGCACCACCTTGACCCCCTCGACGGCGGAGAGCACCGAGATCGCCGGCGTGATCATGCTGTCGCCGAAGAAGAGCGAGGCGCCGAAGATCCCGAGCGCCGCAAGCGCGATCCGCGTCCGCCGGCCACCGCGCACGCGTCCTCTGCGGATGAGGGTGATGAGTGCCATGATCCCGCCCTCGCCGTCGTTGGACGCCCGCATCACGAGCAGCACGTACGTGACGGTGACGACGATCGTCACCGCCCAGAAGATCAGCGACACGACGCCGAAGACGCTCGTGCGCGTAACCGCCACCGGGTGCGGGTCGCCCGGGTTGAAGACCGTCGAGACGGTGTAGATCGGGCTCGTGCCGATGTCGCCGAAGACGACGCCGAGCGCGCCGACGACCAGCGCCGCGCGGGCGGCGCCTCCAGTCGGGGTGATGGTGTCGGAGGTCGTGTCCACGCGGGATCCGGGCGCGCGTGAGCACCGTACACCCGGGCTGCCGTAGAATCGCCCCATGGGGGCTCGTGACGAAGGTAGCGAGCTGGCTGTCGCCACCTATGTACGGAAGACGGTCACGATCGTGTTCTCCGACGTGGTCGGCTCGACCGCGCTCGGCGAGCGTCTCGACCCCGAGGCGCTGCACGACGTGATCAGGCGCTACGGCGCCGAGATGGCGCGGGTGGTGGAGCTGCACGGCGGCCGCGTCGAGAAGTTCATCGGCGACGCCGTGATGGCCGTGTTCGGGGTGCCGGTGCTGCACGAGGACGATGCGCTTCGGGCCGTGCGCGCGGCGCTCGAGATGCGCACGGCGCTCGTCGCCCTGAACGTGCACCTCGAGCGTGAGTACGGCGTCGAGCTCGCGATGCGGATCGGCGTCCACACCGGCGAGGTGATCACGGCCGAGCACGCGGTCGATCAGGGCCTGATCGCCGGCGATGCGGTGAACGCCGCCTCGCGGCTGCAGTCGGCGGCGCCTCCCGGCGCCGTGCTGCTCGGACCCGAGACGCGCCGGCTGGTCGACGGGGCGGTGCGCCTGCGCCGCCACGGCGATCTCGAGCTGCGCGGCAAGACCGGGCGCATGCGCACGTGGCTGGCCGAAGGGCTCGTCCCGCGGCGGGGGCCGCTGCGGGCGCCGGCGGCGGGCGGGATGGTCGGCCGCCGCCGCGAGCTCGCGAGCCTGCGCCGCCGCTATGACCGGTGCGTCGCCACCGACCGCTGCGTCGTCACGACCGTCCTCGGACCCGCCGGGATCGGCAAGTCGCGGCTCGTGAAGCAGTTCGTCGCCGACGTCGCGGCCGGCGCCCGCGTGGTCGTCGGGCGCTGCCTGCCCTACGGCGAGGGCATCACCTACTGGCCGCTCAAGGAGATCGTCGACGACCTGGGCGGCGTCGCGGCGCTCGAGGCGCTGATGCCCGGCGAGGAGCAGGCCGCGCGCGTGGCCGACATGGTGTCGGGGGCGATCGGGCGCTCGCGTTCGACCGCGTCGGCGCAGGACGTCCAGTGGGCCGTCCGCCGCCTGCTCGAGTCGCTCGCGCGGGTGCGGCCGCTCGTGGTCGCGTTCGACGACATCCAGTGGGCCGAGTCGCCCCTGCTCGACCTGATCCAGTACCTGGCGGCGTACGTGACCTCGGCGCCGGTCGGGGTGGTCTGCCTTGCCCGCGACGACCTGCTCGAGCGCCGGCCGGGCTGGGAGACCGCCTTCGGCCGCAGCGCGACTCTGCGGCTGCGGCCGCTGTCGGACACCGACTCTGCGCGGCTCCTGCGCGGGCTCGCCGGCCGCCGCGGCACCTCTCTGCGCAGGTACGAGGTGCTGGCCGCAGCCGAGGGCAACCCGCTCTTCCTCGAGCACCTCGTGGCGATGCGCGCCGACGACCCCGCCGGGGCGACCCCGCCGAGCATCCAGGCTCTCCTCGCGGCACGCGTCGACGATCTGCCGCGCGGGCCGCGCCGGGTGATCGAGGCGGCGGCGATCGAGGGCCGCGGCTTCCATCGCGGCGTCGTGTCGGCGCTCCTGGCCGACCAGCGCCGGGTCGACGTCGACGCGGCGCTTGCAGAGCTCGAGCGGCGTGAGCTCGTGCGTCCGTCCGAGCGCCTGTTCGCCGGCGAGCAGGGCTACCGGTTCACGCACCTGCTCGTGCGCGATGCCGCCTACGAGCTCATCCCCAAGGGCCGGCGGGCCGATCTGCACGTCGGCTTCGCGGAGTGGCTGCGGGCCGCGGCCGAGGATCAGCGCGAGCTCGACGAGATCATCGGCTACCACCTCGAGCAGGCGCACGGATACCGGCGCCAGCTCGGGCGGGTGGACGCCGCGGAGCACCGCGCGCTCGCGGCCGACGCGTCCGGCCATCTGAGAGCGGCAGGGCTGCGTGTGCTCGGCGCCGGCGATCGCACCGCGGCGGCGAATCTCCTGCGCCGCGCCGCGGCGCTGCGCGCGGCCGACGACCCCGAGCGCGCGGCGATCCTGATCGACCTCGGCGTCGTGCTGCGCGAGGAGGGCCGCTTCGACGACTCGCAGGACTCCCTCGGGCAGGCTCTGCGCCTTGCCGACACCGGCGGTGCCACCGCCCTGCATGCACGCGCGCAGGTCGAGCGGCTGCTCGGGCAGCTGCTCGTCGACCCGGACGGCGCCGCCCGTGAGACCGCCCGCCACGGCGCGGTGATCGGGAGGGTGCTGGACGCGGCCGGGGACCACGCGGGCCTCGCGCGGCTGTGGCACCTGCGAGCGCTGCGAGCCTGGATCCGGGCGCAGGCCGGTGAGGCGGCGGAGTCCTGGCGCCAGGCTGCGTCCGAGGCGGGGATCGCAGATGATGAGCGCATGCTCGCCGACGCGCTCGGGTGGGAGGCATCGGCCCTCACCCACGGGCCGACGCCGGTTGACCAGGCGCTGGTGCGCTGCGACGCGATCCTGGACCGCCTCGGCGGCAACCACCCGTGGGCGGAGGCCCAGGTCCACCACCAGGTGGCCGGGCTACGCGCGATGCAGGGCGAGTTCGACGCGGCGTTCGCGCTGCTCGACACGGCCAACGCGGTGCTTGCCGGGTTCTCGCCCACGGTCGATGCCGCGGTGTCGGCCCCGGAGGTGCTCGTGTCGATGCTCGCGTCGGCTCCCGCCCGGGCCGAGCGCCACCTGCGTACAGGCCGGCGCCAGCTGCGGGCGATGGGCGAGCGCGCCGTGCTGGCGTGGACGGAGGCGAACCTCGCGATGGCGGTGCTTGCCCAGGGGCGCGGCGCCGAGGCCGATCGGCTGGCCCGTCACGTGGAGGGCCTCGCATCCGACGATGACATCTCGGCGCAGGCGCTCTGGCGCCAGGTGCGTGCGGTCGTCCTCGCCGAGCGCGGCCGCGTCCGCGACGCCGAGCGGCTCGCGACCGAGGCAGTCGCGCTCTCCGAGGAAACCGACTGGCTCTATCTCCGCGGCGGCGCGCTCGAGGATCTCGGCCGCGTCAACGACCTCGCCGGACGCCCGCGGGAGGCGCGGGAGGCCCGTGACGCGGCCTTCGACGTGTATCGCCGCAAGGGGGCCACCGCCTGCACCGTCAGGCTGGAGCGAATGCTCGAGAGCCACGCGACCGCGTGACCCGGGGACACCACCACCGAAAGGGAGGGACCATGCAACTTCCAGCACCAATCGACCGGGTGCCCGCGATGGCGCCGCGGATCGACCAGAACCTGAAGCTGGGTGCGCACGGGCGCACCGTGTTCGTGAAAGGCCCGATCGGCGGCTGGAACCCGGGCACCCTCGCCGCGATCTTCACCGTCGTCGTCTCACAGCCGGAGCACGGCGTCACGGCGATCGGTGAGTCCCGGCACACGTATGCCTACGACGATCCCGGCCTCAAATGGAAGGCGACCGCCCGGGTCGTCAGTGAAGGCGGTGAGGGGTTCGTCGCCGGGCCGGCCACCGCAACCGCCTGGGCGATCTACACCGACTCCGACGGCGGTCCCTGGCCCTACAAGTGGGAGCTCCCCGTCACGCTGCTCGCACCGTAGCCGGCGCGTTCGCGCGCCGGATGGAAGAGAAGCCGGGCCTGCTTCGTCCGATGTGTGAGTACGCCGACAACCGACTGACTCCACAGAAGGGGGTTGTCATGGCACCCAGGGTTGATCCGAAGCTCCACCTCAGTCCCAACGGCCGCACGGTCACCGTCACCGGTCCGATCGATGGAGGATGGGATCCCGATGAGGCGGCGGCGGTCTTCACCGTCGTGATCTCGCAGACCAACGGCGCCGGTATTGTCACCGCGATCGGGGCGTCGGCGACATATGAGCCGGCGGCCGCGCAATGGACGGCGACCGCCACCATCACCAACGGGACGCCGCTCCATGTCGGCAACGCGACCGCGCACGCCTACGCAACGATCGCGCAGCCGAGCGGTGGCGCCGAGTCGTACCCGTGGACCGTGCCGACGGAGCTCGTCGCGGTCTAGGAAGCGCCCTGATCCGGTGGCGGCTCGGCGGCAGGCGAGTCGCCACCGTAATCGGCCTCGAGCTCCTCGGAAAGCTCGCCCGATCCGGTCTCGGGCTCGGTGTCGGCCGGCGGATGGCCCGCGCCGACGACCTTGGTGCCCTTCTGCGTGAGGCGGTCCATCAGGCTGTCCAGCCAGTTCATGGCAGGAGTCTAGCCAGCCGGTGCGCCCCGAACGTGATCTGGGTGCGCGAGCTGATCTGGCCGAGCCCGCCGCTCGCATCGTGTGCGAGCACCGCGTCGGTCTGGGCCAGGAACGCCTCGAGCGGCTGGGAGCTGCTAGTCGCGGATGACCCAGAAGAGCGCGGCGGGCCGCTGAGCGATGTTGCGCCAGCCGCGGATGCTCGTGCGGTCGGCGAGCAGGGCCTCGCCCTGGCGCAGCACCGGCCGCCCGCTCGTCAGCTGCACCTGCACGAGGCCCGCGATCACCGCGACGAGCTCGCTGCCCTTGTGGGCGACGTTCGGCGTGGCGGTCGCGCCCGGCGCGAGCCGGACGAGGTAGGCGCGCAGGCCGGCCTCGGGGTCGTCGAGCAGCGGCACCGGCGTGCCGGTGGGCGTCGCCGCCGGGTCGTCGCGGCGGCCGAGCCGGTATCCGGGCGACACGTGGCCCCGCAGCAGCTCGTCGACGGTGATGTTCAGGTTGGCGGTCAGCGTGAGCAGGGTCTCGAGCGAGAGCCCGCGCTGGCCGCGCTCGGCCTGCGAGATCGCGCTCGCCGAGACCTCGGCCAGCTGGGCGAGCTGGGCCTGGCTCAGCTGACGCTGCATGCGCACCGCCCGCAACGCCCCGCCCAGGCGCGCGGCGGCCGGCGCCTGTGTGAGCTCCGGCCGGCCGTCGGCGAGGCGGTAGTGGTACACGCTTCCCTGCACGCCCACCGGCCGGCCCTCGGCCTTGGCGATCCGCAGGCGGCCGTCGCGCACGACGAGCACGCACTGGGTGACGTCCTCGACGTCGCGGCGCAGCGCCTCGAAGCGCTCGCCCTGCGAGAGCGACCAGTAGGCGATCGCGCCGACCTCGAGCAGCAGCGGGCAGCAGCGGGTGAAGAAGCGCCGCGCCATGTCGGCGCCCCAGCGCGCGGCCATGTCGTCGAGCGGGTCGAACAGGAGCAGCGTCCGTGACTGGGGCTTGCAGCGGCGCCGGATCGCATTCAGCAGCGCGCCCGCCTCGGCGAGCGGCGTGTCGGGCCGCGCATCGATCAGGCCGAGGCCGGGGTAGTCGCGCTCGACCAGCTCCGGCGGGAGCGAGAGCGAGACGTAGGCGGCCTGGTCGTACATGCCCGTGAGCGCCGCAATCGCCCCGTAGAAGGGCACGGCCGTCTCGGTGCGATCGGGCTCGAAGACGACGTTGTCGCCCCAGTAGAGGCCGTGCAGTGCGCGGTCGAGATCGGCGACGCCCGAGCTTGCGACAGGGAAGTACGGAGGCGACTGGTCGCTCACGGACCTATAAAGCGTTGCTTCCTGAATCCGGGATTCTCAGCACGCAGGCTCTAGCTTACCGCGGTCATCTACCAGAGGAGCAGCTTGATGGATACCGTGATCGTTGCGCTCGATGGCCCCGAGTCAGAGCGCGCTCTGCCGGCCGCACAGGAGCTCGCCACCCAGTTCCTGTCCCGCATCGTCGTCGTGCATGTGAACCAGCTCATCCCCGGTGCCCGCGGCGGCCGTTTCCCGGTGCACGCCGACGAGGACATCCGCACCGCCCGCCTGCACGAGGTCGTCGGCGAGCTGCGCGCCCAGGGGTTCGACGCCGACCTCGAGCTCTCGACCACATCCCTCGGCCATCCCGCGACCATCATCGCCCACGCCGCCGAGCGGCACGGCGCCGGCACGATCGTGCTCGCCGCGCGGCACCACAACGCGCTCGTGGGCGCGCTCACCTCGAGCGTCAGCCAGCGGCTCGTGCGCGAGGCGCCGTGCCCGGTGCTCGTCATCACCCCGGAGACGACGCGCGAGACGTTCCACGCGGTCCGGCCGCAGACGGCCGCCGCGTGATCGAGACCGCACGGCAGCGTGAGGGTCGAGCCGGGCTGGGCGGGGCCCGGCCGACCCTGACGCCGGCGCTGCCCTACCTGCTGCCGCTGGCCGCGGCCGCCGCCGCCTCGGCGGCCGGCCTCGAGTCCGGCACCGCGCTCGCCGCTGTCGCGGTCTCGGCGCTCGTCTGCGCGCTCGTCCGGACCGTGGTCGAGCGCGCACGGATCGAGCTCGCCCGCGAGCGCGCCGACAGCTGGATCGTGTCCCGCACCGGCCAGCCGCCCGCCGACCTCCGTACTGCTCGCCCGCATCGACGAGCTCACAGGCGCACGCCTGCGCGGCGACCTGGCGCGCTCGCTGCGCCGGGTCGCCGCCGACGCGCTGAGCTCGGGCCGGGCGCTGACGCCGTCGCAGCACAACGGGCGCGCGCTTACGCCCCACGTCGCCGAGCTGCGGCTGCTCGCCGAGCGGCTCGCCGACGCCGAGGCGCCGGTGACGCCGCGCGGGGTCGCGCTCGCCTACCGCCTCGTCACTGCGGGCGGCGGCCCGCTCTACAACCCGCGCCGCGCCGACGAGCTGCCGGCCAGCCTCCGCGCGACGCTCGCAGCGCTCGATCCGCCCGCCCCCGTGGCGCTGGCTGCTTAGAACCCGCCCAGGCGATCAGGGTTGCGCATCGAGCCCTCGCCCATCCGGCGTTCGGCGAGGTTGTCGGCCGAGAGGCCCTCGACGCTGCCCTCGATGGCCTCACGTTCCTGCAGCGAGCCGCTGCGCATCTCGTCCTCGGCGCGGCGCACCGCGGCGGCGTCGCCCTTCTCACGTCGCTGTTCGAGCCATCTGCGTAGTCCCATCTCGTCCTCCTTAGTAGGCGCGGGTTGCGTCGGCGACATCGCCGGCGCCGTGGAGTGCTCCGACGACCTCGGTGCTCGTCATCGGCTGCGAGAACATCGGATAGTCCTGCGCGGTCGCCGCCTTCTGCTCCTCGGCGCTCGTCGCCGCGGTGCAGTCGGTGAGCGTGATCACGTCGTAGCCCTTCTCGTATGCCGAGCGCATCGTCGACTCGACGCAGCAGTTGGTGAGGAAGCCGCCCAGGACGACCGTCTCGATCTCGCGGCTGCGCAGAACGAAGTCCAGGTTCGTGGTCGCAAACGCGTCCAGGCCGCGCTTTCCCTCGACGATGATGTCGGTGCCGTGCGGAGTCATCTCGTCGCAGATCTCGGCGCCCCAGGTGCCCTTCACGAACGCGGTCGAGTCGATCACGCCCTTGAGGATGCCGTACACCTTGTCGGGGTTGCCGAGCTCGCCGTAGCCGGGCGCGAAGGTGATCGGGGCGTGGATGATGGTCGCTCCCGCCTTGCGTGCCTCATCGACGACGCGCTGGGTGTTTGCGAGCATCCCGGTGTCGTCCATGACGCCCTTGACGGCGTCGTGCAGGGCACCCCCGTCGGTGGTGAAGTCGTTCTGATACTCGATCAGGACGAGTGCGGTCTTTGCCGGGTCGACATCCATGGGGCTCCTCGCTCGTGTCGGGCTCTCCGCGCGATGTGCGGGTAGGCACTCTAGCCCGTATCGGCCCGTTCACCCGATCGGGAGGATGCGTCGGGCAGGCACCCTCGGGATGCTCGGCGGCTATGAGCACCGCGACACCCAAACGCAGCCCGCGACTACGCACACCCCGGGAGGCGCACGCCCTCGGCGTCGAGGCCTACGTCTACCTGTATCCGCTCCTGATGATGGACGCGACCCGGCGGCAGATGACGAACCTGCCGGCCGGCGAGGCGCCCGGATTCGGGCCGATGAACGCGTTTCACCACATCCGCGCGTTCCCGACGGCCGAGTTCCGCGCCGTCGTGCGCCCGAACTTCGACACCCTGTACTCGGTCGCGTGGCTCGATCTCGCCCCCGAGCCGATGGTCGTGTCGGTGCCGGACACCGGCGGCCGCTACTACCTGCTGCCGCTGTACGACATGTGGACCGACGCCTTCGCGGTGCCCGGCAGCCGCACGAGCGGCACGGGGGCGGGCCGGTTCGTGGTGGCGCACACAGGCTGGGACGGCGCGGTGCCCGAGGGGGCCGGGCTGATCGAGGCACCGACGCGGCACGTGTGGGTCATCGGGCGCACGCAGACAAACGGGCCGGACGACTATGACGCCGTCCACGCCGTGCAGGACGGGTTCACGCTGACGCCGCTCTCGCGCCTCGACGAGAGTGCGACCGGCGACACCACGGCGATCGACCCGGCCGTGGACATGCGCACGCCGCCGCTCGAGCAGGTCAACGCGATGTCGGTGGGGGACTTCTTCGCCCGCGGAGCCGATCTCCTGGCCATGCACGGGCCGCACTACACCGACTGGTCGGTGCTCGCCCGCATGCGCCCGATCGGGCTCGCGCACGGCGAGCGCTTCGACATCGGCGCGCTCCCCGAGCACGTGCAGTCGGGCCTGCGCGACGTGCCTGCAGACGCGCAGCAGATGCTGCACGACAGGATGCGCACGCTGGCGCCGGTCGTGAACGGCTGGCAGGTCCCTCGCGACTCGCTCGGGGTGTACGGAAACGCCTATCTGCAGCGGGCGGTCATCGCGATGGGCGGCCTGGGCGCGAACCAGGCCGAGGACGCCGTCTACCCGCTGCTCGTCACCGACCGCGAGGGGCAGCCGCTCGACGGCGGCAACGACTATCTGCTGCACTTCGAGCCCGGCGAGCTGCCGCCGGTCGACGCGTTCTGGTCGGTGACCATGTACGACGGCGACGGCTTCCAGGTGGCAAACGCGATCGACCGCTTCGCGATCGGCGACCGCGACGACCTGGCGTACAACGACGACGGATCGCTCGATCTGTATCTGCAGCATGCGAGCCCGGGGCCCGAGCTCGAGTCCAACTGGCTGCCCGCCCCGCGCGGGCCGCTCGGGGTGACCATGCGGCTGTACGCGCCCGCGCCACGGGTGCTCGACGGGCGCTGGGCGCCGCCGGCCGTGCGAAGGATCTGATCCCCGCGCACGCTCGCGTGCGCGTTGCCGTAACGACCCCGTAACGGGACGTGTGGGAGGCTTCGGCGATGAGCGCAATTCCGCTCAGGCGCACCGTCCCGGCGCGCGCGGCGCTGCCGGCGTGGTGTGTCTGCATGGCGCTGGTCGTCGGGGCGGTCGGGCTGCACGGGGTGAACCGCGGGTCGGGCGCCGGGCTCGTCTCGCCGATCGGGAGCAACCTCGTGTTCGCGCTCTGGGCGGTTGCGTATGCGAGCGTCGGCGCGGTGATCGGCGCGCGCCGGCCGGCGAACCCGATCGGGTGGCTGCTGCTCGCCGCCGGCTTCGTGCTCGCCGCGTCCGGGGCCGCCTTCGAGTACGCGGACTACGCGTTCGGCTCCGAGCCGCCGCTGGCGGGCGGGACGGCCGCCGCGTGGGTCGCGTTCTGCGTCTCGCCGGATGCGCTCGTGCTCGTCCCGCTGGCGTTGCTCTACTTCCCCGACGGGCACCCGCGCTCGCCGCGCTGGCGCCGGGCGGTGTGGATCCCCGTCGGCGCGATCGTCGGGCTCACGATCGGGACGGGCCTCTACCCGGGGCCGCTCGACCAGACCGCGCACATCGCTCCGAACCCGCTCGGCGTCGACGCGCCCACCCTGATCAACGTCGCGCAGACGCTCGGGTGGACGCTGCTCGTGCTGAGCTTCATGGCGGCGGCGGCCGTGACCGTGCTCAACCTGCGCGGGTCGGCCGGGCTTCGGCGCCAGCAGATGAAGTGGGTGGTTGGCGCCGGCGCGGTGCTCGGTGTCGCGTGGACGTGGTGGTCGCTCACCTACGTGCTGCCGCTCCCGGACAGCGTCGGCATCGTGAGCCTCGTATTCCTCGTCCTCGCCGAGTGCGGCATCCCGGTCGCGATCGGGATCGCGGTCATGCGCTACCGGCTGTACGGGATCGACGTGCTGATCCGGCGCACGGTGACGTACACGGCGCTTGTGGCGGTGCTGGCCGCGGTCTACCTCTGCTGCGTGGTGGTGCTCGAGGCGGTGCTGCAGTCGTGGAGCGGCCAGTCAGGCTCGATCGCGGTCACGCTCTCGACGCTGGCCGTGGCTGCGCTCTTTGGGCCTGCATTGCGAGGGATCCGGCGGGCAGTCGATCGGCGGTTCTCGCGCAGCGTGTACGACGGGGCGCAGACGCTGGCGGAGTTCTCGGGGAGGCTGCGGCACGAGATCGACCTGGAGACGGTCGAGGTGGAGCTGATCGGCGTGGTGCGGGAGACGATGGGGCCGGCGCATGCCACGTTGTGGCTGCGGCATGGGCCGTCAGAGATAGACCTCTGAGAGTTGGAGGTAGCAGCGCTGCTCGCCGACGCCCGGCGGGAACTCGGCCCAACGGGCAAGCGAGAAGCGGATCAGCGCGCCATGGGGAATCGTGTCGGCAGGCCACGTCATGCCCACGTACTTGACCGACCGGATCCGTCCGTCGCCGGCGAACCAGTACCGGTTTCCCCAATCCCCATCGAGTGTGGCCGACCGTCTCGCGATCCAGAATCCGGTACTCCCGGCAGGAAGGGGCGGACGATTTGGGACGAACGGGGTGCCCCTCGGGGTGGTGTCGAGCCGTCCGTCGAAGATCTGCTCCAGCTCGCACTCCCACGGCTCCGCAACTTCGACGATCGCGGACTTCAGGTTGGCGACGTCTTCGATCGGCCGGCCATGTGTGACGACCACGTCCTCGATGTGTGGCGGTCGCAACCCCGGGCGACGAGGCTCATACGTGAGATCCCAGATCGACCCAGGCCTGATGGGGTGGTCTTGGTGAAGGTTCTCACTGTCGCTTCCGAGTAGGCGGAGGCTTCTGCCGGTGTCCAGCTCGATCCCACCGACGCACACGCGGTCAGCCGCCATCCGTGTCCGGGCGACGACGAGAACTTTCATGGCGTCAGGTGGGCGACTTCTGCACCCGCAGCTGCGAGGCGGTCGGCCACCAGGCCACGGTGGCAGGCCGTCGGCTCGCGCTCGACGCAGAAAAGGGCGACCGGGCCATCGGGCCCAGTTCGTCCAGGAACGCGGGAGCGTCGAAGTCGTTCAGGCTTCGGCCTCGTACGCTCGCACGAAGGCGTCGCTCAACTCGGTGCGCGCGCGCTTCGCGACGCCGGCGCGTCGTCCACTGCATACTGAGCCTGGCGCACCTCATTGCTCGGGGCGAGGTCGATCCGGTGGACATAGGCGATGCCGAGCTCGCCCAGGCGTTGCTGGAGCCGGCTGCTGTTGACGAAGGCGTACTCGTAGCCGCGCACGCCTCGGCGACGGCGGACGTCGCAGAACGTCGCGACGCCGGCGGCTTCGAGTGCAGCGAAGAAGGCCGGCTCGCTCCAGCCATATGCGCCGATGGTGAAGACGTCCGCCACGGCCTGCCTCCGTGTTTAGGCGACGCGCTTGCGCGACCGCGACGCGGCCGCATGTCCGCCGAACAGTGTCTCCTGCCCGTCGGTGATCATAGCCATGATCTCGTCGTGCGATCTGCGCGCGCCGTGCTCGTCGATGTGGGCCACCGGCACGCCCAGAGAGAGCTCCTCGGCGACGAGCTTGGTGCGGTGGCACTCCTGCGGCTTGCCCTCGCTGCAATGAGCACGAGCGTATGCCCGGCTTCCCAGCCCGCCTCGAGGCTCGTGAGTCCGTCGGCGAACGCAGGGCCAAGCGAAGCCGGCCGTAGTCGACGCGGCCGTCGGCGTCGAAGCACTCGGGATCGTCCGGCTTGCCGCCGAGCTCCTTGCCCATGAAGACGTACCGGATCCCGTGGGCCTCCAGGGCGGCAGCCAGCGGCTCGCGCGAGAACTCCGGCTTGAACCGCGAGTACGGCGCCGAGCGGACGTCGACGAGATACTCGGTGCCGGCTTCCTCGAGCACCGCGACGAGCTCCTCGACGGAGCGGGCTCCGTAGCCGACGGTCAGGATCTCGGTACCGCATTCCATCGGAGCCACTCTACCGACCGGGGAGGACGGGACGATCTGCGCCGGCCGGCGTCGCAGGGTCATGCCTGTCCGCGGAATGAGCCCCGACGCGTTACTCGGCTCGGCGCGAGGAAGTAGATAGCGAGCCTCGTCGTCGAGCGCACCTTTTCCAGAGGTGTGATCCTGAGTTGAAGCTTCAACGAAGAGAGCGCGCTGCCGGTCGGAGTCGTCCATAGGCGCAGGAAAGATGTTGAAACCAGAGACCCCACGAAGCCGGTTGAGATCAACGAGCGATACCGTCGTATCTCTTTATCAGCGTCCGTACGTATGGGACGAGGACAAGCAATGGGAGCCGTTCTGGGACGATGTAGTCACCTTGCTTGAGCATCAAGAGAGCGGCGAAGGTCACCACTATACGCATTTCCTCGGGGCCGTTGTGCTCGAGCAGGAGACGTCGTCCCCGGGGGAGATCCCGGTCTTCACGGTAATCGACGGGCAGCAGCGGCTCACGACGCTCCGAAATTTTCCTCGCGGCTGCCGCGAACACGGCCATGACACTAGGGGCGGAGAATGAGGCCGACATCATCCGCGATCTGGTCACCAACAACCCCAAGAAGGCAGCGGGGGTGGAGCTATTCAAGGTATGGCCGACTGAACGCTAACCGCTATGCCTTCGAGGCCGTGATGGCCCACGGCGGCCCGGTTGCGGACCGGCAAGACTGACCTGGAGAATCTAATCGACGAGGCCTACGCGTACTTCGGCGCCAAGATTGATGGCTGGGCGCGCGAAGTGGAGGGCGCCGAGCGGCTAGCACGGCTACACCTCCTGCGGATCACCCTCTGTGACCTTCTCAAAGTCGTGTCGATCACACTGGAGTTGGACGACAACGCTCAGGTGATTTTCGAGACTCTCAACGCTCGCGGCTACACCCCTGCTCGCGTTCGGCCTCGAAAGAACGCCGTGAAGCCATCCCGCCGCCATGTAGATGTCGACACGCTCTACCGTGAGGTTTGGCAGCCCCAGCTCGACGAAGACTACTGGCGCGTGGAGGTCCAGACAAGGCCGGCTCCTCAGACCCCGGGCTGAACTCTTCCTCATGCACTGGCTGGCGATGAAGCTCCGCACCGTCGTTCCGGCGACCGAGCTGTTCTCCACCTTCCGCGAAAGGATCCTCCAAGCGGCTCCCACGCCGAACATGGAGGTGCTGATCCCTGAGCTGGTTCGCGATGCGATGGACCATGCGGAGCATCAACGACCAAGATGCGGGGTGCACAGAGACCTTGGTCTTCGGGCGCCTCCTAGCTCTGGACACCTCGACGGTAATACCGCTCGTGCTGTACCTGTTTCGGGAGCCGTCATCAGTCCCGAGCGCCGACGCCGGGCACTTCGATTGCTCGAGAGCTGGCTTGTCCGGCGGATGCTGATGTTGCTAACGGCCAAGAATTACAACATGCAGGTCCCCATCATAATCGGCCGGGTCGCCGCTGATCCGGAACATGCCGACGACGTAGTCCTCGACGAGCTTCGCACTGGCGTTGGCCAGGTCAGCCGGTGGCCGGACGACAAGGAACTGCGCGACCAGTTAGTCGACCGACCGTTGTATGGTTACATAGCACAGGCGAGGATCGTAATGATCTTCCGAGCCATCGAGGTAGCCCTATACTCGACAAAGGTCGAAGCCGTCACGCCTCCTGCCAAATTGTCCATCGAGCACGTCATGCCGCAGAGCTGGGACGAGCACTGGCCGCTTTCGGCCGGGCTTGATTCGGCAGAGAACGAGCGGGCAGTCGTGGAGCGACGTGCTCACATCGATCGAATCGGGAACTTGACGGTGACCACGATGGCCTTAAGATTCTTCGATGCAGAACGCGGCGTGGCAGACGAAGCAGACGGCCCTAAACACGTACGGCAAGTTGCTGATCAACGCCCGCCTGATCGAGCAGCACCCGAGCATGTTCGACGAGGCCTCGATAGACGGCCGATCCGCCGCGTTAGCGGATCAGGTTTGCGAGATCTGGCCCGGGCCCGATGCCTGGTGACCGGCCGACGAACACGGCACCGTGCCGGCTGGGCGCAACGAGTGCCATCCGCAGGTGGCTGGAAGCTGATCGTGGCCCCCTCTGTTCCCATCGCGGGCTGGAGGCGGACATGTCGATGGGCCGCCCCGTCGAGGCGCTCGCGTGGCGCAACGGTCAATCATAGGCAGCGTCGGTAGGAGAAGAACGAATTGGCGCGAGACTCACAGGACTTCGAGCGGACCATCGAAGATCTTCAAGGCGCACTTCGCGTCGCGCACATCGCAGAGTCCCCCATCAAGGTGGCAGACGTCGGCGAATCGGTTTCGACGGTTCGTTCGTGGTCTGGGCCCAGGCACGATCAACAATGTGCCGGTGCCTCGGTCCGGGGTGATCGTCGGCGTTCTGGAGAACATCAACGGGGACGTCGACGGGTATGCGACGCTCCCAGACAACGGCAAGGCGGGACAAGCACTCCGGAATCTAAGCGCCGACATGCTCGTTGAGGGAGCACTGCCTCTCGACGGATTCCTCCAAGAGCTTCTCGTCCCGCCCCACTACCGCCTAGTCCTTCGCGGCGGGAAAATTGACGCCATTGTCACCCCGTCGGATCTCAACAAGCTGGCGGTTCGGTTGCTTGCGTATTGCGCCGTCGCGCACCTCGAGGAGACGATGCTGCGTGTCATTCGGGCGAGAGTGGGCGACGATGAGGCTGCGGTCGCTCTCCTTGGGCCCGACGGCGCCAGGCAAGTGTCGAGATCCTATGCGGATCTCAAGGGGAATCTCATAAATCCGTCGATGCTGGGTGTGACCTCCCTGAAACAGAAGGGAACCATCCTCGCGCGAGCAGGCGTCTTCCTCGGGGGAGCTCGCGAAGTTGAGGCCGACTTCGCCGCGATCTACGAGGGCTGCGCGACCCACGAACACGTGGGCTAACCCATAGCCTTGAGTGGCGCCGCCACCAAGTCTTGAAACTCGTACGGGGCTTCTCGGCAAGATCGGCAGCGAGTTGAGCGGGCTTCGGCGCTCTGCAAACGCTCGTCCGAGTAGAGCACTTCGATTGCCGCTGCCAGTCCGGCCGCCGCGGCTACTCTGAAGAGGTGAAGCTCCGGCTCGACGACACGGTCGCCTGCGTACGGCCGTACCGGCGACCGTTATCCGGAAAAGTGTCGGGTCAGAGCCGCGATCACCGCGTCCGCCGTCCGCTCGCTCTCGACCATAGGGATGCTGCGGCGCTTGCACAGCGCCTTGACCGGCACCGATCTGGAATGCCCGATGGCGTCCGTGAGCACCGCGACGATCGTCTGCGAGGAATCCAATTGGTCAGAGTTCGAAATGTCCGCCGGCTTCTTCTTCTAGAAGTTATCCACCGCACGTCGCGGTGCCCAAAGGTCGACTTGAGCTGTTCTTCGGTGTCGCGGTCACGAGTTCCGCCGACGATCACGAGCGTGCGCCCTGCGATCTTCTCGCGCGAGATCCCGTACTTGTGCTCCGCCTGAAGGGAAAGGAGCGACCGTACGTCGTCGGTCGACCTCAGGGCCGTCGCGACTCTCGCCGAGAGGTCTGCGGCGACGGCTTCGGCCGTCGGGTCTCCGGCTGCGAGGCCGGCGGCCTGGTCTGCGAGCCTGGCCGCGTCGGGGAGCATCCCTTCCGTGAGAGCCCGATTCGCATAGCGCTCCACGAGTTCAACGCCAGCGTATTGTTGCTCCGACGATTTGGAGAGAACAGCCGCGATGCCGTTCACGATGTCCAGCCGCTCTGCGAATGTGGCGTCGCGCTCGGCCACTTCGAGAACCCGGAACGCGCCATCGGTGTCGTTTCGCTCTAGTTCGATGGCGCACAACGCCTTGAGCTGAGGGCCGATCGCCTGGTTTCCTTCCATCTCTCGGGCCAATTCATGACTTGTTCGAGAAGGGCGGCGTCCGGATGTCGACCCTCGGTGTGCTCAACGAGGAACGCAAGGGCGTCCGCGGGGTTGAGCGCTTGGATGAGGTCGGCGATCCGCCGGATATCTTCCGGCTGGGTGATCCGCGGTCTGATTTGGTGGAACAGCTCTAGTGCCTGATGGCCGTCCAGCACTCGATCAATTAGTTGCGTACAGATCGGAACCGCCACGCCGTCGGGCAACCGTCGCAGGGCACCGAGAAGAGTTTCGAACTGTGTTGGCGACGCGAAATCGAGCTGTTCGAGCAATTCCTTGACGTCGTCATAGTCGCCGCGTTCGCACGCCGCCTGGAATCGGTGATACTGAGCGGTGAGCGGGAGTTCGCCGATCTCGAAGTGATCGAGGATCTCCCCTGCCCGCGCGATCGCCCCGGCCTGCACGAGCAGTGCAGCGGTCGCGGTCGCGATCTCGAGATCACCCGGCGCCGAGTTTGTCGCGAGCTCGCCCAGGCGAATGGCAATTGCCTCTGCCTCGAGGCTTGAAGCATCACGTAGGATCTGCTTGACCCCAGCCGCGGGTACGTGCAGAACTCCGTCCGGTGCCCGTGGCTCCGTAGGAGGTGCCCCGTGTCCGACCCGGTCGGGTTCTGGAGCGTGATCCACCGCACTCTCGCCGACACGGCTACGTCGATCTGAAGTGGCACTGCCGCCGGTAGCGTGGTCTCCGTCGTCACGGTGAGGTGGCCGCGAATCGGCGCGGTTTCCGTCGGTGTGATACCCACTACGAAGCGGCGTCCGTCGGGGTCGTAGGTTTTACGTCCGAGTAGCGCTTGGCCAGAATCAAGGTCGACTGCGAAGATTGCGTTCGCAGACCCCGGGCCGCTGACGGCAATCGTGATCTCGGACGTCACTCCGACCTTCGAGGTCGCCGGACAGGTAAGGAGACGCACGAAGAGTGCCTGTCGGTAATCGACTTCCGACTCAAGGCGCTCAACGATCGAGCACCACGCATCGGCCTCTCCATCCTCTCCAACGATTTCCAGGTCTCCCGGGGGCACAGCCCGAGACACGAACGCTCGGGGTGGCCGGGTAGCTGTTACGGACTTTTCCAAGGTCGGCCTCCCGGCCGCTCCTCGTAGGTTGTTGAACGGGAATCTAAGGAGAGTCGATGGAACGCGCCCACGAGTTCGCGGCGACGAACCGTTGCCAAGCGGGCGGGCGTGAATCGGTCGTAGGGCTGAGAACAGAGTGCGATGAGCGCGACGTCGCCTGTTCGCGGAAGGCCCGGGCCGCTGCAGTCGCTGCCGAGAAATCGTTCTCCGTAGCTGGTCTCGATCGTGGCCCCTGCGGCGCAGGCTAGAAGCTCGAGATTTTGCCGCAGATGGGCTGTTGCTCTGCCGGCCTTGAAGAGAACGAGGGTTGGAGAAGGTGCGGACAGCGTCACCCTCGTCAGCCTAGCGGCTGATTGTGCCAAACTCCTGGTTCGGCGGACTACTACGGCGCCCTTAAGCGTGGCAGCGAAGGAGATCGCATCGTGAACGAAGAGCACCACTCGCTTGAGGCGACCCTGGCTCAAGTTGAGCGTCGGGTGGGCAACGCGATCGACTCGGCGTCGCGGTCGCTCGCGGCCTTGAAGCGAGCGCAGAAGGCGGCCGCGAGTGGCGATCTGGCGATTCTGAAGCGTGCATTGATAGATCAGCGCGAGTTGTCCAGGGCGGCCCAAGCCGATGGCGCCCGCCTCGCGGAATCGTGGCCATTCCGACGAGCAGGAACGTGGGCTGTTCGAGTCGGGCAGCCTTATGGAGGAGATCCTGCGCGCCGCGGAAGGCGAGGGTCTTGTCGCCACGCTTGAGGACGGCCAGCTGATGTGCTATCTCGTCATCGTCGGGTCCGACTCAGTCATCACCACCACCGCCCAGATCCGTGCGCCACCTTGAACTTCCAAGACCCGGTAAAGCCTGTCCGACTCCCGCATCAGCTGCTCCGGATCGGGGAACGCGGCGTGGAGTAGCGCGCATCGCGACTCCGCAGGTCGTCTCCCGGGTGCCGATGTCCGAGTCGACGACATTTACGCCGTGCTGACGATATCGCCCGGGAGCTCGGAATACTCCCGCCAGGAGTTTGGCCGCGATCTCTACTTGCTCGAGCAGAGCAGCGTACGCGAGACCAGGAAGGGTGACCGTGTGCACTTTTCCAGGAGCACCGGGACGAAGGAGCGGGGTGCGATCGTCGTGGTGGGTGAGGACGGGCGACGTGTGACGTACTCCTCCATCGGATTCACGGGAGCCTAAGCGATGTCCCAGACGGTTTCCGCATCGGCGTACGCCGAGTTCCTGAAGAGCGATATCTGTCTTCCTTCATCAGCGACGGGGGCTCGGCCGTCAAGGTTGCCGTGGTTCCGTCTTCGACCGAGTCCGACGCCCTCACACGGCTCGTACTCGCATCTGCTGAACAGTGTGGCTACGTGGCAGCCCGAGTCGATGCCGCGACTACTCGTGTCAGCCTGGTGCAATACTTTCTTCGCCGTGGTGGCCGAGGTCGACGGACATCGGCGGCGCGGCAGGTTGTTCTCGAGTCGGCGGCTACTCGGTTTGGGATCGAGATCGACGAGACCCCGACGCTCGAGTCTATTGGGAGGCTCGCCAACCTTGATCCTGGGCTGGCGCGCCGCGAGATGCTCCAAGCGCTACAGGAGAGCGTCTATCGAAATGATGACTGACGAATACTTTCGGTTGGCGATGCTCGCGTACTGCACAGCCGAACTCGAAGGAGGCGGTGGCGCCGACCGCGCGCGTCAAGTCATCGGCGAGTGGTTGCGCGGCGAGCTCCGCCTGATCAGTGCGATTCGCGATATGGCGATCTACCAGAAGATCGGCCGTCATAACGCTCGCCTTATGATCGCGGCAGCGGCAGAATGGATTCGGCAATCCGGTAAGACAGGGCTGGTGATCGTGCTCGACATCGAGCGGCTTGTGGACAAGCGAGACGTAGGAGACAACGGGCTTACTATACGCTGTGCCGCATGGAATACGAGGTATTGAGGCAGTTATCGACGCGACGACGAGATGTCGGGTGATGATCTCGTGTCGCCAGAGGCGCTGTTAACCGATGAGCGACGGGGCTTAAGCTACAAGCGCTCGCACAGAATCTGGGATGACGTGCGCGACAGATGGCGCGTAGACCTTCGCGCGATGGTTCGGTCGAGCAGGGGTCAGCTAATGGGCAGTCGGCTGCACCTGGTGAGTCGTGTGCCGTGAGGCGTTACGCGCAGGGGTGCGAACCGTGACGCGTGACGCGCTTGGCTTCGACGCGAGGACTTTCTCGAGGTTTCGACACAAGGGTGACGATATGACCGCGGGCTAGCGAACGATAGTCAGGCCGCGGGCTGCTCTGGCTGGAGAGTTCGGGGCGGAAGTCCCGCGTTGGATTCTTGACGCCCGGGCGCTGCCAAATATCGCGTCAGCAGGTCGTTATTCAAAGGAGACTGGGTTATTCGATCCGGCGAAGGTGTTCAGGGCCGCATCGAAGCGCTGCAGGTCCGGGCGTGCCGGAGACGCCTCGCAGACATCGCCTCACAAGCTCAGGCGCGGAGCCGGAGTTCACGGAGTTCGCGAGTGGCTCGGGAGCTCACCTAAACTCGCGGTTGCGGCACGATCTGGCCTACGAAACGGCGGAATAGATCCGGACGTTCAGAACCGCCGTGACGTTCTGGGCCGGTGGGCCGGCGATGGGCCACCGTCGTGATCTGCGGCGCCGGGCGGTGGCGCTTCCCTGAGAAGATCGCACAAGGACTCGCGCGTCAGCGTCAGTCAGGCCGGCCCGCCCGCGGGTAGCGGGTGGCGGTGTGCCGAGAGGTCGAGCCACGGGCGGCGCGTCGGCGAGGTCGCGCGACGCGAGTGGCCGACGCCGGCCGCACGGGCGAACCGGAGCCGCGGTGCAGGCCCGCCGACCCGGTCAGTGACCGCGGCAGGACGACCGAACAGAGACAAGTCCGCGCGCGGGGCGAGCGGACAGCGTCCTTACGGCGGGTCTCGCTGAGCGGGCCATGGACGAGATCGACCAACATCTTCACCGCTTGCCAGAGCCCGACCAGGACCGGTTGGCTCGCACACTGGGTCGCCTCACGGAGTATACGCGAGCGCGTATGGTGCTTACCCGACGGTGCATACTGAGTTGACACAGGTGGCTGGGTGGCAGATGCGGGAATACATACGCGGATGGATCACGGCCTGGGATCTTCACCGGTTGGATCCAACCTATCAGTCCGAGGTGGAGGTCGATCGACTCGTCACCGAGTACACAGAGGACGAGCTTCTCGAGTCCACCGAGGATGACCGGGATGTCGACGCGACTGGCGACCAGGGCCTTGCAGAGTGACCATTCCGTTCCGCTCGTTCGCTATTGACGAAGCTGGTATGGCCTCGTACCTGCGAGTTGTGCCGGCGGAGGGCGGGGCGTTCCGCTCGGCGCTACTCGTCGTGAATTCCGTGGGGGAGCCAGTCGAGTTCTGTCACGCCACCGTGTCACCGCCACCGGGGCCGTTGTGGCGGATCGCAGATTCGCGTCGTCGGTGCACGGCAGCGCTCGCTCGCGCGCTCTTTGGACGGTCGAGTCCCAGCCCCGTATCGTTTTCGGACTCGCGACTGAGATAGACCCCGCGTTGTTCCAAGGGGATGTGCAACCCGCGATCGCGGCCTGCAGAGTGATGGTCGGTGACCCAGTCAGTCCGACGAAGGTGAACTCGTGCGCGTCGGCCCCCGTCTGATATGGGCGGCGGACAGGCCTGAGTCCGGATCGCCGGAACGACAGCTGCTCAACCGTCTGATCGACAACGGATCCCGTCGAGCCGTTGAGCGGGCTCTTGAAGCGCTGGACGAGGTTGGTGTCGATGGAGCCCAGCGGCATCGAACAGGAGGCCGACGAGGGCCGACACAGGCTCAGCAGCGCCCCGCGCCCGCGCGCAGCGACGGGCCAGCGGCCGAGGTGAGGCCCGACCTACCGCCAGCCGCGACCGCCGCGAGAGGCGACAGCTGCCGAGCGCCGCCGCACGCGGCGGCCCCGCCGGCAGCCGGCCGCGCCGCCACCGCAGCTCCGCGAGCCGGAGCCCACGCCCGACATGGCGAGACCGCAGCGCTGACGCGAGCGCGAGCCGCACATCGCGAGCGCCGGCCGCCAGCGTGACCAGGCGAGAGCCGCGGGGGGACGCTGCACGGCCTTCCTCGGTGAGAAGCCAGACGCCCCTGTTCTTGAGTCTCGGCACGGTGAGAGTCGACCGAGCCGCGCACCCTGGGCCTCGTAGTCCTCGATGAGGCTCAGCGTTTTAACAACCGGGAACGTCGGTCAGCGCGGCGTGCAAGCAGATCTCTCGGCAGCGATCGTGGGCTCTCACGGGAACACCACTCGAGAACACCATCGACGAACTCGCCTCGGTGCTGGAGTTCCTTCAAGCAAACGGCGACGGTGGGGCGCCTGCCCAGATTCTCGTAGACGCGGCTCTCCTGGAGCGGCACCACAGGCTGCAGATTCGTCGACGATAGTTCGAGGTTCTCACACAGCTACCTGAGAAGACCGTGCAACCGGTGCCGCTCTGACTTAGGGCCGCTCAGCGGGCCTCGTTCAGCGGGCCGAGGCTGAAGGGGTCGTGGAGCTCCGGGCTCGGGGTGAGACGCTGCAGGTGGCCGATGTCCTTTGTCTACCCTGAGGCTAAAGCAGATCTGCAACTTTTGCTCAGTTACGGGCGAGTCGGCGAAGCTGCTTGATCTCCGCGAGCGGCTCGACGTTCTCACGGCGGAGGGACACCGGTGCTCGTGTTCACGCAGTTCACGGTGACATCTTCGGCGCCGAGGCGATCGCCAGAGGCTTAGTTGACCTCGATCCGTTGGTGTTTACGGGCGGCTTGTCGTTCGACGATCGCGCAGAGGTCATCGAGAAGTTCAAGAGCGACGAGCGACATCGGCTGCTCATACTGTCTCTTCGGGCCGCTTCGTGCTTAAAATCTCCAAGAGGCATCCTACGTCGCGCCTTTGATCGTTGGTGGATCCAGCTCTCGACGCCAAGCTGAGGATCGCGTCCATAGACTCGGGCAGAGTCGCGCCGTGTTAGTGTATACCTACACAATGGTCGACACAATCGAGGAGCGCTCGATAACCTCCTCGCCGGAAAGCAGCATCTCTTTGATGCGGTGATCGACCGCGTCGACTCTGATATCGGAAGCTCGTGACAGCGCAGGAACTGTTCGGTCTGTTCGGCTCCATCATCACCCTCGCCAGCGCCGCCTTTCACCAGGCCAGATTTGAGGCGGATAGACTGGTTTATGCAGACGTTGAGATGGGTTGCAGCTTTGAGGGAAACTTGGCTCGAGTGATATTGCTCGAGCACCGCCTGCTGATGTGGCCGACGCCGCGTTCTTGCTCCACGCGTCGGTCGACGATCGCCGCGTCGAGCTCGCGCGGCGGCACCTGGTCAACTGATCGCGGGCCGAGCGTTCGGATACTCCCTCTGGCTGATCTGGTGTCCGCCAGTGGGCACGACGTCCGCGCTTCTACGATGAGGCTGGCACGCAGAAGCGCCGCCAACGCGCGGTTGAGCAGCTCGATGAGTGCTTTGGTCGGAACGAGGTCCGAGGCGGCCAAGCGCAGTTCGACGACCCGCGTCGACATAACCGGCTCTTCGGAGGCGATGATTTCGAGGATGCTCGCGACTAGGTCGCGCGCTCCACGCTGCGCGGGTCAGGGAGTCGGCGAGGGCTCCACGCAGTGTAGGGGGCGAGACTCGCCGCAGTTTGGAGATCGTCAAACAGCGCTTCGTCCGATCCGGCGACCGCGGAGCCACTCCTCGTCAGCTCTAGGCGGTTTCGACGAATATTCTGGGTCAACTCCGAGGCTCTGAGCGATTGATTCAAGTTCTTCGAGGGAGAGGGTGTACCGTTTCAGCGCCTGGCGGAGCTCCGAAGGCGTCATGTCTTTCCGTCTGCCAGCTCGGGCATCGTCATTTCCTGTTCGCTGAGCAAGGACGACACGGCCAGATGGATCGCCTTCACGCCGAAGTTGGCTGGATTCACCGCCTCTTGTTCGGTTGGCGTCAGCGATTCGAGGAACAGCTCGGCGCAGGCAGTCGGATAGCGGGATAGGTAGTCGATGATCGTAGCGATTCGAACTCCGTTAGTGTGTCCTGAGTGATCCGGATACTCAATGCAAGTCGCTTGACCGTCTCGGTCCAACGAGATAGGTATCGCCATCGGCGAGGGCGCGTGCCTGCCTTGGGGGCACTCGGGCTGTGAGTGCGACGTGGTTGATGTCATGGCCTGTGCGTTCAGGCGCGCCAGCTCGTCGCGGAGCGTTGTCTCGTTGTCGCGCGGCGAGGTCATAAGAATCGCGGTTCGGCGCCGCCTACGTGGTGCGCGTCACGCTACGGCGAGATTGCCCGAGTACATCTGCGACCGAGTCGACATCGGCCGCTCGATGCCTGACGACGGCATCCGCGATCCTGGGCGGGAGCTTCGGCGACTTGAGGTCAGCAGCGCGTCCATCGAGCCGTGAGTTTATCCCGTCATACGGGTCGGAGCGAGCGGCTCTAGCCGGGCGGCGATCGCTCAGGTGGCGTGCCGGTTGCAGCTCAATCGAGAGATTGGCGGCCGCTTGCGCCCCAGCGGCGAGCGGCCCGAGCGCTGCGCGGAGCTGGTCGTTGGCGCGGAGGCCAGCGATGTCCACCAACGTGTCTCGTCCGCGCTCCCGACAACGGTCGTCGAGTCGCAATCAGCCCACGTGAACTCTCGTCGCAAGTTGGCAAGGCGATCGCTGCCTCTCTTGCTGAGGCGCGCTGGTGGATCGCTCCCTGCGAGCACCGCGCACATCTGGCGGCAGATTGCGGCGGGGAGCGCGCGAGCGTCGCCGCGCCAGCGGCTCTTCCCGGCCCCGGTGGCGGGCACGGCATGGGCGATCCGTCGGCGCCAGTCGATCGACTGGACGTGCCACGTACGGCCGCCCAGCAGGACGTGCCAACTCCGCTCGTCGCGACGCGGGAACGTCAGCGGGTGCACGCGACCGACTTCGAGCTGCCCGTAGCGGACGCTGATCTCCGGGTCTGCCGTGAACGAGCTTGTCAGCTCCGCGAAGTGTCGGTAGCCGAGTGTGCGCTCAGACTCCGGCCCCGCCGAGACGAGACCGTCATCTCCTGTGAGCCACTCCTGGTCGACCAGGAACCGAGCCACCCAGCCCGCCTCGTCCCAGGCCAGATTGTTGAAAAGCGGAAGGCGAGGACTTCCGCGACCGACTCACCAAGGCTGATGCGCCGCTCTTGCAAACTCATCGCGAGCAGCTGTTGGGCGAAGAGATGATACGGCAGAGGCGGGGGTGCGATCGGCTCAATCTCTCCCGCGGCCGCGAGCGTGGTGATCGAAGCGGCAACGAGGAGCGCCTCATCAGTCGTCGCGAGGAAAAGCGTGTTCCGCGCGATCCCCGGTCTGCGGCCGGTCCGTCCCATCCGCTGGAGAAACGCCGCGACCGTGCCGGGCGCATCAATCTGGATGACTCGATCGAGGTCTCCGACATCCAACCCGAGTTCCAGGGTGCTCGTCGCGACGATCACGCAATCGGTCGCGGTGGCGAATGCCTCCTCGGCACGTCGCCGTTCGTCTACCCCCAGCGAGCCGTGCGACACGAACGTCACCACGTCCCGCTCCCGCAGCGCCGTCGCGAGCTCCTCAACGCGGGCTCGGCTGTCGCAGAAGACCAGCCGCTTCTGCCCGCCATGCAGGCCCGCGACGACGTGCGCCGCGTTCGAGAGCGAGCCGACGTGATCGATCACGACCTCGGACGTCCCTGGGGGATCCCCTGCCGCGATGACTCGGCGTGGCCCGCTATTCCCGGCGGCGAGCCAGTCGAGCAACTCGTCGGGGTTCCCGATGGTCGCCGAGAGGCCGATCCGCTGCAGCTCGCGGCCCGCGATCCGGCTGATCCGCGCGAGCACGGCATTCAGGTGCGTCCCCCGGTCGTCGCCGGCGAACGCGTGCAGTTCGTCGACGATCACGGTGCGAACGCTTCGAAGGAGCACGTGTGGGTCGGTGACGCGCGAGATCAGGATCGCCTCGAGCGACTCGGGTGTCGTGAGGAGGAAGTCCGGTGTATCGCCGCGGATGGCTTTCCGCGCAGGCTGACTGACATCCCCGTGCCAGAGCGACGCTCGCCGGCCGACGAGTTCCGCGAGGCCGCGAACTCGGGGCTCGAGGTTGTTCAGGAGGGCGCGAAGCGGGCAGACGTACAATACTGAGAGCCCCCGCCAGTCCTCCGACAGGACGCGTGAAAGCACCGGCAAGAGGGCCGCCTCGGTCTTGCCCGCGGCCGTCGGAGCAATGAGCAGCGCGTCTTCACCTGCGAGTATTGGTGCGATCGCGGCTTCCTAGAGCGGTCGCAGCGACGGCCAACCGAACGTGTTCACAACGTGATACTGAAGCGCCGGGTGCAGCAGCTCGGTGCTGCTCACGGGTCGAGCTGGATGGCGTCGGGGTCGCCGGCCGCACGATCGGCGAGTTCGGGTAGGTCGAGTCCTCGAACGGCGTACCGGCCTGGGACGAAGCGCAAACTCCTCGACGCGCTCAGCACGTCCAACCAGCTTCTTCAGGAACACGCGAGGTGCCACGCCGACCCGGCCGCCAAGTTCGCCAGTGACGGCGCGCGCAAGCCGATCAATCGCCGAATCGTCTACGAGGCGGCGCACGCGTTCTGGGGCGTCGGCACCGTCGGCATATAGGTCGCGCACACGTACGCCAACCTCGTGGAGCGCCGCGCGGTCGAACCCGGGGAGGCGGAGCTGCACCGCCCGGGGGTTGTCGAATCGGGCCTCAGTCGAAAAGTCCGTCGCGAGCCGGGCGGCAAGTGGGGGGAGCCGCTGTGCACCTTGGGGGCCGTCGAAAAATGCAGGCGCCGCCTCGGCCGAGGCGAGCTCGTGTGCCGCTTCGGTCATCGAGGCCGGGCGACGTGCTCGATCACCGCTTGTGCAGTATTGAATCAGCAGCTCGAGTCCCTCCGGCCCTCGGTCACCCCGCCAGGGAGGCCACGCCGCGAACGCTCGACGAGCTCTTGCGGCGTGGCCGCTGGCGGCTCGCCCGTAAGGACGTGGTACGCGACCGCGCCGAACGAGAAGATGTCCGCGGCCTCGTCGAGATCTGCCGCGACGGCGAGCGCCTCCGGTGCGAGGTACATGTACGTCGGCTCGGCCAGGAGCAGGCCGGGGTGCGAGGTCGCGGCGCGCGTGTGCCCAGTGGTGGCGTCGATCTGGAAGCCGGCGTGCCAATCGCGGACGCGCAGGAGGGGGCGTGCCGACTCGGGGTCGACGACCTCGATGCTCTGTGGAGCCAGGGCACGGTGGACGATTCAATGCCGGTGGGCATAGTCGATCGTCTCCGCGAGCTGGCGGACGAGCGCGACTCGGGCTGCCAGGTCGAGTTCGGCGGCGCGCGCCGCCAGGTAGGCGTCCAGCCGTTGCCCATCGGGGACGCGTTCGTAGATGAGGGCTGGGCCCGAGTCGGTGATCGTGTAGTGGCGTGGGCTGTCGATGCCGGGATGCCTCAGGCGACCGATGAGCTCGTACTCGCGCTTCGCGGCCCGTTCGACGCCGGCGCGATCCTCGGATGGCGCATCGCGCGCCGTCGCGTAGATTCGTACTCTGGCTGGCTCGTCGAGCGAGACGTGTGTCGCTGCCCAGTCCTGAAACCCGGTCTTCGCCAATCCGCTCGCCGAGCTCGTAGTCGCCGACCGTGCGTCGACGTCGGGAGGGCCGGATGCCGGCTTCGTCGAGCGCCCGCAGGATGGCTGCGAGTGCCGGGTGGTCGATGGGCCGACGCGTCTCTTCCGCGGTGAGCGCTCCGATGATCCCCGGGCGAGGCTCGCCGTCGACGGTCTCGTCGCGCCGGTAGACGTGCTGCGCGGCGACACCAGGCAGCCGGTTCACGATCGTGGGGTGGCTCAGGAAGATGAGCGGCTGGACAAACGGCAGCCGTGCGTGGGCCCTCCGTGTGGCGGGTTGTCGGGCGAGCAGTGAGGCGAGCCGTTTGCACTTGCGGTCGGCGATAAGGAGCGGGTTCTCGTAGACACGAGGCCTTCGGCCGTCGCCACGGTCGTTGAACCAGTCGCGCGTGTCGCCGGAGACGCTGCCGGGCCAGCTCTTGATCTCGACGAGGTAGATACGGCCGCGGCCGATCACGAGGGCGTCGACCTCGTTGATGGAGCCGTCGTCGGCCACAAACTCGAAGAGCGCGAAGCCGCGGAACGGGTCGTAGTGCGGCAGGTGATCGCGGAGGTAGTCGAGGGCGTCACGCTCCCACGAGTGGGGCGTGTCGCCGATCTCGGTCCAGTGGGGGTGAGGAGTCGACATCAGATCGATTGCGCGGTGCAACGGATACCTCGGATCACCGCGATTCTGCCAGCCAATGACCGGTTCCGGTCTGCGTCCCGGACGGTCATGACGCGACGGGAAATCCTATGCGCCCCCTCCGTAGGCCGCACGACGCTTCCCGTGAACGCAATGTCGATGGACCCGACAATCAGCATCGTGGCTTGGTACTTGGGACACGAGACGTCGAAGAGCTCTCGGTAGGTCTCGCGCTGGCCGCTCATGGCCACACGTTGCCATCCGCAGCGGTTGCAGCTGACCTTCATCGCGTTGTCATAGTGGTAGTAGTGAACCCGCGTGCTCACGGGAGCGCTCCTCATCTGATCGTGTCCTCTGACGTCGTCCGACCTCGCCGGCGCCTTACGGCAGGGAGGCAAGAAGTTGCGGCCATTCCCGACCGGGCCGAGGCGCGCGGTCGCCGGCAAACCGCTGGATCAACGTCGTCATAGCGCTGCCGAACTGGAAGGCCGTGCTCACGGCCGGATCAAGAACCATCCGGTCGCGCGGGGCGACCTCGTGCTGGTGGGCCACCTTCCGGGCGGATGCGCCGTACGGGGCCCACCAGCTCACCACGACGAGGCGGATCGGCAGACGGATCGCATAGGGGGTGGGCCCAAAGCCGGCGGACGGGTCGAGGATCGGCGTCCATGAGTAACCGGCGTAGAGCCGGAACCTCTCGCGGATGTTCCGCCTTCGGTCTTCAAGCGGCGTGTGCCCGCCATGGAAGGCGATGATGTCGGGCGCCTGGGCGCGGTGGTAGAGATCCCACTGGGCGACTGCGGCCGCATCGAGCAGAAGCGCCTCGGCCGCTGCGATCCGGCCGTCGGCGTGGCGGGCACCTCGAAGATCGTCCCGGAGGTAGCGGAAGTGGAGGCTGCCTTCGAGCGCCTTCCATCCGGTATCTGAGAAGTGGTGGGCGAAGGCATCCTCGACATCGGCCGAGGTCGTCGCGTCCGCTGAGTCCTTGAGCGCGGCAATCCGCTCCGCCGCGGCGCCGTCGGCCCAAGGGTCGAAGCGCTGCGTCACATCGAGGACTCGTGCCTGATCGGCTCGACTGAAGTCCGTCCACAGCTTCGGGTCGAGCCATCTCGGTGGCGCGAGACTCGGGTCGTGGTCGGCCTCGACGCGATTGCTGACGACCGGCAGCCAATCGTCCATGTTCTCGGATGTTCTATCTATGTCCACCCTCCTTTGGGCTGGGGTATTGCTGGGGCGCGTCGCCTGGAAACCTAGACCCCCCGACGCATGGGAAGAGCGCAGGCCGCCGTCTCCCGAGCGCCTCGCGAGCGGGCAGCCCCTCCGCAGCCCTGGGCACCGGCTGCACACGGGCGCCGGCTTCTCGACCACCGGCGCCGGCGCGTTGGCCAGCCCAGCGAGCACGCCCCGCACCCGCCGCTCCACTCCGTCGCATCCTCGACGCCGTACCGCCCTGCCACCACCGCCCCCTCATGCGCCACATGGCACCATGCAGTCTCCACCCGCTCCGCACCACCCCGCAGCCCTGCCAGCGCGTAGATCGCCTGCTGCAGGGCGTACCCCGGATCGTCGGGCCCGTGCAGCGTCCCTGTCTTCCAGTCGACGATCAGCACGGTGCCGTCGGCCTCCCGTGCCCAGACGTCGGCGACGCCTTCGACCACGGCGCCGCCCACGCCAACGAGGAAAGGCCACTCCGTCAGCACCTCGACCGCAGCCGCCAGCCGCTTCCCGAGCTCGCCCGCCAGGATCACGCCGAACAGCTCCTGCGCCCCGGCGTCGTCCCACTCCAATCGAGGCGCGCGCCAGTCCACGTGCTGGATCTCCTCATGGAACCGCTCGCCGAATGCCCGCGCCCCCGGCAATCCGCCAGCACCGGCCCCAGCGACCACAACATCAGACGCAGGCAGTCCCAGCTCAACCTGCAGGTGGTACCGGAGCGAACACGCTGCATGCAGCTCGAGCGCTGAGTAGCTCACCCGCAGGCCGCGCAACGAGTCGACTGCGGGCACGCGGCGGACGGAACGGCCGGCGCCACGCCCGCCTCGACCAACGCAGGCGGCCCTGAAACAACCGCGCCACCACCGTCCGCCGGCGCCACCACCCGCACGCTCACCGCCGCAGGCGGCTCGGCCGCGATCCACTTCATCGCCCCCTCCCAGCCGCGGCTGCCGTCGCCTTTCGGGTACGCCCGCCCCACCACGCTCAGGTGCCGCTGCGCCCGCGTCATCGCCACATACGTGATCCGCCGCTCCTCGGCATCGCCCAGCGCCTTGTCGGCCTCGCACAACTCGCCGTACGCGAACCCGTCCGCCAAATCGAGCCCGTCGGGCCGGCAGCGGATCCCCACCCGCGCCCCGTCCTCGGACACGAGCACCGCCGGCTGGCCGCTGCCGCCGCGGTTCGCGCAGTCGGCGAGCACGACCGCCGGGAACTCCTGCCCCTTCGCCCCGTGCACCGTCATCAGCCGCACCGCGTCCGACTCCTCGTCGACCACGACCGCCTCGCCCGGATCGGCGCCCAGGTCGACCGCCCGGTGCACGAACCGCAGGAACCCGCGCACGTCGGCCCCGCGCACCTGCCCGTAGCGCTCCGCCAGCAGCACCAGCCGGCGCAGATTGGCATACCGCGCCTCGCCGATCGGCAGGCCGAGCGCCGCCAGCTCGTAGTCGCGAAACCGCAGGCACTCCTCGACGAGCACCCCCAGGTCGAGCCCGGCCCGGCGGGCGCGCAGCGCGCGCAGCCCCTCGCCGAACTCCGCCAGCGCCGGCACCCGCGGCGACCGCATCCCACAGCGCCCCGCTCTCGCCGGCCGCTTCGCGCAGCGCGAGCAGATCGTCGTCTGACGCCGCCACGTACGGCGACGCCAGCACCCGCACGAGCGGCTCCTCGTCGTGCGGGTTCTCTACCAGCGCCAGCAGCCCCAGCACGTCGGCCACCTGCTCGTGCTCGGCGAACACATTGCCGCCGATCAGCACCGTCGGCACTCCGGCCGCGCGCAGCGCCCGGTCGTAGAGGCCGATCCCCGTCCGCGCCCGGAAGAGCACCACGATGTCGCCGAACCGGAATCCCTCCTGGTCGTGCAGGCGGCGCACGACCGCGGCCGTCTCGACCGCCTCCTGGTCGCGCGTCGCCCGGTCGGCGGCGTCCTCGACGATCACGAGCTCGACCGCCGGATCCGGCGTCGCCGCCGGCGCGACCGCCACTCGCAGCGGCGCGAACGCGCCCAGGATCCCCTCGAACCAGCCGTTCAGCGGCTCGAGCACCGCCGCCTGGCTGCGGTAGTTCTCGCGTAGCGGGAACGCGGCCGTCCGCCCCTGCGCGCGCCGGAAACAGTCCACGTCCGCCCACCGAAACCGGTAGATCGACTGCTGCTCGTCGCCCACCCGCAGCACCCGGCCGGCGCCCTGCGCCAACAGCTCGACCAGCTCGTCCTGCAGCGGGTTCACGTCCTGCGCCTCGTCGACATACACCCGGTCGAACCGGTATGCCGCGCGCGCCGCCGGATCCGTCAGAAGCACATGGCGCGCCAGCAGCTGCAGATCCTCGAAGTCGACCGCGCCGCGCTCCTGCTTCAGCCGCTCGTACGTCTCGCCCACGCACGCGACGTAGGCCGCGAACGCCTCGACGTAGGGGTGGCAGGCGCGATCGGCCAGCGCCCGAATCGCCGGTGCGACCACCGCGTCGAACTCGGCGCACACCTCCGCATACTGCGCGGCGACGCCTCCTCCGATCTTGGCCATGCCGCAGTCGATCCCGGCCGAGGCGCTCTCGAGCGCGACCGCCGCCTTGCGGCAGCGGGTCGGGCTCATCTGCGGTGTCGCGAGCACCGCGTCAGCCGCCCGCCGAAGCGGCGCGGGGTCGAACGTCGGCAGGGGCGGCACCGGCACCGACGGCCGCTGCGTTCCCGCCGCGCGGCCGCGGTCGAGCACCGAGCGAGCCGCTCCGCGCGCGTCGGTGACGGCGGCGAGCATCGCCACGAGGCCCGCGTGCTCGCACGTCTCGCCCGCTGCGTCGAGGGCCAGCTCGAGCAGCATCCGGCTCTCGAGCTCGTCCAGCACCACCACGTCGGGCGCCACCTCGGCGGCGTGGGCCCGCTCGCGCACGATCCGGCTGCACAGGGCGTGGAACGTGCCCACCCAGGCGCACGACAGATCGATTGCCGGCTCGGACGGGTCGCGCCCCGCCGAGAACTCGGCCTGGATCCGCCCGACCAGGTGGGCGGCGGCGGCGTTGTTGAACGCCACCACCAGGATCCGCTCGACCGGGATGCCCCTCTGCACGACGTCCTCGAAGACCGCCCGCGCGAGCAGCGTCGTCTTGCCCGACCCGGCTCCGGCCGAGACGACCCCGCTCTCCGGCGAGTCGAGGATCGCCCGCTTCTCGGCTGAGAGGTCGGTCAGCGCCATACGAGTGGGTGCAGGCAGTAGCGGGGACACTTCTCGGGCGGCGGCTCCAGGTCGCCCCGGCGCATGCCGGCGACCGCGTCACGCGCCCCCTGAACGGCGTTCTCGACGCGGGCCGCCCATGCCTCGGGCGGCTCGAGCCACGCGTTCTTCATCTGGTCATACGGCGGCGCGTCGGCGCGGGCGCGCATGTCGACGACTCTGCGCCATCACTCCCAGGTAGGCGCCGCCGGCGGCCTCGGCGCCGATCTCCTTCGCGGCCATCAGGGCGTAGAGCGGGATCTGCAGGTAGACCTCGCCCTCCTGGTCGAGCCGCCGGCCGCTGCGCTTGTAGTCGACCACGAGCACGAATCGGCCGTCGCTCGAGACGTCGATGCGGTCGCACGTGCCCGAGAGGACGATGCCCGGCACGACCCAGTCGACCTTGAAGTGCCGCTCGAACCTGGCCGGCGTGAAGCGCGGCCCGCGCGCGGCCTCCTCCCCGAGGCGGTGGCCTAGCCGCACGCCGAGGCCGTGCACGAACGCGTCGAAGCTGCGGCCGGCGTCGGCGGGACGCACCTCGTTCGCCACGTCGGCGAGCGCGGCCAGCATGCCCTGGCGGTAGCGGTCGAGGTTGGCGGTCGTGCACGCGCCGGCGTTCTGTTCGGCCAGCCGCGAGAAGGTTCGCTCGAGCACCTTGTGGCCGAAGGTGCCCTCGGCTGCTGGATCCCACTCCTGCTCGAGCTCCCGCGGCGCGAGCACGCTGCCGACGAACCACCCGTACGCACATCCGAGATAGCGCTCGAGCTCGGTCACCCGCACGCGGTCGTGCATCACACCGCGGCTGAGTCCGCGCACGCCCGCGCGGCGGCCCAGCGCCGCCGCCACGGCGGGACGCGCCGGGCGGTGCTCGAGCGCGAGCCGGCGGTCGAGGTCGCGCTCGCCGACGGCGGCGGCGACGGGCGGCACGAGGCCGGTGACGCCCCGCCGAGTCGGCTCGGACGCAGCCAGCAGCCGGCGCGTCTCGGCCCAGTAGGGCGAGGGCGCGAGCTCTCGGCCGTCGTCGTCGGCGAACCGGCGCACGAGCGTCAATCGCGCGGTCGCGCAGGCGCAGGCGGCGTGGAAGCGCAGCAGCGCCTCGGTCGTCCCGGGCGCGCGCGGCGGCAGCAGGCCGAGCCGGTCGCGCAGGTCGTCGGGCAGATACGGGTCGGGCGCGGGGTGACCCGGCAACGTCCCGTCCTCGAGCCCCAGCACGATCACCTCGTCGAAGGCAAGGCCGCGGGCCTGAGAGAGGTCGAGCAGCGCGACGCCGCCCGCCGGTCCTGACTGCTCGACGAACCCGAGGTCGGCCAAGAGCGCGCCGAGCCGGCCGGGCAGGACGTCGCCGCGCGCCTGGGGGCGGTCGTCTTCGGGCAGCTCGCCGGCCGCCCCGCCGAGCACGGCCAACGCGTTGTCGTCGAGCAGGTCGGCCGCCGACGGCGGGCTCGACGAGGCCTGGGCCAGCCGCTCGCGGCCGATCTTCACCAGATAGGCGGCCTGGCTGCGCAGCGGCGCGTCGCGCATTCCGCGAAGCGCGATCGCCGGCTGCATCGCCTCGCCCTGCCAGCGCGCCATCAGCTGCCCGCGCGACTTGGGTGAGCCACGCCGCATATCGGCCTCGAACGGTGTCGACCTCGGCGGCTTCGGCGCCGGAGTAGGGGCTGCGCAGCCACGCCACCAGCCGGTCGATCGACTCCGGGCCGTCCTCGTCGAGCGCGAACGCGAAGAGCGACACGAGCGCCCGCGCGAGCGGCGACGCCGCAAATGGGCGGCGCACGCGATGGCGGGAGGCGACGCCGGCTTCCGCGAGCGCCGAGCGCAGGCCGCTCAGGTGCTCGAAGAGCCGCGGCGCGACGACCGCGATCCGGTCGGGCGGCGTCCCGGCCCGCAGCGCCGCGACCACCCGCTCGGCCGCCATGCGGTGGCAGACATCGGTGCCCGCCGCCTCCAACCACTCGACGCCTTCGGCCGCTGCGGGCGATCCCGGCTCGAAGAGGCGCCGCTCGAGGCTGCCGATCCCGCCAATTGGCATCGGCGGCGGATGCCAATTGGTCGCTTCGGCGTCGCCCGTCCACGCCGCCACCCGGTCGTGCCGGGCGGCGAAGACGCCGCGGCCTTGCTCGTACGCCAACCCCGCCGCGATCGGATTCCGCGCAGCCAGCGCGCGCAGGAGCGCCCACTCGACCGGGCGCATAGTCGTCGAAGCCGACCAAGTACAGCGGGCCGATCTCAACGGACGCCGCGGCGTCAACCGTCTCCCACTCCGGCGCGTCGGGCGAGGGGATGTCGGCCACGGCCTGATAGACGCGCGCCGCCGTCCGCAGCGGGGGTGACCCCGTCGCCTCTGCCGCGGCGGTGAACGCCGCCGGGCTCGCCCGGGCGCCGCGCAGTTCGAGGATCAGCCGCTCGAGCGCCGCCACGTGGCCCGCCCCGGGCGGGTCGAGCGCTTCGGTGATCGCGCAGCGTAGGGCGAGGCCGTCGCGGCGCTCCGCATCGGCCAGGCCCGCCAGCTCGCGCGCGCGTCCAAACAGGGTCGCGAACGTGCCCGCACGGCAGCCCCACACCGCCCCGTCGGCCGTGGCCGCGGAAAGCGCTTGGCCGAGCGAGTGCTCGTCGCGCGCGACCAGCAGCCCGCCGTCCTCCCGCCACCGTTCGGTGAGCAGTCGGTCGACCCCGCTCGAGCGGGCGCCCACATGCAGCGTCAGTCCCATCCGCCGCCCCGATCCTAGACGGCGCCCGGAGCTACTACGTCGTCACGGTCACCGTGACCGTCGTCGTCGGCCCGGTGACGGTGATGATGGCTGTCGTCGTGCCGGTGACGGTCTGGGTCTGCGTCTGCGTGCGGATCACGGTGGTCACGGTCGTGTGGTTGACGGTGGTGGTGTTCGTGCGCGTGGTCGGCACCGAGATCGTCAGGGGCACCGAGACGGTGTGGTTCACCTTGACCGCGACGGTCGTGCCGGAGATGACGGTGCTCGCGGGGAGCTTCACCGTGCGGGCGGGGATGTGCACGGTCTTGCCCTTGACCTTCACGGTCAGGGCCGGCGTCGAGACGTAGCGGGCGCCGTCGATCGTGATCACCTTGCCCTTGATCTTGACGGTGCGCGTGAGCACGGCCGCGCTCGCATGGCCACCCACCGCGCCGCCGAGCCAGAAGCCGCCCACGATCAGGGCGAGCGCGGCGAGGGCTGCGGGCACTGCGTGCCACGGCCGCACGCGTTGCCGCAGCGCGAGGATCCAGCCGTCGCTCTCGCGCAGCCGTTCCTTGACGTCGCCGAGCTTGGGGCCGAGATCGGGGAACCCGCGCGAGCGGTCGTGAAGCCGGTCGCGCACCCCGTCGAAGTTTGGCCGGCGCCCGCGCATCCCCTGCGCCCGCCCGCGCAGCCGGCCCGTCAGCTCCTCGACACGGTTCAGCAGGTCTTCGAAGCGGCTCTGCATGAGAGGGGCGAGACTCTAGCACCGGCTCGGCCCCAGCATGACGGGTTATCAGAAACCCCTGCTCAGGCGTATGCCGAGAGCTGGAGCAGCTCGCCATCGTGCTCGAGGCCGGTCGCGGCGACGCTCTTCGTCTGCGCGCGCAGGTCGATGCCGAGGCCGGCCGACGGGCTCCGCGTGAGCGGCACGAGCGAGAGCCGGTGCAGCAGCCGGTTGGCCGGCTCGATGCCGGCCGCGGGCCGGTCGAGCTGGTCGAGCGCGTCCATCAGGTAGCCGTTGACGAGCTTGCCGTGATGCTCGGCGTAGGCGTCGGGCCGCGACAGGTAGTCGAGGCACACGCGCCCGTCGGGCAGGACGAGGATCACGCCGCACTGGCCCGGCCGGGCCGGAAACGCCTCGCGCAGCTCGGCCAGCGCCCGCTCATGCTGGGCGAACATGTCGGAGTGGGCCGCGGTCGGCGAGGCGACGCCCCGGCGGTCGGCCTGCTCGGCCACGGCGTCCCACACCTCGTGCTGGGCGCGGCCGCGCGCGACCGCGTTGTGGCCCAGGGCGCGGGCTTTCCGCATCCGCAGCTGCGGCCCCGCGGTGTGCGCCGCCGCGGCGAACGTCTGCGAGCGGCGGTGCCAGCGGCCCGCTTCGACGCAGCTCACGGGGATCGGCGTCACCGATTCCGCCGCCACGAGGACGGTCAGGTTGAGGATCCGGTTCTGCTTGGCGCCGACGAGCTCCTCGCCGTCGTAGAGCAGCACCCACTCGTGAAGCGGGTTTGCGACCACGAGCTCGGGCACGCTGCCGGCCGCGCTCGTCTCGGTGATGCGCAGGCCGCGGTGAAGCGCGGCGGCAAGGGTGGTGTACGCCGCGCCCGGGTCGCGGCGCGGGAAGAGCGGCACGACCGTGATGCCTCGGTGGATGGTGGGCTCGTCGAGCTGGGCGGGCAGCGTCATCGGCATGGTGGCGGCGTCTCCTCGTTCGTGTGGAGGAGAAGTCCGCGCCCGAGGCCGAGTCCTTACACGCCGCGCCAGCGGTCGACCTCGGCCTGGAGCGCGACCGGCAGCGCCTCCAGGTAGCCGAGCGTGACCAGGCGAAAGCCCATCGCGACGTCGGAGACGCCGAAGCGCGCCGCGAGCGCGATCGGGTCGGGGCCGTCGCGGTCGGCCGCCTCGCGCACCAGCGGCTCGGGCATGAGCAGCTCGGCCGCAAAACGGTTTGCCTCGCGCTCGCGCGCCCGATCGTCGCCCACGGCCGTCTCGACGTCGGCCGGCCGGCACAGCACCGCCACCCCGTTTGAGTGGAGCAGGTGGTGGCCGACCTCGTGCGCGACGGTGAAGCGCCGCCGCGGTGCCGGCTCGTCGCGGCGCACCCAGATCTCCCACCGCGACGGCAGGAGCAGACCCGAGAGCGGGGTCGGCGGCGCGATGCCCGCGATCGGGCACAGGTCGTCGGCGTCGCGCACGCGCAGGCGGCACAGGCTCGCGGCCAGCTCCTCGACGTCAACGGGCGGGGCGGACGCGCCGTAGGCGGCCGTGAAGCGCGCGAGCGCCGTCCGGGCCGCCGCGATCTCATCCATCGGCGCCGGTGAACAGGTCGTCGATCGCGGCCACCCGCGCTTCCGTGTCCGGCGGGGCCGCGGCCGGCTCGGGGGCGCCGAGCGGCGCCTGGCGCTGGAACATGGGCGTGGACAGGTCAAACGCCAACCGCCGCGGCGGCAGCCGCCGGCCCAGCTCGAGCAACGACTCGGGCACCGAGAGGATGCGCGCCAGCGCGGCGACCACCGGCGCGCGCACGCGGCGGGCCGCAAGCTGGCCGGTTTCGAGGGCGTGGACGTGCTCCTCGACCTGCGCGCGGGCCTCGGGGTGCCCGAGCGCTGCGGCCAGCTCGGTGACGAGCACTCCCCGGGTCGTGCCGGTGCGCTCGCGCAGCGCCGGCAGGAGCTCGGGCCATGCGAGCGGCGGCTCGCTGGAGGGATCAGCGGCCCGCGCGGCCACCTCGGCGGCCGAGACGTCGGTGCGGGGGTGTGCGGCCAGGTAGGCGGCGATCATGGCCGCGAGCGGCTCGCGCTCGCCCTCGGCCACCGCGGCGATCGCCGCCGCGGGGTCGGGCCGGTCGCCGCGCTCCCATGCGGCCGTGAAGTCGGCGAAGCCGCGCTCCGCGCTCACCGCTCGAGCTCCTCGCGTAGCCGCCGCATCGCCCGGAAGAAGATCACATCGACGTTGCCCGGCGTCGTGTGCATGCGTTGCGCGACCTCGGCGCTCGTGAGTCCCTCCCAGAGCCGCCCCCACACGACGTCGCGCTGCCGATCCGTGAGGACCGACAGAAGCTGTTCTGCAACCTCGGCGGCCGCGATGTTGTCGTAGCCGTCCTCGCCGGCCGCGACGTCGCCCAGCTCGTCGAGCGGGTCAGGCGTCGGCTTGCGCCGGTCGTAGAAGGTGGCGACGACCCGGCGCGCCATGATCACGAGCAGCCCGGCCGGGACGTCGATCGGCGCACCCCGCAGGTAGACGGTGCGCACGAACCGCAGGTACACGTCGCCCTCGAGATCGTCGACCGCCTGCAGCGGCGCCCTGAAGGCGATGGTGGCCCGCACGGTGTTGCGGTGGCGCTCGTAGACCAGGGCGACGCAGCGCCTGGCCGTCTCGTGGCCGGGCTCGCCCGTGCCGTAGAGCTCGCGGGCACGCGCGACGAGCGCGGCATCCGACATGCCCTGGAGCTCCTCATGCGAGAGTGGCCGGCCGGTGCCCACGATTGGCAGATGCTAGGGCACATACCGCAGAGGTCGCGGGAACGCGCGCCCCGCTTACACCCGCTCAGTACTCGTCGTGCCGCTTCACCCACCACTGGTTGCCCCGGCCGGCATCCTCCCGGCGGCCGAGCGGCACCGTGTCGAGGTAGTGGTAGGCGGTGTTGAACATGTCGATGCCGCGCGCGTAGGCGGAGTAGGTGTGAAAGACGCGGCCGGCGGCGTCCTTGCAGAAGACGCTCATGCCCTCGCGCTCGCTGATCCCGACCTGCTGGGGCCGGTAGTTGAAGACGACCTCGCCCGCGAGCTCCTCGGGGGTGAACGAGACGCCGAAGTCGCGGCTGAAGTCGCTGCCCTGCGCCGAGGCCCAGTGGAAGCTCCAGCCCATGCGCTTGCGGTAGGCCTCGAGCTTTGCGATCGGCGCGATCGAGACCGCCACCATCGACACGTCGTTCGCGTTCAGGTGCACGATGATCGGGTCGAAGTTGTCGGCCCAGAACGAGCAGTGCGGGCAGCCGTCGTCCCAGTCCGCCGGGTACATGAAGTGGTAGACGATCAGCTGACTGCGTCCTGCGAAGAGGTCTGCGAGCGTCTCGGGGCCGTCCGGCCCGGTGAGCACGTACTCCTTGCCGACCTCCTCCCACGGCAGGTCGCGGCGGGCTTGGGAGAGCTCATCGCGCAGGCGGGTGAACTGCTTCTCCTTCGCGAGCAGGGCGGTGCGGGCGGCGATCCAGGTCCCGTGCGGGACGACGCTGTGTGTGGAGTCGTTCAACATGAAGGTTAAATATCACGCCGCTTGATAATCTTCAACCGGATGGTTGAAGATACCGCCACACTCGACCGCGTCTACCGCGCCCTGGGCGACTCCACGCGGCGGCGGCTGCTGGCGCAGCTCGACGCTGGCGCCGCCCGCATCACCGACCTGGCCGCGCCGCTGCCGATGTCGTTTGCCGCCGTCGCCCGGCACGTCTCGGTGCTCGAGCGGGCAGGGCTGATCGAGCGTCACGTGCGCGGGCGCGAGCACTGGCTGTCGGTGCGCGCGGGTGCGCTCACCGACGCCGAGCGCTGGATCGCGCAGCAGACCGCGTTCTGGGGCCTGCGCGCCGACGCCCTGGCCGAGCAGCTGGCGCAGAAGCGCGCGTGACGGCCGACGACCTCGCCACCGCCCGCGTCGAGCGCGTCCTTCACGCCTCGCCGGCCGAGGCCTACGCGGCATGGGTCGATCCGGCCGTGCTGGCCCGCTTCATCGCCCCGCAGGGCACGGCGGCGGTGCAGCTCGACCCGCGCGTCGGCGGACGCCTGCGGATCGTGATGACCTTCCCCGATCGCACCACCGAGATCGAGGGTGAGTACCTCGTGCTCGATCCGCCGCACCGCCTGGGCTTCAGCTGGCATCCGCTGCGGGCCGGCTTCCAAAGCGTCGTCACCGTCACCTTCGAGCCGGACCCGGCCGGCACGCGCATGACGATCACCCACACCCGCCTGCCGGGCGAGTGGCTTGCGTCCTACGATCGCGGCTGGGGCCTGATCGCGGGTCAGCTGGCCGCCATACTGCCTGCGCGATGACTTCCGCCGGGTGGGCGAGTCTCCTCCCGGCACGCACGCAACGCTCGAGGAGGGATCGGCATGGGAAGGATCGTCGTATCGGAGTTCGTCTCGCTCGACGGCGTGATGGAGGACCCCGGTGGGGCCGAGGGCACGTCCTACGGCGGCTGGGCGTTCAAGTTCGAGCGCGGCGACGACGGCGACCGCTACAAGCTCGACGAGCTGATGGCGGCCGAGGCGATGCTGCTCGGCCGGGTCACGTACCAGGGCTTCGCCAAGGCGTGGCCGTCGATGACCGACGAGGTCGGCTTCGCCGCCAAGATGAACGGGATGCCGAAGTACGTCGTCTCCTCCACGCTGCAGACTGCCGACTGGGAGAACTCGACCATCGTGCGCGGCGACGTCGCCACCGAGGCGCGCAAGCTGCGCGCGTCGATCGCCGGCGACCTCCTGGTCGCGGGCAGCACGAGCCTCGTGCACGCCCTGCACGACGCCGGCCTGGTCGACGCGTATCGCCTGATGGTGTACCCGACCGTGCTCGGCAGCGGCAAGCGCCTCTTCCGCGACGGCGCCCGGTCCGGCGCCTTCTCCGTGGCCGAGGCCCGCCAGACCGGCGCGGTGACGATCATGACCCTGAACGCCGTCCGTGAAGGAGACGCCCCCGCCGCATGATGCCCGTCCCACCCGCCAGGCACCTCCTGCGGGCGAAGGATCTGATCGACGCCCGCTACCGCGAGCACCTCGACGTCGAGGCGCTCGCCCGGGCGTCGCACTGCTCGCCGGCCCACTTCAGCCGCGAGTTCAAGCGCGCCTTCGGCGAGACGCCGCACCAGTACCTGCTCACCCGCCGGCTCGAGCGGGCCGCGGCGCTCCTGCGCAACACCGACCACTCCGTCGCGGACATCTGCATGACCGTCGGCCTGCGCAGCGTCGGCTCGTTCACGACCAGCTTCGGCCGCGCCTACGGCCTCACTCCGACCGCGTACCGTGCCAAGCATCCGCCGGGCGCCTGGCAGGTGCCGATCCCCGGCTGCCTGCTGCTCGCGTGGGGGCGGCCGCGGTCGAGCAGCTTTCGAGAAGACACGGCCGCGGTGGCTGGTTAGCGTCCCTCTCGAACCCCAGCGACCCCTGAGGAGGGACACATGCTGAGCAAGCTGACCAACGTGAACGTGTGGGTGCACGACCAGGACGAGGCGCTGGCCTTCTACACCGAGAAGCTCGGGATGGAGGTGCGCGCCGACGTGACCGTGCCCGAGATGGGCGGCTTCCGCTGGCTGGCGGTCGGCCTGCCGGGCCAGGACGACGTCGCCCTCGCCCTGCTGCCCGTGCCCGGCCCGCCGGTGTTCGACGAGGAGACGCGCGACCAGCTGGAGGCGCTGCTCGCAAAGGGCGCGGCGGGCGGGCTCTTCTTCGCCGTCGACGACTGCCAGAAGAGCTTCGAGGAGCTGCGCGCGCGCGGCGTCGAGTTCAGCCAGGAGCCGACGCAGCAGCCCTACGGCATCGACGCAGGCTTCCGCGATCCGTCCGGCAACCAGATGCGCATGGCGCAGATGGGCTAGCGGAGGGCGCTGAGAACGGGACTGTCCCCGCTTCGGCGGGGACGGTCCCCTGACGAACCAGGGGATCGACCAGGGAATCCAACGGGCGCGACGTCGCCTCGCGGGCGCGACCGTCTGCCGCATGAGCGCCGGCGAACACGAGATGGTCATCGCGCATTTCATCGTCTCAGACGATGTCGAGCGTTCTCGCCGCTTCTACACCGACGTCCTCGGCGGCAGGACGGTCATCTCACGCGAGGGCGATGAGGAGGTGGCGTGCGTTGCGCTCGCCAACACCTGGGTCATCATCAACGCCGGAGGGGGCCCGACCGACGACAAGCCGTCCGTCACGCTCGAGACGCCCCCGGACCCCGATCGAGCGAGCTGCTTCCTCAACATCCGGGTTGCGGACATCCACGCGGTGTACGCCGACTGGACCCGGCGCGGCGCCAAGTTCCTGACGCCGCCGAAGGAGCACCCGACAGAGCTGCGCTGTTACATGCGTGATCCCGACGGCTACCTGATCGAGGTGGGCCAGACGACCCTCGCCAGAGGTTGGCGGCTCCCGTCGTGATCGCCCTCCGCGGCGCTCAGCCGACGCCGAGCATGGCGCGCGCGTTGCCCGCGTAGATGCGCTCGCGGTCGGCCTCGGCGAGGCCGAGCGACTCGATGTCTGCGATCGTCTCGCCGACGACGCCGGGCCCGCCGAGGGGCATGTCGGTGCCGAAGAGCACGTGGCCGGCGCCGAAGAAGTCAATCGCGCAGCGCAGGGCGTGCGGCGCGCCGAAGAGGGCCGTGTCGGCGTAGAAGCGGTGGAAGTAGTCGAGCGGCTCGTGTGGCAGCCGTGCGAGCGCGGGCCGCTGATCCTCGGTCTGGATCTCGCGGAAGCGGCCCGAGAAGTACGGGATCATGGCGCCGGCGTGGTGCGTGAGGATCTTGAGGTCGGGATGCGCCTCGAGGACGCCGGAGTAGACGAGCCGGCACATCGCCGCGGCCGTCTCGTACGGCCAGCCGATCGACCACCAGATGCCGTGCTGCGAATCGTGTTCGGAGGGGTAGTCGGGCCACGCCGGGCTGCGGGTCGGGTGCAGCCAGATCGCCGCACCTAGCTGCTCGGCGCGGGCGAAGAGCGGCGCGTAGCGGGGATCGTCGAGCGGCCGGCCGTTGATATTGGACGAGATCTGGAAGCCGAGCGCGCCCAGGTCGGAGACGGCGCGATCGAGCTCGGCGAGGCTCGCGTCGACGTCGTTCAGCGGCAGGCCGGCGGCGAAGCCGACGAAGCGGTCGTGGGAGGCGACGAGCGCCGCCATGTCGTCGTTCACCGCCCGGGCGAGGTCGCGGGTGGCGGCGGGCGGGCCGAGCTCCTCGAGCGGCGGCGCGGCGAGCACGAGCACCTGGCGGTAGTCGTCGAACGGCTCGAGCGCCCGCCACCGAGCGTCCAGGTCGAAGAGCACCGGGTCCGCGCGCAGCCACGGGCCATGCTCGCGCACGGCGGCGCTCACACCGGGGCTCGCCAGGATGCGCTCGACCCGCTCCAGGTGGCGGATCGGGGAGATGTGTGCGAAGGCGTCGATCTTCACGACGGGGCCGTGCCGATCCTAATACCGGATTCAATGAGCGGGGCTAGTGTGTGCCCTCCCCTACCGAAATCGGAGGCCGACATGGCTGACTCCACCCGCAAGATCCTGGCTGCGAGCTTCTCCACCGTCGAGGCCGGCACCCGGGGCGCCGGCTCCGTCGGCGGCGCCTTTCCCGACCGCGTCGGCAACACGGCCGTCCTGGTCGTCCGCGAGGACGGGCACGTCAAGTTCGTCGAGTCGAAGGACTGGGGCGCCGGCCGCGGCGCCCTCGTCGGCGGCGTGATCGGCATCCTCGCCGGCCCGATCGGCATCCTCGCCGGCGGCAGCATCGGGGCGCTCGCGTCGAAGCTGCGCGACTCCGGGTTCAAGAACGACCAGCTCGAGGCGCTCGGCAAGTCGATGACGCCGGGCAGCTCGGCCACCGTGCTCGAGATCTCGGCTGACGCCGTCGACACCGCCAAGCAGCTGCTCACCGTGCTCGGGGCGAAGCAGATCGTGGTCGAGGACCTCAACTCGAACGTCGACGACCTGTTCGCGGGCGACAGTGCTCCGGCGCCGGAGACCGAGATCGCCTCGGCGGCACCGGCCAGCCGCTAGGCCGGCCGGCGCCGCGTCGAGCGGTCAGCCTGTGACGACGGGGGCCGGGCCGGTCACACGGCCCGGCCAGGTCTCACGCAGGAACAGGGTGACGCCGGCGATGAAGGTCCACACCACGAACAGGAGCAGGGCCGGGACGGTCCCGGCGTGCAGGAAGCTCCCGTTCACGGCCAGCGCCACCGCGGTCAGGCCGGCGAAGACGCCCAGCCACCGCGGGAGCGCGCCGGTTCGCAGCGCCTGCACTGCGACGATCGCCGTGAAGGCCGCGAACGGGTAGAGCGACACCACCGTCGCGGCGCTTGCCATCCCATCGAGGGCACGGTGGGCCTGGGTGCCGGCGGGGTTGTCGTGGAAGGCGACCTCGGGGACGCCGCTCATGACCTTGATCGTCATGCCCATGAGGCCGGCGCCGAACGCCGCCTGGGTCAGCCACCCGTCGTCGCCCTCGGCCCGGCGCAGCAGGCTGCAGATGTACGCCAGGAACGGGACGAACAGAACGAGTCCCGCCAGACCCAGTGGGAGGCTGCTGCTGCGTCCCACCGACAACGCGACGGGGAAGACGAACCCGCACGCCGCTCCTATTCGTGCTGCTGTCTTGGACTGCATTTCGCTCTCCTTCGGCTCGGTTCACCAGGACGGATCGAGGCTAGGAGCGCGGACGCCGCGTGTCGTCGCCCCGCGGGCGCTTCCGCGTCATCCCCCGGGGTGAACCGCACAGACCGGCGATCATCTGCCCGGATGATGCGCCGGGGCCGCCGCGGGAGTACCGTGGCGCAATGTCCGTAGGGGAGCGCATCGATCGCTTCGGGGATCCGGCGCTCGCGCTTGCGCTCACGGCGGGGATCGAGCTCGAGGCGTGGTTCGACTCGCCGCCCGGGATGACGGTACGGGGCGGGCGGATCGCGCTTGCGATCGTCGCCATGGGCGTGACGCTCCCGCTCGTGTGGCGCCGGAGGGCGCCGCTGCTGGTGCTCGCCGGAGTTCTCGTGGCTTTCGCCTCGGCGCTCGCCCTGATCAGCCACGGCAGCGGCTCGCCGCTCACGGCGCTGATCGCGCTCGGCGTGGCGTTCTACTCCGTCGGAGCACATGTCGAGGGTCGGCGGGCGATCGCCGGAGGCGGCCTTGGCCTGGCGGCCGTGGCGGCCATCGACTACCTGGGCGGCGGCGTGTTCCAGTCGGTTGGCGGCGTGCGCCCCGGCGCCTGGCTGATCCTGGCGCTCTGCTGGCAGGCCGGGCGGGAGATGCGCCGGCGCCGCCTGGAGCTGCAGGGCCTGCGCGCGCATGCCGCGGCGCTCGAGCTGGAGCGCGAGGAGAAAGCGCGTATGGCGGCGGCCGAGGAGCGCGCTCGCATCGCCCGCGAGCTGCACGACGTGGTCGCCCACAGCGTCAGCGTGATGGTCGTCCAGGCGCAGGCCGCGGATCGGGTGCTCGAGGGGGACGAGCCTGCGGCGCGCGAGCTGCTCGGCTCGATCGAGACGACCGGCCGGCAGGCGCTCTCGGAGCTGCGCCGTCTGCTCGGGCTGCTGCGGCGGTTCGAGGCGGCAGACCTCGCCCCGCAGCCCAGCCTGCGCCACCTGGACGGCCTTGTTGCCCAGGTGCGCGACGCCGGTCTGCCGGTCGAGCTGGTCGTGCACGGCGAGCCGCCTCCGCTCCCCCCGGGCGTCGACCTGTCCGCCTACCGGATCGTCCAGGAGGGGCTGACGAACGCGCTCAAGCACGCCGGCCGGGCACATGCCCGCGTCGTCGTCCGCTACACGCCGGGCGAGATTCAGCTCGAGGTCGCCGACGACGGCGCGGGAAACGGCGTGGGCGCCGCGGCCGGGCACGGTCTGGCGGGCATGCGCGAACGGGTGGCGATGTACGGCGGCGAGCTCGAGAGCGGCCCGGGAGCGACCGGGGGCTACGTGCTGCGGGCGCGGCTCCCTGTCGGGGCGGACGCATGAGCCTCCGTCTGCTCCTGGTCGACGACCAGGAGCTCGTCCGCACGGGCTTTCGTCTGATCCTCACCGCCGAGCCCGACCTGCAGGTGATCGGCGAGGCCGGCGACGGTGCGGCCGCCGTCGAGGCCGCCCACCGGCTTTCGCCCGACGTCGTCCTGATGGACGTTCGCATGCCCGGCGTGGACGGCATCGAGGCCACGAGGCGGCTCGGCCGCCTTGGGCAGCGGGCACCGCGTGTGCTGATGCTGACGACGTTCGACCTGGACGAGTACGTCTACGACGCTTTGCGGGCGGGGGCGAGCGGGTTCCTGTTGAAGGACGCGCCCGCCGCGCAGCTGGTCGATGCGATCCGGATCGTCGCGGCCGGTGACGCCCTGCTCGCGCCCTCGATCACGCGCCGCCTGATCGCCGAGTTCGTGCGCAGGCCGCTCACCTCGGACGAGCCGGCCCTGACCGAGCTGACCGCCCGCGAGCGCGAGGTGCTGGTGCTGATCGCCCAGGGCCTCTCGAACGCCGAGATCGCCGGCCGGCTCTACCTGAGCGAGGCCACGGTGAAGACGCACGTGAAGCGCGTACTGGCAAAGCTGGCCCTGCGCGATCGCGTGCAGGCGGTGGTGCTGGCGTACCGCTGCGGCCTCGTCGAGCCCGACGGGACGGTCAAGCCGGGCGACGGGCGGTGATCGGCCAGCCGTCCCACCCCGGCCACCACACGCCGTGCTCGAAGTGCGGCTCGCGGTGCACGCGCATGTCGGTGAAGCCCGCGGCGGCGAACCGCGTGAGCAGGTCGGGGAGGGCGAAGGCCCGCAGCTCGAGCGTCTCGCCCGGGCCGCCGTGGAAGACCAGGTCGGAGAACTCCTGCACCCGCCCGTCGCGGGTGGTGTTGCGCAGCACGTGGCCGCCCCCCTCCGCGACGACCTCGTACCGGTGCAGGTCGGGGAAGAGCTCGCGTGTCTCGCCCTCGGCGCTGTAGGGGACGCTGAACACGAGCAGGCCGCCGGGTCGCAACAGCTCGAAGAGGCCGGCGAACGCGGGCTCGACCGGTGGCGGAACGTGCTCGAACACCTCGCTGCACACGACCAGGTCGTAGCGGCCGGCGTGGTCGCCGGGCGCCGACACGTCGAGGCGCGGCTCGCAGTGGTAGAACGTGTTCGTGTAGCTCATGCGGCGGCCGAGCGCCGCGGCCAGCGCCGGGTGATCGCTCATCCCGGCGCCGACGAGGTCGGGCCGGCGCGGCAGCGCCGGGAGCGGCACCTCTGCGCCGAAGAGCTCGCGGGCGATGATGTCCGCCAGGCAGCGGAACCGGGCCGCCGAGCCGCACACCGTGCAGGTGGCGGTGTCGCGCGGCCAGCCGCGATTCTCGGCGATGCCCTCCGAGCCGCACAGGTTGCACGTGAACCGGTGCAGGCGGGGGTACGGGCCGGTCAGGCGCAGGTCGTAGAGGCTGCGCAGCGCGGCCGGTCCCACCCACGGCAGGTCGGCCAGCTCGCCCTGCGGCTGCCGGGTGCATAGCACCGCCTCCAGGTGGGGTGCCGTCGCGGCCAGGCCGTCGGCGGCCACGAGCACCATGTCGGGGCTCTCCTCGCCAAGCGCGTCGGCGGCCGCGATCACGTCGGCCTCGGCACCGCCGTGGATGACGAGGGTGGCGTCGTCGGCTGCCCCGAAGCGGCTCGCGAAGGCCTGGAGCAGCGCTCCGGCGTCGGGGTCGCGCCAGTCCAGGGCGGCGGCGAAGGCGCGCAGGTCGATCACGTGGCGCGAGGGGTCGAGAGGGGCATCGCAGGGGTGATCGGCGTCCCGGGACTCACGCTTAAGCCCGCTCGATGCGGGGCCGGCGGGCTGGAGAAAGTTGACAGCCGCGTGGCACGCGGTACATTCGATAATGTGTAAGCGGCGCGTTCCTTCGACGGAGAAGTGAGGCAGATATGACGGCTAAGGGCAGAATTGGGGCGGCGCTTGCCGTTCTTGGGGCAATGGGTGTGCTTGCGTCCGCGGCATCCGCCGCGGTTGTCCAGAAGAAGCCCTCGTCGGTCTACGGGGCCAACGGGACGGTGCGGACGATCATCGTGGTCGGCAGCACGACGTACCTGGGCGGGCAGTTCACCGCCATGGTGCCCAACGCCGGCGGCACGGCCGTGACGCGCAACAACGTGGCCGCGGTCAGCACCGCCACCGGGGCGCTTCTGCCCTGGAACCCGAACGTGAACGGCGCCGTGTACACGCTGGCCGCGAGCGGCGGCAACGTCTACATCGGCGGCACGTTCACGACCGCCAACGGAGCGACGCACAAGAACCTGGTCGAGGTCGACGGCGCCAACGGCCTGCCGATCGCCGCGTTCGCCAATACGCTCAAGCCGAACAAGGCGGTGCGCGGCCTGACCGTCTCGTCTGCGGGCAACCTGTACGTCGGCGGTGCGTTCACGACCCCGCGCCACTACGCGCTCGAGGCCAACGCGACCACCGGCGCGCTCATCCCCGCGTTCGCCCCCGTGATCTCAAACAGTCTGGGGACGAGCCCCGAGGTGCGCGCGATCGCCGTCAATCCGAGCAGCACCCGGGTCATCCTCGGCGGGTTCTTCAACCAGCTGAACAGCGGTGCGCCCGGAGACCCGAACACGACCAACCTCGGTGTCGGCGCGGTCGATGCCACCACCGGAGCGTCACTCCCGTGGGCGTGGCACACGAGCGACCTGCAGACGTTCCGGCCGTTCCAGCTGCTCAACTTCGCCCAGGACGGCTCGAACCTGTTCGGCGCCGGCACCGGCAACGGCGGGTCGGCGATGTCCTGGAACATCGAGACCGGCGCGCTCAACTACATCGAGGGCTTCAACGGCAACGTCGTCGGAGTCGGCGTGGCGGACGGCATCCTCTACATGGGCGGTCACTTCACCGGCTACGACGGGCCGATCCCGGGGAGCAACTTCCTGACCCCGATCGCGTCCCGCGACAAGCTGGCGGCCGTCGACGAGGCCACCGGCCTGGTGCTCTCGCCGTGGAACCCGGCGGTGAACACCACGCTCGGCATCGAGGCGGTCGCGGCGGGCGGCACCTCGCTTGCCATCGGCGGCGAGCTCACGAAGGCCGGCGGTGTGGCTCAGCAGCACTTCACGCTGTTCCACGAGTAGCTGAGACTGGGGACTGTCCCCGCGTGATCGGGGACAGTCCCCGCTACTCGAGCTCCTCTCGCACGGCCGCGAACTGGTCGGCCGCGAAGTCGATGTCGGCCGGTGTGTGCGCGGCCGACATCTGCGTGCGGATACGGGCGGTGCCCTGCGGCACCACGGGATACGAGAAGCTGACGGCGTAGACCCCGCGGCGGATGAGGCCGTCGGCGAGGCTCGCGGCGCGGACGGCGTCGCCGACCATCACCGGCACGATCGGGTGCGAGCCCGGCAGGATGTCGAACTCGAGCTCGGTCATGCGGGCGCGGAAACGGGTGGTGTTCGCAGACAGCTGCTCGCGCAGGTCGCTCGAGCGCTCGATCAGGTCGAGTGCGCGCAGGCTTGCAGCGGCGATCGGCGGCGCCAGACTGTTCGAGAAGAGATACGGCCGCGAGCGCTGGCGCAGGAGCTCGACGACCTCGGAGCGGGCGGCCACGTAGCCGCCGCTGGCCCCGCCCATCGCCTTGCCGAGCGTGCCGGTGAGGATGTCGACGCGGCCGATCACGTCGTGCAGCTCGTGGGTGCCGCGCCCGCCCGCGCCCATGAAGCCGACGGCGTGCGAGTCGTCCACCATCACGATCGCGTCATGGCGCTCGGCCAGGTCGCAGATCTCGGGCAGCTTCGCCAGGTAGCCGTCCATCGAGAAGACGCCATCGGTCGCGATCAGCCGGTGGCGGGCGTCGGCGGCCTCGCGGAGGCGCGCCTCGAGCTCGTCCATGTCGCCGTTTGCGAAGCGCAGGCGGCGGGCCTTGCACAGGCGGATGCCGTCGATGATCGAGGCGTGGTTGAGCGCGTCGGAGATGACGGCGTCCTCGGGCCCGAGCAGCGCCTCGAACAGGCCACCGTTGGCGTCAAAGCACGATCCGTACAGGATCGCGCTCTCGCTGCCCAGGAAGGTCGCGAGCCGCTCTTCGAGCTCGCGGTGCACCTGCTGGGTGCCGCAGATGAACCGCACCGATGCCATGCCGTAGCCCCACCGATCGAGTGCGTCGCGGGCCGCGGCGACGATCTCGGGGTGGTCGGCCAGGCCGAGGTAGTTGTTCGCGCAGAGGTTCAGCACCTCGCCCCGCTCGGCGACCCGTACGTGGGCAGACTGGGGCGTCTGGATCAGGTGCTCGCCCTTGTACAGGCCGGCTGTTCGCAGCTCCTCCAGGCGGCCGCTCAGATCCTCGCGTAGCTTGGTGTCCATCAGATCTCCTGTCCAGTCGAGGACGACCTTGCCGGACTGGCCGGAGCCCGCGATGGCGAACCCCTCGGCGAAGTCGGTGTAGGGCATGCGGTGGGTGATGACCGGCGTGATGTCGAGGCCCGACTGCAGCATCACGGTCATCTGGTACCAGGTCTCGTACATCTCGCGGCCGTAGATCCCGCGCAGCGTGAGCATGTTGAAGACAACCTGCGTCCAGTCGATCGCGATCTCCTCGGTCGGGATCCCGAGCAGGGCGATGCGGCCGCCGTGGGACATGTTCGCGAGCAGCTGGTGCAGCGCCGCGGAGCTGCCCGACATCTCGAGGCCCACGTCGAAGCCCTCGGTCATGCCGAGCTCGCGCTGCACCTCATCCAGGCCGCGCGCGGTCGGGTCGACGGTCAGGCTCGCGCCCATCCGGTCGGCCAGTCCCCGCCGGTAGGCGTTGGGGTCGCTGACGACGACGTGGCGCGCGCCGGCGTGGCGCACGACCGCGGCCGCCATGCAGCCGATCGGGCCGGCGCCGGTGATGAGCACATCCTCGCCGAGCACCGGGAACGCGAGCGCGGTGTGCACCGCGTTTCCGAACGGGTCGAAGATCGCCGCGACGTCCTCGTCGACGCCCGGCCAGTGGTGCCAGATGTTCGTCATCGGCAGGGCGATCAGCTCGGCGAAGGCGCCCGGGCGGCTCACGCCGACGCCCTGGGAGTGGGCGCACAGGTGCCGCCGGCCGGCCATGCAGTTGCGGCAGCGGCCGCACACGACGTGGCCCTCGCCGCTCACGAGGTCGCCGGGGTGGAAGTCGCTCACGTTCGAGCCCACGGCGACCACCTCGCCGACGAACTCGTGGCCGATCACGAGCGGCACGGGAATCGTCCGCTGCGCCCACGGATCCCACCGCTCGATGTGCACGTCGGTGCCGCAGATGCCGGTGCGGCGGACGCGGATCAGGACGTCGTTGATGCCGTGCTCGGGCTCGGGGACGTCCTCCAGCCAGAGACCCGGCTCGGCCCGGCTCTTACGAAGCGCGCGCATCGACCGGGAGGATAGGTGCTCAGGGCTCGTCGAAGCTGAACGTGAACATCCGCCGCGCGTCGATGCGGGCGTACGGGTTGCGCTCTGCCCACTCGATCCAGGCCGCCCCGTACCGCGGCGTGTACACCTCGGCGAGCGTCACGCGAAACGCGGCGACGGCCGGGTCGCGCAGGTCGACCTCGTGCGCGCGGCCGTGGACGGTGACGGCGAACGGCTCGCCCTCGAGGTGAGTCGCGCTCACGTCGGGGCGGGCACGGATGTGGCGGAAGCGCAGCGAATCGGGCGCCGACCCGAACCAGAACGCGCCGCGGTAGAAGATGCCGTCGACCGGCCCTGCGATCGGCCGCCCGTCGGCCGTCACCGTCGCGAGCACCAGCAGCCGCATCCCCGTCAGCCGGGCGGCGAGCTGCGCGGCGGTGACCCGCCGCTCGGGCGCGATGACGTCGCGCAGGTGGCGGCCGGCGTGCGCGTAGCTCTGGTCGAGCAGGCGCTGCAGCCCGGCCAGGTCTTCCGCGGTCTCGTGCATGCCGCCAGGGTACCGCCCGTCCCGACGATCAGGCGGGCGGGATCGGGTGGTTCGCGCGGATGCGGTCCTCGGGGTCGGTCTGGGCCTTGATCCGGCGCAGGCGCGCGTATGCCTCGGACGGCCAGAACGTGTGCGCCTCGCGGCTCGTCTCGGCGAAGTTCACGAAGGCGTGCGGGGCCGCCCACGGCGCGAGGGCGCGGGCGATCGCCTCGATCTCGGCGGCCACCGCGGCACCCAGCTCCGGCGTCGGCGCGATGCCGACGGCGAAGACGGCGAACTCGGCGTCGAGCGCCGCGAGCGCGCCGTGCTCCGGCCGGGCCTCGCCGAGGGCGCCGCCGAGATGGCGCACCTCGACCGAGAGCACGGGGAACGCCGTATCCGCGCCCGCGGCCTCGACGAGCGCGTCCACCGCCTCAGCGGGCAGGCTCGCGAGCAGGAACCCGTCGCCGGTGGCGGGCACCGGGTGGTCGGGATCCATGTGCAGCGTGGCGAGTTCCGCCACGGGCATCGTCGTGACCGTGTCCATGGCCGGCCCGAGCGCCCGCAGCGGCGCGAGCAGCGCGTCGGCCTCGGCCGGGTCGCCGAGGTGGATCGCCTCGACGACCACGAACGACCCTCCGCGCACGGGCTCGGGAATCTCCGGGATCGGCGGGAACTTGAGGAACCGCCCGATCGTTGTCAGCGTGTCGGGCACGCCGGCCGCGAGCAGCTCGCGCCAGGCGTGCAGCACCTCGCCGCCGCGCTCGATCGGCCACCACAGGATCCCCGCCTGCACATCGGTGACCGGGAGCAGCCGCAGCTCGATCGCGGTGACGACGCCGAAGCTGCCGCCTCCGCCGCGCAGCGCCCAGAAGAGCTCGGGCTCGTGGTCGCGGTCGGCGCGCACGTGGCGGCCCGCGGCGGTCACAAGCTCGACCGCCTCCACGCTGTTGGCCGCCAGCCCGTGCGCCCGGCCGAGGAAGCTCATCCCGCCGCCGAGCGTGTAGCCGACGACGCCGACGTCCGGCGATGAGCCTGCGAGCGCGGCCAGGCCGTGCTGGGCCGCGGCGGTGACGACGTCCTGGAAGAGGGCGCCGGCCTCGGCCCGGGCGATGCGCTGCTGCGGGTCGATCGACACGCCGCGCATGCGATCGGTGCGCACCAGGATCGTGTCGAGCAGATCGCCCATCGGCGCCGCCGCGTGGCCGGTGCCCTGGGCGGCGACGCGCAGGCCGTGCTCGCGCGCGAGCGCCATCACGGCCACGACATCGTCGACCGATGCGGGCCGCGCGCACGCGGCCGGCTGCTGGTCGACCGCCACGTTCCAGGGGCGCCGCGCCTCGTCCCAGTCGGCATGGCCGGCCTGAAAGCAGGTGCCGGCGAGGGTGGGCGGGACGGTGATCATCGGAGCGGTACTCGACATCGTGGCGCGGGCCTCTCTTCCAGGGATTGGGTTGGAGGGGCGAGTGTACGGGCTCACGCGGCGGGCCGTATGCCCTGGCGGAACCGGAACACCTGGTCGGGATCCCACGTGCGCTTGATCGCGCGCAGCCGCGCCAGGTTGGTCGCGTAGTAGGCCTCCTGCCAGCCGGCGAGGCCGGGGTCGATGTAGTTCTGGTAGGCCTGGCCCGACGTGAACGGCCCGAGCGACGCGTGCAGCGAGTTGAGCCACGCGCCGGCCGCCGAGCCACCGCCGGCCGAGCCCCAGTACGCGAGCATCTGCGCCGAGAAGAGCTGGTCGCGGTGGACGAACGCGGTCGCGTCCGGCGCGACCCGGTTGAGCGCGCCGCCGTAGGGATCGAGCAGCACGGCGCCCGATCCTGCGCCCTGCGCCTGGCGGGCCTCGACGGCCGTCACGATCGCCTGCGCCGCCCGCGCCGGGAGGGGGTCGGCCACGTAGGCCGACCGCGCGGCGAAGCTGGCCGGCTGGATCGTGCGACACGCGGCGGCGCTCTCGGTCGCACAGCCGGCCCAGATCCGCTGCACGTCCAGGTAGCTGCCGTGGCCCGTCGAAAGCGACGCGCCGGCGACGGCGGTGATGGGCGCGATTGCCGAGCGCAGCGCCGCCTCGCTGCCTCCGAGCAGCTGCCCGAACACGCGCGCGACCGGTGCGCTCGTCCCGGTCTCGAGCGCGCAGATCAGGTACAGATTGTCGGGGCCGTGCGGGGCGAGCGCCTGCCACGCGGCCAGCGCCGCGCCGGCCTGCGACCAGGGAAAGCTGCAGAAGCCGTAGGCGGCTGTGCTGACCGGATGAGTGGCGAGCGTCAGCGCCGTGACGACGCCGAAGTTGCCGCCGCCGCCCCCGCGGCACGCCCAGTAGAGGTCGGCGTTCGTCGCCGGGTCGGCGGTGACGACACGGCCGTCGGCCGTGACGATCCGCACCGCGAGGAGGTTGTCGCACGTCGCTCCGAACACGCGTGCCGCGAACCCGACCCCGCCGCCGAGGGCGAGGCCGGACATGCCGACGGTCGGGCACGATCCGGTCGGCACCGCGAGGCCCCTGGCCGCGAGGGCGGTGACGAGGTCGATCGCCAGGACGCCCGCACCCACCGTGACCGACCGCCCGTCGGCGGCGATGGTGATCGCGCTCAGCCGGCGCACGTCGCACACGAGACCCCGGTTCGTCGAGTAGCCCGCGTAGCTGTGGCCGCCGCAGCGGGCCGTGAAGGGCAGCGTCCCGCCGGCCGCGAAGCGCACGCACTGCACGACGTCCGCCTCGGACACGACGCGGGCGATCGCCTGCGGCTGGGCGGTGTAGCGCTCGTTCGAGATCACGCGCGCCGTGTCATAGTGCGACGTCCCGGGCCGAAGCAGCGGGCCTTGCAGCCGCGCCGCGAGATCGGCGAGCGTCATCCGCCCGGTGGTCGGCGCCGTGACCTTGCCAGGCGTCGATGCTGATCCGCCCGAGGAGCACGCCGCGAGGCCGCCCGCCATCGGCACGGCGGCTGCGCGCAGGAGGAGCTCGCGCCGGTTCACGCGCACATCCTGCCAGGCGGGGTGGGCGCCGCTACGATCGCATCGATGCCGACCGCCGCGCAGCTCCCCTGGACGGTGCCGGTCATGCAGGCGCCGATCGGGCCCGCCGCGACCCCGGAGCTTGTGGCCGCGGTCAGCCGTGCGGGCGGCATCGGCTGCCTCGGTGCATCGTGGACGGACCCCGGGGCGCTGCGAGAGCAGATCGGCGCGGTGCGGCGGCTGACCGACCGGCCGTTCGGCGTCAACCTGGTGCTCGCGTTCGACCAGGCGGAGCGGCTCGAGGTGTGCGCCCTGGAGCGTGTCGGGCTGGTCTCGTTGTCGTGGGGCGTCGCGCCGGAGCTCGTGGCGCGCGCACACGCCGCGGGCTGCCAGGTGCTCGTCCAGGCCGGCTCCGTCGCCGAGGCGATGGCGGGCGCGCAGGCCGGGTGCGACGCCGTGATCGCCCAGGGCGTCGAGGCGGGCGGGCACGTGCAGGGCACGACCGCGCTGTCCACGCTGATCGGCCAGGTGGCCGCCGCGGTCGGCGTCCCCGTGATCGCCGCCGGCGGGCTCGTCGACGCAGCCGGAGTGCGGGCGGCCATGGCGGCCGGCGCCATCGGGGCGATGATGGGCACGCGATTCGTGGCCACGACCGAGGCCGACGTGCATCCGCACTACGCCGCGCGCGTGGTGGCCGGCTCCGACACCGTGCACACGCTCCTCTTCGACGGAGGCTGGCCGGACGCGCCGCACCGCGTGCTCGTGAACAGCACCTACGAGCGCTGGGCGCAGCTCGGCCGCAGGCCGCCGGGCGAGCGACCGGGTGAGGGCGAGATCCTCGGCGAGCACGCGGGCGTCCCGATCCATCGCTACTCGGCCGACGACCCCAGGCGCGAGACGACCGGCGACATCGAGGCGATGTGCCTCTACGCCGGCACGGGCGCGGGGGCGATCACGTCGGTCGAGCCGGCCGGGGCCGTCGTGGAGCGGATCGCGGCGGACCTGCGCCGTGAGTGACCCCACCCAACCGGGGTGGCGTGGTTGCAACTTCGCGTGCGACGAGTACCGTGGACTGGGGGGAAACCGGCGGGTGACCGAGGAGGTCGTGCGATGACTGGTGGCATGCGGGGACGGGCGGCAGCGGCGGTGGCGGGGCTCATGTGCGTGCTCGCGGCTCCCGCGAGCATCGGGACGGCGGTCGCCCAGGCGGCGCCGTCGCATCCGATCGTGGTGATCGTGCTCGAGAACAAGACGTATCAGACGATCGTCGGCAACTCCAACGCGCCGTACATCCAGTCGCTGGTCGCGGCCGGCACGCTCTACACGAACTACCAGGCCGCTCCGGGCAGCCTGCCCGACTACCTGCGCATGACCGGCGGGATCGCCACGACCTCGCAGGCGAAGAACTCCGAGAACATCTTTGACCAGCTCCAGAAGGCCGACATCAGCTGGGGGCAGTACAACGAGTCGATGCCGAGCGCCTGCTACTCGAAGTCCGGGCCGGCGCCGTACGACAAGAACCACAACGCGGCCGTCTGGTACAACGACATCACGTCGAACAAGGCCGCCTGCGCCAACATGCTGCCCTACACGGCGTTTGATCCCACCCACCTGCGCGCGTTCTCCTACGTCGTCCCGAACGACTCGAACGACATGCACGACGGGTCGAGCAAGACGGCGCAGATCAAGGCCGGCGACACCTGGCTGGAGGGCCATGTCCCCGCCATGCTGGCCGGCGGCGCCGAGGTGATCGTGACCTGGGACGAGGGCACCCGCAGCAACGAGCACATCGCGACGATCGCGATCGGCGGCAGCGCGAAGGCCGGTGCGAAGGACGGCACCGCCTACACGCACTTCGGCCTTCTGGCCGGCCTCGAGGACGACTTCGGGCTGCCGCTCGTAAACGCCGCCCAGACGGCGACGCCGCTCCCGATCAACTAGGCGACCGGGACAGTCCCCGCCTCGGCGGGGACTGTCCCCGGGTCAGTCGCGGGTGAGCGAGATCGCCCAGCCGAGCGCCGCGCCGACGATCGCAAGCGCGAGCGCACGGTGCACGCTGCCGTGGGCGATCAGGCTGCCGCCGCCCGCCGTGCCGACCGCGATGCCGGCGGTGACGGCGGTCGAGAGCCACCCGAACACCTCGGCCTGCGTGCCGGCGACCGCGGCCCGCTCGATCAGGTTGTAGGCGATGGCGACGCTGGGCGCGATCGGCAGACCGGCGACGAACATGATCACGGCCATCTGCGTCATCGACCCGGCCAGGAGCGGCGGCACGAGGACGACCACAAACACGGCGCTGATGAGCTGCAGGCGGCGGTTGAGGCCGCCCTCCTGCGACGATGCCGCTCCGGCGAGGATGCCTCCGGTCAGGCTTCCGGCCGAGAACGCGGCCAGGGCGATCCCGCCCAGCGAGCGGCCGCCGTGGCCCTCGGCGAACGCCGGCATCGACACCTCGGCGGCGCCGAACGCGATCCCGTACGCGCCGCCGAGCAGGAGGATGCGGCGCACGCCCCATGGCACGAGCGCCTCGAACACGTGGTGGCCGGAGCGGTCGTGGCTGCGGTCGGGCTGCCGCGCTCGCACGGCCGGCGTGGCGATGAACCCGAGCGTGCCGACCAGGCACGCCAGCGCCGCCGCGATGACGCCCGCGCTCGCCGAGATCGTCACGGCGAGCACCGCCACGAGCAGCGGCCCGACGACGAAGATCACCTCCTGGATCGTCGCCTCGAGCGCGAACGCCGTCGTGCGCAGGTCGGGCCGCGGCAGCATCGCCGGCCACATCATCCGGATCGTCGGCCCGATCGGCGGCGCGAGCGCGCCGGCCACGAGCGCCGCACCGACGAGCGCCGCCTCGGGCACACGCGCGTGGGCGAGCGCGAGCAGGAAGGCCAGCGCGACCGCATAGGTGATGCCGTAGATCAGGAGCACGGGCGCGGGCCGGCGCCGGTCGACCAGGCGCCCGCCGACGACCGCGCCCGCGCCCGCCGCCACGGTGTACGCGCCGGTCACGATGCCGGCGGTGGTGTACGAGCCGCCCTCGCTGCGCACGAGCAGCACGAACGCGAGCGAGCTCATGCCCATCGGCATCCGCGCCAGGAGCCCCCACGCCACCACCCGCCGGGTCTCGCGGCCGGCGAACAGGTCGCGGTAGCTGCGCACGCCGAGCGCCTCGGCGAGGCTCACGCGTGCAGCGGCAGGCGGTCGGCCAGGAGGGCGGCGATGTCGGAGACCGACAGCGGATCCTCGCCCGTCAGTGTGCGGTAGTCGTCGCTTGTGACGTCGAGCTCGCCGGCGCGCAGTGCGGCGTACGAGGTCAGCCCGGCCTCGATCGCCCACTCCTCCTTGCCGCGCGCCCGCCAGCGCGCCCCCCATGCGGCCTCGCTGGTCGGGGCGTAGCGGTAGTTGGCACCGCTCACGGCCCAGGCGATCTCGGCCAGCTCGGTCATGCTCACCGACTGCGGCGTGACGATGTTGAAGACCTTGCCGCCGTGCCCGGGCTCGGTCAGGGTGACGGCAATCGCGCGCGCGAGCTCGGGCCGGTAGGAGAAGCTCATGCGGCCGTCGCCGCCCGGCACCGTGTTCGTGCCCTCGGCGTCGAACCAGCCCGGGATGTCGTCGGCGTACATCGAGTTTCGGATCGCGGTGAAGGTGAGGCCCGCGTCGGCGAGCATGCGCTCGGTCTCACCGTGCGAGCGCGCGTGCAGGAAGATCGCGTCGGGACCGGCGGCGACAAACGAGAGGTAGACCACCTGGGCCACGCCTGCGGCGGCGGCCGCCTCGACGAAGTTTCGGTGGTGGGGCACGCGGTCGGCCGGGCCCTCGTGCAGCGAGACCATGAAGACGCGATCGCCCTCGCCCAGGGCCGCGCGCAGCGACGCCGAATCGGCATAGTCGGCGGCGACCACCTCGGCCCCGGGCAGCTGCGGCGCCCTGCTCGGCTCGCGCACGAGCAGCCGCTGGGCATGGCCGCGCACGGCCAGCTCCTCGGCCACGAGCCGGCCGACGTGACCGGTCGATCCGGTGACGACGAGCATGGGCTCAGCCTATCCAGGCCGCCGCCCGCAGGCGTCAGAGGAGCTCGGAGTCATGGTCGCGGAAGATGGCGGCGTAGGCGGTCGCGCCCTCGGCGTGCAGGGCGACGACCAGCCGGTGAATCCGCGGCGTCATCACGAGCACGTAGCGGGCGGGCTCCGACCGCGCGTTCCAGAAGCTGTGGGGCACGCCGCGGCGGGCGACGACGACCGCTCCCGGCCCCGCCTCGACCGTGTCGTCGCCGAGGCGGAACCCGAGTGTGCCCGCGAGCACGTACCAGGCCTCGTCGTCGGAGTGGTGGACGTGCAGGCCGGCGATCGGCCGGCCGGGGCCCGTGACGCCGCCAGGGTCGCCCCACTCGACCATGACGAAGTCGCCGTCGGGGAGCCCGACCGGGCCGTCCCTCAGATGCGCCGCCCGGCGTGGCTGCATCCGCCGATCATATGCCTGCCGGGACGGCCGCGATCACCTCGCCGCGCGCGATCATCGGCTCGGGCTCGGTGATCTCGCCGGTGCGCTCCCGGAACCAGGCCGCGGCGGTGTCGGTCGACGCCTCGGCGGCCGCCTCGGTCTCGCACACCGACACGCTGGCGCAGCCGGCATCGGTGCGGAACAGGCAGTACCAGCGCACGCCGTCAACCCCCGCCATCAGCGCCTGGATCTCGTCGGCGTGCTCGGCGAGCTCGTCGGCGAGCTCCGGCTGGTTGTAGATCCTGATCGTGGCCTGCATATGAAGAACCTCCCGGGGTGGGGTGGGTGAATCACCGGTGCCTACCCCGCCCCGGGAGGCTGCAAAACCGGCGCGAGGCCGGTGTCATGAACCTGTCATCGCCCGCCTACTCGGCGGCGGGGAAGGCCTCGCCGGTCTCGAGCAGCGTCTTCATGTTGCTCAGGATGTACGTCCACCCGGTGACGCTCGCCGCGGTCTTGGGCGCGCCCTCGAGCCGGTCGTGGACGAGCGTCAGCCGCGAGGTGCCGCCGTCGCCGGGCTCGATCTCCCAGGTCACCCGGCTCTCGTCCTCGGCCGCCATCTCGTCGTCGTACAGGCTGCGCCACGTGTGGACGAACCGGCGGGGCGGATCGCACTCGAGGATCGTGTTGTCGCCCCACATGCGGGTGCGGTCGGGCGACCAGCTGCGGAACGGCGCGCCGGCCTCGAGCGGGCCGGCATCGATCTGCGCGCCGTGGAAGTAGCGCGCGATCGTGTCCGGGTTCGTGATCGCGTCCCACACCTGCTCGGGCGTCGCCCGGATATAGAGCTGGTACACCTGCGTCGTATTTGCGGTCATCGTCGTCATGTTCCCTCCAGCGTGGCCTTGAGGTCGAGGAGCGCCGACACCTCGCGCTCCCGGTACTTGCCGATCCAGCGATCGAGGATCTGGCGGATCGGCACCGGGTTCAGGTAGTGCAGCTTCTCCCGGCCCTGTTTACGGGGGACGACGAGTCCCGCCTGTTCGAGCACCTTCAGGTGCTTCATCACCCCGAACCGCGTCATGTCGAGCTGCGACTCGAGCTCGGTGAGCGTGCGGCCGTCACGCTCGAAGAGCCGGTCGAGCAGGAGGCGGCGGCTGGGGTCAGCGAGCGCCTTGAAGACCAGGTCGTCGTCCATGCGCCGATAATAGGTGACTAAATAGTCACATGTCAAGCGCCGACATGAACGCCCCGGGCTGCTCCAGCCACGGGAAGTGGCCGGCGTCCGCGATCGCGACTACCCGCGCATGCGGGATCAGCGCGGCCGTGGCAGTGCTCGCCCGCATCGGCATCGGGCTGGCCTCCCCATGGATGAACACGACGGGGATGCTCGCCGGCACATGCGGCAGGCCGTCCACCAGCGTGGCCCGCTCGGCATGCTCGGCCACCGACGCCGTCGTCCCGGCGTACCCGGCCGCGCCGAACTCCAGGGGTGGCATCGGGAAGGCTGTTGCAGGGTCGGCGAAGTAGTTCGGCCAGACCATCGCGAGCGCCTCGCGCGAGTCCTCGGATGTTGCCTCGCCCGCGTCCTCGCGCGCGTCGAGCTCGGCCGACCGCTCGCGCTGCGCATCCGTGAGCCCAGCCTGCAGCCGGTCGCCGAACGGCTCCATCACGTCCATGTGCGCGCCCAGCGGGTCGACGATCACCGCGCCGGCCAGGCGATCCGGGCACGCGACCAGCATGTGCAGGGCGAGGTGCCCGCCCCACGAGTGGCCGACGATCCAGGCCCGGCCGCGGGCCTCCTGGTCGATCACGGCGATCGCGTCGTCGATGTGCGCTTCGATGGTGTACGGCGGGCCGATCGTTGTCGGCGCGACGCCGCGCTGCTGGTAGCGGACCGTGCGGAAGCGGTCGCCGAGCAGCGGCGTGAGCGTCTCGAGGTAGTCGCTCATGCTCGGCCCGCCGTGCAGGAGCACGGCGGTCTCGGCGCCGGTGCCGCCGCGCCAGGCGGCGATGTCACCCGCCGGCGTGGAGATTGTGAAGCGCTCCTCCGTCATCGCCGCCCAAGTATGGCGCACGGCGGTAGAACACGGGCGTGGATGAAGACCCGATCGTGCGCGAGTTCACCCACCAGTCCGAGGCGTTCAACGCGGCTCCCGCGATGCGCTCGGAGGAGGCGCTCGGGCGCCTGCTCGAGCTGATCCCCGCCGCACCGGGCGAGCGCTGGCTCGACTCGGCCTGCGGGCCCGGGCTCGTCGCCCGCGGTCTGGCGGCGCGGGTGGGCGAGGTGCACGGCGTCGACATGACGCCGGCGATGGTCGAGCTCGCCCGGCGGGAGGCCGAGCGCGAGGGCGCGCGGAACGCGTCGTTCTCGCTCGGCGACGCCACCGCGCTCGCGTTCGCGGCGGACAGCTTCGACGGCGCCGTCACCCGCTTCAGCCTGCACCACATCCCCCGGCCCGGCCGCGTGGTGGCCGAGCTCGCGCGGGTCGTGCGGCCCGGCGGTGCGGTCGTCGTGGCCGACCACGTCACCGCGGCCGACGCCGACGTGGCCGCCTGGCACGAGGAGATCGAGCGCCTACGCGACCCCTCCCACTGGGCCTGTTTGACCCCGGCTCGCCTGCGCGCGCTGGGCGAGCGGGCCGGCCTGGTGCTCGAGCATGACGCGACGGCGCCGCTGCGGATCGACTTCGAGGAGTGGATCGCCCGCGGCAGCGGCGGCGAGGCCTCCCGCGATCTGATCGCCGCGGCGGTGGCCGAGCAGGTGCCCGCGCCCGAGGTCTTCCGCGTCGTCGATGGGCCGGACGGGCGCCGGCTCGAGCTCGTCTACTGGCTCTCGCGCTGGCGCGTGCCCTCGCCGGCGGCGGGCGCCGCAGGGGGGTGGGCGGCCGGCGGCGTGTAGACCGCGGACTGCTCGCCGGGCGGAGGCAGATAGGCCGGCGGTGGGGTGTAGACGGGCAGCGCCGGCGGCAGCTCGGCCGCAGGCTGGGTGTCGTGCAGGGGGTTCACGCTGTCGAGCCCGTGCCGGAACTCGCGCATGCCCTTGCCGAGCGCCTGGCCCGCCTCGGGCAGCCGCTTCGGCCCCAGGAACACGAGGGCGATCACGAGGACGAGGACGATTTCGGGCAAGCCGAGCTGGAACGGCATCTCAGCCACCCACGCTACACGACCGGCACGGGAGGCTCACCCGCTCTGTTAAGGGTTCGTTGGCAGGGGGTTGCCCTGCGGCAAGTCGGACGTACGCTAGAGGTGGACATTCTCGGCGCGATTGGACGGGTCGAGCACATACAGGAGGGAAGGGCACATGTCGCATCGTCGACACGCCGGCAGAGCGCTGGCGTCGATCGTGTTGCTCGCGGTGGCCGCGGTCGCCTCGGCAGGGCCGGCGGGGGCTGCAACGCACGCGATCGTGGATTTCAAGATTCCAGGCACAAACAACCAGCCCGGCGACCTGACTGTCGGCGCCGACGGCAACGTGTGGTTCGTCAACGCCGGCAGCAACAAGCTCGGCCACATCAACAAGACGGGCGCGGTGACCCTCGCGACGATCCCGGGGACGAAGAACAACCCGGTGGGGATCACGACCGGCTCCGACGGCGCGGTGTGGTTCACCGAGTCGGCCACGAACAAGATCGGCCGCGTCACCGCGGGGCCGACGTTCAGCTCGTTCCTGATCCCGACCGCCAACTCGAGCCCGCGCGGCATCACGGCCGGGCCCGGCGGCTTCCTCTACTTCGTCGAGAACGCCAAGAGCACGGTGAACAAGATCGATCCGGCCACGAAGGCCATCACGCTCGTGGCGACGCTGCCGGCGGGCACCGGTCCGACCCGGATCGCTGCGGGCGCCGATGGCAACCTGTGGGTCAGCGGCACCTCGAAGAACGACGTCTTCCGGGTCACCCCCGGCGGCGTCATGACCCGTGTCGCACTTGCCGGCGCGGCATCACCCGCCCGGATCACGAGCGGTCCCGACGGCAACATCTGGGTCGCCGAGCCGGGCATCAACCACATCGCGAAGATCACGACCGCCGCAACCCCGGTCGTGACCCAGATCTCGGTGCCCGGCAAGCCGACCGGCATCACGAGCGGCCCCGACGGCAACCTCTACGTCACCCAGCAGGGCAGCGACATGATCGCCCGCGTCAGCACGGCCGGAGCGGTGAAGTCGTTCGCCATTCCGACCAAGGGCTCGTCTCCGGGCGGCATCGTGACCGGCGGCGACGGCAACACCTGGTTCAGCGAGAACGTCGGCAACAAGATCGGCCGGCTCACGTCCGTGCAGGGCCACTCGAGCTACGTGATCGTGCATGACAGCGGCCCCGTGCCGTCGCAGCAGGGCATCGCGCTCGCGACCGGTACGACCAAGAAGGCGACCACGGTGCGGTGGGTGTTCGCGACTGGTGAGCCGCACAGCATCACCGACACGAGCGGCATGAGCCTGTTCGACTCGGGCTCCCAGGCTCCCGGGAGCGCATTCGCGCACACGTTCACCACGGCGGGGACGTTCGGATACAACTCGACCGTCGGCACGGCGTTCAGCGGCACCCCGCAGATCAAGGTGACGCCGTCCGCGGTGGTGAACGGCGCCCACACGGCGATCACCGTCACGATCGCGACCCTCGTGCCCGCCGGTGTCACGATGGACGTCCAGGTCGAGACGCCCGGCGGCAGCTCGTTCGTCCCGGCTCCGGCCGGCTCCGGCCTGACGAGCCTGACCTACACGTACACGCCCAGCGCGGGCACCGGCGTGTACAAGTTCCAGGTTCGCACCAACGCCAACAGCAACTCGTCGGCCTTCTCGCCGGCGGCACGGGCAACCTTCTAGCCCAGCCAACGAGGCCGGCCGGGGAGTCCGCTCCCCGGCCGGCCTTGGCGTTTCAGCGGTAGGGCAGCCGCGTCCCCAGCCCGCGCTCCTGCGCCCGCGCGAGCATCGCCCGGCCAAGCGCGATGTCGGTCAGGCTGAGCCCGCGGTGCCAGAGCAGGATGCGCTCGGAGTCGGTCTCGCGGCCGGGCCGCAGGCCCGCCACGACCTGGCCGAGCTCGGCGTGCAGGGTGGCCTGCGACAGGCGACCGGAGTCGACATGCGCCCGCAGCGCGCCGAGCGGGCCCGACCGCGCCTGGCCCCAGTCGTCGACGACCACCTTGTCCATCACGTCGGTCAGGTCGAGGGCGACGGCGCTGACCGTGCCGTAGGGGACGACGAGCGCGCCCGGCGCGATCCACTCGGTGCGAAGCAGCGGCTCGGGCGTCACCAGGCGGGTGGCCTCGACCACGACGTCGGCGCCGCGCACGCACTCCTCCCAGCTGTCGACGGCGTGCACGCGCGGGCCGAGCTCGGCGGCCAGGCGCTCGGCGAGCGCGGCGCGGCTCGCGTGCGTGCGCGAGTGGATGCGCACCTCCTCGATCCCGGGCAGGACGGCGCAGAGCAGGCGCACGTTCCACTCGGCCGTCCCGCGGCTGCCGATGTGGGCGAGCACGCGGCTCGAGCGCCGGGCGAGGTGACGGGCGCCGATCGCCGTCACGGCGCCCGTGCGCATCGCGGTGATGGCGGTCGCGTCGAGGATCGCCGTCGGGGCGCCGGTGGCCGTGTCGTGGAGCGTCAGCAGCGCGAGCTCCGACGGCAGCCCGCGGGCCCCGTTTCCGACGTAGTCGCCGACGATCTTCACGCCGGCGACGCCGGCCTGCGGCAGCGCGCCGCGCAGCACGTTGAAGTGGCCGTCCGCACCGCCGCCGGGGAACAGGTGCACGCGCGGCTCGATCACGGTCTCGCCGCGGCCCTGCGCGGCGAGCACGTCTGACACGGCCGCCAGGATCTCGTCGGCGCCGAGCGCCAGGCGGTCGATGTCGGCCCCGCTCAGATAGGTCAGCTCGAGTCCGGCCACCGCACCGCCTCGCGGACGCGCTCGCGCAGGACGCCCGACGCCACCAGCTCGCGCGCCACCCGCTCGACCTCGGCGCCGAGCGGGCGGTCGTCGTCGAGCGGCGCCACCAGCTCGCGCACGCAGGCGTGCGCGGCCGCCGTGCCGTTGCCGAGCCGATCGGGCGCCGCCAGGTCGACCGCCTGCGCCGCGCACACGAGCTCGAGCGCGATCAGGCGCCCGAGCAGCTCGAGCTGCGCCTGCAGCCGCAAGGCTCCTGAGGCCGCGTTCGTCGAGTCGTCCTCGACGCCGTCGGCGCCGAAGCGGGGGTCGAGGGCGAGCGGCGCGGCGAGGTGGCGGATCTCGACCGCGATCGCCTGCGCGGTCTTCAAGAGCGGCGCGATGCCCGAGCGGCCCTCGCCGCCCCGGGTGAGGTTGGCGGGCAGGTCGCTCAGGCGTTCGGTGGCCAGTCGCGCCGGCCGCTCGGCGGCAGGGCCGGCGGTCTGGGCGACCGCGATCGCGGCCGTGTCGAGCGCGAGCGCGAGCGCCGGCGTGTGGAAGTTGCCGGTCGAGACGACCGCTCCCGTGCCGAGCACGAGCGGGTTGTCGCCCGCGCCGTTCAGGGCGGCGAGCACGGCCGTCGCGAGCACGTCGAGCGCCCAGCGCAGCGCACCGTGCACGTGGCTCGCGCAGCGGAAGCTGAGCGGATCCTGCAGCCGCCGCGAGATGCCCGCGTCGAGCAGGCTGCCGCCGCGCAGGAGCTCGCGCAGGCCGGCGGCCTCCCACTCCTGCCCCGGGGCAGGGTGCGCGCCGGCCACGTCGGCCTCGATCGGCGTCGCCGCCGCGCGGAAGCCCTCCATCGAGAGCGCCGCCGCGATCTGGACGGCGTCGAGCAGGTGGTCGGCCGCATCGACTGCGAGCGCCGCAGCCCCGGCCGAGACCGACGACGCGTTGCAGAGCGCCAGGCCGTCGCCCGGGCCGACGGCGGGGAGCGCGATCCCGGCCCGTCCCAGCGCCTCGGCGCCCGCCAGGCGCGTCCCGCCCACATCGGCCTCGCCCTCGCCGAGCACCACGAGCGCGACGTGGGCGAGCAGGCACAGGTCGCCGGCGCCGATCGAGCCCGTCCGCGGCACGACCGGGTGCACGCCGGCGTTCAGCATGGCGGCCAGCGTGTCGGCCACCGCGGGCGAGACCCCGGCCCCACCGGCGCAGAGGCCGTTCAGGCGGGCGAGCAGCGTCGCCCGCACGGCGGCGGCCGGCAGCGGCTCGCCCACAGCAGTCGCCCGGCCGCGCACGATCCGGGCGGCCTGCTCGGCCGCGTGCTCGGGCGCCACCGGCTCGCCCACACGTGCGCCGAGGCCCGTCGTCAGCCCGTAGACGGGGTGGCCCTCGGCCAGCGCGCGCTCGAGCGCGCCCCGCGCAGCCTCGATGCGCCCGCGCGCCGCCGGGGCAACCTGCACCGGCCGGCCGCGCAGCGCGACGTCGGCCACGTCGGCCGGTGTCAGCGTGTGCCCGGAGACGAGCAGCGTGTTCGGCGGCGCGGCGATGCCCGCAATCTAGTTCCTGATCGCGACCTCGCTGCAGCGCGTCGCGGCCCGGTCGTCGATCGTGAGCGCCGAGACGCAGTAGAGGTAGCGGCCGTCCGGATAGGTGTGCGTGTCGAGACCGGACGGCCCGCCGACATGCCACACCATGGTCTGGCTGCACGCGCCGAAGCCGTAGAAGCACGCGTTGGCCCGCCAGGTGCCCCACGCCCACCTGCGCCAGATACCGGGACCCGAGACGAGCCGGGCGCCGTCCATGATCGTGCGCATCTCGATGTGGCTCGTGGGGCGGTTGGGAGTGGTGAGCCACGCCCGAATGGCCGAGACGGCCAGGTCGGGGATGTGCGTCGTGCCGCCGACCACGTTGATCGGCGTCGGCGGCCCGGGCACCATCGCCACGGCGCGCAGGTCGACGACGCCGTGCAGGTCGTCGAGAGCCTCCGGAGTGGCCGCGTCCGGGGGCGGCTCGGTGTTGACCGAAGGCGGCTCGGCCCAGGCCGGCGGGCCGGCGGCAAACGCACCCAGGCGGGCCGACGGACGGCCGCTGGGTGGTGGTCGGGTTCCAGAAGTTCCCGGTGGGGCGGCGCGGGTCGACATAGCCGCAGCCGCGCACCCATTCGGAGATGTGGACGTGGTAGTAGCCCCGCAGGATCTGGCCGAGCAGCTCCCGGCTGCGGACGGCCATCCCCCTGTGCCAGCGGGCCGTGCTCTGGAGGTGCCAGTAGATCCAGTGGTGGTCGGCCGAATCGCCGATCTCGAGCGTGTGCTTCGTGCGATCCAGGAGCCTGCCCCCTGCGATCGCGTACACGTCGGCGCCGTTTGCGGGCGCGGCGACGTCGACGCCGAAGTGCGAGCCTGCGAGCGTCCTCACCTCGTTGAACGATCCCCGGATGGGCGCCGTGTGGTCGCGCTGCGCCCACGGCCAGCCTCTGGTGGTTCCGCCCGGCGCGTAGAAGCACCGGCGGTCGACGCTCGCCAGCGTGAACGGCCCGTTTGCGACCACCGCGACCCGGCGCCGGGTCGCGTGCCCGGGGACGGCCGCCGCGCTCGTGCCGACCGCGCCGAGACCGGCGGCGGCCACGGCGAGCACCGCGAGAGCGACGTGCGTGCGTGGGTGGGACACGGGAGTACCTGCCTGGTCGCTGAAGCAATTGACAGATGGCACCGCGCGCTACGCACCGGTGATCGGCGGTCCTCGCCGTCACTGCGCCGCCGGTTCGGGGTATCCGTCCGCCCGGAACGGCGCATTCGGAGTCCCGCGTCTGCGGTAGGCGGCTTGACAACTCGGAGATGCTTTGCAATCGTTTGCATGACGTCGGGCCGCGAACGCGGAAGGAGACCGGGTGAGTGAAGCTTCGGGTGGGGCGAGCCCCGCCGTGGCGGCCGCCGAGCGGGGGAGCCCGCTCGACCTGTACGGGCAGATGGTGCGCATCCGCGCGTTCGAGGACGAGATGCAGCGCCTGTTCCTGCGCGGCGAGGTGCACGGCACGGTGCACCTGTACACGGGCCAGGAGGCGTGCGCCGTCGGCGTGTGCGCGGCGCTTGCACCGGGCGACCGCGTGGCCGCGACCTACCGCGGCCACGGCGCGGCGCTCGCGATGGGCACCGAGCCGCGCGCGCTCGCGGCCGAGCTGATGGGCCGCAGCACGGGTGTCTGCGGCGGCCGGGCCGGGTCGATGAACGTCATCGACCTCGACCACGGCCTGATCGGCTGCTTCGGGATCGTCGGCGGCAGCATCGCCGCCGCCACCGGCGCCGGCCTCTCGCTGCAGCGCACCGGCGGCGTCGCGGTCGCCTTCTTCGGCGACGGCGCGACCAACCACGGCTACTTCCACGAGTGCCTGAACTTCGCCCGCGTGCGCCGCCTGCCGGTGCTCTTCGTGTGCGAGAACAACCTCTACGGCGAGTTCACGCCGATGGCCGCGGTCACGGCCGGGGGCGACATCCGCGCCCGCGCGGCCGGCTATGACATGCCGGCCGAGAGGGTCGACGGCAACGACGTCGAGCTGGTGCACGCCGTGGCGGAGCGCGCGGTTGACCACGCTCGCCGTGGCGACGGGCCCGCGTTCCTCGAGTGCCTCACCTACCGCCACCTGGGCCACTCGAAGACCGACCCGGGCGCCTACCGACCCGAGGGCGAGCTGGACGAGTGGCTCGTCCGCGACCCGCTGACCGTTGCCGCCGCGCGGCTCACCGAGGCGGGGGTCGCGCTCGAAGAGATCACGACCTGCGAGGCCGCGGTGCGCGCCGAGGTCGAGGCGGGCGTCGCCTCCGCGGTCGGCGACCCGTACCCCGACCCGGCCGTCCCCGCCACGGAGTACGCCGGATGAGCACCGACATGCGCACCGCCGTGCGCGACGCGCTTGCGGCCGAGATGCGCCGCGATGAGCGCGTCGTGCTCTTCGGCGAGGACATCGCGGCGGCCGGCGGCGTCTTCAAGGCCACCCCCGGCCTGGCCGAGGAGTTCGGCGACGAGCGCGTGTTCGACACGCCGATCTCGGAGCTCGCGCTCGCCGGCGCGGCCTTCGGGAGCGCCGTCACCGGCCTGCGCCCGGTCATCGAGATCATGTTCGGCGACTTCATGGCCCTGGCGATGGACAGCCTCGTGAACCAGTCCGCCAAGTACTGGTACATGTCCAACGAGCAGGCGCCCGTGCCGCTCGTTGTGCGCTGCGCGGTCGGCGGCGGCGGCCGGTTCGGCGCCATCCACTCCCAGACGCCGGCGACGTGGCTGCAGGGCGTCTCCGGGCTGAAGATCGTCGCCCCGGCGTTCCCCGACGACGCCCGCGGCCTGATCGAGGCCGCGGTCCGCGACGACAATCCCGTGATCGTGCTCGAGCACAAGCGCCTCTACCCGGTGACGGGTGAGCTGGGAGACGCGCCGGTACCGATCGGCTCCGCGCGGGTGGTGCGCGCCGGGACGGACGTGACGATCGTCTCGGTGATGCGCGGCGTGCACGACGCCCTCGCCGCCGCGGAGACGCTCGCGGCCTCAGGGGTCGACGCCGAGGTCATCGACCTGCGCAGCCTGCGCCCGCTCGACCACGACACGGTCGTCGCGTCGGTCAGCAAGACGAGCCGGATGGTCGCCGTCGAGGAGGGGCCCGAGCTCGGCGGCTGGGCGAGCGGCCTCGTGGGGGCCGTGGCCGAGCGCGCGCTCGGCGACCTCGACGACGTGTGGACGCTCACGACGCCGGACACGCCCATCCCGTACAGCCCCCCGCTCGAGGACGCATACCTGCCGGGTGCAGACGCGATCGCCCGCAGCGTGCGCGAGCGGCTCGGCGTCGGCGAACCGGCCTGACTGGAGAGGTGCAGCGATGGGCAAGACATTTGGGCTGAACGCGGTCGACTGGGAGCAGCGGGTGGATGTCGACCGGCTGCGGCGGCAGCGGCTCGAGCGCATCGGCGCCCTGCTCGAGCGCTCCGAGATGGGGTCGTTGCTCTGCTTCGACATGGTGAACATCCGCTACATCACGGCCACGCACATCGGCACCTGGGCGATGGACAAGCTCGCCCGCTTCTCGCTGCTTGCCCGCGGCGCCGAGCCGATCGTGTGGGACTTCGGGTCGGCCGCCCGCCACCACGAGCTCTACTGCCCGTGGCTCGAGGGGCGCACGCCCGCCGGCATCTCGACGATGCGCGGTGCGATGTCGCCCGAGAGCGGCCGCGCCGAGGACGTGGCCGAAAAGATCTGGCGCGCGCTCGAGGAGCGCGGACTGCAGAACGAGCCGGTCGGCGTCGACGTGGTCGAGCCGGCTGTGCTCTTCGCGCTGCAGGCGCGCGGGTTGCAGGTCGTGGACGGCCAGCAGCTGATGCAGTCGGCGCGGGTGATCAAGACGGCCGACGAGATCACCCTGCTCGACACGGCGTGCATGATGGTCGACGCCGCCTACGACGAGCTCTACCGCAGCATGCGCCCGGGCATGCGCGAGAACGAGTGCGTCGGCCTCGTCAGCAAGGTGCTGTACGACCTCGGCTCCGAGCACGTCGAGGGCGTGAACGCCATCTCCGGCGAGCGGGCAAACCCGCACCCCCACGTCTACTCCGACCGCGTCCTGCGGCCGGGCGACCCGGCGTACTTCGACATCCTGCACAGCCACCTGGGCTACCGCACCTGCTACTACCGCACGTTCGCGATCGGCAGCGCCTCGCGCGCGCAGGTCGACGCCTATCGCCGCTGCCGCGACCTGCTCGACCGCGCGATCGACCTGGTCAAGCCCGGCGTCACCACGGGTGAGGTGGCGAGCGTGTGGCCGCGCGCGCAGGAGTTCGGCTTCCCCAGCGAGGAGGCCGCCTTCGCGCTCCAGTTCGGGCACGGCGTGGGCCTCTCGATCTGGGAGAAGCCGATCATCAGCCGGCTGGTGTCGCTCGACCACCCCGAGGTGATCGAGAAGGGCATGGTGTTCGCGCTGGAGACGTTCTGGCCGACGTCCGACGGCTTCGGCGCGGCGCGGATCGAGGAGCAGCTCGTGGTCACCGACACCGGCTGCGAGGTGATCACGCGCTTCCCGGCCGAGGATCTGCTCGTGGCCGGGCGCAGCAACTACTTCACCGTGTCGGGCCAGCTTCCGGGGATCCGCGAGCCGCAGTCGCACCTGAACCGCCCGGCCGCGGACGCCGGGCCCGCGGTGGCGCCGCCGTCGACTCCCGCACCCTGACGGTCGGCTCGAACACGAGCGTCTGCGGCGTCGCCGCCGGGTCCTCGATCCGCTCGAGCAGGAGCTCGGCGGCGCGGGCGCCGATCTGGCCGTGCGGGATGTGGATGGTCGTGAGCGGCGGCGCGAAGCGGTCGGCGAAGGGCATGTCGTTGAAGCCGACCACCGACACGTCCTGCGGGCAGTCGAGGCCGGCCTCGCGCAGCGCCGTGTAGGCGCCGAGCGCGAGCAGATCGTTCGCCGCCACGATCCCGGTCGGAGGCTGGGCCGCGGCCAGGAGCTCGCGCGCGGCGGTCGTGCCGGCCGCGATGGTGAACGCCTCGCCCTGGGCGATCAGGCTCCGGTCGACCGGCAGGCCGGCGTCCTCCATCGCCTCGACGAAGCCGCGGTAGCGCAGCAGGCCGGTGGTTGTCGCCTGCGGGCCGGCGATGTGGGCGATGCGGGCATGGCCGAGTGTCGCCAGGTGGTCGACCGCGAGTGCCGAGCCGCGGCGGTCATCGGGGACGACCGCGAAGACGCCCTCGCCCTCGATCGTGCGATTCACGAGCACGACGGCCAGATCGGACGCGATCGCCTCGGCGACCACGGGGTGGTGGCGCACGGCCGTCGCGATCACGAAGCCGTCCACCTGGCGCGCGATCAGCGCCTCGAGCCGCTGGCGCTCGCGGGCCGGCTCGCCGTCGGTCGAGGCGACGAGCGCCGTGTACCCGGCGGCGTCGAGCACGCGCTCGATGCCGCGGATGATCGGCGGGAACAGGGGGTTCGTCAGATCGGGGATGAGCACTCCGACGCTGAACGTGCGCCGCGTCTTCAGTCCGCGCGCGATCGGGTTCAGCGAGTACCCCATGTCGCGGGCGACCCGCTCGACGCGGTCGGCGGTGGCCGGGTTCACCAGGGCACGGGTGCGCGGGTTGAGCACGCGCGAAACCGTGCCGGGGTGCACCCCGGCCGTCCGGGCGACGTCGCGCATCGTGACCGGCCTTTGCGACATGCCTCACTCTACTTTCGCCGGGAACAGGGTGTTTGACGCCCGCAAGCGCCATCGATATAGTAGTTGCAATCGATTGCTGCGACACCGGCCGCGTCCGGGGAGGGGAGATCGAGGACGTGAACGACGGAAGAGCGGCAACCGGGTCGGTCGGCTGGATCGGCGCCGGCAGGATGGGGTACCGGCTCGCCGAGCGCCTGCTCGCCGCGGGCTGCGACGTGGCCGTGTGGAATCGCACCCGCGCCAAGGCCGAGCCCCTGGCCGAGCTGCGGCGCGACCATCGTCGGCACGCCGGCCGATCTCGCCGACCGCGACATCGTCTTCACGATGGTCGCGGGCTCGGACGACTTCGAGGCGGTCACGACCGGGCCCGGCGGCGTGCTCACGCGCTCCGACGCGGCGCCCGCGGTGCTGGTCGACTCCTCGACGGTGTCGGCCGATGCGTCGGCGGCCGTGCGCGCAGTCGCGACCACGCGCGGGACGGCCCTGCTGGCCGCGCCGGTGAGCGGCAACCCGAAGGTCGTCGCGGCCGGCCGGCTCACCGTGGTGGCGTCCGGGCCCCGGCCCGCGTACGAGGCCGCGCTGCCGTATCTGGAGCACTTCGGCGAGGGCGTGACCTACGTCGGCGAGGGCGATGCCGCCCGGCTCGTGAAGATCTGCCACAACCTGTTCCTCGGCGTCGTCGCCGAGTCGCTGGCCGAGATCGCGGTGCTGGCCGAGCGGGGGGGCGTGCCGCGGCGGGAGTTCTTTGAGTTCCTCAACGCCAGCGTGATGGGATCGACGTTCACGCGCTATAAGACGCCCGCCTATGTCAACCGCACCTACACGCCCACCTTCACGCTGGAGCTCCTGCGCAAGGACTTCGACCTCGGCCTCGACGCCGGCGCCGAGATGGGCGTGCCGCTGCCGACGATGCAGCTCGTGCGCGGTCTGGTGCAGGAGGGGATCGACGCCGGCCACACAGGGGTCGACTTCGCCTCGCTGCTCGAGGTCGAGGCGGCCCGAGCCGGGCTCGAGATGGCGGACGACGCCGGTCCCGTCGCGGACGGTCTCGGCACCCCGCAGGCCGACGGCGTGCGGGCGTAGACGTGGGCGCGCCGTTGACATGCACGCGCCAAGGAACTAGGGTTATGCAACCGATTGCAGGACGTGTTGCAGGCGGCACCGCCACCCGGCGGGTCGCCTCCCCGACGGGAGAGGAGTCGTCGTGAGGGTCGCACCACACAAGGTCTCACTGGCGCTGGCCGTTCTGGCCGTCGCGGTCGCCGCGGCGTGCGGCGGAAGCTCGAGCGGAGGCTCGAGCGCCGGCACGAAGAAGCCGCTCGTGATCGGCATCTCGCTGTCGTTCTCCGGCGACTTCTCCGATCCGGGCCATGCGGCGGAGCTCGGGTACAAGCTCTGGGCCGACCAGGTGAACGCCCACGGTGGCATCAACGGGCGCAAGGTGCAGCTGAAGATCGTCGACGACGCCTCGAGCCCCAACCAGGTGGTCACGAACTATCAGACCCTGATCACGCGCGACAAGGTCGACCTCGTCTTCGGGCCGTTCTCGACGCTCCTCACGGCCCCGGCGGCACGCGTCGCTTCGCGGTACAACTACGCGTTCCCCGAGCCCTCGGGCGGCGGCCCGCTCGTGTTCCAGGAGAAGCTCGGAAACGTGTTCTTCGTCCAGCCGGCGCCTGTCGTGAACTGCGGCGACCCGTTCGTCAAGTACATCCTCTCGCTGCCCGCGAGCCAGCGGCCGAAGACGGCCGCATATCCCGAGCTCGACGACCCGTTCTCGGCACCGATCGCCGAGCGCGCGCGCCTTCAGTTCGAGGCGGCGGGGATCAAGACCGTGTTCAAGGAGGTCTACCCGCCCGAGATGTCCGACCTGACCCCGGTGGTCGAGAAGATGGCCGCCGCCAAGCCGGACATGGTGTTCGCAGGCACGCAGTCTGACGACGCCTACTCGATGGTGAACGCGATGGTGCAGCTCGGCTTCAGCCCGAAGTTCCTGTTCCAGGCCAACGGCGCCAACTCGCCGGTGGAGTTCCCCAGCAAGGTCGGTGCCCAGAACGTCAACGGCATCTTCAGCTGCGGCGACTGGTTCCCGAACTCGAAGGCGCCGGGCAACCAGCAGTTCATCAAGGCCTACAACGCCAAGTACGGCGGCACGCCGGCGAACATCGACTCCGGCTCGGCCGAGGCGTACGCGGTCGGCGAGGTCGTCGCCGAGGTGGCGAAGAAGACCGGCAAGGTCGACAACGCGACCATCATCAAGGCGCTTCACTCCGGATCGTGGCCGACCGTCGAGGGCAACCTCAGCTGGGACAAGTACGGCGCGCCGTCGGGGAGCGCGATCCTGACCGAATGGATCGACGGCAAGCTCCTGCCGGTGTACCCGCCCGCCCAGGCGCTGGCGGCCCCGGTCATCCCCAAGCCGCCGTGGGGCGGCTAGGCACCCATAGCTCGAGGGAAGTCGGTTGCACCTCGTCATTCAGGCGGTCATCCTCGGCCTGCTCACCGGCGGCGTCTATGCCCTGATGGCGAGCGGCCTGACCCTGGCCTTTGGGGTCATGCGGGTGATCAACGTCGCCCAGGGGGCGATGATCGTCGCCGGGGCGTACGTGAGCTACACGCTCTTCACCGACTTCCACATCGACCCGTTCGTCTCGATCCTGCTCATGACCCCGGCCGCCTTCGCGGTCGGGGTCGTGCTCCAGTACGTCTTCCTCCGGCCGCTCCGCTCCGACGAGCGCGAGGAGCTGTCGCTGCTCGTCACGTGGGCGATCGCGCTCGCGCTCGAGGGCATCCTCAGCGTCATCTACACGACCACCTACCGGGCGACGCTGCCGAGCTACGTGAACGACACGCTGACGATCGGCTCCTACCGGATCGCGGTCGTGCGCCTGGCCGCATTCGGGGTGTCGGGCGTGGTCCTGGCCGCCCTCTACCTCGTCCTGCACCGCACGCGGCTCGGCCGGGCGATCAGGGCGACGGTGCAGAACCCGACCTCGGCCCGCCTGCTCGGCGTCGACTCCGAGCGCGTGTCGGCCTACGGCTTCGGCATCAGCGTCGCCACGGCGACGGCCGCGGGCGCGGTGTTCGGGATGGTGGAGCCGTTCAATCCGGGCAGCCACTACGACCTGATCTCGCGCCTGCTCACGATCATCGTTCTCGGCGGCCTGGGCAGCCTCACCGGCGCGGTCGTGGCGGCGCTCGTGATGGGCGTTTCCGAGTCGGTGCTGGCGGCGACCATCTCGCCCACCTGGTCGTCGATGGTGTTCTTCGTCATCCTGATCGCGGTGCTCGTCGTGCGCCCGCAGGGGCTGTTCGGCACGACCGAGCGGGGCCGGTTGTGAGACCGCTGACCCGGCTCGGATTGGCCCGCGGCATCGGGTTCACGGCCGTCTTCCTGGTCTTCCCGTTCGTGTTCACCGAGCCGTGGGTCGTGAACATCGCCATCTTCACGGTGATGTACGCGGCGCTGGCGACGGCCTGGAACATCCTCGGTGGCTTCTCGGGCTACCTCTCGCTCGGGCACGCCGCCTTCTTCGGGATCGGCGCCTACGCCGAGGCGATCGTGTTCCAGCACATCGGCATCGGCGGCGGATACCGGCCGTTCGCCGTGCTGCCGGCGGTCGGTTTCGGGGTCGCGGTCGCGGCGCTTCCGATCGCGTGGGTGGCGCTGCGCACGCGGGCGGCGACGTTCGCCATCGTCACGATCTCGATGCTCTTCATCGTCCAGCAGCTCGCGTTCAACCTGCACTCGCTCACCAACGGCGCCCAGGGGCTCGTGATGCCGCTGCCGCCGTTCCCCAACTCCACCTTCGAGCAGCCGTTCTACCTGGCGATGGTGGCCGTGTGGGCGCTGGCCGCGCTGATCTCGTGGTACGTGGCGACCGGCAAGCTCGGCCTGATGCTCTTCACGATTCGCGACGACGAGGACCGCGCCCGCGGCCTGGGCGTGCAGGTGACCTACGCGAAGCTCGTCGCCTTCGCGCTCAGCGCGGGCCTGACGGCGATGGCCGGCGGCATCTGGGCGTACTACATCGGCTTCATCTACCCGCAGTTCGCCGTCGACCCGCTCGTCACGATCGGCGCCGTGCTGATGGCCTTCCTCGGCGGTCGGGGCACGATCTGGGGGCCGACGCTGGGCGCCCTCATCCTCGTCCCGGCGCAGCAGTACCTGGCGTTCAGCCAGGGTGCGAGCGAGCTCTACCTGGTCGCCTACGCGGCCATCTTCCTCGTCGTCATGCTGCTCCTGCCGCGCGGGATCCTGCCGTCACTGCGCGACCTGATGGCCGCCCGGCGTTCGCCGAACGGTGCGCACAGCCCCGACGGGCCGCGGGCCGAGATGACCGGGGCGGCGACGTGACCGCGATCCTCGAGGTCGAGCGCCTGACGAAGCGCTTCGGCGGCGTCGCCGCCGTCGACGGCTGCTCGCTGGCGGTCGCCGAGGGCACTGTGACCGCGCTGATCGGCCCCAACGGCTCGGGCAAGACGACGCTCTTCAACCTGATCACCGGCTACATGAAGGCCGACGCCGGCTCGGTCACGTTCGCAGGCCGGCGCGTGCGCCGGCCCGACCCGACGGCGCTCTGCCGGCGCGGGCTCACGCGGACGTTCCAGCAGGCGCGCGTGTTCGGCTCGCTGACGCTGGTCGAGAACATGGTGGCGGCCATCCAGCAGCCGCGCCGGGGCCTGCTGCGTGCGGCCGCGCCGCGCGCGGACGGCGAGCGCGCCGTCGAGCTGCTCGACGAGTTCGGCCTCGCGGGCCTGCGCGACGCGCGCGCCGACCAGCTCTCGTTCGGCCAGCGCAAGCTGCTCGAGTTCGCGTCGGTGCTGATGGGCCGGCCGCGCCTGGTGCTGCTCGACGAGCCGACGTCGGGTGTGAATCCGGTGATGGTCGAGACGATGGAGCGGCACATCCGCGAGCTGCACGAGCGCGGCCTCACGCTGCTCATCGTCGAGCACGCGATGCCGACCGTCATGCGGCTGTGCGATCCGGTGATCGTGCTCGATCACGGCTCCAAGATCGCCGAGGGTGCACCCGCGGCGGTGCAGAAGGATCCGGCCGTCCTCGACGCGTACCTGGGCACGTGAGCGTCCTCGAGCTGCGCGAGGTGCGGGCAGGCTACGGGGCCGCCGACGTGCTGCGCGGGGTCGATCTGGCGCTCGCGCCCGGGACGATCACGTGCCTGGTGGGGCCAAACGGCGCCGGCAAGTCGACGGTGCTGCGCACGATCTCCGGCCTGCTGCGGCCGCGGCGCGGCGAGATCCTGCTCGACGGCACGGACATCTCGGGGCTCTCGCCCGGCGCGGTGCTGCGCCGCGGCGTTGTGCACGTGCCGCAGGAGCGCGGCCTCTTCGCCGGGATGACCGTGTGGGAGAACATCCTCATGGGCGCGCACATCCTGCGCGACTCGTCCGAGGTGCGCCGGCGCGCCGAGGCGGTGGCGGAGCGCTTCCCGCTCGTCAGAAATCGCCGCAGCGACCGCGCCGGATCGCTCTCGGGCGGCCAGCAGAAGATCGTCGAGATCGCGCGCGCGCTGATGCTCGAGCCGCGGCTGATCCTGATGGATGAGCCGTCGATGGGGCTCGATCCCAAGGCCCGCCACCTCGTCTTCGAGACGATCACGGCGCTCAACCGCGACGAGGGCCACACCATCCTGCTCGTCGAGCAGAACGCCCGCGCCGGCCTCGGCATCGCCCACCGCGGGGCGGTCATGGACGCGGGTACGGTGGCGATTGCGGCGACCGGCCCCGAGCTCCTGGCAGACCCGCGCATGGCCCAGCTCTACCTGGGCGGGCACGCCCGCCAGACGGCCTAGAAGCCGGCCTCGCAGGGTTCCGCGACGGTTCCGGGTTGACGGCTTCCCGGACCACACCTATATTCTCAAGTATGACCATCGACTTTATAGAGAACTAGCCGTGGAGCCCCACCTCGAGCCTACGGGCACGGCGCCGCTGCGGCAATCGCCCACGCCCGGTGTCGACAACCACCCCGCGACGCTCACCGCGCTCGGCGAGCGGCACATGCCGACCACGGCCCACTTCCGCCGCGAGCACTTCCCCGTCCCGCACCTCGATCCGGCCGAGTGGCGCCTGCGCCTCGCCGGCGCCGTGCGCACTCCGGCGATCATCACGCTGGCCGACCTGGTGACCATGCCGCAGCGGTCTGTCGTCGTCGTGCTCGAGTGCGCCGGCCACCGCCGCGCCGAGCTCGTGCCCGCGACGCCTGGACTGCAGTGGGGGCCGGGTGCCGTGTCCGAGGCCACCTGGACGGGAGTCCCGCTGCGCGATCTCCTGCAGCGCGCGGGCGTCGACGGGCGCGCCGCCGAGGTCGTCCTGCTCGGCGCCGACCGGGGCCCGTTCGAGGGCAGTTCGACGAGGCACCGCTACGGCCGCGCGCTCCCACTGCGCAAGGCGCTCGACCCCGACACGCTGCTCGCATTTGAGATGAACGGCCGCCCGATCCCGCCCGAGCACGGCGGCCCGGTACGCGCGATCGTGCCCGGCTGGTACGCCACCGACTCGGTCAAGTGGCTCGAGCGCGTCCACGTGTCGGCCGACGAGTTCGAAGGCCCGTTCCAGGCCATCGACTACCGGTTCGCAACCCTCGCCGACCCCGGGCCGGGGACGCGGATGGAGCGGATGCCCGTGAACTCGCTCGTGACCGACCCCGCCGACGCGGCCGCCCTGTGCCCCGGGGCGGCCCGCGTCCGCGGGATCGCGTGGAGCGGCGGCGGCGTGGTCACCCGTGTCGACGTGCGCGTCGACGGCGGGCCCTGGAGGAGGGCGGCGATCGTCGCCCGCACCGGGCGCCACGGCCGCACGTTGTGGGAGCACGAGTGGGAGGCGACGCCGGGAACGCACACGATCGCCGTGCGCGCCCGCGACGCCGGCGGCGCCGTGCAGCCCGAGCAGCCGATCTGGAACCGGCGTGGCTACGCCGTCAACGCCGTCCACCGCGTGACGGTGACCGTGAAGGAGGTGGGGTGATGGCGACGTTTGCCCGAGACCAGGCCCAGGGGGCCGGCGAGACGTTCGCGGCGGACACCGCGCTGGACGCGTGGGTGGACGCGCACGACCGGGGCCGCGAGTTGACGCGGGAGGAGCTGGAGCAGCTCGTGCGCGCTCTCGCCGCCCAGCCGGATCTGTGGCGGCAGCACGTGCGCCATTCGCCGGTCGAGCGGCTCTACGTCCGGCTGCACCTGGACACCCATCTGGAGGTGTGGCTGATCTGCTGGTCGCAGCGGCAGGACACCGGCTTCCACGACCACGACCGCAGTCGTGGGGCCGTGTCCGTGGTCGGCGGCGCGCTGCTGGAGCGGCGGCTGGCCGTGGGCGGCCCCCCGCCGCCCACCGCGATCCACCCGACCGGCGCCGCGTTCTCGTTCGGCGCGACCCACATCCACGACGTCTCCCAGACCGGCCCCGGCTTCGCCACCTCTCTGCATGTCTACTCGCCGCCGCTGGGTGAGATGGGGTTCTACGAGGTCGCACCCGACGGCACGCTCGGCCGGCGCACGGGCGACTACCGCGAGGAGTTCTGCTGACCCCGGTTCAGATGCGGATGACGCGGCGGAAGTCGCGCGCGATCTGGTCGATCAGCGAGGGCGTCGTCTGCGTCCAGATGCAGATCGCCTGCACCTGCAGGTAGACCCGGAACGGGTCGTCGGGCGGGCTGTCCCCGCTCGGGCTGTTGTCGCGCAGGCCCGCGTCGACGTCGATCAGGAGCGTGGCGGTGTTCCCGGAGACGCTCCAGGAGCCGCGTCGGTAGCCCGTGTCGTAGAAGAACTCGCGTAGCGAGTGATCGGCCGGGATGAGCGGCGGCGGTTGCACACCGGCCTCGGGCGCGCCGTAGGCAAACGAGACCGCCGAGACCGCCGGCACGACCACGCTCGGCTCCTGAGGCAGGAACGGCTGGTTTCTGATCGAGAGCTGCACCTGGGCTGACGGCGGATAGGGGTCACCGGGGGTGAACCAGAAGGTCACGCCGGCCGTGTCGATGCCGAAGTTGTCGGCGACCGCGACGACGGAGCTGAACGCCATGACTGCCTCCTCGATGGCTCGGTTTCGCGGGCTGCCCTGCCCCGCCGCGCGAGCGTACCACGCGACTGTCAGCCAAACAGCGTCGCGCCGGCGCCGACGAGCAGCGACGCCGCCCACAGCAGATCGAGGTTCACCCAGGCGCGGCGCAGGATGCCGACGCCGAGGACCTCGAACACCTGACCTCCACCACGGCCGCGAGGGCTGTCAGCATGGCATGGCCGTACTCGCGCCCGAGCAGCTTCTCCGGCACCACCCCCTGCTCGAACATCGAGGGCGACTCCCATTCGGTCGTGAGCAGCGTGTCGTGGGCCCACGTGCCACCAGAAGTCGTGGCGCAGGCCGGGACGATCAGGTAGCGGCGCTCGACGTAACTTGACAGGGTGGTGTCGGCGGTGCATATTATGCACTATGTCGATAGATTTTATGAATAATGCAGGACGGGCCCTCGCGATCGCGCTGAACCTCGTGGTGGTGGTCGTCGTCCTGCTTGTGATCGCCGGCGTCTCCGTTGGCCCCTGAGCTCCACGCGCTCCCACTCGTGGAGCGGGGGCCGGCGGAGCGCGCCTGCGACGCCTGCGGCTACCGGGTGATCGAGTTCAGGCCGCTCGACCACTGCCCGATGTGCGGCGCGGTCGCGGCCGAACTCGCGCACGCCGTCGTGGCGGCGCCCGCGGCCTGACCCGGCCGATAGCGTTCCCGGCCGATGCCCCGTCCCAACATCCTCTACGTGCACTCGCACGACACCGGCCGCTACGTGCAGCCGTACGGCTTCGGCGTGCCCACCCCCCGCATCCAGGGCCTGGCCGAGCAGGGGATCCTGTTCCGGCAGGCGTTCTGCGCCGCATCGACGTGCTCGGCCGCCCGTGCCTGCCTGCTCACCGGCCAGTACGCCCACTCGAACGGGATGCTGGGCCTGGCTCACCGCGGCTGGTCGCTGCACGACTACACCCACCACGTCGTCCACACCCTGCGCAAGGTCGGGTATCACTCGACGCTGATCGGCGAGCAGCACATCTCCAAGCGGCCGGACGTGATCGGCTACGACCGCGTCGTGAAGATCCCGACGACCCGCGTCGACGACGTCGCGCCGGTGACGATCGACATCCTCCGCAACGCGCCGGCCGAGCCGTTCTTCCTGTCGGTCGGCTTCTTCGAGACCCACCGCGAGTTCTTCCCGGCGGTGGCCGGCGACGAGCACTACGTGCGCCCGCCGGCGAACCTGCCGGACACCGCCGAAACACGGGCCGACATGGCCGCGTTCGTGGCCAGCGCGCGTTCGCTCGACCGCGGCGTGGGGGCGGTGCTGGACGCCCTTGACGACACCGGCCTCGCCCGCAACACGCTCGTCATCTGCACGACCGACCACGGCATCGCCTTCCCGGGCGCCAAGGCCACGATGAGCGACCGTGGCACCGGCGTGATGCTCATCCTGCGCGGCCCGGGCGGGTTTGCGGGCGGGAAGGCGTCGGACGCGCTCGTCTCGCACATCGACCTCTTCCCGACGATCTGCGACGTGCTCGAGATCGGCCACCCCGATTGGCTGCAGGGCAATTCGCTTCTGCCCATCGTGACCGGGTCGGCGGCCGAGGTGCGCGATGCCGTATACGCCGAGGGCACCTACCACGCCGCCTACGAGCCGCAGCGGGCGATCCGCACGCAGCGCTGGAAGCTCGTGCGCCGCTTCGGCGAGCGCCGTCTGCCCGTGCTGCCGAACATCGACGACAGCCCCAGCAAGGAGGTCTGGCTGCGCAACGGCTACGCCGAGCGCGAGATCGCGCCGGTGCAGCTGTACGACCTCGTGTTCGATCCCAACGAGGCCTGCAATGTGATCGACCGGCCCGAGCACGCCAGTGTTGCCGCCGACCTTGGCGAGCGGCTGCAGCGATGGATGCGCGATACCGGCGACCCGCTTCTCGACGGCCCGGTCGCGCCGCCTCCAGGCGCCGAGTGGAACGATCCCGGTCAGGGCTCTGCGGGTGATCCGGTGAGCGTCGCACCCGGCGCTTCCGCCTAAGTTCCTCTATTTCTATTGACATAGTGGGGAACAAGTGGGTATGGTGATGAAACGATGACTGTCCCGCACCACTCGTATCTGATCTGCTCGACGCCCCGGACGGGTTCGAGCCTGCTCTGTGATGCCCTCACGGCGACCGGGGTTGCGGGCCGGCCCGAGGAGTACTTCCAGTTCCGCGCCCGCACGGGCTTCCCGCGCCGGCCGCAGGAGTACTTCGAGGGGGCCGCGGACGCCGAGATCTTCGACATCCTGGGGCCGCGCACGCGCGTCGAGGAGGACGAGGCCCGCTACGACCCGAGCCGGTTCGAGCGCTATGACGGTTACCTGGACTGGGCGCTCGAGGCCGGCACGACCCCGAACGGCGTCTTCGGCGCCAAGGTGATGTGGGGCTACTTCAACGGCTTCGTCACCGGCCTGCGCTGGGCCGTCCCCGGCCGCCAGCGGCTGTCGGTGTGCGAGCTCGCGCCCTCGGTGTTCCCCAACCTGCGCTACCTCTCGGTGACGCGGCGCGACAAGGTGCGCCAGGCCGTCTCGCTGTGGCGGGCGCTGCAGACGTGGAGCTGGTCGAGCGACCAGGTGCCCGCGGTCGGAACCGAGCACCTCGTCTACAGCCACGCCGCCATCGCCCACCTGATCCGCGACATCGAGGCCCACGAGTACGAGTGGCGGGCCTACTTCCGCGAGTGCGGCGTCGAGCCGCTCACGATCGTCTACGAGGACTTCGCCGGGCGATACGAGGACACCGTGCGCGACATCCTGCGCCACCTGGAGATCCCGGAGGACGAGGCGGCGGCCATCACGGCGCCGCACAAGCGGCCGCAGTCCGACGACCTGTCGCGGCAGTGGGCCGACCGCTACCGGGCCGAGTCGGGCAAGCTCGCGCACGTCTAGCCGTACGATCTAGCCGTACGATCCGGCGGGTGTGGATCGACCCACCCGATTCCGATGCCGTGCTCGTGCTCGGCCACGGCGCCGGCTCCGGCATGCGCTCGCCCTTCATGGCCGGGTTCGCCGAGGCGATCGGCCGGCTCGGCGTCGCCACGCTGCGCTTCGACTTCCCCTACATGCAGGCGGGGCGGAAGGCGCCCGACCGTGCCCCGGTGCTCGTCGAGGCCTGGAACGCGGCATTCGCAGACGCCGTGGGCCGCTCGGGCGGGAGGCCGGTGTTCGCAGGCGGCAAGTCGATGGGCGGCCGGATCGCGTCGATGGCCGTGGCCGAGGGCATGCCCGCCGCCGGGCTCGTGTTCCTCGGCTACCCGCTGCACCCGCCGGGGCGGCCCGACAAGATCCGTGATGCCCATCTGGACGCCGTTCCCGTGCCGATGCTGTTCGTGCAGGGCTCGCGCGACACGTTCGCCCGGCCGGATCTGCTTGCGGCCGTCATCGCCCGCCTGAGTGCGCGGGCCGAGTACGTCGAGGTCGTCGGCGGGAACCACTCGTTCCGCGTGCCCGGCGGCCCGCGCGACGCAGCGGTCGTCGCCGCCGGGCTGGCCGAGCCGGCGGCGGCATTCGTGCACCGCGTGGCGGGGTGACCAGGACGAGAAGCGGGGACAGTCCCCATGCGGGGACAGTCCCCATCGTTCAGGTGAGCGGACGGGTCATCGCGACCCGCGGTGCGTCGCCGGGGATCGCCGCGCGCTCGTGGGCGACCCGAGCGCGCAGCTGCGGCCCCCAGTCCTGCTCGGGCAGCTCACGGAAGCCGAGGCGCGCGTAGTAGGGCGCGTTCCAGGGGATGTCCCGGAAGGTGGTCAGCGTCACCGCGCTGCGGCCGGACGCCCCGGCGAGCGCGGCGACGTGGTCGATCAGCGCAGCGCCGATCCCCGCGCCGCGATGGGCGGGGGAGACGCTCACCTGATCGACGTGGATGCCGTCGTCCATGTCCGCCGTGAGGATGTAGGCGATCGGCCTACCCGTGGCGTCCACGGCGACCCACGCCGCGCCCGCCGCGCGGTAGGGCTCGAGCTCCGCGACGCTGCCCGGGTCGGCGGCGGCGATCTCGGGCAGGCCGTGGTCTGCGAACGCGCGGCCGGCTTCGCGCTCGATCTTGACGAGCAGGGCGAGCTCGGCCGGCCGGGGCGGGCGGATCGTCATGGGGCGAGCAGCCATCGCACCACATCGAGGTGCTCGCCGGGGCCGCCGATCGCCCAGGCCACCGTCTGAGCGATCGTCCAGAGGCGGGCGCGCTCGCGGTCGAGCCCCAGCTCGTCCGTCAGCCGGTCGAGGCGGTGAAGGACGGCCCCGCGGGAGTGCCCCAGCTCGAACGAGCGCACGATCGGGGCGAGGCCGAACTCTCGCTCGCCGACCAGAGGCTTCGGGTCGATCACGAGCCACGGCTCGCGCGCGGCTGCGAGCACGTTGTCGCCGTGCAGATCCTGGTGCACGAGCACCTGCTCGCCCTGCGTCGGCGCAAGGCCGGCGATCGCGTCCAGGGCGGCGTCGAGCAGGACGCGCTCGAACGGGCGGCCGGCGGCCTCCCAATCGCCGGGCAGGTAGCCGGCCCACCAGGCGGCCTCGTCCACGAGCGAGCGAAACGGCGCCGCGGCCGGCAGCCAGAGCCGCGGCAGCAGGCCGAGCAGCACGTCGAGCGCGGCCTCGGCCCCGGCCGCCGAGAGCGGCGTGCCCGGCTCACACCGCTCCAGCAGGATCGCGTGACGCGAGTCGTCGCGATCGAGCAGGCGCACCGCGCCGCCGCCGTCCCACAGCGCAAGCGCATCGGCCTCGTGCTCGGCCTCGCGATGCGGGTGGATGAGCTTGAGCACGGCGGGCGTCCCGTCGGCCGTGGTGGCGCGCACCGCGTACCCCGCCGCGCCCCGCGGGTACGGCTCGCCCAGCGTGAGCCCGAATCCCCGGGCGCACTCGGCGACCGCCGCTGCTAGAGCCGCGACCGGATCGCCCACAGGTCGGGGAAGGACTGCCGCCCGACGGTGCTGCTCAGGTAGGCGACGCCCGCCGAGCCGCCCGTGCCGGCCTTGTGGCCGATCGTGCGCTCGACCATCTTCACGTGCCGGTAGCGCCACTCCTGGACGCCCTCGTCGATGTCCACCATGCGCTCGCTCACCTGGGCGCTCGCCGGGTCGGACTGGTACACCTCGACCAGGACGTCCTGCACTGCCGGCGACGGTTCGATCGGCTGGGAAGGGTCGCGCTCGAGCACGTCGGCCGGGATCCAGTGGCCGAGCCGGTCGAGGTGCAGCAGGAACGAGTCCCACAGGCTGCGGCGCGACATCGCCGCCTCGATCCGGTCGCGGGCCGGCCCGGGCGGGTGGTGCGTGAGCACGCGCGCGTCGCGGGCGCCGAGCACGGCCTCGAGCTCGCGGAACTGGGCCGACTGGAAGCCGCTCGCCCGCTCCAGGCGGCCGCGGAAGCTCGAGAACCCGAGCGGCGTCATCGTCTCGAGCACGTCGATCTGGGCGACGACGGTCTTCAGGATCGTCAGGATCCGCTTCATCGTCTGCAGCGCCGAGCCGCGATCGCCGATCTCGAGCCGGTCCTGCAGGCGCGCGAGCTCGTGCAGCAGCACCTTGAACCAGAGCTCGTACACCTGGTGGATGACGATGAAGAGCAGCTCGTCGTGCTCCGGCCCGTCCGAGAGCGGCTCCTGGCACGCGAGCAGCTCGTCGATGTGCAGGTACGAGGAGTAGGTGAGCGCGGGGTGCTCTTCGGGGGCCACCACGCCGAACTATCGCACCGCGAGCGGGTCGGCTTCCAACCCGGGGCGCTCGCGCAGGTGCGGCAGCGGCAGCGCGGGGTCGGGCGAATCGATCTCGCGGCCCAGGCGGTGGCCGTCGAAGATCGCGTCGGCGATCAGCCGGGGCGCGACGCAGTCGCCGATCCGCAGCACGCGCTGCACCGACGCGCCCGGGTCGGCCGCGAGCGCGAGGTAGAGCGCCTCCTGCGACAGGCGCTGGGTGACGAGCACAACCGCATCGGCCTCGAGCTCGAAGGTGTCGCCGAGCTCGGTCTCGCACGCCATGCCGCCCGGCTCGATCCGTATCGCCCACGTCTCGGCGCGCATGCCGATGCCGAGGTCGTGCAGGCGGCGGCGCAGGAGCGGCCCCTCGAGCGTCTCGTCGCACCGCGGGGCGACCTTCTCGCACGACGTCACGAGCTCGACCTCGTGGCCGTCCGTGCGCAGGAGCTCGGCCATGCCCGCGCCCGTGAAGTAGCCGTCGCAGTCAAGCACGACCACCCGCGCTCCGCGCGGGCGCTTGCCCTCGAGCATGACCTGCTCCGGGGTCAGGACGTGGGGGAGCGACGCGTCGGCCCCGGGGATCGGCCCGCGGGTGATGCCGTTTCGGCCGTCGCCCGCCCAGGCGGCGCCGGTCGCGACCACCACCAGGTCGGCGCCGGCGGCGCGCACGCCGGCCGCGTCCAGGCGCACGCCGGTCTCGATCTGGACGTTCTCGAGCTGGGCCAGCTGGCCCAGCCGCCAGGTGCGCAGCCGGTCCCACTCGTGGAGGCCGGGCAGGCGCGGGATCCAGCGCGTGATCCCGCCCGGCTCGTCGGCGGCGTCGACCAGGCGCACGCGGCGCATCCCGCGGCGGCCGAGCACAAGGGCGCACTCCATGCCCGCGGGGCCTGCCCCCACGATCAGCACCTCGCGGTCGGCGTTGCGTGCGCGGTCGAACCGCTCGGGGTGCCAGCCGCGGCGGTGCTCCTCGCCGGCGGTCGCGTTCTGGGTGCAGCCGATGTGGCGGCGCACGTCGCCCTTGGAGATGCACATGTTGCAGCCGATGCACGCGCGGATGTCGCCGAATCGGCCGGTGCGGATCTTCTCGGGGATGAACGGGTCGGCGATATTCGGGCGGGCGGCGCCGATCAGATCCCAGACGCCCGACTCGATGATGTCGACCATGCGGTCGGGCGTCGTCAGCCGGCCGACGCCGACGATCGGCTTCTGCGTCGCTTCACGCATCCGCCCGGTCCACTCGAGCTGCCAGCCCTCTGCGAAGAACCGTGACGCGCCGGAGTCGAGCGACCACTCGAGGATCGATCCGAGGTGCACGTCCCAGAGGTCGACCAGGCCGTCGGCCATGCGCACGAACTCGAGCCCCTCCTCGACCGGCACGCTTGCGCCGCCGCCTTCCGAGACGGCCATGCGGCAGGCGATCGCGCAGTCCGAGCCGACCGCCTCGCGCACGGCGGCGAGCGTCTCGATCCACATCCGCGCGCGGTTCTCGAGCGAGCCGCCGTAGGCGTCGGTGCGCTGGTTGTAGAACGGCGAGAGCATCTGCCCGAGCAGGTAGGAGTGGCCGCCGTAGACGTAGACGATGTCGAAGCCGGCGTCGCGCGAGCGGACGGCGGCGGTGACCCAGTCCGAGATGATGCGGTCGATGTCGACCCGCTCCATCGTCTTGGGCGTGATGCCGGAGAAGTCGCTCGGGATCTGCGACGGGGCGGGCGGCGGCAGGCGCGTCTCGCCGTTCTCGCCGTGGGCGCCCGAGTGCGAGAGCTCGATCCCGGCGAGCGCGCCGTGGGCGTGGGCCGCGTCGCACGTGAGCGCCAGGTGGCGCAGATCGTGGTCGTCCCACATGCGCGCCGAGATGTAGGGCGTCTCGTCGGCGTCGGCCGACACGGTGCAGTACTCGGTGCACACGGCCGCCCAGCCGCCCTCGGCCTTGACCGCCCGGTGCGCCGCCTGCGACCACGGCTTCTCGACGCCGAAGCCGGTGCAATGGGGCACCTGGTAGAACCGGTTGCGCAGCGTCTTCGGGCCGATCTGGACCGGTTCGAACAGGATGTCGTAGCGAGGGTCGAGTGGCATGCCGGGCGACTATATGTGCCCCGGCGGTGGTCGAGATGGGGCAGTGTGGGGGACAGTCCCCGCACCGCGGGGACTGTCCCCAGCGTGGTGTCGTGCCGTTGTCTTGACTTCCGTCCTGTGCGGGGACCAGAATGCGGGCCTGTGCGTGTGTTCTTTGCCACGGACATCCATGGGTCGGAGACGTGCTGGCGCAAGTTCCTGAACTCCGGGACGCACTACAAGGCCGATGTGATGATCCTCGGCGGCGACATGACCGGGAAGGCGCTCGTGCCGGTCATCCACGACGGCGGCGAGCGCTGGCACGGCACGCTGCAGGAGCAGCGCCGCGAGCTCGCGGGTGACGATCAGGTGGCCGCCTTCGAGCACGATGTGATCCGGCGCGGCTATTACCCGTTCCGCACCGACCCGGACGAGCTGGCCGAGCTCGAGGCGGACTCCGAGCGGCTGGACGACCTGTTCCACAGCCACATGCTGGGCACCGTCGAGCGCTGGATGCAGATGGCCGCCCAGAAGCTTGCCGGCCAGCCGCAGCGCATGTTCGTCTGCCCCGGCAACGACGACCAGTTCGAGGTCGACCAGATCCTTGCGGATGCGACCCGCGTCGAGCTCGCCGAGGGCCGCGTGGTCGACATCGGCGACTTCCAGATGGGGTCGACCGGGTGGGCCAACCCGACGCCGTGGCACACGTACCGCGAGGAGCCCGAGGACGTGCTCCTCGCGCGCATCCGGGCGGTCACGTCGCAGCTGACCGCGCCGCCCGAGCGCACCATCCTGAACCTGCACTGCCCGCCGTACGGCTCCGGGCTTGACGACGCCCCCGGCCTCGACGAGAACCTGAAGCCCAAGCACGGCGGCCACGCGCCCGAGCCCGTCGGCTCCACGGCCGTGCGCACCGCAATCGAGGAGACGCACCCCGTGCTCTCGCTGCACGGGCACATCCACGAGGCGCGCGGGCACGCGCGCATCGGCAGCACGCTCTGCATCAACCCGGGCAGCGCATACGAGCAGGGCGACCTCATGGGCGCCCTGATCGAGCTGAACGGCAAGAAGGTCAAGAACTTCGTGCTCACCAGCGGCTGAAAAAAGGAGAGATGATGGCTGCAGCAGACACGCCCGTCGAGCGCACGATGTTCGTGCGCAAGGCCACCGGGTTGGTGAAGGGGTGGTCCGTGTTCGACGCCTTCATCTACTCGGCCTTCGCGATCAACCTGATGGCGCTCGGCTTCGGGTATGCCTTCACGGGCATCGCGGTCTTCCCGGAAGGCGGCCTGATCGCCGCCATTGTCCTCTCCGGCCTGTTCATCATCTTCGAGGTGATCACGTACGCCTCGCTGATCGCCGTCATGCCCAGGGCCGGGGGCGACTACGTGTGGCAGAGCCGCGTCTTCGGCGGCGGTGTCGGCTTCGTGTTCGCGGCCACCGGCTGGTGGTTCATCCTCTGGCACTGGGTCCCGATCTACGCCAACATCCTCATACTCGAGTTCATCCAGCCGGTCCTGAACGTGCTGGGCTACAACGGCACGAGCACCTTCCACGCGGCCTGGTGGAACCCGATCCACGGCACCGGGATCTTCGTGGCGTCGCTTGCGACCGCCGCGATCGCGACGGTCGTCGTCTCGATCGGCATGCGCAACTACGCCCGGTTCCAGAAGCTCTGCTTCTACGGGGCGATGGCGGGGCTCGTGATCATGCTCGGCCTCTTCCTGTTCCACTCGAAGGCCGACTTCGTCGCGGCGTTCAACCGCCAGACCGACATCTACGGCTCGCACGACCCGAACGCGTTTGCCAAGACCCACGCGGCGGCCGCCTCGGCGGGCGTGGGCTACAAGGGGTTCGGGGCCTTCCCGCTGCGGGCGACGCTGCTGCTTGTCCCGTTCATGCTGTTCTTCAACCTGTGGCCGAACTGGGGCGCGACGCTGTACGGCGAGGTGCGTGGGGCGTCGGACTTCCGCAAGAACATCTACGCCATGGGCGGTGCGCTGCTCTTCACCACCATCACCGTCATCGTCACCTTCGCGGCGATGGCGCACGCCATGGGCTACCGCTTCTACGGCGTCCTGAGCGGCGAGTACTGGGCGGCGGTGACCAAGGCGCCGACCTACTGGTTCCCGTATCCGGGCATGCTCGCGGCGATGTTCCTCCACAACGAGCTGCTGCAGGTGGTGCTGCTCACGCTGCTGTCGCTGTGGTTCTTCGGCTGGGCCGGGAGCGTCTTTTTGAGCTCGACGCGGGTGATCTTCGCGGCGGCGTTTGACCGCATCCTGCCCGAGTGGGCCGCCAAGGTCGACGATCGCACCCACGTGCCGATCGCGGCGCTCCTGCTGATGCTCGTGCCCTCGATCCCCATCAGCTACCTGTACGCGTACAACACCAACTTCTACGGCTATACGCTGGACGCGACGGTGGTGATCGCGATCACCTACTTCGTGACGACGCTCTCGGCGATCGTGCTGCCGTGGCGCCGGCGCGACATCTACAAGGCGTCGCCGATCGCGAAGTACGAGCTCGCGGGCATCCCGCTCGTGACCATCTCCGGCGTGATCTTCGGCGCGTTTCTGGCCTTCTGCGGGTACAAGTGGTTCTCGACTTCCGCGTACGGGATCAACCACACGAAGTCGCTCATCTACATGTTCGTGCTGTACGGGGTCGCCTTGGCGATCTACGTCGGCTCGCGCATCGTCCGCCGCCGCGAGGGCATCGACCTGGGCATGATCAACTCGGAGATCCCGGTTGAGTAGGCCTCGGTGGCAGGTCGGAGTCGGCGCAAGCCGTGCCGAGCGTATTGACTTCCCCGCGCAAGTCGGGGAAGATTTCCCTGGTCTAGACCACAACCTGTCTCCGTAGAGGAGGGGAGGGGCATGCAAGAAGGCACGAACTCGGACAGCCAGCAGCTGGCGCAGTTCGGGTACCGCCAGGAGCTGCACCGCACGCTGGGCAGCTTCTCGTCGTTCGCCGCCGGGTACAGCTACATCTCGATCCTCACCGGCATGTTCCAGACAGCGGCGCTGGGGTTCTTCTTCGCCGGGCCCGCGTTCGCGTGGGCGTGGCTCGTCGTCATGTTCGGCCAGTTCATGGTCGCCCTCCAGTTCGCCGAGCTCTCGGCGCACTACCCGCTGGCGGGCTCGGTGTACCAGTGGTCGAAGCAGCTCGCGTCGAAGGCGTGGGCGTGGAACACCGGGTGGATGTATCTGTGCGCTCAGGTCATCACGGTGCCCGCGGTCGCGCTGGCGTGGCAGGTCATCCTGCCGCAGATCTCGACCCACTTCCAGATCGTCGGGTCGGCCGCAAACTCTGGCAACCTGTACAGCAAGGACTTCGCCGAGAACGCGATCATCCTCGCGATGGTCATGGTCGTGTTCACCACGATCATCAATGCCACGGGCGTGCGGCTGCTCGCCCGCATCAACAACATCGGCGTGATCGCCGAGCTCGTCGGCGCCTCCGGCCTGATCATCCTGTTCCTGATCCACACCACCCGCAGCCCGGCGACGGTGCTGACGACGACCGCCAATACGGCGAACGTCCCCGTCCACCACGCGTGGGGGTACCTGGGAGCGCTGCTCGTCGGCGCGATCATGCCGCTCTACGTGATGTACGGCTTCGATACCGCCGGTTCGCTCGCGGAGGAGACCGACGATCCGCGCCGCAAGGCGCCGCGCGCGGTGCTCCAGGCGCTCGCGACCGCCGGCACGATGGGCTTCCTGCTCATTCTGTTCGGCACCATGGCCGTGAGCGACGCGCTCTTCAAGAACGGCACGGCGCTCAATCTCCCTGCCATCACGACGGACGTGCTCGGCTCCACCTGGGGCAAGCTCTTCCTTGCGGACGTGGCGGTGGCGATCTTCGTGTGCTGCCTGGCGATCCACGCCATGTCGGTGCGGATCCTGTTCGCCATGGGCCGCGACGATAACCTGCCGGGCGCCAAGCGCCTGGCGCATGTGTCCGGCACCCGCCGGGTGCCCGTGTTCCCGGCCGTCCTGGTCGGGGTGATCGCGATCGTCGTCCTGGCGTTCAACATCTACAACCAGTACGCGTTCGAGGTCATCATCGCCCTCGGGATCATCTTCATGTACATGGCCTACCTGGGCGTGACGATCCCGCTGCTCCAGCAGCGTCTGAACGGCTGGCCCGGCAATCTGAGCACCGCGAACATCGGTCTGTTCAAGCTGGGACGCTGGGCGATCGTGACGAACTCCATCGCGATCTTCTACGGCGCGGCGATGACGATCAACCTGGCCTGGCCGCGCGACTACTACTACGGCACGTTGTGGTACCAGCAGTACGGGCCGATCACCGGCATCGCAGTGGTGGTGATCGCCGGACTGGCGCTCTACTACGGCCGCCAGCAGCATCACGGCACCGTGATCGCAGAACATCGCGCCGACATTGCCGTCGCCGCCGAGGGCGACTGAGCAGTCGCGCAGGGGGCGGCGTCGAACCGATGACGCCGCCCCCTGACGACCTCCGCCGGCTGGTGCGGCGCGACCTGATGGTCGCGGCCGTCGGTGGGTTCGTCGCCATTGCGTGCCTCGCGTTCCTGGTCGCGGCCAAGCTCGGGCTGATCTCGACCCTCAACGCGGGGCGTGTGGCCGTGGCGAGCACGGTCGTCGTCACCTTCGGCTGCATCTACTGGTGGGCGTCGGGCCCGCGCATGTACCTGCGCGACCGGCTGATCGTGCTGACGCCGGTGTTCCTGATCGCCGGCCCCGGCCTGATCGGCGTCTACTACCTGGGCGGCGGCGTCGCGGTGGGGATCCTCTCGGGCGCGTTCGGGTTCGCGGCCGCCGCGGTCGGCGGCCTCGCCTGGACGGCCCGAAAGGGCTGACCCGAGCGCTGCCTGCATAAACGGGGTCAGACCCCGTTTATGCACGTTGCGCCTATCCTGCCCGGCATGAACCAGACGTACGTCTACTCCATGTACCGGTGCAACAAGTTCTTCGGGCCCGAGCGCCAGGTGCTGCGCGACATCTCGCTGTCGTTCCTGCCCGGCGCCAAGATCGGCGTGCTCGGCCCCAACGGCGCGGGCAAGTCCACCCTGCTGCGGATCATGGCCGGCCTGGACGAGCCGTCCAACGGCGAGGCCCGGATCGCGCCCGGCGCGACCGTCGGCTATCTGCCGCAGGAGCCCGCCCTCGACCCGGCCAAGGACGTGCGCCAAAACGTCGAGGAGGGTGTCGCCGAGAAGCGCGCGCTGCTCGACCGGTTCAACGAGATCTCGGCCCGCTTCGCCGAGCCGATGACCGACGCCGAGATGCAGACGCTGCTCGACGAGCAGGGCGAGGTGCAGGACCGGATCGACCGCACCGACGCCTGGAGCCTCGACCGCATGCTGGACGTGGCCATGGACGCGCTGCGCCTGCCCCCCGCCGACGCCGAGGTGACCAACCTCTCCGGCGGCGAGCGCCGGCGCGTGGCGCTGTGCCGCCTGCTGCTGCAATCTCCCGACCTGCTGCTGCTGGACGAGCCGACCAACCACCTCGATGCCGAGTCGGTGGCATGGCTCGAGCGCTTCCTCGACGAGTACTCGGGCACCGTCCTCGCCGTCACGCACGACCGCTACTTCCTCGACAACGTCGCCGGCTGGATCCTCGAACTCGACCGCGGCCACGGCATCCCGTTCCAGGGCAACTACTCGTCGTGGCTCGAGCAGAAACAGGCTCGCCTGGCGGTCGAGGAGAAGCAGGAGTCGGCCCGGCGGCGCACCCTGCAGCGCGAGCTCGAGTGGGTGCGGATGGCGCCGCGGGCCAGGCACGCCAAGAGCCGCGCGCGCGTGGCCGCATACGAGCAGCTGCTGGCCGAGGACGCCGCGGTGAAGCTCGACACCGTCGAGATCCACATCCCGGCGGGGCCGCGGCTCGGCGACGTCGTCGTCGAGGCCGACGGGCTGCGCAAGGGCTACGGCGATCGCCTGCTGATCGACGGGCTGGACTTCTCGCTGCCCGCGGGTGGGATCGTCGGCGTGATCGGCCCGAACGGGGCCGGCAAGACGACCCTGTTCCGCATGATCGCCGGCCAGGAGGAGGCCGACGGCGGCGCGCTGCGCGTCGGCCCGACGGTGCAGCTCGCATACGTCGACCAGGCCCGCGCCGACCTCGACCCCGCCAACACGGTGTGGAAGGAGATCTCGGCCGGCAAGGACCGGATCACGGTCGGCACGCGCGAGATCGCGTCACGCGCCTACGTCGCGTCGTTCAACTTCAAGGGCGGCGACCAGCAGAAGCGCGTGTCCGACCTCTCCGGCGGCGAGCGCAACCGGCTCCACCTGGCCAAGCTCCTCCGCTCGGGCGGCAACCTGCTGCTCCTGGACGAGCCGACCAACGACCTCGACGTCGACACGCTGCGCGCGCTCGAGGAGGCGCTGCTCTCGTTCGCCGGCTGCGCCGTCGTGATCACCCACGATCGCTGGTTCCTCGACCGCGTGGCGACGCACATCCTCGCCTTCGAGGGCGACTCCGAGGTGGTGTGGTTCGAGGGCGCCTACGACGAGTACGAGGCCGATCGCCACCGCCGGCTCGGCGCCGAGGCCGACCAGCCGCACCGCATCAAGTACAAGCCGCTCGTGCGGCCGTAGGGAATGGGGACAGTCCCCGGATGGGGACTGTCCCCGCGGCCTTGGCCTGCCTACAGGTTCCGTCCGACGAGGCGCACCTGCGCCGGCAGCAGGCGCCGCCAGAAGTCCTCGTCGTGGCAGCCGGCGACGAACTCGCCGGCCGGCCGCGGCTGCAGGCGGGCCGCGAATGCGCGGTCGTTCGCGACGAACGGGTCGGCCGTCCCGCAGCTGATCGAGACGGCCGTGTGCGCGAGCCGCGGCGAACCCGCGAACACGTCGTTTCGGGCGAAGTCGGCCGGGCCGTCGAACGCGTCGGGCACCGCCGCGTGCTGCTGGGCGTAGGTCGGCCAGATCGCCGCGCTCGAGACGGCCACTGACCGGAACTGCGCGGGCCGCCGCTCCGCGGCGAGCAGCGCCCCGTACCCGCCCATCGACCAGCCCATGATCGCCCGCGGCGCGAGGCCGAAGCGGCGCTTGAGGAGCGGCACGAACTCGCCGAGCAGCATCGCCATGCGATCCTCGCCCGACGCGCGCCGGTGCCAGTACGACTCGCCGCCGTCGACCGCGGCGACGGCGTAGCGAAGGCCTACGGCTGCGACGAAGTCGACGGCGTGCAGGGTGTCCATGACCCAGCGGGCGTCGCTGCCGCGGCCGGGCAGACACACCGCTGCGGCCGTGCCCGCATGTCGCGGAGGCAGGCCGACGGCGTAGTCCACAGGCTCGGCGACGTAGCGCGATCGCAGCGTGCCGAGGATGACGCGCGTCCCGGCCGACCGCGGCGGCGCCGGGCCGCTCGGCCCGCAGGCGCCGGTGAGGTCGTCCTCCCACCTGCGCAGCGGGAGCCCACGCGCGCCGGCCACGGCCGCGACGGCGCCCGCTGCCGTCCCGACGATCGCGCCTCTCCGCGTCACGCGCATCCGGTCAGACTAGGAGCGAGTCGTCGCACGGGTGTAACGGCCGCGCATCGGTCCGCCGCCTATGCGCGCGAAGGCGAGCTCAGGCGGCCATGCGCGCGATCGCGCTCAGGCGGTTCGTGGCGTCGAGCGCAGCCACCTTGTAGGACTCGGCCAGCGTCGGGTAGTTGAAGACCGTGTCGAGGAGCACGTCGATCGTGCCGCCCATCGCCATCACGAGCTGGCCGATGTGGACGAGCTCGGTGGCGCCGGTGCCGAACGCGTGCACGCCGAGCAGGGTGCGGTCGAGTGGCGAGACGAGCAGCTTCAGCATCCCCGACGTGTCACCCAGGATCTGGCCGCGGGCGAGCTCGCGGTAGCGGGAGATGCCGATCTCGTACGGCACGGCCGCTTCGGTCAGCTGCTCCTCGGTGCGGCCGACGAAGCTGATCTCGGGGATGGTGTAGATCCCGATCGGGAGCATCGCGTCCATGGCGTTGGAGGCGATGCCGAAGGCGTCGCAGGCGGCCAGCCGGCCCTGCTCCATCGAGGTCGCTGCGAGGCTCGGGAAGCCGATCACGTCGCCCACCGCATAGATGTGGCGCGCGGTGGTGCGGAAGCGCTGGTTGACGGCGATGCGGCCGCGGCGGTCGGCCTCGAGCCCGGCCTTGGCCAGGTCGAGCCCGTCCGTGGCGCCCTGGCGCCCGGCGGAGTAGAGCACCGCGTCTGCAGGGATCAGCTTGCCGCTCGCGAGGTGCGTCACGGCGCCGCCCTTGTGCTTGTCGACCGCCGTCACGGTCTCGTCGAAGCGGAAGATCACGCCGAGGTCGCGCAGGTGGTACTGGAGCGCCTCGATGATCTGGAAGTCGCAGAACTCGAGCAGCCGCTGGCGCTGCTCGACCACGGTGACTCGCGTGCCGAGCGCGGCGAACATCGACGCGTACTCGATCCCGATCACGCCGGCGCCGACGACGACCAGGGAGTTCGGCAGCCAGTCGAGCGAGACGATGTCGTCGGAGTCGAGCACGGTGCGGCCGTCGAAGGCGACCGTTGAGGGGCGGGCCGGACGGGTGCCGGTCGCGATCACGATCTTGGCGGCCGTGATGCGGCGCTCCATGCCCGACACGCTGTCGACCGAGATCGAGTGCGGGTCGAGGAAGCGGCCGTGGCCGGCGAGCACCTGAACGCGATTGCGTGCGAGCTGGCTGCGCACGACGTCGATTTCGCGCTGGACGACGTGCTGGATGCGGGCGAAGACGTCCTCGCTCGTGATGTCGTCCTTGACCTGGTAGCTCTGCCCGTAGATGCCGCGCTGGCTCATCCCGGTCAGGAACACGACGGCCTCCCGCAGCGTCTTGGACGGGATCGTGCCGGTGTTCGTGCACACGCCGCCGAGCGTCTCGCGGCGGTCGACGACGGCCACGCGCTTGCCGAGCTTGGCGGCCTGGATCGCCGCCTTCTGGCCGCCGGGGCCGGAGCCGATCACGAGCAGGTCATAGTCGAACTTCACCCGCGGGTTATCGGCGGGCGCGCGCTCGGATTCACGCCGGACCGCCCGCCAATTGGCATTCGCGGCGAATGTCAATTGGGATGGGTATCATCCGCCGGCGGTGGCCGAGTACCGCGTAACCAGCTGGCGCGACATCCCGACGATGGTGACCGCGCGCGATGCCGCGGGGGCGGTCGCCAAGGTCGCGCTGCCCGACCGCTTCCAGGAGGCTATCGACGAGGCGGCCATGCGCCAGGGCCTGCACGGGTCGGACGCCTACCTGGACGCATGGGAGCAGGGCGCATGGCAGGAGGCCGACGGCGCGCCCGACGAGATCGCCGCCCGCGTGGCCGCGGAGCTCGACGCCGCCCATCCGCCGGAGCGGCTCGCGGCCATGCTCGACGGGTGAGGGCAGCGCCGGGGGCCGAAGCGTAGAATCGCCCTGGCTCCACGTCCACGCGATCCAACGGAAGGCGGACATGGCCCGCACACCCTATGACTACATCATCGTCGGCGGAGGCTCGGCGGGCTCGGCGCTCGCCAACCGCCTGAGCGCCGACCCCTCGACGCGCGTGCTCGTGCTCGAGGCCGGTCGCAACGACTACAAGGCCGACATCTTCATCCACATGCCCGCGGCGCTGACCTACCCGATCGGCAGCCGCTTCTACGACTGGAAGTACGAGTCGGAGCCCGAGCCGAACATGCACGGCCGCCGCATCTATCACGCGCGCGGCAAGGTGCTCGGCGGGTCGAGCAGCATCAACGGGATGATCTTTCAGCGCGGGAACGCGCTCGACTACGAGCGCTGGGGCGCCGATCCAGGGATGGAGAACTGGGACTACGCCCACTGCCTGCCGTACTTCAAGCGGATGGAGACGTGCCTGGCCGGCGCCGACGAGTACCGCGGTGGCGACGGCCCGCTCGTGCTCGAGCGCGGCCCGGCCACAAACCCGCTCTTCCTCGCGTTCTTCGAGGCCGTGCAGCAGGCCGGCTACCAGCTCACGAGCGACGTCAACGGGTACCGCCAGGAGGGCTTCGCGCCGTTTGACCGCAACATCCACCGCGGCCGGCGGCTGAGCGCGGCCCGGGCCTACCTGCATCCGGTCATGGACAGGCCGAACCTGACCGTCAAGACGAACGCGTTCGTGCGCCGGATCGTCTTCGAGGGGAACCGCGCGACCGGGGTCTCGTTCGATCTTCCCCGCGGCCCGACCCGGCGGGCGCACGGCCGCGAGATCATCATCTGCGGCGGCGCGATCAACTCGCCCCAGCTGCTCCAGCTCTCGGGCGTCGGCAACGCGTCCGAGCTCGAGGCGCTCGGCGTGAACGTCGTCCACGACCTGCCCGGTGTCGGCGAGAACCTGCAGGACCATCTCGAGGTGTACGTCCAGTACGGCAGCAAGCTGCCCGTGTCGGTCGCCCCGGCGATGCTCTATCGCAACCGGCCGAAGGTGTACCTGCAGTGGCTGGCCAGGCGCGGCGACGGCGCCACCAACCACTTCGAGGGCGGCGGCTTTGCCCGGTCGAACGACGAGGTTGCATATCCGAATCTGATGTTCCACTTCCTGCCGCTCGCGATCCGCTACGACGGCTCCAAGCCGGCCGGCGGGCACGGCTACCAGGTGCACATCGGGCCGATGTACTCCAACTCGCGCGGGTCGGTGAAGATCACATCCACCGATCCGGCGGTGCACCCGGCGCTGCGCTTCAACTACATCTCAACGCCGGAGGACCGGCGCGAGTGGGTCGAGGCGATCCGGGTTGCGCGCAGCATCCTGAACCAGCCGGCGTTCGACACCTACAGCGCGGGCGAGCTCTCGCCGGGGCCGGGCGTCGCCACCGACGAGGAGATCCTCGACTGGGTGGGGCGCGACGGCGAGACGGCCCTGCACCCATCGTGCACCTGCGCGATGGGCACCGGCGCGATGTCGGTGACCGACCCGGCGAACATGCGCGTGCACGGCCTCGAGGGCCTGCGCGTCGTGGACGCGTCGGCCATGCCCTACGTCACCAACGGCAACATCTACGCGCCGGTGATGATGATGGCCGAGAAGGCCGCCGACCTGATCATGGGCAACACGCCGCTCGAGGCGCAGCATGTCGACTTCTACCGCCACCAGCCGAAGGCGGCTGCGGCCGGCGAGTAGGCGGGGCGAGAAGCGGGGACTGTCCCCATGTGGGGACAGTCCCCAGCCTAGGCGAGCTCGAGGATGACGCGGGTGGCGTCGCCCGAGCGCACGAGGTCCATCGCCGCGTCCGCCTCGTCGAGCGGGAGCCGGTGCGAGATCAGGCGGTCGATCGGCAGGTGCCCGTGGCGGTACATGTCGAGGATGAGCGGGAAGTCACGGTCGGGCCGCGCCGAGCCGTAGATCGAGCCGAGCACGCGCCGTTCCATGCGCGGGATCGAGAGCGCCGGCAGAGTGATGGTTGCGTCGGCGCGCGGGATGCCGCACAGCACCGCCGCCCCGCGCACGCGCGTCGAGAGGAACGCGGCCTCGGCGGCGGCCGGCCGGCCGCGCGCCTCGAACGCGTAGTCGACCCCGCCGCCGCTCGCGGCGCGCACCGCCTCGGCGACCTCGGCGGGCGTTCCCTGCCACTCGACGACGCTCGTCGCGCCCAGCTCCCGCGCGCGTTCGAGCCGGCTCGCGCGGGCGTCGACCGCCACGATCTGCGAGGCGCCTGCGGCGACCGAGCCGATCACCGCGGCGAGGCCGGTGCCGCCCAGGCCGAAGACGGCGACGCGCTCGCCCGGCCGCACGCCGGCCGTGCGCCACACGGCGCACACGCCGCTCGCGACGGCGCAGCCGACCAGCGCGGCCACGTCGAAGGGGACGTCGGCGGGGATGCGCACGCACGAGCGCTCCGGCACGACGGCCCGCTCGGAGAACGACGAGAGGAAGCAGTAGTGGTGCACGGTCGCGCCGCCGAACGAGAGGCGCGTCGTGCCGTCGAGCAGGCCGCCCGCGAGCATCTTCGGCCACGCCGTTCCGCACAGGTGGGGCAGGTCGCGCAGGCACTGCTCGCAGTGGCCGCAGTAGGGCGCCCACGAGAGCGCGACGTGGTCGCCGACCTGGAGCGCCGTCACGCCCGCGCCGATCTCATCGACGACGCCGGCGCCCTCGTGCCCGAGCACCGCCGGGCACGGCACCTCGATCGAGCCGTCGAACGCGTTCAGGTCGTCGCTGCAGACGCCGCTCGCGTGCAGACGCACGCGCACCTCGCCGGGGCCGGGCGGGGCAAGATCGAGCTCGACAACGCGCAGCCGCGTGCCGACCGCCGGCAGGAGCGCCGCTCGGGTGGTGACCGACTCAGCCATCGGTGCCCGTCCCGACCAGGCGCTCCAGGTCACGCTCGAGGCCGCCCTCGCCCACCTCGCGCACCTCGAGCGGCAGGCCGATGCGGTCGGCGGCCGCGCGCGCCTGCTCGAGCAGGCGCGGCGTCGGCCGCTGGGCCAGGTACACCACCCGGCGGTAGTTGCCGAAGTAGGCGTCGCGCAGCTCGGGATGGCGGTCGAGTCCGAGCGAGCGCACGACGGTGCGGTCGAAGGTGCGGGCCAGGAAGTCGGTCAGAAAGTACGTGCCCGGCTCCTCGCGGATGGCCTCGCGCACCTCGGCGCGGGCGAAGACGTCGTAGCAATGGTCGCCCGCCAGCCGCTCGACGCCGAGCTCGTCGACCGCGCCCATGCTGCCGCAGTCGGCGTAGGCCAGGACGACGCGGTCGTAGCCCTCGCGCAGCTCGGCGATCAGCGCCGCGGCCGCGGGCGCGATTCGCTCGGGACGGTTGTGCAGCTCCGGCGGCAGCGGGTGCACGTCGACCGCCCACTCCCGCCGGCGCGCGATCGCCTGCACGTGTAGGGCCAGCGCGCCGCAGGCGACGACCGCGACCCGCGGCTGCACGGCCGCGCTCATCCGGGGAACTTGAGCTGGTCGATGAACATGTCGTTGAAGTCTGCCCGTCCGGAGAGCTCGACGTACTCGACCTCGTCCAGGATCGCGTCGGCGGCGGCGCGCTCGCGCAGCGACAGGGCCGCCATCTTGGAGCCCTCGCCGGCGACGTTTCCGGCCGAGACGATCCGCGTGAGCGGCAGCTTCGGCACGAGGCCGATACGCACCGCGCTCGCCGGCGAGAGGTAGGAGCCGAAGCTGCCCGCGAGCAGCACCTGCGCGACATCGGCGGCCGTGATGCCGAGCTCGCTCATGAGGATCATCCAGCCGGTGGCGATGGACGCCTTCGCGAACTGCAGCTCGCGCACGTCCCGCTGCGACAGGTACACGGCATTCTCGGGCTCCTCGCCGCGCCAGGCGAGCACGAACACACGCTCCTCACCCACCTTCACGAGCCGTTTGGAGAGCACCGGGTGCGCCTCGAGCGCGGCCTCGTCGGGAACGAAGCGGCCGGAATGGTCGAGCAGGCCGCAGGCGACGAGCTGTGCCACCGCGTCCACGAGGCCCGAGCCGCACATCCCCACCGGGTCGGTGTCGCCGATCACCTCCAGGCTGAGGTCGTCGCCCGCGATGGTCACGCCCTCGATCGCGCCCTCGGCGGCGCGCATGCCGCAGCGGATCTGGGCCGCCTCGAACGCCGGGCCGGCCGGCGCGGCGGTCGAGACCACCCGCTCCTGCGAGCCGAGCGCGATCTCGGAGTTCGTGCCGACGTCGATGAACAGGCGCACGCGGCGGTCGCGCGTGAGCCCGGTCGCGAGCATGCCGGCGACGATGTCGCCGCCGACGTACGCGCCGAGCGCGGGGAACGTGAACGCGGGCGCGCGCGGGTGCAGCGGCACGCCGTAGTCTGCGGACGTGACGGGCGGCAGCCGGCGCGCCGCGACGATGAACGGCGCCACCGCGAGCGGCTCGGGGTCGATCCCCAGCGCGATCTGGGTCATCGTCACGTTGCCGCACACGATCATCTCGTACACCCGCTCGCGGGCGATGCCCGCCTCGTCGCACACCTCGCCGGCGAGCTGGTTGAGCGTCTCGGCCGCCCGTGCCTGCAGCGCCTCGAGGGCGTCGGGATCGAGCATGGTGGCCGACACCCGTGAGATCACGTCGGCGCCGTAGGGCTGCTGGCGGTTCAGCATGGAGCGCACCGCAAGCGGCTGGCCTGTGGCCAGGTCGAGCAGGTTCGCCACCACGGTCGTCGTACCGAGGTCGAACGCGATCGCGTGCCGGTCGGCGGTCGTGTCGCCCGCCTCGACGTCGATCAGCAGGTCGTCGCAGATCACGGCGGTGACCTTGAAGTCCGCAGCGCGCAGCGTGCGGCCGAGATTGCGCACGGCCCCCGGATGCACGCGCAGCTCGTAGTCGTCGACGGCGGCCAGCACCCGCTCGAGGTCGGAGACCTGGTCCTCGAGCGACGGCTCGGAGAGCTCCAGATAGCGTTTCTGCACCGCCGGGCGCAGGATGACATGGCGGCCGACACCGACGAGCGCGGCCTTGGGCCGCGTCTGCAGCGGCGGCACGTCGATCTCGAGGTCCTCGGTCGCGGCCGCGCGGCAGGCCAGGCGCCAGCCGACCTTGAGCTCGGCGATCGTGAACGCGCGCGGGTCGACGCTATCGATCGGGACCGTCCCCGCAAGGACGCGCACCTTGCACTTCTTGCACGTGCCGTGGCCGCCGCAGGTGGAGTCGATCGCGATGCCGTTCCACGACGCGGCGTCGAACACCGTCGTGCCCGCCGGCACGCGCACGTCGCCGCCGTCCGGCCGAAACTGCAGCCGCACCCGGCCCGTGCCGGCCTGGACCGCGAGGTCGCTCACGCCGCTCCGGAGGCCTGGGCGGCGGCGAGCTTCGCGCGGTGCGCGGCGATCCAGCGGGCGCCCCACTCGTCGTGTCCGAGCAGGAAGTCGGCCGCGCGCACGGCCTCGACGCAGATCGGGGCGCGGGCGTCCATGATCGCGCTCGTCAGGCCGTGGCTCGCAGCGATGCCGAGGAAGCCGGCGCCGAGCACGTGCCGTCCCGGCAGGCCGAACGAGGTGTTCGAGGCGCCGCAGGTCATATTCACACCCAGATCGTCACGGATCAGGCGCACGGTCTCGATGAACAGCGTGACCGCCCGTGGCTCGGCGCCCACGGGCATCGCCAGCGGGTCGATGACGATGTCCTGCGGGGGGATGCCGTGGTCGCCCGCGACCGACACGATCTTGCGCGCGAGCTCCAGCCGCCGCTGCGGCTCCATCGGGATCTCGTCGTCGTTGGGGAGCGCGATGACGGCGGCGCCGTGCTTGGCGACGAGCGGCAGGATCGCCTCGAGCCGGTCGTCCTCGGCCGTGACGGAGTTCACGAGCGCCTTGCCTTCGTAGGCGCCCAGGCCGGCTTCGAGCGCCTCGATCACCGAGGAGTCGATCACGAGCGGCAGGTCGGTCAGCCCTTGGATGAGCGGGATCGCGCTCCGCATCAGCTCGATCTCGTCCGCGAGCGGGTCGCCCACGTTCACGTCGAGCACGTCGGCGCCGCCCGCGACCTGTTCGGCCACGTCGGTCTCGAGCTGCTGCAGGTCGCCGGCCTGCAGCTGGGCCTGGAAGGCCTTGCGGCCGGTGGGGTTGATGCGCTCCCCGATGATGCAGAACGGCTTGTCAGAGCCGATGACGACCGTCTTAGACCGGGACTGGAGAACGGTATCCATGTTCAACCCTTTCGGCGTGCGTGGGGATCCCGAGCCGCCGGCAGAGCGCGGCGATCCCGGCGTCCTTGCGGAAGCTGATGAAGTGCAGGCCGCGCACGCCCGGCTGCTCGAGGGCGTGGCAGGCGAGCTCGTAGGCGACGTCGAAGCAGGCCTCCTGCTGGTTGGACGCCGCCTCGACCCGCTCGATCATCGTCCTGGGCACCGTGATGCCGGGCACCTTTGCGTCGATGAAGCGCAGCGCCCGGGCCGAGCGCAGGATCGCGATCGAGGGCAGGAGCGCGGCGCGCTCGCTCACGCCGAGCCGGACAGCGTCGGCCAGGAAGTCTGAAAGCCGCGAGGGCTCGAAGCAGAGCTGGAGTTGAATGAACCGCGCGCCCGCCCGAGTCTTCTTCAGCGCGCGCTCGGCTCGGTACTCGAAGGGCGGCGCTCCCGGATTCTCGACCGCACCGAGAAACAGGTGCGGAGCCGGCTCGATGGTGCGGCCACTCAGGTAGCGGCCGCGGGCGATGCCCGCGGCCGCTGCAAGGAGCTGCGGGCTGTCGAGATCGAACACACGCCGGGCCTCGGGCTCGTCGCCGGCGGTGACGTCGTCGCCGGTCAGGCAGCACACGTTCTCGACCCCGTGCAGCGTCGCGCCGACGATCTCCGCCTCCAGGCCGATCCGGTTGCGGTCGCGGCAGACGAGCTGCATGATCGGCTCCATCCCGCACTGCTGGAGCGCGATCGCGATCGCGAGCGGTGACGCGTGCGCGTGGGCGGCGGTGTTGTCGGTTGCGTTGCAGGCGTCCAGGTACGGCGCCATCGGCGCGAGCTGGAAGCGCACCTCGTCCATGCCTCCGCCGTCGATGGTCGGCATCTCGGCGGTGACCACGAAGCGCCCCGCGGCGAGGGCCTGCTCGAGCCGGCTCAATGCTCGCCGGCCTCCCAGCCCGCGGGCGTCTGGCGGTCGCGGCCGCTGGCGAAGTTCGTCCACGACGCGGTGCCGAAGAGGCGGTTGTCGACCGGCCGGCGCAGATGGTTGAACTCGTCGCGCCACGTGGCCGGCAGGAGCGGCAGCCGCCGCGAGCGCTCGTACCCGCGCAGCCACACGCAGCGCATCTCGGGCTTCACCTCGCAGCCGCCGTCGGCACGGACGCCGCCGCAGGGGCCGTTGCGCAGCGTCTTGGGGCAGTTCATCGGGCAGGTCATGCCGGTCGAGTGAAGCACGCACTGGCCGCACATCCGGCAGCCGAAGACCGGCTTCTTCACCACCGCCTCCACTGCCGCAAGCACGCCCATGCGCCCTCCTAGACGGTGGCGGCCTGGTTGCGCTGCTGCTCGATCAGCGCCTTCGCCATGCGCACGGCTGTCGAGGCGTCTGCGGCGTAGCCGTCGGCGCCGACCGCATCGGCGTACTCCTTGGTCACCGGCGCCCCGCCGACCATCACGATCACGCGGTCGCGCAGGCCGGCCTTCTGGAGCGCGTTGATGTTGGCCTTGAACATCGGCATCGTGGTGGTCAGGAACGCCGAGAAGCCGACGATGTCCGGCTCGTGCTTCTGCACCTCTTCGACGAACCGCTCCGGCGCGACGTTGACCCCGAGGTCGTACACGGTGAAGCCCGCGCCCTCGAGCATGATGTTGACCAGGTTCTTGCCGATGTCGTGCACGTCGCCCTTGACCGTGCCCATCACGAAGGTGCCGATCGGCTTTGCGCCCGTCTCGGCCAGCAGCGGGCGCAGGATGTCGAGCGCGCCCTGCATCGCCCGCGCCGCGATCAGCATCTCGGGCACGAAGAAGTCGCCGCGCTCGAACCGGGCGCCGACCTCCTCGAGCGACGGGATGAGCGCGTCGTAGAGCATGGACTCGGGCCCGAGCCCGTCGGCGAGACCCTGGTTCGTGAGGTCCTTGACCTCCGGGGCGTTGCCGATCAGCGTGTTGTCGTACAGACCTTGGAGGATCTCGTCGTGCGTCATGCTGCTCCTTGGGTGGTGGTGCCGTACCCCAGCCGGGCCGAGACCGTGGCTGCCTCGCGCAGCAGCACGGGTGCAAGCTCGGCGATCCGCTCTCGTGTCAGCCGTCCCTCCGGCCCCGAGATCGAGAGCGCGGCGAGCACATCGCCGCTGCCGTCGCGCACCGGGGCCGCCATCGCCGCGAGGCCGGGCTCGAGCTCGCCGATGGCGGTGCCGTAGCCACGCGCGCGCACGGCGTCGAGCTCGGCGCGCAGCGGTGCGTGCGCGCGGGTGATGCGGACGGCCCCGAACGCCAGGAAGACCTTGCCGACCGCCGTGCTCGTGTGCGGGACGCGGCGGCCGATCCAGTTCGTCGAGCCGATGAAGTGCGTGCTGTCGACCTGGCTCAGATGCTCGACGCCGAGCGGCGTCGGCACGGCCAGGTTGATCGTCTCGGCGCTCGCCTCGGCGAGGCGCCGGAGCGCGTCCGCCGAGAGGTCGACCAGGTCACGGTCGCCGACGCCGCGGCGGGCCAGGCGCATCATCACCGGGCCGGGGCGCAGCGGCCCGCGGGCGCCGTCGCGCTGGACGAGCGCGTGCCGCTCGAGGGCGGCGACCAGGCGCGAGACGGTGCTCTTGGGCAGGTCGGTGGCCTCGGCCAGCTCGCCGACGCCGATCGGCGCAGCGCTGTCTGCGACCGCCACCAGAAGCTGGGCGGCCCGGTCGATCGACTGGGTTCCGGAGGCGCTTGGCATTGAAAACTGGCTCACGATGTGGAACTATTGTTCCACGATAAGGATCATAGGGATCGACTCGCGGGCCGTCAAGGACGTTTCGCTGGGTCGCAAGGGCCACGGAAGGACGCCATGTTCCAAAACAGGATGCCACGCTACGAGATCCTCTCCGAAGAGGCGATGGACACGCTCGATCGCGGCTGGCGGCGGATCGTGTCCGAGATCGGGGTCGAATTCATCCTCCCCGAGGCCGTCGAGATCTTCCGCGCGGCGGGCTGCCGCACCGAGGACGCCGCCGTCTTCCTCGACCCCGACTTCGTGCTCGAGCAGGTCGCGAAGGCCCCGCGCGAGTTCGATCTCGTCGCGCGCAACCCCGAGCGCTCGGTCCGCATCGGCGGCGACAACATGGTGTTCTCGGGCGTCTACGGCCCGCCGTTCGTGCGTGAGGGCGATGTGCGCCGCGACGCGACGATGGCCGACTTCGAACGGTTTGTCATGCTCTCGCACCAGTTCGACCAGCTCGACTCCGCCGGCGGCACCATCTGCGAGCCGAACGACACGCCGCTCGACTCGCGCCACCTGGACATGGTCTTCGCCCTGCAGACGCTCTCCGACAAGTTCCACATGGGCTCGGTCACGTCAGGCCCGAACGCCGCCGACACGATCGCGATGAGCGAGATCGTGTTCGGCTCGCGCGAGGCGATCGAGGCCGCGCCGGTGACCATCTCGCTGATCAACGTGAACTCGCCGCTTCGCTTCGACGACCGCATGCTCGCGGCCATGCTCGAGTACAACCGCGCGAATCAGGCCGTGATCATCACGCCGTTCCTGCTGATGGGGGCGATGTCGCCCGTGAGCACGCCCGCGTCTCTCGTGCAGCAGATGGCCGAGGCGATGGCCGGGATCGCGCTCACGCAGCTCGTGCGGCCGGGCTGCCCGGTCGTGTTCGGCTCGTTCCTCTCGAACACCGACCTGCAGTCGGGCTCGCCGAGCTTCGGCACGCCGGAGTCGGCGATCGGCCTCCTGTGCACCGGGCAGATCGCGCGCCACTTCGGCCTGCCATGGCGCAGCGGCGGCGGCCTGACATCGAGCCAGACCGTCGACGCCCAGGCCTCCTACGAGGCGATGATGACGATGCTGCCGACGTTCCTGGCCGGCGCCAACTACGTCATGCACTCGGCCGGCTGGCTCGAGTCCGGCCTCGTCAGCTGCTACGAGAAGTTCATCGTCGACATCGAGATCCTGCGCATGTTGCAGGAGGAGTTCACGCCGCTCGAGGTGGACGAGGCCAGCCTGGCCTACGGTGCGCACCAGGAGGTCGGCCACGGCGGTCACTTCCTCGGTGCGGCGCACACGCTGGAGCGGTTCCGGACGTGCTTCTACCGGCCGCTTCTGTCCTCGACGGAGAACTTCGAGCGGTGGAAGTCCAAGGGCTCGCGCGACGCCGCCGAGCGCGCGGGCGAGATCTGGCGCAAGACGCTCTCCGAGTACGAGCAGCCCGCGATCGACCCGGACACGCGCGCGCGCCTTCGGGAGTACGTCGACCGCCGCCGCATCGAGCTCGGCGACTGAACGCAGGACCACGAGGAGGGGACATGCGGGGAAGGCTGGCGGACAGCATGGGCCGGCTCGGCACCGAGACGGCGTTCGAGGTGCTCGCGCGGGCGAAGGCGCTCGAGGCGACGGGTCGGCGTGTGATCCATCTCGAGATCGGCGAGCCCGACTTCGCAACGCCTGCCCACATCGTCGAGGCGGGCGTACGCGCGCTGCGCGACGGCCACACCCACTACTGCCCCGCACCCGGCCTTCCCCAACTGCGCGAGGCGTGCGCTGCGCACCTGTCCGCGCACCGGGGCCTCGGGATCGACCCGGGGCGCGTCGTGGTCGCGCCGGGCGCGAAGCCGTTCCTCTACTTCGGCGTGCTGGCGACGTGCAACCCGGGCGACGAGGTGATCTACCCCAACCCGGGCTTCCCGATCTACGAGTCGGTGATCAACTTCGCCGGCGCGACGCCGGTGCCGCTGCCGCTCGTCGAGGAGCGCGGCTTCGCGTTCACCGCCGCCGACCTGGCCGAGCGCCTGACGCCGCGGACGAAGCTCGTGATCCTGAACTCGCCCGCGAATCCGACGGGCGGCATCGTCCCGCCGGCGCTTACGGCCGAGGTCGCCGCCGTCCTGGCCGGCCACGACTGCTACATCCTCTCCGACGAGGTGTACTCGGAGATGCTCTACGGCGGCCGCCATGACACGGTCGCGGCCCACCACGGCCTGCTCGACCGCACGCTGCTCGTCGACGGATTCTCGAAGACGTTCGCCATGACCGGCTGGCGGCTCGGCTACGCGGCGCTCCCGGCGGAGCTGGTCGAGCCGATCACGCGCCTCTTGATCAACTCGGTGTCGTGCACCGCGCCCGCGGTGCAGCTCGCAGGCGTCGCGGCGCTGACCGGCCCCCGGGACGACGTCGCCGCGATGATGGCCGAGTTCGAGCGCCGCCGGAGCGCCGTGGTCGAGGGCCTGAACGCGCTGCCGGGCGTTTCGTGTGTGATGCCCGAGGGCGCGTTCTACGCCTTCCCGAACATCACGGGTACCGGCATGGAGGCGAAGGCGGTCGCCGACCGGCTGCTGAGCGAGGCCGGCGTGGCGGTGCTCGCCGGCACGGCGTTCGGGGCCTACGGCGAGGGGTACCTGCGCCTGTCCTATGCCAACTCGCTCGAGAACATCGCCGAGGCGCTCGCGGCCATGGGCGAGCTGCTCGGCGCGGTGGCGGCGTGAGGCGATGACGCCCCGGATCTTCGTCTCGCGGCAGCTGCCCGAGCCCGCCCTCGAGATCCTGCGTGCGGCCGGCGACGTGTGGCTCTCGCCGCACGACAGGCCGCTTACGGTCACAGAGCTGCATGAGGCGGTGGCGGGCGCCGACGCCGCGCTCACGCTGCTGCACGACCGCGTTGACGACGCGTTCCTGGGCGCGGCCGGGCGCGGCCTGAAGGTGGTTGCCAACGTCGCCGTCGGCTACGACAACATCGATGTCGCGGCGTGTGCCCGCCGCGGGGTGGTGTGCACGAACACACCGGGCGTGCTCGTCGAGTCCACGGCCGACATCGCCTTCGCCCTGATCCTCGTCGCGACACGCCGCCTGGGCGAGGCCGAGCGCATGGTCCGCTCGGGCGCCACGTGGTCGTGGGGCATGTTCTACATGCTCGGGATGGGCCTGCAGGACAAGACGCTCGGCATCGTCGGGCTCGGCAAGATCGGCACCGCGACGGCCCGCCGGGCGCGGGCGTTCGGGATGCGAATCGCCTACGCCGGCCGGCGGCGAGCGGACGCGGCGCTCGAGGAGGAGCTCGGCGCGACGATGCTCGAGCTGGACGAGCTGCTCGCGGCCGCGGACGTCGTCTCGATCCACTGCCCGCTGTCCGACGAGACGCGGCATCTCATCGACGCCCGCCGCCTGGCGCTGATGAAGCCGACGGCCTATCTGGTGAACACGGCCCGTGGCCCGATCGTCGACGAGGCCGCACTGACGGCGGCCCTGCGGGCGGGCGCGATCGCGGGCGCCGGTCTCGACGTGTTCGAGCGCGAGCCGGCCGTCGAGCCGGGCCTGCTCGAGCTCGAGAACGTCGTGCTGCTCCCGCACCTGGGCTCGGCGACGATCGAGACCCGCACCGCCATGGGCGTGCTGGCCGCGAAGAACGCCGCGGCGGTGCTCGCAGGCGACCCACCCCTCACGCCGATCACTGCATAAATCGGGCCAGGCCCGAGTTATTCAGCGAGGGCGGTGGCCATCGCGGCCATGTGCGCCGGCGTCGAGCCGCAGCATCCGCCCACGAGCTCGACGCCGAGCACGCGCATGCGGCGCGCGTAGGCGGCCATCTCCGCGGGCGAGGTGTCGTAGTGGAACTCGTCGCCGCGGATGACGGGCAGGCCGGCGTTCGATTGGGCGATCAGGAGCAGCCCCTCGGGCCGGCACGCCACCATCTCGGTCATCACGGCCTGCATGTCGTCCAGCCCGCGGCCGCAGTTCGCGCCGACGGCGGTCACGCCGAGCTCGGCGAGCGCCGCCACAGCCTGAGCGGGCGCGACGCCCATCATCGTGTGCCGGTTCGTGTCGAAGCTCAGGGTGACGGCCACCTCGAGCTCGGGCGCCGCCTCGTGGGCGGCGCGCACGACCGCTTCGGCCTCGGCCAGGTCGCTCATCGTCTCGGCCAGGATCAGGTCTGCGCCGGCACCGGCGAGCGCCTCGATCTGCTCCTCGAACACCGCCTGGGCGTCGTGGGCCGAGAGCGTCCCGAGCGGCTCGATCAGCTCGCCCGTCGGGCCGACGTCGCCGGCGACGAGCGCCCCGAACTCGTCGGCGACGATGCGCGCGATGCGCACGGCGGCGGCGTTCACCTCGGCCACCCGATCCTCGAGACCGACGGTGGCCAGTCGCGGCGCCGAGGCGCCGAACGTGTTCGTGGTGACGAGCACCGCGCCCGCGGCGGCATAGCTGCGATGGATCTCGGCGACGGCCTCGGCGCGATCGAGGTTCCAGCGCTCGCCCGACTCGCCGGCGTCGAGGCCCGCGCCCTGGAGCATCGTCCCCATCGCGCCGTCGAAGAGCGCACAGCCGCGCGCCGAGATCAGGTCGCGCAGCGTGGTGCGGGCGGCGGTCGTCATGACCGGGCATGGTACCTCCACCGGCGCGGCGCGTCGCCCGCAAGACTGCCCGCATGAGCCGCCCGCCGGGGATGCCGACCGATCGCGAGGTGCTCGCGCTCGCGATTCCCGCGCTCGGCGCGCTGATCGCCGAGCCGCTCTACGTCCTGGGCGATACGGCCATCATCGGCCACCTCGGCACCGTGCCGCTGGCGGGCCTGGCCCTCGCGGGGCTTCTGCTCTCGGAGATCTTCGGGTTCTGCACCTTCCTCGAGTACGGCACGACGGCGCGCGCCGCGCGGCTCTACGGCGCGGGTCGCGTCGATGAGGCGCTCGACGTCGGCGTGCAGGCCACCTGGCTCGCGCTCGGCCTCGGGGTGCTGCTCGCGATCGGGCTCGAGCTCGTTGCCAGGCCCGCGATCCACGCGATGGCCGGCGGCAGCACGCCCGCGGCCGCCCAGGCCCTGGAGTGGATGCGGATCGCGTCGCTGGGGGCGCCCTTCGTGCTTGTCACCGCCGCCGCGCAGGGATGGATGCGGGCGCTGCAGGACACGCGCACGCCGCTCATCGTGATCGGGCTTGCGAACCTCGCCAGCATCGGCATCTCGGCGGCGCTCGTGTTCGGCGCCGGGATGGGCATCCGCGGCTCGGCGATTGCAAACGTGACGGCGCAGGCGGCGTCGGGCCTCCTGTTCCTGGTCATCCTGTCGCGGCGCGGTGTGAGCCTGCGGCCGTCGGCGCGGCGGGTCCGGATGCAGTTCGCCGCCGCCCGCGACCTGACCCTGCGCACCGCCTCGTTCTTCATCACGTTCACGGTGGCGGCCTCGGTGGCCGCGCGGATCGGGAACACCACGCTCGCCGCCCACCAGATCGGCGCCCAGCTGTGGACGTTCTGCGCCCTCTTCCTCGACTCGACGGCGATCGCCGCCCAGGCGCTGGTCGGGCGGCTGCTCGGCGCCGGCCAGACCGACGCCGCCCTCCAGCTCGGGCGGCGGCTCTTGTGGGCGGGTGGCCTGCTCGGAGTCGCGTTCGCCGTCGTGCTCGCGGCCGGCTATGAGCTCCTGCCGCGGGCGTTCACCTCGGATCCGGCCGTAATCGCACAGACGCACGTCCTGTGGCCGTGGCTCGTGGCCATGATGCCGCTGAACGGGTGGGTGTTCGCCCTCGACGGCATCCTGTTCGGCGCGGGCGATCTGCGCTTCATGCGCAACGTCACGGCAGCCGCCGCCCTGCTCGGCTATCTGCCGCTGACGCTCGCGACGGCGGAGTTCGGCTGGGGACTGGCCGGGATCTGGTTCGGCATCACGACGTTCATCTGGATCCGGGCGGCGATCGGGTTCGCGCGCTGGCGGGGACGGCGGTGGCTCGTCGGCGGCGTCCGCCTCGTCGACGAGGCCGTCTGACCGAGAACCGGTCAACATCCCCCGTACGGGTCATCAGTTCGGCTGGCCGGAACCCGTATACCTCCGTGGGGGGTCACAGGTATGGATGTTGGAACCGAGCAGCCCGGCGGGTCATGGGTGCCGCGGAGGTCGCGTGGCATGGCCGCGGCGTGCGCGCTTGGCGTCGGTGTCGCCGCCGTGTACGGCGTGCTGGGGGCCCTGGCGCTGACCGTGCCGCAGGTTGGCGGCCTGCTGCCGAGCTTCGGGAACGTGATCGGCTCCTCCATCGGCGCAACACCGTTCGCGCCACTGGAGACGCGTACCCCCCATCGGTCGGCCCACCGGGCCTCGCCTCAGGTCTCGGCGTTCGCGGCATCGCCGGCGGCGGCCGTGCCGGTGGCGCAGGTCGGGATCGCGGCCGCGCCGCCGCCTCGCGCGGCGTCCGCGAAGGCCGCCACCGCCGCGCAGCGGCGCGGGGTGCGGCTTCTGCGCCGCGGTCGCGAGCACCATCGCCGGCACCGCGCGGACCATCGTCATCGTCGCGACGGCCATCGCAGCCGGCACGAGCACGGGCGCCGCGGCGACCGCCGGCGCGGCCACGCAGCGCACCGACACGGGCGCCGCCACGAGGGCTTCCGGCATGACGGCTTCCGGCACGGGCACCGGCATGCGCGACCCGCTCACGGCCGTCGGGACGGGCACCGGCACGACGGACGGCGCCGTCAGCACGGCGGCGGGGCCGGGGCGCGCCCCGGTCACCACGGCGGCCCCGGCTGTCACCGCGGCGGACACCGCCGCCGCGGCCGTTCCTAGATCGCGTCCACCTTCTCGACGTACCACACGACCCACGCGCCCTCGGTGCGCTCGGCCTGCACCACGCGTGCGGCCGGTGGCAGAGGCACGGCGCAGTACTCGCGCGACATCCCCCGCACCTCGCCGATCGACTCGCGATCGACGGCGCTCAGCGGCACGACGATCCGCGCCAGCAGGGGCATTCCCTCGGCTTTGCTCAGGTCCAGATTCTCCATGCGGCGAGGTTCGGCGCTCGCTGCCGCTCTCCTGCTCGCCGTCGCGGCGAGCGGCCAGGGCTACCATCAGGTCAGGGAGTCCCTGAAATCTCGCTGCTGCTCGCCATCTCGCTCTTCCACGTTCCGGCCAATCTCGGCTACGGGATCCTGTTCGGGCTGATCCTGATCGAGTCGGCCGGGGCCCCCGTCCCGGGCGAGACCAGCCTGATCGCGGCGGGTGTCCTGGCGTCGGAGGGGCACCTGTCGCTGCCGATCGTCTTCGTCGTCGCGATCTCGGCGGCCGTGCTCGGTGACAACCTCGGCTACCTCGTCGGCCGCCGGGTCGGCCACCGGCTGCTGACACGACCGGGGCGGTGGGAGCGGCAGCGGCTGCAGTTCGTCGACGAGGGTGAGCACTTCTTCTCGCGCCATGGCGGCAAGACCGTGTTCTTCGGCCGCTGGCTGCCCGTGCTGCGCTTCACCGCGGCGCTCCTTGCCGGCGTGAACGAGATGCCGTGGCCGCGGTTCTTCGTCTACAACCTCGCCGGCGCCGCGGGCTGGGTGTGCACGGTCGGGACGGTCGCCTACCTGCTCGGCTCGAGCGCGTCCAACCTGTTCGAGGTCATCGGCCTCGCCGGGCTGCTCGCGCTCGTGCTCTCGATCGGCGGCCACATCGCGTGGCGCCGCTCGCTGCGCGGCCGCACGCCACGGGTGCGGCCCTCGCCGGCCGAGCTGAACGACTCGGGCGAGTAGCGCGCGGTCAGACCGGGTCGCCCGCGACCCGCAGCTCGACGACGTCGCCGCGGACGAGCGGGAGACCCGGGTCGACGGCCGGCCCGGCGCCGTTCACGGTGGCGACCGCGCGCGAAACAGGGGCCGTCGGCCAGGCCGCGCCGATCGCCACGCCGAGCGTCGCCGCCTCGATCGTCGCCGGCGGCCGTCCGGCGGCGACGACCGTGACCAGGGGCTGCGGCAGCGCGCGCAGCTCGGCGTACTCGGCGCGGGTGTTCACGCTCCGGGTCGAGTCCGGCTCGGCCACGTCGCCCGGCTGCAGCCGGTGCACGCGGGCGCCGTCGAGCAGGCCCGCGACCCGCGGCCGCCCGGCCGCGAGCAGCTCCGATGCGCGGCGCAGGACGGCCGCGTCGTAGGCGGCGGCGAGCGTCTGGTCATGGCCGCCGACCACCGGGACGGCGGCGTCGTAGCCGGGCAGGGCGTCGAGCAGCCCGGCGACGAACGCCGGGTGCAGGAGCGGCAGGTCGGTGGCGGCCAGGAACACCGCCTCGGCCCGGCCCGCCAGGGCGCGCATGCCGGCGGCGATGCCCTCGAGTGGCCCGCGCTGCGGCGCCGCGTCGGTCGCGCGCTCGACCCCGCCCGGCAGCGGCAGCTCCTGCCCGGCGGCGGCGGCGACGATCACCGGCGCGCACACCCGGGTGAGGATCCCGGCGACGCGGCAGACGAGCGGCGTCCCGTGCCAGTCGAGCAGCGCCTTGGCCTCGCCCATCCGGCTTGACATGCCACCGGCGAGGACGATCGCGGCCGCATCGCGCCCCGCCCGCGGCACGTCAGTGCGCCGAGACGTACTTCAGGATCATCCCGTCGGTCAGCCACTCGACCGGCGCCTTGTCGTCGGTGAACGGCGTGCTCGACGGACCGACGGCGTGCATGTGCACGGCAAGATCGGCGGCCGACTGCAGCTGGTAGGGGGAGCGGAGCAGCCGCCCGATCAGCGCGCGGGCCGTGACCGGGTGCCGGAAGCCGACCACGATGTCGTTGAACGCGTCCACGTGCCACAGGTACACCGACGCGAACCGGGTCGCCATCGTCCCGGCGATGTCGTGCGCGAGGCGGTCGTCGCCGGGGACGCGGCCGATGTTCGCCATCACCATCCCGCGCGCCTTGAGACGCTTCACGGTCAGGCTCCAGAACTCCTGTGTCGTCAGGTAGAACGGGATGTACGGCTGCTGGAACGCGTCCAGGAAGATCGCGTCGTAGCGGCGGCTGTGCGTCTCCAGGTACACGCGCCCGTCGGCGGTCGCGACCGACACGCGGGGGTTCGAAGCCAGGCCGAAGTAGCGCCTCCCGACGGCGGTTACCTGCGGGTCGAGCTCGATCCCCTGCACCCAGACCCGCGGCCAGTAGACGCCGTAGGCGCGCCCGACCGTGCCGCCGGCGTATCCGATCATCGCCAGATTGCGGAACGGCCGGCCGTGAAGCGACGGGGCGAGCAGGAACTGATCCCAGTACCCGCCGGTCAGCACCTGGTGTGGCCGCCAGACCGAGTGCTGCGCCCAGCCCTCGTTCAGGTGCAGCACGTGCTCGTTGCCGGCGAGCTGCTGCACCTGGATGAACTGGTACTGCGACTCGGCCTCGTAGATCACGCCGCTCCCCGGCTTGATCGCCCCCGGCGGCAGCAGCGCGATCATCGCGATCGCGACCGGTGCGACCAGATACCGGCGGCCGAGCGCGGGCGTGGCGGCGAGGGCGAGCAGGGCGGCCGAGCCGAGCATCGTGCGGCGGGTGCCGATCGTGGGGATCAGGAACGCGACGGGCAGGAACGTGCCCACGATGCTCCCCATGGTCGAGAGCGCGTACATGCGACCGGCCACCTCGCCGGCCTTCTCGACGCTCTGCACCCCGAGCCGAACGGCGAACGGGGACGCCATCCCGAGCAGCGTCACCGGGATCGAGAACATCAGCATCACGGCGAAGAACGACCCCAGGAACGCGCCGACCGAGGTGCTCGCAAACGCGCTCACGGCGGCCGATAGGAACGGCTGGGCGATGAACGGCAGCACGGCGATCGCGGCCGCTGCGATCAGCATCAGGCGGGCCATGACGGTCATCGACGGGTGCCGGTCGGCCACGCGGCCGCCGACGAAGTACCCCACCGCCAGGTAGATCAGGATCAGACCGATGATGTTCGCCCAGACCAGGATGGACGCGCCGAAGAACGGCGCGAGCAGCCGCGACGCGCACATCTCGGTCGACATGGTGGCCGCGCCGGCGATGAACACCAGCGGGTTGAGCAGGCGGATTCGCACGGGCAGAGCGTACAGCCGGGTCAATGAGACAGCCGTGATGAATACACGGGGTCTGACCCCGTTTATTCACGCGCGCGGCGGCGCAGAACGCGCTCGTCGCCGACGCGGCGGGTAACGCCGTGGGCGTCGAGCGCCTCGAGCAGCGCCTGGGCGTACTTGCGCGAGATGCCCAGCCGGTCACGCAGCTGGGCGAGCGTCACGCTGCCCGCCGCCTCGGCCAGCGCGACCGCCGCGGCGCGCGCCTCGCCGAACGCCTCCGCCGTAAACGCCAGGTCGCGTCCTGCCCGCACCGCCCGATCCTGCTCGACGAGGGCGGCGAGCGCCGGCCCATCCTCGGCCCGGAGCGCCGGTGGCTGCAGCGGGCTCTCGGCCAGCCGCGCGTGCAGCGCCTCGACGGCCTCGGCCGGCACCGCCGGCTTCGGCGCCGGGGGTGGCGGCGGCGCGGGCGCGGCCGCTGGGAGGCGTCGGCGGGGCGACGCCGGGTCGGTCACGGTCGCTCCGGCCACGGTCACCTGCGGGCTCGTCAGGCGCACGATCAGGCGGTCGCCCGCGGCGGCCGAAACCTGTCTCCGCAGACGCAGCTGCACGTCGGCGCTCCCGCCGGGCGGCACCTCGAAGCGCTCGCGTAGGACAACGGTCGCCGGCGCCTCGGCCGTGCCGTGGTGCACGGTGACGACGTCGCCGTTGCGCAGGCCGTGGGCGGCCGTGCCGAGCACACGCAGCCGGGCGTCGAGGCGGTAGGAGTGCGGCAGCGTCCCGGGCGTGGCCGCGGTGTGGCCGCGCCTGACCTGGGTGCGCTCGACGCCCACGAGCGCGAGCGCGACGCGCTGGCCGGCGGCCGCCTCATCGACGGCCTGGTCGTGTACCTGGACGCTGCGCACGCGCACCTCGCGGCCGCCCGGCTCGAGCGCCAGCCGGTCGCCCGCCCTGACGGTCCCCGACCACAGCGTGCCGGTGACCACCGTGCCTATGCCGCGCAGCGAGAACGCGCGGTCGATCGGTAGCCGCACCGGCCCGGACGCGGCCCGGCTGCGGGACTTCCCGGCCAGCCCGTCGAGCGCCGCCCGCAGGTCGTCCAGGCCGGCGCCCGTGCGGGATGACACGTCGACCACCTGGGCACCGGCGTAGGGTCCCGGCTCGAGCAGCTCCTCGACGCCGAGCCGGGCCAGCTCGGCCAGCTCGTCGTCGACCAGATCGCGCTTCGTGAGTGCGACCACGCCGGCGGGGACGTCCAGGAGCTCGATGATGCCGAGGTGCTCACGGGTCTGCGGCATCACGCCGTCGTCGGCCGCAACGACCAGCAGGAACATGTCGATGCCCGTTGCTCCCGCGACCATCGTGCGCACGAACCGCTCGTGGCCCGGCACGTCGACGACCGAGAGCCGCCGGCCCGAGGGCAGCGCGAGCGGCGCGTAGCCGAGCTCGATCGAGATGCCGCGCGCCTTCTCCTGCGGGAGCCGGTCGGTATCGACGCCGGTCAGCGCGGCCACGAGCGCCGTCTTGCCGTGGTCGATGTGGCCGGCCGTGCCGAGGGTCAGAGGCTGATCAGCAGGCACTGGTCGTCGGTGAGGGTGCGGCAGTCGAGCAGCACCCGGCCCTCGCGCACCACGCCCACGACGGGCGGGTCGGAGGCGCGCAGGGCGGCATGCAGCGCCTCGCCGCCCTCGAGGGCGCAGGCGAAGCTCGGCAGCTCGAGCAGCGGCACGGACCCGCCGCCGACCCGGGCCACGCTTGCGACCACCGTGCCGCCGAGCCGGTCGGCCAGCCGCTGGGCACGCTCGCGGACGGCCTCGGCCGACTCCGCCGCCGCCGCGAGGACGGGGATCTCGCGCAGGGCGCGCTGCGGGTCGCGCGAGAGCTCGAGCGTCGCCTCGAGAGCCGCGAGCGACAGCTTGTCGATCCGCATCGCCCGCGCGAGCGGATGGCGGCGGATGCGCTCCATGGCACCGGCGGCGCCGACGATCACGCCGCGCCTGCGGGCCGCCGAGCAGCTTGTCGCCCGAGAAGCACACGACCGTCGCGCCCGCCTCGATCGAGCTGCGCGCCGTGGGCTCGTCGGCCAGGTCGGGCAGGTCGAGCAGCTGGCCCGAGCCGAGGTCGTCCACCAGCGGCAGGCCGTGCTTCGCGGCGAGCTCCGCCAGCTCGTCGAGCCGCGGCGAGGCGGTGAAGCCGACCATGCGGAAGTTCGACTGGTGCACGCGCACGAGCGCCGCTGTCTCGGGCCCGATCGCGGCCTCGTAGTCGCGCAGCGACGTGCGGTTGGTCGTGCCGACCTCGACCAGCCGCGCGCCCGACTGGGCGAGGATGTCGGGGATGCGGAAGCCGTCGCCGATCTCGATCAGCTCACCGCGGCTGATCACGACCTCACGCCCCTCGGCGAGGGCCGCCAGGCTGAGCAGGACGGCCGCGGCGTTGTTGTTCACCGCCATCCCGGTCTCGGCGCCGGTCAGCTCTGCCAGGATGCTGCCCAGGTGGGTTTGGCGCGAGCCGCGCGCGCCGGCGGCGAGGTCGTATTCGAGGTTCGAATAGCCGCTCGCAACCGCGCGCACGCGGTCGAGCGCTGCGGCCGCAAGCGGCGCGCGGCCCAGGTTCGTGTGCACGATGACCCCGGTCGCGTTCAACACCGGCCGCAGGCTCGGCGGCTGTCCGAGCAGCTCGGCGGCGCGGGCCAGCAGGAACTCGGGCGCGCGCGGCTCGCCCGCGTCGCGGGCCTCGGCGAGCGCGGCCCGGAGCGCCGCGACGGTCGGCGTACGGCCGTGCCGGGCGGTGAGATCGTCCGCACGGCCGAGCAGAGCATCGACCGAGGGCAGCTGACGTCGCGGGTTGGCCGCCATGGATGCGATTGTACGTTGTGGGAGTGAACCGTCCTTCGCGACCACCGCTGTACGGCCTCGAGGTCGGCCGCCGCCGACGGCGCCGGCGGCTGCTGCCTGCCGTACGCCTGCCGCCGCTGTACGCGGTCGCGCTCGCCCTGGTGGCGGTGCTCGCGGCCGGGAGTGCGTTCGCCGCCTATCGGCTGTGGCCGTTGACCGACCGCTCCACCGGTGTGATCGCGGCCTCCGTCGGCTCCGGCCCGCAGACGGGCGGGGGCGCGGCCGCGCCCGGGGTCGCGCCTCTGCGCCCGCTCACCGCCGTCGCTGCGGCGCAGGTGCGCATTCCCGGTGTGCGCGCGCGTGCGGGCGTCGTCGTCGACAGCGCGAGCGGGAGCGTGCTGTGGACGCACGATGCGCACAGGCGGCTGCCGATCGCGAGCCTGACCAAGCTGATGACGGCGCTGCTTGCGCTTCCGCCCGCGCCGGCGCTCGGCCACAGCTTCGCCGTGACCCATGCCATGCTGGGCGTTCCCGGCTACACGATCGGCCTGCAGGCGGGCGCGCGCGTCACGTCCCGCCGCATGCTCGCCGCGACGCTGATCGCCTCGGCCAACGACGCCGCGAACGTGCTCGCGGTGCACCGGGCGGGGTCGCTGGCGCGGTTCGTGGCCGACATGAACACCGCCGCGGCCCGGTTCGGGCTCGCCGACACCCGGTATTCCAACCCGTCCGGGATCTTCGACGCCGGCAACCACTCGTCGGCGTGGGACGTCGCCGACCTGTCCCGGCGGGTGTTGCAAGAGCCCCTCCTGCGGTCGCTGGTCGGCGAGCGCGCATACCAGGCCGGCCCGGCGGTCTACGTGAACCGCAACCGGCTCCTGTGGACATATACGGGCGCGATCGGCATCAAGACGGGGTCGACGACCGCCGCCGGCAACTGCGTCGCGGTCGCCGCGCAGCGCCGTGGGCGCACCATCGTCGGCGTGCTCCTGCACGTGCACGGCGACGAGTTCGCCGCCGCCACGCGGCTGCTCGACTGGGGCTTCCGGCACGACCGCTGACCGGTCGCGAGCCCTGGCCCGGGCGGCGGTGCCGGCGGATGTCGACGCCATCCGCCGGGTGTGCGCTGCGACCGCGCGCGAGACGTACCGCGGCATCTATCCGCCCGACGAGATCGAGACCATGATCGGCGAGCTCTACCGGCCCGACCTGATCCGCGCCGAGATCGGTGCCGGGGACGGGTGGTGGGGATGGCTGGTGGCCGAGGTGGACAACGTGATCGCCGCCGCAGGCGGTGGCGGGCCGACCGGGGCCGGCGTCTGCGAGTTCCACGCCCTCTGCGTCGATCCGCCGATGCAGAGGGCCGGCCTCGGAACCGCTGTTCTCGAGCTCTTCACGGCACAGGCTCGCGCTGCGGGCGCCTCGCTTCAGCGCATCAGCGTTGAGCCGTGGAACACCGGGAGCCTCGAGTTCTTCCGCCGGCACGGGTTCGTTGAGCGCGGTCGGCGGCGCAGCGATCCGGCGTGGGGTGCGGTCGACGAGTCGGTCGAGCTCGAGCGCGCGATCTGAGACGCTAGTTGGACGGGCGCGGCCGGCGGGCGGTGATGAGCAGGTGCGGGCTCACGCCCGCGAGCTCCGGGACACCCCCCAGCGCTCTGGCGGCGTCCATCACGATCTCCCGCCCGCGCGGATCGGCCAGTCGTGCACCCAGATCCGCGAGCGCGAAGGCGATCCCCTCGACGCCGACCAGGTCGACGATCTCGAGCCCAGCCGCCTCCACCTCGCGGCGCAGCGCGCCGGGGCGGTGGCAGTAGCCGCTGAACAGCCCTGGCGCGAGCGCCGGCAGGCGTCCTGACCGCTCGACCGTCTCGATCTGGGCGGCGATGCTCGGGTAGTGCGTATCGAGCCGCTCCACGACGCCCCCGTGCAGGCGGGGCGCCCAGCGCGAGATCGCCGCGGCGAAGACCGGCCCGCCGGGTGCGACGACGCGCGCCGCCTCGCGCAGCGCAGAGACTCGGTCGCGGCGCTCGGTCAGGTGGTAGAGCGGGCCGAGCAGGAGCACGGCGTTCGCCGAGCCCTCGGCCAGATCGACGGCGCGGGCGTCGCCGATCGCCGTGTGCACTCCAAGGCCCCGCGCCGCCGCGTCGGCGCGCAGCTGGTCGACGTGCTTCGGCACCAGGTCGCGGTGGCGGACGTTGTACCCGCGCTCGGCGAGCCAGAGCGCGTAGCGGCCCGGTCCACCGCCGATATCCGCGACGACCGCGGGAGGCGGCGGCAGGTGGCCGAGCAGGAGCTCGGTCGTCCGCTCGAACTCGACGACGCCAAGCGGCGTGTCGAGGCGGCCGCGCTCATCGGCGTCGCCGTAGTGCTCGAGGACATCGCCCGAGCCGTCGCGCACCCGGCGTCCGGTCAGCCCGCGGCGCCTACGACGGCCGCGGCACGTAGGCGGCGTGCATGCCCGCGACGAGCAGGACGACCAGGGCGAGGTAGACCACCGCGACCCCGATCCGCTGCGGGACTGTGACCGAGTGGTACTCGCTGAAGCCCGGCATGTTGCGCCGGCTCCAGCGCCGGTAGAGCTCGTAGCAGGTGAACGCGAGCACGAGCAGCAGGATCGGGCTCTCGTACTTGAAGAACAGGAGCGCGATTGCGAACAGGCCCGCGAACCAGAACGCCGGGTGCAGCGCCGAGACGGCGCGGCCGCCGTCGAGCGGCACGACCGGGATCAGGTTGAAGAGGTTCAGCAGGAAGCCGAGGTATGCCAGCGCGCGCAGCAGATTGCTGTTGACCTGCTCGGCCCAGAGCAGCGTCACGAGCGCGCCTGCACTGCCGAGGACCGGGCCGGCCAGTCCGATCTTGGCCTCGACGTAGGCGTTGCGTGGCATCTCCTTCATGGCGACGAACGCGCCCATGAACGGGATGAAGACCGGCAGCGAGGCCGAGATGCCCTCGCGCTTGAGCCAGATCACGTGCCCGAGCTCGTGCACGAGCAGGAGGAGCGCGAACCCGAGCCCGAACCACCAGCCCCAGAACAGGGCGTAGGCGCCGACCGCGATCGCGAACGTGAACAGGAACTTGAACTTGAGCAGGATCGCGAACTGGCCCAGGAACTTGAGCACGAGCAGACCGCCGCCGACGATGCTCCCGCCGAAGCGCCGGATCGGGCCGCGGTGCTCCTGCACAGGCGACTGGAACGGCGGCTCGTGCGGCGGCGGTGGGACGACGCCGGTGGGCGAGTCGTGCGGCTCCCACGGTTCGTAGCTCATGCTCACAGGGTAGCCGCCCCCGGGCGCATGTCTACGTGGGCGCACTGCCCTCGCGCCCGATCCACTCCTCGCCGCCATCGAAGACCTCCTTCTTCCACACCGGCACGGTCTGCTTGAGCGTGTCGATCGCCTCGCGGCACGCCTCCATCGCCGGGCCGCGGTGGGCGGCAGCGACGGCGATGATCACGCTCGCCTCGCCGATCGGGACGTGCCCGGTGCGGTGCGCCATCGCGACGCCGAGCACGTCGTGGCGCGAGCCCACGGCCGCGGCGATCCGCGCCATCTCGGACTCGGCCATCTCGGGGTAGGCGTCGTACTCGAGGTGGACGACGGTGCGCCCGCGGCTGTGCGTGCGGGTGGTGCCGATGAAGGTCGCGATCGCCCCGGCGTCCGGGTCGGCGACCTGGCGCACGACCTCGCCGAGGTCGAGCGGCGCCGCCTGCACGGTGAACGCCCCGCCGGAGACGGGCGGGATGACGGCCACCTCGTCGCCCGCCTGCACGGCCGCCGCGCGCTCGGCGTATTCGCGGTTGCGCGCATACGCCAGGCCGGGCGGCTCGTCGCCCAGATCGAGCGCCGGCCACACGTCCGCGACGACCGCGCCGTCGGGCAGCTCGAGCTCGCGCTGCGACCAGCCGGCCGTCTCCCGCAGCGCCGCAAAGAGCCTGACCGAGATCAGCATGCATCGCAGCCTATCCGCCGGCCGGCGGATCTCCTCCGGGGGTTGAACCGCGCGGGCTGGAGTTCTATGGTGGGCGGGGGAGCCCCGGAGGTTGGGACCGCTCGAGACACGGCGCTGACTGGCTGCCGTGTCGAAGAAGGCGGTCCGGCAGCCGGGGCTCCTCTATCCTGCGGGCGTGTCCGCCGATCGCGAGCGCTCGACCGAGTCGGGCATCCCCATCAAGCCCGTGTACGAGGGGCGGGACGCGCCGCCGGAGCGGTCGCCTCCCGGCACGTTCCCGTACACACGCGGCGTGCGTCCCGACGGCTACCGCGAGCGGCCGTGGACGATGCGCCAGTACGCCGGCTTCTCGTCGGCGGACGAGACGAACCGCCGCTTCCGGCTCCTGCTCGACCGCGGCCAGACCGGCCTCTCGGTCGCGTTCGACCTGCCGACCCAGCTGGGGCTTGACTCCGACCATCCGCTCGCGCGCGGCGAGGTCGGCCGCACCGGCGTCGCGATCGACTCGATCGCCGACATGCGTGCGCTGCTTGCGGACATCCCGCTCGACACGGTCTCGACGTCGATGACGATCAACGCCCCCGCGGCGCTCCTGCTGCTGCTGTACGAGCTCGTGGCCGAGGAGCAGGGCGTGGCACCCGCCGCGCTCGCGGGCACGATCCAGAACGACGTCCTCAAGGAGTACATCGCCCGCGGCAACTACATCTTTCCGGCCCGGCCGAGCATGCGGCTCACGGTCGACACCTTCCGCTACTGCACCGAGCGGCTGCCACGCTTCAACACGATCTCGATCTCGGGCTACCACATCCGTGAGGCGGGCTCGACCGCGGCCCAGGAGGTCGCGTTCACGCTGGCGAACGGGATCGCCTACGTGCAGGCGGCGGTCGACGCAGGCCTCGAGGTGGACGCGTTCGCGCGCCGGCTCTCGTTCTTCTTCAACGCCCACAACAACTTCTTCCAGGAGGCGGCCAAGTTCCGCGCGGCGCGGACGGTGTGGGCGGAGGTGATGCGCGAGCGGTTCGGCGCCCGCGACGAGCGCAGCCTGATGCTGCGCTTCCACGCCCAGACGGGTGGGTCGACGCTGACGGCGCAGCAGGCCGAGTTGAACATCGTGCGGGTGGCGGTGCAGGCATTCTCGGCCGTGTGCGGCTCGGCCCAGAGCCTGCACACGAACGCGTTCGACGAGGCGCTCGCGCTGCCGACCGAGCACAGCGCGACGATCGCGCTGCGCACCCAGCAGATCCTGGCGGCTGAGGCGGGCGCGCTCGATACCGCCGACCCGCTCGCCGGCAGCTACTACGTCGAGGCGCTCACCGATGCCCTGGCCGACCAGGCCCGGGCGCTGATCGGCGCGGTCGACGACCTCGGCGGCGCCGTGGCCGCGGTCGAGGCCGGGTGGGTGCAGGACCAGATCGAGCAGGCCGCCTTCGCCCACCACCAGCGCGTCCAGTCGGGCGAGCAGGTGATCGTCGGCGTGAACCGCTACGCGGCCGAGCGGGAGGCGCCGATCGAGCTGCACCGCATCGACCCCGAGGCTGAGCGGCGCCAGTGCGAGCGCACCGCCGCCGTACGCGCCGGGCGCGACCCGGCCGCCGTCGAGGCAGCCCTGGCCGAGGTGCGGGCGGCCGCGCTCGGCGACGCGAACCTGCTCGTGCCGATGCGCGCGGCGCTGCGCGCCGAGGCGACGGTGGGCGAGGTGTGCCAGGTGCTGCGGGACGAGTGGGGCACGTACGACGCCCTGCGCACGCGGCCGTAGCCTGCATAAACGGGGTCAGACCCCGTTTATGCACCCAGGCGGGTTGCGTGCGGTCGTTCCACGACCACCGGGGGACAGCCCCCGAACGGGGACAGTCCCCGCTTTCTCACGCCTTGGCCGTCCTGTCACGACGCGGCTGGAGATGGAGCAATGTTGGGGACAGTCCCCCTACAAACCATGGACGCCTGGGGCGCTCAATGCCATGGGGGCGGATTTGTGAAGGGGACAGTCCCCGGGTAGGGGTGCTACGAGGCGCCGCGCGTCTTGCCCATGAGGGCGGGCACGGTGCGCAGGATCAGCTTGATGTCGCCCCAGAGGCTCCAGTTGGTGACGTACAGATAGTCGAGGACGAGCATCTGCGAGAACGTCACCTCGCTGCGTCCGCACACCTGCCACAGGCCGGTGAGGCCCGGTGTCAGGTCGAGCCGGCGCAGGCCCCAGTCGTTCACGAACTGGTGCTCGTGCGGGATCAGCGGCCGCGGGCCGACCAGGCTCATCTGTCCGCACAGCACGTTCCAGAGCTGCGGGAACTCGTCGATCGAGTATTTGCGCAGGAACCGGCCGACCGGCGTTTGGCGCGGGTCGTCGGGGATCTTGAACATGCGCGCGTCGCCGAGTCCGAAGTGTGCGTTCAGGTGGGCGACCTCGGCCTTGCGCTCCTCGGCGTCGGGCACCATCGTGCGGAACTTGATGATCGTGAACGGCTTCTGGCCGCGGCCGATGCGGATCTGGCGGAAGAAGATCGGGCCCTCGCCGTTCATGCGGATCGCGATCGCGGTGGCGAGGAACAGCGGCGAGAGCACGACCAGGCCGAAGATCGCGCCGCTGATGTCCATCGCGCGCTTGGCGATGCGGTGCGACGCTCCCAGCACGGGCGGCGTCAGCCCGAGCAGCGGCGTGCCCTCGAGCGAGTACACCGCAGCGCGGCTGCCGACGACCTCGAACAGGCGCGGCACGATGTCGACCTGGACGCCCATCTCGTTGCATACGCGAACAACGTCAAGTCCGGCCTGATGGTCGGCCGTGAACGCCAGGACGACGTGGTCGATGTCATTGGTGACGAGCAACTCGGCCAGATCGTCGGTCGAGCCAAGGACGGGCAGATGCTGCAGCTCCTCGTGCAATTGGAGCGGGTTCGGGTCGACGAAGCCGACCAGGTCGAGGCCGTAGCTCGGCTGGCGCAGGACCTTGCGCGCGATCTCCTGGCCGACGAGGCCGGCGCCGACCACGACCGCCCGCTGCTTCAGCGCGAGCTGCCGGCGCAGGAGCGTGCGCGCGATGCTGCGATAGGCCGGGATCGCGACCGATGCGAGCGCCCAGAACGCGACAACCCGGCCGCCGTGCAGGCTCGCCGGACCGAACGCCTGCACCACCGCGAAGACGGCGAACGAGGCCACGGTAACGCAGTTGAAAATCGGCCAGACCTCGTCGAGCGTGGCGTTGTCTGCACCCACGCGATCGCGCTTGTAGAGGCCGTAGAAGGGGGCCAGCATGCCCCATGCGGGCAGCGCCAGCAGGAGCGGGTCAAAGCCGATGCCGCCGTGGGTGAGCAGGTAGGCGCTGGCCGCCGCGGTGGTCAGGCCGAGCAGGTCTGCGAGGACGAGCGCCCAGCGAACGGTCGAGCGACGGGTGCGTCCGGCCGGTCTGACCGGTCGGCGGATCACGGCCCGGTGTGCCCGCACCGGTCCCGTTACAACCGTGCTCAGACCACGGCCCTTTCGTTCCACGCGTAGCGCGGACGTCGAACGATCTGCTCTCGCATGCTCGCCCACAGGGTGCCCACCCTCCTCGGAGTTGTGCCTCGCATGGTCGAACGTACCTGTCCTAGCTGGCCGCGTCAAGGTGAATCTTCACCAAATCTTTTGCAATTGACGCGTCCGCCGACCACGGCCCCGATGATAGTGCCGCCGCCGGGTGTTGCATGTACGGATTTTGCGTGGATTGTGGGGTCGGGCCGCTCCGGTAGGCTCTCGCCGATGCCCGAGCACACCACCCGAGAGCGGCTGGAAGCGGTGGAGCGCCTGCGCATCGAGGCCGCGGGGGCGGCCACGCCCGAGGCGGTCGAGCGGCAGCGGGCCCGCGGCAAGCTGCTCGCGCGCGAGCGGATCGAGCTCCTGCTCGACCCGGGGACGTTCACCGAGCTCGACGCGTTCGTCCAGCACCGCAACCCCAACTTCAACATGATGGAGAACCGGCCGTACGGCGACGGGGTCGTCACCGGCCACGGCACCATCGAGGGCCGGCGCGTGTTCGTGTTCTCGCAGGACTTCACCGTGTTCGGCGGATCGCTCGGCGAGGCGTTCGCCGAGAAGATCGTGAAGGTCATGGACATGGCGCTGCGCTACCGCTGCCCGATCATCGGCATCAACGACTCGGGCGGCGCCCGCATCCAGGAGGGCGTCGTGTCGCTCGCCGGCTACGCCGACATCTTCGTCCGCAACGTGCATGCCTCGGGCGTGATCCCCCAGATCTCGCTGATCGTCGGCCCGTGCGCGGGCGGTGCGGTGTACTCGCCGGCGATCACCGACTTCGTGATGATGGTCGAGGAGACCTCGCACATGTTCATCACCGGCCCGGAGGTGGTGAAGACCGTCACCGGAGAGGAGGTGAGCTTCGAGGAGCTCGGCGGCGCGACGACGCACGCGACCCGCTCCGGCGTCGCCCACTTCATCGCCCCGGACGAGCGCGCCCTGATCGGCGACTGCCGCTACCTGCTCTCATTCCTGCCCCAGTCAAGCGCCGAGCCGCCGCCGTGGGAGCCGCCGTCGGATCCGCCCGACCGCGCCGATCCCGAGCTCGACCGGCTGATACCGGACGAGCCCACGAAGCCGTACGACATGCACGAGGTGATCCGGCGGGTGATGGACGACGGCGAGTTCATGGAGGTGCAGGAGCGCTTCGCCGAGAACATCGTGTGCGGGTTCGCCCGCCTCGGCGGCCACCCCGTCGGCGTCGTCGCCAACCAGCCGCGCGCGCTCGCGGGCGTGCTCGACATCAAGAGCTCCGTGAAGGGCGCCCGGTTCGTGCGCACGTGCGACGCGTTCGGACTGCCCGTCGTCACGTTCGTCGACGTGCCCGGATTCCTGCCCGGCACCGACCAGGAGTGGGGCGGCATCATCCGCCACGGCGCGAAGCTCCTCTACGCCTACTGCGAGGCCTCGGTCCCCAAGCTGGCCGTGATCACGCGCAAGGCGTATGGGGGCGCGTACGACGTCATGAGCTCCAAGCACGTCGGCGCGGACTTCAACTTCGCGTGGCCCACGGCCGAGGTCGCGGTGATGGGGCCCGACGGCGCCGTCAACATCGTCTTCCGCAAGGAGCTCGAGACCGCGGCCGACCCCGACGCCCGCAGGGCGGAGCTGGTCGAGGAGTACCGCGAGCGGTTCGCCAACCCGTTCACGGCCGCCGAGCGCGGCTACGTCGACGACGTCATCGCCCCGTCGCGCACCCGGCCGACGCTGATCACCGCCCTCGAGGCGTGCCGGGGCAAGCGTGTCGATCCGCCGCACCGCAAGCACGGCAACATCCCGCTGTGAGCGGCGAGCGCATCCGCCTCGATCCCGAGGCCACCGCCGAGGAGGCCGAGGCCGTGCGCCAGGCGCTTGCCGCCCTCGGCCTGGTCGAGCCCTCCCCGCCGGGGGGCGACGCCCCGCAGGGCGACGGCGATCGCGACCCCTAGAATCGGCGCCGTGTTCACCAAGGTGCTCGTGGCCAACCGGGGCGAGATCGCGATCCGCGTGTGCCGCACGCTGCGCGAGATGGGCATCGCATCGGTGGCGGTGTACTCGGAGGCCGACCGCGACTCGCCGTTCGTCGCCTACGCCGACGAGGCCTACCTGATCGGCCCGGGACCGTCGCCGCAGAGCTACCTCCGCGGAGACAAGATCGTTGAGGCGGCGCTGCGCTCCGGCGCGCAGGCTGTGCATCCCGGCTTCGGCTTCCTGGCCGAGAATCCCGCGTTCGCGCGCAGCTGCACCGAGGCCGGCCTGGTCTTCATCGGTCCGCCGCCCGAGGCGATGGAGGCGATGGCATCCAAGACGAGCGCGCGCGAGATCATGGCCGCGGCGGGCGTTCCCATCGTCCCGGGCGCGACCGATCCCGTGACGTCCGTCGCCGACGCCCGCCGGATCGCCGCCGAGATCGGCTACCCGGTGGCGATCAAGGCGGCGGCGGGCGGCGGCGGCAAGGGCATCCGGCTCGTGCAGGGCGAGGACGAGCTCGAGGCCGCATACGAGTCGTCCCGGCGCGAGGGCAAGGTCTACTTCGCCGACGACACGGTCTACCTCGAGCGCTACCTCGACGACCCCCGTCACGTCGAGGTGCAGGTGCTCGCCGACGCCCACGGCAACGTCATCCATCTCGGCGAGCGCGACTGCAGCATCCAGCGCCGGCACCAGAAGCTGATCGAGGAGACGCCGTCGCCGGCGGTGTCGCCCGAGCTGCGCGCCCGCATCGGTGCGACCGCCGTTGCGGCCGCCCGGGCGGTGGGCTACACCGGTGCGGGCACCGTGGAGGGCCTGCTCGCCGCGGACGGGTCGTGGTACTTCCTCGAGATGAACACCCGCCTCCAGGTCGAGCACACGATCACCGAGATGGTGACCGGGCTCGACCTCGTCCGCGAGCAGGTGTGGATCGCCTCCGGCCGCCCGCTCGGCTGGACGCAGGACGACGTGCGGCTGTACGGCCACGCGATCCAGTGCCGCATCAACGCCGAGGACGCGGCGGCGGGGTTCGTACCCACGCCGGGCCTCGTGACCAGCTACCGCGAGCCCGCCGGGCCGGGCGTGCGCGTCGACTCGGGCATCGCGGCGGGCACGCACATCTCCGACCTGTACGACCCGATGGTCGCCAAGCTGATCGTCTGGGACGAGGACCGCGACCTCGCCCGGCGGCGGATGCTGCGCGCGCTGGGCGAGTTCGAGATCGGGGGCGTGACGACGCTGCTCCCGCTGCACGCGGCGATCATGCGCCATCCCGAGTTCGCCGCAGGCGGCACGCTGCGCGAGTACGTCGAGGGCGGCGGCTTCGCGCGCGAGCATGAGGTGCCGGGCATCGTTGCCGCGCCGGGCACCGCGGTTGCCGGAGAGGTGCGCCACCACGTCGCCGAGGTCGACGGGAAGCGATTCGACGTCACCGTCGAGGTGCCGGAGCATCCCGGGCGCGCGCGCCTGCGTGAGCGGCGGGCCGCGCTCGCGGCCCGCGACGCCGCCGGCCACCACGAGCTCGATGTCGTCCGCAGCCCCATGCAGGGCACCGTGTTGCGGGTCGGCGTCGCGGCGGGCGACGAGGTGGCGGCCGGCCAGGTGCTCGTCGTCGTCGAGGCGATGAAGATGGAGAACGAGATCGTCGCCCACCACGCGGGCGCCGTCGACGAGGTCGGGGTCGCGGTCGGCGACCAGGTCGCGAGCGGCCAGGCGCTCGTGCGTCTGGTCTAGTCGACCAGCTCGGCCATCCGCACCGCCCACACCTCGAGGGCGAGCTCGACGCGCGTCTGGGGCAGATCGACGTCGATTCCGTGGCGCGCGTTCAGGCCCGCCAGCCGCTCGTACAGGCGCTGGCGGGAGACGCCCAGGCGGCGGGCGGCGGCCGCCTTCGACCACCCGGTTGCGACGAGCGCCTCGAGCATGCGGCCCGTGGCCTCGTCGAAGCGCACCTGCACGCGCTCGCCGGCGAGCACGGCCCGGGCGACGGCCGCGAGCGCTCCGAGGCCGTCCGCGTCCCTGATCGGAGGGCCGGCGGCGGCCGCCACCAGGCACGCGCGCTCGGCCGCGGCGAGCGCGTCGCGCAGCTGCGCCGGCTCGCCTCCGCGCGAGTCGAGGCCGACCGCCGTCACGGCACCGCGTCGCACCAGGTCGCGCGCGACCGCCCCCATGTCGAGGTCGCCGCGCACCGCGACCACCGCCCGGCGCCCATCGACGAGCGCGTCGAGCCCCATCCGCTCGAGCCGTTCCAGCGACCCGCGCCCGTGCACCGCCCAGAGCGTCGCGCGGGAGAGGTCGACGCCGACCGAGCGGGCCCGCCGCACGACGTCGGCGGCGCTGCCGGCGCGGCCCTCGGACAGGCGCTGCAGCAGCCGTGCCCGCTCGGCCGACGGCACCTCGTCCGATGGCGGCTGGGCGGCGAGCGCCACCGAGAGCAGGAAGGCGGCCTCGTCGACCGCGAGCTCGTCGAGCTCGTCGCCGTAGCGCGAGAGCACGTGCAGCCAGCAGCCCGGGTTCACCGGGCGCGAGTGCAGGCCGGTCGGCAGCCGCTGGCGGTGACGGTCGAGCGCGTCCAGGAACGCGACGTCGAGGCCGTCCTCGGGCGACGTGGCCACCGGCGTGCGGTCGATGCGCTCGAAGAGCACCTGGGCGCCGAGCACGTCGCCGAGTGCGGCGACGAGCCCGCTCGGGCCGAGGCCCTCGCGGGCGGCGTCGCGCAGCTGCGCCTGCAGCGTCACCGCCCGCCGCAGCGTCTGCAGCTCGCCCGACACGAGCCGCTCGTGGACGACGTGGGTGATGTCGACGAAGCGCACGTCGCGGCCGAAGACGATCAGTGGCAGGTCGTGCGCGCGGCAGGCGGGCACGAGGACGTCCGCCGGCGCGTGGGTGGGCTCGAAGCCGATCCCAGCGGCGCCGGAGCGGGCGACGGCGGCGACGAGCGCCTCCACCTGGGCGGGCGACATGCCCCCCAGGCCGATTCCGGTCGTGAGCAGGAACTCGCCCCCGCGCAGCACCTCGCTGACGGCGGGCGTCTCGAAGACGTGCACCCACTCGACCCGGTTCCCCAGCCTGTGGCCGCCCGCCGCGACCGTGACCTCGCCCGACCGGAACTCGTCCAGCCCGAGCAGATCCGCCACCGTCAAGACAGACTGTCCGGAATCCGGCCGGTTCATGGACACAGTGTAAGGTGGCGGCGCGGCCTGCGCTGGGATTCAATGCCGGGATGGCTACCACCGCAGATACGCGCCTGCTCGGAAACTATGTCGGAGGCCGCTGGGTGGCCGCGACCGCCGGCGAGCAGCTCGACGTCACAAACCCCGCCACCGGCGAGACGCTCGCCCGTGTGCCCCTCTCCAACGCGGCCGATGTCGACGCGGCCGTCAGCGCCGCCCGCGCCGCGCTGCCCGAATGGCGATCCCGCCCGGTGATCGAGCGCGCCCGCTGGCTCTTCGGGCTGCGCCAGGTGATCGAGGCGCACGCCGACGAGCTCGCCCGCTCGGTCACCCGCGAGATGGGCAAGACCCTGCCCGACGCCCGCGCCGAGGTTGGCCGCGCGATCGAGATGATCGAGGCCGCAAGCGCCGTGCCGCAGACGATGCAGGGCCGCATCCTCGAAGATGTGGCCACGAACGTCGACTGCGAGACGATCCGCCAGCCGGTCGGCGTCTGCGCCGCGATCGTGCCGTTCAACTTCCCGGCGATGGTGCCGTTCTGGTTCCTGCCCTTCGCGATCGCATGCGGCAACACGTTCGTGCTCAAGCCGTCCGAGCAGGTGCCGCTGACGCAGGAGCTCGTCTTCACCCTGATCGACGACCACGGCGGGCTGCCCGCGGGCGTCCTCAACCTCGTGAACGGCGGCGCCGACGTCGTGAACGCCCTCCTCGACCACCCCGGCGTCGACGCCGTGTCGTTCGTCGGCTCGGCCAAGGTCGCCCGGCACGTGTACGAGCGTGCGGCGGCCAACGGCAAGCGCGTCCAGGCGCTCGGCGGAGCGAAGAACTTCATGGTCGTCATGCCCGACGCCGTGATCGGAAAGACCGTGTCGAACATCATCGGCTCGGCGTTCGGCGCCGCCGGCCAGCGCTGCATGGCGGGCTCGGTCGTCATCGCCGTCGGCGATGCCAAGAAGCCGCTCGTGGACGAGCTCGTCGCGCGTACGAACGAGCTCACGGTCGGCGACGGCCTCGAGCGCGGCACCGATGTCGGCCCGGTCGTCTCGACCGTTGCCCGCGACCGCATCCTGGGCTGGATCGAGCGCGGCATCGAGGGCGGCGCAACCGCCGTCGTCGACGGCCGCAAGCCGGCCCCGTCGGGCGGCGCGTTCGTCGGCCCGACGATCCTCGACGGCGTCACGCCCGACATGGACATCGCCCAGGAGGAGGTGTTCGGGCCGGTGCTCTCGATCATCCACGCGGCATCGCTCGACGAGGCGATCGACATCGTGAACGCCAGCCGCTACGGCAACGGGACGTCGCTCTTCACCGAGTCCGGCGCGGCCGCGCGCCGCTACCGGCACGACGTCCAGGTCGGCATGATCGGGATCAACATCGGCGTGGCCGCGCCGGTCGCGTTCTTCCCGTTCTCGGGCTGGAAGGGCTCGTTCTTCGGCGACCTGCACGCGCACGGCACCGACGCGGTCGAGTTCTACACCCGCAAGAAGACGGTCACCTCGCGATTCTTCTCGGGAGGCGAGACCGGGCGCTTCTTCGTCGAGCAGGCCGACGACTAGATGGCCGTCGTCGACCGGCCGCTCCATGACGCGAGCCTGAACGCGATCTTCGCTCCGCGCTCGGTCGCGATCTACGGTATCTCCGAGCGCACGTCGCTGCGGATCGCCGAGAACATGACCGTGCCCGGCGTGCCGTTCTACGGCGTCAACCCGACCAAGACCGAGGCCTGCGGTGTGCGCTGCTTCCCCACGATCGGCGACTGCCCGGCCGTGCCGGAGATGGTGGTGATGGGCGTCGGCCACGGCCGCATCGAGGCCGCCGTCGACGACGTTCTCTCGGTCGACGGCGTGCGTGCGATCGTCACGCCCGGGCTCGGCAACGAGGCCGGCCGCGACGGCCCGGAGATCTCGGAGCGGATCTCGGGCCGCGTGCGCGAGGCCGGCATCGCCATGGTCGGCCCGAACTGCATGGGCATCGCCACGCCGGGCTCGCCCTCGCCCTGGATCGGCAGCCTGCACCCGACGTTCGTCCCGGGGCCGGTGGCGACGCTCGTCCACTCGGGCTCGATCGGCGAGATCCTGGTCTCGCTCGGCCCCCGCATCGGCTTCCGCACGGTCATCTCGGCCGGGAACGAGACGGTCACCGACGCCGCCGACTTCGTGGCCTTCTTCGCCGACGACCCCGACACCCGCGTGGTCGGCCTCTTCCTCGAGGCCGTGCGGCGTCCGGCGGCGTTCGAGGCGGCGCTGCGCAAGCTGGCCGAGGCGGGCAAGGTCGCGATCGTCCTCAAGGTCGGCACATCCGAGCTGGGCGCGCAGGCCGCGCTCGCCCACACGGGCGCCCTCGTGGGCTCCGACCGCAGCTTCTCGGCGATGCTGCGCCACTACGACGCCATCCGCGTCGACGACTTCGGTGACTGGCTCGAGCACATGGAGGCCTTCTCGCGCGCCCGCCCGCCCCGCGGACGCCGGATCGGGGCGATCACGAACTCCGGCGGCGAGGGCGAGTACTTCGCCGACAAGGCCGAGCAGGCCGGCATCCCGCTCGAGCTCTTCTCCGACGAGCTGCGCGCGCGGATCACCGCCGAGTTCCCGAACTTCGTCCACGTCGGCAACCCGGCCGACTGCTGGGCGATCGACGACGATCGCGTCGTCTTCCCGCGCGTGTTCCAGATGATGGCCGAGTCGGGCGAGTTCGACGTGCTCGTCTCGGCGATCGACCATTCGGTGTGGCTGAAGGGCACCGAGCGCAGCCTGGCGACGAACATCGCCGATGACCTGCGCGCGGCCGTCGAGGGCACCGACCTCTTCCCGGCGGTGATCACGGTGACCACCGCCGACCCGCCGGTCGAGGATCTCGAATGGGCGCGGCGGCACGACATCCCCGTCCTCAAGGGCAGCCTGCCCGGTCTGCGGGCGCTCGCGGCCCGCCTGACGTACGAGGCCTACCTGCCCCCTTCGCGCGCCGTCGCGGCCGACGATCCCATCCCCGGCTCCGGGGCGCTGGCCGAGGTCGACTCGGCGGCGGTGCTGGCCGAGCACGGCGTGGCGTACGTGCCCGCCGAGCGGTGCGCGTCGGCCGACGAGGCGGTTGCCGCGGCCGAGCGGATCGGCTATCCGGTCGTCTGCAAGATCGACAACGTCGCGCACAAGGCCCGCGTCGGCGGCGTCGCGCTGCATCTGGCCGACGCGGCGTCGGTGCGCTCGGCCGCCGAGCGCATGGGCGGGCGGGTCGTGATCGCCGAGCAGGCCTCGGGCGGCGTCGAGGTGCTGGTCGGCGCCGTGCGCGACGAGCATTACGGCGCCACCATCGTGGTCGGCATCGGCGGCAGCCTGGCCGAGCAGCTCGACCTCGTCGCGGCGGCGCTCGCACCGCTCGACGACGCCGGCGCGCGCCGTCTCGTCGCCGCCGTCCCCGCCCTGGTGCGCCTGCTCGGCGGCGAGCCGCCGCAGGCGCTGATCGACGCGATCGTGTGCGTGTCGCACCTCATGGCGGAGCACCCCGAGGCGCTCGAGATCGACATCAACCCCCTGCTCGTCTCCGGCGAGCGCGCCGTCGCGCTCGACTGCCTCATCGTCCTGAAGGAGCGTGTATGACCGAAGCGGTTCTCTACGAGGTCCGCGGCCCCGCCGCCTGGATCACCCTCAACCGGCCCGAGAAGCTGAACGCGATCAACAAGGACGTGCTCGACGGGCTGCACGCCGCGATCGATCGCGCGGAGGCTGACGACGAGGTCAAGGTGGTCGTGCTGACCGGCGCGGGCCGGGCGTTCTCGGCCGGCTACGACCTCTCCGCCGAGGCCGCCCACGCCGACATCCCGGCCCACGAGTGGCACGAGGTGCTCGCCGCCGACATCGACGCGACGATGCGCGTATGGGCGCTCGAGAAGCCGACGATCGCGGCTGTCCGCGGCTACTGCCTGGCCGGCGGCTGCGAGCTCGCGATGGCCTGCGACATGATCGTCGCGGGCGAGGGCGCGAGCTTCGGCGAGCCCGAGATCCGGTACGGTTCGGGCCCGGTGACGCTGCTGATGCCGTACGTGCTCGGCCAGAAGAAGACCAACGAGCTGCTGTTCACCGGCGACGTGATCGACGCCGCCGCGGCGCTGCAGGCCGGGATGGTGAACCGCGTCGTCGCAGACGATGCGATCGAGTCCGAGGTGGAGGGCCTTGTCATCAAGATCGCGCCGACGCCGCTGCCGGTGCTGCGCCTGACCAAGATCGCGCTTGTGCGCGCGTACGAGTCGATGGGCCTGCGCCAGGCCGTCGGCACGAACCTCGACCTTTCCGCGATGCTGAACGCCGCGGACACCCCCGAGCAGCGGGAGTTCATGGATATCGTCAAGTCACAAGGCCTCAAGGCCGCACTCGCCTGGCGGGACAGCCGCTACGGCGAGGTACTGGGAGGAGTGAAGGCATGAGCGTTGCACAGAAGACCATCGATCCCACCAAGCTCGCGAAGCTGATCGAGACCGAGGAGGCCGAGTTCAACACGCGGCATCCCGGCTCGCGGGCGATGACCGAGCGGGCGCGCAAGTCGCTCGCGGGCGGCGTCGCGTCGAGCTGGCAGGCGACCGACCCGCACCCGATCTACCTGGCCGACGGTCAGGGCTCGCACGTCACCGACGTCGACGGCAATGACTACGTCGACTTCCACAACGGCTACGGCGCGGTCGCCGTCGGCCACGCCCATCCGAAGATCATCGACGCGGTCTCCGGCCGGATCGCGCGCGGGTCGCACTTCGCCCAGCCGACCGAGGACGCTGTCGTCTGCGGTGAGCACCTGCAGCAGCGCTTCGGCCTGCCGCTGTGGCGCTTCTGCAACTCGGGCACCGAGGCCACGATGGACGCCGTCCGTCTGATGCGGGCGATCACCGGCCGCGACATCCTGCTCAAGATCGAGGGCTCCTACCACGGCCACGGCGACTCGGTGATGGTGTCCGTCGCGCCGCCCGCGGACAAGATCGGCCCGTACGACGATCCGGTGTCGGTGCCGCAGACGCTCGGGATCCCGACCGAGGTCACCGAGCTCACGCGCGTCGTGTCCTTCAACGACCTCGACGCGCTCGACCACGCGCTTGCCCGGTACAAGGGCCGCGTGGCCGGCATGATCGTCGAGCCGGCGATGATGAACGCGGGCTTCGTCCTGCCCGAGGACGGGTACCTGGCGGGCGTCAAGGAGCGGCTGCACGCCGCGGGCGGGCTGCTCACGTTCGACGAGGTGAAGACGGGCGCGACCATCGCCTACGGCGGCGCCGTCGAGCGCTTCGGCGTCACCCCCGACCTGCTGTGCCTGGCCAAGTCGGTCGGCGGCGGCCTGCCGTGCGGCGCGATCGGCGGCTCGGACGCGGTGATGGACTGGATCGCCTCGGGCAAGATCGACCAGGTCGGCACGTTCAACGGCAACCCGCTCACGATGGCCGCGATGCGGGCCACGCTGACCGAGATCCTCACCCACGACGCATACACCGAGTTCGACCGGCTGGCCGAGATCCTGCAGACCGGGTGCGATGCGGTCATGGAGCGCAGCGGCATCGCCGGCTACACCACGGTGAAGTCGGCCCGCGGAGCGGTCACCTACCGCGCCGAGCGTGTGCGCAACTACCGCGAGTACCTCGAGGTGTCGGACGAGCTCGGCTACGTCAACTGGCTCGTGCAGCTAAACCGGGGCGTGTTCATGGCGCCGTGGGGCAAGTCCGAGAACTGGACGCTCTCGGTGCAGCACTCCGAGGACGACGTGCGCCGGTACATCGACAACTTCGACTACATGGGCAAGGCGCTCGCCGGATGAAGGCTGTCGTCTTCGAGGAGCACGGCGGGCCGGACGTCCTGCGCTACACGGACATCGCCGATCCGGAGCCGAAGCCGTTCGAGGTCCTGATCGAGGTGAAGGCGGCGGGAGCCAACTTCAACGACATCTGGGCGCGGCGCGGCATGCCGGGGATGAAGGTGGTCTTCCCGCACGTCGCCGGGTCGGACGCCGCGGGCGTCGTGCGCGCCGTCGGCTCCGACGTGGGCGGCACCGGGTTCGGCTCGTCCACGGTGAAGGTGGGCGACGAGGTCGTCGTGCACCCGGGCATCTCCTGCCGGACGTGCGAGATGTGCACGTCCGGGCAGGAGTTCTTCTGCCGCCAGTTCCTGATCTGGGGGTTCCAGACGGGGCCGAACGACGGCGGCCACTCCGAGCTCGTGACGATGCCGGCGGTGAACGTGCTGCCAAAGCCGGCGAACCTCACCTTCGAGGAGGCCGCGTCGATGCCGCTCGTGCTCGAGACGGCGTGGCGGATGCTCGTCTCGCGGGCGCGCATCCAGGCCGGCGAGCACGTCCTCATCTGGGGTGGCGTCGGCGGCCTGGGCGTGATGGCGATCCAGATCTGCCGGCTTTTCGGGGCGATTCCGGTCCCGGTCGTCGGCGGCGCCGCCAAGGTGGCAAAGGCGCACGAGCTCGGCGCCGAGAGCGTGATCGACCGCAGCTCCGAGGACGTCGCCGCGCGGGTGCGCGAGATCACGAAGAAGGTCGGCGTGGACGTGGTGTTCGAGCACTCCGGGCAGGACACGTGGCCGACGTCGGTCGCCGCGATGCGCTGGGGCGGGCGGCTCGTCGTCTGCGGCGCCTCGACCGGCTTCGAAGCGGTCACCGACCTGCGCTTCCTGTGGAACAAGCAGCAGAATCTGCTCGGCTCGCACCTGGCCAGCAAGCCCGAGCTCGCCGCCGCCCTGCGGGCGGTCGAGGCGGGCCACATCAAGCCGGTCATCGATCACGTCTTCCCCCTGAGCGAGGTCGGCAAGGCCCAGCAGCTGATGGAGGACCTGAAGGTGCAGGGCAAGCTCGTCTACGTGCCCTGACCGGGGACCCGGGGACAGTCCCCAGGCGGGGACTGTCCCCGCCTACCATGCGCCCATGCTGCGCCTGGCGGTGATCGGCCATATCGAGTGGGTCACCTTCGCGAATGCGCCGTTCTTCCCCGGGCCGGGCGAGATCGTCCACCTCACCGACCCGCTGTCGCAGCCGGGCGGTGGCGGCGCGGTCACGGCGGTCGCGCTGCAGCGGATGGGCGCGCAGGTCACCTTCTACACCTCTCTGGGCAGCGACGAGCGGGCGCGGGCGCCGCTCGAGCGCCACGGCGTGCGCCTGCAGGACGTCGTCCGCGACCGGCCGCAGACCGAGGTGCTCGCGCTCGTCGACCCCGACGGTGAGCGCACGCTCTATGTGGTGGGTGAGAACGACGCGCCGGTTGCCGGCGATCCCCTGCCGTGGGACGAGCTGGCCGGGATGGACGGCTGCTACTTCACGGGCTATGACCCGGCCACGCTGCGCCTGGCCCGGCGGGCGCGCGTGCTTGTCATCACCGCGCGCCGGTTCGAGGCGCTGGTGGCAAGCGGCGTGCGCGCGGACGCCCTCGTCGGCAGCGCGCGCGATCGCGGCGAGCAGTTCGACCTGGCGCGGCTGGCCGAGCGTCCCGGGCATGTCATCGTCACCGATGGTGCCGGGGGCGGCACCGGCTACGAGGCTGCGCCCGTCCCCGGCCGGGTCGTCGACACCTACGGCGCGGGCGACACGTTCGTCGCGGGGGTGCTGTTCGGCCTCGCCTCCGGGTGGACGCTCGATCGCACCCTCGCGCATGCCGCTGCGCACGCCGCGCAGGCCCTGACCTGGCGGGGCGCGTTGCCCCCTCCGCCGTGATCCCCGCTTGCTAATGTCTCCCGCGATGACCCGCCCGGGAGCCCTGCGCAGCATCATGGTGACCGCCCTCGGGGCCGTGGCGCTTGCGGGCTGCGGCGGCACGGGCGTCCCCAGCGCGGCCACGGTCGACGTCGCCAACGGCAAGAAGCTCTTCATCAGCACATGTGGGTCGTGCCACACGCTTGCCGATGCCGGCACGACCGGGACGATCGGCCCGAACCTCGACTCCGCCTACGCCGGCGACCGCGTCATCGGCATGAAGGACTCGTCCTTCGAGGCACTGGTGCGCCAGCAGATCGACCTGGCCGACCCGCCGATGCCGCGCCACCTGCTCAAGGGCTCCGAAGCCGACGATGTCGCCGCCTACGTCGCAAGCGTTGCGGGCGTCAATCTGGCGAAGCAGTACAACCCCGGCTACTCGCCGCCGTGACCGTTTCGGCGCAGACGGCCGTTGTGCCGGTGCGCGGGATGCACTGCGCGGGCTGCGAGCGGACGGTGAGCCGAGCCGTGGCGGCGGTTCCGGGTGTGAGCCGTGCGCAGGCCGATTTCGTGGCCGAGGAGGTCGAGGTCACCTACGACGGCGGCCGCACCGACCTCGAGGCGATCCGCGCGGTCGTGCGCGATGCCGGCTTCACGCCCGCGTAGCGGGCCGCGTTGACAACCGTGTCCGCCCCGCCCGAGTGCCCGCCGAGGCGTCGGCTACCCTCTCCGATGCGGTCGCACAGCCGATTCGCGGGCTTCTGACTCCTTAAAGCCCGACGACCCGCGGACGGGTCGTCGGAGGAGGCAGGTAGCTGCGAAGTGTGGGCACGTTCGGTCGCAGCGTCCGATGACGATTCTTGACCGAAATTGTTCGGGAATCGTTGGATTGTTGTTAGCGATTCGTAAACATGCAAAGCTGACAAGAACTGGTAATCCCGTCTGCATGGTGGCGGTGAGCGCCTCCGTGCGCGAGTAGACTCTCGCCCCCGATGGACCTGTACGAGTATCAGGGCAAGGAGCTCTTCAGCCGGTTCGGGATCCCCGTGTCCGACGGCCAGATTGCCGCAACGCCCGAGGAGGCGCGCGCGGCGGCCGAGCGGCTCGACGCGCCCGTGATGGTGAAGGCGCAGGTGCTCGTCGGCGGGCGCGGCAAGGCCGGTGGCATCAAGTACGCGGCCGACCCCGCCGCGGCCGAGGGCTTCGCCCGCGACATCCTGGGGATGGACATCCGCGGGCACATCGTCCGGCGCGTGTGGATCGAGCGCGCCTCGGACATCGAGCGCGAGTACTACTTCTCGATCACGTTCGACCGCGGTGCGAAGCGGCCGCTGCTGATGCTGACGACGGCGGGCGGGATCGAGATCGAGCAGGTCGCCGAGGAGACGCCGGAGCTGATCGCCCGCCTGCACGTCGACCCGCTGGTCGGATTCCAGCCGTTCCACGCCCGCCGGCTCTGCTACGGGGCGCGCATCCCCGCCGCCGAGATCCGGCAGGCGTCCGACATCATGTCGCGCGCATACCGCGCCTTCGTCGAGACCGACGCGATGCTCCTCGAGATCAATCCGCTGATCGTCACGCCGGAGGGCGAGCTGCGGGCGCTCGACTCGAAGTACACCGTCGACGACAACGCCGCCGCTCTCAGGCATCCCGACATCGCGGCGATGCGCGACCTGGACGCGCTCGACCGGCAGGAGCGGATGGCGCGCGAGCGCGGCGTCACCTACGTCAAGCTCGACGGCACGGTCGGCATCCTCGGCAACGGCGCGGGCCTCGTCATGTCGACCCTCGACGTCGTCGCGGGCGCCGGCGGTACCCCGGCGAACTTCCTCGACGTCGGCGGCGGCGCTCAGGCCGACGAGATCGTCACCGCCATGGAGGTGCTCCTGTCCGACACGAAGGTGCGGGCGGTGCTCTTCAACGTGTTCGGCGGCATCACCCGCTGCGACGAGGTCGCCCGCGGCGTCCTCACCGCCCTGGAGCAACTCGACGTGCGCGTGCCGATCGTCGTGCGCCTCGACGGCACGAACGACGTCGAGGGCCGGCGCATCCTGGCCGACGCCGCGCCGCCGAATCTGCACGTCGAGGCGACGATGCTCGGCGCGGCCGAGCGCGTGGTCGCGCTCGCGGGAGCGGGTGCCTGATGGCGATCATCGTCGGCGCCGACACCCGCCTCGTCGTCCAGGGCATCACCGGCCGCGAGGGCAGCTTCCACGCCACCCGCAACCGCGACTACGGCACCGCGGTCGTGGCCGGCGTGACGCCGGGAAAGTCGGGCCAGGAGGTCGACGGGATCCCGGTCTTCGACACGGTCGCCGACGCCGTCGCCGAGCGCGACGCGAACACGGCGATGGTGTTCGTGCCGCCGCGGTTTGCCGCCGACGCGATCTACGAGGCCGTCGACGCGGGCGTCGCGACGGTCGTGTGCATCACCGAGGGCATCCCCGCGCACGACATGCTGCGCCTGTACGGCTACGTCCGCGCCCGCGGCGCCACGCTGCTCGGGCCGAACTGCCCGGGCGCGCTCTCGCCCGGCATCGCGAACGTCGGCATCATCCCGGCGCAGGTGTTCAACCCCGGGCGCATCGGCCTCGTCTCGCGCTCGGGCACGCTGACGTACCAGATCGGCAAGGAGCTCGCCGACGCGGGACTCGGCAACTCGACCATCGTGGGCATCGGCGGCGACCCGATCGTCGGCCTGGGGTTCATCGACGTCCTCGAGCGCTTCGAGGCTGATCCCGCCACGGACCTTGTGGTGATGGTCGGCGAGATCGGCGGCGATGAGGAGGAGAAGGCGGCGGCCTTCATCGGCGAGCACATGCGCACGCCGGTGGTGGCCTACATCGCCGGGTTCCAGGCGCCGCCTGGCAAGACGATGGGCCACGCGGGTGCAATCATCTCGGGCTCGTCGGGCACCGCCCAGGCCAAGAAGGACGCGCTCGAGGCGCACGGAGTGCGCGTGGGCCGCAGTCCGACCGAGGCCGCGCAGATCGCCGCGGCCGCCTTCGCGGCGCTCGGCTGACCGCGAACCTGCGGGCGCCGGCGGCGGCATCCGATAGGCTGGATCCATGCCCGCCGCCTCGATCCCGTTCACCCGCGGCGTCCCCGCCGCAGACCTGATCCCGGTCGACGATATGCGCGCCGCCACGGCGCGCGCGCTCGACGCCGACCCCATCGCCGCCCTCTCGTACGCACCCGGCGGCTACAGGCCGCTGCGCGAGTGGATCGGCGCCCGCCACGGCGTCGATGCCGGCCGCGTGCTGATCACGAACGGCTCGCTGCAGGCGCTCGGCTTCCTCGCCCAGCACTTCTTCGCCGAGGGCGGCGCGGCGGTCGTCGAGGCGCCGACGTATGACCGCACGCTCAAGATCCTGCGCGGCGCCGGCGCCGACCTCCGGGCGGTGCCGCTCGATGCCGAGGGCATCGACGTCGACCGTCTGGCCGAGCTGCTTGCGAGCGGGCTGCGGCCGCGGCTCGTCTACGTCATCCCGACCTACCAGAACCCCTCCGGCGCGTGCGCCTCGATCGAGCGTCGCAAGGCCCTGCTCGAGCTGGCGCGCGAGCACGACCTGATCCTGGTCGAGGACGACCCCTACGGCCTGCTGCGCTTCGAGGGCGACCCGGTGCCGACGCTGCACGACCTCGACGGCGGCGAGCGCGTCATCTACTGCTCGTCGTTCACGAAGACGATCGCACCGGGCGTGCGCACCGGCTACGTGGTGCTGCCCGAGGCGCTCACAAAGCCGCTCGCGGTGATGTCGGAGAACACCTACATCGGCCCGAACACGCTGGCCGAGGCGGTCGTCTGGGCATACTGCGACGCGGGCCGGTTCGAGCCCAACGTCGCCCGCGCGACGGCGGGCCTGCGCGCCCGTCGCGACGCGATGCAGGCGGCGCTGACCGAGCAATTCCCCGAGGGCTCGCGCTGGACGACGCCGCGCGGTGGCTACTTCTTCTGGGTCGACGTGCCCGACGGCATCGACACCAGCGAGGCGCTCGCCGCCGCGGTCGAGCAGGGCGTCCCCTACGTGCGCGGCGCCGACTTCTTTGCCACCGACGCCGGCCGCAGCTCGCTGCGACTCGCCTTCAGCGCATGCGCGACCGATCAGATCGGCGAGGGCATCGGCCGGCTTGCCCAGGTGCTCGCGTCGCGGCGCACCGTTGCCGTCGCCTGACCCGGCAGCACGCCCGGGTTGACATTTTCTTGGAATTCCGGCACACTGCTTGTTGCTCGGAGGAGGAGCGAGTGGCAGCCGCAGGCGGGGCGCGATCGCGGGTCTCACTCCGGGATTGCCCCGGGGTGGCCGCCGCCACCGCGGCGGCCATGACGATCGCGCCCAGCCCGGGCCGGCTCCGGCCGGCCCGATCAGGCTGACCGGTTACATCCTCACGCGATGGCCGCCTGAGCGGCCTCGACGAGGCGGGGCTGACGCGGCGGCACCATGCGCCCCCTCTGCATCGGCCGGAACGTCGGGCAGGGCCGGGGCAGGCGCAGCGCGCACAGCTCGGTCTTGCGGAAGTAGCAGTCGTCGCAGGTCGGTCGGCGCGCGGGTGGAGCCACGTTCCTCCTCGTCGGGTCGCGGTGCAGTGCGGCAGTCTAGGGAACCCGCCCCCGCGGCTCCACCATCATCGGAACGCCGACCCCGCTAACTGCGCGAAACGACGCCGGGACGTTCAGCCGGACGTGTGCGGGGCGAGTCTGCGGATCGCCCGCAGCGCCTGCGCGAACGTGTTCACGCCGATCACCCGCAGCTTGCCGGCCGCCGCCTTGCGGGCGGCGGCGACGTTCGGCCCGGGCACGATGAACGTGTCGGCGCCGGCCTCGATGGCACCCAGCGCCTTCTGCTTCGCGCCGCCGATCTCGATGACGTCGCCGAGCGGATCGAGCTCGCCGGTGGCGGCGATGCGGTGGCCGTCGAGCAGGTGGCGGCCGCTGAGGCTGTCGTAGATCTCGAGCGCGAACGCGAGCCCGGCCGATGGTCCGCCGATGCCGCTGATCGTGTAGTGCACGCGCACGGGGATGTGGCCGATGCGGACGTTGTCGCCGACGGCCACGCCGATGATCGCGTGGTGCTTGCCCTTGCCGCCCGCGACCGTCCGCAGCTGCTTCGTGCCGGCGCTGCCGAAGGTGTAGCCGGCGACGTCGCCCGGATGCAGCCCGGAGGTCAGGCGCACGAGGTCTGACGCCGAGCGCACCGGGTGGCCGTCGACGGCGGTGATCACGTCGCCGGCGACGATCCCGGCCCGGTCGGCGGGCAGGCCCGGCGTGACCGCCTCGACGAGCGCGCCCAGATGGCGGATCGTCACGTTCTTGCCCAGGGCGCGCTCGGCCACCGCCTGGGCGACGACCTGGGAGGTGTCCATCGCCTGGAAGTCCTCGTGGACGCGCTGCTTCTCGGACTCGCCCGGGAGCACGACCTCGCTCACGGGGATCAGGCTCGCGCCGTGCACCAGGTACCGGCCCCAGAGCTCCTCGAGCTTGTTCGCCTCGAGCTCGTGGACGTCGACGAAGTAGAACCCCGTCCCCGCTGCCGGCGGCTTGCCGCCGGGCACGTGCAGGTACATGGCTGCGGGGTGGGCCTTGTCAGGCCAGAGGATGAAGTAGCCCGAGGGCGTGCGCCACGCCCACACGAGCGTCCCGGCGACGATGAGCACCACCACGGCGAGGATCGCCGGCCACGACCTGCGGAGCCATCCGAGCACCCTCATCCGGCGACCGCGAGCGACCCCGCCACCGCCGCTGCGGCGATCACGACGATGCCCATCACCGAGAGCACGCCCAGCCGGCCGTAGGCCATGTGGCTGCGGCCGTAGCCCGACAGGGCGAAGCCGACCAGCGCGCCGCCGATCAGGCCGCCGATGTGACCGCCGATCGAAATCCCGGGGATGCCGAACGTGATCAGGAGGTTGATCAGGATCAGGCCGCCGATCGGACTCTGGAGCAGCGCCATCCCGCGCTGGCGCTCGAGCACGAAGAGCGCGCCCATGACGCCGAAGATGGCCCCGGATGCGCCTGCGGTGGCCGCATGGGGCGTGACCAGGAGCGCGCCGAAGCTGCCGGTCAGGGCGGCCGTGAAGTAGACGATCGCGAACCGCACATGGCCGGCGTAGCGCTCGAACGCGCCGCCGAGCAGGAAGAGGGCGTACATGTTGACGGCGATGTGGAAGATCCCGTAGTGGATGAAGGCGGCGGTCAGCAGGCGGTAGTCCTGGCCGTTTGCCACCGAGGGGCCGAAGAGGACGAGGCGTTCGCCGCGCGCGTTCAGGGTGCTGGCCGAGAACAGGCCGCCGGCCACGCCGATGCTGTTGGTGAGCGCGAACACGATCACGTTGGCGGCGATCAGCGCGTAGGTCACGTACGGCATCCGCGGCAGCGTGAAGCCCGCCCGCTGCACCGCCGTGCGCTGGCCCGCGCACTCGGGGCAGCGGATGCCGACCGCGGCGTGCGTCATGCACTCAGCGCAGATCGGCCGGCCGCAGTTCGAGCAGTGCAGGCCGGTCTCGCGGTCGGGATGGCGATAGCACGTGTCCACTCAGAAACTGTAGGCGGCCGCGTTAAACAAGAGGTGTGATCGGCCCGGGCCGGGCTACCACACGCCCCGCAGGAGGCCGCCGTCGACGGGCAGCACCGTGCCCGAGATGTACGCCGCCCGGGCCGAGCACAGGAACGCCACCGCAGCGCCGATCTCGTCGGGCCGGCCCAGCCGGCGCGCCGGCACAGCGGCGATGTCCGAGCGTTCGACGGCGGCCGGGTCGGGGAACTGGGCCCAGATCTCGCGCACGCGGTCGGTGTCGATCTTGCCCGGTGCGATCGTGTTCACGGTGATCCCCTCGGGGCCGAGCTCGTGGGCCAGCGTCTTCGCCCAGCCGACGACGCCCGGCCGGATGGCGTTCGAGAGCATCAGGTTGGGGATCGGCTCGCGCACGGACCACGACGCGATGTTGACGATCCGCCCGCGGCCGCTCGCGCGCAGGTGCGGAAGCGCGAGCCGGGTCAGGCGCACCGCGGCGTTCAGCGAGAGCTCGAACGCCGCGGCCCATGCCTCGTCGGGCGTGCTGTCGAAGGTGCCCGGCGGCGGGCCGCCCGCGTTGTTGACGACGATGTCGAGCCGGCCGCGCGCGGCGACCGTCTCGTCGACCACACGGCGCAGAAGCTCCGGGTCGCGCACGTCGCCGGCCACCGCCAGCGTGCCCGGGCCAATCGCGGCCGCAGCCTGCTCGAGCCGCTCCTGGCCGCGGGCGACGGCGGTGACCGCGCAGCCCTCAGCTGCAAGCGCGCGGGCGACGGCGAGCCCGATGCCCGAGGACGCCCCGCCGACGACCGCCGCCGTGCCCTGGAGCTCCAGATCCATGGGGCGACCCTATAGCATCCCCTCGTGCGGTACGGCCCTGCCGACTCGAGCCAGACGCCCCGTTTCAGCGGGCCGCGCACCTTCATGCGGCTGCCGCTGCGCGAGTCGCTCGAGGACGTCGACGTGGCGGTGATCGGCGTGCCCACCGACGACGCCGTCTCGTTTCGCTCCGGTGCCCGCTTCGGGCCCGAAGGCATCCGCTCGGCGTCGGTGCTCCTGCGCCCGTACAACCCCGGTCAGGACGTCGACGTGACGAGCCACTTGTCGATGATCGACCACGGCGATGCGCCCACCGTCCCGGGCTACCACGAGGAGACGCTGCGGCGCATCCAGGCGTTCCTCGAGCCCGTCCACGCGGCCGGGGTGACGCCGCTCTGCATTGGCGGCGACCACTCGATCGTGCTCGCCGAGCTGCGTGCGGCCGCCGCGGCCCACGGGCCGCTCGCGCTCGTGCACCTGGACGCGCACGCCGACGTGTGGGACGCCTACTACGGCGCCCGCTACTTCCACGGCACCGTCTTTCGCCGCGCCGCCGAGGAGGGGGTGGTCGACCCGGCGGCATCGGTGCAGGCGGGCATGCGCGGCACGCTCTACGGCGCCGACGACGAGGCCGAGCCCGGCCGGCTCGGCTACGAGGCGATCCCGTGGGCGCAGCTCGAAGGGATGACGCCGGACGAGTACGGCGACCGCGTGCGGGCGCGGGTCGGCGACCGGCCGGCCTTCCTCTCGTTCGACATCGACTTCGTCGACCCGGCGTTCGCGCCGGGGACGGGCACGCCGGAGGTCGGCGGCCCTACGAGCAGCCAGGCGCTCGCCTACCTGCGCGCGCTGCGCGGGATCGACTTCCGCGCGTTTGACTGCGTCGAGGTGGCGCCGGCCTACGACCCGGCCGGGATCACCGCCTGGCTGGCCGCGACCGTCTGCCACGAGATGCTCTCGCTGCTCGCGCTGCGCGTCCGCGATGCCTGAGAGCACACCCGCCATGCAGGTGCGGTTCGCCAGACACACCGAGCGGCTCACCGAGATCGTCGCGTTCTACCGGGATGGCCTGGGCCTGCCGCTGGCCGGATCGTTCGCCGGCCACGACGGGTACGACGGCGCGTTCCTGGCGCTGCCCGGAACGGGGGCGCACCTCGAGTTCACGAGTGGCGGCGGCCGCGATGCGCCGCAGGCGCACGCCGAGACGTTGCTCGTCCTCTACCTGGGCACCACCGAGGCTGTCGACGATGTCCTCAGCCGCGCCGGTGCGCGGCCGGTCGCGGCCGCGAATCCGTATTGGGACAGGCACGGCGTCACGATCCTCGACCCGGACGGCTTTCGGGTCGTGCTCGTTCCGGAGCACTGGGACGGCGACGGCTGGCTCCTCGACCCGAAGTAGGCGTTCACTACACTCAGCAGCCGTGGCGAACCTGCTCCTGATCGTGGTCGACTGCCTGCGCGCGGACATGCTCGCGCGCGGCCGCGGCGCCTGGCCGCGCATGAGCGGCCTGGCCGCAGGCGGCGCGCGGTTCACCGACTGCTACTCGACTTGCCCGACGACGACGCCGGCGGTCACAGCCATCCTCACCGGCCGCTATCCCGGCGCCCATGGCGTGCGCGGGCTGCGCGGGACGCAGCTGAGCGACGCCATCCCCACCGTCGCCGAGGAGCTCGCCCAGGCCGGCTATGCGACGTGGTGCTCGGCCACGGGCCCGCTGCTCGATACGGTCGGCACCTTCCGCGGCTTCGCCGACGCCGACTACCGCGACGTCCCCCGCCGGTCGGTGCACTCGCCGTGGGGCCCCGAGAGCATCGAGCAGCTGGCGCAGCTGGCCGCCGCCGACCGGCCGTTCTTCGCCCTCGTGCACCTGTGGGACGCGCACACCCCGCGCAGCTATCCGGCGCAGTTCGAGGATCGCCGCCACGGCCGCAACGCCTACGAGCGCGCGATCGCCGGCATGGACGCCTGGATCGGGAGCGCCGTCGAGGCGGCCGGCCCGGACACGGTGGTCGTGCTCACCGGCGACCACGGCGAGAACGTGGTGTTCGAGCCGCACAACCTGCGCGAGCAGGCCGCCTGGCGGCGCATCAACCAGCGCCTGCCGATCGCGCGCTGGTCGCAGGCGACCGTGGAGCACGGCGTGCGCAGCCACTCCAAGCGGGCGCTGCGCTGGGCGCCGCGCTACTTCTGGAACCACGGCCAGACGCTGCTCGAGCCGCTGGTGCGCGTGCCGCTCGTCGTCGCCGGGCCGGGCATCGCCCGGGGTGCGCGGCACACGCCCGTGAGCCACACCGACCTCGCGCCGACGCTGATCGATCTGGCAGGTGCGCAGCACCCCGCCGCCGGCTGGCAGGGCGTGACGTTGGCGGAGTCGCTGCGGGGCGGGGGCGAGCCGCCGGCGCACCCGGTGATGATGGAGATCGCCGTGGCGCCGTCGATCCCGGCCATCCGCCAGCAGGCCGTGCGCGACGGCCGCCACAAGCTGATCACGTCGTTCGACGACGAGCGCGTGACCGACGCCCTCTACGACCTCGAGGCCGATCCGGGCGAGCGGCGCAACCTGTGCCTGGCCGAGCCGGAGCTCGCCGAGCGCCTGCGCGAGACCCTGCGCGAGCTCGCCTCCGAGCGCGCCGAGGCCGTGGCGATGCCCGCCGACGAGGACGAGGAGATCGCCGAGCGGCTGCGCGAGCTCGGGTACATGTGATCCGGCGGGAGTTGACGGGCGTAAGGGGCGTGGCTACCCTGAGTCGGTACGAGCCCGCGACCGAAGGAGGCAGACGATGAGCAAAGAGATCCGATCGGCCTCCACGCGCCGCGCCTGACCGCTCGTCCCGCCTCGCCGCGGGTCTGATGTTCCCCGGGTCGACGACGGCGCCCACACGCGTTCGTCCACCACTCCCGAGGAGACCCTCCCAGTGAGCCTTGCACACCTCGGCTGGAGCCCGGCGCTTGCCGACGCCTTCCAGCCGTACGCCGATTCGGGCCTGCATCCCGCCCGGGTCACCGCCGAGCACCGCGGTGCGCTTGTCCTGCGCACCGAGAGCGAAGAGATCTGGGCCGACGTGCCCGGCCGCATGCGCCATCGGGCCGGCTCGGTCGCCGAGCTGCCCGCCGTCGGCGACTGGGTCGCGTTCGAGCGCCATCCCCAGGCCGAGCGGGCGACGGTCGCCGCCGTCCTGCCGCGGCGGACCGCGTTCGTCCGCAAGGCGGCGGGGTTCGAGTCGGTCGAGCAGGTCGTCGCCGCGAACGTCGACATCGTGTTCGTGGTCACGTCGCTCGTCGACGACCTGAACGCACGCCGGCTGGAGCGCTACCTGACGCTCGCGTGGGAGAGCGGCGCCGAGCCTGTCGTCGTCCTCACCAAGTCCGACCTCTGCACGAGCATCGACGCGGCCGTCGCCGAGCTCGGAGGCGTCACGTTCGGGGTGCCGGCCCATGTCGTCTCGGCGGTGACCGGCGACGGCATGGACGAGCTCGTGGCGCATCTGACCGGCGGGCGCACCGCGACGCTCGTGGGCTCCTCCGGCGTCGGCAAGTCGACGCTCGTGAACCGGCTGGCCGGATCCGAGCGCCTGGCGACCGGGGCGCTTCGGCCCGACGGCCGCGGCCGCCACACGACCACCCACCGCGAGCTCGTCATGCTCGCGAGCGGCGGCTGCCTGATCGACACGCCCGGGATGCGCGAGCTCACGCTGTGGGAGGCCGAGGGCGGGCTGGAGCAGGCGTTCGAGGACGTCGAGGAGCTCGCCGGCCAGTGCCGGTTCGGCGACTGCGCTCACCGCACCGAGCCGGGCTGTGCCGTGCAGGCGGCGATCGCGGCCGGCACCCTCGACCCCGTGCGGCTCGAGAGCTTCCGCCACCTGCAGCGCGAGCTGCGCTACCTCGAGATCCGCCACGACGCCCGCGCCCGCGCGGACGAGCGCAAACGGTGGCGGGCGCTCAGCCGCGAGCAGCGCCAGCGCAGCCACGACTGAGCCGAGGGCTACCCGCGGCGGACGGTGAGGCTGCCGAAGGCCACGCGCGCCTTCAGGTGCACGGTGGGCGCGCCGCGGGGCGGCCGCTCCTCGCCCGCGTCCGCGTGCTGGGCGCCGAACATCGCCAGGCCGGCGATGTCGAGCGAGACGCCGTGCGGCACGATCACCTCGACCGCACCGCACACGGCGTCCACCGCGACCCAGATCTCGTCCGCGGTCACCTCGGCCTGGCGCAGGTCGAGGCGCACGCCGCCGAACAGGCCGAGCGCCCGCACCCGCCGTCCCAGCCGCCAGCGGCCGCTGCGGCTCACGTCGCCGAACACCGCCAGCACCCGCTGGTCGTCCGCCTCGGCGGGCGACGCGGGCTTCGCCGGCAGGTCGGCGAGGGCGCCGTCGAGCTCGGCCCGTGTCCCGGCGGCAAGCGCCGAGCCGACCCGGTCGGCGAGCTCCTCGAGCGTGAGCCTGCCGTCGACGGCGTGCTCGCGCAGCGCGACCACCGTGTGCTCGCGGTCGGCGTCCGCGACCCGCTCCGTGCCGGTCACAGCGGCGCCTCCTCGGACTCGCGCTCGACCTCGAGCTCCTGCTCGAGGTCGGCTTTGCGCCCGCGCCGCGGCGAGCGGATCCGCTTCGCGAGCGCGACAATCTTGGTGCGCTCTCCGGGCGTGACGACGCCCACGGCCATGAGCGCGAGCGGGAAGGCGGCGACGAGGGCGACGCGGGCGGTGATGCCGATGGTGCCGATGGCAGGCACCGCCTCGACCAGGACGGCCATGAAGATCGCGGCCACCGCCACGATCCGCAGCACGCGGCTGAAGTCGTAGGAGACCGGATAGCTGCGCTGGGCGTTGCGCCAGCCGAGCACGACGAGCACCGAGAACCCGATCACCGTCGACCAGCCCGCGCCGAGGATGCCCCACTTGGGGATCATCCAGAAGTTCAGGCCGATGTTCACGGCGGCGGCGGTGCCGGTGACGACCGGCGTGAGCTTGGTGCGCTTCGAGCGGTTCACCCCGATGTTCAGGATGTAGTAGGCGCCGTAGAGCACCGAGCCCGACATCAGCAGGGGCACGACCGGCACGGCGCCGAACCACTGCGGGTTCATCGCCAGGTGGATGTATGGGGTCGAGAGCGCGGTGATCGCCACCACACCCCAGGCCATCACCATCGACCAGTACGTCAACACGGCGCGGTAGGTGCGCTTGGCGTCGCCGTCGTCGATGATCAGGTTCGCGAACGGGATCCAGGCGGTCTGGAACGCGGACACGATCAGCATGATCCCGAGCGCGATCTTGCTCGCGGCCGAGTAGGTGCCGAGCTGGGCGCTGCGCTCGAGCTGCGTGCCCGGCGTCAGCCGCTGCACCTGCACGCGGTCGGCCAGGTTGAGCGCCCACAGCGCCACTCCGGAGGGCATGAGCGGCAGCGAGAAGTGCAGCATCTGGCGCAGCAGCGGCCACACGATCTGCAGGCCGACCATGTCGCGCCGCGCCCACAGGAGCAGGAAGTAGGTGATGTACGTGCCCGAGAAGTTGCCGAGCATGATCCCCGCCGCGCCCATGTGCAGCGGGATCACGAGCGTGATCGAGAGCACGATCGTGATGGCGATGTTCACCAGCGAATAGACGACGAACGCGGCCGGCCGCTGCTCGATCCGGTAGATGCCGGTGACGATCGTGTAGTTGATGCTCACCCACAGGCCGCCGAGCCCGATCAGCGCCAGCTCGCGCGTCACCTGCAGGCTCGACGAGATTGGGTCGATCGCCACCAGGCCGACCACGACCGCGATCGTCGACAGCGCGAGCACGGCGGTGAACGCCGTGCGGATCGTGCGCCTGCGCGCGTCGGGCTCGCGGTGGTCCCAGCAGAACCGGAACATGGCCGTCGTCAGGCCGAACTGGCACACGATCGACGCCAGGGCGCTCGCCGCCATGACCGTCTCGACCTGACCGAACCCGGCCTGGCTGACGTACTGGGGCTTGGTGTAGATCGGCAGCAGGAAGATGCCGACGAGCTTCGACACGATCCCGCCGAGGCCGTAGACGAACGACTGGCCGGCGAGCTGCCGGAGCCGGGCGCCCATGCCGGTGTGCTCGGCCTGTCCGCCGCCGGCCGCCGCCGCGCCTGTCACGGAAGCCTCACTGATCTGTTGCGGAGGCGAGACCGCGTCTCGCCGAGCGCCACCTGCGGTCGGCCGCACCGGAGGAGGGGGCTCGGTGGGGAACCCTGGGTTCCCGCACGCTAGAGCCCCATGACGCCGATCAGCTCGCGCACGGCGTCGGCCGACCGCGCGAGCTGCGCCCGCTCGTCGGCGTTCAGCGTGATCTCGAGCACCTCCTCGAGCCCGGAGGCGCCGAGCCGGCAAGGGACGCCCATGTAGAGCCCGTTCAGGCCGTACTCGCCCTGCAGGTATGCCGCGCACGGAAGCACGCGCTTCTGGTCATGGACAATCGAGTCGACCATCTCCGACACGGCGGCGGACGGCGCGTAGTAGGCCGATCCCGACTTGAGCAGCTTGACCACCTCGGCGCCGCCGTCGCGGGTGCGCTGGACGATCTCGGCCAGCCGGCCGGGGGCGATCAGCTCGGTCACGGGGATCCCGGCGACGTTCGTGTACGAGGCGACGGGCACCATCTGGTCGCCGTGGCCGCCGAGCACGAAGCCGGTCACGTCGCGCGCCGAGACACCGAGCTCCCAGGCGAGAAACGTGCGGAACCGGGCCGTGTCGAGCACGCCGGCCATGCCGATGACGCGCTCGCGCGGGAAGCCGGCCTCGCTGAAGGCCACCTGGCACATGGCGTCGAGCGGGTTCGTGACGACGATCAGGATGGTCTCGGGAGAGCGCTCGACCAGGTTTCTGGTCACGTCGGCGACGATCGCCTGGTTCGTCTTCAGCAGGTCGTCGCGGCTCATCCCCGGCGTGCGGGCGCGGCCGGAGGTGACGACGCAGATGTCCGAGCCGGCCGTCTCGTCGTAGCCGTTCGTGCCGACGACCGTCGGCTCGTAGCCCACGACGGGGCCGCACTGGTTCAAGTCGAGCGCCTTGCCCTGCGGCAGGCCCTCGACGATGTCGACCAAGACGACGTCGGCGTAATCGCGCTCGGCCAGCCGCTGGGCGGTGGTCGCACCGACGTTGCCGGCGCCGACGACGGTGATCTTCGGTCGGCTCATGCCCGCACCCCCATCTGCTCGATGATCGCGTCGGCGACCTGCGACGTGCCCACTGCACCCGGGTCGTCCGGCGCCGGCTTCATGTCGTAGGTGACCGACCGGCCCTCGGCGATGACGGCCGCGATCGCGCCCTCGAGCCGGTCTGCGGCGTCGCGCTCCTCGAGGTGGCGCAGCATCATCATGCCCGAGAGCATCATCGCGATCGGATTGACCTTGTTCTGCCCGGTGTACTTGGGCGCCGATCCGTGGGTCGGCTCGAACACCGCGCCGGCGCCCCCGAAGTTGCCGCCGGGAGCGACGCCGAGGCCGCCGACGAGCCCCGCCCCGAGGTCGGACACGATGTCGCCGTAGAGGTTGGGCAGCACGAGGACGTCGTACAGCTCGGGCTTCTGCACGAGCTGCATGCACATGTTGTCCACGATCCGGTCGTCGAACTCGATGTCGGAGTTCTCGGCCGCCACCTGCCGGGAGACGTCGAGCCAGAGGCCGTCGGTGTGCTTCATGATGTTCGCCTTGTGCACCGAGGTGACCTTGCGGCGGCCGTTCGCGCGGGCGTAGTCGAAGGCGAACTGCACCACCCGGCGCGTGCCGGCTTCGGAGATCGGCTTGATCGAGATGCCGGAGTCGGCGCTGATGTGCGCGCCCGACAGGCGCTCGATCGTGGCCGCGAGCTCGCGCTCGCCGTCGGTGCCGCGCTCGAACTCGATGCCCGCGTAGAGGTCCTCGGTGTTCTCGCGCACGATCACGAGGTCGACGCCGGCGTCGGCGTAGCGGGTGCGCACGCCGGGGTAGTACTTGCACGGCCGCACCTGCGCGTAGAGGTCGAGCGACTTGCGCAGGCCGACGTTGACCGACCGGAATCCGCTGCCGATCGGCGTCGTGATCGGGCCCTTGATCGCGGTGCCGTTGCGGCGGATCGATTCGATGACGGTGTCGGGCAAGGGGTTGCCGCCGTTGCGCTCCATGACGTCGGCACCGGCGTCCTGCACGTCCCAGTCGAATGCGACCCCGGTCGCCTCCAGCACCCGCCGAGTCGCCTCTGCGATCTCGGGGCCGGTGCCGTCGCCGGGGATGAGTGTGACACGGTGGCTCACGCGGGTTTCGTCCTCCCAGATGTTTCGGGCAAGCGTACCGGACACCCCCTTGCAACCGGTGGGGTTGGGCACCGGGATCACGGGGTAGGATTCCCGCCATGGCCGACAAGGGCGGACTGGAAGGCGTCGTCGTCGCTCGGAGCCGTCTCTGCTCCATCGACGGGCACAACGGCATCCTGATCTACAGCGGTTACGACGTCGGCGATCTGGCCGAGCACTCCTCGTACGAGGAGGTGTGCTTCCTCACGCTGAACGGGCGTCTGCCGCTGCGCGAAGAGATGGACGAGTTCACGGCCGATCTGGCCGCACACCGTGCGCTGTCGGAGGAGACCGACAGCGTCGTCGACATGCTCGCCACCCACGCCGCGCCGATGGAGATGCTGCGCACCGCCGTGTCGTCGGACAGCTTCGACGATCCCGACAAGGACTCGAACGCTCCCGACGCCAACGTGCGCAAGGCCACCCGCCTGATCGCGAAGATGCCGACGATGGTGGCCCGCTACCACCGGCGTCGCAACGAACTCGAGCCGATCCCGCCCGACCCGTCGCTCAGCCATGCGGCCAACTTCCTGCACATGCTGAACGGCGAGCCCGTGAGCGCGGCGGCCGAGAAGACCTTCGACGTGGCGCTGATCCTGCACGCCGACCACGAGATGAACGCCTCCACCTTCACGGCGCGCGTGATCGCCTCGACGCTGTCGGACATGCACTCGGCCATCACCGGCGCGATCGGCGCCCTCAAGGGGCCGCTGCACGGCGGCGCGAACGAGCAGGTGATGCGGCTCCTGCAGTCGATCCCGGTCGGTGCCTCAGTCGACGACGAGATCCGTAGGCGGCTCGACCGCAAGGAGCGGATCATGGGCTTCGGCCACCGGGTGTACAAGACCTGGGACCCGCGGGCCGTGATCCTCAAGCGCTTCTCCAAGCAGCTCGGCGAGGAGTCCGGCGACCCGCGCTGGTACGAGATGTCCGAGCAGATCGAGCACACCGTCGTCGCCGAGAAGGGCCTCTACCCGAACGTCGACTTCTACTCCGCCTCGACCTACCACTACCTCGGCATCGATACCGGGCTCTTCACGCCGATCTTCGCCATGAGCCGCGTCGTCGGCTGGGCGGCGCACGTGATCGAGCAGCACGCGGACAACCGCCTGATCCGTCCGAGCTCCGAGTACGTCGGCCCGTCGGCCCGGGTCTACGAGCCGATCGAGCGCCGCGCCGCGCCGCCGGCCGTCGTGTAGATCAGCGTTTCGGGCCGCAGCCGCATCGAGTCGCCGCGCCCGGGCTGGAAGCCGACGCGCAGGTAGGCGCGCACCGCGGCGAGGTTGCGGGCGTCGACGTCGAGCACGATCTCGCGCAGGCCCAGCCGCTCGAACGCGTAGCGGCACACGAGCGCGGTCGCCTCGGTGCCTTGGCCGGAGCCGCGGTGGGCCGCCTCGCCGATCAGGATCGAGAACCGGGCCCGGCCCCAGGCCCACAGCTGCAGGCGGGCGTTCCCGATCACCGCGCCGTCGCCGGCGGCCTCGAGCCCGAACGCGACGAGCTGCGGGTCGGCGAGCGCCTGGCGGCCCCATGAGCGCAGCTCGGGGATGGTCGCGACGGTGTCGGGCGGCCCGCGGCGGCCGTACAGGTAGCGGGTCGTCTCGGGGTCACTCAGCCAGCGCGCCCACGCGGACGCGTCCGCCGGGCGCAGCGGCGCGAGCGCGACCAGCTCGCCGACGATCCGCTCGCCGATGGTCATGACCCGAGGCTATCATCGCCGCCGCGCCCCGAGGCCGCGCCTGGACGCTGCACTGCAAAGCCTCCTGGGCACCCCGTACGCAGTGTCGGATGAGAGGCTGCACTAAGACGGGGTCATCCCGACGCGAATGGGCGCCCACCGCGCCAACGTGAACAGCGATGACCTCCGGCGCTCTCAGGATCAGCCCCGCCGGCGAGCGCCTGGCCGCGCTCGAGGAGCGCATACGCGACCGGCGTACCGGCGCGGCTGCCTTCGCGGCGCTGGCGCTCATCTGCGCCGTAACCGCGGTCGCCGACCCGTCGCTCCGCGGCTACTGCGTCACCGCCGCCGTGCCGACCGTTGGCTGGACACTGGTCATCGTGGCGGATTGGCTCGGCGCCCGCGCCGACCGCGACCTCGCCGTCGCCGAGTTGCTGGTCTGCGCTCGTCCCGGGGACGCGGAGTCACCGGTGCGCGGGTTCGCATCGCGGCGGCACGTCCGCTCGCTCGAGCGCGGGATTCGACGACTCCAGTCGCACGCTTCCCGTCCGCGGCGGAGGGAGGTGTTCCAGACATCCCTCGTCGCGTCGCACCACGCGCGGCTGTCCGCGATCGCCGCAGCGCTCGCGGCGTCGGAGCCTCTGCCGATCTCGGCGATCGCCCGTATCCATCTGCTCCTGCACGCACCCGGGAGCCCTCTGCTCACCAGGGACGCCGATCCGCAGCGATTCGCCGCCTGGCTGCGGCCGATCGAGCACGACCTCGAGCTCTACTCTGAGCGCGAAGGCGATGGGCGCCCGGGCATCACGTGGGTGGCGAGTCGATCGGCTTGAGCCCGGTGCGGTCGCTGATCCCGAGCTTTCGGAACACGCGGCCGAGGTGCGTCTCGATCGTGCGCGGGCTGAGAAAGAGCAACGCACCAATCTCGCGGTTGGTGCGGCCCTCCGCGGCAAGTGCGGCGATCTGGTGCTCTTGCGGCGTGAGATCGTCGCGTGCCTCCGGAGTCTGGCGACGGCGATGCTCGCCACTCGCGCGGAGCTCGCGTCTGGCCCGTTCGGCCCACGAAGCCGCGCGCAGCTTCTCGAACGTCTCGAGGGCAGTGCGCAGCTCTCGGCGGGCGTCGCGCCGGCGGTTGGCGCGGCGGAGCCGCTCGCCGTAACAGAGCCTCGTGCGGGCACACTCGAACACGTCTCCCAGTCGCACGAACACCTGAATCGACTCATCGAACAGCGCGTCGAAGCGGTCGACCTCGGCAAGCAGTGCGCGGCAGCGCACATATGCGCCGCGCGGCTCATCGAGATGCACGTGCGCGGCCACCTCATCGACATGACCGCGTGCCTCGTCGACACGTCCGGCGCGGATGTACGCCTCGATCAGGTCAAGCGCGTTTGCGGAGAGCTGCTCGATCGAGTAGCGCTCCGTCGGTTCGCGGGCCGCGATCGCGAGATCGGTTCGCCCGGCGCCCAGGGCAAGCAAGCAGCGCGAATTGCGCTCATATGCCTGAATGGCCGCCGCAGTCCCACCATACTGCGCCGTCGCGGTGGCCAGTTGTTCGAAGCGCTCGGCGTCGCCGCGGCGGGCTGCGATCTGGGCCTGAAACCCAAGCGCGGTGGCGGCGCTCATCAGCTGTCCCGTGTCCTCGCTGAGCCGAATCGCCTCGTCGAGGCAAGCCTCAGCATCGTCCCACTCGCCGAGGTCGATCTGGACGGCGGCAAGATCTGCGAGCGCTCCCGCCACGAGGCCGGCAAGTCCGAGCTCGCGCCCCGCGTCGACGGCCTGGATCAGCAGCGCACGCGCTCTGCGCGGGTTGCTGCAGAACCACGCACAGTCGGCCGCCATCAAGAGCGCACGTGGATCACCCGACCGGGCGGGGTCACCGATAACGACGCATTGGGCGGATTCGAGGAGCGGGATGGCTTCGGCGAACGAGCCTGCTCGCGTGAGCTCAAATCCGAGCACGTGGTCGAACCGCGGGTCGTCGCTTGCGCTCGCCGCCTCGCGCGCCGCACGCGCGAGTTCGACCTTTGGCTCTGAGGCCCAGCTCGGGTACACCTCCACCGCGTCGGCCAGCAGGTATGCGGCCCGCAACGAGTCGAGCGAGGCGACGGCATCCGCCTCCGCGCGTAGCGCCGCCGAGAGCTCGTCGGGGTGGCCACCCGACGCCGACCGGAGACCCGTCCGGACTCGGATGATGTCGGCGTGCAACAGTGGGTCTTGACATGCAGTGAGAGCGGCGTCGGCGGACTGGAGTGCCGAGCCGCTCGACCCGCTCTCCCATGCTGCCTGGCTCGCAGCCAGCAGCCGACGGGCGCGCGCGTTGTTCTCGGATGTGAGCTCGGCGGCGTGGCGCCACGCCGTTGCCGCCGCCGCGGCGCCTCGCCGGCTCTGAGCGTCGAGCGCGATCTGCTCCAGTGCGTCGGCGACACCCGCGTCCGGAACGACGATCGACGCGGCGGTGTGCCAGACACGCCGCGTGGCCTGCTCCGGAGGGAGTGCCGCGGCAACCGCGGCATGGGCGGCACGCCGGTCGGTAGGAGCGGCGCCGTGGTAGATCGCCGAGCGGACAAGCGGATGACGGAACTCGAGGCGTGCGTCGACGATGCGTACCAGGCCGGCGTCCTCGGCCGGGCCCAGGGCCGCGAGCGAAGTGGCCTTCCCGATGACGTCGATCGATCCGAGGTCGTCGACGGACGCAATCAAGAGTGCCGCGCGCGTGTCCGCGGGCAGCGCGTGTATCCGCGCCGCGAACGTCTGCTCGATGTGAGCCGGGATCGTTGCCAGTCCGTCGAAAACCCCCGTCTCCGAGGCCGCCAACTCCAGCACCGCCAGCGGATTGCCGTCGCTCACTCTCGCGATCCGCTGCGCTTCCTCCCGGGAGACCGGTCGCTTGGAACCCGCGAGCACGACGGCATCAGCCGAACTCAGGCGGGCAAGGTCGATGACGGTGAATCCCGTTGCATCGAACCCACCCTCTGCCTCCGACCTCAGACCGACGAGCACCGCGATATCGTCGGCCTCCAGCCGGCGCAGGGCGAACGCGAGCGACGCCGCCGACGCATCGTCCAACCAGTGCGCGTCGTCGATGACGAGTAGCAGCGGGGTGTCGCGCGCATCCGCTGCCAGCAGGCTGAGAGTCGCGGCGCCGATCGCAAACCGATCGCCTGCCGAGGCCGGTCCCATGGCCAGTGCCCCCTGCAGCGCCTCTCGCTGACGGTCGGGCAGTTCGCCGATCGATCCGAGAAAGGGTCGACACACGTCGAAGAGCGTGCCAAACGGCATCGTGGCTTCCGTCTCGATGCCTACGACGCGAACCACCCGCATCCCGTCCGCGCCGTCGATCGCGTCGTCGAGAAGGGCGGTCTTCCCGACCCCCGGCTCTCCCGAGATGACCAACACCGCGCTGCGCCCCTCGCGCGCATCGGCGAGTGCTTGCCGCAGGCACGCCCGCTCGGCATCCCGACCAACCAGCACAGAGCCAGTCTATGACCTTCGAGGAGGCTCGTACGCAGCGCGAGCGTGGGTGCTCGACGACGCGGGGGTCACCCGCACGCGAGCGGAGGCCCGCCGCGCGAGGGTGAACCAATCGACCGCGACCGGCACCGAGTCGGCCGCAAAACACCGACGGAAGGACACCATGACCTCGACCGTTGCCAGAATCACGACGTGCGTCGCGACCCTGATGGCGATCGCGGCGATCGGCGCACCATCGGCGCTTGCCATCGGACGGTCGAGCTGGACGACCAACCACCCGTTGTTTCTGCAGACGCCCGGGCTGACTCACGCGGTGGTCAGCCGGCCGCCGCCCAACCTGCCCTACGTCGATCACTCGGTGCTCGTGTTCCCCAAGGGGACGGCTGCGGCGGGCTTCGACTGGACGGCAGCTGGGATCGGCGCGCTGACGGCGGCCGTCGCCTGCGCGGTGGTCATCGGATGTGTGCTCGACGTTCGCCGCCGGCGTCACCCGACGATGGCGTAGCGGCTCCCCTCGCCGACCACGCCTTCGACCACGATGAGAGGGCCGTCCACTCGGCGGCCCTCCTTCGTGAGTTTCCTGCGGCTAGGCCGTCTTGCGCGCGCGGCCGGCCGCGGTCTTCGCGCGGGACCGCGGGGCGGACGCCTTCTTCTTGGCGGCAGCCCGGTCCTTGCGGGCGACGTCGAGCGAGGCGGTGAGCGCGGACAGCAGGTCGGGCGCGGCGGGCGTCGCCGCCGGCTCGGGCGCCGTGGTCGTCCTGCCGTCGCGCTTCTGCTCGACGATCGCGAGCAGGCGCTCGCGATAGGTGTCCTGGTAGCGCTCCGGCTCGAAGTCCGACGTGTAGGCGCTGATCAGATCCTCGGCCATCTTCAGCTGCTTCGAGTCCACCTTCGCGTCGGACAGTACGATGCCGTCGGTTGAGCGCACCTCGTCGTCGAAGAACATCTTCTCGAGCGTGATGATGCCGTCGCGGACGCGCAGACAGGCCAGGTTCTCGCGGTCGTGGTGCACGTAGGTGGCGATGGCCGACAGGCCGGAGCGCTGCATCGCCTCGACGAGCAGGGCGTAGATGGCCTCACCGGGGCCCTCCTCGGGCCCGAGGAAGTACGTGCGCTCGAAGTAGATCGGGTCGATCTGGTCGGCGGGGACGAAGTCGTGGATCGTGATCCCGCGGTGCACCTCGCCGCGCGCCGCCTGGAAGTCCTCGTCGGTCATCTGGACATACTCGCCCTTGCTGACCTCGTAGCCCTTGACGATCTCGTCGGCCGGCACGGGCTCGTTGTCGACCTTGCAGACCTTGACGTAGCCGATCCGGCCACCGTCGGTCTCGTGCAGCTGGTTGAAGCGCAGATCCTTCTCGGAGATGGCCGTGTACATGCGCACAGGGGCGTTGACGAGGCCGAACGAGATGGCGCCGGTCCAGACTGCGCGTGGTCGGTTTGATGCTGGCATGGCTTGTAAAGATACCCCGGTAGAGGTGGTTTCCCTGCTTCGACTGCCGCCAACCGCAGAAATCATCGGTCGGCGTCCTGTCCATGTGCCGCTGGAGATGGAGCAGTTGGGGGACAGTCCCCCTAACACGCGAGGAGCGTGACGGGCCTCTCGTGAGCGGTGTGCGCGTGTGAAGGGGACTGGCCCCGGGGTCCGCCTACTCGCCGGGGAGGAGCGAGAACACGCGGCAGTCCTCGACCAGCCAGGTGCCGTCGTGGTCACGCCAGAGCAGCTCGACGACGCGGGTGTCGCCGTCCGTCAGGTGCAGGTGAAGCAGCGTGCGGTTGGCGACCGTGCCGATCAGCTCGGCCCGCTCGGTGCGGCCGAGCAGCGGCCGCAGCTCGTCGTCACGCTCGGCGAACTCGGGCGACAGGCGCCCCGCCGCCGGGTTGGCGGTGCCAGCGTTCACCGCCGCCTCGAGTGCGCGGGCGCTGCGCTGCACCGCGAGCTTCACCGAGACGTCCGAGGCCATCGCCGTGGAGCTTAGGAGACCGACTCGATGATCGCGTGGCTCAAGCTCGGGTACTTCGTCAGGAACTCGGCCCGCTCCGACTTGAGCCGTGTCACCCAGCGCGCGTACTCCTCCGACCGGCCCTGCTCGGCGTAGAGCAGCCGCGGCTGCAGGACCTGCAGGTCGCTCGCATCGATCCCCGGCACCCGGGCCGCCACCTTGTAGCCGAAGTCGGGATCGGCCTCCCACTCGATCGTGCCCTCGGCGATGCCCTTGACGATGGCCGAGGAGTGCGGGATGCGCACCTTGCGCGAGCGCTCGTCACCCGCGGGGCCACCGACCGAGCCGGTGTTCAGCAGGTAGACCTCGATCGGGTTTGCGGCCAGAAGCTCGAGGAAGCGGTTGCCCTGCAGGTCGTGGCTCATCGGGAAGAACGGGTTCGTGCCGGGGACGCGCAGGAACTTGCCCTCCTCGTCCTTGCCGCCGGCCGAGGTGCCCGTCGTCTCGCCGAGCATGAAGAACGCCGCCGCCTGCGGGCCTTCGAGCTTGGCCACCGCCGGGATCACGTTCTCGTTGCGGTTGAGAACGAGCAGGAAGTGCGCCCGCACGAGGTCGGAGGCGTCGGCGGCCTCGATGTCGGAGAACGAGAACACCGCCCGCCCGTTCTTCGTGTAGTCCTGGTCGTAGAAGTCGACCTCGCCGTCGGCGGACATGCTCACGTTCTCGAGGTAGGCGCCGGGGCGCGTGACGGCGCCGTGGATGATCGGCTCGTCCTTCGGGTTGAGCGCGTACGTCTTGGCGAAGCACCCGGCCTCGGTGGCCGAGACGCTGCCGTCCGGCCACCAGGCGACGAAGTCGTCCTGCACCGGCAGCGAGCCGTTCTGACGGGTGAACGTCGTGGTCGTCTTGCCGGTGCCGGAGAGGCCCACGGTCAGCCCGACGCGGTCGCCGCGCGGGGTCGGGATCACCTTGCAGCCCGCGTGCAGGCCGAGCCCGCCACGCTCGTAGACGAGCTTGTTCCACATCCGCAGGCCGCCCTTCTTCGACTCCCCGAAGTAGTCGGAGTGAAAGACGCGGGTGACGAGGCGGTCGAGGTCGACGGCGATCAGCCGATCGTCCGGATAGCCGGGCATGGCCAGGTTGGGCGTGTAGATCACGACCAGCTCGGGCTCGAGCCCCGCCTCGGGGTGGTGGAAGTAGAGCACGTCCTGCATGCCGGCGATGTTGGCGTTCTTCGCCTCGATGAAGAGCCGGGCGGCGACGCGGTGGTCGGGGTCGTCGCCGATGAAGCCGTCGACCTGGATCATGTCCTGGTCGGCGATGTAGGCGTCTTGGAGCGCCGAGACGCGGTCCCACTCGTCGCGGTCGATTGCCTGGTGCGGATAGCTCTCGGGGTCGTCGGCGACGATGAAGGTGCTGCGCGTCGAGCGCGAGAGCACCGTCGTCTGCACGTTCACGGCTCCGTAGCTGGTCGGCCGCGCCGTGGCCATGCCCTGGGCCGACTCGTGCAGCTCCTGCTGCGGGGCGTCGCGCAGTACCCGGCGCGCCGCCGGCATCGCAAAGGCCGTCTTAGCCACGTCTCCTCCCAACGTTACAAATAGGCCGCGGTCGGTCCGCGGCCACGCCCAAGTTTACTGCAATTTCTCCGGATTGGAATGCGCGGAGCCGATGTCACAAAGTCGCACCGGCGGCCGTGACGCGGTGCGCCCACCCGTCAGGTGGCTTGGTAGGCTGCAGCTTGTCGATCGAAGCTCGAGCCGTACTCCGGAGGCCTGATGGTCAGACACGACGTGGTGGTGGTGGGAGCAGGCCTCGCGGGCATGCGCGCCGCCATCGAGGCATCCCGGTACGGCGCCGACGTCGGCGTCGTCTCGAAGCTTCACCCCACGCGCAGCCACTCCGGTGCGGCCGAGGGCGGAATCAACGCGGCGCTTGGCAACGCCGGCGAGGACAGCCCGGAGAACCACACGTTCTTCACGGTCAAGGGCTCCGACTATCTCGGCGACCAGGACGCGATCGCGGTGATGTGCGCCGAGGGCCCGGGCGACATCTACGAGCTCGAGCACATGGGCGCCGTGTTCTCGCGCATGGAGGACGGCCGCATCGCGCAGCGCCCCTTCGGCGCGGGCGGCGCGCCCCGCACGGCCTACGCCGCCGACATCACCGGTCACGTGCTGCTGCACGTCCTCTACGAGCAGCTCGTGAAAAGCGGCGTGACCGTGTACGAGGAATGGTTCGCGCTTGACCTCGTCACCGACGGCGACCGCTGCGTCGGCCTGACCGCGTGGGATCTCATGCACGGCGGCGTGCAGGGCGTCGAGGCAGGCGCCGTGATCATGGCCACCGGCGGCCTCGGCCGCATCTACCGCGGCACGACCAACGCCTACGCCTGCACGGGCGACGGCATGTCGATGGCGTGGCGCGCCGGCGTGCCGCTGAAGGACATGGAGTTCATGCAGTTTCACCCGACCACCCTCAAGGCCAACGGCGTCCTCATCACCGAGGGCTGCCGCGGCGAGGGCGGATACCTGCGCAACGCCGAGGGCGACCGGTTCATGTTCAACTACGCGCCCAACGCGGGCGAGCTTGCCAGCCGCGACGTCGTGTCGCGCTCCGAGCAGACCGAGATCGACGAGGGCCGCGGCGTCGACGGCTGCGTGCTCCTCGACCTCACCCACCTGGGCGCGCGCAAGATCATGACCGTGCTGCACGGGTCGCGCGAGCTGGCGATGGACTACGCCGGCGTCGACCCGATCGAGGAGCCGATCCCGGTGCGCCCCGGCAGCCACTACCACATGGGCGGCATCGACACCGACATGTGGGGCCGGACCGTCATGCCCGGCCTCTACGCCGCCGGCGAGTGCGCCTGCGTCTCGGTGCATGGGGCCAACCGGCTCGGCGGCAACTCGCTGCTCGAGACGGTCGTCTTCGGCCGCCGCTCCGGCGCCGCCGCCGCCCAGGACGTGCGGTCAAACGGCGCCCATGCCGTGTTCTCGCCCTCGGCCGTGCGCGTCGCCGAGCGCCGCATCCGCCAGCTCCTCTACAACTTCGACGGCGTGCGGCCGCACGTCCTGCGCGACGAGCTCGCCGGAACGATGTACGAGAACGCCGGCATCTTCCGCACCGCCGAGAAGCTCGACCTGTGCAAGGCCGACGTCGTCGCGCTGCGCGAGCGCTACAACGCCGGCCTGGGCGTCGTCATCCAGGACAAGTCACGCACGTTCAACTCCGACCTGATCGGCGCGCTCGAGCTCGGCTCGATGCTCGAGATGGCCGACTGCCTGGTCACGGGCGCCGTCGCCCGCACCGAGAGCCGCGGCGCCCACAGTCGCCTCGACCACCCGGAGCGCGACGACGAGAACTGGCTCAAGCACACGCTGACGTCCTACGACGATGGCGACGTGGCCCTGGGGTACAAGGCGGTCACGATCACCGAGCACCAGCCCGCGGTGCGCACCTACTAAACGAAGAGGCCGCATGCAGTTCACCGTACAGATCGAGCGCTGGAACCCGGAGTCCGACGAGGGCGGCCTGCACTCCTACACGGTCGAGGGCCCCGAGACGTCCACGCTGCTCGATGTGCTCGACGTGATCAAGGACACGGTCGACGGATCGCTCAGCTACCGCAAGAGCTGCCGCATGGCCGTGTGCGGGTCGTGCGGGATGCGCATGGACGGCGCCGCCGTCCTGGCCTGCAAGACGCCGATGGCGCCGCTGGTCGAGGCCGGCCACGTCCCGGTGATCTCGGCGATGGGCAATCTGCCGGTCGTCAAGGATTTGGTCGTCGACATGGAGCCGTTCTGGGACAAGTTCAAGGCGGTCAAGCCGTGGCTCGAGGAGGACGACCATCCGCCCGTCAAGGAGTGGCGGGTGCAGCAGGAGGAGCTCGACCGGATCATGAAGGAGGCGCTCTGCATCCAGTGCGGCTGCTGCGTCTCTGAGTGCAACTCGATGGCCGCCGATCCCGACTTCCTCGGCCCGGCCGCGCTTGCCAAGGGCGCCAAGTTCGTCGGCGACGTGCGCGACCGCGACCGCAAGGGCCGCCTCGAGCTCTACAACGGCCCCCACGGCGTGTGGGACTGCACCCGTTGCTACTTCTGCAATGAGCGCTGCCCCAAGGGCGTCGACCCACGCGACGCGATCGCCAAGATCGGCGCCGAGATCTACTCCGAGGGCATGCTCTCGGACAAGGGCGCCCGCCACGCGCAGGTGTTCGACTTCTCGACCCGGACCACGGGCTACCTGCTCGAGACGGCGCTCGTGCCCTACACCGACCCGCTGAAGGCGATGGACGTCAAGTTCGCCATGCAGATGGCCAAGGCCGGCAAGGTGCCGAATCCGCTCAAGCCGCACCGGGCGAAGAAGCTCGACGAGGTGCGCAAGCTGCACAAGCTCTTGAAGACGCAGGAGGCCGAGCTGCGCGACCAGAAGCGCGCCGGAGTCTCAGTCGACCGCGAGGAGGCCGGGTCGTGAAGTCCAGCTACGCGTACTACCCGGGCTGCCTGGCGAGCCTGTCCCAGAAAGAGCTCGACACGTCGACCCGCGCGATCTGCGCGAAGCTCGGCATGGAGCTCATCGACATCCCCGGCTTCACCTGCTGCGGCGCGGGCGACGTGCACGAGGCCCGGCCGGAGTACTACCTGCACCTGAACGCCCGCATCCTCGGCCAGGCGGAGCAGCTCGGTCAGGACACGCTGCTCACGATCTGCAACGTCTGCACGCTCAACCTGCGCCAGGCCGACATCAAGCTGAAGGCCGACCCGGAGCTGCTCGAGCGCGTGAACCACAACCTGCGCGACGTCGGCGCCGCGCCCTACGCCGGCGGCATCGAGGTGCGCCACCTGCTGTGGGAGATCGCCGAGGGCGAGGGGTACGAGCGGCTGAAGGCGATCGCCGAGAAGCCGCTCGTGGGTGTGCGCATCGCGCCGTTCTACGGCTGCCAGATCCTGCGCCCGTCCAAGCTGCTCGGCTTCGAGGACCCCGACCGGCCCCAGTCGCTCGAGCGGATCATCGAGGCGTGCGGCGCCGAGCCCGTCGACTATCCGTCGAAGATCAAGTGCTGCGGCTTCCCGATCGTGCTCGCGCGCGAGGAGGTCGCCCTCGGCGAGCTGATCCAGCCGCTGGCCGAGGCCAAGGAGGCGGGCGCCGACGCGATGGTCACGCCGTGCCCGCTGTGCCACCTGTCGCTCGACGCCTGGCAGGGCAAGGCCTCGCGCGAGGCCGACATGGACTTCGGCATGCCGATCTTCCACCTTGCCCAGCTCGTGGGCGCGGCGGCCGGACTCACCTACGACGAGCTGATGTTCAAGCGGCACATCACGAAGACGCACCAGGCCACCGACAAGATCTACGCGCAGTAATGTGACGCCGAGTTACGCGGCGCTGTTCCGCAACCACGGAGCGCTGATGGTCGCGGCCCTCGGGGCGACCTTCCTGGGGTCGCTGGATGCGCTGATGGTGACCACCGCGCTGCCGACGGCGGCGCAGGACATCGGCGGAGTGGGGCTGATCGCGGTCACGGTCGGCGCCTACACCGTCGCCGTCGCGATGACGTTCCCGGTGGCCGGCGCGGTGATCGACCGCGAGGGGGTGGCGCGCAGCTTCGCGGTCGCTTGCGGCCTGTTCGCGATCGCGAACGTCATCGGCGGGCTCGCGCCGACGATGCCGATCGTCGCCCTCTCGCGCCTGATCCTCGGCTTCGGCGCCGGGTTCATGTTCGCCGTGCCGCTCGGCCTCTTCGCGGTCTCGATCCCCGACACGCTGCGGCCGCGCGCGTTCGGGATCAACGCGGCGATGTGGGGCGTCTCGGCGCTGGTCGGGCCGCTGCTCGGAGCGATACTCACGGCGACCGTCGGGTGGCGGTGGGTGTTCTGGATCAACCTGCCGATGATCGCGACCGTTGCCTGGGCCGGCGCGCTCGCGCTGCGCGGCCGGCCGCGCCCGACGCCGGCCGACCGCGGCCAGCCGCTGAACCTGATCGGGCCGGTGCTCCTGGGGATGATTGTGGCGGTGCTCCTGGCCGTCACCCGCCACTGGCTGCCGCCCGCCCTCCTGCTGCCGCTCGCGGTCGTGCCCGCGGCGCTCTTCGTCTGGTACGAGCGCCGCACTTCCGCGCCGGTGTTCACCCACACCGCCAACTCGATCGCGGCAAACGTGGCGGCGTTCGGCGCCGGCGTCGCATTCCTCGGCGCCGAGACCTACCTGCCGCTCCAGCTCCAGGTCGGCTTCACGCATGGCATCGACCTGCCCGGGTACACGCTCTCGGGGGTGCGCCTCGTCGGCGTTGCGCTGCTTCTGTGCACGCTCGGGTGGACGGCCGGCTCGATGGGCGCCGCCCGGGTCGAGTCGCGGCCGCGCAACCAGATCATGCTCGGGACGGCGATGACGTTCGTGGCGACGCTCGTGATGGCGATCCCGGCCGGCGGCGCGGGGGTACCGGTGATCGCCTATGCCTTCTCCGGCCTTGGCATGGGCATCGCCAGCCCGGCCCTCTTTGCAGCCGTGCTCGCCGACGGCAGCGAGGGCCGCGAGGGCCGGTCGACCTCGAGCATTCCGCTGACCCGGCAGGTGGGGTCGGGCACAGGCGCCGCGGTGGCCGGGATCGTGTTCGCCGCCACGCTGACCGCGCACCAGATCGGGGCGGCCGAGCACGCGGGCGCACATGTCCCGGCCGTCGTCCACGCGGTACGGCTGACGTACCTGGCCGTTGCGGCGGTGAGCGCGGTCGGCGTCGTTGCCTGCCTGTGGCTGCGCCGGGATGTGGATGCTCCGGGGCGGGCCCGGCCGCGCCCAGGCCCCGACGTGGCCGGGTTCGGGCAGGAAGGCGGCGCCGAGGCGGCCGTGCGGGGGTCCGGGTGAGCTCCGCGTCTCCGCCGATCGACGCCGCGGCCGGCCTGCGGCAGCTGTTCGGGTTCTCCGAGTTCCGGCCCGGCCAGCGCGAGGCAATCGACGCGGTGCTCGCCGGCCGCGACGTGCTCGCGGTGATGCCGACGGGATCGGGTAAGTCGCTCTGCTATCAGCTGCCCGCGCTCCTGTCCGACGGCGTCACGCTCGTCGTCTCGCCATTGATCGCACTGATGGAGGACCAGTACGCCGCACTGCGAAACCGCGGCCTCGAGGGCGTCGAGATGCTGACGTCGAGCATGTCGCCCGACGCTGTCGAGGCGGCGCTTCACCGCATCAGCGACGGCGAGGCGCGGCTCGTCTATGTCGCCCCGGAGCGGTTCTCGAGCAGGCGCTTCCTCGACGCGATCGGCGCGGTCGGGGTGGCTCGCCTGGCGGTGGACGAGGCTCACTGCCTGTCGGAGTGGGGGCACGACTTCCGCCCCGACTACCTGCGGCTGGCCGACGTCCGCGAACGGCTCGGCTCGCCGCCGACGATCGCGCTCACGGCCACCGCGACGGGCCGGGTCAGCAAGGACATCGTCGCCGCTCTGCGGCTGCGCGATCCGGTCATGCCGCGCACCGGGTTTGACCGCCCCAACCTCGCGTTCTCGGTGGTGCCGGTCGCGGGCGACCACTCGAAGCCGGCGACGCTCATGCGCCTGCTGCAGGCGCCGGGCGCCCTGCCCGCGGTGGTCTACTGCGGCCGCCGGCGCACCTGCGAGGAGGTGGCCGAGGCGCTCGTGGCCGGCGGCCTCAAGGCGGCGGTCTATCACGCGGGCCTTGCGGGCGGACGGCGCACGGCGACGCTCGACGCGTTCCTCGCCGGTGACCTCGACGTCGTCGCGGCGACGACCGCGTTCGGCATGGGCATCGACAAGGCCGACGTGCGGTCGGTGGTGCACTGGGCGCTGCCCGCCTCGCCCGAGGAGTACTACCAGCAGGCCGGCCGCGCCGGCCGCGACGGCGAGCCGGCCCGGTGCACGCTGCTCTACAGCCCGCGCGACAAGGGTCTGATCGTCTACTTCATCAACCGCGCGAAGCTCGACGGCGGCGATCTCGAGGCCGTCCACGCCAGCCTCGCCGGCGCGGCCGACGCGGGCGGCGTGTTCCGGGCCGCCGAGCGCACGCTTCCGTGCGAGGAGCCGCGGGCGGCCGTGGCGGCGCTCGAGCGAGCGGGCGCGCTCGAGCTCTTCCCGGCGCCGATGGGGACGTACGCGGGCCGGCTCACCGACGCTCGCCTCTCGCGTCGCCATCTGGCGGCGGCGATGGTCGCGAGCAAGCGCGTCGAGCGGCAGCGGTGGGACCGGCTGAAGGCGATCGATGCCTACGCCACCGCCGACGGCTGCCGGCGCGCGGCCCTGCTCGGCTACTTCGGCGACCGCCCGGCCGAGCCCAAGCCGGATCCGTGCTGCGACCGCTGCGGCTGGACGCCCGTGCTGGGGGTCGAGACGGTCGCGCGCGAGCCGGCCCGGCCGGCGCGTCTCGCGCCCGGCGTGGGCGTCGAGGACGCCGTGCTCGCCGCCGTCGACGACACCGGAGGATCGGTCGGCCGGACGCGGCTCTCGCAGATCCTGCGCGGTGCCTCCGGCAAGGCGCTGCGCGCCGCCGGGCACGACGCGCTGCCGTCGTACGGCGCGCTCGCCGGCATGACCGACCACGACGTGCTCGACCACCTCGACCGGCTGATCGCCTCGGGCGTGCTGGAGAAGACCGACGGCTACTACCCGCTCGTGCGGCGGCCGACTGGCGCGCCACGCCGGAGCGCCGCGACGGCGCGCGATGCCGCTCTGCGAGACCAGATCGCCGACCTCGGCAGGCGCCGCGACCGCGACGGCGTCCCGTTCCTCGTCCGCGTGCTGGCCGCGGCCGAGCGCGACGATCAGCGCGCTCTCGCCGCGGCCGCGCTGGGCGAGATCGGCGATCCGCGCGCCCGCCCGGAGCTGACCGCGGCGCTCGACGACGGCGCGGCGAACGTGCGCGCTGCTGCCGCCGCCGCCCTGGCCCTGCTCGAGCCCGCGGCGGGGTCCTGAAGTCGCTCCAACGCGGTGCCGGTAAGGTGGTCATGGTGGGTTGGGCACGTCTGAGGTGGTTGCAAGCGCCGGCGCTGGTTGCGCTCGGCGCGCTCGTCGTCGGCCTCGTCGACGTCGTCGCCGCCGTGCGGCCGACGCTCACCGACCGCTACGACCTCTTCCAGGCGATGCTGCCCCCGGGCACGGTGTCGCTGACGCGCTCCATCACGTTCGCCGCCGGCATCGCGCTGCTCCTGCTCTCCGGCGGGCTCGCGCGCCGCAAGCGACGGGCATGGCTGCTTGCGATCGCGCTCGTGGCGTTCGCCGCGGTCGCGCACATCGCCCACGGAGGCTTCGACGTCGAGCAGGCGATCGGCAGCATCGCGCTGCTCGCGGCGCTCGTCGGCCTGCGCGGGCGGTTCGACGTGGCCGGCGACCCGACCAGCGTGCGCCCGCTCCTTGCCGGCGTGGCCGCCACGGGGGCGGTCTGGACGGCGTTCACGCTCCTCGGCGGCGAGCACACGAACAGGATCGCCAACGCCGGCTTCTCGATGCTGATGGTCGGCGGAGCGTTCTGGGCGCTCCACCACTGGCTGCGCTCGCACCGCGAGCCTGTCGGCGCGTCCGACTCCGACCGCGCCCGCGCCCACCGCCTCGTCGCCGACTACGGCCGCGACAGCCTGTCGTTCTTCTCGCTACGCGCCGACCGCCGCTACCGCTTCTCGCGGGCCGGCAACGCCTTTCTCGCCTACCGGGTGGTGGCCGGCTGCGCGCTCGTGTCCGGCGATCCGATCGGCGTCGCCGCCGAGATCCCCGGCCTCGTCGAGGACTTCGGCGACCTGTGCCACGAGCGGGGGTGGCGCATGGTCGTCCTGCACACGTCGGCCGAGTGGCTCGACCTCTACCGGCGGCGCGGTATGCGCGCCATGGCGATCGGCGACGAGGCCGTGCTGCGGCCCGCGACGTTCTCACTTGAGGGCCGCGGCATCCGCAAGGTGCGCCAGTCGGTGACCCGGCTGCGGCGCGCCGGGTACGAGGTCAGGGTCGTCGGCCCGGCCGAGCTGGATCACGCGCAGCGGGCCGACATCGACCGCGTCTCGCACGAATGGCGGGGGTCGGCGGCCGAGCGCGGGTTCTCGATGGCGATGGACGATCTCTACGCGCACGACCGGGCCCGGTTCGCGCTCGCGCTCGATGCCGCCGGGCGCGTGCGCGGCTTCCTGCACCTGGTGCCGTCGGGCAGCGGCTACTCGCTCTCGACGATGCGCCGTGGCGACGAGACCCCGAACGGGCTCATGGAGTTCCTGATCTGCGAGGCCACCGCGTGGGCGCGCGGGGCGGGCGCCGACGAGCTCTCGCTGAACTTCTCGGTGTTCGCCGACGTGCTGCGGGCCGACGAGGACTCGCCGGCCCACCTGCGCGCCGCCCGTCAGATCGTCGTCGGCCTCGATCGCGCTTTCCAGCTCGACCGCCTCTTCAGCTTCAACCGCAAGTTCCAGCCCGAGTGGCGCACGCGCTACATCTGCTTCGAGCGCGCCCGTGACGTGCCGGTGCTGAGCCTCGCCACCCTGCATGTCGAGCGACTGCTCGCCCCGCCCGCGCTGCGGTTGGGGCGGAGCGCGTAGCCCCGCCCCAACCGCGGGCCGTCTCGCTAGGTCGTCGCCCGCTCGACTGACATGCTCCAGTCGTCGAGCCGGAACGTCGAGCCGGTACCGACCGTGGCGTACCGGAGGCGGATGTGGTGAAGGCCCGGACCGACCTTGATCGAGCGCTCGACGGCATTGCCTTCCCATTTGCCACCGTCGACGGCGTCGAATGCGAAGTCAAGGCCGGAGTCGGGCTTGGCCTGGACACCGTCGATCAGCACCTCGACCGAGCACCAGTTTCCGGTCGTGCCACCGGAGCATTCCGACTCCGCGGAGAAGCGCACGACGAGCAGCCCCTGACCGCGCATGTTCACCAGTGCGCCGGGCAGGTTCACGTACGACTGGCTCGTTGTTGACGACGCGTCGGTGCTCCGTGCGATCCCCACCGCAACGACCGCCCCGGCGCTCGTCCCGCCGGTGGCTGCGATCGCGGCCTGAACCGCTCCAGTCACCGCGACCACTGCCACCAGCATCACCGCGAGATGCCAGCCCCTCAGTCTTGCGCGCATGTGTATGCGCCCCTTTCGTTGTTGGACACCGTGCGCGATGCTACAAGGCGAGCAGGACGGCGCCGCTCGGCGCGAGGTCGGCCACGCGGCGCTGGGTCGCAAACACGATGATCTGGCGCTCGGTCGCCGCCTCGGCCAGCCACGCGAGCGTGCGCTCGAGCCGGTCGGCGTCGAAGTGGGCGAACGGGTCGTCGAGCAGCACCGGCAGGGCCTCGCCGTCGGGGCGTAGGAGCCGTACCAGCTCGAGGCGCTGCACCAGGTAGGCCTGCTTCTGGGTGCCGACCGAGAGCTGGTCGAGGTCGACCACCGCGCCCGTCTCCGGCGCCTCGACACGGATGCGGAGGTCCTCGTCCACGAACGCATGGGCGTAGCGTCCACCGGTCAGCCGGCCGATGCCAGCCTCGAGCGAGGCGTTCAGGAGCGGCGCGAAGTCGCGGTACGTCTCGGCGGCCGCCTCGGCCAGCTCGGTCTCGGCCAGGCGCAGCACCCGGTCGATGTGCTGCAGCCGGGCGACGAGCTCGTCCGCCGCGTCGAGCCGCTCGCGCAGCGCGGCCACGTCGGGGAGGGCCCGCAGCCGTTCGGCGACCGCCGCCGCCAGCCGCTCGCTCTCGGCCGCCGCCCGGTCGCGCGCCTCGCGGGCGCCTCGGAGGTCGCGCTCGACGTCGTCGGGATCGCGGCCCGCCGCCAGCTCGGCGTGGCCGTTCAGGCGGCCCTCGAGCTGTGCGAGCCGTGTGCGCGCGGCCTCGAGGGAGTCGTCGCCGAGCAGCCGGCGCAGCTCGTCGGTGGCACGGGTGCGCGTGAGCGTCGCCTCGTGGTGGGTGCGCGCAGCGGCCTCGGCGCGGTCGTAGCGGCGCAGGCCCTCGCCGAGGTCAGACGCGTCGATGTCGCAGGCGCCCAGCGCCGCCGTGACGCGCTCGCGCAGGCCGCCGAGCTCGACGTCGAGCTGGGCGACGCCGGCGAGGCGGGCACGGACGTCGGCCGCCTGGACGCGCACCCCGGCCAGCTCACGCTCGACTCCGTGCAGCGCCCGCTCGCGCGCGACCGCGGCGCGGAAGGCCTCCAGGCGCAGCTCCACCGCGCCGTCGCCCGGCAGCAGGCGGTCGAGCTCGCGCGTGCCCCCCTGGCCGCGGCCGGTGAGCGCTCCGGCGGCCGCGGCGACGGCGAGACGACGCCCAGGCCGATCAGCAGGGGCAGGTGGACGACGGCGCCCACGAGCGCGAGCACCGCGCCGGCGGCGGCCACGGCGAGGAGCGTGCGGCGCGGCCGCGCTCCGGCGCGAGCCGATGCGGCGGCCGCCTCGACCGCCGCGGCGCGTTCACCGGCGCCGCGATCGGGCTCGTGTGCGGCGACCTGCTCCTCGAGCTCGTGGCAGCGGTCGCCGAGGGTGACGGCGAGCTCGGCGTCGGCGGCCGTCGCGGCGGCGCGCTCCACGAGCTCGGCCTCGAGGTCGTCGATGCGCCCGCGCAGCGCCGGCATCGACTCGACGGGGGTGAACACCGCGCTTGCGGGCTCGTCCTCGAGCCGGCGGTCGGCGCCTGCCGCGGCTGCGGCGAGGCTCTCGGCGATCTCGAGCCGCCGCCGCAGCTCGTCGGCCCGCAGGTGGTCGCGGACTGACTCGAGCGTGTGCACGCGGACGGCAGCATCACCGGCCAGCACCCGGGCAGCGTCGCGCCCGGCCGCCGCGTCTTCGACGTCGGCCCGGTCGGCGAGGGCGGCGTCGAGGCGGGTCCGCAGCCCCGCCGCCTCGGCCTCGGCCGCGGGCAGCGCGTTCGTCCGTGCGCGGTTCACACCCACCAGGTGCGAGCGGTGCGTCTTGAGCGCCTCGACCGCGGTGACGGCCGACCCGTCGGCGCGGGACTGCGTCAGCACCGTCTCGACCGCGTGGCGCACCGAGCCCGGGTCGCCGATGCGGTCGAGCTCGGCCTGATCGACGCAGCCCAGGCGCAGGTACACATCGCGCTCGACGCCGTAGAGCGCGCGGGCGAGGCCGCGCGGGTCGGTGCCGGCTCCGTGGGCCGCGGTGAGATCAGCGCCCGTCGCGGCATCGCGCAGGGTGAAGCGGCAGCGCTCGAAGTCCCACTCCAAGCGAAGCCGCCTGCCATCGTCGCCGGCGAGCTCGAGCATCGATCCGTAGCGGCCGTCGCCCCAAGGCCGGAAGCGCTCGATCGCAGCGGTCTCCTCGCGGGTGCGCCGGCCGCCGGCCGTGGGCCCGAAGAGGCTCGCCCGCAGGGCGGCGTGCGTCGTGCTCTTGCCCGACTCGTTCGGGCCGTGCACGATCGTGAGGCCGGGCCCGAATCGCAGCTCGCGCGCGGCCAGCTTGCCGAACCCGGCGACGGTGAGGCGTTCAACCCGCACCGATCACCTCCGGCCTGCCGTCGAGGGCCCGCAGTCCGGCGAGGATCGCCTCGTGCGCGTCCGGGTCGGTGGAGCCCAGGAGCCTCGCGACGAACCGGCCGCGCACGGACGCCTCGCCCGCGAGCTGCTCGAGATCGTAGGCGGGCAACGTGCGGTCGACGACCGCGAGCTCCGTGAGGCCGGCGCGGCAGCGCTCGGCCAGGCTGGCCGTGTCGATGGCGCAGCCAGGCTCGATCTCGCCCGTGAGCACGGCGCGGAGCGACGCGCCGGGCTCCTCGGCGACGACGCCCGAGAGCGCCGCCTCGACCTGCGCCGAGCCGGCGACGCCCGCAACCGAGACGGTGCGCTCGACGTAGCGACGGGTGGCGAGCGGCAGAGCCTCGGCGGTCACGGCACCGTCGCGCACGGTGACGAGGGACGCGCCGTGTGCGCCGCTGCGCTCGCCCCAGTCCAGCGGCTCGGGGCTGCCCGGATAGCACAGGAAGCCGTCGCCGCGCCCGTCGTGGAAGTGTCCCAGCATCACGTAGGCGGCGCCCGTCGCCTGGAGCTGGGCCCGGGTCACCGGGCGGTAGTCGGCCTCCTCGGCCCACTGCTCGCCCGTGAGTGCCGCGTGGATCAGGAGCACGTGCGTGCCGGTGTCGTCCGGTGCGCGGAAGCGGGTGACCGCCGCGGGCCCGCAGTTGCGGGCCGTGAACGCCGCTCCCCAGACCGTGACGTCGTCGCCGAGCGGGTACGGCTCGGCGACGTCCTGCGTGAACACGTGCACGTTTGCGGGCCACTCGGTGCGCTGCCACACAGAGCCCGGCAGGTACGGGTCGTGGTTTCCCGGCGCGACCAGCACCGGGACGCCGGCGGCGGCGAAGGTATCGCGCAGGAAGGAGACCGTGTCCTCGCTGACGTAGTCGTGCTCGTAGACGTCGCCCGCGATGCAGATCGCGTCGACCGCGCGCTCGCGGCCGCAGGTGAATGCACGCGTCACCGCGTCGCGCAGCTCGGCGCGGCGACGGGCGGCCGCGGGGCGCGACTCGGCCCGGTGGAACACGCGATCGAGGTGGATGTCGGCGATGTGCAAGAGCTTCATGGGCGGACTCCCAAGTGTAGGTATGGGGTCGGCTGGAACCCGGGCGTTCTTACAACCGTGCAAGTCGCGACGCGCTCGTGACAGCCCGTGACAGACACGCGACAGGGGCCACGGTTAGCGTGGCACCAATGAACCGGAGAGACATCGCCGTCGTCCTGCTCGCCCTCGCCGCCCTCGCCGCCGTCGCATGGTGGCGCACCGCGCCGGGGTCGGCGGCGCCGTTTGCGCGCGGCACCGTCGTGCGCGCCATCGACGGCGACACGATCCTCGTGCAGGGGCCCGGCGGCCGGATCGAGGACATCCGCCTGCTCGGGATCGACACGCCCGAGACGGTCGACCCGCGCAAGCCGGTGCAGTGCTACGGGCCCGAGGCTTCGGCCTTCACGAAGCACCTTGTCACGGGCCGCAGGGTCGCGCTGCGCTACGACCGCGAGCTGCGCGACCGCTACGGCCGCTTCCTCGCATACGTCTGGCTGACGGGCGCCCGGGCGCTGTTCGTGAACGCCGAACTCGTGCGCCAGGGGTACGCGCGCACGTATCCGTTCCCGCCCAACACGGCGCACGCGACCCTCTTCGCGGCGCTCGAGCGGTCGGCGGCCGTTGCCGGCCGAGGGCTGTGGCACGCGTGCGAGTGACATCGGGTTACACTGGCGGCGATGCGTCGTCTGTTGCTGCTTGCCGCGATCGCCGCGGCCGCCGGCGCCGTCCGGATCGCTCTCCAGCGCGAGCGCCCGGTGGCCGCCTCGGGGAACGGGCACTCCGCCGACGAGGGCCGCCTGTCGGTCCTGCGCGAGCGGATCGCTGCCGCCCGGGGCCGCATGCAGGGAGACGTCCCGCCCGTGCGTGGCGAGTAGCCGCCGTCTCGCGGCGCTCCTCGGTGGCGCCGGCGCGGCGCTCGCGGCGTGGGGCCTGTACGAGTCCCAGTGGGTGGAGGGCCGCGAGCTCGAGATCGGCGTGCCCGGCCTGCCCGCCGCCCTCGACGGCCTGACCGTCCTGCACCTGTCCGACTTCCATGCCGGCACGCCGTCGCTGAACACGCGCGCCATGCGCAAGGCCACGGCGCTCGGCGAGCGCTGGCAGCCCGACCTCGTCGCGGTCACGGGCGACATCCTGAGCCATGGGCGGGCGCGGGATGCGGTCGTCGCCGCGCTCGAGCGCCTGCACCCGCCGCTCGGCATCTTCGTCGTGCTCGGAAACCACGATGTCGGCGACACGCACGACCCCTTCTCGCGCGGCATCGTGATCGAGGACTGGGGCCGCGCGGCGGTGACGGTGCTGCGCGACCGTTCCGCGGTGGTCGAGTGGCGCGGATGCGAGATTGAGCTCGCCGGCGTCGACCCGCGGCTCTTCGCAGAGGGGCGAAACCTGCCGCCCGAGCAGCTCTTCACCCGGCCGGGGGCGGTCCGCATCCTGCTCTCGCACTTCCCCGAGGTGCCCGCCGCGATGCCGGCAGGGACGTGTGCGCTCACCCTGTGCGGCCACCTGCACGGCGGCCAGATCTGCCTGCCCGGGCCCGCGGGGAAGGTGCGCCTGTCACACCGCGCATACCGCTACGACGAGGGCGTGTTCGAGGAGGCCGAGATGACCGTCGTCGTCTCGCGCGGGCTGGGCACGACGCTCGTGCCGTTCCGGCTCTTCGCCCGGCCGGAGGTCAGCCTGCTGCGCCTGCGCCCGCGCTGACCCGGCAGGACGCTAGAGGTGGCTCTTGAGGGCGATGATGCGGTTGTAGGACGCGGCCAGCCGAGATCCCGGCAGCGCGCCGGACGTCGCCGCCGCCAGAAGGCGGGAGTAGACGCCTGCGCTCGTTGCCTGCGAGCCGGTGATCAGGAGCAGGTCGGCGCCCGCCTGGGCACTTCGCAGCGCGACCACCGGGTCGGTCAGGTGGCGGACGGCGGCGGCGGAGTCGAGCGAATCGGTGATCGTGGCGCCCGTGAACCCGAGCCGGCCGCGCAGCACGCCGTGGATGATCGGCCGCGACCACGCGGCTGCGCGGCTGTCGAGGGCCGGGTAGATCGCGGTCGAGAGCATCACGATCGGGTCGAGGCCCTGCCGGAAGGCGACCTGGTAGGGCAGCATTCCCCGCGTGAGCGTCGCGGCCGAGGCGCCGATCCGCACGAGCGCCGTGTCGGTGGAGGAGGTCGCGAGACCGAGGCCGGGGAAGTGCTTGAGCGCCGGCCAGACGCCGCCGTGCTCGAGCCCGCCGGCGAATGCGGCCGCGTCGCGGGCGACCGTGAATCGGCTGGTCGAAAACGCCCGGTGCTGCCGCTGGATGAAGTCGGCGGGGCCGGTGGGGACGTCGGCGACCGGCGCCAGGTCGACGTTCACGCCGTCGGCAGCAAGCGCCGCGCCGGCGTTGGTCCCGCTGGTCGCCGAGACCGACGCCGGCAGCGACCCGAGCGCCTCCGCCGAGCGCTTCGGCGGCGCCCAGGGGATGCGCCGGACGAGGCCGCCCTCCTGGTCGGTCGCGATGATCAACCGCGGCCGCCCGCCCGCGGCCGCCGCCCCCTGCAGTGCGGACGTGAGCGCCTTGAGCTGGGCCGGAGAGACGATGTTCGGCGAGAACAGGATCACGCCCCCCACCTGGCCCGCGCGGATCCGCGCGAGGATCTGCGGGTTCGCCCGCGTCCCGGCGATCGCGACGACAAGCCGCTGGCCGACGAGCTCGGCGAGCGTCGGCTGCGCGGCCTGTACGGCGGGCGCCGCGAGCATGCAGACGAGCGCCGCAGCGACCGCGGCGACGGCGAGTCTCGGGGCTCGTGCGGCCATGCCCCCAACGTAGCAGCGGCGCGCGCCGGTGCGACCGCGATCAGGTAACGGTTTTCCGGCGAGCGCCCGTATACTCGGCCCATGACCGATCCGACGGTGGCCGGTGCGGCTGAGTCAGTGCATTCGGCCGGCGTCTCGGCACACATCTCGCACGCGGTGATCGCGGCCTATGCCGCCGCCGCCGCCCGCGAGGTAGCCGGCGTGCACGCGCTCACGGGCGGGCATCTCGGACGGCTCGAGCGGCGCGGCGATCCCGAGCGGGTGGGCGTGCGGGTCGCGTCGGCGGGCGATGCCGTCGACCTCGAGCTGCACCTCGTGACCGCCTGGGGCGCGTCGATCCCCGCCGTCGCCGCCGGCGTTGAGCGCTCGGTGCGCTCCTACCTCGCCGCGATGGTGGATCTGGACGTGCGCAGCGTCGCCGTGGTCGTCGACGACGTGGCGCCGGCGGCGCGATGACGGCCGTCGACCACCTGACCGGAGCCACCGTGTCGAGCGCACCGTCGCCGTGCCGCGAGTGCATGTGGTGGCAGACCCGCGCCGGCCGCGAGCCGGACGAGCGTGAGCGGTGGACGCGCGATGCCGAGGACGAGTTCGGCCCGTGGGGCAAGCTCTACCGCGACGAGACCGGCGTGATCGGCCTGATTCAGTACGGGCCGGCGCGCGAGTTTCCCCGCGCGCAGACCCTCCCGGCCGGGCCGCCGAGCCACGACGCCATCCTCGTGACGTGCGCCTATCTGACCGACGCGCAGAGCCCGTGGGTGCTGCAGAGCCTGTTCCTGGCCGCCATCGGCGAGTGCCGCGACCGCGGGGGCCCGGCGCTCGAGGCGTTCGCCTACCGGTACCCGTCGGGCGAGGACTTCGCGACCCGGTTCCTCGGCCATCGCACGATCTTCCCGGCCGACTTCCTGGCCGACTTCGGGTTCCACGGCCGGCGCTCAGCGGGCAAGATCGAGCTCATGCGCCTCGACCTGCGCGCGATCGAGCTCGAGCCCGAGCGCCAACGCCTCGCGCGCCTGCGCGAGCGGCTCGCGCCCCTGCTCAGCCCCACCCCCGCACCGGTACGCTGAACCGGGGACGAGGCTGCGGCGAATGCACTCCGGCGATACACCACGGGAAGGACGGGTGGAGCACCTGTCAGATCATGGGTTGCTCGCCCTGATAGGGCGCGGCGATCGCGAAGCGTTCGCACGGCTGTACGACCTGTACGGCGCGGCGGCGTATTCGCTCGCGGCGAGGATCGTGCGCGACCGCGAGCTGGCCGCGGATGTTGTCCAGAATGTGTTTCTGGCCGTGTGGACGGGGGCGACGCAGTTCGACCCCGGCCGCGGACAGCCCTCGACATGGATCATGACGATGACTCATCACAAGGCGGTCGACATGGTGCGGCGTGAGCAGCGGCGGCGGACCGAGCCGCTCGACGCCGTCGGCGACTACGCCACGGGCGAGACTCCGGTCGACGAGCAGGCCTGGCGGGGTGTCGCGCGCGGAAACGTCCGCGCGGCCCTCGCGCGACTGCCCGACCCGCACCGCGAGGTGATCGAGCTCGCCTACTTCGCGGGCTACTCCCAGTCGGAGCTGGCCGACCGGCTGGCCGTCCCGATCGGCACCGTGAAAAGCCGCACCTTCGCCGCCATGCGTGCGCTCCGCGAAGCGCTCGCGGCGGCCGGCCTGCACCCGGAGGACGAGTGGAACACGTCGACGAGCTGATCTCGGGCCAGGCCCTCCACGCCCTCTCCCCCGACGAGGAGGAGCAGGTCGCGCTGCACGTCGCCGAGTGCGAGCGCTGCCGGCGGCAGCTGCGCGAGTCCGAGGCTGTCGCGGCGTCGCTGGCCTACGCGGTGCCCGCGGTCGCCCCGCCGCCCGACCTGCGCCGGCGAGTGCTCGAGTCGGTCGCGCCCGTCGTCGAGGCGCCGGCCGCCGGCCCTGCCCCGGCGCGACGGGCCGCGCGCTGGTGGCCGCGGTTCGCCGCCGTCGCCGTGCCTGCGCTCGCGGCCGCCGTCGTCGGTCTGGTCGTGTGGAACGTGTCGCTGCAGGGCGACCTCTCGAGCCTGCAGCACACGCTCTTCCACGGCTCCGCCGGCAACCTGCGCGGCGTCGGCAACGTGATCGTGAAGCCGAACGGGAACGCCACGCTCTTCGCGAGCGTCGCGCCCGCGCCCGCGGGGAAGACCTACGAGGCCTGGGTGATCCGCGGCAAGGTGGCGCTCCCGGCGGGCATCTTCAAGGGCGGCGGCACCGTCAACCTGACGCTGAGCCAGGACGCGCGCCCGGGCGACGTGATCGCGATCACGATCGAGCCGGCCGGTGGCACGAAGGCGCCGACGACGACGCCGATCGCAAACCACAGAGTCTGAGCGCGCTCAGCGGGCGAGGAAGGCGAACGTCGCCGCGAGCACCGTGGCCGCGGCGATCAGCCGCCACATGCGCGCGGCGTCGGGCAGCGGCAGCGCAGGGCGCTGCGGCCGCGGCCGGGTGCGACCGCGGGCGCGGCGGGCCAGGCGGGCGCGGCATCCGGCCGCCTCGCGCTGAGCGGTGCCGCCGAGCAGCTCGTCCACCTCGAACGGCCCGTGCGCGTCACGGCCGTCGGCGTGGTCGACGCATTCGAACCCGCGCCGCCCCTCGGCCACCTCGCCGATGCAGCGCGGGCAGGCGTGCAGGATCGGCTCGAACGGCTGCCACGTCGCGCGTGTCGCCGCCCGGCGGTCTTCGGCCGTCGCGAGCTGGTGCGGCTGCCACTGCCCGTGCTCGCGGCAGGCACCGTCGGAGACGGGCCGCAGGCACACGGGGCAGAGCCTGCCCCGTCCCGCCACCGGCATCAGGCGGCCGCCCGGCCGGGGACACGGACGAGATCGCGCGCGACGAGGAGCTCGGCGATCTGGACGCCGTTCGTGGCGGCGCCCTTGCGCAGGTTGTCCGCCACCACGAACAGGCTGAGGCCGTTGCGGCGGGAGCGGTCGTCGCGGATGCGTCCCACAAGGACGTCATCCGTGCCGGTGGCGGCCGAGGGAAGCGGGTAGGCGCCGGCGGCCGGGTCATCGACCACGCGGATGCCGGGCGCCCGGGAGAGCAGCTCGCGCGCGTGTGCCGCGCCGAGCGGCTTGCGCGTCTCGATCCACACCGCCTCGGAGTGGCCGCGCCACACGGGCACCCGCACGCACGTGGTGCTGATCCCGATCTCGGAGTCGCCCAGGATCTTGTGCGTCTCGTGGACGAGCTTCGTCTCCTCGGTCGTCGCGTCGCCATCGAAGGCGTCGCAGTGCGGCAGCACGTTGAACGCGATCTGATGCGGGTACACCGCGGGCGTCGCCGGCTCGCCGGCGAGCACGTCTCGCGACTGGCTGCGCAGCTCCTCGACCGCCTTCGCGCCGGTGCCCGAGACCGCCTGGTAGGTCGCCACGGTGATGTGCGTGAGCCCGGCCGCGTCGTGCAGGGGCTTCAGGGCGGCGACGAGCTGGATCGTGGAGCAGTTCGGGTTCGCGACGATGCCGCGATGGGCGGCGGCCGCGTCGGGGTTCACCTCGGGCACGATCAGCGGTACCGCCGGGTCCATGCGAAACGCACTCGACTTGTCGACCACGACGCACCCGCGCGCCACCGCCTCGGGCGCGAACCGCTTTGACGTCGAGCCTCCGGCCGAGAACAGCGCCAGGTCGAATCCGGCGAGCGCGTCCGCGGTCAGCTCGCGCACCTCGAGCTCTGAGCCGGCGAACGCCACCCGCGTGCCGGCCGAGCGGGCCGACGCGAAGGCGACCACCTCGGCGGCCGGGAAGCCGCGCTCGGCGAGCACCTCGAGCACCACCGGCCCGACTGCGCCGGTCGCGCCGACCACGGCGACTCGAGGTCTAGACACCGACGGCTCCGTCGGCGGCGACCTGCAGCTCGGCCTGGAACGCGTCGTGCAGCGCCGCCACGGCCTCGCCCACGCGGGTGGCGTCGATGACGCACGAGACCTTGATCGGCGAGGTGGCGATCATGCGCACGTTGATCCCGCGGTCGGCCAGCACCTGGAACATGCGCGCGGCGACGCCCGGGTGGCTCTTCATGCCGGCGCCGATCATGCTCACCTTGGCGGCGCTCGAGTCGACGCGCCAATGCAGGCCGAGGTCGTCGCAGAGGCCCTGGATCGTGTCCCGCATGAGCCCGAGGTCGTCCATCGGCACCGAGAACGTGACGTCGGCGTCGCCGTGCGTGACGGCGTTCTGGATGATCGTGTCCACGTTGATGTTCGCGGCGGCGACGGCGTTGAAGATGCTCGCGGCCGTGCCGGGATGGTCGGGCACGTCGGTGAGCGTCACGTAGGCCTCGTCCGTGGTGTGCGTGATCCCCGAGATGATCGCGTCCTCCATGCCCGCATCTTCGCGGATCCACGTCCCGTCTGCGTCGGAGAACGTCGAGCGCACGTGGATCGGGACGCCGTGATTCCGGCCGAACTCGACGGCGCGCAGCTGCAGCACACGGGCGCCGGAGCCGGCCATCTCGAGCATCTCCATCGGCGAGACCGAGCGCAGCAGGCGCGCCCCGGTGACGATGCGCGGATCGGCGGTGAAGACGCCGTCGACGTCGGTGTAGATCTCGCAGTCGCCGTCGAGCGCCGCCGCCAGCGCGACCGCGGTCGTGTCCGACCCGCCCCGGCCGAGCGTGGTCACGTCGTATGCAGTCGAGACGCCCTGGAAGCCGGCGACGAGCACGATGTCGCCCCGGTCGAGCGCCTCGGAGATTCGCCGCGGCCGGATCTCGACGATCTTGGCCTTGGTGTGGACGGTGTCGGTGACGATGCCCGCCTGCGACCCCGTCAGCGAGACGGCGTGATGGCCAAGGTCATTGATCGCCATGGCGCACAGGGCGGCGGTGATCCGCTCTCCGGTCGAGAGCAGCATGTCCATCTCGCGCGGGTGCGGCCGGGGCGAAACCTGGCGGGCCAGGTCGACCAGCTGGTCGGTGGTATGGCCCATCGCCGAGACGACGCCGACGACCTGGCGTCCGGCCACGTGCGCGGCCACGAGACGGCCTGCGACGCGCCGGATCTTGTCGGCGTCGGCGACCGAAGTGCCGCCGAACTTCATGACGATCACGCGTCCGGGCGCAGACTGCGACTCGGGCTGGGCCATCACGCCATGGTATCCAGGATGGCGGCGACGTCCGCCGGGGTCGTGCGCGGGTTGACGATCGCGACCCGCGTGACGACCTCACCGCGGACCGTGGTCGGCGTGATGAAGGCGGTGCCGGCAGCGAGCAGGCGCGCGCTCCACGCGCGGTAGTCCGCTGCTTCCCACCCGATGCGGCGCACGCAGAGCACCGTCAGGTCAGGGTCGTTGAGCAGCTCGAGGTACGGGCGGGCCTCGATCTCGCGCCGGGCGGCGGCGGCCACAGCCAGGGTGTGCTCGACCGCCTCGCGATAGGCCTGGGTGCCGTGCGCCGCGAGCGAGAACCAGAACGGCAGGCCGCGCGCCCGCCGCGAGAGGTGAATCGCGTAGTCGGACGGGTTCCACTCGGCCCCGCCCTGCAGCGGCTCCAGGTAGCCGGCGTGCTGGGTGTGCGCGGCGCGGGCGAGCTCGGGCCGGCGGTAGACGAGCGCGCAGCAGTCAAACGGGGCGAAGAGCCACTTGTGCGGGTCGACGATGAACGAGTCGCAGCGCTCGACGCCGGCGAACTTCGGCCGCACGGACGGCGCGACGAGGGCCGCACCGCCGTAGGCGCCGTCGACGTGGAACCACACGTCGCGTGCGGCGCACACGGCGGCGATGCCGGCCAGGTCGTCGATCACGCCGAGGTTGGTCGTCCCGGCCGTCGCGACCACCGCGAACAGTCCCTCGCCCGCGTGTGCCCGAAGCGCGTTCTCGAGCGCCGCGCCCGTCATGCGCCCCCGCTCGTCGGTCGGCACGCCGACCACGTCGACGTCCATCACCTGGGCGGCGGCGCGGATCGAGGAGTGCACCTCGTCGGTTGCGGCCAGCTGCAGCCGGCCGGGCGGGCGGCCGCGGGCCGTGACGAACGCGTGCCTGGCGGCCACGAGCGCCGAGAGATTGCCCACCGTGCCGCCCTGCACGAAGCAGCCGCCGCTGCCCTCCGGCATGTCCGCCAGGTCGGCCACCCAGCGCAGCGCCTCGTTCTCGGCGTAGATCGCTCCGGCGCCCTCGAGCCAGCTGCCGCCATAGATCGCCGAGGCCGCGACCACCAGGTCGAAGAGCGTCGCCGACTCGGTCGGCGCGCTCGGGATGAACGCCAAGTAGCGCGGGTTGTCGACCGAGACGGTGGCCGTCGCGAGCACGTTGGCGAAGAGCCGCAGCGCAGCCTCGCCGCCCAGCCCGAGCTCGGTGATCGTCGCGCCCGCCGCCTGTGCGAGCTCGTCCGGCGTGCGCGGCCCGTCCAGCGGCACCGGGTGCAGGCGCAGGCGGTCGCGGGCGTATGCGAGCGCCGCCTGCGCGACCCGCTCGGTCTCGTCGGTGTAGCGGTGCATGGACGTCGGATCGGGCATGGGGAGGCGCTCAGTCGGCCGCGGTCACGCCATCGAGTCCAGGATGGCTTCGATGTCCGCGATTGTGGTGCGCGGGTTGAGCACGCAGATGCGGGTCATGATCTCGCCGCGCAGCTCGGTCGGCGTGACCCCGGCGACCCCCTCCTCCATGAGCCGCGCGCTCCAGCGCCGGTAGTCGTCGGCCGACCAGCCGACGCGGCGGATGCAGAGCACCGTCAGGTCGGGATCGTTGGCCAGCTCGAGGTAGCTGCGGCGCTCGATCTCGGCCCGGGCCGCGGCGGCAACGGCCAGCGTGCCCTCGACGGCGTCGGTGTACGCACGGGTGCCGTTGACGGCGAGCGAGAACCAGAAGGGCAGGCCGCGCGCGCGCCGCGTGAGGTGGATGGCGTAGTCGGACGGGTTCCAGTCGGCGCCCACGCGGGCAGCGTCGAGGTAGCCGGCGTGCTGCCTGTGGGCGGCCTGGGCGAGCTCGGGCCGGCGGTAGAGCAGGGCACAGCTGTCGAACGGGGCGAACAGCCATTTGTGCGGGTCGACGATGAACGAGTCGCAGCGCTCGATGCCCGCGAACTTCGGGCGCACGGACGGCGCCGCGAGCCCCGCGCCGCCGTAGGCGGCGTCGACGTGCAGCCACAGGCCGCGGCGGGCGCACACGTCGGCGATGCCGGCCAGGTCGTCGATCACGCCCACGTTGGTCGTGCCGCCGGTGGCGGCCACGGCGAACACGCCCTTGCCGCCGTCGGCTGCGAGCGCCGCCTCGAGCGCGGCGCCCGTCATCCGGCCGCGTCCATCGGGCTCGACCGCCAGCACGCCCGCGTCCATGACCGCGAGCGCCGAGGCGACCGAGGAATGCGCCTGATCGGTGGCCGCCACCCGCATCTCGGCGCCGCTTCTGCCGTGCGCCGCCCGGTGGGCGTGGCGTGCGCTCACGAGCGCCGAGAGGTTGCCGACGGTGCCGCCCTGGACGAAGCAGCCACCCGCGTCCTGCGGCATCCCGGCCAGGTCTGCGAGCCAGCGCAGCGCCTGGTTCTCGGCGTAGACCGATCCCGCCGAGCTGCGCCAGCTGCCGGCGTACATCGGCGTCGCCGAAAGGGCGACATCGAACAGCTTAGACGCATGGGTCGGGGCGGTGGGGATGAAGGCCAGGAAGCGCGGGTTCTCGACGGGCACGCTGGCGGGCGCGAGCGTCTCGGTGAAGATGCGCAGGGCCTCGTCGCCGCCGATGCCGTCCGCAGTCACGGTCTCGCCCGCCGCGGCCGCCATCTCGGCCGGCGTGCGCGGCACCGCGAAGGGCCGCGGCTCGGCGTGCAGCCGCTCGCGCACATAGGCGATGACGCCCTCGGCGGCGCGCTCGACCGCGGGGGTGACCGTGTGCATGGCCGCGGGGTCGGCGGAATTGGCGGTGGGCTCGCGCTCGGCGCTCACATGTCCCTCCTTCCCGCGAGGGCGCGCCCGAGCGTGACCTCGTCGGCGTACTCCAGGTCGCCGCCCACCGGCAGGCCGCTCGCGAGCCGGGTGACGCGGGTGCGTCCGCGCAGGCGGTCGGCAAGGTATGCGGCAGTCGCCTCGCCGGTCATGGTCGGGTTCGTCGCGAGCAGCACCTCGACCACGCCGCCGCGCTCGACCCGCGCCACGAGCTCGGCGATGCGGAGGTGCTCGGGGTCGACGCCGTCGATCGGCGAGAGCGCTCCGCCGAGCACGTGGTAGAGCCCGCGGTACTCGTGCGTCCGCTCGACCGCGACGAGATCGGATGGATCCTCGACGACGCAGATCAGCGACCGGTCACGGCGCGCGTCGGCGCAGATCTGGCACAGCGGCTCCTCGGTCAGGTTGCCGCACTCGGTGCAGAAGCCGATCCGCTCCTTCACCTCGCGGATCGCGTCGGCGAGCGCCAGAGCGTCGGCCTCGGACGCCTTCAGGATGTGGAACGCGAGTCGCTGCGCGGTGCGCCGGCCGACGCCCGGCAGCCGTGCGAGCTGGACGATCAGGTTGTCGACGGACGGTGCGTACACCTACATGCCGGGGAGGCCGAGCCCGCCCAGTCCGCCCGCTCCGCCGAGCTGGCCCATCATCTTCTGCTGCTGAAGCTGCTGGGCCGCGGCGATCGCGCCGTTCACGGCCGAGACGAGCAGGTCCTGCAGCATCTCGGGATCGTCCGGGTCGATCGCCTCGGGCTTGATCGTGATGTCGGCGATCTCGAGCGCGCCCGATGCCTTCACGGTCACGGCGCCGCCGCCCGCGCTGTGCTCGACGTACGCGGTCTTGAGCTCCTCCTGGGCCTGGGCCATCTGCTCCTGCATCTTGCCCAGCTGGGCCATCATCTTCTGCGGGTCGATCTTGGTCACGTGCGCTCCTCGATCTCGCGGGCGTCGAACTTCTCCTTGAGCTCACTCAGCAGGTCGTTCTCGTCGAGCGGCTCCGCGGCGGGCGCGGGCGCGGCCTGCGCGTCGGCCTCGGCGTCGGCGGCTGCCACCTCGAGGCGCACGCGCACGGGCGACCCCACCGCTTGGCCGAGCACCGACTCGAGCACCTCGCGGTTGGGCGGCGAGTCGGCGGTCGTGAGCGCGAACTGGTGCGAGCGCGGGAAGGCCAGGACGACCTCGCCGTCGCCGAGCGCGCGGGGGCTGGCGTGCTGCATCAGCGACTGCAGCGGCATCGAGCGGCGGCCGATCTCGGGCACGATCGCCTCGCTCCAGCTGGCCGTGAGCTGCTCGAGGTCGGGCGCGAGCGCCGCCGGAGCGGCCGGAGTGGCCGGCGGGGGCGGCGGGGGCGGCGGGGGCGGCGGGGGCGGCGGGGCCGCGGCCGCCTGCGGCTCCAGGGGCGGCGGCGCGGCCTGAGTCGGCGCGGCCTGGATCGGCTGCGGCGCCGGGGACGGTGGGGCCGGGGCGGGCGCGGCCGCCCGCGCGACGGCCGGCGACCCGCCCATGCGGGCCTCGAGCGCCGCGACCCGCTGGCCGAGCGCATCGACCGAGAGCTCGGTGGCGGGCCGGCAGACGCGCACCAGCGCGAGCTCGAGCGGCAGGCGCGGGTCGGCGCCGTCGCGCACCTGCTCGAGCACATCGCGGAGCATGTCGACCAGGCGGTGCACGGTCGCGGCGCCGACGCGCTCGGCCTGCGTGGCGAGGCGGGCGCGCTCGTCGTCGGTCAGGGGGGCGTCGGCGGGCAGCTCCCCAAGCTGCTGGTGCAGGAAGAGGAAGCGCAGATGGCCGAGCAGGTCGCTCACGAGCATGCCGAAATCGGCGCCGGAGTCGGCCTGCGCGTCGACCAGGAGCAGGCACCCGGCGGCGTCGCCCGCGGCCACGAGGTCGAGCGTCCGGAAGAGCACCTCGGCGTCGGTCGTGCCGAGCAGGTTGCGGACTTCGGCGACGGTGATCGTGTCCGTGCAGGCGGTCGCGAGCTGGTCGAGCGCCGAGACGGCGTCGCGGAAGCTCCCCGCCGCTGACCGGGCGATCGCGGCCACGGCTGCCGGTTCGATCTCGATCGACTCGGCCCTGGCGATGCGGTGCAGCACGGTGGAGATCTCGGGTAGGCCGGGACGGGCGAAGGCGAAGCGCTGGCAGCGGCTCCTGATCGTCGGCAGCATCGCCGCCATCTCGGTCGTGCAGAGCACGAACACGGCGTGGGCCGGCGGCTCCTCGAGCGTCTTCAGCACGGCGTTCGATGCCTCCTTCGTGAGCATGTGGGCCTCGTCGATGATGTACACCTTGCGCCGCCCGCGGACGGGCTGGAGCGCGACCCGATCGCGGATCTCGCGGATGTCGTCGATGCCGCGGTGGCTGGCCGCGTCGAGCTCGATCACGTCGATCGAGGTCGCGTCATGGATCGTGCGGCACGACTCGCATTCGAGGCACGGTGTCGTGGTGGGGCCGTGCTCGCAGTTGAGGGCCTTCGCCAGGATCTTGGCCATCGAGGTCTTGCCCGTCCCGCGCGGCCCGGCGAACAGGTAGGCGTGCGCGACGCGGTCCATCTCGACCGCGTTTCGAAGCGTCTGCACGACGTGCGGCTGGCCCGGCGAGAACTCGTCGAAATCGCGCGGGCGGTACTTGCGGTAGAGGGCGGACATGTCGTTGCAGCTTACCGGTGCCGGCCGGGGCACCCGACCGCCGCGGGCGCGGCGGGCCGGGGGAGCGATGAAGCGACCGTGCACCCGCCTTCGAAGCGCCGGTCCCGGGCGGTGCTCGCGCCGCAAGCTCCTGCCAGGCTCGCCCACGGCACCCGGGTGACGTTGCTTAGCGCTGCTTCCTTCCGGACCTGACGCGGTTCGCAAGTCTCCGTTGCGTGGGACCTGGCGATCGACACCAACTGCGCAGGCCCTCTCCCGAATCCGACCGCCCCTGGGGCGGGAATTCAGCCCGGCTAGAGCGGATTGCCGGTACAGGGAACCGCTATCTCCCCGCCTAGCACGGTCGCGGAGACTGTATCAGGTGCCCGCCCTCAGCCCTCCACCGCCGCGCGCTCCTCCGCCTCACGCAGCCGGCGGGCGAGCATCTTTGCGATCTTGACCGCGATCGAGGGGTGCTGCTCGAGCAGCGGCGTGAACTGCCACGCGGTCAGCCCGTACACGCGCAGCGGCGACTCGGCGGTGATCGTGGCGCTGCGGCGGCCGACGTCGTCGAGCAGCGCCACCTCGCCGAACGACGAGCCGCTCGAGATCGCCCCGAGCCGTTTGCCGTGGGCCTCGACCCGGGCGGTGCCGTCGGCGACGACGAAGAAGCCGACTCCGCCCTCGCCCTCGACGACCACCGTGTCGCCCGTGTCGAACCGGCGCTCCTTGGTGGCATGCGCCACGGCCTCGAGCTCGCGGTCGGTAAGCCCTTCGAACAGCGCAACCTTTCGCAATGTCTCGAAGCGTTCGTCGGCCATGCGTTCATACCTCGTTTCGTCGCCGGGGAACGTGCCCTCTCCAGCCTACTATCCCGAATCCGGGCGCGTGCGGCAAGCGAGATGGCATACTCCCATCCGCCCGGAGAGGTGTCCGAGTTGGCTTAAGGAGCGCGACTGGAAATCGCGTAACGGGGGTTTCCTCGTTCGCGGGTTCGAATCCCGCCCTCTCCGCTGTTCCTCGATCGAGCCCGACCCTCGTCGGACGCGCACGGTGCCGCGGCCCCTGGAGGACGATCTACCCGGCCGTTCGCTCGGAGATGCCGACGACGGGGGCGATGCCCCGAAGACGGGTCGTCGGTTCGTCGGCATTCGGCTCGATCCAGGTCGCCGACGATCTGCGCTGCGGTCCGTTCCATGGTCCCGACGGTGTCGGCGACATCGCGGAGACGGGCGTGCGGATCCGCGCCACCCCAACGCGGATCTGATCTGCGAACTTGACTTCATGAGTCCAAACTACTAACGTCGCTCACTGGCCGTTTCGACGGCCCGCTCCACCAGCAGCCCTCCGCACGGGACACGAGTCGCCCCGACGAGCGGCACCGGTTGCCACGACCAGGTGAGACCCCCAAGGGTGGAGTGGCGGACGCGCAAACTCGACCGGCGTCGACAAGTAGCTGATCGGATCCCGGCGTTACCGACCATCGGTCTAGGAGGCTTGCATGACAAGCGCGCACGACGCTCAGATGAAGCAAGGGCTGGTCCCGGCCGACCCGGCGGGCCCTCCGTCAAACGGAGAGATCACGGGCGCGAGGCGTGAGGCAACGCTCACCACATCAAACATCATGCGTGCGGCGGGCCTGTCGGCTCTGATAGCGGGAGTGTGTTACGTGCTCGTCGGGATCTTCCATCCAGCCAACGTCCCTTCGTCAGTCACCAGCACGCGTTGGGAGACGGTTCACGTTCTCGCCTGCGCGATGTCCTTCTTCGGAGTGCTTGGCATGGCTGGACTCTACGCCAGGCAGGCGGTGAAGGTCGGCTGGCTTGGGCTGATCGGCTACGTCCTGCTCACCCTCTGGCTGGTGGTGATCATGGGCTTCAGTTTCGTTGAAGCCTTCGTCTTGCCGCACGTGGCGACCGCGTCGCCTGCGTTTGTGGAGGCTTGGATGGGAATGTTCAACGGGCCCGCGGGCAAGTTTGACCTCGGAGTCCTCCCAACGATATGGACGCTGACAGGCCCCGTCTACATTCTCGGCGGCCTGCTGTTTGGCATCGCGACGTTCCGTGCCAACGTCCTGCCGCGCTGGGCGGGCGTGCTTCTTGCCCTCTCGACGGTGTTGGCCCCAGTCGCCGCTCTGCTCCCCAACGCGTCTCAGCCGAAGATCGCAGTGCCGATGGGCGTCGCCCTCGCCTGGCTGGGGTATGCGCTCTGGTCTGAAAAGAGAGTCCAGCTCTCGTAGCGCGAGGCCGAACACTGGGGGATACATATGAACGTCGGTGACACAACCGTCACAACTGGGTCGGCACAAAGAACACGCTCGCTGACCGCCGGCATCTTCTACCTTCTCACCTTTGTGTCGATTCCGACGCTCTTTCTCTACAACCCGGTAAAGAGTGCGGACTACATCGTTGGGACCGGCCCGGACACACGCGCGATCACCGGCGGCATCCTGGAGATCATCGTGGCCCTCGCCGGCATCGCCACCGCCGTCGTGCTATTCCCGATACTCAAGAAGCAGAATGAATCGGCCGCACTGGGCCTCGTTGCCGCCCGAGTTCTGGAATCCGGGACGATCTTTGTCGGTGTTGCCTTCCTTCTCTCGATCGTGACGCTGCGAAGATCTGGAGTGGGAGCAGATGGGTTGACCACCGCCCATGCGCTGGTCGCGTTGTACAACCGCATCTTCCTGCTCGGACAGAGCTTCATGCCGGCCATCTGCGACCTCTTGCTTGGATCTTTGCTGTACCAATCTCGTCTGGTGCCCAGACGCCTTTCGGTTATCGGAATCGCCGGAGCGCCCATACTCGTCGCCGGATACATCGCAGTGCTGTTCGATCTCACCCCGCAACATGGCGCATTGGCGGGGCTGAGCGCGTTTCCGGTCGCGATCTTCGAGTTCTCGCTGGGCATCTGGCTCATCGCGAGAGGCTTCAACCCTGAGGCCGTTGCCGCCCTCGAGTCCAAGCGCTAGCGCGGCCTGCGAGTTTGCGCGTCCTAGTTGGCGATCTTGACGATCGTGCAGCGGCGTCCGTCGACGCCCGCGATCGTGAGCGCCTCGACGCAGTACTTGTACGCGCCGTTGCGGACGGCCTTGGTGTTGAACCCGTTCGGCCCGCCGACGTGCCAGACCATCTGCATCCCGCACGTGCCGCCCGTGGCGAAGTAGCAGCCGTTCTGGCGGTAGGTGCCGTACGCCCACACATGCCACAGCGGCGAGCCGCTCGGCAGGAGCTTCGAGCCGTCGAAGATGGTGCGCATGACCAGGTGGCGGCGGGCGTCTGCGGCGGGAGCGAGGTAGGCGCGGATCGCGGCGGGCGCGAGCGCCATCTGTGGGTCGTGCTGCATCCGCACCTTGGGCATGTCGGTCACGTTCGCGCGCAGGTCGACCGTGCCGGAGAGCGTCGTCGAGCGCGACCGGATGGGCCGGGTCGGGCAGGTCGGACGGCGCCTGCTGCACGTTCAGCGGCACGAACGCGCGCGGCCCGGCGACCCACGCGGTGAGCGGGCCGATCGACGGCCACTCGGTGTTGTACGGGTCGGCCAGCGGGCCGCTGGGGCGGGCGGGGTCGACGAGGCCGCAGCCGGGGACGTACTCCGAGATGTGCACGTGCAGCATGTGTGGCTTCACCGTTCCGAGCAGGTCGCGCCGGTGCACGGCGGCGCCGGCATGGATGCCCGCGGCGAGCTTGACATGCCAGTACTGGAGGTAGCTACCCCTCGGCCCGTGGGCGGAGACGACGTTGAAGTGGTCGGGCTGGACGTCTGCGACCGTGCCGGCCTGCATCGCGTAGACCGGTGCCTGGTCCTTCGGCGCCTCGACGTCGACGCCGATGTGCACCGGGTCGCGCGGCTCGTCGAAGCTGCCCCGCAACGGATGCAGCGCGGTCGTGGGCGCAAACGGCCAGCTGCTCGGCGCCGTCTTCGCGCCGAAGCAGCGCGCGTCGACGGTGCGCAGCGTGAACGGCGCGTTCGGGGCCGGGCCCTTCGCCGGGTCGCCCGATCCCGAGCCCGTGGTGGCGGGCGGCGGGGACGTCGTGGTCGTGGGCTCAGTCGTTGTCGGCGCCGGCGACGGTGAGGCGGCGGGGGCCCAGGCAGCAGCGCTCTTGTGCGCCGGGTGGCCGGCCGGCGCGGCGGCCGGCCTCACCTTCGCCGGCGGGGTCGTGGTCGACGGCCCGAGCACCGAGTAGTTCCACAGGTTCTTCGAGTAATGCACTCGGGTGTGGTGGCTGCGGAAGGCGCTCGCGAGCGACGGGGACGCGACGACGATCCCGGTGGCGAGCGAGGCGGTGCAGAGGAGGGTGAGGGCGATGATGCGGGTCATGTCGGCCCAGGCGGGGCCGGTGGTGTCATCGTCGGGAGCCCGGCGCGCCTGGCTACCCCTTCCGGGTGAACCGCCTCCCCGCCCCGCGGGCCGGTTGACGCCGGCGCGGCTGCCCCCGACAATGCCCCGGTGCTGATCCTGACCCGCGCCGAGGTGGAGGCCGTGCTTGACCGCGACCGCCTCGTGGACGCCGTCGCGGCGGCGATGGAGGAGCTCTCGAGCGGCCGGGCGTCGGTGCCGCCGCGGACGGCGGCGATGGTGCCCGCGGTCGGTGGCGCGCTGCTGGCGATGCCGGCGTACGTGCCGGGCGCCGGTGCGCTCGCGGCCAAGCTCGTCGGCCAGTTCCCGCAAAATCACGCGCATGGGCTGCCGAGCCACGTCGCCGTGATCGCCGTGTTCGACCCGCAGACGGGCGTGCCGCTCGCGCTCATGGACGGCGAGGTGATCACCGCCGAGCGCACGGCGGCCGCGTCGGCGCTCTCGGCCCGGCTGCTCGCGCGGCCCGAGGCCGCGGTGCTCGCGGTGCTCGGCACGGGGGTGCAGGCGCGCGCCCACGGCCGCGCGCTCGCCCGGGTGCGACCCGTGCGCGAGCTGCGCGTTGCGGGGCGCGATCCGGCCAAGGCGGCGGAGCTCGCGGCCGATCTCGCCGCCGAGCTTGGCCTCCCAGCCCGGGCCGCCGCGGGGTATCGGGAGGCGATCGCGGGTGCGGACATCGTCGCCGCCTGCTCGCACTCGCCCGAGCCGGTGGTGCACGGCGCGTGGCTCGAGCCGGGCATGCACGTGACGTCGGTGGGTGTGAACGGCGACGGTCGCGAGCTTGACGCGCAGGTCGTCGCGCGGTCGCTCGTCGTCGTCGAGTCGCGGGCGGCGGCGCTCGCACCGTTCCCGACCGGCTCGAACGACCTCGCCTGGGCGATCCGCGACGGCGCGATCGACGCCGGCCACATCCATGCCGAACTGGGCGAGCTCGTGGCCGGCACGCGGCCCGGCCGCACGAGCCCGGAGCAGATCACGCTCTACAAGTCGGTCGGCGTCGCCGCGCAGGACGCGGCGGCGGCCGCGCTCGTGCTCGCGGCGGCGCGGTCGGCCGGTGTCGGCACCGACGTCGCGATCTGACTCCCCGGCGGGAATACCACGAAGCGGGGATGGGCCCGTACCCCGTGTGGGTCGAGTGAGACCCTCATGCCCACACGCCTGCGCCTCCCAGCCGTCCTCGTCCTCGTCGCCGCCGTCGCCGCCGCGCTTCCCCCCGCCGCGGCGGCCTCGACCCCCAGCGGCACCGCCTCGCTGACCGCCTGGCTCGCCGGGCAGATCGGGCCTGTGCACCGCCCGGCCGGCGCGTCCGCCGGTGCCGTGCACATGCGCTCCGCGGGAGCGGGACCGGCGACGCTCTCGGTCGCAGGCCCCGCGCATCCGCTGCGGCTCGTGCGCTCCTACCTGATCCCCGCGGGCGATCCGTCGGCGGCGCGGCTGGCGAACTGGTCGTGGACGTACGACTCGGCGGTAACCGCGATCGCGTTCACCGATGCCGGCGACCGCGGGCACGCGGCCGTGCTGCTCGACCAGCTGGCGGCGCTGCAGGGTGCCGACGGCTCGATCGCGACCGCCTTCGACGTCCAGACCGGCGAGAGCTCGGCCGTCGTCCGGGCCGGCACCGTCGCCTGGCTCGGCCTGGCCGCCGCTGCCTACGACCATCGCTTCGGCTCGAGTCGGTACGCGACCGTGGCCGGACGTGCGGCCGCCGCCCTGCTCGCTCTTCGCAGCGGCGACGGGCTCGTGCGCGGCGGCGCGGACGTCATCTGGATCTCGACGCAGAACAACCTGCTCGCCTACGCGCTGCTCAGCCGCCTCAGCCGCGACCTGCGCGCGTCGCACCCCGCGACCGCCGCCCGCGACGCGGCCGCCGCCCGGGTCATCGCCGCGGGCATCACGAGCGGCCTCGTCTCGACGGCAGGCGGCGCTCACCTGATCGAGGGCGTCGGCGACTCGGTGCTGCCGCTCGACGTGCAGTCGCTCGGCGCGATGTTCCTGCGCTCCCGCGGCCAGACCGGCCTCGCCCGTCAGGTGGTTGCGTTCGCGAACGCGCGCTTCGCCGTCTCGGGCCGCTCGATCGTGCGCTCGGCTGCGCCGGCCACGTACAACGAGACCTACTCGGCCCCCGGGCCGTTCACGGGCTACCGGCCCTTCGCCGGCTCCGGCACCCCCGACGTGCTGTGGTTCGAGGGTACCGCCCAGATGCGGGCCGCCGCCGCCGCGGTCGGCGAATCGACGCACGCGCTCGACGCGAGCATCAGGAGCTGGGAGCGGATCACGTCGCTCGCCGGCGATGCGCCGCTCATGGCGGACCGCACGGTGGACGCGGGCGGCTACGGGGAGTACCACGTGTGGCCGGCCGCGGCCGGTGCCGCCTGGGCCGTGCTCGCGGCCGCCGGCCCCGGGCTCTTCCCGGCCCCGGCGCGGGGCTAGCCGCGCGTCCGGTGCCGGGCGACCGCTGACACCACAACTCCTCCGCGGCGAGGGGCACCGCGGCGGCTACCGGAGCAGCCCGAGCTCGTCCGCGGGGCGTGTGTGCCACTCGGGATGCACGCCGCCGCACCAGCGGTCGACGAGCTGCGAGAACCGCGCCACCCTGGCGCGGTCGAGGGCCGCCGCCTCGCCGGCGCTCGTGGCGCCGTCGAAGTGGGGCGCAAGCGGCGCGAGGGCGGCGGTCATCGCCGCCGCGATCAACGGGCGCGCGTCGCTCCACCCGGCCAGGTGCGCCTCGTACTCGACGTCCCCGGTGCGCTGCCAGCCGGCGGCGGCCATCGCCTCTGCCTGGTCGGCGCCGTTGGGCATGCTGGCGGCGAGGACGGCGTCCGCGGGGACGGCCGGTGCGGGCGTGTCTCCGATCCGGCGGGCCGCATCGCGCGCGAACGCGCGGATGGCGTGCAGGCCCTCCTCCGGCGCGAACACCGGCTCCGCCAGGTCGTTGCGGACGGTGCGCTGGACGACGAGATAGGGCGTCTCGGCGAGCGACCCGAGCGTGCGGCTGTGGGTGTCGTTGCCGACGATCCCGATCAGCGGCACCCGCGCCGCCCAGGCCCGGCCATGGCTCTCGGAGATCAGCTCATCGCCGAGGCGCAGGCGGAGACCCGGCACGTAGGTGTGCGCGATGAACCCCTCACCGCCGCCGCGGGAGTGGTAGCCCAGCTGGAGCATCGCATCGACGCCCTTCTCCGGCAGGTCGAACACGTGCCACGTCTCCAGGCGCGCGGCGGCCGGCAGGCATTCCGCCGACACGTTCATGGGGTTCCCGCTGCCGTGGTTATCGAGGACGATGACCTCCTCGGCTCCGCCCGCGACCAGCCCCTCGACGGCGGCCACCGTGTCGGCCTCCATCCGCGCCTTGCCCGTCTGCCAGTACTCGGCGCGGCAGGCGAAGATCTCGTGCGGATCGCGCAGCTGTGACACCCCCTCCATGTCGACGCTGAGCACGACCCGCATGCGCCCACACTAGATGATTGATTCCACGCCCCCGCGCGCCTGGCCGCGCGGGCGGTGATGGGTGCGTTTGGGCGTTGGTGGCGCTGCGGCTGAACGGGGGCGTGGAATCAACCATCCAGCGACAGATCGGGCGGCTGCGTGCCCCGGGCGCAGGCTCGCCGGCCCGGGGCACGTGTGCGCTACCTGGTCGCGCAGACCGCCACGGCGCTCGAGCTGATGTCGACCTCGGTGGAGTTGTTCTCGAACGCGTCCCACTCGTTGGCGCTCGGGAACGACCCCGCGAAGAAGGCGGTGAGGCTGTTCAGGTGGTTGATGATGCCGCCCCCGACCGGAACGGTGGGCTTCGGGCAGGCCGCGAAGCTGCCGGCCTCGGCGCCGTGGGCGACCGCGAAGGGCTTGCCCTGGACGACCCGGTAGCCGTGCACCTTGGCGCAGACCGCGATGGCGGCGATCGTGGAGTCCGTCGCGGTGAGGTTGTCCTCCTTGAGCACCCAGGTGTGGCCGCTGGGGAACGTGCTGTTCATGTTGACGTCGGTGCTGGACGAGCTCGTCTCGCCGCCGCCCGAGAGCGGCATCGTCCCGGCCGGGCACTTCGCGGTGGCCTGGGAGATGGTGTTGGGCGGGTTCGGCACCTGGGGGGACGTCACCACCCGATAGCCCTGCGGCCGGGCCGCGCAGATCGCCGTCACGCTGAAGGTCGTCGCGACGCTGCTCGAGTTCTTGACGGTGCCGCCCCAGACGGGCCCGAACGGGAATGACGCCGAGACGTTCACGCGCAGATCGGGCGACGAGCTCGCAAAGACGCCGCCGCCGATGGGGACGGTGCGCTTCGGGCAGCGGACGCTGCCGCCCGACTCCGCCCCGGCCGGGGCGGCGACGAGCTTGGAGAGGATGCGGTAGCCGGCCGGTGCCGAGCGTGCGGGCGCCGCGGGCGCGGAGGCAGATGCGGTGGCGGCGCCCGCGAGCGCCGCGAGACAGGCGCCGAGCGCCGCCATGGCCGGGTAGAGGCGTGTGTGCTGCATGTGTGGGTCTCCTTGAACGGGATCGCGCCTGCGGGTTCGCGGGCACGGGGTAGTGCCCGGCGTTTACGCCCAGGCGCCGCGGCCGGTTTCACCGAACGCGATCCCGCTCACACTTGCGCGCGCCGAGGCGCCCCGGTGCGCGGTATCCTTTGCGTCCCGGGGCGCATAGCTCAGCTGGGAGAGCGTCCGCTTCACGCGCGGAAGGTCACAGGTTCGAGCCCTGTTGCGCCCATTCTCTCCGGTCAACCATGCGGATCTGAGCGGCGTTTTCGACCGGGAAGAACCATCTCTCCCATCTCCCCTCAGCCGCGCCTGGGCGGCTGCGGCGGCTCCGGTAGCGCAGGCCCGGCCGGGGCCGCCACCGGCTGCGGAGCGTCGAGCGGCGGGTGGGGCGCCACCTGGGGCAGTCCGAGGTCGATCCGGCGCAGCGGCGGAGCCTGCTCGGCCGGCGCGGTGCCGGCGCCTGGGACGTAGGGCGCGAACCGCTCGGCCGTGACGTCGCTGCGGCGGGCCAGCAGCCGCCATCCGCATGCGACCGGCTTGGCCCCCTTCTTGGCACCCGCCACCCGGATCTGAAACGATCCCGCGTCGCGGCGGCTGACGTAGGCGTGCACCGGCGCGTATGGCGACAGGAACACCTGGTAGTCCGCGACGTCGACGATTGCGGCCAGCCGCTCGTCGATCGCCACCTCGGCCTTCCCGTCGACGAGCTCGACCTCGCCGGCGTCCTCGAGCCACGCCTCCGGCATCTCCGTGCAGTAGATGCGGCGATGCTCGCCGTCCGGCGCGACGACGGCGGCTGACTTGGCGCCACCGACGACGACCAGGTCGCCGATGATCCCGACGGAGCCGACGAACAGCGCCGCCTGCGGGTGCGGGGTGACGCCCGTCGGGGTCGCCTCGACGAGCAGCGGCACGCCGGGCGTACCCGTGGCCGGGTTCGCGGCCGCCGTCACGTACGCGCCGGTGCCGCCTCCGTCGGCGTGGGCGCGCAGGGCGATCCCGGTGGCGGTCACCGCCTCGACGCCGTCGCCGGAATCGGACCGGCCCATCACGCCCGGGTAGGTGTCGCTCTGTCCCATCACGCCCGCGCGGAAGATGCCGAGCGGGTTCGGCCCGCTGCAGCTCCCCATCACGCCGCTCGCCTGCTCCGACCACGCCGCCACGCCGACGCGGCCGGCGGTGACGTACAGCGCGTCACCGGTCTCGGAGCGGGCGTCGAGCGCGCGGCCCGATTCCGACCAGGCCCGGACCGCGGTGCCCTGCTCCGCGGCGGCCGAGACGGCGGTTGCGCCTGCGCCGGTGGCGGTGGCCTGGACGGCGATGCCGCTCGCCTCCGCGGCCACGCCGACCGCACCCTGCGCGACCACGCCGGTCCCCGTCTGCGAGACGCCCTGGACGGCGATCCCGCCCTCCGAGGAGCCCTGGACGCCGACCGCCGGGCCGCGGCCGGCGACACCGGTCGTGCCGCCGGTGGCGTCGACGCCCGTCAGGCCGCCGGAGCTGACCACGCCGACGCCGGCCGTCTGGCCGAAGTCGTCCGGGCCCGAGGCGCTCGCGCGCACGCCGGAGAGGCGTCCGCTGGCAGTGACCGCGTCATCGCCCGAGACGACGGCGCCGAACTCGTTCCCCTGGGCGAGGATCGCCGTGCGCCCCATCGTCCAGAGGCCGTCCGACCACACCTGGTCGCCCAGCGCCGCCACCGCCCACCCGCCGGCGGGGCCGGCGCTCCAGCTGCGGCCGACGATGGCGTTGCCCGAGCCCTGGTTGATCGGCTCGACGAGAAGGACGCTCTCGAGGGCTCCGGCGGCGTCGGCGGAGAGGATTGTGGAGTCGCCGAACCCCACGCTGCCGTAGTTCGCATTGCCAATGAGAATCGGATCTCCGGTGGCCATGGTGTGCCCTCCTTGTCGGGGCTCGATCGTACCCGACGTCTCGTCGTGCGGTTGTGTACGTGTGGCAACCGGTGCTATCGTCGCCGCAACCTACGAGGAGGTCGCGCGATGGGCACGCCGCCGCGCTCAGGGTCCGGGTTAGGTCATATGTTCGGGAAAGGGTTTCAGCGCGAGGATATGAGCAACCCCGAAGCGTCACAAAGCGAACGCCTTAGTGCAATGTTCGAGCGCGCCGCCGAGTCGGCGCCCGCGGCCACCGCCGACGTGGCTTCGGCGAAGGATCCGGACATCGTCTCGTACGACCCGCGCCGGCCGGCGTGGAAGGACGAGCCCGAGGAGCCGACGCAGCGGCGCGGCATCGACACCATCATGGTGCTCGGCTCCTACATCCGGTACGCCGCCGAATGGCTGGTGCGGCCGGGGCTGCGCCGCCGCAACCGGGCCGCGCTCGACGAGCTCTGGCGCATGCGGCGGACGAAGAAGATCTACGCCTTCCTGAACAGCAAGGGCGCGAGCGGCAAGACCGCCGGCTCCACGACGACCGGCCTCCTGTTCGCCGAGGCGATCAAGCGCGACTGCGTGGTGGTCGACATGAACGACTCGCCTGGCGGGACGGCACGGCGCCTGGGCATCAAGCGCCGGGACACGCTCCAGCTGCAGGAGTACCTGCGCCGGTACCGCGGCGGTGAGTTCCCAAGCGCGCAGAGCATCGCCGACAACCTGGAGTGGCCGCGCGAGTCGGGGCTCTTCGTGATCTCGTCGGAGGCGGTCGCCAAGACGACGGTGCCGAAGTACCAGGCCAAGCTCGGCCTCGAGAAGCTCGCGGAGGGGTTCCACAGCGTTTTCTGCGACCTCGGCAACGGCATCAAAAGCTCGGGCAACCTGGGCGCCGTCGAGGTGGCCGACACGCTCGTCTTCATGGGCAACGTGAACAGCGCCGACTCGATGGTCGACTTCCGGCGTGAGGACCCCACCGACGAGGGTGACGATCTGAAGAACACGATGGAGGCATACGCCGGGCTCGGCATGCCGGAAAAGGTAAAGCAAGGGATCGTCGTCGTCCTGGGTGCCCGATCGAGCATGCGGAAACGCTACGCCGATCACTACGGAATGCCGGTCGACCGTGTCTTCATCGTTCCGAAGAATCACTACATGCGACGCGGTAACGTCGTGCGCAAGAACCGGCTGCCGCTCGGCGTGCGAGTGGTGATCTACGAGATCCTGGTCGCGATGATGAAGGCGGAGGCGCCGCCGGCTCAGGAGCTGCGGCGGACGACGACCGCGGACAAGGAGCAGTTCGAGCGCGGCGACGCGACCCAGGATGGCGACGCCGAGGAGACGCCGACCTCGTAGCGGGTCAGTCCAGGTAGCGGACGAAGCCGGCCGGCGGCAGCCGCTCGGGCGCCGCCGCCTCGCGCGCCGGCGGGCCGAGGTGGAGCAGGCCGAGCACCCGCTCGCCGGCGGGCACACCGACGGCGTCGAGGCCGGCCGCGGTACGCAGCACCGCCGGCGTGCGCCAGTATCCGGCGAGGCCGCGGGCATGGGCGGCGGCGAGCACGATGAAGCACGCACAGGCCGCGGCGCACATGTCCTCCTCGTCGGCGATCGGGTCGGGTGCGCGGACGACCGACGCTACGATCAGCGTCGGCGCGCGGTCGAGCTTGCGGCCGCCGTCGTCGGTGGCCGCCTTGAGCGCCTGCAGCGCCCGGGGGCCGACCACCCGGAACCGCCACGGCTGGGTGAGGTGGTGGTTGGGCGCCCACCGCGCCAGGTCGAACAGCTCGTCGAGCGTCGCCGCCGGCACCGGCTCGTCACCGAACACCTTGTGGGTGCGGCGGGACCGGACAGCGGCGTCGAACGAGAGCGGGGAGGCGGCATCCGGCACGTGCTGGCTCAGGCGACCGGCACGGCGTCGAGCTCGCGCTGGAGCTGCTCGAGCCGGTGCGCGGTGCGCGCGTCGGCCGGCGTATAGGCGACGATGCGCGTCCCCAGGCCCGGATCGAGCCACAGGTAGGTGTACTCGAGCCGCAGCAGGCCGACCAGCGGATGCTGGATGCGCTTGATCGCGGTCTCGGGGCCGCGCACGTCGTGCCGGGCCCACATCTCGGCGAACTTCGGCGAGGCGACGTGCAGGCGCGCGATCAGGTTCTTCCACGCGGGCTCGGCGACGTGCTCGGCCATCGCCGCGCGGTACTGCGCGACCATGCGCGCGGCGGTCTCGTCCCAGTCGACGGCCGTCCGGCGCCACTGCGGGCTCGTGAACAGGAGCCACAGGCAGTTCTGCTCCTCCGGCCGCAGCGCCTCCACGGACGGGAACGCCGACGCCCAGGCGCGGTTGTAGGCGAGGATGTCGAAGCGCGCGTTCACCGCGAGCGCCGGATACGGCTCGAAGCGGTCGAGCACGAGCTCGACGGCCGGGCTCAGCCGGGCGCACCGCGTCTCGGCGTTGCCGTCGGCGGTGCCGGCGAGGGTGAAGAGGTGCGAGCGCTCCTGCGCGTCGAAGCCGAGCGTGCGCGCGATCGCGTCGAGCACCTGCGCCGAGGCGTTGATGTCGCGGCCCTGCTCGAGCCACGTGTACCACGTCACCCCGACCCCGGCCAGCTGGGCCACCTCCTCGCGGCGCAGGCCGGGCGTGCGCCGCCGCGGTGACGAGATCAGCCCGACGCACTCGGGCGTCATCCGCTCGCGCCGCGAGCGCAGAAACGCGCCAAGCTCGGTGCGGCGGATCTCGTCTGCGTCCCGTGAGGGCCTGGCTTCTGCGACTGCCATGCCCGCAGGATAGCCCGGGGCGGGCGCACTATCCAGGCACCATCAATACCAGGATAAACACACTCTGGTACCAGGGTCAGGTCTGGTCCAGACTACCAGCCATGGATACCCAGAACCGACTCTCAACCATCGGCCTCGCAACGGTGCTCCTCGGCGCCTTCCTCGCGATCGCCGACTTCTTCATCGTCAACGTGGCCCTCCCCACTATCGCCACCGACCTGCATCCCTCGACGGCGACGCTGCAGCTGGTCGTCGCCGGCTACGGCATCCCCTACGCGCTCACCCTCGTGCTCGGCGGCCGCCTCGGCGACCTCTACGGGCGCCGGCCGCTCTTCATGGCCGGGGTCGTCTCGTTCACCGTCTTCTCGCTCCTGTGCGGGATCGCGCCGACCGCGCCGGTCCTGATCGCCTTCCGTGCCGCGCAGGGCGTCTCGGCGGCGCTGATGGTGCCACAGGTGCTCGCGACCATCCAGTCGACGTCGTCCGGCCAGGCCCGCGCCCGCGCGATCGGGCTCTACGGCGCAACGGCCGGAATCGCGGCGGTCGTCGGCCAGATCGCCGGCGGCCTGATCGTGGACGCGAACGTCGCCGGCACCGGCTGGCGGCTGATCTTCCTCGTGAACGTCCCCGTCGGCATCGTGGCGCTCTTCCTGGCCCACCGGCACGTGCCCGCGTCGCGCTCGACCGAGCCGCCGCGCGTGGACGTGCCCGGCACCGCCCTGCTCGCCCTGGCGCTGCTGGCGCTGCTCGTGCCGCTGACCGAGGGCCGCACCCTCGGCTGGCCGGCGTGGAGCGTCGCGCTGCTCGCCCTCGTGATCCCGGCAGCAGCTGCGTTCACCGTCGTCGAGCGGCGGCTCGAGCGCACGGGTGGGCATCCGCTCGTGCCGCCGTCGATGCTGCGCGACCCCGGCATGCGGGCGGGGCTCGCGATCGCCGCGCTCTTCTTCTCGGGCTTCGCCGCGTTCATGTTCGTGTCGGCGATCGCGTTCCAGACCGGGGCGCACCTGACCCCGATCGGCTCGGGGCTCGCGGTGGCGCCGCTCGCGCTCGCGTTCTTCGCAACGACGCTCGTGACGCCGCAGCTCACGGAACGGTTCGGGCGCAACGTGATCGCGGCGGGCGCGCTCGTCCAGGCGGTCGGCCTGGTCGGGGTCGCGTTCACCCTGCGCGATGCCTGGCCGAACGTCGACGCGCTGACGCTCGCGCCGGCGATGATCGTGGCCGGCATCGGCCAGGGGCTGCTCGTGCCGCCGCTCTTCGGGTTCGTGCTGGCGGGTGTCCCGGCGGCCCGCGCGGGCGTCGGCGCCGGCATCCTCACGACGACGATGCAGTCCGCGCTCGCGCTCGGCGTCGCCACCCTCGGCAGCGTGTTCCTCTCCTACGACGCCGCCGGGTCGCTGGGGATGCGGGACGCGTTCATACTCGTCCTGGCCGTCCAGACCGTCGGCGCGCTGCTCGTGAGCGTCGCGGTGCGCGGCCTGCCCGAGCCGGCCCGGGCGCGCGCCGCGGCCGAGCGCGCCGCCGCCGAGCGGGCGGCGATCGAGGCCCAGCTCGTGGAAGCCGCCTGAGGCTCCCCGCCGTCCCGGTGGCGCACCGCCGCCGGGACGGCGGCTCTGCCTGCGCGAGAATGCGCCCGTGTACGAGCCGCCGCCCACCCTCGACGACGGCACGGCGCTCGCGCGCGTGCGGGCGCGGTGTCTCGCGCTTCCGCAGGTGAGCGAGCGCCCGAGCCACGGCCGGCCGGCGTTCTTCGTCGCCGGCAAGCGCTCGTTCGTGAGCTTCATGGACAACCACCACGACGACGGCAGGCTCGCGCTCTGGTGTGCTGCGCCGGCCGGGGTGCAGGCGGCGCTCGTCGAGTCGGATCCGGCGGCCTACTTCGTCCCGCCCTACGTCGGCCACCGCGGCTGGGTGGGCGTCCGGCTCGATCGCGGCCTGGAGTGGGACGAGGTCGCCGGCGTCGTCGAGGACGCCTACGCGGTCGTCGCGCCGGCCCGGCTGGTGGAGCAGGCGGCGTTCACGTCGCCCGGGGGCGGCGCATCGCCGACGCCGTGATCCCGGCCGCCACCGCAACGACCAGGCCGGCCGCGATCTCGGCGTGCCACACGATCATCGGGGGGAAGAGCCGGCCGGCGGCCTGCCGGGCGAAGGGCTCCAGGCAGAGCGAGGCAGCGACCAGGACGGCGCCCGGCCACCAGCGGCCGGCCCGCGCCCGCTGCCCGATCAGCCCACAGATCGGAGCCGTGATCGCGCCACCGACGATGTTCTCGAGGTTCGAGCCGAGCAGCCCCGGGATCGCGACCGGGAGCGAGGCGAGCGCCACGCCCTCGACGGGCGAGAGCGTCATGGCGAAGAAGGCGGTGAGCGCCGCCGCTGTGGCCGTGAGCCCGACGAGCGCCGCCCGCAGGGGACGCTGCTGGGTGCAGCCGAACGCGAACGGCAGGATCAGCCACGGCGCCGACATCTCGCTGACCGCGACGGTCCACGGCCCAAGTCTGATCAGGCTGCCGAGATACTGGTCTGCGCCGCCGAAGACGAGGCCGACGACGATCGCAGCGACGAACGCCATCTACTCGTACTGCAGCGCCTCGAGCACGTTCAGGCGCGCCGCCCTGCGGGCGGGGAACGCCGCGGCCACGATGCCGGCGATGACGGCGACCACGAGCGACAGCACGACCTGGCCGTACGGGATTGCGAAGACGATCCCCGACGACCGGAACCCGAGCGCGACCACCCACGCGAGCACGATTCCGATCACGATGCCGAGCAGACCGCCGATCACCGCCGTGATCACGCTCTCGTAGAGGATCGTCTCGCGCAGCTGCAGGCGCGTGCTCCCGATCGCGCGCAGCATGCCGATCTCGCGCGTGCGCTCGAACACCGAGAGCGCCAGCGTGTTCACGATCCCGAAGAGGCTGATCACCACGCTCATCGCAAGGAGGACGTAGAGCAGGTACAGAAGTTGGTTGATCTGCTTCGAGAACGAGGCCTTGAACTCGGCGTTCGTCTGCACGTTCACGTCCGGGTAGGGCTTGAGCGCGTTCTTGACGGCGCGCGTGGTCGCGTCGGCGTTCGCCCCCGGTGCGTAGCGCACGAGCAGCACCTGCGGGTTGGAGTCGGTCGAGACCTTGGCGTAGGTCGGCAGCGACACCATGAACCCGCCGAAGAGCACCGGATCCTTGTACTGGCCGATCTCGTGCAGCGTCAGGCGGCGGCCGTCGACGCTCGTGACCTGGAACGTCGACCCCGGCGTGAGGTGGTGCGACTTGGCGAACTGCTCCTCGACGAGCGTGTTCGTGCCGGTGAGCTTCGGCAGCAGGGCGTCGGAGCCGCCGCGCTGCCACTGGAACTTGTAGAGGTCGGGAAGCGCCAGCGGGTCGACGCCGTTGGCGACGTCCGTGCCGCCGTGGTTGATGCGCACGTTGGTGAACGCGATGCCCGTGGCCGACGCGACGCCGGGGACGGCGGACGTGGTCGCGACCGCGGTTGCCGGGACGGCGGCGCCCTGGCTGTGGTTCTGGATGATCAGGGCCGAGGTCACGCTCTCGTCGATCGAGCCCAGGAACGATTGCTTGAAGCCGTTGATCAGCACCGAGAAGAACACGACCAGGCCGATGCCGATCATGAGCGCGGCGGCGGTGACGGCCGTGCGGCCCGTGTTGCGGGTCGTGTTCTCGCGCGCGATCCGTCCCGATGCCCGGCTGATCACGCCGATCGGCCAGCCGATCAGGCCGGCGAGCGGCCGGATCAGGTACTTCGACACCATGGCGAGCCCGATGAACGACACGATCGCGCCGATCGCGATGGTGAACAGCCGCTGCGTGGTCGCCCCCGATCCGGTGACGCCCTGGAAGACGCCCAGGATGCCGAGCACCAGCAGGATGCCGGCGATGTAGGGCATGAAGCGGGCAAAGCGCGTCGGCGGCAGCTCGGCCCCTTCGCGCAGCGCCGCGATCGGCGGCACCCGGGTCGCCCGGCGTGCGGGCGCAAACGATGCCGCCAGCGTCACGCCGATGCCGACCGCGAGCGGCAGCACGACGCCGGGCCACAGGTGCACCTGGATGCCTGCCAGCGGCAGGCCGAAGCCGACCGCTTTGAAGAGCGCCCCGAGCACCTTCGCGAACCCCACCCCCGCCAGGAGGCCGATCACCGACGCGACCACCCCCACCGTGAACGCCTCGCCGAGAACGGTCGTGAGCACCTGCCTGCGCATCGCGCCGACCGTGCGCAGCATGGCGAACTCGCGCATGCGCTGGGCGACCGTGATCGAGAACGTGTTGAAGATGACGAAGGCGCCCACGAGCACCGCCGCCCCGGCGAAGGCCAGAAGGGCCGGGGTGAAGAACGCATTGATCGAGTTCGAGACCTGGTCCGTCTGCTGCTTCGCCGCCTGGGTGCCGGTCTGCGCCTTGACGAAGTGCGGCAGCGCCGCCGCGATGCGGGTGCGCAGCTGCGCGGGCGACACGCCCGGGTCGCCGTCGACCGAGATCGTGGACGTCCGGCCGACGCGGTCGTACCAGTGCTGGGCGTCTGAGAACGTGGTGGCGACGACGGTCGCGCCGCCGATCGACGACACGTTCCCGAACTTGAAGATGCCGACAATCGTCACCGGCTGCGCTCCGATCAGCGTCGTCAGGTGGACGCGCTGGCCCACATGCAGGTGATGGTCGGTCGCGGTCTGTTCGATCAGCGCCACCTGGCCGTGGGCCTCGGGGTAGTGGCCGGCGACGAGCGTGTTCTGGTTGAACGGCTTGGGCAGCGTCGAGACGACCAGGTTCGGGGCGCCGCCCTGGGAGGTCAGGTACTTGCCGTTGATGACGAGCGAGCCGGCCGCCTGGATCTGGCCCTCGGCCTTGGCGACGCCCGGCACCTTGCGCACCTGCGCGATCAGCGATGCCGGCAGCGGGCCGACCTGGTCCTGGCCGGTGCCGCTGCCGAAGGCGGGCCGGCGACTCAGGTACACGTCGGTGCCGGCGAAGCTCGTCCCGAAGATCTCCGAGAAGGCGTTTCGGATCTGGTCGGTGATGACGAACGTCCCCGCCATCATCGCGGTGCCGAGCACGATCGCGATCATGGTCAGGACCGTGCGCAGCTTGTGGCTCAGCATGCTGCGAAGCGCGTAGCGGGTCATCGCGCCGCGAGCTCGGCCATGATGGCCATGATGTCGGAGGCGGCGTTGCACGGCGCGTCGCGCACGATCAGGCCGTCGGCGAGGAAGAGCGCCCGGTCGGCGGTCGCGGCGGCGTTCGCGTCGTGGGTGACCATCACGGTCGTCTGCTGGTACGTGTCGACCGCCTCACGGAGCACGGTCAGGATCTCGCCGCTCGTGGCCGAGTCGAGGTTCCCCGTCGGCTCGTCGGCGAAGATCACGGTGGGCCGTGAGACGAGCGCGCGGGCGATCGCGACCCGCTGCTGCTGCCCGCCGGAGAGCTCGGCCGGGCGGTGGTGACGGCGCTCGCCCAGGCCGACGCGCTCGATCACCGCCTCGACCCACGCCTCGTCGGGCTTGGTGCCCGCTATCTGCAGCGGCAGGAGGATGTTCTCCTCGGCGGTCAGCGTCGGCAGCAGGTTGAAGAACTGGAAGATGAAGCCGATGTTGTGGCGGCGGAGCAGGGTGAGGCGCTTGTCGGAGAGGTCGGTGATCTCGGTGCCGTCGATCGTGACCGTCCCCGTCGTCGGCTTGTCGAGCCCGGCGAGGATGTGCATCAGCGTCGATTTGCCAGAGCCGGACGGCCCCATGACAGCCGCGAACTGGCCGGCCGGGATGTCCAGGCTGACGCCGCGCAGGGCATCGACCGCCGCATCCCCCTCGCCGTACCGGCGAGTGACGTCGTTCGCCGCGATCACGCCCATCAGGCGGGCGTGGCCTCCTCGCCGAGGCGCCGGGCCTCGGCGGTGCAGAGGGGGAGCAGGAGCGCGTACAGCTCGCCGACGCCCTCGTCGGAGAGCGGGCCGGGGTTGCGCGCCACCGCACGCGCGACGACGTCCTGCTCGCGGGCGCCGTCGAACAACGGATGGCCCTCGCGGCGCTTGTGCGCGTGCAGCTCCGACACCAGCTGCAGGCGCCGGTTCACGGCCGCGAGCAACTCGTCGTCGGCGGCCGTGATCTGCTCACGGTAGGAAACGACGACCGGATCGTCCATGGTCGCAGTCTACGCAGGCCGCGCCGGGATCGTCGAAGACCCGGCGGCCTACGACGCGAGCAGCGCCAGGCCGAGTGCGAGCGCGTTCAGGCTCATGTGCACGCCCATCCCCGGATACACGGATCCGGTCCGCTCGCGCAGCAGGCCGAGCAGGAGCCCGGCGATCGCGACCGGGATCAGCAGCACCGCCAGGCCGTGGGCGACCGCGAAGAGCGCCGTCGTCAGCGGCAGCGCGAAGCGCCCGAGCGTCGCGAATCCCAGCCCGCGGAACACGAGCTCCTCGGCGGCGGGCGCAACGATCACGAGCCCTGCGATCGCGATCGTGAGCACGACCCACTGGTGCGTCGTGCGGGGGTCGTGGGTGGGGGTGATCCCCTGGCGCTCGCTCGCGCGCAGCAGGGGGTCGAGCAGGATGTTCGAGACGATGATGATGACGGCAGCGAGCGCGCCGAGCTTGAGCGCGGGGCGAAGCGGCGTGCGCCGTAGTGCGAGTGTCGGGGCGATCGGCCGCCGCGATGCCCACGCCGCGAAGATGACGTACACGATCAGCAGCACGTCGACCGCGATCGTGCCGAGGATGGCCGTCGCGTTGTAGACGGTGTTCTTCGCCGACGGGCCGTTCGTGACGAGGCCGCCGATGAAGTTGGCGATGAAGAGCGTTGCCGGCGCGAGCATCCACCACGGCGAGAGGCGGGGGGGCGCGTCGTCGGTCAACGAAGCGCCTGCTCCAGGTCGGCGATCAGGTCGGAGACGTCCTCGCAGCCGACGGTCAGGCGCAGGTCGCCCGCCGCGATGCCGGCCTCGTCGAGCTGCGCCGGAGTCAGCTGGCGATGGCTGGTCGAGGCGGGATGGGAGATGCAGGTCTCGACGCCGCCGAGGCTGGTCGCGCGCAGGCACAGAGCCACGCGGTCCATGACCGCCTCGCCCGCCGGGCGGCCACCCACCACCTCGAAGGTCAGGAGGCCGCCGAAGCCGTCCAGCAGCCGGCACGCGACGGCGTGGGACGGGTGCGACGCAAGGCCGGGGTAGCGCACGCGGCGCACGCGCGGATGCCCGTCCAGGAACGCGGCGATCGCGGCGGCGTTCGCCGAGGCCCGCTCGAGCCGCAGGTGCAGCGTGCGGATGCCGCGCCGCACGAGCCACGCCGAGTCGGGCGCGAGCGTCGCACCCAGATCGAGCGAGCGCTCGGCCAGCCGGGCGATCAGCTCGGCCGGGCCCGCGGCGACGCCTGCGAGCACGTCGGAGTGGCCGTTCAGATACTTGGTGGCCGAGTGGAAGACGAGGTCTGCGCCGTGCTCCAGGGGCCGGCACCCGATCGGCGTCGCGATCGTGTTGTCGACCACGAGCTTTGCCCCGGCGGCGTGGGCGACGGCGGCCACCGCCGGGATGTCGGCGACGGCCAGGTGCGGGTTGGAGACGGTCTCGACCACGACCAGGGCGGCGCCTGCAACGGCCGCCCGCAGCGCCTCCGGGTCGTCCTGGTCGACCAGACGGCCGTCCGGGCGCGCGCTCGCCATGTGGTGCGTCTGGCCGTAGATCTTGGTCGCAACGACCAGACCCGCTCCGGGCGGCGCGAGCTCGGCGACGGCGGCCGACAGCGCCCCCATCCCGGAGGCGAAGCACAGGCCCGCCTCGGCCCCCTCGAGCTCGGCCACGACGGCGGCGAGCTCGTCGGTCGACGGGTTGCGGATGCGGGTGTAGAGGTAGCCGCGGCTCGCGTCCTCCATCACGTCGGCGAACTCCTGTGCGTCGGCGAACTCGTGGATCACCGATCGGTGCACCGGAGCGATCACGGGGACGCCGGGGAGCGCCGGAGGCCGGCCGGCGTGGATGGCCGTGGTGGCGGCCGCGCGACGGGGGGAGTCGGTCACAGCAGGGCGAGCACGTCGGTCAGCGCCGTGATCGTATCCCGGCCTCCGGCGCCCGCGCCCCGGTCGACGATGCGCACATCGACGCCGGCGGCGCGCGCGCCCACGCCGTCGGTCTCCTCGGTGTCGCCGACGTGCAGCGCGCGTCCGGGCGCGACTCCGAGGGTGCGCAGGGCGCGCCCGAAGATGCCGGTGTCGGGCTTCGACGAGCCGGCGGTGGCCGAGTCGAAGACGAGCCCGATCTCGATGCCGGTCGCCGCGAGCGTCCTCTGCAGCGAGCAGTCCCAGTTCGACACGACCGCGACGCCGACGCCGGCGCGTTCGAGCCCCTCGAGCAGCGGGGCGACGTCGGCGAACACGCGAAACGCGATCGCATCGATCAGGAGCCCCGCCGCGACGGCCGGGTCGGCGTCGATGCCGAGCTCGGTGAGGACGATCGCGGCGCAGCGCGTGCGCAGCTCGGCGAGGCTGGCCGCGTCGGCACCTTCGTGGCAGTGATCGGCGTAGTAGCGCATCTCGGCGCGGAACGCGCGCTCGGCGGCCTCGGCCGACACCTCGGCACCGAGGTGGCGGCGCACCGAGCGGCGCAGGCGCAGGAACGGCTGGTCGATGTCGATCAGCGTGCCGAACGCGTCCAGGAGCACCGCGTCGTAGCGGCTCACGGGACGTGCAGCGTGGGGTGCAGCAGGTGGGCCAGGAGCAGCGCCTCGGACACCGCCCGCGGGCCGGTGTCCGAGAGCGCGGCGCCGTCGACGAGCGCGAACCGGCGATCGCGCACGGCGGGCAGTTGCCTGGTCGCCCTGCTGCGCCGCAGCCCGGCGAGGGTCACGCCGCGCCCGGCCACCGCCAGGTAGGTCTGCGGCGCCGCCGCCCGCAGCCGGGCGACCGGGAACGGCCGCCCCGGCGCGGCGTCCCCGGCCACGTTCGTGCCGCCGGCGAGCGCGAGCAGCCGGGCGGCGGTGCCCCTCGGATCGATCGTGTAGAAGAAGCCCTCGTCGACGAACACCGGCACGGGCGCCGCGCCGTGGAGCGCGCCCTTGAGCCGCTTGACGTCGGCCTGCATCCGCCGCACCTCGGCCTGGCCGGCGGTGGCCTCCCCCGTGATCACCCCGACCTGGTCGACGTCGTGCTCGATGCCGGGCACCTCGCCGTTGCCGGCAACGTAGACCGGCGCGCCGAGCGCCCGCGAGAGCTGTGCCGCCGCCGTGGGCGATGTGCTGTTGGGGGCGAGCACGAGGTCGGGATGCAGCTTGCGCAGCCGGGCGACGTTCGGCTGGCCCGTCGCGGTCTCGGCGCTCGGGAGCCGCAGCGCGGCGGCCGGGTACTGTTCGCGTCCGCTGACGGCGACGACCGCAGGTCCGGCGCCGACGGCGAACGCCGCCTCGGTCAACCCGGGATCGAGCGACACGATCCGGCGTGGCTGGGACTGCACCGTCACCCGCCGGCCGACACCGTCGGTGACCCGCTGCGGGAACGACGGCAGCGTCCCGATCGGCTCCGGCTTGAACCCGCACCCGGTGGCCACGAGCAACGGGATCAGCACGACCAGCAGGCGGAGTCGGTGCACGGCCGCGAGATTGTAGTGCTCCGTCCCGGGACGCCTCACGGACCCGCAGGAGCGGAGCACTAGACTCACATGATGTCTGCACGGCTCAGCCTGCTTTGGGGCATCGTCGCCGTGCTCGCCGCGGCCCTGCTCGTGTACGGCCCGGCCGAGCTCGCCCGCCGGGCAACGGGGCCGGGCGAGCCGGTCAGCTTCCTCACCCAGCCGCAGCAGGGGTGGCACTTCATGCTGGACACGCTGGATGCGATCGGCTCGGCCCGCGCGGGCTCGCCTGCACGGGCCCGGGCGCTCGCCGTGCGCGCATTCGCCGGCACCGCCGTGCTGCCCGAGCGGGTCGACCTGCTGTACGTGCCCGACCTGCGCGTTCCCGCCGGGGCAGGGAGACAGCCGCTGGTGGCGAAGGCGAAGCTCGTGTGGAGAGTCTCGGGGCAGACGCGTCCGGGCGGCCCCGTGCTGACGGTCGGCCTCCTCGACTTCGCGACCGGCCGGCTCACCTACCGGGTCGGTGCGGCCGCATGAGCGAGCACCAGAAGATCGCGCTCGCCGTCCTCGCCGTCGCGCTCGTCCTGATCGTCGTCTTCGACCAGCTGATGCAGCGCGTCGGCTCGCGGGTCGTGGCGCACCTCCCCGTCGCCGACCAGGCCGTGTTCAACACCCGCTACCGGCTCCTGCGACGCACGTCGGAGGCCGTCATCGTCCTGATCGCGGTGATCATCGTGCTGTGGTCGTACGACGGAACGCGGTCGATTGCGCAGACGGTGCTGGCCTCGTCCGCCGTGCTCGGATTGGTGGTGGGTTTCGCGGCGCGCTCAACCCTGGCAAACTTCGTGGCCGGGGTGATGATCGCGATCAATCAACCGATACGGCTCGGCGACCGCGTCAGCGTGGGCGACGCCGAGGGCACGGTCGAGGACATCGGCCTGGCCTACACCCGGCTGCGCACGGCCGACAACCGGCGCGTGCTCATCCCCAACGAAGAGCTCGCCAACTCGCGTGTGACCAACATGACCATCATCGATCCGGTTTCGCTCGCCCAGGTGCGCCTGACGCTCCCGCTGTCGGCTGACCCGGTGCGGGTGCGCGCCATCCTGGACGAGCAGGCCGACGCGGTCGACGGCCGCGTGCACGAGCGCCCGGGGCCGGGCACCGCCGTCGCCGAGGTGACGGCCGACGGCACCACGTACTCGGTCGGCGTGTGGATGCCCGATGCCGCCCAGGCCGCCGCGGCGGCCAAGGCGCTGCGCGAGCGCTGCATCACCCGCCTGCACGAGGAGGGCATCCTCGCCGATGCCGAGGCCGGGGTGACGACGCCGTGAACGGCCCCGGCCAGCCGCCGCGCAACCAGTACGAGGACGTGCTCGGGCACGTCGCCGCCCGCCGCCGCAAGCGCCGTGCCGACGAGCGCCGGCGCGGCCGCCGCTCGCTCCTGGCCACGGCACTCGTCGTCTTCGCGGTCGGAGGCGTCGGGGTGATCGTCGCCGCCGGCGTTGGTGCCACCGTCGCTGTCTCGAGCGTCCTGAAGGGCGTCGACCTGAAGACGATGACGCCGCACTACCCGGGCGTGACCACGAAGATCTACGACCGGCACGGCAAGGTGCTCGCTCAGATCCCGTCGCTCCAGAACCGAACCCCGGTTCCGTACGCGCAGATCTCGAACTGGCTCAAGATCGCGACGGTGGACGTCGAGGACAAGCGCTTCTACCAGCACGGCGGCGTCGACTACCAGGGCATCGCGCGCGCCTTCCTGGATGACCTCAAGGCCGGCCACGTCGTACAGGGTGCATCGACGATCGAGCAGCAGCTCGTGCGGAACCTGTACCTGACCGACTCGCAGACCTTCCAGCGCAAGATCAAGGAGGCCTGGCTGGCGATCCAGATGGCCGAGCACTGGTCGAAGGACAAGATCCTCGGCACGTATCTGAACGTCATCTCCTACGGCGGCGTCACGTACGGCTGCGAGGCGGCGGCCGAGACCTACTTCAACGAGCACTGCTCGCAGCTCAACATCCGCCAGGCCGCGCTGATCGCCGGCCTGCCGCAGTCGCCGACGCTCTACAACCCACGCCTTCATCCCGGGGCGGCCAAGCAGCGCCGCAACGAGGTGCTCGCGGCGATGCTCGACCAGGGCCACATCACGCTCGCCCAGTACCAGCACGCCTACTCGCTCGGGCTTGGCCTCCGGGCGCCGAAGCACCTCACCCGGGTGCGCCAGCCGTACTTCGTCCAGTACGTGCGCGACGAGCTGCTCCAGAAGTACGGCTCCAAGGCGCTGCGCAGCGGCGGCCTGCAGGTGAAGACCACGATCGACCCGGTGCTCCAGAGCGCCGCGCATGCGGCCATGCAGAAGGAGCTCGACTTCACGAACGCGCCCGCGGCGGCGCTCGTCGCGATCGACCCCCGAAACGGCGAGATCCTGGCCATGCAGTCGTCGACCGACTACAGCAAGTCCAAGTACAACCTGGCCGTGCAGTCGCGCCGCCAGGCCGGCTCGACGTTCAAGTCCTACGGTCTGATCGCTGCCATGGTCGACGATCACATCGACCCCAACAACACCATCTACCCGACGGCACCGCTCGTGAACTACCCGCTCTTCCCCGGCGCGAGCGCCCCCAACGACTTCTGGACGGTGCAGAACGCCGAGCCGGCGCTCTCGCCCGCGCTGCCGCTCTCGACGGCGCTCGAGCAGTCGGTGAACGCGGTCTACGCGCGGCTGGCGATCGACATCGGCGCCGAGAACGTGGCCAACATGGCGTACAAGCTCGGCATCCCCAAGTCGGACCACCTGCCGACCACGCCCTCGGTGATCCTGGGCGCCGGCGGCGTCTCGCCGCTCGACATGACCCACGCGTACTCGACGATCGCCGCGCAGGGCATCCGCCGGCCGCTGCTCGCGTTCACCAAGGTGGTGCCCTACGGGCAGAAGCCGATCCTGACGCCGGCGTCGAAGAACACGGGCCACCGGGTCGTCCCCGACGGCGCCACCTGGCAGGTCACGCAGTACCTGGACACGAACGTGCACTCCTGCTGTACCGGCATGGCCGCGAACGTCGCCGACTACGGCGCGTCGTACCGCGCCCAGGCCGGCAAGACCGGCACGACCGACAACCACACCGACGCCTGGTTCTGCGGCTACACGCCCAACCTGGCCGCATGCGTGTGGGTCGGCTACCCCCAGGGCGAGATCTCGATGTCCAACCTGGGCGGAGTGCATCCAGGCCCGGCGTTCGGCGGCGGCTATCCGGCGTCGATCTGGGGGCTCTTCGCCGCCGCGGCGTTCCAGGACGAGCCGGGCAAGTTCCCGCCGACGGCGTGGCCGATCGCGCCGACGCAGCCAATCCAGTTCCTGCCGTGGAAGTCGAAGTTCAAGTACACGCCGCCGGCGACCAAGAAGAAGCACGGCGGCACGGGCACGACGGGTGGCGGCACGGGCACGACCGGTGGCGGCACGAGCTCGCCGCCGCCGCCGCCGCCGACCTCGACCAACCCGCCGACGAGCACCAACCCGCCCACCACCTAGCGTGTCGGTCGGGTCGCGCCGGGACGTGCTCGCGCTCGTGGCCGCCGGCCGGGTGGTCGCCGAGACGCTCGCGCGGATGCGCGCGCTCGTGCGGCCCGGGGCGACGACCGCCGAGCTCGACCGCGCCGCCGCGAGGGTCTTCCAGCGCCACGGCGCCCGCTCGGCGCCTCAGCTCGCGTACGGATTCCCCGGGGTGACCTGCATCAGCGTCAACGACGAGGCGGTGCACGGCATCCCCGGACGGCGCCGGATCGAGCCCGGCGACCTGGTCAAGCTCGACGTCACGGCCGAGCTCGACGGCTACATGGCCGACGCCGCGATCACGGTGCCCGTGCCGCCGGTGGCAGCCGCCGACGCGGCGCTCTGCGATGCGGCCGCCGCGAGCCTGCGGGCCGCACTCGCAGTCGCCCGCAGCGGCGCGACGACCGGCACCGTGGGTGCGGCCGTCGAGGCCGAGGTGCAGCGGCGGGGGTTCCGCGTGCTGCGCGAGCTGGCGGGGCACGGAATCGGCCGGACGATCCACGAGCCGCCGAGCGTGCCCAACTTCGGCGCGGCCGGGCTGGGCGCGCCGCTGACCGACGGCCTCGTGATCACGATCGAGCCGATCATCGCGGCCGCCACGCGCTCGACCCGGCCTGCCGGCGACGGGTGGACGGTGGCGACGGCCGACGGCGGCCGCTCGGCCCACGTCGAGCACACGATCATCGTCGCGCGTGGCCGCCCGCTGATCTTGACCGCCTGACCGCTCGGTCTACGATTCCGGCATCCGAGCAGCCATCCACCTGTGTGGCCTCACGCTCGCGGCGGTCGCGGCCGGCTGCGCCGGCGGCGGGTCGGGCTCGCATCCCCCACTGACAGCCGCTCAGGCGCTGCATCAGGCACACACGGACGGGTTCACGGCACCGGCGCGGGCCCAGCCCTCGTCGTATCACTGCGACGCCCATTCGGTCGGGCTCGGTCCGAGCACCTCGGCCCCTGCGGATAGCCGGCGGCCGCGCTACGCGATCGAGTACGGCGACCGCCGCGCCCCGGTGGGGAGCGACGGAACGGCGCGCATCGCGATGGAGGTTCTGGTGTTCGCCGATCCCGGCTTCGCCGCGCGCTGCGCCCGCGCGCTGATCTTCACCTCCGAGCACACACCGGTGAACGCCGGGTCGTCCCACACCATGCCGTACCGGGTCGTCTCGCCGGAGACGATCGAGATCGCGATGCACAAACGCGGTGCTCCGGGCACCGCGCCGGGCACCGACGGCCTCTACAACACGTCGCTCGCGCGCGGCGGCGTGCTCGCGCTCGGCATCGCGCACAACCGCACCGACGCGAAGATCGTGCAGGCGGACCTGGCCCGGCTGGCGGCAGAGATCGCCGGGTAGCATGCCCGGCATGGCCCGCGACGTTGCCCCCGCACCCGTCGAGGGCGCGCCCATGCTCCGGCCGGGCGAGGCGCTGCGCCTGATCCTCGAGCACACGCCGGCGCTCGACGTCGAGCGGCTCCCGGTCTCGGCCGACCTCGCGGGGCGCGTGCTCGCCGCCGACGTCTCGGCCGCCGTCAGCCTGCCGCCGTTCGCGACGTCGGCCATGGACGGCTATGCCGTGCGCGCCGCCGACATGGGCGCGGGCGGCGTCCCGATCGCCTTCCGGCTCGGCGCGGGCGATCCGCCGCAACCGCTTCTGCCCGGCACGGCGGCCGGGATCGCCACCGGGGCGCCGCTTCCCGACGGCGCCGATGCCGTCGTACCGATCGAGGACGCACGCGAGCAGGATGACGCGCTCCACGCCGATCCGCCCAGGGCCGGCGCCCACATCCGCGGCGAGGGCGGCGACGTCCGTGCCGGCGACCTGGTCGGCCGGGCCGGCGAGCGCCTGAACGCGGCGCTCCTGGCGGCCATCCAGGCCACGGGCGTGGCCCATGTTTCGGTGGCCCGGCGGCCGCGGCTGGCGGCGCTTGCGACCGGCAGCGAGCTCGTGCCGGTCGGCACGCCGCTCGCGCCGGGCCAGATCTACGAGTCGAACCTGACCGCGATCGTCGCCCAGGCGCGCGAGGCGGGCGCCGACGTGATCGCCGCGCAGACCGTGCACGACGATCGCGCCGCCACCGAGGAGGCGTTCGGCCGTGCGCTCTCGGGCGCCGACATCGTCGTCTCGTCGGGAGGCGTCTCGGTGGGGCCGCACGACCACGTCAAGCCCGCCCTGGCCGCTCTGGGTGTCCGCGAAGTGTTCTGGCGGCTCGCGCACAAGCCGGGCAAACCGCTGTGGTTCGGCGTCGCCCCCGGCGGCGCGCTCGTGTTCGGCCTGCCCGGGAACCCGGTGTCGAGCCTGGTCTGCTTCCAGCTCTTCCTCCGCCCGGCTCTCGCCGCCATGCAGCACGGCCGCGTCGACGAGCGGCCGGTCGCGCGCCTCGCCGAGCCGGTGCCGCGGCTGCGGGTGCGCGACCACGCCGTGCGCTGCCGCCTGCAGGCGACCCCCGAGGGGATGGTGCTGCATCCGGCCGGGCCGCAGGACTCGCACATGATCGTGCACGCGGCGGGGGCCGACGCCGTCGCGCTGATCGACGCCGGCACCGGCGAGGCGGCTGCCGGGACGATCGTCCAATACCTGCCGCTGCGGTAGGGCGGGCGGAGGCGCTAGCCGCGTGCGAGCGGCACGGTGACGCCGCCCTTGAGCTTGGCGGAGATGCCGCGCGCGTAGACGATCCAGCGGTGCGACGAGGAGTAGAGCGGGTGGCAGGCCGAGAGCACGAGCCGCTCGTAGCCCTGCGGGCGGATGATCTTCCAGTCGGTGTTCGGCACCACCTGGTGGTACTGGACGCGGTAGGTGAACGTCGCGTAGGGCATCTGCAGCGTGATGTAGTCGCCGTCGCGGATGTCGTTGATGTGCCGGAACCACGCCCCGAAGGTCGTCCGGTGCCCCGCGATCGCGACGGTCGTGGCCTGGCCGGGGAAGCTCGTGTTGGCGTAATGGCCGGGCCCCTGGCTGAGGTCGTGCAGCCAGTCCGTCCCCTGGACGACGACGACGCTCAGCCCGATGCGGCCGATCGTCAGGCGGCCAAACGGCTGGCCGCCGTGGTCGCGGTGCGCGAAGATCGCCGCGTCCCGCTGCAGCAGCCGCAGGTCGGTGGCGTGCGTGCGGGCGACCGCCTGCGCGCCGCCGCCCGGCTGCTCGGCGGCCGCGGCCGGCGCCACCGGCCAGCTCTGGATCTCGTGGTTCAGCGTGCTCGAAAGGCCCTGCTGGCGCCAGTCGGCGTAGAGGGCCGTGATCGGATCGCCCCAGAACAGGACCACGCCGGCGTAGACGATCACGAGCACGCCGACGACCATCAGGCTGGTGCCGAGCCTGCGTACCGCCAGGCGTCTGCGCCCAACCCGCTTCGAGGTCTGCTCCGCGGTGGCCGTGCCGGTTGCCACCCCCTTGTTATAGCGGCACGCGCCCGCGGCTGCTCAGCGAATCCTTGCGTGCGGATTGGCGTAGCGGCCGGCGACCAGCGCCCCGAGCTGGGCCGCGGCCGCCGCCGAGAGCGCAAAGCACACCGACTCGGCCGGCGCGAGGTATCCGCTCGCGGTCATCGCGACGAGCGCCCGCGGCGTGCTCGAGCCCAGGCCCTGGGCGGTCCATAGCTCGAAGACGAGCGCCGCCGGGCCGATCAGGCCGGCCAGGTAGACGGCGAGGAGCCAGCGCCGGCCCGCGCGAGCTGCCGCAGGCAGATACAGCCAGATGTGCGCGGCCGGGAGCACCACTATCAGCGCGAACGGGTTGACCGCGGTGAGCAGCAGGCCGGCGAGCGCCAGGCCGAGCAGGCCGCCCGCAAGGCCGGCCGTGCGCTCCTCGCCGGTGGTGGCATCCAGGCGCACGAGCCGCGGGCGGGTCACGAACCGCCAGAACACGAGCCCCGACCCCGCGGCGATCAGGATGCCTGCGGTGGTCACGCCGGTCTTGCCCGGAAGCGGCGCGATCGCGATGCCGGGCAGCAGCCGCCCCGGCGCGGCCGCGAGCAGCCACATCGCCGCCAGCGTCACGAGCCAGGCGCCGGCCCGCCATGCGAACGCGATCACGCCGGGTGCGATCGCCACCCGCCGCCGGCGCAGGCGCGCGACCATGTCGAGCACGCAGGCGATGAACGGGGCGAGCAGGATCGCCATCGAGGCCTCGGCCAGCCACCCCCGCATCACCTTGCCCGACAGGAGCAGCACCGGCGAGCCGTCGCGCTCGATCGTCGGCGCGGCGGCCAGCTCGGCGACGAGGTTTGCGATCGTCGTTCCGACCCGTCCGAGCTGGTCGGCGTCGAGCGCCGAGATCGGTCCCTGGATCGTGTGGTTGCGCCCGGCGGTGAGCGTGAGCGCCGAGATGCCGTGGCCGAGCAGCGTGCCCTGCTCGTTGCGCGCGTAGGGCACGCCGTAGCCCGAGAGCTGGTCGTATGGCCCCGGGATGCGGGCCGCGCTGCCGTACCACTCGGACACCGCCTGCCGCGCCGCGGCGTAGAGCGTGGGCGAGACGCCGCGCGGGGTGCTCGGGCGCGTGAGAATGCGCAGCGGCGTGCCGGTCCGGGCCGCGGCCGCGTCGATCACGACCGCCGCAACGATCCGCGAGGCGGGCGGCCAATGCACCGCGAGCGCGGTCGCCCCCTGGCCGCCGGTGGTGCCGCCGTCGGTCGAGACCAGGGCGAGCCCGCGCTCGCGGGGCAGGCTCGCGAGCACCTTCGAGAGCTCGACCAGGATCCCGGTGCCGGCGAGGTCGGCGGGCGTCCCGCCGTCGCGGTGCACGATCACGGCGACGATCTGGCGCGACCGGCCCGGGCGGTAGGCGATGACGTTGGCCATCGGCACCGGCTGGGACTGCCAGGGCAGGTTGGTGGCGAACAGCTGGCGGCGGGGGCTGGGATCGAAGGGCTGCATGTTCGCCGACACCCAGTCGGCGGCCGCCAGCTCGCCGGCGCTGCCGGCAGCGCAGCAGGAGCCCTTGCTGTCGCGCTCGGCGGTCGCCAGACGGCCGGTCAGGTTGGCCGCCGCCGCGCCGCTGAACTGGAGCGGAGGGGTGGGCGGAAGCGGCGCTGCGGGCTGGTACAGCGTGAGCAGCGCGATCAGCGGTACGAGCAGCGACACCCCGAGCAGCAGGGCGTGGAGCGGCCACGACACGAGCGGTCGGTGCGACCCGCGCCGGACGGGCCTTCTGCGTGCGGGAGCAGCCACCGAAGCGGCGGTTATAGCACACGCGACGGGACGCAGCAGCGCGGAAAGGGGTTCCCAACGGTGCGTCGCGTACTCTTCCGAAGGAGTGCCCTTCGAAGCCACAATCATGCTCGTCGACGACGAGGAGTCGATCCAGAAGCTGCTCACCTATCCGCTGCAGCGGGAGGGCTACCGCGTCGTCCAGGCGCGGGACGGCGAGGAGGCGCTGCGCCGGTTCTCGGAGCAGCCTGTCGACCTCGTCGTGCTCGACGTGATGCTGCCCCGCGTGGACGGGCTCGAGGTGTGCCGGCGGCTGCGCACCGACTCCGCCGTGCCGATCATCATGCTGACCGCCCGCGACGACGAGGTGGACAAGGTGCTCGGCCTCGAGCTCGGCGCCGACGACTACATCACCAAGCCCTTCTCGATCCGCGAGTTCCGCAGCCGCATCCGCGCAGTGCTGCGGCGGGCGACGCTGGTCGCCGAGCAGCGCGAGCAGCCGGACGGCGCGATCGCCGCCGACGGCCTCGCCATCGACCCGGCCAAGCGGACGGTGACGGTGGCCGGCGCGCCCGTGCAGCTGACGTACGTCGAGTTCGAGGTGCTGCACACGCTCGCGCTCCACCCCGGGCGCGTCTACACGCGCCAGTCGCTGCTCGAGGCGGTGTGGGGCGACTCGGCCTACCGCGAGCCGCGCACGATCGACGTCCACATCCGCCACCTGCGGGAGAAGATCGAGGCCGATCCGCGCGAGCCGGCCTTCATCTTCACCGTGCGCGGCGTCGGCTACCGCTTCCGCGACAGCAGCTGAGCGCATGGGGGCCCTGCGCTCGCTGCGCCTGCGGCTGGTGGCGGTGCTCACCGGGGTGGTCGCATGCGCGATGGGCGTCGTCTTCCTGTACGTCGTCCCCAGTCTGCGCCAGAACCTGATCTCCGAGCGGCAGACACGGCTCGAGGCGATCGCGCGGTCGCAGCAGCAGGCGCCCGGGATGCAGCACGCGTTCATCTCGAGCGTGCACATCCGCAAGGCCCTGCAGCACGCCGCGCGGATCGCCAACGGGCAGGCCACCGCATACGTGCTCGAGAACAACCGGCTGGTGCCGTTCGCGGGCTCGACGCCGGTGCTGCCGCTGTCGAGCCCGATCGTCAAGGCGGCGCGGCGCGGCGAGATCGGCCATGGCCGCACGCTGGGGGGAGCCGCCGCCGTGGCGTTCCCGGTGCCGAACCGCGGCGTCGTCATGCTGTCCCAGAGCGTCGCCGACGTGAACAGCACTGCGGCGCTCGTCGAGCGCCGGATCCTGATCGCGACGGGCCTCGCCCTCGCGGTCGCGACCGTCGTCGGCTGGGGCCTCGCGGTCGCCGTCTCGCGCCGCGTCGGCAAGCTCGAGTCGGCGTCGAGCCGGATCGCGGCCGGGCACTTCGACCAGCCGATCGGCGACGAGAGCCCCGACGAGCTCGGCCGCCTGGCGCGGTCGTTCGACCTGATGCAGGACCGGCTGGCCCAGGTCGACCGCGCCCGCAAGGACTTCATCGCCAACGCCTCCCACGAGCTGCGCACGCCGCTCTTCTCGCTCGGCGGCTTCCTCGAGCTGCTCGCCGAGGAGGACCTCGACCCGGCCACCCGCGAGGAGTTCGTGCTGACGATGCGCGAGCAGGTGTCGCGCCTGACGAAGCTCGCCACCGACCTGCTCGACCTGTCCCGTCTCGACTCGGGTGCCGTCGAGGTGGGCTCCGAGCCGGTTGACCTGGCAGAGGCCGCGCGCGGGCTCGTGCGCGAGTTCCGCGGCCTGGCGGCGCGCCACGGCAGCCGGGTGGTGCTGGCGCGTCCGCCGCGCGGCCTGCCGCACGGCGTCGGCGACGAACAGCGGGTGCAGCAGATCGGCCGCGTGCTCGTCGATAACGCCGTGCGCCACAACCCCGAGGGCACCCAGGTGCGAGTCTGCGTCGGCGCAGACGACGGGCACGTGACACTGAGCGTTTCGGACGACGGGCCCGGCATCGACGCCGACTCGCAGCGGCATCTCTTCGAGCGCTTCTGGCGCGGCCCGCAGAGCAGCTCATCCGGCAGTGGGCTGGGCCTGGCGATCGCCGGCGAGCTCGCCCAGCGCATGGGCGGAGAGATCGCCGTCTCTTCCGGCGAGGGCGACACGACCTTCGCCCTGCGGCTGCCATCCGACGGCGCGGACCGGTGATGGTGCTAGGTTCTCGCCCGTGCAGAAGGTCAACGTCGGTCACAAGTCGCTCGCCGACTACAACTCGCTGATCGGCCGGACGCTGGCCGAGGAGATCCGCCGGCTCGCCGAGCCGCTGCAGGGCAAACGCATCCTGCACCTGTCCGCGACCGCGTTCGGCGGCGGCGTGGCCGAGATCCAGTACACGCTGATCCCGCTCATGATGGACGCGGGCCTCGATGCCGAGTGGCGCGTGATCGACGGCCGCGAGGAGTTCTACGACGTCACGAAGACGATCCACAACGCGCTGCAGGGCGACTCGAAGGGCATCACCGACCACCAGAAGGCGATCTTCGAGGGCTACAACAAGATGAATGCAGACGCCCTCACCGACGCCGACGAGTGGGACGTGATCGTCGTCCACGACCCCCAGCCTATGGCGATGCGCGAGTTCGTCCAGACCAGCCGGCCGAAGTGGGTGTGGCGCTGCCACATCGACCTCTCGACGCCGAACCCTGAGGTGCTCGACTTCCTCGCGCCGCGCCTGAAGGACTACGACGCGGCGATCTTCCACATGCCCGCCTACGTGCCGCGCGGCGCCGGGATCGGCGAGGCGGTCATCTGGCCGCCCGCGATCGACCCGCTCGCGCCCAAGAACATGGCGCTCTCGCCCGACGACGCCGCCTATATCGTCGACCAGTTCGGCATCGACGTCGGCAGGCCGCTGCTCCTGCAGGTGTCGCGCTTCGACCCCTGGAAGGATCCGATGGGGGTCATCGACGCCTACCGGATGGTCAAGGAGCGCCACCGCGACGTGCAGCTTGCGCTCGTCGGGTCGATGGCGCACGACGACCCCGAGGGGTGGGAGTTCTGGAACACCACCCGCGACTACTGCGAAGAGGACCCCGACATCTTCATGTTCTCGAACCTGAACAACGTCGGCGCCGTCGAGGTGAACGCGTTCCAGGTGCAGGCCGAGGTGTGCATCCAGAAGTCGATCCGCGAGGGCTTCGGCCTGACCGTGTCCGAGGCGCTCTGGAAGGCCCGGCCGACCATCGCCGGCAACGTCGGCGGGATCGTCGCCCAGATCATCGACGGCGAGACCGGCTACCTGGTGTCGTCGGCACAGGAGTGCGCCGAGCGCGTCCTGGACGTGCTCGCCGATCCGGCGTCCACGCGCGAGATGACGCGGCGGGCCAAGGAGCATGTGCGCCGCCGCTTCCTGACGCCGCGGCTGCTGCGCGACTGGCTGGCGCTGATGCATCGCATGGCCGGGAGCGACGAGCAGGCCGAGCTTGAGATCATCTCCGCCTAGGAGCTGGTGTACGCCCGGCGGCGTGCGGGTATCCCGGTTTCCGTGACGGCGGGGGCATTTCATCTTCGGTAGGGTGCGGTGATGGCCGAGCAGCCGCCGTTGCTGATCGTCTCCAACCGCGGGCCGCTGCGGTTCTCACGCGGCCCGGACGGCGAGATCGTGGCGAGCCGTGGCGGCGGCGGCCTCGTGACCGCGCTCAGCGGGCTCGCCGCGGTGCGCCCCGTCACGTGGATCGCGAGCGCCCTCACCGACGAGGACGCCGAGGTCGCCGAGCAGGGCCCGTACCGCGACGGCGATCTCACGGTGCGCCTGGTCGTGCACGACCGCGAGGAGTTCGACCGCTACTACAACGTGTTCGCGAACCCGACGCTGTGGTTCATCCACCACTACCTGTGGGGCCTCGCGTCGGAGCCGTCGGTCGACCGCAACGTGCGCCTCGCCTGGGACGCGGGCTACGTCCCCGTGAACCAGCGCTTCGCCGACGCCGTCGTGGCCGAGCTCGAGGCTGCCGAGGGGCCGCAGCCCTTCGTGATGCTGCAGGACTATCACCTGTTCGTGGCGCCGGCCTCGATCCGCGAACGGGTGCCGAACGCCGTCATGCAGCACTTCACCCACATCCCCTGGCCGATGGCGGACTACTGGAGGGTGCTGCCGCCGGACATCCGCACGGCGATCCACTCGTCCCTGCTTGCGTGCGACGTGATCGGCCTGCACACGGCCCGCTACGTCCGCAACTTCCTGAACTGCGTCGCCCAGTTCACCGACGCCGATGTGGACATGGAGGCGCGCACCGTCCACCACGACGGCCGCATCGTGCGCGTCCGCGACCATGCGATCTCGGTCGACCCGGCCGAGTTCGACCGCCTGCGCGAGAGCGAGGCGGTGCTGGCCGAGCGCGAGGCGCTGCAGGAGTGGCGGCCCGAGCGGATCGTGCTGCGCGTCGACCGCACCGACCCGTCCAAGAACGTCGTGCGCGGCATCCAGGCGTTCGAGCTCTTCCTGGCCGACCACCCCGAGTGGGAGGGGCGGGCGACGCTGCTGGCCAAGCTCGACCCCTCGCGCCAGGACATCCCCGAGTACGCCGAGTACCTGGGGGCGATCCAGCGCGCGGCCCGTACGGTGAACGATCGCTTCTACGCGACGGGAGACTGGCAGGCGGTCGACCTGCGCATCTCGGACAACTTCCCCGAGGCGGTCGCGGCCTACGCCGAGTACGACGTGCTGCTCGTGAACGCGATCTTCGACGGCATGAACCTGGTGGCGAAGGAGGCCCCGCTCGTGAACGAGCGCGACGGCGTGCTGATCCTGTCCGAGAACGCCGGCGCCGATCCCGAGCTCGGCGAGTTCGCCCTCACGGTGAATCCGTTCGACATCCAGGAGCAGGCCGACGCCATCCACACGGCGCTCATGATGCCCCTGGCCGAGCGCCACCGCCGCATCGAGGGCCTGCGGGCGCAGGTGCGCGAGCACGACATCGCTCACTGGGTGGGCGCGCTGATGGAGGATCTCGCCCTCGCCCGCCCCGAGGCGGTACAGCGGTGACCGCGGTGATCCAGGCGGGGTGGTCGAGCCGGTTCCACGGCCCCGGGATGGAGGAGGGGCCGGCGGCCGTCGCGGCCGCGCTCGGGGTGACGGGCGCGCAGGTCGTCGACATCGACCTCGCGGCCCCGCCCGTCGCTGCGCTCGTCGCCGGTCTGCCCGCCCTGCACGACGCCGTCGCCGCCGCCGCGGGCACGCCGCTTGCCCTGCTCGGGGAGTGCACGCTCGCGCCGGCGGTGGTCGCCGGCATGCGCGCGACGCATCCCGATCTGGTGCTCGTCTGGATCGACGCGCATGGCGACCTGAACACCCCGCAGACGAGCCCGAGCGGCTTCCTCGGCGGGATGCCGTTTGCGATCCTGCTCGGCTGGTGCCACGACGACCTGCGCCGGGCGGCCGGGCTCGATCCCGCCCTGCCCGAGGCGCGGGCGGCGCTCGTGGGCAGCCGCGACCTCGACCCGGGCGAGCAGGCCGCGATCGACCGCTCGCAGCTCGTCGTCGCAGACGACGTGGCCGCGGCGCTCGCCGCGCTGCCGGCCGGCGCGCCGGTGCACCTGCACCTCGACGGCGACGTGCTCGACCCGGCCGACGCTCCCGGCGTCGATTTCCCGGCTCCGGACGGCTGGAGCGGCGCGCGGCTCGACGGCGAGGTGGCGGCGCTCGCGGCGAGCGGGCGCGTGGTGGGCGTGAGCGTGTGCTGCGGCAACCCGCGGCGCGACCCGGACGGCCGCTCCGCGCAGGCGTACGCACGCGCCCTGCAGCCGCTGCTTGACGCCTGATGGCATGGGGACTGTCCCCGGTGTCCGGGGACAGTGCCCGCGTTGAGCCGTAGACTTCCGCCCGCATGGGTGAGATCCGCATGATCGACGTCGGCGCAAAGCCCGTCACGCGCCGCCGCGCCGTGGCCAGGGCGCACGTCGCGCTGCCCGAGCACGTCCGTGCGCGCGTCGCCGACGGGACGCTGCCGAAGGGCGATGTGCTGGCCGTGGCCCGCGTCGCCGGGATCATGGCGGCGAAGCGCACGCCCGACATCGTGCCCCTCTGCCACCCGCTGCCGCTCTCGATGGTCGAAGTCTCACCGGCGCTCACCGGCGACGGGGTCGAGATCGTCACCACCGCCGAGACGACGGCCCAGACCGGGGTCGAGATGGAGGCGCTCACCGCCGCCGTCGTGGCCGCGCTGACCGTGTACGACATGACGAAGGGCCTTGACCCGGCCATCTCGATCCGCACCGCCGAGCTCGTCGAGAAGAGCGGCGGCAAGAGCGGGCACTGGAGGCGCGAGCAGGCGTGAGGGCGGCGGTGCTGACGGTCTCCGACGGCGTCGTCGCGGGCACGCGCCAGGACGCGAGCGGCGACGTCCTCGAGGCCCGCCTGCACGCCGCCGGGTTCGAGCTCGCCGGCCGGCGCGCGGTGGCCGACGAGCGCGCCGAGATCGTCGCCGCGCTGCGCGACCTCGCGGTGGCCGCCGACCTCGTCCTCTCCACCGGGGGCACCGGCTTCGCGCCCCGCGACGTCACTCCCGAGGCGACCGCCGAGGTGGTCGAGCGCCCGACGCCCGGCCTGGACGAGCACATGCGCGCGGTCTCGATCGCCGTCTCGCCGCACGGCATGCTCTCGCGCGGCCGCAGCGGGATCGCCGGCTCGGCGCTGATCGTGAACCTCCCCGGCAGCCCGAAGGCCTGCGCGGAGCTCTACGACGCCATCGCGCCCGCGCTCGAGCACGGGCTGCGGCTGCTGCTCGACATGCCGACGTCGCATTGAGCGCCACCGCCCTCTACGCGCGCAGGTTCGTGAGCCTCGTGAAGCTCGAGCACACGGTGTTCGCGCTCCCGTACGCCTACACCGGCGCGATCCTCGCGCTGGGCGCCGTGCCCTCGGCGAGCCAGCTGCTCTGGATCACCGTCGCGATGGTGGGCGCGCGCAGCCTGGCGATGGCGCTCAACCGCCTGATCGACGCCGCGATCGACGCGCGCAACCCGCGCACCGCCCGGCGCGAGATCCCCGCCGGCCTGCTGTCGCGTACGAACGTGGCCGCGTTCGCGGCCGGGTCGCTGATCGTCTTCCTCGTGGCCGTGTGGCAGCTCGCGCCCATCACGCGCTGGCTGTGGCCCATCCCGGTCGCCGGCTTCGTCATCTACCCGTACCTGAAGCGCGTCACCTGGCTCTGTCACCCGTTCCTCGGCATCGTCGACGGGCTCGCTCCGGTCGGCGGCTGGGTGGCGGTGACCAACCACGTCACGGGCACGCCGTTCCTGCTCGGCGGCGCGGTCGCGCTCTGGATCGGCGGCTTCGACATCATCTACGCCACGATGGACATCGAGATCGACCGCGAGCAGGGCCTGCACTCGATCCCGCGCCGCTTCGGGATCGCGACCGCCCTGCGCATCACCCGCGTCGCCCACTTCGCCTCGGTCGTCCTGCTCGTGTGGCTGGGACTCTCGCTCGGCCTGGGCCCGCTGTACTACCTGGGCGTGGCGGTCGTCGCCGCCCTGCTCGCCTACGAGAACTCGATCGTCAGCGCCGACGACCTGTCGCGCGTGGACATGGCGTTCCTGACCATGAACGGCGTGATCGCGATCGTCTTCCTGGCCGGGGTGCTGGCCGATGCCATCGCCTGACGCGCCGTCCGAGGCCGTGGTGTGCGCCGGCCTCGTGCGCCGCTTCGGCGAGCGCGCCGCCCTCGCGGGCGTCGACCTGAGCCTGCGCGCGGGCGAGTTCGTGGTCGTCACGGGGCCGAACGGCGCCGGCAAGACCACGCTCCTGCGGGTGCTCGCGACCGTGCTGCGGCCGAGCGAGGGCGGCGTGGCCGTGGCCGGCCATGCATTGCCGCGGGCGGCGCCGGCGGCCCGGCCGCTGATCGGCTACGTCGCCCACGGGCCGCTCACCTACCCGGGCCTGACGGCGCACGAGAACCTCGCGCTCTACGCCGCCCTCTACGGTGTGCCGGAGGAGTGGATCGGCCCGGCGCTCGAGCGGGTCGGCCTGCAGACGCGCGGGCGCGACCCGGTGGCGGAGTTCTCGCGCGGCATGACGCAGCGGATCGCGCTCGCGCGGGCCGTCCTGCACCGGCCGTCGCTGCTGCTGCTGGACGAGCCGACGGCCGGCCTGGACAGCGAGGGCCGCGACGTCCTGCGCGAGGTGCTTTCGGAGCCGGGGCGCACGGTGCTCGTCTCGACCCACGAGCCGGGCTGGTTCGACGGCCTGGCGACCGCCGAGGTGCGTCTGGCCGACGGGCGGGTGGCGGCATGAACCGGCGCGCCTTCGCCGCGCTCGTGCGCAAGGATCTGCTGCTCGAGCTGCGCGGCAGCGAGGTGGTGCTCGCGATGGTCGCGTTCGTGCTGGCGGCCTTCGTGCTCTTCCGCTTCGGCCTCGGCGGCGGCAGCCCGGCCGGCGGGACGCGCGCGGCGACCGGGATGCTGTGGGTGGCGATCGTGTTCACGGCGATGCTCGGCCTCCTGCGGACGTTCGCGCAGGAGCGCGAGCACGGCATCTGGGACGGCCTGCTCGCGGCGCCGATCGACCGTGCGCTGATCTGGCTCGCGCGGGCGTGCTCGACGTGCCTGTTCCTGATCGCCGTGCAGGTGGTGGCGCTGCCGGCGTTCTGGCTCTTCTTCCTCCAGACCGGGCCCGCGCCCGACTACGGCGTGCTCGTGGCCGCGGTCGTCCTGGCCGACATCGGCATCGCGGCGCTCGGCTCGCTGGTCGCCGGGCTGGCGTCGGCCGGGCGGGCGCGGGAGGTGCTTCTGCCGGTGCTCTTCCTGCCCTTCGCGATCCCGCTCGTGCTAGGTGCCGTGAGCGCGACCACCGGTACGATTTCCCCGCAAACAAGCGGTTTCCACACCCTTGAACGGCTGGGATATCTGGCTCTCTATGATACGGTGTTCGTGCTTTTCGGGTGGGGACTCTTCGAGTTCGTGGTGGAGGATTAACCAGTGAAAACGACCGCCGCCGCCCGCCTCGACCGCGCGACCGTCGCGGCCCTGGTGGCGGCAGTTCTGATGCCCCTGGCGCTTGGCCTGATCTTCTTCTACGTGCCGAACGACGTCGATCAGGGGTTCTCGCAGCGCATCTTCTACTTCCACGTCCCGATCGCCCTGACGACGTACACGCTGTTCGGGTGGGGCGCCGTGAACGCGGCCCGCTACCTGTGGAGCGGTGACATGACGCTCGATCTGCGCAGCTACGTGCCCATGCACCTCGGCGTCATCTTCGGCACGCTGACGCTCGTGACCGGCTCGATCTGGGCCAAGGTGTCCTGGGGGACGTGGTGGTACTGGGGCAGCACCGAGCTGAACACGTTCCTGATCATCTTCCTGTTCTACTGCGCCTACTTCATGCTGCGCTTCTCGGTCGAGCCGGGCGAGCGCCGCGCCCGCTACTCCGCCGTCTACGCGCTCCTCGGCGTCGGCCTGATCCCGATCTCGGTGCTCGCGGTGCATCTGGGTCAGGACGTGATCCACCCGATCACATTCACCGACCACGGCGCCAACATGGACGGCAGCATGCTGCTGACGTTTCTGGTGGCGCTCGCCGCGATGCTGAGCCTGGCGGTGTCGATGTACCTGGTCGAGCTGCGCGGCAAGCGCCTGGACGACCAGGTGTCGCGGCTGCGGCGGCTGGCGCAGGGGACGCCGTGATCCGGGAGACGTACGTCCAGTACGTGGCGGCGGTGTATGCCCTGGCCTGGGTGGTGACGCTCGCCTACGTCGTCATACTGAACTCGAAGCTCGGCCGGCTCGAGCGTGAGCTGGCCGAGATCGCAGGCATCCTGGAGGCGAAGGCTGATGGCTGACCCGGCCGTGGCGCTCCACCTCGTCCTCGTCGGCACGAGCCACCGCAGCGCGCCGCTGCCGGTGCGCGAGCGCCTGGCGGCGCACGACCACGGCCACGACCTGGTCGACCACGTGCTCGCCGCCGAGCCGGTGGCCGAGGCCGTGGGCCTGGCCACGTGCAACCGGTGCGAGCTCTACCTGGTCGGCAGCCGGCCCGAGGCGCTGCGCGAGGCGGCGGTGGAGCGCCTGGTCGAGCTGTCCGGCCGCGACCGCGCGCAGCTCGAGCCGATGCTCTACGTGCGCACGGGCGCCGAGGCGGCCGAGCATCTGTTCTCGGTCGCCGCGGGGCTCGACTCGCTCGTCCCCGGCGAGGCCCAGATCCTGGCCCAGATCCGCGACGCCTACGCCGGCGCTTACGAGTGGGGGGCGACCGGCCCGGTGTCGAACCGGCTCTTCCACGTCGCGCTCGAGGCGGGCAAGCGCGTCCGCCACGAGACCGCCATCGGCTCGGGCGGAGCATCGGTGGCCTCCGTTGCCGCCGAGGTCGCCGCCGAGCGGCTGGGCGGCCTCGAGGGCGTCTCCGTGCTCGTGGTCGGGGCGGGCCGGGTGGCCGAGCTCGTCGCGGCCAACCTGACCGCGCGCGGGGCGCGGCCGCTCTCGGTCGCAAACCGCGACTCCGACCGCGCCGCGGCGCTCGCCGCGCGGTTCGGTGGCACCGCAATCCCCTGGGACGGCCTGGCGGCGGCGGCCGACGCGGCCGACGTCGTCGTCAGCTCGACGGCCGCGCCCGGCCACGTCATCCACGCTGCCGACCTGCGGCCGGGCCGGCGGCGGCTGCTGATCGACCTGGCCGTGCCGCGCGACGTCGACCCGGCTGCGGCCGCGGTCGAGGGCACGTCCGTCGTCGACCTCGACGGGCTCGAGGCGGCGGTGGAGCGGACGCTCGCCCTGCGCCGAGGCGAGAGCGGCCGCGCGCGGGCGATCGTGGCCGAGCAGGCGGCGGAATTCCGCGACTGGATGGCGGCGCTTCGGGTCGTGCCGGCGATCACCTCGCTGCGTGACCACGCCGAGCGCATCCGGGCCGCCGAGCTGCGGCGGATGGAGCCGCGCTGGGACTCGCTCACGCCCGCCGACCGCGAGCGCCTCGACGCCGTCACGCGCGGGATGCTGAACAAGCTCCTGCACGAGCCGACGGTGCGGCTGAAGCAGCTCGCGGCCGCTGATCAGTCGGCCCCGTACGCCGCCGCTGTCACCGAGCTCTTCGGCCTCCAGGCACACCCGGCCACGCCGGAATGATCCGCCTGGGGACGCGGCGCAGCCCGCTCGCGGTGGCGCAGGCGCGGCTGGTCGCCGACGGGCTGCGCGAGGCCGAGATCGTGCCGATGTCGACCGCCGGCGACCGCGACCGCACCCGCCGCTTCGACGAGATCGGGGACGGCCGCGGCGTCTTCACCGGCGATATCGAGCGGGCGCTCGCAGAGGGTGTGATCGACGCGGCGGTGCACAGCGCCAAGGACCTCACCGGCGACATGCCCGCCGACCTCGTGATCGGCGCGATGCTCGAGCGCGGCGATCCGCGCGACGCGATGTGCGGGCCGTTCACCTCCCTCGAGGAGATCCCCGACGGCACCCGCATCGGCACGTCGTCGGCGCGGCGCACGGCGCTTCTGCATGAGCTGCGGCCGGGGCTCGAGGTGGTGCCCCTGCGCGGGAACGTCGACACGCGCCTCGCCAAGCTCGCCGCCGGCGAGGCCGACGCGATCGTGCTCGCGGCCGCCGGCCTCGTGCGGCTCGGCCAGCAGGCGCGCATCGGGTTCATGCTCGACCCGCTCGTGTTCGTGCCCGAGGCCGGCCAGGGAGCGATCGCCGTGCAGGTGCGGCGCGGAGACGAGGCGCTCGTCTCGGCGCTCGACCACGCGCCGACGCGGGCGGCCGTCGAGGCCGAGCGCGGCTTCGCCGAGAGCGTCGGCGGCGGCTGCAGCGTCCCGGTCGCCGCCTACGCCTGGCACGAGGGCTCCGAGCTGCGCCTGCGCGGGTGGATTGCGCCGTGACGGTGTACCTGGTCGGCGCCGGCCCGGGCGACCCCGGCCTGCTCACCGTGCGCGGCCGCGAGCTGCTCGCGGCCGCCGATGTGCTCGTCTACGACCGCCTGGCCGATCCGCGCATCGTCGCGCTCGCGCCCGAGCGCACGCTGCGCATCTATGCCGGCAAGCGGCCGGGCGAGCACGCGATGACCCAGGACGCGATCAACACCCGTCTGGTCGAGCTCGGCCGCGCGCACGGGACGGTGGTGCGGCTGAAGGGGGGCGACCCGTTCATCTTCGGCCGCGGCGGCGAGGAGGCGCTCGCGCTGACCGCGGCCGGGATCGCGTTCGAGGTCGTGCCGGGGATCTCGTCCGCCTACGCCGTCCCCGCCTACGCCGGCATCCCGGTGACGCAGCGCGGCGTCGCCGCCCAGGTGACGGTCGTGACCGGCCACGAGGATCCGGCCAAGCCGGGCACGGACATCGACTGGGGGTCGCTCGCCGCGACGCCCGGGACGCTCGTGTTCCTGATGGGCGTCGGTGCCATGGCGGGGAACGCCGCGCGCCTGATCGAGCACGGCATGGCGGCCGACACGCCGGCCGCGGTGATCTCCGACGGGACGCGGCCGGGACAGCGCACCGTCGTCGCACCGCTGCACGGCATCGCGGCCGCCGCGGCCGGGATGCGCCCGCCTGCGATCATGCTCGTGGGCGGCGTGGCGGCTCTGCACGAGCAGCTGGCCTGGTTCGAGCACCGCCCGCTGCACGGGCGCCGGGTGGTCGTCACGCGCGCCCGGGCGCAGGCGAGCGGGCTCGCCGCCCGGCTCGAGGCGCTCGGGGCCGAGGTCGTGCAGGCGCCGGCGATCCGGATCGAGCCGCTGCCGTTCGAGGTGCCTGACCTGGCCGGCTACGACGTGGTCGTGGTGACGAGCGCAAACGGCGTCGACCTGCTCCTGCCCGGAGACGTGCGCCACCTGCACGGCGTGCGGGTGGCCGCGATCGGCCCGGCGACGACGCAGGCCCTGCGCGCCCGCGGCATCGTGCCCGACGTGGTGCCGGCCGAGGCCGTCTCCGAGTCGCTGCTCGATGCGCTCGGCGACGTCGCCGGGCAGCGCGTGCTGGTGGCGACCGCCCAGGGCGCGCGCGATGTGCTCCCCGAGGGCCTGCGTGCGGCGGGTGCCGCCGCCGACGTCGTCCATCTCTACCGCACGGTGCCGGAGCCCGTCGACGCCGGGGCGGTGCGGTCGGCCGACCTGGTCACCTTCACCTCATCGTCCACCGTGACGAGCCTCGCGGCGGCGCTCGGCGACGGCGGGCTCGACGGGCTTGCGGCGGCGTCGATCGGCCCGGTGACCTCGGCGACGCTGCGCGAGCACGGCGTCGAGCCGCTGGCCGAGGCCGACCCGCACACGGTGGACGGCCTGCTCGCCGCCGTCGAGCGCCTCCTCGTCGCACGCTGACTAGAGTCCGAGCCATGACGGCACCAGAGCACGCGCCGTTCGTGACGTTCCTGTCCGACTTCGGGACGTCGGACGACTTCGCCGGCATCTGCCATGGCGTGATCAACCTGATCTGCCCCGAGGCGCGCGTGATCCACATCACCCACGGCATCCAGCCGCAGGCGATCGGCCAGGGGGCACGGGTGCTCGCGGGGGCGATCCCCTACCTGCCCGCCGGCGTCCATCTGGCGGTGGTCGACCCCGGCGTCGGCTCCGAGCGGCGTGCGATCGCGCTTCGGGCCGGCGACGGCCGCCACTTCGTCGGCCCCGACAACGGCCTCCTGATCCCGGCCGCCGAGGCGTGCGGCGGCGTGGTCGAGGCGGTGGCGATCACGAATCCCGACGTCATGCTGCAGCCCGTCTCGCGCACCTTCCACGGCCGCGACGTCTTCTCGCCCGCCGCCGCGCGCCTGGCCGCCGGGATGCCGCTCGCCGAGCTCGGACCGGCAATCGAGCCGGCCAGGCTCGTGCGCCGCTCCACGCCCGACCACCGGGTCGAAGGCTCGATGCTGCACGCGGCGGTGCAGTACATCGACCGCTTCGGCAACATCCAGCTGGCGGTGTCGGCGGGCGAGCTCGACGGGCTCTTCCAGGTTGGCCGGATGGCCGAGATCGACACCGGCGACGACCGCTACTACGCCCGGTGCGCGGACACGTTCGCCGATGTCGCCGCCGGCGAGTTCGTGCTGTACGAGGACTCGGTCGGCCTGCTGTCGTTCGCGCTCAACCAGGGCAATGCCGCCGAGCTGACCGCCACCGAGGTCGGCGCCGAGATCGCCGTCGACCTGGCCCCGAGCCTGTCGCGCGAATCGACTTGACCGCGGGCCGGAAACGTGCTCTGATGCAGGTGATCGCAACGGCCTTCGAGGAGCGGTAGCACCGTCCCGGAGGCCGTTGCACTTCGAGGGCGGGACGCACGGGCGGGGTAGTATGGCTGCCGCCTCGGCGAGGTAGCTCAGTTGGTAGAGCACGCGACTGAAAATCGCGGTGTCGCCAGTTCGATCCTGGCCCTCGCCACTCATCAGCCCAAGTCCGGAGCCGAGCCCGGCGTGTCCTTTTGGACACGCCGCCCGGCGGCCCACCGGAAGTGCTCCCAACAGACGGGAGCCTAGCCCCGCCCCCGCCGGGCGCGTCACCCGTTTTGGGGATCTTTTTGCCTGCATCGGGGTCAGTTCACGCTGACGATGCCGATGCCCACGAGCGCGAGCGTGATCCCCGCCTTCTGCGGCCGCGAGATGCGCTCGTGCAGGATGGTCTGGGCGAGCAGCACGGTGACAACCGGGTACTCCGAGCCGAGCACGGACACGATCGAGAGGTAGCCGCGCTGGGCGGCGGCGGCGAAGAGTGCGTTCGCGCCGACGTCGAGCAGCCCGATGCCGGCGACGGCCGGGATCTCGGCCCGCGGGAGTCGCATCGAGCTGCGGGTGACGAGCGCGCCGGCCACGAGCAGCGGCAGCGACGCGCTGCGCCCGCCCAGGAGCGCCGGCAGCGAGTGGCCGCCGCGGGCGGCATGGCCGAGGAAGAACAGGAAACCGCCGATGCCGAGGGCGGCGGTCGCGGCGAGCACGATCGAGCTCCGCGCGGCCGGATGGTCGCCCGCGTACTCGTGCACCGATGCGAGCACCGCCCCGGCGAGCGCGATCGCCGAGCCCACCAGGGCGAGCCGGCCGGGCCGCTCGCCGGCTGCCAGCGACAGCACCACCGGCACGAGCGCTCCGCACGCGCTCACGGGCGAGACGATGCTGATCGTGCCGGTCGCGAGGGCACGGTAGAAGGCCGCGATGCCGACGGCGCCGCACACCCCGGCGGCCATGCCCAGGAGGAACGCCCGCTCGTCGAATGCGCCGGTGAGAGCGGTGGCGGCCGCCAGCACGGCGAGCGCGGCCAGCTGCGAGACGACGACCACGGGCGCGAGGGCGAGCCGGCGCGTGAACACCCCACCAAAAAAGTCGGCCGTGCCCCAGACGACGCTTGAGCCGAGCGCGAGTGCGACCGCAAGCATCCTCTGATGCTCGCATGCCGCGCCGCGGGGCGCGGCGGCCGGGCTACACGATGGCGCGCTGCAGGGCGAGCTCGGCCCGCAGCGCGGCCACGACCTGCAGGTCGTAGATGCCGCCGGCGCCGAGCTCGATGCGCTCGAGACCGTCTTCGGGGCTCAGCATGCCGCCGTAGGGATACTCGGCGGTCATCGCCAGGTAGGACTCCACCGCGAGCAGGATCCGCGCGCCGAGCGGGATCGCCTCGCCGGCGAGGCGGTGTGGATAGCCCGAGCCGTCGGTGTGCTCGTGGCTCGCGCGGACGATTGCGCGCACCGCCGCGAAGGCGGGATCGGGATCGAGCATGTCGGCCGACCGCTCGGGATGCATGCGGATGACGGCCCACTCGTCGTCGTCCAGCGGGCCGTCTTTGGTGATGATCTCGTCGGGCACGGTGGTCATGCCGATGTCGCGCACGCGCACCGCCGTCGTCAGGTCAGCGAGCTGGGCGGGGTCCATGTCCAGGCGCCGTCCGACCGCGGCGACGAGCCGCTCGAGGTCGGGCTCGGCGCTGTCCTCGTAGAGATCGACGTGCCCGGCCGCGGGTGCGGTGGGGGCGGCGCCGAGCCGGTCGAGCCGTGAGAGCACGAACGAGCCGGGGATCCAGGCGTCGCGGGCGGCGGTCGTGAACGCGAACCGCAGGCACCGCTCGGCGTCGATCACGAACAGGCCGCCGAGCCGGCGCGAGCGGCCGATGCGGCGATAGGTGAGGCCGAGCGCCGCGAACGCCTCGCCGGTGGGATCCTGCAGCCAGGTCGCTCCGCCGGCGGCGGCCAGGCCGCTTCCGAGCGCCGACGCCCCCGGCGACATGACGACGAGCCGGCGACCCTCGCCGAGCCGCTCGGCCAGATCGGCCAGCATCTCGGTGCGGGGGTCGTCGGCGCCGTCAGACTCGACCGCGGCGAGCACCACGGGACCGCGGACGACGAGGTCATCCACCGCGATCCGCTCGCCGTCAGCCGACGTCAGCTGGAATGCGGGCAGCTTCTCATCAAGCTGCGGCATCATTCGTGCTGTCGTACCGGTGCTCTTCGGGAGCATCCGGCGAGAAGGCGTCCCCGTACGCGCCCGTGGGCTCGACCGGGTAGATGTCCTCGTCGTAGGCCGGCTGCTCGACGATCACAGGGGCAGCGGGCGGCAACGGGGCGAGGGTGGCGCGGGCGTGCTCGAGCGACGCGAGCACCTCGGTCTGGACGCGGTTGGCGCTCGTGATCAGCTCGTCGGCCTCGCGGCGGCGCCGCTCGGCGTCGGCCAGCACCTCGGCGACCTGGGCCTGGGCCTGGGCGTCGCGGTCGGCGAGCGCCTGCTCGAACCGCTCGCGATCGGCCTGCAGCTCGCCCTCGAAGCGGGCGCGCATGGCCTCGCCGTCGCGACGGGCCTCGGCCAGGATGCTCTCGGCGCGGGCGCGGGTCTCCTCGAGGTGGGCCTTCGCGGCCTCGCCGGCCTCGTCCAGCATGCGCTCGCGTTCGCGCAGCAGCTCCTCGGTCTCGAGCTCGGTCGCCGACTTGAGCGTCTCGAGCTCGTTGGCTACGAACGAGTCCATCGCGCCGATCGTGCGCTCGATCACCGAGCGCAGGCCGTCGACGTCGGCCGGCTCGCGCTCGGCCGGGAACGAGATCTCGTACGTCGGCTGCGGATCCGGCTCCGGCACGACGTCGAACTGCGGGTTCGGCTCGTACTCTGCGGCCTGCTCGTATTCAGGGGCGGCGGGAGCGGACAGGCTCTCGGCCAGCTGGTCGGCGAGGTCGGAGAGGAAGCGGTCGACCTCCTCCGGGTTATACCCGGTGGGGGTGAGGGTGAACGACGCGTTGCGGATGCTCGCGAGATCGATCATTCGGATGGGACTCCTCGGGCGCGGTCGGGCGGGTGGGACAAAAAGGGGGTCGTCCTTCTGGGTTATCGGGGCTTCACCCCTCCGGCTTTAGGGTCGCGGCCACGATAGGCTTGCGCGCCGTGAGTGCCGATTCCGCTCGCCGCATCGCCGTCATCGGCGCCGCGCTCGACCTCGGGTCGGGCCGCCGCGGCGTCGACATGGGCCCGTCGGCCATCCGCTATGCGCAGCTGAGCGAGCAGGTGACGGCGCTCGGCTACACCCTGGCCGACCGCGGCAACGTCGATACGCGCCTCGCCGAGGCGCTCGACGAGGGTGACCCGACCAGCCGTTACTGGGACTCGATCAAGACGACCTGCGAGCAGCTCGCCCGCGAGGTCGAGCGCGTGGTCGAGACGGGGGCGCTGCCGCTCGTCCTCGGTGGCGACCACTCGATCGCCGTCGGCTCGCTGGGCGGCCTGGCCGCCGCGTACGGTGGTCCCGGTGGCGTCATCTGGTTCGACGCGCACACCGACATGAACACGCCCGAGACCTCGCCGAGCGGCAACGTCCACGGCATGCCGCTCGCAATCGCGCTCGGCCTGAGCGATGACGCGCGCTTCCAAAGCGATGCCTGGCCCGTGCCGATGCTGACCGACTCGCGCACCGTCCTGATCGGCGTCCGCAGCGTTGACGAGGGCGAGAAGCGGCGGCTGCGTGAGGTGGGCGTGCACGTGTTCACGATGTACGACGTCGACCGGCGCGGGATCGACACGATCGTCGAGGAGGCGATCGGGCTCGCCTCGGGCGGCGCGTTCCTGCACGTCTCGCTCGACATGGACGTGGTCGATCCCGAGCAGGCGCCCGGCGTGGGCACGCCCGTGCGCGGCGGGATCACCTACCGCGAGGCCCACCTGGGGATGGAGATCCTGGCCAAGCACGGCGTCGTCTCGTCGCTCGAGGTGGTCGAGGTGAACCCGGTGCTCGACGAGCACAACGCCACCGCCAGCCTCGCGGTCGAGCTCGTCTGCTCGGCCCTGGGCGCGCGGATCCTGTAGTCCGGAGCGCAGGGGACAGTCCCGGTTTGGGGACGGTCCCCGGGTTACTCCTTGTCGGGCACGAAGCGGCGGCCGACGAGCGTGTCGGGCAGGTGCTGCTGGTCTGGGATGCCGCCGGGGAAGTCGTGCGGGTACCGGTACCCCACGCCACGCCCGAGCTTCTGCGCGCCCCGGTAGCTCGCGTCGCGCAGGTGCGCGGGCGGAGGCTGGCTGCCGTGGTCGCGTACCTCGGCCATCGCCGCGTCGATGCCGACGTACGCGGCGTTCGACTTCGGGGCGCGGGCCAGGTACACGGCCGCCTGGGCGAGGTTGATCCGAGCCTCCGGTAGCCCCACGAACTCGACCGCCCGCGCTGCAGCGACCGCGACCTGCAGGGCCTGCGGGTCGGCGTTGCCGACGTCCTCGGAGGCAAAGACGATCATGCGCCGGGCGATGAACTTGGGATCCTCGCCGGCCGTGATCATCACCGCCATGTAGTACAGGGCGGCGTCGGCGTCCGAGCCGCGCATGCTCTTGATGAAGGCCGACGTCGTGTCGTAGTGGCGGTCGCCGCCCTTGTCGTAGACGAGCGGGTGCTTGCGGGCGGCGTCGCGGACGTGGTCGGCGGTGATGGAGCCGCTGCCGGCCGACGCGGAGGCGGCGTCGAGCACGTTCAGGGCGTTGCGCGCGTCGCCGCCGGCCGCGTGCACGACCTGCTCGCGCAGCTCGTCGGTGAGCTCGACCCCGAGCGCCGCCTCGCCGCGGCGCACGATCGCTTCGATGTCGGCGGCGTCGAGCGGCAGGAGCTCGAACAGCTGGCAGCGGCTGAGCAGGGCCGAGTTGACCTCGAAGTACGGGTTCTCGGTGGTGGCGCCGATCAGTGTCACGAGGCCCGACTCGACCGCCGGCAGGAGCGCGTCCTGCTGGCTCTTGTTGAACCGGTGGATCTCGTCGAGGAAGAGGATCGTCCGCCGGCCGTTGCCGCCCAGGCGGTCGTGCGCCTCGCCGAGCACGCGGCGGACGTCGCTCACGCCGACCTGGACGGCCGAGAGCTCCTCGAAGTACGCCTGCGTGGTGGCCGCGACGATGCGCGCGAGCGTCGTCTTGCCGCTTCCGGGCGGCCCGTAGAAGATCATCGAGGGGACGCGGTCGGAGGCGATCGCCCGCCGCAGGGCGCTGTCCGGGCCGACGACGCCGGCCTGGCCGACGAACTCGTCCAGCGTGTGCGGCCGCAGCCTCTGCGCCAGCGGCGCCACCGACTCGAGCTGCGTGTCGGCCGAGTCGGAGAAGAGGTCGCGGGTCATCCCCGCAAATCTACTCTTCCGGGCGGCGGCCGATCATCCGGCGGTCAGGTGAAACGCCGAGTATGCCCGGCGCACGTCGGCGGCCGCCTGCTTCCCGGCGAGGCCGCACGCAGCACAGAAGCTGACGTCGATGGAGTGGGGCAGCCGGCGGCCGTCGGCCACGCCTGTGACCGAGATCCAGTTTGCGTACAGCGGACAGAGACACGTTCGCGCGGTGCGCCTGTGGGCGGCCCGGCGGATGAAGTCCTCGATCGCGCGGCAGGCGGCTGCCGGTTCGGGCGCGGATCCGCCCGAGGGTGTGCACGTGAGCGTGTAGCTCGAGCGGGAGTGGCCGCGATGCACGACGACCCGCAGGTGTGTCCTTGCGACCGTCCCGTGGCCACCGCCACACCCGACGGCGAGGGATGCAGCGACGAGGAGGACGAGGGTGCTCGAGCGCATGCACCATCTGACGGCCGGCGGGCCGGAACGGTTCCATCGGCCGCGGTCGGGTGGCACGGCGTCGTGTAGCGTGCGGGGATGATCGAAACCGACCTCCGCGCCGAGACCGCGCGTCTGCTGGCCGACCTGATCCGCATCGACACGACCAACCCGCCCGGCAACGAGACCGCCGCGGCCGAGCACCTGGCGGCGTACCTGGCCGAGGCGGGCATCCACGCCGAGCTGCACGGCCGCTCGCCCGAGCGCCAGAACCTGGTGGCGCGGCTGCCCGGGACGGGCGATGGACCGTCGCTGATGCTGCTCGGCCACACCGACGTCGTGCTCGCCGACCCCGGCGAGTGGTCGGTGCCGCCGTTCGGGGGCCTCGAGCGCGACGGGTACATCTGGGGTCGGGGAGCGCTCGACATGAAGGGCCAGGTCGCGGCCGAGGCGGTGGCCGTGGCGGCGCTCGCCCGCGAGGGCTGGAGCGGCGGCGGCGATCTGGTGTACTGCGCGGTCGCCGACGAGGAGGTCGGTGACGGCTGGGGGCTGCCATGGCTGATCGAGCACCATCCCGACCTCGTGCGCGCCGACTACGTGGTGAACGAGGGCGGCGGCGAGCGGGTGACGCACGGCGCGAATGTCGCCTACACGGTCGGCATCGGCGAGAAACAGTGCTCGGCCTTCGCCGTCACCACGCGCGGCAAGAGCGGGCACGCATCGGTGCCTGGCGCGTCCGACAACGCGCTGCTCAAGCTGATCCCGGTGCTCGAGCGGATCGACCGCATGGCGCCGCCGACGCGCGACCTGCCCGAGCTGCATACCTTCCTGCGCTCGATCGGCGCCGACGACTCCGACCCCCGCCGGCTGATGGAGAGCGTCCGCGGCGCGAACCCGCTGCTTGCGGAGATGATCGAGCCGATGCTCGGCGCCACCGTCGCGCCGACCGGCATGTCAGCGAGCGCGAAGATCAACGTCATCCCCGGCCGCGCTCAGCTGCGCTGCGACTGCCGCATCCTGCCGGGCATGACCCAGGCCGATGTCGAGGGCGCGGTGCGCGAGGCACTCGCCGGGCTCGAGTACGAGTTCGAATTCATCGAGCGCGACGGCGGCACGATGTCGTCTCCCGAAACGCCGCTCTACGCCGCCATCGAAGAGTTCCTGCCCCGGATCGAGCCGGGCGCCACGGCGGCGCCCGTGATCTGCTCGGGGTTCACCGACAGCCACTGGATGCGCGGCGCGTTCGGCTCGGTCGCCTACGGCTTCATGCCGTCGGTGATGGACCCGATGGTCGCCGGGGCGCTGATCCACTCGGCGGACGAGCGTATCCCGCTCGCCGACCTCGATCTCGCCGTGCGCTTCTTCGGCCATGTCGCGCGCTCGATCGGCGGCGCATCGTGAGCGGGCGCGAGGAGAAGGTGCGGCTGGGCGGGATGGCGCTCCAGAACGGCATCCTCGTCCACAGCTTCGACCACTGGGCGGCGGCGGTACGCGGGAGCGACGGCAGCGTCCACCTCGCGTCAGGGCGCAAGCCCGAGCTGCCCGCGGCGGTCGTCGGCACCCCGCTCCTGCGCGGCGTCGCGCGCATGTTCGAGGTCGCCTACCTGCTGCCGCTGATCCGCCGGCGACTGCCCGAGGCGCGGCTGCCGATGGAGTCGCCCGGGATGGGCGCCGCGCTCGCGGGCTCGGCGGTGGTGGCGCAGGTGATCCGCCGCACCCGTCTGCATCCCGCAGCGGTCGAGGTGGTCACCGCCGGCGCCGCGCTCGTTCCGGCGATGTTGGCCCTGCGCGGCTCGCGCATCGCCGGCTACCACGGCGCCGAGCACAAGGCGATCGGCGGCTACGAGCACGACGGCGCGCCCGTCGACATCGCCAAGGAGCACGAGCGCTGCGGCTCGCACATGGTCGGCCCGCTGCTCGCCGCGACGGCTGTCGGGAACATCCTCGTCTCGCGCCTGCCCGCATCGCGCCGCGGCCCGGCCCGGGTGGTGGCAAGCGTCGCCGCGATGGGCGCCGCGACCGAGGCCTTCGCCTGGATGACGCGGCACCGCGAGCATCCGCTGGCCAAGGCGATGCAGCGCCCCGGCTACGAGCTCCAGCGCCGCGCCGCCACCCGTGAGCCGAGCGCCGACGAGCTCGAGGTGGCCGAGGCGGCGCTGCACGAGGTGCTGCGCCTGGAGGGCGCCGAAGCCTGAGGAACGAGGGGGACTGTCCCCGGTTGCCCGGGGACAGTCCCCGCTGCTCAGACGCTCATCCGCAGGTCGGCGTCGAGCGGATCTTGCTCGTGAATGCGCCGAGCGTGCGCGGGCCGACCCGGCCCCACTGGCGATTCCCGCCGAACGTGTTGCCGTTGCGCATGTTCCCGAACTCCCACACGCACGCGCCGTCGACGCGGGCGCGCGTCCAGAACGGGTAGAAGTGCCCCGGCCCGTCCGGAGGCACGACGCAGCCGCTTCCGGTCGTCAGGTTGCAGCTGCTCTCGCTCGGGCTGAGGTCGGTCACGAACTGCATCTTCCCGAAGTTATGGCCGCGGCTTGCCGGCGTGAGCTGCTCGAACGGCGTCGGGTGCCGGTTCGGGTGCACGGATGTCGGCCAGTCGGCCCGATAGGAGGTGCCGTCGAAGTCCAGGTCGCCGACGGCCCCGAAGAACACGTCGCAGCCGGTCACCTGGTTCGGCGGCGCCGTGCCGCCGTGGGTGTCCCCGCGGAAGTAGCAGGGCGAGTCGTTCGGCTCCGCCTGGCTGCCCTGATCGGGCGGCGCGTCGGCCTCATACGCCCCGTGGCAGACGTTGAAGTAGTGGTCGGTGAACGAGCCGTCGACGAACGTGCTGCGCTTCGTCAGCGTCGTGCACGGCTCGAAGTGGCCAATCTCGAACTGGGTGTTGATGTTGTAGGGCCCGAATCCCCAGGGCACGATGTTCCCGGCCTTGGCGCTCGAGTACTCGGGCTGGAAGTTGAACGGCGTGCCGGTGCAGTCGGCGATGCTCGTGTTCATGAATCCGTTCGCGGCGGAGGCCGTCATCGTGCCGCGTTGGCCGGTCGTGAGGTCGTGCTCCCGAACCGTGAACGCGTGCCCTCCCGCCACCTTCGCGTCGAACATATGGATCACGACGCGGTCGCCCTGGTTCATCATGAGCGTCTGGGCGTTGGGCGTGAACGTGCGCAGATCGGACTCCTGCGGGCTGGGCGGCCCCACGGGAACGCCGTCACGCTGGATGAAGGCGAAGTTCACCGGCTCGATGCAGTTGTTGTTGCACGACCCTGCGGCGTCGCACTCGACGCTGTCGATGGTGAGCGCCGAGCACCAGTGCGTGTTGTCGCAGCTGATCGAGTCGTCGAACGGCGCGAATCCGGGTGGATAGAACTGGAGCTCCATGAACGCGTTTCCGCCGCCGGGGAAGCTGCCGTGCGGCGCGTTTGCATCCGAGCGCGGCGTGCACGGAACCTGCGGGTCGGACTTCGGGTCGCAGAGGTTCATCGAGAACCAGGGCGCCACCGAGAGCTCGAACGTGTGGGTGACGTCGCTACCGGGATGTCCGGTCGTCGGCAGGGCCCTGGGCTCGACCGGCAGGCGCTCCGTCCAGGTGACGTCGCTCCCCGAGCCCGGGCGCGACGAGATGAACCGAAGCGACGGCTCGTCATGGCCGATGTAGTGGTCGTGGTCCTCGAACCGCTGGTGCAGGATGGCGGGATCGGCGCAGACCATCGTGAGCTTGGCCGTGCGCTGGATCGGGCTGAACCCGTTGCAGTCGAGCATGCCCACCGTGTTCGGGCGTACGTGCGCTCCGCCGGCGGCACCGGCCGCGCCGGTACTCCCGCCGAGCGCCACCACCGCGGCGATCACCCCGATCGCGACCGCGCCGCGACCCCGTGCCAAGAGTGTGTGCCGAAGGACCACCGCCGCTCCCTTCCCCTCGTATCCCTGCCGCGGCTGACACTATGCCCGGAAGCGCTCGGTTGCAAGCTTTCCGGGGCTCCGGATGGCCTGTACGCTGGATAACGGTGGACTGGATCAACGAGCGCAACCTGCACGACTGGCTGCACGCTGCCGTGGGCTTCCTGCACGCGGCCGTCGGCTGGCTGCACGGCTTCCTGATCGACTGGGGCCTGCTGGCCCTGCTCGGCCTGTTCTGCTGGCTCACGTGGAAGTTCATCACCATGATGCCGAACGTCAAGCCGAAGCAGGTCGACGCGCGCGAGGACTCGACCGTGCGCTGGGACGAGGTCGCCGGCGTCGAGGAGGTGCGGGCCGAGCTCGAGGAGGTGGTCGACTTCCTGAAGGACCCGGACCGGTTCGCCAAGCTCGGCGCGCGCGTGCCCAAGGGGGTCCTGCTCTACGGCCCTCCGGGGACGGGCAAGACGCTGCTCGCCAAGGCGGTCGCGTACGAGTCCGATGCGAGCTTCTACTTCCAGAGCGCGTCGTCGTTCGTCGAGATGTGGAGCGGCCTCGGCGCCGCGCGCATCCGCCGCCTGTTCCAGACGGCGCGCAAGAACCAGCCCGCCATCATCTTCATCGACGAGCTCGACGCCGTGGGCCGCCACCGCGGCAGCGGCGGCCCCGGCGGCGGCAGCCAGGAGCACGACCAGACGCTCAACCAGCTGCTGGTCGAGATGGATGGGTTCGACGAGAGCGACCGGCTCGTGATCATCGGCGCCTCGAACCAGTTCGGCCAGCTCGACTCGGCGCTCCTGCGCCCCGGCCGGTTCGACCGCCACATCGGGGTGTCGCCGCCCGACCTGCAGGGCCGCGAGCAGATCATGGAGGTGCACACCCGGGGCAAGCCCCTGGCCGACGGCGTGCGCCTCGCCGACGTCGCCCGCCAGACGTCCGGCCTGACCGGCGCCGACCTCGCGAACATCTGCAACGAGGCCGCCATCGCGGCCGGCCGGTCGGGGCGCGACCGCATCGTCCAGGCCGACTTCGACTACGCCCTCGAGCGCGTCGTCGCCGGCCTGCAGCAGCGCAAGCTGATCACCGACAAGGAGAAGCGGGTGATCGCCTATCACGAGGCCGGGCACGCGCTCGTCGCCCGTCTGATGGGCGACGCGATGCAGCTGCACAAGGTGACGATCGTGCCGCGCGGCCAGGCCCTGGGCTACACGATGAACCTGCCCGAGGAGGACCGCTATCTGCAGTCGACCGAGGAGCTGCGCGACTGGCTGAAGGTGATCCTGGCCGGCCGCGCCGCCGAGCAGGTCGTGTTCGGTCGCATCACGAACGGCGCCGCCAACGACCTCGAGCGCGCGACGGCGATCGCACGCTCCATGGTCTTCGAGTGGGGCATGGGCGAGTCGATGCCCCACCAGCAGGTGCGCGCCGACAACTACGCGCTGTCCGAGGAGACCAAGCGCACGCGCGACGCCGAGCAGCGCGGGATCACCGACGCGGCCTACCGCGACGCGCTGCGGCTCGTCGAGCACCACCGCGAGTACCTCGACCGGCTCGCGCACGCCCTGCTCGCGACCGAGACGCTCGAGCGGCCCGAGATCGACCGGCTGCTCGAGGGCCTCGAGCCCGAGTCGAACTCCTCGCTCGATATCGGCGTCGAGGCGGTGCTGGCCGTGCGGCCGCCGCAGCCTCCCGTCTGAGGGCGGCTAGGCGGTTGCGCCGTTGTCGGCCGGCGGCGCGTCGGCGGTGGGCTCCGCGGCTGCGGGCTCGGCGGCCGGCGCGGTCTCGGCCACCTCTTCGGCCGAGCTCTCGACGGTGTCGGACGCTGCCGTGTCGGACCCGCTGTCGCTCTTGACGGTGGCGATCTCCTGCTCCTTCGCGGCGATCTGCGCGCGGATGTCGGCAATCTTCGCGGCCGCGCCGGCAAGCTCGCCCGACCGCTCGGCGAGCGCGTTTGCCTCGTACAGGCCGTACGCCTCGCGGCCGAACTCGTTCAGCGCGTCGCGCTCGTCGCCGTGCAGGTTGCGGAGCTGCACGTGGAGCTGCCCGGACCTGGCCACCTCCTGAGTCTTCTCGGCGACGGTCGAAGCGACGTCGCTCGCATCCTGCATGAGCTTGTCCAGGAATCCCATTGCCAACCCCCTCTATCAGTGTTCTCGTAGGATGCCGTCCAGTGCACCCCCGAGGAATTCATCATATCGGCCATGCCGTGGACAACCTGCCGGGCGCGGTGGAGACCTACATCCGCCTGTTCGGCGCCGAGGTGGAGCACCGCGAGGTGGTGCCGGCCCAGGGTGTCGAGGCGGTCACGGTCAGGATCGGCGCCGATCGGGTCGAGCTCCTGTGGCCGCTCACGGCGGACACGCCGGTGGGGCGGTTCATCGAGAGCCGCGGCCCCGGGATGCACCACATCGCCTACCTCGTCGACGACATCCGCGCCTCGCTGCGCGCGGCCGCCGCGGCCGGCGCCGAGCTGATCGACACGGAGCCGCGGGTCGGCCTGTTCGGCCTCGAGGTGGCGTTCATCCATCCCGGCAGCGTTGCCGGGGTGCTGGTCGAGTACGTCCAATATGGAGGAGACGGTCATGGCTTCTGACGTGACGCGGGTGGAGATCGGGTTCGACGGCGGGCTGATCGTGATCACGAAGATCGCCGCAAAGGAGTGGGACGCGCTCGAGGGCACCCTGAAAGCGGGCAAGGGCGTGGCCCAGTTCAGCGGCGACGACGACTCGACGTACCTGATCGACGTCTCCAAGGTGAGCTACGTGAAGCACGAGAGCCACGTCGGGCGGGTGGGCTTCTGACCGGCCGTGCGGGGCGGCCGCATCCGTGCCTCGACCGGGTCGTGCGGCCGTACACCCGGGCCGGCGACCACGGTCTCCTGTGGGTCGCGATCGGGCTTGGGTCGGGCCGCCCGGTGCGCGTGGCCGCGACGGTGTGGGGCACGCTCGCGGTGAACTATGCGGTCAAGAGCGTCGTTCGCCGGGAGCGGCCGCTCGACCCCGAGAGCGTGCCGCTCGTCCGCGCCCCGGCGTCGTCGTCGTTCCCCTCGAGCCACGCCGCGATGTCGACGGCCGCCGCGATCGTGCTCGCGGCCGCCCGGCCGCGGCTGGCGCCGCTCTTCGCCGGCATGGCCGCGGCGATGGCGTGGAGCCGCGTCTATGCGGGCGTGCACCACTCCGGCGACGTCGTGGCCGGCGTGGCGCTCGGCGCGGTCACCGGCACCGTGGCAACGGTCATCTGATGGCGGGCGTCGCGGTTGCCCTGGTGGGACTGCCGAACAGCGGCAAGTCGACGCTCTTCAACGCGCTTGCGGGCGGCGGCGCGGCGGTCGCCCCGCACATGTTCTCGACCACCGAGACCGTGCACGGAGTGGCCGACGTGCGCGACCCCCGGCTCGACGCGCTCGACGCGGTCGCGAGCTCGCGCTCGGGCAAGATCGTCCCCGCGACGCTCGAGGTGGTTGACATCGCCGGGCTCGTGCGCGGCGCGTCGCACGGCGAAGGGCTCGGCAACCAGTTCCTCGGCACGATCCGAAACGCCGACGCGGTCGTGCACGTGCTGCGCGTCTTCCACGACGAGTCCATCGCCCATCCGGCGGGCCGGATCGACCCGCTCGACGACGCCGACACGGTCGAGCTCGAGCTCGTGTTCGCCGACCTCGCCGCGATCGAGCGCCGGGGCGAGCGCGTCGCCAAGGCCGCCAAGGGCGGCGAGAAGGCCGCGACCGCCGAGCACGAGGCGCTCGAACGCCTGCGCGCCTGGCTCGAGGACGGAAAGCCGGCCCGCACGTGCCCGGTCGAGATCCCGGCGACGGTCGACCTGCTGACCGCCAAGCCGGCCCTCTACGTCGCCAACGTCGACGAGGGCGGCGAGGCGGAGCAGGTCGAGGCGCTGCGCGGGTTCGCGCAGGAGCGCGGCACCGAGTGCATCCCGCTGAACGCGAAGATCGAGGCCGAGCTGCGCGAGCTGCCCGACGCCGACGCGCACGCCTTCCTGGCCGACCTCGGCATCGAGCGGCCTGCGCTCGACCTGGTGACGCTCGCGGCCTACCGCCTGCTCGACCTGATCCCGTTCTTCACGACGGGGCCCAAGGAGACGCGGGCGTGGACGATCCGGCGGGGGATGAACGCCCAGCAGGCGGCGGGCCGCATCCACTCCGATCTCGAGCGCGGCTTCATCCGCGCCGAGGTGATCGAGTGGGAGAAGCTCGTCGAGGCGGGCTCCGAGGCCGAGGCCAAGCGGCACGGGTGGGTGCGCGTCGAGGGCCGCGACTACGTCGTCGCCGACGGCGACACGCTGAACATCCGCTTCAACGTGTGAGCGATGATGCCCCCGTGATCCGGGGCGCCCACACGATCATGTTCGCCGAGGACGCCGAGGCGGCGCGGGCGTTCTTCCGCGACGTGCTGCAGTTTCCGTCCGTCGACGCCGGCGGCGGCTGGCTGATCTTCGCTCTGCCGCCGGGTGAGCTCGCCGTCCACCCCGGGCCGGTTGGTGACTGCCGTCTGTATCTGATGTGCGACGATCTGAGGGCCACGATTGCGGAGCTGGAGCGCAGGGGCGTCGAGTTCACGGCCACGGTGAGCACCGAGCGGTGGGGTCTCGTCACCAGCTTGCGCGTGCCGGGCGCCGGCGAGGTCGGCCTCTACCAGCCGACGCACGCAAGCCCCCTCGACGGGCTCTAACCGCTCTGCGCGGTCGGCAGGATCAGCACTTCGCTCACGTCGACGTGCGCCGGCTGGCCGAGCGCCCACATCACCGCGCCGGCGACGTCCTCGGCCTCGAGCCGCCCGGATGCCTGCTGCTCGAAGAACGGCGTCTCGACACCGCCGGGCTCGATCAGCGTCACCCGGATCGCGGTGTTTTGGTGCATCTGGCGCAGCTCGCCGCGCAGGCTCTGGCCGATCCCGGTCACCGCGAACTTGGTGGCCGAGTAGAGCGACCCCGGCAGCGACCGCCGGCCCGCGATCGAGCTCGTGAGCACGTAGTGGCCGGTGCCGCGCTCGAGCAGGTGCGGCAGAGTGGCGCGGATCGTGAGCGCGACGCCGAGCACGTTTGTGAGGATCATCGACCGCCAGTGCTCGACCGACTCCTGGGTGAAGCCGCGGGTGGCGCCGAAGCCGGCGTTTGCGAAGACGATGTCGATGCGCCCGAACCGCTCGAGCGCGGCGGCTGCTGCCGCCTCGACCTGATCCCACTCGGTGACGTCGCACGCGACGGCGTGCGCCCGCTCGGTGCCGAGCTCGCCGACGAGCCCGTCGAGCGCATCCTTGCGCCGGGCGGCGAGCACGACCCGGTCACCCGCCTGCACCGCCAGCCGTGCGGTTGCCGCCCCGATCCCGCTCGAGGCGCCGGTGATGAGGTGGACTCGACTCGCCATCGGCGGGGATGGTAGGGGACTGTCCCCGCATGCGGGGACAGTCCCCGGGTGTCAGGTCTTCGGGGCCGACAGCGCCTCGCCGACACGGGCGTCGAGCGAGTTCGCGTGGTGGAGCGTGACGGCCTCGGGCGTCTCCAGGCGGCGGCCCTCGATCGGGCCGTGGTGGCCGGCGACGGCGTTCAGCAGCGGCAGCAGCACATCGTCGGCCAGGCCCACCGCGGCGGCGGCCGCGTCGATCAGGCGGACGCCTGCCAGCACATGTCCGAGCAGGCGGCCTTGCTCGGACACGGCGATGGTGACGCCGGGGCGGAACGTCTCGGTCCGCCCGACGTCGTGGAGCAGCGCCGCCGTGATCAGCAGGTCGGAGTTCAGGCGCGGGTGCAGCTGCGACGCCTCCCGGCAGAGGGTGGCCACCGCGACGGTGTGCTCGAGCAGGCCGCCGGCGTAGTCGTGGTGCGTCTCGGCCGCGGGCGCCGAGCGCAGCCGCTCGCGGAAGCGCGCGTCGGCCAGGAACCGGTCGAGCAGTGCACGCAGGCCCGGGTGGGTGATCTCGCCGGCCAGGAACTCGACGAACCCGTCGAGCGTCTCCGCGTCGCGGCGTGCGCCGGGCACGAGGTCGAGCGGGTCACCGGCGTCGACCTTCTCCAGGTCGCGCACGGCGATCTGGAGCCTGCCGCCGTAGCTCTCGACCCGGCCGAGGACGCGCACGGTGTCGCCCTGGTCGAACCGCGCGCCGAGCAGGTTGACGTCGTTCCAGACGACGCCGGGCACGCGCCCGGTGCGGTCGGCGAGCTCCATCGAGAGGAACGGATCGCCGTTTCGGGTGTGCCGCCGCTGCTTGCGCTGCACCGCGAACGTGGCGTCGACGAGCGTCCCCTCGCTCAGATCCGCCACGTAGGTGTCGCCGGCCATCGGCGGACACTGTATCCGTCCCTCTAGACTCCCGCCGGATGGGATCCTCCCCGGCCAGCGAGCCCGCCCTGCGCCCCCTGCGGGCGCTGCGCTACGACCAGTCGCGGGTGCGCCTCGACGACGTCTGTGTCCCGCCGTACGACGTCATCACGCCGGCCGACCGCGAGCGCTACGCGGCGATCAGCGAGTACTCCGCGGTGCACCTCGTGCTGCCCGACTCGGCCAGCCGCGCCGGCCGGCTCTTCTACGACTGGCGCCAGGCGGGCATCCTCGTCCAGGACGCAGAGCCCGCCCTGTGGTGGCACGTGCAGGACTACGTCGGCCCCGACGGCGCCGAGGGCAGCCGGTCGGGCTTCCTCTCGGCGGTGCGGATCGCAGACTATTCGGAGGGGCGCGTCCGCGCGCACGAGCAGACCCACGCGTCGGCCAAGGCCGGGCAGCTCGAGCTCACCCGGGCCGTTGCCGCGAACCTCTCGCCCGTGTTCGGGCTCTACGACGACCCCTCGAGCACGCCGCGCGACGCGCTGCGCCCACGTGCGACCGGCGCGCCGGCGATGCAGGCGAAGGACTCCGACGGCACGACGCACCGCTTCTGGCCCGTGACGGACGACGAGGCGATCGCGTCCGTCCAGGAGGCCATGGCCGGCCGCGGCATCGTCATCGCCGACGGCCACCACCGCTACGAGACGGCGCTCGCCTACCGCAACGAGCGCCGCGTCCGCGATGGCGACCCCGGCGAGGACCGGCCCTACGACTTCGTCCTGATGCACCTCGTCAACCTGCAGGGCGAGGGCCTCGTCATCTATCCCACCCACCGCGTCGTCCTCGGCCGCCGCCAGGTCACCGACGAGGTGCTGCACGCCTTCGACGTGAGCGAGATCGATGCCCCGCCGGCGCAGGTCGAGGCCGCGCTCGGGCTCGTGCCGGCGGACACGGTCGCCTTCGCGGTGTGGCGGGGCGCCGGGCGCCCGGCGCTCCTGTGCAAGCTGCGCGATCGGGCCGCGGTGAGCATGGCGATGATGGGCGCACCGGCGGCGGTGCGGTCGATCGACTCGGCCGTGCTCGAGGCCGTCGTGCTCGCTCCGCTGCTCGGGCTGCTCGACCCGGCCCAGTTCGCGACCACCGACGCCGTCCGCTACGTGCGCGAGCTGGGCGCGGCCACCGCGCCGGTCGACCAGGGCGACGCATCGGCCGCCTTCCTGCTGCGCGCGCCGACGGTCGACCAGGTGCGCGCCGTCGCCGACGCGGGCGCCGTCATGCCACAGAAGTCGACGTACTTCTTCCCCAAGCTGCACTGCGGCTTCCTGATCAATCCGCTCGACGCATGATGCGCACCGCCTGGCTCGACTTCTGCCGGCGCGTGTCGGCGGACGTCGAGGTGGCGCTCGCCGACATGCCGACCCGGGACGATCGCGAGCCGGTGGTCGGCCGCGGCAGCGGCGGCGATGAGACGACGGTGATGGACGAGCGGGCCGAGCGCGCGGCCGTCGTGCAGCTCGAGGCGCTGCACGCCCGCGGGATCGACTTCCGGCTCGTGTCGGAGGAGCTGGGCGAGCGCTCGTTCGGGGCCGGTGGGCCGTGGGTCGTCGTGCTCGACCCCATCGACGGCTCGCTGAACGCGAAGCGCCGGCTGCCGTTCTACTGCCTCTCGATCGCGTTTGCCGACGGCCCGACGATCGCCGATGTCCGCTTCGGCTACGTGCGCGACTTCGGTAGCGGAGAGGAGTGGGTCGCGCAGGCCGGCGAGGGCGCCACGGTGAACGGACGGCCGCTCGGCGGCGTGCGGCCGAAGGACCGGCTCGGCATCGTCGATTTCGAAGCGACCAACGCCGGCCTCGTCGCCACGGCGGCAACCCGCCTGGACGGAAGCGTCGGCCGTATCCGCATGCTGGGCGCGCTCGCCCTGGCGATGTGCCAGCTCGCCGACGGCCGCGTCGACGGCGTCGCCACGCTGAAGCCGTCGCGGTCGGTCGACCTGGCCGCGGCCTGGCTCATCGTGCGCGAGGCCGGCGCCGACGTCCTGCTCGTCGACGATCCGGCGCTGCCCCTTAACCTGCACGCCCGCACCCGCGCCGTCGCCGCCCGCGACCGGGCGATGAGCACGCGGCTGGCCGGCCTGGTGTACGCGGACGATCCGCCCTGACCTAGACTGCGGGGCATGGTCTCCGAATCTGCCATCCGCGAGGCCCTGGTCGCCGTCATCGACCCGGAGCTGCGAAAGAGCGTGGTCGAGCTCGACATGGTGCGGGCGGTCGACGTCGACGGGGCGAACGTCGATGTGACGATCGCGCTCACCGTTGCCGGCTGCCCGATGAAGGCCGAGCTCGAGTCGCAGGTGCGCCGGCACGTGGGCGGGGTCGAGGGCGTCCAGGCCGTCGGCGTGCGCTTCGACGTGATGACGCCGGAGCAGCGCACGGCGCTGCGGCAGCGGCTGCAGGGCGGCGTGGGCGGCGGGCAGCAGCAGAAGGCGGTCACGATCTCGGCCCGCACCCGCGTCGTCGCGGTCGCGTCGGGCAAGGGCGGGGTCGGCAAGTCGACGCTCACTGCGAACCTGGCTGCGACGCTTGCGGCGGGCGGCGCCGAGGTGGGGGTCGTCGACGCCGACATCTACGGCTACTCGATCCCGCGGATGCTCGGCATCACGCGCCGGCCGGTGGTCGTCGACAGCATGATCGTGCCGCCCGTGAACCACGGTCTGCGGATCATGTCGATCGGCTTCTTTCTCGAACCCGACCAGGCGGTCGTGTGGCGCGGGCCGATGCTGCACAAGGCGCTCGAGCAATTCCTGACCGACGTCCACTGGGGTGACCTCGACTACCTGATCGTCGACATGCCGCCCGGCACCGGCGACGTCTCGATCTCGCTCGGCCAGCTTCTGCCCTCGCCCGACGTCATCATCGTGACGACGCCCCAGACGGCCGCGCAGCAGGTCGCGGAGCGCTCGGCCGAGGTGGCCGGAAAGACCGGGATGCACGTGGCCGGCGTGATCGAGAACATGAGCTCCATCGTGTGCCCTTGCTGCGGCGAGCGTTCGCACCCCTTCGGCGAGGGCGGGGGGCGGGCGCTGGCCGACCGCCTGGGCGTGCCGCTCCTCGGCGAGGTGCCCCTGGACGAGCCGCTGCGCGTCGCCTCCGACGCCGGCCTTCCGCTCGTGCTCGACCAGCCCGACTCGGCGTCGGCGCGTGCGATTGCCGAGATCGCCGCGGCCCTGCCGGGCGCGCTGCGCTCGCGCAGCGGCGCCGAGCGCATCGACCGGCGCCTGAGCGTCCGCTAGCCGGGCTACACTCCGCTCCGTGCTAGGGCGAGCACTTCCCACGGCTATGTGCGTGGTCCTGTTGGCAGCGGTGACCGCTGCCGGCGCGTACGCGACCACCGTCACCGGCACCCAGAACCCGCAGTTCCGGGTCAGCGTGAGCATCACGCCGGCGCATCCCGTGGTCGGACAGACCGTCGTCGCCCATTTCAGCGTCCGCAACATGACCACCCACACGCTGAAGGGTCAGTGGGGCTTCACGTGGTCGACGCCGCAGAGCGGGATCGGCTCGGCGATCGCCGGCACGCTTCGCCCCGGGCGCCTGGGGAGCGAGACGCTGCGGCAGAAGATCACGGCGAAGACCGCGAAGGGCACGTTCACCATCGCGGCGGATGCGTCCGACAGCCATGGCCGCTCGCATGCCTCCGCGCACGTGACCTACCCCTAGCGCTCCGCTAGCCCCCCTCGGCGCGCTCACGCAGCGCGCGCAGCACCACGGGGTCGATGCGGTCGTCGTAGAGCCGCTCCTCGAGGTTCTCCATGCCCGCCCACTCGCGCAGACCGGGCTCGAGCTCGCCGCCGTAGCCGACCCGGCCGAGCAGGTCCGCCACCTCGGCCTGCACCTGCTCGAGCGGGATCAAGCTCGCCTCGGGCGTGCGCCCGAAGAGGAGATCCTGGATGGCGTACAGGCGCTGCAGCTCGGTGACGGGATCCGGGTGGTCGTCGACCCGCAGGTCGATCAGGATGTCGTTGTTGCCGCCGTAGCCGCCGCCCGTTTGGCGCACGATCACCGCGGCGGACTGGCGGCCGCGCCGGTCGCCGCCCGCCTCGTCTCCCGCCTGGAGCGCGGCCAGCATCCGCTCGACCAGCGGGCCCTCGGTCGCCTCGAACGTGTCGGCGAGCGCGGCGACGACCTCCGGCCCGGCCAGCAGGTTGCCCTGGGCGGCATAGCCCTCGCCGGTGCGCCCCCCGGCCCACGTGAAACAGCCCGAGCCCGAGAAGCTCGCGCTCCCGCCCTTCGCGTCGACCACGCCGATCTGGCGCTGCTCGAACTCGGGGTCGGCCGCCGTGAGCCGGTCGATCGTCTGCTGCGCGCTCGCTCCCGCCGCGAGCAGGTCGAGGCCGCCGGGTCCGTAGGTGAGGTTCGCGAAGGCCTGGGTGGCGACGGCGCCGACGTCGGCCTTCGCCCACGGCACGACCGCGCCGACCGCAAGGAACTTGGACGCGACCACGACGCCCCACTGACCCGCCTCCCGATCGCAGGCGACCAGGGAGAAGGTCACGCGAGCGTGTCCCCGGGCGCGATCTCCTCGACCACCACATCAGAGAGCCCGCGCTTGCCGAGCTCCTCGCGCAGCGCCTGGGGCGTGCCGGCGAGCAGGTCGAAGGTGCCGTAGTGCATCCCCAGCACGCGCTTCACGCCGAGCAGCTCGACGGCCTTGGCCGCCTCGAACGGCCCCATGGTGAAGAAGTCGCCGATCGGGAGCATGGCCAGGTCGGGCGCATAGAGCTCCCCGATGAGCGCCATGTCGCCGAACACGCACGTGTCGCCGGCGAAGTAGATCTTGTAGCCGTTCTCGAGCGTGATCACGAGCCCTGCCGGCTCGCCGGTGTAGACCGGGCCGTTGTCGCCCTCGACGCTCGAGGAGTGGTGGGCGTCGACCAGTGTGACCTTGATCCCCTCGGCCGTGTGCGAGCCGCCCTTGTTGAAGCCGACGGCGCTCTCGACCCCCTGGGTGCCGATCCAGTCGGCCAGCTCGACCATCGCGAGGACGGCCGCGCCCTTCTCCTTGGCCAGCCGCGCGGCGTCCGCGGTGTGGTCGCTGTGACCATGGCTCAGCAGGATCAGGTCGAGGTGGCCGGGATCTCGCAGCGCCTCGGGGCACTTGGGGTTCCCGGTGATCCAGGGATCGATCATCACCCGCTTGCCGCCGGGGGTCTCGAGCAGGAACGTTGCGTGGCCGAGCCAGGTGAGCTTGACGCCGTTTCCGAGTGGCATGGAGGCGCTCCTTGGGGTCGTGGGACGGAGCGCAACATAGCGGACGACGAGCGGCTCGTCCGGGCACCTCGGGCACGCCGGATCGCGATCGGGCAGGACTCGCGTACCTCGCGCAGAATTCCGGTCTACATGCCCACCCTGCCCGCACATCTGACACCCGCCCGTATCGCTGCCATCGCCGCCGCCGCCGTCGTGGCGGCCGCGTTCGCCTCGCCGCTGATCGGCTTCTACGTCACCACTATCGCGGTCGCCACGATGCTGGGCGCCGCGTTCGCGGCCTACCTGGCCGTCGTGGACGAGCCGAGGGAGTGGGCGGTGTTCGAGCTCGGCACCTGCGGTGTGGCCGCGCTGCTGACCCTGGCGGGCACGACCCTGCGCTTTCCGGACGTCATCTCTGCGACGACTCCGTCAGCCGCCGTCAAGCTCGCGTGGCTCGCGCTGGCCGTCGCCGGCACGGGCGCCGCCGCGTCGCTCGCCCGCGAGCACCTGCGCGACCGGTGGGGCCTGCGCGACGCGGGCATCTCGCGGCTCACGCGCCGCATCTAGCCGCACGTTGGCACTCATGCCGCCGGGGCTCTATGCTCGCAGCGTCGACGAGGAGTTCGCGTGCAGGCATGCGCCCGGTGCGGGAATCGCATGGATGGTCGCTATCGGTTCTGTCCGTGGTGTGCCGCGCCGCTTCGGTCCAAGCTCGTCGAGTTCTTCCGTCCCCACCCCGACATCGAGCCCGACCAGGGGCGGGCGCTGCGGGTGTCGCGCTACCTGGGCAACCGCTCCGAGGAGCGCCACGTGCGCTTCAGCGTGTGGGACGAGGACGGGATCGCCGAGGCGGTCATCTCGCTCGACGAGCTCGAGGCCGACCGGCTGGCCCGGTTCCTGCTCGAGCCGTCGGGCCGGCGCCACCGGCCGCGCACGGTGTGGGACCGGCTCGGCACGCTGCGCCGCCACGTCTCCTGAGTACCGGGCCTGGCAGCGGGTACTCACGCCGCGTCGCGGCTGCGGGCGGGCGGGACCGCCGTGCCGCCGCGGCCGTCGACCAGATCGTCGACCGTCTGCGTCAGCCGGGCACGCGGGCCGGCGCCGGCGTATGACGTCGGGTACAGCTCGCGGTAGCGCTCGACCAGATCGGGCCGGTAGCCCTCGAGCCAGGGCATGAAGACCTCGCGCACGCCCGGCCTCAGGTGCAACAGGATCGTGCTCACCGAGACCGCGCCGGCCGTGACGCATGCATCCACGACGGCGGCGAGCTGCTCGGGCGAGTCGGACATGCCCGGCAGCACCGGGGCGATCAGGACGCCGCAGGGGATCCCCGCGGCGTTCAGGCGCGCCACCGCGTCGACGCGGCGCAGCGGCGGCGGCGTGCCGGGCTCGCTTGCCCGCCACACGTCCTCGTCGAGCGTGCCGATCGACAGGTTGCAGCGCACGAGGCCGGCCCTGGCGGCGTCGGCCAGCAGGTCTGTGTCGCGCAGGATCATGGGCGACTTGGTCAGGATCGAGAACTCGTTCCCGGCAGCCGTGAGCTCGGCGATCAGGCCGCGCGTGAGCCGGTAGCGGCCCTCGGCCGGCTGGTACGGGTCGGTGTTCGTGCCCATGGCGATGTGCTCGCGGCCCCAGCGCGGGTCGCGCAGCTCGGCCGCCAGTCGCTCGACGGCGTTCACCTTGACGACGATGCGGCGCTCGAAGTCGACGCCCGTGTCCATGCCGAGGAAGGCGTGCGTCGGCCGGGCGAAGCAGTATGTGCAGGCGTGCGAGCACCCGCGGTAGGCGTTGATCGTCCACCGAAACGGCATCCGCGACGCCTCGGGCACGCGGTTCAGAATGCGCTTCGCGCGCACGTGCAGATACTCGACCTCGCGCAGCGTGCGCCCGTCGCCCATGCCGTCGGGCTCGGGGAAGAGGCGCATCTGGCCAGCGTCCATCGCGACAGCATAGCGAACATACGTTCGGTCGACATGTTAAGATGCCAGGCACCGGGACCGCGCCAACGGGCAGACCGCCCGTGCAGGAAGGCAGGTGAGACGGAAGGCGGCGCGTCAGGGTCGGCTTCGCAGATGTGGCGGAGGCGAGACCGCGCTCTGGCCGGAGTGCGAGCGCGGTTCGGCTCACCCATGAAGGAGGGGACTCGTGGGGGAACCCTGGGTTCCCGTGCGTCAAAAGAGCGATCAGGCTGCCTTCCCAGACCGATTTGGCCGCCTGCGAGGTGCGTCAGGGTCGGGTCGGCAGATGTGGCGGAGGCGAGACCGCGCTCTCGCCGGAGCGCGAAAGAGGTTCCGGCTCACCCGCGAAGGAGGGGGCTCGCGGGGGAACCCTGGGTTCCCCCGCGTTAAAAGAGCGAGCTCGACGCCGTGCGGGCCAGGTCGATCAGCGGCGTTGGCACGATGCCGAGCACGAGCGCGGCGAGCGATGCCGCCATCGCGGCGCTCGCGGCGAGGCCGAAACCCGGCCCGGGCGTCGCCTGGGGCACGGCCGCGTCGCGGTCGTACAGCGCGAAGGGCACCCGCAGGTAGTACACGAGGCCGACCATCGTCGCGATCACGCCCGCCACCGCCAGGTAGGTCTGGCCGTTCTGGACGGCGGCCGAGAAGACGTACAGCTTGCCCAGGAAGCCGCCGGTCGGCGGGAACCCGGCCAGCGACAGCATGCAGATCAGCATCGAGATCCCGAGCAGCGGCCGCCGATAGCCCCAGCCGGCGAAGTCGGCGACGAGCACGGGCCGTCCGAGCTCGCGCTCGCGCACCGCGACGATGCCGAACGCGCCCAGGTTCATCGCGGCGTAGACGGTCAGGTAGTAGAGCAGCGCGCGCGTCCCCAGGGCGCTGTGCGCGGCCACCGCCGTCAGCAGGAAGCCCGAGTGGCCGACGGTCGAGTAGGCGAGCATGCGCTTCACGTTCGTCTGGCGCAGCGCGCCGAGGTTACCGACGGCAAACGACACGATCACGATGGCGGCGAGGCCGATCTGCCACACGTCGGACTGGCGCGGGAAGGCCGTCACGAGCACGCGCAGCGCGAACACGAGCGCCACCACCTTGGTCGCCGCCGACATGAACGCGGTCACAGGGGTCGGCGCACCCTCGTACGCGTCGGGCGTCCACATGTGGAACGGCGCGGCGTTGGCCTTGAAGCCGAGGCCGACGATGACCATGGTGAGGCCCATGAGCGCCAGCACGTCGTGCGCGTCGCCCTGCGCAAGCCCGGCGCGGATGCGGTCGAACTCGAGCTGGCCGCTCGCGCCGTAGGTGAGCGCCGCGCCGTAGAGCAGGAACGCCGCTCCGACCGACCCGACGATCAGGTACTTCAGGCCGCCCTCGAGCGACAGCAGGTCGTCGGTCTCGATCGCGACCAGCACGTAGAGCGCGAGCGAGAAGAGCTCGAGCGCGACGAAGGCCGTCACGAAGCTGTTGGCCACGCACAGGAGCGACATGCCGGCGGTCGCGCTGAGCAGCAGCACGTGGTACTCGACGCTGCGCTCGCGCAGGTGCCCCATCCCCCACGAGTAGGCGACCGTCGCGAGCGCGGCGACGAAGATCAGCATCCGCGCCCCCTGCCCGAACGAGTCGATCCGAAGCGTGTGGTCAAAGGGCGCGCGGGCGGCGTCGTTGAAGGCCGTGGCGGTGTAGAGCGTCGCGCCGAGGAGCGCGACCACCGTCGCCGCCGCCGACAGCTTCCGGGCGGCCTCGTCGGGCAGGAAGATCCCCACGACGAGCAGCACCGCGGCCGTGCCGATCAGGATGAGCTCGGGCTCGATGGCGGTGAAGGAGACGGGGATCGTGTGGATCACAGGTGCTGCACCTTGGCCGCCACCTGGAACGCCACCTGTGAGCTCGTGATCCTGTGCATGACGCCGTACGGATACACCGTGATCGCGAGCAGGATCAGGATCAGCGGCACCGCGATCGCAAGCTCCGAGACGCGCAGGTCGGGCGTGTCGTCGGACACGCGCTCGCCGTTTGACCCGTGGGCCAGCGCCGAGTACCACCGCAGCATGTACATCGCCGCGAGCACGATCCCGCAGGCGGCGACGGCGCCGAGGACGGCCTGCTGCTGGAACGCGCCGATCAGGATGTAGAGCTCCGAGACGAAGATGCCCGACCCCGGCACCGCCAGCGCGAACAGGGCGGCGATCAGGAGCACCGTGGACATCACCGGGCGGCGGTTGGAGAGGCCGCCGAGGACGCGGAAGCCGTCGCTGCCGGCCCGCAGCTCGATCAGGCCGATCAGCAGGAACGCCGCGAGCGAGACGACGCCGTGGTTCACCATCTGCAGGATCGCGCCGGTGACCCCGTTCGCATTGAACACGAAGATCCCGATCACGATCAGGTTCATCTGGCTCATGCTCGAGTAGGCGACGACGCCGCGCGCGTCGGGCTGGCGGAACGCCACCACCGCTCCGTAGAGCAGCCCTGCGAGGCCGAGGGCGAGGAAGACCCAGCGCCAGTCGTGGGCGACGCTCGGGAAGAGCGGCACGGCGAAGCGCAGCAGACCGTAGGCGCCCGCCTTCGAGATCACGCCCGAGAGCAGGGCCGTGACCTCGGGCGTCGACTCGCGATAGGCGGCCGGCAGCCAGCCGTGCAGCGGGAAGAGCGGCGCCTTGATGCAGAACGCGGCCGCGAACGCGAGGAAGAGCCAGGTCGACTCGTGCGGCTGGGCGATCAGTGCCTGCAGCTCGAACGTGTGCGCCGAGACGCCGAGCACGGCGATCGCGACCAGCATCAGGAGGCCGCCGACGAGCGTGTAGACGACGAACTGGATCGTCGCCCGGCGCCGCCGCTCCCCGCCCCACACGCCCATGAGGATGTAGAGCGGGATCATCATCGCTTCCCAGCCGACGTAGAAGAGCACCAGATCCTGGGCCGTGAAGAGCAGGACGAGGGCCGACTCGAGCAGGAGCAGCAGGCCGAAGTAGACGCGGGGGCGCTCGCGGTCGGCGACCATCGCCGCGCCGATCGCCGCCGCGACCCCGACCGCGGTCAGGAGCACCATGAACAGCGACAGGCCGTCCATGCCGACGTGGTAGCGGATGGGGGCAGCGGCGCCGAAGTCCGAGATCCAGATCGTGTTCTGGACGTACTGCAGGCCGCCGCCGGCGTTGAACCCGACGAGCGCGACCGCTCCGAGCACGGCCTCCGCGAGCGCCACGAGGAGCGCGAGCTCCTGCGTCAGCCGCCGCGAGAGCGGCAGGAAGCCGACGAGCACCGCGCCTGCGAGGGGCAGGAAGATGAGCGCGGTCGTCACAGCGTCGCCTTCGAGAGGAAGTAGACGCCGAGCAAGGCCCCTCCGGCGACGAGCACCGTCGCGTACTGGCGCACGACGCCGGTCTGCGCGTCGGCCGTGCCGCGCGCGAACACGCGCACGGTGTAGGCGACCAGGTCCATCGTGCCCCAGATCACCCAGCGCTCGAAGAACCGGTACAGGCCGGTCGCAAGCGCCGCGACGGGCAGGTAGGCGATGCGGTCGTAGGCCTCGTCCCAGTAGAACTTGTGCTCGGCGACGGTGGCAATCGTCCCCCACGGGCGCTTGAGCCGGTCAAGCAGCGCGGGGTCGGAGTACGCGCGCCACGTGAGCAGGCCCGCGCCTCCGCCCAGCAGCCACGCGAGGGCCGTCGTCTCGAGGTCCTGTGCGTTGGTGGGCTCGATTGTCGGGACGACGGTCGAAAGCCAGTTGAAGAAGGCGTTGCTGAAGCCGTATCCGATCTCGAGGAAGCCGACGACGAGCGTGCCGACGGCCAGCACCGCGACCGCCCAGAACATGACCCAGGGGGCCTCGCCATGGCCCGAGTGGAGGTGCTCGGAGGCGTACTGCGAGCGCTCGCCGTAGAACGTGAGCCGCATCAGCCGAGTGGCGTAGATGCCGGTGAAGAACGCGCCGATCAGGCCGCCCACCCAGACGAGGTCGGCGGTCGCGCCGCCCTTCTGCAGGGCCGCCGCGAGCACGTCGTCCTTGCTGAACGGCCAGAACCCGATCAGGGCCACCGTCCCGATCCACATCATCCACTTCGTCTTCGGAAGCGCGGCGCCCAGGCCGCCCATGCGGCGCACGTCCTGCTCGCCGTCGAGCGCGTGGATGACGATGCCGGCGCCGAGGAAGAGCAGCGCCTTGAAGAAGGCGTGGGCGAGCAGGAGGAACATGCCGGCCGAGTACGCGCCGACGCCGACGGCCGTGAACATGTACCCGATCTGGCTCATCGTCGAGTAGGCGATGATGCGCTTGATGTCGGTCTGCACGAGCGCGATCACGCCCGCCATCAGAAGCGTCGCGAGGCCGAGCAGCGCCACGAGCGCCTGGATGTCCGGCGCGTTCTCGAACAGCACATGGGTGCGCGCGACCAGGTAGACGCCGGCGGTGACCATCGTCGCCGCGTGGATCAGCGCCGACACCGGCGTCGGGCCCTCCATCGCGTCCGGGAGCCACGTGTGCAGGGGGATCTGGGCCGACTTGGCGACGGCGCCGAGCAGCAGTGCGGCCGCGACCCAGTTGGCGTCGGGCGACCCCTTCGCCCAGTGCTGCGAGGCGGTGTGGAAGACGGTCGTGAAGTCGGTGGTGCCGAGGTCGCGCACCATGAAGAAGATCGCGATCGCGATGCCGACGTCGCCGACGGCGTTCATCACGAACGCCTTCTTGGCGGCGGCGACCGGCTCGGGACGCTCGTGCCAGAACCCGATCAGGAGATAGGACGAGAGGCCGACGAGGCCCCATCCGGCGAGGAGCAGCACGAAGTTCGCGGACATGACCAGGAGCAGCATCGAGAACAGGAACAGGTCGAGGTAGACGAAGAAGCGGCGCTCCTTGGGGTCACCGTGCACGTACCCGATCGCATACATGACGATCACGGCGCCGACGCCGGCCACGATCAGCATCTCGGTAACCGACAGCGGGTCGACGAGCACCGCGAGCGGCACCTTGAACGTCGCCGAACCGGCCCACGTGTAGAGCGTGAAGACGTGCGCGCGGTGGGAGGCGCCCTCGCCGAGCATCTGGACGAACGCGCCCACGGCGCACGCAAACGACGCGAATGCAAAGACGGTGCCGGTCCACGCGGCGGTGGTGCGAGAGATGCGCGAGCCCGCGAGCGTCAGCAGCACGACGCCGGCGAGCGGGATGAACAGGCAGCCCCACGCGAGCGTGCTCATCAGATGGTTGACTCCGAATTCAACGCGCGCCTGGCCGTCAGGCTGTTGGCGGGGGTTCGGTTCGCTGGTGGGGCTGCGCCTCGGCGTCTGCGTGATCGCAGACGCCTCGGACCGCGGTCAAGGGCATCCGCCCTTGACCGCTTGAACCGTCGCATCGCGACGTCCTCGGTCGCGCCCATGCTCGGACATCCCGTGAATTCGGAGTCAACCATCAGTGCCGCAGCCCCGTCATGCGGTCGACGTCCAGATCGGCCTTGCGGCGGGCGACGGCGACCACCAGGCCGAGGCCGACGACGACCTCGGAGGCGGCCACGGCCATCACGACCAGGGCGAACACCTGCCCCGACTGCTCGCCCAGATAGCGTGAGAACGAGATCAGCGAGAGGTTGCAGGCGTTCAGCATGATCTCGACCGAGAGCAGCAGGATCAGCGGGCTGCGGCGGGTGAAGACGCCGTAGAGGCCGATCCCGAAGAGGATCGCCGACACCGAGATGAACCAGGCGATGCCGACGTGCATCAGCCGTCCGCCTTCTCGGCGTCCGTGTCCGCCGCGGCGCCGGTGTGCACGACCTCGAACTGCGTCTCGGCCGCCATCACCGACGACTGCAGGCTGGGCACGCGCTCGGGCCGTACGACCTCGAACGCGCCCGGCTCGTCGGCGCCGCGCGGCGCCGCCCGCCGGGTCGCCAGCGTGACGCCGCCGACCGCGGCGATCAGAAGCAGCACGGAGGTGCCCTCGAACGCGAGCAGGTAGCGGCCCAGGAAGACGGCCGCGATCGCCTGCGGCGCGCCGAAGGCGTCGCTGACGACGGGCCCGTGCAGGAAGCTCTGGCGGCTGACGCCGAACACGATCTCCGCCGTGATCCCCGCGGCCGCGATGAGCGCCACGAGCGTCTGCCACACGGGCCGTTCCCCCCGCGTCGGCTCGTCGGCCTTCCCACCCAGGTAGGCGGTCACGAACAGGAACATGATCATCACCGCCCCGGCGTAGACGATCACCTGCGCAGCGGCCAGGAAGTCGGACTGCAGCAGCAGGTAGAAGGTGGCGAGGGCGATCAGGTTCGCGATCAGCGACAGCGCCGAGATGAACGGGTTTGACGCGAGCACCACGGAGAGCGCCGCAGAGATCGCCACCACCGCCGCGACGATGAAGACGATGTCGTAGGTCACGCGCCGGCTCCATGGCCGTCGCCGCCCGCCGGCTCGACCACGTCGAACGGGTCGACGGGCGCGACCGGGGTCGTGCGGCTCGGGTGCATCGGCTCGAGCAGCATGTCCTTCGTGTAGACCATCGCCTCGCGCGACATCTCGGCCAGCTCGTAGTCGTGGCCGAGGGTGATGGCGTCGAACGGGCAGGCCAGCTCGCAGTAGCCGCAGAAGATGCAGCGGCTCATGTTGATCTCGTAGATGCGGGCGTAGCGCTCGCCGGCCGAGTAGCGCTCCTCCTCGGTGTTCTCGGCCGCGACGACGCGGATGCAGTCGGCGGGGCAGGCGGCCGCGCACAGCGAGCAGCCGACGCACTTCTCGAGGCCGTTCTCGTGCCGGTGCAGGCGATGGCGGCCGCGGAAGCGCGGATAGACGGGGCGTTTGTACTCGGGGTACTGCTGCGTGACGGGCTTGCGGAACAGGTGGCGGAACGTGACGCCGAAGCCCTTGACCGAATCGGTTACCGGCACGTTGCCTCCTCCACTTACGCGCGCCAGGCCACGATGACGGACGTGACCAGCAGGTTGAGGGTGGCGAGCGGAAGGAGCACCTTCCAGCCGATCGCCATGAGCTTGTCGTAGCGCACGCGGGGCAGGGTCGCCCGCAGCCACATCGCCACGAAGATGAAGAGCGCCATCTCGAGCACCATCCACACCGGGCCGGGCAGCCACGGCCAGCCGTAGCCGCCGAGGAAGAGCACCGACGCGATCGCCGAGAAGGCGATCAGGGCGACATACTCGGCGTTCTGGAACATCGCGAAGCGCATGCCGCCGTACTCGGTGTGGTAGCCGGCCACGAGCTCGCCCTCGGCCTCGGGCAGGTCGAACGGGATACGGCTCGTCTCGGCGGTCGAGGCCACGACGTAGACGATGAATCCGAGGAACTGAGGCACGATGTAGGGCAGTCCGTCGCGGTGCTGCGCCGCCACGATCCCGGTCAGCGACAGCGTGTGGCTCATCATGACGACGCCGATCACCGCCAGCGCGAGGCTGACCTCGTAGGAGATCAGCTGGCTGACGGCGCGCATCGACCCGAGCAGGCTGTACTTGGAGCTCGACGACCAGCCGCCGACCAGGAAGCCGTAGAAGCTGAGCGAGCCGAGCGCGAAGACCACCAGCAGCGCGACGCTGGGATCGGAGATCCACAGGAAGAAGTGAAACGACGTGCCGGGGATGGTGGCCTGGTTTCCGAACGGGATCACGGCGAACACGCACAGCGACGCGAACAGCGACACGACCGGCGCGGCCACGTAGAGGACGGGGTTCACGCCGATCGGCATCAGGCTCTCCTTGCGGATCAGCTTGACCAGGTCGGCGATCGGCTGCAGGAGCCCGAACGGGCCCACCCGGTTGGGGCCGAGGCGCACCTGGAAGCGGCCGAGCAGCCGCCGCTCGGCCCACGTCAGGATCGCGAACACACCCATCACCAGGTTGGCAAGGATGAGCGACTTGATCAGCGTGACGATGAAGCCGTCAGGCACCTTCGGCCTCCGCGGGCGCGGCGGCGACCTTGCCCGGCCCGACGTGGGGGACGCGGGCGGGGATGCGCACGACGCCCGGGCGCAGACCGCGCTGCACGAGCGCCGGGCCCGTCTCGGTGTGGCCGTCCACGGTGACCTGGACGCGGTCGCCGGTGGCGATGCCGATCGCCTCGGCGTCGGCATGGGCGATCTCGATGCCCAGGCGGCGCTGGAAGTGCAGCGCCTCGGTGTGCTCGACGGCCGCCCCGGACATCAGCTGGCGGTAGCCGACGACGATCGTCTGCGGGATCGCCGCGGCCGCGATCTGGGGCACGGCGGGCGCCGCCTGCACGGCGGCGCGGTCGCCGAGCGGCGCGCGCTCGCCGATCGCCGACCAGGACATGCCGGCGAAGGCGGGGCGGCGCGCGGCCATGTCGGTGAATGCGGCCGGCGGATCGTGCGGCAGGTCGACGCCGAGCCGGGCGGCCAGCTCGGCCGCCCAGGCGTAGCCGTCGGTGACGCCCGGCGGCGACTTGGCCGCTCCGCGCAGGCGCTGGACGCGGCCCTCGAGGTTCGTGAGCGTGCCGTCCTTCTCGAGCAGGGCCGACTCGGGCACCATCGTCGTCACCCAGCCGGACGAGTCGTTCTGGAACGACGTCACCTGCAGGGCGAAGAAGCAGCGCGCGAGCGCGGCCCGCCAGCGCTCGCCGGCGTGCCACTCGCCGACCGGGTCGGCGCCCAGGAGCACGAGGGCGCGGATCTTGCCCGCTTCGGCCTGCTCGAGCGCCTGCTCGGGCGTCATCGTGCCCAGGCCGGCGGCGCTGCAGCCGATCTCGTTCGCGGCGCGGGGCGTGCGCAGCACGGAGCAGCCGGTCGTGTGGGCGACGTGGGCGAGCACCGACGCCACCTCGGCCCGCATGGGGCCGGACCAGATCAGCACGGCGTCCTCCTCGCCCAGGCGGCCGTGAAGGTCGCCGTCGGCCGCGGCGGCCGCGAGCAGCGCGGCGTGCGCCGTCCCGGGCGCCGCCGAGATGTGCGCTGCGCCCCGCAGCGTGTCGAGGCGGGTCGCCCCGGGCCCCACGGTGACGACCTGCGCGCCGTTTCGCACCGCCTTGCGGATCCACAGCTCGAGCACCGGCGCGCGGTGGCCGAGGTCGGCGTCGCCGGCGACGATCACCGTGCTTGCCGCGGCAACGTCGGCGATCGTCGCGGCATACGGCCCGAGCTCGGGCCACCACGGGCCGCCCTCGGGGCCGACGACGCTGGCGCCGTCGCCGAGCGCCTCTCCCAGCAGGCGCGCCCAGGCGTGGGCCTCCTCGTTGGTCTGCTCGCCCGAGGCCAGCACCGCCACCGAGCCGGGCCCGAAGCGCTCGACGGTCGCGCGCAGCCGGTCGGCCACGTGGTCGAGCACGTCGGCGGTCGAGACGGCCTCGAGGCCGCGCCCGCCGCGGATCAGATTCTGGGTCACGCGCTCGGGTGCATGCAGGTGGCCGAGGCCGTAGCGGCCCTTGTCGCACAGCCAGCCCTCGTCGACGTCGGGGTGGTTGCGCGAGAGCACGCGTGTGACCCGGCCCTCGCGGATGGTGGCGTAGGTGTTGCAGCCGACGGCGCACTGGCCGCAGGTCGTCGGCACGTTCTGGATCTCCCACGGCCGGGCCAGGAAGCGGTAGGTGGTCGACGTCAGCGCGCCGACCGGGCAGAGCTCGGTGACGTTGCCCGAGAACTCGTTCGTGTACGGGCGGCCCTCGAAGGTGGTAATGATCGAGTTCGCGCCGCGGTTCTCGGGCACGAGCTGCATGTCGCCCGATACGTCCTCCGAGAAGCGCGTGCAGCGGTAGCAGAGGATGCAGCGCTCGCGATCGAGCTTGATCAGCGGCGAGATCGGGATCGGCTTTTCCTGCGTGCGCTTGGGCAGCGTCATCCGGGTGACGCCGGGGCCGTAGCGGAACGTCAGGTCCTGCAGCGGGCACTCGCCGCCCTTGTCGCAGACCGGGCAGTCGAGCGGGTGGTTCAGCAGCAGGAACTCGAGCACGGCGTCCTGGCCCTCGCGGGCGCGCGCGCCGTGGGAGTCGATGATCATGCCGTCGGCGGCCGGTGTCGTACAGGCAGTCTGCAGCTTCGGCATGCCCTCGATCTCGCACAGGCACATGCGGCACGCGCCGACGCCCGCCCCGAGCCGCGGCTCGTAGCAGAAGACGGGGATCTCGATCCCGGCCTCGGCGGCCGCCTCGACCACCGAGATGCCCTTGGGCACGGTCACCGAGCGGCCGTTGATCGTGAGCGTGACGAGGTTCGTCTCGACGGTCGCCATCAGCACACCCCTACGTGCATAAACGGGGTCAGACCCCGGTTATTCATCGTCGGCCTCGTCCTCGTAGAGCGCCTCGGCCATGTCGATCTCGTCCTGGGCCTCGGCGAGCCGCATCAGGTCGGGCACGATCAGCTCGGCATCCTCGCCCTCGGCGATGCGGCGGCGGACGTCCAGGAACGCGTCGTGGAACGTGCTCACGCCGGCACCCCGGAGGTGTCGTGGTAGAGGCTCGCGATCGGGCTCTGCTCCACGAACGGGCAGCCGCCCTCGTCGATATGCCGCTGGAACTCGTCCCGGAAGTGGGTGACATAGCTTGCGATCGGCATCGCCATGGCGTCGCCGAGCGGGCACAGGCACTTGCCCAGGATGCGGTCGCAGACGTTCAGGAGCAGGTCGAGATCGCCCTGCGAGGCCGTGCCCTCCTCGATGCGCTGGATGATGTCGACGCCCCATTTCGTGCCCTCGCGGCACGGCGTGCACTTGCCGCAGCTCTCATGGCGATAGAACTGGGCCACGCGCAGCGCCAGCTGCACCATGCAGGCGCGGTCGTCGATCACGACCACCGCGCCCGAGCCGGCCATCGAGCCCGCGGCGGCGATCGACTCGTAGTCGATCCCCGTGTCGAGCTGGTCGGGCATGAGCAGCGGCGTCGAGGAGCCGCCGGGGATGATCGCCTTGATCGAGCGGCCCTCGGTCGCCCCGCCGCCGTGGCCCTCGATCAGGTCCCGCAGCGTCGCGGTCAGCGGCAGCTCGTAGTTGCCGGGCCGGCGGACGTTGCCGGAGAGCGAGAACACGCGTGTGCCCTTCGAGCGCTCGGTGCCGATCGCGGCGTAGGCCTCGCCGCCCATCTGGAGGATGTAGGGCACCGACGCCAGCGTCTCGACGTTGTTCACGAGGGTGGGCGCCGCATAGAGACCGGCCACGGCGGGGAACGGCGGCTTCGACCGCGGCTGCCCGCGCTCGCCCTCGAGCGAGGTCAGAAGCGCCGTCTCCTCGCCGCAGATGTAGGCCCCGGCGCCGCGGTGCAGGACCACCGTCGCGTCGTAGCCCGAACCGAGCACGTTGCGGCCGACGTAGCCGCGGCTGTGCGCCTCCTCGAGCGCGCGCTTCAGCACCTCGAACTCGGTGCGGTACTCGCCCCGGATGTAGATGAAGGCCGACGTCGCCTGGATGGCGTAGCTCATGATCAGGACGCCCTCGATCAGCGCGTGCGGGTTTCGCAGCATGATCTCGCGGTCCTTGAACGTGCCCGGCTCGGACTCGTCGGCGTTCACGCACAGGTAGGCCGCCGTGCGCCCCTTCGGCAGGAACGACGCCTTGCGCCCGGTCGGAAAGCCCGCGCCGCCGCGGCCGCGCAGGCCGGAGGCATCCACGGCGGAGACAACGTCGGTCGGCTCCATGCCGAGCGCCTTCTTGAGCGATTCGTAGCCGCCCGCCTGCTCGTAGGCGTGGGCGTCGCGGCGGTCGCCGTCGAAGTCGAGCAGGATCCGGGTCGGGGTGCTCATCGCGCCGCCGCCCGCAGCTCGTCCACGAGCGGCTTCACGTCGTCGGGTGCGAACGGCTCGTGGTAGCGCTCGTCGACCGACACCACCGGCCCCCAGCCGCAGCCGCCGTAGCATTCGACCGTGCGCAGGGTGAACTCCCCGTCAGCGGTCGTCTGGCCCGCGTGGATCCCGAGCTCGCGCTCGAACGCGCGCAGCGTGTCGCCCGCGCCCACCAGTGCGCAGGCGATGTTCGTGCACACGCAGATCTCGTGGCGGCCGGCCGGCCGCAGCCGGAACATGTCGTAGAACGAGGCGACCGACTTGCACAGCGCCGGGGTGAAGCCGGTGGCGTCGGCGACCGCCTCGAACGCCTCGGTCGAGAGCCAGCCGTACTCCTCCTGGGCCAGCCGCAGCGCCGGGATCAGCGCCGAGCGCGGCTCGGGGTAGAGCGCGACCACGGCGAGGATGCGGTCGCGCAGCGGCGCGCTCGTGTCGTCGGGCCGAAGCGGCGGGGGCATCTGCGGCCGCGTCTCCAGGGCGCCCGCCAGGGTCTGCGCGGTGGCCGGATCCACTACCGATCCGCCTCGCCCATCACGCCGTCGAGCGAGCCGACGACCACGATCATGTCGCCCACGTAGCGGTTGACCGACATCATCGCCGTCACCTGCAGGCTGACGAAGCTCGGCGCGCGGAAGTGCGCCCGCCAAGGCTTCGGGCCGCCGTCGGAGACGAGGTAGCAGCCGAACTCGCCGCGCGGCGACTCGACCGGGTAGTAGACCTGCCCCGGCTCGACGCGGAAGCCCTCGGTGACGAGCTTGAAGTGGTGGATGAGCGACTCCATCGAGGTGTGCAGCTCGGCCCGGGGCGGCAGCACGTACTTGCGGTCGGTCGCCATCACGGGGCCGGACGGCATCTTGTCGAGGCACTGCTCGATGATCCGCACCGACTCGTACATCTCCTTCGCCCGGCACAGGAAGCGCGCGTAGGCATCGCCCTGCTCGGCGGTGATGACCTCGAAGTCGACCTTGTCGTAGACGAGGTACGGCTCCACCCGGCGCAGGTCGTACGCCGGCCCGGACGCGCGCAGGTTGGGGCCCGAGAGGCCCATCGCGATCGCCGTCTCGGCCGAGATCGTGCCGATGCCCTGGTAGCGCGACTTCCAGACGGGATTGCCGGCCAGCAGGTCGAGGTACTCGTCGATCCGCTTGGGCATCATCTCGCAGAACTTGCGGCACTCGGCGTAGAAGCCCTTGGGCAGGTCCTCGGCCACGCCGCCGAACTGCGGGTAGCGGTCGTGCATGCGCACACCGGTCGCCATCTCGAACAGGTCGAGCACGGCGTCGCGCTCGCGCAAGCAGTAGAAGAAGACCGACATCGCGCCCATCTCGACCCCGGAGGTGCCCAGGTAGATCAGGTGGCTGTGGATCCGGTTCAGCTCGGCGAACAGGGTGCGGATCCACTGCGCCCGCTCCGGCACCTCGATCCCGATCAGCTTCTCGACCGCGCCGACGTAGGCCAGCTCGTTGGCGAAGAAGGCCACGTAGTCCATCCGCGGCGAGTACGGGATCGCCTTCCAGTAGGTCTTCTGCTCGAAGTTCTTCTCGAACCCGGTATGGACGTAGCCGATGTCGGCGTCGAGGCCGACGACGACCTCGCCGTCGAGCGTCACGATCAGGCGCAGGACGCCGTGGGTGGACGGGTGGTTCGGCCCGAAGTTGACCGTGATCAGATCCTCGCCGGCGGGCGGGTCGACCTTTGACGGCGCGCCCGCCGGGATCTGCGCCGGCGCGTACAGCGGCTCGACGGGAGCGGGCGGGCGTTCGACGATGCTCATACGGCGTCCGTGAACTGCACCGGCTCGCCGCCGATTGGATAGTCCTTGCGCAGCGGGTGTCCGGCCCAGTCGGTGGGCAGGATCAGCCGGCGCAGGTTGGGATGGCCCACAAACACGATCCCCATGAGGTCGTACTGCTCGCGCTCGTGCCAGTCGGCGGTCGGCCACACCGGCACGACGGTCGCGACCTCCTGGCCGTCGTCGAGCCACACCTGCACGCGCACGCGCTCCGGCGGCCCGTCGCCGACGTGGGCCAGGTGGTAGCGGACGGCGAAGCGTTTGGGCGGCGCGGCCGGCGTCGTCGCGGCGCCCCAGCTGCCGGCGGCGTTGATGTCACGGCCGCGCTCGCTGCCGAAGTAGCCCGCGACCGCGTCGCCGTAGCCGAGGTGGTCGACCGCCGACACGGCCGAGAGGAAGTTCTTGCCCTGCTCGTCGCGCAGGTAGGTGCACACGGCGACGAGCTTCTCGGGCTTGACGGTGAGCGTCGGCATGTCGAGGCCCTTCTCGTGCGAGACCACGGATCCGGGCACGGCCTTCCGCACCGCCGCCGCAAGCTGCGCAGCCGTCACGCTTTCGACTTCTCCTGCTCGTAGGCCGGCGGGATGCCGGCGCGGATCTTGCGCTGGATCAGGCGCAGGCCGTCGAGGACGGCCTCGGGCCGCGGCGGGCAGCCGGGCACGTGCACGTCCACCGGCACGATCTTGTCGACGCCCTGGAGGATCGCGTAGTTCGCGAACATGCCGCCCGAGCTCGAGCACGCTCCCATGGCCATGACCCACTTCGGCACGAGCATCTGGTCGTACACCTGCCGCAGCGGCGGGGACATCTTGTGCGACACCCGGCCCGAGACGATCAGCAGGTCGGCCTGTCGCGGCGAGCTGCGGAACACCTCGGCGCCGAAGCGGGCGATGTCGTAGCGCGGCGACGGCAGCGACATCATCTCGATCGCGCAGCAGGCGAGGCCGAAGCCGGCCGGCCAGATCGAGTTCGACTGTGCCCACGCGAGCGCCTTCTCGACCGTCGTCAGCATGACGTACTGCTCCAGATCCTCGGAGCGCACCGCGCGGTCGATGTGGACCGGCGTCACCGCCATTCCAGGGCCCCCCTGCGCCAGACATACACGTACGCGACCACGAGGAGCACCACGAACGTGACCATCTCGGCCAGCCCGAACCACTTCAGCGCGTGCATCTCGAGTGCGAGCGGGTAGAGGAAGACGATCTCGATGTCGAACACGATGAACAGCATCGCGGTCATGTAGTAGCTGATCGTGAAGCGGCCCGGGGTGAACGTGTGCGACGAGACGCCGGACTCGAACGGGATGCTCTTGTCGCCCGCGTGGCGGGAGGTGCGCGTCGAGAGCGTGAATGTCGCCACCAGCAAGCTGAACGGGATCACGAATGCGATCGCCGCGAACACCAGCAGAGCTGCCCAGTCGCCGAGCACCGCTGGCGACTATAGCACCGCTCACAATCCCAGCCCGCGGGGATTGGAGATCGGCGTATTCTGGCCGAATCTCGTGGGGTGCCCACTGTCACAAACTCGGTCTTCTAGACTGCGAGCGTGACTTCCGAGCAGATCGTTGACATCACGATCGTCGGCGGCGGGCCGACCGGCCTCGCGGCCGCGTATTACGGCGGCCACCGCGACGCCAGCGTGCGCATCGTGGAGAGCCTGGAGCAGCTGGGCGGCCAGGTCTCGGCGGTCTATCCCGAGAAGCACATCTTCGACGTGGCCGGCTACCCCAAGATCAACGGCCAGGAGCTGATCGACCGGCTCACCGAGCAGGCGCTCCAGTATGCGCCCGAGGTGCGCCTGGGCGAGGTGATCGAGACCCTCTCCCACCGGGCCGACGACGTGATCGAGCTGCACACGGCCGCGGGCGAGACGCTGCTCACCCGCACGATGATCATCACCGCCGGCCACGGCGCCTTCAATCCGCGCAAGCTCGACCTGCCCGACCTGGACCGGTGGGAGGGCAACGGGCTGCACTACTTCGTCAAGCGCAAGGAGGCGTTCGCCGGGCGGCGGGTCGTGCTCGTCGGCGGCGGCGATTCCGCGCTCGACTGGGCGCTCGGGCTGCAGGACACGGCGCAGGCGCCGATCACGCTCATCCACCGCCGCGACCGGTTCCGCGGCCTCGAGTCGTCGGTGAACGAGGTGCGCCGCCTGGCGGCGGAGGGTCGCGTCGAGATCCTGGTGCCGTGCGAGGTGCGGGCTGCGGCGGGCAACGGCCGGCTCGAGCAGATCACGGTCGAGAACACCGAGACGGGCGAGCTGCGCGAGGTCGCCTGCGACGAGCTCGTGACCCTGCTCGGCTTCGTCTCCCACCTGGGGCCGATCGCCGACTGGGGGCTCGAGTTCGCGAACAAGCGCCAGATCCGGGTCAACCAGACCTGCGAGACCAACCTTCCCGGCGTCTACGCGGCCGGCGACGTGGCCGGCTTCGACGGCAAGATCACGCTGATCACGGTCGGCTTCTCCGAGGCGGCCCTGGCCGCGAACCATGCGGTCGCCCGCATCCGCGGCGAGAAGGCCCAGCCCAAGTACTCCACTGAATAAACAGGGTCAGACCCCGGTTATTCAGCGATCGCCGTGATGCTCTTCTCGCCTGAGTCGCACGAGCCCCTGACCGCTGCGGCGTGGGACGAGCGCCGCGCCCGCGACGGGATCGCCGCGATCGTCACGCAGGCCCAGCGCGACCGTGACGCGGACGGCGTCTGGCCGGTGCACCCGCTCGACGAGCCCGACGACCCGCCGCGCCCGTACACCGGCGTCTACGTGGGCGCCGCCGGGGTGGTGTGGGCGCTGCACGAGCTCGGGGCCGACGGCGACTGGGCCGCGGCGGCGGCCGGCCTCGACGACCGCTACCGGCAGGCGCCCGACTACGGCCCCGAGGCTCCCGGCCTGTGGCTCGGACGGGGCGGCATCGTGGCCGTCGCCGAGCTGCTTGCACCGGACGCCCGCCGCCGCGACACGCTGCGTGCGCTCGGTGACGGCAACGCCCAACACCCGTGCATCGAGGTCATGTGGGGCGCGCCGGGATCGATGCTCATCGCCTCGGCCCTGCTCGATCGCACCGGCGATCCGCGCTGGGCGGCGAGCTGGTCGCGCCTGGCCGACGCCGTCTGGGAGGCGTGGATCGAGGACGAGGCGGCCGGCTGTCGGGTATGGACACAGGATCTCTACGGAACCCTGCGCAAGATGCTCGGTCCGGCGCATGGCATGGCCGGCTGCATCGCCGCGCTGCGCGCACGCCCGGACCTGCTCGGCGCCGCCCGCGCCGCCGAGCTCGACCGCGAGGCCGTCCGCGCGCTCTCGGCGCTCGCGGTCCGCGACGACGGGCTGGCCAACTGGCCGCCGATCGCCGCCGGCCCGCTGACCGCCGGCCCCGCCGACGTGCCCCAGCCGATCCGGACGCAGTGGTGCCACGGCGCGCCCGGCATGGTGGCGACGCTCGCCAACGTTGCGCCGCATGACGCCGGGTTCACCGACCTGCTCGTCGCCGGCGGCGAGCTCACCTGGCGGGCGGGCCCGCTCGTCAAGGGGCCGGGCCTCTGCCACGGCACGGCCGGGAACGGCCTCGCCTTCCTCGCGCTGCACGCGCGCACGGGCAAGGAGCGCTGGCTCGGCCGCGCCCGCGCGTTTGCAATGCACGCGCTCGAGCAGGTCGCGCGCGCCCGCGCCGAGTACGGCCACGGCCGCTCGTCGCTTTGGACGGGCGACCTCGGCGTCGCGCTCTACGTGCGCAGCTGCCTCGATCCCGCGCGCCCGATCGGCATCGACATGGGATGCCGGTAGCCGCCGCCGCGCACGCGCCGGAGCGGTAATCTGCCCGGTGTGGCCAACGTCGCCGCCAAACGAGAGCTCTGGGGCGCCGAGACGCGCAAGGCGGTCGAGAACTTCCCCGTCTCGGGCGAGCCCATCCCGGCGGCCGTGATCCACTGGCTCGGCCGGATCAAGGCCGAGGCGGCGCGTGTGAATCTCGACCTGGGGCTGCTCGACGCCGACGTGGCCGGCCGGATCGCGGCGGCCGCCGACGAGGTGGCCGACGGCGCTCACGACGACCAGTTCCCGATCGACGTCTTCCAGACGGGCTCGGGCACGTCGTCGAACATGAACGCCAACGAGGTGATCGCCACGTTGGCGGGCGAGGGCTGCCACCCGAACGACCACGTGAACATGGGCCAGTCGTCGAACGACGTCTTCCCGTCGGCCGTGCACCTGGCCGCGCTCGACCGGATCGTGCACGACCTCGACCCGGCGCTCGACCTGCTCGCCGCCGCGCTGGCCGCGAAGGCGGCCGAGTTCCGCGACGTCGTCAAGTCGGGCCGCACGCACCTGATGGACGCCGTCCCGGTGACGTTGGGCCAGGAGTTTGGCGGCTACGCCGCGCAGATCCGCGAGGGCCGTGCACGCGTCGACTCGACCCTGGCGCGGCTGGGCAAGATCCCGCTCGGCGGCACCGCCGTCGGCAACGGCCTGAACACGCATCCGGAGTTCGCCGCGCGCGTGCGCGCCCGCCTGGCGGACGCGACCGGCCTCGGCATCAGCCCGCCGGCGGATCCCTTCGAGGCCCAGGCCAACCGCGACGGGCTGGTCGAGGCGTCCGGGGCGCTGCGCTCGGTGGCCGTGTCGCTGACCAAGATCGCCAACGACCTGCGCTGGATGGGCTCGGGCCCGCGCGCAGGCCTGGCCGAGATCATCCTGCCCGAGCTGCAGAAGGGCAGCTCGATCATGCCCGGCAAGGTCAACCCGGTCATCCCCGAGGTGGCCTGCCAGGTGGCGGCGCAGGTGATCGGGAACGACGCAGCGATCGCCGTCGGCGGCCTGCAGGGCAACTTTGAGCTGAACGTGCAGATCCCGCTCATGGCGCGCAACCTGCTGCAGTCCATCGGCCTTCTGGCCGCGGCCTGCCGGCTGCTGGCCGAGCGCTGCGTGCAGGGCATCGAGGCGAATGAGGCCAACTGCGAGCGCCATGCCGAGAGCACCCTCGCCGTCGCGACCGCGCTCAATCCCTACATCGGCTACGACCGCGCGACCGCGATCGTCAAGGACGCCGCCGGCTCGGGCCGGTCGCTGCGCGAGGTCGCCCGCGCGCACGGGGTGGCCGAGGACGTGCTCGACAAGGCGCTTGATCTGCGCGCCATCGCCCGCGGGAACGAGGAGTGAGCATGGACGTCCTCGTGCTCCAGCACATCGCGTGTGAGCCGCCGGGCGAGTACGAGACCGTGCTGCGCGAGATGGGCGCGAACCTGCACCGGGTCGAGCTCGACGAGGGCGATCCGCTCCCGGCACCCGGCAGCTTCGACGCGATCGTCGCGATGGGCGGCCCGATGAGCGTGAACGATGACGCCGAGCTGCCGTGGCTGACCGACGAGAAGCGCCTGATCGCCGAGTCCGTGCGCGCCGGGGTCCCTTACTTCGGCGCCTGCCTGGGCGTGCAGCTGCTGGCGGCCAGCCTGGGCGCCCGCGTCTACGCCGGCCCGGAGCCCGAGGTCGGCGTCCTGCCGGTGACGCTCACCGCCGACGGTGTCGCCGATCCGCTCTTCGCCGGCCTGCCGCAGACCTTCCCCACGCTGCAGTGGCACGGCGACACGTTCGATCTGCCCGCAGGGGCGACGCGGCTCGCATCGTCCCCGGCCTACCCGAACCAGGCGTTCCGGTACGGCCGGCTCGCCTACGGGATCCAGTTCCACGTCGAGGTGCTGCCGGACATGGCGCGGGAGTGGGCGCAGGTACCGGCCTACGTCGGCTACGCCGATCGCGTGCTCGGCACGGGTGGGATGGAGCGGCTCCTGGGGGAGTTCGACGCCGCCGAGGCCGGCATGCGCGCGACCGGCCGCAGCGTGTTCGCCCGCTGGGCCGAGCTTGCCGTCCCCGTCGCCCGATAGCCGCTTCCTCGCGCTGCGTTTTGCGGCGCAGGACGCGACCGACTTCGGGATGAGCGACGACCAGGTGCGCGACTACATCACGCTGCGCGACGGCGGCGCGGGCGAGGCCGAGATCGCCGAGCGCCTCGAGGTCGATCCGGAGGTGGTCACGGCGCTCGTCAAGGCCGACGGCGCCCAGGCGCTCGCGCACCGGATCGCGGCCGGCGACGAGCCGATGTACCCCGCTCCCGATCCGGGCGACCGCGTGACCGATACGCGCAGCGGCTCCTCGTGGGTGCCGATCGGCGTGCTCGCGGTCGTGCTCGTGGGCGTGATCGTCTACGCCCTCGTGCGCTGAGCCGCCACGAAGCTGCGCACGAACGCGCCGGTCTCGGCGAGGGCGTCCCACAGGGGCACGTGGCCGCCCGGGACGACTTCGATGCGGCAGCGCCGTAGCTCGGCGGCCGCGTTCTCCGCGTCCGCGACGGTGAGCAGGTCGGAGCGGTCGCCGCGGACGAGCAGCACGGGGCAGAGCACATCCTTCAGGCACCCGGACGGATCGGACAGCGCCGCGAGCGCGGCGGCGGCCGCGTCATGGCTGTAGCGGAAGCGCAGCCTCCCGTCCTGGTCGACCACGAGGTGCTCGGCCACATCCTCTTCGACGAGCACCCGCGGCGTGTGCAGGAGCCCGGCGTAGCCTGTGAACGTCGCAATGGCGGCGTCGGCGCTCGTGAACACCTGCCCGTGCCGCTCGGAGTCGGCCAGCGCGAGCATCCGCCCGGGATCGGGGTGCAGCGGCGGGTCGAGCAGCGATAGGGCTGTTACCCGCTCGCCGTGGGCGGCGGAATACTCGAGCGCGACCCGGCCGCCGAAGCCGTCTCCGATCAGCGCCGTCTGGTCGACACCGGCCTCCTCGAGCACCTCGTGGAGGTCGAGCACGTGCTGCTGGAGCGTATGCGGCCCCGACCACGGCGAGCGGCCGTGGCCGCGCAAGTCGTAGGCGATCACGCGCCGATGGCCGCGCAGCATGCGGGCGAGCCGCTCGAAGCGGCGCGCGTGGGCGCGGGCGCGATGCACGCAGACCACGGGCGGCAGGTCGCCGGATCCCCATTCCAGGATGTGGAACCTGCTCACTCAAGCACCTTGGGAATCTGTTGACGTTGCGCGCACCTTGCGGGCAACCGCCCGGTCGACCGTCTAAGCTCTGCGCTCATGCCGGTGCTCTCACGGTCAGAGCTGCGCTGAATCCGATATGCGGGTGCTGATCCTCAGCGCGCCGGTGGGCGCCGGGCATGACGCGGCCGCCCGCGGCGTGGCCGCAGAGCTGCGGGCGCGCGGTGACGAGGTCGAGATCGACGACGGCCTCGCGCTGATCGGCCGCGGCGTGCACAAGCTGGTGGTCGACGGCTATCACTGCCAGATCGAGTATGCACCGTGGTCGTGGCGCGTGCTGTATCGGGCGACCCGCTCGCGCCGGTTGATCAAGCTCCTCGGGGCCGGCCTGGCGGTGCGCGGCGGAGGGCCCTTGCTCGACCGGATCGAGTCGGGCGGCTACGACCGCGTCGTGTCCGCCTACCCCATCGTCTCGATGGTGCTCGCGCGGCTGCGCCGCACCGGCCGGCTGCGGGTGCCGTGCTGCGCGCTGATCACCGATTTCGACCCGCATCCCGCCTGGGTGCACCCCGAGCTCGACGACAACCTCGGCGTCGGCCGGGCCTGCGTCACCGGCATGCGGGCCGTGCGCCCGCCGGTGCCGACGCTGCCCGCGGCGCCCGGGCTGCGTTCGCAGATGCAGCACCGGCTTGGGATCGCGGCCGGGGAGCGGGCCGTGCTGATCGTCGGCGGCGCCTGGGGCGTCGGAAACCTGCAGGGCGCGGCGCGGGCGGTGGCGTCGGTCCCGGGCCTTAGGCCGGTCGTCGTCACCGGGCACAACGCCGGTCTCAAGCGGCGGCTCGAGACCGACGAGCAGCTCGGCCGCGCGGTCGTGTTCGGGTTCACCGACCTGATGCCGGGCCTGATGGCGGCGTGCGACGCCCTGGTCGCGAACGCCGGCGGGCTCACCTGCCTCGAGGCGTTCGCCGCCGGGCTGCCGGTGGTGATGTTCGAGCCGCTGCCGGGGCACGGCGAGGACAACAGCAGGCACATGGAGCGCGCGGGCATGGTCACCGGCACGGCGACTGCGCGCGAGCTGTGCGACCTGCTCGCCGACGCCGCGTTCTGGTCGCTGCGCGCTCCCGCGACGGCCGCCGCCGCCGCCGAGCTCTTCGGGCGCCCGTGCACCGCCGAGTGCCTCGACGACCTGCGAGGGGCGGCCGGGCCGACCCGCGCGATGGTGCGCGCCCGCCGGGTCGCGGCGCTCACGGCGACGGTGATGGCGCTCGGGATGGCCGACCGGGTCGCCGATGCGGTCGCGACGGTGCCCGTGCACGACCACGGGACCGTCGTCGTGCAATCGTGGGAAGGGCACTAGCGCTCGCAGCCGCCGGGGTGGCCGCGTATGCCTCGCCCGGCCTCGCGGCCGTCGGGCGGCTGCGGTATCCGGGCGTCATCCGCCGCGCCGGCGCGGTCGCCGGCGCGGTCGCGCTCACGTTCGACGACGGTCCTCACCCCGAGGGCACGCCGGCCGTCCTGGCGGCACTTGACGGGCTGGGGATGCGGGCGACGTTCTACGTCGTCGCGACGCAGGCGCGACGCTGCCCGCCGGTGCTCACAGACATCGTCGCGGCCGGGCACGAGCTCGGGCTGCACGGCGGCCGCCACCTGCCGCACGCGCTCGTGCCGCCGCTGGTGCTGGAGGGCGAGCTGGGCCGGGCGCGGGCCGAGATCGAGGCGCTCGCCGGCGTCGAGCTGCGCTCGCTGCGGGCACCGTTCGGCGCGGCCAGCCTCTCGACCCTGCGCTTCGCCCGTCGCAGCGGCATGCCGGTCGTCGGCTGGTCGCGCTGGGGGCGCGACTGGGAGCGGCGGGCGATGCCCGCCGCGATCGCGCGCAGGGTGGCGGCAGGGGCGACCGCGGGGGACATCCTGCTGCTGCACGATTCCGACGCCTACTCGGCCGCCGGGTCGTGGCGGCGGACGCTGGCCGCGCTGCCGCAGATCGCGGAGCTCCTGGACGACGCCGGCGTGCGGACGGCGACGGTCGGCGAGCTGCTCGGGGGGTAGCGGTCAGGTCGGCAGGTCGACCGCCATCACCGGCAGCTCGCGGCCCCACTCCGAGGTGACGGTGCGCACCCGGCGGCCGCCCATGCGCTCGTAGAAGCCGACGGCGTGGGGCTCGCCCTCCCACTCCATCACCGTCGCGCCGAGCGCCCGCGCGCGGGCGCTCGCCCAGCGGAAGAGCGCCGTCCCGACGCCCGCGCCCATCGCCGCCGGGTCGACCCACAGGTGCTCGAACACGCACACGCCCGCCGTCGGCGCACGCAGCTGCGCCCACGCGACGACGCGCCCATCCGTCTCCGCGACGACGGTCTCGGTGCGCGTGAGCATCGCCGCGGAGATGTCGAGGCCGTCGACCCAGGCGCGCGTCTGCGCGGGCGGATACCCCCACGACCCCTTCGATGCGACCGTGATGTCGCGCAGGCGCTCGCAGTCGGTCGCGCGCGCCGGTCGCAGAGCTGTTGGGGAGCGGATCGTGCGGCGGTCAGTGCGGCGCATCGAAGAGGTACCGCAGCGCGCGTGACAGGTTGAGCGGAGGCGCGGTCTCGTGGTACTCGCCGGGGAGCACCTCGCAGCCGATGTCGAGGCTCGGGTACCCGCGCCCGCTCAGGGCGGCGACCATCCGCTCGCAGTCGGCCACCATGTCGACCGGCGGGTCATCCGCGTCCTCTGCTTCCGCCCGCGCCCGCCTGTCGGCGGGCAGCTGGTCGAGGAAGCGCGTGCGCCCCGCGAGCGTCTCGAGCGCGCCGACCGAGCAGAACACCTTTGCCGCGAGGTCGTCGTGCGCCTCGGCATACCGCGCTTCCAGCGCGTACATCGACCCCTCATCCCACCAGAGGGACGGGCTGCCGATGCCGTAACGCTTGAACGTCGCCGGCTCGGTGAGCAGGACGAAGGTCGCGAACAGCCCGCCGAGCGAGTCCCCGAAGAACATGGAGTCGTCCCCGCGAACGTCAAAGCGTTCGCGCACCCAGGGCTTGAGCTCGTGGCTCAAAAACGCCATGAACCGGTGCGCGCCGCCCATCATCGACGCGTCCTCGAACCCGGGGCGGAGCGCCACGCTGGGGGTGAAGTCGCGCGCGCGCAGGTTCCAGATCTGATCGAGGTCGGAGGTGCGGTAGCCGACTCCGACGACGAGCAGGGGTGGGACGACCTCGGACAGCCGCATGAGGCGGACGATCTCGACGGCGGTGCCGAAGTTCGCCCAGGTGTCGCCGAGGTAGAGCACAGACTCCGCAGGGGCATCGGGTGGGTGGCAGTGCCCGACCACGATCCGGTACTCGTCACCGGCGTGCGCCGATGGCAGGTAGTGAACCTCGGTGTCCGGCAGCGGTGAGTGGTCGTTGTCCACGCGCGGTCAGTGGGCGACGGCGCGCGAGCCGCCCTCGGCCGCGAGCCGCTGCTCCTCGGCCCGGTAGCTCGAGCGCACGAGCGGGCCGGCGAACACGGAGCCGAAGCCCATCGCCTCGCCCGCCTCGCGGTAGCCGCGGAACTGCTCCGGCGTCACCCAGCGGTCGAGCGGCAGGTGGCGCTCGGTCGGCTGCAGGTACTGGCCGATCGTGACGACGTCCACGCGGTGCGCGCGCAGGTCGCGCATCACGCCGAGCACATCGGCATCGCTCTCGCCCATGCCGACGATGATCCCGGACTTCGTCATGAGCGGCGGCCGCGCGGGGTGGAGCTCGGCCCAGACGTCCTTCGCCCGGTCGAGCAGGTCGAGCGCCTTGCGGTAGTCGCCCTTGGGCCGCACGCGCCGGTACAAGTGCTCGGCGGTCTCGATGTTGTGGTTGAAGACGTCAGGCGCCGCCTCGAGCACGGTGCGCAGCGCCTCCTCGCGGAACCCGAGGAAGTCGGGCACGAGCACCTCGACGCCGCAGCCGGGGTTCGCACGGCGGATCGACCGGATGGTGGCCGCGAAGTGGCCGGCGCCGCGGTCGGGCAGGTCGTCGCGGTCGACGGACGTCACGACGACGTGATGCAGGCCCATGCGCTCGACGGCGCGTGCAACCCGCAGCGGCTCGAGCGGCTCGGGTGCCGTCTCGGGCCGGCCGGAGGTGACCGCGCAGTAGCGGCAGGCGCGCGTGCATACGTCGCCCATGATCTGGAACGTGGCCGTGCCGCGGCCCCAGCACTCGCCGATGTTCGGGCAGCGGGCCTCCTCGCACACGGTGTGCAGGCCGCTCTCGCGCATGAGCCCGCGCAGCTCTGCGAAGCGGCCGCTCGGCGACGGCGCGCGCACGGTCATCCACCGCGGCCGGTCCTTCTGGAGCTCAGACCAGGGCATGGCCCTCCGTGGGCAGGCGCTCGAGCTCGAGGTCGAATGCGGCGGCGAGGGCGGCCAGGAGCGGCTCGCGGACGTCGTCGGTCGTAACGGCGCGGCCGGCCTCGGCGGCGATCGAGGTGAAGCGCGCCCCACCCAGGCCGCAGGCGTCGAAGAGGTCGTACACGCCGAGGTCGAGGTCGACGTTGATCGCCAGGCCATGGCTCGTCACCCAGCGGGCGCAGCGCACGCCGATCGACGCGATCTTGCGGTCGTCCACCCACACGCCGCTCTGGTGCGGGCCCTCGAGCGAGCGGCCTTCGATGCCGAACCCGGCGAGCGTCTCGGTGATCGTCTGCTCCAAACCGCGCACGTGTAGGCGCAGGTCGCGGCCGCGGGCGTTCAGGTCGAGGATCGGGTAGCACACGAGCTGGCCCGGGCCGTGGTAGGTCGAGCGCCCGCCGCGCGGCACGGTCACGATCTCGATGCCGCGCTCGGCGTACTCCTCGGCGGACAGGCGGAGCTCCTCGGCGCGCACGGCGCGCGAGCCGAGCGTGATCACCGGCTCGTGTTCGAGCAGGACGACCGTGTCGGGGATCGCCTGCTGCGACCGCGCCGCCGCGAGCTGCTGCTGGAGGCGCAGGGCCTCGCCGTACGGTGTCAGCCCGCGCAGGTCGTACAGGTAGGCGCCCTCGGCCATCGGCCGCTAGAGCCCGTATGCCTGCTCGTCCCAGCTCTCCAGGTTCTGCTTGACCTGGGCCATGAACTGGGCGGCATACGCCCCGTCCACCAGCCGGTGGTCGTAGGAGAGGCACAGGAACATCATGTGGCGGATCGCGATCGCGTCGTTGCCGTGCTCGTCGGTGACCACCATCGGGCGCTTCACGATCGCCTCGACATCGAGGATTGCGACCTGGCCCTCGGGGATGATCGGCGTGCCGATCAGCGCGCCGAACACGCCCGGGTTCGTGATCGTGAACGTGCCGCCGCTCATCTCGTCCGGCGAGAGCGTCTTCGTGCGTGCCTTGTCGGCCAGCTCGAGCACCGACCGCGACAGGCCGACGAGGTTCTTCTCCTCGGCATGGTGGATCACGGGCACCATCAGGCCCTTGGAGTCGTCGACGGCGACCGCCATGCCCAGGTTCACGTACTTCTTGATCAGGGCGGTCTCGCCGTTCACCTCGGCGTTCACCCACGGCCAGCGGCCGATCGCGTCGATGGTGGCGCGGGCGACGAACGGGACATAGGTGAGGTTGACGCCGTAGCGGCTCTGGTACTCCGGCTTCCACTTCTTGCGCAGGTTGACGACGCCGGTCATATCGACCTCGATGACCGTGGTCACCTGGGCCGCCGTCTCGAGCGAATGGCGCATGTGCCGCGCGATCACCTTGCGGATCGTGTTGAAGCGGTACAGCTCCTCGCCGGGGCCAGCCTCGCCGGGCGCCGTGACGATCGCCGGCGCGGAGGCGGCGACGGGCGCCGGGGCGGGCGCGGGTGCGGCCGGCGCCTCGGGCACGGGCGCGGCGAAGTGGGGCACGTCGTGCACCTCGGTTGCCGGCGCCGCCTGTGCGGGCGCGCCGTGCTCGATGAACTGCTGCACGTCCTTCTTGGTCACGCGGCCGCCGCGGCCGGTGCCGGGGATCGCGCTCACGTCGAGGCCGTGCTCGGCCACCATGCGCGCGACGACCGGGCTCACGAAGGTGCGCCCATCGCCGTTGTGGCCGTTGCCCTCATGCGCAGTCGCCGTGGGTGCCTCGGCCTGGGCGGGCCGGGGGTCTGGCTCCGGAGACGGCGTCGCCGCAGGCGATGCATCGGAGGTGCCTGACCCCTCAGCTGCTCCATCTCCATCGCGGTCGGAAGCGCCCGCCTCCGCGCCCCCACCGCCCGTGTCGATCACAGCGATGCGGGTGTTCACGGGAACCGTCTCGCCCTCGCCCGCGAACAGCTCGCGCACCACGCCCGAGGCCGGGGAGGGAATCTCGGTGTCGACCTTGTCGGTCGAGATCTCGACGATCGTCTCGTCGGCCTCGATCGTCTCGCCCACGGCCTTGGCCCAGCGGGTGATCGTTCCCTCGGACACGCTCACGCCCATCTGCGGCATGACGACGTCGACAAGAGTTCCTGTTGCCATGGGGGTCAGCTCCTCGGGGTCATCAGTATGAGGACAGCCTCTCGATTGCGGCGGCCACGTCGGCCACCTGAGGCAGGAACGCCTTCTCCAGCGGTGGTGAGAACGGTACCGGGGAGTCCGGCGCGGTGACGCGGACGACCGGGCCGTCGAGCAGCTCGAACGCCTCCTCGGCGATCGTCGCCGCGATCTCGGCGCCGAACCCGGAGGTGTGCGTGTCCTCGTGCAGCACGATCACCTTGCTGGTCTTCGCCACCGAGTCGAGCACCGCCTGCCGGTCCCACGGCGTGAGCGTGCGCAGATCGACGATCTCGACCGACGTGCCGTCCTTCTCGGCGACCGCGTCGGCCGCCTCCTCGGCGGTGTACACCATCGCGCCGTAGGTGACGATGGTGAGGTCGGTGCCCTCGCGGTGGATGCGCGCCTGCCCGAACTCGACGGTGTGCTCGCCGTCGGGCACCTCGCCCTTGATCCGCCGGTACAGGTGCTTGTGCTCGAAGTAGAGCACCGGGTTGGGGTCGCGGATGGCCTGGATCAGAAGTCCCTTGGCGTCGGCCGGCGTCGCCGGGCAGGCGATCTTGAGCCCTGGGCAGTGGGCGAAGAAGCCCTCGGGGTTCTGGGAGTGGAACGGGCCGCCCGAGAAGCCGCCCCCGGACGGGAGCCGTACCACCATTGGCACCGGCGTGCCCACCCGGTAGTGCTGCTTGGCGGCCACCGTCACGAGCTGGTCGAACGCGCACGAGACGAAGTCGGAGAACTGCATCTCGCAGACGGGCCGCATCCCCATCAGCGCCGCCCCGGTGCACGAGCCGACGATGGCCGTCTCGGACAGGGGCGAGTCGATCACGCGGTCCTCGCCGAACTCCTGCAGGAACCCCTGCGTGACCTTGAACGCCCCGCCGTAGGTGCCGATGTCCTCGCCGATCAGAAACACGCGCGAGTCGCGCCGCATCTCCTCGCGGAGCCCGTCGGAGATCGCCTGCAGGTACGTCTTCGTGGCCACGAAACCTCGCTATCGGTGGTGGGGGGTGTCGAGCTCGTCGGGCTCGGCGTACACCCCGGTCAGGAGCTCTGATCGCTCCGGCATGGGACTGTCCTCGGCCCGCTTCATCGCATCGTTCAGGAGCCGCTTGACCTCGACCCCGATCTCGTCGTCTCGCACCTCGTCGAGGACGGCCTGCTCTTTCAGCCAGCGCCGGTAGCGCTCGATGGGATCCTTCTTGGCGTACGCCTCGAGCAGCTCGCGCGGGACGTAGAAGGCATCGTCGTGGACGGCATGCCCCTCCATCCGCAGCGTGACGAGCTCGAGCAGCGTCGGCCCTCCGCCTTGGCGGGCGCGCTCGATCGCCGCGTGCGCCTCGCGGTAGACCGTGAGCACGTCGGTGCCGTCGACGACGACGCCCTCGAAGCCGTATGCGGCCGCGCGGTCGGCCAGGTGGTCGACCCCGAACTCGACCCGGTTCGGGGTCGAGTAGGCGTACTGGTTGTTGTCGACGATGAACACGACCGGCAGCTTGTGCACTCCGGCGAGGTTCATCGCCTCGTGTGCGTCGCCGCGCGCCATCGCGCCGTCGCCGCTCCAGGCGACGGCCACGCGCTGCTCGCGCCGGATCTTGAAGGCGAGGGCGCATCCCACCGCCACCGGCATCAGCGCCGGCAGGTGGCTGACCATGGCGATCAGGCCGAGGCGGATGTCGGCCATGTGGACGTTGCCGTCCTTGCCGGCGGCGAGCCCATCGCTGCGGCCCATGTACTGGGCGAAGATGCGCCACGGCTCGGTGCCGCGGGTGACGTGGACGCCCATGTCGCGCTGGATCGGCGTGCCGACGTCGTCGGCACGCATCGCGGTGGCCACGCCAACCGACGCGCCCTCGTTGCCGCGGCCGGTGTAGAAGCTGCCCGGGATCTTGCCCTGGCGGTAGAGGATGTGACCGCGCTCCTCGACACCCCGCGTGATCAGCATGTTGCGGTAGATGCTGAGAAGGTCCTCGCGGTCGAGATCCGCCTGCTTGATGTCCGCCGCCGAGGAGACCGGCGTGGCTTCACGGGCTACCGCCATGCTTCTGCGCAGTCTATCGGGTGGGCGCGACGCGCCACATCACCCGAACGCGGCACGCCCACCGGAGCTTGCATTTAGTCCCAGAACGCGCGAACGGCGGCCGGATCGCCGACGTACTGGTCGACCGCGACGGCGCGGTCGTCCTCGAGCCGGAACAGGAGCATCTGCATGTCGTCGAAGCTGCGGCCGTCGGGGCGCGTGGCCGACACGCGGGCGATGACCGTGACCAGGTCGCCGCGGGACATCGTCGTCTGCGGCTCGACCCGCAGCGTGCCCGCGGTGAGCTCGGCGGACTCGCCGAAGAACGCGGCAACGGCGGGCCAGCCCGCCTTGGCGCCGGCGAAGCGGTCGTCGTTTCGGTGCGTCCAGACGACGTCGGGGTGGAAGACCACGCCCAGCGTGTCGGTGTCGAATGTGGCGAAGGCGGCGAAGCCGCGCAGCACGGTGGCCTCAGCTGCGGTGATCGTGGTGGTGGACTCGGTCATGGCGGCTCCTTCTCGAGGGTGGTTTACGCGCCCACCGTACGGCGGCCGGCCGAGCCCTCGCATCGACCGTTCAGTCGATCTTCTCGCCCGGCGTGACCAGGTCGTGCTCCATCGCCCACATCGCGAGCGCCGCCCGCGTCGAGACGGCCGCCTTGGCATAGATGTGCACGGTGTGCGTGTGCACGGTCGCGGCCGAGAGCACGAGCCGGGCGGCGATCTCGCGCTTCGAGCGCCCGGCCGCGAGCAGGCGCAGCACCTGCACCTCGCGGTCGGTGAGCGCGGCCGGCCAGCGCTTCCGGGCCGGCGGCGGGTGACCGGCCGCCTCGAGCACCGCCTCCACGGCGTCACGGTCGAGGGGCATGCGCGGAAGCGTCGCCGCCGCGGCGGCCGCGGTCAGCGCCGGGCGGTGCGGCCGCGGCTCGGTCATCGCGTGGTAGGCGTCGGCGGCCGCCAGGAACCGCGCCCCCGGCTCGATCATCGCTCCGGCGACGCCCCGGTGATAGCCGCTGCCGTCGGTGCGCTCGTGGTGCATCCCGGCCGTGCGCGCGAGTCCGGCGAGCGTGGGCGCGCGGGTCAGGATGCGCTCGCTGTGGTAGGCGTGCAGGCGCACCTGCTCCCACTCCGCGGTCGAGAGCGGCCCGGGCTTCTCCCACACGCCGGTCGCGATCCCGGCCCGGCCGATGTCGTGCAGGAGTGCGGCTCGGCGCAGGTCGGTGACATCGTCCTGTGGCCAGCCTGCGACCTGCGCCGCGCGCGCCGCGAGGCCGGCGACACCGGCCGAGTGGCCCTGCAGACACGGCGCCTTCAGGTCGACGGCGTCTGCGAAGGCGCGGGCGAGCGCGTCGATCCCGTCCGGCGTCGCCGTCCGCCGTGGCTCGGGCTCCGCGTCGATCACCGCGAGCCAGGGGTCGTCGACCTCCGCGTCGGCGACCAGCTCGTCGGCATCCGCGAGGAACGCGTCGGCGATCGCCGGGTCGAGCGCCTTCCCGCGCCACCGGCGCACGGCCGCGGCCGCGCCCCCCGGCTCCTGCGCGAACATGGCGGCGCACAGCGCCACGGCCGCGAAGCGGGCGGGCGCCGCGATTTGGTCGCCGGCCGCGCCGCGATGGCCGCCCTTGCCGTCCCAGCGCTCGAAGACGTCGAGCAGCGCCTGCTCGACCGCCGCCGGCAGCCGCAGCCGGCGTGCGATCGCCGTCGCCACCTCGCAGTCGGCGCGGAACCCCTCGACGGCGACCTGCTTCCCGCGTGCCGCCGCGCCGGCCACCGTGCGCACGCGCCGGCCGGGCGGCAGGCCGCGGCCGAACGCGCCGATGAACGCGGCCGCCTCCCGCGGCTGGGACATGTCGGTCATGTCGCCGCGCCCGCGGACGGAGACGTCGTCTCCCCCGGCGAGGCCGGCCAGCTCGTGCGAGGTCGCCGTGCAGCCGACCGAGCGCAGGAGCGTCGTGTAGTAGACGTCGGAGATCGCCGGTGGAGCGAGGCCGAGCCGGCGCGCCAGGCCGGTGGCGACGAGGCACGAGCGGGTGGCGTCGTCGACCGGCCGCCCGCGGGCGGCGTCGCTCACCGCCGAGAGCGCTGCGAGGAGCTCCGCCAGCCGTACGGGTGCGGCAGCCATTGCGGCGATGCTACAGAGAGCGGCCCCCGGTGGTGTGCAAGAATCGAGGGGTGGGACACGAACGCAGCAGCGGGCTCGGAGACCGGTGCGGCTTCTGTCTGCGCTGCGGCTGGGGGCGGCGGTTCATGGCGCCGAACGCGGACACGCTGCCGGCCGAGTGCCCCGACTGCGGCGGCGAGGTGATCACGGCCTGCCCGGGCTGCGGCGCCGGGATCCGGTCGCTGATGGCGCTCACGTGCGCCGAGTGCGGCGGCGAGCTGCGGCCCGCGCAGCTGTTCGGCACGGACATCCGGCGCAAGCCCGAGCGGCATCGGCGCCTTGACGCGCGCCGCTCCGCCCGCGATAACGAGAGTACAGCGTTGTGAGCCTGGCGATCACCCTCCCCATACTGGTTCTCGCGGTGGGAGCACTGGTTGCGACCACCCTGCTCGCGGTGCGTGAGCACCGTCGTGCCCGCGCATTCGCGGACGAGCTCGCCACCGCCCGCACCGAGGCCACCCTGCTCGAGCGCCGCGACGACGACACCGGCCTCTGGAACAGCCGCTTCTTCGTCGAGGCGCTGACGCGCGAGATCGAGCGGGCCCGCACCTACGACCGCCCCGTCGCGCTTGCGCTCGCGAGTGTCGACGACATCGCCGCCGACGAGGTGGAGGTGTCGATGAAGACGCTCGGCGCGGCCATCGGCGGGAGCGTGCGCGCGCTCGACGTCGCCTGCCGGGTTGGCACAACGGAGTTCGGCGTGATCATGCCCGAGACCGACGCGCGCGCCGCCTCCATTGCATCCGAGCGGGTGCTGCGCGCGATTGCCCGGGCGCGCACCGAGGGCGGCTCGACCCCGCAGGCGGCCGTCGGCATCGCCGCCTGCCCGGCACACGCCGAGTCGTTCGAGGAGCTGGTCGAGCGAGCCGGTGCCGCGCTTCGGAGCGCGCGCCGCGCGGTGCGGGACGAGCCCGTCAAGCCCGGCACAGTGCCGGTCGCGATGGCCGTCTGGGACGACGAGGAGTAGCCCTGGCGTGAATATCCGGTGCCAGGCACCGGATATTCATCGGTAGCATCCGCGGCATCGAGCGGCTGGCTGACGGTATCTGGCGGTGGACGGCGCGGCACCCCGAGTGGCATCCGGGCGCGTGGGGGGCCGAGGTCGGCTGCTACGCCCTGGCCGGTGCCGGCCGCACGGTGCTGATCGATCCGCTTGCGCCCGAGGGTGACCCGGGCTTCTGGGAGCGGCTCGACGGCGTCGTCACCGGCGATGTCGTCAGCCTGATCACCATCGGCTACCACCTGCGCAGCGCCGAGGCGGTCTGCGCCCGATATCCGGGCGCGACCGTGTGGGGGCATCGCAATGTCGGCCGGCGGATGGCCGACTCGACGCCGTTCCGCGAGCTCGCGCCGGGCGCCACCCCGGAGGGCGTGCGCGCCTACGCGATCGGGAAGCCGCGCCGGGCGGAGCTGCCGGTGCTGGTCGAGTCACACCGGGCGCTTGCCTTCGGCGACGCCGTCGTCGGCACCGACGCGGGCCTGCGCATGTGGTGCAACGAGCCGCTGGACGAGCGCCGGCTGCGGTTCTACGCCGAGCGGTTCGGCCCGACGCTCGAGCCGATGCTGGCCGAGCCCTTCGACCACGTCCTGGTCACGCACGGCCCGCCCGTCGTCGGCGGTGGCAGGCACGCGCTCGCAGCGGCCGTGCACGGCCCACCCTGGTACCACCGCGGCTAGCTGCGGATCTCGGAGAAGTGGATCACGGTGACCGTGTCGTCCTCGGTCACCTGGCGGTTGTAGAGCTGGCCCATGAAGTGCGTGAACTCGTCGATGTGGCGGATCTCGGGGTTGTCGTGCTGGATCTCGCGCGGGGAGACCTCCCGCAGCGGCTTCACCTCGACCTTGTCGATGACCGCGTCGAACACCTTCTCGCGCACCCCGAAGCGCTGACCGACGAGCACGTACACGACCTGGCCCTTCTTGTACTTGCCGCTCTTGTCGCCGAGCCGGATCGTCGCGGTCTTGCGGTGGTGGCGGAGCTGGTCTGCGACCACCGGCGAGTAGAAGTTCAAGGCGTTCACGGGCGGGTGCATCATATCGACCGCTCCCCCGGTCGCTCCTCCGCGCCTCCGCTACGCTCGCACGATGCGACGGCAGCCGCGAGTGGTGTACTGGGTGGTGTTCCTCGACGCGCTGCTCATGTTCGCGATCGTGCCGCTCCTGCCGGGCTACGTGCACGACCTGCACATGTCCAAGACCCAGGCCGGCCTGGTGGTCGGGGTCTACAGCGGGGCGGTGCTCGTCTTCTCGGTGCCTGTGGGCTACCTGGCCGCCAGGGTCGGCGCCCGCCGCCTGACCATCTTCGGCGTCGCCCTGCTCGCCGCTGCGACCTTCGGGTGCGCATTCGCGGGCGGGTTCTGGGCGCTCCTGGCCGCCCGTTTCGGACAGGGGCTGTCGTCGGCCATCTCCTGGACGGCGGCGTTGGCCTGGCTCTCGGAGGCGAGCGAGCCCGGCAGCCGCGGGCGCGTGCTCGGGACGGCGATGTCGTTCGCCACCGTCGGCACGATCATCGGCCCGGTCGTCGGCGGGCTGCTCGGCGGCGCGTACAGCCTGCGGACGCCGTTTGTGCTGCTCGGCAGCATCACCGTCGTCCTCACGGTGCTCGTGTGGCGCGCGCCGGCGGGAGCCGCCGCACCGCCGCCGGTCGGCCCGCGGGCGCTCATGCGCGCCGTCGGCGCCAGCCGCGCCGTGGTCGCGGCGCTCGGGATGATGGTGCTCGTGGCCACCGTGTCGGGGACGCTCGACACGCTCGTGCCGCTGCGTCTGGGCGTCGACGGCTACTCCGCTGCGGCGATCACGGTCGTGCTGACAACCGCGGGCGTGGTCGCGAGCGCGTCGAACTACGGCGTCGGCCTGATCTTCGACCGGTTCGGCGGCATCGCGATCGCCCTGGTCGCGATCGTGGCCATGGCGGCCTTCGTGGCGGCGCTCGCCGCGGCTCCGACCGGCCTCGCCCTCGCGATCATCTTCGTCGCCTCGACGCCGGCGATCACCGGGCAGTACGCGGTCGCCTTCCCCCTGTGCGCAGAGGGCGCCGACGCCGCCGGGCTGGCCCACGCGAACGTGTTCGGGCTGCTCAACCTGGCCTGGGGAGCGGGGTTCCTGGTCGGCCCCGCGGCGGGCGCCGCGCTGGCGCAGTCCACGTCCGACGAGGTCACGTACGTGGTGCTCGCCATCGTGTCGCTCCTTGCCGCGCTTGCCCTGCGACCCTTGGCACTCTCATACAGGGAGTGCCAACCTTCTCGTTTGAACGCCGGCTGAGCACCTGCTACCCTGCTCCTGGCACTCCCGCTATGAGAGTGCCAGCTGAGAAGTCGGCTCATTCTGAGGAGGAATGCATGGATCTGAAGCCTCTGGGCGATCGTGTGATCGTCGAGGTCCTGGACGAGGAGGAAGTGACCTACAGCGGGATCGTCCTCCCCGACACGGCCAAGGAGAAGCCGCAGCGCGGCAAGGTGCTCGCCGTTGGCCCCGGCCGTTACGAGGACGGCAAGCTCGTCGCGTTGGACGTCAAGAAGAACGACGAGATCATCTTTTCCAAGTATGGCGGCACCGAGGTCAAGCTGTCGGGGGACGAGTACCTGATCCTGCGCGAGTCCGACATCCTGGCCAAGGTCGTCACCAGCAAGGTCGCCGCAAAGGCGTAGGAGGAAGTACCCGAATGGCACACAAGGAACTGAAGTTCAGCGAGGAAGCGCGCCGGTCGCTTCAGCGAGGGGTCGACACCCTCGCCGATGCGGTCAAGGTGACGCTCGGCCCCAAGGGCCGCTACGTGGTGCTCGACAAGAAGTTCGGCGCCCCCACCATCACCAACGACGGCGTCACGATCGCGCGTGAGATCGAGGTCGAGGACGTCTTCGAGAACCAGGGCGCACAGCTCGTGCGCGAGGTCGCCACGGCGACGAACGACGTCGCCGGCGACGGCACGACCACCGCGACCGTGCTGGCCCAGGCCATCGTGCGCGAGGGTCTCAAGAACGTCTCCGCCGGCGCCAACCCGATGGCGCTCAAGCGCGGCATCGAGTCCGCCGTGCAGGCCGTGGTCGACGACATCAAGTCGCAGTCCAAGGAGATCTCGGGCAAGGAGGACATCGCCCGGGTCGCAACCATCTCGGCTCGCGACCGCGAGATCGGCGATGTCATCGCCGATGCCATCGAGAAGGTCGGCAAGGACGGCGTCGTGAACGTCGAGGAGGGCCAGACCTTCGGCCTCGAGCTCGAGTTCACCGAGGGCATGCAGTTCGACAAGGGCTACCTGTCCCCGTACATGATCACCGACTCCGAGCGGATGGAAGCGGTGCTGGACGACCCGTACATCCTGATCGCCAACCAGAAGATCGGTGCCGTCAAGGATCTCCTGCCCGTGCTCGAGCAGGTCATCCAGAACGGCCGCCCGCTGCTGGTCGTGGCCGAGGACGTCGAGGGCGAGTCGCTCGCGACGATCGTCGTCAACAAGCTGCGCGGCACCTTCACCGCCGTCGCCGTCAAGGCGCCGGGCTTCGGCGACCGCCGCAAGCGGATGCTCGAGGACATCGGCATCCTCACCGGCGGCGAGGTCATCACCGAGGAGATGGGCCTCAAGCTCGAGAACACCACGCTCTCGCAGCTCGGCAAGGCCCGCAAGGTCGTCGTCGACAAGGACGCGACCACCATCATCGACGGTGCCGGTGACAGCGACGCGATCAAGGGCCGGATCAAGCAGATCAAGTCCGAGATCGAGACGACGGACTCCGACTTCGACCGCGAGAAGCTGCAGGAGCGGCTGGCCAAGCTGGCCGGCGGCGTCGCGGTGGTCAAGGTTGGCGCTGCCACCGAGACCGAGATGAAGGAGAAGAAGCACCGCGTCGAGGACGCGCTGCAGGCCACCCGGGCCGCCCTCGAGGAGGGCATCGTCCCGGGCGGTGGCGTGGCGCTGCTGCACGCCGTGAAGGCCGTCCAGGCCGAGAAGCTCGAGGGCGACGAGAAGACGGGTTCGAAGATCGTCATCCGCGCGCTCGAGGAGCCCCTCCGCCAGCTGGCCGAGAACGCCGGCCTCGAGGGCTCGGTCGTCGTCAACGAGGTTCGCTCCGCGAAGAGCGGGTTCGGCCTCAACGTCGACACGGGCGAGGTCGTCGACATGGTCAAGGCCGGGATCATCGATCCCGCCATGGTCACGCGCTCGGCCCTGCAGAACGCGGCATCCATCGCCAAGAACATCCTCACGACCGAGGCTGTGGTCGCCGAGGCCCCGGAGAAGGACAAGGCTCCGATGGGCGGCGGCGGGATGCCGGACATGATGTAAGCACCGTGGGGGGAGCAGGCTCCCCCCACGAGCCCCCCACCGGGGGGCACTCGATACGTCGGTGAGAGGCCCGGGCAAAAGCCCGGGCCTCGGCCGTTAAGGGCGGGCCGGGGACAGCCCCGAACGTGCATACGTCGGGCCAGGCCCGTTTTATTCAGGCAGGCCGTTCGTGCCGATGTCGGCGATGAAGGCCAGGATCAGCTCGACCGCGCCCTCGATGTCGTCCAGGTGCACGCAGCCGACCGCCGAGTGGATGTAACGCGACGGCACCGAGATGCAGCCGGTGAGGATGCCCGTGCCGGAGAGCTGGATGCCGTAGGCATCGGTGGCACCGCCCAGCAGCACCTCGCGCTGGTAGCCGATGCCCGCCGTCTCGGCCACCCGCTCGAGCTGGTTCGTGAGCCGGCGCGGCACCGCGGTGCCGAACCCCGCCGCGGGCGCCCAATCGAAGTATTTGATCGCCGGGCCGCCACCGAGCGTGATCGGCAGGCGCGAGAACTCGACGCCGGGCGTGTCGCCGCACAGCGTGACGTCGATCGCGAGCGCCACATCGGGCACGATCCGGGTCGCGGCTGGGCCCGCGCCGCGGATCCCGAGCTCCTCCTGCACCGCCGCGGTCGCGACCACGGTCGCGGCCCCGTCGGCGGGCAGCCGCCGCATCACCTCGACCATCACCGCGCAGCCGGAGCGGTCGTCGACCGCCTTGCCGGTGAACACGCGGGTGCCGTTCAGGAGCCCCGCCGCGCGCGCGAACGTGACCAGGTCGCCGACACGCACGCCGAGCTCCTCGGTCGCCGCGCGGCTGGACGTGCCGACGTCGACGAACATCTCCTCGAGCGGGATCGCCTTCTTGGCTTCCTCGGGCGGCAGGACGTGCGCGGGCTTCGCGCCTGTGACGCCGTCCACCGGGCCGTTGCGGCCGTGGATGCGCAGGTCCTGGTCGATCACCATGCGGTCGTCGTGGTAGCCGACGGGCGCGATGCGGACGAAGCCCTCGTCCTCGATGTGCTGGACGATGAAGCCGAGCTCGTCCATATGCGCGCACAGCATCACGGTCGGCGCGCCCGGCGTGCCGGTGCGGGTGAAGAAGTGGTTGCCGAGCGGGTCGGTGGCGTGCGTGTCGTGGTGGCCGGCGAGCTCGTCGGCGATGATCTCGGCGACGGCCGACTCGTCGCCGGAGACGCCGGTGGCCGCGTCGAGGCGGCCGAGCAGGGAGAGGGTGCGGTCAGACATGCGCCTACCCTACCGGGCGGGTGCTCTACGGTGCCGTGCGTGCGGATCGACCTCCCGGAGCCGTATGACTTCCATCGCTCGACGTTCCGGTTCCGGACGTTCGGGCAGGATGCTGCGAGCGTCTGGCACGCCGGCGGGCTCTACCGCGTGCTGCGCTCGGGCCGCACCGTGCGGATCGACGCAGGCGGCGTCCGCGGCGACGGCGAGACCGGCGCCGCCGACCGCGCCGAGGTGCTGCACATCGTCGGCGCGGCGTTCGACCTGGGCGCGTTCGCCCGGGCCCAGCCCGAGATCGCCGCGCGGGCGCCGGGGTTCCGGCCGCCGCTCGTCGCCGCGCCGTTCGAGTCGCTGGTGACGTCGGTCACCGCCCAGCAGGTGTCGCTGCAGTCGGCGTGCGCGATGCGCAGCCGGTTCGTGCGGAGGTTCGGCCGCCGCCACGAACTGGACGGAGCCGAGGTGTGGCGGTTCCCCCGCCAGGAGGACGTCGCCGGCGCCGACCTCACGGGCGTTGGGCTCTCACGCGCCAAGATCCGCGCGATCGCTGCCCTGGCCGAGGCTGATCTCGACCTCACAGGGCTCGACGACGCCGCCGTGCGCGAGCGGTTGGTCGCCCTGCCCGGGATCGGCGACTGGACGGTCGACTGGTTCCTGGCCCGCTGCCTGGGCCGGCCCGGCGCGTTCGCGCCCGGCGACCTCGGCGTGCGAAAGGCCGTCGCCCGCTGGTTCTCGGAGGACGACATCTGGCCCGAGGCGCGCGTGCGCGAGGCCTGCAGCGGCTTCGGGCAGCACGCCAACCTGGCCGTGCACTACCTGCTCGTGCCGTCCGCCGAAGCGGTCAGGGCGTAAAGGTGCGCGCGGTGTAGGTGATGAGCACGAGCGCCCCCATGAGCAGCGGGAACGACGTCTTCACGAGCGTGTCCACCCGCTCGTCCTTGCCCAGGTCGGCGAGCGCCCAGAAGAGCGGGAACGCGACCATGCCGAAGCGGCCCATCGAGACGAGCAGGCCGCCGCTCGTGGGCAGCAGCACGAGCAGCGCGGCGTAGATCAGGTACTCGCCCGAGATGCGCATGCGCCACGCCTGGTAGAAGAGCCCGCACCAGAGCAGCGTGAAGCCGACGTGGATCAGGAAGCGCAGGTGCCCGCCCTCGATCACGTCGTGCCAGACCGTGTAGACGAGCACCCACGGCAGCGCCGAGACGCCGCGCCCCCAGCCGCGCTCCTGGGCGTCGGGGCTGGCCGTGAAGCTGCCCGTGCGCCAGCCCAGGTAGAGGAAGAACGCGAGCTCGGCGGCCGGCAGCAGGAGCAGCGGCAGGTACGCGCGCAGGCGCCCACCTTCGCTGCGGTAGCGGCGCCACGCGAGCGCGGGGAAGAGCGCGATCCCGACCGGGCGGGCGAGGATCGCGAGCGCCGCCGCCAGGCACCCCCACCACCAGCGCCCGTGCCAGGTGAGCACGAAGGCGGTGAGTGCGAGCAGCAGGAAGAGGCTCTCGGCGTAGGGCAGCGAGAACACGAAGCTGAGCGGGAAGATGGCCAGATAGAGCACGGTGCGCCGGGCCATGCGCTCGTCGTAGCGGCCCTGGGTGACGACGTAGAGCATGCAGAGCGCGGCCGCGAAGAGCAGCGAGGAGAGCAGGCTGCCCCAGAGCGTCATCGGCCCCGGCAGGGTGCCGACGACCCGCCACGTGAGCGGGTAGAGCGGGTAGAAGGCGGCAGCGTTCCCATGGCCGATGGCCGGGTCGTAGCCATGGTCGGCGATCCAGCGGTACCAGACTGCGTCCCACTGCCCGAGCGGCCCGAAGAGGGCGTGGTAGGAAAGCCCCGACTGTCGCGGCACGCGCGCGGTCCAGCCGGCCGCGGCGATCAGGCCGTACACCGCGACGCGGCTCACGGCAAAGACCGTGAGCGGATAGCGCAGCGTCGCCAGGAGTGCGCGCACGCCAGGGCGCACCGCCGGCTCCGGCTCCGGCGCCGCGGCGGGTGCGATGAGCGCCTCGCTCACTCCGGCCACCCCAGCCGCCGCCACAGATATCGCATGCCGAAGACGGCCGCGAACGCGTACACGGCACCGATCAGGAGATCGACGACGTAGTGGTTGGCCGTGTAGACGACCGCGATCGACTGGATCACCGGGTAGAGGAAGGCGACGCCCGTCACCCACCAGCGCCAGCGCGTGTTCCAGGCCAGCAGCACGACGAACAGGAAGAAGAGCATCGAGTAGCCCTCGTGCAGCGAGGGGACGGCGGCGTACGGGTTGCCCGAGACGAGGTGGTAAAGCGGCCCGGAGTCGGTCGGCAGCGGCGAGTCGGCCGCCTGCACGCCGGCCGGGTTCGCGAGCGGCGGGATCAGGCCCTTGGCCGCAGCGGCCCACGGCGGCGCCGCCGGGTACAGCCAGAAGGTGAACGCTCCCGCGAACGACAGCGCGAGCAGCGTCGCGGCGAAGCGGTAGTAGAGCGCCCGCCGCTTCAGCCACAGGCAGAACGCGAGCGTGGGGGGGACGATGAAGTGCACCCGCGTCATCGACGAGAGGAACTCGTCGTACCACTGCAGGTGGCCGGTCCAGAGCCAGTTCTGCAGCACGACGGTCGGCACGTGCCCGAAGAAGAGGAACTTCTCTGCGTCGAGCTGCGGCAGGTAGTAGGGACTGGGGTGCAGGCTGTGCGCGATTCCGCGAGACTCCTCGTACAACACGATCAGTGCCACGAAGGGGACGAAATCGAGCAGGAACCGGCGGCCCCGCCCGATGACGAGCGCGGGGGCGAGCAGCACCAGCGCATAGCGGTCGGGCGTGAGCGAGAGCCCGAACGTGAGGATCTGGGCGAGCAGAGCAACCGCGAACGCGACCGCGGCGAGGATGGCGGTCGGCCGGTCGATGTGCCGCCGCGGTGGCCCCCAGCGCTCGCGGTCGCCGCGGCCATGCTTCTGGCCGTCTGCGTCCGCCTGCCCTTCCTGCGCACCCCGCTCACGGCCGACGAGGGTGGATACGGCGAGGTCGCCCGGCTGTGGAGCCGCGGCGCCGGGCTCTACCAGGGCGCCTGGGTCGATCGCCCGCAGGGGCTGCTGCTCGTCTTTCGGGCGATGCTCCATGTCGATGGCGGCTCCGCGGAGGCGTTGCATGCGCTGGCGGCCGTCGCGGCCGCGGTGGTGGTGGCGCTCACCATGGTCGTTACCGCCAGGCTGGCGGGGAGGATACCCGCAACCATCGCCGGACTGGCGCTGGCAACCGTCGGTGCGAGCCCGTTCATTGAATCGTTCACATTGTCGGGGGAGCTGCTCGCGTCGGTCGCCGCTGTCGCGTCGATGCTCGCGTTCGTGGTCTACCTCGAGCGCGGCGCGCTGCGCTGGCTCATCCTGGCGGGCCTGCTCACGGGCTGCGCGGTGCTCGTGAAGCAGTCGGCGTTCGACGCCGGGGCGGCCGCGGCCGTCTACCTCGTCTGGACGCGCCGGCGCGCCGGCGTCGCGCCCGCGGCCGCGCTTGTGGCAGCGGCCCTGGTGCCCGTTGCGGTCGCTGCGGGCAGCGCGCCGAGCTTCCACGACTGGTGGTACGCGATGGTCACCTACCGCGATCAGGCCGACTCGATCCTGACCGGCTCGGTGCACACGCGGCTCGACCAGGCCCGGGCGTCCCTTGGGCCCGCCGCGCGCGGCCTGGGCGTGCTCGCGCTGCTCGCCGTCTGGGGATGGCGGCGCTGGCCGCGCCTGGCCGTGCTCTGGCTCGGGTTCGCGACGCTGGCGGTGATCGGGGGCGGCAACTTCCACAACCACTACTACCAGCAGATGGCGCCGCCGCTCGCGCTCCTGGCCGGGATCGGCGGCGCCGAGATCTGGCGCCGGCGCAGCCTCCCGGCGATCGCGGTCTGCACGGCGGCGCTCGCCGTCACCGTTGCGGTGACGGTGCCGCTGTGGTTCGACTCGCCCGCCGCCCAGGCGCGCAACGTCTTCCCGTCGGATCCGCACCTGCGCACCGACGCCGCCGTGGTGCGGTACATCCGCGCGCACACGCGTCCGGGGCAGCGCATCTTCGTGATGTGGGCGGCCGCCGACCTCTACTACCTCGCCGACCGCGACCCGTCGTTCCGCTACATGTGGTTCCGCAACATCCAGGCGATCCCGGGCGCGCTCGGCCAGGCCCGGCGGATGCTGGCCGGGCCGCGCCCGCCCGCGCTCGTGATCGGCATCAACTCGCCCGGATCCATGGATCCCTCCGGCGCCACCGCCCGCATCATGCAGCGCCGCTACCGGCGCGTCGCCACCGTTGCAGGCGTGCCCATCTACGCGCCGCGGGCCGGATAGGCTCGGTCGCGTGCCCACGGATGCCCATGCGGAGCGGTACGTTCGGCTCGGCCTGCAGCTGGGCCGCCACGCCGACGACATCGTCGACACCTACTTCGGCCCGTCCGAGCTGGCCGCCGCCGTGGACGCCGCCGCGCCGGTCGACCGGGCCGAGCTGGCAGCCTCCGCGCGGACCCTGGCCGGCGAGCTGGACGACGGCTGGCTGCGCGACCAGGCGGCCGCGCTGGCGGCCTACGCCGGCGTGCTCGCCGGCGAGTCGCGTCCGTACGCGGACGAGGTCGAGGCCTGCTACCAGCTGCGCCCGACGCGCACCGACGAGGCGGTCTTCGCCGAGGTGCACGAGCGGCTGGAGGCTCTGCTGCCGGGGGCGGGCACGCTCCACGAGCGCTACGACGCCTTTCGGCGCTCGGCATTCGTGCCGGCCGAGCGGGTCGAGCAGGTGGCGGGCGATGCCATCGCGGCCGCCCGCGCCTGCACGCGCGACCTGGTCGATCTGCCCGCCGGCGAGGCGGTCGACCTCGAGATCGTCCACGACGTGCCGTGGATGGGGTACTGCCGCTACGTCGGCGATCTGCGCAGCCTGATCTCGATCAACGGCGACCTGCCGCTCTCGGTGATCGACCTGATCCGGCTCATCATCCACGAGACCTACCCCGGCCACCACGTCGAGCGGTGCCTGAAGGACGAGCTGCTCGTGCGCGAGCGCGGCCTGCTCGAGGAGACGATCGTGCTCCTGCCGACGCCCCAGTCGGTGATCGCCGAGGGCATCGCCTCGATCGCGCCGTCGGTGCTGCTCGACCACGCACCGGATGTGCTCGCCGAGGTTGCCCGGGCGGCGGGGATCGACATCGACTTCCCCCGCGCGATCGCCGTGGAAGCGGCGCTTGAGACCTGCCGCTGGGTCGAGGTGAACGCCGCGCTCATGCTCTACGCGGACGCAAAGAGCGACGACGAGGTGCGCGCCTACCTCGAGCACTGGGCGGTGCTCGACTCCGAGCTCTCGGCGCACGCGGTCCGCTTCCTGCGCGGGCGCAGGTCGGGCGCGTACGTCGTCACCTACCCTGCCGGGCGGGAGCTGTGCGCGGCCTACGTCGGCGGCGACCCGGGTCGGTACCGCCGCCTGCTCTCGGAGCAGGTCCGGGTCGGCGAGCTCAAGGCCGCGGCGGGCTAGGTCGCGCAGACCGTCTGGATCAGGCGCACGACCAGCTCGAGCCGCTGCTCCAGCGTCGCCACCTCGATCCACTCGGCCTCGGTGTGGTCGTCCCCGCCGACCGGGCCGAGGCCGTCGAGCGTGGGGATGCCCCAGGCGCCCGTCCAGCAGCCGTCCGAGACGCCGCCGGAGAGCTCCGAGCCGATGTCGAGGCCAAGGCCGTGGGCGTGTCCGAGCGCGGCCGCGAGCAGTTCGGGCGCGACGGGCATCGGCGGCCACGTGCCGCGATCCGAGAGCTCCAGCGAGACGCCGTCGTAGGGGCTCGGCCGCTCGAGCTCGGCCGCCGCCAGCTCGAGGTCGGCGGCGGCGCTCGAGCGGATGTCGATCGTCGCGCGCGCGGTGCCGGGGAGCGTGTTGGCGGAGTCGCCGCCCGAGACCGTCGTGATCACCGAGGTCATCTCCGGGCGGCCGTCGGTGAGGCCCTCGATGCGCAGCACCTCGCGCGCGAGCGCCGAGACGGCGCTGCGGCCGCGGGCGGTATCGGCACCCGCATGGGCGGCGCGGCCGCGCAGGTGCAGCGTGCGCCAGAGCGCGCCCTTGCGTGCCGAGACCAGATCGCCGTTTCGGCGGCCGCACTCGAAGACGAGCGCGGCAGCGGCGCCGCGGGCGTGATCGGCCGCAGCGGGCGCGCGCAGGCGCACCTCCTCGTCGGCGCACACCAGCAGGCGCAGCTCCGAGAACGGCCGCTCCGGCAGCGCGGCCAGCCGCTCCATTGCCATCGCCGCGAGCACGAGGCCGCCCTTCATGTCGGCCACGCCGGGGCCTGTGCAGCGGTCGCCGTTGCGGGCGAACCGCCATCGCGCGGTCGTCCCGGCGGCGAAGACCGTATCGGGGTGGCCGAGCAGGGCGACCGCCGGGCCGCCGTCGCCGGGCAGCGCCACGACGAGGCTGCGGGCGGGGTTGTCGGGCTCGTCCACCCACGTGCGCGTTGCGCCCGCCGGCGTCAGCCAGGCCGCGACCTGCTCGGCCACGCCCTCCTGCTCGGTGCCGCACGACGGCGAGTCGGTGTCGACCAGCGCCTGCAGCCGGGCGCAGAAGACGTCGGTGGGCGAAGCGGCCAAGGCGCGCGTGACTCTACCGTGGGAAATCGGCGAGCGGATGTACCCTGTCGGCATGGCAGCGGTGCTTGAGCGTGGGTTCGTGCGGGCGAGCGGCCCCGACGCCGTGGCCTACGTGCAGAGCATGGTCACGAACGACGTCGAGGCGATCGCGCCCGGCGGCGGGATCTACGCGCTCCTGCTCACCCCGAAGGCGCGCGTGATCGCCGACCTCGAGGTGTTCCGCACCGGAGACGACCTGGTGCTCGCCTGCCCCCCGCAGGCCGTCGACGACGTGCTCGGCACGCTCCTGCGGGCACGCTTCCGCAAGAAGGTCGCGCTCGAGCCCGCCGACTACGCGCTCGTGTGGGGCGACGCCGACGGCGCCCTGGCCGAGCTCTCGACGCCCGTCGGCGTCGAGCGCCTGCTCGCGACGGCACCCGGCAACGGAGCGTCGTCGCCGGATGCGTGGGAGCTCGCCCGGATCGAGGCCGGCCTGCCCCGGTTCGGCCACGAGTTCGACGCCGACTCGATGCCCGCCGAGGCCGGCCTCGAGGAGCGCGCGATCAGCTTCACCAAGGGGTGCTATCCGGGCCAGGAGCCGGTCGCCCGGCTGCACTACCGCGGCCACGCCAACCGCGGCGTGCGCGGCGTGCGCTTCGTCGCCGGCCCCGGCGAGCGCGGCGCCCCGGTGACCGTGGACGGCGCCCAGGTCGGCCGGGTCACCTCGGCGGTCGCCTCGCCCCGCTTCGGCCCCATCGGCCTCGCCATCCTGCGTCGCGAGGTGGCCGAGGGCGCGGAGGGCGACGCGGACGGGGTCGCCCTGACCGTGGCCGCGCTCCCGTTCAGCTAGCCGCTACTTCTCCCACTCGCCGACCGTGTAGGCCGCCCCGGGGGTGGCGCCGATGCAGATCAGCGTCGTCGGCGAGGCGGCGGACTCGATCTTGCGCCTGACCGCCGGCCCGACCGAGATCATCCCGCCGGCAGGCACGTCCACCTGCTCGCCGGCGAGCGTCGCCACGACCGCGCCCGCGTGCACGAAGTAGAGCTCCTCCTGGCCGGAGGCGGCCTCGTCGTGCTCGGGGATCAGCACGTTGCCCGCCTCCTTTGTCACCGCGTTGATCCCGAAGGCGGTGATGCCGAAGTGGTGGCGCACCGACTTCCACGACACGGGCCAGTCCGGCTTCACCGGCGGGATCTCGTCCACCTCGGCGATCTGCCAGCCCGCGCCCTTCGCTTCGACGGTCATGCGACTCCTCTCGTGGGGTCGCTCGATCCTACTCCCCGGAGAACTCCATGATCTGGAGGCCGCGGTGGCAGAAGCCCTGCTTGGTATAGAAGTCGGGAATTCCGAGCTCGCGGTCGTCGGGGGTCACCCGCAGCTCGATCGACTCGATCCCGCGCCGGCGGCACTCGTCGACGGCGTTTCGCAGCAGGCTCGCGCCCAGGCCGCGTCCGCGCGCCGAGGGCTGCACCCAGATCTCCTCGATCTCGGCGCTCGCGCCGCCGCGCGCCGAGATGCGGATCGTCGTCGTCGCGACGGCGGCGTCGCCCGCCAGGGTGAAGAAGCCGCGGCCGGGGTCGTACAGGATCGCCTCGACGTTCTGGCGCAGGTGGCGCACCTCGCGGCCCTCGTGGCTGAAGAACGCCTTCAGCAGGCGGGTGACGACGGCGGCGTCGTCGGGGTTGGCGATCCGGGGTGTGCTCACTCGGCCACTCCGCAGTGGCCGACGGCGGCCAGGGCGATCGCCTGCGCGCACGCCACCAGATCGTCGACCGGCACGTACTCGTCCACCGTGTGCGCCCAGGCGATGCTGCGCGGGCCGTAGCCGATCGACGGCGTGTCGCCGAAGCGCGTGAACGTGGCGGCGTCGAACCACGAGTCGAGTCCTCCCAGCGTCCCCGGGCGCCCGGCCGCGGCGGTGGCGGCCAGCATCGTGGCGACGATCGGCAGGGACGGGTCGACCTCGGCCGGCGGAATGTCCAGGTCCCACTCGACGACGGGCGGGTGCTCGGCCAGCCACGGGTCGGCGGCCGCGGCCGCAGCGATCCAGGCCTCGATCTCGGCCTCGACATCGCGGCCCCAGCCCTCGGCGTCGGCGCGGCCGGGCAGGTAGGTGACCTCGCAGGTCATGCGGCACGCGGCCGGGTAGGTGACCGTCCACTCGCCGCCGCCGATCTTGACGGGGACGATGTCGCCGGGCGGCAGGTACCGGTGGCGCTGGTGGGGGCTGCCGCGCCACTCCTCGCGCAGGCGGCGCACCGCGTCCATGACGATCCCCATCTTCTCGATCGCGTTCACGGCGCCGCCGTCGCGCCAATGCGGCTGCGCCATCTCGGCGTGGCCCGGGCGGCCGGTGACCGTGAACGTGGGGGTGAGCGAGCCGCGGCACGCCACCCAGACCTCGAACGCGGTCGGCTCGGGCACGATCCCCGCGTCGGCGCGGACGCCGTGGCGCACCGCGGCCAGGCCGCCCGCGCCGGAGGACTCCTCGTCGGTGATCGTGTTCACGATCAGGTCGCCGCGCAGGCGCACGCCCAGGCGCGCGAGCACCTCGGCGGCGTAGGTCATGCACGCGACACCGCCCTTCATGTCGCACGAGCCGCGTCCGTACAGGTTGCCGTCGCGCACCTCGGCCTGGTTGGGGTCGCTCGTCCAGCGGTCGCGCGGCTCCGATGGGACGACATCGATGTGGCCATTCAGGAGCAGGCTGCGCCCGCCGCCCGAGCCGGCGAAGCGAGCCGCAAGCTGCGGGCGGCCGTCGAAGCCGAGGCCCGGCGGCATCTGCCGCGAGCCGGCGATGTCCGCCGGCTTCGGCTCCCAGATGTCCACGGCGGCGCCGGCCGCGCCCAGGCGCTGCCCGAGGTAGGCCTGCAGGTCGGCCTCCTGGCGGGGCGGGTCGGTCGGGGTGCGGGCGGTCGTGTCGAACCCGACCAGCCGCGCCGTCAGCTCGACCAACTCTTCCCTACCGGCGGCGACCGCATCCAGGATGCGTGCCTCCAACGTCACGGTCGGCGATGATAGTGAAGGGTGGGACGGACCGACGCATACGCTCGGCGGCGCAGGCGCGCGAGGCGGCGTCGCCGGACGGCCGCGCTGCTCGTTCTGGCGGTGTTCTCGTTCGCCGCGGGGTACGTTGCCCACAAGGTGGTGGGCCGCTCTGAGGGGGCGGTCACGCTCGCGCAGCCGCCGCCGCCCGGCACCGGGGCGGGCACGACGAACGGCCCGCGCTCGACGCCCGCCGCCTCGTCGCAGCCCGCCGTCGATCAGCGCATGGTCTCGATCGTGGCCGTCGGCGACACGATGCTCGGCACGACGCCCGTGCTGCCGCCGTCGCCGGCGACGTATCTGGGGGCGGTGCGCAGCGACCTCGACGGCGACATCGTCTTCGGCAACCTCGAGGGCACCTTCACCGACGTCGACTCCGGCAAGTGCAGCCCCGGCGAGCCGGACTGCTACGCGTTCCGCGCCCCGCCCGCGTTCGCCCGCGACCTGCGCCGGTCCGGATTCACGATCATGAACGACGCGAACAATCACTCATACGACTTCGGGCCTGAGGGGCAGGCCGACACCGTGCGCGCGCTGCACGCTGCGGGCATCGCCCAGACCGGCCTGCCCGGCGAGATCACGATCGTCCGCGCAGACGGACTGCGCGTCGCGTTCCTGGGCTTCGCCCCGTACTCGGACACGGCGTCGCTGCTCGACATCCCGGCCGCGCGGGCGCTGATCGAGCGCGCCGACGCGCTCGCCGACATGGTGGTCGTCGCCATCCACGCGGGTGCCGAGGGCACGGGCGCGACGCACGTGACCGGGGCCGAGGAGTCCTACGTCGGCGAGGACCGGGGCAACCCCGAGGCGTTCGCGCACATGGCGGTCGACGCCGGTGCGGATCTCGTGCTCGGCTCCGGGCCGCACGTCCTGCGCGGGATGGAGCTCTACCGGCACCGCCTGATCGCCTACAGCCTCGGCAACTTCGCCGGGTACCACAACTTCGGCCTCGACGGCGTCCTGGCCGACTCGGCGATCCTGCACGTGCGCCTCGCGGCGAGGGGAGCGTTCCTCTCGGGCCGGGTGAGCTCGGTGCGGCTCGAGGACGCGGGGATGCCCGTGCCGGATCCGGACGACGCGGGCGCCCGTCTGATCTCCGAGCTCTCGCGGTCAGACCTCGGCGCCGATGCCGTCGCGATCGGCGCGGCGGGCAGGATCACGGCCCGGTAGCGGCAGTACCCCTGTAAGGATCTGCCTGCGATCCCTCCTGTGGGGGATTCCGCCGTACCACGGTCGTCCGCCATAACGAGAGAGACGCCTCCGCGGCCCCCCGAGCCCCGGACATCCGGCCTTTTCCACCCCATCCCCCGGCCGTGGACGTCACCTACCCCGACCCCCACTGCTCCTCGAGGGAGGCCCCCGCCATGATCAAGTGGAACTATCCCGCGCTGCGCGTCGTTCTTGCCCTGGGCGCGATCGCGTCGTTCGCCGTCGCCTCCGGCGCCGGCATCCGCTGGCAGTAGCCGGCCCCGGGTGTCGGTCGCTCACGACCGTGCCGGTCCTGGCCGATAAAGGATCGAGCCCGTGACGTCAGCCGCCGCCCCTTCTCCGCCCGCTGCTCTTCCGCCTCGACTGCTCCGGTACGTCATCGCAGTGATTGCGCTGACCGTCCCGGTGGCGGTCGGGGCGGTGCTTAAAGCGGTCGCCTCTCCGCCCTCCCGGTCGACCCTCGTGGGCGTGCTCGTGTTTGCGCTCGCGGCGCTCGCGGCCGAGTTCAAGCCGGTACCGCTCGACGAGCAGGGCGCCCGCAAGGTTTCGCTCGCCTTCGTGTTCCTGATGGCCGCCCAGATCCTGTTCGGCTGGCAGTACGCCGTGATCGCCGCCCTCGTCGCGACTGCGATCGTCGAGTGCGTCGAGCGCGGGCTCTCGCTGCGCGGGTCGTTCAACGCGAGCGCGTATGCGCTGTCGGCGTTCGCCTCGGCCCTGCCGGCGTTCCTGCTCGGCTGGAACGGCGGCGCGATCGGCCCCGGCGACGCGGCCAAGCTGACGGTGCTCGCGTTCGCCGGCGGTGCCGCCTACGTGATCACGAACGTCGCCCTGGTCGCGATCGCTGTCGCCCTCGTGCACGGGATCCCGCTGCGCGAGGCGCCGCGCGGCTACCTGCGCCACCCCGGCCCGGCCTTCGCCATCATGGCCTTCATCTCGGCCCTCTCGGTGTCGCTGTGGAAGGTCGATCCGCCGCTCGAGCTCCTGCTCGCCGGCCCCGTGTTCGCCCTCGCCCTCTACCTGCGCTCGTCCTACCGCACCGTGGTGGCCGTGCGCGCCGCCGAGACGGACGCGCTCACCGGCCTGGGCAACCATCGCTCGTTCCAGCTCGAGCTGCGCCGCCTGCTCTCCGAAGCGTCGGAGGAGGACGAGCTGATCTCGCTCGGGCTGATCGACCTGGACGCGTTCAAGGACATCAACGACCGCTTCGGCCATCCGGTCGGCGATGCCGTGCTGCGGCTCGTCGCGGGCGTCATCCGCGAGCAGTGCGGCGAGGGCCGCGCCTTCCGGATCGGCGGCGAGGAGTTCGCGGTGCTGCTGCCCGGGCACTCGGCCTGGGCCGCCGACAGCACCTTCGATCGCGTGCACCGGCGGCTCGCGTCCACCGAATTCCCCCACGGCGAGCCGGTCACCGTCAGCGTCGGCCTGGCCGTGTTCCCCGAGCACGCGCGCGACCGCGAGAAGCTCTACGACGTCGCTGACGCCGCCCTGTACTGGGCCAAGAACCACGGCAAGAACCGCTCGTGCGTCTACAGCCCGTCCGTGGTGCGGTCATTCACGCCGACCGAGCTCGCCGAGGCGGCCGAGCGCCACGCCCGGCTGCGCGCCGCCGAGGGCCTGATCCGGGTCGTGGATGCAAAGGACACCTACGCCGGGGCGCACTCGCAGACGGTGTCGCGGCTGGCCGAGGCGATCGCCCGCTCGATGGGGCTCGATGTCGAGGTGGTCGAGCAGGTGCGCCTGGCCGGCCTGCTGCACGATCTGGGCAAGATCGCCATCCCCGACCGCATCCTGCAGAAGCCCGGCAAGCTCGATCCCGACGAGCTGCGCGTCATGCGCGAGCACCCGGTGCTCGGCGCGCGCCTGCTCGAGGGCCTGGGCGTCTCGCCCGTCGACCGCTGGATCCTGCACCACCACGAGTGGTGGGACGGCTCCGGCTACCCGCTCGGCCTCTCCGGCGAGGAGATCCCGCTCGGCTCGCGCATCATCCTGGTCGCCGACGCCTTCGACGCCATGACCTCGGATCGCTGCTACCGCGCGGCCGGGACTCCGGCGGCGGCGATCGCAGAGCTGCGCAAGCGCTGCTGGACCCAGTTCGATGCCCGCGTCGTGGCGGCGCTCGAGCGGCTGCAGGCCGAGGAACCCGAGCTCGGCGACATCCGGGCAGCCGGCTGATGGTGCTCGTCCTGGCCGTCGCGGCGGGGCTCGTGCTCGGCCGCCTGCTCGGCGGCCGCGTCGCGGCGCTCGCCGCACTGCGCATCCGGGCCGTATGGCTCTTCTACGTGGCGATCGGGCTGCAGGTGGCCGGGTATCCGTCCGGCGTCCTGCCGTGGAGCATCGGCGACTCGCTCGCCACCGCGCTCTGGCTCGTCTCCTACGCCGTGCTGATCGCGGCCGTCGCCGTCAACGTGCGCCTGCCCGGGGCGGCGGTCGTCGGGCTGGGGATGCTCTGCAACCTCGCGGCCGTCCTCACCAACGGCGGGCACATGCCCGCGCGCGCCTCGGCGCTGCGGGCGGCCGGCGTGCTCTACCGCGGCGTGCACAACAACAGCGCCGTCCTCGCCCATCCGCAGCTGCCGTGGCTGATCGACCGCTGGCCGGTGCCCGCGTGGATCCCGATGGGCAACGTCTACTCGGTGGGCGATGTGCTGATCGCCGCCGGCGCGATCGTGCTCGTGTGCGCCGGGATGGGGGTGCGCGTCCGCCGCCGCCCGCTCGAGCCGACCGTCGCTCAGTAGAGCGGGCCGATCCCGGCGATCTCGATCGCGATCGGCGCGGCGGTCGCGTCGGAGCCGGGCACCGGATGCCACGGCCGTCCGCGGGGCACGACGATCAGCGAGCCGCGCTTGTCGCCGGCGGCCGCGAAGCCGACGCCGTCGCCGCTCCAGCGGCGGATGCCGTGCCGGCGCTCGACGTCCGAGAGGAAGCCGGGCATGTCGTCGACCGGCACGCCAACCTCGCCGATCGCCAGGATCGTCCCCACGCCGAACGGCGGATCGTAGGGCTCGGGCAGGTCATGGTGGGCGATCAACTCGAGCACGTTGCCGTCGGGGTCGCGGAAGTACATCGCGTCGGCGTTCCAGTCGGGGAACGGGAATGCGTGGGTGCCGTCGGTGTTCGCGAGCAGCTCGACGCGCTCGCCGAGCCACGCCAGGGCGTCGGTGTAGGCGGCGGAGGGGATGCGGAACGCGACGTGCTGCGGCGAAGGGACGCCGGGCTCGAACACCAGCGTGCTTACGCCGACGCCGAGGACAAGGGTGCCGGCCGGCGCCTCGCGCTGCTCGAGGCCGAGTCCTTCGGCGTAGAGCCCTCGCAGGGCGGCCGGGTTGGCCGACGCCAGGCGGACTGCGGCGATCTGCATGGAGACAGCCTAGGGCGGAGAGCCTGGCAGCCGCGGGACGCGCCATTCTCGGCGACAGCATGTGCCACTTGGCGTTCTCGGCGGTGACGCGCCACTTGGCGTCCGCGGCAGAAGCCGAATTGCGTTTGTCGCCAGTTCGCATTCCGATCCGTTCTGACGGTAGCCTCGCGAGCATGCCGAGTCCTCGCGAGTGGCCCTCCGGGCTGCCCACGGTGTTGCGGCTCGCGCGTCGCGAGGACTCGCCGCTGCCTGAGCGGTTCGCGACGGACGACATTCGGTTCTCCGAGGAGCTGGTCCGTCTGTTCGTCGAGCGCTTGACGGCGCCGGGCGACGTCGTCCTGGATCCGTTTGCCGGGTTCGGTACGACTCCCGTGGTCGCCGAGAGCCTCGGGCGTGCCGGGTGGGGCATCGAGCTCGACCACGAGCGAGCAGCGTTCGTCCGAACCCGCGTCCAGGAGCCCGAGCGCATCTTCGAGGCCGACGCGCGAGCGCTCGACATGCTCGCCGTCGCGCCGGTGACGCTCGCGATCACGTCTCCGCCCTACTCGTCGCCCGGCGACCCGTGCGAGGCTCTCGCGGCGTATCGCGGCCCCAACCCCGGGTATGCCGCCTACCTCGCCGGTCTCAAGGATGTCTTTCGCAACGTGGGCGCACGCCTGACAGCCAACGGCTGGGTCGTCATCGAGGTATCCAACATCCGTGCGGAGGGCAGCGTCACGACGCTCGCGTGGGACATCGCCCGTGCGGTTGGCGAGGTCCTGACCTTCGCCGGCGAGATCATCGTGCACTGGGAGCCCGGCGACCGGTACGGCTACGACCACAGCTACTGCCTGCTGTTCTCCGCTGACACCGAGCGACTCGGCACCAAGGACGCCTGAGCGGCAGCGGGTCGCCACCGTGGGGAGCCTCCGACCGCCACCGCGAGGTCCGGCGCGCCATTGTCGGGACGGCATGTGCCACTTGACGTTCTGAAGCTCCGGCGCGCCACTTGGCGCACGCAGCCGATGTCAATTGCGTGTTTTCGCCGCCAAATCCGGCGGCGGCCCGGTCAGCCGACGCGCGTCGCGCCGGCGTAGTTCTCGGCGTACCAGCCGGAGAGGTTCGAGATGCGGACGTGGTCGCCGGTGTGCGGGGCGTGGATGAACCGGCCGCCGCCGATGTAGATGCCGACGTGGTCGAGGCTGTCGAAGAAGACCAGGTCGCCGCGGCGCAGGTGATCCATGCGGATGTGGCGGCCGTCGCGGTACTGGGCGGCGGCGAAGTGCGGCAGGCGCACGCCCAGCTGGGCATAGACGTACATGACGAGGCCGGAGCAGTCAAAGCCGCTCGGGCTCGCGCCGCCCCACACGTAGGGCACTCCCAGGTAACGCTCGGCGATCGCGACGGCGCGTGAGCCGAGGCTCGCCGACCGCGGTGCCGGCGTGTGGTGCCGCACCGCAGCGGGCCGGCGGCGCAGGGCCGCCAGCGTGTGATCGCCCACCTGACCGTCGACGACCAGGCCGTGGCGGGCCTGGAAGTCGCGCACGGCCGCGAGGGTGATCGGGCCGAAGTCGCCGTCGGCGGTGACCCCGAGCAGCCGCTGCACCGCCGCAACGGCCGGGCCGGTCGAGCCCTCGCGCAGCACCGCCTCGCCGGGCGCGCCGCGCCACTCGGCCGCGAGCGCTGCCCAGGTGTGCGGTCCGACCTGGCCGTCGACGAGCAGGCCGTGCTCGGCCTGGAACCGGCGGACGGCCCGCAGCGTCGCCGCGCCGAAGTGGCCGTCGCCGTGCACGCCGAGAAGTCGCTGCAGGTGGGTCACCTCGGCGCCGGACGCACCCAGGCGCAGGATCCGGCGCTCGTGCACGCGCGTGCGCGTCTTGCCGCCCGAGGCGAACGCCGGGGCGGCCAGGGTGGTCGCGTTTGCGCCGACCGCGGTGGCGGCCACGGCCAGGGGGACGCTGATGCGCTTGACGGTGCGCCGATGGCGGGCCGCCGCCCGCCGTCGGTGCGCCCGCTCCTGCGAATAGCGCCACAGGTCCTCGGAGGCGAGGTCGCGTGATGGAGCGCTCGTCATCGTCCCCCCGGCGTGACTCACCCGGCAGACGCTACAGACCGAGCCGTGATGGGGGTGTGGGCAACGGGTTAGCGAAGTGTTTGCACGGGCGACGTCCACCCATCCGGGTAGGTTTGGTCGGCCGATGCCGACCTCCGACTCCCCCGTGCGCCCGCCCTCCCAGCTTCCCGCCTGCGCGGCCACCGCGCCGGGAGCGGGCGGCGAGGCGTGCCCGCGCTGCGCCGCCACGATGATCTGGACGAAGGCGTCCTGGCACTGCCTCGCGTGCCGCTACAAGGAAGGCTGTTGCTAGGCGCCGGGCGGCGCGCTCAGGCTTCGTTGAAGCCGGTGCGGCGCATGGCGCCCCAGCCCTGCTTGCGGCGGGCGATGTCGTAGACGCCGGCCAGCCGGTAGAAGTCGATCAGCTGCCGGAACCACATGTTCTCGAAGACCGCGAGGCACATCATCCGGCCGAGGTCGCGGCTGCGGCGGTAGTTGCGGTAGCCATTCTCCTCGAGCCCGCACGCCACCAGCGTGACGAGCGACCCGAGCACCCACGAGCAGAGGATGAACGCGGCCACGAGGTGCCAGCTGACGATCCCGAGCGCGAGCCCGATCGGGAACGCGATCCAGGCGGCGAGCTCCATCAGCGGGCCGCAGAACTCGAACGTGAGGAAGTAGGGCAGCGCGATCATCCCGGGCGTGCCGTAGCGGGGGCGCAGCATCATGCCCTTGTGCCGCCATAGGCACTCCCACAGGCCGCGGTGCCAGCGGCGGCGCTGGCGGCCGAGCGTGACCATGTCGGACGGCACCTCGGTCCAGCACACCGGGTCGGGGGCGTAGGTGATCCGGTACGGCAGGTTCTGGTCGCGCATGTGCTTGTGCAGGCGCACCGTCAGCTCGAGGTCCTCGCCGACCGTGTCCGTCCAGTAGCCGCCCACCTCGTCGACGACGTCGCGCCGGAACAGCCCGAACGCGCCCGAGACGATCACGAGCGCGCCGATCGCGTCCCAGGCCACGCGGCCGAACAGGAAGGCGCGCAGATACTCGATCACCTGGTAGGCGGCCAGGCTCCCGCTGGGCAGCCGTGCCTCCATCACGCGGCCGGACTCGATCCGGCAGTTGTTGCCGACGCGGATGGTGCCGCCGACGGCGATCACGCGCTCGGGATCCTCCAGCACGGGGCGCACCATGACCGACAGCCCGTCGGGGTCGATGATCGAGTCGGCGTCGGTGATGACCACGTAGGGATGCCGGGCGACGTCGAGGCCGGCGTTCAGCGCGTCGGCCCGACCGCCGTTTGCCTTGCGGATGAGCGTGATGTCGTGCGGGGCGGCGCCGCGGTACATCTCGGTGACCGGCTCGTACTGGAGCTTGCCGCGCGGCGCCGGCGACACCTGGCGCAGGTCGTAGGCATCGATCAGCGTCTGCGCGGTCTCGTCGGTCGAGCCGTCGTCGACGATCACCACCTCGAACAGCGAGTAGCGCTGCGCGAGCAGCGAGGCGACCGACTCGAGGATCACGGTCGCCTCGTTGAAGGCGGGCACGACGATCGAGATGCCGGGCGTGAGCGGCGAGGCGAACGCCTCCTCGTGCCAGGCCCAGCTGCGGCGGCGCACCGTGCGCGTCATCCCCCGCCGCGCGAGCGGCCACAGGAGCAGGTAGGACAGGTTGAGCGCGAGCGCATAGATCGTCGAGCTGAGCCCGACAATCTCGACGGCGGTCCTCACGCGACCCCGGCCTCGAGCAGGCTGGCCGCGTGGCGCAGCTGCGGATGCGCCGCCGGGTCGCTGCCGAGGTGCTCCACGAGCGCCGGCGCGACCGATGCGAGCGCGCGTGCGGCCACCTCGGCCACCTCGACGCAGTCGTGCTGGACGAGCCGGAGGAGCGTTGGGGCGCTGCGCTCGTCGCCGACGGCACCGAGTGCCGCTGCGGCGGAGATGCGGACATCGGCGACGTCGTCGGAGAGCAGCTCTTCGAGAGCGTCGCCGGCGTCGTCTGCGCCGAGCCGGGCGAGCGCTTCGCAGGCGCGGCGGCGGACGAGCGGCGCGTCGTCGCCGAGGCGCTCGCGCAGCGATTCGCTGTCGCGCGGGTTGCCGAGCCGTCCGAGCAGCTCGACGGCGTTGGCACGGGCGGCGGGCTGGTCGTCGTGGAGCAGGTGGCGGATGCCCGGCAGCGCGGCGGCGCCGATCGAGAGGAGCGCGTTTGCCGCCACCGCCCGCGGCACGAGCCCCTGGACGAGGGCGTAGAGGAGGGGGCCCGCGGCGGTGCGCGGGCGCAGACGGCCCAGGCTGCGCGCGGCGGCGAGGCGCACATCCGGGTCACGGTCGTTCAGCGCCTGCAGGAGCGGCACCTCTGCGAGCGAGCTGCACATGTCGCCGAGCAGGGCGGCGTGCTCGGCCCGGCGGTGGGCGCGGGGATCGGCGAGGCGGCGGCTGGTGCGGGCGATCGCGCCGCTGGACTCGAAGTGGTCGGCGATGGCGTCGCGAGACTCGCCGGTGAGCGCCGGCGCGAGGTCGGCCAGGATCTGGGTCAGGGCGTGCTCGTCGCGGCGCGCGGTCGTGCCCGACGGCTCGCCGTCGAGCAGCGCGTGTGCGAGCGGCTCGAGCCGCTCGCGGGCCTCGGCGTAGGCACGCTCGCGGTGCACCGCGAGCACGCGTCGTGCCCACAGCAGGAGTGAGTACATCCCTCCGACCGCAATCAGGGCGAGGGCTACTTCAAGGGGGGCCGCCATGCGTGACCTCTATCGGCGGCGCCCGGCCCGGATCCGCCCACGTATTCGCGTATTCGTCCTCCCCCAAATTGAGGATCCGGCGATTTGCGGTGTGAAACTAATGATGTTAGGCTAAGAACTAACGACGATAGCCGAACGGAGAGGAAGCATCCCATGAAGGTCCGAAACGAACGCCCCACGCTCATCCGACTGACCCGGCTCGGGTTCGTCAATGCCTACCTCGTCCGTGAGGACGACGGCCTGACGCTGGTCGACACCATGCTCTCCGGCAGCGCCGAGGGCATCCTCGCCTCGGCGCAGGCGCTCGGCACGCCGATCACGCGCATCGTCCTCACGCATGCGCACGGCGACCACGCAGGCTCGCTCGACGCCCTCGCGCAGCGGCTGCCGGGCGCCGAGATCGCCATCTCGGCCCGCGAGGCGCGGCTGATGGCCGGCGACCGCGCGCTTCTCGCCGACGAGCCCGACTCCAAGCTGCGCGGCGGCTGGCCGCAGGTCGCGACCCAGCCCACCCGGCTGCTCGAAGACGGCGACCGCGTCGGATCGCTGCGGGTCGTCGCCGCGCCGGGTCACACGCCGGGGCACATCGCGCTGTTCGACGAGCGCGACGCCACCCTGATCGCCGGCGACGCCTTGTCGACGCTCGGCGGCGTCTCGACGACCGGCCGGATCAACCCGCGGTTCCCGCTCGTCGGCATGTCGACCTGGGACCGGCCGACGGCCAACCGCACCGCCGCGCTCCTGCGCACGCTCGATCCCGCCGCGCTCGCCGTTGGGCACGGGCCGGTCGTCTCTGACCCCGCCGCCGCGATCGACCGCGCGCTCGCCCGGGTCGGCGTCGCGGTGCCCGTCGAGGTGCGGTAGGTGGCCCGGCGCGGGCTCTCGCGCGCGGCGGTCTGTGAGGCCGCCGCCCGGCTGGCCGACGAGCGCGGGTACGACGCGCTCACCCTGGGCGCCGTCGCCGCCGAGCTCGAGGTGCGTCCGCCGTCGCTCTATAACCACGTCGCCGGGCTGCCCGGGCTGCGCCGCGACCTCGCGCTACGCGGTGTGGAGGAGATGGGCGAGCGGCTGCGCGACGCGGCGGTCGGGCGGGCCGGAGACGATGCGCTGGCCGCGGTCGCGGCGGCCTACCGGGCCTACGCGCATGAGCGGCCCGGCCTCTACCGCGCCTTCCAGCGCGCGCCCGCCCCGGGCGACGCCGAGCTCGCCGACGCCGCGACGCGGCTGCTGCAGCCCGTGCTCGCGGTGCTCGCCGGCTACGGCCTGCAGGGCGATGCCGCGATCCACGCCGCCCGCACGGTGCGAAGCGCCCTGCACGGGTTCGTCGAGCTCGAGCGCCTGGGCGGGTTCGGCATCGATCTTGACCGCGACCGCAGCTACGGCTGGATGGTCGCGGCGATGGCGGCGGGGATGCGCGCGGCGCCGGCGGATTGACAGAAACTTCCAGCATGCAGCCGCCGGGAGGCTTGAGGACGACTGCGTCGGCCCGTACGCTTTACGGGTGAACTCCGCGCTGCAGCTCTCCGTCGCTCCCACCGCGCACACGGCCGCGGCCGTGCGCGCCCTGCGCGCAGCCCGCAGGCACGTGCCGTGCGCCGGGTCGCTCTGCGCGGCCGTCGATCACGCCGATCCCGCCGGTGCCGTCGATCCGGCGGCATACACGGAGTGCATCGCCGCCCTCGATGTCGGCGCGCGCGTGTTTGGATTCGACGCCGCCACCGAGATCGGCGCGCACAACGACGACGCCGCGCTGGTCATCGACGTCGCCGTGTATCACCTCACCGGCGCGGCCGCCGACATCCCCGCCGCGCTGAACGCATTTCACCGGGCCGCCGGCCCGCTGCTCGAGCGCACGCGCCACTGACCGCGCATGCCAGATGCGCGAGGGGCGGATCGCCCGCGCGGTGCGCGGGCGATCCGCCCCATTCGAGCTGCACGAGTGCCCCTAGCGAGCGTGCCGCAGCTCGCCCAGCAGGCCGTGCGCCTCGCCGTCCGGGCCCGCGCTGAAGAGCAGCGCGTTGCGGGCGCCTGTGACGCCGTTGCCGAAGCGCAGGCCCCACAGCCCGTCGATGACGACCGGGCCGCCGTGGGCGCGCCGTAGCGTCCCCAGCATGTGACCGGTGTGGATGTTGTAGGCGTGGATGCGCCCGTCACCGAAGTTGCCGACCAGGAGCGCGCCGCTGAAGGCGCCGAAGTGGCGCGGCGCCTGGGCGAGCCCCCACGGCGCGTTGAGCGCGCCGCGGCTGACCAGCCGGCGGATCAGGTGGCCGTTGGGCCAGTACACGTCGACGTAGCCCAGGTGGGCGGCGTCGATCTCGTCCGGTGGCGGTCCCTGCTCGGCATAGCTGACGTACAGCTTGCCGCCGATGGCCTGGATGCCGAACGGCGCGAAGTCGTGCGGCATGTTCGGGTCGGTGAAGCCGCCGTGCGTGTTCACGGGATGGAACGTGTTTGAGAAGACGTCCACCGCGTTGTTGCCGAAGTCAGCGGCGAACAGCCGCGGGCCGTGCCCGTGCACGCGCGCCAGGGCGAGCCCCTTGAAGATCGCGCCCGGCGTCGTCCACTCGGTTGCGGCGGTCGTCGTCCCCGGTGCCCAGGCGGCGATCGAGCCGGTCTCGGTATCGAGGATGAAGAGCGACGGCGTCGGCGTCCCGCCGACGTCCTGCGTGAATCCCATCGTGCCGTTGAACACCTGGCCGGTCGGATCCTGGGCCGGGACGGTCACGACGAGCGGCGCGATCGAGATCGGCATGCCGCCGGCCGCGCCCGGGTAGATGGTGGCGAGACTCGGGCCGTTGTCGGCGACCCAGAGCGGCGTCGTCGGCCCGGCGGCGAGCCCCCAGGCGTTCACGAGATTCGGGTCCATGATCTGCGCCATGCCGGGCTGATCGGACACGAGGTTGGTCTGCCGGTATCCGTTGTGCGCCAGCGCGGCGGTTGGGACGGCCAGCGCGGCAACCAGTGCCAGCGGTGCCGCAGCCCACAGCCGACGGCCTTTGAGCCATCTCGAGCGGTGCATCACGATACCCCCCTCCTAGGGTTCGTCCGGCGCTGACAGCGCCGGGGGACGGGTGGGGATACCATCCCGGATCGCATTCGGATTGTGGCCTGGGTCACATACGCCCGGGCGGGGAGGAGAGCGATGAGCGAGCCGGCCGAGATCGCCCCGCGGTGTGAGCGGGTCGTTGCAGGAGTGTGGCACTGGCGTATCTCCAATCGGGCGATCGGCGGGGCGACGTCGAGCTCGCAGGCGGTCGCCGACGGCGACGGCGCCGTGCTCGTCGACCCGGTCCGGCTCGCACCTGCGGCGCTCGCCGAGCTGCCGCGCCCGACGGCGATCTGCCTCACGGCGAAGTGCCACCAGCGTGCCGCCTGGCGCTACCGTGCCGAGTTCGGCGCCCCGGTGTGGGCGCCCGTGGGCACGGTGCCGATGGATGCCGAGCCCGACCACCGCTACGAGGCCGGGGACAGCCTGCCGGGTGGCCTGCGCGCCGTGCACACGCCGGGCCCGGAGCGCGTCCATTTCAGCTTCCTGCGCGAGCACCCCGCGGGCGACGGCGTGCTCATCTGCTCGGACCTGCTCGGGCGGCAGGCCGGCGGCGAGCTCGACTTCGTCCCGCCGCAGTTCCACGAGGACCCGGACGAGACCAGGCGCAGCGTCGAGCGCCTGCTCGACCTGCCGTTCACGGTGCTCTGCCTCGACCACGGCGAGCCGATCGTGGACGACGCCAAGGGTGCCATCCGGCGGCTGCTCGAGCGCACCGCCTGACGGCGGCTGCCGGCGAACGTGCGGACGGTCGTCCACGTGTGACCGCCGTTGCCAGCGCCGTCCCGCTCAGCCGGCGCGGGCGCGCAGCAGGATCTTCGTGTCGAGCCACACCGCGCCACCCTCGTCCATACGGTCGGCGAGGAGCGTGCGCACCCGCTCGGCGGTCGCCCCGGCGCATCCCACCCGTGCCAGCCACGGCTCGACCGGGTGGCGCTTCGGGAACCGCCCGGCCCGCTCGACCGTGCAGCCGGCCGCGGTCAGGAAGTCGCGCCACTCGGCGTCGGTGTAGGAGCGCACGTGGGTGGGGTCGCGGAGCCGCTCGGCCTCCTCGACCCGCTCGTCGGCGTAGAGCGTGTCCTCGATCACGACCAGCCGCCGGGTGACGCGGGCCATCTCGCGCACCGCGGCGGCGACGTCGGTGAAGTGGTGCGCGGCGATCCGGCAGGCGACCACATCGAAGCTCGAGTCCGCGAACGCGAGCGCCTCGGCCGGGCAGACGACGTCGGGCCGCATGCCCGCCGCGGCGTCGCACGTCGTCACCTCGCAGCCCGCCTCCGCCAGCCGGCGCGCGACGTGGCCGCCTCCGGTCGCGACGTCGAGCGCCTCGACGCCGGCACCCGGGTCGCACCACTGCACCAGGGCGTCGAGGTCTGCTCCCTCGCGGTGCGTCGGGCTCGTCCGGTAGGCCTCGGCGCGTTCGTCCCAGGGTCCGGTCATGGCGGCATCATCGCGCGTTCGGCGTGCAACCGGAGCGATACTCCGGCGTGGTGGAGGTCGTGCGCGTGAACGACGCGAATGCTGCCCTGGAGCTCGTCAGCGAGCCGCTGCGGGCGTCCGGTGCCGAGGGCGAGGTCGCGTTCGGCATCCTGCGCCGCCTGACCGGAGAGCCGCACGCGTGGGGCGCAGAGGTCGACCTCCTGGTCGGCAGGCGCGATGGCGAGCCGGCCGTCCTCGTCACGATGACCGGTGCCCTTCCGGCGCTCGTCGTCGGGTTCACGGCCACCGAGGAGATCGGGTTCCGCGACCTCGCCGCCGCCATGCTCGCGAGCGGCCGACGGCCGCCGGGCGTGAACGGCGCGCGGCGGGTGAGCGAGCCCTTCGCGCGCGCATTCTGCGAGATCGCGGGCGCACGCGCCGAGGTGCGCCGCGACGTGCGCGCGTTCGAACTCGTGGCGGTGCGGCCGCCGCCCGCGCCGGCCGGCCGCTTCCGCATGGCGACGGCGGCCGACGGCGATGTGCTCGAGCCCTGGCTCGTCGCCTTCGGCGCGGACATCGACGAGCCGACGGCGTCCGCCGATGCGGCCAGGGTTGTCACGCGCACCACCCGGGCAAACGACCTGGCCGTCTGGGAGCACGACGGAGCTCTCGTCTCGATGGCGGTCGTGACCCGGCGCACGCCGTGGTCATCGTCGATCGGCCTTGTCTACACGCCGCCGGAGCTACGGCGCCGCGGGTATGCGAGCGCGGTCGTGGCCGCGCTCTCCCAGCGCGAGCTCGACGCCGGTCAGCGCTGGTGCTCGCTGCTCGCCGACCTCGCCAACCCGACCTCCAACCGCATCTACGCCGCGATCGGCTATGAGCCGCGATGCGACCTGCGCCACATCGCGCTCATCTGGTGACCTCGGGGACGAAGCGGTCGACCTCGACGATCTCGTTCACCGGCACGTTCGCGCGCCTGGCGGCGACCATGATCTCATCGGCCGACGGCGCCTCGTACAGGCAGTAGGAGCGGCGGCGGTCGGCGGAGAGGAACGAGAACAGCCACCGCACGCCCTCGTCGGCGTTCACGTCCTCGATCAGGCGGACGACGTCGTCGGTGAGCTCGAGCTGCTCGGCGAAGCTGCGTTCGATCAGATAGAGCGGCATGCCGGGATGCTACCCCGAGCGCGGGTTGCCCGAAAGGCCGCGGCGGTGGGCGTAGGCGGCGGCCTCGGTGCGGTTGGCGCTGCCGGTCTTGCGCAGGATGCTGCGCACGTGGTTGGCCGCGGTGTGCTCCGAGACGGTGAGCTCGCGGCCGATGTCGCGGTTCGACATGCCCTGGGAGACGAGCCGCAGGATCTGGAGCTCGCGCGGCGAGAGCCCGTCGGCTGCGGTCACCGGGCGCCGCATCGGGCCTCCCAGCGCCGCGATCCGGCCGAGCAGCGTCGGCATCCCAATCCGCTCCGCGAGCGTCGCCGCCTGCCGCAGCAGGTCGTCGGATCGCTCGCGATCGTCGCCGTCGCCACCCGAGCGCAGGAGCCGGCCGAGGTGGTACTGCGTGTGGGCGAGCCACGTCCACGCGCCCATCCCGCTCTCGACCGCAAGGGCGACCTCGAGGTGCGAGCGGGCGAGATCGCGCTCGCCGCCGGCCGCGGCGACCATGCCCAGGTAGCGATCGGCCGACCCGTAGCAGGCCACGCCGTGACCGACCGTGACGATCCCGCCCGCATGCGCCGCGAGCTCGGGGTAGAGCGCATCGGCCATGCGCGCATCGCCGACGAGCGTGCAGGCATCGGCGAGGTAGGTGAGCGCGGCCAGCCACAGGCCGGCACGCAGCTCGGAGAGCCCGCGCCCGCGCAGGCGGTCGAGCTCGCGGCGGGCCTCGTCGTCCATCCCCAGCTCGGCGAGCATCGCCGCGATCCCCGGGCCCCACGCGCCGTCGCCGCGGCCGCCACCCGCGAGGATCCGGATCACCGGGGCGAGCTCGGCCAGGCGGCCCTGCTCGCGGCGGATGCCGAACATCTGCACGCCGTGCGAGCCGGACGGGTCGCGCCCGGTCAGCAGCCGCCCCCATTCGAACGAGCGCTCGGCTGTGGTCTCGGCCTCGGCCAGGCGGCCGTCGCAGAGCGCGATCGCGGAGTGGTAGTGCTCGGCCACGTGGATGATGAAGGGCTGGCCGACCCGGCTCGCCATCTCGTACACCTCCGCGAGCTCCGCGCGCGCGGACTCGAGGTCGCCGAGCGCGATCATCGCCGAGATGCGCCACTCCATCGCCTCGGCCTGAAGCTCGATGTCGCCGATCGCGCCGGCGATGTCGCGCGACTCGGTCAGCATCGCCAGGATCTCGTCGAGGCCGGTGGTGCCGCGCGCCCAGTACGCGCGCATCAGCACGGTGGCGAGCGCCGGGCGGTCGTTCAGCCGCCGCGCCATCGCGATCGCCGCCCCCCGCAGGGCGGCGCTGCTCGCGTGGTCGCCGAGGAACGCGCACGCGCGGGCCAGGCCGCTCAGCACCATCACCCGCAGCGAGGAGTCCTCGGCGCCCAGCATGCCCACGGCCTGGTTGAGCAGCTGCAGCGCGCCCGCATCCACCGCCGCCATGCGCCAGCACGCGTTCTCGAACCCCACGGCGGCGCGGGCGAAGAGCTCGCCGTCGCCGAGGTCGCGGGCGATGTCGGTCGACGCCCGGTAGGCCGTGAGCGCCTCGGAGCCACGCCCGCCGCGGTAGCAGGCGTTCCCGATCGCGAGCTCGATCTCGGCCTCGCGGACGCGGTCGGGGACACCGAGCCGCAGCGCCGTGCGCAGGAGCTCCACGGACTCGTCGAACGCGAGCGCCGCCGTCGCCGCGTCGGCCGCGCGCAGGTTGTAGGCGACCGCGCGCTCCGCGTTGCCGAGCGGAGCGGCCGCGGTGAAATGGCGGGCCAGGTCGGCGAGCGTGCGCGCCGACGGCTTCGGCGAGGCGGCCTCGATCGCCTCGCCCGCGCGCAGGTGGAGCTCGGCCCGGCGCGACGCGGTCAGGCGGTCGTACAGCGCCCGGCGCACCAGCTCATGCGCGAAGCAGTAGCCGAACGGCCGCTCGGGGACTGCGGCCACCATGCCGCTGCGCAGGGCGAGGTCGACGGCGCCCAGCAGCGCGGCTTCGTCGCTTCCGGCGCCCCCCGCGAGCACCGTCAGGTCGAAGTCGGGCCCGACCACGGCGGCGAGCTCGAGCACGTCCGTCGTGACCGCGTCGAGGCGGGCCAGGCGCTGGCTCACGACCTCGCGCACAGCATCGGGGCTGCCGAGCTCGGCCGGAGACCGTGTCAGCCGGGCCTGGCCGTCGACGATGACGAGCGCGCCTGTCTCGATGAGCGCCCGCCACAGCTCGATCACGAGGAAGGCGTTGCCCTGGGTGAGGTCGTGGATCGCCTCGGCGAGCGCCGGCAGCTCGGGGCCGAGGTCGCCGTCGGCCGCCCGCTCGACGAGCTCGCTGATCTCGACCGTCGTCAGCCCCTGCAGCCGCAGCGGCACCACGCCCTCGGTGCGGCGCAGGTCGATGAGCGCCGACGAGAGCTCGGACGGCATGTCGGCCTCGAGGTCGCGGAACGTGGCCACGAGCAGCATGCGGGCGTCGGCCGCCGCGCGGGACAGGTGGCGCAGCAGGAGCAGCGTCGGCGTGTCCGACCAGTGCGCGTCCTCGAGCACGACCAGGAGCGGCCGCCGGCGCGAGGCGTTCACGAGCAGCTCGGCGACGGCGTTGTGGAGGCGATGGCGCTCGGTGTCCTGATCGCCGACCACTGGATCGGGCAGCGGCCCGACGCGGCCGGCCAGGTCGGGGATCAGGCGGGTGAGCTCGCCCCCGCCGGCGCCGAGGTCTTCCCGCAGCTGCTCGGGGTCGGAGATGCGCACGAGGTGCGCGAGCGCCTCGGCGATCGGCTGGTAGGGGATGCGCACGACGGCGTCGCACGCCCCGTAGAGCACGAGCACGCCCTCGGCGGCGGCCTCATGGGCGAACTCGCGCACGAGCCGGCTCTTGCCCGATCCCGCCTCGCCGCCGAGCAGGGCCACGCGCCGCCCCTCGCCGCCGGCACGCGGCAGCAGCGATCGCAATAGCGCCAGCTCCCGCGGCCTGCCGACGAACGGGAACGAGGGGGTCAGGCGCAGCGATCCGGGCAGCTCGGCTGCAGGGTCGAGCGTCGCCATAGTCAGATCTGATCATGCCACGCGCCGGGGTCGCGCGTCGAGTGTGGGTCAATCCGGGTCATGCGCGCCGCCCGGGCCGGTCGTACCCTCTGCCGCCAGAGGGGAATTTCACGGAAAAGGAGATCCGAGTGGCAACCACAGCATCACTGGCAGACACGGCCGAGCGCGAGCTGCGCGGCTTCACCGGCGAGCTCATCGGACCGGGCGACGCTCGGTATGACGACGCGCGCAAGGTGTACAACGCGATGATCGACCGGCGCCCGGCGCTGATCGCCCGCTGCAAGTCGCCCGACGACGTCGCCTCGGCGATCGCATTCGCCGAGCGCCACGGGGCGCTCGTCGCCGTCCGCGGCGGCGGCCACAACGGCGCCGGCCTCGGCGTCGTCGACGACGGCGTGGTGATCGACCTCGGCCCGATGCGGGGCATCAGCGTCGACGCCGACGCGCGCACGGTGCGGGTCGAGGGCGGCGCAACGTGGGGCGAGGTCGACCGGGCGACGCACGCGGCCGGGCTGGCGACGCCGAGCGGCGTCATCAGCACGACGGGCGTCGGCGGGCTGACGCTCGGTGGCGGGATCGGGCACCTCGCCCGCAAGCACGGCCTCACAATCGACAACCTGCTCGAGGCAGAGCTCGTCCTGGCAGACGGCTCGCGGGCGCGCGCGAGCGCCAAGGAGAACCCGGATCTCTTCTGGGCGATCCGCGGCGGCGGCGGCAACTTCGGTGTCGTCACGGCGTTCACGTTCCGGCTGCATCCGGTGAGCACCGTCATCGCCGGGCCGACGTTCTGGCCGATCGACCAGGCGGCCGAGGTGCTGCGGACATACCGCGAGTTCCTGCCCGCAGCGGATCGCGACCTGAACGGGTTCTTCCTGTTCACGTCCGTGCCGCCCGTCGCGCCCTTCCCCGAGGAGCTGCACGGCCGCCAGGTGTGCGGCATCGTGTGGTGCCACCTCGGCTCCGAGGAGCGGGCGGCGGCGGCGATGGCGCCGATGCTCGCGGTCGGCACTCCGCTCATGCACGGGGCGGGGCCGGTGCCGTTCCCCGGCATCCAGGGGGCGTTCGACGGCCTCTACCCGACGGGGCACCAGTGGTACTGGCGGGCGGACTTCTTCCGCACGCTCTCCGATCAGGCGATCGCGGCGCACACCGAGTGGGGGCCGCAGATGCCCTCGGGTCAGTCGACGATGCACCTCTACCCGATCGACGGTGCGGTGCACGACGTCGCCTCCGGGGACACGCCGTTCAGCTACCGCGACGTCACCTTCGCCGAGGTGATCGTGGGCGTCGACCCGGATCCCGCCAACGCCGAGAGCATCACCGCGTGGACGAAGGACTACTGGACCGCCACGCATCCCTTCTCGGCAGGCGGCGCCTACGTCAACTTCATGATGGACGAGGGCCAGGAGCGGGTGAAGGCCACCTACCAGGGCAACTACGACCGGCTGGCGCGGATCAAGGCTGCGTATGACCCGCAGAACCGGTTCCGCGTGAACCAGAACATCAAGCCGGCGGCGTAGCCCCCGGGGGCGTCCGCAGCTCGCCGCTCCGCTCTCGCGAGGGCGGGGCGGCGAGCCGGCGCCCATCGGCCCGTCCCATCGGCCCGCCGTTTACCGGCCGCCCTGCTCCGCGGCGCCCCTACCGGTCGCGGGGAGGATCGGCGTAGAACGTGCAGCCGCCGACCTCGAGGTGCGCGGTGCGGCCGTGCAGGAGCACCGGGCCTTTCACCGTCGACCACGTGATCGCGTCGCCGGGCGGGATCGTCAGGAGCGGCGTCCTGGCATGCACGTACCGGTACCTGACCCAGTTGTGCGCCGGGCTGCCGCCGGCCTGGATACGCCGTATCGCGACGATGATATGGCCCCGGAACCGCAGCGGAGCCGAGAGTTGGTTGGTCACCGTCAGCGTGATCGGCACGCGGCCGGTCTTCGCGTCGAAGTGCATGCACCCGACGTCGACGGAGTACGGCACCGCCGCGACCGCGTCCTGGCGCGGCCACAGGAAGAACCCCGCGAGGCCGACCGCGAGCACCGCGACGAGCGCGGAGCACGCTGCCATGTGCCTTCGGGTCACACCACGAGCGTACGCCATCGAACGCGCCACGGCAACGCGCGGGTACCCTTCGCCCGTCACACGGGAGAGGAGCGGACGATGCAACACGTCGTGCTTGGCTCGCAGGGCCTGACCGTCTCGCGGCAGGGCCTGGGATGCATGGGAATGTCGGAGTTCTACGGCGAGGGAGATGACGCGGAGTCGATCGCGACGATCCACCGCGCGCTCGAGTTGGGCGTGACGCTGCTCGACACGGCCGACATCTACGGGCCGCACACGAACGAGCGGCTGGTCGGGCGCGCGATCGCGGACAGGCGCGACCAGGTGGTGCTGGCGACGAAGTTCGGGATCGTGCGTGATCCGGCCGACCCGTCGGTGCGCGGCGTGAGCGGCCGGCCCGACTACGTGAAGGCCCGCTGCGAGGACTCGCTCGCGCGGCTCGGCGTCGACCACATCGACCTCTACTATCAGCACCGCGTCGACCCCACGGTGCCGATCGAGGAGACGGTCGGCGCGATGGCCGAGCTCGTCACCGCCGGCAAGGTGCGCCACCTCGGCCTCTCCGAGGCCGCGCCGGAGACGATTCGGCGGGCGCACGCGGTGCACCCGATCGCGGCGCTCCAGACCGAGTACTCGCTGTTCGAGCGCGCCCCCGAGGCCGAGATCCTGCCGACGCTGCGCGAGCTCGGCATCGGCTTCGTTCCCTACAGCCCGCTCGGTCGCGGCTTCCTGACGGGCTCGTTCCGTTCGCTCGCCGAGCTCGAGGAGGGCGACTTCCGGCACGGGCAGCCGCGCTTCCAGGGCGAGAACCTGAACGCCAACCTGGCCATCGTCGAGCGGATCGAGACCGTCGCGGCCGAGAAGGGGGCGACGCTCGCCCAGATCGCGCTCGCGTGGGTGCACGCCCAGGGCGACGACGTTGTGCCGATTCCGGGCACGAAGCGCCGCAGCTATCTCGAGCAGAACGTCGCGGCGCTCGACGTCGACCTGACGGCGGCGGACATCGCCCGCCTGGAGGAGCACGGTGCCGCGGCGGGTGCGCGTTACGCCGACATGTCAGCCGTGAACCGCTAGATGGTTGATTCCACGCCCCCGTGATGTCCTGGGCGGCTGCGAACCGAGCAGCGCAAGGACGCAGGGAGCGTGCATAGTGGGCGAACTATGGGCGCGACCGAGGACGCAGCGATGCGACGGTTCGCAGCCGCAGCGCCAACAACGCCCCAAACAGACCCATCACCGCCCACGCGGCCAGGCGCGCGGGGGCGTGGAATCAATCATCTAGGCCGGAGCTAGCCGCCGGCGACATCTCGGCGCAGGAAGATCAGGTACGCGGCGACGCCCATCGGCACGGCGTAGATCGCGCATACCCAGGCGGCCCGCCCGATCGGAAGCCAGTCGGTCGGCACCTGGAAGAATCCCTGCCAGCTCTGGAACTGGGTCGTCAGCAGATACGGCTCGAGGCCGCCGAGGCCCGGCAGGATGCCGATCAGCTGCATCAGCAGCGCCGTCATCAGCGTCCCCACCACGGCTGCGGCACTGTTGCGGGTGACGGCGGAGAGGAAGAGCCCGATGCAGACGACAGCGACGGTGGGCATGAGGTACACCGCGAAGCTCGCCAGCACGAGCAGCAGCCCATGGCCGGCCGAGACATGTGTGCCGGACAGGCTGATGAGCGGGTGGAAGCCCGACTTGAGCGTGCCCGCGATCAGCGCGACGCCACCCATGAGGACGAGCGCGAGCAGCGCGTACGTGGTGGCGGCGAGCAGCTTGCCGACGAAGATCTGGCCGCGATCGAGCGAGCGGGTGAAGATCGTCTTGAGCGTGCCGTTGTGGTGCTCGGAGGCGATGATGTCGCCCGCCACGAGCGCCGTCACGAGCGGGAAGAGCCACACCGACGCGAACAGCAGCAGCACCAGCGGGATCGCGAGGCCCGACTCGCGCACGTACTTGCCGAACGCAACATCGTTCGGCGACCCGCTCTGGAGCGAGAGCGCCGCCACGAAGATCAGCGGCACCGCCATCGCCGCCCCGAGGCCGAGGTACGTGCGCTTCTGCGACACGAGCTTGCGCAGCTCCCACCGGTAGGCGGTCAGGAACGTCGGCACGAGCTCAGCCCACCGCCTCGAGGCTCGGGGCCGGCTCGGGCACGGCCCCGCCGTCGGACTCGGTCAGCTCGAAGAACACCTGCTCGAGCGTCGCCTGCTGGGGGACGAGCGCGCGCACGCCGATGCCCTTGCGCCCGAGCGCAATCATGAACCCCTCGACCGCGGCCTCGTCGCCGCTGAAGCGCAGCTCGTCGCCCTCGACCGTCAGGTCGCTCAGGTCGAGGCCCTCGGCCACCGTGCGCGCGCCCGCGATGTCGGCGGTGCGCAGTCGGTACCAGGTGCCGAGCGACTGCTTCAGGTCGCCGACCGGGCCCTCGTAGAGGATGCGGCCGCGGTTGATGATCGCGACCCGATTGCAGAGCTCCTCGACGTCGGTCATCTGGTGGCTCGAGAGCATCACCGTGATGCCCTCGGAGGAGAGCCGGCGCACGAGCGTCTTCATGTCGCGCATGCCCGCGGGGTCAAGGCCGGTGTTCGGCTCGTCGAGCAGTAGCAGCTGCGGCCGGCGGATGAGCGCTGCGGCGATCCCGAGCCGCTGCTTCATGCCGTGGGAGTAGTTGCCCACGCGGTCGCCCCCGCGGTCGGCCAGATCGACCGTGGCGAGCATCTCGCCCACGAGCGTGCGGGCGTCGCCGCCGTCGTAGGCGGCGCACAGCTCGAGGTTCTTGCGGCCGGTCAGATACGGGTAGAACTGCGGCGCCTCGACGAAGCCGGCGACGCCCTGAAGCGCTCGCCGGCCGAGCACGACCGGATCGCGGCCGAACAGGTGCGCCGTGCCCGCGGTTGGGCGGATCAGGCCGAGGAGCATGCGCAGCGACGTGGTCTTGCCGGCGCCGTTGGGGCCGAGGTAGCCGTAGACGTCGCCACGCTCGACCGTCAGGTCGACGTTGTCGACCGCGACCAGGCCGCCGTAGCGCTTCACGAGTCCGCGCGCCTCGACCGGGCGGTCGTGGCGCGCGGACGCAGAGGACTCCGCCGTCACGTCAGCCGATCGCGCGGGCCGCTGCCTCGGCCGCCGCGGGCGGCAGGGATCCGATCACGGTGTAGCGCACGCCGGCGCGGTCGAACTGGATCATCGTCCCGAGGGCCGTGTCGAGCTCGTGCCCGGATGCGCCGCGGATCGAGACGCCCGGCAGCGAGCCGAGCGGCGAGTGCTTGGCCGTCGGCGTCGCCGGCTGCTCGAGCACGACGAGCGCGCCGAGGCCGCGGCCGTAGACGGCCATCGCGGCCCGCGAGCCCGACCAGTCGACCAGGCGTACCGACTGCCGCGGCAGCCCGACGACGGTCGCCGGTGCGCTCAGCCGGAACGGCAGCGCGCGGGCGACGGCGGTGACGCCGGTGATCTGCGCGTGGTGGGCGCTGCTCTTCATCCCGGCGGGATGCGCCGGGTGGGAGGGCATGTGCACCGGGACGACCTTCGTCCCCGGCGCCAGCGACACGGCCAGGTCGGACGCGGGCACGGCGCCGAAGCTGATGTCGGTGACGCTCAGCGCGAGCACCGGCGAGGAGTCGGTGCGGCTGTAGACCGCGAACCGCAGCGGCACGCCGTGGGTTGCGTCCCACGCCAGCTGCACCGATCCGAGCAGCCCGCCGCTGTGGCGCGGCGAGACGCGCACCGTGTAGCTCGGCTGCCCGGCGATGTCGCCGGCGATCGCGCCGCTCAGGTCGACGTGTTGCGACAGCTGGGCGAGACCCTTGCGGATCTCGGCGACGCTCGGCACCGCGTGGTGGGCGTGGTCGCTCGCGCCGCCATGCCGATGCTGCGGCACGACCAGCGTGTAGGCGGTGCCCTTGGCGACGTCGTAGACCGTGACCCTCGAGCCGTCGAAGAAGATCTCGGTGTCGCCGGCCGAGGACTGCAGCTCGAGCCGCAGCTTGCCGTTTCCGGCCCAGACACGACCGGTGGCGCCGGTGATGAGCGGCGAGCCCGAACCGAGCGAGCCGGACGGGATCAGGTGGTCGGTGAACTGCACGCGCGCGGTCACGCCCTGCACGGGCTTGGCCAGCGCCGCCTGGTGGATGGCCGCGGCCAGCGAGCGCGGCGGCGGCTTGGGGCCGCTGCCGCCCGCGAACGCGACGGCGCTTCCGGCCGCGATCACGATCACGGCGATCGTGGCGATGAGTAGTTGGCGAGTCGATGCGCGGCGCAGGATGTTCATGGTTCAAGCCCCTTCAGGTTCGTCGGCCTGAGTTCTACCGTCGTCGCCTGAAAGGCGTGTGAGAGCGGGAAGGACGAGCGCGAAGCGGGCGCCGTCGATCTCGAGGCGGCCGCCGTGGCGCTCGGCCGTGGCCCGGACGAGGGCGAGACCGAGGCCCGACCCGGGCTGCGAGCGGGCATCCTCGCCGCGCCAGAAGCGGGTCGTGGCGGCCGCGACCAGCTGGGGCGGGATGCCGGCGCCGGTGTCCGTGACGGTGAGGCGCACCTCGTCGCCGCGCCGCTGCACCGCCACGTCCACCGGGCCGTCCGCGGGGCCGTGGCGCAGCGCATTCTCGATCAGGTTGCGGAGCGCGCGCTCGAGCGCCGCCGCGTCGCCGCGCACGACCCCCGGGTCGTCGACGTGGGCCGTGACACGGCCGTCGGCCGCCCGCAGCGCGAGCTCGTCCAGGCGCACCGCGTCCTGCGGTAGGTCGGCCGCGTCCTCGTGGGCGAGGCGCAGGAGCTCGTCGACCAGGCGGCTCAGCCGCTCCGCGTCCTCGCGCAGGTCGTCGAGCGCCTCGCTGTCGGCGCCGTGGCGGGCAAGGTACTCGGCGTTCCCGCGCAGCGCCGCGAGCGGGTTTCGCAGCTCGTGGGAGGCGTCGGCGATGAAGCGGCGCTCGCCCTCGCGCGAGCGCTCGAGGGCGGTGAGCATGCGGTTCAGGGTGTCGCGCAGGCGCGCGACCTCGTCCGGCGTGCGGTCGTCGCCGCCGCCTCCCGGCAGCCGGAGCGCGGGGTCGCCGCGGTGCTCGATCACCTCGGCGTCCTTGGCGAGCGCGGCGAGCGGCCGCAGCGCCCGGCCCGTCAGCACGAAGGCGATCGGCACGACGAGCAGCGCGGCGGCCAGCGCCGAGGCGACGATCAGCGTGCGCGACTCGCGCAGCGTCGAGTCAATCTCGTCGGTGGTCGACGCCACGATCACGGCGCCGCCCGACGCGGGGCCGCCGAGCGCCGCCAGCGGGGCGACGTAGATCCGGATCGGGTGGCCCGCGAGCGTGCCGGCGGCATAGCCGGCGCGGCCGCTTGCGATCACGCGACCCGCGAGCGGTCCCACCGGCAGGGTCGCCCCGGCCATCCGCGTGCCGTGCCGGTCGACCACCTCGACGTCGATCTGGCGCGACTCCACCGACGAGCCGAGCACGGTCGGCGACGTCAGCAGGGCCGGTGCGGTCGCCGCCAGCTGGGCGACCTGGGCGGCGCGGTCGCGCAGCGTGGCGTCGAGTCCCTCGTGCAGGTGGCGGGCGAGCAGCACCTGCACCGCCGCGCCCAGCACGACGACGGCGGCGACGATCGAGACGGCCGCGGCGGCGACCACGCGGGTGCGCAGGCGCGGCGCGCGGGTGCCCACACGGCGGGTCACCGCCGCAGCACGAAGCCCGCGCCCCGGACGGTGTGAATCAGGGGAGGATCGCCGAGCTTGCGGCGGAGGTAGGCGACGTAGCGATCGACCACGTTCTCGGTGCTCGCCGAGCCGTCGCTCCAGACGGTCGTCATCGCCGTCCGCCGCGAGAGCACCTTGCCGGGGCGGCGCAGCAGGAGCTCGAGCAGCGCCGCCTCGCGCTGCGTCAGGTCGATGCTGCGGCCGCCGCGCACGACGACGCGGGCGCCGGTGTCGAGGGCGATGTCCGCGAACGAGAGCACAGGGGTCTCGACCCCGCGGCGCAGGAGCGCCCGCACCCGGGCGAGCAGCTCCTCGGTCGCAAACGGCTTCACGAGGTAGTCGTCGGCGCCGGCGTCGAGACCGGCCACGCGGTCGGAGACGGCGTCGCGCGCCGTCAGCATCAGGATCGGTACCGAGAGGCCCTTGGCCCGCAGCCGCCGGGCGACGGCGAGGCCGTCCACGCCGGGCATGATCGCGTCGAGCACGATCGCGTCCGGCGGGTCGCGCTCGACCTCGGCCAGCGCGGCGCCGCCGTCGGCCGCGAGCACGGTGTCGTAGCCCTCGGCGCCGAGCGTGCGCGCGAGCGTCCGCCGCACCGGCCCATCGTCGTCCACGATCAGCACCTTCGCCGTCACGATTCGCCTTTCCGATGGCAGCGTACGACGCCGGCGGCGCGCTCGCATACGATCGTGCCGATGCACGGCGCGCTCCCGTTCCCGCCCGAGGAATATCGCGGCCGCGCGCGCCGCGTCCGCGAGCGCATGCGCGAGCGCGGCGTCGACGTGTTGTTCGTGACGAGCCCGCCCAACCTGTGCTACCTGACCGGGTTCGAGTCGGTGTGGTATCCGCCCCGGGCCCCCGTGGGCGTGGTGATAAGCGCCGGCGACGAGCGGCTCGTGTTCCTTGACTACGAGCGCCACGAGACGCTCGTGCGCGCGACGGCCCACTGCGACGACGCGGTGTTCTACCGGTACGAGGACGTCCTCGACACGATCGCGGCCGCGTTTCGCGACCGCGGCTGGCTCGACGGCGCGATCGGGCTCGAGCGCTGGTCGCAGGCGCCGGGCGCGCCGCTCGTGGACGCCCTCGCCGCGCGGATCGGAGAGCTCGGAGGCCACGTCGTCGACGGCGATTGGATCGTCGACCGCGTCCGGCTCACGAAGTCGCCGGCCGAGGTCGAGTGCGTGCGCCGCGCCGCGGCGATCGTCGATGCGGCGTTCCGCGATCTCGTCGAGTACGTCCAGCCGGGTCACACCGAGCTCCAGATCGCCGCGCGGCTCGACTCGGTGATGGCCGACCACGGCGGTGAGGGCGCCGCGATCCGCACGATGGTCTCGGCCGGGCCCGGCGTGTGGTGTCGCACCCATGCGCCGCCGTCGCGGCGGCCGGTCGAGGTTGGAGACGTGATGTACGTCGACGCGTGCGGCGTCCACAACCGCTACCACGCCGACGTCTGCCGGACGTTCGCCGTGGGCCGCGACCATCAGGCTGCCCGGGCGATCCTGGACGTGACCGCCGGGAGCGTCGAAGAGGTGCGCCGGGCCGTGCGTCCCGGCGATCCGCTGGACGTCGCCCAGCGGGTCGCCGAGGAGTACGTGTACTCGCGCTTCCCGCGCGAGCAGGTGTGGTGGGTGGGGGGCTACGCGCTCGGGATCGCGATGGCGCCCAACTGGGTCGGGCACACGTACCTCGCAAACGATGCGTTCGAGCAGTTCACCTGGGAGCCCGGCTACGTCACAAACTACGAGAACGTGCTCTTCGATCGCGACGCGGGCTTCACCGCGAGCTACATGGAGACGCTGCTCATGACCGAGTCGGGCATCGAGGTGTTGTCGCGCCGGCCGCGCACGCTCACCGTGCTCGCTGGTTGACCGAACGTCGGTTAGGCGGGCGACGGGTGCGAGACTCCGTCTATGGACGACGATGGACTCCTCGCCGAGCAGCGAGCGTACTACCAAGCTCGTGCGCCCGAGTACGACGAGTGGTGGCAGCGGCGCGGCCGGTTCGACCAAGGCCAGGAACCGGTCGCGGAATGGGATCGGGACGTTGCACAGATGGCGGCGGCACTCGAGACGTTTGGTGCAACCGGTGACGTCTTGGAGCTCGCAGGTGGCACCGGATGGTGGACGGCGCATCTGGCCCGCACTGCTGGGCAGCTGACGGTCATCGACTCGTCACCCGAGTCCTTGGAGCTGAGCCGCAAGCGCGTCGGTCGACCCGATGTGGAGTACCTCGTTGCCGACCTATTCACATGGCAGCCGCTGCGGACATATGACGTCGTGTTCTTCTCCTTCTGGCTCTCTCACGTGCCGCGGTCGCGGTTTCCGGGCTAATGGGGGTATCCTCTTCGCTGCACCGCGTGGCCCCAAGGCGGTGAAGCGTGCACTCAGGAGCTCGCGTCCGCTTGATCGGCGAGGCGACGAAGCTCTCGGCTGAGTGCGTTGGCGACGGCGTCGAGGCGTCCGTGGTCGTTGAGGTCAAGGAAGAACTGGGCGTCCGGCGGGCGGCCTGGTCGGTGGACATCGAGGACAATCATCTGGTGCGCAACGACCGCGAGTTGGACACCGCCGCCAGCGAGGTCTGGGGGCATGGGCGGTGCGCCCACGGGCTGGCGTTGCCGTGCCACGAACTCGCCGAGTTTATGCGCAAATCCTCGTGCCGCTGATGGGATGACGAGGCCGCATGAGCCTGGCTCATCCTCGGGAAGGAACGTTCGGGCGAAAAGCTCGATCCCGCCGAGCGAAGGGCGGAACCACAGGAACCCGGCGTGCGTGTCAACGATGAGAACACCGTCGTGGTTGGAGATGACGTCGATCATCACGTGGCCCGGCGGCGAGTGTATCGCGCCCGTCCTGCAGTTACCCGTCCGACGCGTGAGCCCAGACGCAACCCTGGGGGCGTCGGGCGGCCGGCGGGCAGGTGCACCAAAGGGGATGCCCCCCCGGGCTTCTGGTCATTGGTGCGGTCCTGTCTTGCACCGCGAGGTCGGGTCTTCCTCATCGACAACCGCATCGAGATCCCAGGCCCCAACGTCATCCGGCGTGAATTGGATCTGGAGCTCCGCCGCGTGCACGACGGAAGGGAGTTCCAGGTCATCGAGGTCTTCTACGAGCCGGAGGAGTTGCGGTCACTTCTTCGCGATGAAGGCTGGACGGCAAGCCTCGATGCAACGCGCTGGTTCATCTTCGGAGAAGCGTCCCCTTCTGGCGCCCGGCAGCTTGTCAGGCCAGAAGCGGCGCCGAACGCCCGCTGAGACCGATCATCGCCGCTGCTTTCCTGCGCAGCGTCGTTCGTCGCAGGACACGGGTCCCTCACGGCCGAACCGGATGTGCCGGCCGAGCGCTCGGCCGCTCGGACGAACCGCGAGAACGTGCTGTTCGATCGCGACGCGGGCTTCACCGCGAGCGACATGGAGACGCTGCTCATGACCGAGTCGGGCATCGAGGTGCTCTCGAAGCTGCCCCGCACGTTGACCGTCGTCGCCGGGTAGCCGCCCGAGTCAGGACGGTTGGTGGAGGAGGACGATCTCGCGTGCTGCGGGGGCGACAGCGGCGTCGAGCCGTCGGCGCAGATCGCGGCTGAGAATGGTCACCGTACCGTTCAGCAGTGACGTTGTGGCGACCAGGTTGTCGAGCGTGGAGAGGTTGAACGAGCCGTACGGGACCGCCGCGCGGCGGGTGACCCGACGCGTCGTCGGATTGACCATCTCGATCGTCGAGCCGTAGCCGCTGGTGATGTATGCGGCCGGGGGTGGCCCTTGGCTGAATGCCACATGCTGGGGCGCGGGCCCAGCGGGGACGGTCCCGAGCAGGCGCCCGGTGCGGGCGGAGCGGACGGACACGTCCGGTGCCGTCGCGGAGCTCACCCAGACGGTCGCTCCGTTCGGGGCGAAGGCCAGGTCGTGCGCAGCTTGGCTCGGGCGGATGCGACCAACGATCCGCAGGTGGCCGGGATCCCGGAGGTCGAGGCGGACGATGGTGTGTGCGGTCTCTCCAAGTGCGATCCAGGCGCTGCGCTGATTCGGGCTGACCCCGATGTGGTGCGCTCCGTAGCCGACGTGGACGCGATCGATGACCTGATCATCGGCGAGCTCGATCGCGGAAACGTCACCGGTCGCAGCATCGCTCACCAGCGCCCACTTGCCGTCGGAGGTCACGGCTGCGATCTGCGGGGATCGGAATCCGCGCAGGACCGCGAGCCGGTTGAGCCCCGGCCAGGAGAGGATGGTGACCGCTCCCGCGTCGGGGCTGACCACGACCACCGGCCCTTCGGGAGCCGACGCGAGGGTGGTCGGGTCACCGGCGACACGCGCCCGCCGCAGCACGTGGCCGGTGCGTGTGGAGACCGCCAGCACGGCGTGCTCGGTTTCTGCCGTCACCACCGCCACCAGCGGTCGGGGCGCAGCGATATGTGCCGGCGTCGTCTGGGAGCCGCCGGCAACCGCGGAGCCGGCGGTGGTGGTGTTCGATGAGCTCGCCGACCGAGTGGGCTCTCTGGGCGTGGCCGTGATCGAGCAGGCAACCGCAACGAGACCGACGAACAAGGCCAGACCGGTGAGTGTTCGCGTCACGATGGAGATACGCCGGTACACCGCGATTGCGTCCCGGGGGCCGCGGAAGGCGTTTTCGAATCGCGTCGATAGAGTCCCGATATGGCGATCCGGCTGGCGCGCCCAGACGAGGCCAGAGTGCTCGGCGGCGCGTTGGCGGACGCACTCGTCGACGATCCGGTCTTCCGCTGGCTGATTCCGGCGAGCCCGCGACGCGACCAGCGGCTGCTCTCGTTCCTCACCGCGATGTCGTCCTCGTATTTGCAAGCGGGCAAGCCGGCCTATCTCGCCGACGAGGACGCCGGCGCTGCGCTCTGGTCCGACCCCGCCACGAATTGGCAGCCGCAATTCGATCTCGGTCAGCTCCGTGCGGTCTTCGGGTCGTTTGGCCCCAGTCGCGTCGTACGAGCAGTGCGTACCCAGATGCAGCTGTCGAAGCTGCATCCCAGCGATCCGCATTGGTATCTCGGTTACCTCGGCGTGCGCGGCTCACGGCAGGGCGAAGGCATGGGCGGCGCGCTGCTCGACGAGGTCCTGACGAGAGCCGACGACGCGAAGGCCCCGGCGTACCTCGAGTCGTCCAACAAGCGAAACCTGACGCTCTACCAGCGACACGGGTTCGAGATCGTCGAAGAGGTGCGGCTACTCGGCAAAGGGCCGTCCATCTGGCGGATGTGGCGCAACACCACGCGCCAGACCACATCGCCTATCCGATCAAGTTGAACACCCCTCGGCGCTCCGGCCGTCGTTGCACTGTGCTCCACGTACGGCCCTGAAGCACGTATGGGAACCGCCCGTTCGATCGCGACGCGGGCTTCACCGCGAGCTACATCGAGACGCTGCTCGTACCCAGGCTCCGGGGCCTACTCGACCGGGTCGAGGCGACGCAGCAGGGCGGAGCCAAGCATGACCGACCGGATGCGGCCGTCCGCGCGCCGGTCGAAGGTGCAGGGCTCGCCGGCCTCGCGGACTCCGGGCTCGACGACGAACGCGTCGGGCTGCGCGGTTGGAGCGAGCGCAGGCCGCCAGTTGGGCGACTCCGCCTCGACGAAGGTGAGCTTGCCGTCGCGCCATTCGAGCCGCACGAGCGTGATGAATGCGGGATCGGCGTAGAGGCCGAGCAGCTCCCGCCATGCGTCGGGGATCGGCGCGGGAGGCTCGATTGGCGCCGGCGCGGCGCGAACCGCGCCCCGGGCATGGGCCGCGAGCTCCATCGCGAGGTCGGACGCGTCGCCGAGACCGTTCACGAGCGCGATTGCGCCCACCCGCTCCCTGGGATCGAAGCAGACGTTGGTGATGAAGCCGTGCAGCCCGCCGGAGTGCTGCACCCACACGACGTCGTCGCGGCGCACGGCGTACCAGCTGATGCACCAGGCCTCTGTCCACGCAGCATCGCCCAGATAGCGCGGCTTGTGCATCTCGGCGAGCGTCGTGCCCGCGAGCACCTGTGCGCCTGCCCGCGGGCCGCCGTCCTCGCGCAGCTGGAACGACACCCACCGGGCCAGGTCGGAGACGCACGACCACAGGCCGCCCTCGGCACCGGCTGGAGGCGCAGCCACCGACTCCACGAGGTCGTCGCTGAAGGCCCGCGGGGCGTATCCGGTCGTTCGGCGCGCTGCGAGCTCGTCCGGCAACGGGTGAAACGCCGTCGACGTGAGGCCGAGAGGGCCGAGGATCTGCGCACGCACGTAGTCGGCATAGGGCACCCCCGAGACGCGAGCCACGATTTCTCCGAGGAGCTGATACCCCATGTTCGAGTATTTCTGCTGGGTGTTCGGCGGGACACGAGTGCCGATCTCGGCGACCCGCCCGAGGTTGGCGGACGGGTTGGCGTCGTACAGGGGTTGCGACCAGTCGGTGCCCGGCGGGTCGCCCATCAGCCCCGACTCGTGGCTCAGGAGGCGCCGGATCGTCACGGTCTCGATCGCCCCGAACGGGCTGACGGCGCCGCGCAGCTCCGGCACGTGCGTGACGGCAGGATCGTCGAGGTGAAGCCGACCCTCGTCGCGAAGCTGCATGATCGCCGTGCCCGTGAACGTCTTCGTGATCGATGCGATCCGGTAGAGGGCGCCGGCGTCTGGCGCGCGGCGCGATGCGACGTCTGCGAACCCCGCGCCGGCCGACCACACGAGATCGTCGCCGTGGATCACGCCTGCAGCCACGCCCGGGAGGCGATGTTCCCGCACGAACGCACGTGCCTTCGCCTCGAGCTCGTCCGCGACCCCGGCGACCGGGCTCTCGGTGGATGCCATGCCCAAGCCTAACATCGGCCCGAAACGGTTCGGCGCCGTCCGATCCGGCGTCGAAGTGGCTAGACCGCGCTCGCGTCGGCGCGCAGCGTCCACCAGCGGTCGGTGGCGCGGCTGACCGGCAGCCAGATCCCCATCGCGATTGCGATCCACCCGAACGAGTCTCCGCCGCCGAGCAGGCGGAAGACGACGAGCGCGCCCGTCATCGTGACGACGCAGCCTCCGAGAATGACCCACCACGGCGCCGTCATCGCTGCGGACGGCCGCGTGGCCGCCATCCGCCGCCCCGCCGGCGCGAGCCGCAGAAAGGCCGCCCCGGCCGCGGCCAGGACGCCGACACCGGCCAGGAACGCCCACCACTGCGACCCGGCCGGGACGAACACGACGAGCGCGATCGCGAGTGCCTCGAGGGCGCCGAACACGATCATGTCCCACCGGCTCAGCAGCGGCGGCTGACTCATGCGGAGAGCTTACGACGGCCTGCGGGCGGTGGGCACGGCTCGCGGTAGTCTGCCGGGCATGCCGGCGGCTCCCATCCCGCGTGCGATCCACGAGTTCCTGGCGCAGCCCAACATCGCGGTCGTCGCGACCATCATGCCGAGCGGATACCCGCACACGGCCGCGACCTGGTACGACTGGGAGGGCGGGCGGATCCTGGTGAACATGGACGAGTCGCGCCGCCGGCTCGAGTACATGCGGCTCAACCCGCGGGTGGCGCTGACGGCGATGGACGAGGGTGAGTGGGGCCGGCAGGTGAGCGTGATGGGCGAGGTGGAGTCGCTCGAGCCCGATACCGACATGCGCGACATCGACCGGCTCGCCGTCAGGTACACGGGCGAGCCGTTCTCGTCCCGCAACCAGCGCAGGTGGAGCGCCTGGGTGCGGGTCGAGCGGTGGTACGGGTGGTCGGGGATCGGCGCGTGGCCCGAGGGCGGCTCGTGACTGACCTGACACTGGTGAGCCTGGACGCGCCAACCGAGGTGCGCACGTTCGAGAAGGGCCGGTTCGAGGTGTACCGGGTCGGCCCGATGACGCTCGGCCGGGCGACGTACGAGCCCGGCTGGCGCTGGTCGGTGCACGTCGGTGCCCGCACCGGTGAGGCGCTGTGCCAGGTCGAGCACGTCGGCCTGGTCGTGAGCGGCCAGGCGATGGCCAAGATGGCGGGCGGCACGGAGCGGGTGATGCGCGCCGGCGAGTTCTTCTACGTTCCGCCCGGCCACGACAGCTGGGTGGTCGGCGACGAGCCTTACGTGTCGCTCCACATCATGGGCAGCGAGGGGTACGCGGCGGGGGAGTGAGGTCGCCGGCTGCGCCACTTGGCGCAGCCCTCCTGACCGCCCCGGCTCACCGTCCAGAGTAGTACGGGTTGCGCAGCGTGTCGCGGCGTTCCACGAGCGCGTCCGCGGCCGCCGGGTCGCGGCCGGCAACGGCCATGCCGACCGCCTTGCGGGTGGCCGTGCGTGCGGCCTCGCGGACGGCCGACTCGTCGCCCGCGCCGGGGTCGATCCACACGGCGACGAACACGATCGTTGCGTCCGTCGGCGGCAGGAGCGCGTCGGCGACCGCGTCGAGCACACCCTGGCCGACCCCGAGCTGCGTCGCGCCGTAGGTGATCTTTGCGTGGCGATCGCCCGCGATCGTCGACTTGTTCATCATCACCGTCGGCGGCCAGATCGGCTCGTAGTGATCCTTGTCCTCGCCGACGCACACGAGGATCGGGCTGTGTCCATGCCGCGGCGTCGTGAACGCGGTCATCAGCGCTGCGGCGGTCGCGCCGCCGCGCTGGGCGAGGACGACGTTCACGTGGCATCCGTCAGGATCCCGGCCCGACCAGCCCTCGCCGATCGCTCCGTCGATGGCACGCTCGCTCGCGTTCATCCACACACTCCTTGGCAGCGGGTTCGACGCCCGGGCGGTTATTCGGAGCCGCGGGCTCGATCGTAGGCTAGAGCGGAATCCGGATCGCTAGAGCCCGCAGGCGCGGACGAGCTGCGGCTGGCCCGTGGTCGACTGGCCGCCGGCCCATCCGCTGCCGCCCGCGCCGAGCACGAAGGCGGACGAGAACCCGAACCCGGCCACGCCGCCGAGCAGGTGCCAACGGCCGCCCACGAGGTGGGCGAAGCGCGGCGTGCCGGCGAGCTGCGGGCTCCACGTCGTCCAGACGTCGGCCGGGCCGGCCGCGGCGACCTGCGCCAGGTAGACGCCCTTCGTGAAGAACTTGTGCCAGGCGGTGCCGGCGAAGTGCTCGGTGATGCCGCCTGTACCCGACCCGCCCACGGCCCACACGTCGCCGGCCGCGGGCACCGTCAGGCTGGTGACGTCGCCGAACCCGGGCAGCGGCCGGTACGTCCAGGTACCGCCGGCGAGCTGATAGCTCACGAACGGCCCGATCGCCCAGACCCGGCTCGTCCCGGGCACACGCTGCACGCCGGTGAGTAGGATCTCGACCGCCGGGAACGGGTCGAACACCGAGACGGTGCTCCACACATGGCCGTTCCAGTGCTCGATCAGCGCGGAGTTATCGGAGAAGCGCTCGCCGACCGCCCACACGTCGTTCGCCGAGACGGCGGCGACTCCGGCCAGCAACGCGTCGATCGGCGGCGTCGGCACGACCGTCCAGGAGTGTCCGTCCCAGTGCTCGGCCACCGTCTGGCCCGTGCCGCTGTCGCCGCCGACGGCCCATGCGTCCGTCGCCGAGAGCGCCGAGACGGCGTTCAGCTGCACGAACTGGAAGGGCTGGGGCGACGGCACCGCGTGCCAGCTGCCGCTCACGAAGCGGTCTGCGATCGGGATCGTGTGGTTGTTCTGCTCCTGTGCGCCGACCGCCCACGCCTGCCCGGTGCCGGGGACGAGGCTCAGGCCGTTGATGCCGCCGGTGCCGCCGGCCGGGTGCGGCGTGGCGACGAGGCTGAAGCGCGACGGACAGGCGGCGGCTGCGGCGCGGTGGGTGGACGCGTGCGCGAGCGCCGGCGAGAGCGCCGCCACGACCGCGACCCCCACCGCCCCGATGATGACGCTTGCCCGAGCACCCATCGCGCCCACGTTACCATACGCACGATGTCTGCGCCGGGCGCCCTCAGGCGTCGCGCGTGGCGGTGCGCCAGCCGCCGGCGACCAGGGGCACGATCACCCAGCCGGCCAGCACCACGATCGCGCTTGCGAGCGACACGTGCAGCGCCGATGCGGCGTCGCCGCCGGCGCCCCCCGGGCCGGTGAACGGCTGCACGCGCGTGGTGGCCGCCGACAGCAGGAGCTCGCGGGTCACGCCCAGCGCGGCGATGTTCAGCACGAGCGGCGTCACCGCAAGCTGCCAGCCGAGCAGGACGCCGATCGAGATGCCGCGCGACCCGATCAGCGAGGCGATCCCCATCGACGCAACGGCCGCGATCGCCGTCACCAGGAGCACCCACAGGCCGTCCTTCACGATCGCCGTCGCGCTGGGCGTCGGCAGGTTGCCGGCGAAGGCGAAGTCGAAGGCCACGGCGACCGCGTAGGCGATGACGACGAGGGGCAGCCAGAAGAGCAGCATCCCCGGCACCCGGGCGGCGAACAGTCCGATACGGGAGCGGCCGGTGACGATCAGGTCGCGCAGCACGCCTGAGCTCAGGTCGCTCGTGCCGACGGTGCTGCCGAGGATCGCCGCCGCCACCGAGCCGACGAAGCTGATCACGACGATGCCGTGGCGGAGGTTGTCGGCGCCGCCCGCGGGGCCGTTGTGGACGGAGTCGTTCAGGTGGAAGCCCTGCCCGATCAGATAGAGCGCGGCCACCGCACCGGTGGTCATGAGCACCATCCATATGAAGAGGGCGCGGTTCTTGCGCAGCCGCAGCAGCTCGGCCGTGACCATGCGGACATTCATACCGGCGCCCCCAGGCGCGAGGTGACCTCGAGGAACCGCTCCTCGAGCGAGATCCGGGCGGGCTCGAGCTTGTGCACGGCGATCCCGGCCTCGACGAGCCGGCGGTTGATGTCTGCGATCGCCGCGTCGGAGCCGTCGCCGAGCACGACGCGCAGGTCGCCGTCGGCGCGGGCCGCCTCGGCCACCGCGGGGTGGTCCTGCAGCAGCCGCTGCGCTGCCGACGGGTCATCGCACCCGATCGCGATCGTCGGCCGCGTCCCGCCCGCCATCTCGGCAACCGTGCCGGACATGAGGATGCGGCCGCGGTCGACGATGGCGACCATGTCGCAGATCTTTTCGACCTCGTCGAGGAGGTGCGACGACAGGAACACGGTGCGGCCCTCGCCGACCATGTCGCGCACGAAGGCGCGAAACTCGGTGATGCCCGCGGGATCGAGGCCGTTCGTCGGCTCGTCCAGGATCATCAGCTCGGGGTCGGCCAGCAGGCAGCGGGCGATGCCGAGCCGCTGGCGCATGCCCATCGAGTAGGACTTCACCCGGTCGTCTGCCCGCTCCGTCATGCCGACGCGCTCGAGCGCGGACGGGATGCGGTCGTCGGCCGCCGGCTCGCGGCAGGCCGCCGCGATGCGCAGATTCTCGCGGCCGGTGAGGTGGCCGTGGAACCGCGGCTCCTCGACGATCGCGCCCACTCGTGCGAGCGCCTCCGCGCGCTGCGCCGGGAGCGCCAGCCCGAGCATGCGCATCTCGCCTGCGGTGGCGTGCGTCAGGCCGAGCAGCGTGCGGATGAGCGTGGTCTTGCCCGCGCCGTTCGGTCCCAGGAATCCGAACGCGACGCCGCGCGGCACGAGCAGATCCGCCTGCGCGAGCGCCACCCGCTCGCCGAACTGCTTTGTCAGCCCGGTCGTCTCGATGGCGGGCGATACGGCGTTCGTCTGCGGCGCGGCCATCGGGGCAGGCTAGCCCGCGCCGCTCGCGGCCCGTGCACCGGCGCGAATGCGGCTCCAATCTCTCCGGCGAGTTATCTGGAGAAGGCGCGCAGGTAGAGGGTCGCCCGGACCGGCGTGACCGCCTCGGCGCCCGTGTCGAAGAGCATCTGCAGCGGGGATCCCGCTGCCGTCAGGCGGCCCGCGTACCGGGTCAGCGTGTAGCGATAGACGTGCCGCTCCCAGACGCACGTGTGGCCGGGCGAGACGTGGGCCTTCCCGGTCGATGCGAACACGGCCCGTCCGCCCATGAAGGGGACGCCGGCTGCGCTCACCGACGCCCTGATGCCACCGCCGCGGGTGTGCACCGGGGCCGGCATGTCGGCGCCGCGGCCGATGCCGACCGCCAGGTGGCCGACGCCGTCGGGGCCGAACGGGTTCGACTCGACCAGGCCAAGCTCGGTGACGCGACCGCCGCCGAAGCCGCGCTCGCCCGACCACACCGAGGTGAGCGATGCGTGCTGGATCGTCTCGCGGCCGGCGCACGGGAAGTGGAACACGGGCCGCGTCGGGCGCGCAGCCCGCGCGGCGGCGGTGAAGTCCGAGCAGCCCGGGTCGTGCACGATCGTCGCGGTCGCCGGCACCGTCGTGATCGTGCCGAAGAACGGCGTCGTCCCCGTCGCGATCCGGAACGTCTGCGCCGACAGCGTGCCGGTGGCCGCCTGGAACGTGCCGCGGCCGCCGCCGAGCAGCGTGCACGGCACCTGCTCGACCGTGCCGCTCACGTGGAAGCGCATGTCGATCGCGCTCGGGCTGATGCTCGTGCCCGTCGTCACCCGCGCCCGCGTCAGCCCGGCGTTGGCGTGGAAGTCGAGTCCGCCGATGGGCGCGTAGCCGTAGACGTGGGCCTGCTCGCCGGTGAGCCGACCGCCCGCCGACGTCGTGCGGTCGAGCTCGACCACGAGCTCGGGCGGCTGGTCGAACGCCGCCGGCAGGTTCTGGACGCTCAGCGCCATCCGGTAGGTGACGCCGTTCACCGTCACGTTGGCAGGGTCGGAGAAGAGCGCGAGCGAGGCCAGGCTGGGCGCCGCCGTGCCCGGCAGGAGCGCCGCCATCCGGTGCAGCAGGCCGCCCCTGGGCGCCATCGCGGCCAGCATCCGAGCGGTGAACATCGCCGCGTGCGCCGGCCGCGCGGCCAGCGCCGGTGAGCCGCTCGCGGTGAGTGTCGCGCCCGCAATCGCGAGCGCGGTTGCAACCCTCAGAGCTCGGATCCTGCGCACGTCTGCCTCCGTCTCGCCTTCACCCCGACTGTACGAGCAAACGGGCATTGTGCAAACTGATGCTACGTTGAGGCTTCCGCGACAGCGATCGGGTCGGGGCTGAGCTCCTCGAAGCGGTCGATGGTGCGCAGCTCCGGGAACCGCCACGCCCACACGACCGCGACGGCGATCGACGCAACACCGCCCAGTACGACGGCCGGCACCGCGCCGATCAGCGCCGCGGCAACCCCCGACTCGAACGCACCCAGCTCGTTGGACGCGCCGATGAAGACCCGTTCCACCGCACTGACGCGCCCGCGCAGCCCGGGCGGCGTCAGCAGGGGCGACAGGGTGCTGCGCACGACCATGCTGACCATGTCGGCGCCGGCCAGCGCCGCCAGCGCGAACAGCGAAAGGACGAAGCTGCGCGAGAGGCCGAAGACGATCGTGAACGCGCCGAACAGCGCGACGACGGCGAACAGCGTCGCGCCGACGCGGCGCCGGATGGGCCGGGCCGAGATCAGCGCACCGACGACCACCGCCCCGACACCGGGGGCGGCGCGCAGGATGCCGTTGCCGGCGGCGCCGACGTGGAGAATGTCGCGTGCGAACACGGGCAGGAGCGCCGTCGCGCCGCCGAAGAGCACCGCCATCAGGTCGAGCGAGATCGCGCCGAGGAGCGGCCGCGTGTGGAAGATCAGGCGCACGCCTCCCAGGACGTCGGCGAGCCGCGGCTCGTGCTCACCGACATGGGCGACGCCGATCCGGTGCGGCACGAGCGGCAGGAGCGCGGCCGCGGCGGCCGCGAACGCCGCCGCGAACAGGTACGGGGCGGGCGCGCCGATCGCCTGCGTGAGCCCGCCGATCGCCGGGCCGGCCACCATCGCCGCCTGGCCCGCCGAGGTCACGAGCGCGAACGTCTGGGCGAGGTCGGGCGCGTCGATGCCGGCGGCCAGGAGTGGCCCCAGCGTCGGTCCGACGAACGCATTGCCCACCCCCCAGCAGAAGGCGAGCACGTAGAGCGGCCAGACGGCCGTGTCGCCCGCCGCGGCGTCGAGCGCGAGCGCGACCGCGGTCACGGTGGCGACAACGAGGCCGGCGCCGGCGACGACCCGGCGGTCGTGGCGGTCGATCACGTGGCCGGCGGGGAGCGCCAACAGCACGGCGGGCACGAACTCGGCGAGGCCGAGCAGGCCGAGCACCAGCGGATCGTGCTGCCGGGCATACGCCTGCCAGCCGAGCGCGGTGGCCGTCGCGCCGAGCGCGAGGCTCGAGAGCAGCTCGACGAGCACCATGACGGTGACGATGCGGTGTTCCTGCCGGAGCATCCGCCTCACTCTACGGTGGGCGTCCGCGGGGAGCGGTTAGGACGCGGGGTGCACGCGCGGCGCCAGCACGGCGGCGATCTCGTCCAGGACGGCTGGATCCTCGATCGTCGACGGCACCGTCACGTCGCGGCCCTCGGCCATCGCGCGCATCGTCGCCCGCAGGATCTTGCCCGACCGCGTCTTGGGCAGGCGATCGACGACGCGCGAGTCGCGGAAGCACGCCACCGCCCCGACCTGGTCGCGCACCATCGCCACGAGCTCGGCGCGCAGCTCGTCGGGGTCGCGCTCGGCGCCTGCCTTGAGCACCACGAGGCCGAGCGGCACATGGCCGCGCAGCTCGTCGGGAACGGCGAAGACGGCGCACTCGGCCACGTCGGGGTGCCCCGCCACGACCTCCTCGATCGCCCCGGTCGAGAGCCGGTGGCCGGCGACGTTGATGACGTCGTCGATCCGCCCCATCACGAACAGGTAGGCGTCGGCGTCCATCACGCCGCCGTCGCCGGTGATGTAGTGGCCCGGGAACGCGGACAGGTAGCCGGCGCGGTAGCGGTCGTCGTCGCCCCACAGCGTGGGCAGCGTGCCCGGCGGCAGCGGCAGCCGGATCGCGATCGCGCCCTCCTCGCCGGGGGCGGCCTCGGATCCGTCGCCGCGCAGGATGCGGACGTCGTAGCCGGGCACGGCCCGGGTCGGCGAGCCGGGCTTGACGGGCAGGCGCTCGATCCCGAGGCAGTTGGCAGCGATCGCCCAGCCGGTCTCGGTCTGCCACCAGTGGTCGATCACAGGCCGCTCGCCCAGCATCTGCTTCGCCCACAGGTACGTGTCGGGGTCGAGCCGCTCGCCGGCCAGGAAGAGCGACTCGAACCGGGACAGGTCGTGGCGGCCTAGGTGCTCGCCCTCGGGATCCTCCTTGCGGATGGCGCGGATCGCCGTCGGCGCCGTGAAGAGCGTGCGCACGCCGTGCTCGGCGACGACGCGCCAGAAGGCGCCGGGATCAGGCGTTCCGACCGGCTTGCCCTCGTACATCACCGTCGTGCACCCGGCCAGGAGCGGCGCGTAGACGATGTAGGAGTGGCCGACGACCCAGCCGACGTCGGACGCGGCCCAGAAAACGTCGCCGGCGTGGGCGTCGTAGACGTTCGCCATCGACCACTGCAGGGCGACCGCGTGGCCGCCGTTGTCGCGGACGACGCCCTTCGGCCGTCCTGTCGTGCCCGACGTGTACAGGATGTAGAGCGGATCGGTCGCCGCGACCGGCACCGGATCGGCCGGCGCGGCCGCGGCGACCTGCTCGGCCCAGTCGAGGTCGCGCCCGGCGGTCATGGCCGCCTCGGCCTGCGGCCGCTGCAGGACGACCACGTGGCGGGGCCTGTGCGTCGCGAGCGCGAGCGCGCGATCGAGCAGCGGCTTGTAGGCGATCACGCGCGTGCCCTCGATACCGCACGACGCCGAAAGCACGAGCGCCGGCCGGGCGTCGTCGATGCGCACGGCGAGCTCGTGCGCTGCGAAGCCGCCGAACACGACCGAGTGGATCGCGCCGATGCGGGCGCAGGCGAGCATCGCGATCGCCGCCTCGGGCACCATCGGCATGTAGATCACGACGCGGTCGCCGCGGCCCGCGCCCAGGCCGGCGAGCATCCCCGCCGTCCGCGCGACCTCGTCGCGCAGCTCCGCGTAGGTGAAGCGGCGGACGCTGGCCGTGACCGGGCTGTCGTGGATCAGCGCCAGGCGGTCGCCGTGGCCGGCGTCGACGTGGCGGTCGAGGGCGTTCTCGCACGTGTTCAGGACGCCGCCGGTGAACCAGCGGTAGAGCGGCGCGCGGCTACGGTCGAGCACCTGCTCGGGCGGGCTGCGCCACGTGATCGCCGCGGCGGCCTCGCCCCAGAAGGAGTCGGGGTCCGCCAGGCTGCGTGCGTGCAGAGCTGCCGTGCGGTCACTCACCGGACGCGGCGAGTGTATCAGCGCCCGATTCGAGCAAATTGCTGGAAATACCCCCCAGTGGGCGGAGGCCGCGTACGCCGTTTCGGGGAGGGTCCGCGTCCGTCGCCGCCTCTAGCATCCGGTCACCGTGGGCCGAATGACCACAGATGACGCCGCGTCCCGGCTGCCGGCGTCCGACCCGGTCGTCTCGGTGCGGCGGCTTGCGGCCCCGGCGGACGAGGCTGTCGGCGCCGCTCTGGCGCCCACCCGCGTCCTTTTGATCGAGGCCGACCAGGTCGCCGCCCACCAGCTCCAGCGCCAGCTCCGCGACGCCCCGTCGGCATTTGCGGTCGCGACCGTCGGCCGGCTCGACGAGGGGCTCGCCCACCTGGCCGCCGTGGCCACCGACGCGATCCTGGTCGACCTGGCGCTGCCGGACTGCCACGGCCTCGAGGCGCTCGCGACGCTGCGTGCCGGCGCCGCCGATCTGCCGATCCTGGTCCTGGCCGGAAGCGACGACGAGGAGACCGCGCTGCGAGCGCTCGGCGTCGGCGCGAGCGACTACCTGCTGAAGGGCCGCGTCAGCGCCGACCTGGTGGCGCGGGCGGTGCAGTACGCGATCGAGCGCGAGCGGCTGCTCGTGGCCGAGCGCGAGAGCCGGCGCGACGCCGAGGCGGCGCGCGACAACGCGCTGCGCACCCAGCGCGCGCTCGAGACAAGCGAGAAGCGCCGGCGTGCGCTGCTCGGGTCGATGCTGCGGGCCGAGGAGGCCGAGCGGCAGCGGATCGCGGTCGAGCTCCACGACGACACGATCCAGGTGATGGTGGCGGCGCTCGTCGGGATGGACGCGTGCCAGGCGACGATCGACCGCGACGACCCCGGCGGCGCGGTCGAGAGCATCGCCCGGGCGCGGGCGACGCTCGCCGAGGCCGTCGACCGCGTGCGCCGCATGAGCTTCGAGCTGCGTCCGCCGCTCCTGGACGCCCAGGGCCTCGGCGCCGCCGTCACCGACCTGGTCGACGAGGTCGCCGCCGAATGCGATCTCGAGTCGCACGTCGACGTGTCGGTGCGGCGCTACGCCCCCGAGATCGAGATCCTGGCCTACCGCACCGTGCGCGAGCTGATCGCCAACGTGCGCAAGCACGCCCGGGCCGGGCGGGTCGAGCTGCGCATGCACGAGCAGTCCGCCGCGCTCGTCTGCGTGCTCGCAGACGACGGCGTCGGCTTCGACGCCGACCGCTTCGACGCTCCCAGCGGCCGCCGCGGGATGCGGCTGCACCTCGGCCTCGACGCGACCATCGAGCGGGTGCGCATCGCCGGCGGCACCTTCGCGATCGACTCCGGCGCGGGCGGCGGCACCACGGTGCGCTTCACCGTGCCCATTCACCGCCAGGGTGACGTCCGATCCGGATAGCGACCAGCGGTTTGTTGGAGACAGGTTGGCGCCGGGTTGCAGGGGGGGATCGGGCCTCTAGGCTTGGAAAAGCCCGAGGCAGGGCGTCCGAGTTGTCGAACCTTGTGGGAGGGGTCATGCGGGGATCGTCCGTGTGCGTGTTCGTAGGCGTGCTGGCTGCGGCGGCGCTGGCCGGCCCGGCGAGCGCGCTGGGCGTGCCCGCCGCCGCTCCCTCGAGCGCGCCGATCGCGACCTGGCAGGCCCAGGGCCGCGTGAGCGCCCTCGCGATCGCAAACGGCGTCGTCTACATGGGCGGGTCGTTCACGTCGCTCATCTCGCACGGATCGCCGCGCAAGACCGTTACGCGCAACCACCTCGCGGCGGTCAGCGAGGCGACCGGCGCGCCGCTTGCGTGGAACCCCCGCGTGAACGGCGCGGTGCACAGCCTGCGGGTGGTGGGCGGGCGGTTGTATGTGGGCGGCAGCTTCACGTCCATCGGCGGCCGGCCGGTGCACAACCTCGCGGCGGTCAGCCGCAGCAACGGCCACGTGATCACGACCTTCCGCGGCTCGGCGAACGGCGAGGTCGACGCGCTCGCCGCGTCGGCGACGAAGCTCTACCTCGGGGGCACGTTCTCGCGCGTCGACGGCTTCGCGCACGGCAACGTCGGAGCGGTCGCCCTCGGCACCGGCGCTGCGGCAAACGGCTGGGCGGCGCGCACCAACGGCCCCGTTCATACGCTGCTCGTCGGCACGGGTTCTGGCCGCGTCTACATCGGCGGTCACTTCCGGGCGGTCGACGGGCGGCCGCGGTCGTGGCTGGCCGCGGTCGGCGCGAAGAAAGGCTCGACCTTCGCGTGGGCGACCGCGCCGCTCGGCCAGGTGTGGGCGCTCGCGCTCAGCCCGCAGGGGCAGCTCTACGTCGGCGTCGGCGGCCACGAGGGCGGGCAGCTCGACGCCTACAACGCCGCGACCGGCGCCCGGCACTGGCAGCGCTTCGCCGACGGCGACGTGCAGACCGTCAGCGTCGCCGGCTCGGAGGTGCTCGCCGGCGGCCATTTCCTGAACGCGTGCGGCGACACGAGCGGCGCTCCGGGTGGCGGTACCCCGTGGGTGTGCACGGTGCCGGTCCAGCGCGAACGCTTCTTCGCGACCGACTCCAACGGCACGCTGCAGCCGTGGAACCCGGGCGGCAACAGCCTCCACGGCGTGTGGGCGCTTCGGAGCGACGCCACCCACATCGTGGCGGGCGGCGACTTCACGATCGTGAACGGCACCCACCAGGCCCGGTACGCCGAGTTCCTGCGCTGATCAGTCGGCCCGGACGACCTCTTCCAGCAGCACCTCGAAGTCGGGCCCGTCGAACTCGGCCACCGCGCGGTCGTACTTCTCCATCCCCCATTCCCAGAAGTCGAAGTCGATGTCGGACACGCCGTCCTGGATCGACGCCCAAAGCGTCCAGCCGTACTTCGACATGAGGCCCCACAGCCGCGCTCGCGCGATCCGGTTACGCAGCCGCCGGCCGTAGTAGTGGGTGACGAGCGTGTCGAGCTGCTCGAGCGAGAGGTTGGACTCGCTCCAGACGTTGCCGAGCTCGAAGCAGGCGTCGTTCTGGCCCGAGTACTCGTAGTCGATCAGCCGGAACTCCCCGTCGCCCGTGTCGATGAAGTTCTCGGCCAGGAGGTCGTTGTTGCACGGCACCGTGCCCTCGCCGCGCACGGCCATCGCCGCCTCGATCCGGCGCACCTGCGGCTCGAACTCGAGGTAGCGCTCCGGCAGCCGGAACCCGCGTTCCTGCACGAGCCGCAGGTAGCGGCGCTGGATGTCGAACATGTTGAAATCGTCGCGGAACGGGGCGGCGCCATGCAGGCGCTTGCAGGCCCGCGCGACCATCTCGAGCTTGTCGCCGCGGCGCAGGTCGGCCGCGCTCTGGGTCGTGCCCTCGATGAACTCCAGCACGAGCAGCGAGTGGTCGGGGACGTAGTCGATCACGCGCGCGCCAACGCCCGCGTCGGCGGCCGACCGGCTGTTCAGATACTCGTTCTCGCGGTCGATCGCGAGCATGCCCGAGTCCTTGGCCGAGACGCGCACGACGAACGCCCCGGCGTCGGTGACCACCTTGTAGTTCGTGTTCGTGAGCCCGCCCGCGAGCTCGGACACCGTGCGGGCGGTGCGCAGCGCCGGAACCAGGTCGAGCAGCTCGGTCAGAGCCGGGTCTTCTGCCACGCGTTCTCCTTCACCGGGTCGGGCCGCCCACTATAAAGGCCACGACCCGGGGCGGGGACTCAGTCGGCGATCGTGAGCGCGCCGACCGGGCAGGCGTCGCAGATCCGCTCCGCGCGCTCCTCGTCGATCGGGTCGATCAGCACCGTGGCCAGGCCCTGGTCGAGCGCGATCGCCTCGGGGTCGAGGCTCGTGCACTCGCCCGAGCCGATGCAGATGTCGGTGTCGACGACGATGTGGACGGGCATGGGTGCTCTCCTCGTTTCGTGTTCAGGCGGCGGTCGCCACCAGCTTGCGGGCGTCGCCGAGCCGTGCGGGCGCATCGATCAGAAGGACGCAGGCAGGCGCCCCGTGCTCGTCGCGGCCGACCAGCAGCGCGTCCTCCTCGGCCCATTCGACGGCGCCGCTCGCCAGGCCGACCTGCTGGATGCGCAGCGGGCCGATGTCGCTGAAGAAGTAGGGGTCGCGCACGTACGGGACGCGCGCGCCGCAGATCGCATCCGCCACGTGCCGCCCGCTCCAGAGCGCGTGATCCCAGTGCGGGATCGCGATCCGGCCGAAGCGCGGGTGCGGGAACGACACGCAGTCGCCGCACGCCCACAGGTCGTCGTGGTGCAGGACGCGCAGCGTCTCGTCGGCGGGAAGGGCGAGCGGCGGCGGGGTGCCCTCGGCCAGCTCAGGCGGCAGGCTCGAGCGGAAGCCGGCGGCCGACACGACGACGTCGCAGGGCAGGTCGCCGTGCGTCGAGGTGCGCACCGTCCAGCCGTCACCGCGCGGCACGGCCTCCTCGATCCGGCACTGCCCGGCGAACGTGACGCCGAGGTGTGCGAGCGTCGCAGTGGCCGCGTCGGAGACGACGGGCAGGAACCGCGCGAGCGGCCGGTCGAGCATGTCGAGCAGCGTCACCTCGTGGGCCGCGGCCAGCGTCGCCGCCGTCTCGGTGCCGATCAGGCCGGCGCCGATCACAACCACGCGCTTCCCCGGCTCCTGCACCCGCTGCACCAGCGCGAGCAGCCCGTCCCCCGTCGCGTTCTCGTCGCAGCCGGCGAGGCCGGGCACGGGCGGTCGCGGATACCGCAGCCCGGTCGCCCAGACGAGCCGGGGCGCCTCGAGGACGATCGGGTCGCCCGCACCGGTGGGCTGCACCGTCAGCCGCCGGGTGGCCAGGTCGACGTGCGTGACGACGCCGTCGACGTGGGCGATGCCGCGTTCGGCGAGCGCCTCGGCGGTAGCGAGCAGGGGCAGCCGCCCGGTCGCGAGCGCGCGCTTCGAGAGTGGCGGCCGGTCGTGCGGAAGGCCGGGGCCGATCATCGTCACCGGCTCACCCGCGCCGGCGAGCCTGGCCGCGCACGCATAGCCCGACACGCCGTTTCCAACGACCACGATCGGCGGGTTCATGGCGTACTCCAGTCTGGCCAAGCCATGGCCCAATTGGACACCCGCACGGCGTCCCGCCGCATCGGGGGAAGCGCCGAACTCCGGCGCGGAGGAGTGCGTAGTACACCGAACCGATGATCCGCGCGATCGCCGATGCGGCCGTGCACGCCCGGGCGCCATCATCAAGGCGAAGGAGTCCGCGATGTCTGTGCCGATGGATCGACGATCCCCGCCGCCAGCTGAGCCAAGTCGCCGGCAGCTGCTGGTGCTCGCGCTCGCGCTCGCCGGGACGACGCTGACAGGCGGCGCCGCGATCGCCGGGCTCACCCGCACGCCGTCGGTAGCGCCGACAGGCCCTGCGGCCGGTCAGGTGCAGACGATCCCGCCGGCGAGCACCCCGCGGCAGAACGTCGAGCCAGGAGGATGACATGAGGAACGTCTGGGTGACCGTGCTCTCGGTGTGGGCCCTGTTCGCGGTGGTCGCCGTGCTCGCCTGGACGCGTCAGCAGCCCGTGGCGGCTCCGCAGGTCGTCGTGGTGAAGGGCAAGAACGGCACGCAGAACCTCGTCGTCCAGGGCAGCGCACCTCAGGCGACCACCCGCACCTCGCCGGTCGGGGCCGGATGACCATCCTCGCCACGGGCGTCCCGGTCGCGTGGCTGATCGCCCGCGCCGCCGGCCTGGTCGCGTTCACCCTGCTCGCGACCGCCGTCACGCTCGGCCTCCTGCTGAGCTCGCGCGTCCTCGGCTCCAAGCGCGGCAAGGCGCTGCTCGAATGGCACCGCACGATCCTGTGGGCGAGCCTTTGCATGGCGTCGCTGCACGGGATCGCACTGCTCTTCGACCCCACGCTCAACTTCGGCTTCCTGGCCGTGCTCGTGCCGGGCACCGCGCCGTGGCGGCCGACGTCGGTCGCCGCCGGGATCGTGGCCGGCTGGCTGATGCTCGCCCTCGCGCTGTCCTTCCGGGTGCGCCGCCGGATCGGCCAGCGCCGTTGGCGCCAGCTCCACTACGCGAGCTTCGGCGCGTTCACGCTTGCGCTCTGGCATGGCATCACCACCGGCAGCGACCTGATCGGCACGCGCGGCCTCGTCTTCGCCGCCGTCGCCCTGGCGCCCGTGCTGTGGCTGACGTTCCTGCGCATCCTCACCCCGCGGTCGGCGCCGCGGCCGCGGCGCGCGCCGCCGCCCGCAACGGCCCCCGTCGCCGATGAGGCCCCGCGGCCCGAGCCGGTGGCCGTGTGATGGCCGCCCGGCTCGAGACGCTGCCGTTCCGGGCGATGGGCACTCAGTGCGCCGTCTCGGTCACCGCCGGCCGCGACGATGCCCTGCGGGCACGCCGGGCGATGGACGCCGGCCGCGCCGAGGTCGTTGCCTGCGAACGGGCGCTCTCGCGGTTTGACCCGGACAGCGACCTCATGCGCCTGAACGGCGCGGGCGGCGGGTGGGTGACCGTCGGCGAGCGGCTGCTCGCAGCGCTGCGGGCTGCGCTGCAGGCGCGCACGGACACCGCCGGCCGCTTCGACCCGACCATCCTGCCCGCGCTCGTCGCCGCCGGATACGACCGCTCGTTCGAGCAGCTGACGCCCCGCGCCCCGCACGTCGCGCGCTCGTGGCACGCTGGGGCGCAGATCGAGCTCGACGTCGGGGGCGGGCGCGCCCGCGTCGAGGCGGGCGCCGCGGCCGATCTGGGCGGCATCGGCAAGGGTTTCTCGGCCGTGCGCGCGCTCGAGGCGATGCGGGTCGCGTGGCCCCAGCTTTCCGGCGGTCTGGTCGATCTGGGCGGCGACATCGCCGTCTGGGGCACGTCGCCCGAGGCGGCGCGCTGGCGGCTCGGCGTCGCCGACCCGCGCGTGCCGGGCGCGTCGCTCGGCATGCTTCGCATCGCCGCCGGGGGCGTTGCGACGTCGGGCCGTGACCGGCGCCGGTTCGGCCTCGCGGGCGAGCTCCACCACCTGATCGATCCCGGCACCGGGGCGCCCGCCCGCGGCGGACCGCTGGCGGTCACGGTGGTCGCCGCCGACGCGGCTGCGGCCGAGGCGCATGCGACAGCGCTCGCCGTGACGCCTGCCCGTGCGGCCCGCGCCTACGTGGCGGAGCGCCCCGGTCTGGGTGCTCTGGTCGTGCCCGACACGGGCGCGCCGATCGTGGCCGGCGAGATCGAGTTCTCGGCGCCCCGGCCGCGGGTGCGCGCCGCGTTTCCGAGATGAGGAGGATCTGATGGCCGCGAACACCAACAGAGGATGGATCGGAGTGGCCGTCGCGATCGCCGTGCTCGCGACGACGGCGTGCGGAGGCACCGGCGCGACCGCCGGATCCGGCGGCAAGGAGTCGGCGAAGGCGTTCGTCCAGCGGATCACGACCGAGTTCTCGCGCGGCCAGACGGGGCGGCTGTGGAGCGAGCTCGCACCCGCAGACCAGGCCATCGTGTCCCGGGCGCGCTACACGGCCTGCCAGGGCAACGAGGGGTTCGTGCTGAAAGCCGTCAAGGTGCTCGACTCCTACTCCGAGCCCGTCGAGGTGGACGGGGCGTCCGAGCACTCCGACGCCGTCACCCTGCAGGTGACCTCGGACACCGGCGTGACGACGGCCACCATCCATGCGGTGCCGATCGGCGGCCGCTGGCACTGGATCCTCTCGTCGTCCGACCGGGCGGCGTTCCGCAGCGGCAAGTGCCCCTGAGCCGGCCGATATCATCCGCGCCGCGCAGGTGGTCCATCCCAGTGTGACGGTCGCGGAGGTGCGCCCGGATGCAGCCCGAGCGGGCGAGAGTGGTCGTGATCGGCGGAGGGGTTACGGGGTGCAGCGTCGCCTACCACCTGGCCGCCGCCGGCATCGATGACGTCCTGCTGGTCGACAAGGACGAGCTGACCAGCGGCTCGACCTGCCACGCCGCCGGCCTCGTGACCCAGTTCAATCCGTCGCCGACGATGATGGCGTTCCGGCGCTACAGCGTGGAGCTCTACAACCGCCTGGACGTGTTCGAGCCGATCGGCAGCCTGCGGGTGGCCTCCTCGCCCGAGAGCCTGATCGACCTGCGCCGGGGCGCGAGCCGCGCGCGCGGCATCGGCCTCGACGTCGAGGTGATCGGCCCCGACGAGGCGGTCGCGCTGATGCCGGCGGCGTCACGTGAGTCGCTCTACGGGGCCGTCTGGATCGCGAGCGACGGGTGCGTCGACCCGCACACGGCCACCTACGCGCTCGCCAATGCCGCCCGCGACCTGGGGGCCGGCATCCTCACCCATACGCGTGTGACCGGGATCGAGCTCGGCCCGGGGCGGCGGGTGCAGGCGGTTGTGACCGACGCCGGCCGGATCGAGACCGAGCTCGTCGTGAACGCGTGCGGGATGTGGGCGCCGCAGGTCGCGGCGATGGTGGGCGCGTTCGCGCCGTCCGTACCGGTCGACCACCAGCACATCGCCCTGCACGCTGTCCCCGGCCACGAGCTGCCGCGCGAGATGCCCTGCTTCCGCGACACCGACAATCTGGTCTACGGCCGGTCGGAGGCGGGCGGCGTGCTGTTCGGCGGATACGAGCCCAACCCGGTCGCCCGCTGGGTCGACGGCGTGCCGTGGGACCACGCCGGCAGCACGCTGCCGGCCGACCACGAGCGCTTCGCGCAGCTGATGGAGGGTGCCGCGCGCCGGTTCCCGTTCCTCGACGATGCCGGCGTCGTCACGCTCGTGTGCCATCCCGATGCGATGACCCCCGACGGCAACCCGCTGCTCGGCCCGATGCCGGGCGTGCCCGGGTTCTGGATGGCGGCGGGGCTCTCGCTGAACGGCTTCGGCGGCGCCGGCGGCATCGGCAAGACGATCGCCGAGTGGGTCACCGCCGGCGAGACCGAGTGGGACGTGCACGGCTACCGGGGGTGGCGTTTCGGCTCGGCGTACGGCCACCCGGACGCACTCGAGGCTGCGGGCCGTGAAACCTACAGGTACTACTACCGGCTGCGCTACCCGCTCGACACCGCCGAGTGGGGCCGGCCCGGCCGGCTCTCGCCGGTGCACGGGCGCACGCAGGATCTGGGCGCCGTGTACGGCACCAAGAACGGCTGGGAGCGGCCCGACTACTACCGGCCCGGGCGGCCGTGGCGGCGCGCCGGTGCAGACCAGCGCGGATACGGCTTCACGCGGCCGCCCGAGCACGAGCGGCTGGCCGCCGAGCACACGGCCTTCCGCGAGCGCGTCGGCATCATCGACATGACCTCGTTCGGCAAGATCGCGGTCGAGGGGCCCGACGCGGCCGCGCTGCTCGAGCGCGTGTGCGTGAACCGGGTCGGCCGGCCGGCCGGAAGCGTCGTCTACACGCAGTGGTGCGATCACCGCGGCGGGATCGTCGCCGACGTCACCGTGACGCGCCTCGCCGACGACCGGTTCCGGGTCGTGACCGGCGCGGGCGTCGTCGACTCCGACCTCGGCTGGCTGCGCCTGCACCGCCGCGACGACGAGCGCGTGAGGCTGCGCGAGGCCAGCGCCGAGACGGCCGTGATCGGGATGTGGGGGCCGCGGGCCCGCGACGTGCTCCAGGCCGTGACCGCCGCCGACGTGAGCGCCGCGGGGCTGCCGTTCCGCCAGGCGCGCACGATCGCCGTCGGCGCCGCCCCGGTGCTCGCCCAGCGCATCACCTACGTCGGCGAGCTCGGCTTCGAGCTCTACGTCGCCCCCGAGTGGGCGGTGCAGGTGTGGGACGCGCTTGCGGCGGCCGGGCGGCCGCACGGCATCGAGCCGGGCGGCTACCGCGTGCTCGAGTCGCTGCGCATGGAGAAGGGCTACCGCTACATGGGCACCGACATGTCCGCCGGCGACACGCCGTACGAGGCCGGCCTGGGCTTCTGCGTTGCCCTCGACAAGGGCGACTTTGTCGGCCGCGACGCGCTCGCGACGGTGGCCGCGCGGCCGCTCGAGCGCGGCCTGCGCACGCTCGTGGTCGGCGGCGAGGAGTACCTGCCGCTCTACGGCGGCGAGGCGGTGCGCCTCGCCGGCGAGACGATGGGCCGCGTGCGCAGCTGCGCCTACGGGTTCACGGTGCGCCGCAACGTCGCCTACGCCTACCTGCCGCCGGCGGCGACCGAGGGCACCGAGCTCGAGGTCGAGGTGCTCGGCGAGCCGGTCGCCGCCCGCGTGGCCGCCGACGTGCTCTACGACCCGTCACACGCCCGCGTGCGCGGCTAAGCCGCCACCGTCTCCGGCTGCTGCTGGACGGCCGCCTGCGGCATCCGCGCGGTCTGCACGAGCTTGTAGGTGACTGCGACTATCACGATCGCGTTCAGGACGTGCAGCCCCCCGAGCAGGGGCGCCGACCCCGCGCCCGCGACGCCGAGGATGAACTGCAGCACCATAAGGCCGAAGAGGGCGCCGCTCAGCTTCGTCACTGTCGGCGACCACCGGCCGCCGACCGCCACCAGGGCGATGACGAGCGCGAGCACGACGAGCAGCGTCCCGACGAGGCCGTGCGGCCCGAAGTTGTTGTCGTTGAACTTCTTGTTGTGGACGGTCGTAAAGGCGCCCCAGCCGGCAAGGAACAGCTGGAGGACGAGCAGAGCGGCGAACAGGTGGACGAGACCCGAGTGGATTTTCCGGGGCATGTGTGCGACCTCTCTCGTGGCGGGTGAGCAGCCGTCAGTCTCGCGCACCGCCGTCCCGAAAACGTTACGGTCTTGCCCGTGCCCGACGCCCCCGTGATCCTCGCCGTCGACCAGGGCAGCTCGAGCACGCGCTGCATCGCCTACGACGCGCGGCTCGAGCCGGTCGCGGCCGCCGTCCGGCCCGTGGCAACCTCGCGTCCCGGCCCGGGGATGGTCGAGCACGACCCCGCCGAGCTGCTCGCGGGCGCCCGCGCGGCGATCAAGGAGGCGGCGCACGCGGCGGGCGGAGGCGTGGCCGGCATCGGCATCGCCAACCAGACCGAGTCGTTCGTCGTGTGGGAGCGGGCGACCGGAAGGCCGGTCACACAGGTGGTGAGCTGGCAGGATCAGCGCGCGGGCGACCTGTGCCGGGCACTCGCCGCCGACCCGGCCGCCGCCCGCATCGGCCCGGTCACCGGCCTGCCGCTCGACCCCACCTTCTCGGCCCCGAAGCTCGCCTGGCTCTTCGACCGCGACCCTGGCCTGCGGGCGCGTGCCGAGTCGGGCGAGCTCGCCTTCGGCGACGTGGCCTGCTGGCTCGCCTGGCATCTGTCGGGCGGCGCCGGGCACGTGAGCGAGCCGTCCAACGCGTGTCGCAGCCTCGTGCTGGACGTCGAGACGATGGGGTGGGATGCCGGACTGCTCGACCTCTTCGGAGTGCCGCTCGCGCTCCTGCCCGAGGTGCGCGACTCCGATGCGCCGGCCCTGGCCGCGTCGGTCGCGGGCGCGGGGTTCGAGGCGCCGATCGCCGCCATGCTGGGCGACCAGCCCGCCGCGCTCTACGGCCAGGGCTGCACGGCGCCGCGGATGGCCGCGCTCACGCTCGGCACCGGCGCGTTCGTGTGGCTGAACGCCGGCACGCGAACGGCCCGATCCGCCCGAGGGTGTGCTCGCCACCGTCGCCTGGCAGACCGCTCGCGAGGGCCGCACCTACGCGCTCGAGGCGTTCGGGGCGAACGCGGGCAATGCGCTCGGCGTCCTGCGTGCGAGCGGGCTCGTGGCCCCGGACTGGCCGTCGCAGGCACCCGACTGGGCTCGGCCGCACGCCATGGTCGTGCCCGCGCCCGCGGGCCTCGGCACACCGCACTGGCACGGCGACGACCGGATCACCGTGGTCGGCGCGTCGAGCGCGACGACGGCCGCCGATCTGGGCGCCGCGTGGCTGGCCGGCGTCGCCCACCAGATCGCCGACGCCCTCGAGGCACAGCAGGCTTCGGGCGGGATCGACGTGCTGCGCGTGGGCGGCGGACTGGCCGCCGATCGCGTCCTGCTGCAGGCCGTCGCCGACCTGTCCGGCCTCCCGCTCGAGGTGGCGCGCGACCTCGAGGCGACCGCCCGCGGTATCGCGGCGCTGGCCGCGGCGGCGGTGGGTGCCCTCGACCCGGACGCCTCGGGCCACGCCGTCGCCCACCGGGTCGACCCGGTGCTCGACGCCGCGGGCAGGGCGCGCGAGCGCGCGCGCTGGCGCGACGCCCTGGCGGTGCACGTGCGGCCCCAGGCCTCCGGGTGAGCAGGGGGGCGCTCGATCCCGCGGCGCGGGCAGCCGCGCTCGCGCGGATGCGGCACGAGCGCTTCGACCTGCTCGTCGTCGGCGGCGGCATCACCGGCGCCGGCATCGCGCTCGACGCGGCCAGCCGCGGCCTCTCGGTTGCGCTCGTCGAGGCGCGCGACCTCGCCGCCGGCACCTCGAGCCGCTCGAGCAAGCTGATCCACGGCGGGCTGCGCTACCTGGAGATGCTCGACTTCGGCCTCGTGCGCGAGGCGCTGCGCGAGCGCCGGCTGCTGCTGACGCGGGTGGCGCCGCACCTCGTGCGGCCGGTGCCGTTTCTGTTCCCGCTGCGGCACCGCATCTGGGAGCGGCCGTACATCGGGGCCGGCCTCTTGCTCTACGACAGCATGGGCGGCGCCCGCCACGTCCCCCGCGCCCGGCACGTGTCCAAACGGGCCGCGCTCGCCTCCGCGCCGGCGCTTCGGCCCGACGCACTCGTCGGCGCGGTGCGCTTCCACGACGCCCAGGAGGACGACGCCGTCTTCGCCGTCTACGTCGCGCGCACCGCGGCCGCCCACGGCGCCGCCGTCGTCACCCGCGCCGCCGTCACGGGGTTTCTCCGCGACGAGGGCGGCCGGGTGGCGGGCGCGCAGGTGCGCGACGACGCCGGCGCTCCCGCGCGGCTCGAGGTGCGCGCGCGCCACATCGTGGCCGCCGTCGGGGTCGGCACCGACCGCATCCTTGGCCTCGCCACCGGCCACGCCCATCACGAGCTGCGACCGTCGAAGGGCATCCACGTGCTCGTCCCGCGGGCGTCGATCGCGATGCGCACCGGCCTCTTCATGCGCACCGAGAAGAGCATCTTCCACGCCATTCCCTGGGGCGCCGATCACTGGCTCCTGGGCGACACCGACACCGAGTGGGATGGGGAGCCCGACACGCCTGTGGCCAACCGCGCCGACGTCGAGTACGTCCTCGCCAAGGTGTCGAGCGTCCTGCGCCGGCCGATCGCCGCGAGCGAGGTGTGCGGCGTCTACGCGGGCCTGCGGCCGCTCGTCGCTGCCGCTGACACGGCCGCGACGACGAAGCTCTCGCGCCAGCACCGCCTGTTTCACCCGGCGCCCGGGCTGACGGCGATCGCGGGCGGCAAGTACACGACCTACCGCGTCATGGCCCGCGACGCGGTCGACGCGGCGGGACGCGACCTGGGCGGGACACTCGCAGCCTCGCGCACACAGGACATCCGGCTGATCGACGGCGGCGACGAGGTGGCGGCGCTCGCGCCGCCGATCCGGCGCTGGCCGCGCCGCTCGCAGGCGGCGGGCGCCATCTGGCCGCCGAGGCCGTGCACGCGTGCACGCACCAGGGCGCGCTCGATCTCGACGATGTCCTGGCGCGGCGGATGCGCATCGCGATCGAGGTGCCCGACCGCGGCCGCGCGGCGGCGGCGGCGGCCGCGCCGCTCGTCGCGCCCGTGCTGGGCTGGTCGGACGCGCGTGCGGCCGATGAGGTGGCGCGCTACGTGCGGCTGCGAGATGCTGAGGCCGCCGCCGAGGCGGCTCCGGACGATGCGACGGCGCGCGAGCGCTACCGGGAGGTGATGCAGGCGTGAGGCGGTTCTTCGGCTACGTCCAGCGCAACCCGCTGGCGGTGTCGGCGCCGTGCTTCCTGATCGTGATGGTGAACCTCACGCAGGGGGTGCACAACTGGTTCGGGGTCGCGTTCGTCTCGGTCTGGTTCGGTGCGTCGCTCGTCGTGCACCTGCGCCGGCGACGCCACGGCGGGCCGTGGTTCGTGTGACCGGGCTTCACGGACCCGACACCGCGTCGTGACACGATCGCTACGGACGCCTCCTATCCTGGACAGGACGGGTACCACCACCAGGAGGCGGTCATGAACGCGATGCGACACCGGCGGGTCACGAGGCTCGCAGCGGTGCTGATCACGACGGCGGGGATCGGCGCGGCGGGCGCCGCGGCCGCACACGCTTCGGCGGGCGCCGCAGCGGCGACGCCACGCTGCCGCCTCAGCCAGCTTTCCCTGGCCAAGCCGCGCATGAACGGCGCCGCCGGCACCATCCGGCTGCGCTTCGTCTTCACGAACACCGGCGGCTCCACATGCGCGCTCTTCGGCTTCCCGGGGATGCAGATGCTGAACAAGACCCACCACGCCATCCCCACCCACGTGCACCGCGGCACGGGCAACGGCGTCCCGGCGGAGCCGGAGGCCAACGTCGTCATGACCCCCGGGCAGCACGGATCGTTCTACGCCGGCTACTCCGACGTGCCGCACGGCACCGGAGCGTGCCCGACGTCAGCGTTCGTCGAGGTCACCCCACCGAACGACTTCAACCACTTCACGCAGAAGCTCGCGATCACGGCGTGCAGCGGCAGGATCACCGTGTCGCCGGTCGTGCACGGGAGGCTGCCGGTCTTCTGAGTGCTGCGGTCTACGCCCGCGCGCCTGGCCCGTAGGCCAGGCGCAGCAGGCGGCCCTGGGCGAAGCGCTCGGGGCGCAGGGGCGTAACGTCGATGGGCGGCGTGCGCCCCGTGACCTCGGCGGCGACCACGTCGCCGACGGCGGGCGAGAGCTTGAACCCATGCCCGCTCCAGCCCACCGCCAGGTAGAGCCCCTCGATCCCCGGGCACGGGCCGATGATCGGGTTCCAGTCGGGCGTGATGTCGTAGGGGCCCGCAAAGGCGCGCTCCACCGCGAATTCAGCCAGGCGCGGGTAGCGCTCGCCCACCGACCGGCGCACGATGTCGGCGTACCCGGGCGAGGCGGCATGGTCGCAGTCGTCGGCGACCGCGAGCGGGTCCTCGCCCGCGTAGGCGACCGCGCAGAAGCGGCGGCCGCGGTCGGGGCGCACCACCACGTTCGAGACGGCGTCGGAGCAGACGGCTGAGGGCAGCGGCTCGCCCGGCGCGCGGCGGCCGACCACCACCTGCAGGCGGCGCAGCTCGATCGGCTGTTCGGCTCCGAGCGGGCGCAGCAAGTCGTTCGTCCAGGCGCCCGTTGCAAGCACGACCGTGCCGGCGGCGGTGAACCCGCGGTCGGTCTCGATTCCCGTCACGCGCCCGCTCTCGACCCGCAGGCCGCGCACCGTGCAGCCGAGCCGGTGCCGCAGGCCGCGGGAGGCGGCGGCGGCGAACCAGCCCAGGCACATCTTCTGCGCGTCGGCAAAGCCGCCCTCGGGCTCGTACGCCGCGCCGGCGACGCCGTCGGTCGAGAGCTCCGGCTCGACCTCGCCGATCTCGCCCGGCTCGAGGAAGCTCGTCTGCAGGCCGAGCTCCTGCAGGCGGGCGACGTTGTCGCGGCACGCCGCCTCGAACCGCTCGGGCACGGTCAGCAGGTAGCCGCAGCGCACGTAGCCGGCGTCGGCGACGCCGACCTCGTCCTCCCAGTTTGCGATCGTGCGCGCGCCCGCCATCGCCAGGCGCGCGGTGACGGCGTTTGAGTAGTGGCGGCGCACCATCGAGAACGAGCGGCCCGAGTCGCCCGCCCCCGGCCCCTCGCGATCGAACAGCGCCACTCCGGTGTGGCCGTCGCGGGTCAGTGCGTGGGCGGTGGCGAGGCCGGTGATGCCGGCGCCGACGATCGCGATCTCGGCGGAGTCGATCACGCGGCGAGAATACCACCCTAGACCATTCACCAGTATTTGATTTTTGGTCTGGTATTCGGTACGGTCTCGGCAGAATCGGCGCATGTACGACTACGGCTTCTTCTCCTACGAGTCCAAGGACGACTTCCTCGACCGGTCGAGGGAGTTCTGGAACCCTGACAAGACCGACTTCTGGCAGGACGCCGGCGTCGACCTCGTCATCGACCGCCGCGAGGGCTACTTCTTCTGGGACATGGCCGGCCGCCGCCTGGTCGACCTGCACCTGAACGGCGGCACGTACAACCTCGGCCATCGCAACCCCGAGCTGATCGCGACGCTCGAGCAGGCGATGCAGCGGTTCGACATCGGCAACCACCACTTCCCGGCGCTCGCGCGCACGGCCCTGGCCGAGGCGCTCGTCAAGACCTGCCCGAAGAACATGCGCCGGGTCGTCTACGGCGCCGGCGGGGGCGAGGCGACCGACATCGCCATCAAGACCGCGCGCCACACCCGCCAGCGGCGCAAGATCGTGTCGATCCTCAAGGGCTACCACGGCCACACCGGCCTCGCCGTCGCCACCGGCGACGACCGCTTCTCGCGCCTGTTCCTGTCGGAGCGCCCGGACGAGTTCATCCAGGTGCCGTTCAACGACCTGGAGGCGATGGAGGGCGCGCTGCGCGAGGGCGACGTCGCGGCGGTGCTGCTCGAGACGATCCCGGCCACGTACGGCTTCCCGCTCCCGCTGCCCGGCTACCTGCAGGGCGTGAAGCGGCTGTGCGAGCGCTACGGCGCGCTCTACATCGCCGACGAGGTGCAGACCGGGCTCATGCGCACGGGCGAGATGTGGGGCATCCAGAAGGCCGGCGTCGAGCCCGACATCATGGTGATCGGCAAGGGCATCACCGGCGGCATGTATCCGATCTCGTGCGTGGTCGTTTCGGAGGAGTGCTCGGCGTGGCTCAAGGAGGACGGCTTCGGCCACATCTCCACAGGCGGCGGCGCCGAGCTGGGCTGCGTCGTCGCGCTCAAGGTGCTCGAGATCTGCGGCCGGCCCGAGGTGCGCTCGATGGTGCACTACATCTCCGACCGCTTCGGCCGCGGCCTGCGGGCGATCCAGGAGCTCTACCCCGACTGGTTCGTCGGCATCCGCCAGGACGGCGTCGTGATGGGCCTCGAGTTCGACGACCCGCAGGGGGCCAAGCTCGTGATGAAGCACCTGTACGAGAACGGGGTGTGGGCGATCTTCTCGACGCTCGACCCGCGCGTGCTCCAGTTCAAGCCCGGCATCCTGCTCGGCCCGGAGCTCGTCGACGAGGTGCTCGACCGCACCGAGGTCTCGATCGGCCAGGCGCTTCACGAGGCCCGCGGTGCTCGCACCGTGGTGGCGGCGCGATGAGCGCCGTCGCCCCCGAGCCGGCCGGCGTCCCCCGCGCGCGGATGATGCTCCAGCGCGCCCACTGGGCGGCGACGGCGTTCGCCACGTACGACGCCGCGCGGACGCACCGCATCGTCGAGGCCGTCGCCGAGGAGGCATACCGAAACGCGCAAAGGTATGCCGAATGGGCCGTGAAGGAGACGGGCATGGGCGTCGTCGACCACAAGCGGCGCAAGAACGAGGCCTGCTCGAAGGGGCTGCTCGACTGGTACGGCGGCGGCGACTACGTGAGCGCCCGCATCGACCACGAGGCGAAGATCGTCGAGCTGCCGCGGCCGGCCGGCGTCGTGCTCGCCCTGACGCCCTCGACGAACCCGATCGCGACGGTCTACTTCAAGGTGCTGCTCGCCCTGATGACCCGAAACGCGGTCGTCGTCAGCCCGCACCCGCTCGCCCGCGAGGTCTCGGCCGACGCCGCCCGCCACCTCGCCGCCGCCGCCGTCGCGGCCGGCGCGCCGGACGGCTGCGTGCAGGTGGTCGAGGAGCCGACCATCCCCCTGATCGAGGCGCTGATGAGCGACCCCACCACCGACGTCATCCTCGCGACGGGCGGGGTCGCGGTCGTCCGCGCCGCGTACCGCTCGGGCAACCCGGCGATCGGCGTCGGGCCCGGCAACGTGCCGGCCCTGGTCGACCACACCGCCGACCTGGCCAAGGCCGCCGAGCGGATGATGGACTCGAAGAGCTTCGACAACTCGATCCTGTGCACGAACGAGTCGTGCGCCATCGTCGAGGAGCGCTGCGCCGATGCGTTCGAGCGCGAGCTCGGCCGCCACGGCGGCCACGTGCTCTCGCCCGACGAGGTCGCGAGCGTGCGCGAGAAGCTCTATCCCGACGGCCGCCTGCGGATCGAGCTGATCGGCAAGGACGGCCCGGCGCTCGCCGCAGAGGCCGGCATCCGGGTGCCGCCCAAGACGCGCGTGCTCGTGGCCCCGTTCGGGCTCGTCGTGCCCGAAGAGCCGCTCGCGCGGGAGAAGATGTACCCGCTGCTCGGGCTCGTGCGCGTGCCCGACGTGCGCCGTGGGATCGAGGCCGCCTGCGCCATGCTGCGGATCGGCGGCGCCGGCCACTCGGCCGTGATCCACTCCCGCGACCCGCGCACCATCATGGCCTACGGCGCCGCGGTGAAGGTGCTGCGCGTCGCCGTGAACGTGGGCGGCAGCACCGGCTCGGCCGGGATCGACACGAACCTTGCGCCCACGATGACGATCGGCACCGGCTTCTACGGCCGCTCGTCGCTCGGCGAGAACCTGGAGCCGCGCCACCTCATCAACCTCACGCGCGTCGCCTACGCGAGCGATCCGGCCGAGCCGTTCGGCGACTTCGCGGGCCTCGAGCCGTGGAGCGCCGAGCCCGCCGCCGCGCCGGTCGCGGCGCCGCCCATGTCCGCCGACGCCGTCGGTGCCCGCGACGAGATCCGCCGGATCGTGCTCGAGGAGCTGCGGGAGCTGGTGAAGCGCTGATGGCGGAGCTGCGCAGCTTCATCTTCATTGACCAGCTGCAGCCGCAGACCATGTGCTACCTGGGCACGTGGATCCGCGGCCGGCTGCCGCGCACGAACATGGCCGCGCAGATCATCGAGATCGCGCCGGGCCTCGACATCGAGCCGCTGACCGACGTCGCGCTCAAGTCGACCCAGGTGCAGGCGGGCATCCTGGTCGTCGAGCGCCAGTTCGGCTACCTCGAGATCCACTCCCGGTCGACCGCCGAGGTGCACGCGGCCTCGAGTGCCGTCCTGGCCGCGCTCGGCGCGACCGCCGAGGACGCCACCCGGCCGCAGATCCTGGCCTCGGAGCTGATCACCCGGCTCGACCATCAGCACGCGTTCCTGATCAATCGCAACAAGCTGGGGTCGATGGCGCTCCCGGGCGAGTCGCTCTTCGTGCTCGAGATGCAGCCGGCGTCCTACGCGATCCTGGCGACCAACGAGGCCGAGAAGGCCGCGCGGATCAAGGTGGTCGACTACCGCATGATCGGTGCCACCGGCCGCGTCTACCTGGCCGGGATGGAGGCCGACGTGCGCACCGCGGGCGATGCGGCCGTCGCCGCACTCGGAGGTGCCGTGTGAGCACGCCCGAGGATGCCGACCTGCTGCGCAGCGTCACCCGCGAGGTGCTGGCCGAACTGCTGCCGGAGTTGCTGTCCGAGGCGCTGACGGCGAACGGGAACGGGCATCATGGGGACAGTCCCCGCATGGGCACTGTCCCCGGCTCGGAGCGGCCGGGGACTGTCCCCGCCTCTGCGCCGTCGCCCTCGGCCGACGCCGTCCCCCAGGTGCCGGGGCCGCCGATCGCGGCGGTTCACCGGCCCGCCGGATGGCGGCCGCCGGCCGAGTCGACGACGACGCCTGCAATTGGCACATCACCTCCGCGCCAATTGGCGCCGGACGCGGATTCCGCGCCGACCGGCGCCGTCGAGCGCGTCGACCTGCGCACCGACGCCGACCTGGACGCGTTCGTGCGCTCGCTGGTGCGGCGGCTCGAGAACCCGCGCGACCGGATGGCGATCCGCTCGGGCAAGGTGCGCTTCCGCCTCGGCGCGACCGCGCCCGCGGGCGGTGCTGCCGCCGCCACCTCCGCCGTGCCGGTGATGCGGGTCGAGCGCGGCGCGGTCACCGAGCGCACCGTGCGCGAGGCTGCCCGCGACGGCGCCCGTCTCGTGCTCTCGCGGCGGGCGGTGCTGACGCCGATGGCGCGCGATCGCGCGCGCAGCCTTGGAGTCGAGATCGAGAAGGAGCGGCCATGCTGAGAGCGACCGTGACCGGATCCGTGTGGGCGACCAAGCGGATCGAGAAGATCCCGAGCGGGGCGTTCCTCGAGATCGATGTCGACGGCGGCGGGCGGATGGTCGCCTTCGACGTCCTCGGCAGCGGCATCGGCGAGCGTGTGATCGTCGCCACGGGGTCGGTCGCCTCGGGCTGGTTCGGCGACGACCATCCCCCGATCGATGCGCTCATCATCGGATCCATCGACGAGCCCGCCGCGGCCGCCTCGGCCCCTGCGCAAGCGCCTCCGCCGCCCGGCGGAAGCACGACCTAGGAGGAAGCAATGTCCAACCACGCCATCGGGATGATCGAGACCAAGGGCTACGTGGCCGCGCTCTCGGCCGCAGACGCCATGGTCAAGGCCGCGAACGTCACGATCGTCGCCCGCGAGCAGGTCGGCGACGGCCTCGTGTCGGTTGTCATCCAGGGCGACGTCGGTGCCGTCAAGGCCGCCACCGAAGCCGGGGCCGAGACGGCCTCGAGCGTCGGCGAGCTCGTGTCGGTGCACGTCATCCCCCGCCCGCACGCCGAGCTCGACAAGCACTTCGTCCACTCGAGCTAGTGGCCGCAGGCGCCACCGATACTCCCGTGCAGCTGCGGGTGTACCTGCCGATCCCGAACCTGGGCCGGCAGTTCGCCGCATACCTGGGGACGCCCACGCGCGCCCGCGGCTACCCGCCGACCGAGGGGCAGCACGCCCTGATCGTCGAGGTCGCGCCGGCGCTCGCCATCGAGCGGGTGACCGACCTGGCGCTGCGGTCGGTGCCCGAGATCGAGCCGGGCATCCTCTACGTCGAGCGCCAGTTCGGCGTGCTCGAGGTGCACCACTCGGACCAGGAGCTGGTCGACCGAGCCGGCGCCGCCATCCTCACCGGCATCGGCGCGACGCCCGCGGACGCCCTGCGGCCGCGTATCCTCTACGCCGACGTGATCGAGGACATCACCGATCAGCACGCGGTGATCATCAACCGCAACCGCGAGGCCTCGATGGTGCTCCCGGGCGAGACGCTGCTCGTGTACGAGGTGGTGCCCGCGCTGCACGCGGCCGTGGCGGCGAATGTCGCCGAGCGAGCCGCCCCCGACGCGACGCTCGTCACCGTGTCGATGATCGGGGCCGCCGGTCGCATCTACATCAGCGGCTCCACCGAGAGCGTCGTTCGGGCACGCGACGAGATCACGCGCGTGCTCGAGGCGGTGGAGGGCCGTGAGCACTGACCAGGCGGCCATCGACCGCCTGGCGGGCGCAGCGATCGGCTGCTACGACCTCGACCAGGCGGCGTCGGTGCGGCTGATCAACGTGTCCGAGAACTGGACCTACCGCGTCGAGGAGCCCGGCGGCCGCGCGTTCGCCCTGCGCGTGCACCGGCCGACGTACCACACCGCCGCCGAGATCGCCTCTGAGCTCGACTGGATCGACGCGTTGCGCGGCGACGGCGTCGTGGAGACCGCGATCGCCGTCGCGGGCACAGGCGGGTCGCGCGTGTGTCAGGCGCGCACCGACGACCTGGGCGAGCGAAACGTCGTGCTGTTCGACTGGCTCGACGGCGAGATGCCCGATGCCGACGCGCACGACCTCATGCCCGGCTTCCGCACCCTGGGTGCCGTCTCGGCCCGCATGCACCAACACGCCCGTGCGTGGACACCGCCCGCGGGCTTCGAGCGCTTCCGCTGGGACTACGCGACGACGCTCGGAGCGCACGGCCACTGGGGCCGCTGGCAGGACGGCCTGGGCATGGGCGCGGCAGAGCTCGACCTGCTCGGACGGCTCGACGCGACCGTGCGGCGGCGCCTCGAGGCCTACGGCCGGGACCGCGAGCGCTTCGGGCTCGTGCACGCCGACATCCGGCTCGCCAACCTGCTCGTCGCCGGCGAGCATGTGCGCGTCATCGACTTCGACGATTGCGGCTGGTCGTGGTTCATGTACGACTTCGCCACCACCGTCTCGTTCATCGAGGACCACCCCGACGTGCCCCACCTCACGCAGGCGTGGGTGGACGGCTACCGGTCGGTCGCCGACCTCGATCCGGCCGACGAGGCCGAGCTCGAGACGTTCGTGATGCTGCGCCGGCTGCTGCTCGTCGCCTGGATCGGCTCCCACCACGAGTTCGCGACCGAGGCGGCCGAGCTCGGCGCCGGCTTCACCGAGGGCACGTGCGCGCTGGCCGAGGCGTACCTCTCGGCGCACGCCTGAGCGGGCGCTACCTGATGTTCACGACGAGGCGCAGCCGGCCGGTGTGCGGCACGCGGACGATGTGCGGCATGGTGAGGGGTGAGACGCCGCCGGTGGTGATGCTCACCGTGTACGTGCCCGGGGCGACGTCGACCGAGAACCGGCCGTGCCCGTCGGTGCGGGCGTCGGCCGAGGCGCCGTCGCCCTGGAAGTGCACGCGCACACCGGGCATCGCGACCGGCGCGCCCGGTGGCGGACCGCCGACGCGCACCAGCGTGCCGTGCGTGCGCACGTGGTGCGCCGCCGACCCGTTTCCGCAGCCGGCCACGAGGATTGCAACGAGCAGTGCCGTTGAGCGATACCAAATCATGCCGATTGGACCGTAGAATGGGCCGCCCGGTTCCCACGGACAAAGGAGCTTCGATGTTCACTCCACTCACCGGCCGCACGGTGCTCGTCACCGGCGGCACCAAGGGCATCGGCAAGGGCATCGCGGGCGAGTTCGCGGCCGCCGGCTGCAACGTCGCCCTGAACGGCCGCGGCGAGGCGGCGGGGGAGGAGGCCGTCCGCGACCTGTCGGCGCGCGGCGGCAAGGTGTCGTTCGTGCAGGGAGATGTGGCCAAAGCGGCCGACTGCGAGCGGATCGCGGCTGAGGTGGCGGAGCGCTACGGCGGCATCGACATCGTGTGCGCGAACGCCGGCGTCTTCCCCGACGTCAAGCTCGCCGACATGACCGAGTCGGACATCGACGCCATCTTTGCGACCAACGTCAAGGGCACGATGCTGACCGTGAAGGCGTGCCTGCCCTATCTGGAGGCCTCCGGCCACGGCCGCGTGATCCTGACGAGCTCGATCACCGGCCCGATCACCGGCTTCCCGGGCTGGTCGCACTACGGCGCCACCAAGGCCGCGCAGCTCGGCTTCCTGCGCACCGCGTGCATCGAGCTCGCGCCGAAGAAGATCACCGTGAACGCCGTGCTCCCCGGGAACGTCGAGTCGGCGGGGATGGATGAGCTCGGGCCCGAGTACCGCGCCTCGATGGAGGCATCGATCCCGCTCGGCCGGCTCGGCTATCCGTCGGAGATCGGGGCGGCGGCGCTGTTCCTGGCGACCGACGAGGCCGGCTACATCACCGGCCAGACGATCACCGTGGACGGTGGGCAGGTCGCGCCCGAGTCGATGGCGGCCCTGCAGGCGGCCCAGTAGCGGGCCCGCGGTGACCGAGCTCGTCCCCGGACTGCCGGCCGTCTTCGCCCCGCTGGGGCCGTCGGCGGCGGCGTTGCGCGACCGGCTCGCGGCGGACATCGCCGCCGGCGCGGCCGCGCCCGGCGAGCGCCTGGGCGCCGAGCGCGAGCTGGCCGCCCGCCTGGGGGTGAGCCGCTCGACGCTGCGCGCGGCGCTCGACGCGCTCGAGACCGCCGGCGCCGTGCGGCGCGTGCGCGGCCGCTCGGGCGGCATCTTCGTTGCGGAGCGACGGGTCGAGCGCGACCTGACGCGCCTGACCAGCCTGCCCGCGTACCTGCGCCGGCAGGGGTTCCAGTCGGGCGCTCGGGTGCTCTCGACCGCCACGGTCGGCGCCGACCCCGAGACCGCGGCTGCGCTCGACCTGCCGGCGGGCGCGCTCGTGCTCGAGGTTGTGCGCGTGCGTCTGGCCGACGAGCAGCCGATCTCGCTCGAGCGCGCGCGCTTCCCCGCGGATCGCTTCCCCGGGCTGCTCGACCGTTCGCTCTCGGGGTCGCTGTATGAGCTGCTCGAGGCCGGGTATGACCTGCACCCGAGCGAGGCCGAGGAGCGGGTCGAGGTCGTCGGCGCGACGGCAGCCGAGGCGCGGGTGCTCGAGGTGCGCGCGGGCGCGCCGCTCGTCGCGATCGTGCGCACCGCGTGGTCGGAGGACGGGCGCCCGTTCGAGCGCTCGCACGACCTGTTCCGAGCCGACCGCGTCCGCATCGTCACCCGCGTGCGCACGCGCGACCCGGCCACCCTGGGCAGCGCCGTCGAGGTCGTCGCGACGCACGAATGAATAGCCGAGGCCAGGCCCCGGTTATTCACGATCCGGCGTGCCATACTCTCGATTCCCGATGGCCGAGCACGTCATCACCCGCGATGCGCCCACCCACCGCAGCTGGGACGTCGACAACGAGCCCGTCGTGCGGATCGCGTCCGGCGACGTCGTCTCGGCCGAGACCGACGACTTCGCCGGTGGCCAGATCACCCAGGCGTCCACCGCCGCCGACCTGCCGGGCCTCGACTTCGACCGCATCTATCCGCTGGCCGGCCCGATCCACGTCGAGGGGGCGGAGCCCGGCGACGCGCTCGCGGTCGAGTTCCTGGAGTTCGAGCTGCCGGAGTGGGGCTGGGCCTGCATCATCCCCGGACTCGGCCTGCTGCCGCCGGGCGAGTTCGACCAGCCGCACCTGAAGTTCTTCGACCTCACCAACCGGCGCACGACGGCGTTCGGACCGGGCGTGACGCTGCCGATCGAGCCGTTCTGCGGCACGACGGGCGTGCCGGGCGCCGGGATGCACGGCGTGCCGATCCCGCCGCCACACGCGGGCGGCGGCAACATCGACTGCCGCCACATCACGAAGGGCACGACGCTCTACCTGCCGGTGGGCGCCTCCGGGGGCCTGCTGTCTCTCGGCGACGCGCACGCCGCCCAGGGCGACGGCGAGGTATCGATCTCGGGCATCGAGTGCGCGATGCGAACGACGATCCGGATCACTGTCGCGCACGGCATGGGCCTGCGCGCCCCGGCGCTGCGGCGCCCGGCCGGGCCGCTGACGCCGCGCGTCGACGGTGGCGGCTGGTTCGCCACCACCGGCGTCGAGCCCGATCTGATGGAGGCGTCGCGCTCGGCGGTGCGCTCGATGATCGACCATCTCGTCCGCGAGCGCGGCCTCTCACGTGAGGACGCGTACATGCTCTGCGGCCTCGCGGGCGATATGAAGATCACCGAGGTCGTGGACGCGCCCAACTGGATGGTGGGGTGCTTCATGCCCGATGCGGTGTTCACCGACGAGGAGGACGGCTGATGCCCGGTCAGGAGTTGGAGATGCGCGAGTCGCTCGAGCGGCTCGCCGAAACCGATGGGGGGCGCCGCCTGCTGCAGCTCTCGCTGCGCAGCATCGAGGCCGGCGACCATGAGCTCGTGTCGGGCTGCTGGACGCGCAAGGGCGACGCCGGCTGCCTCTTCCAGCATGCCTACTGGCAGGGCGTCGCCGACGGGGTCTTCGCCGACGACGGCAAGGCGCGCGCGTGGGTGAGCGGCGTGGCCGGCCCCAAGGCGTACGGCCGCGTGATCGACGTCATCGCCGCCTTCGACCGGCTCGCCCGGGCGGAGTACGCCGTCGAGCGGCGCCGCTTCGGCCCGCCGGTGCTCGACCGCGAGCGCTGGCGCGAGCGCGTGGCGACGCTGCTCGTCGAGGTGCTCGGTGCCGGCGGCGACCGCGCCGCGATCACCGCGCCGCCCGCCGTCTTGGCCTGACCGGCGCGGGAGGGCTTGACCTCCCGGCGGCGTAAATGGTACAAACGGCTCGCAACCTGTCTGACAACTTCCGGCGCAGGCATGCCCGGACACCTAGAGGGAGGTGGTCGAATTGAGCAGTGAAGGCGGAGGCATGCACGAGCATCACGACGGCATGCTGCCCGTGATCGACAGCGTCGACGTCGCGTCCCGCGACGATGTCCACAAGCTGCACGGCGGCGCGATCGGTCTCTGGGGGGTGCTCTTCCTCACCGTCACGGGCTCCGCTCCGATCTCGGCGATGCTCTTCAACACGCCGATCTCGGTGGGCTTCGGAAACGGCATCGGCACACCCGCCGGGTTCATGATCGCCACGGTCGTGCTGACCATCTTCTCGGTCGGCTATGTGGCGATGGCGCGCAAGGTCACCGCCGCGGGCGGCTTCTACAGCTTCATCAGCCACGGCCTCGGCCGCGAGCTCGGCATGGCGTCCGGCCTCGCGATGGTCGTGGCGTACTCGGTGTTCGAGGTGTCGCTCATCGGCGGATTCGCCTACTTCGCCGACCTGCAAGCTGGCTCAGTACGGCTACAACATCTCGTGGTACTGGCCGGCTCTGTTCATGATCGTCCTGATCTCTGTGCTCGCGTACTTCGACGTGCACATTTCGGCCCGCGTCCTCGGCGTCGCTCTGATCTGCGAGATCGTGCTCCTGCTCGTCTTCGACGCGGTGGTGTTTGGCCATGGCGGCAACAACATCCAGGCCGCGGCGATCAACCCGATCAACGCGTTCAAGGGCCTCGGCGCCAGCGGAAGCGGCGGTGCTGCCGTCGCGGCCGGCGCGGCCGGGATCGGTATCTTCTTCGCCTTCTGGTCGTGGGTCGGTTTCGAGATGGCCCCGAACTACGGCGAGGAGTCGAAGGAGCCGAAGAAGATCGTGCCCCGGGCGATGTATATCTCGGTGATCGGCCTGGGGATCTTCTACACGATCACCTCGTGGGCGGCGATCTCGGGCTACCACAGCACGCACGAAGCGGCCTTCATCGCGCAGAACCAGTCGGCCGACTTCTACTTCATCCCGGCGAAGCAGTTCGGCGGCGAGTTCACTGAAAGACGCCCTGAGCTGGTTCATCATCACCGGCTCGTTCGCCTGCGGGATGGCGTTCCATAACACGACCGCGCGGTACATGTACTCGCTCGGCCGTGAGGGCGTGCTCCCGAAGGCGCTCGGACGCACGCACCCGAGGCACCGCAGCCCGCACATTGCCTCGATCACGCAGTCGGTGATCGCGCTGATCATCGTCGTGCTGTTCGTTGCCCGGGCGAGCACCGGTGGACAGCCGGCGTCGTTCTCGGTGGCCTATCTGCAGGTGTACGGCCTGATGGCCGTGATGGGGGTCGTCTCGATCCTGGCCATCCAGGCGCTCGTCTCGATTGCGATCGTCAACTACTTCCGCACACATCACGCGGGGACCATCACTGGTGGACGACGCTGACCGCGCCGATCATCGCAGCCATCACGCAGCTGTACGTGCTGTACCTGGCCATCGACAACCTCAGCTTCCTGGGCGCACGGCTACTGGTATGCCAAGTGGCTGTGCTGGGCCGACCTCGCCATCTTCCTCGGCGGCATCGGCTACGCGTTCTACGTGAAGTCGAACGACCGGGCCAAGTACGAGGTCATCGGCCGGCTGATCAACGACGGGATGGATCAGCGTCGAATAGCGCTTCTCGGCCGGGCGTCGCGACTGCGGTCGCGGCGCCCGGCCGTGCATCTGCGCTACACCACCGCCGCGGCGGCGTCCAGCGCGTAGCGCAGCTGGCCGTCAAGCGGCGCGCCCTCGACGAGGACTCCGTCGAGCGCCGCGGTGCCGATCGTGAACGCCCACACGCCGCGCTCGGCGAGGGCCTGGATGCGGGCCGCCGAGTCGACCGAGCCGGCCGCGATCACCGGCAGCGAGGTCGCTCCGACGACCGCCTCGACCAGCGCGTCGACGTCCTTGTCGTAGCGGTAGGCGAGCAGGTTGATGCCGTCGACGCCCAGGCTCTCGGCCCGGCCGGCGTCGTCGGCGATCTCGGCGATCGACCCGCGCAGCAGGCACGGGTGGTCGACGATCTGGCCGACGTAGGGGAAGAACTTGATCCCGGTGCCGGCGAGGATCTCCTGCACCGGCTCGATCAGGGTGCCCCCGATCAGGTAGTCAGGGCCGATCTCGGCCGCGGCCCGCGCCGACTGCAGCGTGTCCTCCGGCGTCTCGGACACGACCTCGAGATGCGTCGTGTGCCCGTTTTGGCGGATGTCGTCCATGAGCGCGGCCAGTTCGGCCCGCGGGAGGCCGACGTCCTTGCAGCCGACGTGGCGCACGCCGCTCCCCGCGATCGAGGCGTAGACCGCCCGAGCGTCGGTGAGCGTGCGGTCGTCCCGCGTGAGCATGAAGATGAACTCGATCACCCGCACCTCCAAGTTGTAGGACAACTCGATATGATACCGGCCAAAGCGGTCTTTTGTGCGACGAGGGAGGATGCGGTGCGAGCGGCGATCTGGGACGGACCGGGGACGATGTCGGTGGGCACGGTGCCCGACGCGGCCTGCCCCGAAGACGGCGTGCTCGTGCGCGTCACCGCGTGCGGCATCTGCGGCACCGACGTGCGCACCTTCTACAACGGTGACCGGCGCATCTCGCCGCCGTGGGTGCTCGGCCACGAGATCTCGGGCGAGCTCGTCGAGATCGGCGCGCAGGCCGCCGCTGAGATCGCCGAGATGGGCCTCTCCGAGGGCGATCTCGTCCACTGCATCTCGACCCTCTGGTGCGGCCGCTGCCGCCTGTGCCGCAGCGGGAGCGAGCACCTGTGCCCCAACGGCGGCCTGATGGGCTTCGACTTCCAGGGCGCCTACGCCGAGCTGGTCGCGATCCCCCAGGTCGCACTCAAGAACCTCTTCCGCATCCCCGACGGCCTCTCCGACGTGCACGCCACGTTCGCCGACCCGCTGTCGGACGCGATCTGCGGGCACAAGGACATCGCGATCGGCCTCGACGACACCGTCGCGGTCGTCGGCGCGGGCCCCGTCGGCACGGCGCATGCCGCCATCGCCCGGCTCGAGGGCGCCGGCCAGGTGCTGCTGCTCGAGACGGCGGCAAACCGGCTTGACCTCGCCCGCACGGTGCTCGGCGACGAGCGCCTGGCCTATGTCGACACGTCCGGCGCCGACGGCATCGCCGCCGTGCGCGCGGCCACGGAGGACATCGGCGCCGACGTCGTGATCGTCGCGTGCTCGAGCGACGTCGCCCAGGAGCAGGCGATGGAGATGGCGGCGCCGCGCGGCCGGGTGCTCTTCTTCGGCGGCCTGCCCAAGGGCACGACGCACATCAGCTTCCCGTCGAACGTCCTGCACTACCGCGAGGTGCAGGTGCACGGCTCCTACGCCTCCCGCCATCGCGACCAGGTGCATGCGCTCGACATGCTCGCGGGCGACATCGGCGGCCTGCGCGGCGTGGTCTCGGACACCGTCGACCTCGAGGACGCCCCGGCGGCGTTCGGGCGCATCCGCGCCGGTGAGGTGCTCAAGGTCGTCGTCACCCCCTAGGATGGGCCGGTTGTGACCACCCTGGCCCGCCGCTCGCTCCGCCACTCCATCGCCGAGGGGCTGCGCGAGCGGGTGGTGGCGGGTGAGTTTGGGCCCGGCGACCGCCTGCCCGGCGAGCCGGAGCTGGCCCGCAGCCTGGGCGTCTCGCGCAGCTCGCTGCGCGCGGCGATCGCGCTGCTCGAGGAGGACGGGCTCGTGCGCCGGCTGCACGGGTCGGGCACCTACGTCACCGACCGGCCGCTGCTGCGCAACGACCTCAGCCGCAACTTCGGCGTCTCGTCGATGATCGCGGCGATGGGGCTCGAGCCGGGCACGGTCGACGAGACATGCGCTCTCGAGCCGGCCGCGGCCGACGTCGCCGAGGCGCTCGGCGTCGAGCTGGGCGAGCCGGTGAGCGCGCTTCGGCGCGTGCGCACGGCCGGCGGGCGGCGCGTGGTCGACATGATCGACTGGTGCCGCGCCGACGTGCTCTCGCCCAAGGCGATGGCGGCCGTCGCGGGCGCCTCGATCTACCCGGCGCTCGCGCAGCGCGGGCTGACCGTGCACCACGGCGTCGCCGCGATCACGCCCGACATCGCGATGGGCGAGGTGGCCCGCAGGCTCGGGGTGCCGCGCGGCACGCTGCTCCTGCAGCTGTGGCAGGTCGACAGCACGGCCGCGGGCGACGTCGCCCTCGTCTCGCGCGAGCACCACCTCGCCGACGCGTTCGAGATCACCGTCTACCGGCGCGGGCCGGGCGACGGGGGGGAGGAGGAGCGATGAGCGCAGACCTGGTCGTCGGAGTCGATGTCGGCTCGCAGGGGACGTGCGCGCAGGCGATCGCCGCCGACGGCACCCACATCGCGACGAGCTACGTGCCGCACACGCTTTCCTATCCGCAGCCCGGGTGGGCCGAGCAGGACCCGCGCGAGTGGCTCGGCGCCGTCGCCCAGGCGCTTGCCGAGGTACGCCGCGAGGTCGGCGGCCGCCCGCTGCGGGCGATCTCGTTCGGCTCCCAGCTCGACGGGCTCGTGGCGGCCGGGGCCGACGGCGAGCCGGCCGGGCCGGCGCTGATCTGGATGGACCGGCGGGCGGGCGCCGAGTGCGACGCCGCCGCCGAGCGGCTCGATCCCGCTCGCCTGCGCGAGCTGACCGGCTGCAACCTCGACCCCGGCCATGTCGGCGCGAAGATCGCGTGGCTCGCGGCCCACCGTGCCGAGCAGCACGCCGCCTCGCGCTGGTTCCTGCTCCCCGGCTCGTTCGTCGCCTGGCGGGCGTCGGGCGTGGTGGCCGTCGACCCGTCCAACGCCTCGTCGACGATGCTGCTCGACGTGACCACCGGCGGCTGGTCGGAGGAGGCCTGCGCCGCGTTCGGCATCGATCCCGCCTCGCTTGCGCCGGTGCTCCCGGCCGACCACGTGCTCGGGCCGGTCGCGCCGTGGCTGCGCGACGCCGCCGGCCTCGACGGCTCGACCCTGGTCGTGCTCGGCTGCGGCGACGAGATGGCGGCGACGCTCGGCGCGGGCGTCGTCACGCCGGGCGCGGTGTGCGACGTGATGGGCACGGCCGAGCCGGTGTGCGCCGTCGCCCCCGGCCCGGCGCTCGACCCCGGGGCCGTGACCGAGCTGCATCCGCATGCAGATCCCGGCGGCTGGCTGCTCGAGAACCCCGGCTGGCTCTCGGGCGGCGCCTATCGCTGGTTCCGGGACGAGCTCGGGTCGGTCGAGGCCGCGCGGGCCGCGGCGACCGGCGCCGACGTGTACGAGCTCCTGAACGACCTCGCGGCAGGCGTGCCCGCGGGCGCCGACGGCGTCCTGTGGGTGCCGGCGCTCGCGGGCGCGATGGCCCCGGAGTGGAACGCCGATGCCCGCGCCGGCTGGTTCGGCCTCACCGCCGCCCACGGCCGGGCGCACATGGCGCGCGCCCTGCTCGAGGGCAACGCCTATGCGCTGCGCGACGTGCTCGAGGCGATGGTCAGCGCCGGGCTCGCCCCGACCGAGCTCGTCTGCGTCGCGGGTGGAGCGAAGGGGGATCTGCTGCGCCAGATCCGGGCCGACGTCACCGGTCTGCCGGTCACCCGGCCCGACGACGTCGAGACCACCGCGCGCGGCGCCGCCATGCTGGCCGCGTCGGGAGCGGGCCTGCACGCAACCGCCGCCGATGCGGCGACCGCGATGGCCGGCCCGCGGGTCGAGCCGGCCCAGCCCGACCCCGAGCGGCGCGAGCTCTACCATGCGCTGCACGCGCGCCACCGCGCGCTCTATTCCGCGCTTCGCCCGCTCTTCTAGGAGGCCCGCCTTGGCCGACCACACCATCGACGCGGCCCTCGCCGAGCTCGCTCGTTTCCCGCTCCTCGACGCGCTCTACGGCCGCCGCTCGCGCCGCTTCCCGATGGGCGGCCACATCCCTGACGGGCCGCTCGAGTACCGCTCGGCGCACGCGCATGTGCCGCTGTCGGAGCTCGAGACGCTGCTGATCCTGACGACGATGGCGGGCACGACCGGCTGGCACTACGGCATCACCCGCCACGCGCGCTACGCCCCTCACCTCGCCAACTACAACGGCGGCGCGGCCGGACGCACGATCCCGTCGGCGGCCGGCTTCCACACGAGCGAGCTCTTCTACACCGACGACAGCGGCCTCTATTACTTCCCGACGCGCGACGCCGGCGCTCTGGTTGATCCGGCCGACGAGGAGCTGACGCCGGCACTCATGGTCGAGCGCCACCGCGGCCGCATCGTGAAGCTCTCGGACGAGCGCCTGTACCTGCCGCGCGAGGAGCCGTATCTCGAGGGGCACAACACCTGGATCGCGAACGAGCCCGGGTCGCTGCTCGCGATCCCCGTTGCCGACATCGCCCAGCACCACATCGCGAACATCTGCTTCTTCACCCAGAACGGCTTCTGCATGACCGATGACCTGAACGGGCGGCCGATCCCGGGCATCGAGCGGTTCGAGGGCCTGGTCGACACCTCAGCGCCCGTCCCGCTCTCGTTCGTCGAGCAGTACTCGCTGACCGAGGCGACCGCCGAGCTGATGACGTCGAGCTACAACGGCGCGCTGCTGCTGCAGGCGATGGGCCTGGGCGGCTGGTCGTACGACGGCATCGAGCACATGGCGCTTCTGGGCGCCTCCGGCGAGCCCGGCGTCCCCGGCCTCGGGTTCCGCTACGACACCGACCCGCGCTGGGGCGTCCCCAACCCCACCGGGCGCACGGACGGCACCTTCCACGCCTTCTGCCCGCCGCACTACCCGACCATGGCCGACGCCGTCGAGGCGTTCACGCAGCGCAAGTTCGGGCCGGGCGGGCCGTACCACCCCGAGACGCCCGGCGCCTGGAACGAGTCCGCGGCGATCCGCGCGTCGGCCGAGCCGTATTCGGAGGAGTTCAAGGCGTGCGTGACGCTCCAGTGCGAGTACACGCTCGCGACATGGGGCAAGTTCCCCGGCACGGTGCCGAGCGTGTGGGTGATGAACGTGCTCCAGGCCCAGCACATCGACCTGGACTTCTACGATCGCTTCTTCCGCCCCGGTGCGGTGCTCGACACCCACCGGCGCCACTTCGAGGTGTGGCACCCGTGAGCGGCTCCCGCATCGCGTCCGTCGAGGTCTACGGCTACGACCTCACCTACCGCGGCGAGGAGTACGTCATGTCGGGCGGCCGCGCGATCGTCTCGCTGGCATCGACGGTGGTGCGCGTCATCACCGAGGACGGGGTGGACGGCTACGGCGAGACCTGCCCGCTCGGCAGCACCTACCTGGCGGCGCACGCAGAGGGTGCCCGGGCGGCGCTGCGCGAGCTGGCGCCCGCCGTGATCGGGGCGGACGTGACCGCGACCGGCGTGCTCGGCGACCGCATGGACGCCGTGCTCACGGGCCACGAGTACGCCAAGAGCGCAATCGACGTCGCCTGCTGGGACGCCGCCGGGAAGGCGCTCGGCGTCTCGGTCTCGGCGCTGCTCGGCGGCGTGCGGCAGGAGTCGTTTCCGCTCTACGTGGCCGTGCCGCTGGGCGCGGCCGGGGAGATGGCCGCCCATACCGCGGCGCTTCGCGCCGAGGGCATCACCCGGTTCCAGCTCAAGGTCGGAGACGACCCCCGCGAAGACGCCGACCGGGTGGCCGCCGTGCTCGGCGTGTGCGGGCCCGACGACCTCGTCATCGCCGATGCGAACGGCCGCTACTCGACGCAGGCTGGAGTGGTCGCCGTCGGGCTTCTGGCCGGGCGCGACCGCGTCTACGTCGAGCAGCCGTGCCCGACGCTCGAGGCGTGCAGCCACGTGCGCCGCCACACCGACCTGCCGTTCGTGCTCGACGAGTGCGTCCACGACGTGCCGTCGCTCGTGCGCGCACACGCGCTCGAGGCGCTGGAGGCGTTCAACCTGAAGATCTCGAAGGTGGGCGGCCTGACGGCGGCCCGGCGGATGCGCGACCTGGCCGAGGCGCTCGGCCTGTCCGTGACGATCGAGGACACGTGGGGCGGGGATCTGGTCACCGCCGCGGTGGCGCATCTGGCAGCGAGCACGCGTGAGCCGCACCTGTTCACGGTGTCGTTCATGAACGACTGGACGAACGAGCACATCGCCGGCTACCAGCCGCGGTCGAGCGGCGGGCGCGGCTCGGCGCCGACCGGCCCGGGCCTCGGGATCGAGGTCGATCTGGCCGCGCTCGGAGCGCCGCTTCTGAGCGCTGGTTCCTAAGCGGGGAAGTCGTTTGACTTGGCACGCCACGCGGCGCAGAATCCGTCATCCTGCCGCGCCTGCTCGCGCGGCGTCTCTCCCGAGCAAGGAGGTCGCATGCAACGACACTTCCCGACGCGCCCACGTAGCCTGGGGCTCGCCTGTCTCATCGCACTAACGGCGGCGGCGATCGGCGCCGGCCCCGCAGCGGCATCGTCCACGACGCTGTACGTCTCGCCCGCCGGCAGCGACTCCGCCGGGTGCACGAGCGCTCATCCGTGCAAGACGATCGGCCATGCCGTCTCGGTTGCCGCGGCCGGCGACCGGATCGTCGTCCGCCGCGGCACGTACGCGGAGATGGTGACCGTCCCGGTGACGCTCCACCTCGTCGGCCGGCACCGGCCGACGATCGACGCCACGGGCCAGCAGAACGGCGTTGTCATCACGGGCGCGGCCGCGTCCGGATCGTCGCTGCGCGGCTTCAAGATCGAGAACGCGACCCAGGAGGGCGTCGTCGCGATGCAGACCGCGTGGGTCACGATCGCCGGCAACGTCGTCGCCGGAAACGACCAGGGCATGTTCTCGACGAGCCCGACGGGAGAGTGCGCGCCGTCCGGCCAGATCCCCGGCGACTGCGGCGAGGGCATCCACCTGATGACGGTCGCCCACTCCCGTGTGAGCCGAAACGCGATCACAGGCAACGCGGGCGGCATCCTCGTCACCGACGAGTTCGGCCCGACACACGCAAACGTCATCTCGTGGAACCACGTTTGGCGCAACGACTTCGATTGCGGCATCACCGTGCCCGGCCACAACCCGACCGCGGTGTCGTCGACCGGCCAGCCCCAGCCCTCGATGGCGGGCGTGTACGGGAACCGGATCGTGCACAACGTGGTGAATCGCAACGGCCTCAAGGGCGAGGGCGCGGGCATTCTGTTCGCGGGCGCCGGGCCGGGCACCGGCTCGTACGCCAACTTCGTCGGCTGGAACACGACGAACGGCAACGAGCTCGCCGGCATCACCGTCCACAGCCACGCGCCTGACACCGACGTGAACGGGAACCGGTTCGTCGGCAACTGGGCGAGCCACAACAACCTGGGCGGCGACCCCGACGCGGGCGTCACGAAGAGCACGAATATCCTCGTGTTCAGCGCCGGCGACCCGATCACGGGCACGGTCGCCCGCGGCAACCACCTGAGCCACGCGTTCTTCGGCATCTGGACGCTGAACGCTCACACCCTGCTCGCGCACAACCACTTCGACGACGTGGTCGTGCACGTCCACCAGAGTTAGATGATTGCGCGGCCGGCGGTCCCGCTTCGGGGCCGCCGGCCGTCCGGTCAGGCGAACAGCAGGGTGTCGAGGCCGCGCACGAGGCCCGGCTGCTCGCGCACGCGCCGGGCCGCGAGCAGCGAGCCGCGGACGAAGATCGCCGGGTCGCCCTGCTCGTCGTGGCGGATGACGAGCCGCTCGCCCGGCAGGCCGAACACCACCTCGACCGCCGGGTTCGAGCCGTGCAGACGCACCGAGTGCACCCGGGCGCCGCCGATCGCCGCTCCGCGCGCTTCGGGCGGGCCGATCGGCTCGGCGACGTCAGGGGTGGGCGCGCCGCTGCGCTCGCGGGCGAGCAGTTCGGCCAGCTCGCGCGCGGTGCCGCTGGGCGCGTCCGGCTTGGCGGCCGAGCCGTGCTCGACGATCTCCCAGTCGGGCACGTGGCGGGCGGCGAACCGGGCCAGGTGCTGCATGAGCGCCGCGGTGATCGAGAAGTTCCCGGTGGCGACGCCCACGCCGGCCCGGCGGGCGGCGGCGTCGATGTGCTCGAAGTCGGCGTCGGTGAGCCCGGTCGTGCCGATCACGACGGGGATCGACCGGGCGAGGGCGAGCTCGACATGGCTGCGGACGACCGCCGGGTGCGTGTAGTCGATCAGGACGTCGGGGCGGCGGTCGAGCGCCGCCGCGAGGTCGGTCTCGATGGGGACGCCGAGCGGCCGTCCCAGCACGACCTCGCCGACGTCGCGACCCGCGTCGCGGCGGGCGACGGCCGAGTGCAGGCGGTGGCCGTCGGCGGCGGCGACTCCGGCGACCAGGCTGCGGCCGACGGCGCCGAGCGCCCCCGAGATGCAGATGCGTATGTCCGCGTCCGACACGCCGCGCCATCGTACCGGTGGGCTCCGTCACGCTGCAGGCGCGAACCTCCCCCTCGAACCCGTACACTCGGTGTGATGCTGAGCGTGCCGGTCACCGCGCCGTCCGCCCTCACGGCGCCCAGGCCGGCGATCGTGCGCGTCGCCTGTCCGCGGGCGCGCCCGCTCGCCGAGTGCGGGTTCGTGCGCGTGCCGCTCGACCGCCGCTTCCCGAACGGGCGCACGATCCGCATCTACTTCGAGCATTATTTCCGTACGCTGCGCACTCAGCCCGCCACCTCGACGGTGCTCTCGATCGAGGGTGGCCCGGGTTTCTCGACGACCGCCGACCGGGCCGCGCGGCTGCAGCTGTGGCGGCCGGTCTCGGCCCGGCGCGACCTCGTGCTGGTCGACCTGCGCGGCACGGGCCGCTCGGGCGCGCTCAACTGCCCGGCGTTTCGCCGCCACATCCTGCCCTACGTCATGCGCGCCGGCCGCTGCGCCGCGCAGCTCGGCCCGGCCCGCGACGACTACGACACGTCCCAGTCCGTGCAGGATCTGGCGGCCGTGCTGAACGCGATCGGGATCGGCAAGGTCGACCTCTACGGCGACTCGTACGGCTCGTACGCGGCGCAGGCGTTCGCGATCCGCTACCCACACCGGCTGCGGTCGCTCGTCCTCGACGGCACCTACCAGCTGCCCGGCTCCGACCCGGCCCTGGCAGACATCGCCCAGAGCACGCGCAGCTCGCTCCAGCTGGCGTGCCGGCGCCGGCCCGGCTGCCCGGGCGCAGGCCGGCCCCTGGGGCTGATCGGGCGCCTGCTCCAGCGCGTCCGCAGCCACCCGATCAGCGGGATCGCGCCGGACGCCGACGGGACGCGCATCCACGTCACGGCCGACACGAACACGCTCGCCCAGCTGCTGCAGTCGGGCTTCTACTACCAGGGCGTGTGGCGCGACATCTTCGCCGCCACGCGGTCGGCGTTTGCGGGCGACGACGCGCCCCTCCTGCGGCTCGTGGCCGAGACGGTCACCACAGACGGGCCGAACGGCGACCCGCGCGAGTTCACGGAGTCGCTCTACCTGTCCGTGATCTGCCACGACTACCCCGAGCTGTGGCCGGCCGGCACGCCCGTCGCCGATCGCCCGGCGTTCGTGCGCACCGCCCTTGCGGCGTACCGCCCGGGGACGTTCGCGCCGTTCACCGCGAGGGAGTGGACCGGCCTCGACTACGAGGGCGCGCTCGCCTGCGAGCGGTGGCCGTCGGCGGCGTTCGCCGATCCGCCGGTGCCGCCGTCGGCGCCGTACCCGGACGTGCCGACGCTGATCCTGAACGGCGACCTCGACAACATCACGCCGCTTGCGGACGCGCGGGTCGTGGCGGCCCGCTTCCCGCGCAGCACGCTCGTCGTAATGCAGAACAGCGGCCACGTGACGGCGCTCGAGGATCAGAACGACTGCGCCTCGCGGATCTACGTGCAGTTCGTGCAGGACCTCGCCGCGGGCGACACATCATGCGCCTCGCGGACGCCCGAGGTGCGGGTCGTGCCGTCGTTCCCGCTGACGCTCGCGGGCGTCGCGCCTGCGCTGCCCGCGGCCGGCGACGGCTCCACGGTGCGCGACCGGCGGGTGGCCGCGGCGAGCGCCGCCGCCGTCGCCGACGCCCTGCAGCGATGGTGGGCGAACCTGAGTGGCAGCGGCGTCGGCCTGCGGGGCGGGCACTGGTCATACAGCGGCGGCGACCTTCAGACCTTCACGCTCACGAACGTGGCGTTCGTGCCCGGAGTGCGGGTGACCGGGACGGTGCGCTGGCGCTACTCGACCGGCCGCGTACGCGCATGGGTGGTCGCCCACACGCCGGGTGCGCCGGCCGAGCACCTGCGGATGGCGTGGTCGCTGCAGGTGCGCGCGGCCCAGGCGCGCCTGACCGGCACCGTCGCCGGCCGCCCGCTGCGCCTGCACATGCTCGCCCCGTGAATACCCGGTGCCTGGCACCGGCTATTCAGGCAGGGGGATGTGGAACTCGATCGTCGTGCCCTGGCCGGGCGCCGAGGTGACATCGAGGCTCCCGCCCGCGGCGCGCAGCCGCTCGCGCGACGTCTCGAGGCCGATGTGCATCTCGCGCCGCGCCGGAGGCCGGCCGGCCCGGAAGCCGCGGCCGTCGTCGGCCACGCGGCCGTGCAGCCCGCCGCGGCGCTCGCCGATACGGATCACCACGTGCTTGGCACGGGCGTGCCGGCGCACGTTGATCAGCGCCTCGCGCACGGTGCGGTAGACGAGCGTCTCGACCTCGCCCGGGTAGCGGCGTGCCCGGGTGCGCACGCTCACCTCGGCGCCCGTGTCGCGGGCGAGCCCGGCGGCCAGGTCGCGGATCGCGGCCGAGAGCCCGGCTGCCTCGAGCAGCTGCGGGCGCAGCTCGAACGTCAGCCGGCGGGTGCGCTCGGTGGCCTCGGCCAGGGTGCGGCGCGCGCCCGCGATCGCTTCGCGCGCGGCCGCGATGTCCTCCTGGCGCAGGTGGCGGTCGGCGCGATCGAGCTCGAGCAGCGATGCGGTCATCGCCTGGATCGTGTCGTCGTGGAGCTCGGCGGCGATACGGCCGCGCGCCTCGTCCTCGGCCCGCACCATGCTCTCGAGCAGAGCCTGGCGGCGCTGCTCGGCCTCGCGCAGGCGGCGCGACATGTCCCGCTCCTGGGTCACGTCGCGGTAGTTCAGGACGATCCCGCGCACCGCCGGGTCGTCGAGCAGGTTCGTCGCGGCCCCTGCCACCACCCGCCACGAGCCGTCGCGGTGGCGCAGGCGGAACTCGGCCACCACCTGGGCGCCCGGCCGGCCGCGCAGCGAGGCCAGGATCTCGGCCGCCCGGGCGGCATCGTCGGGCGGCATCAGCTCAAGCGGCGTGCGGCCTTCGAACCACTCCGGCGGCCGGCCGACCACCCTGCCCATGGTCGGGTTCTGGTACACGACGATGCCCTGCTCGTTCACGATCGTGACCGCCTCGCCCGCATGCTCGACGAGCGCCTTGAACAGGCGCCCGGCCCGCTCGGCGATCTCGAGCGAAGTGCGCTCCTCGGTGACGTCGACGATGATGCCGTGCACGAGCGACTCCTGGCCGGGATCGCCGGGGATGAGCAGCGCGCGCTCGTGGAGCCAGCGCAGGCGCCCGTCCGGCAGCACGATCCGGTACTCGTCGCTCACGGTGCCGCCGTCGCGCAGGAACGCGGCGTTCGACGCCACCACGCGGTCGCGGTCCTCGGGATGCATCCGCCCGGCCCAGACGTCGTATCCGCTCGACCACTCCTCGGCCGTGCAGCCGAAGACGGACTCGATCTGGGGGCCCACCCACACCGACGTCCCGTCGACCCGGTCGATGTAGAGCACCGCCGGCAGCGCGCCGATCAGCGCCGCCCAGGGTGGCAGGCGTTGTCCGAGGGAGCTTTGAGGGTCGTCGTCGTTCGTGCGGTGCCCCGTCCGCGTCCTATCGTTCCACAGCCAAAGAGGGCTGCAATCACCCTGATTGGGGGATCTTCGCGAGCCGCCGGTGACGGGCGACCGCGGCCGGGTTGGGCCGGCGCACGTCCCACACGAGCCCGACACGCTCGAGGGCGCGGATCACCATGCCGGTCGCGTCGGGGTGGCGGCCGAGGCCGTGGTAGGCGGCGGCGGGGAAGGCGTGGTGGTTGTTGTGCCAGCCCTCGCCGAACGCGAGCACCGCGATCAGGCGGTTGTTGCGGCTCTCGTCGCCCGTCTGGAACGGCTGCGACCCGAACGTGTGGCAGATCGAGTTGACCGCGAACATGGTGTGGTTGTGGATGGCGATGCGCACGATCCCGCCCCACAACAGGCCGCGCCAGCCGTCGATCAGCGCCGGAACGATCAGGCCGAGGGCGAGCCAGACGATCGACGTGCGCTCGATGGCCATCACGACGGCGTCGTCCATCAGCCGGCGGCAGTAGCGCTCACGCTTGGCCGGGCTCACGGCGAAGAGCCAGCCGACGTGCGCGTGCACGAGGCCGTCGACCGGGCTGTGCGGATCACCGTCGCGGTCGGCATGGGCGTGGTGCTCGAGATGGCGCGCGGCCCAGTCGATCGGCCGGCTGGGGACGGCCATCGCTCCGGCCGCGAGCGCCGTGGCGGTGATCCACGGCGTCGTGCGGAAGCTGCGGTGCGTGAGCAGGCGGTGGTAGCCGAACGACGTGCCCAGGCCGGTGATCACGGCGAGCGTCCCGAGCAGGGCGAGGTCGACCGGCGCGAGGAAGCCCCGCCGCCAGAGCGCCCACATCGCGTACGCGGCGCCGACCAGCGGGCCGACGACGAAGACGGCGATCCCGGCTCGCACGACCACGCGCGGCAGGCGGCCCTCGAGCGTCTTCACGGCGGCGAGCGTCACGAGCACGGCGGCCACCACGAGGGCTGCGGTCATGCCGGCAGCCGCTGCTGCACCCGCAGCGCCACCAGCGCGAGCGCGAGCGTGATCGGCCCGACGATGAGGTGGAAGACGTTCTCGCCGCGGTCGAGCCGCAGCCCGAGCGGATGGTGGACGACCACGCCGAGCACCGCCAGGCTGGTGTAGAAGACGCCGAAGGCGAGCGCGAGCAGGGCGTAGCCGCGCTCGTCCATGCCGCGGGCGGCGAGCACCAGCATGACCGCGCCCCAGGCGACGTGGATCGCCGCGTGGCGCGGGTCGGAGTTCGCGAACCGGTTGGGCAGCTGATTCGACGCGTGGCCGCTCCAGTCAAGCGCCCACGACACGAGCCCCTGGCCCAGGAGCGCGGCGCCCAGGATGGCGATGTACGGGCGCAGGGTCGGCCTCACGCCGGCCTCGACCCGGTGCGCAGCGACGCGGCGCTCGCGGCGGCGAGTCCGGCCAGGCCGGCGGCGAGCCCGGCCGCCCAGGCCCACGTCGACGGCCCGCCGTCGAACTTGGCATGGTGGATCAGCGATACCGCTGCCGTCGTCGCGACGAGCACGAGCGAGGCGAGCGCGAACGGGCGCACCGCCTGGGGTCGCCGCTCGTCCGCCGCCAGAGCCGCCCCCAGCGCGAAGGCGAGGAAGATCGCCGCGTAGGTGCGCGCGAGCACGGCCGTGAGCGCCCACGGCCACATCCGCACCGCGAGGCCGGGCGCGGCCGCCAGCACGACGCCAAGCCCGGCGAAGACCGCGGCCTGGATGATGAACACCGCACTGAAGCGGTGCCGCCCGGGCCGGGCGGGGCGGCGCAGATCGAGGTGCCACAGGATCACGGCGCCCGCGATCGGCTCGAGCACGTAGGACGTCGTCCACGGGTAGGGGATGCCCCCGGCGGTGTACGTCGGCCAGTACCACACGGTCGCGGTCAGGAGCAGCGCGGTCACGGCGACGAAGCCGACCACGAAGATGCGCGTGTCGACCGCGCGGCGAGCCGCCGCCGATGCGATCAGGCCGGTCGCGCCGGCGAGATAGAACGACGCGACGAAGCGGGTGTTCAGGGTCGTCGTCGCGAGGGGGAAGCCGATCACATGGGCCGGTCGCAAGAGGCCGGTGAGGCCGATCGCGAGCCCCTGCACCGCCCCGAGAAGGAGGTAGGCGCGCAGCCACCACGGTACGCCGGTCTGTGCTGGTTGCAACATTGTTTCCCGCTGGCGACAATACCGCACCTGAACCGCCTTCACCGTCTCCCTCCCGGCCCCGGCCCCGCCGGCTCGCTCCGGGTCATGACCGGGTTGCATCACGACCCGATCGGGGTGCTCTCGGACCTGCACCGGCGCCACGGCGACCTCGTCCACTTTCGCCTCGGCCCCCAGCACGTGTACGTGGTGTTGCGCGCCGACCTGATCCGGGCCGTGCTGGTCACCCACCAGAAGTCGTTCAAGAAGGGCCCGGGGTTCGAGGCCGCCCGGATCGTCCTCGGCGACGGCCTGCTCACGAGCGAGGGCGACTTCCACCTGCGCCAGCGGCGGATGCTCCAGCCCGCCTTCCACCGCCGGACGGTGGCCGGGTACGCCGGGATCATGGTCGAGGAGGCAGCCCGGGTAGGGGCGGCGTGGGACGACGGCGGGGAGCGCGATGTGGCGGCGGACATGAGCGGGCTTGCGCTGCGAGTCGTCAGCCGTGCGCTGTTCGGGGCCGAGCTCGACGAGGACGCGCTCGCCATCAGCCGCGACGTGGCAGAGGTGGGCGAGTTCTTCGACTATCTCACGATCGCGCTCCTCCCCTTGCTGCTGCGCACCCCGCTTCCGCGCGTGCGCCGGTTCAGGGCCGGCATCGACCATCTGCAGCGCGAGACGGCGCGGGTGATCGCCGGGCGCCGGGACGCGCCGGCGGACGGAAACGGCGACCTGCTCTCGATCCTGCTCGCCGCCCGCGACGTGGAGGGCGACGGCACCGGCATGAGCGACGACCAGATCCGCGACGAGGCCGTGACGCTGATCACGGCCGGCCACGAGACGACGGCGAACGGGCTCACCTGGACGTGGTACCTGCTGGCCCGGCATCCCGCGGTGGAGGCGCGCTTCCACGCCGAGCTCGCCGCGGCGCTGGGCGGCCGCGCGCCCGGCGCGGACGATTTCGCCTCGCTGCCCTACACCGAGGCGCTGCTGCTCGAGGCGATGCGGCTCTACCCGCCGGCGTGGGGGATCGAGCGGCGGGCCGTGTGCGACCAGGAGATCGGCGGCTACGTCATCCCCGCGGGCGCGGCCGTGCTGATGCCGACGTTCGTCACCAACCGCGACCCGCGGCTCTTCCCCGACCCGCTGCGGTTCGATCCGGAGCGGTTCCTGGGCGAGTCCGCGGCCGCTCGCCCCGACTGGGCCTATCCGCTGTTCGGCGCCGGCACGCGCAAGTGCATCGGGGTCGGCTTCGCGATGCTCGAGGCGGTGCTCGTGCTGGCCGAGCTGGGGCAGCGCTTTCGCCTGCGGCTCGATCCCGGCCGGACGGTCGAGCCCCAGGCGCGCGTGTCGCTGCGCCCGCGCGGGGGCCTGTGGATGCGTGCGCAGCGGCGGGACGCGTGAGCGCCGTAGGCGGCGACGCCGGGCCCGGCCTGCGCGAGGCGCTCACGGTGTGGGCGATCTGGTCGGTCGTCGCCGTGACTGTCTGGGTGACCTACGCGCGCCTGCCGGCGAGCGACTTCTACAACGTCACCGGGACCGGCGTGCGCTCGGGGGCGGCGCGGGTGCTCGTGCTCGTCGGCTGGCCGATCTCGCTCGCCGTGCTGGCGCTGCTCGCGGTCGCCGCCGACCGGCTGCTCGCGCTGCCGCTCGCGGCCGCCGGGCGGCGGGCTGTGGTCGCCGTCGCGACCGTCTCGGCGCTGCTCTGCGCCACCATCGCCTGGCCCGGCGTGATCCAGCAGTCGAACCTTGACGCGAAGCCGGCGAACGCACTTGCGGCGATCGGCGCCGGCCTGGCCGCGGCGCTCACGGTGGTGGCGCTTCGCCGCGCGGGCGCCGGGACGCCCGCCCCCCGCAGCCGCGGCGACCGGATCGCGCTCGCGATCGCGGCCGTCTACGCCCTCGCGGCCATCCCCTGGATCCTGGCGAACCTCGGCATCTACGCCGGCGACGTCCCCGGGGCGAGCGCGATCTTCATGTCGAAGAAGATCCTGCCCGAGGCCGGCCATCCCCACCTCCACGCCGTCCACCTGGGCAACCACGAGGGCCTCGACGGCTGGCTGCTCGCCGTGACCGCGCTCCTGCTGCGGCCGGCGCTCGCCCGGATGCGGCCCACCCGCCTGCGCCCGGTGCTCGGCGGCTACCTGGCGGTGCTGCTCGCATACGGCGTGCTCGTGACGGCCAATGACGGCTGGAACGAGCAGGTGGTGAAGCGCGGCTGGACCTCGTTCGGCATCCCCGACGTGATCACTCCGGCGGCGAGCGCCGGCTGGGCGATCCTGCTCGTGGCCGCCGCGGTGCTCTACCTGACCGCGTTCCGGGTCACGCCTCGGCCGCCCCGGGCTGGGGGGCGCGCCACATGATCCACGCCACCGGCGAGACGACGATCGCGGTCGCGCCGACGGCGAGCGCGCCGACGCCGGCGGACTCGAGGCCGTAGCCGCCGATCAGCGCGAGCGACGCGCCGAGCAGCGACGCCACGAGATCGTTGAATCCGAGCAGCTTCCCGCGCTCGCCCGGGCTCGTGCGGTCGGCCATCTGCGCCGTGGCGGCGACGAACGAGATGTTCCAGCCGATGCCGAGGCCGAACAGGAGCAGCGCCGTCATCGGCACGCTGCCGAACCACTGCAGGCTGAGGGTGGACGCGCCCATCACCACGAGCCCGGCGGCGAGCGCCGGTGTGCGCCCGACGCGGTCGATCAGCGCGCCGACCACCAGCACGAGCGCGTACATGCCGAGCACGTGCGCCCCGATGATCGGGAACACCGAGTCCTGGGCGTGGTGGTGCTCCTCGACGACGACGTAGCCGGCCAGGTTCATCACCGAGACCATCACCCCGAAGCTCGCGAGGCCGGCCAGCATCGCCGGGATCACGCCGGGCCGGCGGATGATCTCGCGCAGCGGCGCCGCGGGCGCGGCGGGCGCATGACCGTCGCGGTCGCTCAGGAGCTGGCCGATCACGCGCGTGTCAGGCCGTACGGCGAGGACGAGCGCGAGCGCGACGAGCGCGACCCCGCCGGCGAACAGCCAGGGCACGGCCAGCGCCTGTGCGTCCAGCTTGCGGTGGGCGAACATCGGGCTGAAGACCGCCGGGCCGAGCACGCCGCCGACGACGGCGCCGGAGAGCACATAGGAGATCCCGCGGGCACGCCGCGCGGCGACGTACATGTCGCCCGCGGCCGCGCGGATGAGAAGCGATGTCGCCATGCCGACGCCGATCAGCACGAAGCCGGCGAGCAGGAGCGGTGTCGAGCGCGTCTGGGCGGCCAGCGCGTTCAGTCCGCAGCCTGCGGCCGCGGCCACGAAGCCGGCGGCCAGCACGGGCCTGCGCCCGAACCGGTCCATCGAGCGGCCGGCGACGCCGGCCGTCAGGCCCGACGAGGTCAGGAAGATCGCGGGGCCGAGCCCGAGCAGCCCGCGCTCGCCGGTCACGAGCACGAACGTGATCGTCGAGACGGCCGCGGCCAGCTGGAGCACGACCGAGTTGACCGCCGTAACCGAGGCGAGGATGACGGTGTTTCGGCGGACGGCACGGTCGAGGTCGGGCACGCGCCTAGCGTCGCAGATCGACGGCCCCGCGCGTTGTGGGGAGGGCGGCTCCCCGCCCCGTGGTACCTCGGACTGCGGGCTTCTACGGCACGTTCGCGCGCGGCGCAAGAGCGGCATCCACCGTCCCGATGACAGGGGTATGACTGACATCACGCCCCAACTCAGAGATGCGCTCGCGGCCCACGCGAAGTGGAAGACCCACCTGAAGAACGCGATCGAGACCGGTGGCAGCGAATTCTCGGTCGCGACCGTTGCCCGTGACGACCAGTGCGCGTTCGGCAAGTGGCTCTACGGGCCCGGCGCCCCCGATGCCGGCCGCTCCCACCACTATGGCGCGTGCAAGAGTGCGCACGCGAACTTCCATGTCGCCGCCGCCGAGGTGCTCGGACTGGCGCTCTCCGGCCGGCGCGCGGACGCCGAGGCCAAGCTCGGCGTGACCGGCGCGTTCGCCCGCCACTCGGCCACGGTGTCGAGCGAGCTTCTGAGCTGGATCAAGGACGAGGGCGGCGCCGCAGCCGGCGACGCGCCCGCCGGCGTTGTCGCCAAGACCGGCCGGCTCGCCGGGATGCGCTTCTCGATCTCTGCCAAGCTGGCCGCGATCGCCGGTGTGTGCCTGAGCGTGCTCGTCCTTGTCGGCGTGCTCGGCATCATGGGCCTTCAGAGCGCGTCGTCGAGCGCCGGCCGGATGTACACCCAGTCGGTGCAGCCCCTGGGCGCGGTCGGCGTCGCCGGCATCACCTACAACAAGAACCGCACGCTGCTCCGCGACCTGATCCTGAAGACCGATCCGGCCGACCTCAGAACGATCCGCCAGGAGCTCGCGGCGAACACGAAGCTGATCGACCAGAAGCTCGCCGCAGCGGGTCAGCAGGCGCACGGGCACGCCGCGGCCGTGCTGGCGCGGCTGCGCGCGAACCTGGTGAAGTACGCCCCCGTCCGCGCGCGCTATATCGCCCTGACGAAGATCGGGCACGACGCCCAGGCCCAGCAGCTGAGCGTCACCAACCTCCCGCTGATCCTGTCCATCGGAACCGATTTCGACAACATGATCACGATCGAGCAGAACCTCGCCGCAAAGGATCAGCGCGCGGTCGCCTCGACCGCGTCGACCAGCACGACGATCTCGATCGCCGCCCTCGTGGCCGGGTTCCTGGCCGGCGGCATCCTGGCGTTCTTCGTCTCGCGCGGCATCGTGCGCGGCATCCGCCAGATGGTCGCAGCGGCGGAGCGGATCGGCGACGGCGACCTGACGGTGGACGTCAGCGACGTCACGAGCCGCGACGAGATCGGCGACATGGCGCGGGTGTTCCAGGACATGGTCGGACACCTGCACGAGACGGTCGGCGCGGTTGCGGCCACCGCCGGTGAGCTCGGCGTTTCGTCGCAGGAGATGGCCACCACCGCCGAGGAGGCGGGCAAGGCCGCAAACGAGATCGCGACGGCCGTCGGCGACGTCGCCGAGGGCGCCGAGAAGCAGGTGCAGGCGGTCGAGCAGGCGCGCCACATGACCGACGACATGGCCCAGGCCGCGGCCGCGAGCGCCCACGGCGCCGAGCGCACGACCGCGGCGGCCAGGGCGGCGCGGGAGACGGCCGAGGCCGGCGCGCACGCCGCCATGAAGGCGGCGCAGGCCATGGAGGCGGTGCGCGACTCGTCCAACGCCGTGACCGTCGCCATCCAGGCCCTGGGCGCCAAGTCCGAGCAGATCGGCGGGATCGTCGCCACCATCACCGGCATCGCCGAGCAGACGAACCTGCTGGCGCTGAACGCCGCCATCGAGGCGGCGCGGGCCGGCGAGCAGGGCCGCGGCTTCGCCGTCGTCGCCGAGGAGGTGCGCAAGCTGGCCGAGGAGTCGCAGACGGCGGCGGCATCGATCTCGGGGCTGATCGCCGAGATCCAGGGCGAGACCCAGCGCGCGGTGGCGGTCGTCGAGGACGGCGCCAGGCGCACCGAGGACGGCGTCGCCGTCGTCGACGAGACGAAGGACGCGTTCGCGCAGATCTCGGCGTCGGTGGGCGACGTCACGAGCCGCGTCGAGGAGATCGCGCACGCGATCGCGGCGATGGCATCGTCGTCGGAGCAGATCCAGGCCGAGATCTCGGCCGTGGCCGCCGTCGCCGAGTCATCGTCCGCGGCGACGCAGCAGGTGTCCGCCTCGACGCAGGAGACGTCCGCCTCGACCGACCAGATCCACCTGTCGGCGCGCAAGCTGGCCGAGACGGCCGACGAGCTCGAGCAGGTCGTCACCCGCTTCACCCTCTGAGCGGCCGTGACACCCGGGCCGGGGAGCCTATGATCGGAGACGATCATGGGCTCCTCCCCGACCCTCGCGCTCGAAGCCGCCGGCCGGACGGTCTCGGTCTCGAACCCTGACAAGGTGTTCTTCTCGGAGCGCGGTGAGACCAAGCTCGACCTGATCCGCTACTACCTGACGGTCGAGCCGGCCGTTATGCGGGCGCTCGGCGGCCGTCCGGTGCTGATGGAGCGCTACCCGAACGGGGCCGGCGGGACGTCGTTCTTCCAGAAGCGGGTGCCGGCGAACGCGCCGGACTGGCTGCAGACGACGACCGTGCAGACCCCGAACGGGACGCCCTCGCGCGCGCTCGTCGTCGCCGACGTCGCCCACCTGGCGTGGGCGGTCAACCTCGGCTGCCTCGGCTTCCACGTCTGGCCCTACCGCGCCGCCGACCCCGACCACGCCGACGAGCTGCGCATCGACCTGGATCCGTCCCCCGGCGTCACCTTCGCGATGGTGCGCGAGGCGGCCGCCGAGACGCGCGCGCTGCTCGCGGAGCTGGGCGTGACCGGCGCCCCCAAGACGACGGGGCGGAACGGCATCCACGTGTACGTCCGGCTCGTGCCCAGCCACGACTCGTTCGCGGTGCGCGCCGCGGCCGTCGCCGTCGCGCGCGAGCTCGAGCGCCGGCGCCCCGACCTGATCACCGCGGCATGGTGGAAGGAGGAGCGTGGCACCCGCGTGTTCTGCGACTTCAACCAGAACGCGCCCCACAAGACCGTGATCGGCGCCTGGGTCGTGCGGCCGCGCATCGGCGCGCAGGTCTCGACGCCGTTTGCGTGGGACGAGCTCGAGGGCATCGTGCCGGACGAGCTCACGGTCGCCACCGTCCCCGGACGGCTGGCGGCGGCCGGCGACCCATGGGAGCTGATGGTGGAGACGCCCCAGCCGCTCGAGCCGCTGCTCGAGCTGCACGAGCGCGACATGGCCGCGGGGCTGATGGACGCCCCCTGGCCGCCGGTCTACCCGAAGATGCCCAACGAGCCCGACCGGGTCGCCCCCAGCCGGGCCCGTAAGCCCTCCTCGCGCTAGAGGCGGAAGTGCGTCGTCAGCGCCGAGAGCCCCTCGGCGGTCTTTGCGAGCTCGGCGGCGCTCGAGGCGATCTCGTGCGCGGCCGCGGACGTCTGCTCGGTGGACGCCGTCACCTGCTGGGTGCTCGCCGATGACTGCTCGGCGGCGGATGCGATCTCGGCCGCGGCGGTCGAGATGTGGCCCGTCTGCTCGGTGACGAGGCCGATCGCCTCGGAGATCTGCTGGAACAGCGCCTGCGACTGGACGGTGCTGCTCGCCGCATCGTCCATCAGCTGGTTTCGCAGCGCGCCGATCTTGACGACACCGTCGGTGTCGGCCTGGACGTGGCCGATCAGCTCCGAGATCTGCGCGGCGGCCTGCTGGGAGTCCTCGGCCAGCTTGCGCACCTCCTCGGCGACGACCGCGAAGCCGCGGCCCTGCTCGCCGGCGCGCGCGGCCTCGATGGCGGCGTTCAGCGCCAGCAGGTTGGTCTGTGCGGCGATGCCGGAGATCGTCTCGACGATCTGGCCGATCTCCTGCGAGCGGTCGGCGAGGCCGGTGATGCGGGCCGTCGTCTCGGCGCCGGTGTCATGCACGCGCTCGAACGCGTCGGTGCTGGCCTGCATGGCCGCCATTCCGGTTGTGGCCAGCTCGGCCATCTGCTCGGCGGACGTCCGTGTGCGCTCGGCCGCTGCGCGCGCCTCGCTGCTCATCGTGGCCTGCCGCTCGGCGCCGCCGGCGACGTCGCTCACGGCCTGGGCGATCTCCGCCACCGCGCGCCCGGTCTCCTGCGAGGTGGCCGCCATCTCCTGCGACGCTGCCGAGAGCGTGGTCGCCGAGCCCGCGATCTGCTCGACCAGGCGGGCCGTGTTCGTGCGCATCGTGCTGTAGCTTTGGACGCCGGACTGCAGGCGCCCGAGCATGCGGTTGAATGTCGCCGCCAGCTGGCCGAGCTCGTCGTGCGACCGCTCCTCGACGGGCGTCGTCTCGCTCGTGGCCTCACGGGTGAGGTCGCCGGCTGCGACCGCCTCGAGCCCGGCGGCAAGCTGCGTCAGGTCGTGCTCCTCGAGGCTGCGCAGGCGTGCCACCAGTTCCGACACGGATCCGAGCACGTAGCGCGAGAGCAGGAGCGCGACCGCAACGGCGAGGAGGAGCGCGAAGGCCGCGGCCCCGAGCATCACCATCGTCGAGCGGCTCTGCGTCGCGTGGAAGCTCTGTCCTGCGACCGCGGCGTCGGCGTTCGCGCCGTTCAGGTAGTTGCGGCCGGCGCTCGCGAGCTTGATGTACGCCGCCGACGAGGGGCCGAGGGCGAGCCTCGTCGCCGTGGCCGTATCGCCGCTCTGCACCGCTGCCCACACGCGCGCGTCGACCCGCATGAACGCCGCGAAGTCGCCCTGGATGCGGCGCGCGTCCACGAAGTCCCGGGGGTCGACGGAGACGGCGTGCAGGTGCTTGAGCATCCGCCTGAACGTCGCCGCCGAACGCAGGAACGCGGACCGGTGGTGCCCGCGGTCGAGGATGTATGACTGCTGCCAGCCGACGAGGTCGGCGGCGTCGTACATGATCTCGTGGCCCGCCTCGGCCTTCGGGGTGGCCGTCCCCGTGATGTGGTCGGTGGCCGCGGTCATCTGGCCCTGCATGACGAGGGCGGCGCCGACCAGAAGCAGCATCACCGCGACGACGACGCCGAAGCCGCCGAAGAGCTTCGTGCGCAGCGAGAGATTCCGGACAGTGGACATCGAGTGCCTCCCAGGGCGTGAGTCGCGTGAGGTGGGTGCAGACAAACCGCTCTTCGGGTAGTCGGCCGCCGGACGCGCTCCGTCCAGGCTCGCGCGGCGCTCGCAGGCCCAGTGCCGTAGAAGCCCGCAGGCGGGCTACCGCAGACCGTGCGGCCCGCCGCCCCTCGCCCGGGGGAGCGCGCATACTCCACCCATCGCGACCGACCGCCCAGCCGCCGACGATCCGCTGCCCTTCACCGCTGCCCGCGTGGTGCTGCGCCGGCTGCGGCCGGACGACCTGGAGGCGTTCCAGGCCTATCGGCACGACGACGAGGTGGGCCGCTACCAGGGCTGGGAGCCGACCGCGGATGCCGACGCGCTGACGTTCCTGGCCGCCATGGCACGGGAGCCGTTCGGCCGCCCCGGGGAGTGGCTGCAGATCGCGATCGCAGACGGCGCGGATGACCGCCTGCTGGGCGACATCGGCCTCTACACGATGGCGGCGGGCCGCGAGGCCGAGTTCGGCATCACCCTCGCCCGCGCGGCCCAGGGGCGCGGCCTGGCCGAGGAGGCCGCGCGGGCCTTGATCGCCGGGCTGCGCGAGCACACGGGCGTACAGCGCCTGATCGCGATCACCGACGTGCGCAACATCGCGAGCGCGCGCCTGCTGCGGCGCCTGGGGATGGCGCTCGAGGCCGAGTGCAGCGCAGAGTTCCGCGGCGACCCCTGCCGCGAGTGGCACTTCGCGCTCACCATGTGAGGCGGTCGCCTACCCTGCGGCGAGATGCAGCCCCGCACGGACATCCGCAACATCGCGATCATCGCGCACGTCGACCACGGCAAGACGACGCTCGTGGACGCCCTGCTGCGCCAGTCGGGCACGTTCGCCGCCCACGAGGAGACCATCGACCGGGTGATGGACGCAGGCCTCGAGCGCGAGCGCGGGATCACCATCCTCGCCAAGAACACCAGCGTGCGCTTCGGCGACGTGAAGATCAACATCATCGACACGCCCGGCCATGCGGACTTCGGCGGCGAGGTCGAGCGTGGCCTGTCGATGGTCGACGGCGTGCTCCTGCTGGTCGATGCGAGCGAGGGGCCGCTGCCGCAGACGCGCTTCGTGCTGCGCAAGGCGCTCGCGGCCCGGCTGCCGGTGATCCTGGTCGTGAACAAGATCGACCGCCCCGACGCCCGTATCGCCGAGGTCGTTGACGAGGTGTACGCGCTCTTCTTCGACGAGGACGCCGACGAGACCCAGATCGACTTCCCGATCGTCTACACGAACGCTCGCCTGGGGACGGCCACCCTGGACGCGGCCGTGCCCGGCGGGTCGATCCGGCCGCTGCTCGACCTGATCGTCTCGCACATGCCGGCGCCCGTGCATGACCCGGCGCACCCGTTCCAGGCCCAGGTGGCGAACCTGGACTCCTCGCCGTACCTCGGCCGGCTGGCGCTGTGCCGCGTGCGCCACGGCGGGATCGGGCGCGGCGCGACCGTTGCGTGGTGCCGCCGCGACGGGACGATCACGCGCACGCGGCTCACCGAGCTGCTGGTCGCCGAGGGGCTCGAGCGCGTTCCGGCCGAGCGGGCCGGGCCGGGCGAGATCATCGCCGTGGCCGGCCTGGACGAGGTGATGATCGGCGAGACGATCGCCGATCCCGACGACCCGCAGGCGCTGCCCCTGATCGTCGTCGACGAGCCCAGCCTCTCGGTCACGATCGCGACGAACACGGGCCCGCTCGCCGGGCGCAGCGGTTCCCGGCTGACCGCGCGCATGATCAAGGACCGGCTCGACCGCGAGCTGCTCGGCAACGTCGGCCTGCGCGTGTACGACACCGACCGGCCGGACACCTGGGAGGTGCAGGGCCGCGGCGAGATGCAGTTCGCCATCCTGGCCGAGATGATGCGCCGCGAGGGCTACGAGATCACGATCGGCAAGCCGCGGGTGGTCACGCGCATCGTCTCGGGGCACGTCCAGGAGCCGGTCGAGCGGGTGTCGATCGATGTGCCGGAGGAGTACTCGGGCGTCGTCATCCAGGCGCTCGCGCTGCGCAAGGGCCGGATGGAGAGCATGACCAACCACGGCACCGGCTGGGTGCGGCTCGAGCACCTGGTGCCGGCGCGTGGGCTGCTCGGCTTCCGCTCCGAGTTCCAGACCGAGACGCGCGGCACGGGCCAGCTGCACCACGTCTTCGAGGAGTACGGGCCTTGGGCGGGCGAGATCAAGGGCCGGCCGAACGGGTCGCTGATCGCCGACCGCGGCGGCCAGGCGACCGGCTACTCGATCCAGAACCTGCAGGCGCGCGGCATCCTCTTCGTCGACTCGGGCGAGGAGGTCTACGAGGGCATGATCGTCGGCGAGAACAGCCGCACCGGCGACCTGGACGTCAACATCACGAAGGCGAAGCAGATGACGAACGTGCGCTCCAACGCCGACGTGCTCGTGCGCCTGAACCCCCCGCACCGGATGAGCCTCGACCAGGCGATCGAGTACATCCAGGAGGGGGAGTGCGTCGAGGTCACGCCGGCCGACGTGCGACTGCGCAAGGCGGCGCTGTCGGCGTCGGAACGCGGCAGCCAGCGGTCGAAGGCGGCGCGGGCTAGCGGGTCGTCGTGAGCCGGTCGAGGCCGCGGATGACCGCGTAGGCCACCCGATCGAGCCGCTTGTCCCGGCGCACCTGGGCCGCGTATCGGCGAAACGCCCTGTGCAGCGCGGCGAGGGTGCGCCGGTGCTTCGTTATGGGCGGCGCCGGCTGGTAGAACGGGTGGTACAGCGTCAGGACGTTCTCGTCCAGGATCACCGCCCAGTGGCGATCACGTCCGAGCAGGTCGTAGAGGTGCGAGCGGAGCCGGGACGGGAGCGTGTGGCCGAATACGACCGTCATCACCGCGCCGCGCGCCGCCACGGCCGCCGAGCCGGCGTTCGTGGCGGCGCCCTCGACGTGCATGTGCGGGACCAGCCGTAGGTAGGACGCCGGCACATGGCCGGGAGGGATGCGGCGCACGTCGAGGCCGTAGCGGTTCAGCACGTCGATCACCTTGTGGATCTTCGTGGGGACGGAGCGGTAGCACGGGGTCGGGTTGACGACGCAGTCGATCCCGGGCGGCACGTGTCTGATCGCGACGCCGTGGGTCGAGGCGAGGTCGCGGGTGATGGCCGCCGCGAGACGCGGGGGCGCGGTGCCCAGGCGATCCGCGGTGATCACCAGATTGCCGCGCCAGCCGCCGAGGGTGCCGCTCACGCGCGTCCAGTCGCCCGCGGCCGGGACCGCGTCGTTCGGGTGGGGACGGCGCAGGTAGGCGTCGTACCGTGCGAGCGCCCCGCAGAGCGGCGTGGTGTACCCGTGCTGTCCGTACACACATCCAATCCTGGCTTCGGTCAGCCGCTCGCCGCGGCGCATGACAACGACGATCGCGCCCTGGTGCTCGCGCACGACGGTGTAGGCGTGGCCCGGGGGGACGTACTCGGCCGTCACGTGTCCCAGGCCGGCCATGGGGGGGAGCGGCGTCCCGCTCGGCGCCGCCCGCAGCAGCCGCACGTTCGGGAGGTTCGCCATCGGCCCGGTCCTGGGCGAGGGCAGCACCGAATACGCGAGCCACGCCCAGCGACCGATCGGGGCCGGGCAGGCGTAAGGGATCTCGACGCAGCCCTGAAGGTAGAGCGGGATCGAGAACGGCCCGCGCACGACCACCACCCCCGCCGCCGGCGGGTAACGCGACGCGTGTCCGCCGAAAACGCGCGCCATCTTCGCGGCGGACGTCCACGTAACCGCGCTGATGCCGCGCGAGACACCGTGAGGGAGGCCCGACAGGATGCCGAGATAGACCGCCGAGTCGATCGATTCCAGCCGCCGTTGGTGCACGGCCGGTCGCGTGGTTCCCGACCCGTTCGTGACGAACTCGAACACGCCGGTCTCGGCCTGCGCCACCGCGCCGAGCCCGACCAGGACCGCGGCCGCGAGCAGCACGCCGCGCGCGGGCACCGGGAACCGGCGCCTGCGTCCGGCCCGGCGGCGGGAGCGCGCGAGGACGTCGTCCCAGTCAGCTCCCGCCGCCGGCTGTGCCGGACGTGCCCGCTCGAGCAGATCCGTGATTGCCGGGTCGATCTCGCTCACTCCGTCACCTTCCTCGCCATTCCCCGCCGCAGCGCGGCCAGGGCCGCGTTCAGGGTCGAGCCGACCGTGCCCACGCCGATCTCGAGCACGTCGGCGATCGTGCGGTAGTCGAGATCGGCGTAGTAGCGCATGAAGAGCACGGTGCGCTGGCGCTCGGGCAGCGCCTCGAGCAGGGCCAGCATCCCGTCGGTGTCCGCCGGCTGCGGCGCCGCATCCGGGAGGTCGCGGACCGCCAGCGGACGCGGGCGGCGCGCGGCCGAATGGGCCGCGTTGATCACGACGCGCCAGAGCCAGGCGTCGAGCGGCGCGTCGCCGCGGTACGACTGGCGGCTGCGGATCGCCTGCGCGAACCCCTCCTGCACGGCCTCACGACCGTCCTCCCCGTTGCGGCAGATCGTCGCGGCGACCGCGAGGAAGCGATCGAAGCTCGACCGGTACACGGCCTCGATCTGCGCGAGCGACGCCCCCCGGACGTCCGGATCCGTTCGCTCTGACCGCGGCAGCACGCTCACCATGGGGAAGGACGCTCGGGCGCCGGCGGTTTCTTCATTCCCGGCACCATTGGCAGCGGGTCGAGGCGCAGAGCCCTCCGGGCCGGGGCAGCCGCTTCACGGGTGTGGCGCGAGCGCCGCTAGAAGATCGCGCGGCCGTCGTACTCCGGCTTGGTCTTCGCCCCGATCACGATGAACCGGACGCCCTCGGGGCCGCCGATCACCTGCCGGGTCGACTCCGGCGACACCAGCAGGTAGTCGCCCTCGGCGAATGCCACCTGCTCGCCGTCGATGATGAACGTCGCCGAGCCGGCGATGGCGCAGTAGAGCTCCTCGTGGCCGGTGTCGGTCTCGTCGTGCGCCTTGCCTTCGGCGCCCGGCGGGACGCGGAGCTCGTTCACGCCGAACGCCGTCGTGCCGAGGGCGCGGCGGATCTTCGCGAAGACGCCGAAGTTGACCTCGATGGCAGGATCGTCGCCGTGCAGGAGCTTGTATGTCATCCTGCGGTCACGATACTCCAGGCCGGGGTTTGCCGACACGCGCAGGCGGGCACTGGCCTTCGGACCACCGACCCCCGGAGGTGTCACATGCGACGCACGATCGTGAGATACGGATTCCGTCAGGCCCGGCGCCACCCCCGGGCGGTGCTCAGGGTGACGACGGCGGCGGCCCTGCACCCGACCAGCAGGCGCGCGATCATGCAGTTCGCGCGCAGCAGCCCAAGCGAGCGGCGCATCGTCGGCGACGTGCTCGCGACGCTGCAGGCGTCGCGCGCGGCGCAGCGTGCCAGCGCTCGCAAGGCGCGGCGGCGTGCCCGGGTGCGCAAGGTGGCGATCGGCGCCTCCGTGGTCGGCGCCGGCGTCGGGATCGCGGCAGTCGCCGGCCGCAGCCTGCGCTCGGCGGCCTAGAGCCCGCCGGCCGGCTCGCGGTAAGGGGCGGAGACGCGCTTGGGCACGCACATGCTCCAGGCGTCGAGAACGAGCTCGCGCATCTCGGCGACGTCGATCGCGCCGAGCCGCACGACGACCCAGTTCCACCGCAGCTCGGACTCACGCGGCATGAGGAACTTGCCGGGCTCGGTGCCGACGAGCCACTCGCGCTCCTCCTTCGGGAACGCGAAGCCCATCAGCGTCTCGTCGCGCGAGAAGGCGATGTAGACGATCCGGCCCACCCGGAACTTGATCCGGCCGTGCACGAGCGCCTCGGTCGTCCGCGGCAGCGTCGCCGCCACCGCCCGTACGTCGTCGATAGTCACCAAGGTGCTTCGAGCGCAACCTTCTTGGCGAGCGCGTCGACCTCGCGCAGCAGCGCTTCCGGCTGCGCCTCGACGCTCAGCTCCACCACGATCAGGTCGACCCTGGCGTTGCGAACCACATGTGTCGACGCCTGGTGCTTCGTGTCGTCGGCGTAGACGAGGTATCCACGTTCGAGCCCGTACGCGGTGCAGTACGCGAGCATCTGGTAGGCGTCTGGATGCCGCAATCGGCCCGCGTCGATCGCCTTATATTTCGCATCGAGGATCGCCCGGCAACGCCCGTCGATCCACCAACTGATGTCCGGCTTCAAGCGGAGCATGGAGGCAACATCTAGCGAGTGTTCCGCGACCTGGGCACGCACCGTACCTCCATAGCGCCGCATCGACTCGGTCAGTGCGGCTGTAACGAAGTCTTCGAAGACGCGGTTCATGTCGAACGAGAAGCCCGTGGCCCGGTATCCGCCGCGCGTTGTTGTGATCGACGAGTTGCGCAGGATCAGCTCCGCCAGCATCAGCGCCGGCTCGTAGCGTTGGTTGAGCCGTGTGATAGCCGGTACGCGGGCCTCTTGTGGCCTGTCGACGAGCGCGACACCATCGAGGTTCGCCCGGAGTCGAAGCAGCCGCTTCTTTGCCAGGTCGGGCAAACGCGCGAGGCGAAGCAGCGCAACCGCCGCCGTCTTCAGGATCTGATTCTCGACGACGTCTTCGCTGAACTCGTCGTACGACACCTCCAGCGGCAGCGGAAGCGTGACGCTCCGCGCGATCTGGTCGCGGAACCGGATTCGCCCGCGAACGGCGGGCACGCGGTCGTCGACCGTGATATATCCGCGCAGGAGTCCCTGCTCCAGCGCGCGCGACGCGTGCCACGAGAAGCCGCTCGCAAGCGCGGAGAGCAGATCGTCGTCGCCTTGGAAGGGCACCACAGTCTCCCTCCAGCCGGTCGGGTCGCTGGCGTAGGCGAGCAGGAAGAAAAGCGCGGGGACGTCGAGGCGCGGCCGTACGCGCAGATCCCATCCGTCACCTGCGGCTGCGCCGACGCGAGAGCCCGCGACCAGCGTCCAGCCCGCTGACCGCGGTGACGCGCGCACCTCGACGACCTCGCAACTAGCGACCTCCGCCGCCTGCGCCTCCGTTAGCTCCGTCGTCTCGAGCGTGTCCCAGCAGGCGACATCGAGCTCGATCACGGGCTGTCGGCCGCGGTCGGCGCCGAGTCGCTTCCCGCCTGCGTGCGCCCGATTCGCGCACGCAGCGTTGCGAGTGCGAACAGACTCGAGTCCCAGGCAGTGCCGAAGTAGTACTCGTCCAGGAGCGGCATGATTGCACGTGCCCAGATCCGCTCAAGTGCGGGTCCGCCCTGCGGGTCGGTCATGAAGTACGACGGCCCGATCGAGATGTCGTCCTTGGCAATCTGGTCGTTCAGGGCGTTGAGCAGGAGCGCAGGCTCAGGAGGGTGGCCGTACCGTGAGAGCCACTTGCCCAGGACGGCCTTGACGGGCTCGGCGGTCGGAACGAAGGGGACGAAGTAGAACCGTCGCCGGAGCGCGGCATCCACGAGAGCGATCGAGCGGTCAGCCGTGTTCATCGTGCCGATGAGAAAGAGATTCTTCGGGAGGCATGAATGGCGTCTCGGGCCAGTACTGGAGCCGTACATCCCTTCGTCGGTACTCGAGCAGGAAGAGCAGCTCCCCGAAGATTTTCGGGATGTTCCCGCGGTTGATCTCATCGATGATCAGCACGTAGGGATGGAGCGGGTCCTTCGCCGCGGCCTCGGCGATCGCGCGGAGCGGGCCGTCTGTCCGTGCGTAACGGACACCATGCGCGCCGGCGTCCTCGACGGGGCGGAATCCGCCGACGAAATCCTCGTAGCTGTACGACGGGTGAAACTGAACGATCTGGTGCATCCCGCCGTCACGGGTGATGTCTTCCGCCAACGCGAGCGCGACGAAGGTTTTCCCGGTGCCGGGCGGTCCGTAGAACACGACCTGGCCCTTCTCGGTCAAGAGGTCTACTGCCTCCTGGAGCCAGCTGAGCGGAAGGTGGACGTCCTCCGCAACCTCGTCGGACAGCGGCGGGACGCGAACCTCCGAGATCAGCGCCTGCAGCGCACCGTCCTCCTGGTCGGAGACCTCGAAGTTGGTCGCGTTCGCGAACCTGATGACACCGAGGCTCCCCAGGATCGGGTGGCCGACGAGATCTGTGCGGCGCAGGACTGAGGGCAACACCGAGGTGATCCTGATCTGCGCCCGCTTCTCCGGCTTGCCAAGCGCCTCGGGTTTGAGGATGAGTGGGTCGTCCGCCTCGGAGCGGATCGCGGGATCCGCGATGACTGTCGCGGTCGCGACAACGCCGGCGTCGCTTCCCGACCGCCAGATGTAGACACGATCGCCCTTTCGAATGCGATCCGCGTACTGTCGGGTTACCCAGGACATCTCGCCTGACTCGCTCAGGGCCTGATCGATGTCGTAGATCGTCGGGTTCGCCTGGAAGAGCCAGACCCTCGCCCCCGGGTGCTTCGCCCGGCCCGAGTCTTGCACATCGGTTGCTCGGGCAGCAGCGCTGAGCACGTAGTCGGCCAGCTCGGGCGGGACGTCATAGTCCGCCATTAGACGTTCGGTCGCAGCGCAGAAGTGGTCGTAGTCCTCCACGCGCCCGCTTGCGGGTGGCCGCGAAGGCTTGTAGTTGGTCAGCCGCTGGAGCCCGAGGTCGGTCATGCGCCCCCACACGGCGCGCTTCTCCGGCTCCCGCAGGTACATGAGCATGCTCGGGTAGGACGTGCCCGCGCCTGGGAGCGCACGGCGGTCACCGAGAAGGTGGTCGAGCGCGGACGTCGCAGCGGCGGCATCATTGCGCCAGATCCGACTCGTCCAGGTGTTCAGTTCCGCAATGTTGCCAACCAGCGTGTTTGCCGTTTGGCCGATGAACGCCGGCGAGAATCGGTTTGCCGACCGCCTGCCGTTGGCGTAGTCGACGTTGAAGAGCCGCAGGAGCTCACGCGCGTCGGCTTCGGACATGCTTCCGGCGCTCGCCTCGAGCAGACGTCGAGCGGCGTCATCCGCTTCTCTGCGGGCCTCGACTCGCTCGTCCCCCGCCTCAGTGAGCGTCCGGCGGACAAAGGCAGCCACGTCCTCGATCGGGCCGCCGGTTCTCGCAGCGGCAAACGGATTCATGTCGGAGGCGTACAGGAGCCGTTCGATCGCCTTCGTGGTCCAGCCATCTGCGGCGGAGCACGACCGGAGGTCGTCGAGCAGGAGCCGGTTCAGGGCGGTCGTGCCGAGGCTGCCGTCGTCAGCCCGGACGTCCCCGAGTTCGCGCAGGAAGTGCCGCAGATGGTTCTGCGAGTTGATCGGCAGGAGAGCGTCCGGGAAGTAGATCGAGAGGGTCTTGTTGACGAGCGCTGGGCCGCCTCGCAGGGCGTCGATAGCGCCGATGGATGGCCAATCGGCATGTTCGGCGAGCGCGATCGCGTCGAGGAACCCACGATGGACCGCTCGCCAAGCATCCTCCACGTTCTCGAACTGCTTGCGGTCGAACCACCACTGACCGGTGCCAGCCTGGAAGTAGATCAGGTGCTTGCGCGAGCTCCCGCCGCGCATGCTGCCGAGCTCGGTCGTGATGAACTCCATCCAGCGGCAGAAGTTGTCGGGGTGGTCCGATCTCCCGAGGGCGTATCGATCGAGCGTCATGGTGTCCCACTCCGAACGAGGAAAGAGCGCGAGAAACTGCAGACGCTGCTCTTCGGCCTTCACGATCCCCGCCTCAAATGCGTCGGGGTCGTACATCGCCACGGCCTCCGACACTCGATCGCAGTTGATCACTTATCGCACCTCGGGTGGGCATTTTGCTCTGCGCGAGCGGGCTCGATTCGGGATGGTACCGATCCACGGCCGCGGCCTCTGGTACGCTCGCGATCCTGACTGACTCGTCAGTCAGTCCCGCGTTCGCACCTCTGGAGGTCTGATGGTTCCCGTGCCCGCAACGACGAAGCTCTACTTCGGTCCGTGGTACCGCCGGTCGCCCTACTTCGAGGCGACGCTGCGCGCGGGCTGCAAGGCGTACGACATCTACAACAAGATGTACCTGCCCGCGGAGTACGACGATCCCGAGGCCGAGTACTGGGCTCTGAACGACGGCGTCACGCTGTGGGACGTCGGGGTCGAGCGCACCGTTCAGGTGAGTGGCCCCGACGCCGACCGCCTGATCGACATGCTCACCTGCCGCGACCTGACCAAGTGCGCGGTCAAGCAGGGCAAGTACATGCTCGTGATGTCGGCCGACGGCGGCATCGTCAACGACCCGGTGCTCCTGCACGTCGCCGAGAATGTCTGGTGGATGCAGCTCGCAGACAGCGATGCCGGCCTGTACGCGATGGGGGTGCTGTCGGGGTCGGGGCTCGACGCCGAGGTCAGCTATCCCGATGTCCACCCGGTGCAGGTGCAGGGGCCGCACGCCGCGGCGACGCTCGTAAAGCTCGTCGGCGACGCGATCTACGACATCCGCTACTACTGGTGCGAGCGGTTCGAGATCGGCGACATCCCGGTCGTCATCAGCCGCACCGGCTGGTCGGCGGTGCCCGGGTTCGAGGTGAACCTGCTCGACGGCAGCCGCGGCAGCGAGTTGTGGGACGCGATCATGTCCGCCGGCGAGGAGTTCGGCATCCGCCCGATCGCACCCAACGAGGCCCGCCGGGTCGAGGCCGGCATCTTCAACTGGGGCTCGGACATGACCCTCAAGGACACGCCGTTCCACGTGATGGGCCTCGAGCGCCTGGTCGAGGATCAGCCGCAGGACTACCTCGGCAAGGCCGCGCTCGAGCGCGTGCGCCGCGAGGGCGTCGACCGCAAGCTCGTCGGCATCGAGTTCGACCGCGAAGAGCCGTTCCCCGGGATCACCGCCAGCTGGCCCGCGAGCCACGCCGGCGTGGCCGTCGGGCGCGTCACCGACGCGGTGTGGTCGCCGGGCCTGAGCAAGAACATCGGCTACGTGTGGGTGCCGATCGACCTGGCCGGCCCCGGGACGGCGATCGATGTCGACTCCGAGCACGGCCCGGTCAGCGGGCGCACCGCCGCCATCCCGTTCGTCGATCCGCGCAAGGAGCGGCCCGCCGCGTCGCTGCGGGGCGCGGCCGGCTGAGCCCGATGCGAGACGCCCGCTACGACGTGCTGTTCGAGCCGGTGCCGCTCGGCCCGGTCACGGCGCGCAACCGCTTCTTCCAGGTGCCGCACTGCAACGGCATGGGCCATACGCACCCGAGCGCCCACGCCGAGATGCGCGGCGTCAAGGCCGAGGGCGGCTGGGCGGTCGTATGCACCGAGGAGGTCGAGCTGCACCACTCGACCGACGTGGCCGGGTACGTCGAGGGCCGGCTGTGGGACGACGCGGACATCCCGATGCACGAGCGCCTGGTGCAGAAGGTGCACGAGCACGGCTCGCTGGCCGGGATCGAGCTCGTCCACAGCGGCATGACCGCCGCCAACCTGTACGTGCGCACGCCGCCGATGGGGCCGTCGCATCTGCCGGTGCAGACGACCGATCCGGTGCAGGCCCGGCGGATGAGCAAGCGTGACATCGCCGACCTGCGGCGCTGGCACCGGGCCGCGGTCGACCGGTCGCTGCGGGCCGGCTACGACCTCGTCTACGTGTACGCGGCCCACGGCCTGACGACGCTCCAGCACTTCCTGTCGCGGCGCTACAACGACCGCACCGACGAGTACGGCGGCAGCATCGAGAACCGGGCGCGGCTGCTGCGGGAGATCCTCGAGGACACCGTCGAGCAGGTCGCGGGCCGCGCCGCCGTCGCCTGCCGGATCTGCGTCGACGAGCAGCTCGGCGACCGCGGCATCGACCGCAGCGAGATCGAGGCGGTGCTCGGCCTCGTCGGCGAGCTGCCCGACGTGTGGGACTTCATGGTCGGCGAGTGGGAGTTCGACTCGGTCACGTCGCGGTTCGCCGAGGAGGGCGCGCAGGAGCAGTACGTGCGCGGCCTGAAGGCGCTCACGTCCAAGCCGGTGGTGGGCGTCGGCCGGTTTACGTCGGCCGACACGATGGTGCGCATGGTGCGCGACGGCGTGCTCGACATGATCGGCGCCGCGCGGCCCTCGATCGCCGACCCCTTCCTGCCCCGGAAGATCGAGGAGGGCCGCTGGGACGACATCCGCGAGTGCATCGGCTGCAACATCTGCGTCACGGGCGACGCCACCGCCACCCCGATCCGCTGCACCCAGAACCCGAGCATGGGCGAGGAGTGGCGCCGCGGCTGGCATCCCGAGCGGATCCGGCCGAAGGCCTCCGACGCGAGCGTGCTCGTCGTCGGCGCCGGCCCGGCCGGCCTCGAGGCCGCGATGATGCTCGGCCGCCGCGGCTACGACGTCGTGCTGGCCGAGGCGGGCGACGAGGTGGGCGGGCGGGTGCTGCGCGAGGCGCGGCTGCCGGGCCTCGCCGCCTGGATCCGGGTCGTGGACTACCGCCGCAGCCAGCTCGCGCGCCTGCAGAACGTCGAGATCGGCCTCGGCAGCCGCCTGACCGCCGCCGAGGCGCGCTCCTACGGATTCGACCACATCGCGGTCGCGACCGGCGCGACCTGGCGCGGCGACGGGGTCGGTCGCTGGCACACGCGGCCGCTCGCACTCGCGCCGGGCGTGCAGGTGCTGACGCCGGACGATGTGCTCGCGGGCGCCCGCCCCACCGGCGAGCGCGTGCTCGTGTACGACGACGACCACTACTTCATGGGCGGCGTGCTCGCCGAGCTCCTGCGGAGCGAGGGGTGCCAGGTCACCATGGTCACGCCCGAGCCGCTCGTATCGGCGTGGACGGTGAACACCATGGAGCAGAACCGCATCCAGACGCGGCTGCTCGAGATGGGCGTCGTCGTCTCTGTATCGCGCGCGCTCGCGCGGACGGGCGCCGGCAGCGCCGTCACGTCGTGCGTCTTCACCGACCGCGAGCACGAGCACGCCTGCGACGCCGTCGTGCTGGTGACGGGCCGCCTGCCGAGCGATGGCCTGGCCGCCGAGCTCGAGGCGCTCGCCGAGGGCGCTGACGACGGCCCCGCCGTGCGCCTGCTCGGCGACGCCGCCAGCCCTGGCACGATCGCGGCCGCGGTGTGGGAGGGGCGCCGCTACGCGGAGGAGCTCGACACTCCGGCCGGCGACGACACCCTGCCCCCGTTCCGGCGCGAGGTGGTCGCCCTCGCCGCTGAATAAACGGGGCCAGGCCCGGTTTATGCATGGCCAGCGCCGGGCACCGGCCTATTCACGCTTGGGGCGCGTGGGCCCTCAAGCTCGACAGGGCGTCGATCACGGCACGCCGGAGCCGTCCAGCACGTCTGCCGAGAATCACGTGCACCTGGAAGTCGCGTCCGTGCGACCGGAACCGGATCAGGTACGCGCGGACGCCCAGGCACTCGAACGGGCCGCCCGGCCGCCCCAGGTGGAACCGTGCCGGCTGGGGCGGAAAGTCGCTGTTCTGTTGCCCCGTGGGCGGATACTCATACAGCCAGAACAGCGCGGCGGTTGGGGGCTGTCCGCTGATCGCCCTCGTCGGCGCGCACCCGTTCCCTCCCGAGGGCAACGGCCACGACCCCACAGCGAACGGGAGCGAGGGCTCGAGCAGTGCAGGCACGGGATCTCGCCGCAACGTCCAACCCCTCGGCACCCTGATGGAGATGCCATCCACGGTCTGCTGGTTGGGGGCTCCGTGATGGCGTCGACTGCCCGGAGGGCCGGCCGCGGCGTGGGTCGCAGCGTCGCTGCACGCTGAGAGCGCGAAGCCGAGCAGCACGACCGCGGCACCGACCCCGATCCCGATCCGATGTGCGCGATCCACGTTGGCCATACGCCGATGACCCCCTTGGACGTCCCCCGCCACCGAACCGCTCGCTCAGAGCTCGACCGTCCCCCGCACGCAGGTGATCGTGCCGCCGCCGACCCAGATCGCGCCGTCCGCCCCGGCGGAGATGTGCACGCGTCCCGCCCGCCCGAGCACGGCGCCCTGGCTGGCCACGTACGGAGGCTGAGCCCGGCCGGTGCGCACGAGCCACTGGGCCACCGAGGCGTTCAGGCTGCCCGTGACCGGATCCTCGATGGTGGCGCCGTCCTTGGCGAAGAATGCGCGCAGCTCGAACGCCTCGGGGGCTCCGGCCGGGTGCGGCCCGACCAGGCCGACGTCGTGGTCGACGAGCCCCGGCCGCACGGCGCGCACGGCGGCGGCCGACTCGAGCAGCAGGGCGACCCAGCCCGGCCCGTTGTCGGCCCACTCGGCGGCGACGATCGCGTCGGGGGCGATGTTCAGCGTGGCCGCGACGTGCGCCAGCTCGTCGTCGTCCACCGGCCCCGAGCGCACGAGCGGCGGCGCCGCGAAGGCGAGCCGGCCGTCGCTGCGCCGGATCGGCACGAGCCCGGCGGCGCACTCCTGCACGATCGCGTCGGGCCCGCCCGAGGGCGCTCCGCCCGCCTCGAGCCAGGCATGGCACGTGCCGAGGGTGGGGTGCCCCGCGAACGGCAGCTCGGCGACGGGCGTGAAGATGCGCACGCGGTAGTCGGCGGCCGCTTCCTGCGGCGGCACCACGAAGGTCGTCTCCGAGAGGTTCGTCCAGTGCGCATGGTGCTGCATCTGCTCGTCCGAAAGGCCGTTGCCGTTGAGCACGACGGCAACCGGGTTGCCCATGTAGGGCTGCGTCGTGAACACGTCAACCACTCGGTAGGCGCGCGGCATGGCGGCGAGTCTACCGTCGCAGTCGCCGCCGCCCGCGGGCGGTAGGCTTGCCGCGATGCTCGAGCTGCGACCCAACTGCGAGCGCTGCGACCGCGACCTGCCGCCCGGCGCCGACGCGCGCATCTGCAGCTACGAGTGCACGTTCTGCGTCGAGTGCGCCGAGGTGGCGCTCCGGAACGTGTGCCCGAACTGCGGCGGCGGCTTCGTGCCCCGGCCGATCCGCCCGCAGCGGGCCTGGCGCGACGGCACCGGCCTCGGCCACGACCCCGCCGGCACGCGCAGGCGGCAGCTCAAGTACACCGGGGCGCAGGTCGACGCGCTCGTGCAGGAGCTTGCGGCTGTCGATCCGGCCGACCGCTAGCGGCGCCGCGCGAGCATGGCCGACCGCACCGACGCGCACCAACCCGCCGCCCCGCGCGCCTCGGGGAAGGCGCGCATCCGCGAGGCCGCCCGCGAGGCGATCGTCGACCAGGGCTTCGACCTGGCGGTGTCGCGCGACATCACCGCCGCGGCCGGGGTGTCGCGGGCGCTGCTCTTCTATCACTACGAGTCGCTGGAGGACTGCCTGATCGACGCCGTCGAGACCTCGGTCTCCGCCGACACGCGCCGGTTCGAGGCGGCGGTGGCGGGGCTCGTGGATCCCGTCGACCGGGCCGCCCTGCTCGTCGAGTGGCACATCCCGGCGTCGACGCGGCAGCGGCGGGAGTGGCTGCTCACGTTCGAGTTCGTGCGCGCCTCGTTCCGCTCGGCCCGCATCGCCGACGTCGCCGCCCGCCAGTACGGCGACTGGCATGCGGCGGTCGCGGGCGAGTACGCGAGCATCGCCGCCGCGCTTGCTGCGGACGAGGTGCGCATGCGGGCGAACCGCCTGATCGGCCTCTCCGAGGGCCTGAGCTGGCAGCTGATCCTGGGCAACCCGAGCCTGCCCGAGGACGACGTCCGCGCGATCCTGTCGGCCACGGTCGCCGCGGATCTGGGGCTGCCGGCGGAGCGGCTGCGGCGGGCGGGCGACCACCTGGCCGACCGGCTCGCGACGATCCGCGGATGCTAGGGTTTTGACAATGACGCTCGCCGAGGACTCACGCGTCGAGGTGCTGCGCACGGCCCGGGTCGACCTGGCCGCCGCCCTGCGCGCAGCCGCGCTCTATGGCTACAACGAGGGCATCGACAACCACTTCAGCTATGCCGTCCCTGGCACCGACGACCTGTTCCTGCTGAACCCGTACGGGCCGGAGTGGTCGGAGCTCGTCGCCTCGGACATCCTGCTCGTCGACGGCGAGGGCAACGTGGTCGACGGCGACGGCGAATGGGAGACGACGGCGTTCATGATCCACCGCGGTGCCCACCGCGCCCGCCCGTCGGCCCGCTGCGTGTTCCATACGCACATGCCGTACGCGACCGCGGTGTCGGCCACCGAGGGCGGCTTCGACACGACGCTCAGCCAGGCGGCGATGGGCTTCCACGGCCGCGTCTCGACGCTCGCCTACGGGGGCCTGGCGACGGCGGCCGACGAGGGCGATCGGATCGCGTCGGCCGTCGACGAGCAGACGAGCGTCGTGATGCTCGAGAACCACGGCGTCATGGTGATCGGCGGGGACGTCGCCGAGGCGTGGTCGCGGCTCTACTTCCTCGAGCGCGCCTGCGAGGTGCAGGTGCTCGCCCAGGCGACCGGCCGGCCGCTGATCGCCGTGCCCGAGGACATCGTGCAGCGGACGGCTGACCTGACGACGCGCGATCGCGTCGGCGCCGAGAAGCTGTTCGCGGCGGTCAAGCGCCGCCTCGACCGCGAGAATCCCGGCTACGCGGTCTAGGAGCCAGGCGGCCGCGGAGTTGCCGGCTTGCGCCTGCTGCAATACAATCGAGCCCTGATCGAGCGCTCAGTCAGGCTCGCGTGGCTGGTTTCGAGGAGGATGGTGCGATGGTGTCGCGAGCGATGAGCACGCTGCCCGGGCGCGACTACTGGGCGGCCGAGGTCTTCGAGGTCGAGCGTGAACGGGTGTTCGCCCGCAGCTGGTTCTACGCCGGCCGCGCCGAGGGTCTGGACGAGCCCGGCGACTTCGTCACGGTCGACGTCGCCGGCGAGAGCGTGATCGTGGTGCGGACGAAGGCGGGCGAGCTGCGCGGCTTCTACAACGTCTGCCGGCACCGCGGCTCGCAGCTCTGCGACGCCGCCTCGGGGCGCATGAAGGGGGCCGTCAAGTGCCCCTACCACGCCTGGGCGTACTCGTTCGAGGGCCGCCTGATCGGCACGCCGAACGTCGCCAAGGACGAGATCGACCGCGAGTCGCTCGGCTTGTGGCCGGTGGCGGTCGACACCTGGCAGGGATTCCTGTTCGTGCATCTCGATCCGGAGCCGATGCCGCTCCCGGATGCGCTCGCGGCCCAGCACGACTCGCCGCTTGAGCTCGCGCGGTACCAGCTCGGCGAGCTGCGCATCGGCCACCGCACGGTGACCGAGGTGCAGGCGAACTGGAAGGTGCTGATCGAGAACTACAACGAGTGCCTGCACTGCCCCACCGTCCATCCCGAGCTGATTGCGGTCGTGCCCGGGTTCCGGCACGGCAAGGTATACGACGACCACCGCTCCGACGGTGGCATGACGCTCGCGGACGGCGGCAACAGCTTTACGCTGACGGGGCGCTCCGACCTGCCGGTGCTGCCCGGCCTCACCGACCACGACGAGAAGTCGCTCTACGGCTGCACGGTGTACCCGAACATGTTCCTCGACGTCACCGGCACGGGCGCCATCTCGACCGTCCTTCTGCCGCGCGAGGCGGGGCACACCACCGTGATCTCCGAGTACCTGTTCCGGCCCGAGGTGATCGCCGCCCCCGGCTTCGACCCCACCGACATCGTCGAGTTCACCGAGCTCGTGGCGGGGCAGGACTACGTCGTCTGCGAGCGCGTGCAGCGCGGCGTGCGCTCGCGCGCGTTCACCCAGGGCGTGCTGGCCGAGAAGGACGCGCTGCTCGACGGCTTCAACACCCGGTACCTGGCCCAGCGCGGGCCGGTCGAGTGAGCGCGAGGCGGCGTGGGACTGCTTGACGGCCGGGTCGCCGCCGTCACCGGCGGCGCGGGTGGGCTCGGCCTCGCGGTGCGCGCCGTCTTCGAGCGCGAGGGCGCAACGGTCGTGCCCGTCGATCTGTCCGGGGACGGTTGCCTCGCGCTCGACCTCGCCACCGACGCCGGCAACCGGCGCATGGTCGAGCAGGTGGTCACCGCGCACGGCCGCCTGGACGTGCTCGTCCTGAACGCCGGGCTCCAGCACATGGCGCCGATCGGCGAGTTCCCCGAGTCGCAGTGGGACCGGCTGACCGACGTGATGCTGAAGGGCCCGTTCCTTGCCATCAAGCACGCCTGGCCCGAGCTGATTCGCCGGCCGGGCGGCCGGATCGTCATCACCGCGTCCACGACCGCGCTCGTCGGCGAGGCCTTCAAGGCCGCCTACGTGTCGTCCAAGCACGGCGTCGCCGGCCTGATGAAGGTGGCCGCGCTCGAGGGCGCCCGCCACGGCCTGAACGTGAACGCGGTCGCACCCGGCTGGATGTGGACGCCGATGGCCGAGCGCCAGATCGACGACCAGGCACGGCTGCACGGCCGCACGCGCGCGCAGGTGCTCGCCGACATGGACGTCCACAACCCCGCCGGGCGCATGCTCGAGCCGCGCGAGGTGGCCGAGGTGGTCGCGTTCCTTGCGAGCGACCGCGCGTCCGGGATCAGCGGGACGTGCATCCCGGTCGACCTGGCCTCGCTCGCCTGAGCAGAGGCGGCTACGGCGCGATGTTGTGGTTCAGCCGGAAGACGTTCTCTGGGTCATACCGGCGCTTGACCTCGACGAGCCGGTCGTAGTTGGGACCGTACGCCGCTCTGATCGCGTCGCCGGCGTCGTCGTCGTTCAGGTAGTTGAGCCAGCGGCGCTTGACCAGGTGCTCCGAGACGGCCGCATAGCTGTCCTTCGCCCACGCGATGTTCTTCTCCGTGTCGGCGGGGTCCATCCACTCGGTGGGGAAGAGCAGGTTGAAGCCCTCCTCGCGGTGGGGGACGGCGGTGGCGGTCGGCTCGATCCGGGTGACGGCGCCGTGGAAGTGCTCGAAGATGATGGCCGTCATCGGTGAGGGCACCGACGCGAACCGCTGCACGACGGTGTCGATGAGCGCGTCCGGCATGCCGGTCGTGAAGCTCGAGAGCCAGTAGTTGAGCGCGCCCTTCGGATATCCGTCGTCGAGCAGCGTGTTCATCACCGGGTAGGGCATCGGCCCGACCTGGACCACGATCGGCGAGCCGAACCCGAGGAACGGCGCCAGGTCGCGATCCGCCTTCGCCGGATCGGTATGGCAGACGATCATCCCGGCGATCTTGGTGCCCGAGCCGTCCGGGGTGTGCGCGAGCGCGCCGAACACCGTCAGCTCGTCGGGGCAGTTCGCAGCCGCATCGCGGTAGAAGCGCAGCATGTCGGCGCCGGCCTCGACGGGATGCGCGATCAGGCCGCCGACCACCATCGGCTGCGGCCGCACGCGGAACTCGAACGAGGCGGCGACGCCGAAGTTGCCGCCGCCGCCGCGCAGCGCCCACATGAGGTCGGGATGCGAGGCGTCGGTCACGTCGAGGACGCCGCCGCCGGCGGTGACGAGCTGGACGCCGGTCAGGTTGTCGGCCGCGAGGCCCTGCGTGGACATGAGCCAGCCCAGGCCGCCGCCCAGCGTGTATCCGGCGATTCCGGTGCTCGAGATCGCGCCCCCAGTGACGGCGAGGCCGCTGACCGCCGCCTCGCGGTTCAGCTCGGCCCACGTGACGCCGCCCTGCGCCCGCACGGTCCCGGCCTGCGCGTCGACGTGGATGCCCTTCATGTGCGAGAGGTCGACGACGAGGCCGTCGTCACAGACGCAGCGCCCGGCGACGTTGTGGCCGCCGCCGCGCACCGCGATCTCGAGGCCGCTCTCGCGCCCGAAGCGCACGGCGGCCGCCACGTCCGCGGTGCCGCTGCACTGGGCGATGAGCGCGGGCCGGCGGTCGATCAGGCCGTTGTGCACCCTGCGGGCAGCGTCGTATCCGTCGTCGGATGGGAGCAGCAGCGTGCCGCCGAACTGCGCGGCGAGCGCCTGCATCCGATCGCCCTCGAGCGTGGTCGAGACCGTCATCGTTACCTCCTGCGGGAAATTGGTTCGATGCTGCCTGGACGTGTTGCGGGCGCAGATTCTTCCAGATCGGGTGGCTGTTCGTGGCCCGCATGCCGCGCTGCGAGGGCGGCCCGTGGGAGTGGGCCGCCCTCGCGATTCCCGCGCCGTCAGGCCGGGCGTGCCGGCGGGCTGCGCCGGGCCCGGGTCGTCTGGAGCGCTGCGGCGATCAGGACGAGGGTGATCGTCGCAATGCCCGCGCCGACGGCGGCCGCGTGCCAGGCGAACCCGCTGCCGGACGTGACCGTGGCGGTGTGCGCGGTCACGCTCGGCGGCACCGGCGGCAGCTCCTGCCGGAACGACTGCGCCGGCGGCCAGTGGGGCGTGGCCTGGCTCGAGTGCGCGAGCGGGGATCCGCCCATCGTCGGCACCCGGACGCCCGCGTACCCGTGACCGGGCCGGGCGAACTGGGACGGGTCAGCGTTCGCCGCCGGAGCCGCCAGGGCGGTGAGCGCGCCCACGAGCACTCCCGTGAGGATGAATCGGCGGCCCAACCCGTGCAGTTGCTTGGTGATGGTCATCCTGAGCTCCTCCTTCAAAACCGGGTCGGATGACGCCGGCTGTGCGATGGAGGCTAGGAGCCGGACGCGGCCGCGTCTGTGCGGGACGTGAACCACCAGGTGTGTGCGTGGTCACGTAACGCCTGCCGCCGCAGTCATGCGATCGCATCGACGGCGCGGCTGAGCACCACTTTCTCGTGGTTCCAGCTCTGCACGGGTGACGCGACGACGATGACCGTTCGCGTGCGGGGTGTCCGTGCCAGGCAGGCGATCTCGATATACCGAGCGGTGCTCGTGGAGTAGGCGTCCTGCAGGCACGCGGCGACGGTGTCCGCGCCGAGGTGCACGCGACCGCGGGCGGCGATGAGCCGCACGTGCCGATCGCCCTCGTCGCGGTTGTGGCTCAGGCGGAATGCCGCCCACGATCCCAGCCGCTCGGCGGAGGTCGCAGGGGTGGCGTTCAGGTATCCGATCGGCCGGCCGGCGTCGCGGCCAAGCTCGAACGTGGCCGAGCCCGGATCACCCGGAACGCGGTGCCATGTCGGGGGAGCCGATAGCACGGCTCCCCCGACACCCAGGCGGGAGTGCACCCACCCCGACGGCGCCGCCACGCGGCGCAGCGATCCGAGCGTTCCCGCGTCGGCCCGTCCGCCGGCGTGACGTAACGTCGCAGACGATCCACACGCCGCGGCCAGCAACCCGACGACCACTGTAGCTACGAACGCCCAGCGCGCCGATGCCGTTCGTCGCGATCGGCTAGACGCCCCCATCACCATCGCTCGGGCCGCCGGAGTTGTCTCCATCGCCGTCACCGCCGCCGTTCTGCGGGATCCCAGACGACGCCTGGGCGCTCGGCGCGGAGGCGGCCGGAGCGGCCGCGTGCTTGGAGTGGCTTGCGCCGTGACCGTTCGTGCCGCCACACGCAGCGGTCGTCATCAGCACACCCAGCACCAATACGATCAGCTTGCCATGCATCAACTCACCATCCTTGAGGGAATTCGCAATCGGAAGTACCCAACCCTACGTGAGTCGCTCCCGTCTGGATTTCCCGAGCGCCGATGGCGAGGCCGGCCGGCGGCGACCTAGACCTGGGTGTCCACCGCGACCTCGTAGAACTCGACCGCGGAACGCCGGCCCGCCGCGCCCGGGCCGCTGTTCATGGCCGCGTCGCCCGATCGCATCGCCTCTTCGGTATCGAACAGCGCAATCCCGAGCATCGTCCCCGACTCGCGGTCTGCCAGCAGGAGGAACCGGGCGCCCTTGAGGCCGGGCATCGTGGGGAGGCCGGAATCGATGCTCTCGCGGATCCGGGCGACCGCGGTGCCGATGTTGGCGGGGTCGTTCTCGAATCTGGCAATGCGTGCGAACATGTGAGCTCCTCAGGTTGTCGGCACGGGGCCGAACATCGTCCGAGGCGCGATCCTACTGCCTCCCGGTCTACACAGTCTTAGGGACGGCTTATCCGGCGCGTACCGGAATCTCAGGTTCGCCTCTTACTGTTGTCGCGCATACAGGCCCGCCGATGGTCGGCGGGCGGTGCAGACGCAAGGAGTTCACCTCTCATGAGTATCACCCTCACCAGCGTGGAGCCGCTTCGCAGCTATCTCTTCGTGCTCGCGCCGCGCGCGCGTTCGCGGGGCGGCGTGCCGCTCGTGCACTACGTCCTCGAGGAGTCAGCCGAACGAGCGATCCAGGTGTGTGACCAGTCGCACCCCGACCATCGCATCGTCGCCGTTCGTGACACAACCGACCACGCGACGGCGGCGTAGCCGTGACTGATATCGAACCCAGCGGCAACCTCCCGGAGCGCCGTTCCGAAGACGCGGTGGGCCTCCCCGAACCCGAACTGCCCCAGAGCCCGCATCCGCGCCGGCGCGTCCGTACCCGCATCGTCCTCGGGGGACTCGCGGCTGTCGCCGTGGCGGCGGTTGCCGGCGGCATCGCCCTCACCAAGACCCGCACAGCCTCGATCGGCAACGGCGTGGTCGTCATCGACACCAACCTCGGCTATCAGGATGGGCGGGCTGCGGGCACCGGCATGGTGCTGACATCGTCGGGCGCGGTGCTGACGAACAACCACGTCATCCGCAATGCGACGGCGATCAAGGTGGTCGTGCCTGCGACCGGCCGCAGCTTCACCGCCCACGTCGTCGGCTATGACGCCACCGATGACGTTGCCGTCCTCCAGGCCAGCGGCGCTTCCAACCTGAAGACCGTCCCCCTGGGTGACTCGGACACTCTCAGCGCCGGGCAGTCCGTGCAGGCGCTCGGGAATGCCGGTGGGACAGGCTCGCTCCGGGCCGCTTCCGGCACCGTGACCGGCGTCGGCCGCGGAATCACCGTGAGCGACGATCAGGGCGGGAGCGAGAGCCTGTCGGGAATGATCGAGACGAACGCCGCCGTGCAGCCCGGCGATTCCGGCGGCCCGCTGATGAACACGGCCGGCCAGGTGATCGGCATGGACACCGCCGCGTCCGTCGGGAACGGATCCGACCCGGCGGCGACGAGCGACGGGTTCGCAATCCCCATCAACAGGGCGCTTTCGATCGCCCAGGAGATCGCGCATGGCAACGCCTCCGACACGATCCATGTCGGTGGCACCGCCTTCCTCGGCGTCGAGGTCGAAGCCGACAGCTACGGCGGCCAGGGTGCGGTCATCACGTCGGTCGTGCCCGGGAGCCCCGCAGAGGCCGCCGGCCTCACATCCGGTGACCTGATCACATCGGTCGGCGGTCAGGTGGTCTCGTCGCCCGATGCGCTCACCGCGATCGTCGCGACCCAGAAGCCGGGTGCACCGGTCTCCGCAACCTATGTCGATCAGTACGGCGCGACCCAGACCGCGAACGTCGCGCTTGGAAGTGGGCCGCCGCGCTAGGGCGATCGGAGGTGGTCGTCCGGGGGAGCACGCCTCCCCCGGACGACCGCACATCGATCGGGCGCAGACCGGGGACGTCTGGCAGGCTACGACGGTGGGTATCGAGACCGACCGTCTTCTGCTCGTGAACGCCTCGGCCGACCTCGCTCGGGCGCTCGCAAGCGGCGACCGCGAGCGAGCCGCGGACCTGTTGGACGCCGAGCTGCCGGCGGGGTGGCCTGACGAGGCTGCGGTCGGCATCCTGCGTCACCACCTCGACCTGCTCGAGTCGCGAGGCGCGCACGCCGCCGGGTTCGGGGTGTGGATCGTGACCTTGCCCGAGGCACACGCAGCGATCGGCACGGCCGGGTTCCTCGGCCCGCCCCGGGATGACGGCAGCGTCGAGATGGGCTACGGCATCGCCGCGTCCTACCGGGGGCGCGGCTACGCCACCGAGGCCGCACGCGGGCTGCGCGACTGGGCGCTCCGGCGGCCGGAGGTCCACAGCGTGCGGGCACGGAGCAAGGAGGAGAACCATGCGTCGATCCGCGTGCTCGAGAAGATCGGGATGCACCGGACGGGTGCCGCAGACGGCATGATCGCCTGGAGCTCGGTTGTCCTCGCGGGTGGACCGCGTTCTCGCTAGGTGGCGTCTGCGCTACGACTCAGAGCGAGGCGGTTGGTGCTCTGGGCGGACGAGATCGCGGTATTCGGTGTGCTGCGCGATGTAGCGCGTGATGAACGGGCAGATGGGGACGACGACGAGTCCCTTGCGGCGGGCGTCGTCGAGTGCGGCCGCGGCCAGTCGGCTGCCGAACCCCCGGCCCTCGCATTCAGGGCTGACCTCGGTGTGCGTGAAGGCGATCCGGTCGTTGTGACGCCTGTACGCCAGCAGCCCGATCCGGCCCCCGTCGAGCATGAGCTCGTATCGGTGTGCCTGCGGCACGTCGATGACCTCGGCGTCCTCGGGCGCTGCCCGTCGTTTGGAGGACACGAGGTCGCCGGAGCCGTCGAAGTATCGCAGCAGCTGCCCGGTCGCATCGGATTCGCGGGCGTCCTGGTGATCGAGGTAGCGGCGGCGGTGGGCGGCGGCGAACCGCCACGGCTCCCGCGTCGCCAGGTAGCCGAAGATCTCGCGGGTGCCGCGGAAGAGCTGCCCGTCGTCCGTCTGCAGAACCGGTATCTGGTCGGTGCCCGCGACCTCCTGAAGTCGCGTCCGCTGCTGCGGCCAGGGCTCCACCTGGCGGATCACCGCGTCGATCCCGAGCTCGGTCAGGAGCTCGCGGACGGCGGACGAGAACGGGCACCACTCCGTCTGATACAGCGTGACCGGGGAGTCAGCCACCGACCGGGGCTGCCGTTTGCTGGGCGAGACGGCCGTGGACGAACTGGACGGCCATCGCCCCCTCGCCGACGGCGGCGGCGCATCGCTTCGTCGAGCCGGAACGCGCGTCGCCCGCGGCGTAGACGCCCGGCACGCTCGTCTCGAGCAGGTTCTCGCTTCCCGCCGCGGAGCCGGTGAGGATGAACCCGTCGTCGTCCCGCGCGATCGCCTCGTCCAGCCACTCCGTGCACGGCCGCGCGCCGAGGAAGAGGAACAGGAACGAGAGTGGGACGTGGTCACCGCTCTTGAGCGTGACCGCCTCCAGCCGTCCGCTGCCCCCGTGGAGCGCCGCGATCTCGCTCCGGTCGCGCACCGCGACTCGGTACCGGTCGAGCTCGCGCACCAGATAGTCCGACATCGTCTCGCGCAGATCGGCGCGCCGGTGGAGCAGCGTGACGAGCGCGCCGCCCCGCGCCAGCCACACCGCGGCCTGACCGGCCGAGTTGCCACCGCCGACCACGCCGACGCGCGACGCGCCGCACAGCTGCTGCTCGGGTGGCCCTGCGGCGTAGAAGATGCTCACACCTTCGTAGTCCGAGAGGTGCTCGACGGGAAGGCGGCGGTACTGCGCGCCGGTGGCCAGCAGGACCGCCCGGGCGGCGATCTCCTGCCCGTCTTCGAGGCGGACGGTATGCCGCACTGTGCCGGGCTCGAGCGCCACCGCGCGGTAGGGGGTGGCGGAACGCGCGCCGAACTTCCGTGACTGCACGACCGCACGCATCGTCAGCTCCGACCCGGTGATCCCGGCCGGGAAGCCCAGGTAGTTCTCGATCCGGCGCGATTCGCCCGCCTGGCCGCCGAGCGCGCTGCTCTCGACGACCAGCGTCTCGAGGCCTTCGGAGGCGCCGTACACGGCCGCGCCGAGACCGGCCGGGCCGGCTCCCACGATCAGCAGGTCGACCTCGTCCCGGGACGCGAGCTCGCGTCCGATGCCGAGGGCACGCGACAGCTCACCCGGCGACGGCGCGCGCATCTCGACGCCGCCCGGCAGGCGCACGAGCGGCAGGTCCGAATCGGCCAGGCCGGCCACGAGCGCGGCCGCGTCCGGGTCGGACGCGAGCCCCGGGTCGCGCCATGTGAAGGGCAGCCGATTGCTGCGCACGAACTCGAGCAGCCGCCTCGTCGCCGCCGAGGAGTGCGGGCCGACGATCTCGACGCCGAGCCCGGCGACCTGCTGCAGCGCCTCGCGGCGGGCGATGAACGTCGCCAGCACGATGCTGCTGAGCGCCCCGTCCTCGAACAGGAGCGAGCGCAACGCCTCACGGTCGACAGCGATGTAGCGCAGGGGCGTCGCGGCGGTGGCCGTTACGAACGCCGCCTGGCCCGACAGCAGGTTGACCTCGCCGAGGAACTTCGACGGACCGTGACGCGTGATCTCGTTGCCGGCGGCGTCGAGCACGGCGACCTCGCCCTCGCGTACCGCGATGAACGGGTAGCGCTGGTCGCCGATCCGGTACAGCACATCACCTGCAGCGGCCGTGCGCTCCTCACCGACGTCGGCGAGCGCAGCCAGCTGGGATGCCGTCAGCGCTGGGCTGTCAGGGGCGTCGCTCACTCGGGTTCCCTCCCTCTCCGATCGTTCGGAGCGGAAGTGTATGTGCGCGCGCAGAGCTCGCGCATCGCGGCTTCCGGGAGCACCACGTCTGCCGCCGCGAGGTTCTCCTCGAGGTGCCGCACGGTGGACGTGCCGGGGATCGGGACGATGTTCGCAGCCCGCTGCAGCAGCCAGGCCAGCGCCACCTGCGCCGCCGTCGCTCCGATCTCGTCCGCCCACGCTCGCAGTGCGCGCGACTGACCGGCGCTTCCCGGACGCAGCGGCAGCCACGGCAGATAGGCAATGCCCTTGCGAGCGGTGAGGTCGACGAGGTCGTCGTCGGCCTGGTCGGCGACGCTGTAGGAGTTCGAGACCGATGCGACCTCCGTCGTGGTCAGCACGTACTCGAGCTGGTCGCGCCCGACGTTCGAGAGGCCGACGTGACGGAAGCTGCCGGCGTCGCGCATCGCGATCATGGCGTCCACGGCGCGCCTGAACGACTCGGTGACCGACCGGTCGCTCGTCCACCGCAGGTGCGCGATCGAGATCGGGATGCCGGCAAGGAGCCGCAGGTCGCGCGCCGATGCCGCGTGGAGCCTCTCGGCCGTGTGCGCAGACACCAGGCGACCGGCCCCGTCGTACTCCCAACCGAGCTTGGTCGCGATCACGAGGTCTTCCGGGAAGGCGCGCGCGGCCTCTGCCAGCAGCTGGTTCGGGACGTCGGGGCCGTAGTACCACGCCGTGTCGAAGACGCGGACGCCGAGCTCGAGCGCTCGCCGCAGGACGCGGCGGGCCTCGGCCATGTCCGCCGGAGGGCCGAGCACGCCGGGCCCGGTCAGGCGCATCGTCCCGTAGCCCAGTCGCGGGACGAGCGTCCCGCCGAGGTTGAGGAGGTCGCGGCCGGTCGCGGTCACATCGGACTCACTCTCGCAGCAATCGCTCGGTCAGGACGATCTCGACGACCTGCGGCACCGTCTCCAACCGGTTCCAGTCGCGCTGCAGCTCGCAGGCCAGCGCGACCCAGCCGATCGGTGCGCCCCCGGCCTGGACGACGCGCGCCACGCCGGCCCGGTGAGCCTCGACGGACGTCCCGCCGATTGCGTCGACGACCGGGTAGACCTCGTATCCCTCCCGCAGCGCGTCGAGCGCCGCGAACGCCATGCAGACCTCGGTCCAGAGGGCGCAGAAGACGAGCTTGCGCCGGCCGGTGGCGCGCACGGCGGCCACGAACTCGGTGTCCTCCCACGAGTTCACCGTCGTGCGGTCGATCGGTGGGTCGTCCCCGAGCAGCGCCGCCAGCTCTGGCACGGTCGGCTCTTGCTGGCCGGATGCGACGTTCACGGTCGAGTGGACGACCGGGAGGCCGAACGCCTTGGCGGTCTTGACCGTGGAGACGATGTTCTTGCGCAGCAGGTCGGCGTCCATCGAGCGCACGGTCGCAAACTGCGACGGCTGGTAGTCGATCACGACGAGCGCCGCGTTCTGCGGCGTGATCAGGTGGTCACCAAGCTGATCGCGGACAGGTGCACTGGTCAATTGTCATCCCTCCTCATGGATGAACCTGCGAGCCGTACCCGAGGTCGAGCCGGATCGACTGCATGACGTGGAAGGTCGTGCTGGCCGTGAACACGTCCGCGGCGGCGAGGACGCCGGTGTACTTCTCGATCACGGGCTCGGCGGCGGCCGCCGTGACCGCATCGAGGTAGCCCCTGACCGCGGCCCAGGTGTTCTCGCCGTACTTGACGAAGTACGGCGTCGGGTCGACGGTGTCGAGCGCCGTCCGGGAGCCGGCCGAGATGTCGGCCATGTACCGCTGGTGCAGCGCGATGTCCTCGCGCGTGCCCAGCCGGCCCATGTGGCCGCCGATGAAGTGCTTCCAGCCATAGGTCAGCGCCGTTGCGGGCGCTTCGATATAGCCGGGGATGTCCTCGGTCAGGTTGCTCTGGTAGACGGGTGCCCAGCCGGGGTTGACGATGTCCACCAGCATCAGCGTGTCGTGATCCGGCAGGTGGATGAAGATGTTGTCCGGTGAGTGGTTCAAGCCGTGCCAGGCAAGCTCGATGCGCTCGCCGCCGATCTCCAGACTGCGCCTGTCCGCGAACGTCTCGTCGGGCAGGGGCCTGGCCGGGTCGTCGTCACGCTCGAGGAGCTTGCGCGTCTCCTCGTGCCCGATCCGCACCACGTTTCTGTCGAACAGCGACGAGGCGCCGGCGTGGTCGGCATGGTGGTGGGAGTAGATCAGGTGGGTGACCTTGTTGCTCACACCGTTAGCTGCCGCGATCTCGTCCACTGCGCGGCGGATGTTGTGTCCGATGGTGGGGGGCGCGTCGAGCAGCACGACACCGTCAGACGTGGTCAGGAAGGCCGACTGGTAGGTGCCGTCGGTGATCCAGTACAGGTTCCGCTCCACCCGTCCCACGTAGTAGCCCTGGTTGTTCAGCGCGGGGCCGAACGCCGGGCGCGGTATCGGGGCGTAGTCGGGCAGGTCCTCGGCATTGCCCGGGCGCATGTCGGCATGCGCCTCGGTGGTCGTGTCAGGTGTTCCCATTGGGCCGTCCTTTCCGGGGTCGGAAGCAGCAGCGGCCATCCTGGCCCCCCCAGGACGCGGGTCGAATCCCCGAAATCCCCGGTCCGCTACCCGAACGGCGTGGTCGCGCCGCGCAGCCGGTTCGCGAGCTGCGTGCGCGACCTCACCTCGAGCTTGCGGAAGGCCTTGCGGAGGTGGTACTCGACGGTGCTCGGGCTGATGAAGAGCTGCGCGGCGATCTCACGGTTGGTGTGTCCGTTCGCGGCCAAGCGCGCGACCTGGGCCTCCTGCGGCGTGAGCTCGTCGCGCCGGTCAACCGTCCGCTTGCGGGCCCGCTCGCCGGTCGCCTGCAGCTCCCGTTCGGCCCGGCCGGCGAATGCCTCGGCGCCCATTCCGGTAAACGCCGCGAACGCCGTGCGCAGCTGCGTCCGGGCGTCAACGCGGCGACGTTCGCGGCGCAGCCATTCGCCGTAGAGCAGGTGAGTCCGGGCCAGCTCGAGCCGCAGGCGGGTGCCCGAGAGGTGCGCGATCGACTGCCGGTAGAGGTCCTCGGCGACGTCGCCCTCGCTCAGGAGCGCGCGCAGGCGCGCATCGATGCCGCCCGCCCACCCCGAGCGGACGACCCGGGTTCGCTCGGTCAGCCACTCCAGGGCGTGCTCGAGCAGCGCTCGCTCGCCTGTCCTGGACGCTGCCTCGGCCAGCTCGGGCACGAGCAGCGTTCCGTATCCGATCGGATCGGGCTGGAACGCTTCCCGGGCGGCCTCGAGGGCGTCGTCGTACCGGCCCAGGCCGTTGGAGAGCACCGCGCGCGCGTAGTTGGTCGACGTCCATCGCCGGGCTGCAGCGTCCTCCGCGCGTGTATCGATCAGCGCCGACGCCCGCGCCGCATCGCCGCGCCAGGCGCAGAGGATCATCGGCGCGTTCACGAGCGCCGGGTTCCCCGTCGCCTGGGCGATCACCTCTGCCTCGTCGAGCACCAGTCCGGCGGCCGCCAGCTCGCCGGCGAGCATGTGGCTCCGCGCCAGAAAGCTGAGCGCGAACTGCAGGTGCACGAGCGCGCCCGTCTCGCGAGCGGCTTCCACCTGGCGGGCCGCGAGGACATGGAACGCCTGGTCGTCCCAGGTCTCGAGCGCAAGGATGTTGCCGTCCCTCCCGCCGGACAGCGAGACCCACCTGCTGACGTCCTCGTCGGCGACGTCGGTCGCGAGCAGGCGCTCGAGTGCCTGCGCGAGCGTCGGCGCCGCCGCAGCGTATCCGTCGAGCAGGCGGATCGCGAACGCATCGAGCACCACGTCGACCGTCCGTGGTGGCTCCGGGCCGGGTGGCGCCGCCCGGGCAGCCGCCGCGACCGCGAGGGCGCCGCCGGCGACCGCCACGTCGTTGGCCATGGCACCGCCGAGCGCCTCGAGATACGTCTCGCGGGCCAGCTTCGGATCGAGCGGCTCGAGGCGGCTCGCAGCGTCCAGGAACAGGCGCCCGGCATCGCCGCCGCGCTGCTGCTCCAACGCGATCTGGGCGCGCAAGAGGTCGGCCCGGGCCTGCCCCAGCCCCCCGGCCGCCTCCGGCTCGACACCTGCCAGCAGTCCCAGCGCTGTCTCCAGGTCGCCTGCATCCCGCTTGGCCCCGGCGGCGGCGAGCAGGCGCTGTGCGCGATGCGCCGGCTCCGGAGTCAGCGCCGCGGCGCGCTCGAGGAAGGCCGCGACAGCCGCGAATCCACCACGCGCGCGTGCTCTGCCGGCGGACCGCTCGAGCTCGACGGCCACGTCCTCGTCAGGCGCCGACGCCGCCTGCCCACGGTGCCAGGCGCGGCGGTCGGGGTCGAGCTCCGGATCGGTTGCGTCAGCCAACGCACGGTGGGCGTCTCGTCGCTCGCCCGGCTCCGCCGAGCCGTAGACGGCCGACCGGACGAGCGGGTGCCGAAACGTGACCGCGCCGTCGAGGGTCAACAGGCCGTCCGACTCGACCGTATCGGCGGCCGTCGCGGGGATCCCGATCTGCCGTGCCGAGCGCCACAGAAGCGCCGGGTCGCCGAGCGGCTCTGCTGCCGCCAGGAGCAACAGCCGCCGCGCGTCGGGTGGAAGCCGCGCCAGCCGCCGGCGGAAGCTCTGCTCGATCCCGGTGGAGAGCGGCAGCGCCGCCGGCAGGCCGAATCCGCCCGCGAGCTGCGCCGGAGTGAGCCCGTGGGGAAGCTCGAGGATCGCGAGCGGGTTGCCTCCCGTCTCGGCGACGATGCGCTCCAGCACCGGCTCGTCCAGGGGCGCCGCGAGGACCGACTCCAGGAGGGTGCGCGCATCCCGGCGGCCGAGCGGCTCGACCCGCAGCTGAGGGAAGTGCGCGAGCCCGCCTCCCGCGTCGCGCGTCGCAAATGCGAGGACGATCCGCTCCGCGACGAGGCGCCGAGCGACGAACGTGAGTGCGCGGGCCGAGGCCCCGTCCAGCCACTGCGCATCGTCGACCACGCAGAGGAGCGGCTGCTGCTCCGCTGCGTCGGAGACGAGGCTCAGAGCCGCAAGTCCGACGAGGAACGGGCTCGGGGGTGGGCCGGCGCTGCGGCCGAAGGCGACATCGAGCGCCTCGCGCTGCGGGGCGGGGAGATCCTCGCCGAGCTCGAGGATCGGCGCGCACAGCTGCTCCAGCGATGCGTAATCGAGCTCCTCCTCTCCCTCGACCCCCACGGTTCGGATGACACGAAAGTCCGCGCCGGCCGCCGCTGCCTGCTCGAGCGCCGCCGTCTTTCCAACCCCGGGGTCTCCGTGAACGACGAGGACCGAGCCGTGGCCGTTGCGGGCGCCGTCGAGCAGCCGCTCGATCACGGCCAGCTCGCGTTGCCTGCCGAGCAACCTCCCCGCGCGCGCCGCGGTCACCATGGCGGCAGTATTCCATCCGGCGGCAGCGTGGCCGGCGATCGCAGGCGACCGCCGGGGATCGGTGGGCGTCAGCCTGGCGCCGGCGCTGCACCCAGTGCTCGCGTCTCGCTCCAGTCAAGAATGAGCCTGCGTTCCGCGAAGTACCAGCTCCCGTCGATCTTCGCGAACACGTCGAGGTAGCGGAGCCACGCGACCATGATCTTGCGGATCCCCTCTTCGCTGAAGACGTGGTGCGCGATCGTGTAGCTCTCGCCGGTGGCGCGGTTGCCGCCGAGTGTGACGGTGCTTTGCCCGTTGAAGTGCATCGTCGCCTCGTAGCGATTGAGGTCGGCGAAGACCGGCGTCAGGGCCTCCCGTCCCCGGAGCTCGTACGAGGCCTCTGCTCGCTCGCCATCCATGTAGACAACGAACCGCGTATCTGCGGTGAACAGCGCCTTCTGGGCTTCGGCGTCGCGGCGGTCGGCGCAATGCGCGTACGCGTCGAACAGCTCGCGGATCGACAGGCGATCTGCGGCCTCGGATGGCGTGACTTCAGCGTGGATGGTCATCCGTGTCCCTCTCCTGGTAAATACTAAGAAGGTAAGATTACTATAATGGTAATTATGCGTCAACTACCCTCTGCGCATGGCTGAGTCGCCTAGCCGTCGAACGCGGAAGAAGCAGCGGACGCGTCTGGCGATCCAGGACGCCGCATTTGCGCTCTTCGCCGAGCGCGGCTATCGAGAAACCACGATCAGCGCCATCGCAGACAGGGCCGACGTCGCGCCGCGGACGGTCACGGTGCATTTCGCGACCAAGGATGAGTTGCTGTTCGACGCCGAGCCGTTCAGGATCGCGAGCCTCGTCGCCGCTCTCGCAGCGAGGGGGCCTGAGGAGTCGGCGCTCGACACGCTGCGCAACTGGATGGCCAAGACGATGATCCAGCTCGAGTCGGAGAACGCCGAAATGAGCGACCGGTTCTGGGAGCGTCGGGCGCAGCGCGCGCGCATCATCAACGCCGAGCCTGTGCTCCGCGGGCGTGCCCGCGCCGGCTACTACGAGTTCGAACGCGTTCTGGCCGATGCGATCGGGGCCGACATCGGTCAGGCGGGCACGGCACTCGTGCCGCGTCTTGCGGCGCTGACTACGGTGGCGGGCCTGCGCGATCTGTACGAGACCGACGAGCTCCTGGCACTGCCCTCGCCGCCCACTGCTGCGGGACTCATAGCCCTGGTTGACCGCGTGATCGCGTTCACCCTTGCGGGAATCCGGAATAGTTGACCGATCAACCACGTTTCTGACGGGTATGGCACATCCAAAGAAGATCGGCTTCCTCTCGTTCGGCGCCTGGCATCCGGCCGCAGGGCTGACGCCCACCGCGGGCGACGCGCTCCGTCAGACAGTCGAGCTCGCCGTCGCCGCCGAGGAGATCGGCATCGATGGTGCCTTCGTCCGTGTGCACCACTTCGCCCGGCAGCTCTCATCCCCGTTCCCGCTGCTGGCGGCCATCGGCGTCAGGACGGCTCGCATCGAGATCGGCACCGCCGTCATCGACATGCGCTACGAGAACCCGCTCTACATGGCCGAGGATGCGGCGAGCGCTGACCTGCTCGCAGGCGGCCGGCTGCAGCTGGGCGTTAGCCGCGGCTCGCCCGAGCCGGCCTGGCGCGGCGCGGAGGCGTTCGGGTACACGTTCGACGGCGACGAGGCCCGCGAGAAGACGGCGCTGTTTCGTTCCGCAATCGCCGGCGCCGGCGTTGTTCGCGCCGACGCGGGCGGCCGGCCGGGCGATGCGATGCTCGCCGTCCAGCCGCAGTCGCCCGGGCTCGCGGATCGGATCTGGTGGGGCTCCGGCACGCGCGAGAGCGCGGTATGGACGGGCGAGCAGGGCCTGAACCTGATGAGCTCGACACTCCTGCTCGAGGATACGCAGGTGCCGTTCGACGAGCTCCAGGCCGAGCAGATCGCCCTGTTCCGGGACGCCTGGACGAATGCCGGCCATGCCGGGGAGCCGCGCGTCTCCATCAGCCGCAGCGTCATGCCAATCACCTCCGGCCTCGACCGCCGGCTGTTCGGCGGCGACGCAAACGAGGACCAGGTCGGGTGGCTCGACGGTGCCGTCAGCCGCTTCGGCCGCAGCTATACCGGCGCGCCCGACCGCATCGCCGAGGAGCTCGCGAAGGACGCAGCGGTCAAGGGCGCCGACACCATCCTGCTCACCGTGCCCAGCCAGCTCGGCGTCGACTACAACGCCGCGATGCTCGAGACGATCGCGCGCGACATCGCCCCCGCCATCGGCTGGAGCGCGCGCGGCTCGCGCACGCCGTTCGGGTAGCGGACCACGGATTACCGGGATTCGATGCGCCGCTTCGCCGGTGAGGATGGGCTGGTGCCGGCGCGGCACGCAACCCGAAGGGAGATCCTCCGTGAGCATCGAGCAGCGAGAGACCCTCGACGCGATCCTGCGGCAGTCAGCCTTCCCCGTCGGTAGCAGCGTCGACGAGCAGCGGCAACACCTCAGAGAGCTGGTCTCGGCGCAGCCGCTCCCGCCGGAAGTGAGCGTGACCGCGGCCGCGCTGGGCGGCGTCCCGACGGCGGAGATCACCGTCGAGGGGATCGAGCCCCGCCACGTCGTCCTCTACTTCCACGGCGGGGTGTACGTGATCGGCGACGCCTTCCTCGCCGCCGAACTGGCGTCGCAGGTCGGCCGGCGGACGCAGGCCAAGGTCATCTCGGTCGACTACCGGCTCGCCCCCGAGCACCCGTACCCGGCGGCGGTCGACGACGCCCTTGCGGTGTACGAAGCGCTTCTCGGAAGCGGCATCGCCCCTGCGGGCATCGTCCTCGCGGGAGAGTCAGCCGGCGGCGGACTCGCCGTCGCCACCCTGGTCAACGCCCGCGATCGCGGGCTGCCGCTGCCCGCCGCGACCCTCGTCATGTCGCCATACGTCGATCTCACCCTGGCCGGGGCGACGATCGAGACCAGGCGCGACGTCGACCCGCTGCTCAGCCGAGAGCTCCTCGCACCACGAGTCGCCGATTACACGTCGGGACAGGACGCCGCTCTTGCGCTCATCAGCCCCATCTTCGCCGACCTGGCCGGGCTGCCGCCGCTGCTCATCCAGGCCGGAACGCACGAGGTGCTCCTCGACGACGCTCTCCGGCTCGCCCGCCGAGCGGCGACCGACGACGTCGCGGTCACGCTCGACATCACCCCTGGCGTGCCGCACGTCTTCCAGGCCTACCACCCCTTCCTCGACGAAGGGACGGCGGCCCTCGACCGAGCCGGACAGTTTCTGTCGGCGCATCTCGACGCCGCCGACGTCGTTACCCAAGGGCGAAATCACCAAGACATGGAGGTCCGACGATGAGCACGACCCACGCATCCGATCGCTTTACCACGCTGGCGGATGACGAGACGATCGCAGGGACCGTCGTTGCCCTCGAGGAGCACGGGTTCAGCGCGGAGGTCGTCGACGACCTCGACGCTGCGCGGGTGGCGGTCCTCGCCCGCATCCCCGACGGCTCCACCGTGATGACCAACACGTCGGTCACCCTGGAGGAGACCGGGATCGCCCCCACGATCGACGCAGGGGGGCCATACGACTCGGCCCGTACCAGGATGATGGCGCTCGACTACGCCACGCAGCTGCAGGAGATGAAGGCGGTCGCCGGACAGCCCGACTTCGCGCTCGGCAGCGTCCACGCCGTGACCCGCGACGGCGCGCTTGTCATCGCGTCGGCCTCCGGCAGCCAGCTCGCGTCCTACGTCTGGGGCGCCCGGAACGTCATCTTCGTCGTCGGCGCGCAGAAGCTCGTCCCGACCGTGGAGGCCGCGCGCGAGCGGATCTACGAGCACAGCCTAAAGCTCGAGGACGCCCGCGCGTTCGCCGCCTATGGCCAGAACAGCTTCGTCGGCAAGATCCTCGAGATCCGCCAGGAGCTGCCCGGCCGGATCCACGTCGTCCTCATTCGACAGGCGGTCGGGTTCTGACGTGTGCCACCTCGTGATGTGAGGCGAGAAGGACGAGGCCCAGGATGCCGGTCGCCACGGCGAGGGCCGCGGCCGGGTTGACCTTGAGCACGAGGAGCGCCCCGACGGTCGCGCCGAGCAGCATCGCGGCCACCGAGAGAATGCGTCGGGGCGTGTGTGCCCCGGATCCCCCCGCGAGCTTCGAGTCGGCGGCGATGCCGGTCAGAGTGAGCGTCAGGACGGTCGTCGTGAGATCCGGGACGGCGAGCCGGCGGGCGGTGGCGTTCTGAACTCCCATCGCGAGGGCGAGCAGGACGATCAGTGCGTACCGGCTGTCCGAGCCGATGGTGTCTCCGGCAGGCGCCGCGACGAGGATCGCACCGGCGAAGAGCACAAGCTGGATCCCGGTGGACGTCCGCAGCTGGCGCAGGCTCCCGCTACCGCCGCGGGCGGCCAGGCGCCCGGCGAGCACGCCGCCGGGGAGAAAGCAGGCGATGGCGACGAGTGAGCCGACGACGGAGAGGCCGGGGGCTCCCGCCGCCGAGAAGCCCAGGAATACGACGTTCCCGGTCATGTTTGCGACGAACACGTGACCCAGCCTCAGGTAGGCGACGGCGTCGACCAGGCCGGTCACGATCGTCAGCAGGATCATCAGGGGCGGAAGCGCCCCATCCGCGGTGCCGGCGCGGGGACGGAGGGTATCCACGATGTCGGCCAGGAACGTGGTCATGCTCGGCGACCTTCGGTCGACGTGTGGGCCAGCACCTCGAAGAGCCCTGCCAGATCACGTTGCTCGTACCCCGCAGCGCGGGCGACCGTGAGCATCTGGTCTGCGGTCGCCGCGGACGGCAGCGGGACCGCGAGCCGACGGGCGGCGTCGAGCGCGAGCTCGACATCCTTCTGCATCAGCCCGATGGTGAACCACGCCGAGTCGGGCAGTTCGAGGACGAGCGGCGCGCGTGCCTTCAGCATCGGTGAGCCGATCGGGCTGTGCGTCATGACGTCGGCCGCGAGCCGGCGATCGATCCCGGATCGCTCCGCAAGCAGGAGACCCTCTGCGAACGCGAGCATCTGCACCGCCAGGCTGACGTTGATCGCGAGCTTCAGCACGAGGCCCTGCCCGTTCTCGCCCACGTGAGTCGGCGCGCCCAGCTCGCGCAGGACCGGCTCGACGCGGTCGTAGGCGCGACGGTCTCCGCCGACCATGATCGTGAGCGTGCCGTTCTGCACCTGGGGGACGCTGCCCGAGACCGGCGCGTCCAGCATGGTCGCCCCGCGAGCCTCCACGCGCTCGGCGAGCGCCCGGCTTGCGCGCGGGCTGACCGTGCTCATGTCGACCCAGATCTGACCGGCGGCGAGGCCGGCGAGGATGCCGTCATCGCCCGATGCCACGGCGTCGAGCACGTCATCGTCCGGCACCGACGTGAAGACGAGCCCGGCGGCCTCGGTGACCTCCCGTGGCGTATCGCGCCACTGGAGGCCCCGCTCGACGAGGTCGTCGGCGTGGGCGCGGTGTCGCTCCTCGCCGTAGACGGTGTAGCCCGCAGCGAGGAACCGGGCCGCCATGTTGCCGCCCATGGTGCCGAGGCCGATGAAGCCGATCGTTGTGGTTGCGGTGGTGGACACCTCACGCCCTCCCTTCGATGGTCGCAACGTCGTCGTCGCTGAGATCCAGGTGTGCCGCGGTGATGATCGGGTCGACCTGGTCGGGACGCCGGAACCCGACGATGGCGCCGTCAACCGCGGGGTTTCCAAGCGTCCATGCAACGGCCACCGCGCCCGGCGTCGTGTCGTGTTGGTCGGCCACCGCCTGCAGCCGAGTCACCAGCGCGAGATGCTGCGACAGCCGGGGCTCCTGGAAGCGCTCGCTGTGCTTGCGCCAGTCGTCCTCGGGCAGGTGCTCGATCCGCTCCCGGGTCATCGCGCCGGTCAGAAGGCCCGACCCCATCGGCGAGTACACGATCACCCCGATCCGCTCGCGCTCGGCGAAGGGCAGCAGCCTCGCCTCGGCCTCGCGATCGACCAGCGAGTAGGGCGGCTGCAGCGTCTCGACGGGCGCGATCTGCTGGATCTGCCGCAGCTGCGCGACGCTGAAGTTGGAGACGCCGATGTGGCGGACGAGGCCCTGCTCCTTGAGCTCGGCGAGCGCCGCCCAGCCCTCTTCGATGTCGCCTTCGGGGATCGGCCAGTGGATCTGGTAGAGGTCGATCGCGTCCACCCCGAGTCGCTCCAGGCTGTCGCCGGCCTCGCGCAGGATCGAGTCGCGCTTCAGGTTGTTGACCACCCGGCCGCCGCGACCCGGCACGAGCGACGCCTTGGTGAACACGTACGGGCGGTGGTCATCGTCGAGCTCGCGCAGCGCGCGGCCGACGACACGCTCGGAGTGGCCGAGCCCGTACGCGGCGGCGGTGTCGATCCAGTTCACGCCCTGCTCGAGCGCGCGCTCGATGGCGGCGATCGAGTCGGCGTCGTCCTGGGGCCCCCACCCGTGCTCCCATCCGCCGCCGCCGATCGCCCACGCGCCGAGACCGACGCGCGTGATCTCGAGTCCCGTCCTGCCGAGCTGTGTGGTCGGTAGCTGTGTGGTCTGCATCGCTGCTCCTCCTTGTCTCGAGAACCGAAGTCGCGCCATCGTAGCAGATATTCAAAACTATTCGTCTCGTTTCTGATATGATGGACTTCGATGCAAGCGAGAAGGGGCTGCTCATGAGTGTGAACACAGTGGCGCCAGGATCGGCGGCGGCGCGGACCACGGCAGGCGCGGCGCCGGTGGCGCGGTCGTTTCTGCTGCAGCGGGTACAGCCGGCGCTGACGGGGCTGATCGACGGCTCGCTGTCGACGCTGGCGCCGATCTTCGCCGTCGTGCTTGCCACGCACCGGCCGCACTACGCCTTTCTGGCCGGGGTGGCGACGGCCATCGGTGCCGGCGTCAGCATGGCCTTCTCCGAGGGGCTGTCCGACAGCGGGGAGCTGACCGGCCGCGGCAACCCCTACCTGCGCGGCGCGATCACCGGCGCCGGCACGTTCGCCGGCGGGATACTGCACACGCTGCCGTTCCTGATCCCCCAATACGGCGCGGCCCTGACCGCGGCCATGATCACCGTCGCGTTTGAGCTGATCGCGCTGGCCTGGATTCGAGTCACGCTTCTTCGAGACCGGATTCCTGCGGTCGGTCGCGTCGGTGTCGCTCGGCGGTGCGATCATCGTCACCATCAGCGCGGCGCTGGGAGCGGCGAGTTGAACGCGCCCGAGGGCGGCGCCGGCGCGCCGCCGCGGCGCGGGCGGCCGCGCAGCGAGGCGCGGAAGGAGGCGATCCTGGGGGCCGCGTTCGAACTTCTCGGCGAGCACGGCCTCGACGCCACCAGTATGGACGCGGTCGCCGACCGGGCGGGCGTCAGCAAGGCCACGATCTACCGCTGGTGGGACTCAAAGGAGATGCTCGCGCTGGACGCGCTCTACGCGGCATGGGACACCGCTCGCCAGACCCGGCGCCCGACAGGCACGCTCCGCGGCGAGATGTTGGGACTGGTCCGTCCCTGGGTGCGCCTGGCGGCGAACGGGCCGTCTCCCCGCATCCTGACCGCCCTGCTCGCCAAGGCCCAGAACGACCCCGAGTTCGGCCGCGCATACCGAGCGCACTTCGTCGAGCCGCGCCGCGACCAGGCGCGCGCGATGTTCTCGCGCGCCATCGCACGCGGCGAGATCCCCGCCGATACGGACGTCGAGGTCGCGACAGACCTCCTCTGGGGACCGCTCTATCACCGCCTGTTCCACGGACACGGGCCGCTCAACGACCGGTTCGCCCGCACGCTGGTGGATACCGTGCTCGCCGGCATCCTCCCGCGCGAGTGACTGGGGGATTCATCGATGCCACGCCGGGCTGCGTCGACTACAACGGTCTGAGGCCCACAACGATCGAAAGTGAGGAGGCCTCATGACAGGCACACCCACGAGCGAATCCGAAGGACACGGCACCGTCGGCACGATCGACCGCAACCACCTGCTGCTGGTCGGCGCGGGGCCGGGTCTAGGCCTGGCAGTGGCTCGCCGCTTCGCCGTCGGCGGGTACCGGGTCACGTTGGTCGGCCGGAGCCTCGACAGGCTGGCCGATCTCGTGGGCGGCCTGTCTGACACAGGCGCCGAGATCGGCGCGATCGAGGCGGACGCGGGCGATCCCGATGGCCTGGGCGCCCGGATGGCCGAGCTCTACCGCGGCGAAGGTGCGCCGGGGGTCATCGTCTACAACGCGGTGATGGGTACGCCGGATCAGCTCATGAGCGCGAGCGTTGCTCACCTGCAGGCCGCGTATGCGGTGGACGTGATCGGTGCCATCGTCGTCGCGCAGGTCGCCGCTCCGGCGATGAGGGCGGCGGGATTCGGGACCATGATCGTCACCGGGGGAGGCTTCGCCGATCACCCGATCCCGGCCCTCGCGACAATCTCTCTCGGCAAGGCCGCGCTCCGGTCGGCGGCGACGATGCTCGCGGCCGACCTGGAACCCGACGGCATCCGAGTGGCGACCCTCACGATCGCCGGACAGATCGCCGCCGGCACTGCCTTCGACCCGGAGCGCATCGCCGAGCGCTACTGGGACGTTGTGCAGACCGACGGCGCGTGGCAATCGGAGGTCCGCTTTACCGGCCAGTAGGTCAGACCGTGCGTCGCTGCGTCCACCAAGCTGCGAAGACGATCAGCATGGCCGCGATCGCGGTGAAGAGGAGCGTCTCACGGATCTGCAGCGTCCAGAAGTAGCTCGCCGGCTGGTAGGTCGCGTGGAACACGACGTGCCGGCCTGGTTCGGGCGCTGCCAGCTGCGAGTGCGAGCCCAGCACGCCGCATCCACCAGCGACGTCACCGTTGCATACAACCCGCCCGAGAACACCGACTACACCGTCACCCTCACCCAACGCGGTTCTCAAACGACGCTTGCTCCTCCTCCGTCGCTGCGAGTTCGGGGGCAGATGCACCGAGGCTATGATCCGGGTCGAGGAAGGGTCGCGATGCGGATCGTCGATGAGAATCGAGGTGAGCGATGACCGCAAGGCCAAGGGGACCGGGAATCGGCGTCGCTGGCGCCCATCAATCTTCGGTGCCCGCTGTCGGGCCGGATGTGGTCTCGTTCCGTGACGAGCGGCGACGCGTGGCGACGATGCTGCGTACGGCGGTCGGGTTCCGCGTCGACGGACCGGAGGGACGGGTCGGTGTGTTGACTGCGGTGGTACCCGACTTTGGTGAGGGCCTCCCCGAGCGCGTCCAGATCGCTACCGGGCTCTTTCTCGTGGCATCTGTCGATGTGCCGTTCGGCGACGTCGTGAGCGTTGACCCATACCGTCGCCGAGTGGGTATCGGCGCGCTCCCCACACGCCGGCGGTCGAGTCGCCGACAGGCCGCACGCACCGTTCATCGTTTCCTGCGCGTGGGCGGCCGGGACGCGTCGCGGAATCGTCCTCCGGAGGCTGGTTGAGCTCCGCGCAGCCGCGGTGGGTTCCGGAAGAGAACGCTGGTCGCTTGCGCTCCGCGTGACCGGGTCGTGGTGGCGCCGATGGAGCGATTGAGCCGGGATCGTCGGCTCGGCGGGGTGGAGGTGAGACGCGTCACGATTGCGCCGCAGCCCACCCGGCCGGGGCAACCCCTCCCCCCGAGGTTCGGGGTCCCACCGGCCGGTGCACGCAGTCAGAGGATCCGGCGGCTGGCACGTACCAAGCGCGGGTAGCCGCCGGCTACCTCTAGAAGCAAGAACCAACGGATCGCCAATTCCTGCGGTCTCGGCGTCTGACCTCGGTGGTGGTGGCGAGGGGCCCTTATCACCGGTTGGGCGGTAGTCCGCCGGTGTGAGCGATGCGCCCGGCACGATTCGAACGTGCGGCCTCTGCCTCCGCAGGGCAGCGCTCTATCCCCTGAGCTACGGGCGCGTGAGCGCTGGAGTGTACCGGGTCGCGCTCAGCGCCTGGCCTGCTCCTGCTGTCCGCAGTCGACGACCGTTGAGAGCGGCAAGGTGCCCGGCCGGCACTTCAGGCCGGTGCGTCAGAGATCCCGCCGGCGGAGGCCGGCCGCGGTCGCGCTCAACACGACGGCCACGTACGCGAGCGACCAGACGACGAGCGCCGGCCCGCCCCCCTGCGCGCCGCCCAGCGGGCCGAGGTGGACGATCACGCCGGTGAGGCCACTGGTGTTGGCCGTCAGCGAGTGCAGGCCCGCCTGGTAGAGCGCGTCGAAGGGAAGCGCCCACGAGGCATCGCGGCCGATGTCCTGCAGGCGCTGCGAGGGCAGCGCGTAGCCGATCTGCCCGAGCAGCCCCGACACGAGCCCGGCGCCGTAGACCATGAGCACGGCGATGCCGTTTGCGATCGTCGACATGTACACCGAGCCGAGCAGCGCGATCGCCGCGACGATGCAAACCCCGCCCGCGAGCGCGAGCCCGGGCAGCACGATGCTGTCGGGCCACCATCCGCCGTCCAGGCCGGTGATCACGACCGCGGCGCCGTAGACGATGGCAACGTAGGCCGCGCAGATCCCGCAGGCGGCGCCGTAGCGGGCCGCGACGAACACGGTGCGTCCGATCGGCCGCACGACGACAGGCTGCAGCAGGCCCTGCTCGGCGTCGCCGCGGATGACGTTGAAGGTGAGGAACACCGCGAGCACCGCACCGAGGAAGAGCGTCGCGAACATGGCCAGGCCGAGCAGGGTCGCGCCGGCCAGAGCGTGGGCGTCCACGAGCACCCCCGCCTGGCGCACGCGCGCACCTCCGACCGCGGCGAAGGCGAGGTGCGTCGCGACCGCGTAGAGCGCGAGGAACGCAGCCGTGAGGAGCGCGACGACGGCCAGCACCCGGCGGCGCAGGCACTCGCGCAGCGTCACGCCGACGATCACGGAGGCGCCGCTCACCCCATCTCCCCCTCGACCGCCTCGAGGTACACCTCTTCGAGGGTCGAGCGCGTCGTGCGCACCTCGTACACGCGCTCGCCCGCCGCGACCAGCTCCGCCACGAGCCCCGGGACATCCTCGCGGGTGGCCTGGTAGCGGCGCGTGCCCGCGGCGGTCTCGATCTCGACGCCCTGCGCCGCGGTCAGCTCCGTGGGGCTGCCCTGGGCGACGACGCGGCCGTGGGTGATGATCACGACCCGGTCGCACACGAGCTCGATCTCGCTCAGGAGGTGCGAGTTCAGGAGCACGGCCGTGCCGCCCGCGCGCAGCTCCTCGAGCAGCGCGCGCACCGTCCGCCGGCCGGCCGGGTCAAGTGCGCTCGTCGGCTCGTCCAGGACGAGCATCCGCGGCCCGCCGATCAGCGCCTGGGCGATCCCCAGGCGCTGCTGCATCCCCTTCGACATCGACTCGACGCGGCGGTCGGCGACGTCGGCCAGGCCGACCAGCTCGAGCAGCCGGCCGCGCTCGCCCGACCCGGCCTGTGACCCCGAGAGACCCTGGTGCATCACGAGCAGCTCATCCGCCGTCATCCAGCCCGGGAAGCGGAAGAGCTCGGCCAGGTAGCCGAGGTTCGCGCGCGCCTGGGCCGAGCCGGCCGGTGCGCCGCACACGCTCGCGCTGCCGCTCGTCGGCCGCACCAGGCCGCAGCCGATCTTGACGAGGGTCGACTTGCCGGCGCCGTTGGGGCCCAGCAGCCCGACCAGCTCGCCCTCGTCCACGTGGATGCTCACCCCGTCGAGGGCGGTGGTGCGTCCGTAGCGCTTCGAGACGTCGTCTGCGGCGAATGCGACGGGCACCGCGGCCAGTGTATCTAGGCGCGCGTGGGCACCGAGACATCGAAGCGCGAGCCCCGGTCGGGGTTGCTCGACGCCTCGATATGCCCGCCGAGCGCCTCGACGATCCGCTTTGCGAGCGTGAGCCCAAGGCCCGAGCCGCGGCTCGAGCGGGCTGGATCGGCGCGCCAGAACGCCTCGAACACGCGTGGCAGCTCGTCGGCGGCGATCCCGGGGCCGCTGTCCTGCACGCTCAGGGCGATCCCGGCGGCGTCCAGGCCGGCGTGGAGCGTCACGCGGCCTCCGGCAGGCGTGTAGCGCACGGCGTTGTCGAGCAGCGAGTGCACCACCCGGGCGAGCTTCGGCGAGCACGGGCTCGCGGCGGCGGCGCCGAGGTCGACGTCGAGCCGGATCCGCTTCTCGGCCGCCTCGGGCCGGCACAGGTCGAGCGCGCTGCGCACGGCCTCCTCGAGCGGAACCGACCGCGCGTCGAGCGCGAACTCGGCCGCGTCGACCTGGGCGAGCTCGAACAGGTCGTCGACCATCGTCACGAGCGCCATCACCGACCGGCGCATCTCGGCCGTGTACGCCGCCAGCGTCTCGGGGTCGCGGACGATGCCCTCGTCGATCGCCTCGACCATCGCCCGCAGGTTGGCGATCGGGGTGCGCAGATCGTGCGAGAGCGACGTCATCAGGTCGCGCCGCTGGGCCTCGATGGCCCGCTCTGCCTCGATGCCCGCCGCGAGCTGCGCCGCCGCGCGGTCGAGCGTCTCGCCGAGCAGCCGCAGCTCCGGGCCGGCGCCCAGGTTGCCCGCGCGCGCGTCGAGCCGGTTGTCGCCCAGGGCCCGCGCCGTGGCCACGAGCCGCGCCAGCGCGCGCGTGTTCGAGCGGCCGACGATCAGCGCCGCCGCCACCCCAGCCGTGACCGAGTAGAGCGCGACCGAGACGAGCTCGGCGGGGTTGCCCGGGTTGATCAGCATGAAGTGGCTCAGCACGAGCAGGTCGACGACGGTCACGAGCGACGCGATCACCGCGATGGCGATCAGCGTGTAGGCGAGACCGGCTCGGGTGACGAGCCGGCGCGCGAGCAGCGAGGTGACGAGCGTCGCGAGGGCGATCGGCGCGAGCAGCGCGATCAGGCGGAGGGTCTCGCTCATGCCTCGAACCGGTAGCCGACGCCGTGCACCGTCACGAGCCGACGCGGCTGCGACGGGTCGGCCTCGATCTTCGCCCGCAGCCGGCGCACGTGCACCGTCACGGTCTCGGTGTCGCCGGTCCACACGTAGCCCCACACCGACTCGACGAGCTCCGCCCGGGTGAAGACGCGGCCGGGATTCGACGCCAGCATGAAGAGCAGGTCGAACTCCTTGCGCGTCGTGTGCACGACCTCGCGGGTACGGGTCACCTCGCGCCGCACCGGGTCGATCACGAGGTCGCCGAACGCGAGCGGCGCCTGGCTCTCGCCGCCCGTCCGGCGCAGCACCGCGCGCACGCGCGCGACCACCTCGCCCGGCGAGTAGGGCTTGGTCACGTAGTCGTCGGCGCCGAGCTCGAGGCCGGCGATCCGCTCGCGCTCGCTCACCCGGGCCGACAGGATGATCACCGGCACCGTGCTCTCGAGCCGGACGAGGCGCAGGAGCTCGAGGCCGCTCAGCCGCGGCAGCATCAGGTCGAGCACGATCACGCTGGGCGCGCATGCCTCGATCGCGCTCAGGGCGGCGTGCCCGTCGGCGGCGGCGTCGACCTCGAAGCCCTCGTGGGTCAGGTAGCGCGTGAGGACGTCGCGCACGACCGGCTCGTCGTCGACGACCAGCACGCGCGGCGGGGAGGTGGCCGCCATGTGCTCAAGCGTACCAACGTGCCGGTGAGACGCCTCGTCTGTTCAGCTATTTGCAAGCTCGTCCGCCGGCGCTGGGTCGAGCCGGCCGGCGGCGAGGCCGATGCAGGCGATCAGGCCGAGCGGGATCACGAGCGCCACCCGCAGCGTGGCCGCCCCGGCGACCGACCCGATCACGGCTGGTCCGACGATCGAGCCGGTGTAGGCGATCAGGAGCACGCGCGAGACCGCGGACTCGACGCCGCGGCCCAACGCCCCTGCGGCGCTCAGGGCCGTCGGCACGATCGGCGCCATGCCGGCGCCCATGAGCGCGAACCCCGCCACCCCGGCCGCCGGGACCGGTACGGCCAGCGCCAGCCCGAGGCCCGCGGCCGCGACCATGCTCGCGCGGCGGGCGGTGCCGCCCCGGCCGAGCCGCGCGACGATTCGGTCGCCGACGAGCCGCGACGCGGCCATCGCGAGCGAGTAGCCGGCGATGCCCGCCGCCGCGAGGGCGGCGCCGGCGCCGGCGCGGTCGTGCAGGTAGACGGCGCTCCAGTCGGTGGCGGCGCCCTCGGCGAAGAAGCTGCAGAAGGCGATCAGCCCAAGGGCGACGAGGCCGGCCGACCAGGGTGTCGTCCCTTTGTGTCTCGGGGAGGGGGGTGTGGCCGGCGCGGGCGGCGCGTGTGCGAGGGCGCGCGCGGAGCCGATCACGACCACCGCACCGACCAGGGTGAACTGCACGCTCGGGCGGATGCCGGCGGCGGCCGCGGCGCTCGCGACGAGCGCGCCGGCGAGCAGGCCGACGCTCCAGAACCCGTGGAATCCCGACATCTGCGGCCGCCGCCGGTGGCGCTCGACCGCCACCGCGAGCGCGTTCATGGCGACGTCGACCATCGCGCCGATCGTCCCGAAGCAGACGGCGGCGGCGGTCAGCGCTGCGAGCGATCCGGCGAGCGCCGTCGCCACGAGCGCCGCCGCCATGGCCGGAATGCCGGCGCGGACGACCATGGTCGCTCCCAGCCGGCGCGACAGGTGCCCGCCCGCCCAGCTTCCGGCGAGTGTCCCGGCGGCCATGCCGAAGAGCGCGACGGCGAGCCGGGCGTCGGTCAGGTGCAGGGCGTGCTTGATCGCCGGCACGCGACCGGCCCACGTGCCGACGAGCACCGCGTGGACGCCGAACGCCGTGCCGACCCTGCGGCCGGCCTGATCCCGCCAGGGCATCGCGGCAGGCTACCGCCACGCCCGGGCGCCGGCACACCGCCGGCGCCCGGGCGCGTCCGTGCTACGAGGAGGCGACGCTCGTGTCGCCGGCGGGCAGGCCGGCGACCGCGCCGACCCAGGTCAGGCTGCCGCCGGAGCCGATCCGGTAGCTGGTGATGCTGTTCAGGCCGGCGGTGAGGACGTCCAGGTAGCGGCCGTCCGGAGTGATCGACTCGTCCAGCGGCTTGCTGGTCGAGCCGGGGCTCGCGGCCGCGGCCGCGGTCAGGTGCAGCCGGCCGCCATCGCCGACCCGGAAGGTCGAGATGGTGCCGCTGCCGGCGTCGGCCGTGAATGCGATGCGGCCCCTGATGGCGACCCAGCACGCCGCCGCCTCGTTCGAGGACACCGGGCCGGAGAGGAGCCGGAGCGTCCCGGTATGTCCGATCCGGTATGACGACGCGGCGCTGAACGGCGTCTGGTGGGCGTCGCTCACCACGAGCACGCCGCCGCGGGTGAAGCCGAAGCCGAACGGCGTCGTCCCCGCGGATGCGAACGACTGCACCTTGCGGATTGCGCCGTCATGCCACAGCGTGATCGTGTCGATCGTGTTCGAGCCGGTGTTGGTCACGGCGAGCGCCGTCCCGGCCGGGTTGAGCGAGATCTGCGCCGCGCCCGAATCCGTGGAGGCGAGCGGCGCCGAGCCGCCCGCGATCGGGGCGAGCCCGTGCCCCGTCGCCCAGAAGCCGGCGACGTTGTTCCCGCTGGTGTTCACGACGTAGACACGGCCGTGCCGGGCGGTGACGCTCGCCGGGCCGGCGCCGCCGGAGCCGACGACCGCCAGGCGGTGCAGATGGGTACCGTCCACCGCGAACACCGCGATCGTGTTCGAGCCGCTGTTCACGGCGTACAGCCGGCGGCCGTCGGGGCTCAGGGCGAGCGCGCCCTGTGACGCGCCGTTCGCGCCGGAGCCGTTTCCGCCGGTCGCCGCCGAGCCCGCCGGCGTGAGGCTGCCGTCAGCGGCCCGCGCGAACACGAGCACGCTGTTGCCCGTGGTCGAGTTGGACAGGGTGAAGACGGCGGCGGACGCGTGTGCGCTCGCCGTCGCCGGGAATGCCAGGGCGGCCAGCGCCGCCACCGGGATGAGCCATCGTCGTCTCACGTCTCGATACCCCCTGGTCGAAGCGGGCGGCGGGGTGCCGCGCCGTCTCGCCGGACGCTACGGAGGCGGTCTTTCCGGCCCCTTGCCCGTTCCTTACAAGATCGGGAACTCTGTGACGGCCACCTTGGCGCCTCCTCATGGCTCCCCGATACTGTGGAGCGATGGGCGAGAGGCGGCTCGGTCGCGGCGCGTTCCTGTCGGTGGTCGCCGCCGGCGGCCTCGGCCTGCTCGTCGGCGATCGCGTCACATCGGCGCTGCGCGGACCGATCGCCGACGCCGGGTCGGTCGTGCCGGGCGTGATCAAGGCGGTGTTCCCGTCGGGGTGGCGGATCTACGCCATCAATCCGCCCTGGCCGACCTTCCACCCGGCCAGCTACCGGCTCGAGATCACCGGCCTCGTGCGCAAGCCGGTGACCCTCACCTGGTCGGACATCGAGGCCCTGCCGGCCGTCGCGCAGACCACGACCTTCCACTGCGTGACCGGCTGGACGGTGTCGGACGTGCACTGGAAGGGGGTGAGGCTGCAGACGCTGTGGGACATGGTCGAGCCGCTGCCGTCCGCCCGCTACGTCAACTTCGTGTCGATGGAGCACCCCTACATCGACAACCTCTCGCTCTCGCAGTCGACGCTGCCCGAGGTCATGCTCGCCCACACGATGGACGGCAAGCCGCTCTCGCAGGCGCACGGCGCGCCGATGCGGCTCGTGATCCCGGAGATGTACGGCTACAAGGGCGTGAAGTGGCTGCACCGGATCGAGCTCGTCCCGCACCTCCACCCCGGGTTCTGGGAGCAGAACGGCTATGACATCGACGCCTGGGTGGGCCGTTCCAACGGCTACTGAGCGGCACCGGCCCCGCCCGGTCTACGTGCGCCGGTTCTGGCCCGAGGAGCGGTCGCTGCACTGGCTGCTCGCGTTCACCTTCCTGACCATGCTCGCGACGGGCCTGATCCTCTACCTGCCCGTCTTCTCGGAGCTGGCCGCGAACCGGCGGCTGTGGAAGTCGATCCACCTGGGCGCAGCGATCGCGTTCTGGGCAGGGCTCGTCGTGCTCCTCGCAAGCGACACCCAGGGCCGCCTGCGCCGCACCGCGCGTGAGGTCGACCGCTTCGACGACGACGACGTGCGCTGGCTGCGCTGGGCCGTCGTGCGGCGCGGCCTCGAGCCGCCGCAGGGTCGCTTCAACGCGGGGCAGAAGCTGAACACGGCGATCGTGTTCGGGCTGATGGTGGTGTTCAGCGCGAGCGGCGTGCTCATGTACCTGCAGGAGACCGACGCGGCGGTGCGCGGCAAGACGAGCGCGATCCTCGTGCACGACATCGCCACCTGGGTGGCGGTGCCGCTGATCGTCGGCCACCTCTACCTGGTCCTGATCAACCCGTCGACGCGGCACTCGCTGCGGGGCATGGTGCTCGGCACGGTGCGGCGCGACTGGGCCCGCCGCCACCACCCCAAGTGGGACACCACTGAATAACTCGGGCCTGGCCCGAATTATTCACGCGTGGGGCAGGAAGGTGGAGGCGGCGCGGTGGATCTCGCCCGTGGTCTCCATCCAGGGGAAGTGGCCGCAGCCGGGGATCGTCGTCACCGTCGCGCCGCGGATCAGCGCCGCCGTCTCGAGAGACGACGACACCGGCAGCGGGTCGCGCTCGCCGTGGATGAAGAGCGCCGGCAGCGCCGCCGACGGCAAGCCGGTCGCGAGCGTGCTCAACCCGAAGTGGTGCGAGATCGAGGCGTTCGTCTCGGTCGAGCAGGCGACGCCGATGCGGCCCGCCGGGTGCGGCGGCGCCGAGGCCGGGTCGGCGAAGTAGCACGGCCAGACGAGGTGCGAGCGCTCCACGAGGTCGGCCTCGGTGGCGTCACCGCGCCGCCGCCGGGCTTCGATCTCGTCAATCCGCGCGCTGTGCGCGGCGCTCAGCTGGCTGCGGAGGTTCGCGCCGAACTCGGCGAACACGCGTTCGAACGCCCCGAGCGGGTCGATGCAGACGACGCCGAGGAGCCGTTCGGGGTGGGCGACGAGCAGGTGCAGCGCCAGGTGGCCGCCCCACGAGTGGCCGACGGCCCACGCCCGGTCGATCGCGAAGTGGTCGAGCACCGCCACCGCGTCGGCCACATGGGCGTCGATCGTGTAGGGCCCCTCCACCGTCGAGGGAGCCGTGCCGCGCTGCGTGTAGCGATGGACGGTCACGAGGCCCGCGAGCTCCTCCGCGCAGCCCTCGGTGTAGTCGGGCCAGGCCGGGCCGCCGTGCAGCAGGAGTGCGGGCGGCCCGTCGCCGCCGCGGTGGCCGGCGAGCACGCCGTCCCCGATCGGGACCGCGAATGGCTCCTCGCTCACCCCCGCGACTCTAGAGGAACGACCCTCCGAGCGTGACGGCGATCAGGGTGATCGAGAGCGCCGACGTGGCCAGCACCGTCAGCCCGGCGATCACGTTGAAGATGCGGCCGTTGCGGTAGTCGCCCATCAGCTCGCGGTTGCTCGCGAGCTTCCAGATAAAGATGAGCAGCACGGGCAGGAGCGCCCCGTTCACGACCTGCACGCCCACGAGCAGGGCGATCACCGGGATGCCGGGGATGATGGCGACGATCGTCCCGATCGCGATCAGCACGGTGATGACGGCGACGAACACCGGCGCCTCGTGGATGCGGCGGCTGATGCCCTTCTCGAACCCGAACGTCTCTGCGACGACGTAGGCGGCGGTGACGGGCAGGATCGCGGCCGCGAGCAGGCTCGCGCCGAGCAGGCCGACGGCGAAGAGCACCTCGGCGTACTGGCCCGCGAACGGCTCGAGCGCCTTCGCCGCCTGTGCCGCCGACGTGATGTTGTGCTCCCCGTGCAGGTACAGGGTGGCGCCGGTGGCGATGATGATGAAGCTCGCCACCATGTCGGCGAAGATCGAGCCCGACGTCACCTCGACCCGCTCGGCGTTCAGCTCGTCGGTGCCGACGCCGCGCTCGACGACCGCCGACTGCACGTAGAGCTGCATGAACGGCGTGATGGTCGTGCCGGCGGTCGCGATGAACAGGAACAGGTAGGCGCGCGAGGCGTGGATGTTCGGTGCGACCACGGCCGTCCCGACCGCCCCCCAGTCGGGACGGGCCAGGATCGCCGCGATCGGGTAGGCGAAGAAGGGGATCGTCATCAGGACGAAGATCCTCTCGGCCGCCTTGTACGAGCCGCGGATCAGGAGCAGCCAGACGCCAACCGCCGCGATCGGCACCGAGATCTGGGCCGGCACGCCGGCAAGCCCGAGCGCCGCGCCGATGCCGACGAACTCCGAGATGCAGATGCCCACGTTCGCGATCAGCACCGACGTCGTCGCAAACAGCGACCAGCGCACGCCGTACTGCTCGCGGATCAGCTCGGCGAGCCCCTTGCCCGTCACCGCGCCCATGCGCGCGGCCATCTCCTGTACGACGATGAGCGAGACGGTGATGACCACCATCATCCACAGCAGGTCGTAGCCGTACCGGGCCCCGACCGACGAGTAGGTGGCGATGCCGCCGGCGTCGTTGCCGGCGTTGGCGGCGATCAGGCCGGGCCCGAGGAACCCGACGATCGCGATCAGGCGGGTGCTACGCCGGCTGAGCCAGCCGCGCGGCCGAAAGCCCGAGCCGCCGCGGAGCAGGCGGTCGCGTGCTGATCGCAGAGCGGCTACTCGGCCCGCCATCCACCAACGCTCCTGGGGTGTCCGCCAGCATGCGGCCGACGATACCAGTTCGCCTGCGGCCTACTCTCCGCCGAGCACATCGAAGCGGCGCCGCCAGCCGCGCGGCAGCACCATCTCGAGCACGTCGTCGACGCTGACGACGCCCATGATCTGGTCGCGCTCGTCCACGACCGGCACGACGGTGAGGTCGTAGTCGGTCATGAGCCGCGCCACCTCCTCGAGCTCGGCCTCGGCGGACACCCGCGGCGGCAGGAACGTGGCCGCCTCGCCCATCGTCAGCGCCGGGTCGGCCCGCAGCAGGTCGGCGAGCGCGATCGCCCCCTTCAGGCGGCGGTCGAGGTTCATCACGTACACCCACGCCAGCGTGTCGGCGGGGGCGCGGCTGCGCTGCACCCGCCCGATCGCCTCCTCCTTGGTCGCCTGCGCGTACAGGCACACGAACTCGGGGCTCATGAGCCCGCCGGCCGTGGCGGGGTCGTAGCCCGCCAGGGCGCGCACGCGCCGGCGCTGGACGGCCGGGAGCAGCAGGATGACCCCGTCGCGGCGCTCCTCCGGGAGGTCGCCGAGCAGGTCGACAGCGTCGTCGGTCTCCATCCGCTCGAGCACGGCCGCGACCTCGGCGTCGGAGCGCTCCTCGATGAACTCGCGCCGGTGCTGCGCGTCGAGCTCCTCGAACACGTCGGCCTCGAGCTCCTCGTCGCCGCCGACGGCGCGCATGATCTCCTCGCCCTCGTTGTGCGATGCGGCCTCGACGAGGTCGGCGAGCTGGGCCGCGTGCAGGCGCGCGAGCTTGGGGTGGGGGACGCGCAGGCGCACGCTCGGCACGTGCCCGGTGAACGCCTCGACGCTCGCCCAGTCGAGGAACGCGCCCGGCGGCATGTTGGCGCCCAGGCGCCGCGGCGCCACCCGGCGGACGATCCCGCGCAGGCCCGTGTCCACGCCGACGACCCGGTACCAGCCGTCGATGCGGGCGATCTCGATCTCGTTCGCCCGCACCAGGCGGGCGCCGTCGACGTTGATCAGCTGGCGGTCGAGGACGTCCTTGCGCAGCAGCACCTCGCCGTAGCGGCGCTCGAACCGCTGCAGGTCGATCTTGTCCGACAGCAGGTCGACCCGGCCGTGGGCGATCTCGGCGACCTCGGACGCGGCCACGAACACCGGCCGTCCGGCCACCGTCGCGAGCACGCCCGTCACGGGCGGATAGTCCTCGCCGAGCCGCACCAGCAGGTCATCGACCTTGCCGATGCGCTCCCCACCGCGGTCGCGCAGGCCGCCACCGACGACGAGCGACAGGTGCAGGACGGTCGGCGTCGTGGCCGCGCTCATGCCGGAAATCTAGTGCCCCCGGCTGATAGCGTCACCCGCGCATTGAGCGACGTTGCACGCACCGCCATCCTCGCCGCCGCGACCAACCGCGGTGTGCGCGCGTTCATGAGCCGCTACGGCATGCGGCTCGGCGCCGCGCGCTTCGTCGCAGGCGAGACGCTCGCCGAGTGCCTGGACGTGCTCGCCGGGCTGAACGCGGCCGGCCTGCACGCCAACACGACGAAGCTCGGCGAGGATGTCGAGTCGCGCGCCGAGGCCGAGGCGCTGGTGGCGACCTACCGCACCGTGCTCGACCGTATCGGCGAGCGCGGACTGCGGGCGAACCTCGCCGTGAAGCTGACCCAGCTCGGCCTCCTGATCGACGAGGAGCTCGCCTACGCGAACGTCGCGGCGCTCGTCGATCACGCGTCCGGGCGCGCGAACTTCATCCGCATCGACATGGAGGGCTCGGCGCTCGTCGACGCGACCCTGCGCATCTACCGCCGCCTGCGCGCGGACGGCCGCGACAACGTCGGCTGCGTGCTGCAGGCCTACCTCCACCGCACGCCGGACGACCTCGAGGCGCTGCTCCCGCTCGTCCCGAACCTGCGCATCGTCAAGGGCGCCTACCTCGAGCCGGCCGACATCGCCATGCCCGAGAAGGCCGACGTGGACGTCGCCTACCGGCGGCTGCTCGAGCGCGCGCTCGACGCCGGCGCATACGTCGCGGTGGCGACGCACGACGAGCTCTTGATCGGCGATGCGATCCGGCTTGCCGACCGGCAGGGCTACGGCAAGGAGCGGTACGAGTTCCAGATGCTCTACGGCGTGCGGCCGCAGCTTCAGCGCGACCTGGCGGCGCGCGGCTTCAAGGTGCTCGTCGCGACGCCGTACGGCCCCGAGTGGTACCCCTATCTGATGCGCCGTCTCGCCGAGCGGCCCGCGAACCTGCTCTTCCTGCTCCGCAACGTCGTCGGCGGCTAGATGATTGATCCCACGCCGCCGTGATGTCCTGGGCGGCGAGAACCGAGCGGGGCAAGGACGCAGGGAGCGTTCATACTGAGCCAAGTATGGGCGCGACCGAGGACGCCGCCCCGCGACGGTTCGCAGCCGCAGCGCCACTCGGCCACGCCAGCACACCGCGAGCACACGGCCAGGCGCGCGGCGGCGTGGAACCAATCATCTAGCAGCAGCCGCAGGCCGCCTCGGGCGTGCGCCAGGTGACGATCCCTTCGCGCGCTGCGAGCGCTGCGATCGCAAGCGCCGCCACCGGGTCGGCCCACCACACGCCGGCGAGCGCGTTTGCGCCCAGGCCGGCGAGGAGCGCCAGCGACATGTAGGCGCAGATCATGTTCTGGCCGCCCTCCGCGACGGTCGCCCCCGAGCCGAGCGCGCGCCCGACGCGGCGCTTCGACCGGGCCAGGAGCGGCATCGTCGCCGCCGCGACCGCGGCCAGGCCGATCCCGATCCAGCTTGCGCCCGGGTGCTCTCCGGCGATGAGGTCGCGTCCGGCGGCCACGGCGATGGAGGCGGCGAGCACTACGAACGACGCTGCGATCAGACGCTGGGCGAGCCGCTCCGACCGTTCCGGGTCGGCGACCCGGCGGCCGCTGAAGAGCCAGACGACGACGGTGCCGCTCGCGACCTCGATCAGGCTGTCGAGCCCGAACCCGACCAGCGCCACCGACCCGGCGGCGAGGCCGGCCGCGACCGCCACCGCGAACTCGAGCACGTGCCACCCGTTTCCCGCCCAGGCGAGCATGCGCGCGCGGCGCATCATGTCCGACCGGGAGCGTGGCAGCGTGATCTCGATGGGCGAATGGTAACCGCCTGGAAAGTGTGATCTTGCGCACGTTCTCGCCGGGGGTGGCGGACGAAGATAGGCGCCGATGTGGCCCTTGTGGGGAGGGCCCGTGACGGGGAGGTATCGCATGCGTGGCAGGCTCGGCATCGTCGTGCTGTTGGCGGTCGTGGGGGTGATCGGCTCGAGCCAGGCGGCGATCGGCGCAGGGCACTCCGAGTACGGCCTCGCCTGTGAGAGCGGCAAGATCATGTGCCAGGATCCGGCGGCGAACCTGCCCGGCCACTACATCGGCCACGACGAGCCGTCGGTCGGCTTCGTGTCGAGCCGGCCCGGCTCGGGCAACGACGTCACCTACACGGTGCGGCTGCCCAAGAACCCGAAGATGCAGCCCACCCAGAACGAGAAGGGCGGCACGTGGGACTTCCAGCTGCGCCCGACCTTCTGGATCGGCATGGTGCTCTGCGACTCGCAGTCGGCGCCCGAGTTCACCCACAAGTGCAAGGCCGACTCCGACGCGAACAACAAGGTCAGCGGGAACCCGAACTCGCCGAACTACATCGGCAAGCACCCCGGCAACGCCTTCATGGAGGTGCAGTGGTACTCGCCCGGCTACGTCGAGCAGTTCGACGGCTTCGGCTGCACCGCGAAGCAGTACTGCGCCGCGCTCACCATCGACAGCTTCTCGGCGAACCAGAACACCGGCGTCGGCAACAACGCCGACTGCAACAACTTCCCGCTGGCCGGCGAGGAGCCGCTGAACTGGGCCTACATCACCCACAGCGGCAAGTCCCAGGCCCCGGCCAACGCGCTTGCGACGTCGCGCGATCTGCTCGACGACGGCGTGGCCAAGGCGCTCAACCCGGACCCGTCGGTCGACCTGATGATGAACCCGGGCGACACCATCCGGGTGCACATCCACGACACCGCTGCCGGCGTCGAGGTGGACATGCACGACCTCACCACCGGCAGGAGCGGCCTGATGATCGCGAGCAAGGCAAACGGCTTCGGCCAGGTCATGTTCCAGCCCAACTCGGCCACGTGCCACGACCGGCCCTACGCCTTCCACCCCGAGTACTCGACGGCAGTCCCGCGCGGCAACACGTGGGCGGCGCATGCGAACAACCTCGCGTTCGCGGACGAGATCGGCCATTTCGAGTACTGCAACGCGATCGATGCCGAGGGCGGCAACTGCACCTCGCCCGCATCGCCCGACACCGCGCTCGACCCGGATGACACCGAGTGCTTCGACGGCGCGGCCTCGACGCTCGTGCAGCTCACGGGCTGCTTCGGGGGCGCCGGGGACTTCGACTGGGACGGCACCAGCTACCAGCGCGACTGGCCCGGCACGCTCGCCAACCGGGCGCTGGATCGCAAGCTGCACGAGACGCCGCTCATGATCTCGAGCCCGACCACGCGCGGCCACCAGTACCGCAAGGCGCTGTTCGAGGTCAACCTGCCCGGCAACGAGACGTCCGACGTCGGCGGCGTGTGCGATACGACCACCGGCATCGGCTGTACGCTGCCCGCGCCGGGGACGAGGTTCTATCCCATCTGGACGACCCGCATGGTGCACGGCTCGTGCACGTTCCAGCAGGGCGGCCCGCTGATGCCGCACCAGAACGCCTTCGGCGGCAACGTGAAGACGGAGTACGGCCACCTGCTGCGCACGGTGTACCCGAACACCGGCTTCGAGCCCATCCGGCTGTTCGAGAACTTCCGCCGGACGCTCCGGAACAACCCCTGCCCGGCCTAGGCCGGCGCTGACCATGGGGGGAGGCGGCCTCGGCCGCCTCCCCCGGTCATCGCCTCAGCCCGTGCGGGCGGCCGCGATCGCGGCCTGGCCGTAGCTGATCCCGCCGTCGTTGGGCGGGACCACGGCGTGGCTCTTCACGTCGAAGCCGGCCTCCTCGAGCCGGCGCCGCACCGAGGCGAGCAGGCGCAGGTTCTGGAAGGTGCCGCCGGAGAGCACGACCGTATGCGGCTCGGCCGCCTGTGCGCATGCGGCGGCCGCTACGGCGGCAACCCCTTCGTGGAACGCCGCGGCGATCTGCGCGCGCGGGCGACCGTCCGCCAGATCGTCGTGCACGGCCGCGATCAGGTCGGCGCCTGCGATCACGCCGCCCGAGATGGCGCAGGCGTACGGCACGGCAGGCTCGGCGCCGGCCAGCTGCTCCAGCTCGATCGCCGCCTGGCCCTCGTAGCTCACCCGCTCGCGCACCCCCAGGATCGCCGCAGCGGCGTCGAACAGCCGGCCCATGCCCGACGAGCGCGGGGCGTTCACGCCGAGGACGGGCCGCAGCTGCGGCCAGCCGGAGAACGGCACCGGCCGCCGGGCCGCCTCGAGGTAGGCGGCGGCGGTGCGCCACGGCTCGCGGATCGCGGCGGCGCCGCCCGGCAGTGACACCGGGTCGAGGTGGGCGACACGCTCGAACCCCTCCAGGTCGCAGCGCAGGAGCTCGCCGCCCCAGAGCGTCCCGTCCGGCCCGTAGCCGGTGCCGTCGAAGACGAGCGCGAGCGCGGGGCCGGTGAGACCGTGCTCGGCCAGGCAGGCGGCGGCGTGGGCGTGGTGGTGCTGCACCTCGATCGCGTCGGGGTCGCGCTCGCGCGCCCAGCGGCTCGCGAGGTAGTCCGGATGCATGTCGCACGCGATCGCCTCGGGACGCACGTCGAGCATCGCCAGGTACAGCTCGAGGTCGGCCTGGAAGGCGCGGTAGGCCGGCTCGGAGTCGAGGTCGCCGAGATGCGGGGAGAGGTACGCGGAGCCGGCCCGGGCGACGCAGAACGTGCTCTTCCACTCGGCGCCGACCGCCACGATCGGCCGGCGCGCGGGCACCGGCAGGGGCAGCGACGACGGGGTGTACCCGCGCGAACGGCGCAGCGGGAAGGCGGCGCGCACGACCGAGTCCTCGCACCGGCGGTGGATCGGCCGGTCGTGCTGCAGGAACGCATCGGCGATCCCGTCCAGGCGCTCGCGGGCCTCGGCGTCGGTGACCGCGATCGGCTCGTCGGAGCGGTTGCCGCTCGTCATGACGAGCGGGCCGCCGAAATCGCCGAGCAACAGGTGGTGAAGCGGCGTGTAGGGCAGAAGCAGCCCCAACCATTCGGTCGCAGGCGCCACCGAGCCGGCGACCGCCGCACCCGCGCGCCGGCGGGCGAGCACGATCGGCCGCGCCGGCGAGCGCAGGAGCGCGAGCTCCGTCTCGTCGAGGTCGGCCAGCGCTGCGGGCGCAGCCGTCATGACGGCGAAGGGCTTCTCGTCGCGCAGCTTGCGCACGCGCAGACGCGCGACCGCGGCCTCGTCGGCCGCTGCGCAGGCCAGGTGGTAGCCGCCCAGGCCCTTGACGGCGACGACCGCGCCGTCGCGCAGGAGCGCGACCGCCTGCTCGAGCGGCATCGACAGGCGCGGCCCGCACACGGGGCAGGCGATCGGCTCGGCATGGAAGCGGCGGTCGCCGGGATCCTCGTACTCGCGCCGGCAGTCGGCGCACAGCGGGAACCCGGCCATGGTGGTGTTGGGGCGGTCGTACGGCAGGCTGCGCACGATCGTGAAGCGTGGCCCGCACTGGGTGCAGTTGATGAACGGGTAGCGGTGGCGGCGGTCGCTGGGGTCATGCAGCTCGCCCAGACACTCGTCGCAGGTGGCGACATCCGGTGGGACGAGCGCCGTCACCCCTGCCGCCGCGCTGGCCGCGATGGCAAAGCCCGTCTCGCCGCGCACGGGCAGCGGGTGCGCGTGCACCGACTCGACCCGCGCCAGCCCCGGCGCCTCGGCGGTCAGCGCGGCCGCGAACGCGTCGAGCGCGGAGGCGTCGCCCTCGACCTCGATCGTGACGCCGCCGCCGTCGTTGCGGACGAAGCCGGCGAGGCCGTGCCGCCCGGCCAGGCCGTAGACGAACGGCCGGAAGCCGACGCCCTGGACGGTGCCGGTGACGCGGAACCCGCGCCGCTCGGCCGTCTCAGCGCTCAGCGGACGCTTTCCGGCCGATCGCTGCGCCCGCGCCATTCCGGCTCGACGTCGTACGTTCGGCGGATCGCCCGCTCGCGCAGGTACCGCAGCGCGGGGCCGTAGGCGAACCGGGCCGGGTGGGCCGCGAGCCGCCCGAGCCCGTCCGAGTCCATGAACGGCATGAACTTGTCGGGGAAGCCGGGCATCGTGCAGGCCATGCAGATCCCGCCGACGTTCGGGCAGCCGCCGATGCCGTTCACCCAGCCGCGCACCGGCACGTTGCACTTCACGACCGGACCGCTGCAGCCGAGCTTGACGAGGCACGGGCCGTCGTCGCCCGGCCTGGCCGCGAAGGCACGCGTCTCGTAGAAGCCGGCCCGGTCGCAGCCGTCATGGGCCGTGCGCCCGAACAGCCACCGCGGCCGCCCCTGCTCGTCGAGGTCGAGATCGGGTCCCACGTGTACCAGCCGCAGCACGAGCTGCATCAGCGTCTCGGTGAGGTTGTCCGGCTGCACCGGGCAGCCCGGCAGGTTCACGATCGGCAGCCCCAGGCGCGAGCGCCAGTCGGCGCCGAGGTAGTCGGAGAGGCCCATCGCGCCGGTGGGATTCCCCTTCATCGCGGGGACGCCGCCGTAGGCCGCGCAGGTGCCGACGGCCATCACGGCCGCGGCCTTCGGCGCCAGCCGGTCGATCCACTCGCATGTCGGGATCGGCTGGCCGCTCTGCGGATCCACCCCGAACCCGGCCCAGTGGCCGTCGCCGCAGAGGCGCTCGTCCGGGATCGAGCCCTCGACCACGAGCACGAACGGCTCGAGGTTGCCCGCCTCGGCGTCGTACCAGACCTTGACGAACTCCGACCCCGACTCGTAGGCGAGCAGGGGGCTGTAGATGACCAGTCCGGGCATGCCCGGAATCGTGCCGCGGATGAGATCCTCGAGGCTCGGGCTCGTCGCCGACGTCAGCGCCACCGACTCACCGTCGCACGAGAGGCCGCTCGTCATCCAGATGACGTGCACGAGCTGCTTCTCGGTCTGGGACTGGCGCGGGGTGAACTCCATCGGCAGCGTCACCGCCTGGTCGCCCCGTGATGTGCGTCCGCCGCGGCCCCGCGTTCGTCCGGGCGGTCGGCCAGGGCGGCCAGATGCGCGGCCGGCGTGCCGTGCAGGTGCCACTCGTCGGCGTGCCCGGTGACGAGTCCCGCGGTCGACAGGCGCGCGAGGGCGTGCGAAACCGACGGCCGCTCGGCGCCGACGAGATGGCCGAGCAGGCGGTGCGTGAGGGGCAGCGGGATGCGGATCCCGCCCGGCTCCACGCGTCCGAAGCGCCCGGCCAGATGCCACAAGAGCAGCGCCAGGCGCACCTCGAGGCGGGGCTGGCTCGTGATCGCGCGCTGCACGCTCAGGTCGCCGGCGCGCCTGCCGGCCCGGCGCATGAGCACGTTCGAGATCTGCGGCCACGGCCGCACGCGCTCGGCGAACGCAGCGTCGAGCAGCGCGAGCCGCGACGGCACCAGCGTGCGCCACTCCCACGTGCGCTCGAGCAGATCGTCGAGGCCCTGCTCCCACGCCTGCAGCAGGTCGCCGGGGCCGACGAGCTCGGTGGCGACGCGATCGCCGACATGGGTGTCGACCGCCACCACTCCGTCGACCACGAGCACGCCGAACCCGCCGCCGGTGGCGGCGAACCAGTCGGCCGCCTGCTGCGCGCCGGCGGGGACGTCCATCACGACGACGGTCGCCACCTGCCGGGCGACCACGCGCATGCGCAGGTCGAACTCCTGCGCCATGTCGTCGTCGAGGTCGAGCAGGTAGCGGTATGACGACGACGCCTGCGGCCGGCGTGGATCCTCGCCGGGCCACTGCGAAGGCAACCGTTGATCGCGCTCGGTCTCGCTGCGGGGCACCCGTGCCTCCCATCCGTCCGTCGCGTGCGATTGTACCTTCTGTGGCGTGTCGCGACCGGGCGCGGCGCGGCCGGTTGCGGGTGGTGACGTGGCGGTAATCCGGGTTACCGTAGGGGTGCGTAACCCTGATTACGCCGGCGGTTTGCCCACTCGGTGAGCCTGGTAGACATCGCGCATCGACCTCTTTGTGGCGCTCGCAACGCGGCGCCGCGAAGGAGACGTTCAGCACGCCCGAAGGAGATTGGCCCATGTGCCTCGCGATTCCGGGGCAGGTGATCGAGATCGTGGACGACCGCAACCGGCTGGCGAAGGTCGAGATCGCGGGCGTGCGCCGCAACGTGAACGTGAGCCTGCTCGACGACGACGCCGGCGGCGGCGTCAAGCCGGGCGACTGGGTCCTGATCCACGTGGGCTTCGCGCTCTCCAAGGTGGATGAGGACGAAGCGCTGGCGACGCTCGCGCTGCTCGAGCAGATGGGCGCCGAGTACGAGCAGGAGCTCGAGGAGCTGAAGGCGAGCGTGATCGAGTGACCGCAGGCCGGTACGCGGAGATGGCCCCCCCCAGCTCCGCCGCGCCGGCCTGCGGCCCCGACGACCACTGCATCACCTGCGGCGATGTCGCGGTCGACCTCGCCGTCGTCCGCATCGATCCCTCCACGCGTCTCGCGTGGTGCTCGGGGGCGTCGCCGGCGGGCAGGCCGGACGCCGCCGGGGAGTGGGTGGACACCGAGCTCGTCGGCCCGGTGCGACCCGGCGACCGTGTGCTCGTCCACGCGGGCGTCGCCCTGACGCGGCTCGGCTCGCCCGCCGGCGGTGCCGCGTGAAGTTCGTCGACGAGTTCCGCAACCCCGAGCTCGGCCGGGCCGTTGCCGGCGAGATCCTGGCGACGGTCGAGGCGGGGCGCCACTACAAGATCATGGAGGTGTGCGGCGGGCACACCCACTCGATCTACAAGTACGGCGTGGACGACCTGCTGCCCGCGAACGTCGAGCTCGTCCACGGGCCGGGCTGCCCCGTGTGTGTGATCCCGATGGGCCGCGTCGACGACGGCATCGCGCTCGCCCACGAGCCGGACGTGATCTTCACCTGCTTCGGGGACATGCTGCGTGTGCCCGGTGCGAACGGCACGCTGATGGACGCGAAGGCCGAGGGCGCCGACGTGCGCATGGTGTACTCGCCGCTCGACGCGCTGCGCATCGCCCGCGAGAACCCCGACCGGCAGGTGGTCTTCTACGCGATCGGCTTCGAGACCACCGCGCCGTCGACCGCGCTCACGCTCAAGCGGGCCAAGGCCGAGGGCGTGACCAACTTCTCGTGCATGTGCAACCACGTCACGATCGTGCCGCCGCTGCGGGCGCTGCTCGACTCGCCCGACCTGCGCCTGGACGGCTTCATCGGCCCGGGCCACGTCGCCACCGTCGTCGGCGGGCGCCCGTTCGAGTTCATCCCCGCCGACTACGGCCGTCCAGTGGTGATCTCCGGGTTCGAGCCGCTCGACCTGCTGCAGTCGGTGCAGATGATCCTGCGCCAGCTCGCCGACGGCCGCTGCCAGGTTGAGAACCAGTACGCGCGGGTGGTGCCGTACGAGGGCAACATGGCCGCCCTGAAGGTGATGGCCGAGGTGTTCGCGCTGCGGCCGCACTTCGAGTGGCGCGGCCTGGGCTTCATCTCGCAGAGCGCCCTGCGCCTGTCCGACGCCTACCGCGACCTCGATGCCGAGGTGCGCTACCAGGTGCCGGGCGTGCGCGTGGCCGACCCCAAGGCGTGCCAGTGCGGCGAGGTGCTGAAGGGCGTGATCAAGCCGTGGGAGTGCAAGGTGTTCGGCAGCGCCTGCACGCCCGAGCACGCGATCGGCACGTGCATGGTCTCGCCCGAGGGGGCGTGCGCCGCCTACTACAACTACGGCCGCTTCGCCCGCGACCGCGAGGTGGTGTGAGGTGCCGCGCGCGGCCGACCCCACCGACCGCGAGCAGCGGGTGCTGGACATCATCGAGACGGTGCGCTCCAAGCCGCCGAAGTTCCGCGATGCGCGCATCACCATGGCCCACGGCGCGGGCGGCAAGGCGACGCAGACGCTGATCGAGGGCCTGCTCGTGCCCGCCTATGGGGCGGCCAGCCTCGCCGCGCTCGCCGACGCAGGCGCCGTGTCGGTCGGGGGCGTCGAGCTCGCGTTCACGACCGACAGCTTCGTCGTCAAGCCGATCCGCTTCCCCGGCGGCTCGATCGGTGAGCTGGCCGTGAACGGCACCGTGAACGACCTCGCCATGGCGGGCGCGCGGCCGCTCGCGCTGACCCTGTCCATGGTGCTCGAGGAGGGCCTCTCGGCAGACGACCTGCGCGCCGAGGTCGCGGCGATCGCCGCCGCGGCGGCCGCCGCGGGCGTCGAGATCGTCGCCGGCGACACGAAGGTCGTCGAGCGCGGGCACGCCGACTCGATGTACCTGTGCACGGCGGGGATCGGCCAGGTCGACCCGCGCGCGGCGCTCTCGCCGGCGGGCCTGCGGCCCGGCGACCGCATCCTCGTCTCGGGCTCGATCGGCGAGCACGGCACGGCGATCATGCTCGCCCGCGGCGAGTTCGACCTCGACGCCGAGGTCGAGTCCGACACGTGCTCGCTCTGGCCGGCGGTCGACGCGCTGCTGGACGCCGCCGGCCACGACCTGCGCTGCCTGCGCGACGCCACCCGCGGCGGCGTCGCCTCGGTGCTGAACGAGCTCGCGCGCGCCTCGGGGGTGGCCATGGTCGTGCGCGAGGCGGATGTGCCGGTGCTGCCCGCGGTCGCGGGCGCGGCGGAGCTGCTCGGCATCGACCCGATGTATGTCGCGAACGAGGGCAAGCTCGTCGCCTTCGTCGCGCCCGAGCGGTGCGAGGCGGCGCTCGCCGCGCTGCGGGCCGTGCCCGGGTGCGAGCGGGCGGTCGAGATCGGCGAGGTCAAGACCGACCCGCCGGGGATGGTGTTGGTGGAGACGGCGTTCGGCGGCAAGCGGGTCATGGACCAGCTCGTCGGCGATCCGCTGCCCAGGATCTGTTGAACCACGCGGTTCCGAGAGGGAGGGTGACTTGGCCACAGTCGAGTTCGTACCGAACCAGCAGCAGACCGAAGGCATCACTGCCCACGTCCTGTGGATGACCACGGGGCTCTCGTGCGAAGGCGACTCGGTCGCGATGACCGCGGCCACGAACCCGAGCCTCGAGGACATCATCACCGGCGTCATCCCCGGGATGCCGCGCGTCGTCATCCACAACCAGGTGATCGCCTACGAGGTCGGCCAGGAGTACATCCAGTCCTGGTACGACGCCGAGGCGGGCAAGCTCGACCCCTTCGTGCTGATCATCGAGGGCTCGATCGGCAACGAGAACATCAACGGCGAGGGCCACTGGTCGGGGTTCGGCGTCCACCCCGACACCGGCCAGCCGATCACCACCAACGACTGGATCGACCGGCTCGCGAACAAGGCGGCGGCGGTCGTCGCCATCGGCACCTGCGCGACCTACGGCGGCATCCCCGCCATGAAGAACAATCCCACCGGCGCGATGGGCCTGCCCGACTACCTGGGCTGGAACTGGAAGTCGAAGGCCGGCCTGCCCGTCGTGTGTATCCCCGGCTGCCCGGCGCAGCCCGACAACATGACCGAGACCCTGCTCTACCTCGTCCTGCACCTGGGCGGCCTTGCGCCCGCGCCGGAGCTCGACGACCAGCTGCGGCCGAAGTGGCTCTTCGACCGCACGACGCACGAGAGCTGCAACCGGGCCGGCTTCTACGAGATGGGCAACTTCGCCACCGAGTACGGCTCCGACCACCGCTGCCTGGTCAAGCTGGGCTGCGAAGGCCCGATCGTGAAGTGCAACGTGCCGGTGCGCGGCTGGGTCAACGGCATCGGCGGATGTCCCAACGTCGGCGGGATCTGCATGGCCTGCACGATGCCCGGCTTCCCCGACAAGTACCTCCCGTTCATGCAGGAGGCGCCGCGATCACGGGTGACGACGATCCCCGCCCGGCTGACCTACGGCCCGATCTACAAGTTCCTGCGCAGCTGGGAGATCCGCCACAACGGCGACACCGAGCCCACCTGGCGCCACAACCGGAACGAGCTCACGAGCGGGTACCAGCCCCGGAACTACGCCCGGAAGGGAGCATGACGTGACAACGGTCGAGACTCCGCAGGAGCGGAAGGTCATCGTCAAGGAGATGTCGTGGGATCCGATCACGCGCATCGTGGGCAGCCTGGGCATCCACACCGAGATCGACTTCACGAACCAGCAGGTGCTCAAGTGCTACTCGACGTCGATGGTGTTCCGCGGGTTCGACATCTTCATGAAGGGCATCGATCCGCGTGACGCCCACTTCATCACGAGCCGGATCTGCGGCATCTGCGGCGACAACCACTGCACCTGCTCGTGCCTGAACCAGAACATGGCCTACGGTGTGAAGCCGCCCAAGCTCGGCGACTACGCCTACAACCTGGCCGAGTCGGCCGACTTCATGTTCGACCACGCGATCTTCAACGACTGCATGGCCAACGTGGACTTCTGCGAGCAGATGGTCAAGGAGACGAACCCGACCCTGCTGCGCAAGGCCGAGTCGACCCCGTCCCCGCACGGCGACATCCACGGCTACAAGACGATCGCCGACATCATGCGGGCGCTCAACCCGTTCACCGGCAGCTTCTATCTCGAGACCCTCCAGGTCGCCCGCTACACGCGCGAGATGTACTGCCTCTTCGGCGGCCGCCACACGCACCCGTCGACCATCATGCCGGGCGGCGTCTCGGCGGACATCACCCACCAGACGTGCACCGACTACTACGTGCGGCTCATGCGCTACATCGAGTACGCCAAGCGCACCGTGCCCATGCACGACGACCTGTACGACTTCTTCCTGCAGGAGCTGCCTGGGTACGACATGGTCGGCTACCGCGACACCGACCTGATCTGCTGGGGGTGCTTCGACGATCCCGACTACGTCGACTACAGCTACCGCGGCATGACCGAGTGGGGCCGGCATCGCTACATCACGCCCGGCCTGGTCTTCAAGGGCGAGCTGGTGTCGACCGACCTGGTCGAGATCAACCTCGCCATCCGGATCCTGCTCGGGAGCTCCTACTTCGACGACTGGTCGAGCGAGGAGACGTTCGTGCATACCGATCCGCTCGGGAACCCGGTCGACAAGCGCCACCCGTGGAACAAGGTGACGCTGCCCAAGCCGCAGAAGCGCGACTGGACGGACAAGTACAGCTGGGTGGTCTCGCCGCGGATGTACGACGCCCGCAACGACACCTACGTCGCCTGCGACACCGGCGGCGGCCCGTTCGCCCGCCAATGGGTGACGGCGAAGGCCGGCCTGGTCGACATCGGCTACCTGAAGGCCACCGGTCACAGCCTGCAGATGGTGCTCCCGAAGACCGCCAGCATGCCGGAGATGGAGCTCGAGTGGAAGATCCCGGAGAAGTCGAACGCGATCGAGCGTGACCGGGCCCGCTCCTACCACCAGGCCTACTCGGCCCTCGTCGGGCTGCACTGCCTCGAGAAGGCCCTGGGCGAGATCCGGGCCGGGCGCACGAAGAGCTGGAACAACTTCAAGGTGCCCCAGGAGGCTGTGAGCGTCGGCTTCCACGAGGCCGCGCGCGGAGTGCTCTCGCACCACATGGTGATCCGGGGCGGCAAGATCGCGAACTACCAGCCGTACCCGCCGACGCCGTGGAACGCGAACCCGCGCGACGTCTACGGGACGCCGGGCCCGTACGAGGACGCCGTCCAGAACACCCCCATCTTCGAGGAGAACGGCCCCGAGGACTTCAAGGGAGTCGACATCATGCGGGCGGTGCGCTCGTTCGACCCGTGCCTGCCGTGTGGCGTGCACATGTACACGGGGGCCGGACGGGTGCGCAAGGTGGAGCATCGCCCGACCGGACTCTGCTGAGAGGAGCGGCATGAACGACCCGATGGAGCGGGTCTCCGAGCTCACCGCGGCCCTCGAAGCGCTCGAGGACGGGGATGCCCGCAGGCTGGCCGAGGAGCTCGTCGGGGCGGTGGTCGACCTCTACGGAGAGGGCCTCGCTCGCATCATGGACGTGCTCGCCGACGATTCCCTGGCCGCCGGCGAGCTGCGGGGACGGTTGGCGGCCGACGGCCTGGTCGCCAGCCTCCTGCTCGTGCACGACCTCTATCCGGTGCCGCTCGAGGAGCGCGTGCTCGCGGCGCTTGCCTCGGTGCGTCCCTACATGGAGTCGCACGGCGGCGACGTCGAGCTGCTTGGGATCGACGCGGGGGTGGCGCGGCTGCGCCTGGTCGGCCACTGCCATGGCTGCCCGGCGTCGATGCAGACGCTCGAGCTCGCAATCACCGACGCGCTCGAGGAGCGGGCGCCCGACCTGCTGGGCGTCGAGGTCGAGGGCCTGGCCGAGCCCGCGCAGCCGGCCGGCGGCGGCATGACCGCGATCCGGGGCCGGCTGGCGGCGCCCACCTGGCTCCCGGTCGAGGCGGCGGGCGACGTCGCCCCCGGCGCGGTCGCGACGGTGACGCTGCGCGGTGCCGAGATGGTGGTCGCAAACGTCGCGGGCACCCTGCTCGCCTACCGCAGCGAGTGCCCGTGCTGCGGCAGCGGCCTTGCCGACGCGACCCTCGAGGGCGAGATCCTCGCCTGTGACAAGTGTCACCACGGGTACGTGCTCACCGAGGCCGGCCGGGCCGTCGGCTCCGACGACGTCCATCTCGATCCGGTGCCGCTGCTTCGGCGTGACGGCGTCGGGGTCGCCGTGGCGGTCGCCACGTGAGCGCGGGCGTCCCTCCCTCTGCGCCCAACCCCGAGGTGGTCACGAGCCTGCGCCGGCTGGCGCGGTCGCGTACGGCGGCTGCGCCGCCGGCGGCCGCTCCGGCCGGCGCGCGCTGCGACCTGTGCGGCACGACGATCGACGAGGAGCACCGCCACCTGCTCCAGCTCGCCGAGCACCGCATCCTGTGCGCGTGCGAGCCGTGCTTCGCCATGCGGGCGGGCGATCCCGATCTGCGCCCGACGGGGACGCGGGTGGCGGTGCTGAACGGCTTCGACCTCCCCGACGAGCTCTGGGCCGCGTTCCAGATCCCGATCGGCCTCGCGTTCTTCTTCCGCACCGCCGACGGCGTCGTGGCGTTCTATCCCAGCCCGGCCGGAGCGACCGAGTCGGAGCTCTACCTCGAGGCGTGGGACGACCTGGTGGCCAGAAACGCCGCGCTCGCCGGCCTCGAGCAGGAGGTCGAGGCGCTGATCGTCGACCGCTTGAGCGAGCCGCGCAACTACGCGATCGTCCCCATCGACCGCTGCTACGAGCTCGTCGGCGCGATCAAGGCGAGCTGGCAGGGCATCTCGGGCGGGAGCGCGGTCGAGGATGCGGTGGCCGCGTTCTTCGCCGCGTTGCACGGGCGCCGGAGCGTCGCGTGAGCGCGGTCCCGGCGCTCGAGTTCACGGTGCTCGGGGCGTCGTGCGTCGAGGACGCCGCCGCGCCGACCCTGCGCGTCGACCTCGGCGTGAGCGAGAGCGCCGGCCTCGAGGTGTTCACGATCGCGCTCACCGCCCAGATCAACATCGACCCGTCGCGGCGCAGCTACGACCCCGAGACGCGCACGCGCCTGATCGAGCTCTTCGGCGAGCCGGAGCGATGGTCTCAGACGACGCACAGCTTCCTGTGGGCCTACTCGAGCGCGCTCGTGCCGAGCTTCACCGGCACGACCACCTTCTCGCTCCCGATCGCGTGCACGTACGACCTCGAGGTGGCGGCGACCAAGTACTTCGCCGGTCTGCCCGGCGGGCACGTCCCGCTCACGTTCCACTTCAACGGCTCGATCCTGCACCGGGCTCCGGGCGGCGACATCCAGGTGGTCGCGATCCCGTGGTCGTGCTCCGCCCGCTGGCGGATGCCGGTCGAGACGTGGCGGGGGATGATGGACCGCCACTACCCGAACTCGAGCTGGGTGCGGCTGCACCCTGACACGACCGACTCGCTGCGCAGGTACACCGCCGAGGCGGGCCTGTTCTCGATGGATGCCGCGATCGTGCGGCTGCTCGAGTCGGCGACGTCGCCCGAGGCCGGCGCATGAGCGCCGACGCGGCACTCGAGTCGCTGCTCGACGCGCTCCTCTACGAGGGCTACGCGCTCTATCCATACACCGGGACAGCGGCCAAGAACGCGACCCCGACGCCCTTCGGGATCGTCTACCCGCCCGCCTATGCCCACGCCGCCCCGGCCGCGTTCGACATGCTGCGCATGCACGGCGTGGTGCAGGGCAACGGCGACGCCTCGGTGGCGGCCGAGGTGCGGCTGCTGCAGGCCGCGCCGGAGGGCGGGCACCGGGCGCTCGAGCGGCGGCTGCCCGCGCTTGCGGGGACGCTTGCCGGCCTGGCCGAGAGCTCCCACGTCGAGACGTTCGGCCTGAACGGCATCTCGGGCCGGGTGCGGCTCTCGGTGCGACCGCTGCATCCCGACGTCTGGCGGATCGCGCTCTGCGTGCACAACACGACGTCGGTGCCGCCCGGCGTTGATCGCACCACCGCACTGCGCTCGAGCCTGCTCTCGACCCACCCGGTGGTGCGGGTGGGCGGCGCGCGCTTCGCGTCGCCGCTCGAGCGGACGGGCGTGCTCGGCCATGCCGTGTCCGGCTGCGGGAGCATCAACACCTATCCCGTGCTCGCGGGGGAGGCCGACGACGTGCTCGTCGGGGCGACGATCATGCTCCCCGACCACCCGCAGCTCGCGCCCGAGAGCCGTGGCAACCTGTTCGACGGCACCGAGATCGAGGAGGCGCTGCTCCTGCATGTGATGGCGCTCTCCGACGACGAGCGCGATCAGGTGACGGGCGGCGACCCGGCGCTGCGCGAGATGGTCGAGCGGGCGGCGGCGGCGACGCCGGAGGACCTGCTGCGGCTGCACGGCCGCACCGTGCTGTCCGACCCCGCGCCGGAGGGGGGACGGTCATGATGGAGGGGTTCGGCGCGCGCGGCGAGCCGCCGGTCGGCGAGGAGCAGGCCGTGGTCGACGGCGTCACCTACCGCCGGGGCGACAAGGTGCGCCTGCGGCTGACCGAGCGCACCGACCCGTACGACCGCATCCTCGACGGCAGGGTGGCGACGCTCGAGCGGATCTACTACGACTACGAGGACAAGCTCTACTTCGGTGCGACGATCGACGACGACCCGGGGCAGGACCTGATGCGCGAGACCGGCCGGTTCCTGTTCTTCTTCGCAGGCGAACTGGAGGCATACCCGACGTGACAGACCGTAACGAGAAGCAGATCCTGGTGGCGGGCATCGGCAACTCGTGGCTGCGCGACGACGGCTTCGGCGGCGAGGTCGCCCGCCGACTTGCCGGGCGCGAGCTGCCGGCCGGCGTGACGGTCGCCGACTTCGGCACCGGCGGGCTCGACCTGGCCTACGAGGTCATGCGCGGCTACGACGCGCTCGTCCTGATCGATGTCAGCCGCCAGGGCGAGCCGCCTGGCACGCTGTACGTGATGGAGGCCGACGAGGCCGACGTCGCCGCCGGGATCGCCGATGGTGACATGATCGACCCGCATGCGATGGATCCCGAGAGCGTGCTGCGCTTCGTCAAGGCCGTCGGCGGCTGGCCGGGCAAGGTGATCGTGATCGCCTGTGAGCCGGACGAGGTCGAGGAGGTCGGGATCGGCCTTTCGGGCCCGATCGCGGCGTCGATCGACCGCGCGGTCGAGCTCGTCCTGGAGACGATCGCGGGTCTGCGCGGCGATGCCCCTCTCGAGGTGGGCTGAAAGCCCCATGCACGAGCTGTCCGTCGCGAGTGCCGTCGTCGACACCGCCACCCGCCACGCCGAGGGCCGCCGCGTGACGGCGGTGCAGCTGCGCGTCGGACACCTGCGCCAGGTCGTGCCCGACTCGCTCGCGTTCTACTTCGACCACGTCGCCGTCGGCACGCTCTGCGAAGGCGCCCGGCTGGAGCAGCAGATCGTGCCGGCGCGCCTCGTGTGCGAGGCCTGCAAGCACGAGTGGGAGCTCGGCGAGGCGATGTTCCGCTGCCCCCGCTGCGACGCCACGCGGGTGCAGATCACGGCCGGCAACGAGCTCTGTGTCGAGTCGATCGAAGTCGAGGAGCGGGAGGCCGCATGCATCGCACCAAGGTGAGGGTGCTCGAGGACGTGCTCGACGCGAACGCGACGATCGCACGCGCGAACAGGGACGACTTCGACCGCGCGGGGGTGCGCGTCGTCAACATGATGAGCTCGCCCGGCGCCGGCAAGACGACGCTGCTCGAGCGCACGCTGGCCGACCTCGCCGGCGTGCGCGTCGGCGTGCTCGAGGGCGACGTCGCCGGCACGCTCGACGCCGACCGCATCGCGGGCATCCACGTCCCGGTGACGCAGATCAACACCGAGGCCGGCTTCGGCGGCGAGTGCCATCTCGACGCGAACATGGTGCGCTCGGCGATCCCGGCGCTGCCGCTGGGCGAGATCGACCTGCTCGTGATCGAGAACGTCGGCAACCTCGTGTGCCCGGCCGAGTTCCGGGTCGGCGAGGACGTGCGCGTGATGGTCGCGTCGGTCGCCGAGGGCGAGGACAAGCCGCTCAAGTACCCGCTCATGTTCCGCACGTGCGAGCTCGTGCTCGTGAACAAGATCGACCTGCTGCCGTACGTCGACTTCGACATGGACCGGTTCAACTACCACCTGGACGCGGTCCACCCAGGCGTGCCGCGCCTGCTGATGAGCGCGCGCACCGGCGACGGGGTGGATGCGTGGCGCGAGTGGCTGCGCGAGTTCGCGCTCGAGCGCCAGCCGGCGTGACCGAGACGCGGGCGGCCGATCGCGCCCGGCGGGCGCTCGACGACCTGATCGAGCGCCGCGCGGGCGCCGACGCCGCCTTCTTCGCGCAGCACGCCGCCGCGATCGCGAGCCTGTGCCACGCCATGGCCGAGCGCTTCGCCCGCGGTGGCCGCCTGATCGCCGTCGGCACCTCGCCGCAGGATCGCAGCGACGTGCGCCACGTCGCGGTCGAGTTCGTCCATCCCGTGATCGTCGGCAAGCGCGCGCTCCCGGCCGTCGGCCTCGACCCGGCCGCGGGGTCGCTCGCGGGCCAGGTCGGCCTGCTGGCCGAGGCCGACGACATCGTGATCGGCTTCGGCGCCGACGCGGGCGTGGCGGCGGCGATCGCCGTCGCGCGCACGCGCGGCTGCCTGACGGTCGCGTTCGCCCCCGTCGGTGCCGAGTGGGAGGCGGTGCCTCCGGGCGCGGACACCGCGGTCGACCAGGAGCTCACAGAGACGCTCTACCACCTGCTGTGGGAGCTCGTGCACGTGTTCTTCGAGCACCGCGGCCTGCTGGCGGGCAGGAGCGCCGGGCCGGTGCACGACTCGGGCGCCTCGGCGTTCCTGTATCCGTTCCTGTCCGAGGGCGAGCACGACCTGGACGCGGTGCTCGCAGACGTGCGCCGGTCGGTGCTGATGAAGGCCGACGAGGTCGCCGCCCTGCGCGAGCGCACGCTGCGCGAGGGCGCAGACGCGATCGTCGCGGCCGCGGCCGCGCTGCGGGCCGTCCTCGACGACGGCGGCACCGTGCTCGCGTTCGGAAACGGCGGCTCGGCCACCGACGCGATGGATCTCGTCGCCGACCTGCGCGCCGGCCTGCGGCCGCGGCGCGCGCTCGACCTGACCGAGGACTCGGGCATCCTGACCGCGCTTGCGAACGACATCGGCCCCGACGTGCTGTTCGCCCGCCAGGTGATCGCCTACGGCCGGCCGGGCGACGCCGCGGTGGCACTCTCGACGAGCGGCGGCTCCGAGAACATCATCGCCGGCCTGGCCGAGGCCCGTCGGCGCGGCCTCGTGACGGTGGCGCTGGTCGGCTACGACGGCGGCCGCATCGCCGCCGAGCGCCTGGCCGACCACGTCGTCGTGACGCCGTCGCAGCACATCCCCCGCATCCAGGAGGCGCAGGCGAGCGCCTACCACGCGCTGCGCGAGCTGATCGAGCTCGCGGGCGGATAGGCGCGCTCAGACCTCGGCCGCCAACGTGTCGGGGTCGGCGGCCACAGCGGCGAGGGGGTCGCCGCGCAGCCGCAGCCCGAGCATCGGGTAGACGAGCGTCGAGAGCACCGCCGCGCCGATGAGGGCGGCGGCGGTCGACGCCCGCATGTGGCCGGTCCTCGTTGCGAGCGTCGTGATCGCGAGGACGAGCGGCAGCTGCGTCGATGACATCAGCGCCAGTGCGGCCCGTTCACGGGCATCGAGCACCCCCCGGTAGAGCACGAGCGCCGGCGTCCCGCGCACCACGAGGAACAGGAAGAAGAACACCACCATCTTGACGATGCCGGAGGGGCTGGAGACGAGCGCGGGCAGGTCCAGGCTCATCCCGCTCGCCACGAAGAAGAACGGCACGAACACGCCGAACGCCACCGCCGTCAGCTTGGAGTCGAAGGCGGGCAGCTCGCGCGTCTTCAGCACCTGGCGGGTGATCATGCCGGCCGCGAACCCGCCCAAGAGGAGGTCGAGACCGAGCTTGAACGCCAGGAAGGCGAGCGCGAACACGAGCGCGACGATCCAGCGCACGGCGAGCTGGGAGCTGCTCTCGAGGGTCCGCTCGAACAGCGGAAACGTGCGTGCCGACGACCGCACGGCGAAGACGGCGACGCTCACGGCGAGCGCGACGAACGCGATCAGGATGAGGGCGTTGTGCTCGGTGCCCTGGCTGGACAGGAGCAGTGTGAGCAGAAGGATCGGCCCGAACTCGCCGACGGCGCCCGCGGCCAGCATGTAGGTACCGAAACGGGTGCGCAGCTCGCCGGCGTCGGAGAGGATCGGGATCAGCATCCCGATCGCCGTCGTCGCGAGCGCCGATCCGGTGTAGAGCAGCGAGAGCACGACCCCGAACGCGGCCAGCACGCCCCCGATGGTGTAGGCGAGCGCGAGCGAGAGCCCCCAGCCGAGCAGGCCGAGCCGAAGCGGCGCGCCCCTGATCCGCTGGATGTCGATCTCGTAGCCCGCGAAGAAGAAGAGCAGGCCGAGGCCGAGGTCGGCGAAGAACGTGACGAACTGGTCGACCTTCAGGCCGAATCCGTGCGGCCCGATGATCACGCCGATCACGAGCTCGATGACGACCACCGGGATGAGAACGCCGCGCCCGCCTGCCACCGCCGCCAGGCTGCCGGCCAGCGCCGAGGCGGCGACGATGGCGAGAAACGTCGCCGGGTCGACGTGGATCAGGTAGAGCATCACGCGCGGCCTTCGGCGTCCGCGCACGCGGCGCACAGCCCGACGATCGGGAAGTGGGTGAAGCGGGCCTGGACGCCGAACCGCTCGTGGATCAGGTCGCGCACCGGGTCGAGCTCCTCCGGCGCGATGGCGCGCACGGCGCCGCACCCCTCGCAGTAGACGTACTCGCGCTCGCCGGGCACGACCAGGGCGTGCAGCCCGGGCCCGTGGCCGAGGTGCACGTGGCGCACGACGCCGTGGGCTTCGAGCGTCTCCAGGTTGCGGTACACCGACGCGGTGTCGAGACCGAGGCCGGTGGCGAGCTGTTCGGCCGATACCGGCCCATCGGCCGCGAACAGCGCCTCGAGCACGAGCCGCCGCGGCGTGGAGATGCGCAGGCCGCGCTCGCGCAACGCCGCCAGAGCCTCGTCCAGGCCGGCGAACGCGAGCGTCGGGACGCGCGGAGCCTCGGTCATCTCCGCGGAGAGACTATCCCGGCGTGTCGGCTCCGGCGCTCCAGCGCTCCTCGATACGGCCGAAGTGCCACACCGCGAGCGACACCGCCCATGTGACGACGAACATGCCGACGATCACGAAGCCGACGGCGCTCATGTCGGGACCTCCGCCCGCGAAGATCCCGGCGAGCTCGATCGTCCCGACCCCCAGCGCGACCAGGGCCGAGAGCCCGGTGATGGTGATGTTGTAGTAGACCTTGCGCACGGGCTGCGAGAACGCCCACCCGTAGGCGAAGTTCATGAACGAGCCGTCGATCGTGTCGAGCAGCGACATGCCGGCGGCGAACAGGATCGGCAGGCACAGGATCGCGTAGAACGGCAGGCCCGCACCCGCGGCGCCGGCGGCCAGGAAGAGCAGCGCCACCTCGCTGGCCGTATCGAACCCGATGCCGAAGAGCAGGCCGAGCGGGTACATCTGCCACGGGTGCCGGATCGCGCGGGTGAAGCGGCCGTAGATGCGGTTCAGGAACCCGCGTGTGTTCAGCCGGTGCTCGAGGTCGGCCTGGTCGTAGCTGCCGCGGCGCATGTCGCGGAAGACTCCGACGATCCCGACCAGAATGATCAGGTTCAGGATTCCGATCACGTACAGGAACGTCCCCGACACGCCGGTGCCGACGAGGCCGGTGATGTGATGCAGTCGCGACTCCGGGTTCGTCACGGGGCCGCCCAGCGCGCGCACGCCGATGGCGAACAGGAACGCCAGCGCGAACACGACCGACGAGTGCCCGAGCGAGAAGAAGAACCCGACGCTCATGGGCCGCTTGCCCTCGGACATGAGCTTGCGCGTGGTGTTGTCGATGGCCGCGATGTGGTCGGCGTCGAACGCGTGCCGCAGGCCGAGCGTGTAGGCGGTGAGGCCGATCCCGATCGTGAAGGCGCCCGAGTCGCCGAGGCGGTAGTGGTGAGGCGCGATGACGGCGATCAGCAGGAAGAAGCCGACCACGTGCAGCCCGCCCACGACGATCGCCATCGCCGCCACGCTGCGCCACTGGGCGGCGGTGAGCGCAGCGCCGATGCGGCGGCGGGTGCGGGTGGGGGCGCCGATTTCTCGACCCTAGTTCGGGTCGGTCGCTCCTGCAAGGAGGTCGCGTTAAGCGGCCGGCGGGCGGTAATCAGGCTGACCGCAGAGCGAGTGTCAGCGGTCGCGCAGGCGGCCGATGCGCTCGTTCGCGCCCGAGGCCCAGCACGCGCCGCCCGGCGTGCACGCGACCGCGTCGAAGCTGCCGGCGTCGAACTGCGTCCACGCAAAGCCGCCGTCGGTGGTGATGTCGCTGCCGGTCAGGCCGACCGCGAGCGCCGTGCCTGACGTGTGCGGCACCCACGTCGCGCCGGAGCGATAGCCGTCCGGGGCGGCACCCGCGGCGACGAGCGTCCAGGTGCGGCCGCCGTCGCCGGTCAGCGCGAGCGCGCGCGGCGCCGTCGCCGGTGTGGCGAAGTCGCCGCCGATCGCGAGGCCCTGCGCCTGCGACCGGAAAGCGACCGCGAACACGCCGGCGCTCGCGCCGCGGTGAAGCGGCGTCTGGGACACCTTCCAGGTGCGGCCGCCGTCGGCGGAGCGGTACACGCGCGAGCCGGCTGGGCCGCCGCTGCCGAACCAGGCGTGGCGGTGGCCCGAGGTCGTGATGCACTCGTTGCTCGCGGCGAAGCCGTACTCGTTCGGCGCGTGCGCCCTCGGCACGTTGCGGGCCGGGTCGATGCGCCAGCTGCGCCCGCCGTTCGCCGTGATCAGGATCCGGAAGCGCCCGTTCACGGGGTCGCTCAGGATCAGGCCGTGGCGGCGGTCGAAGAAGGCCATGCAGTCGTAGAACGCCTGCGGGTTCGCGTTGCGGTTCGTGATCCGCCAGTGCCTGCCGCCGTCGGCGGTGAGGTAGGTGCGGAAGTCTCCGGGCGCGTTTCCGATCGACATCAGCACGGCGTGGTTGCGGTCAAACGCCTTCAGGCCGCGGAACTCGAGCGCGCTCGTGCCGGCTGGGCCGACGCTCTGCCATGCGCGGCCGCCGTTCGTGGTGCGAAGGACGGTGCCGTTGCTGCCGCTCGCCCACGCGACCCGGGCGCTCACGGGGCTGATCGCGCGCAGATCGGCGCTGCCGCCGTGATGGACGACCTGCCAGTGCGGGCGGCCGTGCCCGGACGCCGTCGCCACGGCGGCTGCGAGCGCGGTCCCTGCCACGAGCATCACCACGCCGATTCGCGTCCCGATCGGCACCCTCCCCATGGCGGCCATCATACCCCGCCGCACCGACCGCGGTCAGACCCCTTCTGGTGGACACGTTGTGAGCCGGCTCACACTCCCGCGGGCGCGGCCGATCCGGCGGCGCACGGCCGCGGTAGGCCTCCTACGGAGGCCGAGCCTTGGGGCCCGCGCAGCGTGCGCGCGTGGCGGGGGGTCGAGCGAGATCGCTCGCGGCCGCACCGGAGGGGGGCGGTATGACCAAGAGACGGCTCATGGGTGTTGCGGTGGCGTGCGCCGCAACGGTGATGTGCCTGGGCGCCGCGGCTGCCCAGGGGGCGATGAGGGCGTTCGTCGGCCCGCTGCACTCGATCAAGGTGGTGGCGTCGACGGTGCCGGGCAACGGCGATGTGAACCCGTACGGGGTCGCCGTCGTCCCTCGCTCCACGGGGAGCCTGCACAAGGGCGACGTGCTGGTGTCGAACTTCAATGCGGCGTCGAACCTGCAGGGCACCGGCACCACGATCGTCCAGATCAGCCCCGGCGGGCACCGTACGACGTTCGCGGCTCTGCGGTCGGGCATGCTGCCCGGGCGCTGCCCCGGCGGCGTCGGCCTCACGACGGCGCTCGGCGTGCTGCGCAGCGGCTGGGTGATCGTCGGCAGCCTGCCGACGGCCGACGGCTCCTCCGCCACGGCCCGCGCCGGCTGCCTGATCGTGCTCAACAGCCGCGGCCGTGCGGTCGAGACGCTCGCGGGCGGATCGATCAACGGCCCGTGGGACATGACGACCGTCGACCGCGGTGACGGCGCGACGCTCTTCGTCGCGAACGTGCTGAACGGCACCGTCGCGGCGGGCGGCGCGACCGTGAACCGCGGCACCGTCGTTCGCATCGGCCTGCGCACCCACGACGGCGGCATGCCGATGATGACCTCCGAGCGCGTGGTCGCCCGCGGGTTCGGCGAGCACAGCGACCCGGCCGCGCTTGTGGTGGGGCCGACCGGCCTCGCGCTCGGCGCCTCGGGGACGCTGTACGTCGCCGACAGCGCCGGGAACCGCATCGCCGCGGTACCGGATGCGCTGCGGCGCGACCACGCGGCCTGGAGGGGCCGCACCGTCACGATGGACGGGGCGCTCAACGTCCCGCTGGGGCTGACCGTCGCCCCCGGCGGCGACATCCTCACGGTGAACGCGGGGGACGGCCGGCTCGTCGAGACGACGCCGGGTGGTCATCAGATCGCCGTGCGGTGGCTCGACACCTCGGGCTCGCCCGCGGGCTCCGGGGCGCTGTTCGGGCTCGCGATCCGGCCCGACCGGCACGCCGTCTGGTTCGTCGACGACGCGACGAACCAGCTCGACCTGCTGCACTAGCGGCGGGTCTCACCGCCCCGGCCGGCGGCCTGCCCGCCGCCGGCCGGGGCTGATCCGCGTGCGCGGTACGCTTGGGTGCGTGGGGTACCGCGTGACGACCATCGAGGCGCTCGCACCGGGCGTCTTCCGCAAGCTCCGCCACGAGCTCGCCGTCACCGCGTTCGGGGTGAACGCGATCGTGCTGCCGCCGGGAACGGAATGGTTCCACCATCTCCACCACGTGCAGGACGAGCTCTACTTCGTGCACGCGGGGACGGCCGGGTTCGAGGTCGGCGGTGAGCGGTTCGAGCTCGCACCGGGCGGTGCGGTGCACGTCGAGTCGACGACACCGCGCCGGTTCTGGAACGCGGGCGAGGACGAGCTCGTCCTGCTCGCGATCGGCGGAAAGGACGGCTACGTCGAGCGTGACGGCGAGATGGTCGACCCGGCCGACGTCGAGCGCCGGCGGCGGTTCTCGGCCGGCGACATCGACGCGATCCGGCGTCGCTGAGCGGCTACGATCCGCGCATGACGGCGGTGTCGTGGAAGGTGATCGAGCACGGCTGGGACGTTCTCTCGGCCGACGGCGAGCACGTCGGCGTGGTGTTCCTCGTGGTCGGCGACGAGAACGAGGACATCTTCGACGGCCTCGCCATCACCCACCACGTAGGCTTCGCGTTCCACAACTACGTCGACCGGCCCCACTACGTCGAGGCGGCCCAGGTGGGCGAGATCTCAGACAGCGGGCGCGTGAGCCTTCGGATCACCGCCGACGAGGCCCGTCACCTGCCGTTGCACGACGTGCCGGAGAGCGCGCGGATCGAGCCCGACGCCGCGTCGCGCACCGATCGGCTCCGCACCTCGATCGAGCACCTGACGGGCGAAGACCGCACCAACTGACCGGGTCAGAACTCGCCTTTCTCCTGCAGCCAGTAGGCGAACAGCGGGTCGGCGACGAGCGGCGTGCCCGCCACCCGGATCACCTCGGCCCGGCCCTCGAGCGCCTCGAGCGATGCCCGCACGCTGCCCTTCTTGAGCCCGACCGAGGTCAGCACGCGCGCGTCGTAGATCGTCCCCTTCTCGAGGGCGATTGCGAGTGCCAGCCGCTTCTCGTTCGTCGGCAGCGCCTCATAGCGCGCTCGCAGCAGCGGCCGGGCGCCGTCCGATGCCCGCCGCAGCGCCTCGAGCCATGCGCTCTCGTCGGACTTCGAGCCGCGCGGCGTGACCGCCCACAGATGGTGGGCGAGCAGCATCGTGCGCTGCGGATGGCCGCGGGTGAAGGCGACCAGGGGGTCGAGCGCCTCGCCGGGATCGCGCCCGGTCGCGGTGAACCGGTGCAGGATCTCGCGGGCACACGCGTCCTCGGGCAGCGGCCGCAGCTCCTTCGGCAGGGCGTGCTCGAGGAACGGCCGCGAGGGATCCGAGAACAGCCGCTCCATCAGGCTCGGGGACGAGCCGGCGAAGATGTAGGACGCGGAGTCCGACTGGTACTGGATCACGCTGCGGATGATCCCGTCCGCGCCGCGGACGTTCAGGATGTCCTGGATCTCGTCGAGCGCGATCACGCTGCGCACGCCGCTGCGCTCGAACAGCCGGGCGGGGAGCTCGAGCAGCTTCAGCAGCACGGGCTCGGCGTCCAGCGTGGGGTTGGACATCATCTTGACGGCGAACCCCGGCCCGCCGAACGAGACGCCGATCTTCCACGTCTTCAGGATGTCGCTGGCCGCCGTGCGGATGCTGCCGCGCAGCGACCGGGCGTAGCCGCGCTCGAAGCGGGTGACGATGGCCCCCATCGTGAGCACGTCCATGAGGTCGATGTGGGCGGTCGGCATGCCCTCGTCCTCGGCGACGGCAAGCACGCGCCCGAGCAGGCTGCTCTTGCCGTAGCGGCGCGGCGCGACCAGCCGGGAGGAGTGGCCGCCGGCGGCGAGGTCGAAGAGCTCCTGCGCCTCGTCCTCGCGGTCGATCATGTCGTCGGGCTTGAGCGGCCCCGACGTCTGGAAGGGGTTCAGGTCGCGCGCCATCGTTGCAGTATATCAAAAACCTACTGAACGGTATGGATATGAAACACCGCCGGCCGGCCCCCGGCCGCGACCGCCGGTGTCATGAAAACCACCTGTGCGGTCGAGTATTTCCATACCGCGTCGGCGCGCCGGACTCAGGCGGAGAAGTCGGGTGTCGCGTCGTGGGCGGCGGCGGCCCGGCCCTTGGGCTCCTCCCAGTCCTCCTGCCGGCCCAGGGCGGTCAGGTCGAGGAAGGTGTACGCCGCGGCGAGGTCCTCCTGGCCGCGGCCGTGGGTGGAGTTCGTATGGAAGATGCGGTCGTCGTCGCGCAGGAAGCAGCTCACGCCCGGCATCTCGAGCGGCTGCGGGGCGGTGGTGACCCAGCGCATCGACTCGGTCTGCTCGAGCTCCGCGCGCGTGCGGAAGTTCACCTCCATCGGCGCGACGGACTCGTCGATCGTGACGTGAAAGTCGTAGTTGAAGCTCGTCCCGTACGACGAGTACCAGGGCAGCGTCCAGCCCCGGCGCCGCCGGTAGGCCTCGAGCTTCGCACGCGGCGCGCGTGACACGAGCGCGAAGGACGTCTCGCGCGCCGCGAGGTGGGCGAGCGTCCCGGCGGCGAGCTCGTCGACGGCCCCGGTGCAGCTCGGACAGCCGTCGTCCCACTCCGGGTCGAACATGAAGTGCTGGACGATCAGCTGGCGGTGGCCGCCGAACAGGTCGATCAGGCGCGCCTCGCCGTCGGGGCCGTCGAAGACGTAGTCGGTCTGCACCGGCACCATCGGCAGGCGGCGGCGGTCGGCGTTCGCCGCATCGGCGGCCCGCGTCAGCTCCTTCTCACGCTGGAGCAGCTGCTTGCGGGCCCTGTGCCACTCGTCTCGCGACGCGATCTCGGGCAGGCTCATGCGTGACCTCCGGTGGCTGGATGGTGGTTACAGGAGATGGACCACGCGAGTGGCCCGAACTCATCGCCGCCACCCTCAACTCGGCGCCGGCGGCGCCGATCACGCGACCTGCGGCTCGATTGGCGGCTCGGCGGAGGTGTGTGAGATGGCAGGCGTTCTTCGTGACTTGCCCATTGGCCGAAAGCTGTACGGCAGCTTCGGCGTTGTTGTCCTGCTCCTGGCGGTGGTGGCCGGCGTCTCGCTGTGGGCGCAGGCGACAATGGGCGATGCGAGCCGGTCGGCCCGCACCGCCGCGCGCAGGGCCGAGGCCGCGGCCGACGTGCGCGGCCTGGCGTCGTACATCCACGAGTCGCAGACCCGCTTCGTGCTGACGGACGGCGAGTCGTATCGCGATCATGTTGGCGATGTGCGGGCGTTCCGCGCCGGTCTGCACACGCTTGCCGGCGAGACCGTGACGCCGTCCGACCACGCCCGCCTGCAGGCGATCCGGCGCGGGTTCGCAACCGTGTCGAGGTTCGACCGCGTCCTGATCGGCAACGTCCGGGCCGGGCGGCGCACCGCCGCAAGAGCGATCGTCCAGGGCGGCGCCGACCACGCCGCCGACGTGCTCGCGACGGCCGCCGGCGCCTACCAGACGGCTGCCGACCGTGAGCAGGCCGCAGCCGACTCCCGGTTTGCCTCGACGCGTTCGCTGGCCACGTGGCTCGTCGGCGTCGTCTCGCTGATCGCCGCGCTTCTGGCCGGCGCGTTCGCGTTCCTCGTCGGCCGGGCGATCACGCACGGCCTGCGCCCGGTGCTCGATCGGCTGACGATGCTGCGCCGGCACTGCGTCACCGATCTGAAGGCGGGGCTCGAGGCCATGGCGACGGGCGATCTCACGGTCGGCGTCACTCCGGTCACGCCGCCGATCTGCAATCCCGGCCGTGACGAGATCGGCCAGACCGCCGAGGCGGTCAACGCGATCGCCGCGGCGACGGTGGCGTCGGTGGATGCGTACAACCGCATGCGGGCCGAGTTGTCGGGGCTCGTCGCCAGGATCTCGGCGGTGGCCGGCTCGATCAGCGAGGCGTCGCAGGACATCGCCACGACCTCCGAGGACGCCAGCCGTGCGGTCGGCGAGATCGCGACCGCGATCGGCGCGGTCGCGGCCGGCGCCGAGCGCCAGGCGCGCATGGTCGAGCTGGCGAATGCCACCACGACCCGCACGAGCGCGGCCGCAGAGCAGGCGCGCGAGGTGGCCGAGCGGGGCGCATCGTCTGCGGGCGAGGCGTCCACGGCGATGAGCGCGGTCGACGAGTCGACCGGCGAGGTGACCGCCGCGATGGAGCAGCTCGCCGGCAAGTCGGAGCAGATCGGCGGGATCGTCGAGACCATCACCGGCCTCGCCGACCAGACGAACCTGCTGGCGCTGAACGCGGCCATCGAGGCCGCCCGCGCGGGCGAGCAGGGCCGCGGGTTTGCGGTCGTCGCCGAGGAGGTGCGCAAGCTCGCCGAGCAGTCGCACGCCGCCGCCCGCCGGATCGCAGACCTGATCGGCGAGATCCAGGCCGACACCGTTCGCGCCGTCCGTGTGGTCGAGGAGACCTCGGGCCGCACCGAGGCGGGCACCGCGGTCGTCGGCGCAGCGCGCGCTGCCTTCCTCGAGATCGATCACGCCGTCCGCACCGTCACGGGTCAGATCCACGAGATCGCCGCTGCGACGAGCGAGGTTGCGAACGTCGCCGTGCAGACGAGTGCGGCCACCGAGCAGGTGTCGGCGTCAACCGAGGAGACCACGGCGAGCGCGCAGGAGCTGGCCGCGAGCGCCCACGAGCTCGCCGCCACGGCGGCGACGTTGGAGCAGCTCGTGTCGGGCTTCAGGACGACCGTCTAGCGCGGCAGGCCGTCGCGGCGGGGGGCGCCCTCGAGGCCGGCGGCGGTGAGCCAGCCGACGAGGATCGCGATGACGCCGGCTGCGGTCACGGACATGTGCGCGGTCGCGAGGCCGGCCGTGACGATGACCACGCCGGCGCAGAGAAGTGCGACCGGAACCGCCGGCCTCGCCGTGAAATGGCGCATCCCCTGACCCTAGCGGCGGCGCGCCGCAGCGGCACTGGTGGTTTCCACCCATTCTGAGGGCGAGGGTATAGTGGGCCTTCGTGGCACCTGGCACGCAGGCGGTGGGACGCGACGAGCTGCGCGTCGCTCTGGTTCTGAACGGTGGGGTCAGCCTCGCCATCTGGATGAGCGGCGTCGTCACCGAGGTCGACGCGCTGCGCGCGACCGGCGCGCTCGAGCCGACGCTCGACTCCACCGCCCAGGCCTACCGCGCCCTCCGCACCCTGCTCGACCTGCGGGTCACGGTGGACGTGATCGCGGGGACGAGCGCGGGCGGCCTGAACGGCGCGCTGCTGGGCACGGCCATCGCGTGCGGGAACCGCCTGCGCGGCGTGCGCGAGCTGTGGATGGATGCCGGCAGCCTGAGGGGACTGCTGCGCACCGACCGGATGCCCGCGGTCTCGGTGCTCATGGGCGACGGCGTTGGCGATCGTCCCGGGCTGCTCGGGGCGGTGAGGGACGCGCTCAAGACCGCGTCGGAGCCCGAGGGGCCCGAGCCGCAGGCCGACGTCAGGCTGACGATGACGACGACGGGGATCCTGGGCGTGGCCGAGGACGAGCTGCAGGACAGCTATGGCGGCCGGGCCGAGCGGATCGAGCATCGCTGGCGTTTCCGCTTCGCGACCCCGCCGCCGGTCGGCCAGCCGCTGGCCGGCCGGGCGGCGATCGGCCGCGAGAGCGTCGAGGCGCTCGCCCGGGCGGCGCGGTCGAGCAGCTCGTTCCCGTTCGCGTTCGAGCCGAGCACGATCGATCCGAACGACACGGCCGTCCGCGCCGCGCTCCATACGCGCGGCGGCAAGCCGGTCTACCCCGCCGCGGGCCTGCCGGAGCACCGGAGCGTCGACGGGGGCGTCCTCGACAACTCGCCGCTCGACATCGTGCTCGACGACATCGCGCACCGGCCCGCCACCGACCTGGCCGCGCGGCGGGCGGTCGTGTTCGTCGTCCCCTACCCGGGTGTGACGGGCGACGCGGGAACGGCCAAGTTCGATCTGCGGTCGGTGGCCGACACGACGTTCAACCTGCCGCGCGAGGTGCCCGATCTCGACAACCTGAACCAGGTCGCGACCTACCTGGCCGAGCACGGCGCGCGCATGCAGACCTACGACCGGCTCATGGCGGCCGCCGGACTCGAGGCGATCGCCACCGCGGTCGCCGGGCCGGCCGACTCGCCCACCCCCGCGCAGGCCCGACGCGTCGGGCGGCGGGTGCTCTCGCGGCTGCGCGCCGCCCGGGCCGACCTCTCGCCAGCGCCCGCTGACGATGCCCGGCGGGCCGAGCTGCGCACGCGCCAGCTCGACGTGCACCACGCGATCTCGCTCGCCGCCACCGATCCCGGTGCGGCGGCGGTCAGGGATCCGATCGTGGCCGGCCAGGCCGCCCTGACCGGGGACTCCGCGTCGTGGGAGCGCCTGGTCGCCGCGGACCGGATCCTGCATCCGGCGACGGGTCTCGGCGGCGACGACGACCAGGGTGACCTCGGGTTCACATTCATGCGGCTCTGCGCCGACGCGACGAATCCGGGCGCCTACGGTGACGAGGTCAACCCCATCGGCACCCGCGCGACGAGCCCAGGGGCGAAGCTCTACGGCCTCCAGCTGGGTCATTTCGCCGGGTTCGTGCGCCGCTCGTGGCGCGCGAACGACTGGATGTTCGGCCGCCTCGACGGCGCCGCCCGCGTCGTCGATCTGCTGCTCGATCCGCGCCTGCTGCGGCAGCAGGCGATCACGCGGGGAGGGATGCGCGCCGCGCTCGACGGCCTCGGCGCCGACCGGGAGCTGCTGCGCGATCGAGTGGCGGACGCGCTTCGCGCCGATGCCCTCCCCGACCCCTCCGGCGAGGACACCGCCGACGAGCAGGTGATCGCGGGGGCCGTCGACGATGCGGCCCGGATCATGCCGGGCCGGGCGGCCGCGCGGCCGTCGGCCGGCGGTGAGACCCCGATCGCCGACGCCCCGTCGCGCGAGCTGCTCGTCTGGCGCCACGCCTGGCGGATCGTTCTGCAGACGGCGGTCATCCGGTCGGAGCTCAACCGGATCGGCGAGGCGATCGACCAGGACGAGCACGACGGGTTTCACCACGACAACCCGCGCCCGGACACGGTGGTGGCAGACGCCCCCGACGCCGACTGGCTCGCCGCCTTTGGGCGCTATTACGGCCAGATCTCGGGAGCCGACGTGATCAAAAAGCTCGTCGCCGACGAGATGGCCGCCCCCAACGGCCACAGCCTCGAGGCCGACGGGATCCACCAGGCCTTCCGCATGGCCGCCGACGAGGCCGGCGGGCTGCCCTCGGTCGCGCGCCACCTCGCGTCGGTGTTCGACCACGTGTGGCGGCTCAAGGACAAGCTCGGCCTCTAACCGGCGCTCCGGAAGTGCTGACGCTCACACATGGTCCGTGACCGTCGGAGCAGACGGTGGACTGACCGCACCCTAGCCTCGGTGCATGCCCTCAGCGACCGAGGAAGGAGCGCGACACATGACCCCCAAGACGACCATGACGCGGACGATCCGCCTCGCGATCGGGACGGCCGCGGCGCTTGTCCTGATGACCCAGGCCGCCCAGGCGCGGCCGAGCGGTATCAATCAACGGACGGGTCTGCCGATCGTCGGCAGCATCCACCACCCTCACATGTACGTGCAGATCCCGGTGAGCCCCGCCAACAATGTCGCAGCGGCGCACGCCGGCGACACCAACTCGAGCCGGTTCGGGTCGGAGACACCGGCGCAGACCGTCCGCCTCGCGACGAGCACGGGCGGTTTCGACTGGTATGCCGCCGCGATCGGCGCCGGCACGGTGCTCGCCGTGGCACTGATCGGCGCGGCCGCGCTGACAGCGCGCGGACGCCGACGCGTCCCACTCTCGGCCTGATCGATCGCGGCCGACCGGGCGGGCTCGAGCCTGTTCCGAGCCCGCCCGGCCGAGGCGTCGGCGGCGGCGCTGCTCGCGGGGCCCTGCGGCCGTGCAGATGGCGACGCCGGCCGGCGACGCGGCCAGTCGGATCCCAGCGGGGCTAACTCCCCCCGCCGCCCCCTGGTCCGGCATTCCGAAATCTGTTGTCCTCGTGCGCGCGGCGGGCGTCTCCGGGGTCCGGGGTTGGCGTGACCGTCGAGCCGAGCGACGCAGCGAACGACGCGAACCCGAGGCACTGCGGTGCGGCCGGGACCGTTGATGCGCACTGCGGACACCGCGGCGGTGAACCGTGCGCGTCGCCATCCGGAGGATTGAGTGGGAGGGGAGCGCCGTGCCGAACTTCCTGGGGAGGGAGAGTGCTGCGGCGCCCCCTCCCAACCTTGTGACCATAACAAGTAAGGCGGCTGTGCCTATGCCCCCGATTGGATGATCCGGCGTGTGCCTATGCACATGACATCCGCATCGGGTGAGGGGATTGCATAGGCAAACGGTGGCATGTACCCTGGCGCATGCGGGCACAGAAGGGCCAGGGCAGATCCATATGGGCTACTACGTGCAGCTGCGCTATCCGCAGGGCGGACGGTGGGTGACCGTCGCGGTGTCAGACACCCGCACCAGCGCCGCCACAGTCGCCGCCAACGCATACCGAGAGAGGAACGACCCGCAAGGCCAAGCGCCGAGTCAGGTGCGGATCGTGAGTGCCGACCAGCTCGTGCGTGAAGGCGGGGAACATGAGCTCCGCATCGCCGACGCAGAACTGATCGGCGCCGCTAGGCGCGAAGGCGTCTAGAGCGCGACCTGTAAGGGGCCACCGGCCGCTCGGGCAAACGGCCGGTCGCGCGGAGCGGAACGCTGTTCGTCTTGTCTGCGACGCGCCCCGGTCTTATGGGCAGCGGCCGACCCCAAGAGACTGCTGATCGCCACTTCCGGGAGACCCCCTCCGGGAGGCCGACCGCTGCGGAACAGATGTTGCACGTCCGCTGGCGGCTCGAGCCTCACCCGATGCGGGTGATTGGTAGGTCACGCCACCCGGCCTGCGCTGCGTAGCGCGCGAGCCACCTGACGGCCGCGCGGTCGTACCTCTGCCGAACAGTTATGGTCTCTCCCGTGAGGGCATCGTGACGACGCAGGGCCCGTTCCGGGCGGAGAAGCCGACGTTGACCACGCATCCCGTGGCCGGCGGCGACGCGCTGATCTTTCCGATCACGCCGCCGCCTCCTCAGTGGTGGTGGAGGGCGCTGCGCCATCACATGGGCGCAGATCCGACGCTCACCAGGCCGTGGGATCAGGAGCAGGACTGCCGCATCGCGGTGGTGTGCCCCGATATGGACAAGCTGGGGGACGTGATCGACGCGATCGATGCTGCGGTCGAAGCGTCAAACCGCGACTACGAGCACGAACTGGCGCTCGAGCGCGACTCGGCCGACCACCGGAGGACGGCAGAGGCCGAGCGCGAGCGGCACCTGGCCGAGATCCAGCGTGCGCTCGACGCGCGATACGCCAAGACGCCAGACACATAAGCGCAGGTGTGGCGGGCTCTTGTTGAACGGAGGGGGAGGGATTCGAACCCTCGGTACGCCTAACGACGCACAACGGTTTTCGAGACCGCCGCATTCAACCACTCTGCCACCCCTCCGGGAGGCCGCGCCATTCTACTCGGATACGCTTCCCGGCCCATGGCCACGCCCGTCCCGAGCACGCCCGACCTGACCGACGAGCAGCGTGAGATCCAGGCGCTCGCGCGCGACTTCGCGCGGGCCGAGATCCGCCCGATCGCCGCGGAGGTCGACGAGTCCGACGTCGTCTCGCCGCTCGCGGTCGTCGCCCGCGCGGCCGAGGTCGGGCTGACGTCATACATGCTTCCCGAGGAGGTCGGCGGCGGCGGCATCGGCGACGTGCTCACGGGCTGCGTCGTGCAGGAGGAGCTGAACTGGGGCTGCGCGGCGATCGGCAACCTGATCACCTCGGCCGGCTTCTTCGCCCGGCCGCTGCTCGAGGTGGGAACGCCGGCGCAGCGCGAGCGCTGGCTGCGGCCTTTGTGCGGGGCGCGGCCGCCGCTGACGGCGCTCGCCTCGACCGAGCCCGGCGTCGGCTCCGACGCTGCCGCGATGACCACCGCCGCCGTAAGGACCGGCTCGGGCTACCGCCTGAACGGGCAGAAGACCTGGATCTCCAACGGCGGCCTGGCCGAGTTCTATGTCATCTTCGCCACCGTCGCCCCGGGCACCGGCTCGCGCGGCGTCACCGCGTTCGTGGTCGAGAAGGGCGACGCCGGCGTCTCGTTCGGCGAGCCGATGCGCAAGCACGGCCAGCGCGCGATCGTCTCGACCGAGGTGTTCCTGCACGACGTCGATCTGCCGGCCGACCGGCTCCTCGGCGAGGAGGGCAAGGGCTTCTACAGCCTGATGCACACCTTCGACGAGTCGCGCGTGCACCTGGCCGCAGGCGCGATCGGCATCGCCCGTGCGGCGCTCGAGTACGCCACCGAGTACGCCCGCGAGCGCACGGCGTTCGGCAAGCCGATCGGCCAGCACCAGGCGGTCGGGTTCCGGCTCGCCGACATGGCGACGCGCATCGACGCCGCGCGCCTGCTCACCCACCGTGCCGCCCGGTCGATGGATGCCGGCCGCCATGTCCCCGCCGAGGCGGCGATGGCCAAGCTCTTTGCATCAGAGGCGGCGACGTGGTGCACCTGGGCGGCGGTGCAGACCCTCGGCGGCTGGGGCTATTCGCGCGAGTACCCGGTCGAGAAGTGGATGCGCGACGCAAAGCTCGAGGAGATCGAGGAGGGCACCTCGGATATCCAGCGCCTCATCATCGCGCGCAGCCTGCTCGGCCGCTGACGCAGCCGGGCGGGGCGCTCAAAAAGCGGGGTCGTCCGCCGATCCTCCGGACGTGAGGGTCAATCGGCGGAAGCTTCTGGTGAGCGCGGCCGGCATGGTCGCTTCGGGCAACCTGCTCGTGGCGGCGTGCAGCAGCGGGGCGACCGCCCCGCCGTACCGGTGGCGCAAGGGCGCGATGGACGGCGGCGGCTACTGCAATGCCATCGCCACCGATCCGCTCTCGCCCGGGCATGCGGCCGCCGCGGGCGACGTATGGGGCGAGTTCGCGACCAGGACGGGCGGCGCGCTCTGGTACCCGACGATGATCGGGGCGACGTCGATCGGCGACATCTACGGCCGCGCGGTCGCCTACTCGCGGCGCACCCCGGGGCTGCGCTACTACGGGATCGGCGTGCTCAAGGACGTGAACCCCAAACAGGGATACCTCGGCGCCGTCGCGCCGGGCTCGATGACCCTGCAGACCCGAAACGACGACATCGGCTTCTCGACCTACCTGCCCGACGGCGCCGCCCACGACCTGCCGCGCGCCGCCGGGACGCTGATCGTGGTCGACGATGACGCGCACTCCGGCACCGAGTACCTGTACGTGCTCGCCCGGCAGGGCTTGCTGCGATCCGAGAACGGCGGCATGTCGTTCACGCCGCTCGGCCTGCCCGCGGTGCAGCCGCGGGCGGCATGGGCGGCGCTCTGCCTGTGCCCGGACGGGTCGCTGCTCGTCGCGAGCTACCGCACGAGCGACACGGCGGGCTCGCAGGTATGGCGGATCACGAACCCGCGTGGCCATGCCACCGTCACGCTCGTCGCAGGCGCGCCGGCGGTCGTCGAGGACATCGCGGTCGTCGACGGCGTCGTCTATGCCGCGTGCGGGACCTACGGCCTCTACCGGGTCGATCCGGCGGGCGGGTGGACGGCGCTCGCGCCGGGCACGTTCCACGGCTGCCACCTCTCGTCGGTCGCCGGCCACAGCGGAGTCCTCTGGGTCGGCAACGGCATCGGCATGACCGACCACCGCTACATCGCCCGCTCGCGCGACGCCGGCCGGAGCTTCGTCTGGACGACGACCGCGGGGCACGTCTCGAGCGCGGTGCTCGGCGCCGGCCGCAGCTGGTGGCTCGGCTCGGCGTGGCCCACGCTCGCCGGGCACGCCTATTCGGTGAGCCAGCTCGCCGTCGATCCCGCGAACGCGAACATCTGCTACTCCGCGGGTCGCAGCGGCGTCCTCGTCACCCGTGACGGCGGCGTCACCTGGCAGCCGGCGATGAACGGGCTCGACGGGTCGGAGGTGAACCAGGTGCAGGCGGGGCCGGCCTCCGGAGAGGCCTGGGCGACCGACACGGACTGGATCGGCATCCACACCACCGACCACTGGCGCACGTGTGTGCGCGTCCCCGACGTTGCCGATCTGCCGCCGATGCACGCGCCGGCGCTCGTGCGGACGCGGTCCGGCGTCCGCTACGAGGTCGCGCTCTCGAACCCGCGGCAGATGCTCGTGAACGGCCTCGACGTCGCCAGCACGTTCTTCCGCTCGGCCTGCATCACGCCCACCGATCTCGACGTCTCGAGCGACGGTCGCATCTACGTCGGCCTCAAGGGCGGCGGCGTGCTGGTCGGCCACCGCGCCTAGCGGCGCTACCGGCGCTTCTCGGTAAAGGCGGTTGCCGCGTCCTGCGCGTCCGCCGTTCCCGCGAGCATGCCGTAGCCGAGCTGCTCCATGAGCACGGCCGCCTCGCGCGACGACTCCGCGGCCAGGTCGATCGTGCGCTTGGCCACCTGCAGGGCGAGCGGCGGGAGCGCCGCGAGCTCCTGCGCGATCTCGAGCGCCCGTGTGAGCGCGTCGTCCTCGGCCAGGACGCTGACGAGGCCGAGCACGTACGCCTCGCCGCCCTCGAAGCGGCGGCCGCGCAGGACGAGCTCCTTGGCGCGCGCCGGCCCGATCGCGCGGGTCAGGCGCAGGATCCCGCCGGAGCTCGGGATGATGCCGAGCCCCACCTCCGGCAGGCCGAACGTGGCCGTGGCATCGGCGACGCGGATGTCGGTCGCGAGCGCGAGCTCGAGGCCGCCGCCCAGGCAGTAGCCCGAGATCGCGGCCACCGTCGGCTGCGGCAGCCGGGCGATGCGCTCGTAGACGCCACCGGTCGCGTCGTAGTAGGCCAGCACCGATGCGGCGTCGGCGTCGCGGAACTCGGTCACGTCGGCGCCGGCCGAGAACGCCCGCGGGCCGCCGGTGATGACGACGCAGCGGCTCTCGCGCACCGCGGCGGTCTCGATGGCCGCGCCGAGCCTCTCCTCCATCACCGCCGAGAGGGCGTTCAGCTTGTGCTCGCGCTGCAGCTCGACCACGGCGACGGCGCCGTCGCGGCGAACGCCCACTGCCTGATCATCGGCCATCCGTGCGGTCCTCGCTAGTGGGGCGCGACGGCTTCTTCGTCGAGCGGCGCGAGCGCGGCGCCGGTGTCGGTGAGGACGCGCAGCGCCTCGGGGGGCAGATAGGCCTGCACCGGTGTGCCCTGCTTCCACGGGATCTCGGCGCCCGCGTTCTGCACGAGCACCTGGATCGTCGCCCCGACGGCCAGTCGCGTGATCACCTGCACGGACGGGCCCAGGTAGACCAGCCGCTCGACCATGCCCGGGATGCGGTTCGGCCCACCGTCGGTGTGCTCCTCGAGCTGCACGCGCTCGGGCCGGATCGTGACCTTGCTCGGCCCGCGGGCGTCGGTCTTGCCCTGCAGCGCGTCGAGCTCGAAGTCGCCCACCATCAGGCGGCAGATGTTCGCGCCGCCCACGGCCTCGGCGTCCATCAGGTTCGAGGCCCCCAGGAAGTCGGCCACGAAGACCGTCTCCGGCTCCTCGTAGATCTCGCGCGGAGGCCCCACCTGCTCGACCTTGCCGTCGGCCATGACCGCGATCCGGTCGCTCATCGTGAGCGCCTCCTCCTGGTCATGCGTGACGTAGATGAAGGTGATCCCCACCTGCTGCTGCAGCGCCTTCAGCTCGACCTGGAGCGCCTTTCGCAGCTTGGCGTCGAGCGCGCCGAGCGGCTCGTCGAGCAGGAGCACGGCCGGCTTCAGCACGAGCGCGCGGGCGAGCGCCACGCGCTGCTGCTGGCCGCCGGACATCTGCCCCGGCTTGCGCTTCTCGAAGCCCGTGAGCTGCACGAGCTCGAGCGCCTCTGAGACGCGCTGGCGCAGCTCCTGCTTGCCGACTCTCTGCCTGCGCAGGCCAAACGCGACGTTGTCGCCCACGTTCAGGTGCGGGAACAGGGCGTAGTTCTGGAACACCGTGTTCACGTTGCGCTTGTGCGGCGGCGTGTAGGCCATGTCGGCCCCGTCGAGCAGGATCTTGCCCTCGGTCGGCTGCTCGAACCCGGCGATCATCCGCAGGGTCGTCGTCTTGCCGCAGCCCGACGGCCCGAGCATCGAGAAGAACTCGCCGCTCGGCATGTCGACGTTGATCCCCGCGACGGCCGCGACGTCGCCGAAGCGCTTGACCAGGTCGACCAGGGTGACTTCGCCGGGCATCGGTCTCCAGCCTACTAAATGTCGAATGCGGCCATGTCGCCGACCATGCCCTGGCCGGCCTGACGCTCGCCGCGTGTGAAGATGCGGTACCCCACGTAGCCGAGCACGACCGAGGCGAGCGTGATCACGGACAGGATCGTGGCGATGGCGTTGGTGGACGGGAGCGGCGCCGCGCGGGTGGCGGAATAGATGACCATCGGCACGGTCGTCGAGCCGCCGCCATTCGAGAGCCAGTAGGAGATCACGAAGTCGTCGATCGAGATCGCGAAGCAGATCGCCGCGCCCGCCACGATCGCCGGCGTGAGCAGCGGCAGGAGCACCTTCGTGAGCGCGACCCGCGGCGACGCGCCCAGGTCGGCCGCCGCCTCCTCGTACTGTTTGCCGATCGAGAACAGGCGCCCGCGCACGATGACGACGACGTAGGAGATCGAGAACGTGACGTGGCCGAGCACCTGGGCGAGCGTCCCGGTGTGGATGAACGTGAACAGGTTCGTGAACACGAGCAGGAGCGACACGCCCATCACGATCTCGGGCGTTACGAGCGGGAAGAGCATGATGAAGTTCGACACGCCGGAGCCCCGCCCGCGCCAGCGGGCCAGGCCGAGGGCGAGCAGGACTCCGAGCGGCGTCGCGATGATGACGTCCAGGGCCGCGAGCTTGAGGCTCTGCTGCAGCGCGCTCGAGAGGCCGGGGTCGTTGATCACCGAGCCCGGGTCGCTGATGTACCAGCGGGTCGAGAATCCTGCCCAGATCGTGCGCGACCGGCTGTCGTTGAACGAGTACTGCACCGCGATCAGCACCGGCACGATCGCCCAGATCATGTACGCCCACGTGAACACGACCAGGAAGCGCGGCCGGCCCCAGGGGTTGGCCATCCAGCCGCGGGCGCGGCGCAGTGCCGATGGGCGCTGCGTGGGTGCGGTTGCCGTTGCGGTGGTCATGCCCGCTGCTCCCTCGTCGTGCGCGCGACGGTGACCATGTAGTAGGCCATCAGCACCACCAGGAAGGCCGACAGGATCAGCGTCAGCGCAGCGCCGATGGTCGGCTGCGACGTGTAGTGGAAGTAGAGGTCGATCTGGTTTCCGAGCATCGAGGTGGTCGGCGCGCCGGAGACGATGTTCGGCGTGTAGTAGTCACCGAACATCGGCAGGGCGACGAGGACGCACCCGCCCAGGATGCCGGTCTTCGACAGCGGCAGCGTGACGTGCAGGAACGTCCGCCACGGGCTCGCGCCCAGGTCGCGGGCCGCCTCGAGCACGCTCTTGTCGATCCGATCAAGCGCGGCGTAGAGGGGCAGGATCAGGAAGGGGATGTACCCGTACACGAGCGCGAAGATCACGGTGATCGAGCGGCCGTCAAGCCAGCCGTACGGCTGCGTGATGACGTGTGACCAGATCAGGAACCGGTTCACGTAGCCGTCCGGCGCGAGCAGGTTCACCCACGCCAGCATCCGCATCAGGTAGCTGATCCAGAGCGGCAGGATCAGCAGGATCAGGAGCAGGCTCTTCGTCCGCGAGGCGTGCCGGGCGATGTAGTAGGCGACCGGGTAGCCGATCCCGATGCACATTGCGAGCGATACCGCCACGTACTCGCACGTGCGCACGGCCACGCCCCAAAGGTCGTTCCCGCTCGCGAACGGGCTCAGCCGCGAGAGCGCCTCGCTGACCCAGCCGATGTTCCAGTCGAGCGGGTTCCAGGCCGGGATCGGCGTGAGCAGCGTCGGGTCGACCGATCCGAACGCCACCGCCGTCACGGCGTAGAACGGGATGATGAACAGGATGATGAGCCAGACGACGCCCGGAAGCGCGAATCCTTGCCACAGTCCCCGCGGGTACATCGGCTAGCCCGCCAGGAAGTCGGAGTAGCCGTTCTGCCAGAGCACCCGGCCCGTGTCGGTCAGGGTCATCTCCTGCAGCGACGTCGGCCCGAAGTCGTCGTTCGTGAGCACCGCCGTGTGCAGGTTCTCGGGAATCACGCCCTTCGACACGAGCGTGTCCGGGTCGATCTCGTTCAGCGGCGGCTGGTAGCCGTTGAAGTTCACGAAGTTCGAGTAGGCGACGCCGTTGTCGATGATGTAGTTGAGCCACAGGTGCGAGAGCACGGGCTTCTTCGTCGTGGCACAGATCGACCAGCAGTCGTTCTGCACCGGCACATGGCCGTTCGGTGCCTTCCAGTAGCTCATGACGCTGGCCGGCGTGTTCTTGGGCAGGTAGTAGAAGTAGGCCGACATCGGGTCGCCGGACCAGGCCTGGTTCAGCCAGGCCGTCCCCTCGGGGATCGTCTGGTACTGGGAGTCCCCCACCTTGATATTGCAGATGCTGTAGAGCTGCTTGAGGTCGGCCACGGCACGGTTGATCAGCTTGGGATCCTCGGTGTTGATGTCGGTGATCCCGCGCCGCAGGAGCGCCATCGAGATCGTCTCACGGTCCTCCGAGAGGAGCGCCACCTTGCCGCTGTAGGCCTGCGACTCCCAGAAGATGTCCCACGGCTGCTTCATGCCGGCGATGTCCTGCTTCACGTGGTCGTTGCGCCACAGGATTCCGGTGGCGTAGGTGGTGTACGGCACGGTGTAGCGCGACTCGACGTCGTAGAACGGGCTCACGAGCTGCGGCCAGATGTTCTTCTTGAGGTTCGGGATGTAGTCCAGGTTGAGCGGCTTGATCAGCTTGCCCGCGACCACCTGGTCGAGGTTGTCCGGCGTCATCTCCATCACATCGGGGGTCACGGAACCGGACGCGAGCCGCTGGATCCCCGAGGCGATGTTGTCGAACGGCGTATACACCGGAGTCACGTTGTACTTGGCGCAGAACTCCTTGAAGAGCTTCAGGTACAGGTAGTCCGGGTAGTTGAAGATCTCGAACGTGCCGCCCGTCTCGGGCTTCAGGTTCGAGGCGATCGGCTGCTCCCAGCGCGGCAGCGTCACGCGCTTGTCCGGCCGCGCGAGCGGCAGTCCGCCGGGGCCGGTGGGCGCTGCGCCGGCCACGCTGCTGCCGCCGCCCGGCGTCGTGCTGTTCGAGCAGGCCGCGAGCAGCGAGCCGGCGCCCGAGAGGCCGATCGCCGCGCCGCCCGCCCGTGTGAGCAGATCGCGCCGCGTGTGCCCCCGCGGTTCCTTCGGATGCATCGTCATCGTTCCCTCCAGTGATGGTGCGCGATCGGTAGGACGCCTGCCACACCCGGTCTGTTGGCGGCTGCCGGGGGAGTCTCCCAGGTCACGCAGGCGCCCCGGCCGTGAGCGCGCGCAGGCCCTCGTGCTCGTCGTCGATCCCAGCCGCCGGGATCGCGTCGCGGATGAGGTCGTGGAAGTGCAGGAGGCCGTTCTCGCGCGCTCCGATGACGCCGGCGCGGTAGAGGCTCGAGCCAAGCCCCTCCTGGACGCGCGCGGTGAGGTCGTTGTCCTCGTGCTGGACGAGGCCGTTGATGCGCGTGTTCAGCCTGCGCACGGCCCGGTCGCGCCGGCCGGCGGTCTCGGGCGGGCGGAACGTGTTCCACACGGTCATCGTGTTGAGCGCATCCACGGGGTAGTTGACCCAGAAGTCGATCTGGTCAGGGTAGAGGTTGAAGGTCATCGCCGGGAAGGCGAACACGAAATTCCACTCACTGCGCTCGGGCTCGCGCAGGCCCGGCATCGGCCGCATGAGCCGCTGGTAGAGCCGTTCCTGCCAGTCGTGCGAGGCCTTGTCGCGCATCGGACCGCGCGCGATCGAGACCCGCGCATCGCTGGCCTCGACCAGGTAGCGCTTGTAGTCGAGCAGCCGCAGCAGGCCGGGATGGCCGACCGGGATGTGGTAGCCCTCGAGGTAGTTGTCGATCGAGTTCTTCCAGTTGATCGGGAGCACGGCGCTCGAGGTCTGGTCGAGCACGAGCCGCTCGGGCCGGTATGGCGCGAGCCAAGACTCGAACGGCCCCAGGTAGTCGCTCAGGGGCTCGGGATCGGGGTCGAGGGTCGCGAACACGAACCCCGCCGCCACGCCGACCCGCAGCGGCCACAGGCCGTTTGCGTCCTTGTCGAACCCCGCGAAACCGGTCTTCTCGGGGATCGCGAGCAGCGTCCCGTCGAGGCCGTACGTCCAGCCGTGGTACGGGCAGCGCATCGCCTTGCCGCAGTTGCCCGCGCCGTCGAGGACGCGCGCAGCCCGGTGCCGGCACACGTTCGAGAACGCCCGCAGGTCGCCGTCCTTGCCGCGCACGACCGCGATCGGCTCGCCCGCGATCGTCATCGAGACGTAGTCGCCGGGCTCGCGCAGCGCGCTCACGTGGCCGACGAGCAGCCAGCCGCGGGTGAAGATCTCGCGCCGCTCTGCCTGGAAGAACTCCGGGCTGCGATACGCCCACGCCGGCAGGGTGCGAGGCGGCTCGGAGCTCATGCCGCCCTCCCCCGCGCGCGGCGCACGGGTCCGAGCTCGTGCGCTGTTGCAGCGGCGAGCGCCGCTCGCATCCCGGCCGGCGTGCGCATCCCTATGAGCGTTTCGCGGCCCCAGTCGTCCACGCAGGCGGCCAGGCGGCGGGCGGCTCCGTCGACGTCGACGTCCGCGCGGATCGACCCGTCCTTGGCGCCGTCTGCGATCAGCTCCGCCACCTGCTCGATCCAGCGCTGGTGCGAGTCGGCCACCATCGCCCGGGCGGCCTCGTTGTGCGCGGCGTACTGCCACATCTCGTTCCAGACCGCCCAGTTCGTGCGGATGGCGGGATCGTCGCCCGCCCACGTCAGGATCAGCCGCTCGGCCCGCTCGCGGCCCGTGGCGAGCTTGGCCATCTGCTCCTCGGCGAACGCGTCGGCCAGGTCGTCGGCATGGCCGAAGGCCTGCAAGATCACGTCGGCGCGCGAGGGGAAGTAGTAGTGCACGAGCGCGGTCGAGACCCCGGCCTCGCGGGCGACGTCCGAGACGCGCACGGCGGCGGCGCCGGTGCGTGCGATCGCCCGGCATGCTGCGTCGAGGATGAGGTGCTTGCGGTTGGGCGCCTGCTCGGTCATGATGGCTTGCAGCCTTGACTGACTGATCAGTCAGGATACTCTGCCGACCCGATGACCGTCAACGCGTCCCTCCGCAGCCCTGCGCACCACGACGAGGACTGGCGCGACCGCTGGCTCTTCCTCACACCGGAGGGCGAGTCACAGCTCCCGGCGGCGGTCGCGGCCCTGAGCGCCGCGCTCGACGAGACCTCAGGCGGCGAGGCGGCCGAGGCTGATCGCGTCGAGCGGATCGTGCTCACCGGTACCTATGCCGACTGGCTCAACTACCTGCGCGCGCGCCGCGCGCTGCTCGGGCGCTACGTCGACCGGTTCGGCCCCGACGCCCTGGCCGGTCACGTCGTGGACGTGCTCTGGAACCACTACCTGCTCGCCCTGACGGTGCCCGGCTCCGAGACGGCCGTCGACGCCGAGCGCGACCGGGTGCGGGCGCTCCTGCATCGCATCCACGGCCCGGACGCGCGCTGACCGACGTCCTCGTGGTGGGCGCCGGCCTGGCCGGCCTCTCGGCGGCGCGCGACCTCACGCGCGCGGGCGCAGACGTGGTGGTGCTCGAGGGGCGCGACCGGCCCGGCGGCCGCGTCGAGCAGGTCGAGATCCCCGACGGCCGCACCGTGCAGATGGGCGGCGAGCTCGTCGGCGACTTCCACACGGCCTACCTGGAGCTGGCCGGCGAGCTCGGCCTCCACATGCGCCCGAGCTATGTCGCCGACCCGGGCGAGATCACGTTCGATCTCGTCGACGGCCTGTGGTGCGGCGACGACATCCCATGGATGACCGACGCCGACCGGGCAGACGGCGCCCGGGTGGCGGCGCTCTTCGCCGAGCTCTCACGCACGGTCGCCGCCGACGACCCGTGGAGCCATCCCGACGCCGCGCGGCTCGACATGCTGTCGGTGAACGGCTGGCTGCGCGAGGTGGGCGCCACCCCGGCCGTGATCAGGGCGCGCGAGGTGGCGGCGCTCAGCGCCGCCGGCGGCTCCGGCGAGCGCGTCTCGATGCTCTCGGCGCTGCGCATGGACGCGGCTGCGGGATCGCTCGGCGACTACGACCTCGACGTGTGGGAGAGCCAGACCGTGGTCGAGGGCTCGGCGGCCGTCGCTCTGCGGATGGCCGCCGAGCTCGGCGACCGCCTGCGGCTCGGAACGCCCGTGCGCCGGATCGCCGTCGACGGCCGGGCCGAGGTCGTGCTCGCCGGCGGCACGCGGCTGACCGCGGATGCGGTCGTCTGCGCCGTTCCGGTCGGGCCGCTGCGCGACATCGCGCTCGAGGGGATCTCGGCAGCGCGGCTGGCGTCGCTGCGGCGGCAGCGCCACGCTCGCGCCGGCAAGGTCGTGGTCGCCTACGAGGGGTCGTTCTGGCAGGACCTGGGGCGAAACGGGCTGTGCGAGAGCGAGAACCTGTTCGGCTCGACATGGCCGCAGGGCGAGGGCGTGCTCTCGATCCTCGTCCCGCCCGAGCGGCTGCTGCACCACCTCTCGACCGCCGACGAGGTGCGGCGCGAGGAGGTGCTCGCGGCGCTCGTGCGCATCTACGACGAGCGCGCGGCCGGCCCGGCCGCCTACCTGCAGCGCGACTGGGGCGTCGATCCGTTCACCCTCGGCTACGTGACGCAGTGGGCGCCCGGCGACGTGATGGCGGTGGGCCCGCTGCACGGCACGCACGAGCCCCCGTTCTACGTGGCCGGCTCCGACCACTGGGTGGCCGGGTTCATGGAGGGCGCGGTGCGCACGGGCCGCGCGGCGGCAAGGGCGATCCTCGCTCGCTGAATAAACGGGGTCAGACCCCGTCTATTCATGCGAGCATACGCCGCCGATGGCCCGCGACCTGCGACCCTTCTTCGACCCGCACTCCGTCGCAGTCGTGGGCGCGTCCGACGACCCGGCGAAGTGGGGCAACTGGCTCGGGCGGGGGGCGCTCAAGGGCGAGCACCGCCGGCCGGTGTACCTGGTGAACCGCAACGGCGGCACCGTGCTCGACCGGCCGGCCTATCGCTCGCTCGCGGAGCTTCCGGCCGCGCCGGAGCTCGTGGTCGTGTCGGTGCCGCCGGCGGCGTTCGAGCAGACGGTTGACGACGCACTGGCCGTCGGAGCACGGGCGCTGATCGGCATCACCGCCGGCCTCGGCGAGCAGGGCGGCGAGGCCGAGGCGCGCGAACGCGATCTCGTGGCGCGTGTGCGCGCGGCCGGCGCGATGCTGCTCGGCCCCAACTGCCTGGGCGTGTTCGACGCGAACTCCGACCTCGGCATTGCCTCGAACGACTTCCCGGAGGGCTCGATCGGGCTCGCCTCCCAGAGCGGCAACCTGGCGCTCGAGCTCGGCATGCTGGCCCGCCCCGCGGGGATCGGCTTCTCCCGCTTCGCCTCGATCGGCAACCAGGCCGACGTCGACGTGGCCGAGCTCGTGGCCGCCTTCGCCGAGCACGCGCCGACCGAGGTGATCGGGGTCTACGCCGAGGACTTCCGCGACGGGCGCGCATTTGTCGACGCGGCCGCCGGGGCCCGCAAGCCGGTGGTGCTGCTCACCGTCGGTGCCAGCGAGGCGAGCGCCCGTGCGGCGCTGTCGCACACCGGCGCGCTCGTGTCGAGCGCCGCGGTGGTCGAGGCGGCGGCCCGCGCGGCCGGCGTGCACGTCGTGCACACGCCGAACGAGATGATCGACCGCATGCAGGCGCTCGTGCGCGCCCGGCCGCTTCGCGGCCCGCGCATCGCCGTCCTGGCCGACGGCGGCGGGCACGGCGCGATCGCGTGCGACGTGGCGACCGCGGCGGGGCTCGAGCTGCCGCGGCTCTCGGACGAGCTCGCGGCCGTCCTCGCCGGCCAGCTGCCACGCACCGCCGCCACCCGCAACCCGGTCGACCTCGCGGGCGGCGGCGAGCAGGACTTCATGTCGTACGCCAGGGTCGCCCGCGCGCTGCTCGAGTCCGACGAGGTCGACGGCGTGCTCCTGACCGGGTACTTCGGCGGCTACAGCCAGTACTCCGAGGAGTTCTCGGGCAGCGAGGTCGAGGTCGCCCGGGCGATCACCGCTGCCGTGGCCGACACGGGCCGGCCGATCGTCGCGCAGTCGATGTACCACGACACCCCTACCACGCACGCGCTGCGCGCCGGCGGCGTCCCCGTCTACCCGAGCATCGAGGCGGCGGCGGGTGCCCTGGCCGGCCTGCGCGCGCGTCCGGCGGCGGCGGGTGCCCCGCGCCTCCCACCTCGTGAGACGGCCGCGATCGAGCCCGGGTACTTCGGCAGCCGCGCGCTGCTCGCCGCCGCCGGGATCCCGTTCGTGCGCGCGGTCCGCGTGCACACCGCCGCCGAGGCCGAGACGGCCGCGGCGGAGCTCGGCTATCCCGTCGTCGTGAAGGCCGTCGACGCGCTGCACAAGTCGGATGGGGGCGGCGTCCTGGTCGGCATCGCTGACGCGGCCGCGCTGCATGCCGCCCTCGAGGGGCTGATCAGCCGGCTCGCGCCTGCCGAGCTCTCGGTCGAGCGCATGGCGCCGATCCACGACGGCGTCGAGCTGATCGTCGGCGCGCGGCGCGACCCGCGCTTCGGGCCGGTCGCCATGATCGGCCTGGGCGGGATCCACGCCGAGGTGTTCGCCGATGTCGCCGTCGACCTCGCCCCGATCGATGCGGCCGCCGCCGAGCGCCTGATCCGCTCGCTGCGAGGGGCGCCGCTCCTTCTGGGCAGCCGCGGCCGGCCGGCGCTCGACATCGCCGCCGCCGCGGGTGTCGCCGCGCGGCTGTCCCACCTTGCGGCAGCGCGGCCCGACGTGCTCGAGATCGAGGTCAACCCGCTGCTGGTCACGCCGACGGGCGCCGTGGCGCTCGACGCCCGCGTGATCCAGTCCGAGGAAGGAGCGTCCGATGCTCGTTAGCGGCAGCTTCGACGGCCAGGTCGCCGTCGTCACCGGCGGGGGCAGCGGGATGGGCCGCGCGATGGCGGTCGAGTTCGCGCGCCTGGGCGCGGCGGTCGTTGTGGCCGGCCGGCGGCCCGAGCCGCTCGCCGAGACGGTCGCCATGATCGAGGCCGGCGGCGGGCGGGCCGCCGCCCAGCCGACCGATGTGCGCGTCCCCGAGCAGGTGGACGCGCTGGTGGCCGCCGCGGTCGAGCGCTTCGGCCGCGTGGACGTGCTCGTGAACGACGCCGCCGGAAACTTCGTCGTCAAGGCCGAGGACCTCTCGCCGAACGGCTGGCGGGCGGTGACCTCGATCGTGCTCGACGGTGGATTCCTGTGCGCCCGGGCCGCGGGCAGGCAGATGATCGCCCAGGGTGACGGCGGCGCCATCCTGAGCGTGATCGCAAGCTATGCCTGGACGGGCGGGCCGGGGACGGTGCACTCGGCGGCCGCCAAGGCGGGCCTGCTCGCGATGACGCGCACGCTCGCGGTCGAGTGGGCGCCGCACGGCATCCGGGTGAACACCATCTGCCCCGGCCCGACCGCGACCGAGGGTGCGGGCGCCGCGCTCTGGCCGACCCCCGCCGACGAGGCGCGGGTGGCGGCGAGCGTGCCCGCCGGCCGGCTGGCCACGGTGGAGGAGATCGCCTGGTGGACGACCGCCCTGTGCTCGCGCCACGCGGGCTACATCACCGGCGAGAACCTGACGATCGACGGCGGCCACTGGCTGGAGCACGAGGGCTACATGCCCGCGCTGCGGCCGCCGGCGCAGTGAGCGTGCCCGACCCGGCCGGCCTGGAGCTCGTCGAGGCCGAGGCGATCGCCGACGCGTTCGGTGCAGACGCCGTTCGGCTCGGCGGAGCGGTGTGCGCGCTGCGTTCCGACCTCGACGAGGCGTCGATCAACCGCGTGGTCGGGCTCGGGGTCACGGAGCCGGCCGGTGCCGCCGTCCTCGACCGGATCGCAGACGTGTTCGGCCCGGTGCGGCACTCGATCGCGCTTGCCCCGTCGGCGCAGCCGGCCGCGCTGCCGGACATGCTGCGCGAGCGCGGCTACGACGCCGGCTACGCCTGGGTGAAGTTCCACCGCCCCGCGGCGCTGCCGTTCACCGCCCCGACCGGCCTGCGGGTCGAGCGGATCGGCGCCGAGCGCGCCGGCGCCTACGTGAGCGTGCTCGCGGCCGGGTTCGGGATTCCGGCCGAAGTCGCGGGGATGATGGCGCACCTTCCCGGCAGGCCGGGGTGGGGCTGCTACCTGGCCTACGCCGGAGCTGACCCCGTCGCGGCCGGCGCGGTGTTCGTGCGCGGCGACCACGCCTGGCTCGGGCAGGCGACGACGCTCACCGACCATCGCCGCCAGGGCGGCCAGTCGGCGCTTATGGCGGCGCGCATCGCGGAGGCGCAAGCGGCGGGGGCGACGATCATCGTGACCGAGACGGGTGAGACGGTCGACGGCCGCCCGGAGCACTCGTACCGCAACATCCTGCGGGCCGGCTTCGAGCCCGCGTACGTGCGCCCGAACTACGTCTCGGCCCCGGAAGACGCGATAGCCTGACCGGGTGCGAAGCGCCGCGATCGTGATGCGGGGGTACGGCGGGCCCGACGTGCTGCGCCTGGAGGATGTGGACGTCCCGGCGATCCGCCCGGACGAGGTGCGCATCCGCGTGCTCGCCTCGGCGGTCAACCATGCCGACCTCGAGGTCCGCGCAGGCAAGTGGCCGATCCGCGGCGACGACCCGTTCCCGTACGTGCCGGGCCTCGAGACCGTCGGCGAGGTCGTCGAGGCGGGCAGCGATGTCGAGCCACGCTACGTCGGCGCGAATGTCGTCACCCTGATGCAGGGCCTCGGCGGCGTACGCGCAGAGCGCCCGGGCGGCTATGCCGAGCACGTGACCGTCGCCGCCGACGCGGTGGCGTTCGTCCCTGCCGATGTCGATCCGCTCGCCGTCGCCGGCGTCGGCCTGGCCGGCGTGACCGCATACGAGGGCCTGCGCCGCCTGGGGCCCGTGGCCGGGATGCGGGTGGCCGTGACCGGCGCCACGGGCGGGGTGGGCTCGGCCGCGATTGCGCTCGCATGTGCGCTCGATGCGGCCGAGGTGGTGGCGGTGGTCTCGCGGTCCGAACGGGTCGAGTACGCCCGCGCGCTCGGAGCCGATCGGGTGGTGGTGGCAGGCGCGTCCGATCCGGCTCAAGCGCTCGGGCCGCGTACGGTCGACCGCGTGCTCGACACGGTCGCGGGTGCGTTGTTCGGCACGTGTGTCGCCGCGCTTCGCCCCGGCGGCGGACTGTGCTCGGTCGGCACGGTCGCCGGCCCGGACGTCGCGATGAACGTCGACGCGCTGCAGCTGCCGGTGACGATCACGGGATACAGCTCGGAGACCCTCGACGGCGCGGCCCTGCGGGCGGCGATGACGACGATCTGCACCCTGCTCGCCGTCGACGAGCTGGCCGTCCCCGAGATCACCCAGGTGCCCCTCGCCGACGCCGCGAGCGCCCATCTGCTGCTCGAGGAGCACGCCCTCCAGGGGCGCGTACTCCTGATCCCGGCCTGACTGTTAAGGGGACAGGCGTCTTAACAGTTGTGCCGGGGGTGTCGCGGTTTCGTGCGCTCTGGTGGAGCGGAGACCGTCACGCTTCTACGCGGTGCGGCGGCGCAACGTCGTCGCCCCGAGCGCGAGCGCGAGCAGGGTGACGCCGATGACGATGACGAGGTCGCGCACGGTGGTCGCGTCGAAGCCGCCGAGGCGGGTGACGCGGTCGAGGCCGTCGTAGGCGTAGGTGAGGGGCAGCACGTCGGAGACGTCCTGCAGGATCGGTGCCATGTTGTCGCGCGGGACGAGCAACCCGCACAGCAGGAGCTGCGGGAACACCGCCGCGGGCAGGAACTGCACGGCCTGGAACTCGGTCTGGGCGAACGCGCTCACGAACAGGCCGAGCGACATACCGAGCACGGCGTTTGCGATTGCGAAGCCGGCCACCGCCACCTTCGTCCCCGCCACGTGCAGGTCGAGGATCCCGAAGGCCACGATCGACGTCAGGGTCGCCTGCACCGCCGCGACCGCGCCGAAGGCGATTCCGTAGCCGAGCAGCAGGTCGATCTTCGCAAGCGGCATCGACATCAGCCGCTCGAGCGTGCCCGTGGTGCGCTCACGCAGCATCGTGATCGCCGTAACCAGGAACATGCTGATGAACGGGAAGATGCCGAGCAGCGGGCCGCCGATGCGGTTGAAGGCCTCCGGCTGACCGTCGAGCACGTAGCGCAGCAGCACCTCGAGCACGCAGGGGACGACGAGCAGCAGGGCGATCGTGCGCGGGTCACGGCGCAGCTGCAGGAGGACGCGGGCGGCCGTCGCGGCCACGATGCGCGGGGTCACGCCGTCGCCTCCGACCGCTCGATCATGCGCAGAAACGCCTCGCCGAGGTCGTGTTCGCCCGTCGCGCGGCGCAGCTCCGCGGGCGTCTCCGAGGCCAGGATGCGGCCGTCGCGCATCAGCAGCAGGCGGTCGCAGTGGCCGGCCTCGTCCATCACGTGGCTCGAGACGAGCAGGCTCGTGCCGTCGTCTGCGAGCGATCGGAACATCGCCCACAGGTCGCGCCGCAGCACCGGGTCGAGGCCAACCGTGGGCTCGTCGAGCACGAGCAGCGCGGGCTGGTTCAGGAGCGCCGTCGCGAGCGAGACCCGTGCCCGCTGCCCGCCCGAGAGCCGGTCGACGACGCGGTCTGCGAACCCGTCCAGCCCGACCGTGGCGATGACCGCGTCCACGCGTGCCGGGGCGGTGCCGAGCACGCGGCCGAAGAAGCGCAGGTTCTCGCGCACCGAAAGGTCGCCGTAGACCGACGGCGCCTGCGTGACGTAGCCGACGCGGGCGCGCAGGCCGCTCGATCCGGCCGGCTCGCCGAGCACCGTGACGGTCCCCGACGCAACGATCTGGACGCCCACGATCGCCCGCATGAGGGTCGACTTGCCACAGCCGCTCGGCCCGAGCAGGCCGGTGACCGCGCCCGCCGGCACGTCGAGCGAGATGCGGCGCAGCACCTCGGTGCCGCCGCGCTGCACCAGCAGGTCGCTGACCGAGATCGCGGGTACGGCTGCGGCCACGCCGGGATGCTAGATGGTCGGCCTACCGGCAGGGGATGCGCCAGGGCCCGAGCTCGAGGTGCTTGCGCAGCGACTCGAAGCCGAGCGCGTTGGCGCGGGCGCAGAACGATCCCGATTGCGCCATGCGGCCGTACTCGACCTCGAACACGGGCTTTCCGGCGGTGATGAACGGCCGTAGGAGGCCGCACTCCGAGTACTGGAAGCACTGCTCGTCGAGCTCCATGTCGAAGTACGGCTCGAGCGTGGGCACCTGATCGGGGTCGTTCTTGAGCGCGACCGCGAGCCCGGCGCGGTGGGCGTGGTTGGCGAGCCACGTGTTGAAGCGCAGCTGGTCGGCGCCGGTGAGATGGAAGCCCGTGCGCTCCTGGTAGCCCGCAACGTTGTCGAACTCGACCCCGTCGAAGCCCTTCGCCGCGCAGCGATCGATGCGCCACTGGAGCAGCGGCCCGAGGACGCCCATGCGGCGGATGTCGAGCCAGCGCTCGCCGGGCCACCCTTCGAGCGGCCGGCCGATCACCGAGGTGGGGAAGCGGGCGGCGTCGGGCCGCCACCGCTCCCACGAGCCCGCGTCGATGTAGCAGACGACTCTGCGGCCGCGGGCGTGCAGGTCGGCGACGAGCGCGGGCGTCGCCTCGAACATGTCGATGTCGTACATCTGCGCGGCGACGGTGCGCCGCACGGTGCCGCTCAGCTGCCATTGCCAGCTCGTGCGCGGTGCGGGCACCCAGCAGCCCGCGCATGGGACAGGCGCCGGCAGCGCGGGCGGCGCGGTTGCCGCGAACGGCTCGGCGGAGGCCGGCGCCGCGGCGGCGAGCAGGCAGACGGCGGCGAGCAGGGCGGTGGCGAGTGGGCGCATCCTGTACCCGTCATCGGCGACTCCCGCGCGCGCGCCATCCCCCGGCTGTGGTGGCGTTGGGGCGCTCGATCCCAATTGGCACTTCGCGTGGATGTCAATTGGGAGCGGGCGCCGCAGCCACCGCCCGCCGCGCCTCGGCCGAGAGGCAGAACTCGCGGAAGCCGATCGCGGCCGCCGTCTCGGGTCCGTGAGCGGGGGCGACGGCGTACCAGCGTCGCTCGATCGGCGTCCCGGGCGCGGCGACGCGCACGAGCGTCCCGGCCGCGACCTCGGCCTCGACCGCCTGCTCGGATAGGAGCGTCACGCCGAGCCCGACGGCGGCGGCCTGCTTCACGGCGCCGTTCGAGCCGAGGGTCATGGTCGAGCGCGGCTCGATGCCGGCGGCGGTCAGGAACCGCTCGGCCGTCTCGCGCGTGCCCGATCCGTGCTCGCGCAGGAGCCAGGTGGCGCCGGCGAGGTCGCCGGGCCCGGTACCCGGCGCCGCGACCACCACCAGGCGGTAGTCGAGGAAGGGGACGCCGGCGAGCGCCCGGCCGCCGGGCGGCTGACCGGTCACCGCGAGGTCGACCTGGTGGCGCTCGAGTGCGTCGAACACCGTCGCGCGGTTGCCGACGTCGAGCGAGATCTGGACGTCGGGATGGCTGCCGCGGAAGGCCTTCAGGATCGCCGGGAGCACGTACTCGCCGGCGGTGGTGACGGCCGCCAGGCGCAGCGGCCCGGCGGTCTGGAGCTCGCGCCGGGCCTGCTGCTCGAGGCCGAGGATCTCGGCCGCGTAGCCGGCCAGGGTGCGGCCGGCGGGGGTGAGGCGCACACCGCGGCCCTCGCGCGCGACGAGCCGGTGGCCGACCTCGCGCCCGAGAGCGGCGATCGCCGCCGAGACGGCCGGCTCGGTGACGACGAGCCGCCGCGCCGCCGCCCGCACGGAGCCCTCCTCGGCGAGCGTCACGAGGGTGCGCAGCTGCCCGAACGTCATTGAATCAAAAGCTTATCAATCGGTGTGGTTATCTCCATTGTCTTACATACTGGGCCCGCGTACGCTTGGGCGATGCCCCGACCGGTCATGCTCGGCATCGTCGGCGACTCCGCCAGCGGCAAGACGACGCTCACACGCGGGCTCGTGCGGGTGCTGGGCGCCGACCAGGTGTCGCATCTGCAGCTCGACGACTACCACCGCTACGACCGTGCCCAGCGCGCGGGCATGGGCATCACCCCACTCCATCCCGAGTGCAACCACATCGACGTGATGGCGCAGCACATGCGCCTTCTGCGGGCGAGCGAGCCGATCCTGAAGCCCGTCTACCGGCACGCCGACGGCACCTTCGGGCCGCCCGTCTATCTGAAGCCGGGCCGGTTCCTGATCGTCGAGGGCCTGCTCGGATACCACACCGAGGCGATCCGCGACTGCTTCGACATCCGCGTCTTCCTCGACCCGCCGGAGAGCTTGCGGCGCAAGTGGAAGGTGCTGCGCGACTGCTCGCGGCGGGGGTACACGACCACCGAGGTGCTGGCCGAGCTCGACCGCCGCGAGGCCGACTCCGAGCAGTTCATCCGCCCGCAGCGCCGCCACGCCGACATCGTCGTCCGCTTCGCGCCGCCGGAAGGGGAGGTCGAGACCGACGCGCCGCCGACCCACCTCGACGCGCACCTGCTGCTGCGGCCCGGCCTCCCGCACCCCGACCTCTCCGACGTCGTCGGCGAGGCCGACGACGGGCTGCGCGTGCTCGGTGACGGCGGCGAGCAGGACGTGTACGTTCCCGGGCGGCTCGCCCCGGCGACGGCCGCGGAGCTCGAGGAGCGGATCTGGGCGCACATGCACTTCGCGAGCCACCTGCGGTCAGAGCGGCTGGGCGAATTCACCGCCGGCACCGAGCTGCACCGATCGGACTCGCTCGCGATCGTGCAGCTGCTCGTGCTCTACCACCTCGTCACGGTGCGGGCCAAGGTGGCGCTCGCAGGGGCTCAGGTCTCGGCGCGCGGCTAGTCGGCAGCGGTCCGCGCAGGAAGACGTCGGCCCGACCGCGCGGATACAGTCCAGCGCGTGATTATCACGACGACGAACGACCTTCCCGGCTACGAGATCGAGGAGGTGCTCGGCGAGGTGTTCGGCCTCACCGTGCGCTCGCGCAACGTCGGCTCGCAGATCGGCGCGGGCCTGAAGTCGATCATGGGCGGCGAGTTGCGCGGCATGACGAAGGCGCTCGTCGAGAGCCGCGAGCAGGTGATCGAGCGCATGGTCGCCGAGGCCGAGGGGCGCGGCGGCAACGCCGTGCTCGCGATGCGCTTCGACACGTCCGAGATGGGCGGCACGTGGACCGAGATCTGCGCCTACGGCACGGCCGTGCGCGTGCGCAAGCTGTAGCCCGGCCGGTGGCCTATGCGGCGCGCCGCTGCGTGCGGCGAAGGTCGCGCTCGATGCAGTAGGCGGTGAACTGGGCGTGCCGGGTCAGGTACACGGCCAGCTCGAGCATTCCGAACGCAACCCATTCATGGAAGAAGCGCTCGTCGACTGCGTTACGGGCGACGCCTTGAGCAGGGGTATCCATGGGAGACCTCACCGGGGGGAGAGGAGTAAAGGCTCTCTCATCTAGCCGCAGCCGGTGCCCTTTGTGACTCCCCCGGTGGAGCCATTCGAAAGAACCACAATTGGGTATACCCAAGCAGGACACTCTGCACGAACTGCGGTTCCACGGGCGCCGCTCAGCCCGGCGGGCGCTCGTCGTAGCGCGGCAACCCGTCGTCGGGAATCGGCTCCCACGGGGCGGCGTAGGCGACGAACTGACGCCAGGACGGGCGGATGCCGGGGTCGGCGTCGAAGGCGCCGAGGCGGACGCTGATCACGTCCGGGTCGTCCTGGCTGCGGCTCCAAAGCGCCGACCCGCACGCTTCGCAGTAGAGCTTGTCGAATCCCTGTGGAGGCCGGTAGGCGCGCAGGAGCGCCTCGCCCTGCGTGATCCGCAGCGACCCGGGCGCGATCCGCGCCTGGGCGGACGAGGCGGTGCCGGTGCGCCGCTGGCAGCGCGTGCAGTGGCAGTAGCTCGCGACGACGAGTGGCGCGTCGACCTCGAAGCGCACTCCGCCGCACAGGCAGCCGCCCGCGAGCGGGGTGGCGGCCATCTCAGAATGCGTGTGGCTCATCGGCATCTCCTCTCGACGGTCTGACAACGCTACATCGCACCCTATTCGCCGTCACGTCGGCGGCGAGCCCGACCCGGCGAGCGCGCCCGGGAGCCACGCGGTTGCCACGGCCGCCCACGCCTGCGCCTGGTCGTGGTGGGGACGGTGGCCGGCGGCCGGCAGCTCGCGGTAGGCCCAGTCAGGGTGGGCGGCGACGGCCGCTCGCGCGAACGCGACCGGGACGACGTGGTCGCGGTCGCCGTGGATCACGAGCACGGGACAGCGCACCGCCCCGGCCAGCCGGTGGTAGGCGGCCGGCCACAGCCCGAGGCGCGCGACCGCCGCCATCTGGCGCAGGCCGCGCCATGTCGGCCTGGGCGCGCGGCGCGCCGCGGCCCGTCGCGCACGTAGAGCATGCGGTGGTGGGCGTAGTCGAGCGCGGCTCGGCGCGCGAGCGCCCGCCGCGGGCCGGCGGGAAGAAGCTGCTCGTCAGGATCATTGCGCCGACGCGATCCGGCTGTCCGCACGCGATCCGCAGCGCCTCGACGCCGCCCTGCGAGTGCCCGACGAGGATGAGCTCGCCTCTCGCTGGGACGGCCGTGCCGATCACCCCGAAGGCCGCGAGCGCGGGTGCGACGGCGTCCCATTCGCGGGGCGAACCGCCGACGCCGCTGCGGCAGACGATCGTGCGCTTCACCACGGTGGGAGCATCTTGCCTACAGATAGCGGTGCTCGCGCAGCCAATGCAGGGCGAACCAGCCCCAGAACGGCGGCAGATAGAACGTGGCGATCCGGTACAGCAGGGCGGTGGCGAACGCGGCCGACTCGGGCAGGCCGGCGGCGGTCAGGCCGACCGCGAGGCCGCCTTCGACGATGCCGATGCCGCCGGGCACGGGGATGAAGCTCGAGAACAGCGAGACGCTCATGTTGATGACGAGCAGCTCGGCGATCGGCAGCGGGTAGCCCATGCCCCTGGCGAACATCCCGAGCGCGATCGCGAACAGCACCTCGGTGCCGGCGCTGCCGAGCAGGAGCTGCGTGAGCTTGCGCGGGCGGCGCAGCGACTCGACGGCGGCGCGGATCTGCGGCAGCCAGCGGGCGACGGCCTCGCGAGTGCGGGTGCGGGCGATCCGCCCGATCCGAAGCAGCGAGACGACCAGCACGACGATGCCGATCGCGATCAGCAGGATGAGGATGTGGCGGATCCCTGGAGTCGGCGGCGTGCTCAGGTGCAGGGTCAGCGTCGCCTCCGAGAACACGAGCAGCAGCACCAGCAGGATCGCCTGGACGGCGTTTCCGACGAACGAGTCGATCGCCCCGGCCGTGACTGCGACCGCCGGGGGAACGCCGATCAGCTGGAAGAAGCGCACGTTGACGGCCATGCGCGCCAGGCTCGACGGCAGCGCGAGGTTGAGATAGCTGGTCGCGAGCTGGAGCACGTACACCGGGCCGTACGGCACGTCGGCGGGGACGGCGCCGAGCGTCGAGACGGCCTGGGTCAGCCGTGGGAGCTGCGCGACGAGCGCCGCGGCCAGGATCCACTCCCACGAGGCCGTGCGGATGTTGTCGCGCAGCTCGCCCAGGTCGACGCTGCCCACGAACGAGAGCACCGCCGCAGCGGCGAACGCGAGCAGCGCGAGCTGGATGACGACGCTCCAGGTGACGCGCCGCAGACGCACCGGCTCGGGGGCCTCCGTCCCCGCGGCCTTGGCGGCCCGGTCGCGGAGGTCGTCGAGGTCCGTCCCCGCGGCCTTCGCGGCCCGCCGCAGCGAGCCCCCGAGCGCAGCCTCCTGGAGGTACGGCAGCACCGCGGCCACACCGGCGGCGCCGGCGCCGGCCAGGGCGGCGGCGACGGCCCGCTCGCTGCCCGCCGCCGTGGCGGTCGTCACGAGCAGCTGGGCCTGGTCGATGAGCGCGCGGTCGCGCTCGTCGGCGAGCGGGCCGCCGGCGAAGTCCGCGAGCACCACCGCGTGCCCGGCGACACGCACGGACGTCGGATCGATGCGGCCGTGGTAGATCCCGGCCGCCGCCAGCCGCTGCAGCTCGACCCACCCATCGCGCAACAACTCGTCGTCCAGCGTCTCCGCGGCCAGCGCGGCCAGCGGTCGCCCCTCGCACCGGAGCACGAGCAGCGCGTCGCCCGCCGCGGTGACGCCCGCGGTGACGACCTCGACGGCGCGCACGCCCGCCTCGCGGGCGAGCAGGGTGACGAACGCCTCGTGCTCGGCCGGGTATGTCCGGGTCAGGCCGACCGTCGGGCCGCCGTCGCGGTACCAGAGCGTCCGCCAGACCTTGGCCAGGAGCTGATTGTCGTACGCGTCGCGGCCGTACACCTTGATCTCGAGCGCCGCGCCGTCCGCATCGCGCCCGTGCACCAGGAACACTCCGGCCGCCTGCCCCTCGGCGGGCTCGAGGCCCGTGGCCGCGATGCCGAAGTCGGCGAGCGCCGCGGACACGTCGGCGACGGTCGGCCGGCCGGCGGAAGTCCCCAGTGCCAGCCGGACAGCGGCTCCGGCCGCGAGGCCGATCAGGAGCGCCGCGGCCGTCCCGGTCACGTCGGTGCTGCCGGCGAGCATTGCCGCCGCCGCGCCGAGCAGGAGGATCCAGCGGCCCGTGACACGCAGCGGGTGGGCGAGGTGGGCGTCGGCCACCGCGATGACGGCGGCGGCGATCCCCAGGCGTACGGCGGGGAACTGGCGGTGGGTCGTCAGCCCGGCCGCATCGTCGAAGCTCGGCCAGCTCCCGGTTGCGAGCCGCGCCGCGAGCAGGCCGAGCGCGAGGGCGAGGACGATTGCGAGCAGCGCCTCGAGGGTGATGAGGGGACGGCGCGAGACGAGCGGCGCCACGATCATCACGACCGTCCACAGGGCGACGACGCCGATCAGGAAACCCCAGGCGGGCGTCATCCAGGTCGGGAACACCGCCAGGAACCGCAGCAGGGCGCGCTCGAGTGGCGTCGGCGGCTGCGCCGTGATCAGCGCGAACGCTCCCAGGAGCGCGGCCGCGAGCAGCAGCACGTCGGTCGCCCGCCGCACCCTCGCCGCACCCGGCGGTGACGAGTAGAACCCGCGCCGTGCGGCCGGCGATCGTCGGGCGGACGTGGCGTTCACGGCGCGCGCGAGTGTACAGCCATGATGCCGGGCGCGTCGAGTCGCGTCGCAGAAGCGGGGAGTGCTTCAAATAACCGTGGGGTACGGGGTTGCGTCCTCCCCTGGGGGCGCTCTACACCTCTGCGCACCCGAGTTTTCCACCCCCAGCCTTCGGGCCTGTTGGCACGGAGGCGGGAGCGTCGAGACGCCTATCCCGTCGTAACGCCGCGTTGCCTTAGCAGGTCAAGAAGCCGTTGCTGTGTGGGCTTCTTGCACCAGAAGATGACGGAGCGGTGATCGCCTCCGGCTGTTCCGTTCAGGATGACACCCCGCGTCATCATCGTCCTGCCGGTGGGTCGCGCGCGCGACCCCTCTAGGTTGATCTCGACTGCCGGACACAGTCGTCCGAGGAGCCGTCGCATCCACCTGTAGCGGAGGCGGACTCGGATCGAGTCTTTGTCGACGACCAACTCCGCGAGCGGGTGAGTTGCGTTCGCGCAATCCATATCCGCCCACGACCATCCTTCGAGCGTGCGCCCCGTGAGGGATACTCGCATTCCGCCGATGAACCGCTGCTCCTCCGGTGACGGTCGAGATGCGCTCATAGTCTCATTAGCGGAGAGGGAGGGATTCGAACCCTCGCTGGAGGTTTACCCCCCAGACCCACTTAGCAGGCGGGCGCCTTCAGCCACTCGGCCACCTCTCCCGGGTGCGAGGTCGGGTGCACGGACGCGCACCCACCTCGCTCAGTACGATACCGCCTCATGTGGCGGCGCGTGCTCGTCGTGTGGTCGGCCAGTCGCGTCGCGGTCTTGAGCCTGGGGTATCTGCTCACGGCCGAGCTCGGGTGGCACCGCGCGCTGCAGCCGTGGCAGACGACGTGGGTGCGGGCGGTCACCGGCTGGGACTCCGTCTTCTACATCCGCATCTCGCACGTCGGCTACCGGCACGGCAAGGTCGAGGCGTTCTTCCCGCTCTACCCGCTGGCGATCCGGGCCGTGCGCGAGACGGCGATGGTCGGCGATGCCGTCGCGGCGCTGGTCGTTGCGAACCTGGCGGTGCTGGCGGCGCTCCTCGGCCTCTACGTGCTCGCGCGCGACCGCCTGTCCGAGGAACACGCTCGCCGGAGCATTCTCTACCTGGTGCTCTCGCCGTACGCGTTCGCCCTGGCGATGGCCTACAGCGAGGGCCCGTTTCTGGCTGCGACCGTGTGGATGTTCGTGCTCTCCGACCGCGAGCGCGATCTGGCCGCCGTCCCGCTCGGCTTCGCGGCAGGGCTCACGCGCGTGACCGGCCTCGCCCTGGTGCCGCCGCTCGTGCTGCGCGCGTGGCGGCGGCGGACGGTGTCGGCGTGGCTTTTGGCCGCGTCCCCCGTGGCCGCGTTCTGCGCACAGGCCGCCTGGCTGCAGCACGCGGTGGGCGACCCGCTCGGCATGGTGCACGTGCAGGCGCAGTGGGGTGGCCATCCGGCGTTCCCCCTGATCAGCCTGGGAGACCAGTTCTGGCGCTTCGCCACCACCCGCGACGTGTTCTTCCTCGCCCGCGGGCTGACCGTCATCGTCTACCTCGCCCTGCTCGTCCCGCTGATCCGGCGCGAGCGCTTCCGCGCCAACCGCGCCGAGGACGTGCTGTTCGTCTGCGGCGTGTTCGCGATGCCGCTGCTCTCGTCGGTGCTGCAGTCGGTCGGCCGGTTCGGCCTGGTCGCGTTCCCGCTCGTGTTCGTGATGGCCGACATCGGCCTGCGGCGCGAGTCGTGGCACCGCGCCTACGTGGTGTTCGCGCCGACCGCCCAGATCATCTTCTTCACGTCGGTTGCGCTCGGCTACCGGCCGCCGTGACCGGCCGCCTCAGCGCCGTTCCGTGAACGTCATCTGCCCGATCAGGACCCCGTCCGGGTTTGACTTGGGGTAGGCGAACAGGAAGAACGTGTAGGTGGCGCCGCGGACGAGCCGGTGGGTGCGGCCGTGATCGCGCCACGACGACGACAGGTTCCAGAATGTCCTGGGGGTGTACCTGGTCATGATCGAGTCGCCGCTGCGCTGGAGCACGAATGCGTAGCCCGCCTGGGTGGAGTGCGCGAGCCAGGTGAACCGCGGCGTCAGGTTGCGGATGCGAGCGCCGTTCTGGGGCGTGCAGATCTCGCCGGTGCGCAGCTTGAAGCGCACGCCCGCGGAGTAGTTGATCTGCGATGGGCGCGTCTTCGAGTGGTAGGTGGCGAACACGCGGTAGTAGTAGGTGGTGAAGTGCTTGAGGCCCGAGTTGGTCGCGACGCCGCTCGACCGCCGGACGGGGGTCCCGTCGGCGGCGTTCGCCGGGAAGTGCAGGCGGTTTCGCACGATCCGCACGCCGGCGAAGCGGGTCGCGGTCGGCGACACCCATGTGAACCTGGCGCTGCTGCAGCCGACCGAGGCGTGCACCGCCTTCGCGTTCTTCGGGAAGATGCCCTTCCCGCTCAGCGTCACCTCGTGGCTGTGCGGCGCGATCGGGCCGGTGTCGTTCACCTGCAGGAACGCTGTGCGGTTTCCCGCCGCCGTCGGCGCGAACTCGACGTGAATCGTGCAGGTCGCGTTCGGCGCGAGCGTCTGGCCGGAGCAGGTGTCGGCGCTGCGGATGAAGCTCTTGAAGTTGGCGCCGTTGAGGGTGACCGTCGAGATCGGCAGGTTGCTGTTGGTCGTGTTGGTGATCGTGACGTTGTGGACGGGCGACGGCAGGCCGGCGATCACGGGGTTCGCGAACGTGACGCTCGCGGGAGTGAAGCCGACCGACGACGGCGTGCCGGTGCCGGAGAGGCTGACCGTCTGGGTGGGGTTGTTCGGGTCGCTGTCGTGCACCGTGACCGTCTCCGAGCGGGCGCCGGTCGCGGTCGGGACGAACGCCGCCGTGATCGTGCACTGGGCATTCGGCTGCAGGACGGCGCCCTGGCAGCCGGTGTCGGATACGGCGAAGTCGCCGGTATTGGCGCCGCTGAAGCTGATGGTGCCGTAGGTGAGCGGGGCGGTGCCCGTGTTCTGGAGGGTGATGTTGCGCGTGCCCGAGTTCGTCGCCACCGGCTGGCTGCCGAACGCGATGCTGCTCGGGCTGACGTTGGCGTTCGCCTGGGTGCCGGTGCCCGACAGCGCCACCGACTGGCCGCCGGCGTTCAGCGTGGCGTGCTCGCCGCCGGTGCCGCTGGGCGAGAAGTTGACGTTGAACGTGCACGTCCCGCCGCCGCCGATGCTCCCACCGCAGGTGTTCGAGCTGATTCCGAAGTCGGCCGCGTTGGCGCCCGTGATGCCCGGCCCGGTCGGGTTCGCGGTGTAGTCGGTGTTGTTCGTGACCGTCATGCTCTGTTCGGCCGAGGTCTGGCCGACCACGATGGAGCCGAAGTCCGCCGGCGTGGTCAGCGAGAACTGGTTGGCGACACCTTGCCCGTGGAGATCGAGAACCTGCGGAGATCCGGGATCGTCGTCCGAGATCGTCAGCGTGCCGTCGTCCGACCCGACCGACTGCGGCGTGAACGCGACATCGACCGTGCAGGTGTCGTTCTGATTGAGGGAGGCACCGGTGCAGTTGTCGTTCGACGTGGCGTAGTCATTGCTGGGATTCACACCGCTGATGTTGACGGCGCTCGAGCCGGTGTTGGTGAGCGTCACGGTCTGCGACGGCGTCGTGATTCCCAGCGCCTCGGTGTTGAACGGAACGGGGTCTGGGGCCGCCGACAGCGGCCCGTTCGTGATGGCGAGCGCGCCCGACCCGCCGGACAGGGCGGCGACGAGAGTCGCGAGAGCGATCAGAGCGATGCCGGCACGGCGCATGGGTGGGCCCTTCGGATCAGAGGTTGAGCAGGACGAGCACGATCGCGGCGCAGCTGCCGAACACGAGCAGCGCCGGGATCACGAGTGCGGCCGGGGCAACACCGGTCATCGCCAGCCGCGGCGCGGCCTCGCGGGCGGCGGGCATGTAGGCCGACGTGTGCGTGCGCCGGCGGGCGAGCAGTGTCGCCGCCGCGGTCGCGAGCAGCATCAGGAGGCCGACGACGGCCACCATCCGCGTGAGCATCGATGTGAGCCCGCCGCCCGACGACGAGCTCGTATGGGTCTGCGGCGCCCGCGTCGTGTGCACGTGCGGGGCCGGCTTGGCGGCGCTCGCGTCGCTGTTGCCGGTCGAGGCGTTCCCCGCGGCGTCGACGGTGTAGACCTGGTAGCAGTACTTGACGCCGGGCTTCGCCGTCGCGTCGACCTGCGACGTGCGCACCGCGGTGCCGCCGATCGCGGTGCCGTCGGCACGGCCGGTCGGGCATTTGGGAAAGACGCCGCGGCGAACCAGGATGAACGCGACGCCCGCGCGCACCGGGTTCCTCCATGACAGCACGAGCTGGCCGTGGGAATTGACCGTCGGGGTGAGGCCGGTCACCGGGCCGGGTGCGGTCGTGTCGCCGTGGTTCGTGATCAGGCCGGTGCGCGCGTACCGCGAGACGTTCCCGCTGCCGTCGACGGCGAACACGGCGTAGCAGTACGCCGAGCGGTTCACCGCTTTGCGGTCGACCTGGCTGCGGCGCAGCGTCGTTCCGCCGACGGGGATGCCGGTCTGCGGCGAGGTGGGGCACGTCTGCCAGCCGCGCCGCACCACGATGTGCGCGAGGTCGGACGCACCCGGGTTCGACCATGTGAGCGTGATCTGGCCCGGCACCTTGGTGTTGGCGTGCAGGTGCCCGACCGGGCCCGGAGCCTGGGTGTCGGCCGCCGGCGGAGGGGTCGGCGTGGACTGGGGCGTGCTCGCCGGCGGCGGCGTGCTGCCACCACCACCGCCGCCCGAAGGCGGTGGCGGAGGCGGCGACGGGGTCGTTGCGTACGCCGCCGTCGCGCCGATGCTCATGAGCGCCGCCGCTGCGCATGCAGCCGCGAGCACACGTCGCCCACTGCTTGTTCTCGATCTCCCCACGTCCACCTTCAGCCGGAGATGTCAATCACTTCCAGCGTACCGCAGCTCGAAAACACGTCAAGCTGCGCCTCCACCCCCTGACATCGACTGGAAGCACACTCCAGTCGGGCGCGATCATATCGCGGTCGGCAGCGGTGCGCGAGTGACCTGCGCGACGCTGGGCCGAGGCGTCACGGATACCCGCGCGGCGGTCGCCGGCCGGGGTGCCTGCAAATACAGGGAATTGGAAGGCATCCGCGCGAACGCCGTCTCATATCTCGTAAACCTGATCGCCGTGGCCGCCACCGGTGCCGGTGTGCAATTCATCGCATTTTGCGGCAAGTGCTAGCCTAGGCCGATGGTGGGCGACGTGGCGGTCACCCCGCTTCGATTCACGGGCGAGTTTCTGACCGCGCTTGCGGCGGCCGACGATCAGCGCGCGATTGCAGACGTGCTCGCCGGGGAGCTGTACGAGCGCCTGCGGCTCGACGGCGTGCTGGTGCACGAGCACCTGGCCGGCCGCAACCACACGTGGGCGCAGCGCGGCGTGATGAAGCCTCCCGTGGCGCCGCGCATCGCCGCGGTGCGCAGCGGCGAGCACTTCGCCGGCGGGTTCGGCTATTCGGCTCCGGGGTCGCCGCGGTGGGTCGTTGTGTGCGCGCGCCGCGATCCGGCCACCGAAGACGAGGTGTTGTTCTTGGCCACGGCGTGCGACACCGCGCTCGTCGCCGCCGCACAGGCCGGGCGCGTGACCGAGGAGCGCACCGCCGCCCGCACCGGCAGGGCACTCGTCGAGCTCGGCCAGGCGCTGTCGCTCGAGCACGGCGAGGAGCGGGTGCTGCATCTGCTCACGCTCGCCGTCGCCCGCCTTGTGCCGCAGGACGGCGTGTCGGCCTGGCGTTCGAACGGAGACGGGTTCATCCTCGCCTCGGCCCACGGCTTCGCCGCCCGCAGGCGGCCGCCGTTCGGCACGCGGGTTCCGTCCGGCGCCCTGCCGGCCGACCTGATCGCGTCGCGGCGGCTGCGCGTGCTCCGGCGCGAGGACGCACCGGCGCTCGTGCGGGGGCCGCTCGCGGGCATCGTGCCGATCGGCGAGCGCGAGGGCAACCACGCGCTGCTCGTGGTCGAGCGCGAGGCCGCCCCGGACGCCGCCGAGGAGGCGCTGCTCCTGGGGGTGGCCGACCAGGCCCTGCTCGCGCTCGCAAACGAGCGGCTCCTGTCGGCCCAGCGCGAGGCGCTGTCGGGCATCGTCGCCTGCCTCGGCCGCGCGCTTGCGCTGCGCCACCGGGCGACGGCGGAGCACTCCGACCGGCTCACCTCGGACTGCACCGAGGTCGGCCGGGCGCTCGGCGTCCGCGACGAGGATCTGCGCGACCTCGCCTTTGCGGCCGCGCTGCACGACCTGGGCAAGATCGGCGTGCCCGAGCGCGTGCTCGGAAACCGGGGGCCGCTCGACTCCGAGGGCTGGCGCCTGATCCACGCCCATCCCGCGCTCGGCGCCGAGATCATCGAGCCGGTGGGAGCGCTCGCGGGCGCGGCCGCCCTCATCCGCGCCTGTCACGAGCACTGGGACGGGACCGGCTATCCGCTCGGGCTGGCCGGCGAGGCGATCCCGCTCGGCGCGCGCATCATCCTGGCCTGCGATGCCTACCACGCCATGTGCGAGGAGCGCAGCTACCAGGCCGCGATGACCCCCGATGCCGCGCGCGAGCGCCTGCGCGAGCTGGCCGGCGTGGACTTCGACCCGCGGGTGGTCGACGCGCTGCTCGCGCACCTCACGCACGCCGACCGTGCCTCCGTGCCGGTGTGACATAAACACATTGCTTTACGTGTTATCGAACGTCCGTCGTGCTCGTAACGCAAACTCAACCTTGTTGTGACAGCATGGCCGCGTGTTGGCCGTATCGAGATACCGCCTGACCGCGACCGCCTACCTTCCGGGCGCGGCGGCCGTGGGCGTCGAGAGCCGCATCCGCGCCATGGTCGAGAATCGAGTCCCGGACTCGGATCCCGAGGTGCGCGTGGCGCTCACGGATCAGGTCACGGTGGAGTTCACCGTCGTCGCGGCCAGCGCCACCGAGGCGCGCGCCGACGGGCGCGAGGTTGCGCTCGAGGTGCTCCAGGGCGCCTCGCCGCTCGCGCTCGACGCGGTCGAGCTGCTCTCACCGCCGCGCATCCCGGCCTAGCGCCTCACGTGCAGCTTTACGCGTTCCGGTGGTGACGTCACCGGACGGGGCGGATCAGGGTGTCTCGCCGCCCTCGCCCTGGCGGCGCAGGTAGCGCTCGATCTCGCGGGCGAGCTCGTCGCCCGAGGGGAGGGGCTCGTCGCCCATATCGCCCGCTGCCGACTCGAGCCGCGACACGGTCTCGCGCAGCATCGCGTCACCGGCGACCGCCGCGTCGTAGCGGGCGTGTTGCTGGCGCTCCTCGTCGAGGAGCTCCTCGACGGCGATGGGCGTGTCCAGGTGGCGCGCGAGGCGGTCGATCAGGGCGATGCTCGCGGCGGCGTAGCCGATGCTCGCGTAGGGCGGCACCTGGGCATAGAAGCCAACCGCGGGCGTGCCCGCCCCGGTCACGGCCATCTCGAGCACCGAGAGCGCCGCCGACGGGACGCGCAGCAGGCCCTCCGGCCCCGGCGTCTCGCTGGGCGCGAGCAGGCCGTCGCGCGAGGCCGTCACCATGACGGGCACCGGCCGCGTGTGCGCCACCGCCCCGGGCACGGCGCCGAGGCTGACCCACTGCGAGACGCCGAGCCGGGCGACCAGGTCAACGGCGTCGGCGGCGAGCTCCTGCCAGCGCAGGTCGGGCTCGGCCCCGGCGAAGATCAGGAGGTCGCGTGGGCCCACGCGCGTGTGGTGGATCTCGAGCGCGGGCCAGCTGAGCTCGGTGAGCCGCCCGTCCTGGACGTCGAGCACCGGCCTGCGCGAGCGGTAGTCGAAGACGGCGTCGGGATCGAAGGTCGCGACGACGCGGCCCTCGCCGGCGACGTGGCCCACGGCCCGCGATGCGGCTTCGGCGGCGTCGACCCAGCCGTCGAACGAGGCGACCAGCACGGCGTCGTGCATCTGCGGCAGGTCGGCGGCGAGTTGGTAGAGCGGCACACGCGCAGGATACGGGGTCTGACCGGCTCCGGCGGGTGACGGCGGGCGATCAGCCCGGAAAGATGCGCTCGCCCGCCCGAACCGGCACGGCCAGCCGGCTGCCTGGTGGCGCCAGTGGGCACGTCCAGGCCGGGTTGTAGGCGCATGACGGGTTGTAGGCGAAGTTGAAGTCGAGCACGAGACGGCCGTCGTCGTGGCCGAGGTCGGCGCCCTTGACCGTGTCGAGCAGATAGCGGCCGGCGCCGTAGGTCGACTGCCCGCTGGTCGCGTCGGCGAACGGCAGGAAGAGGCCGCCGCCGTAGCCCTCGAGCCAGTAGAGCGGCAGCTCGAGGTCGTCCCCGGCGAGCGTGAACCGGGCCGCGGCGAACCGGCGGAACCGGTACGGCGGGCCGGTGCTCGTCTGGATGTCGAGCATCCGCGGCGCGGCGGGCACGACGTCGGCCGTCACGCGCGCGTCGGGATCATAGGCGTGGTGGGCGAGGCCGCCGAAGCCGGCCCGCTGCTCGGGCAGGAGCGGCGACTGCGGGTGGTCGGAGAAGAGCCGGTCGCGTGTGCGCCGCCACATCTTCCACGCCGCTGCCGGGTCGGCGCTCGCGCGCACGCCGGCATAGAGCGCGAACACCTCGTGCCTCCAGTCGAGCAATGCGAGCTCGTCGATGGTCGCCACACCCGCCGTCATCCTCCACCGCTACGGAGAAACGGCGCAATCGGATTTCCGGCCGGGTGTAAGGCTTGAAGTTCCGATTGGCACAAGTCGAGTCAAATCGGTGTACGATACTGGCCGAGCTGGTCAGGGTTCCCAGCCTGGGCAACCGAACCCGCCACAAAGGAGACGAAGTGCACATACGACGACTTGTCGTACCCCTGCTTGCGGTCGCGGCGCTCTTGGGCCTTGCGACAGCGAGCGCAAGCGCGAACACGGTGCCGCGGTCCGTGCTCTACACGAGCACCCAGCCGGGAGCGCCGAACCTCCCCAGCCTGGGCGTCGAGGCATACGGCTTCAACCAGATCGGCGACGAGGTGCTCCTGCGCCGTGTCGCCAAGATCAAGTCGGTCACGGTGACCATGAGCGACTGGGCGTGCCAGTCCGGCGGCTGGAACACCGGTGACTGCGTGACGACGCCGGGAGCGACGTTCCCGACGCCGATCACGCTGAACATCTACAAGGCGAGCACGACCGACTCCATTTCCGGGGAGACGACTCCCGGCGGCCTGCTGCTCACCGTGACAAAGACGTTCGCGGTCCCCTACCGGCCGTCCGCGAGCACGCACTGCACCGGCGCTTCGGTGGGCGAGTGGTTCAAGAACGGCCATGGCTGCTTCAACGGCCTCGCGCACAACGTCACCTTCACGCTGTCTGGGCTCAAGACCAAGCTGCCCACGGACGTTGTGTGGGGCGTGTCGTACAACTCCGACAACAGCGGGCCTGACCCGCTGCACGGCTCGAACTCGCCGCAGGACTCGCTGAACGTCGGGCTCGCACCGAAGGTGCGCGTCGGCCATCAGCGCTTCCCGAGCGGGCTCTTCTGGGACACGCGGTATGCCCCGAATAGCTGCGGGACCCCGTTCGTCCCCGGCGACTTCAACCTGGACGCCGCGGGCGGCAGCTGCTGGACCGGGTACGTCCCGGCCGTGCAGTTCAACGCCGTCACCAGCTAGCCACGCAGATCGTGCGGCCCTCCGTCCCTCCATGTGAGGGGCGGGGGGCCGGCGGCTATGCAGCGAGCCGCTCGGCTAGGTAGCGCAGCGCGATCGGATAGCGGTAGCCGATGTTCATGTGGGTGGCGTCGAAGAGCTCGTAGTGGACATCGGTGACGCCGATCCCGGCGAGCGCCGAACGGAACGCCTCGGCGCCCAGGTCGAGATAGAACTCGTCGCCCGTGCCGGCGTCGATGTAGATCGCCCGCATCCCGCGCAGCGCGTCTGCGTGGCCGGGCACCATCCGCACCGGGTCCCACGCGAGCCACCGCTCCCAGACGTCGGGCATGAGCGCCGCGGTGGCGGGATCGAACGGCAGTCGCACGCTGCCGTCGGCGTCGGCCGAGTAGCAGGCGGCCATCGCGTAGGTGTTCAGCAGCATGTCGTCGCCCGCACGGGTGAACGCGAGCCGGCTGCGGAAGTCGGCCAGGAAGCGGTCGATCGACCCACCGTAGTTGTCGCGCAGGAGCCGGGCGCACGGGGCGAAGTCACGGGCGTAGCAGGCCTCGAAGAGCGCATCGCCGGCATGCGTCGCCAGCCCGCCCCACAGGTCGGGCCGCAGCATCGGCGTGATCATCGCCCCATACCCGCCGCTCGACTTGCCGGCAATGCCGCGGTGCGCGGCCGCCGCCAGCGTCCGGTAGCGCGCGTCGACCCACGCCACCACCTCGTCGCAGAGGTACGTGTGGTAGCGGCCCGTGGCCGGCGAGTCCACGAACTGGCTGCCGCCGAGCGACGTCCAGCAGTCGACGAAGACCACAACGCACTGCGGCGTCTCGCCGTCGCAGAAGAGCTCGTCGACGCTCTCGGTGAAGAGCGGGCGCATCGGGCTGCGGTTGCGCCACATGTCGATCTGGCCCGTGAACCCCTGGATCACGTAGACGGCGGGATAGCGCCGCGCCGGGTCGTCGTCGTAGCCTGGCGGCGTGTACACCCACAGCGGCCGGTCGTGCGGATCGCCCAGAGGGTTTCCCGCCAGCACTGCGCTCGTGATGACATGCTCGTCCAGGCGGCCGCGCAGCGGCCGTCCCCACGGCGTCTCAGACACGAATGCTGCTTCGCGGGGCGCTCACGCCCGAGACTCTAGCTGGCAGACTATGCGGCGATGGACGAGTCCACGCTCGCCTCGACGGCCGACCGCGAACGCGCGGTGGCGCGCCTGGCCGACGCCCATGTCGAGGGCAGGCTGACCGTCGAGGAGCTCGACGCGCTGACCGGCGCCGCCCACACGGCCCGGACCGTCCACGACCTCGAGCGCGTCGTCGCGAACCTGCCCGCGGAGCCGGCGGCCGCCGTTGCCGAGCGCCCGCCCGCCCCGCTCGCCGCCCCGTCCGGCCCGTACACGGGCGGGCAGATCGGCGGCGCGACGGCGCTCACCGTGCTGCTCCCCGCCGGCCGTCTGATCGGGCTGATCGTGGCGCTCTCGATGTTGCGCGGCGAACGGCTGCCCGAGCGCCGCCGGCTGCTGCGCGTGTGGGCGACGGCGTGCGCGCTGGTGCTGACGATCGAGGTGCTGGCCGTCCTGATCTTCGTCGTCCACATCTAGGCCGGCGCGGGCACGTGACGATCGCGCTGGACGGCCGTGGGTTGACCGTTGCGGACGTCGTCCGCGTCGCCCGGCACGGCGATCGGGTCGCGCTCGCCCCCGGGGTCGTCGATCACATGCGCGCATGCCGGGCGGTGGTCGACGCCGTCGTCGCCGCGGGCACGCCTGTGTACGGCGTCACGACCGGCGTGGGCGTGCGCAAGCGCGTTCGGGTCGGCCCCGGCGAGATCGACGAGTTCAACCGGCGCCTGATCGCCGACCACCGTGTCGCCGTCGGGCCGGACGCGCCGCGCGACGTCGTGCGCGCGACGATGGTGCGCCTCGCCAACAGCTTCGCGAGCGGGACGCCCGGCGTGCGTCCCGAGCTCGCCGAGCTCGTCGTTGCTGCGCTCAACGAGGGCCGGGAGCCGCGGGTGCGGATGCTTGGCTCGCCCGGTCAGGGCGACCTCGCGCCCATGGCCGACCTGGCGGCCGGTCTCCTCGGCGGCTTCACGCTGCAGGCGCGCGAGGGGCTGGCGATGGTCAACGCAAGCGCGTTCTCGTCGGCGCTCGCGGCCCTGGCGCTGCACGACGCCGACCATCTGCTCGACGCGGCGACGCTGTGCGGCGCGCTCGACCTCGAGGCCCTTGCCGCCAACCCGAGCCCGCTGCACGAGGCCGTTGGGCGGGTGCGGCCCTATCCCGGCCTCAGGCGTGCTCTGGCCGATCTGCGCACGGCGCTCGCGGGCAGCTACCTGTGGGACACCGAGCCGCGCCGGCTGCAGGATCCGCTCTCGTTCCGCAACATGGCCCCGATCCTCGGCGCCGCGCGGGACGCGCTTCACTTCGCGGCAGGGCAGGTGGGGATCGAGCTGAATGCGTCCCAGGAGAACCCGATCGTGCTCGTCGAGGAGGGGCGGATGCTCTCTGTCGGGAACTTCGAGATGTTGCCGCTCGCCCAGGCGATGGACGTGGTGCGGCTTGCTGTTGCTCCCGTCCTCACCAGTGCCAACGAGCGGCTCGTGAAACTCCTGCAGGCGCCGCAGTCCGGCCTCACCGACGGGCTCCAGGCGCCGGGGACGACCCACGAGAACGGGCTGTCCGAGCTCGCGTGGACCGGGCAGGCGCTCGCGCCCGAGGCACGGCTGCTCGCGGCCCCCGTCTCGGCCGAGATCGCGAGCTCCTCCCAGGCCGAGGGGGTGGAGGACCGGATCTCGCTCGCACCGCTCTCGGCCCGCCGCACGGGTGAGATGGTGCACCTCGGCGAGCACCTGCTCGCGGTCGGCCTCGTCGTCGCCTGCCAGGCGGTCGAGCTGCGCGGCGCGCAGCCGCTCGGCCGCGACACGGCCCGCGCCCTCGCCTGGGTGCGTGAGCGCGTCCCGCACGTCGGCGCGGGCGAGAGCGTCACCCCGGACCTCGAGCCGGTGCGCGTGCTCGTCGCGTCGGCCGGCTTCCGGCCGGGCGCGCCCGCCTAGCCGTCGACGATGAGCCCCTCCAGCGGCCCGAGCAGCCGGGCCGAGTGCAGCGACACGCCGTCGAGGCGGCTGACGCGGTGCGTCATCGGCCGCCCGTGCCGGCGGCGCTCGAGCTGCTCCTCCGCGCGCGGGCGCCAGCGGCGGTCGATCAGGTCGGTCGGATCGCCGCGGACGTCGTCCTCACCGCACTCCAGGTGCTCGGCCCACAGGCGGTGGCGCGTCGCCGCCGCGAGGGCGGCGTCGTCGGTGACGAGAGCCGCCTCGGTGTCGTTGAACATCGAGTGGTCGTTCAGGTTCGCCGAGCCGACGATCAGGACGCGGTCGTCGATCACCGCGACCTTTGCGTGCACGTAGATCAGGTCGGCGACCGGGCCCGCGGGCGCATACAACGCGCACGCCAGCACGCGGCCCGCGCCTCCGTCTGCGGCGACGAGCTCGGCGAGCGCCCCGCGCGTGTCGTCGGCGCCGCCGTAGGGCTTCCCCGGCAGGACGAGCAGGAGGCGGAAGCGGTCGCTCGGTGGATGGCGCAGCTTCTCGGCAAGCAGCCGGACGATCTCGGGCGACCACAGGTACTGCGACTCGAGGTAGATCAGCTTCGTGGCAGAGCGGATCGCGCGCACATAGGTCTCGAGGATCCCGAACGAGCCGCCCTTGAGGCCGGGGTAGGCCCGCTCGGGGACGGTGCGGACGAGCTGGACCGTCGACGATCCGGCCTCCGCCGGCGGTGGCGGTGGCGGGAGGCGCTCGCCGGTGACGCCGTGCCACCGCAGCGCGAAGTGCGCGGCGACGTCCGCCACGACCGGACCGTGCGCGACCGCGGCGACGTCGTGCCATCCGACCTCCGCGCGGGGTGCGTGGCGCTGCGAATCGCGCCGGTCACCGGCCATTGCGGTCAGGTCGATGCCGCCGACGAAGGCGACCCGGCCGTCGACCACGATCGTCTTCTCGTGGTGGCAGTGCAGCGGCCGCTCGTGCGGGTCGAGGACGCAGCGGATCGGCCCCGCGCTGCGCAGCTCATCGCGCACGCGGCGGACGGTGCGCCGTGACGGCCGGAACACCGGTATCGGCGCGCCCGCCCAGAGCAGGACGCGCACGTCGACACGGCGGGCGAGCTCGGCCAGCAGGTTGCGCAGGACGACCGGGTCGGGGCCGTCCTGGAGGACGAAGTCAGGCGACATGAACCAGCCGCTTATGTGCACGAATGCGGTCGCCGCCCGCAGCTCGCAGACCATGCGCGCGAGCGCCTCCTCGCCGTCGATCAGCACCTCGAGGCGGTTTCCGGCGCGCGCCGGCGAGGCGTCGTCGGCGAACCCGCCCGGCGGGCTCTCCAGCGGGTGCTTGCCGAGCTTGCCGAGGCGCCGGCGGTGGTGGGCGCACACCGCCGCGTCGAACGCGTCGCCGACACGACCGTCGAGGCCCAGCCTCGCCCTGCGTGTCCGCTTCATCCCGCTCCCTCGACGGTCGCGCCGACCGATGCGGTCACGACGAGCAGCGTCGCAAGCGCGGCGGTGGCGTGCAGGTGCTGGCCCAGGGCGACGACGCCGACCACGGTGGCGATCGCGGGCTCGAGGCTTGCGAGCACGCCGTAGGCGCGCGCGGTGAGACGGCGCAGCGCCGACATCTCGAGCGAGAACGGCAGCGCCGCCGAAAGGATGCCGAGAGCGACGATCACGAGACCGCTGCCGGCTGTGACCGATCGCACGCGGCCGACACCGAACGGGGCGAGCAGGACGGCCGATGCGAGCATGCCGGCGGCGAGGCCCTGGCTGCCGGCCCAGGCGCGGCCGACCCGCTGGGCGGTGAAGATGTAGCACGCCCATCCCGCCCCGGCGAGGACGGCGAAGAGCAGGCCGGCGGGGTCGATCGCGCCGCTCGCGGGCAGCCCGGCGAAGATCGCGATCCCGGCGCCGGCGAGGATCACCCACAGCACGTCGCGCAGCCGGCGGGAGTGCAGGAGCGCGACCGACAGCGGCCCCAGGAACTCCACGGTGACGGCGACCCCGAGCGGGATGCGCTGGATCGCCGCGTAGAAGGCGACATTCATCAGCGCCAGCTCGATGCCGAACGCCGCGAGCCACACGAGCTCGGCCGGCGGCCGGCGCAGGTTCGGGCGGGCGATGCCGACGAGCAGCAGGCCGCCGACAGCGTTCTTCAGGAACGCCGTCGCAGGCACGCCGACCTGGGAGAACAGACCGGTCGCGACGGCGGCGCCGAGCTGGAACGAGAGCATCGCCCCCACCATGAGCAGCGGCGCCGGCAGGCCGCCGCCCAACTGGGCGACCCGGGTCGCGGCCGCCCGCCCCGCTCCGCCGCCACCGTCGTCGAACGACGGCCCGTGGATCGAGGCGAGCGGCGTTGGCGCGGCGTCCATCGCGGAATCATGCCCGCGAAGGCGAAGCGGTGGCACCGTGCCCGTCAGAGCGGTCGCGGCGACCCGAGCGTCGCGGCCGCGCCCATCCGTGTCTCAGCGTCCCGCGGCGTCGCGGGCGGCGTCCTTGACCTTCCCGGCCGCCTCCCGCAGGTCGCCCTTGGCCTGCTCGCCCTTGCCCTCGCGGATCAGCTGCTCGTCGTCTCCGGCGCGTCCGGCGTTCTCCTTGATCTTGCCGGTTGCCTGCTCGACCTTGCCGTGTAGCTTGTCGCCCATGGTGCGTACCGCCCTTCGTGATCGGATTCGAAACGGATGGCCGCGCGCCTGGCCTCTGATCAGAGGCCAGGCGCGTCGAGCCGGTGGCCGGCGATGCTGCCGGCCGATCGCAGTGCTCGATGCGGACGTCGTGCCGGGTCACACGGCGACGACGTGATCGCCCCTCCGGTCGCCGCGCCGAGCGTCGTGACCCCCTGTACCCGATCGCGATTCATCGTAAACACGGCCGTCGGCGCGGGCGGATCAGGATGGGGTGGTGCCGGCGGGTTCGGCTCGTCCGGCCTCGGGTCGGTCGTGGTCAACGCGTTTTCGTATCGGGACATCGCGGCTCCTTTGGTGTCATGCCGCCGTACCCGGCGCGGCGGGCCGCCGAAACCTGTTCGGTGCGAGGCGGCCTCCTCGGCGCACTACCATTCCCAGGGATGCGGTGGGGATCCGAGTGAACGCGCCGGCGCGGGGCACGAGCCGGATCGCGGCGTCCGTGCTGGACGCGGTGGTCGAGCACGTGCCCGTCGGAGTGCTCGTGCTGGACGGCGGGCTGCGCGTGACGCGCGCGAACGCCGCGTGGTGCGAGATGGTGGGGATCGGCGAGCCGGGTCAGCTCGGCCGGCCGCTCGCCGAGGTGGTTCCGTGGATCCCCGAGCCGGCCGTGCGGCGTGCGCTCGAGACCGGTGCGGTGGCCGACGACATCGAGCTCGGCGGCGACGACCCGGCCGCGCTCGCCCGCCGCTACGCCGTCGACCTGCACCCGCTGACCGACGCCGACGGCGCGCCCGCCGTCGCCTGCCTCGTCCGCGACATCGCCGAACTGGTGGCCTGGCGGCGGGGCCTGGGCGGCCTCGAGGACCTCGCGGCCGCGCTCTCGGGGGCGGCGACCCAGGCTGACGTGACCGAGATCATCCTGCGTCACAGCCGCGAGGTCGTCGGCGCGGTGTCGGTCGCCGCGGCGCTGCGGACGCGCGACGGCGGCGACCTCGCCATGGTCGGGATGGCCGGGTTCGACGCCGAGACCGAGCGCGCCTGGAGCCGGCTCGACCTCGGCGTCCGCACGCCGATGGGCGATGCGGTGCTGACCGGCGCGCCCGTCTTCCTGGAGTCGCCGGACGAGCGTGCCCGCGCGTATCCGCACCTGCCCGAGATGACCGGCGGCGAGGCGATGGCCGCGATCCCGGTGCGGGGCAGCCGCGGCGTCACGGGAGCGATCGCGTTTCGCTTCCGCACGGCGCGCAGGCTCGAGCGCGGCGATCGGTCGGTGATGATCACGATCGGTGAGCACTACGGCCAGGCGCTCGATCGGGCGCAGCTGTTCGAGGCCGCCGAGTCGGAGCGCCAGCGCCTGGAGGCGCTGATGCATCAGCTTCCGGTCGGCGTGGCGATCGCCGAGGCTCCGTCCGGCCACATCGTCGCGGTGAACCCGCGCGCCACCGAGATCTGGCGGGCACCGCCGGCGGGGGCGGAGCCGATCACCGACGTCAGCCCGTACGTCGCCTTCCATCCCGACGGGCGCCGGTTCGAGGTGGGAGACTGGCCGATCGCGCGCAGCCTCGCCACCGGGGAGGTCGTCGAGAGCGAGGAGATCGACGTCGAGTTCGCGGACGGCACCCGCGGCTTCGTCAACATCAGCGCACGGCCGGTGCTTGACGCGGCCGGGAACGTGCTCGGCGCGGTGACGACGCTCGTCGACGTGACCGAGCCGCGCCGGCGCGAGACCGAGGCCCGCTTCCTGGCCGAGGCCACCGACCTGCTCACCGAGTCGCTCGACCCGGAGGAGGCCCTCCGGAGGCTCGCGCGGCTGGTGGTGCCGCGGCTGGCCGACTGGTGCGCGGTCTACATCCGTGACGGCACCCGCATCCGCACGGTCGCGCTCGAGCACAGCGATCCGCGCAAGATCGAGCTGGGGCTCGAGCTCAACCGCCGCTATCCGACCGATCCCGACGGCGACGCCGGTGTTGCGCTCGTCATGCGCACCGGCCGGCCGCAGCTCACCCCGCGCCTGACCCGCGCGATGGTCGAGGCGGCCGCCCCGGACGCCGAGTTCACGCGGCTGATCTTCGACGAGCTCGGCCTGCGCTCGGCGCTGACCGTGCCGCTGCGCGCACGCGGCCAGCTGTTCGGTGCGCTGATCCTCGTCTCGGCGGAGTCCGACCGCACCTTCGACGAGCGCGATGTCGCCTTTGCCGAGGATTTCGCGACCCACGCGGCGCTGGCGGTCGCAAACGCGCGTCTGTACGCCGAGCAGCAGGAGATCGCCCGGACGTTGCAGCGCAGCCTGCTGCCGCTGCGGCTGCCCGACCTGCCCGACATCGAGATGGTGGCCCGGTACCGCGCTGCGGGCGAGCACAACATGGTCGGCGGCGACTTCTACGACTTCTGGGAGATCGGCAAGGGCAGCTTCGGGCTTGCGATCGGCGATGTGTGCGGGAAGGGCGCCGCGGCCGCGGCGCTGACGGCGCTCGCCCGCCACACCGTGCGCACCGCCTCGATCGCGCTGCCCGACCACCGCCCGGCCGACGTGATGCGCTCCCTGAACGATGCCGTGATGAAGCGCGCCGGCAGCGGCCAGTTCTGCACGGTCGCCCATGTCTACGGCGTCCCCGTCGAGGACGGGTTCGACGTCACGATCGCGTCCGGCGGCCATCCGCTGCCGTTCATCATCCGCGCCGACGGAACGGTCGAGCAGCCGGGGCAGCCGGGGACGCTGCTCGGGATCTTCCCCGACATCCAGACGCACGAGCACCGCACGGTGCTGCGCCGCGGCGACCAGATCGTGATGTGGACGGACGGGGTCAGCGACCGCCGCGGCGACGGGGAGCTCTACGGCGAGGAGCGGCTGCGCGCGCTGCTCGTGGCCCACGCGGGCCGAACGCCCACCGAGATTGCCGACGCGATCGAGCAGACGGTGGTCGACTTCTCGCACACCGACCCGCAGGACGACATCGCCATCGTCGTCGCCCGCATCCGCCCGCGCTGACCGGCCGCCGGCGAGCTAGCCGGCCGACCCGTTCACGGCCGCGAGGGCGGCTGCGCGGTTCGGGTACACCGGGATCAGGTCGGAGATCGCGACGAGGTCGAACAGGCGCGTCACCGGGCCGCCCGGCTCGGCCACCACCGCGAACGTGCGGTCGCCCTGGTCGGCGCTCTTGACGGCGCGGTAGCCCGAGACGAGCACCCCGAGGATGCTCGAGTCGATGAACTCGGTCGCCGACAGGTCGACGATCACGTCGCGGCCCGAACCGACGGCGCGGTCGACCTCGGTGCGCACGTCCGGCGCGGTCGAGAGGTCGTGCTCGCCATGCAGCACGAGCACCACGATCTCGCCTTCCGGTTCCACCCCGATGTGGCCGATGGTCACGACCCCTTGTCTCCAGACGTGCGCCGTTTGCGGCCGGAACCCGTGGGGACTCCGGATGCCGATCTTACTCGCCGGGAAGCGTTCTGCGGGGGCCCGTGGCCGCGTTTGGCGAGCACGCTCCGGGGGGCATACGTGTCCGAGCCGCCGCGATCCCGCGTTGCGGCGACCACACGAGAGGTGACGTTGAATGCCCGTTCTTGCACTCGGCCTGGGTATCGGCATCGTGGGCCTGCTGGTGATCATCCTGATCATCGTGCTGATCCTGCGGCTGGTCTAGAGGCTCGTTTCCCGCCGCAACGGCATGCGGAGGCCCGCCCGGGCCTCCGCATGTCACACCTGCCGCAGGGCCGTGCGCTCGAGCGTGAACGCGACCGGGCCGGCGTCGCCGCCGATGACCTGCACCACCGTCGCGCCCTCGCCCAGGGTGGCGACGATCGTCACCTCCCCGTCCGCGATCGCACCGACGGCGCCCGCGACCGCGGCGCCGACCCGGTCGGCGGCGAGCGGGGCCATGCCCGCCTTGACCGCCAGCGCGACGACGGTGGCCCGCGCGATGTCGCCGCGGGCGGGCGTGTTTGGGAGTCTCAGCGTGATGGTACGGTCCATTGCATGGAGCCGGCCGACCTGGAGCTTGTCGCGGAGCTGGTGGTGCCGGCCGACGTCGGGATGCTGACAGTCTGCCGCACCACGCTCGCCGGCGTCGGCGCGTCGCTCGCGCTGAGCGATGCCGCCCTGGACGACCTGAAGCTCGTCCTGTCGGAGGTCTGCGGCGCCGCGATGGAGCGCACGCCGCTCTCGGGCGGCAGCGTCGAGATCGCGTTTCGCACGTCGGCTGCGGAGATCGAGGTGAGCGTCGCCGATCGCGGCGCCGAACCCGATGCCGGTGCGGCCGGCCTGGGCATCCCGCTGCTGCGCCGGCTGTGCTCGCGGCTCGACGTCGCCCCGCGGACGCGCGGGCGGGGCCGGGTCGTGCGCTTCGCGCGGACGCTCCCGGCCTGACCGCCGCCGGTCATCCGGCGTCGCCGGCGCGATGGTGCTCGCGCAGCCGCGCCGCCCGGTCGTGGAGCTGGCGGTGCGACTCGTCCTCGGCGCCGATCAGGTCGTTGCGGCCCGGCGAGACGCGGATCAGCTCGTCGAGCTTCAGGTTGAGCGCCTTGGACTCGCGGCTGGACGTGTGCTGGACCGCGCAGACCATGATCAGGGTGAGGAGCGAGACACCGAGCGCGATTGCGGACAAGAGCGCGTAATCGTGCGTCCCGACGACGGCGATCACCCCCAGCATGGCGATGTCGAACACGACGATCGCCCCGAACGTCAGCTCATGTCCCAGCACGTCGCTGACGCTGTCGATCGCGCGGCTCGAGCGGCGCCGCGGCGCCGCCTGTGTCGCTGTGTCCGGGTCGTCCATCCCCGGTGGGTACCCGGTGCGCCCCGGGCGGTAACGCTCAGTTTCCGAGCGGGTTGATCAGCGTCGCCTTCCCGTTGCACGCGAACAGCAGCAGATCGACCATGCGGAACGTGTCCACGTCGGGGCCGAGCGACGGCCGCCACGCCGGGTCGCGGACGATCGAGAACGCGCTGCCCTCCATCGCGCGGTGGAACGTCTCGGCGACGATGCGCCCGCCGACGCCCGTGAGGCGGCCCGAGTTGAGCTCGGCCTCGCGCAGGATGTAGAACCACAGCGGCGTGTCGTCGAGCGTCCGCGCGAGCTGCTTCTTGGTCAGGCCCTCGAGCGTCGCCCCGCCCTTGCCGTCGCGGATCTGGGCCTTCGTGAGCGGGGTTACGCTCACGCCCTTGCTCGCGGCGAACGTGGCCATCTGCTGGCCGGTCGCGAGCGACACCATCTTCGCGCGCGTCAGATTGCGGTAGGCGAGGTTGCGGCGCTCGTCGCCGTCCGGGCCGGCCGCGTCGCCGATCGCGCCGGTCGGCAGATCGGCCAGGGGCGGCACGATGCGCGTGTCGATGCGGCGGGCGCGGTTGAACTTCGCCGCCGGCACCACCAGGTCCTCGCGGCCGGCCTCGCCGAAGTTGTACAGCCGGCGGAAGTCGGCGATCCAGATGCTCAGCAGATGATCCTCGCCGCCGAGGTCGCCGCTCTTGCCCGTGAACTGGAACAGCAGGTCGAGCGTGCCGCCCCCGTCGCCGAAATTCTTGTTCCAGTTGTAGGCGGCACGCACCATGCTGTGGCCGAGCCGGTACGCGGCGACCGAGAACTCGATCGGCATCGTGGGCATCTGGGTCGGCGACGCGCCGACCTCGAAGAGCTTGCGGCCGTTCGTGAAGACGTCGTCCACGATCGCCTTGTCGACGATGCGGGGCAGGAAGTCGGTGCGGATCATCCACTGGTAGTGCTTGCTGACCTTGCGCCGGGCGCGGGTGAACTTCTGCGTCTCGGGCGTCGACGGCGGCAACGTGTCGCAGACGCGGTTGTGGAAGCGGATGAACGCCAGGTGGGTCTGCGCGACGGCCAGGTTCTCGTCGTTGCGCGCCTCCGGGATGAGCGCCTTGCGCCGCGCCGCCGCGTTGCCCTTGCCGGTGCGCGGCAGGTCGAAGTCGGGGAACGCCGGATCGCCGCTTGCGATCGTCGTGCCCATCTTCAGGTGCAGGCCGTCGCTGTAGTACTGCGCCGACCCGGGGTCGTGCGCCCCTGCGCCGTAGAGCGAGTCGAGGTCGAGCACCGGCGAGCGGCCCTGGAGCAGGTCGACGGGCGAGACGTCGACGCCGAGCATGACGTTCGTCTTGTCGAACGTCAGGTCGTGGTCGATGAACTGGCCGAGGTAGGTGAAGCCGGACGGGATCCGCGACCCGGCGCTCGTCCCGGTCGTCATCGCCTCGGCGAGCTTGCGGCGCGTCACATCGCCGAGCTGCTCGCCGGCCCCCGACGGCCCCATCCGCGAGAACCGGAACGGCGCCGTCAGCGCCTCGACCTCGGCCGGGAGCGTCTGCGGGCGGCCGCCGCCGCTCTCGGTCAGCAGGCCCTCGCCGAGCACGTAGTAGCTCTCAGCTCCGTGGTTTTCCATTGGCCCCGGCCTCCTGCCCTCGTGGTTCACGTCGCGTTCGGCACGAACTCGGGCCCGATCGTACGCCTATCCGCGGCCGCGTGCAGGCACCGGCGCGGACGTGCGGCGACGCGGCGGGGCGCCCGGCCGCTCGGCCGTGCGGAGGCCGCTCGCGAGCCGCCGGAACGGCCCGTCGACGGCGAGCAGGTCGGCCGGCGCGCCGCGCTGGACGATGCGGCCGCGCTCGACCACGAGCGCAACATCGGCCCGGCGGACGGTGGCGAGGCGGTGGGCGATGATGATCGAGCTGCGGCCGCGCAGGAGCCGGTCGAGCGCGCGCTCGATCACGACCTCGGTCGGGCGGTCGATGTTGGACGTCGCCTCGTCGAGGATCAGGATGCGCGGATCGGCGAGCAGCGCCCGCGCGATCGAGATCAGCTGCCGCTCGCCCGCCGAGAGGCCTGCGCCGCCCTCGCGCACCTCGTGTGCGAGCCCACCGTGCAGGCGCCCGACCAGCCGGTCGAGGCCGATCGCGCTCGCGGTCTCGGCCACCTCGGCGTCGGTCGCCTCGGGGCGGCCGAAGCGGACGTTGTCGGCGATCGTGCCCGAGAAGAGGAACGGGTCCTGCAGCACCACGCCGAGCTGGCGCCGGTAGCTCGAGAGCTGTACCTCGCGCAGGTCGGTGCCGTCGACCCGCACCGCCCCCGAGCCCGGGTCATAGAAGCGGGCGATCAGCTTGGCGAGGGTCGACTTGCCGCCTCCGGTCTGCCCCACGAGCGCCACGCAGCCGCCGGGCGGCACGTGGATCTCGATGTCGTGCAGCACCTTGGTGTCGCCGTAGGCGAAGTGGACGTGGTCGAGGTCGATGCTGCCCGCGATCGGGCCCAACGCCGCCGCTCCCGGCCGGTCGCCGATGTCGGGCTCCGCGTCGAGTACCGAGCTCACCTTCACCATCGCCGCGGCCGCGGCCTGCAGCTGGCCGTAGACGTCGGAGAGCTCCTGCAGCGGCTGGAACACGAGCTGGAGCAGGTAGATCGCCGTGATCAGCGTCCCGATCGTGAGCGTGCCGTCGGCCAGCAGGCGCGAGCCGACCACGAGCACGGCGCACGTCGAGACGGCGCCCAGGAGCTCGATCGACGGGAAGAAGACCGAGAACAGCTTCTGCGCGTAGATGTTCGCGGTGCGGTTCTCGGCGTTCAGCTCGTCGAACTGGCCCTGGAACTGGCGCTCCCGGTTGAAGGCCTGGACGATCGCCATGCCCGAAACGGACTCGGCCACCTGGGCGGTGACGGCGGCGATGCGGTTTCGCACCTCGAGCTGTGCGACCGCCGACTTGCGCTGGAACCAGCGCGTGAGCACCAGGGTCGGTGGCAGGATCACCATCGCCACGATGCCCAGGCGCCAGTCGACGACGAAGAGCACGATCACGGTCGTCGGCAGCAGCACGACGTTCGAGACGAGCGTCGGCAGGCCCTGCGAGAGCGCGTCTGAGATCGCGTCCACGTCGCTCGTGACGCGGGCGATGATCCAGCCCGCGCGCTGCTCCGAGAAGTAGCGCAGCGAGAGCGACGTCAGGTGGTCGAACAGGTCGCGGCGCAGGCCGAGGACGATGCCCTGCCCGACCCGGGCGAGCCCGCGGATCAGGACGAGCTGGCACAGCCATCCGAGCAGGTTCACCACCAGGTAGATTGCGACGACGACCGTCAGGGTGTGCTCGTCGCCCTTGGCGATGCCGTCGTCGATCGCGACGCGGACGAGCAGCCAACCGCCCGCCTGCGCCGCCGCGCTCCCCGTCGCGATCACGATCAGGCCGGCGACGAGGAGCCAGCGGCCGGACAGATAGCGGCCGAGGCGGCTGAGGCCGGTGCGGTTAGCCGACACCGATCTCATCCCCGAAGAGCGTGGCGAACGTGGCCCCGGCCGCCAGCAGGTCGTCCGGGCGGCCGTCCTCGACAACCCGTCCGCCGGCGAGCACGATCGCGCGGTCGGCGAGGGCGAGCGTCGAGAGCCGCTGCGTCGCCACGAGCACGGTGCGGCCCGCGATCGCCGGCCGCAGGCGCGACACCAGGTCGTGCTCGGTGTGCGTGTCGACCGCCGAGAGCGGGTCGTCGAGCACGATCACCCGCGCGCCCGCGATCAGGGCGCGCGCGAGCGCGACGCGCTGGCGCTGGCCGCCCGAGAGGTTCACGCCGCGCTCGCCGATCAGGGTGTCGTAGCCGTGCGGCAGGTCGGGCACGAAGTCGCTCACGCCCGCGGCCCGGCACATCGCCTCGACCTCGTCCCAGGGCGCGTCCGGGCGGCCGGCGGTGAGGTTCTCGCGCAGCGTGATCGAGAACAGGATCGGCCGCTGGGTGATCACCGCGACGGCGGCGCGCAGCTCCGCGAGCGCGACTGAGCGCAGGTCGACGCCGCCGATCAGCACGCGGCCGGCGGTGGGGTCGTAGAAGCGCGGCAGGAGGTTCAGGAGCGTGCTCTTGCCGGCCCCGGTCTCGCCGCACACGGCGGCGATCTCGCCTTCGTCGAGGGCCAGGTCGACGCCGGCCAGCACCTCCTCCTCGCCCGGGTAGGCGAAGTGGACGCCCTCGAAGCGCACGGACAGGCCTCCGGCCGGCAGGGAGCGCGGCTCTTCGGCCTCGGGCAGGCACTCCACCTCCTCGAGCCACGCGAACGTCCGCCCGGCCGAGGCGATCGCGCGCTGGGCCAGGTTCAGGATCCATCCGAGCGCCTCGAGCGGCCAGGTCAGCTGCAGCAGGATGGTGTTGAAGAGGACGAACTGGCCGATGGTCAGCTGCCCGTTGATGACGTCGCGGCCGCCGAAGAACACCACCGTGGCGATCGAGAGCGAGGGCAAGAAGAACAGCGCCGGCAGATGCGTGGCCTCCACGCCCGCCTGGCGCACGACCATGTCGCGCACCCCGGTCGCCTTGCCGCCGAAGCGCTCGCGCACGTCGTCCTCGCGCCCGAACGCCTGCACCATCTCGATGCCGACGACCGCCTCGTCGGCCGCCTCGGTGACGTCGCCCTTGGCCGCCTGCACGTTGCGCGAGATCGGCATCACGAGGTGGGCGAAGCGCCAGGCGACGAACGCGATCAGCGGTGTGGCGACGGCCGAGTAGAGCGTCAGCCGCGGGTTCACAAGCGCCATGATGATCACTCCCCCGGTGATCATCATGGCGCTCTGAAAGCCCTGGACGACGCCCCAGCCGATGAAGTAGCGGATCGGGAAGAGGTCGTTCGTCGCACGGGAGACGACCTGCCCGGTCGGGTGCAGGTCGTAGAACGCCCGCGGGAAGCGCAGGTAGCCGGCGTAGAGCAGCTCCCGCAGGCGGGCCTCGAGGCGGACGCCCACGCGCGCAGTGGCGTATCGGCGAGTGAAGTTGACCCAGAAACGGACGATCGCGATCGCGAGGATCGCAATCACGTAGGGCCAGAGCGCACTCGGGTGCTTGGGCACGATGGCGTTGTCGATCACGCGCTGCATCAGCACCGACACGGACAGCGTGAGGGTCGTGTAGCCGAGCGCGCACCCCAGGCCGATGAGCACCAGCCGCCGCTCTTCCCACCACAGGTGGGAGAGGCGGCGCACGGTTGGGCGCAGGGGGTAGTCCTCGGGATCGAACTGGTTCATGGGGAGACTCCGCCGGGAGGGCGGAACGTCCGGCCGGACCAGCGACTTCCCGCGGCGCTACCTGCAGCCTAGATGATCGCGGTCCGAACCGGCCGGTCAGCTGATGACGCGGCGCTTGAAGTTGCTCGTGCCCACCCACAGAAAGAGCGCGCTGAAGCCGACGAGGACCGGGTAGACGGCCCACAGTGACATGTGTGCCGACGACGTCAGCGCCGCCCGGAAGCCCTCGTTGATGTAGATCAGCGGGTTCACGAGCACCACGATCTGCAGCCAGTGCACGTTGCCGATCGTGACCGGCGCGAGCGTCGTCCAGGCGTAGTACGTGCCGCCGAGGAACGTGAGCGGCAGGATGATGATCCCGAACAAAAGCGGCACGGTGCGCGGGTCGAAGATCGTGCCGAAGGTGAGCCCGAGCGCCGACGTGGTGACGCACGCGAGCGGCAGCAGGGTGACGAGCACGAGCCAGTGCACCTGCAGGTTGATGTGGATCTGGCTCGCGTGGACGACCGCCGCGATCGGGAACACGATCGCCGCCGCGAGCAGGCCCTGGATGGCGCCGAAGACGACCTTCTCGATCGCGACGAGCGACACGGGCAGCGGCGCCAGGACGCGGTCCTCGATCTCCTTGGTGTAGCCGAACTCCTGCACCATCGGCAGGGCAACGGCCTGGATGCCCTGGAACATGATCGAGAGGCCGACGACGCCGGCGACCAGGATCGTCGCAAACTCCGACTCGCCCGCCGCGCCTCCGCCGGCGCCGACGCCCGTGCCGATGGTGGGGAAGACGTAGAGGAAGACGAAGCACAGGAGCAGCGGCTGGACGATCGTGCGCGGGATGAACTCGCGCAGGCGCTTGCGCAGCACCACCAGGTCGCGCAGCAGCAGGGCGGCGAAGGCGATGCGGCTCGAGCTCACGGTCGAACGGGTCGCGAACAGGTCGGTCGGGGGTGCCGTGGTCGCTGCCATCAGTCGCGTAGCTCCTTACCCGTGAGGTTGATGAAGACGGTCTCGAGCGACGGCGGCGCCACCTGCACGTCGCGCACGACGAAGCCGGCGTCGTCGGCCGCGGCGATCACGCGCAGGAGCACGCGGTCGGTGCCGCGCACCGCGAGCTGCACCGAGCCGTCGAGGGTGGTGGCCGAATCGGCGCCGGCGACGTGCTCGTTCAGGTGCGCCGCCAGGGCGGCGATGTCGCCGTCGGTGTTCACCGTGACGATGGTGTCGGCCCCGACCGACTGCTTCAGCTCCTCGGGCGTGCCGAGCGCCAGGATCTTGCCCCGATCCATGATCCCGATGCGGTCGCACAGCTGGTCGGCCTCCTCCATGTTGTGCGTCGTCAGCACGACGGTCTGGCCGGCGGCATGCAGGCTCGAGACGATCTCCCACAGGCCGATCCGGCTTTGGGGGTCGAGGCCGGCCGTCGGCTCGTCGAGGAAGAGGATGGCGGGGTTGTGCAGCAGCGCGCGGGCGACCATCAGCCGCTGCGCGAGACCGCCCGAGAGCGCCATCACGGGCGCCTTTGCCCGTTCGGTGAGGTGGAACTTCACGAGCAGGTCGTCGGCGGCGGCGCGCGAGGCGGCCGCCCCCATTCCGAAGAAGCGGCCGTGGAAGTACAGGTTCTCCCACACGGTCAGCGCGCGGTCGAGGGTGTTCGTCTGTGGCACGACGCCGATCAGCTGCTTGGCGATCGCCGGGTGGCGCACGACGTCGACGCCGCCGACGAACGCCTCGCCGGACGTCGGGATCACACGGGTCGTGAGCATGCTCGCGGTCGTCGTCTTGCCGGCGCCGTTGGGTCCCAGCAGGCCAAAGATCTCACCCTCGCAGACGGTCAGGTTGAGCCCGTCCACCGCCGTGACGCCGCCCGGGTAGACCTTCGTCAGGTCGACCGTCCGGATGACGTCGGCCCGCGCGGTTCCCGCCACGGTTTGCTGCGACACGAGGCGGCACGATACCGCGGGCCGGGCGGTCGTCCGTGCACCGCCCGCCCCCACGCGCCCCGCCGCGCGCCCTCGCCCAGCCTCGCTACTGAATCGGCAGCGCGTTCGCGCCGACGGCCGCGTTCAGGCGCGCGAAGCCCCAGGCGTCCTCGAGGCCGGCGAGCAGGCCCGGGTGCGTGTAGGCGTGGGAGTCGGTCGCGCCCGCGGCGGCGGTGCCGCCGATCGCGATCGTGGCGACATGCTCGTCGCTCGTCGAGCCCTCGTCCCACGTGACGATGACCTCGGCGCCGCCCGCGAGCATCGCCGGCACGTTGGCTGAGAGCCACTTGTCGCCGGCCTGGATCTGGGCGGTGCGGGTCGCGCCGTCGTGCATGTCGTCGGCGCGGTTGGGCACGACATAGGAGAATGCGCGCGGATGGCTCGGGTCGAAGGCGGTGTAGGGCAGGACGTTCCCGCACGCGCTCGAGCTCGACGTGATGTCGTTGTAGTACACCGCGGGGTTGTGCTGCTTCTTGTACGAGCCGACGTCGCCGCCGGTGTAGCACGTGCTCGGCATCGACTCCTCGTACTCGCCCCAGCTCACCCCGGCGGTCTGCAGCTGGTTGAAGATGTTGTTCGAGCCGCTCGTCGAGCCTGTGAGGCCACTCGTGTTCGCGAGGTAGTCGGGCAGGCTGCCCGGCGCCGCCTCGTAGCTCGTGTAGAGCGTGCCCTGGGCGATCAGCGACTGGATGTAGGGCGCCGCGGAGTTCCCGACGATGTCGGAGTAGTGCTTGTTCTCCATCATGATGATGATGACGGGCTCGGCCGGGCCGGTTCCACCCCCGCCGCCGCCACCGCCGCCCGCCGGTGTCGTCACCGGCGCGGGCGCGGACGGGGCCGAGGTGTTCGGCACCGCGTCGAACGCGTCGACGGTGTACGCGTAGGTCGTGCTCGGCTGGACCGTCTGGTCGGTGAGAGACGTCTGCGTCCCGGGGACGGTTCGCAGGAACGATCCGTCGCGATAGACGTCGTAGCCGACGACGCCGACGTTGTCGTTCGAGGGCAACCACGAGACCATCACCGACGTCGCGCTGTTCGCCGTCGCCGCAGCGCCCTGCGGGACCGAGGGCGGCTGAGTGTCGCCGCCGCCGCCGCCGCCGGATGAACCGGTGGCGAGGACGATGTTGTCGAACGCGAAGCTCGCGCCCGTGACGACGGGCTTCTCGAGCACGTTCACGGTGAGCGAGTCGCCCGTCGTCTTCACGGTGTAGTTGACCGCCGGGATCGACTGCCACGTCGCGGTCGGCGTGAGGCAGCTCTGTGCGCTTGCGACGCTCGTCGTCGTGCCCGACTTGAGCTCCTTCAGCACGAGGCACACCGACTGGCCGGGGACGCTGCTCTGGACGTCGCCCGAGAGCTGGTAGGCGGTGCCGGCCGTGGCCGACTTGACCGGCTTGGACGTCGTGTAGGCGTAGGTGCTCGACGCGCCGGAGCTCGCGGTCAGCCTGGCCGCGAAGCCGCCGCCGTTCCCGGATACGAGCGCGAGCGTGCCGCTGCTTCCGGCCCAGCCCGTGAGCGAGCCGGCGCCGGAGCCCTCGAACGTCCCGTTGGAGATCAGGTTCGTCGCAGCGGACGCCGATGAGACGGTGCCGCAGAGCAGGGCGACGAGCGCCACCGCCAGGAACCCCCGAGTGCGTCGCGCAGCTCGCATCCAACCAGTAGACCCGCCCTGCCAGAACATGTCAAGCCGTGTCGGCGTTCACGTGCCCGGACGTCCCGGCCGGGGTACCATCGATGCTCGCGCCACGAGACGGAAGGGGGCGGTGGTGGACATCGGGAAGCCACTTCGCATCTACACGGTCGAGCCCGTCGAGGACCCGGTTCCCCGGCGAGCGCCCGAGCCGCGACCCGAGCCGGCGCCGCTGCCCCGGCCGGAGAGGGAGCCGGACCCGGCGCAGGCGCCGTGAGTGTCGCCCCCGACTACCTCGGGCCGGTCGTCGGCTGGCGGGTGTGGTCGCTGGCAGAGGCCGGCGGGCGGGTGCGACTCGCCAGCCACATCTCGCCGAGGGTGTGGGAGCCCGGGCAGGAGCTGGTCGCGGCGTGCGAGGTGCGCCGGCGCGCGCCGCTCGCGCCCTGGCAGACGCGGCCGACCGGACACGCCGCGCCGGCCGAGCGGTGCACCTGCGGCGTGCATGCTGTCAGCCGGGTCGGCCTGCTCGCAACCTACCTGCCGGTGGCCAACCGGCCCTACTCGTGGATGCGGCCCGTGGTGCGCCAGGCGATCGGGCGGGTGGCGCTCTGGGGCGAGGTGGTCGAGGGCGCGCGCGGATGGCGCGCCGCCTGCGGGTACCCGGCCGAACTGTGGCTGCCACAGGTCGACGGCAACGATCGGGACGTCCTCGAGGTCGAGGCGATCGCCGCGGATCTGGGCGACTACGGCGTCCCGGTGCACGTCCGCGACGGCCTCTCGGTGCGCGAGATCGTCACCGAGCTCGCGGCGGGAAGCGGCGGGCTGGCGAGCACGACCGACGTCTCGATCTGACGCTCCGGGATCGTCCAGTACGTGCGCAGGAGCGCGGACTTCTGCTCCGGCGTGACGAGCTCGAACCCGTTGCGGCCGTAGAAGCTGACCGCCCAGGTGGCCGCCGCCCACGTGCCGACGAGCATGCGCCGGCCGGTCAGGCCGCGCAGGTGTGCGAGCAGGGCGGCGCCGACGCCGCGTCGCTGGCTGCCCGGCAGCACGTAGGCGTGGCGGATCAGGTCGACGTCGCCCACCGGCTGGATGCCCATGATGCCGACGAGCGCCCCGTCTGCCTCGTAGCCCCAGAAGACGACGCCGGCTGCGATCTCGCCGTCGAGCTCGGCCGGCCCCATGTACGGGTCGTGCCAGCGGTCGTCCGGGATCACGCCACGGTACGCCTCGGCGGCGGCGTTCAGGATCGCGAGGATCGCCGCCCGCTCGTCGTCACGGCACTGCCGGATCGGGCTCACGGCCCCACCCTAGCCAGACCGACCGGCCGCCCGGGCAGTGGGCGGCCGGTGGTCTGGACCCCGCGGGACCGAGGGTGTCCTACACCGCTGCACACAGGTACAAACGTGTTGCCTTCGGTCGAGCGTTATGCTCGCGGGGTGGCGGCGCACGAATCGGCGGTGCTGGGGCAGTTCATCCCGCTCCATTACCACTACCACATGCTCACGGACGAGAGCCGGATGGCTCCGTTCGCCGAGGCGATCGCGCTCGTCGTCGCGCCCGGGATGCGGGTCGTCGACCTCGGCGCCGGCACGGGCGTGCTCTCGTTCTTCGCCGCCCGGGCGGGGGCAGGAGCGGTGTGGAGCGTCGAGGCCAATCCCGAGCTCGCGGCCGCCGCGCGCACCAACCTCGACCGAAACGGCGTGGCCGACCGCGTGCACGTCGTCGATGCGGACGCGTCGGCCTACGTGCCGCCCGAGCCCGTCGACGTCGTGATCTGCGAGATGCTGCATACGGGCCTCCTGCGCGAAAAGCAGATCGACGTGCTCCGCGCCTTCAAGGCCCACTACCTGGACGCGCACGGCCCGCCGCTGCCCCGGTTCGTCCCGGAGGGCTACGTGCAGGCGGTGCAGCCCGTCCAGCAGGATTGGAGCTATGCCGGCTATGCGGCGGAGTTCCCGCACTTCCAGCATCCCTCGGTGGAGCAGACACGCACGGTGGCGCTCGCCGACCCGGCCCTCTACGACTCGGGCCTGTACGAGGGCGACCTGCCCGAGGTGATCGGGTGGGACGGGATGATCGTGATGGCGCAGGCGGGGCACCTGAACGCGCTGCGGATCATCACCAAGAACCTGGTCGCGATCATCGAGGCCGACGGCCGGTCGGTCGACTGGCTGAACAGCTACATGATCGTGCCGCTCGCCGAGGCGCTCGACGTCGCCGCCGGCGACAGGGTGCGGATCGCGTTCTCCTACCGCCCCGGGGCGCAGCTCGACGCGCTCGTGCCCACGGTCTCGCGCGCCGCAGGCTGAGCTCGCGCTTCAGCCGGCGGCGGGATCCGCCGCCGGCCACGGCCAGTCGGGCCCGACGGCGAGCGGCGATCCCCGCGCGACGCTGGCGCGCGCGGCCACGGCCGTCGCGACCGCCCAGCGGTCGTCGGCAAGGGTGGCGTTCGCTGTCTCCTCGCCGCGGCAGGCGGCGGCGAACGCGTCGATCTGGGCCTGGTAGGCGGCCCCGAACCGCGCGCGGCAGTCGGCCGGGAAGCCGGGCGCCGACGTCGTCTGGAGCACCGTGACCCCGCTGCCCGTCGCGGCCTGTGCGAGCATGGCCGAGCCCTCGGTGCCGACCACCTCGCAGCGGATCTCCATGCCGAGCCTCGACGTCCGCGACAGATGCGTCGTTGCCACCGCGCCGCCGTGCGTGACCGTGACGTAGGCGTTGTCGAGGTCGGCGTCGCGATAGACGGGGTTGTGGGCGACCGCCGAGGCCGTGTCCGGATCCTGGCCGAGCAGCCAGCGGGCCGTGTCGAAGTCGTGCACGCCGACGTCCATGATGAAGCCGCCGGCCGGGACGTCGTCGGCGCTCGGCGGGAAGTCCTCGCGGCTGGCCAGCTGCACGGCGAAGGGTGCGCCGATCGCCCCCGCCGCGACGGCGCGGGCGAGCTCGCAGAAGGCCGGGTCGTGGCGGCGGTGGTAGGCGACGCGGACGACTTGGCGCGGGTGCCGCTGCGCGGCGGCCGCGATCCGCTCATGGTCGTGCAGGCTGATCGCACCAGGCTTCTCGAGCAGGAGGTGCTTGCCCGCCTCGAGCACCGCGACCGCGTGGTCGGCGTGGTCGCTCGTGCGTGTGCAGACGAGCACGGCGTCGATGTCGGCGCGGCCGATGAGCTCGGCAATCGTGAGCAGGTCGACGTCCGGGCCGGCACGCTCGGTCGTCGCCCGGCCACGCGCCGACGCCGCGGCGACGAGCCGGATCTGCGCGCTGGCCCGCGCGCAGCCGCCATGGACGGCTGAGATGAAGCCGGTGCCGACGATCCCCAGCCGGATCGGTTCCAGCTCTGCGTTCAACGGGTCTCCTCTCCGGGCATGCGCGAGACAGTAGAGGCTCCACACGCCGGCCGCACGGCCGTCGTTGCGTTCCGGCCGCTCGGAGGAGTACACTCGGCTCCCTGCTATGAGAGCGTTCTCACACCGGTCGTGGAAGCTCGCCGCCGCCCTGTCCGCGGTCGCGCTCGCGGGCGCCTGCGGGGGCAGCTCGGGGTCGTCGGCGGGGAGCTCGGGAGGCGGGACGCCGGTCAGCGGCGGGACGCTGCTCGCCGGGATCCCGTCCAACCCCGACCACCTCGATGCCGCCCTCTCGGCCACGACCGAGGGGTGGGAGATCCTCGAGGCGACGAACGACGGGCTGATGACGTTCCGCCGTGCCGCGGGCGGCGCCGGGTCGCAGGTGGTGCCCGACCTCGCGACCGGCATGCCCAAGATCTCCGCCGGCGGCCGCGTGTACACGTTCCACGTACGGCCGGGCGTGCGCTTCTCGCCGCCGGTCAACCGGGCCGTGCGCCCGTCCGACGTGAAGGCCTCGATCGAGCGCGTGTTGAAGGTGAACTCCCCGAACGTCGGCTGGTACACCGGCATCGTGGGTGCGACGGCGTACGAGTCGGGCAAGGCGACGACCCTGCCCGGGATCGTCGCGAACGACTCCGCGATGACCGTTGCGTTCCACCTGACCCAGCCGGACGGCACGTTCCTCGAGTACATGGCGCTGCCGCCGGCGTTCGTCTACCCGGCGGGCACGCCCGCGCACGACGTCTCGACGCACGCGCCTGAACGGGTCGCGACCGGCCCGTACGAGATCTCGTCCTACGTCCCCAGCCAGCAGGTGCTGCTGACGCGCAATCCGAACTTCCACCCCTGGCCGAACACGCCCGGCGGGCATCTGGCCGGGGTCAAGATCACGGTCGGCATCACCCCCGAGCAGGCGGTCAACGAGACCGCCGACGGCCAGCTCGACTACTACTTCCTGAACCCGCCGCCCGACCGCCTCGCCCAGCTCGAGCGCCAGTACCCGTCGCAGCTGCAGAAGGGCGCGACGGGCGAGATCGAGTACTTCTCGATGAACGAGCGGCGGGCGCCGTTCAACAAGCTCGCGGTGCGCCAGGCGGTCAACCTGGCGTCCAACCGGCAGGCGATGCTGAAGCTCGAGGGCGGCCAGGGCACCATCTCCGAGAACGTGATCCCGCCGAGCTTCGGCAGCGCCTACCAGAAGCACACCTTCTACCCGTACGACCCGGCCAAGGCCAAGCAGATGGTGCAGCAGGCCGGGGCGGCCGGTGCCCACGTGACGATCTGGGTGCTGAACACCGACCCGTACCCGAACGTGGCCCAGTACATGGCGAGCGTGCTCAACGGGCTCGGCATGGTCGCGACCGTCCGGGTGGTCGACGCCTCCGTGTACTGGGATCTGATCGCGACCGAGAAGAATGATCCCCAGATCGCCTACAACAACTGGAGCCAGGACTTCCCCGAGGGCGCCGACTTCATCGACACGCAGCTGAACGGCGAGGGCATCGTGAGCGTCGGCAACAACAACCAGTCGAACGTCAACATCCCCGCCTATAACAAGCTGATCGACCAGGCCAAGCGGATGCCGGTCGGGAGTGCGCGCAACGCCCTGTGGGCCAAGCTCGACGCCGACTACATGAAGAACAACGCGCCGTGGGTCGTGTTCATGAACGCCGGCCGGTACAAGTTCGTGTCGTCCCGGCTGCACGGCCTCGTCTTCAACGGCACCTACTACGACCTGTTCCCGTCGATGTGGCTCAGCCAGTAGCGGCGGGCGCCTCGGCGGCGTAGGCCCGCCGCACCAGCGCGGCCGTCACGGCAGCTGCGGCCAGGGCGCCGATGGTCGCGCTCGCGACGGCCGGCAGCGGCAGGGCGCGGCCGACGGCGTACGCGCAGACGGTGGCGGCGAGGAGCGCAATCGCCACCGGCTGCGGCCAGCGGTGGTACGGATGCAGGCGCAGCGTCCGCCACACGAACCAGGTGCGCAGCAGATTCAGGACGGCGTAGCAGGAGCCGGCGGCGATGCCGGCGCCGGTCGCGCCGAGCGACGGCACGAGGGCGAGACACAGCCCGACGTTCACGGCGAGGGCGACCGCGCCGCTGCGCAGGAGCAGGTCGGGCCGGCCGATCATGCTGACGACGTAACCGCTCGGTCCGGTGGCCGCGTTCACGGCCTGGCCGATCGCGATCGCGAGCAGCGCGGCGTAGCCTGCCTCGTACTGGGCGCCGAACGCCGTCGCGATCAGCGTGCGTCCGAACACCATCACGAGCACCAGCGGGAGCACGCCGAGGACGGTGCTCAGGAACGTCGCGTACGTGTACAGGTGGGAGAGGCGGCCGATCTCGTTGCGCGCGAAGCAGGCCGCGATCTGCGGCTGGAGCGCGGTCGAGACTGGCGTGACGAACACGATCCCGATGAGCGCGAACCTGATCGACACGGCATACACCGCCACCTGGGCCGGGTCGCGGAGCACGCCGAGGATGAGCGAGTCCGCCCACAGCAGTGCGACGCCGAAGAGCGCCGTGCCCCACTGGAAGGCCGAGAACCGCATGGCCGCCCGGGCCTCGGCGCGCGTCGCGGTCGGGACGCCCCGTACGTAGGGGCCGCAGACGACGAGGGCGGCGATCAGCGGCAGCAGCGCTGCGAGCGCGTATCCGCCGGCGGCGCCGTCGACCCCCAGGCCGGCGTAGGCCGCCGTGCACACGAACGCGAACTTGGCCGCTCCGTCGAGCAGCTGGTCGATGAGGACGTAGGGCCGCATCGAACCCTGTCCGCGGCTGATCGACGTGAGCACCGTCTCGACCGCGCCGAGCGGGATCGCCGGCGCCATCAGCACGAGGGCGCGGGCGAGCTCGGGTGCGTGCAGGGCACGGGCGAGCAGCGGCGCCGCGGCCAACACGGCCAGCCCGCCGGCGGTGCTCGCGACGGCGGCGGCGACCACGCAGAAGCGGGCCAGCGAGCGGGAGGCGTCGTCGTCGCGCAGCGCGCCGTGGTGGGCGACGTAGCGGATGGCGGTCACGTCGAGGCCCACCGAGAACACGATCGTCGCGAGGCGCACGATCGCAAACGCCTCGACGAACACGCCGACGTCGCGGCGGTCGAGGAGCCGCGCAATGACGAGCACAAGCAGGAACTGCAGGGCGGTCGCGCCTGCGAGCCCGGCGAAGTTGAGAGCCGAGCGGCGGCGCAGAAGCTCGCGCTCGTGCGCGTGCTCGCGCACGCCTACTCCTCGTACCCCATGCGGGCCAGCTGCGGCATGGCCGCCCAGAACCGCGCGCGCTGGTCATCGCTCAGCTGCGAGCGCCACTGCCCTGCGGTGCCGGCGCGCACCTGCGCGTGCGACCCCGTCGGCGCCCGGCCGCCGGGGGCGCCGGCGATCTCCTTGGCGCGCATCCGGGCGAAGGAGTTGCGCTCGACCGCACGCGCGACCCGCCGGCCGGGCACGTCGGCGCCGAGGAAGCGCAGCACCCCGGCCAGCGCCGCCTCACAGTCGGCCAGCATGTCCTCGTAGCGCACGCTGATGCGGTCGCGCTGCACCCCTCGCCAGCCGTCGCACCACGACGCAACGTGCGCGTCCCACGAGCCGTAGCCGTCTGCGGAGCCGGCGAGGAAGACGTCGAGGAACCCGTCCAGGTCGCCGTCGAACCGGCCCTTGCGCGTGAGGAAGTGGTATTCCGAGATCGCGACGTCGCGGGCGTCGCGCACCAGGTAGACCGCGCGCCGGCAGCGGCGCCGGTAGAGGGGCGAGTAGGGCTCGTGGCTCTTCCACAGGTGCCCGCCGCCGGGCAGCACCGCCGACCCGGCCGGCGACCCGAGCAGGGGGATCGCACGCTCCGAGCGGGCGAAGTCCGGGTCCGAGTCGGTGAGGACGTCGGCGAGCAGGAACTTGAGCCAGGTGTTCCCCGACTTGGGGTACGAGGCGACGATGACGTCGTCCGGCCCGCACGCGCGGTGGCGGTAGAGCGCCGCCGCCGTGCGCAGCGCCCGGTTCCGGCGCAGGGCGGCACGGGCGCCGCGGCCGGCGGCATGCTCACCAGTCATGGCCCCGCTCGTAGCCGAGCCGCAGCAGCCAGTCGCCTGCAACGGCGTCGAAGAGCGTGCGGTGCGAGTCGTCGAAGGCCTGGCGCCAGCCGCCGATGCGCCCGCCACGGAAGGTGTGGCTCTGCGGGTTCCACACCCGCGCCGCGAGCGCGGCGGCCCCGGCGGACGAGAGCGGGCGGCCGACGTGCGCCGCGATCGCCCGGATCGTGTCGGCCTGGCGGCGGGCGTCGCCGCCGCCGGCCGGGCCCACGAGGTCCTCGAACCGGCACACGTACGCCCCGTCCTGCTCGATCCAGCGGGCGTAGTTGGCCATGCGTGCGCCGATTGAGCCGAGGGCGACGGTGCCGTCGCCGGCCCGGCAGCCGCCGATGACGAAGGCCAGGCCGTCGGCCTCCGACATCGCGGCGACCCGCTCGTGGTGCAGATGCCGGCGCGTGCGGCGGATGTAGGCGGCGTCGGAGACGGCGATGTCGCGGGGATCGCGGATGATGACGACGTGGCGGAACCCGAGCTCGTCCAGGAGCGCCTGCAGGGACGGCGCAAAGGGGAAATGCGCCACCGAGTACTGGCCGGCGCCGATCCTGCCGAGATGTCCGCGCAGCGCCGCCCAGTCGACGTCGTCCGCCGCGTAGGCCGCCGTCGTGAAGGGGGTGCGGCGGAACGTCGTCAGGGTGTCCTGGTAGCCCGAGAACGGCAGTCCCGGGAGCCCGTCGAGGAGCGCCGTCAGCAGGTGCGTCCCGCCCTTGGGGATGCCGTTTGCGAGCACGCGCGGGCCGGAGCCGCGGCGCATGTGGCGGGCGTAGGAGCGGTAGGCCGGGATGGCCACAGCCCGCAGCGCGCCGTTCCCGGCGACCGCCTGGGTGAGCCTGCGGCTCACGGGCGCCCGCTGCCCGAGTGCAGCTCGAGCGCACGGCCGTACATGCCCGCGAGCTGTGGCGCGACAACGCTCCAGTCGTAGCGGGCGGCGAACGCCCGCCCGGCGGCGGCGACACGGCGGGCCATGTCCGCGTCGTCGAGCAGCGCGCCGATCTGCGCCGCGATCGCGCCGGGCTCGGTCGTCGCCACGAGACCCGCGCCGGCGGCTGCGATCTCGTCCGCCAGGTTCACGCCCGGCGTCACCACCACCGGCACCCCCGCCGCCATGGCCTCGACGATCGCGTTGCCGAAGTTCTCGGTGTCCGACGGCAGCACCCACACGTCGGCGGCCGCGAGCGCCGCCTGGCGCTCGGCCCCGTTCACGACGCCGGTGAGGTACACGCGCTCGGCGACGCCCAGCTCGTCGGCGAGTGCGGCGAGCTCACGGCCGAGACCCTCGTCGTCGGGGCCGACGATCGCGAGCACCGCCGCCGGTGAACGCGGGGGCAGGGCGGCGAAGGCGCGGATCAGCCGGTCGAGCCGCTTCTTGTACGCGATGCGGCCGACGTTCATGACCACCGGCCCGCCGGCGCCGCCGAGATGGCGCGCGCGGAACTCGCGGCCGCCCTCGGGGTGGCCGAACGCCGCCAGATCCACGCCGTTCGGCACGACGATGCCGGGCGCCCGGAAGGCCAGATCGGCGCACAGCCGCGCCTCCTCGGCCGTCTTGTAGTGGATGACCGTGGCCTCGTCCATCATCCGCCGCTGCCACAGGGCGTCGTTGATCGCCTTCACGCGCCGGCTGCGGCCGCGTAGCTTGGGATCGAGCGAGCCGACCGGCGAGACGACGTACGGCTTGCCGAGCTTGCGCGCGCGCAGCGAGGCCGCCCGGGCGGGCAGGTGGAACACCATGTGGATGTGGATCACGTCGAAGCGCGCGGCCTCGGCTTGAAGCGCCCGCGAGAGCGCGGCGGAGTGGGCCATCCGGTAGGGCTGCTGGGCTGGGAACACGCGCACGTCGAGCCGCTCTGCACCCGGCGGGAACTCTTCCGGGTCGACCCGCCGCCGCGGCGTGGTCGCCTGCGGCAGCGCCATGTCGGTGGTGAAGATCGTCGTCTCGACGCCGAGGCTGTCCAGGCGCGCGCACGCCTCGACCACGGCGACGGCCGGGCCGCCGATCCGGATCGAGAGGGCGGGGATGACGTGGAGGACCCTCAGGGCGCGCTCCCGAGCGCGGGTGCCGGCTCGCCCGGTGCCGGATCGGGCGCGGCTGTCGGCTCGTCCGGGCGGCGCACGCGGTTGTAGCCCGCCGCCACCGTGAGGCCGGCGGCGACGTACAGGTAGCGCTCGTAGATGCCGTTCTGGAACAGGCCGTACACCAGCCACACCACCATCGATCCCGCGAGCGCGCCGCCCAGGTTGCGCAGCTGGCCGGCCGGAGCGTCGCGTACGAGGGCGCGGTCGGCCGAGATCACCCACAGGACGAACACGGCGAAACCGGCCAGGGCCAGCACGCCGCCGCTCGCGGCCAGCTGCAGGTAGATGTCCAGGGCCTGCCGGATCGCCTGGTACCCGACCCCGGCGATGGGGTGGCTGAGGAAGTCCGACACGGCGACGTGGTAGCGGGCGACGCGGGTGCTGTCGCTCGCGGCGACGCTCGTGCTCGTGCCCGTCAGGCGGTTCACGGCGACGAACGTCTGGCTGCCCGAGAACCGGGCGCCGATGGCGGCGACGCCCAGGATCGCCCCGGCGCCGACGACGAGTGGGACCAGCTTGCGCGAGACGCCGCGGCCGACGAGCAGCAGGGCGATCACGCCGGCCGGCACGGCCAGGAGCGCCGACCGCGACCCGGAGACGAGGATCCCGGCGGTGAGGGTGCCGAGCACCGACGACCACCACAGCGTGGCCCGCACCGACCGCACCGAGATCAGGCGCAAGGTGACCCACGGGATGACGAGCGCCGCGGTCACACCCAGGTCGTTCGGCTGCAGCGTCAGGCCGGCCTCGCGGCCCAGGAACGCCGCGCCGCTGATCCGCGGCCCGATGCCCGTGTGCACGGCGAAGTCGACCACGCCGACGAGGCACGACACGGCGGCGCCCACCGCCCAGGCATCGGCGGCGCGCGCGGCCAGGTCGCTGTCGCGGATCGCCCAGCCGATGATCACCGTGGTGCCGACGAGCGCGAGCACGAACTGGCCGAGCTGGAGCAGGTCGGGGCGGCTGCCGGACGATGCGGCGGTTGCGACGCCCGAGACGAGGAAGAGCAGCGCGGCGATGAGCGTCGCCCGCGGCACCACCGGCCGCGGCCGCGACTCGACCGCGTAGAGCAGCGCGAGCGTCAGGAACGTGAGCACGAGGAACGCGTCGGCGACGCTGACCGACGAGCTCAGGCGCACGGCCTCCGGCGTCGTGGTCGCGACCGCCGCCAGGCAGCACCAGGTTGCAAACCGGTCGAGCCCTGTGCGCCGCGCCATCGCCGGGGACGCGGCGATGTACCGGGCGGCGAGCAGCAGTAGCGCGAGCACGGCGGCACCCGCCAGGATCTCGGCCACCACCCGCGGCCGCGCCACCGTCACGCCGGCTCCTGCCGCGGCGAAGGCGGCGACGGCGAGCGCGGTCAGGAGCACCGCGCGCGCCCGCGCCCGCCACCCACCCTGGCGGCCCATGCCGAAGGCGGTCACGCCGGCACCGCCGCGAGCGCGCGCGCGATCGCGATCGCGAACCGGTCGGCGACCGCGGCGATCTGGAAGCTCTGCTCGGCATAGCGGCGGGCGTTCTCGCCCAGCCGTTCGGCCTCGCCGGCATCGAGGAGGAGCCGCTCGCAGGCGGCGACGAACGCGGCCGAGTCGCCGGGTGCGACGACGTGCCCCGACCCGGCCTCGAGCACGAGCCGCGCGGACAGGTTCCCGGCTGGCACGGCGGCGACCATCGCCCGCCCGGCGCAGTGATACGTCAGCACCTTGGACGGGACCGAGAAGACGCCGGCGTCGGGCTCGAGCAGGGCGACGAGCACGTCGGCCGATCCCAGGACGTCGGGCAGGTCGGCCCAGGGCTGGTAGCCGTGGATGTGCAGGTTCGGGTTCGGCGCCTCCGCCTGCCTGCGGCGCAGCCAGTCGGCGCCGTGGCCCTCGGCAACGACAACGACGTCCCACAGGCCGGTCTGCGCGCCCCGCTCCGCGAGCGCCCACAGGAGCGCCGGGTCGTGCTTGCGGCCCAGGGTGCCGCAGTAGAGCGCGACGCGCCTGCCGACGCAGCCGTGCGCCGCCGCCCAGGCGTTGTCCCGGCAGCGCGGCGTGACCTCGGCGAGCGGCGACCAGTTGCGGATGACGACGACCCGGTCGCGCGGCACCTCCCAGCGGTCGAGGTACGGCAGGAAGTCCTCGCTGACCGGGATGACGACATCGCTCGCTCGCAGCGCCCGCCGCTCGACCCGCTCGAGCAGGCGCCCGAAGATCGCGCCCGCGCGCTCGTGCGTGCGTGCCACCACGTTGCCCATCCCGATGCTCAGGATGTCCTGCTGCCAGAACGCGAAGGCGATCCCGCTCCGGCGGCAGAGGCGCTGCGTGCGCGCCTGCGCCAGCAGTGGCGTGTTCGCCGAGATGACGACGTCGGGCCGGTGCCGCGCGATCCGCCGCCCGAGCATGCGCGCGTAGGCGATCTCGTCGGTGAAGCGTCCGCTCGGGTGGTGCTTGCGAAACGCGCGCCCGAGCGAGATGCCCTCGACGTCGAAGGTCGGTGGGTCGGCGGCGTCGCGCGTGACCCGACCCTTCCCGGTGACGTCGGACGCGCAATGCAGGTGAAGCACGCGGTGGCCGTCGGCGGCGAGCGCGCGCGAGAGCTCGACCTGGAACGGGTGCCCGGCGAAGTCGTGCACGACGATCCGCAGCGGGCGGCCGCGCAGCTCGCGCAGGTCGAGGCCGCGCCGGGTCGGAGTGGCGACGACCATGCTAGAAGGCCCCGCTCCGGCTCAGCATGATCCGCACCGTCTTCGCCAGGATGACCAGGTCGAGCCGGATGCAGCGGGCGCGCAGGTAGGCCCGGTCGAGCCGGATGCGCTCGGTGTAGGCGAGGTCGGAGCGGCCGTTGATCTGCCAGTAGCCGGTGACGCCGGGGCGGACGCTCAGGAGCTCGTCCGCCGAGGTCATGTACCGGTCGAGCTCCTCCCTGGTCACCGGCCGCGGCCCGACGAGCGACATGTCGCCCAGCACAACGTTGATCAGCTGCGGCAGCTCGTCGAGCGACGTGCGCCGCAGCACCCGTCCGAACCGGGTGATGCGCGGGTCGTTGCGCAGCTTGAACGAGTGCTCGAACTCCTCCCGGTTGCGCGGGTCGCGCATGAGCTCCTGGAACCGGCGCTCCGCCTCGTCCCCGCCGAAGCCCTCGCCGCGGCTCCACTGCAGGTACATCGTGCGGAACTTGAAGAGCCGGAACGGCGCGCCGCCCCGGCCGACGCGCTCGTGGCGGTAGAAGACCGGCCCGGGGGAGTCGCGTTTGATCAGGATCGCAATGACGGCGAGCACCGGGCTCAGGGCGAGCAGGCCGAGCCCCGCGACCACCACGTCGGCGGTGCGCTTGATCCGCGGCGCGACCCGGTCTGTCTGGCGCGGCGGCAGACCCAGCAACGGCAGCCCTTCAACCATGTGCACGAAGGTGCTCGGGCCGAGGTTGTCGAAGAGCTGCGGCACGATGTCCACGCGCACCGCCGTGGGCTCGAGCGCGGCGACGAGCGCCGACAGCTCCTCCGGCGGGTTGCGCGCGAAGGCCACGATCACACGCTCGATCTCGCACCGCTCGACGATCGCCAGCAGGTCGGTGGGCGGTCCCAGGACGCCGATGCCGTCGAGCTCGGGGACGCGGGGCAGGGGATCGCTGTCGACGAACCCGACCAGGCCGACGCCGTACTCGGGGTGGCCGATCAGCTTCTTCGCGACCAGCTGGCCGACCCGGCCGGCGCCGACGATCACGGTGCGCTGCGGCGGCCGCGGCCGCCGCCGCGAGATCGCCCGAGCAGCCCCGCGGGCGAGGATGATGAACGTCGTCGCGAGCACGAGGAACGCCGCCACCTTCGGCGGATACGGCCGGGCGAGCCCCGTCACCGTCACTCCCAGGAAGACGATCCATCCGCCCACGCAGACCAGGTGCAGCACCCCCGGGATCTCGTCGACCGTGCCGTGGTTCGCGCGGTCGTCGTCCTGGCGGTACAGGCCGTGCGCGTACGCGACCAGAAACCACACGGGCAGGCAGGCCGCGAACACCGCGCTCTCGATCACCCCGCTGCGGCCGATCGTCTCGCCGCTGCGGAACAGGGCCTCCGCCGCGGCGAACGCCGCAGTCACGCCGATCAGGTCACCGACGACGAGCAGGCGCCGCACCGACCAGGCGCGGCGGCCGGCCGCCGGCGCGGACGAGCCCGGCCCATGGGCGAGAACCCAGCGATCGTCGCTTCGTGCAGTCACCGAGCCAACTCCATCGTCGGGCGCGTGGGCCGCTAGATCGAACCGGCGTCGGGATGCACGGGCACCTGCGTCGGAAGCGCCTGACCGGCGTGGTCGGGGCGCTCCGACGGGCGGTTGTCGTACCCGTATCCGTAGCCGTAGCCGCCATAGCCGGCATCGCTCTCGCCGGCGGTGACGATGAAACCGAGCACCGGCGCCTGCGACTTCGAGACGCAGTGCCGGAGCTCCGCGAGCACGCTTCGCTTCATCACCGTCGTGCGCGTGACGAGCAGCATCGCGTCGACCCAGCGGCTCAGGATCAGCGGGTCGCTCACCGGGAGCAGCGGCGGGGCGTCGACGAGCACGATGTCGTGCGTCCGGGCGAGGCCCTGCAGCAGCTCGCCGACGGCCGGCGCGCCGATGAAGTCCGGCGGCGACGGGACGCCAACACCGGCCGGGAGCACGTGCAGCACGCCGGGCGCCGCGGCGACCCGCGGGGCCGCGGCGGCCACGGGCTGCGGCTTGCGCGGCTCGCCCAGATCGGCCGTGACGAGCGCGTCGTCGAGGGCCGTGTAGCCGAGCGTCACGTCCGAGATCCCGGGCTCGCATGGCACCGCGAACAGCTTGTCGAGGAACGGCCGGCGCAGGTCGAGGTCGACGAGCGCCACCCGGCGGCCGTTGCGCGCCATCGCCACGGCGAGGTTGGCGACGGTGGTCGACTTGCCCTCCTTCTCGACCGCGCTCGTGACCATCACGACCTTCCCGCGACCGGGCAGGTTGGCGAAATCGAAGGCGACCAGGAGCTTGCGGTAGGCCTCGCCGTGGTCGGCGTGCCCGGGCGAGAGCATGGCCAGGCGGTTATGCCTGCGCAGCGAGCGCGGCGGCGTCGGGACGCGGGCGAGCATCGTGAAGCCGAGCTGCTGGCCGATCTCCTGTGACGAGCGGATCCGGGTGTCGAACGCCTGGATCAGGAACGCCAGGCCGATGCCCGAGATCAGCCCGACGATGGCGGCGAGGAGCGCGTCGCGGCGCGTGTTCGGCTGCGTCTGGGCGGCGTGTGTGGCCTGCGAGGTCACGATCGCGCCGCCGGTCGTCTGCGACCGCAGCGTCAGCAGCGACTGCTGGTGGTCGATGAGCTTGTTCAGGTTCTGGCGGATCAGCCCCAGGTACTGGCCGCTCGCCTTGGCGGCTGCGAACTGGCGCCGCACGGCCGCCGTCTGCTTGGCGAGACCCTTCAGCGCGACGTTGATCGCCTGCTGGTCGAGCTCGCGCCGGTAGACGGTGAACGCCTTCGCGTACCGGTTGGCGAGCGCGACGGCCGCGCCGCGCCGCCCGTCGCTGACCCGGAAGGCGAGCACGTTGGCCGTCGAGTCCGCCGTGACGCTCGAACGGCGCACGAGTCCCGCCGCGTTGATGCCGGCCACCCCGCCGGGGCCGACGGCGATCGTCGCGACCGGGATCGTGTGTGCGATCTGCGCTTGGGTCGCGTCGTAGCGCGCCTGCGCGTCGCTCTGAGCGCTGCCCGCGCCCGAGACGAGGTCGTCGTTGGGGTTCACGAGCACCTGTGCCGTCGCCGCGTAGACGGCGTGCTGCCGGGACGAGATCGCGATCGCCGACCCGGTCGTGATCAGCACCGCAAGGACGATGATCCACGCTCTCCGGCGGATGACCGCGAAATAGTCTGCGACCGTCGCGTGCCGTTCTTCACCCACGTGGCGAGCTCCTTGTCCGCGGAACATGACCAAGGTGCGCCCCGCCGGCCGCCCATGGGCGACCGCATCGGATCTGCGTGCCTGGAGGGCCGGGCGTCCGGGCTCTCACCGCAACGCATCGGGCCTCACAGGCTCCTACCGGAGCACTGGAAGGAGCTTACAGCGAAACACCACTAGGTGCAACAGAACCTATGTAGGACAGCGAATCACAGATGAATCTTTGCAAAAATCAGCGATCTGCCGACTCTCTGGATTGAGGCCCTGGGCCCGTCGCAGCGCGCGCGCCTGCTCGGCGCCGGTCGTCACCTGCGCGAGCCGGAACCAGGCCGACCACGCCCCCGGATCTGTGCGCGTCGCCTGCCGGTAGGCCGCGGCCGCCCTGGCCGGCCGTCCGCTCGCCGCGTACCAGGCGCCCTCGTCGGTCACGGGCACGGGCGACCACGGCTGCCACCGCGCCGCCGCCCGTGCCGCCGCGAGGGCGGCGGGGTAGTCGCCGGCCGCGGCCGCCTGCACGCTGCGGGCGAGGTCGCGGTTGCCGGCCAGACCCGCCGCGGAGAGGCCGAGCAGGACGAGCGCGGCGGCGGCCAGCGCCGGGCGGGCGGCCCGCGCCCGCAGCGTGCGGTACGACCCCGGCTCGGCCAGGAGTGCGACGCCGTACCAGAGGCCCGCGACCGTGACTGCGGGCAGCTCCCAGTCCCAGTCGAAGCCGGCGTGGACGACGAACACCGTGTAGCCGCAGGCTGCCAGGCACACCCCCCGGCGGTGCCGCAGCCGGACGGCGGCGACGAGCGGTGCGAGCAGCACGAGCGCGGTCAGGACGAGCCCCGGCAGGCCGCCCTCGGCGGCCGCCTCGAGGAAGACGCTGTGGGCGAAGCGCGTGTCGGTGCCCGTGGTGCGGTGCGCGAGCCACTCGGTCTCGAAGCTCCCCGCTCCCGCGCCGGTCAGGGGGTGATGCTCGGCGGCGTGCAACGCCACCGACCACAGGGCCAGCCGCGAGTCGGGTGACACGCTCGTGAGGCGTGCCGACGAGCGGGCCGACGGCCCGCTCGAGTCGAACGAGCGCCGGATGCGGTGGATCGCGTCGTGCGGCGAGACGACGGCGACCACGACGACGACGGTGGCGAGCGCCGCGACCGGGACGGCGCGCAGGAAGGCGCGGCGCACACCGCGGTTGCCGGCGAGGCGCGCCTCGAGCCGCGAAACCGCCCACGCGACCAGAGCCGACAGCGCGGTTGCAGCGACCAGCGCGGCGGCGAGCCGGTGGCCGGCCGCGGCCGAGCCGCGTCCGTAGTCGGCGCCCGCGAGGCTCCCCGACGCCGCGGCCGCCGCGACCAGCACCGCCGGGACCGGTGCGAGTGCGATCAGCCACGCGAGCACGGAGGCGCGCCGGGGCTCGAGGGCGACGACGACGGAAAGGCCGGCGGCGAGGGCGAGGATGGGGCCGCGGCTGTAGGTGAAGAACACGGCCAGCGCGAGCAGCGGAACCGTGGCCGCGAGCGCCGCGCGCAGCCTCAACGAGCGCACGTACACGCAGGCGCAGAGGACGACGCCGAGGCCCATCGCCGCGAGCTCGGCGGCCCCGTTCCAGTATCCGAGCGGCACGTACAGCCGGCCGGGCCCCTGCGGATCGACGAACACGCCGAGCCGGTCGGGGAAGAGCCGGGTGGCCACGGCGTAGGTGCAGATCAGCACGATTGCGGTGGTCGCGCCGGCGACCAGCGGGATGCGTGAGCGGCGCCCTGGGAGCGCGATCGCTGCCACCATGAGGCTCAGGTACAGTCCCAGGCGCTCCACCGACTGGACGCCGCCGGCCGTGTTGGCTGTCCACGCGAGCGAGAGCGCCGCCCAGGCGACCAGGGCGGCCATCCCCAGACCGAGCCAGGCGATCCAGACGGAGACTTCGACCGACCCGCGAAGCATCACCGCGCACACGGCGGCGAAGCTGAATGCGATCGCGCCCCACCCCCACGCCTCCGGGAAGTACCCGCCGTGCGCGAAGGCGAGCAGGGTGACCGAGAGCGCCGCGAGCGCGAATGCCGGAGCGTCGGCCTCGTCGATCCAGGTTCGCGCCGGCACTGGCGCCAGTGTACCGAGCGGGCGCGTCGCCCCGGAATGAGCGCATCGCCGCGCGTCCCCCGCGCACGTGCCTGGACGCTCGCCGCCGTGGCGGCCGCCGTCCTCGCCATCGCCGTCCTGCTCGGAGCGATCGGCGCGCTGCGCGGTGCTGCGGCGGGAGTGGGGGATGCCGCCGGCCACGCCGTGGCCGGCGATGCGTCACCGGCCCCGCACGCGAGCGGCGTGATGCAGGACGAGGCGAACGCGCCCGGGTTCCGGATGCGGGTCAAGCACCGGCTGTCCGTCGTCCCCGCCGGCGGTGTCGCGCGCTATGTCATCCGTCTGCGGCCGATGTACGGGTTCCGGTTTCCCGTGCGGCTGACCGTGTTCGATCTTCCGCCTGGCGCGAGCGCCGTCATCGCGCCGCGCCTGGTCGATGCGGATGCGACCGCGCTCCTCGAGATCCACACCGCGTCCGGGTCACCCGCCGGGCTCCACCTCTTCCTGGTGCTGGCGGCAAGCCACGGCGTGAGCACGACCGCCGAGTCGACGCTCACGATCCGCTCGCCGTGACGGCCCCCGGCTCAGAGGTGGAACGGGAGCCGAGTGCTGTTTACGTGGCATGCGTTCGCGATGCACGGCAGGCCGAGCATCCCCTCCCAGCCGCGCAGCGCGCTGTACTGGTCGAGCTGCTTGCGCGCGAGCCGGTGCGGCGTCGACGGTGAGATGACGATGAACGGGAGCGGCGTCGAGAGCGAGCCGCTGCCGCCCGTCGAGTCAAACCAGATGAAGACCGCCGTGTGGCCGCGCGTGTACGGGCGGCGGTGCAGCAGCCCGTGCGTCCCTCCGAGGAAGCCCTGCAGCCAGCGGCTGGCCTGCGCCGGCGTGCCGTCGTGCATGTCGTGCTGGAGGTTGGGCGTGATCCATGTGAACGTGCGCTCCACCTTGATCCGGTGGCTCGGCAGGGTGACCATGTCGCGCCGGCACACGGAGCGCGGGATCCGGGTGTAGTAGATCGCCGGGGCGTGCCGCGGCACGTAGAGGGACGTGTCGTTCGGATCACACGGCCGCGGCATCGACTCGGCGAACGTGCGCCAGTGCCGGCCGCCGACCTGGCTGAAGATGTTGGGGCCGCCGCTCGAGCACCCCCGGCCCGGGGTGCAGTCGCTCGTGGTGACCACCCGGCCGCCGGTGGCCGCCAGGTAATTGCCGAGGCTGTGGGGGAAGTGGGCGGCGCGGAAGTCCGCCGCCGATCCGCACTCGCCGGCGAGGGTCTTGAAATAGCTCGCGGGGGCGCTTGAGCCGAGGATCTGCTGGTAGGAGTGGTTCTCGAATGCGATCACGACGATGTGGTGCCAGGCGGGTGCGCGGCGCAGGTGACCGCACGGCGACGCGGCCGCCGTGCCCGCCCCGAACGACATCCCCGCCGCCGTGCCGATCGCGACTCCGGCCACGGCTGCGCGTGCAAGCAGCATCCACGCTCGTTGCATGGTGAACCCCCATCAACCCGTTGCTGCCCGCGCCGTGCACGCTACCGCACCGGCGGCCGGACGGGGCCGGGGCTCATCGCATGCTTACAGTCTTCGCACCGGACCTTTGCCAGTGCGAAGACGTGGCTCGGCCCCTAGGACGATCGCTTGAACGCGGTGGTGACGACCCGGACGCCCAGCCTGCCCGGGAGCAGGACGAAGTCGATCACCTGCGCGGCGACGCCGCCTTCGGGGAGCTCCTGGGCGAGATCCTCGACGATGTCCTCGGTCGCCTCCAGCACGTCCTCGCCGACGTCCATGATGTCGCCGGCGGTGGGGACGACGGCCGCGGCGATGCGATGCTCCGCCTCCAGCGCGAGCGCGCCGCCGAGGCGTTCGAGCGACTGGCGCACCCGCGCCTGCGCCGCGTCGCGGGCCTCGAGCTCCGACGGTGCGTCGGGTGACCACTGCAGTCCCAGCAGATGCGAGACGCGCACGCCCAGGGCGAGCGCGAGCGCGACGCCGACGACGGCCCACCCGGCCGCGAGGATCAGCGGCGCACGCCAGCCCGACGCGACCTGCGAGAGCGCGCTCACGGCCGCCCAGTTGGCGAGCGCGAAGGCGGTCAGTCCCACCACGACGAGCAGCAGCGCGGCGCCGACGTCGCGGACGGTGCGCCGGAGCTCCGGCGCGTGCTCGGAGGCGCCGTAGACGAGCTCGGCGCGGATGAGGGCGCGGGTGTCCCGGCCGACCTCGTCGAGGGCAGCGGCGACCGACGGGGTGTCCTCGGCGGCCTCCTCGCGCCCGGGTTCTGAGACCTGGCGCTTCTCCCCTTCGTCGGTCATCGGTGGTCACTCTCCTCCGCATGTGGGACATGAGCATTGAACAGCAGCGTGGCACTGCTCACAAGCCGTCCGCGGCCGGTTAGGATCTGCGTCGGTCCCGATGAGTGATTCCCCGGCCACCGGCCGCTCCGTGAAGGTCTTTCCCGATGTTCCGGACAAGCGCCGGGCGACCATCTTCGGCGACGTGGTCGTGATCGTGCTGCTCGTCCTGGCCGCGTGGGCCGGCGTGGCGGTGCACGACGCGGTTGATCGTCTCGCCGTGCTGGGCGCCGGCGTCAGCAACGGCGGCCACACGGTGCAGGCCGGGTTCGGGTCGGCGGCCGCCAAGGTCGACGGCGTCCCGCTCGTCGGCGGGAGCCTCGCCGACGCGCTCCGCGGTGCCGGCCGGGAGAGCGGCGGGCGTGCCGTCGAGCTGGGGCAACAGGGCCAGGACAGCGTCCACCGCCTGGCGCTGATCCTCGGCGTGGTGGTGTTCGCCGTGCCCGCCATCGTCCTGCTTGGGCTCTTCGTCCCTCGACGTGTCAGGCAGATCCGCCGGCTGACCGCGGCCGCACGAGCCCTGGCGCCTCCGTACGACGCCGATCGGCGGCGGGTGCTCGCAATGCGAGCAGCGTTCGGGCTGCCCTACGGTGCGCTGCTGCCGTACACCCCCGACCCGCTCGGCGACATCGTCCAGGGCCGCTACGACGCGCTGGTGCTCGCAGCGCTCCATGACGCCGGCATCCGCCCGCCGCCCGGCGGCATCGACGCCGGCGCGGCCTGACCGGTTCCGTCCGTCAGCTGCGCTTGCCCACGAGCCCGCTCAGGACGGCGCTCGTGATCACGCCGACGACCGAGAGGATCAGCGCCGCCCAGATCGCCGTCCAGAAGAAGCTGTCGATCGTGAGGTGGCTCGTGAGTGCGTCGGTGATCTCGAGCACGGCGGCGTTGATCACGATCGAGAAGAGCCCGAACGTGAGCAGCACGAACGGCAGGGTCACGATCCGGATGATGGTGCCGAGAAACGCGTTCACGACCCCGAAGACAAGCGCGATCCAGAGGTACGAGCCCACGCCGCCGGAGACCGACATTCCCGCGAGCAGCCAGTTGGTCACGGCGAAGGCGATCGCAATGGTGACCAGGCTGATGAGGGCTCCCCGAAGCACGGCGCGGCGAGCGTAGCATGTCCTGCGGGCGGTGCGATACTCGCCCGCAGGGCAGGCCATACACCGGGAAGGGAGCACATCGTGTCCGAGATGAACCGTCGCCAGGTGCTGGGAGCCGCTGCCGTCGTGGCCGCGGCCGGAGTCGTTCCGGCCGCCGCCGCTGCAGCCGACGCGTCGGCCGGCGACTCGCCGACGCTGCCCAAGTCGAGCGAGGCGAACCGCTTCGACTTCGGCCAGATCAGCCCGCAGGTGGTGCGTGGGGGCGGGACGGTCAAGGAGTGCACCGGCAAGAACTTCCCGGTGCTCCAGGGCAACGATGCCGCGTCGTTCCTGCTCGTGCTGAAGCCCGGCGCCGTGCGCGAGCCGCACTGGCACCCGGACGCCTGGGAGATGGACGTCCCCCTCTCCGGACGCGGGCGCCTCGGCGTCGTCAACCCCGACGACACGTACAGCGTCCAGGACCTCGTGCCCGGTCAGATCGGCTTCATCCCCCAGGGCTACGCGCACTACATCGAGAACGTCGGCACCGAGGACCTGCGCTGGGTGGTCGTGTTCAACAACACCCAGCCGGACGACATCGGCCTCTCGACGACGTTCGCCGGCATGCCCACGCACACATTCACGGACACCTTCAGCCTGCGCAAGGGCGGTCTCGCCCGGGCGAACAAGCCGAACGAGACGCTGTTCATCGTCGAGCCGACGTGAGGGAGCACCGCGGGTCGGCGTGAGGCCGATGACCGTGATCGGTCAGAATGGCCGGGAGTGAATCCACGCGGGCCTCTTGCCCGTACTTCGGGACGTATCGATTGGCGGGAGTGGTCTCTGGATTTGCGCGCGAGGATCCGCAGGTCGAGCTTTTCAGCATGTGCGAGCATGGACGCGCTCCGGTGGTCGCGGTCGTAACGGCCACCGATGCGTGACCGCCCGTACACCCTGCTGAGCTGCAGCATGTCGATGGACGGCTACATCGGCAGCTCCAGCTCGCGCCTGCTGCTCTCGAACGATGCCGACTTCGACCGGGTCGACGCCGTCCGTGCGTCGTGTGATGCGATTCTGGTCGGCGCGGCGACGGTGCGGATGGACGATCCGAGACTGCTCGTGCGGTCACAGGCCTGTCGCGACGAGCGGACGGCGCGCGGACTGGCGCCGTCGCCGATCAAGGTCACCGTCACCCGGCGCGGCGAGCTCAGCCCACGGGCGAAGTTCTTCACCGCGGGGGATGTCGAGAAGCTGGTCTACTGCCCGAGCTCCGGGGTTGAGGATGCCAGCGCGCGACTTGAACCCGCGGCCGCGGTGGTGGACGGCGGCCACACGGTCGAGATGAGCAGGGTCGGCCGCGATCTTGCGGCCAGGGGAGTGGAGCGGCTGATGGTCGAGGGCGGCGGCAAGGTGCACACCCAGTTCCTGACCAACAATCTCGTGGACGAGCTGCAGCTGGTCGTCGCGCCCGTGTTCGTCGGCGACTCCAACGCTCCGAGGTTCGTGCGCGACGGCTGCTTTCCCTGGAACACCGGACGCCGCGCGACGCTCGCCGAGGTGACCCAGATCGGGGACGTCGTGCTGCTGCGCTACGCCCTGTCGTCGTGGTTCGAGACCGGATAGGCGGTCGGCCTGCGGAGCTACCGGCTCGCCGGTTGTGAGCCGAAGGCCCGGAGGAAGCGGTCACGGAATGCACTCATCCGCCACACGGGCGCCGTCGGAGTGGGGCGCATGCCGTCGATCCAGCCCCAGCTGGAGATCCGCCGCAGCACGCCCGGGTCATGGGCGATGATCGACACCGGCACGTCGTGGTTGGTGCCGAATCCGGTGATGACGTGGGCCGGCTGGTGGTCGCCGAGCACGATGAGCACCAGGTTCTTGCGGCCGTAGTGCTGGACGAACGAGACGAGCGCGCGCAGCGAGTAGTCGATCGAGTGGGCGTATCCCAGCTGCGCGTTGTTATCGCCGGTCTTGTCGACCGGCAGCGTCTTGAAGATCGAGCCGTTGCCGACCTCGTTCCACGGGATCAGCGGCGGAACGCGCGTCCATGGGTAGTGGCTGGACACGGTGTCGATCTCGGCGAACAGCGGGCGCCGGTGAGGCTTGCCCAGCTCGAGGCGCTGCAGGGCGAGGTAGGTGTACTGGTCGGGCATGGATGCGTACGCGTACCCCGGGCCCTGATAGCCGACGTCATTGCGGTTGTACACCCTGTCGAAGTGGTAGAAGGAGGCACCCTGCGGCCAGGGGCGGTCGTCCGGCGGCACGTCGTCGATCACCCGCCATCCGGCTCGGCTGAACGCCTGGCTGAGGGTGAACCGTTGGCTCGCCATGAGCTCGTTGTAGCGACTCGGAAAGTCGACCCAGGCCCCCGACTGGAGCGTGGAGTGGGCCAGCCAGCTGATCCCGCCGAAGGTGGGCGAGACGAGCCAGCCGCTGCGCGACCCGAAGCCGGCTGCGTTCAGCTGCTGCGTCCCGCGATGCAGGACGGCATCCACCTGCGGCGAGTAGGACGACCCCTCGACCGCCACCTGGCCGTAGCTCTCGACGAACACCAGCAGGACATCCTTGCCGCGCAGAGCGGTCAGCAGCCGGTTGCCGGGCGTCGCGCGATAGCGGTCACGGCGGAGCTGGGCGGCGAAGATCGCCGGATCGTTGAGGTCGGCGTTCACCGTCCGCACCTCCTGCACAACGAGGGCGGCCGCGCTCGTGGAGGCAATCGGCATCCCGGAGACGAGCTGGGCGCCCACCGCCCAGCACACCAGCCAGATGCCCCCGAGCGCGATGACGACGCGACGCGACCACAGGCGGTGGCCGGTCGCGACGCGGATCATGCGCCGCACCGCCAGCGTCGGCAGCGCGAGCGCGGCGATGACCAGGAGCACCACGCCTCCCTCGACCAGATCGGCGCGCGTGCGGCCGATCGTGTCGCGCAGCGTCTCGGTCGCGATCGACGCGTACCCCCAGTCCTCGACGGGGTTGAACGGGCGGTCGAATCCGGTCAGGAAGCCGGCGTCGAGCAGCTTCACCAGCACAAGCAGACCCACCAGCGGGCCAGCGATGAACGGGATGAGCCGCCGGCCTCGTTCGGGCAGTGCCAGCGCCAGCGCGACGAGCGCCAGGGCTTCGATCGGGAGCCGCAGGAACGCGTCGGCGTGGACACGCTGCGGCTGGATCGGGGCGAGCAGGGCGACCCACACGATCAGCAGTGCGAGGACGGTGAGCGCGACCCCAGTGCCGGCCCGCAGGCGTTGGCGGCGGGTGCCTGGGGTCGGGGCGGGCGGCGGATCTGGATCGGGGCTTCGCTGTGCGAGCGCCGAGGGCCCGTCCGCGGGCGCAGAACGGCGGCGCCAGAGCCAGTGCACGTCACGGCCGAAGGACTCGGCCAGCATGAGCAGCGCCGCCGCCAGCGCCAGGCGTGTCAGGGCCAGAGGCAGCACGTCCGCCGCGGCGATCACCAGCACGATGCCCTGCACCGCGGTGACGACCTTCCGCCAGTCGCGCCGGGGAAGCGGCGCGCGCATCCACGCGAACAGCCACCCCGCCGCCAGGAACACATATCGGGCCGCGCCGATGGCGAGCACCCACCAACCGGCCGCCGGAGCGACGTACAGGCTGAGTGTCAGAATCAGGAACGCGTCGACCTCGCCGTCGAGCGTGGCGCCGAACTGCGACTCGGTCAGGCTGGCCCGCGCCACCCGGCCGTCGACGAAGTCAAGGCACAGCGCGGCGGTCGCGAGCGAGACGAGCATCGCCACAGAGACGTCGCCGGCGAACGAGTCCGCGGTGAGCGCCGCCACCGAGACGACGAGCATCGCCCGGGCAACGGTCACCCAGCCGGCTGCGTCCAGCCGCTGGGCGCCGCTGCGGGCGAGACCGCGGGCAAGCAGCATGTACAGCACGACCGCACAGGCCAGCCCGACCACCCATCCTGCGCCGCCCAGCCCCGCCGTCGCGGCCAGCGCGATCAGCATGAGAAGCTGGACGATCGGCACCACGGCCAAGCCAACGTGAACCGTCCGCAGAGTCCCCTCGTACTCGGCCATGTGCAGGGACGTACCGTGCGCGCCGCATTTCGGATCGTTCGAGGTGCTCACCGGGCGTGGGCGGTCGGCCCGCAGGCGGTGGAGATGTGAGCAGGGACACGCCCGCGCCCCACGCCGAGGCCCTGTGGCGGGCGCAGGAGGCGGCTCACGACTCCGGTGAGTACGTCGGCCAGCAGAGCTTCATGCGCGCCGGCGAGATCCTGGCGCTGGCTCGGGAGGCCGGTATCGCCGGCGGCACCTCCGTGCTCGACCTGTGCTGCGGGATCGGTGGGCCCGGGCGGCTGCTCACGCGCGAGCTGGGGTGTCGCTACCTGGGGATCGATCGCGACCCGGACGCGATCCGGATCGCACGCGGGCGGTCGCGTGGCCTGCCGTGTCGATTCGAGGTCGGCGACGTGCCGCCGCTGCCGCGCGGCACCTACGACGTGGTGCTCCTGCTGGAGACCATGCTCGCCTTCGCCGACAAGGAGACGCTGCTTCGGGAGATCGCCGGCGCGCTCGGCGTCGGCGGCCGGTTCGCGTTCACGATGGAGGCGGGACGGCCGCTGAGCGCCGCCGAGCGAGAGCGGATGCCCAACGCCGGCACGGTATGGCTGACCCCGCTCGCAACCATGCGCCGGTTGCTCGAGCAGGCGGGATTTGGCGTGCGCTCGATGCGCGACTGCAGCGCAGCGCACGGCGCCACGGCCGCGTCGCTCCTGAGCGCGTACGCGGCCGACGCGGCGGCCATCGCGGCGTGCATCGGGCAGGCCGGGTTGGACGACCTGATCTCCGGGCACCGGCTGTGGGTGGAGTGGCTGGGCAGTGGGCGCGTCCGCAAGGTCTCGGTGGTCGCCCAGAAGTCCGGCGCCGTCATGTCCGCGCCCGGGTGAGACGATGGGCGCTCACCTGTCGGCGGCGGAGCCACTCCACGATGAGCACGAGCCCGCCGGGGAGGCTGGCGGCGAGCACCATCACTCCATAGGCGACGGCCGTCGCGGCGCCACGACCAGCTCCGAGGCCCGCCGCGGCGAAGACCCACGCGGTGGCGCCCTCGCGCGGTCCCCAGCCGCCGATGCTCGGCAGCACCATGGCCAGCACGGCGAGCAACGCCAGCGGCAGGAGCCGGGAGACCGGCTCGGCGACCCCCGCCGTCTGCGCGGCGACGAGGAACATGGCCGTGTAGCCGAGCACGGCCACGATCGAGGCAAGCACGATCGCAGGCAGCGCGTCTCTTCGCATCAGCGCGGCACGGATGTCGGACGCCACCGCGTTCCGGGCCCGCGTCCACCGGGACCGCCCGCGCCCACCGTGCACACGGTCAACGAGGAACATGCCCATGGCGGTTGCGGCCAGCGCGGCCACCACGAGCGGCATGAACGAGCGCACCGGTGACGGCAGCACGACGAGGACGCAGATCGTGAGCGCGATCTGCACGACCTGCCCGGCCGTGCGCTCCCACACGACCGCTCGCATGGCGCGGCTGACATCCTGCACGTCGCGCCCGTGGGTGACGCCGCGATGCACGTCCCCGGCGACGCCGCCCGGGAGCGTCATATTGAGGAACAGACCCCGGTAGTAGGCCGCAACGGCGGTGGGCATGGTCAGGCGCACACCGAGGCCGCGGGCAACGATCTTCCACCGCCAGGCGCAGCACGTGGTGCTGACGAGGAAGAGGGCGGCCGCGGCCAGGAGCGCACGACCGTCGAGCCCACGGACGCCGCCGAGGAAGGGACCGCTGCCGAGGCGCCAGACCACCGCGAGGAGCGCGGCCGCAGCGACGGCCGGACGAGCCCACCGCAGAGTGCTCCTCACGGAAGCACCAACAGGTCGGCGTGACCGACGGTGACGACCAGGCCGCCCGCGTCCGCCTCGCTCAGGCGGCGCAATCGATACCGCTCGGCGTCGGCGAGCAGCGTGGGGTCATGCTCGCACGCGGCGCCGACCCAACCGTCGAGCCACTCCACGGCCAGCCCCGCGTCGGGGATCCCGAGGCTCCACGGACTCGGCCGGACGATGACGTTCGCCCCCAGCCGGCGGAACCCGTCTGCGGCGGCCGCCACGGCATCCGGGCCGAGCAGTGGGCCGCGCGCTGTTGCGCGGCGCTGGTGCGCGTTGAACGCGGCCGTGACCCGCGAGTCGAGCGGGTCGGCCGGACGCAGCTGGACGCACCCGGTGACGGAGAGCGTGAGCAGCACCGGGCACGCGGCGCCCGCGCACGCGCGGATCAGCCCGGCCAGCTCGTCCGCCGTCAGCAGGTCGAGCAGCGCCGAGGCGGTGATGAGACCGGCGCCGGCCAGCTCGTCCGGGCCAAGCCGCGTGACGTCGGAGATCCTCGTCTCGACGGTGGCGAACGACCCGTCGGCGGCGGCGCCCGCCCGGCCGGCCTCGGCAAGCGCCAGCAGGTCAGGGTCGCGGTCGTGGAGGATCCACTGCTGCGGCCCGGGTACGAGCGGGGCGAGCCACCGGCCCATCGCGCCGGTGCCGCAGCCGAGGTCGTGGATGACAAGGCGGCCGCCGGCCGGCAGACGGGGACGCATGAGCGAGACGAGCTCCCGGGACCGGGCCGCCGCGTCGGCGGGCTCGCGCAGGTCGAGCCAGGCCGGAGTGACAGGGACCGCCGCGACGGTCATCGCGCCGCTTCCGCGATCACACCCGCGACGACGGCGATCGTGGCCGGCCACCCGGCGAGCGACTCGCGTCGCTCGCGCGCCGCGCGCCGCAACCGCCGGCGCAGGTCGGCATCCTCGAGCCACGCGCGCAGCGCGTCGCCGAGCGCCGTCGCATCACCGGGTGGAACGAGCAACCCCGGCCGGACGCGGTCGGCGCCGTGTCCCAGAGCCTCCGGCACCCCGCCGACGTCGGCGGCCACGACCGGCAGCCCTCGGGCCAGCGCCTCGGTGACCACCATTCCGTACGTCTCCGCGCGCGACGGCAGCACCAGCACATCCGCCGCGCCGTAGCTGCCGGCGAGCGCGGCGCCCGCCTGCGGGCCCGAGAAGCGCACCCGGTCGCCCAGCCCTGCGGCGGCGATGCGGCGGCGCAGACGTTGGACGAATGCCGGGTCGCGCTCCAGGCTGCCGACACACACGCACCGCCAGCGGTGGCCGTTCAGCGTCGCGAGGGCATCGATCAGCACATCGTGGCCCTTGCCGGGCGTGACCGCGGCGACCGAGAGCAGCGCGCCGGCGGCGGCCGTGCCCGGCGCGAGCTCGGCCGCTTCGACGCCGGGCGCGGCGACGGCGACACGGTCGGGCGGCAGCTCGTACAGCTCGAGCAGCGCCCGCCGGGCCCATGCGCTGGTGGTGATGACCGCCGCGGCGGCGCAGAGCATCGCTCGCTCCCGCTCCCGGACGCGGGTATCCGCCGCGCCGTCGCCCAGCGGCATGTGCACGAGCACGACGAGGCGCAGGCGTTGGGCTGCGGGGACGAGCACGTCGGGGGCAGGCGAGGCGACCAGCCCGTCGACGAGGACGAGGGCGCGATCGGGGATCCGGGACACGGTGTCGGCGAGCGCGGCGTGCGACGGCGCATCGGGCGACGGCCACGACCCGGGGACTTCGTGGACGTGCACGGTCCAGCCGGCCGCGAGCAGGCCGCGGCATAGGCGGCGGTCGTAGGTATTGCCGCCACTCGGGCGGGCCGGGTCGTCGATCCCCGCGGGGACGACGATGTGCGCCGTCGTGGTCAAAGCGCGCGCTCGTACGATGCGGAGGCGACGTGGGACTCGTGGAGCGTGACGACCAGCCGGTCGAGCGTCCCTGCGGCATCGCCGAAGGCACCGGCATGGACACGCTCCGCGAGCCGATCCGCGACCAGCCGGGCCAGGGCCTCCGACGTCGTGTTCATGCCGGCGAGCGCCGGCTCCTCGTCGAGATTTCGGTAGCTGAGCGCCGACAGCACCCCACGCAGCTCCTCGCTCGCCCGCCCGATGTCGACGACGACGCCGTCGGCGCCGAGATCCGCGCGCTGGAACGTGGCGTCGACGACGTAGGTCGCGCCGTGGAGCCTCTGCGCCGGCCCGAACGCCTCGCCGCGCAGACTGTGGGCGATCAGCATGTGGTCGCGGACGGTCACGCTGAACACGGCGCTAACCCTGGCCGTACGTGATCGTGTGACATACGGCCGGCAGGCCCCCCGCGGCCAGCCGGGCCATCACCTCGGGCAGGTCGTCGAAGTGCGACTCGCCGGTGAGGAGCGCGTCGAAGGCGGGGTCCTGCAGCAGCTCGAGGGCGAGCGCCACCCGGTCGGCGGATGTGCGACGGGCGGCGCGGGCCGGTGAGACGACGCCGACCTGGCTCGAGCGGATCCCGAGCCGGCCCGAGTGGAACGCCCCGCCCAGCGAGAGCCGCACCTCGGCGTCGCCGTACCAGCTGAGGTCGATGACGGTGCCCTCGGCGGCGAGCAGGTCGAGCGCGAGCTGAAGGCCGGCCGACGTCGCACTCGTATGCACCGCGAGGTCGCAGCTGCCCTCCGCCTCCTCCGGGAGCGCGAACTCGACCCCGAGGGCCGCCGCGATGCCCGCCCGCTGCGGGTCGACGTCGACGAGGGTGACGCGCACGGCCGGAAACCGGCCAAGCAGCCGTGCGACGCAGCAGCCGAGCATCCCGGCGCCGACGACCGCTACCCGGTCGCCCACGAGCGGGGCGGCGTCCCACAGCGCATTGACCGCCGTCTCGACAGTGCCCGCCAGGACAGCGCGCGCGGGGGGGATGCCGTCCGGGACGACCGACACCGCGCCGGCCGGGACGACGTACACGGTCTGGTGCGGGTAGAGGCAGAACACGGTACGGCCACACAGGTCGGGCGGGCCTTCCTCCACGGCGCCGACATTCAGGTAGCCGTACTTGACCGGCCCCGGGAAGTCCCCCTCCTGGAACGGCGCGCGCATCCTCGCGCGCTGGTCCGGCGGGACGCCGCCGCGGAAGACGAGCGTCTCGGTGCCGCGGCTGATCCCCGACCGCACAGTGCGCACGACCACGTCGGCCGGGCCCGGGTCGGGCAGCTCGACCGGACGGATCTCTCCACGACCGGGTGCTCGCAGCCAGAACGCATGTGCGACCCGGCGATCGGCGACGTGCTCGTGTCTGCGCAGTGAGTTCACAGGAGCCTTGTGCCGAGGTACGCGAGGCCTCAGGCCCCGGATTGGCTCCGTGACCCGACGGCCAGGAATGCCGTCCCGCAGAACAGCTCGTTCCAGGCGAGATCGGCCAGGGTCTCATGCATGGCTGCGTGGATCGTCTCCCATGGACGGCGCGCGACCCACTCGTCGATCGAGCCGAAAGGCCGCGCAACCGCAGTTCCGAGCTGCGCCAGCCACCGAGGGGCGTGATCGGGCGCCTTCAGATCGAGAACGACCCAGCGCCCACCGTCCGCGAGCGCCGCGGCGCCGTGCGCGATGACCGCTCCGCATGCAGGCACCTGGGTCAGCGCGTACGTGGACACGATCGCATCGACCTTCGCCGGGAAGTCGAACTCGGCGGCGTCGGATTGCACGAGGCTGACGTTGCTCCAGCCGTTGGTCTCGATCCGGCGCTCCGCCTGGGCGAGCATCGCGTCGGTGAGATCGACGCCGACGATCCGGCCCCGGGGACCGATGACGTCCTCGATCAGCGAGAAGTTCAGACCGGTGCCGCAGGCGATGTCGACGACGCTGTCGCCCGGGCGAAGGCCCGAGCGCCCGCACCGCTCGGAGACGGTACGCCTGTTGCGGGTAGCCCGGCGCAGGGTAGAACCGGGACGTGACGTCGTAGTGTTTCGCCTTCCTGCGGTATGTCGCGATCAGGCGCTCCTGCGTGGCGTCGATCTCGCTCACGATGTCGTCGGCGAATCCGAGCCGACCGGCGTGGCGGACTCGACCGCAGCCTTGATCGCCGCCATCTCGAGATCCATGACGCGCCGGATCCTGCCGTTCAGAACGCGGCCGGGGATGGCCCGCATGACGCTCTTCTGGTCGACCTCGACCCACATCATGGCGTCGGTCTCGCTCTCGTCCAACGGCTCGAGCTCCATTCCCCAGCGCGCGGCGGAAGTGCCCATCGGCCCGGCGAACGCCATGCGGTGCGGCGCCTCGACCATGGTCACGTGCTGCGCCCGGTGTCGGCTCGACCCCAATATCCCCTTCGCCCGCTGTTCCACGCGCGCGCCGGGCTCGAGCGGAGCTCCTCCCGTCACCCAGCACTCGCGCACCGTCGGCGCCCACTCCGCCCAGCGGCCGACGTCACAGAGATAGGTCCAGACCTCGGGAACGCCGCTGGCGATCGTCAGGCGGCTTTCGGATCGCAGCGCCATCGCCTCGGCGAGGCTACCGCCGGAGGGGGGACGCCCGCAACTGCGCGTCCGCGGCGAGTGAGCGCGCACACCGTGCGTCTGCCAGTCAGCCGCGAACTTCGCCCCGGGCGCCGCGTCTAAGGAGCAATGCGGGGATTCGGCAACAGCGCCCGGTGGTCCCTGCCGTCGCTCCTGATCGCTGTTGCGGCCGCCGCGTGCACGGGAAACGCTGAGGGGCCGCAGGGGGAGTTCGCCGGCATGAGCTGGATCCAGGGTCAGGTGTTCGTCTGCAAGACGCCAGGCCACTGCACCCGGATGAACTACCCAACGCCGAACCACAACGCCGTATATATCGATCTGATTCCGCGACACGGGACTGCGCACGGCGGTGGCGCTGTAAACAACGACGGCAGCTTCGGCGACTACGTCGTTCCGGGGGAGTACCTCGCGACACTCAGGCCTGCTCGGCTATACGGGATGGGCGCGAACAGCGCGCGCGTGCACCTCGCGGCTGATGGGCGCACAGCGTTCAACCTCGCGTACGGGCACCTGAAGTAGCAGCTGCACGCGAGATGCAGGGGAAACGCGGCGAACAGCGGGTGGACGACACGTCCGCGTAGCCGTACGGGATCCGGCTGGCAGAGCGGCGGGGGTGGGATTCGAACCCACGATCGAGGTGAACCCCCGATGCCGGTTTTCAAGACCGGTGCGTTCAACCGCTCCGCCACCCCGCCGGGGATCCGAGGATAGCCGCCTGGGCTTTCGCGAACCGAACCACGCCCTGCGGACAAGAACGTCGGAGCGCCGCGCTCGCGCGGTGCGCTCAGAGCATCAATACTCGTGAGTTGGAGGCGAGACGATGAACGGTTCCGAGGACGACATCCGGTGGGTCAGCGCGCAGCGGCCGACCGTCGCCGCACCCGATGCGGTGGCCACCAGCCAGGCCCGGGCTGAGCTCATGCGCCACGCGGCGCGAACGGCGCGGCGAGCACACGTGGTGGCGGCACCGGCCGCCGCACGACCGCGCCGGCGCAGGATCGCCATCCTCGCCAGACCCCGTCGCGGCCTCGCGATTGCCGCCACGCTGGCGGTCGTCGCCGCGGCCGCGATCACCGCGACGCTCGCCCTCGCACCACGCCTCGGCCACAGCGGCATCGACGCGGCGATCAGTCCAGGCGTGGCCAACGCCCAGACGCTCGTGCTGCTCGCCAACCACATCGCGGATTCGCCGAGGCACGGGGATGCCACGCTCGTGTTCCACAGCAACACCGCTCAGGGTGAGCGGCCCTTCACGGGCGCCGACCTCTACCTCGACAACGGCCGCTACTACTTCGCGGAGACGCCCGCCGGCCTGCCGGCCGCGGTCAAGGCCGGTCCGCAGCACCTCTCGCTGAAGCGGATCCTCGGCGCGATGGCCGCCGTGTCGGGCGCCGATCCGCAGGATGCACGAGCGGCGTTTCTGAAGGCGGCCGATCCGCTGTACGGCGGGGATGTCCAGCGCGAGTCCGCGGCCAGGCAGGACAACATCATCTGGGTGGCCTCGATCGACGTCCTCGGCGCTGCGTACGGGCGCCCCACCGTCCTGGCCGGGACGCTGCGTGCGCTCTCCACAGTGCGCGGGGTGACCGTCACGCACGGGACGTCTCACGGCATGCCCACGCTCCAGATCGCAATGTGGGTGCCCAAGCAGACCGCCAACATCGCGCCGGCGAGGCGGAAGCTCGACCCGAAGTCATCGCCGGTGCACAAGACCACCACGCCCGCACACTTCATGCGGGCCACCGTGAACGCTCGCACCGGAGCGCTGATGCGCTACACCGATATCGGGCTCATCGTCACCTATCGCGTCTCACGCGTGAACGTGGCCCGGTACGGCGGTCGATGAGCACGGATCTCGGTCACGCCACGATCGCCTCCGATGCCGCCGTCATCGCACGGTCGCTCAGGTGTCCGGAGGCGTTCGGCGCGCTGTTCGACCGCCACTGGGCGGCCGTCCACCGCTACTGCGTGTCCCGTGCCGGCAGCGACGGCGAGGGCCTGGCCGCCGAGACGTTCCGGCTCGCGTTTGACCGGCGCGCGGTCTACGACACCGACCGGGCCGACGCGCGCCCCTGGCTCCTCGGCCTGGCGACCAACCTCATCCGCAACCACCTGCGCCACCGATCACGCGGCGAGCGAGCCGTGGGGCGGCTGGACCCAAGCCCGACGGCCGACCACGCGGATGCGGCCATCGATCGGGCCGAGGCGGTGCTGCTCGGCCCGGTGCTGACCGAGGCGCTGGATGGGATTCGCTCCGGCGACCGCGACGCGCTGCTGCTGATGGCGTGGAACGATCTGAGCTACCACGAGGTCGCCGAGGCGCTCGACGTCCCCGTGGGCACCGTGCGGTCGCGCATCAGCCGTGCACGCCTTCGCCTCCGGGCCCGGCTGTTGGAGCTCGGCTATACGCGAGACGGTCCGGAGCAGCCCTCGGAGTGAGGCCGGCGCCGCCGGCGGCGGATTTGCCCCGGACGTCGCAGAGGACGAGTATGCAGGCTCACGCGCACCCGCGCCGCGACCCTCATCGCCCGCGCGGCCGCACTCCGAAGGGGCAGCCATGAAGGCGCTCGTGTACCACGGACCGGGGCAGAAGGCGTGGGAGACCGTGCCCGACCCCACGATCAAGAATCCGACCGACGTGATCGTGAAGGTGGACACGACCACGATCTGCGGCACCGACCTGCACATCCTGAAGGGTGATGTGCCTGCAGTGACGGACGGCCGCGTGCTCGGCCACGAGGGCGTCGGCACGATCGTCGAGGCGGGCGCTGCCGTCGGCGGCCTGGCCGTCGGCGACCGCGTGATCATCTCGTGCATCAGCTCGTGTGGATCCTGCGCGTACTGCCATCAGCAGCTGCCGGCACACTGCCTCGACGGCGAGGGCACGTCGGGCATCGGCTGGATCTTCGGCCATCTCATCGACGGCACCCAGGCCGAGTACGTGCGGGTGCCCTTCGCCAACGGCTCGCTGCACAAGCTGCCCGAAGGGGTGAGCGACGAGGCGGCCGTGATGCTCTCGGACATCCTGCCGACGGGGTTTGAGATCGGTGTGCGCAACGGCCGCACGAAGCCCGGCGACGTGGTCGCCGTCGTCGGTGCGGGGCCGGTCGGCCTCGCGGCGATCATGACGGCGAGCTTCTACGGCGCGTCGCGGATCATCGCGATCGACCTCGACCGCAACCGGCTCGAGCAGGCGAAGCTGCTGGGAGCCACCGACGGCGTCGACAGCGGGAGGCCGAGCTGGAAGGACGACGTGCTCGGCATGACCGATGGGTTCGGCGTCGACGTCGCGATCGAGGCGGTGGGCGTGCCGGCGACGTTCGGGATGTGCACCGACCTCGTTCGCCCCGGCGGAACGGTCGCGAACGTCGGTGTGCACGGCAAGCCGGTCGAGCTCAAGCTGCAGGATCTGTGGATCAAGGACATCGCGATCACGACGGGCCTCGTCAGCGCGACGACGACGCCGATGCTGCTCAAGCTCGTCGCACAGGGGAAGCTCACGCCGGAGAAGCTCGTCACGCACCGCTTCGGGTTCGGCTCGATCATGGACGCCTACGACACGTTCGGCCGTGCCGCCGAGACCGAGGCGCTGAAGGTCGCCATCACGCCCTGACTCATCCCTGAGCCCCGGCACGGCCCCGTGAGCCCGGTCACACCCTGCCCGTTTGGGTGAGTCCGCCGCGTTGCCGTGCTCGTAGACCCTCGTGATCGAGGTCGACCAAAACCACGGACGAGGGGCCTGACACATGAGTTCTGATCGAACGATCGATCTGCGGGCGACGCGGGTGCGCGCGGCGATGGCGCTCACGGCGCTCGCGATCCTTCTGACGCTCGTCGCGCTGCCGGCGCGCGCCCACGCCGCCGCTGCATCCAGGAGCGGGTCGGCCACCGTCGTCAAGGTTGCGACCCGCGGCAGCTTCGGGCGCATCCTGACCACGGTCGGCGCCCGCACGCTCTACAAGCACCCGAACGGGCCCTGCACCGGCTCGTGCCTGACCATCTGGCCGCCGCTCCTGATGCCGCGCGGAAAGACCGTCCCGAAGGGCATCGCCGGGCTGCGCACGGTCGTCCTCGCCAGCGGCCGCCGCCAGGTCACCTACCACCACCGCCGGCTGTACACGTTCGTGAGCGACAGCGGCACGAGCGTGAACGGAAACGGCGTCGCCGGGTTCCTCGTCGCCAAGGTCGTGCCCTGACCGCATGGCGTGAACCGTTGCGCCTGATCGGCGCCGGCCTCGTGCTCGCGGCCGGCGCCATCCACCTCTACCTGTATTTCGACTACTTCCACCGCGTCGCGACGATCGGCCCGCTGTTCCTCCTGAACGCCGGCGTCGTCGAAGGACTCGCCATCGTGGTCTTCCTGGTGCTCATCGCCGCCCGCGCCCGCCGCCGTGCACCGGCGGCACCGCACCTGCGCGCTGTGTGAGCGCTTTGACAGCGGCGACCGCGCCGCCTAGCGTGTCGGCGTGCCCGCCCGCCGCTCACTGGTCGCCGTTGCGTGCCTGCTCGCCGCCGCGGCCTCCGCCGCGACCGCCGCACCCATGGCGCAGGCGCAGAAGGCGCTCGCCGGCAAGGTGATTCTGATCGACCCGGGCCACAACATCTCCAACTGGGCGCACCCGGCCGAGATCAACCGGCCGGTGTTCTACGGCATCCCCGGCGCGACGAAGCCGTGCGACACCACCGGCACCGCCACTGACAGCGGCTACACCGAGGCGCGCTACACCCTCGCGGTCGGCCTGCACGTGGTGCGGATCCTGCGCGACATGGGCGCGACCGTCGTCATGACCCCCGTGAACACGCGGCCCTGGGGGCCGTGCATCACCGGCCGCGCCGCCCTGGGCAACAGCCTGCACGCCGACGCCGCCGTCTCGATCCACGCCGACGGCGCACCGGCGTGGGTGCACGGCTTCTACGTCATCGCCCCGAGCACGCCGCTTCCGGGCGTGGGGCTCGGCCCGAAGCGGATCGCGCGCGACGTCCGCCTCGGTGGCGCCATGCTGCGCGCCTACCACCAGGTCACCGGCATGAAGATCTCGAACCTCTACACCAGCGGATACCTGCGCTCGGACGGCTACGGCGGCACGAACCTCTCGCACGTGCCCAAGATCTTCATCGAGACCGCGAACATGCGCAGCCCGGGCAACGCCCGCAAGGTCGAGTCGCCGGCGTTCCGCCATCTGGCCGCCTGGGGCATCGCCGACGGCATCCGGCTCTATCTCACGGGCAGCTTCTAGGACACGCGCCGCGGGACGCCGTTCCTCGACTTCGTCGGGAGACGGGTGACGTCCGCGCCCTGGCGCGGCTTGCGCTTCGCCGACACGTCGCCGGGCTCGACCGCGACCACCGCCGCCTGCTCGGGGATCGGCTCGGTCGGTGCGTCGGCCGGATCGGCGCGCGGGAACCGGACGGTGGCCTGAGTCGCCACCGCCTCGAGCTGTGCCGCCGTGTCGCGCGTGCCGTCCAGGAGCCGCATGCGCTCGCTCCAGACCACATCCGTGTCGGCGCGGATCTCCTCCATCCGCGCCTCGGCCTGCCGCTCGAGCGCGGCGAGCTCCTGCTTGGCTTGGGCGACGACGGCTTCGGCGGCCGCCCGGGCGCGGGCGAGCGTGGCCTGCGCCTCGGCCCGGTCGCGGTCGGCCGCGGCGCCGGCGGCGACGACGAGCTCGGCCGCCTCGGCCTTCGCGCGGGCGGTCACCTCGTCGGCCTCCTCACGCGCGGTCTTCGTGATCTGCTCAGCGGCGACGCGCGCGTGCTCGAGGATCCCGCCGACCTGGTCGCCGACCCGGTCGAGCGCGTGGCGCACGGCCGAGCGGGGCGAGCGGTCGGCTTCGAGCTGCGCGATCACGCGATGCACGCGCTCGACGTAGGCGTCGACCACACGCGTGCGGTACCCCCGTAACGCGAGCGGAAACGCCACCTCGCGGATCTCCGCGGGCACGTCGTGCAACTCCTCGCCCGCCGCGCCATGTTCCGGTGTGCCCACCGTTTCTGCCCCACCTCTCGACGTCTGGGAGCCCATCCCTGACCTCAAGGACTATACCGGTTTCCGGGCCCGCCAAACTGCCCCGAAAGGGTGATGGCCGCTTTCTGCCGGGAACGTAGAGTCGGCGCGGGATGAGCCTCACGACCCTCAACCCGACGACGCTCGCAGCCGTCGCCGACCAGTGCGTCGAGCTCGCGTCCCACATCGAGGAGTGGGGGGAGGAGACGCCGTGGATGAAGAACGCCCCGCTCGGCAATCGCCTCTTCGAGGTGCAGCAGGCGGCGGCCCTGTTCGCGCGCGTGCTGCGCGACCTTGCCGACGAGGTCGAGCGCCTCAACTAGATGGTCGATTCCACGCCCCCGTGATGTCCTGGGCGGCTGCGAACCGAGCAGCGCAAGGACGCAGGGAGTGTTCATAGTGGGCGAACTATGGGCGCGACCGAGGACGCGGCGATGCGACGGTTCGCAGCCGCAGCGCCACCAACGCTCCAAACGGACCCATCACCGCCCACGCGGCCAGGCGCGCGGGGGCGTGGAATCAATCATCTAGGGCTTGGAGATGACCGCCGGCGCGCCGAACGGGTGCAGCGCGGCGGGCGTTGCGATCGACCCGTCCTCGCGCTGGCCGTACTCGATCAGCGCGAGCAGCGTCCGGCTCGACGTGATCGCGGTGCCGTTCAGCATGTGCACGAACTGGGGCTTGCCGCCCTCGCCGCGGAAGCGGGTGTTCAGCCGCCGGGCCTGGTAGTCGGTGCAGTTGGAGCACGACGTCAGCTCGCGGTAGCGGTCCTGGCCGGGCAGCCACACCTCGATGTCGAACTTGCGCGCCGCCGAGGCGCCCAGGTCGCCGGCCGGCACGTTCACCACCCGGTAGTGGAAGCCGAGCTCCTGCGCGATCTCCTCCTCGATGGCGAGCAGGGCCTCCTGCTCCTCCCACGAGCGGTCGGGGTGGCAGTAGCTGAAGAGCTCGAGCTTGTCGAACTGGTGGACGCGGAAGATCCCGCGCGTGTCCTTGCCGGCCGCGCCGGCCTCGCGGCGGAAGCACGACGAGAAGCCGACGTAATGCAGGGGCAGGTCATCGGCCGCGAGCATGTCGCCGCCGTGCAGCGACGCGAGCGGAACCTCGGCCGTGCCGACCAGGTACAGGTCGTCGCTCGCGAGCGCGTACACCTGCGCCTCGGCCTCGGGGAAGAAGCCGGTGCCGACCATTGCCTCGCGTTTCACGAGCACCGGTGGGATGACCGGGATGAAGCCGCGGGCGTGCAGCTTGGCAAGCCCCCACTGGATGAGCGCGAACTCGAGTCGCACGAGATCGCCGAGCAGGTAGTGGAAGCGGCTGCCCGACACCCGCCCCGCCGCCTCGGCATCGATCAGGCCCAGGCCGTCGGGCCCGGCCAGGTCGAGGTGGTCGCGCGGCTCGAACGCGAAGTCGGGCGGGCTGCCGTGCACGCGCACGACCTCGGCGTCCTCCTCGGTGTCGCCGAGTGGCGCCGACGGGTGCGGCAGGTTGGGCAGCACGAGCATGATCTCGGCGATGCCGGCCTCGACGTGGGCGAGCGCGGCCTCGCCCTCGGACTGGCTCTGCTTGAGCTCGGACTGGCGCGCGATCTCGGCGGCGGCGTCCTCGCCGCGGCCCTTGGCCTCGGCGATCGCCCGCGCGGCGGCGTTGCGCTCGGCCCGGGCCGTCTCGACCCGCTGCAGCAGCTCGAGCCGCTCGCCGTCGAGCGCGAGGAACCGGTCGATCTCGGCGGCGGCGTTGCCGCCCCGTCGCTCGAGCGCCGCTCGCACCCCGTCGGGGTCGGCCCGGATCAGCTTCGCATCGAGCATCAGGCTCGTGAGTCTACTAACAGGTCGAGGAAGCCCGCGACCCCGTCCTGGCCCACCGGCGGCACCGTCCAGTCGGCGATCCGGAGCAGCGCCGGCTCGGCGTCTGCGACCGCCACGCCCATGCCCGCGGCCTCGAGCAGCTCGAGGTCGTTCGCCCCGTCGCCGAACGCGATCGTGGCGGCCGGGTCGATGCCGAGGCGCTCGCACACGAAGCGCAGGGCGGCGCCCTTGGACACGCCGGGGCTGGCCACCTCGAGGAAGATCGGCAGCGACTTGGCGATGAACAGGCGATCGTCGAAGCGGCTGCGCAGCCGCTGCTCCAGATCGTCGAGCGGGCCCGGCTCGCCGACGATGACGATCTTCGTGGTCGGGCGGCGCAGCCATGTGTCGAAGTTGCCGACGACGACCATCTCCAGGCGGGCGTGCTCGGCGTAGGTGCGCGCCTCCGGCGTCGGCTTCTCGACGCAGAGCTGGTCGTCGACATACACGTTCATGTGGAAGCCCGCGCGGCGCACGGCCGCGATCACCTCGAGCGCGATCGGGACGTCCATCGGGCGGTGCTGCAGCCACTCGCCGGTGACCGGGTCGACGACGAGTGCGCCCTGGTAGCAGATCACCGGCGCCGTGATCCCGAGCTGGAGCGCGTAGGGCCGCGTCGAGGCGAACATGCGGCCGGTGGCGATGATCGGTTCGATCCCGGCCGGCCGCAGCCGAGCGATCGCCCGCACCGTCGCCGGCGAGAGCTCGAGCGACGAGGGCAGGATGGTGCGATCCATGTCGGTCGCGACCGCCCGCACGGCCGCCGGGTCGAGGCCGGGGGGCAGCGCGGCGCTCACCGCGTGGTCCTGGCGACGACATAGGCGGCGATGCTGTCGACGTCGTCGCCGCCGAGCAGCCCCTTCGGCATGCCGGGGCGGCCGTCGATCACCGCGCGGCGCACCTGCTCGACGCTCGGGTGGACGTCCCACAGGTTCTTCGCGTTCACGTCGGGCGAGGCGCGGCCCGGCGCGATCGCGTGGCACGCGGCGCAGTTCTGCACCCACAGGTAGCGCTGGTGCCCGGCGGTGGTGTCGCTGCTTCCACAGGCCGCCGCGGTCGCGATCAGGGCGAGCGGGACCATGAGCGGGGCGGCGCGCACGCTCGCGAGCGTATCCTTCGCGAGAGATGGATGGCGCCGACAAGCAGTTGTGCGACCTGATCCAGAACGAGTTCCCCGTCACGGAGCGCCCGTACGCGGCGCTGGGTGAGCGGCTCGGGACGTCCGAGGCCGAGGTGCTCGAGCGGGTTACGCGCCTGCGCGCCGACAGGATCATCCGCCAGATCTCGGCGCATCTTCGACACGCGCAAGCTCGGCTACACGTCGATGCTCGTGGCGGCGAAGCACGTCGCCCGAGCGGGCCGACGCCGCGGCCGCAGTGTTCTCGAGCGCACCCCGGCGTCACGCACAACTACCGAGCGCGAGCACGAGTTCAACATCTGGTTCACGGTCGGCGTGCCGCCGAACTCGCGGCTCGGGCCTCGACCGCACGGTCGAGCTGCTCGGCGAGCTGGCCGAGGTGGAGTCGATCCGGCCGATGCCCGCGCTGCGCTTCTTCAAGATCGGCGTCGACCTCGACATGAAGGGCGGGCGCGACCCGGCGGCCAAGAAGCGCCGAGCGCGGCGCCGACCGCGCCCGCGCCGCCGCCCGACGCGATCGGCGAGCGCGACATCGCCGCGATCCGCGCGCTGCAGACCGACCTGCGCGCCGTCGCCGAGCCGTTCGCCGGCCCCGCGGAGCGGCACGGGTTCACGGTGCCCGAGCTGCTCGAGCGCGGCCGCGCGGTTCCAGGCGACCGGCCAGATGCGCCGCTTCGCCGCTGTGCTCTACCACCGCTCGGCCGGGTTCGTCTACAACGGCATGGGGGTGTGGAAGGTGCCGGACGACCGCAGGTGGACGAGATCGGCGCGCTGATGGCATCGTTCCGCGGCGTGTCGCACTGCTACCAGCGGCCGACGTACCCGGACTGGCCGTACAACCTGTTCTCGATGACGCACGGGCGTACGCAGCAGGAGTGCGAGGACGTGCTCGACGCGATCTCCGCCGAGACCGGCCTCGACGAGCGGATGGTGCTCTACTCGACGAAGGAGTGGAAGAAGACGCGGCTCGTCTACTTCAGCCCCGACGCCGAGGAGTGGGAGCGCCGGCACGCCCCCGAGCTCCAGCCCGCGTGAATACCCGGGCCAGGCCTTTTATCAGGCATCTCACGTACGGCGTCCGATGAGCGTTCTTTCCGTGTGAGGCTGCCGCCGTTCCAGACGCTGCTCGACCACCACGGGCGTGAGGTGCACCGCTAGCTCGTCGCCTGCGTCGGGCCCATCGACGCCGACGACTGCTGGCAGGAGACGATGCTGGCGGCGCTGCGGGCCTACCCGGGCCTGCAGGACGACCGCAACCTGCGCGGGTGGATCTATCGCATCGCCGCGCGCAAGGCGCTCGACGCGCACCGGGCCGCCCGCCGCCGGCCGATGCCGGTCGAGGCGAGTGCCCGAGCGCGGCGGTCGAGGCGCCACACCGCCCGAGCCCGGCGCTGTGGCGGGCCGTGCGGCGGCTGCCCGGACAAGCAGCGCGCCGCGGTGACGCTGCGGTTCGCGGCCGACCTGGACTACGCCGCCATCGGCGACGTGATCGATTGCTCCGAGGCGGCCGCACGCCAGAACGTGCGCGCGGGCCTGGCGGGCGTGCGAAGGGAGTGGGACGAATGAACGACGCGCCGAGCTGGCTCGCGCAGGGCCGCCGACGAGGGACTGCTGGACGTCGCCTATACGACCGTGGACGCGCCGTTCGGCCACATGCTGGTGGCGGCCACGACCGCGCGGCCTCGTGCGCGCGGCGTTCGAGGCTGAGCGCGCAGACGACGTGCTCAGCGAGCTCGCCGAGCGGCATGTCGCCGCGGGTGCTCGAGGCCCCGGCGCGGCTGGACGAGGTTCGCCGTGAGCTGGACGAGTACTTCGAGGGTCGCCTGACCGCATTCCAGACGCCGATCGACTGGCAGCTCTCGCACGGCTTCCTGCTGCGCGCGCGAGAGGCGTGCGCCGCGATCCCCTACGGCGAGGTGCGCACCTACAAGGAGCTCGCCGAGGCGGCCGGCAGCCCGGAGGCGGTCAGAGCGGCGGGCAACGCCATGGCCAGGAACCCGATCCCGATCGTCGTGCCCTGCCACCGCGTGCTGCGCACCGGCGGCGGCCTGGGCGGCTACGGCGGTGGCCTCGAGTGCAAGCGCTGGCTGCTCGACCTCGAGTCGGGCACCCTGCGCCTGTGAGCTACGGCTCGATCACCAGGCCGTCGTAGGCCACACCGACACCGTCGGGCAGCCACGCCTCGAGCTCGGCGTGTGTGCCCGTGCGGTGGCCGATGTGGGTGAAGAGCATCCGCCCGGCCTTGAGCTTGCCCCCCGCCGCGACCGTCTCGGACATCGGCACGTGCCCGCGCACCGGACGGTCGCGGCTCGACCCGTCGAGTAGGGCGACATCGGCTCCCCGCGCGAGCTTCGATCCCGGCGGCTCGGCCAGGTCGGGCATGTAGGCCAGGGTGCGCCCGCCCGCGTCGGTGAAGCGCAGGCCCATCGTGCGCGACTTCTGGCTGTGGTCGACGTCGAACGCCTGCACGCGCAGACCCTCGCCGAGCTCGGCCGGCACGCCCGGCGTCAGGTGCATGACCCGGAAGTCGAGCCGCGGGAAGATCACCCGCACGCCCTGCTCGCACTCTTTGGTGCAGTGCAGTGGGATGCGGCCGAGCTTGGCGAGCACGTGCAGGCCGAGCATGTGGTCGTGGTGGTCGTGAGTGAGGACGACCTGCTCCGGCACCGCGCCCGTGCGGATCAGCTGAGCGTAGGCGTCGGGCCCCGCATCGACCAGCACACGCCGGTCGATCAGAAGCGACGAGCGCAACCTGCGGTCGCGCGGGTCGGGCGAGGTGCACTGGGCGCAGTCGCAGCCGAGCCTGGGGATCGGCCAGCCGGCCGACGACCCCAGCACCTCGATCAGCACGGGCGGGCCGCGGTCACGGCTCGGACGAGGCGTCCAGGTAGCGCGGCTCGGCGAACACCCGCCGCACCATCGGCACGAACGTCTCCACCGGCAGCGAGGCGAAGTCGGGGTCGAAGCAGTTCTGGTCGTAGAACTCGCAGAACTCGGCGCAGGCGTCGTACCACGGGTGGTCGCGGTAGCGGTCGCGCGCGTTGCGGTCGCCGCCCGAGTGGTGGGCGTAGTAGTACATCTGGAACAGGCCGTGGTGCTTGACGATCCAGCAGATCTCGGGTGACACGTACGGGCGCAGCACGGCGGCGGTCATCTCGCCGTGCGTGTAGGGGGCGAGCTCGTCGCCGATGTCGTGCAGGAGCGCCGCGACGACGTACTCCTCGCTGCGGCCGTCGCGGTGCGCGCGCGTGGCCGACTGGAGGGAGTGCTCGTAGCGCGACACCTTGTAGCCGGCGAGCGAGGTCTTGAGGCCGTCGAGGGCCGCCAGCAGCCGGTCGGGCAGCGCGGCGAGGAAGGGCTCCTCGAGCCGCCCCAGCAGGGCATAGTCCTCGGCCGTCCCGTCGGCCATGTTGATGAACTCGACCGTCTCCACGCGCTCCTCCTCGTCGCCTACTCGCCGGATCGTATGCGGTCGGGCCGGCGAGCGGCACGAGGTGGAGACGCCAACTGGCACATGATGTTCGCGGAGAGTGGCGCGTCCAAGTGGCGTCTCGGCATCCCACGAGGTCTGCCGCACCGATCATGCCGACGACGGTCGGCGCGGCCGGTCAGGCGGACGCGGTGAGCGTGTGGTCCCGCCGCACGTGTGCATGAAGGTGCCAGGCACCGAATATGCACGGCCTCTAGATTTCACCCGTGGCCCCGGACCCGCTCACCGCGTTCACGCCCCCGGTCGCCGACTGGTTCCGGCGCTCGTTCGCCGAGCCCACGCGCGCCCAGCGGCTGGGGTGGCCGCCGATCGCCGCCGGCCGCCACACGCTCATCCTCGCGCCGACGGGATCGGGCAAGACGCTGGCCGCGTTCCTGGGCGCGATCGACGGCCTCGTACGCGACCCGGAGCCCCGCGGCACCAGGGTGGTCTACGTCTCGCCGCTCAAGGCGCTCAACCACGACATCGAGAAGAACCTGCGCGCGCCGCTCGCAGGCATCGAGCTGCCGCGACCCGTGTCGGTGGCCGTACGCAGCGGCGACACGCCCCAGAACGAGCGCACCGCCATGCGCCGGCACCCGCCCGACATCCTGATCACGACGCCGGAGTCGCTGTACCTGATCCTGACCTCGGCGGCCAGGGAGATGCTGGCCGGCGCAGAGACGGTGATCGTGGACGAGATCCATGCGGTCGCTGCGACCAAGCGTGGGACGCACCTGGCGCTCTCGCTCGAACGGCTGGAGCACCTGGCCGGACACCCGGTGCAGCGCGTCGGCCTGTCGGCGACGCAGCGGCCGCTCGAGGAGATCGCGCGCTTCCTGGGCGGACGCGACCGCGAGGTTGAGATCGTCGATGCGGGTGCCTCCAAGCCGCTCGATCTCGAGGTGATCGTGCCGGTCGAGGACATGCGCGAGCTCGGGGGCGAGGCCGAGGTCGAGGGCGAGCCGCGCCAGTCGATCTGGCCGGCCCTCTACCCGCGCCTGCTCGAGCTCGTCCAGGCGCACCGCTCGACGCTCGTGTTCGTGAACAGCCGCCGCTCGGCCGAGCGGGTCGCGCACCGCTGAACGAGCTCGCCGAGGCCGACATCGCCCGTGCCCACCACGGCTCGATCGCGCGCGAGCAGCGGCTCGAGATCGAGGACATGCTGAAGTCGGGCCGCCTGCCTGCGCTGGTCGCGACGTCATCGCTCGAGCTCGGCATCGACATGGGCGCGATCGACCTGGTCGTGCAGGTGGAGTCGCCCAAGTCGGTCGCCGCCGGCCTGCAGCGCGTCGGCCGCGCCGGCCACCAGGTGGACGTGCCCTCGCTCGGCCGCTTCATCCCCAAGTACCGCGGCGACCTGCTCGAGACCGCGGTCGTGGTCGATCGCATGCGCCGGGGCGAGATCGAGCACACGCGGGTGCCGCGCCAGCCGCTCGACGTGCTCGCCCAGCAGCTCGTCGCCAGCGACCGCGCTCGACGACTGGGACGTCGACGAGCTGTATGCGCTCGTCACGCCGCGCTCATCCCTATCGCGACCTCTCCCGCGGCCAGTTCGAGGGCGTCCTCGACATGCTCGCAGGCCGCTACCCCTCGGACGAGTTCGCCGAGCTGCGCCCGCGGGTCGTCTGGGATCGCACCGCCGGCGTCGTCCGCGCCCGCCCCGACGCCCGCCGGCTTGGCGGTCACGAGCGGCGGGACGATCCCCGACCGCGGCCTCTACGGCGTCTTCCTGGCCGACTCCGGCGCCCGCGTCGGGGAGCTCGACGAGGAGATGGTGTACGAGGCCCGCTCGGGGCGAGGTGTTCCAGCTCGGGGCGTCGTCGTGGCGGATCGAGCAGATCACCCGCGACCGCGTGCTCGTCTCGCCCGCGCCGGGCGTGCCCGGCCGGATGCCGTTCTGGAAGGGCGACGGCGTCGGCCGCCCGTACGAGCTCGGCCGCGCCGTGGGCGAGGCGGCGCGCACACGCCGCTTCACCGACCTCGACGAGCGCGCCGCGCGCAACCTGCACGCCTACCTCGACGACCAGGAGGCGGCCACGGGCGTGATCCCGTCCGACCGCACGATCGTCGTCGAGCGGTTCCGCGACGAGATCGGCGACTGGCGCGTGTGCGTGCTCTCGCCGTTCGGCGGCCGGGTGCACGCACCGTGGGCGCTCGCCCTCGAGGCGCGCATGTCGAGCGCGCTCGGCATCGAGGTCGAGGCGATGTGGGCCGACGACGGCATCGCCCTGCGCCTGCCCGACTCCGACACGCCGCCGCCCGTCGACCTGATCGCGATCGCGCCCGGCGACCTCGACGACCTGCTGGTCGAACGCGTCTCGCAGAGCCCGCTCTTCGCCGCGCGCTTCCGCGAGAACGCCGCGCGCGCGCTGCTGCTCCCGCGCCGGCGGCCGGGGCAGCGTACGCCGCTCTGGCAGCAACGCCTGAAGGCCCACGACCTGCAGCAGGTCGCGATCAAGTACGGCTCGTTCCCGGTGCTGCTCGAGACCTACCGCGAGGTGCTCTCCGACGTGTTCGAGGTGTCGGCGCTCAAGGGGCTGCTCGAGGCGATCGCACGCGGCCAGGTGCGCATGATCGAGGTCGAGTCGGCCCAGCCGTCGCCGTTCGCCTCGGCGCTGCTCTTCGACTACATCGCGACGTACATGTACGAGGGCGACGCTCCGGCGGCCGAGCGGCGGGCACAGGCGCTCCAGCTCGACCGCGCGCTGCTCGCCGAGCTCTTGCGAAACGATGATCTGCGCGAGCTGCTCGACAGCGGCGCCATCGACCAGGTCGAGCAGGAGCTGCAGGGTGAGGGCCGCGCGCCGACCCTCGACCAGGCGCACGACCTGCTGCGCCGGCTGGGCGACCTGTCGGCCGCCGAGGCGGGGTCGCGCGGAGTGGCCGGACACGTCGCCGAGCTCGTCTCGCAGCGGCGGGCGGTGACGGTGCGGATCGCCGGCGAGGAGCGCACGATCGCCGCCGAGGACGTGGGGCTCTACCGCGACGGCCTCGGAGTCGTGCCACCGCCCGGCGTGCCGGCCGTCTTCCTCGAGCCGGTCCCGGACGCGCTGAAGCGGCTCGTGCTGCGCTATGCGCGCACCCACGGCCCGTTCGCCGCCGACGACCTGCGCGCGCGCTACGGCGTCGACCCCGGCGCCGAGCTGGGCCGGCTCGCCGCCGAAGGAGCGGTGATCGAGGGCGGCTTCCGGCCCGGCGGCGGCGGGCGGGAATGGATCACACCGGACGTGCTGCGCCGGGTGCGGCGGCGCACGCTCGCCGCCATCCGGCGCGCGGTCGAACCGGTCGAGGCCGACGCTCTGGGCCGGTTCGTGCCGGCGTGGCAGGGGGTCGGCCGCGACGTCGGCCGCGGGCTCGACCGTCTGCGCGACGTGGTCGCCCAGCTGCAGGGGGTGGCGCTGCCCGTGACGGCGTGGGAGTCCGACGTGCTGCCGCTGCGGGTGCCGCGGTACCGGCCGGACATGCTGGACGAGCTGTGCGCGGGCGGCGAGCTCGTGTGGGTCGGCGCCGGCCAGGGCAAGGTGGCGCTCTACCTGCGCGGTGAGACGGCGCTTCTGCACACGCCCGCCGAGGTGCCCGAGCACGCCATCGTCGCGGCGTTGCGGGCGCGCGGTCCCATGTTCTTCGCCGACCTCGCGATGGCCGTGGGTGAGCCCGACCGCACGGTGCTCGCCGAGCTGTGGGGTCTGGCCTGGGCGGGTGCGATCACAAACGACTCGTGGCATCCGCTGCGCGGCGGGGCGGTGCTGCGCGCGCTGCCGCCGCCCGGGCCGGCGCGCCCCGGCCGCGTCGCGCGACGGGCGCGGCCGACGTCGTCGCTCCCGGCGGCGCGCGGGCGCTGGTCGCTCGTCGAGAGCCTCGTGCCCGCGATTCCTGCGCCCGCCGAGCGCGCCCGGGCGCTGGCCGAGACGCTGCTCGACCGCCACGGCGTGCTCACCCGCGCCGCCGTGCTCGCCGAGGGCATCCCGGGCGGCTTCGCGGCCGTATACGGCGAGCTGCGGATGATGGAGGAAGCCGGCCGCTGCCAGCGCGGCTACTTCGTCGAGGGCCTCGGCGGCGCCCAGTTCGCCGCGCCGACCGCGGTCGAGCGGCTCCGTGACGTGCGCGACGCCGACGCCGACGCGCCCGCGATCGTGCTCTCGGCGATCGATCCGGCCAACCCCTACGGCGCCACCCTGCCGTGGCCCGAGTCCTCGCGGCGCCCCGCGCGCGTGGCCGGGGCGTGGCTGGTGATGGCCGCCGGCCGGCCGGCCCTCTACGTCGAGCGCGGCGGGCGCGGCCTCGTGACCTTCGCAGGCGACCTGCTCGAGCCGGCGGTGGCGGCGCTCTCCGACCTCGTCGAGACCGGCCGGGCGCGTCGCCTCGCGCCCGAGCGGATCGACGGCGAGCCGATCGCCGGCACCGAGGCCGAGCGGCTGTTGCTCGCCCACGGGTTCCTGAAGGGGCACCGGCGGCTGGTGCTGCGTGCCTGAGGACCTCGCTTCGCCTCAGCCGAACGACACGAGCTCGGGGGCAGCCTTGATCGCCGACCACCAGTTGTGGCTGCCAAACTCGGGATACGGATGGTCCCAGGCTGCGAAGAACATCCAGCCGCGGTCAGACACGGATACGCGGTGCTCGCGGCCGTCGTAGCGCACGATCGCAGACGTCGCACCGTCCGGCGCCCGGAGTGCGAGGGCGACGGGGCCCAGCTCCTGGCGTGGGTCGATCAGGAGCGGCTTGCCGATCAGGGGCGCTCCGCCGTAGCGGCACCACTCGTTGATCCACCAGCCGTCGGCGTCACGGGTGCACCAGCTCTCCTGCCCCCAGTATCCGTCGATGTCCCGATCCTCGCCCAGCAGGACGAGGGCTCGCCCGCGGTCGGGCGAGACGGTCGCGCCGATCACGAACGCCCACCGGTTCACTTCGTATCCCGCCACCGGCATGCTGCACGGGGCGGTGCTGCCGGCGGCTTCCTCGGGGGTGGCGTAGCGGTCCACTGCACGCCGAGTATCCCTCCGATCGGGCTCCGCCGGGAGCGTCGGCACGATGCCTGAGGGCCACTCGCTCGTGCTTGTGGCACAGCGGATCCGCCCGGTCGTCGGCCAGCACGTGACCGCAGGTCCGCTCGCCGGCACCGACGTCGCCGCGGTCGAGACGCGCGGCAAGCATCTGCTCGTCCACGGCGCCGACGGACGCAGCCTGCACGTCCACCTCGGCATGAACGGCCGCGTGCGCCTCGCGGCGGCGGGCGCGGGGCGCGGCCCGCACGTCCTGCGCACCGCCGCGGCCGACGTCGTCATCGCAGGTACCCGCCGGGTCGAGGTGCGCCGCCGGGCCGACCTGCGGCTCGGACTCGGCCCCGACCTGCTCGGCGACGGGTTCGACGCCGCCGCCTACCTGCGCCGCGCGCGCCGGGTCGACCGCCCGGTCGCCGAGCTCCTGCTCGACCAGCGCGTCCTCGCCGGCATCGGCAACATCGTGCGTGCCGAGGTGCTGTGGGAGCTACGCCAGGATCCGTTCGCGCCCGCTGCGAGCCTCTCCGACCGGCGCCTGCTCGAGCTGGCGGTGGTCGCGCGGCGGATGCTGCGCGCCGGTGTCGCGGCCGGCGGCCGCCTGCCGCAGCGCGTCTACCGGGCGACGGGCCGCCCGTGCCCTCGCTGCCGGGCGCAGGTGCGATCGGTGATGCTGGGGCGGGAGGTGCCGCGGCGGCTGTACCACTGCCCCGGCTGCCAGTGCTGAGGCGGCGGGGGGCGGTGGGGCTGGCCGAGCGGGCGCGCGGCGCGCTGCTCGGGCTGGCCGTCGGCGATGCGCTCGGCGCCGCCGTCGAGTGGCTGCACCCCGACCAGATACATGCCCGCTACGGCGGCCCGCTGCGCGATATGGTCGCCTCGCCGCCGTGGGAGCGGGGGGAGTGGACGGACGACACGGCGATGGCGCTCGAGCTCGCGACGAGCCTGGCCGAGAAGGGCGCCTACGACGAGGACGACGTCTTCTCGCGGTACGTGATGTGGGCGCGGTCGGGCCCGAAGGACATCGGGTCGACCGTCGCTGCGGCGCTTCGGCGCGCACGCACTCCGGACGAGGCGAGGGCCGCCGCCGCTGACCATCACGAGGCGAGCGGCGGCCGCAGCGCCGGAAACGGCTCGCTCATGCGGACGACGCCGATCGGCATCCGTTATCGCGACGACACGGGCGCGCTGGCGCGGATCTCACGGCTCGAGTCGGGTATGACGCACCATGACCCGCTCGCGGGCGACGCGTGTGCGTGGCTCAACCTGACGCTGGCCGCGCTCATGCGCGGACGCACGCCGCCGCGGTCGACCTCGCCGGCCGGGCAGGCGGCGGAGGAGGCGATCGCCGCCCCCGCAGAGGTGCTCGCCGCCGAGGCGCAGGAGCAGATCGGCTACGTCCTGACGGCGCTTCGGGTCGGCTTCGCGGCCGCCTTCGGCCAGCCCGATCTCGAGTCGGCGATCGTCTTCGCCGTCAACCTGGGCGGCGACGCCGACACGAACGGCGCGGTCGCCGGGGCGCTCGCCGGGGCCCGGTTCGGCGCAGGGGCGATCCCGGAACGCTGGATCGAACCGCTGCACGCGCGCGAGCGGATCGGCGGCCTTGCCAACCGGCTGGTGCGGATCTAGGCTCACGATCGCGATCCCAGGAGGCGAGATGAAGGTCGTGTTCACCGCCCGCAGGCTCGTGCCGGGCCAGTACGAGGGATTTCGGAGGGCCTGGGAGCCGCAGGCGTTCCCGGACGGCTTCATGCACGCCTACATCGCGCGCGACACCGCGGACGCCGACGTCGTGATCGCGTTCGGCCTCTTCGACGTGACCGACGATCGCGCCGAGCAGCTGAAGGGCGAGCTCGGGCCGGCGGAGCAGGCCCGCCACGAGGCGATGGCGCCGTTCGTCGCCGAGACGCTCGTGTCCGGCCTCTTCGACGTCATCTACTCGAGGCAAGGCCGCGCCGACGGAGCGCACACGATCGTGCCGCTGACGCAGCGGCGGATCAAGCCGGGGTCGATGGACGACTACCAGGCGACCATGCAGGCGTTCGCGGATGAGATCGGGGGCCCGCCGCCGGGCATGGCCGCGATGCTGGCCATGGTGGACACGGCGGACGCCAATCACCTGATCCAGCTCGGCATCCTGCGCACGGACGATGCCGGTGCCCTGAGGCCGCAGAGCCGCGGTGGCCGGGAGCAGATGATCGAGCGGATCGCGCCGTTCGTCGAGCGTGTCGGCCTCGACACCACGTTCGAGCTGATCGAGGAGCTGGCCCCGGCCCACGCGTGAGTGGGCGGCGCTGCCCGCTGCCCGGTATCCTCCCCCGCGGTCTACTCGCCGGGGAGGATCGCCGTGGCAGAAGCACCTGATCGAAACCTCGCACTCGAGCTCGTGCGGGTCACCGAGGCGGCCGCGCTCGCATGCGCCCGCTGGGTCGGCTTCGGCGACAAGATCGCCGCCGACCGGGCCGCGGTGGACGCAATGCGCTACATGCTCGGGACGGTCGAGATGGACGGCGTCGTCGTGATCGGCGAGGGCGAGAAGGACGAGGCGCCCATGCTCTTCAACGGCGAGCGCATCGGCACGCACCAAGGCGTGGCGGTCGACGTCGCCGTCGACCCGCTCGAGGGCACCGACCTCGTCGCCCGCGGCCAGCCCAACGCGCTCGCGGTTGTGGCCGCGGCCGAGGCCGGGACGATGTTCGACCCGGGACCGTGCGTGTACATGGAGAAGCTCGCGTGCGGCGCCGACATCGAGGAGCCGCTCGACCTGGACGCGCCGATGGAGCAGACGCTCGAGATGATCGCGCGCGCCAAGGGCGGCCGCGTGCGCGACCTGATGGTCGTGATCCTCGACCGCCCCCGCCACGAAGAGATGGTCGCCCGCATCCGCGCCGCCGGCGCGCGCATCCGCTTCATCGCCCACGGCGATGTGGCCGGCTCGATGATGGCGGCGACGCCCGACACCGGCATCGACCTCCTGTGGGGGATCGGCGGCACGCCCGAGGGGGTGCTCTCGGCCGCGGCGTTCAAGTGCCTCGGCGGCCAGCTCGTCGGCCGGCTGTGGCCGCGCGACGACGATGAGGCGCAGCTCGCGCGGGAGGCCGGCTACGACCTCGAGAAGGTGCTGACGGTCGACGACCTGATCCGCGGCGACAACGTGTTCTTCGCCGCCACGGGCGTAACCGACGGCGACCTCCTCCGCGGCGTGCGCTACCAGCGCGGCGGGGCGCGGACCCACTCGCTGGTCATGCGCTCGAAGTCGGGCACGGTGCGCACGCTGCAGGCCACGCACTCGCTCGAGAAGCTGGCCGCCGTGGCCGGCGAGCGCTACCGCTGATCCGGTGAATATCCGGTGCCAGGCACCGGATATTCACGAACAGGGGCTGGGCGTCACCCACCGCCGCGCAGGTCGCACACCGTCGCCCCCATCACGCGCACCAGATCCGCCGTTCCCACCTCGACGATGTGGCCGCGGTTGCCGGCGTTCAGGCAGATGCGGTCGAACCGTTCCGCATCCGCGTCGAGGAACGTGCGCAGCGGCTTTCGCGCGCCGAGCGGGCTGATCCCACCGATCTGGTAGCCGGTGACCCGCTCGGCGTCGCGCGGCGGGGCCATCGCCGCGTGCTTCGTCCCTGCGGCGGCGGCGAGCTTCTTCAGCGAGAGCACGGCGTCGGTCGCGACCAGGGCGAACACGAGCTCGTCGCCGGCCCGCGCCACGAGGCTCTTGAACATCCGCTCCGGCTCGACGCCGAGCTCGGCCGCAGCCCACTCCGCGCCGCCATCGGCGCGATAGTCGTAGCGCAGCAGCCGGTACTCGACCCCGGCCCTGCGCAGCGCGGTCGTCCCTCGCGTCTCGCTCGTCGTCCCTCCAGCCCGTGCTCACGCTAAGATTGCGCCCCAGTCCGGCCAAGGAGCACCGTTGCGAGATTACACGCCCGAATACGAGTCCTTCCGCGACGACGCCGTGGCCGTCATCAACGGTCTCGCGATCGTGTTTGCCGTTGTCGGCACCTGGACGAAGCCGATCCAGATGGGCGTCCTCGGCCTCGCCGTCGCCCTCTTCGGCTACTTCCTGAACCCGCGCTCGAAGGGCGGCCACATCCTCGCCGTCTGCCTGATCACCGTCTTCGCCGTGCTCGAGACGGTGTGGTGGCAGGGCAAGGCCGTCTTCTAGGGCGCACTCACCTGGCGGCCGGCTCGATCGCGAGGCCGCTGAAGACATGCGCCTGGCCGCCAACGTGGCAGGCCAGGTCGACGACATGCTCGGTGCGGTAGCGGCCCCAGAAGAATCCGCGGAAGACGCTGCGGGCATCCTCCTGCTTGGGCGGGACGAGCGTGCGGTCGAAGACGATCCACTCGCCGGAGACGGCGAAGTCGGTGCCCTCGGCCTGCTCGACCCCGTTCACGAACACCTGGAACGGCCGGCTCACGCCGTCGGGCAGTCGTACGCGTGATCCGGTCATGGGGCAATCATCTAGGTTACGGGCATGGTAGATCCCGATCCCTTCGGCGCCCGCGACACCCTGCCCACCGGCGAGGCATTCTTCCGCCTCGACCGTCTGGTCGACCCGCTGACGCTCCCCTACACGCTCTGCGTCCTGCTCGAGAACCTGCTGCGCCGCGCCGGCACCGAGCACGTGCGCGAAGAGGATGTCCGCGCGCTGGCAGCGTGGCCGGCGCCGCACCCGGGCGCGCAGCTCGCGTTCATGCCCGCCCGCGTCCTCATGCAGGACCTGACCGGTGTCCCCGCGGTCGTCGATCTCGCCGCGCTCCGGGCCGCCGTCGACCGGCGCGGGGCCGATCCCGGCCGCGTCGATCCGCTCGTGCCGGTCGACCTCGTCATCGACCACTCGGTGCAGGTGGACGCCTTCGGGTCGGACGGCGCGTATGCGCGCAACATCGAGCGTGAGTACGAGCGCAACGGCGAGCGCTACCAGCTGCTGCGCTGGGCGCAGCGCGCATTTCGCAACTTCCGCGTCGTGCCGCCGGGGATGGGCATCTGCCACCAGGTGAACCTGGAGTACCTCGGGCGCATCGTCCAGGTGCGCGACGGGGTGGCGCTGCCCGACACGCTCGTCGGCACCGACTCCCACACGACCATGATCAACGCGCTTGGCGTGCTCGGCTGGGGGGTCGGCGGCATCGAGGCCGAGGCCGTCATGCTCGGCCAGCCGCTCTACATGACGCCGCCGCAGGTGGTCGGCGTGCGCATCGGCGGCGAGCTGCGGACGGGCGTCACCGCAACCGACCTCGTCCTGACGCTGACCGAGCAGCTGCGAAAGCACGGCGTGGTGGGCAAGTTCATCGAGTTCTTCGGCCCGGGCCTGCGGTCGCTGACGGTCGCCGACCGGGCGACGCTCTCCAACATGTCACCCGAGTTCGGGGCGACGGCCGCGACGTTCCCCGTGGACGACCAGACCCTGCGCTACCTGACCGACACCGGCCGGCCGGCCGATCTGATCGCGCTCGTGGAGCGCTACACGAAGGAGCAGGGGCTCTTCCGCACCGGCGCCGAGACCCCGCCGGCCTACTCCGAGACGCTCGACCTCGACCTCGACGCCGTCGTGCCCAGCCTGGCCGGCCCACGCCGGCCGCAGGACCGGGTGTCGCTGCCGCAGGTGGCACGCTCGTTCTCGGACGCGTTCGGTATCAGCACGCCCAACGGCTCGCAGCTCGGTGACGGCTCAGTCGTGATCTCGGCGATCACGTCGTGCACGAACACGTCCAACCCGGCGCTGATGGTCGCCGCCGGCCTCGTGGCCAAGAAGGCGCTCGCACTCGGGCTGAAGCGGCGGCCGTGGGTGAAGACGAGCCTCGCGCCCGGATCGCGCGTCGTGGTCGGCTACCTCGAGCGCGCCGGGCTGATGGATCCGCTCGACGAGCTCGGCTTCAACCTCGTCGGCTTCGGCTGCACGACCTGCATCGGCAACTCCGGCCCGCTGCCGGACGAGGTGGCAGGCGCCATCGAGCGCGACGACCTCAAGGTGGCGGCGGTGCTCTCGGGCAACCGCAACTTCGAGGCCCGTATCCACCCTGCCGTGCGCGCCAACTATCTGGCCTCGCCGCCGCTCGTCGTCGCGTACGCGCTCGCGGGCAGCGTCAACACCGACCTCACCGCCGACCCGCTCGGCGAGGGCGCCGACGGGCCGGTGTACCTGCGCGACGTGTGGCCGAGCGCGGCCGAGGTCGAGGCGGCGCTTGCGGGCTCGTACAGCTCCGACCTCTTCGAGGAGGAGTACGGCCGCATCTTCGAGGGCGACGAGCGCTGGACGGCGCTGCCGGTGCCCGAGGGCGAGCTGTTCGCGTGGGACCCGCGCTCGACCTACGTGCGCGAGGCCACCTTCTTCGAGCACGATGCCGACCTCTCGGACATCGTCGATGCGCACGTGCTCGCCGTGCTCGGCGACTCGGTCACGACCGACCACATCTCGCCCGCCGGGTCGTTCGCGCCCGACGCGCCGGCCGGCCGCTACCTGGTCGAGCAGGGCGTTGCGCCGCGCGACTTCAACAGCTACGGCGCCCGGCGCGGCAACCACGAGGTGATGGTGCGCGGCACGTTCGCCAACATCCGGATGCAAAATGCCCTCGCTGACCGCGAGGGCGGCTTCACCCGCCACCTCCCCGACGGCGAGCAGATGACGATCTACGCCGCCGCGCAGCGGTACGCAGCGGAGCATGTCCCGCTCGTCGTGATCGCCGGCCGCGAGTACGGCTCGGGCAGCTCGCGTGACTGGGCCGCCAAGGGCACGGCGCTCCTGGGTGTGCGGGCCGTGCTGGCGCAGAGCTTCGAGCGCATCCATCGCACGAACCTGGTCGCGCTCGGCGTCATCCCGCTCCAGTTCCGCGAGGGCGACTCGGCTGCGAGCCTCGGCCTCGACGGCACCGAGACGTTCACCATCCGCGGCCTCGGCGAGCTCGACGTCGGCTCCACCGTCACCGTGGAGGTCAACGACGGCGAGCGCACGTTCGAGTGCCTCGTGCGGCTCGACGCACCGGCCGACGTCACCACCTACCGCGCCGGCGGTCTGCTGCAGATGGTCATGCGCCAGCTGGTGGCGTAGGCGCGCCGACGGCTGCGGCGTCGACGCGCACGGCCGGGCGCCTGCCGAGCACGGCGGCAAAGTCCTTGCCGCCGCCGTGCCGGCGCGTCCCGTAGGCGATCACGCCGGGCCAGCCTGTTCCCGGGCTGCGGATGCCGCGCAGGGCACCGCAGGGATCGGGTTCGACAATGACCTCCCGCACGCAGGCGAGCGGCACGCGCACGTCGCCGCGGAACGCGGCCAGCCGCTCGAGGTGCGAAAGCCCCACCACCACCTGCGCTCCCTCGACCGTGATCCGTGCCATCGGCTCGAGACGATAGGCGACCCGATCGTGCGGTCGTCCGCCGGTAGGCTTGGGCGCATGAGTCTCGTCGCCGAACTCGAGCGTGCGGTCGGCGCCGACGCGGTCATCTCCGAGCCCTCGCAGATGCGCACGTACGAGTGCGACGGCCTCACCGGCCACCGGGCCGTGCCGCAGGCCGTGGTGCTGCCGCGCTCGACCGCGCAGGTGCAGGCGGCAGTGCGGGTGTGCCACGAGCGCCGGATCCCGTTCGTGGCCCGCGGCGCCGGCACCGGCCTCTCCGGCGGCGCCGTGCCGGTCGCCGAGGGGATCGTCATCGGCCTCGCGCGCATGAACGCGATCCTCGCGCTGGACGTGCCGAACCGGCGTGCCCGCGTCCAGCCGGGCGTGGCCAACCTCGACGTCAGCACGGCGGCCGCCCCGTACGGGCTCTACTACGCACCCGACCCGTCCAGCCAGCAGGTGTGCACGATCGGCGGCAACGTGGCCGAGAACTCGGGCGGTGCGCACTGCCTCAAGTACGGCTTCACGACCAACCACGTGCTCGAGCTCGAGATCGTCCTGGCCGACGGCGAGGTCGTGCGCATCGACCGAGCCGGAGAGCTCGACCTGCTTGGCGGCTTCGTCGGCTCCGAGGGGACGCTCGGGATCGCGACCGAGATCGTCGTCGGGCTGCTGCGGCGGCCGCAGCGGGTCGAGACGATTCTGGCCGCCTTCGCGTCGACCGACGCCGCCGGCGAGGTGGTCTCGGCGGTGATTGCCGCCGGGATCGTGCCGGCTGCGATCGAGATGATGGACGCGCTCACGATCCGCGCCGCCGAGGCGGCCGTCGGGGCGGGGCTCCCGCTCGACGCCGGCGCGGTGCTGCTGGTCGAGCTCGACGGCCCCGAGGTCGAGGTCGAGGTGACGCTCGCCCGCGTGTGCGAGTGCTGCGCCGCGGGCGACGCCACCGAGGTGCGCGTGGCCGCGACCGAGGCCGAGCGGGCCGGGTTCTGGCGCGGGCGCAAGGCCGCGTTCGCGGCGATGGGGCGGATCAGCCCCGACTACTACGTCCAGGACGGCGTCGTGCCGCGCACGCGCCTGCCCGAGACGCTGCGCCGGATCCGCGAGCTGTCCCGCACGCACGGCCTCGAGGTGGGCAACGTGTTCCACGCCGGCGACGGCAACCTGCATCCGCTCGTGCTCTACGACGGGGCGGTGGCGGGTGAGGCCGAGCGCGCCGAGGTGCTCGCAAGCGCCATCCTGCAGGCGTGTGTCGATGCCGGCGGCTCGCTCACCGGCGAGCACGGCATCGGCCTGGACAAGGCCTGCCACATGCCGCTCATGTACTCGCCCGACGACCTTGCGACGATGCTGCGCCTGCGCGCCGCCTTCGACCCGGACGGGCTCTGCAATCCCGGCAAGGCCTTTCCCACACCGCGCCTGTGCGGCGAGGTGCCGGGGCCGTACCGCCGCCATCCGGCCGAGCGGGAGGGGGTCGAGCGGTGGTGATCGAGCACGAGCCGGGCGATCTCACCTGCACCGTCTCGGCCGACGTGCCGCTGGACGAGCTCGAGCGCGTGCTCGCGCGCGGCGGCCAGATGCTCGCCGTGGATCCCCCCGGGGCGGCCGGGCTGACGGTGGGAGAGGCCTTCGCCGCTGCGGCGTCCGGCCCGCGGTCGCACCGCTACGGCCCGCCCCGCGACCTCGTGCTCGGCGTCACCGTGCGGCTCGCCGACGGCACCGTCGCCCGGGCCGGCGGTCGCGTCGTGAAGACCGTGGCCGGATACGACCTGCCCAAGCTCTTTACGGGCGCCGGCGGCCGGCTGGGGGCGATCCTCGAGCTGACCTTGCGCCTGCACCCCCTGCCGGCGCAGACGTGCACGGTGGTCGCCGCGCCGGGCGACCCGGCCGCGCTCGAGCTGCTCGCACCCGCGTGCGTCGAGTACGCGTGGCCGCCGGAGCAGATGCTCGTCCGCTTCGAGAGCCCGGTTGCGCGCGCGCTCGCCGAGCAGGCTGTCGCGGCCGTCGGCGGGGAGCTGGTCGAAGACGACGAGGCGCTCTGGGCCGAGCACCGCGAGCGCGCCGCCGGGCTCATCCTCACTCGCTGCCTGCCCGCCGCCGCGCCGGACACGATCGCACAGCTGCGCGCCGCCGGGGCGACGACGATCGTCGGCCGCTACGCCCGCGGCCTGCTCCTCGCCGACGTGCATATTTCGGGCCAGGCCCGAAATATGCAGGTGGAGGCCCTGGAGCGGCGGGTGGTGGAGGCGTACGGTGGCTGAGACGCGCGAGCTGCTCGACGCGTGCGTGCACTGCGGGTTCTGCCTGCCGGCGTGCCCCACGTACACGCTCTGGGGGAACGAGATGGACTCGCCGCGAGGCCGGATCCACCTCATGAACCTGGTTGACCGCGGCGAGATCGAGCTCGATGCGACCGTCGCCACCCACTTCGACCGCTGCCTCGGTTGCCTGGCCTGTGTGCCGGCCTGTCCGAGCGGGGTGCGCTACGACATCCTGATCCAGCGCGCCCGCGCGGAGCGGCGGGTGCGGGCGCCGCGCTCGCTGCGCCGGCGCGCGGTCGAGGGTGGCGTGCTCGCGCTGGCGGCCCGGCCGCGACTGCTGCGTGCGCTCGCGTGGCCGCTTGCAACCGGCGTGCGGCCGTTCCCGCTCGCACCGCGGGTGAGCGCGGCCGACCTGCGCGCGCGGCCGGCCCGGCTCGTGCCCGCCAGGGGCGAGGTGCGGATGCGGGCGGCGCTGCTCGAGGGGTGCGTGCAGCGGGTCTTCTTCGGGCGCGTCAACCGGGCCGCGGCCGCCGTGCTCGCGGCCGACGGCTGCGAGGTGGCCGTGCCGGCGGGCCAGGGCTGCTGCGGGGCGCTCGCGCTGCACTCGGGCCGCGAGGAGGAGGCTCGGCGGCACGCGCAGGCGACGATCGCCGCCCTGGGCGGGTTCGACCGCGTGGTGGTCACCGCCGCCGGGTGCGGCTCGGCGATGAAGGAGTACGGCGAGCTCCTGGGCACCGACGAGGCGCACCGCTTCGCGGCGTCCGTCCGCGACGTGACCGAGCTCGCCGCCGAGCTCGGTCCGGTCGCTCCGCGCGCGCCGCGCGCGCCGGTCCGCGTCGCCTACCAGGACGCCTGCCACCTGCGCCAGGCGCAGGGCGTGGCCGCACAGCCGCGGGCGCTGCTCGCGGCCATCCCCGGGGTCGAGCTCGTCGAGCTCGCCGGCGCCGACATGTGCTGCGGCTCGGCGGGGATCTACAACCTGCTCGAGCCGGCGACCGCCCGCGAGCTCGGTGCTCGCAAGGCCCGCGCCGTGCTCGACGCGGCGCCCGACGTGCTCGCGACGGCGAACCCGGGCTGCGCGATCCAGATCGCCGCGGCGCTGCGCCGCGCCGGCCACCCGGGCCTTCCGATCGTCCACCCGATCGAGCTGGTGGCCGCAGCGCTTGCGTGAATAGACGGGGTCTGACCCCGTTTATTCAGCGTAGCCCAGGGCGAACGCGGCCGAGGCGAGGATCGCGGCGACGATCACGCCGACCCACTCGCCGGGGACGCCCGAAAGGCCGTCGACCCCGAGCACGATCACGAGGGCGGTGGCGATCCCGCCGGCGATGATCCACATTGCCGCTCTGCCTGCGCTCATGCGCCGCTGACGATAGCACCGGCGGTGGCGGGCGACATGCGCGCCCGCCGGCCGGCTCCGAGCGAGCCGGCCGCGGGCTGGCGCGGGCTACAGCGCGGAGATGACGTTGTTCAGCGTGTTCTGGATCGCCGTGGAGAGCAGACCCAGGGTGACGACGACGGCGATCGTGATGACGCCGAGGACGACGGCGTACTCCGCCATCGTCTGGCCGCTCTCATCTCGCAGCCGGGTGATGATCTCGTTCATATTTCCACGCCTCCTAGAGCAGAAACCTGCCGGTGTGGTTTCTTCCGCAAACGTGCGGAACCCCAGGGATTGCATCGGCAGGAACATGCAAACCTTGAGGAGCAGCTTCTGTTCCGTTTTACTGCGAATTGGCGAGGGCGTAACTCACCCAGATGAGGGAACGGCCGCTCAGCCGAGGTCGGCGTAGCGCAGGCCGCCAAACTCCTGCGCGAGGCGATCGTCCCACCCGTCCGCCACGGCGGCGACCATCCCGATCGCCTCCTCGAGCTCGACGATGTCGAGGTCGTCGCCGAGGATCGCATGCTGGAACCACAGCTCGCGGCGGCCGGCCAGGTGGGCGAAGGCGCCGAACGGCGTCTCGGCCGTCACCTCGGCCACCTTGACGGCGAGACCGTCGGAGAGGTCGATGTCGGAGAGCACCGGCGCCGACGCGCGCACCGCGGTCGAGTCGTCGAGCACGGGCAGCACGTCGACGAACACCCGCGCGCTCCCGAACGCGCCGTGGAAGCCCCAGTCCGGGTCGTGCTGGAAGCCGCCGTGGCGCTCGTCGAGGTAGCGGCGCACGCGGCGCGTCGTCATCTCGACGTGATCCGCCGCGTCGCGCAGCCTGGCCGCGGGCGTCTGCGGGGCCGGCGGTACCGGCACCGCGTCGCGCAGGAGCGCGTGCAGGCGCGCCGCCCACGATGCCGCCGCCCAGCCGACCGTCCACACCGACGATTGCACCTCGACGGGGTCCATCGTCGTGCCTGCGAGGATCGTGTGTTCGACGATGATCGCCCCGTCGTGATGGCTGAACCGGCCGAGCACGAGCTCGCCGTTCTCGCAGGCCAGCACGCGCGCGACGCGGGCGTCGAGCGGCCCCGTCTCGGTGGCCGGCGCCCAGACGTGGACGTGCAGCGCCTCGTCGGCGCCCGGCTCGACGTCGACCGTGACCACCGTGTCGCCGACGCCGGTGGTGCCGCGCCAGGCGTGGCCTTCCGGCTCGACCCCGGTGAACGAGCGGGCGAGCGCGTGGCGCACCGCCATGGCATTGACTGCGATGTGACCGTCCATCCAGCCTGGATCGTAGTGCCCCCGGCGGCCTGCCGGTAGAGTGCGGCGATGCTCCGCCGCACCGAACGGACGCCGCCGCAGTGCTCCGTGTTCGAGGCGATGCGGCGGTCGCGCGCCGAGTTCACGATCGTCGGCATCGTGCTCGTCTGGATCGCCTTCGGCGCCGGGCTCGACTCGCAGGCCGGGGTGTGGCGGCAGCGGCTCGTCGGCCTGCTCACGTGGACGCTCCTGATCGCGATCCTGCGCCGCCAGCCGCGCTCGGTGCGCGTGCAGGTGGCGGTCGTGATCGTGATCGCGACCTGCGTCGAGTACACCGCCTCGCCGCTCCTCGGGCTCTACACCTACCGGCTGCACAACGTCCCGTCGTACGTGCCTCCGGGGCATGGCCTCGTGTACCTGGCGGCGCTCAACATCGGCCGCTCCGCGCTGGCCGCGCGGCTGCGCCTGCCGCTCCTCGGCTTCGCCATCGTGGTCTGCGGCGCCTGGGCCGTGTGGGGGGCGGCCTTCGCACCGCGCCAGGACATGCTCGGCCTGGTGATGTACCTGTTCCTGGTCCGGTTCATCCTCGTCGGCCGCCAGCCGCTCGTCTACGCGGGCGCCTTCCTGGTGTGCAGCTACCTGGAGCTGATCGGCACCGGGGTGGGGGCGTGGCGGTGGGCGACGCACGATCCCACCGGGGTGCTCACGATCGGCAACCCGCCGAGCGGCATCCCCGGCGGCTACTGCTTCCTGGACGCGTTCGGGATCGCCATGGCGCCGCGCGTGCTCGCCTGGATCGACCGGCGCCCGCCCGTGCTCGCGTGGCTGCGGCCGCTGCCCGATGACGCCGGCTAGCCTCGACCGTATCCTGGAGACCGCGGCCGAGGTGGAGCGGCTGCGAGACGCCCTGCGCCACGCCGAGGCGCTCGCCGCCGAGGCCGCCCATCTGGAGCAGGTGGTGGCGGCCGCGCCGCGCTTGCACATCGCCGCCGGCAAGACGGTCGGCGCGGTCGAGCCGGTCGCGCGCGAGCTCGAGCGGGAGTGGGTCGCGCAGGGGCCGCTCGTGACGGCGTGGCAGCGGGCGGTCGACCTCGCCCAGCTGGCCGAGGCCGCCGGGGCGGACACCGCTCCGTACCGCGCCGACGCCGACGCCGCGCGCCGCCGGGTCGAGGCGGCCCGCCTTGCGACTCGCGAGCAGCGCGAACGCCTGGCGGCCGAGCGCGAGCGCTTGGCCGACGTGCTGCTCGCCGCACCGCTCGAGCTCGATCCGCCCCCGCCCGTGGCCGATGACGCCCGCCCCGAGGCGCTGCGCCGCGACGCGCTCGAGCTGATCCGCCTGGCCGAGGAGGCAGACGGCGCTGCCGAGGCGGCCGCTGCCGCCGCCGCCGAGCGGCTCGCGGCGCTCGCCGCGGAGCTCGATGCCGGCGGCCGCCCCGATGTCCTCGCCCGCCGCCTGGCCGAGCTCGAGCGTGAGCTCCCCGGCGAGCTCGCGCTCGACCCGGACACCCCGCCCTCGGTGGCGATGCGGCTGCGCCGCGCCGGCCTGCGCGTGCGGTGATCGCCACCCGCACGATCTCGGCGGGGCTGTGCGACCCGCCGCAGGGCCTGGCCTGGGACGAGGCGCTCGTGCGGGCGCCGGTCACCGAGCCGACCCTGCTCGTGTGGCGCAGCCGCCCCGCGGTCGTGATCGGGCGCTTCCAGCGGGCCGACTGGGAGGTCGACCCCGGCGCGTGCGCCCGTCACGGCGTGCGCGTGTGGCGCCGGTTCACCGGCGGCGGGGCCGTCTACCTCGACCCGGGCACGGTGTGCGCGACGCTCGCGCTGCCCGGCAGCCATCCCGCCGCCTCGGCGTCGATCCCGCAGATGTACGCGCCGCTGCTCGATGGGATCGTGCGCGCATGCCACGCGCTCGGCGCCGACGCGACCCGCGACGAGCGCACCGTCCGCGTCGGGGATCGTAAGGTCACGGGCATCGCGGCCCACCGCAGCCGCGACGTCACCCTCGTCCACGGCACGCTGCTTGTGGACGCCGATCTGGACGCCCTGCGCGCCTGCCTGGCGGGTCCGCGAGGCGGCGACCTGCAGGGCCGGCCGCGCCCGGCGGCGAGCCGTCCCGACCACGTTGCCCTCGTCGGCGGCGACGTCGCTGCGGCCACCGCCGCGGTGATCGCTGCGCTCGCGGCGCCCGGCGCACGGGCGGGGGAGCTGACCGCGGCGCAGCGCGAATCCGCCGCAGCGCTTGGGGAGGAGCGCTACCGCGACGCCGCCTGGCACGCCGGTCCGTGGCACGATGTCACCCCAGGCGAAGTCCGTTCCTTGCTCGGAGCGTGATGGGCGGGGATGGTTTGTGGGTATGGTCGGGTCGGCAGCGCATGGAGGAGTCGGACGATGGCAACGCGATCGAAGGTCTTCACGTACCAGGCGGAGCTCCACTGGCAGGGCGGGCGGGCGGCGACGGTCGCCTCGGGTGACCGGCCGCCGCTGCCGGTCGCGCCACCGGAGGACTTTCCCGACGGCCGGGCCGACCGCTGGAGCCCCGAGCACCTGTTCCTGGGGTCGCTGCAGTCGTGCACGATGCTCTCGTTCCTGGCCCACTGCGAGCACGCAGACCTCGAGGTGCTCGAGTACTCCGCCGGGGCGACGGGCGCGATCGAGCGCCGGCCCGAGGATCACCGCTACGCGTTCACCCACATCGACGTGGTGGTGCAGGTGCGGATGGCGGCGGGGCAGGCGGCGGCCGCCCGGGGCCTCACCGGAAAGGCCGAGCGCGACTGCTTCGTGACTGCGTCGACGACCGCGGACGTCACGAACGACTGGCGGATCATCGAGTGAGCGCGCCCGTCCGCCCGGCGGCGGCGGTCTCGACGCTCCTGGACACGCGCGCGGCGGCCGAGGAGGCGGCCGAGCGCGTCCGCGACGGCCTGGCCGGCGCACCGGCGGACGTCGCGTTCCTGTTCATGTCGCCCGACCACGTGGGCGACGCCGAGCAGGCGGCCGCGGCCGTCGCAGACATCCTGCGGCCCGGCGCGCTCGCGGGGGCGACCGGCGAGGCCGTGATCGGCACGGGCCGCGAGCTCGAGGGCGTGCCGGCGCTGAGCCTGCTCGCGACGAGCCTCGGCGGCGGGCGGGCGCGCGCCCACCACCTGAGCGTCCGCGACACGGGCGACGGCCCGGCCGTCGAGATGCCCGTCGACCTCGTGCCGTCGCGCGGCGCACCGATGCTGCTGATGGCCGACCCGTACACGTTCCCTGCCGACGCCTTCCTCGAGGGCGTGAGCGGCCGCTTCGACGGCGCGGTCGCCGTCGGCGGGCTCGCCTCCGGCGGCGAGGGCCCGGGCGGGCATGCGCTCGTCTGCGGGCGGCGGGTGCTGCGCCACGGCGCGGTCGCCGTCGTCGTCGAGGGCGTCGATATGCAGGTGCTGGTCTCGCAGGGGTGCGCGCCGGTCGGGCCCGAGATGGTGATCACAAGCGCCGAGGGCAACATCATCCACGAGCTCGCCGGGCGCCCGGCGTACGAGCGTCTCACCGACATCGTCGCCGGCCTCGACGACCACGGCCGCGACCTCGTCCAGAACGGCCTTCTGGCCGGCCTCGTGATCGACGAGAACCGGGACGAGTACGGCTCGGACGACTACCTGATGCGGGCCGTGATGGGCGGCGACGCCGACCAGGGCTCGCTGGTCGTTGGGGACGTCGTCCGCGTCGGCCAGACGTTCCGGTTCCACGCCCGCGACGCCGAGAGCGCCGACGTCGACCTGCGCACCGCGCTCCGCGCCAGCGCCGCCAACGGCGAACGCCCCGAGGCGGCGCTGCTGTTCGCCTGCAACGGCCGGGGCCGGAACATGTACCCCGACGCCGACCACGACGCCGGGGCGGTGACCGACGAGCTCGGGCCGATCCCGCTCGCCGGCATGTTCTGCTCCGGCGAGATCGGCCCCGTGGGCGGGCAGACGTTCCTGCACGGCTTCACGGCGACGATGGCGCTCTTCGGCGGCCGCGACGGCGGAAGCTCTTAGCGCACGGTGACGATCGCGTCCACGTCGATCGTGGCGTGGCCCGCGGTGCCGGCGCACACGATCTTGATCGTGTGCACGGCGTCGGCCTTCCACACGTGCGTGAACACGAGCCGGCGGTGGATCGGCGTCGCGCTTCGCAGGTTCACCGTGCCCGCGAGCTTGCCGTCGAGGTAGACGCGGGCGCTGCCGCGCGTCGCCGTCCGTGACGCGACCCAGGCAACCTGGCGGCCGGTGAACCGCAGCGTCGCGTATGCGCCCGCCTTGCTCACCAGATGCACGCCGCCGCCCCAGGCCTTCGCCGCCCGCGCACGTGTCCAGGCGCGCGTGTAGGCGATGCGGGCGTTGCCGTCCTGGAACGCCGACAGGATCACGGCCGGCCCCTGGACGGGGCTCGGCGAGGCGTTGCCCACGCAGTCGGTCGCGCTCACGCGGTAGGTGTGCGTCGTCGCCGGGGCGAGCGACACGGCCTTGGTCGTCGCCGTCTTCTTGGCGAGCGAGACGTTGGCGAACGTGCCGGTGCCGACGCGCCGCTGCAGCCGGTAGGAGCAGACGCCGCTCGGATCGCTCGCCGCCCACCGCACGATCAGGGGCACCCGGCCTGCGCTGATCGTCGTCGCCTTGCGCAGGGTCGCGTCCGGCCTGGTGCCGACCGTCGGCGGCGACGAGTCGACGGGCACCGAGGTGCCCGTCGGCAGGAACGCGAGGTGCGCCTGGGCGGTGCCGCCGACGGCGGTGAAGTCGCCGCCGATCGCGAGCCCGGTCGTGGTATCGGCCTCGGCGAACACCCCGAGGTCGCTGTTCACGTTCGGCGCCCAGCTCGTGTCGAGCGCCCCGCCGGCCGGGTCGAGCGCCGCGATGTGGTGACGGACGGTGCAGGTCGTGCCGACGCAGATGTTCACGAAGTGGCCGCCGGCGATCAGCTCGCCGTCGGAGAGCGTGAGCGCCTGCACGTTGCCGTCGAACGTGTCATGCCAGCCGGCCGAGCCGCCCGGCGTGTAATCCTGGAGGCGGTTGTTGAAATGGCCGGTGTAGATCGAGCCGTCGCCGGCCTCGGTCATCGAGACGACGGCCGACGGGGTCGGGCTCTGGTACGTGCCGAGCAGCGTGCCGTTGGTGCCGTCGAACGCCGCCAGCGCCGCCTGCCCGCTGGCCGACGAGCCCGCGTTCAGGAAGAAGCCGCCCGCGACGACGTCGCCGCCGTTGTCGACCTCGATCCCGTCGACCCGGCCGTCGACGAACGGCGCGAACGTCGCGTCAAACCCGCCGCTTGCCAGGCTGACCGCGCCGACGAACGGCTGCGGCTGGCCGTCGACGGTCGCGAACTGCCCGCCCAGGTAGAGCGTGCCGGCATTGGTCGCAAGCGCCTGCACGTCGCCGTCGGCGGTGCCGCTCCAGACCCCCTTGGACACGACCGCCCCGCCAGGCTGGATCTCGGCCAGGTGGGGATGACCGGCGCCGTTGATCTGGGTGAAGCTGCCGCCCGCGATGATCGTGCCCGCAGGCCCGGCCGCAAACGTCTTCACGGTGCCGTTGGCCGCCGGCGCCCAACCGGTGAAGGTGCCGCTCGAGTTGAACGCGGCCAGGTTCGAGACGGTGTTCGTGGTGGCGCCGTTGTGGCTCGACACCTGCGTGAACTTGCCGCCGACGTACGTGGTGCCGCCGATCTGCATGATCGCGTTCACCCGGCCGTTCACCTGCCAGGTGGGCATCGGCCGCGTCGCGATCGTCGCGCCGGCGGACGGCACGACCACGAGCAGCGCGACGACGGCGCACAGCGCCGCGAGCCGTCCACGTGCCCCTGCCGAGGTCCCCACTCCGCTACCGAGGGTACGAGCCGCGGCCCGTGTTCGCAACCCGAACCGGCGTTATCCCGCTCGGGGCGGCTGCTGCCAGTCGTACGTGCCGGGTGGCGTCCACGAGAGCTCGAGCTTGATGCCGTCGGGATCGAAGAAGAAGATCGCGTGGTAGCCCTCGCGGTACTCGGGGAAGTGCCGCGGCCCCTCGGTGATCGTCCCGCCGAGCGCGGTGATGCGGGCGGCCGACTCGTCGAGCAGCACGTGCGTCGCGGCCTCGAAGCAGACGTGGTGCATGCCGACCCGGTAGCGGTCGACCGGCAGCGTGGCCGCGCCCGCGGGCGCCTGGCGCAGCCCGACCGTCGACCCCGGGCCGTGGATGTAGTGGATCGTCTCGCCGTGCTCGCCCGGGATCTCGTGCAGCCCGTGCCAGCCGAGCGGCCCGAGCACGCCGCGGTAGAACCGCAGCGAGCGGTCGATGTCCGAGACGACCAGGTCGACGTGGTGGACGCCGGTCGACCGCACGCCGCCGCGCTCGGGTTAGGCCAGGCCCTCGCGGGCCTCGCGCACGAGCGTGACCGCCTCGGGGAAGATCAGCCGGATGGCGTCGCGCACCTGGTTTGCCTGCTCGTCGGCGGTGCCGGTCAGCTCGAGCCGGCCGATGGCTGCCACGGTCACGCCCACCGCGAGATTGATCGCCTGGTCGGCGAACGCGACCCGCTGCCCCTGCTGGGCCTGCTCCATGAACTGGGCCATGGCGCGCTGGAGCTCCTCAGGATCGCCGCCGCCGAACATGTTGAACGGGAATTCACTCATGGGAGCGAGGATAGCCCATGCCCGGGCCGGGGCGGCCTGGGTATGCATCGCGGTCTGGCTGCTCTCGGGCGCACACGGCGGGTTCTGGCCGGGGTGGGGGCTGCTCGTGTCCGGGCTCGGCCTCCTGGGGCTCGTGTTGCGCACCGCCTTCGGAGTCGAGCACACCGCCGAGCCGCGCCGGCGTCACCGCCGCGACCGGCGCCGGCGTCAGGCGTAGATGCCCGAGAGGATCGTCGCCGGATCGGGCAGCGGGCTCGCCTCGGCCTCGGCGACGCCTATGTCGATCCACGCCGTCACGTCGGCCTCGAGGGCGGCCAGCTCGGGCTCGCCGACCTGCTCGACCTCCTCGAGCCACGTCCGGAACCGGTCGAGCGGGTCCCTGGCGGCGAAGTCGGCCAGGAGCTCGCGCGGGACGTAGCCGGCGTCGTCGTGCACGGCGTGGCCCTCCATGCGCAGAGTGACCAGCTCGAGCAGCGTCGGCCCGCCGCCCTCGCGGGCGCGCTCGATCGCGCGCTGGCCCTCGCGCACGACCGTCAGCACGTCGGTGCCGTCGACGACGATGCCTTCGAAGCCGTACGCCGGGCCGCGGTCGGCCAGGTGCTCGCACGCGAACGAGAGCCGGTTCGGCGTGGAGTAGGAGTACTGGTTGTTGTCGATCACATAGACGATCGGCAGGCGGCGCACGCCGGCCAGGTTCATCGACTCGTGCATGTCGCCGCGCGCGGCCGCGCCGTCGCCGCACCAGCCGATCGCGACCCGCTCCTCGCGCCGGAGCTGGAACGCGAGCGCGATGCCGGTGATCGTCGGGATCATGGCCGGCAGGTGGCTGACGCCGGCCAGCAGGCCCTTGCCGGTGGTGAAGTCGTTCGAGCGCAGGTTCGAGTCCCGTCCGCCGGTGGCGCCGCCCGAGCGGCCCATGAACTGGCAGAAGATCGCCGCGGGCTGGACGCCGCGGACGACGTGGACGCCCAGGTTGCGGTGCAGCGGCGAGGCGACGTCGTCGGCGCCCATCGCGGTCGCCATCCCCACCGAGGCGGCCTCGTTGCCGCGGCCGGTGTAGTAGCTGCCGGGCAGCTTGCCCGCCTTGAACAGCAGGTTGCCGCGTTCCTCGATCCGGCGGGTCGCGAGCATGTTGCGGTAGATGCCGACCAGGTCCGGCCGGTCGAGGCCGAGCTCGCGCGCCTCGGCCTGCGAGATCAGCGGGCTGGCCTGGCGGACGGTCGACATCGTGGGCAGGATAGTTGGTCGGGCGGATCAGGCGGACGGGCGGCGCGTGTCGGCGTGGCGCTTGAGCCGGCCGAGGCGCGAGTCCCACTCGGTGCCGACCCGGTCGAGCCATGCCCCGGCGTCGGTGAGAGGGCCGGGCGTGAGCCGGTAGCGCGTCTCGCGGCCGTGGCGCTGCGACTCCACGAGCCCCGCGTCGGCGAGCGCGGCGAGGTGCTTCGCCACCGCCTGGCGGCTGATCGGAAGCTCGCGGGCGAGTTCGGTCACGCTCACCTCCTGGCCGGCCGAGAGGACGCCGATCACGTGCCGGCGGGTCGGGTCGGCGAGCGCCGCGAACGTCGTCCCGACCGGATCCGGGCTCATCTCGCCAGCATCAGCGGCAGATCGCCACACGCTCCCAGCCGCACGTCCCAGGCCCAACTCGAGACGGCCGTGCAGCCCTGCGCCACCGGCGCCTCGAGCGCCTCGAAGCCGGTCTCGACGACCGTCACGCGCGTGCCGTCGGCGGCGTCGTCGAGGCCGATCTCGACCGTCGTCTCGATGTGCACGGGCCCGTCCTCGTCGGGCCGCCAGCGGAACACCAGCCGCTCGCCCTCCTCGACGGTCTCGACCACGCCGTGGCGGCGCGCGCCGCCGTCCCAGCCGACCTCGATCAGACCGCCCTCGACCAGGTCGATCTCGACGTCGTCGGCGAGCCACTCGCGCAGGTGGTCGGGCTCGGTGACGACGCGCCAGGCCTCGTCGCGCTCCAGCGGCAGGACGATCTCTCGGGTGACGGACTCGGGCATGCGCTCCTCCTGACAACATGCAACCTATAGGTTGCGCGTTCGCGTTGGCCGACCTATGATGGGCAACCAGTTGGTTGCACCATACCGCAAGGGGGCACGATGTCACCGCTGATTCCGATGGTCGTCGAGCAGACGGGGCGCGGCGAGCGCTCGTTCGACATCTACTCGCGGCTCTTGAACGACCGCATCATCTTCCTGGGGACGCCGGTGACGTCGGAGATCGCGAATCTGATCGTCGCGCAGATCATCCACCTGGCGTCCGACGATCCCGACAAGGACATCTCGATCTACATCAACTCGCCCGGCGGCGACGTCTACGCCGGCCTCGCGATCTACGACGCCATGCAGTACGTGCGCCCCGACGTGCAGACGATCTGCTTCGGGATGGCCATGTCGATGGGGGCGGTGCTGCTGGCGGGCGGCGCCAAGGGCAAGCGGATGGCGCTGCCCAACGCCAAGGTGATGATCCACCAGGGGCACACGTCGGGCTTCGAGGGACAGGCGACCGACATCGAGATCCGCGCCCGCGAGATCCTCGCGCTGCAGCGGCGGATGGAGGAGATCATGGCGCACGACACCCGCAGGTCCGCCGACCAGATCCATACGGACACGCAGCGGGACTACTTCATGACCGCCGAGGAGGCGAAGGACTACGGCCTTGTCGACACGGTCGTGAGCGGCATGGCCGGCGAGCGCGTACGCCGGGCCGGGCTGGGATAGGCCGATGGGGACAGTCCCCGCTCGCGGGGACTGTCCCCGCTTCTGACGCCTCGGCTACTCGTCCAGCTTGCGCATGATCAGGCAGGCGTTATGCCCGCCCAGGCCCATCGAGTTCGACAGGCCGACGCGCACCTCGGCCGTCCGCGCGGTGTTGGGGACGTAGTCGAGGTCGCACTCGGGGTCGGGCGTATGCAGGTTGATCGTTGGCGGGATCACGCCGTGGTGGAGGGTGAGCGCGGTCGCGACCGCCTCGACGGCCCCCGCCGCGCCGAACAGGTGCCCGAACATGGACTTGTTGGACGAGATCGCCATGCGGTAGGCGTGATCGCCGAACACCGCCTTGATCGCCTGCGTCTCGGCCGCGTCGTTGTACGGGGTCGAGGTGCCGTGCGCGTTGATGTAGTCGACCTCGTCCGGGCGCAGCCCCGCGCGGCCCAGGGCGTCGTGCATCATCTCGATCACGCCGATGGACTCCGGGTGGGGGGTGGCCACGTGGTAGGCATCGTTCGATGCGCCGTAGCCGACGAGCTCGCAGTAGATGCGCGCGCCGCGGCTGCGGGCCCGCTCGAGCTCCTCGAGCACGACGCAGCCGGCTCCCTCGGCCATGACGAACCCGGCCCGGGTGAGGTCGAACGGCCGCGATGCCGCCTCGGGGTCGTCGCGGCCGTCGACAAGTGCGCGCATGGCGCAGAAGCCCGCCAGGATCACCGGGAGCATCGCCGACTCGGTCGCCCCGGCCAGGACGACGTCCGCCTGGCCGCGGGCGATCGCCGCCGCCGCCTCGCCGATGGCATGCGTGCCGGTGGCGCAGGCCGACTCGGTGCCGTAGTTCACGCCGCGCGCACCGAGCATCGTCGCCACATGGCTCGTGGTGGTGTCGATGAGCGTGTTGGGCAGCCAGTGCGGCGAAACCCGCTCCCAGCCGCGCTCCTCGAGGATCGCCTGCTGGCGCAACGTGTAGGACAGGCCGCCCATCACGCTGCCGATCACGACGCCGACCCGGCTCGGCACGTCGACGGCGAGCGCGGCGTCGCGCGCCGCCTCCATCGCCGCGGCGACGCCGAAGTGAACGTCGCTCGCCGTGCGCCGCACCTCCTTGGCGCTCATCGCCGCGCCCGGGTCGAATCCCTTCACCTCGGCCGCGATGTTGACCGGGAAGGCGTCCGCGTCGAACGCCTGGATGACGCCCACACCGCTTCTGCCCGCGACGAGGGCGTCCCACATCGAGGGAGCGTCGTTGCCGACAGGGGTGACCGCGCCGACCCCGGTGATGACCACTCGCCTCATTGGGCGAACTGACGGCGCAGCCGTCCCCGGGGTTGCGCGCGAGCCGCACGGCGGTCGCCTGTGGCGATTGATAGCGCGGACGCGATACACTGAGTGGGTGGCAAGTCATCCCCAGGCACAGCGCCATCGTCTCACGGCGCAGTCGCTCGAGCGCATGCGCGAGGGCATCCGCAAGCGCGCCGAGGCGCTCGGGCGTGACCACGAGCAGCGGTTTGCCGAGGTCGGCCGCATGGTGGCCGACAACCGCATCGAGCGGGGCATGAGCCAGCAGGAGCTCGCCGTGCTGTGCGGCACCACCCAGTCGGCGATCGCCCGGCTCGAGCGCGGCGGCCGCCCGCCGAAGCTCGACACCCTGATGCGGATCGCCGACGCGCTGGACGCCGATCTCCTGCTCGAGATGCGCCTGCGGCCGCGCGAAACGGAGTAGGATCCCGCCATGGCAGTCACCCTGCGCGACTTCATGAGCGGCGGGGACGTGCTCACCATCGAGCCCACGGTGACGCTGTCGGAGGCCGCCCGGGCGATGCGCCGCCGTAACGTGGGCGCCGCGATCGTGTACGAGGGCGGGCGCCTGGTCGGCATCTTCACCGAGCGCGATCTCCTGCGCGCGATCGCCGACAGCCGCCACCCCGATCAGCACCACGTGCGCACGTACATGACGCCCGATCCGATCACCCTGCCGCCCGACCACTCGCCGAGCGAGGCCGCCCAGATCATGTCCGACGGCAAGTTCCGGCACATCCCGGTGGTCGAGGACGGCGAGCTCGTGGGCGTCGTCAGCATCCGTGACCTGGTCTCGGCCGACATGCATATCCACTCGGCCGACGCCCATCACGGCTCAGATTTCCCCTGAGCCGGCGCACGCCGCACGCATAACCGTTCGGGTGACGCGCCTGTCGGGTGCGACCGCCATCGTGAGCCTAGCGCTCCCCCCGGTCCCAGCCTCGGCTGCTGCCCGGTGGGGGCACTCGCCGACCCGAAGTGGTGTCGCCGGCCGGATCGAGTCGTTCCGTGGCGTTCTGGGACGACGCCGCGCAGCGGCGACCGCACTCGACGCGCCTCGCGTCACCGGCGACGCCGCTTCGGGTTCTGCGTCACAAACCGCTTTGGCCGCGACCGCGTATTGACATGGACGATGACGGTCGCGCTGGTTACCACGATGCCCCGCACCCTGGCCCCGAAGGGATGGTCTAGGCTGGCGCCCGTGGTCCCGGAGTCGCTCACCGACGAGGATCTGCTGGAGCGCGTCGCCCGCGACCGCGATCAGGCTGCATTCGAGCTTCTCTACGAGCGCTACTCCCGTGCCGTGTTCTCGCTGGTCTCGCGCATCCTGCGCGACCGCCACACCGGTGAGGACGTTGCCCAGGAGGCCTTCGCCGCGGTGTGGCGGGCGGCGGCCGGGTACCACCGCGGCCGCGGCAGCGCCGCCGGCTGGATGTTCGCGATCGCCCGCAACGCCGCCATCGACGCCGGGCGCGCGCGGGTGCCGCTCGTGGTCGGCGAGCTGCCGGACCGGCCCGACCCGAGCCCGCTGCCCGACGCCCAGGCGATCTCCGAGCTCGAATCGTTCCGCGTCCACATCGCGGTCGACTCGCTGCCCGATCGCGAGCGCGAGGTGATCGAGCTCGCCTACTTCTCCGGGCTCGCGCAGAGCGAGATCGCCGAGCGGCTCGAGCTGCCGCTCGGAACCGTCAAGACCCGTACCCGAACCGCCCTTCAGCGAATGGCGCCGATGCTGCGCGAGGAGGTGGGCCGATGAGCGACGACGCCGAGCTCGAACGCGTCGAGCAGATGCTGCAGCGGACTCCGCCCCCGGAGCTCGTGCCCGCGGCGGCCGCCGCGGCGGCGCGCCACGCTGCGCTCGGCGAGCCGGCGCACGTGACCCGTGCGCCGCGCCGGTGGCGACTGCCGGTGTGGTGGCGCATCGCCGCTCCCGCCGCAGCGTTCGGCGCGGCGGTGGCGGCCGGCGCCGTGCTCCTGATCGGCCACGGCGGCGGCTTCTCGCCCGAGCACACGCTCTCGCTGAGCGGCCCGCAGGGCGCCACGGCCCAGGTCGACTTCGGGCACGCCGCAGACGGCGTGCGCACGATGGTCGTCCACGTACACGGGCTGCGCCCGGCGGGCGCCGGCCGCTACTACGAGATGTGGTTCCGCACGCGCGGGAACGAGAACGTCTCGGCGGTTACCTTCGACACCGCCGCGAGCGGCGCGGCGACGTTCACGGCCGTCATCCCGGCGAAGATGACCTGGCACAACTGCTGGGTGACGCGCGAGGCGATGCGCGGCAGCTCCAGGTCGGCGAAGGTGCTCTCCACCTAGGCATGGAGCTAAGGGGATTCGAACCCCTGACCTCCTGGACTCGGCGGTCAAGGTTGCTGCGCTCCCTTGACCGCCTCGTGGCGGCGTCTGCTTGGATAGCAGACGCCTTGATCCAGGCTTGCCTGAATCGCCCCCACGCGGTCAGGGGGTCAGTGTCCGCATAATCACGATGGCGTCGCGTGGCGGGCCTCGGGCCCGCCCCCCGACCCCATGGAGCTAAGGGGATTCGAACCCCTGACCTCCTGGGTGCGATCCAGGCGCTCTCCCAACTGAGCTATAGCCCCGCGAGGGCGCCAAGTATAGCCCCGACCCTTCGCCGTTCAGACAGGCCGCGGCCCGACCAACCGCTCGATCCCGCGGCGTGAACGCTCGAGCACCGCGGGATCGCCGAATGTCGTGTAGGCGGCGTGCGCCATGATCAAGAGGGCGTCGACCTCATAGGCGAGCTGCTCCGGCTCGGGGGTGTCCGGGAGCTCGCCCGCCGCCTGTGCCTGGGTCGCGGCCGCTTGGAGCTCCTGCAGCCACTCGACGGTGAAGCCGACGACGCGCTCCTTCACCCGGCCGGGGTGGCCGCTGAACTCGGCGGCGACGGCGGCGAAGAAGCATCCGCCGGGGAAGACATCGCGCCGCAGGTGCGAGAGGAACTCGTCGGAGAGCGCCCACAGCAGGCGCAGTCCCTGCCCATGGGCGTGCGCCGGCGCGAGCACCTCGGCGCTGAAGATCTCGGTCGCGCGGTCGATCGTCGCGAGCTGGAGCTCCTCCTTGGACTTGAAGTGCGCGTAGAGCCCGCTCTTGCTCATGCCCGTGCGCTCGGCGAGGTTCCCGATCGAGAGGCCGTCGAGCCCCTCGACCGTGGCGAGGCGGGCCGCGGTGTCGAGGATCGCATCCCGGCTGCGGCGGCCGTCGGCCCGCTGCCGGCGCTCGTGGGGGGGCTCTGCGACCTGTGTTCGGTTCATGTTTGCAAGATAGCACGATCGGTCGTATAGTGCCACTCACTCTAGGCACGAACGATCGTGCTAACTACTCGAGGAGATCCCATGTCCATCTCAGCATCCATCGACCTCCAGGCCGTGAAGGCCCGCCAGCAGACCACCTGGGCGAGCGGCGACTACGGCGAGATCGCCACCCTGATCGTCCCGGTCGCCGAGCGGCTTGCCGACGCCGCCGATCTGCGCGCCGGATCGGCCGTGCTCGACGTCGCCTCGGGAACCGGCAACGCGGCGATCGCCGCCGCGCGTCTCGGCGCGATCGTGACCGGCGTCGACTACGTCCCGGCCCTGCTCGAGCGCGGGCGCGAGCGCGTTGCGGCCGAGCGGCTGACGATCGACCTGCGTCACGGCGACGCCGAGGCGCTCCCCTTCGCCGCCGCATCGTTCGACGCCACGCTGTCGGTGTTCGGCTCGATGTTCGCGCCCGATCACGAGCGCACGGCCGACGAGATCCTGCGGGTGACCCGCCCCGGCGGCACGATCGGCCTTGCGAGCTGGACGCCCGAAGGGTTCATCGGCGCCATGTTCCGGGCGGTCGCGGTGCACGTTCCCCCGCCCGCAGGGGTCGTCTCGCCGATGCTGTGGGGCACCGAGTCGCACCTCGCCGACCTCTTCGGCTCCAGCGTCGCCTGGACGCACCGGACGCGGACGTTCACGTTCCGCTTCTCCTCGGCTGCGGAGTTCGTCGAGCGCTTCGGCACCTACTACGGGCCGACGCTCAAGGCGATCGAGGCCTCGGGCGACGCGCTCGCGCGCGACCTCGAGGACCTGGCGCTCGCGTGGAGCCGGCTCGAGCGGCCCGGCCCGATCGCCGTGCCGGCCGCGTACCTCGAATCGGTCGGGGTGCGTGCCTGAGATGCCCTCGACGCTCCTGCAACGCGGCGTTCCCGAACGCCTGGCGCCGGCAGATGGAACCGCGGCGCCCATCCTGTTCCTGGTGTCGACCGAGCGGTCGGTCCTGCACGCGCTGCAGGCCGACCTCGGCCGGCGCTTCGGAAACGACACCCGCATCGTCGCCGCTCCCGACCCCGGCGACGGCCTGGCCCAGCTGGCGGCGCTCGCCGATCGCGGCGAGCCGGTCGCCCTGCTGATCGCCGACCAGCGCATGCCGCAGCTGACGGGGATCGAGTTCCTCGCCCGGGCGCATGCGCTGCACCCGGCGGCCAAGCGGATCCTGCTCGTCGAGCGGGACTACACGGCGGCGAACCCGACCGTGCCCGCGATGATGCTCGGGCAGATCGACTACCACCTGGTGCGGCCGTGGTTTCCCGACCACGGGCTCTATCCCGCCGTGAGCGAGTTCCTGGCGAGCTGGGCGCGCACCCAGCGCGAGCGGTTCACGTTGTTCCGGATCGCGGCGCCCGAGAACAGCCCTCGCGCGCACGCGATCCGCGACCTGCTCACGCGCTTCAACACGCCGTTCACCTGCGACCCGACGGACTCCGAGGAGGGCCGGGCGCTGCTGCGCGAGGTCGGTCAGTCCGGCTCGCGCCTGCCGACCGTCGTCCGACACGACGGCCGGCTGCTGCTCGACCCGACCGACGGCGACATCATCGAGGCCGTCGGTGGGGGTATCCGGCTCGGCGCCGAGACCTACGACGTCGCGATCGTCGGCGCCGGGCCGGCCGGCCTCTCGGCGGCGGTCTACGCCGCGTCGGAAGGGCTCGACACGATCGTCCTCGAGCGCCAGATCACCGGCGGACAGGCGGGCTCGAGCTCGCGCATCCGCAACGTGCCCGGGTTCACCTGGGGCATCGGCGGGCACGATCTGGCCTACCGGGCGTGCGAGCAGGCGTGGCTGTTCGGCGCGAACATGGTGTTCGCCCAGCAGGGGACGTCGCTGCGGGCGTCGGGCGGTAATGTGGTCGTCACCGTGGAGGACGGGCAGGAGGTCACCGCCCGTGCCGTCGTGCTCGCCATGGGCGTGTCGTGGCGGCGGCTTGGAGTTCCGCGCCTGGAGGCCCTGATCGGCGCGGGCGTGTTCTACGGCGCGGCGGCCAGCGAGGCGCGGGCCATGCGCGGCAAGCACGCGTGCGTCGTCGGCGGCGGCAATGCCGCCGGCCAGGCGGCGGTGCACCTCGCCAAGCACGCCGACCGGGTGACGCTGCTCGTGCGGGGCGACTCGCTCGCGAGGAGCATGTCGGAGTATCTGACGGCCGAGGTCACGCGGACCCGGAACATCGAGGTGCGCCTGGGCGCCGAGGTGATCGACGGCGAGGGCGAGGTCGGCCTCGAGGCGATCGTCGTGCGCGATCGCGCCGACGGGACGACGGAGCGGCTCCCGACCGCCGCCCTCTTCGTGATGATCGGCGCCGAGCCGCACACGGACTGGCTCGCCGGGTCGGTGGCCCGCGACGAGAGCGGGTACATCCTCACCGGGAACGACCTCGTCCGCTCGGGCGCGCCCGGCTGGCCGCTGCAGCGGCCGCCCATGCTGCTCGAGACGAGCGTCCCGGGCGTGTTCGCCGCGGGCGACGTGCGCCACGCGTCGGTCAAGCGGGTGACGACCGCGATGGGCGAGGGTGCGACCGTCGTCCAGCTGATCCACCAGCGCCTCGAGGGCGATGGCGACGAGCGGATCTAGGCCGCGCGGCGGGTGT
>CAWGSU010000005.1:0-253136 GCA_963825325.1 uncultured Actinomycetes bacterium
GTTGATGGCCGGACTCGCCGACACGTCTGACAACGAACCCCGGAAGACCGGCGGGCCGGCAACCCTCTGCCTCGACCCGCCGGCCGCAATCGGCGCGCTGCCCAGTGTGCGGCGGCCTCGCCCCGGCCTCTGGGCGGTCGGAGTCGCTCAACTCGTCGCCGCTGGCATGACCTGCCAGCTCGGCGACTCGACGGGCGTGCTGGTTTACGAGTTCTGGTTCTGCGATGATCCCGGCGTGGAGCGAGAACAGGAGCGTGAGTTGCGGCAATGGGCGGTTGCATTGTCTGAGGCTGCTGAGCGGGAGCAGCGGGCGATGGGCCGGGCGATCCTGATGCTGTTGGAGCAGGTCGATTCGCTTCGGGCCGAGCTCGACCACGCGGCGTCTACACCAGAGCCGGATGCAATCGACCCCGCACCAGCAGTGGATGACGAGGCGATGAGCGAGGTCGAAGCCGACGCGGCGCCGGTCGAGGACACGCCCGTGGTCGGGCTTCGCGACCGACTGCGCGCCGTGGCGCACCGCGGCCACGACTAACGACGCCGGCACCGCGCGGGCGATCCATACGCTGTATGCATACGCCTCCCGCCCGAAAGCGCCCCGGATCGCGAATATCACTGACCTAAAGGCTGCCGTTCAATGCGGCAGGCATCGAGCGTGGCGGGCCGATCTGTGAGGCCGAAGCTTGCGCTCCTGCTTCCGTCCGGCGTCGTCGATGTGCCCGACGCCTCCGCCGAAACGATCCTTGAAACCGACCACGCCATCCGCCAGGAACACACCAAGTGGGCCAGATCGATGGGCGGCGCCGGGCGCATGATCCTGATCGACTGCGCGGTGGTCGACAGCATCCTGTCCCGGTGGCCCGAGCTCGACCCCGACGGGTCGTCAGGCGACGCATAAAAAGGACAGCCAGCCAAACGGGGTGACCGCGTTCTTCTCTCCCAGCCGCGCCGAAGACAACGCTTCTCGCTCGACCATGAACCAAAGCGTCCCGCCCTGTCGGACAACGCAAGCCATCGGCCCTCGGCTCGCATACACGCGCCTTCCCGACAATCGCCACTCGGACGCCACTCGGCCCCGAATGCCCCTGCAAGACCGCCGATACCCGTGGTGTGGGAAACCGGCGGCCGGAATAACTGACCTTCAACTGCGGAAGCGCCGGGTGCCGCGCCTCGCGCAGGTGGCCCGCGCGCCCACATGCAGCTTCAAACACAGTCGTCGTGACCTGTGCTTGTCCGGAGCGGGCGTGGGGTACGAAGAATCCGTCACGCGTGACCTATGATCGGCGTGTCGCTGTCCGTCGCATTGGTTGCGGGTGTGGTCGAAATGTCGCGAGTCGGTGCCTCGGTGGCGCGACCGACATCAGCTACGGCCCGCTCGACCTTGTAGCGCGACGGCGTTGAGCCAATCCGATCCCAATCCCTCTCACGGATCTCTCCGAGTCCGTGCGTACACTCGGTTCGCGTCTCCGACGAAACGCCAGCTTCACCGGCTGAGGCGTGGACAGGGAGGAGCCATGGGCGCAACGCTCAACGATCGAGTCGACCAGTTGGTGGTGGAGACACGCGGCCTGACCAAGACCTTCGGTGACCGGGTCGCGCTGGACAGTGCCGATCTGCGCGTCCCGGCCGGGGTCGCGTTCGGGTTCCTGGGCCCGAACGGCGCCGGCAAGACGACGCTGATCCGTGTGCTTCTCGGGCTGACGCCCGCGACCCGCGGGGAGATGAGCCTGCTCGGCATGCCTGTCCCCGAGCAGCGCGGCGAGGCGCTCAAGCGGGTGGGTGCGATCGTCGAGGAGCCGAGCTTCCACGGGCACCTGACCGGCAGAGAGAACCTGCGCATCGCGGCGGCGTGCCGCGAGCCCGAGGCGCACAGCCGGATCCAGAGCTCGCTGGATCGCGTCGGCCTGGGCGAGCGGGCCGACGAGCGGGTGAAGGCCTACTCGATGGGGATGCGCCAGCGGCTGGGGATTGCCCGCTGCCTGCTGGCCGACCCGGAGCTCCTGATCCTCGACGAGCCGACCAACGGGCTCGACCCGGCCGGCATCATCGAGTTTCGCGAGTTCGTGCGTTCGCTCGTGGACGATGGCCGCACGGTCTTCCTCTCGTCTCACCTGCTGGATGAGGTCGAGAAGATCTGCGATATGGCCGCGATCGTCGATCGCGGCAAGATCCTCATGCAGGGCACGGTGGCCGAAATGGCCGCGGGTGGCCAGCCAACCATCACGCTCGGCCTGAACGATGCGATCACGGCCGAGCGCCTGCTGCTCGACCACCCAGCCGTGGTCGAGTCGGGCGAGGTCGCGGGAGGCCTGCGACTCGTCCTCTCCGACGGCTCGGACGCCGCCGTCGCCGACATCAACCGGCGGCTCGTCGAGGGCGGCATCGCCGTCCACCGCATCGAGCCGGCCCGCGTCACCCTGGAGGAGCGGTTCCTCGAGGTCACCTCCCGCTTCGGGGCGTCCGCATGAACGGCCGCATGATCTCCGCCGAGCTCCTGCGCGTGCGCAAGAACCGCGCGCTCGTCATCTGGATGTGTCTCATGACCGTGGGCGCCGTCGCCGCGTTCTTCCTCATCGCTGAGGGCTTCCACCTGAACAATGCCCACCAGAACGGGCCGCCGGGCGGCGCCACGAATCTGGTGAACGGTGTGCGGGTGATCAGCTTCATCGGGGCCGTCGCCGCCGCCATCCTGGGCTGCACCGTCGGCACCTCCGACCTCAGCTCGGGTGTCTTCCGCGACCTCGTCGTCACCGGCAAGGCACGTGTGGCACTCTTCGGCGCCCGCGTCCCCGGCATGCTCGTGTTCTGGATCCCGCTGATCCTGTTGGCATACGTCGTTGCGGTCATCTTCGACTTCGCGTTCGCCGGCAGCCTCGCAACACCGGGGTTCTCGCCGATCGTCAAGGACGGCCTGTGGGCGGTCATGGTCACCTCGATCGCGCTCTGCACGTCGATGGGCGTCGCCGCGCTGATCGGATCACGCGGGATCGCGATCGGCGTGCTCCTCGGGTGGCAGCTGGCCGCCACTCCGCTTCTGCTCAACATCAGCCAACTCGGCGTCACCCGCGAGGCCATCCTCAGCTCTGCCACCAGCCGCGTCTCGCCCTTCTCAGGTCCGAGCGGGCCTGGTGGGGACGCCGCCACGGCACTGCACGTGTCCCTGGTCGCGGCCATCGTCGTCCTCCTTGCCTGGATCCTGATCCCCCTGGCCGCGGGCGGCTGGCGCACAGTCACGCGCGACGCGTGAGACCGCACGGTCGAAAGTAGAAGAGGAGACGGCGTAGTGCTGGGGCTGCGCCTACTTCTGATCGTCGACGGGGTGGCGCTGGCGGCGGCGTCGACGATCTCGGATCCGATCGTGGGTGACGTGGCGCTGGTGCCGACGCTGCTGGTCTGCGTGATCGTGGGGATCGCGTGCCTGAGCGCCGATCTGGTTGCGCCGCGCCGGCGCGTGGACGTGGCCTGCTCGGCGCTCACGATCGTCGTACCGGTCGCATTGCTGGCGCTTCCACAGGGGGCCCGCCTGGCCGCGGCGGCCGTGATCGTCCTGCAGGTCATCCCGATCGCGCGCGATCTGCGCGCCGGCCGCCGGGGCCGGTCCGGCTCTGCCGGCGTTCGCCGCGTCGTTGCGGCCCTGGCCATCACCACGGCGGTGCTGCTCGTGGTGGTCGTGGCGCTCACCTGGTATGGGGGGAACTATCTGCTCCGGCCACCGGCCGGCGTGTTTTTGCGCGGTCCTTACCTGACCCGAACGACGACGACCGAAGCCGACCTCGTGTGGCAGCTGAAGTCGGGGCAGCCGCCTGTGATGCTGCGAGCGCTGGCGCCGGACGGCACGAGCCGCGTGGCTTTCGGCGGCCGGCTGACCGGTCTTCGCCCGGGGACCCGCTACGAGTGGACGGCGAACGTCGGCGGGCACTCGGCCGCGGTCGGCGCGTTCACGACGGCGCCCCTGTCGGCTGCCGCACCGATCACGCTCGTCTCGTTCGGCGACTACGGGTCGGGGAACGCACACGAGTACGCCGTCGCCCGGCTGGCCGCAGCCGCGGACCCGCGGCTCGTCCTCTCCTCCGGCGACAACGCCTACCTAATCGCCGCGCCGCCGGTACTCAACCGACTGATCTTCCGACCGCTGCACGCGTTGCTCGCCGAGGCGCCCATGGTGGCGACGCTCGGCGAGCACGATCTGGCGTGGCGTGACGGTGCAGCCGTGATCTCCGCGCTGCACCTGCCCGGACATCACTACGCCGTCCAGTATGGCCCGGTGCAGGTCGTCGTCCTCGGCCTCGAGGCGGACGCCTCTGCGCGGAGCTACGCCGCTAAGACCCTCGGCCGCTGCCGGACGCCGTGCCCCGTACGGTTCGTCCTCGTGCACCGCCAGATCTCCGCGACCAACGCCATCATCCCCCTCCTCCGGCGCCGTCACGTCGCCGCCATCCTGGCCGGCCACCTTCACCGCTACGAGCGCCAGGTGCGGGCCGGCGTGCTGGAGTTCACAGTCGGCACCGGCGGCGAGGTCGCCGGCAGCCCCCAGTACACCCCGGCCACACCGGGCGCACAGGTATCGCTCCTGACGTACGGGTTCCTGCGTATCGACGTCAACCAAGACCACGTCGACTACCGCTTCATCAACGACAGCGGGAAGGTGCTCGACCATACACGTGAACCCATCGCGGCTGCACGGACGCCCTAGCGACCCGTCGCACCGAACCGTGATGGCGCGCTGGAGACACTATCGTGGCGTCCGCGAGAGGCCGGCAGTTGGTCGCACGACGTGCCGAGTACCGCGAGTAGCCGTGGTCGGGTCGGTTCCGCCAAGGTGCCTGCCTCTGCCCTCCCGCGAGCGTGGAAGGGCACTCGCCTGCCACTCAGCGCATGAAGTGCCTGCATGCCGGCTAGCACGCTGGTTGGGCGAACCGGAGGGCGTTTCCTTCATCTTCGGGAGGCCTACGCCCCGGGTCTGACCTCGACACTCGGCAGTTGACCGTCATCTGGAGCTCAGCCCGCGGACCGGCGTCGAGGAGTTCGTCCCAGACCTGAAGCAGCTCGTCGAGGCTCATCGCCGCTACGGCTGGCGTGACCGCAGTCCGAGGGAGCGGGGATTGCCTACGCCATGGCTGCGGCGATGTCGCTCATCTTCTGGATGAGCCGGTTTGTGCCCGGGATGTCCCGAAAGCCATGGTGGCGGTAAAAGCCGGCGGCGGCACCGTCGATGGCGTCGACGACGACGAAGCGCGCACCCACCGAGTCGGCCGCCGTGACGGCGCGGCTCATTGCCTCGGCCAGCAGTGTGCCTCCATGGCCTTGCTTCTGGAGGTCGGCATGAAGTGCCAAGCGGGCGAGCAGGATGGCCGGGATCTGCGCGGGATTGCCGTGTCCTAGCGCGCGGGATAGATCATCGCGGATAACGAGGTGGGCCGCGAGGGAGTAATAGGCCAGCACGTTGAGATCGCCCTCGTCGTGCCAGATGAACGTACGCGCAGTTCGCCGCCGCTCGACATCCATCGCATGACGAAGCAACCACTGATCGAGCTCAGGCTGGCCGGAGTCGAACTGTCCAAGCTCGTGGCGCGCGTCAAGCGCCTCGGAGACGAACGCCACCAGTGCCTAGTGCTGGATCACGTCGGGGAGGCGGCGTGTGGCGCGCTTCAGGGCGTCAGACGGCCGGGGCGGCTCGTCAAGCGCGGAAACGAGCGCGTCGAAGAAGTCCGGCGGTACCACAGTCGCCGCGCGCTCACGCAATACTTGCTCCGCCTGGAACTCGGCCGCCGAGCGGACGAAGTCGCTCACCGGAATCTCGAGCAGGTCGGCGGCATGCTGGATGCGGCTTTTCAGATCGGGCTGGACCCGGAACTCCAAGCGGTCGGCTGCCGTGCGGGGCATGAGTCTCAAGAACCTCCTGTACGTACCATTGTACGGACACGAGCGCGAACATGCAAGTCGTGACGCCTCGCGATGGGGGTGCATCGACGAGTTGAGATTCGAGCTGGGCGGGGAAAGGCGCTGCACCGGCGGTGTGACGAGCCTGCCAGCTCGGCGCGTCAAAGCCGCGCGATCATTGCCTGCGAGGCCTGGACGCCGGCGGGGTGAGTGGTGACGTCGAAGCGGGCTGCCCCGATCGACTCCACCCGCCAGCGCGGGCGAAGCTCGCCCGGATTTCGTCCTGGCTGACGCGGCGCGGGCCCCAGTCGCCGGGCTGGCGATCGCTGAAGCACATCATGTGGTAGCGCGCCCCAGCTGATCGCCAACGAGGGAGCCTGGTTTGTGCGTGTGTTCCAACATTGGGGGCCCGACGCCTCGGAAACCGCCGACGCGCTCAGGGTCGTGGGCAACGAGAGCTTCCAGCGCCGCACCGGCCGCCGACGCGGACAGATCGAGGAGCGAACGCACCTTCGCTCCGGAGCGGCTGGTCAATGGCAAGCTCACTTCTCGCACGTCCACCGCGAGGTGTTCAAGGAACTCGCGGGTGACGCTCTTCTCACCCTGGGCTACGAGCACGACCTGGATTGGTGAGCCGCCAGGAGTCAGCGGCTGGAAGTCCCAGCGTCAGTTCGGGCGGTCCCTACTTCGTGCCGACGATGCAACTGGCCACGCCCGGAACCCGCACCTGGCCGTCGTGCTCATATGCGCCGACCTTGGCGGTGACGGCGTGCGCGATCCGCCCTCGCGCCGGCTCGTCGACTTGCTGAAGCGCCGCAACTGCAAGCGAGACGTGCTCGCTGATCATCTCCCAATACTCCTCCGGCGATCGCGTCACGAGCTCGACGGCGACGTTCCACTCGGCGACGTCGCGTAGCCCGGAAGCCTCGTATAAGGCGCTCACGTATCCCGGGGCAGCGCACCGGAACATATTCGGCCCGTCCGGATCGGGTGGCGCCAGTACGGCTTCACTGGCGATTGCCCGCGTGACGATCGACGTCCACGGGTTTTCCTCAGGCTTGACCCATACGGACGAGCAGAGCCGTCCCCCCGGCTTGAGTACGCGCGCGAACTCGGAGGTCGCCTTGCCGAGGTCGGGCAAGAACATGTAGCCGAACCGCACCGAGATACTGTCGAATGTGGCGTCACCGAATGGCAGGTCGTCGGCGCTGCACACGGTGGTCTCAAAATTTGTGATGCCTTGTGCGTTTGCTCGACGCGTCGCAATGGCCAGCATCTCAGCCGCGAGGTCGGTCAGAACGACGCGTCCTCTCGGCGCGAGTCTGGCGACGGTCAGCCCCGGCTCACCGGTGCCCGCGGCGATGTCGAGATGCTGCTGATCATCGGCGATGTCGAGCCGCTCGATCATCGCCGTGGAGACCGGGCCGAGCTGATCCATGATCACCGAGTCCCACTTCTCCCAGCCCGCGGAAAGCCCGGCCCACGCGGCCCGCTGAACCTCTCGGATCTCATCGCCACTCACCATTGGGCCTCCGGCTACCGGACGCCGACAGGAGTTCGTAGCCTATCCGCCTTCGGGTGCGCGGTGAATCGTGCTGATGGATTCGGCGCCGTCTGTTCCGGCCCCGTAGGAAGGGCCAGTCTACGTCGAGTCCGAGCGAGTGCGCCTATGCCAGCCCGCGTTATAGCTTCGACCTCACAAACATGTCCAACAGCGGTCGACGAGCAAGCGAGGGCTGCATGCCGTCCACACCTACACGGGCATCATGCTGGGGGCGGTAGGGGCCCGAAGGCCGCCGAGCAGGCCCCGACAGTCACCTCGGCGCCTTCCACCGCCACGAACGCGCTGCCGCGGCGGGAGAGTAGACTCGGCGGTGTCCCCTCTCGCCTCGACAACGAACGGGGATGGCAACTACCAGGGGCCGTCGGCGTTTGGTCCGTCACCTCCGCCGGCGGCCTCTTTACCGTCGCCGACGCGATGCCCACCTCGGAACTGATCACACTGCGGTTCTCTGGCGGCCCCTGGGACGGCCAGGAGCTCACCAGTCTGAAGCCACCCGTCCGCGTCTTCACCGTCGACGACGGCACCTACCACCTCGACCGCTACACCGCCTCAGCTCGACCCGGCGACCCGCCCGAGGCGCGCAGGGGCCGGCCTGGGTAGAGTGCCGCTCCCGTGAGCGATCACGTTCAGCGTAACCGCGAGGCCTGGGATAGCTTTGCCGCGCGGTACGCCGGTCCGGGTCGAGCGCAGTGGGAAGCCAATCAGCCGACCTGGGGCATCTACTCGGTGCCCGAGGCTGACGTCGGCATGCTGCCGCGGTCGGTCGACGGCCTGGACGTCATCGAGCTCGGCTGTGGCACCGCCTATGTGTCGTCCTGGCTGGCTCGCCGCGGCGCGCGGCCGGTCGGCATCGACAACTCGCCGGCACAGCTTGAGACGGCGCGGCGGCTGCAGGCTGAGTTCGGGGTGGAGTTCCCGCTGCGCCTGGGCAACGCCGAGCAGACGCCGTTCCCGGACGAGAGCTTCGACCTTGCCATCTCGGAGTACGGCGCCAGCATCTGGTGCGACCCCTACCGCTGGATCCCCGAGGCGGCGCGCATCCTGCGGCCCGGCGGACAGCTTGTCTTCCTGGTCAACGGCGCGATCCTGATGCTCTGCGCGCCCGACGCCGAGGACGAGCCGGCCACCGATCGCCTGCTGCGCGACTACTTCGGCATGCACCGCTTCGAGTGGCCCGACGACCCGTCCGTCGAGTTCCATCTCGGCTACGGCGACATGATCCGACTGCTGCGCCGCTGCGGATTCGAGGTGGAGGACATGATCGAGGTGCGCCCGCGCGAGGACGCGACCACGAGCTATCCCTACGCGCCGGTGCAGTGGGCGCGCCGGTGGCCGGCGGAAGAGGTCTGGAAAGCCCTGAAGCGAACGCGATAGCCGGCGGAGACGGCGAACGCGCAACTGACTCGAGCGAGCCCTGCCCGACAGTGGCAGTGCTCGCGCCGCGGCCTGCTCCGCGGGGTCGTGTTTGCGGGTGCCCCAGTGATTCGTATCGCCGGAGTGGAAGCGCCAGCACGCGCCGGGCGGCGCGGGGACGCATGGCCACACCTCACGCCGGATAGCAGGAATACCGGCAGCGGCCGGTACCTACCTCGGGGCTAACATCGCGCCGTGACCGAACTCCGGCGAGCCGACGATCTCCACGAGAGGGATATTGCGGTCACGCGTTTCCGGGTGGTCGAGTCGAGATCGTGCACGATCCCGAAAGCGAGAAGCTAGGACTCATGACGCTCAAGGTTCGGCCCGAACATGGCGCCGACGGTCACCCCCGATTTCGCCGCTGCGACGTTCTTCATCCGTTGCCTCGCTGCGCAGCTCTTCGAGTACGAGGGGCAGGCCGAGCTGCCGGACGACGGCGACTAGACGGCTCCCGCCGCATCGTCCAGCGCGTCTCGGTACCCGGACAATCGCGCCATGCGGGCGAGACGGGCCGGGCGCGCCGGTCGTGCTGGCCGCGCGGGACGGGCACGCCTGACCCGCCGGGCCGGCGTCCATCACCGTCGAGCGGAGTATGTAGTAGTCGTATATGCGCTCGCCGAGGTAGCTGCCATCGGCGAGCCACGCGCTTTCGTCGCTCTCGAGCCAGCCGACGTAGTTGCCAGGCGCTGTTCTTTCGTGAGACGCGGCCCCGAAGGGCGATCAGCGACTTGGACACCTCGGGGACGAGCGACGCCGAGCGGGAGTGCGAGGGTTTTGGTTGCGGCGGGCTCAATCGGCGTCGAGCGCGGCCGATCTTTTTGTGCAAGATGGCGGCGGAGCTTTCATCCAACGAACGCGACTTCATGCCGGCGGCGCTGCGGGGCCTCTACGCGCTCGTCGCGCTCGTAGCGACGGGGTATGTTGTCTCGCTCTTGCTGCGCGGGAATGGCGTTACTTGGACGTGGCTGGACGGCTGGGGGGTGGCCTCGTCCGAGCTTCTTGCGAGCGTGCTCGTGCTCGGCTTGGCGGTGCGGCCGCGCTTCCGCAGCTTCGCTGTCGTGCTCGGAGCCGGGATGTGCTTGTGGGCGGTTGGCGACTTCGCGATGACGTATGAGACGCTCGGTGGTGCGACGCCGGCGGCGATCTCGCTCGCGAACATCCTCTGGGTGGGCTTCTACCCGTTTGCGTACGTCGCGGTGATGATGCTGATGCGGCACGAGGCGCGGCGGCTGCGCACGGCTAACTACCTCGACGGCGTCATGGCCGCGCTGGCGGCGACGGCGCTTTTCACCGCGTTCCTCTTTGACGCGACTGTCCGTGCCACCGGCACCGGCCTGGCGTCGACGGCGATCAACCTCGTCTACCCGGCCGGCGACCTGTTCCTGTTCGTGCTCGTCCTGGTCGGGATCGCGCTGCTCCCGGCCGATCGTCGCCTGCGCTGGTACCTGATGGCCGCCGCCTGCCTGGTGAACATGAGCGGCGACGTGGCCGCCCTGTTTCCCGGCCTGGTATCGGCGCGGCTCGGGTTCGTCGCGAACGCCGCCGCCTGGCCGGTCTCGCTGCTGATGCTGTCGGTGGCGGCGTGGATGCGCCCGCGGCCGGCACATGACGCGGCCGAGATCGCGCCCAGCTTCGTCCTGCCCGCGCTCGCGGCCGGATCGGCACTGGTGGTCGTGCTGGTGGCCTCGATAGGGTCGGTGAACCGGGTGGGACTGCTGTTTGCCGGCGCGGCGCTTCTGACCGCGGGGATCCGGTTCGGGATCACGCTGCGGGAGCTTCGCGGGCAGACAGAGGAGCGCCACCAACAACTGGCTGAGGCGGCGCGGGTGGAGCAGGAGTCGCGCGAGCAGTTGCAGTCGGCGCTGGCCGAGCTCAAAGAGGCGGCTCGGGCCGAGCAGGAGTCACGCGCGGCGCTGCAGACGGCGATGCAGGGCTACGCCGAGTTTTCGGCGCGAGCAGCCGAGGGTGCTGGCGAGCAGTCGGCGGCGCTCGCCCACACATCGCAGACGGTGGAGGAGGTCAGCATCGCGGCCGCGACCACGGCGCGCCGGGCGGCCGAGGTGGCGGATCGAGCGCAGGCGTCGATCCAGGTGAGCGACGAGGGCGTGCAGGCGGTAGAGACGATCGGCACGGCAATGGAGGACATCCGCGCGCGGGTCGCTGAGGTCGCAACCGACATCCGGACGCTCTCCCAGCGCACCCAGCGGATCGGCGACATCACCCGGACGGTCAAGGAGCTCGCCGACCGCTCCAACCTGCTCGCGCTGAACGCCAGTATCGAGGCCGCCCGGGCAGGGGAGCACGGCCGTGGCTTCGCGGTCGTCGCCGACCAGGTGCGGAACCTGGCCGAGCAATCCAAGCAGGCAACCCTCCAAGTCGAACAGACGCTCGCCGAGATCCAGCAGGCAACGGCCGCCGCCGTACAGGCAAGCGGCGAGGGCACCAAGGTCGTCGAAACCGGCCTCAAACTCACCGGCCGCGCCGGCGAGGTCATCCGTAGCCTCACGGACACCATCCACGAGGCGTCCCAGTCGGTGGCAGAGATCGCAGCCTCCGCCGAGCAGGAGCGAGCCGGGATCGGCCAGATCGCCGACTCAGTACAGAAGGTGAACGACGCCGCCGACCATCTAAACGAGCTCTACCGCGGACTACAGCAGCCGAACGCAGCCCCTACCTCCGCATAGCCAGAACTGTCTCGACTTCAAAGCCGCGCTGCGTCGTCTGCTGCCACTCGAGGGCCACTCGCACCACAAGACACCGCCATTGGGTGGCAAAGTTGCAGCGGGGAGCTTACCTCCTCAGGGTGGCATCGAAGTCAGGATGGCTCGCCAGCGCTAGAAGCCCATTCCGGGTCGCATGTCGGCGGCGGTGGCGGCGTTGCCGAGGAAGGTGGTGATGCCGAGCGCCTCCTCGGATGCACGCAGGAGCGCATAGTGGTCGTAGAACGTGGGGTCGTGCGTCGGCACGATCGAGCCGGAGACGGCGACCATGGCGACCTGGCTCGTGGTCGTGCTGCCCGACTCGTCGAAGGCGATGAGGATCAGCGTCTTGCCACCCTGGTAGTCGGCGGTCGTGGTGATCTTCTGGACGGTTCCCGAAAGCCAGGTGTCCATCGCGGCGAGCTTGCCGGCGTCGGTGTTGGGTTCCGAGCAGCCGGTCTGGTAGTGATGGTTATGGCACAGGTTCGGCGACTGTTCTCTTAACCGTTCCACGGTTCGGTTGGGGAAGGCCTTGGACGGCGCTCAGAGGCGCCCGAGCAAGGTTCACGGCCCGGAATGGCGTTCGAAGCGGGGTCGCGGGCGTAGAAGTTGCACCGGCGAGGCTGTTGGGACCATGCTGACGCCGCCCGGGTGGGCGGCGTCAGGTGCGGGATTGGCTGCTAAGCGCTGGTGGGGCGCGCGGCGTGGTGGGGGTTTGCCGCGGGTGCGGTGGGGAGGCGGCCGCCGCCGATATCGCCATTGCGGAGACGGGCGAGCCGGACACGGTGTTGGACGTACTCGTACTTGGTCTTGCGAGCGGCGCGGCGCTGGCGGTCGGCGTCCCGTGCGAGCTCGGGATTGAGCACGGGCGTGCCCAGCCAGCCGTTGATCAGCGCTGCCTTGATCCAGGCGATGATGGCGTAGATGTTGAGTCGCATGACCGCGCCGCGGCGGCTGATGCGCTTGGAGCGCGTCTCGAAGTGGCGGGGCTTGGCGTTGGCGCGGCTGCGCGCCTCGTAGTGGTTTCGCTCGAGCGCCTGGTGGCGAGTGCGGGCTTCCGAGTAGGCGGGGTGGGTGCGCCAGACTGGTAGCAGCCGCATCGGATCGGTGAGGCAGCTCTTCTCCTGGATACCGAGGCATTCCTGGTTCTGTGGGGCGGCGCACTGGCAGCGCAGGATCGGGCGGGGCTTGCCGTTTCGGCCCTTGGCCGGCTCCAGGAAGAACGCCACCTGGTCAGTGCCCTCGCCGCAGCCGCGGCAGTAAGGGACGCCGTGGCGGTCGCAGTGCAGGGTAGCCTGCGCCGTGGGCGCGCCCTTGCTCGGCGCCTTGTACGGTGAGACGAGCGTGATACTGCGCACCACGCTCCACTCGAAGCATGAGAGCACCTAGTAGGCCTTGTCGGTGGTGACGAAGTCCGGGTCGCGACCGAGTGTGGTGCTCGCGTTCTCGACGATCGTGGGGTAGTGCGTGCTCTCGTTCTCGTCGGCGGCGAAGCCGTGGGCGCGTAGCGGCAGGCCGGTAAAGTGATCCACGGGTTGGACGAGGTGGTAGCCGTGCCACCACTTGAGCAGCTTGCCGTCGCGGGTGTAGGCGCGGACGCCGGCGTCGGGATCGCGGCTGACGTACGTGCCGCTCTTCAGGTTGATCACCTTGAAGCCTCCCGCAACCTGGCTGGCGACATCAGCTGTGACGTCCAGGTACTCGCTGACCTGGAGCTTTCCGGCCTCGGGCAGCTCGGAATTCTCGGCCCGGCGGATGTCATCGACGACCTGGGTCGGCATCCGCGGCGCCGCAATCACGGGCAGCTTGCCGATCCGACTCGGCAGCTCGCCGTTCTTGCCGAGCTTGTGCAGGCGAGCATTGGTCTCGCTCATGGTCGCGTCCACCGCGACGGCCTGGCCAATCCGCGGGTCGCGTTTGCGGCAGTGCTGGACGAGACGGTCAAGCGCCTCGGCGAACGCCTCGTCGGCGTCCTCGGTCTCGGCCAGGCGCTTCTCGGTGGTGGAGAGGCCGGGCTTTCGCTCCATGCCGCAGGCCTGCCACAGTTCCGGTGTCGTCTTGCTGTGCCAGGTCTGGACGTCCGCCTCGCCGGACTCGACGAAGGCGAACTTGGCGCATGCCCAACAGCCCGCCATCCGCTGCGGCCCGCTCTTTCCCGGCCACTCACCCAACCCCGCGACCGCGTCTCGCAGCGGGCGATACAGCACGGCATCCCCCGCAGCAGCTTGACGATCTCGACCTGGCCACGCCACTCGCCGTAGGCCGAGAACATGCCCGTGCCCGGCAGCTGCTCGGGCGGATCCCACCGAGACGGCGCGCACGCCGGCGGTGGCGTCGGGTTGGCCACCGCGAGACGGGGGCAGCACGCCACGTAGTGGCGGATGCTCGGCCGCTGGCCAGGTCGCAAGTGCTCGGCCTTGTAGATGCGAATGCCCTCCCGGGCCTCCTCCGGGCCGCGCCGGCGTTGGATGCGCCTGGGCCCGCCCAGCTTCTGCTTCACCGCCGCCGCCTCCTCCGGAGAGGGCAGCGGCGGCCAGTCGCGCTTGCGCCGCACGATCTCCTCCGGCGTCGACGCTCCCCGCGCCGCCCGCAGCTCCCGGGTCTCCGCCACGATCGCGTCCCAGCCACCGGTACGGCGATGCTCGACCGACAGCTGACACGCCGCGCACCAAGCTCGGAAGCAATCGAAGCCCGGCACGACCCCATTGCGCTCGATGTACTCGTCCAGCACCAGCACGACCGAAAGGCCCTTCGGACGGGTGTGCGACGGCGGCGGATCCAACCCCGCCATCTCAAGCGCCTTTGACCACGAACCGCAGCGGGAGGCGATCGTGTCGGAACCAGGGAAGCCGAGCGGCGGCAGCCCGGCCGCGGCCCGCTCCGCCTCCATGGCCTCGATGGCGTGGTCATAGGCGATCCTCGGCGGCGAGTGCCCGAGCCGGAACGCGACCGCGCGCAGCGCCCGAGTGATCACCCGCACCATCACGTCCCTGCTGGCTAGCTGCACCGCCGATCCGATCCGGTAGGGCTTTCCGGGGTCGGGCGCTTCGGCCGGCGTCTCGACGCCGTCGAACACCTCGTCCGTGGCCAGGTACCAGTCGATCAGATCGCGCTCGGCATCATCCACCTGCAGCTCGGGTACCTCGGTGCCCTGGCTGAGCGCCGACAACCGCTTGCGGTAGGAGCCAAGTGTCCGCCCACGCGCCTTCGGCGACAGGAACGCCACCGCCAGCACCTGCTGCCAATGCTTCACATCCAGCTTCTGGCGTAGCCGCTCGGCCGTCGGCACCTCGAACCCGCCCTCATCACGGGCACGAGTCCACTCGCCCTTGGACACGAGCCGGGCCGCGTCGGCATCGCCGCCTGCGGCGACCAGCGCCACCTCCCGGACCATGTCCAGCAGCGCGTTGGAAACACCACGCGTCGCCCACTGGGAGGAGGAGGCCTGATCAGGCATCGCCGCGAAGCTAGCCAGGTCCAGGCCACCACCATCCGAAATCTCCACAAACTCGAACAGGAACGAGTCTGCGGCCGTGCTCGCTCCAGCGGCGACACCCACCGCATGTTCTTCGCCCGCCAAGCGAGCCTTCGAACGTTTGTTCGGAACCAAGAGCGTAGACATAGCACGAACACGTGTTCGTGTCTACTGATCAGCACTGGCCCCCGACCCGTACACGCGGCCGCCGTCGACTTCGCCCGCTCGGCCTTCCGCCACGCCTACGCGGTATGTGAATGGGATCCGACGCCCGCCGCCTCCGCGGGGAACACCACCGCCCGTCGCTTTACTCGCCGCTGCAACGAACGCCAGTCCGCCAGTGTGGCGGGCGCCTCTTGAGGCGTCAATGATGAAGGAAAGAAGGAAGACTGGGAGCCCTAAGAGGGGCCGCGAGGGTAGCAAGGGTGGCGGGATTAGGGCCGGCCCACTGGCCTAGGACTCGGACATCGCCCAAGAGGGTCCGGCGTGCCGGAGTTCGCCGGGAGCAGCCTCTAGCCGGCCGCGAGGGTAGCCGGTTCGGGCGGATCGGGACGCTCGAGTTATCCGCCGGCAGGAAGTCCCGGGCGGTTGTCCCGCGGCAGCTGGGCGTACGAGGCCGGGGGCAAGCAGGATGCCGGCGTCCGCCCGGATCCGAGATCTGCGTTCGCAGGTGGCGCACAAGCGACCGCTCGGCCTGACGCGTAGGGCGCCACAGTCGTCCTTCCGGCCAGCATGGGAATCCTCGACCGCTCGAGGCTCGCACCGAAACGCCACGTCACCATCGTCTGACACACGAGGATGGGGATGCCGACGGCCGAGGATCGGGAGCCCATCGTTACGGCAATGACAGCGAGCCGGGCTCGCCGAATGGGTCGGGCCAGGGTCTGTGCCCGGCCCGAACCGTCCTCTATCCGGCTGTCGTCACGCGACGAGCGTGAGGATGACGATCCCGAGGAACACGCTTGAGGCGCTGTGGACGGCGATGCCGATCCATGCGCTCCGGTAGCGCTTGGTCGGGTAGGCGTAGATGAACGTGTCGAGCAACGCGGACGGCATCACCCACGGCTCGTGCAGGTGGTACGCGGCAAACAGGACGCCGTTGGCGAGCCAGTCGCCACGGCCGAAGGCACGGTTCATGCGCGGGAGCAGGAACCCGCGGAAGAGCAGCTCCTCGCCCAACACGGTGTTGAACAGGAACAAGACCAGGATCAGGGCGTACAAGCCCCAGGCGCCGCTGAGGAATGCGTGGCCGGCGTGTGAGCCGATGAACGTCCCGAAGTCTCGGTTGCTGGGGCCGCTCACGAATGGAACGCCGTCGAAGACGTGAGCTGCGAGGATCAGCGGAACGAGGATCAGCCAGATCCTGCCGCCGACGCGGCCGCTGCGCGGGCTCTGCGGTGAGCGAAGCCAGAGCGCTTCGCGCGTGGTCGACCAGCGAAGCGTGCCCTGTTCACGCCGGAGCAACGCGACGACCAGGACGAACTGCCAGATCAGGCCGGCGGTCGAGGCACACGAACAGCGCCTTTGCCATCGTGCACACTGCCGGTGCCGGCGAAGCTGTCCTTGAGGGCGGGGGCGACGATCCAGGCCAGTGCCCCCATCGGCAGCGCAGCCGCCGCCCATACCGCGAGGATTCGCCGGATCCCGTACTGCGGGATGACGACCTTCGCGGGCGCCTGGTGGGCCGGTGAGGGTACCAGTCCGGCCGTTGCTGCGAATGACGAGTCCATCGTGTTCCTCCTTCGTGCAGCGTGCTCCATCCGAGATGGGGCAGCGCTGGGTACTGCGGCCTGGTCGATCAGTGTGGCCCCTGACCTCGGCGCAACAAGCAGCAACTTCCACGCTAGGCCGCCCCGGCGACGCTGTAAATGGTTCGAGCGAGCCAACTTCCGGACTGGCCCGAGGGTTCGATCTAACTATCGAGCAGTGCTCGTCGGCTCGAGGTGTCGGACGTTGGGGACGCGGGTAATTCCACGAAGACGCGAATCGGGAGGCGTACGCATGCAGGCTGGAGACAGGCCCCGCGCGGAGTTCCAACGGCCCACGACGGTCGTGCTGGTCGACGATGAGCAGCTCATCCGCGGCGCCATCGCGCACGCGCTCTCCGCCAGCGGCCTCGAACTCGTCGGCGAGGCCGCCAACGGAGAGGACGCGATCTAGACTCGTGGTCGACGTGCGCCCAGACGTCGTCCGATGGACATGCGTATCCCGGGATCTCAGGAGTCGAGGCGATTGAGCAGCTCGGGCTGCTCGCACCGCTCACGGGTACTGGTGCTCACCCGCACAGAAGAGAACCGAGTGGTCGAAGCGATCATCGCCGGCGCCAGCGGCTACATCCTCAAGACCGCCCCCCTCGTGGCGATCGTTAGCGCAGTCCAAGCCACCGCCGCGGGGGAATCGGTGCTCTCCCCGCAGGTCGCCGGCAAGCTCCTGCAACGCATCCGTGAGCTAGACCTCCCCGTCAAGACGAGCGATAGCAGCGCAACCGCGATCCGCGCGCACTCACCGAGCGAGAGCTCGAGATCTTCACCCAACTCGCCAGCGGCAAGAACAACCACGAGATCGCGCACGACCTCTCGGTCAGCACGAACACCGTCGCCAACCACATCGCCAGCATCCTCGCCAAGCTCCACCTCGAGAACCGCATCCAAGCAGCCGTCCAAGCAGTACGCAGCGGCATCTCCTAATCACCGAGTTCCGCTCCACCGTCAGAAGAGCGGAGCCCGGCGACAGAGGGCACAATTCGCAGCCGGTGCTTCGACGGAGCATGTATCGTCGCATGATGTCGCTGCTGAACGGCGCTGTGTTGTTTTCATCCGTGCCCTTCGCTTCGGCTCGAGGCTGTGAGCCAGAATGCTGATCGACGCAGAGGAGACTGTTGCTGTCTGCTTAGCGCTCGGCTTTGTTTTGCGGCCGTCGGGTTACAGTGTGGCGGGGTCGTTGACGGTGATCGCGAGTCTTCCCTGTGTGTGGCCGGCAACAGGTACCCGCACAGCTTCAGCCACTTGATCGAGTGGGTATACGGTGTCGATCCGTCGCTTGATGGTGCTGTCTTCGACGAGGCCGCGGCAGCTGTTCGAGGTCTCGCTTGGCGTTCGCGGTTCACGATGAAGGTGAGTCGCTGGCGTACGAGGGGGGACAGGATCCGGGCGTGCAGCTTGTTCGGCCGAATGCCGGTGACCGTGTCGCCGCGTTCGGCGCCGACGATGAGAGCGTGCGCGTGGCGTGAGCACTTCGGGCGGAGCTTCGAAATCGCGTGTACGCCGCGGCGATCGATGATGGCGTCGTACGGGCCGCCGCGCGTCGGCGTGCCGGAGGTGACGACGTTCGGGCGCCGAGCGAGCGAACGAAGTCGATCTGGACGGCGCGCAGAGACGCCGGTCAGCTGCTGCTCCCAGGCCGATGCCTGCTGATCTGACGAGATAGCCGCCGATGTCGCGGATGTGCGAATGACGAGAGAACGAAACCGGCGCTGGGCCGGCGGCGTCGATCGTCTTGGAGGGTGGTCATGCTGGAGATCCGGTGAGGATCTGTAGCCTCGACAGCGGGTAGCTGGTTGGGTCCTGTGCATGAGCTTCGCTTCTTGGCCCTTGTGTACCTCGGTGAATGACTCTGTTGCGACGCGGAACACGGAGTCGCCAAATGGTGAGTTGGTGAACCACCGATCCGGTGGCGATGATGGTGCGGCGTACAATGTCGTGTCCGAGGACGGGCCGGCGTACGCGGGCGGCGTAGTCGATCGCTCAGGCGCTACGAGAAATACGGCTGTCTCCGTGAGAAGGTGCCACGTGCGAGGGTTCGAGTCCGGGCTGCCTCGACTCCGCACCAGCAAATCCTCGTCGTCAGCGATCGTTGGGACGGGGGACTCGGTCACCCGGATGACGTCGGGGTCGCCATAGTGGTCATGCGCAGCGGCGCTCGATGGTCGAAGGTACTGTTGATGGTGCTCAGAAGCGAGGTAGCGGTGTATGAGCGAGGCGGCGATGGCGCCCTTCGACGGCGGACGGGCGACGCGCTTGATGGACCGATGCCGGGAGGTCTCCGGCGACGAATACATGCCTGGTTGGCTTGATCAAGGGGATAGGGATCCTACTGAAGGTTCGACCAGGTCCGGGCTGGGGCGTCTGTGATGAGATCTTGGCTGGGTCAGGAAGGAATCCGTGCGCCGTCGCGCCTGTATCAAATCCCTTCGAGGCCTATCGTGATCGGCCGGGCCCAGATGAGTTGCCGAGAAACATTCGCAACTGCGGGAGCTGAGTCGTTGTTGTGCGCCTTGCCCCGGACGATGATGCTCTGAAGGTGGGAGCCACGCGCGAGCTTCGGCGACCTGCAGACGATGTTCGAACCGTGATCCGTGGATCCTGGTTGCATTCCGTTCGACGAGGTAAGTTCGAGATTCCCCGGGCGAGGCTTGCTCCGCGGACGACGACGTCGACCGCCTGCGCGTGCTCGCCCATGTGAAGCGTCGCTTGGCCTCGGCGGAGTTGCCGGAGTCTGTCTGATGATCATGATGTCGCGGCCTTTGCAGCCGAACTGCTTCTCCAGGGCGCGGAGCCGTAGTGGATTCCGCGCCAACGAACTCTTGAACCCCTGGGGCCTCGAGACGCCGGTAATCCACGCCCGCGGCGACGACACGGTCCGGATCTCGATCACAGAACGACAGGCCGAGTTCCATCGGGTACGCGCTTCTCGATCCGTTGGGGCCGGTGACGATTCAGCTCTGCTCCGATCAGGATCTCTGCTCGAAGCCGAGAGGCTTGGGCGTGGATGCTCTCCGCGAGTTCTGCTCCACATGCATCCCTTGGGCCGATTCCTGGATAGTCTTTCGATGCGAGTGCTTGTGCCGGCCCTGGCCGCCGGGTGAGATACTGCTTCGATGATGTATTGTGCTGATTCTCCTTGATGTGCAGTAGAGGGCGGCGGTCAGTCCGGCGGGGCGAGTATGAATGTATGATGAACGTCGTACCGTCTCGATCGTCGGTCGGGTCGGGAGCGGCCGATCTGTTCGGGCGAGTCTTTCTGCTTGAATCGGGTGGTTTCGGTGTATGCCTGTTGTCCTCGGAAGGCACGGGAGGAGGACGTGCCCGTGTGCGGTGTGTGTGGCTGACGTAGCGGGTGAGCATGAATCGCTTGGGCCTCGAGGATCGGAGCCGTTGCGAAGCAGCGCAATGGGTAGTGGCGGTCTTCGAGTTGGGGCGCGGCCGAGGAGCTCGACGAGTGGGTCGCTGTCGGCATCCACCCATCGAGGTATCGGTACGTCGTTTCGGGCGAGGAATTGTCGTGTCTCGGGTATGCTGGTGTCGACGTGGCTGAGGATAGAGGTGTCTGTTCCGGGAGCCGGGTGTTCATGAAGTATGGCTCAGCTCTGGCGGCGCTCTGGAGAAACTGGATGACCACTTTCTTCTGCGGCCGTGCGGTGGCTGGTGCCGCGGATGGCGAAGTGGCAGTTCGCTGTGCATCCTGGTACCGATCCGGGGCGTCCTTCATGGGTTTTCGTGAGGTAGCGGCCTGCGCGAGATCGTCGAGACTCGATCCGCGCGGCGTGGTTTGCTCGGTGACGCCGATGATGTGAGCGATGTCTCGTAAGCGGGTCCGCTCGGATCGTCGCGATCGTCTTCCAGGACGCGGGGCGTGGTCGTGTGACGAACTGCGATTCGTGGTCATGTTGAGGCGGGGTCGGGCGGCGTCGGCGGCGTGCTCGACGACGCTACGAGAACGGCTGCTGGTCGAGGGCTTGCAAAAGATGTAGAGGAGGTCCGCCATGGTCGAAGCTTGCTGACTGCTGTTCTCGATCTTTCCGCTGACGGTCGACGATGTAGCGGTTGTGATCGACGGTGCGCGCTCCGTGTCAGGGTACCGGGCTGTTCCAGGGGCTCCATGATCTGCTCATGTGGTTCTCGCGTGATGCTCGACGACGTCGGCGATGTCGCGCAGACGGACGTCTTGGGGTCGCGGGCGATGCAGGCGAGGACGTGGCGTGGTTGGTGACGAGGCTTGATTTTGATGAATTTTTGTTCTCAGAACTTGTCTTCAGGGTTCGAGTTTTAACTGCTAAGGTTGTTTCTGTATCAGGGGTCTCAGGTTAACCGGGTAGCGATCCTAGAAGGCCGAAGAGAAGCGGTGCGAGTTTTTTCTCGGCTCAGAGTGATGCGCGACGGTTGACGGCGTTGCCGCGTCTTGTCCTTCGAGATCAACTGGAGATTGGAAAGAGGAATCGATGTGGCGACGATGCCTGACAAAAGGTGCTGATCTACTGAGACCGAGGAAGGTGGAAGATGAAGAGAACGGCGCGGTCACATTGGTCTCGATTCGTCCTCGCGTTCCGTCGCCGCTGGTCTGGTGCTGGGATCGTTTTCGATGTTCTGTATTCTTTGGAGGGACGGTGAGACGGGTGATTCACGGGGTTCGCCTGGTTTCTTGGAGCGGGGCGCCTGATGTGGCAGAACTCTCCGCTCGCCTCGGCAGCGACGAGCCCGACATTGGGGACGCATCTCTTGCCCTGTGTCTCTGGGCGTGACCGGAGCCGCTATCCTGACTCCTCTCCTGTCCCAGCGGCGACACGTGCTTGGCTGCTGGGCCTGGGTGTGGCTGATCTTCTCGTTCGTGCTCGTCGTCTGGATGTTCCGGGAATCCCGGCGATGACTTCATAGCTGGTCACGGCGAGCGTCCTCTGATCCAGCGTTCGCGCGACTGCTCTCGTCGCTCTGGGTGGCGCCATCGAGACGGTGGTCGAAGCGAAGACGAGCAACTCGCCTCCGTCTCGGTGGCGGGTACCTTCCTTGTTGCTGGCGAGAAGCTGTATGCCGCTGTACCGGTTCAGGGTCGACGGTTGTCGTCTTGTTCAACGGAGGACTCTGGGGAGCGGACGCCGAGGCTGGGCGTGGCGTGAAGGCGATGTTATGCGCCAGACGCGGGTATGTGTGTTCGATCGTGCGGGGCGAAGGTATGGAGCGGAGCCAGCGTCGGTGCAGAAGACGAGTATCAACTCTTTCTGCTGATGCAGAATGTCTTCTCAACGCAGCCAACGTTCCCGGCCCGTACATCCTTGCCGGTCACTCAGTCGGCGGCGTCTATGCACTCGCGTACGCGATGGATCATCCGGCGGACGTGGCTGGTGTCGCGTTACTCGACTCATCCACTCCCTACCAGTTTGATCTTCCGGGATATTCCACGTTTTACTCGGTGGCGCATCGTGCCTCGGGACTGTTGCCGCCGTTGGCGCGCGTGGGCATCGTGAGGGTGTACATCGGGTTGTCGGGCAGTTCACTGCCGGCAGACGCCGGAAGCGCAGCGCAGACATTCGCGTCCTCACCGCGCGAGCTGAACGCTGATCGGGTCGAGTTCGCGGAGCTGCCGACGGTCCTTCACCAGACCAAAGGTCTTACAAGCCTCGCTGGGAAACCGCTCTTCGTCCTTACAGCCGACGTAGGAGAACAGTCGGGATGGACGGCGGCGCAGAACCGATTGGCCGCCCTGTCGACCAACAGTGCTCATAAGACCGCTCATGGCGCGACACACCAAGCGCTGCTCGAAGAACGGCGCTACGCCACGCTTAGTGCCCGAGCGATCGAGGCGGTCGTCCATGCAGTTCGCACAGGCGCACAACTCTCACCATGACCGACGCGCGATCCAACCTGGAGAGGCTCGCATGACAACCGTTTCGCACCACGCTGGCGTACACGCCCAAGATCCGACCGATCGGGCGTCCTGGTGGGTTCTAGGTTTCATCGGGGTAGCCCAGTTCATGGTGATCCTGGATGTCACCGTTGTGAACATCGCCCTTCCGTCGATCAGTACCGCTCTCCGCTTCTCCGCCAGCGATCTGCAGTGGGTTGTGACTGTCTATGTGCTGTTCACGGGCGGGTTGATGTTACTCGGCGGACGTTCCGCGGACTCGTTCGGGCGTCGTCGCGTGTTCTTGGTGGGCCTGCTTGTATTCACCGCCGCCTCGTTGGCGAGCGGCCTTGCGCGGTCGCCTCACGCGCTGATCGTCTCGCCGGGCCGCGCAGGGCTGTGGTGCGGCGCTGTTGCTGCCGTCTGCTCTCGCGATCATCACGACGACATACTTCGGCGCTCAAAGAACCGTCGCTCTTGCTGTTTGGGGTGCGATTGGTAGTGCTGGCGTCGCCATTGGCGTGTTGCTTGGCGGAATCGTGACGACGGCGTTTGGTTGGGAATGGATCTTCTTCATCAACGTCCTTATCGGGCTTGTGGTCGCGATTGGTGCGGTACGACTCGTTCCCGTCGAGCAGTCGCTGCCGTCGACGGGCCTGACGCTCGATCTGCTTGGCGCAGTCACTCTCCTTGCCGGCCTGATGACGCTTGTCTATGCGGTCGTTGGGACGGCGCAGCACGGCTGGGCATCAGGGCGGACGTTGCTTCTGCTCGGCGTCGCTGCCGCTTTGCTGGCAGCCTTCCTGGGCCTCGAACGCCGTGGCGCAAAGCCGTTGGTGCCGCCGGCAACCTGGCGCGTACGGTCGTTGGTGTCGAGCGCGGGCGTGATGCTGGGGACGACCGGCCTCCTGGTCGGCGCGTTCTACCTGAACACGCTCTACCTCCAGGAGGTGCTCCGGTACTCGGCGCTCAAGACCGGGCTTTGCTTCTTGCCGCTCGCGCTTGTGATCCTGGCTGCGGCCCATCTCGCCTCACACCTGCTGTCGCATGCCGGGTCTCGCGTCGTCGCGGTGGTAGGACTGACCCTGACGGGTGCCGGCGCGCTGCTTCTCGCCCTGGCGCCCGACCGGGCAAGCTACCTCACCGACATGCTGCCCGGATTCCTGTTGTTGGGCGCCGGCGTGGGACTTGTGTTCGTGGCGGTGACCGTAACAGCGATGGCCGATGTCCGTCACGAAGAGGCCGGGCTCGCCTCCGGGATAATGACCACCGCCCACGAGCTCGGAGCTGCGCTCGGCGTCGCGATCCTCGCGGCCGTCGCTACATCCAACGGCAATCCAGTGAGTGGCTACGGGGACGGCTTTCGTCGCGGCGGCAATCGCCGCGCTGCTCGCCGTTGTGGCCGCCTTCGCGCTGCCGACGCTTCGGCCAGCCCCGGGGACGCACGTTTCGATGCACTAGCGGCGACCTTCGAGCGCGGCTTCATATCCCGTTCGGGAGCACTCCCGGTACGATCAAGGCGTGGAGACGGCGTACCCCTCGTGGTTTTACTTTCCGAGCAGGGCAAGGCCGCCCGTGTGGGCAGTCAGTTCGTTCGAGCGGTCGGAGCCGGCGTCACGCGATCACTCAGCGACCGTGGACGGATTGACGAGCGATGCATGCGGCGATAGTAGGCGGTACCGAGAAAGATGCCCAAACACGGACGACGGATCGGCCCACGCAGCGATCACTGCCGAGGTTACGCTTGATGCCAGCGGCGGCCGCCGAGCGCCCGGCCGAGCGGCCCGATGGCGAGCGGAACGATGGCGAGGGTGAAGCCGAGCCAGAACCGGCCGGGGCGGCTCGCGACGATGACGACCCCGAGCAGGTAGAGGAAGACTCCTTCAGACGGTTGGAAGCGGTTCACGGGCGAGTGTCCTTTCTGCGATCCGTGTCGTGGTAGTGCGGATCGCCTGAGCTGAGTATGCGATGTGTCCGGACACATGGCGTTGACACGGCTACCCGAGGCGCGAAGCGTCAAGTCTGATGCCGGTTCTCGCGTCGTTGGCGAGCTCGTTCGCTTGCGGTGTGGCCCTCACCCCGGCGCTCAGTCAGCATTGACTGAAATCCTATGTACTCGGTCGTTTTTGGCATTCGGGCTGGTTGTTCGCTATCGTCTGGGCGTGAGCCCGCGGATGGAAAGGGACTGATCATGACCTTGCGAGCAACGAACCTGCACCATGCGCTGTCCATAGCCCGGCAGATGGATCGCGTCACCGACGAACTGCACGCCGCGTGTAGCAACCTCTGGGATGCTCACGACCTGGTCGAGGTCGCCGCCAAGCTCTGCACCGTCGCGGGCCGCCTGAGCGACGTCTATGACCACATCGCGTTGACAGTGTCAGACGCCGGCGTCCCGGTCAGCGCCACCTCAACCCACTTCAGCGACGCGGCCGAGTGCCTGCGCGACGCTGCCGCTTCGTGTGGCTACGCCCAGGCGATGCTGGCCGCATCGGCCTCCGAGCGTTGACCGCCGCGCTCCCGTATGCTGGTCGCCGGGGCAGACGACCCGACCTCGGCTGTGAGGTGCGCGTGTTATCGGGCGCCCCGAGGGACTACGTGAAGGTCATCCGCACGCAGGCCACGCCCCTCCAGCCCCTCGGGCGGGCACACGCCGCCCTGCCGCGATCGGGGGCGGCGCTCTTGCGCAGGATGCTCGTCATGGCGTAGACATACACGAACACACGTTCGATGTCTATGGCGGACTGCTCCGAACCGCGCATCTTCGCTCCGGGGACATAAGGGGGCCTCGGAGAGGTGCGAAGCGTCCGTTACGAGCGCGTCGCCGTAGCGGCGGATCCGGCGACAGGACCCACCGTGCGGTACGCCGCGATGCTTGTGGCGATCGTCCAAGTCAAGAGCGCTACGATGCCGGGGAAGAAGCCGTAGCCAAACACGCTGCCGTCGGCGGTGCCTTGGAGGGTCGTGAGGAAGGTGATCACGAACGACACGGCGCCGATCAGTGCCACGACTGCGGTCCAGCGTGGTAGGACGCCGGTGCGCAGCGCTACCAGACCGCCTGCCCCGAGCAATGCGGCAAAGCCCATTGGGGCTACCAGAAACGGGCCCACGTCGCCCGTGGCAATGGCTCTACTGACATCCGGATGCGCGTGGGCGCCCTCGGCGCTCGCGCCGGAGAGCGTAACGGTGGCGATGGTGAAGCTGGTGACGCCGATGAGGCCTCCGGCGTAGGCGATCTGGGTCAGACGCGTGGAACCGCTGCCCTGCCCCTCCGCTGTTCCTAGCAAGCCCCGGATCGTTGCGGCGTAGGGCAAGAACACGAGACCGGCGAGAAGCGCGAAGAATGCCGCGAACCGTCCCTTCATCTCGGTGTTCTTGGCCCAGGTTATCCAGTCGTGGTCAGGTGCGGTGTAGTGCGGGGTCTGCGCACCGTTCAAGAACCAGGCGAGAGCCAAGAACACCGCAAAGGCGATGCCAGACAGGGCTGCCGCCCGCGGCCATGACGTCGGAGCTTCGGCGAGTCGGACTGAAGTCGCAGGCGCGTCCTTCACGGTGAACTCCTCTGGGGTCGGCGTTCGGCCGATGGTGCCGGTGCGGGCGTTGCGCGGTTCACGGCGCGCTCGGCCTGGTGTCGCCTCGAAGGATCGGCGCGGCCAGGTTGAAGCCCCAAACAAGCGGATAGATCCCGAGGAACAGCTCCCAGATGAACTCGGGAACGGTCGCGATGCTCGTCACGGGGCCGCCAGTCTTGATGAGACCGAACATCGCGGCGACGCCGGCGAGGACGAGGACCGGCCCTGCGATCAGTCCGAGCATGGCCCATCGCCTCGGCACCAGCTGAGATCGGTACATCAAATAGCCAAGCAGCAATCCGTTGCCGATCCCGACCACAAAGCCGGGGCCAAGCAGGAACGTCCAGTCCTTGATCGCGGCGAGCGTGTAGGCGATCGAGCCGAGCGTCGCGCCGGTCCCGGCAGACGGGTTGCGCTGCAACGTGACCACGGCGACCATGGTCAGGATCCCGACCAAGATGAACGTGCACTCCATGACCCGAGCGGTCACGTAGCTGATCGCACAGATCTCGTTCGCGCGCTTCAGCAGCGGAAACACCACGGTGGCTGTACCGATGTTCGAGATGATCAGCAGCAACTCTAGGAACGCGCCCAGGAGGATCTTGTTGCTGTGCCCCGCCCCGGCGACATATGCAGCAGGGTCTTTGAGAACAGGCTGGTACAGCCAAAGCGCCGGGATCGAGGTGGCGAACGTGATCAGGTAGAGCGCCCCGAACACCTGCCCAATCCGACGCGACTCCTCCGGTGGTACCGGGCGATGGTAGTCCACGGTGTCCTCCGTTCCACGACCGAGCGCCGCGAACGCCCGAACTGGTTTGCGCTGCCAAGGTTCTCGCGGACCGGCGACGATAGCAACAACTAGAAGCTGGTACAAGCGGCCGAGCCCTTTGGGGGAAGGCCCCACATCGACCCCGCCACGTCAGGCCCTGGCAGTCACGAGGGGCGGCCGGGACCGACCTGGGCGAAGACGTCGCCTAAGTAGCCGCAGCGGTCGAGCAGCAGCACCAGCACGACAGCGACGGCGCGATGTACCACGTCGCGGTGTCCCACAAAGAGCGTTGCGCGCGCTGTCTGGGCAGAGTAGGGTGGACTCACACGCTGACCCGTGCGCGGCTCTCCCCGACGACGAGCAGCACCGGTTCTTCGGGTGCCATACCGCGTAGGGCTCGATAGCTGCTTGTGCGCGCCCGTGCCGGCGCCTCTCGAGAACACGCGAACTGTGGTGCCAGCCGGTGCCCAGACAGCGATTCGAGAGGAAGTGCCGAATGACTCCGATGGACAGTTCGCGCGTGGGCCCGATACCCGCCTCCAACCACTCGACCTCCCCGCCAGTCGTTGGCTCGGACTCCAGCGTGCGTCGGACCGCCCGAATCGTTGGGGCCCTCTTCCTTGCGGGCTTCTTGACATACGGCATAGGCAACCTCATCGCGACGGGCAACGTCCGCTCCGCTGACGGCAGCGGCTCCACCGCGTTGCTCGTCACCGGCGCCGCGCTGATGCTGCTCAACTCGGCATTCGTGATCGGCATCGGTGTCCTGATGTTCCCGATCCTGCGACCCCACAACAAGGCCATCGCTACGGGCTACGTGGGCACGCGGATCTTCGAGGGTGTCGTTCTGGCCATCGGTGTCGTGACCCTCATCGTCCTCACCGGCGAACGCGCCAAGGACGTGAATGCCGTCTTCTACAGCGTCGCCGAGGTCGGACTCGGTATCGGAAGCCTCTTCTTCTGCGCTCTGCTCTTCCGCACCGGACTCGTTCCGCGTTTCCTAGCTGTCTGGGGTTTCATCGGCTACGCTTGCTTCGCCGGGGGCAACCTGCTGGAGCTGTTCGGCGTCGCGGGCGCCGGGATCGTCGGCGCCATCCCTGGTGGATTGTTCGAGCTGACGTTCGGCATCTGGCTGATCGCCCGCGGATTCGCCTCCACCGCGACCGTCTCGCGCGCGAGCGTCCCTCTTCGTGTGCCGTCGTTATCCGGACGCTGATTCCGGCACCGCCCTACACGCGCGCGGTTCAGCCGTTGCAGGCGGCAGACGTACCCGCCAATATGTCGTCGGCATGATTCCCGCGACCCGCTGGGCACGCACAATCGATGGAGCGTCCATCGCCTACCAAGATTTCGGGGAGGGGACGCTCCCCCTTGTGGTCATCCATGGATGGATCTCGCACCTCGAGGTGTGCTGGGAGGAACCCCGGTTTGCTCGGTTCATGGAGCGACTTGGCCGTGGGTTTCGCGTACTGCACTTCGACAAGCGCGGCACGGGAATGTCCGACCGCCCGCAGCCGCGGCGGCAAACCCGAATCCAATCGCGTAGAACGCGACGGCAGTCGCAGCGGCCCCCATTCCACCGGCGATGCCAAGGGCGGCTGCCTTCTGCTTCACCTCGATTTGCGCCAGCTCGAGGTTCAGCTTCGCGAGCGACTGCGATCGTCGCCTCACAGCATGTACCTGTGCGAACAGTCCAAGCATCGTCGACCCGTTCGAGGTTCGAGGAAGGTCGCCGACCGCCGACCTCCTGCGCCGATCGCAGGTCGTGACCACGTCTGAACGCACGGGTAGGATCGGGCGAACCGACCTGGGAGCCTTCGATGATGGTGCTGGCCGACTACCCGTTCCTCGATGTGATGTGGACGATGCTTGTCTTCTTCCTTTGGGTCGCATGGTTCTGGATCCTGTTTGGCGTGTGGGGAGACATCTTCAGGCGGCACGATCTCTCGGGACTGGGCAAGACCGGGTGGTTCATCTTCACGCTCGTGCTGCCATTCCTTGGCGTGTTCGTCTACGTCGTCTCGCAGAACGACGGCATGAACCAGCGCAACCTCGAGCGGGCCCAGGCGCGACGAGCGCACATGGACGACTACGCGCGCTCGGCCGCAGGAAGCGGCGGCCGCGCGGCGGAGATCGAGAAGGCCAAGCAACTCCTGGACAGCGGCGCGATCACCCAGCCGGAGTACGACGCGCTCAAGCAGAAAGCACTGGCCTAGGAGGGATTCTCGTGTGGGCCGTCTCGGTCATCGGCCCGCACGATGTTCACGTCCGACACGCTGCTGGCTCGCATGCTGGATCAGGTAGCGGGAGGACAGGGCCGTCCAACGCTGCGTGACCGCCACTCGAAATGCCACTCACCCAGCTGAATCCCTCTTCCAGAGCCAAATACACCTCGACTTCAAAATCGGCAAGCGCATGTAACCATGCGTTGGTACGTTCGACCCTGCGCCGCTCCGCTATTCAGAACCTGCATGGTTGACCCGTTTTCACAGATGAAGCCGCTGGATCCCTTATTGGCTGGCGGGCCCATTGCCATCGGGTGAGATCGGTTTTGGTCGATTGGATGACAACCGGCTACCCGACAACAAGACCGGTCTGAAACCGGCATCGCTGAGCAGCAGCCGCCTCAATCTCCGAACTCGATACGCAGGGGGCCGCGCTCGACGGCCTCGATCATCTCTGGTCGGGTTGCTGGTGGAACCCACTCGATCCACCAGTTCGCTCCCGCTGCCGCGACCGAGGCGATATGCGCTCGCTCCGCTTCCCAATCGTCCCGGCGGCCGCTTCCGCCGACGGCGATCGTAAACGGCCGCCCCTCCGCGGCCTCACGCAGAGCGCGCACGTCGTCCGGCGTCATGTCCTCCCAGGGACGGCCGTGCGTTTCCTTGTAGAGGCAGGAGCCGTCCCAGCGGAGAGCGCGGCGCGTCGGACGTGGATTGGGATAGCCGCCGCCGATCCAGATTGGGATGCGGGGTTGCTGGACGGGTCGCGGCAAGAACGCGACGTCCTCGACGGCGAAGTGCCTGCCCTTGTACGTGAACGGCTCGCCGGCCCAGAGGCCGGCGACGATGTCGAGACCCTCGTCGAGCATCTCGCCGCGGGTGCGCGCGTCGCCTTCTTCGCCGAAGCGCACAAAACTCGCATCGACGCCGACCGCCTCGCCGGTGTCGCCGAGGCCGATACCGAGGATCATCCTGCCGTTGGAGAGCTGATCCACTGCCGCGGCTTCGCGCGCCACATTCCAGGGACGGCGCCGAGTAAGCGGAGTGACCTCCGTCCCGAGCCGGAGCCGGTTCGTGCGGACAGCCATTGCCGCGAGAACCGTCCAGACGTTGCACGTCGGCGCGCACGGATCGCCGCTGTAGCAGACATAGTCCTCAAGAAAGATGCCATCCCACCCGGTCGCTTCCGCCCGCTCGGCCAGTTCGACGAGGAAGGCGGGATCGCCGCACTCCTGCCCGGTCGGCAGCGAGATCCCATAGCTGAAGCTGTTGGCCGTGGTCACCGAAAGGTTGTATATCGCTCGACGCCGTATCTCCGTCGAAGCGGATGTGCTCCTCCGCACACGCTTGGTGCGCGAGCATGGTCCATGGGACCCCACCGGGACCACATCGCCACTCGATCGGACCGATTTGGACGACGCTGGCGACAACCGGGGGGAGTGCGGTTTCCGGCCGCGCCCACACGCCCAGTTGACTCCCAGCATGGGCCTTGACGCGTTCCGTCGGGGAGGGCGCGCCTAGGGGCGCAGACCCCGCCCAAACCCCCGTCGTTGAGCCAAACCCGACTGATCCCCAAAACCGGCAAGCGCATGTAACCCATGCGTTGGTAGGTTCGACTCCTGCGCCGCTCCTCCAACAAATGCCTGTAAAGCGTGGATGCGAACAGTCGCTCGCAGCCAAGCCACTTCTTGGCCTCCCGCCACTTCTCCGGGTAACGGCGGCCAGCGGAAGCTGCCGACAACCGCGGCCAACGGTCGGCGATAACATGAGGGCCAGGCACAGGCCGTTCGGCGTGACCGACGAAGTTCTGGTGAGAGGGTTGGCGGCTTGCCCACCATGTTGCTGTTCGACAAGGACGTCCGGGACCATCTCATGCCGAGGGTGGCCGTCGACGCCGCCCGCGCCGCGCTGATCGACGCGTATCAGGGTCGGCTTGAGTCGCCGCCGCGCATACAGTCCGCGTTCGGCCAAGGTGCGCTTGTCTTCACGACCGGCGGGTACCCAAGGGGGGCACGCGGTGTGCGCGTCTATCAGACAGGGGGGGCGGCATCAGACCAGGTGGTGCTCGTCTGGGACGGCGAGGGCAGGCTCACCGGATGCATCGTCGGAGTCGAGCTTGGCAGCATGCGCACGGGCGCGCTCGGAGCGGCGGCGGCCGGAGCCCTTGCTCGCCCAGACGCAGCGATTGTTGCGGTGATCGGCAGCGGCCGTCAGGCCTGGGCTCAGCTGTGGGCGCTGACCGCGGTGCGCCAGCCGGTCGAGGTGCGGGTATACAGCCCTAACGAGCGTCACCGACGGCTGTTCGCCGAGAGAGCCGGTGCCGAGTTGGGGTTGGACACCAACACGGCCTCGTCGGCCGAACGGGCGGTCGTGGGAGCCGACATCGTCATCCTCGCAACCCGATCGGAGCGACCCGTCATCTCCAGCGCGTGGGTGAGCGCGGGAGCTCACGTCGGCACTGTCGGGCCAAAGCTGTTGTCGGCCCACGAGACGCCGCCGGACCTCGCCGCAGCCGCAGCCGTCGTGGTCAGCGACTCGCCCCGCCAGGCGACCGCATACGCCGAGCCGTTCTTCACCCCTCGAGAACTCGTGCATCTAGGCGCCGTACTCTGTAACGACACGCCTGGCCGCACCAGCGACGCCGACATCACCGTGTATGCCTCCACCGGCCTGGCCGGGTCGGAGGTGGTCATCGCCAACGCCCTCCTAGAGCTGCTCGACGCCGACTCCTGATCAGCCCTTCAGCGAGCCGTGCCTCGGCCGTTACGGCGGCTCACGTCCGATCGGGTTTCCCTCCGCCAGGGCGGCCAATGACCCGAGCGAAGCCGGCCCCCCGGGGCGTACACCCGGACCCGGTTGAAACTCAGATAGGTGTACGCACATCTCGGGACACCGTTGTGATCGGTTTCGTGACCGGCCAGGCGTTGAGCCGTTTCAGGGCGGTGCCGTTGGTTTGTCCTGGGGGGCGCGCTGGAGGGCGCAGACCCCGGTCAAACCGCTTCGTTGAGCCAAGTCCGCCTGATCTTCAAAGTATGCGGGTCACGGCTTGGTGTGGATCACTTGGCCGGAAGGGGCGAGCACGTACCACAATCCGCCGTTGAGGTTGAGGGCTTGGCCGGTGGCGGCGCCGGGCGAGGTGTCGGCCACGTAGGTGTAGAGCGGCCAACCCGCGTAGGTGACGACGCGACCGCCGGCCGGGTCTGGGTCACTGCCGAGCATGGATGACTTCGCCTGACCTGTTGCGACGGCCGTTTGGCCGCTTGCCAACTTGAGCGGCGGCCACACCGCCGCACACGCGCCCATGCACGTGACCTTGCTGTGCTTGTCGGGCACGAACGAGTACAGCGTCCGCCCATGGCTGTCGACCAAGACGACGCCCAGCCCGGACACGTTCTTGGTCGAGACCTGGACCGTGCTCGCAGCGGATGTGCTCGGCGTGGTCGACGACGGCGGGGTGCTGGTCGAGCTAGACGAGTTGGTGTTGCTGCCGCCACAACCCGTCGCGGCGAGCGCGACAGCCATCGCGATAGGAACGGACAGGAAGCGCGTCACGGGAGTCTCCCTTCCCCGCCCAATCCGGCTCAGTTGCGGCTCCCCAGCTGCCAAACACGCACCATCACCGCCGCGCGATCGACCGCGCAGAGCGGGCCTTGGTTCCAAAGACCGAGTATAGGCCCCGGCCGCCAGCTACCGAACCCCACCGGCCGCTCACCTTCGCCCAACTCGACGGGCTTGGTACTTCGTCTGCCCTTGGAGCGCCAACCCGACGCCGAGCCCAGGATGCGGGGAGGCGGCAGTCGGCCCGATGCCCTCGTCGCGGACGGAAAACACGAGGGCGCCGAGTCGGGCGTATGTATCCAGGTGAATGGGGCCGGGTTCAGTTAGGGGGTAGGCGTGCCGGACGCTGTTGGCGACCGTCTCCGTTATGGCGAGTGCGATGTCCTCGAGTTGAGTTGGAGTGGCACGTTGGCGCTCGCTCCACTCGCGTGTGAGCTGACGCGCCCGGGGAACACTTTCCGGCATTGCCTCCAGACGAACGTGTAGTTCGGTCGCCAAGTCTCAGGACTCCGCACCGAGGCCGAGATGCAGGCTTCGACATGCGATAGACACCCGGTCTACAATCGCCCGTCTAAGGCTCGGGGTGGCGATGGAATCGCGCAGCGAAATCGAGGTCGAAAAGTCCGGGCGGCATGGGTGTTGATCGTGCGCGGCGAACATGACCTGAGCGCCTCGCCGGCGCTTGATGCGGAGCTTGACGCGGTGTTCGAGCATGGAACGTCGGTAGTGGTCGACCTCGTCGAGGCGAGCTTTGTCGATAGCAGCGTCGCGGGCGCGTTGACGCGCGCCTGGGAGACGGCGCGGAGCCGGGACGAAAGCTCAGTGGCCGTGTGCGCGCCCGGCGGGTCGCCTGCGAGAAGGCTGTTGGACATGGTGGGAACCAAGGTGATTCCCACGTTCGAGACACGGCGCGGGCAATCGACCACCTAGCCATTCACGAGTCCTAGTTTCGAGTTCGCCGGCGCCGTAAGGGCGGCAGACGCAAGCGGCGACGCGGCGAGGAAAACCACGTCGTCGGGAAGACGGCCGCCGTTTGCCTGCTCGACCTCGGCGAGGATGGCGTCTGCGTCCACCTCGGTGAACGGTGGAGTGTGGGTAGTGAGCATCTCGAGGAGTCGGCTCGTACCGAGAGGTCGGGGACCGTCCGGGGACGACCGCCCCTCCACGAGCCCGTCCGTGTACATGACCAACGTCCACAGAGCGTCGGGGAGGGCCACCTCATGGCTGTGCCATTCCGGGAACTCCATGATGCCGATGGCCGGGCAGGGAAACACGTCGCATTCGCGTCCGACGCCCGAAGCGACGAGGATCGGCGGTGGGTGACCAGCGCGCAACACCGAGGCAGTCGCGTGCTGGGCATCCACGGACACAAGGCAGATGGTCGCGAAGGTGACCGCGGTGCCGTGCCGCCTGTTCTCTGCGATCAACATCTTGGAGCAGCAGGTTGAGTCGCAGGAAGATCGAGTCGGTGCGCTCGAGTCGATCGGTCAGCGCGGTGTGGCCGAGCCAGGCCGCGCCGACGGTCAGGAAGCTGACGATGTAGGCGACGAACGACGGCCAGATGTGGAGCACCTGGTGCAGTGGTGAGCCGGGTGGGTGGATCGCGAAGTCCAGGACGAGCAGCGTGATCGCGATCGCGAACACGCCGTCGCTGAACGCCTCCATCCGCCCCTTGCCGAGCGATCGCCGCGCCCGTGTCGTGCGTCCGCTCGGCATCGTCTACCCAGCTAGCACTTGGAACTGGTGGCGTCGTTGAAGCTCTTGACCGAGCTCGTCACCGCCGCCACGTCGACCCCGATCGCGGCGATCTGACTCGTCGACGGACTCGACGGGAGGGCTTTCACCGCGCTCGAAAGTGAGTCGACTGACGACTTGATCGCGCTCGTCTCGCTCGGGAAGTCAGACTTGGCGGAGCTGACCAGCGCCGTCGCATCGGCGTGCTATTGGCGCAGGATCGCCTCGGCGACCAGAGTGACCAGTACGAGCAGTGCGGTCGTGGTTGCAACATGGTCATACCCGGCCTGGCGTATGGCACGGCGCTGTTCGGTGGACGCGAGCATCCGCTGCTGATGGTCTAGGCGGTTCCACGCCCGCGCCAACCGGCAGAGGCGAGGGTCGTCATCGCACAGCCGTTCGAGATCTTCAGCGGCCGACGCGAGCGCGTCGACGGCTGCCAGCATGGGAGCGTTGCGTGGGAACTCCGCCACTCGCTGCAGCCGCCAGTCGGCGGCGTCCTCGCAGCACGCCACTAGCTCGGTTTTCAGCGCCGCTGTGGTGCTCGTAGGTGCGCTCATCGCACCCCCCCGGCGGTCGGCTTGCCCTCGTGATGCTGATCAGCCAGCGGGAGAGCCGTTCGGCGTCGTTGGCGTCGAGCAGGATGTCCAGTGCCCGCGCGTCGTCCTGCCTGGTGATCGTCACGCACGCCCACTGCCAGCCCCTGTCGACGCTGAGGATGGAGCCATCGCGCTCAATTGCCTATCCTCACCAGAAGGCAGTCGCTGAGATTGCACTTGTTGGCGTCGTCATCGCTATCACCGCTTCGAGACATGAATCAACCGAGTCGGAGGATGGGCAGGTCGACGTTAGAGGCGTATGCAAGATGGCAATCAACATGGCGGCCACGGTGCGCGCCGGATCCCCCTTGGCACGTTGAAACGATGTGCGGCTGCTACCCGCTCTACGTTCGATCGTGGGATCGTTGCGGCCGGCGTGGTGCGCTCTATGTCGCGTCAGATGGCGTGATCGTCACTCGGTCTGGTATCGCCGCGCCAAGGCAGTGGCTTTAGCTGCGGGCCAGAGACCGTTTCCGAGCCGTTGAGCGAGCCAGCCGTCCACGGGGATCCCTTCCGCGGGAGGGGACGGACCTGTGAGTCGCCGCTCGCGCCACGCGCGGTACAGGGCGCGGGTGGCGTCGGGGCCGAGTTCTGCGAGGGCTTGAACGAGCACATCGGCGAGCTCGTCGTCTGTCATGTGGACACCGCGCCCGTAGCGACGTCTCTGACACTCCGCCTGGGAGATGAGTCCTGCGCGGTGGAGGGCTACGGCCCAGACCTTGAATCGGCGCCTGAACAGCTGGTAGCGCGGAACGCTTGCACCCGGGTCAACAGCCCGGAGAGCAGCCTCAGTGGCGGCTGCCCATCCGTCATATGCCCGTGGACTGATTCTCGCACCGAGGCGCGTCTCCTCAGCTGCGCCGTAGAGGTAGTCAAGCAGCTCGTCATCCGCACGGCGATCTTCATGGATGAGTTGGAGCGGCGACAGCAGGTCGGCGTGTCCCGTCGCGGTCAGCGTGACCGCCCATGGGCCGACGTGGCGCTCGATCGTCGCTCTCGACAGGGCCAGTCTGGGGAACCGGCGATTCCTTCCCCTTTCGAGTTCCGATCCCGCCCACTGGTAGTAGTCCAGGAAGCGGTACGGCTGGCCGGGATGCGTTAACCGCCATTCCCTTGCGCTGAAGTCGACCGTCGTCATGACTTCTTCGCGGGTAAACACCGCCGCACGTCCGCGCATGCGGGCAACCAGGATGTCTGCTGTGGGTTCCGCGCCGAGATGGATCAACGCCTTCCGCCATGACCCGTAGATCGCGATGATCGATTGGCCCCGAGGCCACTCGTCGGGATCCTCTCGGGTGGCTCGCCACTGTTCGTAGCGGCGAAACGACGGATACCCTCCCAACTCGTCGTAGCAGCGTGCCAGCCCGCTCAACATCACGTCGCTTCGGAAGGATCGAAGGCCGTGCGTCCGGCGCATCAACGCCTGGTAGATGAGACGACGATCTGCCTCCGACGTCCCGCGAACGACGTCCCACCACAAACCGGCGACGGGTTGTAGTCGGCCGCTCGAGACCGGCCCAGCCCCATTGCGACGCTCCGCCAGCTGGGTCAGGGCTACGGGCGCCGCTGCCGGCTCGCCGAAGTCGATCCGAGCCGCCGCGATCACGGCCGGATACCCACCGAACAGCCGATTGATCGGCTTCGTGGTTGGCAAGCGCGGCTCGGGCTGGCCGAGTTGCAACGCTGCGCGGCGGCGTAACTCGACGAACTGGAGATACTCGCCATGCGTCAGCCACACGCCGAAGACGCGGCGCAGTTCCGCCATGACTGCAAGCACTTCGTCAGGCGTGTAGTCGGGTCGGCGGCCTGTGTGATGGTGCGATCGCGGCTGGCGGGCCCGGTTTCCCCGAAACGCCAAGTGCGCGGCGGCCATCTGTGCCCGCAGCCAATCACCGAATGCGCGCGAGACGGTCGATGCCGCCGGCCAGTCCACGCCCCGCAGCCTCCAACGCTCACGCTCCTCCTCGTACAGGGCCGTATCCACCAGTTCGCCGTCGCGCTCACGAAGCAGCCTGATCAAAAGCCCCAACCTCGCCTCACGCAGAAGCCCCGACGGCGGTGCCGCCAGAGAGTCACCTACGAGGCGCGCTAACTCCCCGGCCGAGTCCTCCGGAAGCGACTCCACCAGTTCCGCCAATACACGGCCGACATCACTGACCACCTCGACAACAGGGCCTGCCGACCGGCCACGGGTCGTGGGGAGCGGTCCGTGCACATCTTGTCGGGCCGCCTCGGCCGTCGACAACGCAGCCGACGATGCCGAACTCTTCGTTGCGAGATGGCGGCGCAGCGCCACTGACGGCTCCGGTCGCGGCGGACGCGGTGGTCGCAGCTGGCGGGGTGACATCCCCCATCTCTACCACTAGATCGCGGTGCATGAGCCTGCGACGGGGGTAAGAGCTGGTGAGAACCAGGAGCTGGTGCCGGCGTTGCCTGAATTGAGAACAGGGAGCCGCCGCCATCCGGTTCTGGGAGCCAAAACCCGTCGTGCCAGCTGAGAACGCTGCGACCAAACGCACGCATCCGGTTGAGACCCGTTCCGCCCCTGCGGAGCGAAGGAGGGCGGAATCCGAGCCCCCGAGCGCAATGAGGTGTACCGTCGAACGACCCCTACTACTCTCAGATCGGATGCGCGCCGGGTGCGTGACGGCTCTCGGGAAACCTGGGCAGGCCGTCGTCTGGGAGCGGTTCCCACGCCGCGGCATACGACACGAACTGCCGCACCGTCGGCCGGATGCCGGGATCGTTGTCGAGTGTCCCCATGCGGATGCCGACCGACTCGGGGTGGCTGGGGTTCGAGCCGAACATCGCCGAGCCGCAGTCGCCGCAGAACCACTTCTCACCACCGCCCTGCGGCGGCTGCCACATTCGCAGCCTGTCTTGACCGGCGACGATCCGGAAGCTGCCCGGAGCCGGGTGCGCCTGCGCCGATGCCGCGCCGCCGGTGCGCCGCTGACACCGGGTGCAATGGCAGTAGCTCGCGCGAACGAGCGGCTCGGTGACCTCGTACCGAACGGCGCCACAGTTACAGCCACCGGTGAGCGGGAGCGTCATGCCAGGCGGAGGAGCCGGAGGAACCGTCGCCAGGCGAAGGGGGACGTGACGGAGGCGGGCCGCGGACCGCCCGCCCTCCGCACCTGCGCCGCCACCCGGGCGGCGTGGTCGTGCGATCACCAGTGGGCGGAGAAGAGCGGAGAGTAGTAGTCGTGCACGGCGGCTACCGCGACCGCACGCGGCCGCGCAGGCAGCGGCAGCGGGCCGGGATCGCGCCGCAGCCGTCACACCGCGACTGGATCTGGTTCGCCGTCCAGCATGCGATCACGAACAGGCACACCGCCACCGCGAACGCCGCCGCCGGGTTGAAGGCCAGCGTCGGCCCGCCGCTGTTTGCGTGCTGCTGAACGTAGTGGTGCCAGAACGACGTGTACGGCAAGGTCTCTCGCTCCCCGGGCGGACGACGGGCCGGACTCTAGCCCCGGCGGCCCGCGCCGGGCCGTGACGCCGGCCCCCTCCGCGGCGCCCGCGGCGCGGTGGGCCGGTCGCGGTGGGGCCGCGACGGCCGGCGTCCGTCCGTCCGCAGCCAGGGCCGGGGCGGGCGCGGCGGGACGCGGTCTGAGCCGCCGTCGCTGCCGCCCGCACCGTCGATCCCGTCCTCCGGCAACACCGGCAGCGCGCCCCTGAAGAGCCACCAGAGCAGCCCGACGACGAGCGTTCCGGAGAGGGGGAAGCCGATGCCGAGCAGATCGAGAGCCGACACGCCGCCACCCTAACACGCGCCGGCGATCAGCCCGCGGCGGCGTCCCAGCAGGCGAGGAAGCGGTCGATGTCCGTGGCGGTGTTGAAGCCGTGCGGGTCGACGCGGACGCTCCCGATCGCACCGATGTCGACCGCGCCGCTGCGGCATTCGTCGAAGACCCGCTGCGGCGCGGTGTGCTGCACGGCGATCACCCCGGCGCGGCTGCGCGGGTCGGGGGGCGTGAGCACGACCGCGCCGCGAGCTTGCAACCCGTCGATGCACCGGGTGGCGAGCCCCTGGACGTGGGCGTGCAGGCGCTCGATGCCGACGGCGAGCAGCAGATCGATCCCGGCGCGCGCGGCGAACACCCCCGGCAGGCTGGGCAGGCCGAGCTCGTAGCGGCGCGCGTCGGCGACGACCGCCGGCATGGCGTCGGGCGGCCACTCGCCGAGCGGCGCGTCCAGGCCGAGGTAGCCGACGTCGAGCGTCGGCGCCTCCGCCAGGAGCTCCGGGCTCAGATACAGGAACCCGATCCCCGGCGGCCCGAGCAGCCACTTCATCGCGGTGGTCACGAGCGCGTCGATGCCGTCGCGGGCGACGTCGATCGGCACGATGCCGGTCGACTGGGCGGCGTCGACGAGCAGCTTGGCCCCGTGCGCATGGGCGACGGCGGCGATCGCGCGCAGATCGTGCCTGCGGCCGGTGAACGGCGCCACATGGGTGATGCAGACCGCGACCGTGTCGGCGTCGATGCGCTCGGCGAGCGCACCCGCGGCGTCGTCCACGCCGTCGGTGGGCACGAACCGCACGTCGCGATCGCCGCGGGCGTACCACGGGTACGCGCTCGACGGGTACGTGCCCGAGTCGACGACCACGTTCCCGGGGCGCTCGGCGAGCACGCGGATGGCGATGTTCGCGGCCCGGCACGTGTTGTCGGTGATGGCGATCGTCGCGGCCCCGGCGCCGATCAGGCGCCCGAACGCCGCGCGCAGGCCGTCCATCGCGCCGAGCATCATCTCGCCGGTGTAGACGCTGTTCGGATCCTCGCTCCAGCGCGCCGTCCAGCCGTCCCAAGCCTCCCGCACCGGCGTCGCTGCCGGGGCGATCGCGCCGCTGAAGAGGTAGGCCCGGGTGCGCGTGACCGGGAACTCCGCCCGGAACTCGGCGATGTCCACTGCCGGCGCGGCTACGACTGCTCGGGCGGGATCGCGAGCACCGGGCACGGCGCGATCTGCAGCAGCCGCTGCGTCACGTTGCCGAGCAGGATGCCCGCGATCAGGCCGAGGCCGCGGGTGCCGACGACGATCAGCTCGGCGTCGACCTCGCTCGCGACCGCCGCGATGTCGTTCGCCGGCCCTCCGGCATAGGTCGACGCGATCAGCCGCAGCTCGCCGCCGTTGCCGGCCGCCCCGAGCTCGGCCGCCTGGGCGCGGATCCTGGTCTCGATGTGGCCCTCGTCGATCCGGCGCGGCACGCCGCCGACGGCCGGGGCGAGCATCATCTCGCGCACGTGCACGATCGTCACGGTTGCCTTGGTGAGCGCGGCCAGGTCACGCACGACCGCGTATGCGCGGTCGGACTGCGGCGACCCGTCGAGGCCCAGGACGATACGAGTGAACATGTGTGATCCCTCCGGAGGCGGAATGGGGCTCCCGGAGGGCGGCCACGGCGGGCCGCCCTCCGAAGACGGAATCGGTCAGTCGCCGGCTGCCGGCTCGAGGCTCGCCGCAAGCGGGACGTCGGCCTGGGCCTGCCGCGTCGGCTTGCCGAGGATGTAGAACAGCACGCCGAGCCCGATGAAGAGCGCCAGCGGGATGAGCTGGCTGAGCTCGAACTGCAGGCGCTGGCCCTCGAACCCGCTCGGCAGCTGCGAGTCGGGGTTGGACTGGCCGAGGCCCGGCCAGAGCAGCGCGAGCGTCGCGAGTGCCGACCAGCCGAAGCAGAGCACCGAGATGATCAGCGCGCCCGTGTCGCCGCCGGGAACGCGGTACGGGCGGTGCACGTCGGGCAGCTTCCTGCGCAGCAGGTAGAGCGCCGGGAAGATGGCCAGGTAGGAGATGGTCGTGGTCGAGATCGCCAGGCTGAGCGCCGCGCTGAAGTACTTCGCCGTGCTGCCGCTCGTCAGGTAGAACGCGAGCACCATGAAGATGCTCGAGATCGCGCCCGACATGAAGTTGACCGCGATCGGCGTGCCGAACTTGGCCGAGAACCGGCCCAGGAAGCGCGGGCCGGCGCCGTCGTAGCAGGCCACGGCCTCGGCCCGGTCGGCACCCATGATCCAGGTCGTGCCGCTCGAGATCAGCGCCCAGATGAAGGCCGCTGCAGCGATGTCGCCGAGCACCTTGCCGGCCCCGGTGAGCGTCGTCTGCGCGGGCGTCGCTCCGACGTGGCCGCCGTAGACGGTGAAGACGGTCTTGATCGAGTCGATGAAGCCGCCCAGGCTGGTCACCTGGCTCAGCGGCAGCACGAGCAGGATCATCAGGATCGGGACGCCGTAGAGCACGATCGACGCGATCGCCGAGCGGATCACGGTGAACGGCACGTCGCGCTGAGGGTTCTTCATCTCGTCGCCCGCGGCGTTCGGCAGCTCGAAGCCGACGTAGTTGAAGAACAGGATCGGCACGAGCGCGATGAACGCGGTGTAGGTCGGCTTGAAGCTGCCGCCCGAGACCCCGTGCACACCGTGCTTGATCGCATAGATCACGACCGTGATCGAGAAGAACCCGAGCACGATCATCCGCCCCCATGCGCCGAGGGTCGGGATCCACTTGCCGACGCCGAACGACAGGATGGCCGCCCAGACCGAGAACCAGATGAAGATCAGGCCGAAGATGTACTCGCCGTTGCCGAGGTTGTGGAAGAACTCGTTGAACACCGCCACGGCGGTGATCGTGAGCGTCCCGCCGAGCCAGATCGGGTTCGAGATCCAGTAGATGATCGCGTTCACGCCGCTGATCAGGCGGCCCAGCGCGAGCTTCGTCCAGATGTACGGGCCGCCCTCCTCGGTGAACGCCGCACCGAGCTCGGCCGTGAGGAACGCGTAGGGGATGAAGAACACGAGGCCGAGGAACATGAGCCACGTGAACCCCTCTGCGCCGTTGCTCGCAACGGCGCCGATCGTGTCCAGCCCCACCAGCGTGCAGATGAGGAAGAAGAACATGTCGAAGCGGCCGAAGTGCCGCTGCAGCTTTGCCTTCTCCTCGAGCGCAGCCGACGTGGTGTGCTCGACCGCAGCATCGGAGCTCGCCATCGGATCCCCCTTCCCGTTTTTGGTGCCGCCTCCCGACCCACGGCACGTGCGCCGAGTATCGAGCATTCCCCGCCGGCATACAAGGGCGGGGCCGACACGCCCAGCCCAACCCCCTTCACATTTCCCGGGGGCACCCTGATACTTGGTTCGTTGTTCCTACGGCAGGAGGTGGGTCTGTGAAGTTGAAGTCCCTCACACGGAGGAGCGCGGCGGCGGCATGCGCCGTGCTTCTGGTGCCGGTGGTCGCCGTGGCCGCGACGACCGGCCCGCGGATCTCCGCAACGGGCGGCACCCCGCAGTCGGCGGTGATCTCGACCGCGTTCAAGCACAAGCTCTCGGCCCGCGTCGTGGGCGCCAAGGGCAACCCCCGGGTGGGCCTCTTGGTCACGTTCAAGGCTCCGGCCACGGGCGCCGGCCTGACCTTCCCGAACGGCCGCACGACCTGGTCGCATGCCACCGGCAAGAAGGGCTACGTGCGCGTCGTCGTGACGGCGAACGCCACCGCCGGCACCTACAAGGTGACGGCGAATCTGAAGAAGGGCGCGCTGAAGACCCCGGCGACCTTCAATCTGACGAACACCCCGTAGAGACCGGCGCGCGGCCGGCGGCCCTGCGGCACACTGTGGACCATGGGCACCGGCGCGAGCATTCTCACAGCACTTCCGACACCCACGTGGCAGACCGCCGCGTGGGTCGTCGGCGTGTTCGCGGCGGCCTGGCTCGTCTCGCGCCTCTCGGGGCGCCTGGCCAGCTGGGTGGTGCGCCGCAACGAGGCCAAGCACATGTCCGGCGAGGGGCCGGCCGACACCGGCGTCATGACGTCGCTCAAGCGCCGCGAGACGGCGATCTCGCTGATCCGCACGAGCGTGCGCTACTTCGCCTACGGCGCCGCGCTGATCCTCGCCTTCGGGGCGGTCAGCTTCGGCGGTCGCAGCGGCACCATCGCGGGCGCCTCGCTGATCGTGTTGCTGATCGGATTCGCCGCGCAGCGGTTCCTGACGGACATCCTGGCCGGGTTCTTCATGTTCTTCGAGGGCTGGTTCTCGGTCGGCGACAACATCAGCATCCAGCCGCTCAACCTGCAGGGCGTCGTCGACGAGGTGGGCCTGCGCTCGACCCGTCTGCGGGCGATCGGCGGCGAGGTCGTGCGCGTGCACAACTCCTACATCCAGTCCGTCAACGTGCAGCCGCGTGGAGCGCGCGAGGTCGAGGTGGAGTTCTTTGCCCTGAGCGAGGAGGGCGGCCGCGAGCTCGTGGCCGAGGTCGCGCGGCTGATGCCCGCGGGACCGACCCGGCTCGTGCGCGTTCCCTGGGTCGAGGAGGTCGAGCACCTCGACGACGACCTGGTGCGGATCCGCGCCCGCGCCACCGTCGCCCACGGCCGCGAGTGGCTGGTCGAGACGTTCCTGCCCGATCTGCTCAAGGAGCGCGGCGAGGGCGTCATCGTGCACGGCCCGATCGTCTGGCACGTCGACGAGTCGGCGCAGCGCCAGTTCGCGCGCACGCTCGGCATGAGCCAGCGGACTTCCTGAGCGGCCGGCGGTAGGCTGGCCCGATGGCCGACCGAAACGCGCGCAAGGCCCTCGTGCGGCCGACGCCCGAGCAGTACTTCATGCTGCTCGCCGTGGCCACGCGCGAGCGGGCCGCGTGCCTCGGCCGCCACGTCGGCGCGATCCTCGTCGCCGACCAGCGCATCATCGCGACCGGCTACAACGGCACCCCCACCGGCTTCCCCAACTGCGATGAGGGTGGCTGCCACCGTTGCGCACATCCGGACGACTACGCCCCCGGCCGCGGCTACGACGTCTGCATCTGCGTGCACGCCGAGCAGAACGCGGTGCTGCAGGCCGCGCGGCTCGGCTACACGGTGCAGTCGGCCCGCTGCTACAGCACGCTGCGGCCCTGCTTCGGCTGCCTGAAGGAGCTCTACCAGGCGGGCGTCGCCGGCGTGCGCTACCTGAACGAGTGGGTGCCGTCGGATCCGATCGAGGCGGCTGCCTACGCCGACCTGATCGCCGAGATGGGCGCCCGCGGGGTCGCCGTCGAGCCGCTGCACCTGCCCGCCGAGCTGCTCGATCTGCGCCCGGCTGTCGTCGCCGAGCCGGCCTAGCTAGGCGCTCTTGCGCAGGCGGCGCAGGCCGCGGCGCTCGTGCCAGTCGAACGAGAGCGGGTTCGACGGCGGGGCGACCGTGTCGGGGACGATCATCGTCTCGGTGGCCTCGGCGAGCTGTTCGAGGCGCAGGACGATCCGCAGCGGCCGCGGCAGCCGCACCGGCGCCTCCCACGAGTCCCTGCGGGGCTCGGCCAGGATCACGCCGAGGTGGTGTGCATGGAGCCGTCGCCGCCAGGCGGCGACGTCCTCGGGCCGGCCCGCCGCGCCGCACGCCGCGCAGGCCAGGAGCGGCCGCTTGGCGGCATCGCACTCGGGGCAATCGATGGTGATCTGCATGCTCACACTCTGATTCGGCCGAATTCGGCCCGGTCTTTAGCGCGGCCCTCAATTTCGCGGCCGCGCGGACGACGACATGGTGGATGGAGCACGGGTCCTCTTTGCGCCGCCTCGCCGGCGTGCTTGCGGCCGCATCGGTTGCGGCGCTCGCCGGCGTCTGCCTGCACGCGCAGCCCGCGCTCGCCGACCGCGTGCTCGACGCCAAGCGCGCGCGCTATGCGCACGTGCGCACCGAGATCCGCCACCTCGACCATCACGCCGAGCTGCTCACCGAGCAGTACGACAAGGTCGTCTGGCAGCTCGGCGTCCTGCGCCGGCGGATGCGGATCGCGACGCACCGGCTGATCGTCGAGAAGGCGAAGCTCCGCTACCAGCAGGGCGTGCTCGCCCGGCTCTTGATCCAGCAGTACAAGGGCGGCGACCCGCACACGATCGAGATCGTGCTCGAGGCCAACTCGCTCTCGCAGGTGGCGGGCGGTATGGATCTGAAGCAGCGCCTCGACACGGCGGTCTCCGACACGGTGCGGGCGATCAACGCCGCCAAGCTGGCGATCGCCGCCGAGCGGCGCACGATCGCCGCCGCGCAGGTGCGCGAGCGCGCCGACAAGCGCCAGCTGGTCATCCGCCGCCGCGAGATTCGCCGCCAGCTCCGCAAGCGCCACCGGCTCGTGGCGATGCTCGGCCGCCAGATCACGGTGATGACCGCCGCCGACCGCATCGGCCAGGCCGAGCTTGCGCTGCAGGCGCAGAAGTGGCTCACCGCCGATCTGCATGTCGACGCCGCAGACCCCGGCCAGGAGCTGCGCGACCACGTCGCCCTCGACGCCCTGAAGCAGATCGGCGTCCCGTACGTCTGGGGCGGGGCGACGCCGAAGGGCTTTGACTGCTCCGGCCTCGTCATGTGGCTGTACGCGCACTACGGCGTCGAGCTGCCCCACTTCGCCGCCTCGCAGTTCCACCTCGGCCCGCAGATCACAAAGGCCCAGCTGCGGCCGGGCGACCTGGTGTTCTTCCATGACCTCGGCCACGTCGGCATGTACATCGGCAACGGCTGGGTCGTGCACGCCCCGCACACCGGGGACTGGGTGCGGATGGAGCGCTTCTCGCTCGGCTGGTTCCAGGCCACGTACGTCGGCGCGACGCAGCCCGGCCCCGCCTGACCCGGCGCACTGGGCGCACCGTAGACTGCGCGCATGGACCTGGCACCGCAGCTGACGCCGGCACAGGCCGGCGCCGTGCTGCGCGAGGAGGGTGGCCTGGCGGTCGACGTGCGCGAGGTCGAGGAGTGGGAGGCCGGCCACATGGACGGGGCGGTGTGGATCCCGCTCGGCGAGCTGGCCGCGCGCGCCGGCAAGCTGCCGCGCGACCGGCCGCTACTGATCGTGTGCCGCAGCGGCGCGCGCAGCGCGTACGCCGCCGACGCCCTGGTCGCGGCCGGATACGACGCCCGCAACCTGGCCGGCGGCCTGCAGCAGTGGGTTTCGGCCGACCTCCCGCTCGAGCCCGCCGGAGGCTACGTTCTCTGAGCTCCGCGGTCCGCATCGGGACGTGCTCGTGGGCTGACGAGACGCTGACGAAGACCTGGTACCCCTCGTCGGTGCGGACGGCCGAGGCGCGCCTGCACCACTATGCCGAGCGGTTCGACACCGTCGAGCTGAACGCGAGCTACTACGCGCTGCCGAGCCCCGATGCGACGGCGGCCTGGGCGCGGCGCACACCGCCCGGCTTCGTCTTCCACGTGAAGGCGTTCGGGATGATGACGCGGCACCCGGTGCGCGCCGAGCAGCTGCCGGCCGACCTGCGCGCCGAGGCGCCGCTCGACGAGCGCGGCCGCGTCGACCACCCGTCGCGCGATCTGCGCGGCGAAGTGTTCACGCGCTTCCGGGCCGCGCTCGAGCCGCTGCGTGAGGCGGGCAAGCTGGGCGGCATCCTGATGCAGTTTCCGTCGTATGTGACGCTCAAGCCGGCGTCACTCGCGTACCTGGAGTGGGCCAAGGAGCGGCTCGGCGGCGACGAGATGATGGTCGAGTTTCGCCACCGCAGCTGGCTCGAGCCCGAGAATGCCGAGCGCACGCTCGCGTTCCTGCGCTCGCTCGGCGCCACCTACGTCATGGTCGACGCGCCCCGCACGGGCGCCAAGAACCTCGTCCCGACGGTCGTTGGGGCCACCTCGGACACGGCCTACCTGCGCCTTCACGGCCGCAACGCCGCCACCTGGAATGTGCGCGGCAAGAGCGCCGCCGAGCGGTTCGACTACCTGTACTCGCGCGACGAGCTCGCCGAGTGGTCGGAGCCCCTGCGCCAGCTCTCGTCGCTCTCGGAGCGCACCTATGCGATGTTCAACAACAACGGCCGCACCCACGCCGACGGCGGCGACATCGCCCAGGCGCCGACGAACGCCCAGATGCTGCGCGAGCTGCTCCAGGCCGACGGCGTCCCGGTCACGGATTCACCACGATCAGCCCCAGCGTGAGCACGCCCAGGATCACGCCGAACGCCGTCAGGACCAGGGTCGAGCGCGGGTCCATCGTCGCGAAGCGGCCGTCCCGCAGTGCCCGGTCGATCTCGCGCTCGCGCTGGTAGGCGTTCAGGATGCAGGCGACGCCGAGGATTGCGAATCCCGCGCCGACGATCTCGTACGGCCAGGCCGTTCTGTGCGCGAGCGTCGGCACGACGCGACCCGCAGCCAGGCTGACGGCGATCGCCGTGAGGCCGGTGCGCCACCACGCCAGGTAGGTGCGCTCGTTCGCAAGCCGGGTGCGCCGCGTGGCGTCCTGTGCCTCATCGAAGGATCGCCGTCCCGATGGGCTCTGCCGGCGCTCGGACTCGGTCATGGCACAAGCCTACTTGCAGGCGCCCTCGAGGCGGTCGCGGACGGACGCGGTGAAGCGCGCAACCGCCGTCGTGTCGAGATCGTCCGACGCGGTGGCGGCGAGGTGGTGCGCGAGCGCAGCGCCGACGACCGGGGCCGGCCCCTGTGCGAGCACCCACTCGGCGGCGGCGCGCTTGGAGGAGATGACGTCGTCGTTCAGCAGGCGCCAGGCGCGGCACGCCCCGAGCACGCGGTAGGCCGGGCTCGCGTGCGCTTCCGCCCAGTCGATCTCGGCGACGAGCCGGGGCAGCAGCTCGCGCCGGTCGACGGCGCGAAAGAGCGCGGTTGGCGGCGGCCCCGCCACGCGGATGCCGCACGCGCGGGCGACGGCGTAGTGCAGCGGCAGATCGGGGTCGCCCGGTCCGGGGTCCGGCCGCAGCCGGCCGTCCCCGTCCCAGCCGTGCAGCTCGTACGCCGGCGCCGGGCCGGGATCGCGCGCCGCCGCACGCGTGATCAGGCTGAATTCGAGGCCGCCGGCGGCCGGGCACGGCAGGGCGTCGGCTGCGAGGCCTGCGGCGAGCGCGGCCCGGGTGGCGGCGGCGAGCGGGGCGGCGCAGACCGCGAGCAGGTCGACGTCGCTTCGGGCGGGGTCGTAGTCGCGCGAGCGCGAGCGAGCCGTGGATGCACGCGCCCGTGAGGTCCGCGCCCAGCACCTGCCGCAGCTGCGCGAGGACGGCGGCGACGTAGTCGCCGGCGGCGCTATTCAGACGCGCGCCACGAGTCGGCGCGCACGAGCGGCCGGCTCTCGACGACGCGCCGCTGCTCCACCCGGCGGCGCGTCTCGGCGAGGAAGCGAGCACAGTCGGCGGCCAGCTCGCCCGAGACGAACTCGCCTTTCGGCGCATGCGGCGGCTGCACCGCCGCGCCGTGCCCACCGACCGTAGACCGCGTACCCACCACTCCCAAACTGTGCCATTCCCGCAGCCTCGATGGGGACGGCCAGACCGGCCGAGAGCGGTATTTGCGTGATATTCCCGTGAAGGAGTGGAGAGCGCACGCGGCGCCCGGGAGCGGTCCGCCGGGGGCGGGGCCGGGGGTACACTCGCAGGGGATGGCCCACGCCGACACCCGGTCGCTTCCCCGGCTGCGATCGCGCCCGGTTTCGCTGCGCACGTTCCAGCGCACCGCGGTGGTGACGCTCGTGCTCCTGTGGCTCGTCGTGACGACCGGTGGCCTGGTGCGTCTGACTGCGTCCGGCCTCGGCTGCCCGCACTGGCCGACCTGCACGGCCAGCGGCGTCGTCCCCCAGGACTCCGCCCACGCGTTGATCGAGTTCTCGAACCGCGCCATCTCGGGCCTGGCCATGCTGGCCGCCGTCGCTACCGCGGTGATGGCCTATCGCGTGGCCGGTCTCGACCGCCGCATCGCACACGCGCTCGCGATCGCCGCCGTGGGCACCGTCGCCCAGGTGCCGCTCGGGGCGGTGACGGTCGAGTTCAACCTGAACCCGTACCTCGTCATGTCGCACTTCCTGCTTGCGATGGCGGTCGTCTCGGTCTCGACCTGGGCGACCGTGCGCGCCCTGCGCCCCGGCCACGTGGCGGCGGCGCCGGTGGAGCGCCGGCTCGGGCTGCTGGCGTGGGCCGCGGTCGCCGCCTACCTGGCCCTGATCACCTCCGGCGCGTTCGTGACCGCGGCCGGCCCCCACCCCGGCAGCACGAGCACGCCGATCGAGCGCCTGGGCAACTTCTACGACGCCGCCTGGCTGCACGTGCGCGCGGCGACCGTCTTCACCGTCCTCTTCGCCGCCGTCGCCGTGTGGCTGTGGCGGCGCGCGCGGGGCAGCGGCGCGCAGCGGCTCTCGCTCGTCGGGATCGTCCTGCTCGGATGCCAGGCGGCGGTCGGCGAGTACCAGTACCGAAACGGGCTGCCGTGGGCCGTGATCGCGGTGCACGTCGCCCTGGCGGCAACGCTCCTGATCACCGTCGTGCTGGTGGCGAGCCTGGTGTGGGAGGGCGATCGCCCGGCGCCGCCGGCGGCCGCCGGCGAAGACGCCACCGGCGTAGCGGCCGCGGTTTAGAGCTCCAGGCGCATCTCGTGCTGGCGGGCGACGAGCCGGGCGCCGAGCCGTGCGAGCACGCGCGTGCAGGCGCCGTCGCTCGGCGTGTTCGCCAGGTGCATTGCGCCCCCGCCGGCGGCGGCGAGCAGCGCGTCGGCCGCCGCCGCATCGTCGAGCGCCGCCATCTGCAGCACGCCCACCGCGCCGCCTTCGGCTCGGTGGAGCGCCGCGCCGACGACCGCACCCTTCCGCTCGACGACGAGTGCGCCAAGCGGCACTCCGGCGTCAACCAGCCGGACGAGGGTCGCGTCGGCGCGCTGCCAGGGCTCGCGCTCGCTGCGGTGGGCAGCGATCCATGTCCGCGCGGTGCGCTCGTCGACCGGCCGCGCGGCCGGCGGCGGCGACGGCTGCGCGGGCAGCGACCACACGTCGAGGTCGCGGACGGCGGCAAAGCCCAGCTCGCGGTAGAGCGCGATCGCTCCAGCATTCGCATCCACGACCTCGAGCCACACCGTCTCGCACCCGCGCTGCGCCGCCGCCGCGAGGGCGGCGGCCAGCACACGCCTGCCGAGGCCACGGCGCCGGTATGGCGGCGCGGTCGCCATGCCGCCGATCCAGGCGTCGGCGCCGCGAACGCCGAGCAGCGCGAACGCCGCCGCGTCCTTCACCGTCGCCACCGGCGAGGCCGCGAGGTCGATGTCGTGCACGCGGATGTGCTCGCGCAGCGCGGCCTCGTCGAGCTGCAGCGGCACCAGGTAGTCCGAGAAGCCCGCGTTGAACAGGTCGGCGAGCGCGGCCGGCGCAAGAGCGTCCGCGAAGATCAGGCTCACGGCCCGGATGGCGGGCGGAGCGCGTCCACCCGCTCGCGCAGCGCGCGTTCGAACACCCACACGTCGGCGTAGGCGAGGACGTCGAAGCCCTGCTCTCGCAGCGCGGCGCCCTCGGCGGCGTCTCCGATCAGCTGGCCGATCGGCGTGCCGTTCCGGCGGCAGATCTCGACGAGGCGCTTCACCGCCGCCCGGTAGTCGGGATGGTCGAAACGGCCGGGGATGCCGAGCGAGAGCGTGAGGTCGAACTGCCCCAGCCACACCACGTCGACGCCGGGCTCGGCGACGATCGCCTCGGCGTTCGCGATCCCGCGCGCCGACTCGATCTGGGCGATCACGACGTTCTCGCGGTTCGCGCGCTCGGCGCTCGCGCCGGCCCCGCCGGTGAGCTCGTCGCTCATCAGCACGCCGAACCCGCGCCGGCCGAGTGGCGGGTACGTGGCGCACTCGACGAGCGTCCGCGCCTGCTCGGCCGTCTCGACCATCGGCGCCATCACGCCGCGCGAGCCCGCGTCGAGCGCGCCCGCGATGTGGGCGTACTCGCCCCGGATCACGCGGCTGATGGGGTGCACCCCGGTGCCGCGGCCGGCTGCGAGCACCCGTCGCAGCGAGCCCGCGTCCCAGCCCGTGTGCTCGAGGTCGAAGAGGGCGAAGTCGACCCCGGCGGCGGCGAGGATGCGCATGATCCCCGGGGTGTCGAACTCGAACAGCATTGCGCCGACCGCCACGCCGCGCGCGGCGATTGCACGGGTGATCGCGTTCTCGGCCATCGCCCAGGGACCATATCCGGCCGGCGGTGGATGCCGGCGCGCGGTTCTGGGTACCACCCGCCCGACGGCGGCCGGGGGCCGGAGCACCGGCAGTGCACGCCCCCGGTCGCCGTTTCTGCGCGGGGGCAGGTAGGTTCCGCAGCCACGTGAATCCGTTTGCCCCGCTGGCAGACCGGGACTTCCGGCTCTATTTCACCGGCGAGGTGTTCTCGTCGGCGGGCTCGTCGCTGCACATCGTCGCGTTCGGCTGGTACCTGCTCGACCGCACCGGCTCGGCGACGTCGGTCGCGCTCGTGTGGGCGCTCGGGCTCGGCGCGGGCATCGTCGTCCTGCCCTTCGCCGGGCAGCTCGCCGACCGCTACCCCCGCCGCGCGATCGCGATCGCGGCCGACCTGGGCCGGCTCGTCCTGGTCGTCACGATGGCGGCGCTCGCCTTCGCCGGCTCGCCGTCGCTGGCCGCGCTCTATCTGCTCACGTTCCTTGTCGGGATCGGCCACAGCGTGTTCTGGCCGTCGATCACCGCCCTGCTCCAGGAGGTGATCCGGCCCGAGCAGCTCACCGCCGCAAGCGGCCTGGTCGAGATCACGTGGCAGGCCGGGAGCCTGACCGGGGCGGCGCTCGGCGGGCCGATCCTGGTCCGGTTCGGCCTGGGGACGGCATTTGCGATCGATGCCGCGACCTACGCGATCTCGGCCGCGGCGCTGCTTGCGCTGCACCACCGGCCGGTGCCCCCCGAGGGGCCGCACGAGTCGGGCCTCGCGATGGCCCGCGCCGGGTTGTCCTACCTGCGCCGCCATCGCGCGCTGGCCGGCTTCGGCGTCGCGAGCGTGATTCCGTGGGTGGCGACGATCAGCCTGAACGTGGTGCTCGTGGCCTATGTGCTCGACGTGATGCACCTCGGCGCGACCGCGTACGGGCTCGCCGACATGACCTACGGCACGGGCGCGATGGTGTCGGGCGTCTTCGCGGCGCTGCTCGTGCTGCGGCTGGGGGAGTGGCGGGCGATGGCCGGCGTGCTCGTGGCGCTGATCGCGTGCTACGCGGCGCTCGCCGGCCCGGCGGTGGCCATCCCGGCGTTCTACGGCCTGCTCTTCCTGGCCGGCTTCTGCTCCTCTGCGTTCCTTGTGATCACCTCCGCGTACCTCTTCAAGGTCGTGCCGAACGAGGTGATGGGCCGGACGTCGTCGACGTTCCTGCTCGTCTCGATGCTGCTGCAGGTGGTCGTCACGCTGTCGGTGGGGCCGCTCGTAAATCACGCGGGTGCGCGCGGTGGCTTCGTGCTCCTGGCCGCCATCGTCACGGTCGGGCTCGTGCTCCTCGTCGCCGTCTCGGCCGCGTTGCGGCGGGAGGTTGGATCGTCACGAGGCCGACGCCCGTGATCACGACCACCAGGCCTGCCGATCCGGCGGCGCCCGGGAGGTTGCCCTGGAGCGCCTCGATCGCCACGGCGACCGCCGGCACGAGGAATGTCCACGCGAAGACCCGGGCGCTCGTCCACTGGCGGAGCGCGACGTAGAAACCGACGTACGTGACGATCTGGGCGCCCAGGACGAGGAAGATCAAGCTCGCCCACAGCCGTGGTGACGACCACTCGGTCGGTGTGGGACGCGACAGCAGCAGATACGGGAGCAGCATTACCCCGCCGGCCAGGAACTGTGCGGTGGCGGCGCCGTAGACGTCGAAGCCGCTGTCCGCCGTGCTGAGGTAGCGCATGCCCAGGCCGGCGCCCGCCCAGCCGAGCGCGCCGCTCAGGCAGACGACGACGCCTGCGGCGACGTGGGATCCGGATGCGGCGTTCTCGGAGGCCACCAGGAGCACGATGCCGGCGAACCCCAGCACGAGACCGCCGACCTGCCTGCCCGTGAGCCGCTCGTCGAGCCAGATGCGCGCAAACAGCGCCGCGAAGAAGGGTGCGCTGTTCAGGAGCACCGCGGCGACGGCGGCGCCGGCCAGGCTCGTGCCCTCGGCGATCCCGCCGAGCGTCAGCACGACATTCCCGAAGCCGATCGCACATGCCCACGCCCAGCCCCTCCGCGTGCGCGGCAGGTGCGAGCCGACAAGCGCGAGCACCGGCAGCATCACGAGGCCGCCGGCGAGCGCGCGCGTGGTCGCGATCACCGACGGGCTCGTCAGGCGGAGCGCCGCGGCCGTGACCGGGTACGCGGCGCCGGCGAACACGACCGCGACGCCGAGGACGGCGCCGACCCAGCGCGTTCGACGGTCGTGGACGCGATCCACCGCCCCACCCTACTTGCTCGCATCGACCGTGTTCGATATATTGACGATGATCGATCTGAGGAGGCATGAGGTATGAGCGCTGCCGGTGTTGAGGCGGTCAACTGTTGCGGGCCGCTCGCAGCATTGACGCTGACCGACGACGAGGTGGACGCGACGGCGGACGTGTTCAGGGCGCTCGGGGATCCCGCGCGCGTACGGATCGTGAACATGCTTGCGACGAGCGGTGAGCCGGTCTGCGTGTGCAACCTGATCGAGCCACTCGGCCTGTCACAGCCGACCGTGTCCCACCACCTGAAACGGCTGGTCGACGCCGGCCTGCTCGAGCGCGAGCAGCGCGGCAAGTGGGCGTACTTCTCGCTCAACCGTGGCGCGGCCGAGAAGCTCGCGGCGGTCGTGGATATGAAGGGAGCGTGGTGAGAATGCCGGCGGCGGCGGACGAACTACGGGAGCAGGTACGGCGGCGCTACGCACAGGCCGCCCAGGCGATCACCGGTGCCTCCGGCGGGTGCGGCTGCGGGAGCGGCGGCTGCTGCGCCGACGACGCGGGCCCGACGGACTTCGGTGAGTCGCGGTACGAACCCGGTCAGCGCGGGGAGCTGCCCGACGGGGCGGTGCTCGCGTCGCTCGGCTGTGGGAACCCGACCGTCGTTGCGGAGCTGCGCGAGGGCGAGACCGTGCTCGACCTCGGCTCGGGCGGCGGCATCGACGTGATCCTCTCGGCCAGGCGGGTCGGGCCGGCCGGCACGGTCTACGGTCTGGACATGACCGACGAGATGCTCGCGCTGGCGCGGAGGAACGCGCGCGACGCCGGTACCCGGAACGTCCACTTCCTCAAGGGGATGATCGAGCAGATCCCGCTCCCCGCCGCCTCCGTCGACGTCGTCATCTCGAACTGCGTGGTCAACCTCTCGGCCGACAAGGCGGCCGTCCTCACCGAGGTCGCACGCGTGCTGCGGCCCGGCGGCCGGATCGGGATCAGCGACGTCGTCGCCGAGGATCGACTCACGGCCGCTGAGCGTGCCGAGCGCGGGAGCCACGTCGGCTGTATCGCCGGTGCCCTCTCGCGCAACGAGTACCAGCAGGGCCTCGATGCGGCCGGGTTCGATGAGGTCTCGGTCGAGTTCACGCATGAGGTTGCCGACGGAATCCATGGCGCGATGATCAAGGGGCGCAAGACACGCTCGCCCGAAACCCGGGGCCTGCCTGTCGTCGAGCCTGCGGCGCACGCGGGCTGCTGCTAGTGGACGCGCGGCTGCTGCGGACGCTCGTCGCCGAGGCGATCGGGACGTTCGCGCTGGTGTTCGCGGGGTGCGGGGCGATCATGGTCGATGCGACGACGCACGCCCTCGGCCACGTCGGCGTCGCGCTCAGCTTCGGCCTGGTGATCATGGTCATGATCTATGCCGTGGGTCACATCAGCGGCGCCCACCTCAACCCCGCGGTCACGCTCGCGTTCGCCTGTACCCGCCATTTCTCCTGGCCGCGCGTCCCGCTCTACTGGGCGGCTCAGCTCGTGGGTGCGACCGCGGCTGCGCTTGTGCTGCGCGAATCGCTCGGCGACGTCGCGCATGTCGGGGCGACGCTCCCCAGCGGCTCCGACGGTCAGGCGTTTCTGTGGGAGGCGGTGCTGACGTTCTTCCTCATGTTCGTCATCATGGCCGTCGCCACCGACACACGCGCGGTCGGGGAGGCGGCCGCGATCGCGATCGGCGCGACCGTGGGCCTCGACGCGATGTTCGGTGGCCCGATCTCGGGCGCCTCGATGAACCCCGCTCGGTCGCTCGGCCCCGCGATTGCGGCAGCCGACTTCAGCTCGATCTGGGTCTACCTGGTGGCTCCGATCGGCGGTGCGGTTGCGGCGGCTCTCGCGTACCAGCTGCTGCGTGACGAGGAGCCCGCCTCGGCGCACGCTCTCGCCGATCCCGACCTCACCACGGAGGCCGCATGAGCCACGTGCTCTTCGTCTGCATCCAGAACGCCGGCCGCAGCCAGATGGCCCAGGCGCTCTTTGCCCGCGCGGCCGGCGGCCGACACGAGGCCCGCTCGGCCGGCAGCCGCCCGGCCCGGCACGTCCACCCCGAGGTCGCCTCCGTCATGGCCGAGATTGGCATCGACGTGGCCGGCAACGTGCCGCACAGGCTCGATGACGACGACATGCGCTGGGCCGACCTGGTCGTCACGATGGGCTGCGGCGACGAGTGCCCCTTCATCCCCGGCAAGCGCTACCTCGACTGGGAGCTCGACGATCCCTCCGGCCGGCCCCCGGACGAGGTGCGGCGCATCCGCGACCGGATCGCCGCCGATGTCGACGGGCTCGTCGCGGAGCTTTCGGCCGCCGATCGCAGCAACTAGTCTTGCGCACGACTACAGGTGGCCGTTCGCCGCCGCGCGCCTGTGTGCGTTGCTCTACGCGCCTTCGGCGTACTGGGGCGCTCCGTCGCCGATCTGGTGCCAGTCCGCCTTATACGCGACCTGGAGGTGGAAGCTCGGCTCGAGATCGAGCTCGCGCATCAGCCCTGCCGCGACGAAGTACTGCTCCCCCAGATCGTCGTAGAGGCTGGATCCGCAGTTGCTGCAGAAGTGGCGAGGCGCGAACTCGCTCTCGTAGCGGGTGACGAGGTCCTCCCCCTTCGTGAAGTGGAAGTTCTCCTTCGCCACGACGATCCCGGCAAGGCTCGAGCCCGTCCACCGCTGGCAGCGCGTGCAGTGGCAGTAGCCCAGCGACTCGGGATCCTTCACCTCATACTCCACCCCGCCGCACAAACATGCACCCTTGAGCGTCTGACTCATCACGACCCCCCTGTCGAGTTGGCGTTTGACGGCTCGGGTCACGCTAGCACCGGGCCGGGCGGCGGAGTGGTGATCGAGCCCCGGCAGTCACACTGCGGAGATGACGCCACGCGCGGTTGTCCTGGTCGAGGGTCGCAGCGACGAGATCGCGGTGCGCACGCTCGCCCGGCTGCGCGGGCGCGATCTCGCCGCCGAGGGCATCTCGGTGGTCACCGTCGGCGGCGCCCAGGCCATGGGCCGGTTCCTCGCTGCCTACGGCCCCGGGGGGACGAATGCGACGGTGGCGGGCCTGTGCGACGGCGGTGAGGAGCCCGACGTCCGCCTGGCGCTCACACGCGCCGGCCTCTCGCCGGCAGACGGTCGGCCCGGTCTCGAGGCGCTCGGCTTCTTCGTCTGCGAACGCGATCTCGAGGACGAGCTCGTCCGCGGTCTCGGCGTTGCGGCCACCGAGGCGGTGCTCTACGCCCATGGCAAGCTGGGGGCGTTCCGCACCTACCAGAAGCAGCCGGCACACCGGGAGCGGGCCGCCCTCGATCAGCTGCGCGGCTTCCTGAACAACTGGAAGGTCGAGCTGGCCGGGCCGTTGGTGGAGGCGCTCGACCCGGCCAGCGTGCCGCGCCCGCTCGACGGCGCGCTCGCGTCCGTCTGACCGAACCCTTGACGACGTCGCTACGCCCGGCCGGTCTCACCGATGCGATAGACGACGTGTGTCGCCAGCGGCGAGTGGGTCACCTCCACCGGCTCGAGGCCCGGATCGGTGACGCCGTCGAAGAGGCGCTCGCCGCCGCCGAGCAGCACCGGGACGAAATCGAGCACGAGCTCGTCGATCACCCCGGCCGCGAGCGCCTGGCGCACCGTGGAGGCCCCGCCGGCGATGTCGACGCCGCGGTCGCCCGCGGCCTCCGACGCGCGTGCGAACGCAGCATCGAATCCCTCGGTGACGAAGTGGAAGGTCGTCCCGCCGGCCATCTCGATCGGCGCGTGGTCGTGGTGCGTGAGGACGAAGACGGGAGCGTGGTACGGGGGGTCGTCGCCCCACCACCCGCGCCAGTCATCGTGCCATGGGCCGCGGATCGGCCCGAACATGTTGCGCCCCATCACGTACGCGCCGCGCGGACGCAGAAGCAGGTCGCGCACGCGCCGGTCGGCCTCGTTCAGCGGCTCGTCGAGGTGCCAGTGGTGAAGGTCGATTCCGCGGTGGCCAAGCGGGTGCGCGAGGCTCTGCTCCGGCCCGGCGACGTATCCGTCGAGCGAGACTGACATGTGGCATGTGGTTTTCGTCATGCTGGTTGGACGGCGCCACCGCTCCGAAGTCATCGCCGGTGCCGGTGAAGGGCACCGCTGCGCGGGTGGAATGGTGATGGTCGGATGGGTCTCAAAGGACTAGCGCCTTTTGCCGACGTAGCTGGATGGTCTTGTCGATGCCGACCAGCAGCGGTGTGATGACCGACAGGGCGAGCACGGCGATCCATTCGTGGCCCGTCAGCGAAACCGTGTCGAGCAGGCGCTGCAGCATGTTCAGCTCGACCGCGGCCCAGGTCAGCGTCCATCCGAGCAGGATCCAACCCAGGTATGGAAACACCGGTGATGACCAGGCCGGCTCGCGCTCGCGCCGCATGACAAGGCCCAGGTTGACCGCGCTCAGGGACACGACGGCGAACGCCATCGTCATCGACGCCGAGGCGTGCTTGGTGCTGGGAGTGTCGGGGCCCCACTCGAGGATGGAGAGGGCGATGACAGCGGTGACGAACCCGCTGACCACCCAGCGGACGATCTGCGGCCGGGTGACGATCTTGGTGCCCGGCTTCCGCGGCGGCCTGTGCATCACGCTGGGGTCAGGGACATCCACGACGAACCCGATCACGACGGTGACGACGACGAAGAACTTGCAGAACAGAAGCTGCATCGGGAACAGCGCCACGCCTCCGTTGATGTCGAAGATCGTCGCCAGCAGCATCAGCTGGAGCACCGACGACAGGATCGTGAGCTGCAGCTTGACGTACGACGATATGCGCCGGTAGATGTCGCGGCCCAGGTCGACCGCGCGCACCAGCGTTGCGAAGTTGTCGTCGGTCAGAACGATCTTCGCCGCCTGCTTGGTCACCTCCGAGCCGCTCCCCATGGCCACGCCGACGTCGGCCTGCTTGAGCGCCGCGGCATCGTTGACGGCATCGCCCGTCATCGCGACCACGTCGCCCGCCTCCTGCATCAGCTTCGCCAGCCGCAGCTTGTCCTGGGGCGTCACCCGGCCGAACACGTGGAGCTGCGGGAGCTGCGCCTTCAGCTCGTCGTCGCTCAGCTTCGCGATGTCTGCACCGGTCATGACACCCGGGCCGAGCCCGAGCTCGTCGGCGATCGCGCGGGCCGTGATCGTGTGGTCGCCGGTGATCATGCGCACGTCGACCCCGGCGGCAAGCGCGATCCGAACGGCCTCTTTCGCCTCGGCCCGGAGGGGATCGATGATCCCCACCAGCGCCACCAGCACCTGGCCGGTAACCGCGGCCATCGGGTCGGCCAGAGCGGCCTGCATCCCGGTCTCGTCGAGAGCCCTGGCGCCGAAGGCGAGCACCCGGAGGCCCTGCTCGGACAGGTTCTGGTTTGCCGTCAGCAGCTCGTCTCGGACCTGCTCGATCGGCACCAGCTTGCCATGCCACAGCGCCTGGCTGCAGAGGCCGAGAACGATGTCCGGCGCGCCCTTCACTGTCATGAAGTGGTCCTGCTGGAGGATCGGTCCGGTCATCCACTCCTCGCGGTCGTGGAACGTCGCCATGTACTTGTAGGCCGAGTCGAACGGCACCTCGGCCAGGCGCGGAAGCGCGGCGCGCGTCTCCTCGGCATCGACGCCCATCTTCGCTGCGAGCACCACCAGCGCCGCCTCCGTGGGATCGCCGATCACGGCGCCGTCGTCGCCGACGGTCGCGTCGCTGCACAGGCACAAACCAAGGGCGAGCGGCCGGAAGTCAGGCATGTCCCCTCCCGCTGGGCCCCGGATCGCTCCGGTCTTGCTGTAGCCGCCGCCGTCAACCTGGTACCACGTGCCGGCGCCGAACATCGTGCTGACCGTCATCGCGTTCAGCGTCAGCGTGCCGGTCTTGTCGCTGTTGATCGCGGTCGTCCCGCCCAGCGTCTCGACATCGGTCAGCGTCTTGACGACCGCCTTCGACTCCGCCAGCCGCTGCGCCCCCGATGAGAGCATGGCCTGCACGAACGTGGGCAATCCGGTCGGGATCGAGGCGATGCCGGTAGAGACGCACAGCAGCAACAGCGTGTCTGTCGACTGGCCCCGAGCGAGACCGAATACCGCGATCACCGCGACTGCCAGCCAGGCCACAGTGCCGAACACCTTGGTCATCCCGTCCAGCTCCTGCTGGAGCGGCGACCGTGAGCGCTTCGTGCTCGTCACCATGTCGGCGATCCGCCCCATCTGGGTGGACGTCCCGGTGGCGACCACGATCGCGGTCGCCGTGCCGCGCGTCACCTGGGTGTTCTGGAAGACCAGGTTGATGCGGTCGCCGAGCGCGGTCTCGGCGTCCAGCACGCTGCCGGCGTCCTTGGGTATCGGCGCACTCTCACCGGTAAGTGCCGACTCCTGCAGCTCCAGCGTGGCCGTGACAGCCAGCCTGGCGTCCGCCGGAACGATGTCACCAGCCTCGAGCAAGACAACGTCGCCCGGCACCAGGCCGGTCGATTCGAGCTCCTCGACCCGGCCGCCGCGCCGGACGCGGGCGTGCGGCACCTGCAGCTGGGACAGGGCCTCGACGCTTGCGAGTGCGTTCAGCTCCTGCCGCGACCCCATGATCACGTTGAACGCGACGAGCCCCAGCACCACCACCGCGGTCGCGAACTGCGTGATCGCCAGGCTGGCAACGCCGACGATCAGCAGCATGATGTTCATCGGATTCGCGATCTGCCCGCGGGCGACGACCCAGACGCTCGGAGGAGGCTCGGTGGGGAGCTGGTTGGCTCCGTACCTCGCCAGCCGCTGCTCAACCTCGGCCGTGTCGAGGCCGACGTCGATGTCAACCGAGAGGCTTGCAGCAACGCCGGCTGCGGCTTGGCTGTGCCAGGCCGTTTCGGTAGCGGTGGGTGTGACCGTTGCCATTCAGGCACTTCCTCTCGGACGGCGGGGCACTTCTCTGTCTAGGTGTCGTCCGAGCTCGTCCGGTTTGGGCCGTTCCTGCCGGAACACCGCGCCGAGGATAACGGATGCGGCCGCGATGACCACGATCGCCGTGTTGCTGCGGTCTCGCCCCGGCGGCGATACCCAGCCACGCTTCTGTAGCCAACATCCAATACCCCCAACGGGATTCGAACCCGTGTTACCGCCTTGAAAGGGCGGAGGCCTAGGCCGCTAGCCGATGGGGGCGCGCGGGCAGGATACCGGGTCAGGCGGGGCGGTCTTCAGGCGTACGCGGGATCCGCTCGAGCGCCTGCTGGAGCTCGTCCCACGCTGCCGCCTCGACGTCGGCGTAGTCGTCGCCGGCCTCGCGCGTCCGTTCCAGGTAGCGCAGCCACACCACTCGCTGCGAGAGCGGGAACTGCGTGATCGTGTCGGCTGTCGGTGTCATCGCGTTCTACGAGATAGTACGCCCGTACGCCGGGTTCGGTTCCCCACTATCGCACACGAGGCGGCTGATCGGGGGAGGCAGACCGGCCCTCGCCGGGCTCCTCGTGGAACAGCCTGGGGTCGTCGGTGATCACGCCGTCGACGCCGAGCGCGCGCATCCGCGCGATGCCCGGGCGACTGTTCACGGTCCACGCGTAGACCCTGCCGCCGCGCTCGTGGACGGCCGCGACGAGCTCGGGCGTAACCGCGTCGTGGCGCGCCGTCGCGTCGCGCGCGCCCGAGCGGAGGTACATCGCGACCGCCGGCGTGCGCCGTCCGAGCGGCAGCCACGCGCGGCCCGCCGAGAGAGTGGCGCTCGTTCGGCCGAGGTCGTTCAGCACCGCGAGCGCATCGAAGCGCTCGGTCGAGAAGACGCACCGCTCAGCGACCCCGGCGGCCTCACACGCGGCCAGCACCTCGCGCTCGTATCCGGACGTCTTCAGGTCGACGATCAGCACCGTCTCGGCCGGGGCGAGCGCGCGCAGGTCGGCCAGGAAGTCGGCGAGCCCCGGGCCGGGACGGCCGCGGTCGTGGGCGACCACAAGCCCGGGGCAGACGTCGAACTCGATCCCGTCCACCCCGGCTGCGAGCGCTGCGCGCACGCTCGCGATCGTGTTCTCGGGGGCGAGCGCGGCCGCGCCGCGGTGGCCGATCCGCAGCATCGGCGCAGACGCTACCACGTACACTGGCGCCCTCTGGGCCGTTAGCTCAGCTGGTAGAGCAGGGGACTTTTAATCCCAAGGTCGCAGGTTCGATCCCTGCACGGCCCACACGCAGGAGTGGCCGGGCGTGGCCGTCTCGGCTAGAGGTCGAGGACGACGGCCGCGCGCGGCTGTGCGCAGCAGATGAGGGTGCTGCCGCCGGCAGGCGGCTCCACCGGGTCGGGGTGGTAGCCGACCGTGCCGGCGATCAGCGCCGTCTCGCAGGTGTGGCAGACACCGGTGCGGCACGACCAGCGCACGGGGACGTCGCAGGCTTCTGCCAGGTCGAGCAGGCTCGTGTAGTCCTCGCTCCAGGGGATGACGAGGTCGCTGCGGGCGAACTCGATCGTGGGGCCGGTGCCGGGTTTGCCGGCCGGTGGGTGCGGGGCGCGGGCGGGGGCCGTCGCGATGCCCGGCGTCAAACCCGGCGCGGGCCCGAACGGCTCTGCGTGGATGTGTGAGGCGTCGAGGCCGATCGCGGCCAGGCCGGCGCTGATGTCGTCCATGAACGCGGCCGGGCCGCACAGGTACGCCTCGGCGTCATGCGGCGGGTCGAGTTCGGCGACCAGCGAGGCGGTGAGCCGGCCCGCTGTGTCGAAGTCGCGGCCGGCGCGGTCGGCGGCGCCCGGGTGGCTGTAGCAGACGTGCGTGTGGACGTGCGGGAGCGACGAGAGCAGCGACCGGGTTTCGGCCGCGAAGGCATGGTCGCTGCCGCTGCGGGCGCCGTGCAGCCACCACACCTCCCGCTCGGAAGCCTCCTGCGCCAGGGCATGGAGCATGGCGAGGGCCGGGGTGGCGCCGATGCCGGCGGTGACCAGAAGCACCGGTGCGGTCGTGTGCCGCAGGATGAAGGTGCCGCGAGGCGCCGCCACCTCGAGCTCGTCGCCCTCACCGAGCCGGGTGTGCAGATAGCCGCTGGCGGCGCCGTCGCGTTCGTGCTTGACCGTGATCCGGTAGGAGTCCGCCGTGGGCGGGCCTGACAGCGAGTAGTTGCGCAGGAGCGATCGCTGCTCCGGTTCGGGCTTCACACGGACGGTCACGTACTGCCCAGGCAGCGCGGGCGGGAGCGGCGTGCGATCGGGGCTTTCGAGCTCGATCGAGATCACGGAGCCCGTCTCGTGGGCGATCCCCGCGACCGTCAGGCGGCGGAAGCCGGGCCAGGCGGGCGGAGGGCTGGTGACGGCGAGGCCGGCGTTGCCGCCCCCGGGAGCGGCATCGAGCAGGGCGCGGAACGAGGCCTGCCAGCCGGCACTCAGAGCGGGGATCCGCAGCGCCCGCAGCAGCTGCCGGCGCGGGTGCCCGGGCAGGTAGAGCAGGGCGTCGATCTCGGCGACGGTCATCTGCTCCGGGCCGGAGGTGAGCTTGACGATCGCGTCGCCCGCCTGCACCTCGCCCTCCTCGAGCACGCGGAAGTAGAAGCCCGGACGGTGGTGGGAGACGAGCAGTGCGGGAATGCGCGGGTCGTTCAGCCGGATCCCGACGCGGTAACAGGTGACGCGGGGCTGGCTGACCTCGAAGACGGCGGTACCGATCCGGTAGCGGTCGCCGATGCAGACCTCGTCGTCGGCGAGGCCCTCGATCGTGAAGTTCTCCCCGAACTGCCCGGGGGCGAAGTCGGCGCGGCCAAGCTCGCGCTCCCAGTACCGGTATGACCCGATCTGGTAGACGAACACGGCCCGCTGCTCGCCGCCGTGGCCGGCCCGGTCACCCTGGCCGTCGCCCTCGAGATTGAGCTTGCGCACGACGCACGGCCCGATCACCGGGTCTTTGAAGACGCCGGTGAAGACGGTCCTGCCCTGCCAGGAGACCGCCTTCGGCATGCCGACGTTCGCCGATACGAGCACGCCGGCCTGTCCGGCGTCCGTGTCGCGAGCGTCTCTCACCGGGCGGTCAGCCTAGGCGTGCGCGAGCAGCGCCGCCTTCTCGGTCGCGAACTCCTGGTCGCTCAGGACCCCGCGGTCGTGCAGCGAGGCCAGCTGATCGAGCGCGGTGTAGCGACCGGCCTCGGCAGGCACCGCCGGCGCCGGCTCGCGGCGAACGCTCGCCCGCGCGCGGCTCCAGCCCGAGTGCAGCCGGTGGCCGAGGTCGCGCTCGGTGACATCGGGGAACTCGCGGATGACGATGCGGCGCAGCGCCTCGATCCCGATCGCTCCGAGGATGCCGAGGATGAGGATCATGACCGGGTTGCGGGTTGCGTTCACGGGCGCCCAGATGATGAGCAGGATCAGTACGAGCGCGTAGGCGCCGAATGCGGTCTCCGGGTCGCGCAGGTATGGCGTGAGCGCATGCCGCGAGCTCGTCGCCCGCCGTCCAGGCCCGGCGAACCATGTTCCGATGAGCGCCAGCAGGGCGACCGAGCACAGCGTGACGTTGGCGTTGGCGAGCTGATCGGTCGCCATGTACCAGGTGACGTGGGCGGCGGCGCGCACGTCGGGCAGGGTCGTGAGCGAGTTGATGAAGTAGTCGCCGAGCACCCGCCGCACGACGACCAGCACGAGGCCGGCCGCAAGCATGCCGAACGCACAGGCCCGCAGCGTGCGCCGGCGCGCGCGGGAGAGGTACAGGGCGAGCGCGAACACCGCCAGCGAGAGCAGGAGCAGCGGGAGTGCGAGCACGCGCATGACCTTGACGGTCTTCTGCGCCGCGCTCAGCTGGTCGGACTTCAGGAGCACGATCAGACCTGCGTCCGGCGGCAGCGTGACGGCGCCGTTCGTGCGGCTCGTGAGCGTCGAGGAGATCTGGCTCACCAGCGGTCGCAGGTCGATCGCGACCACGCCGTTCGCAGTGCTGAGCGGGCCGGATCCGCCGTTCAGGATCTTGAGGAGCGCCGTGTGCGCGCGCAGGTTCGCGGCTCGCCATAGCTCGACCACGCGCGGCCGGTCGAGCCCGGCCGCGATGGCGCGCTCGACGTACGGCTGCCCGGTGACCGCCAACGGCCCGGCCAGCGCCTTGGCCCGGGGCGGGAGCACCTGCGCGAGCGCCGCCGGCACGTTGACGTTGGCGTAGATCTGATCGACGAGGTATGCGGAGAGCGCGGTGCGCACCTCGGGCTGCTGCAGGGCTGCGGCGCTCGTGTCGGCCCAGTTCGTCGAGTCGAGGAACACCTTGTCCGCCCAGATCGCCAGAACCGAGACGCCCAGCATGAGCGACGCCAGCGCGACGAGCAGGCCGAGGCCAAGCTTGCGCCGCCGGCTGTTCCCGACGTGAGCGTCCGGCACGGGGCTCGCGGGCTCCGCCGGCGCGGCTGGTTGTTGGTCTGTGGGCGTTGCGTCGTCAGTCATTCTGATCCCCGTTCACTCGACCTATGAGCCCTAGTCTGGAGCGGGCGGCCGCCGCACTCATGATGCGATCAGGACGAATGCCTCCCCGCGTTTCGTCCGCAGCGGATGATGCCGCCGGGTGCCCAACCGGTGAGCCTACAGGCGTACGCGGACCGAGGGGGTGGAATGGGGGGCGAGCAGGAGCGCGAGCTGGGGAAGCCCGACATGCGGCCAGACCCGGCCGATTCCGGGATGGTGCTGGTGGACTTTCCCCTGAGCGTCCCGGCGGACGAGCGGTGGATGTCGCTCTTCGCGGCCCGCGTCGCAGCGTCGGCGGCGAACGCGTGGACGGTCACCGGCGAGTCGATCCGGCTGCGCAGCCGTTCTGTCCCCGAGGCGCTGCGGGCGGACATCGCGGTCCTGCGCCAGGTTGTGGTGCACACCAACGCCGAGTACGCCGGTGCGCGCGAGGACGAGCCCTTGACGGCGCTCCAGCGCGTCATCGACGACGAGTTCGAGGCGACGCCCAAACCGTGAGTGGGCCTCCGCCGTAGGATTGCTCCATGGACGATCTGCGCCGGGCGCTGCACGAGGCAGCCGATGCGATCGCGGACTACCGCGAAGGGCTGGGCGTGGCGCGGGTGACGCCCCTCGCCGGCCGTGACGACATCGTCACCGCGCTGGAGCAGCCGCTGCCCGATCTCCCGGCGCCGCTGCCGGCGGTGATCGCCGAGCTGATCGCGGCGGCGCGACCCGGCCTGATGGCGTCCGCCGGGCCGCGCTACTACGGCTTCGTGATCGGCGGGTCGCTCGACGCTGCGCTCATCGCCGACATGCTGACGAGCGGGTGGGATCAGTGCGGGTTCAACCCCGCCCTGTCACCGGCGGCGATCGCCTTCGAGGACGTCGCCGGCGCGTGGCTCAAGGAGCTGCTGCACATCCCGGCGTCGGCCTCGGTGGGCTTCGTGACCGGCGCCCAGGCGGCGAACACCGCCGGCCTCGCGGCCGGGCGCCTGCATGTCCTCGGCCGGCACGGCTGGGACGTCCGCCGTGACGGCCTCTTCGGCGCGCCGCGGGTGCGCGTGCTCGCCGGCGGAGAGCGCCACGCCACCGTCGACCGCGCGTTGCGGCTGCTCGGGCTCGGCGAGGCGGCTCTGGACGAGGTGCCGGTGCGACCCGACGGGGCGATGGACGCCGCGGCGCTCGCGGACGCCCTGGCAGCGGCTCCCGAGGGGCCAACGATCGTCTGCGCCCAGGCCGGCAACGTGAACACGGGTGCCTGCGACGACCTGCGCGCGATCGCGGCGGCCGCGCGCGCCCGGGGCGCATGGCTGCACGTCGACGGCGCGTTCGGCCTCTGGGCGGCGGCCAGCCCTCGCACCGCCCACCTGGTCGACGGGCTCGAGCTCGCCGACTCCTGGGGCTGCGATGGACACAAGTGGCTGAACGTCCCGTACGACTCGGGCTACGTGTTTTGCGCCCACCCGCAGGTGCACGCCGCGGCGATGACCTACGTCGCCGCCTACCTCACCGGCCAGGTCGAGGGGCGGACGCCGGGCGGCGGCGACTTCGTGGCGGAGTCATCGCGGCGCGCCCGCGGGTTTGCGACCTGGGCGGCGCTGCGCGCGCTCGGCCGCGGCGGCGTCGTCGATCTGGTCGACCGCTGCTGCGCGCTCGCCCGCAGGTTCGCGGACGGACTGGGGCAGCTCGACGGCGTCGAGGTCGTGAACGAGGTCGTGCTGAACCAGGTGCTCGTGCGCGTCGGCGACGAGCGCATCACCGAGCTCGTCGAGCGGCGCGTGCAGCAGGATGGCACGTGCTGGCTCGGCGCGACCACCTGGCGGGGTGAGCGGCTCCTGCGCATCTCGGTCTCGAACTGGTCGACGACCGAGGCGGACATCGACGCGAGCATCGCGGCGGTCGCGGGAGCGCTCCGGGCCGGCACGCTCGCGGCGCGTTCACGCTAGCGCGGCCGCTGCGGCTTCACGGGCACGCCGCGCAGGTAGAGCGTCGAGGCCGACAGCCGCAGCTTCCCGCCGCCGTAGTAGATCGCCGCCTGCGCCACCTGTCCGTAACCCTTGCCGTCGTTCGAGACGACGCTCTGCGTGAGCAGGGTGGTGCCGCCGGCGACGACCAGCCCGTCGCGGAACGAGCCCTGGATCTGATCCTGTGAGAGCGTCACCCCGACGCCGCGGGCGTACACCCCGAGCCGGGCGTTCCCGAGCGTGGAGGTGCTGATCGTGCCGTTCGATCCGCCGGCTTTCACGTCGGCGCCGCTCGAGCCGGAGATGGTCGATCCCGAGATCAGCCAGCCGGTCGCGACGGAAGCCACGTAGACGCCGTGCTCGAAGAGCCGCGACCCGCCGTTGCCGGTGATCGTGCAATCGAGGATCTGAGTGCCGGTTCCGCCGACCTCGATGCCCGAGCCGAGGTACGCAGACGGGCCGGCGCCGTTGCCCGACACCGTGTCGCCCGTGAATGTGTCCCCGCTGTCTGCGCCCGTCTCCATGATGCCGGCGTTCGCGTTCGACTCGACGAGCGAGGACGCGATCGTGACGGCGGTCGAGTTGTTGATCTGCACCCCGTGGCCGGCGGAGCCGCTCACCTGAAGGCCGGTGAGGTCGATCGCGGTCGCGGCGTCGACCCACACCGTCTGGGCTGTCCCGCCGCTCAGGGCGAGGCCGTCGATCTCGACGTCGTGGACGCCGGTCAGGTTGAGCGCGTGGCTTCCGGTGCCCGCGTCGATCGTCACGGGCCCCGGCGCGGCCGTGACGACGATCGGCGCTCCGGCGGCGCCGCTCGCAGAGATCCGGGTCGGCGGATAGGCGCCGGGCGCCACCGCGACCTCGTCGCCGGGCAGGGCCACGGCCTCGGCGGCGGTGATCGTGCACGACCACGCGCCGGCGACGAGCGCGGCCCGCGTCGGCGCGGCGGTGCAGCCCGCAGCGGTCGACACGGGCAGGACGGGCGCCCCCGAGGCGCCGGCCAGGGCGAGCGCGCTGAGCACGGCTGCGATCACGCGGGGATCATCGGGTTGCGGACGCGGTCACCTGAGCCCGAATACCGCGTCCGGGAGGGCCGATCCCCCTTCCCGGTGCGCAGGCGGCCGTGGTGGGGAGGCGTACGCGCTCCGGAACCCGACAACCCGCGTAGGCCGTCAGACGCCGTAGCGCAGCGCCAGGCCGAAGCCCACGAGCATGAGCACCCACAGCGCGACGACCGCGAGAGCGGTCCAGGCCGGGCGGCGCTCCGGGCCGGCCGGGTGGCGGCGGGCGCCGACGAGCACGCCCGCCGCGAGCACGACCGCGACGTACGGCCCGTCCACCATCGGCGCCGACCACGGCAGGAGCGACGGCCAGGCCAGCGGCACGATCGGCGCGAGCGCGCACAGGAGCGCCGCGGCGGCGGCGACCCGCAGCCGCCTCCCGGCGGGCCGGGGCTGGATCAGCTGCGTCGAGGTGGTGGTCATGTGGGTCTCCTCCGTTCGCGTACCGGACGCTCCCACGGTAGGAACGCGGCGGAGGGCGGCGCGTCGGGGATTCCCCTACGCCGGGCGGCCCGCGCCGAGCTGCTGCGCGGTCGAGCTCGGCCCGGTTGCGGACACCGAGCTTGCGGTAGATCCGCGACAGGTGCGCCTCGACGGTCTTCTCGCTCATCCACAGCGCGCCGGCGGTCTCGCGGTTCGTCTTGCCTTCGGCCACGAGTCCGGCTACCTCGATCTCGGCCGGCGTGAGCTCGTCGCGTCCGGCCTGCCCGCGCCGCAGCGTCTGGCCGCTGCGGGCAAGCCCCGAGCCGGCCTGCTCCGCCCACCCGGCCGCGCCCAGCCGCTCGAACTCGGAGCGGGCGTGGGCGAGCAGCTCGCGCGACTCGACCCGCTGTCCGGCCCGGCGCAGCGCGTCGCCCCAGGCGAGCGCCGTTCGCGCCCGGGCGAACCGGTCGGGTGCGCCGGTGTGGAGCGCCCAGGCCTGCGCGAAGTGCGGCGCCGGGTCGGCGGCGACGAGCGCCTGGGCGCGCTCGGCCAGGGCGAGCGCCGATCCGCGCCCGGCGCGGGCGGCTCCGTTGCGCAGCGCGGCGGCCTCGGCGGTCGCGTCCTGCACGCGGCCGCAGCGCACGAGCGCCTCGACCAGATCGGCGCCGATCGCCGGTTGCGTCGTCGCGTCTGCGATCCCGCATGCCCGCTTTGTCGCGAGCGCGGCGGCCAGCTCCCGGGCCGCGTCGTCGGCGGCTCCGGTTGCAAGCGCGTGCAGGCCGCGGCAGGCGTGCACGCACATCGCCTGGTAGGGCAGGTCGAGCCGGTCTGCGAGCGCCTCCTGGCGCTCCAGCAGCTCGCCGTCGGGACGGCCCTGCGCGGCCAGGAGCCACGTCAGGATGCTCAGCCCCCAGCACTCGTCGCCGGCGCGGCCGAGCTGCGCCGCGATCCGCACCGCCCGCTGGGCGTCGGCCTGTGCGCCCGGCCATGCTCCGCACAGGCGGCGCATCCACGCCCGGCTGACGAGCGGATAGGTGAGCGCACCCGGGGCCGAGTGCTCGCACTCGGCGATCAGCCCGTCCAGCACCTCGGTCGCGCGCTCCACGCGCTCGGCGAACGCGAGCGTCATCCCCAGGTAGGCGCGCAGCTGCAGGTCGGCGCGCACGGCCGGCGCATCGGACACGGCGTCGGCGGCAGCGTCGATCTCGGCCTCCGCCGCACCGGCGTCGCCGAGGAAGACGAGCGCGGCCGCCTCGGCGATGCGGGCCGAGAGCGCGACCGGGTCATCGCTGGGCACGAGCTCGCGCGCGCGGGCGGCCGCGGCCAGCGCCTCGGCCGGGCGGCCCGCGCGGATCGACGCATCGACCGACTCGACGAAGAGCGCTGCCGAGGCCGGCGGGTCGGCCGCCTCGAGCGCGCGCGCCGCCTGCAGGAACCGCCTGCTCGCCGCCGCGGTCGAGCCGCTGCGGGCGTCGATGCGCCCCCGCAGCCGCTCGACCCGGGCCACATCGCCCGGGTCGCGGCACTCCGGCTCGATCTCGGCGAGGATCCGCACTGCGACGGTGTGAAGGCCGCTGGCGACGGCAGCGTCCGCGGCGGCGAGCAGGCGCCGGCGGCGATCGGCCGGTGCGGTGCTGAGGGCGGCGGCGCGCTCGTACCACTCGACCGCCTCGGTCGACCCGCCCCGGCGGCGGACGTCGGCGGCGAGGGCGTCGACCGCGCCCGCCAGATCGGCGTCGGGGCCGGTCGCGGCGGCCGCCAGGTGCGCGACCCGATCCCACTCGAGCTCAGGCTCGGCGCAGGCCGCGGCCAGTGCCGTGTGCGCGCGCCGCCGCTGCGCTGCCGTGGCCGCAGCGGAGACACCCGAACGGATCAGGGGATGGCGGAAGCCGACGCGGCCCGCGTCCACGATGACCATCCCGGCGGCCTCGGCCGGGGCGAATGCGGTCTCGTCGAGGCCCTCGGCGGCCAACGCGCGTGCGAGCACGATCGGGCTTGCCGAGCGGCTCGCGGCCAGCAGCGTGACGGCCGTCCTGGCGGGGTCGGGCAGCGCGGCCGCCATCCGCGCGTACGTCTGCTCGAGCGTCGAGCGGCGGGGCTCGAAGCCAGCCCCCGGCGTCGCCAGCTCGAGCAGGGCGAGCGGGTTCCCGGCCGCCTCGCCGACGGCACGCGCGAGCGTCGCCGGGTCGAGGTCGCGGCACTCGAGGAGGGTCGCACACTCCGCCGGCGTGAGCGGTGGGGGCCGCACGTCCGGCAGGTCGGCGTCGCCGTCGTCGCGGGTGGCGACGAGGATCGCGACCGGGTCGGCACCGGTGCGGCGAGCGGCGAAGGCGATCGCCTCGCGGGAGGCCGGATCGAGCCAGTGCGCGTCGTCGACGACCACGAGCAGCGGCTGCGTCGCCGCCGCCGCGCACAGCAGGTTGAAGCTGCCGACGAGCACGGCCAGCCGGTCGGCCGCATACGGTGCGCCGATGGCGAGGGCGGCGCGCACCGCGTCCGCCTGGCGCTCGGGAATGTCGGCCAGGTGCGCCGCAATCGGTGTGAGCACGTCGACGAGGCCGGCGAACGGCAGCGCCGCCTCGGACTCGACCCCGCGCGTGCGGGCGATGCGCATGTCGGCGGCGCCCGCCGCCGCGTGCCGCAGGAGCGTCGTCTTGCCGATCCCGGGCTCGCCGCGCACGACGAGCGCGCCCCCGTGGCCGGCGCGCGCCGCGCCGAGGAGCAGGTCGATGCGCGCGCACTCCGCCGCCCTCCCCACCAGCATGACGGCGAGTGTACCGGCGCGCCGGCACCTCGTCCCTTCGGGGTGAGGCCGGGCGCGCCCGGCGGAGTGACCATCGATTTTGAACATCGACGTCAGGGAGGTGCCACGATGACGACTGCAGGGGTGGACCGGACGGCCGACACGGCGCGCGGGGGGATCAAGCTCAGCGGCTGGGGGGCGTTCGGGGGCGTCACCCTGGGGGCGCTCGGCGCCCTGAACGTGATCAACGGCTTCACCGCGATCGATCACGGCAGCTACTTCAAGACCCAGCTCATCTACACCAACCTCACGTTCTGGGGCTGGGTATTCCTGGTCTGGGGGATCATGCAGCTCGTCGCCGCGGGCATGATCTTCGCCCACAGCGCGACCGGGTACTACCTCGGCGTGTGCCTGGCGGGCACCGCGGCGATCCTGTGGTTCTTCATGCTCTTCGCTGCGCCGCTTTCGGCCATGGTGGGCGTGATCGTCAGCATGCTGGTGGTATACGCGCTGACGGTCGGGTCGCAGGACTCCTTCTGACGCCGGCCGAGCCCTCCCGGGAGTCCAATCCCGGGAGGGCTCGAGCAGCCGGGCGAGTTAGATCGCCGAGTCCGGCGGTGCGGGCGTGAAATCGACGTTCTCGTCGAGCGGCGCGACGCCGTGGTGCTCCGCCGCATGGGCGGCGGCGTTCCGGATCCGGTCGGGCTTCCAGACCTGCATCAGGCCGTACCACACCGCCGAGAGGGCGACGACGCCGAGCGCCCAGTAGGCGGCGAGCCAGTTCAGGTTCGTGCTGTCGTGCGGCCCCGGGTGCAGTGCACCGTAGAACCCGGCGATCGGGGTTGCGACTGCGATGAGGACGATCAGGTACTGCCACCAGCTGCCGCCGTGGCGGACGAGCAGGCCGATCGCGGCCAGCGCGAGCGCCAGGTAGACGAGCTCGATCGCGAAGGAGCCGGCCGTCGCCGACACGAGGAACGCGCTGAACTCGCGGGTGCCGGCGATCGGGATGAAGCGGTCCATCGTGTGGCTGTAGAGCGCGATCAGCGTCAGGCCGCCGCCGCCCACGATCACCATCAGGTTGCCGACCCACGGCGTGTTGTGTCGCGACGTGCGCGCGAACACCGAGGGCAGGAGGCCGTCGCGGCCGAGGGCGAAGTAGCCGCGACCGATGGTCACGCAGATCGCAAGCGCGAGCGCCGTCGCGTCCAGGATCACGACCAGGTCGATGATGCCGGCATACCAGGAGCTGACGTACTGCTTGGCGAGGTTGTCGAGCGTCGCCGGGTCGAGCCACGCGCCTTTGTCCACGGCGGCCTTGCCGAGCCCGATCGAGATCGCATAGGCCATCAGCACGAAGAACGCGCCGGACACGCCCACCGTCCAGAGCAGCGCGCGTGGGATCGAGCGGTGGGGGTCGTGGCTCTCCTCGCCGAGCGAGGCCGCGGCCTCGAATCCGACGAAGAGCAGGATCCCGAGCAGGACGCCGTTGAAGACCGTACCGAGCGACGTCGTCCCGGGGTTGAACATCTGCAGGGTGTTCCCGTCCTGCCCGCCCTTGACGATGATCGCGAGCGCGAGGATCGTCATGGCGGTGAACGAGACGGCGGCGAACCCGAGCATCAGGCCGATCGCGAGCCGGATGCCGACGTAGTTCAGCGCGAGCACAAGCGCCAGGAAGATGAGCCCGAAGAGCCACCAGGCGGGGATGGTGGAGGTGGTGACGTGGGTCGCCCAGAAGCCCTGAGTGAGGATGCCGAGGCCGAGGTAGATACCGCCGCCGCCCAGGAACAGCGTACCGACGAAGAAGATCCCGGCGACGAAGACGCCGACCGAGGGGTGCGCGCCGTGGGTGAGGTACTCGTACACCGCGCCGGCGCCCTGGTAGCGGCGGGCGAAGAGCGAGATCGCGTAGGCGATCGCGAGCACGCCGAGGCCGGCGATCAGTACGCTCAGCGCCGTGTTGAAGGTCGATCCGTTGTCAGGGTTCGAGACCAGGCTCAGCACGAGCGCCGTCGAGAACATCGGCCCGATCGCAAGCGCCTGTGCGACGGCGGCCATCGTGCCGAGCCGCCGCTCGCCGAGCTCGCCGCCGCGGGGTGGCGGCGGAGTCTGTGCAGCCATGTCACCCTCCTCGGGTTGGTCGATTGGATACATTCGCACCGCGGGCGGACGGCTGTCAAGACCCGCCCGGCTTGACCGCGACCGGCGGCCGCGTAATGTATGCAAAGACCATGAGCGCCCAGCCGGCCACCGGACCGCTGCAGATCCAGAGCGTCGTCGACCACGTCTACTCCGCGCTTCGCGAGCGCATCCTGTCGGGCGATCTGCCCCGGGGCGCGAAGCTGCGCCAGGCCTCGCTCGCCGACGAGCTCGGCGTGTCGCGGACGCCGCTGCGTGAGGCGCTGCGTCGGCTGTCGGCCGAGGGGCTCGTCGAGTTTGAGCCCAACCGCGGCGCCACGGTGTCGGAGCTCGACTTCGGCGACATGCGCCATGCCTGGTCGGCGCGGGTCGCGATCGAGCCCGGTGCCGCGCGGCTCGCGGCCGCGCGCCGCCACGCGCCTGCGATCGCCGCCATGCGGGCCGCGATCGAGCACCAGCGCGGCGCCGGCGGGAACAAGATCGAGAGCTTCGCGGCCAACCGTGCCTTTCACCTGGCGCTCGCCGCGGCTTCGGGCAACCCGCACCTGACCCGGTTCGCCGAGATGCTGTGGGTGCCCCGCCTGGGCGTGCCGATCTACCAGGCCCAGGCGGCCGAGCCGGCCGGGCCGCAGGCCTGGGCGGACGAGCACGAGCGGATCGCCGACGCGATCGCCTCCGGCGACGCCGAAGCTGCCGAGCAACTCACCCGCGCACACGTGCAGGCGCATCCGCCCGTGCCGCCGCGCTCGCCATCCGCGCCTAGCAGCTGAGGCCGGCGAACGCCTTCTCGTAGCTCGATGAGAGCGCTGCCCCGGCGGTCGCGATCGCTGTGGCCGCGCTGGTCAGCGACCCGGCCGATGTGATGCTCGAGGAGACCTGTTGCAGGGCGGTCTTGAACGCCGCGTTGGCCGTCTCGAGCTGGCCCTTCAGGCTCCCCTTGATCTGCGGCGCCTGCGTCTGGATCGTCTTCAGGTCGGCCGAGATGGCCTGCAGCGCCTTCTTCGCCTCGTCCACGGACGCCGTTCCGAGCGTCATGCCCTTGAGCTTCGCGACCTGCGTCTTCACGTCGGCGCTCGCGGCGCAGGCCGTGCTCTTGGCCTTGTCAGCGCTCGACTGGCTCGACCCGCCGCAGCTCGCTGCCACGAGCACCGCTGTCAGGATGATTGCCGCCAGGACGAGACGCATCGCTCGATGATGCCACACCGACCCGGTGCCCACATCGTCCACAACGCATGATGTGGCGGGTCCCCCCGCCGGTCAGAGTCCCCGCCATGGTCCTGACCGTCGCGATCGTGCTGGCGTTCTTCCTGCCGTCGCCGGCGAATGTGCTTGTGCTGGTGGTCGGGGCGATCGGGGAGGTCGGTGAGATCGTCTGGGGGCGCCGGCTCGCGCGGCGCTGGCGGGCGAAGACCGGCCCCGAGGCGATGATCGGGCAGCGCGCAGACGTCGTCGAGGAGTGCCGCCCGGACGGCCGCGTCCATGTCCACGGCGAGCTGTGGGAAGCGCACTGCGAGGCCGGTGCCGGCGTCGGCGAGCCCGTCCACATCACCGCGCTCGAGGGGCTCACGCTCACGGTCGAGCCGGGCGAGGGCCGCTCGCCGTATCCTGCGGTACCCGCTGCCAAGAGATCTGACGAGCCATCAGGAGGTACGACGTGACTGCGGTCAAGCCAACCACGACCAGGGCGCCCAAGGGTGCGGTCCATCCCACGGTGGCCGAGCGAACGGAGCGCGGGCGTGCGGCACGGCGCGAGGTGCCCCGCTCGCAGCACGCGGCGTTTGCGCCCGCGGCCGACCGAGCCGACCCTGTCTCGCTGCTCGAGCAGCAGGCCGAGACGCGCGTGCCCGAGCTCGTGCCCATCCGCTACGGGCGGATGCTCGTCTCGCCGTTCACGTTCTACCGCGGCGCGGCGCTGATCATGGCGGCCGACCTTGCCGGGGGGCCGCGAACGGGCATTACCACCCAGCTTTGCGGTGACGCCCACCTGTCGAACTTCGGGGTGTTCGGCTCGCCGGAGCGGCGGCTCGTGTTCGACATCAACGACTTCGACGAGACGCTCCCCGGCCCGTGGGAGTGGGACGTGAAGCGCCTGGCCGTGAGCATCGAGGTGGCGGGCCGCGACAACGGATACGCCGAGGCCGACCGGCACGAGGCCGTGCGCCAGACGGTGGCCAGCTACCGCGATGCGATCCGCCAGTTCGCCGGGATGCGCAACCTCGAGGTGTGGTACGCGAACCTCGACATCGAGGCCCGGATCGCCGACCTGCGCCGCCTGGCGACGAAGAAGATGGTCGCGCGGACGGAGAAGCAGCTTGCAAAGGCGCGCACGCGCGACAGCATGTCCGCGTTCTCGAAGCTCACGCACACCGTCGGCGACGAGCCGCGGATCGTGCCCGACCCGCCGCTGATCGACCCGATCGAGAATCTCGCCGGCGAGGTCGACGTCGACGCGCTCTACGCGTCGCTGCGGACCATCCTGCACAGCTATCGGCGCACGCTCCAGGCCGATCGCCGTGAGCTGCTCGAGCAATACCGGCTCGTCCACGTCGCCCGCAAGGTCGTCGGGGTCGGAAGCGTCGGGACGCGGGCGTGGATCGCGCTGCTCGTCGGCCGCGACAACAGCGATCCGCTGTTCCTGCAGCTGAAGGAGGCGGGGCCGTCGGTCCTCGAGGCCTACGTGAGCAAGAGCGGGTTCCGCAACAGCGGCGAGCGAGTCGTCGCCGGCCAGCGGGTGATGCAGGCGTCGAGCGACATCTTCCTCGGGTGGACGCGCGTCACCGCCGGCCTGGACGGGGGGAGCCGCGACTTCTACGGCCGCCAGTTGAAGGACTGGAAGGGCTCGGCCGCGATCGAGTTGATGGTGCCGCGGGGCATGGCGATCTACGGCGGCATGTGCGGCTGGACGCTTGCCCGAGCGCACGCCCGGTCGGGCGACCGGGTCGCGATCGCGGCGTACCTCGGGTCGGGCGACACGTTCGACCGCGCGATCTGCGACTACGCCGCGGCCTACGCGGATCAGAACGAGCGCGACTACAAGGCGCTCGTGGCGGCCGTGAAGGGAGGCCGCATCACCGCGCAGACGGGGCTCTAGACACGCCGGGAAGGGGGCGCGCACGCGCCCCCCGGGGTGTCAGTGGCCCGTGAGCGAGATCACGCCTGCGTCGGCGAGGCCGTTCAGCACCAGCTGGACGCCGAGCGCCGCGAGCAGGAACCCGAACACCTTCTCGGTCACGAGCATCCGGCTCGCGTCCAGGTGCTCGCTGATCCGGTTCGCCCACCGGAACACCGCGACGTCGATCGCGAGCACGAGCGCGAGCACGCCAATCACGGTGGCGAAGAGCCCGACGGTGTCGGCGTCCGCCGAGATCGTCACGAGCGCGACGATCCCGGCCGGGTTCAGCAGGTAGGGAATCGCGAGCGGGAACACCGCGAGCTGCATCGGGTCCGGTGCGTCGGCGCCGCGGTGGGCGTCGGTGGCATCGCCGGGGCCGCGGATCATCGTCACCGCGATGATGAAGAGGATGATGCCCCCTGCGACCGAGAGCGCCCCGGTCGAGAAGTGCAGCAGCCGCCGCAGGATCTCGCCGAACGTCACCAGCAGCAGCGCCACCACGGTCGCCGTCGTCAGCATCTTGCGCGTCACGCGCGCCTTGGTCGCCGCGTCCATGCCGTTCGTCACCTCCAGGAACGGCACGAGGGCGATCTTCGGCCCGACGCCGATCAGGAGCAGCAGGAACACGTCGACAACCAGGTAGACGTCGACGGTCGAGGTGTCCACGTGCGGCTGAGCCTACCCCTTGCGCCGTGTGCGGGCCGGGGGCGTCCGCGCGCCCTCCGCCTTCGCATCGTCAGCCGGCGCGTCGAGCTGCTCGAGCGCCGCGTGCACGTCGTAGCCGATCGCAAGGCCGACGGCGGGGGCGGCCGCGACCACCCGCGGCACGCCCGTGGCGGTCATCACGGCCACCAGGGTGCCGACCACCTCGTCGTTCGATGCGCCGGCGAGCCGCGCGACATCGACGATCTGGCGATACGAGGGCTCTGCCGCTCCGAGCGCGATCATCGCCCCCAGCCGCACGAGCGCGTGCGTCTTGGGGTCGAGGCAGGACCGGGCCAGGTTCGCGGTCTCGGAGGCCATCGCCTCGTGGACGAACTCGTCATCGCGGATCGTCAGCCGACGGAGGGTCGTGCGGCTGTCCGCCAACCTGCCCGGCATCTCATCTCCCTCGGTTCCGTGTCATCGGGTGCCTGCCTTGTTGGAGACGACGAGCGGTATCTCTGCCCGCTCCGGAGAGCGCTCCACGCGTGAGGGTCGAGTGCTGATGCTCGCCGGGCGGCGGGCGCGCCGCCTCACCCCATCGGGGCGAGTTCAGTCCGCGCCGCGCCGGCCGGCGCGGCGGTTGGTCTCGCCGATGCGCGACACGACGAGGCTGACTGCGGTCACGAGATAGAGGTTGCCGACGATGCTCTCGGCGACCGACAGCAGGCGGCCGACGCTGGTGGCGGGGGTCAGGTCGCCGTACCCGAGGGTCGCGAGGGTCACGTAGCTGAAGTAGACGCGCTGCGAGAGCGTGCCGTCGGTGCCCTGCGCGAAGTACGGCTCGCTCGAGAAGCGCACCGTCAGGGTCATGAACAGCGCAAACATCAGGCCGAGCACGAGGTAGATCGCGATCGCGCCGAACACCGCCTGGATGCTGATCGTGCGCTCGCCGCGGAGGCCGGCGAGGATCGCGATGGGCACCGCGACGACGAGGATCGTCAAGATCACGGTGTCCGCCGTCTCCGAGCTGCGCGCGTCCACGGCAGTCGCGGTGACGGATGCGATCGTGGCGAGTCCGACAATCGCCGAGACGCCGAGGAGGAACCGTGGGCCGACGCGGGCGGCCCACACCGCCGTGACCACGCCCGCGGCCGTGATGACCGTCGCGATCGAACGCGCGGTCGCTGACGGCGGCGCCAGGATGAGCAGGCCGATCAGCGCGAGGAGCAGCCCGCACACCAGCGCCAGCCGCGGGCCCGACGCCTCGGACGGCGTCATGTCCGCTCACCTCCCTGGTCGCGAGTGGCTCTCTTGCGGGAAGCGAACCGGCGGCGTTCGGCGGCGGCGTCGTCCGAACGGGATGATTCCGGTTCACCCGCTGAGGATGATGCCGGCCGCAGGTCTCGCCAATACGACTCCGTCGGATGAGATCCAGCGGTCGGTCGGCCGTCCGGCCGACCCGCTCTAATGTGCAGATCCGCTGGCAAACAAGGAGGAAGCGACGATGGTCGTGATGTCACTGGGCGAGTTCCTGTGGTCGTTGCTCGTGATTTTCTTCATGGTGATCTATTTCATGATGCTGCTCCAGGTGATCATCGACGTGTTCCGTCGTCACGATGCGTCCGGGGGCAAGAAGGCGGCGTGGCTGATCTTCCTGTTCATCGCCCCGCTGATCGGGCTGCTCGCCTACATGATCACGAACTCCGACGGCATGGCGCAGCGCAGCGTCGCGACCGCGCAGCGGGCGGGCTACGCGCCTGCGGCCGCAACCAGCGGGCCGACGGCGCAGATCGGGCAGGCGAAGGACCTCCTCGACAGCGGTGCGATCACGCAGGACGAGTACGAGAAGCTGAAGGCAAAGGCGCTTCAGTAGGAGCACCGGTTGGGCCCGGGTGGACGCCGCGTCCGCCCGGGCAACGGTGATTGCCGGAGCGACAGGGCCGGCGCCGCGCTCAGCCGAACCGCGGCGGCCGCACCCGCACGACCGCGGCGGCGGTGGCGCCGCCGATCAGCGACCCCGCGATGACGTCAGCCGGGTAGTGCGCCCCCCCGTGGACGCGCGAGTAGGCGACGGCTGCCGCGAGCGACCGCAGCGGGAACGCGAGCAGCGGCAGCTCGGCTCCGGCGGCTGTGGCAAACGCGAACGCCGACGCCGAGTGCCCCGAGGGAAACGACGCGGACCGCGGCATCCGCACAAGCCGCTCGGGCGCCGCGTCGGCTGCGCCGGCGTCCGGCCGCGCACGGGCGTGGAGCGGCTTCAGGCCCAGGTTCACGATCGCCGACGCTGCCGCGATTGACCCCAGGCCGGCGCGCGCCGCCCGCCGGCCGCGGGTGCCCCCGCACAGGGCGAGGCCGGCGGAGACGCCGATCCAGAGCACCGATCGGTCGGCGGCGCGCGAGAGCCGCCGCAGGCTGCGGTCGAGCGCCGGGGTGGGGGTGGCCGCAACCGCGCGGTAGACCGCGGCGTCGACGCGGGCGAGGTCGGCGAGGACCTCGCTACGGCGCATCGTCGCTGGGCCGGACATCTGACCACAGCTCCTTGACGCCCGCGCGCGAGAGGGTCGGCGACAGGGCGGCGGGCGAGAGGCCGACCGCGGTCGGCGGCAACAGCACCGTCAGCGCCTGGGGGACGAGCTCGAAGCGAAGCGGCGGCTCGAGGCGCACGGATTCGCCGTCGATGCCCGCGGCGACAGGCGCGTCCGATGCGACCGTGAACGTGGGCGCCGACCACTCCAGCCAGCCGCCGAAGTCGCGGGCGCGCCCGACCGTCTCCAGCGCATACAGCGCGGCCGCCTGGGCGGCGCTCTTGATCTCGACCGCGAGGATTCCGAGCACGCCGGTGTCCATGCGCGGGCGGGAGCCGACGCCGATCAGGTGGTCGAGCCGGTAGGGGTTGTTCGAGATCATGAGCAGCTGGGCCGTCTCGTGGGCCGTGCCGGCGCCGTCGGTGAACCGCAGGTCCATGGGCTTTGCGTTGGGGCCGAGCAGGTCCGGCAGCATCCGCTCCATCGTCGCGAGCTTGGCGTCGCGGTAGGCATCTGACCGGACGATCTCGGCGTACACGCCGAGCGAGACGTTGTTCACGAAGACGCGGTCGTTCACGAGCGCCATGTCGATCCTGCGCTCGACGCCGTTCGTGAAGCCGTCCAGCGCTGCGACGACGTCGTCACGGTCGAGGCCGAGGTCGAGAGCGAGGTGGTTGCGCGTCCCGGCCGGGATGCACACATACGGCACGTCGTGCCGCATGGCCACCTCTGCGACGAGCGCCTGGGAGCCGTCTCCCCCAGCCATCCCGATCACCGTCGCCGACGCGACCGCGTCGAGCGCGAGCTGCCGCAGGTCGTCACCCCGCTGCAGCGTGATGGTCTCGATCCCCCGCTTCTTCGCTTCCTCCGCCAACGCGAAGCGCTCGACCTTGCCGCCGCCCGACCACGGATTCATGATCAGCACTGCCCGCGCGTCCTTGCGCGGCTCGGGGGTCGCTGCCACGGCGCGTGGGCGCGCCCGCGCCTGGATCCGCCGCCCTCTCGCGCTCCGGGCAGCGACGGCGAAGAGCCCGATCGCCGCGGCGAAGGCGACGACGCCCCAGTGGGTGCCTCCCATGAAGAGCGCGGTCAGGCTGATCGCGATCGCGACGAGGGTCGCGGCCAGCGCGAGCAGGCGGACGAACCCCGCGCGCGTGAGCGCGATCCACGAGCAGCCGCCGGCCACCAGCAGCGCCGCCACCGCGACGATGACGGCGACCGGGCTCCGGAACACGGTCGCGACGAGCACCACCGCCGCGGCCACGGCGGCGAGGAGCGCCACCAGCGCTGCGAGCCGGGGCGACATGTCCCTCCGCGCAGCCGGTTGACGGGGTGCGCTCACGACCAGCGGCTGCGCGCGCGGCGGTCCATGAGGTACATCAGCCCCGAGGCGATGACGATGAACGCGATCACGGCGCCGACGAAACCCCAGGCGTACCAGACGGCTCCGAAGAGGACGAACACGAGCACCGCAGCGACCCCGAGCGCCACGGTGCCCGCGGCGAAGGTGATCCAGAACCGTGCGCCCAGGCCGCCGGTCTCGGCATCCGGATTGGTCTGGCCGTTCGAGCTCATGTCGTGATGCTGCAGGTGCTCCTGCCCCGGCGCATCGTCCGGATCGGATGACCCGGGGAGATGCGAGTCACAGGTCGAGGCTCGCGCCGACCGCCAGGACATGCACGCGGACGTCGGGTGCGTGGGTGGCCGCGAGGCGGGCGAACTCCGCCGCCGGGTCGGTGGCGGGTGGGGGCAGGTGGAACGGGCGGTAGGTGCCCCAGTGGATCGGAACAGCCGCCCGCGGCCGCAGCAGCTGCAGCGCTTTCACGGCGCGGGCCGGGTCGAGGTGCCCCGGGGGCAGCCGCGGGCCCCAGCCTGCGATCGGGAGCAGCGCGAGATCGAGGTTTCCGCCCACCGCCTCCATCCCCGGGAAGATGTCGGTGTCGCCTGCGAAGTAGATCCGCCTCTGCCCCTCGCAGACGTAGCCGAGCGACGGCACGGTGCGGCCGCCGGGCAGCCGGCGAGCGGCGTGCTCGGCGTGCGTCGCCAGGGCGCGCAGGCCGGCGACCTCGATGACGTCGCCCGCCGTCGCCTCGACGACCCGTCGGTAGCCGCGGCGGCGCAGAAGCGCCGCGCCGCCGCGCGGCACCACGACCGGGGTGGCGCGGCCGATCCGGGCGAGCGAGGGCATGTCGAGATGGTCGTGGTGGACGTGCGAGATCAGGACGACGTCGATGCCCGCGATCGCCGCCGGCTCGACGGCGCTGCGTCGGCGCAGGTGTGCGATCCGCCTGCGCAGGACGGGATCCGTCAGCACGCGCACGCCGTCCTGCTCGACCAGCACCGTGCTGTGGCCGAGCCACGTGACCCGCGCCGCCGCTCCCGGATGCCCGCCGGTCACTCCCGACGGGCCGCCGCCTGGGTCGGCGCGTCCACCCCGATCTGCTCGGCTGCGGGCGCCGGCGGTGCGGTCGCCGGGTGCAGGAGACGGCGCCAGCCCAGCAGCACCTCGTGGACGGCGGCCGCGCCGACGATCGGCGCCTCGGGCAGCGGAAGCTCGGTGGGGACGAGCAGGAACGGCCGCGTCTGCGGCCCGCCCAGGCCGCCGTGGAACGAGATCAGCTCCTCGAACGCGCAGCCCTGCTCGAGCGTGTCGTCGTAGAAGCTGTTCACGAGGATGTCCGGGGCGTTGCCGAAGCCGTCGGTGCGGCGCAGGTGGTCGGCCGCGCCGGCCGGGAACGGCGCCAGTGGGTCGGTACCCTCGATGCGGCCGTCGGCGAGGTGGTGCGCCCCGTCGGCTCCGAGTGCGACCGGGCCGTCGCGCTCGGAGTGCAGCAGGATGAAGCCGATGTGGGGGTGCCGGCGGAGCGCGGGGACGAGCTGCGGGTGGCTCGTCTCGATCTCCTCGAGCGTGAGCCTGCGGTCGGCCTCCATCAGGTAGACGAGGCCCAGATTGCCGGATCCGAGCACGATGACGTCGCGCTCACCGACCCCCCGCTCCGGCCCGGCGGCGGGGGTCGTGTCGCGCATCCCGGTCGCCTCGCGCATCGCCTGGCTCATCGCCGTGTCGTGCTCGTCGCCGCCGCCGACCTGGGCGACGACGCCGCGGTCGAGCGCCGTCTGGACGAGCTCGTGCAGGCCGTAGCCGTTGCGCTGCTTGAAGGTCGCGCCCTGGGTCTGGCCGTGGTCGGAGAGCACGACCACCTTGTACGGACGCGGTGCGTAGCGGCGCGCCCGCGCGATCCGGCCGAGATGATCATCGAGCTTGCGCAGCGCCTCCAGGGTGTCGGCGCGCTCGAGCCCGGAGTGGTGGGCGACCTCGTCGTAGCTCGAGAAGGTCGCGTACACGGCCGGGCAGCCGCGCATCATGTCGGTGATGACGCCGAAGACGATCAGGTCGCGGACGACGACGCAGAGCCCGGCTCGGATCAGCGGATAGATCCCGCCGCGGTGGCCGCGCGGCCGCACGTCACGGCGGATCGCCCGTAGCGCAGCCGACCACTCGATCGCCACCTCCCAGAAGAACAGCACCAGCACTCGGGTGACGTTGGAGCCGTTGGCGAAGAACGCGCGGTAGCCGGGATTCGACCGCTTCTCCGCCTGCATCCGGCTCACGGTCAGGATGACCTCGTCCGCACCTCCCGACAGCAGGTTGCCCCGGCTCGCCCCGCCGTCGGCCAGCAGGCCCGGGGTCGCGCTGTGGCGGCGCTCGATCTCGGCGCAGTCGTCGGGCGCCGAGCATGTCATCACCCTCCCGGTCGCCTTCTCGACCCAGCGGAAGGCGGGGATGTCGGCGTTCGAGCCCAGCAGGATCCCGGCCTGGCTTGCGCCGGTCTGCGACGAGAGGTCGGTCTCCCACTCAACCAGCCGGTGCGTGCCCTCCTCCATCCACCGGGCCAGGTTCGGGGCGTTGCCGTCGCGCATTGCCCGCTGCAGAACCGGGGCGGCCAGGCCGTCGATCTCGAGGAAGACGAGGCCCGGCGCGTCGGTCGTGATCACGCCGCCCCGCCGGCGGGCGATCCGGCGCACGACCCGGATCGTGTAGGTGTCCTCGTGGCTCGTCCCGATCACGACGGTCAGCACGACGCCCACGGCCGCGGCGACGACCGCGGTGAGGAGCGCGTCGCCGAACGAGCTGATCTGGATGGCCGAGCTGTGGATCGCCGACGCGGCCATCAGCATCAGGGCGTCGACGACCAGGATCGCCACGAACCCCAGGGCCAGCGTATACGGCAGGCGCAGGGCGGCGACGATCGGGGGAAACACCGCGTTCAGGATCGCGACGAGAGCCGCGGTCACGAGCGCTCCTGCGACGGAGGGGATCTCGACCCCCGGCACGACGGTCGCGGCGAGCAGGAGCGCCGCGGCCGATACCGCCCACGCCGCCACGAGTGGCAGGACGCGCACGCGCAGCCGCTGCGGTCGCCACTGCAGGTCTTGGCCGTAGGCGGCGGTCACGCCCGGATCGTTTCCCGGCGCGTGTCGGCGGGCATCGCCCGGATGGGACGAGCCTCGTCGCGGCTGGTCGGGTTGCGTGCCCTCGTTCATCCTGCCTGCATGATGACCCGTTCAGGGGCGCGGGTCTACCGTCGTCCGGCGCTCTTCACCAGCTGTTCACCAGGGAGGACGCCCTGCTCGCAGACACCCGGCTCTCGTGGGATCTGCAGCCGGACGGCAGATGGCAGCGCACCCTGCCGCCGCGGGGTCGCCTCGCGGTGTCGGCGCAGGAAGCGCTCATGGCCACGGCGGCCGGTCGCGCCGAGCCCGTCGGGTCGCCGCGCGCCGGTCTCAGAGAACGTCGGCGGCGGCCGCGTCCAGGAACAACCGTGTCGCCTTCACGCGCCGGTTGACGTCGCCGTCGGCGATGAGCCCGACCTTCGCGAAGATCGAGTTGATATGCCGCTCGACCGCACGGACGGTGACGCCGGCGGCCTCGGCGATCGCCGCGTTCGAGCGCCCCTCGGCGACCATCGTCAGGATCTCGACCTCTCGCTGCGTCAACGTGCGCAGGCGCGGGTCGCTGTGCTTGTGGTGGTCGAGGATCGGCCCGACCAGACCGGAGTCGAGGTACGAGCGCCCGGCCGCGACCTCGAGCAGGGCCTGCCGCAGCTCGTCCTGGCTGCTCAGCCGCTCCTTGAGCAGATAGCCGCGGCGCTCGGTGCCCGCCGCGAAGAGCGCCATCGCATACGCCGGCTCGGCGTGCTGGGTCAGGATCACGACGCCGACCTCCGGATGGGTCGCGCGCAGCTCGGCGGCGAGCCGCAGGCCTTCGTCCGTGTGCGTCGGGGGCATGCGGATGTCCGTCAACACGACTTCGGGGGAAGCCTCGGCGACGGCCGCTCGCAGCGTTTCGAGGTCGGCGCAGGTGCCGATGTGGGTCACGTCATCGGTCTGGTTGAGGATGCGCTCGATGCCCTCGCGCGCCAGATAGTTGTCCTCGCCGACGAGCACCCTAACCGGCATGACCGCTCCTGACCCATACGAGAACCGGGCTGCAATTCGGCCCGCCAGCCTTGGCCACGCTCACCACGTCCCCTTTCGGACGCGACTCTAGCATGGTCTATACCGCTTTCCGACGCATTTCTCCATGGAATGTGGTGGTAGCACCACCATGGTGACACCGGTCAGCGCGGTGATAACCGCAGACAAAGTTACGGGTTTTTACGGATGCAAGAGCGTCCGGGCGGATGTCAGAGTTACCGCCGAACATCCTGGGGGGGAAGAGAATGGGAGCCGATCCGACAGGGGCCATTGCCCCGGCGGAGGGCAGGAGGCTCGCAGGCGCCGACGGCGCCGTGGCCTATACGGTCGCCGACTTCGGCGACGCCGATCCGGAGTCGCTGGCCGAGTCCGTGCTCCGTGGCCTGCCCGGCCTCGGCATGATCGTCTTCGACCACGATCTGTGCATCCTCCGTCTCGGGGGCGAGGACGAGTTGCGCGACGCATGGGTGCCCGGGGCGCGGGTGGGCCAAAACGCCCTTGACGTGCTCCCCCAGGGGGCGTCGGTACGGGTGGCCCGCCAGCTCGTCGCGGCGCTGCGCGGACGGGCCGGCACCTTCGAGTCGGCGTGCGCCGACGGGCGCAGGTTCACCGTGTCCGTCGTCCCGATCCGTTCGGCGGAGGGCGACGTGATCGCCGGTGCCGCGGTTGCGAGGGCCGCGAACCCCAGCGGGCCCGCGCCGCGCCCGGCCGCCGAGGTGCCTGCGCGCGGCGTCGGGATCGTGCCGCGGCGCGCGCTCCTGCTGCGGCTCGCCGAGGCGTCACACGCGCGCGTGCTCCTGCTCACCGCGCCCGCCGGATGTGGCAAGACGACCGTGATCGCCCAGTGGGCGGAGGCCGACGGCCGGCTGTTCGCCTGGGTGCGCGCCACCGAGCGCGACCGCGACCCGGAGGTGCTGCGCGCGTCAGTCCGGTCGGTGCTCGCCGGCTGCGAGCCGCCGTTTGTGCTCGTGCTCGACGACGCCCACCATCTGGCGTCCGGGCCGGCGTGTGAGGCGGTCGCGACCCTCGTCGACGACCTCCCGGACGGAGCGCAGATCGTGATCGCGTCACGGACGGAGCTCCCGCTCGCCCTCGGCCGCCTGCTTGCCGGCAACGACCTTGTCCGGCTCGGCCCTCGCCACCTCGCGCTGTCGGCGGCCGAGACCGCGTCTGTGCTCGCTGCGAACGGGGTCGAGATCCCGGCCGAGGACGCCGAGGCCCTGAACCGGCGCACGGACGGCTGGCCGGTCGGTGTCGCCCTGGCGGCCCGCGCGCTCGCCGATGAACCCCGGGCCGCTCCCGACGTGGCGCAGCCCGGCGGACTCGACCGAATCCTGTCGGACTACCTGTCCGACGAGCTGCTCGACCCGCTCCCGCCGCGGACGCTCGACTTCCTGCTGCGGACGTCCGTCCTCGAACGCATGAGCGGCTCGCTCTGCGACGCCGTCCTCGGGGAGTCGGGATCCGGCGAGACGCTCGCTGCGCTCGAGCGCTCGAACATGCTGATCGTGCCGCTCGACCAGAGCGGCGAGTGGTACCGGTTGAGCCCGGTCCTGCGCGACGTGTTGCGGAGCCGGCTGCGGCGGGGCGAGCCGGGAGCCGAGGCCGAGATCCACGCCCGCGCCAGCCGATGGTGGGAAGCGCTGGGCGACATCGAGGCAGCCGTGCATCACGCCCGGCTCGCCGGGGACATCCCCCGGGCCGCGGAGCTTGTCGGGCGCATCCTGCCGACCTACCAGCTGTCCGGCCGCGCCGGCCTCATCGCGCGGCTCCTGGGCGAGTTCTCGGACGACGAGCTGCGTCGCTCACCGCTGCTCTCGGTCGCGATGGCGTGGGCCTGCCTCACGACCGGGCCGGCCGAGGCTTGCCATCACTGGAGCGCCGTCGCCGAGGGCGCCGCCGCGCAGCCGCTGCCGGCGATCGGCGGCAGCGACGCCGACGAGGGTGCGGGCCCCGCGTTCGCCCTGCTCCGGGCGGCGGTGGCGGCGCATGGGATCGCCGCGATGGGAGCCGATGCGGTGCTCGCTGCCAGCGTGACGCCGCCCGGCAGCCCTTGGACCGCCCTCTGCCGCTACTACGCGGGCGTCGCGGCCGAGCTCACGGGCGACCGCGACGATGCGCGCAGCTGCCTCGACGACGGCCTGCGGCTCGCCTCGATCGCCGCTCCGGCCCTGCGGGCAAGCATCCTGGCGCAGCTCCAGCTGATCGCGCAGAACGAGGGCGACGGCGAGGGCGCCCGCACGCTCGCCGAAGATGCCGACGCGGTGCTCCACGAGCACGGGATCGAAGGTCACCCCGACACCGCGATCGTCGACGCCGTCTGGGCGCTCATGCTCGCGAAGGACGGCCACGAGACGCAGGCGCGCGATCGCGCCCGCCGGGCGGTGCAGAAGCTCGATGAGCGCGCCCCCGCGGCCTGGAGCGAGGCCCAGGTGCGGATCGTGCTCGCCCACGCGCGCCTCTGCCTCGGCGACGGCCCGGGGGCGCGAGCGCTCGAGGCGCGGGCGCGACGCGCGGTGAGCACCGGGGCAGCGGACGCGGCCAGCCTCAAGGAGCAGCTCGACTCGCTGCGGCTCACCCTCGACGCGTTCCCTGCGACGACCATCCCGGGAGCCGGGCACCTGACGGCCGCCGAGCTGCGCGTGCTCCGCCACCTGCCGACGCACCTGTCGTTCCGAGAGATCGGCGAGCGCCTCTATCTCTCCCGGCATACGGTCAAGACCGAGGCGATCTCGACGTACCGCAAGCTCGGCGTGAACAGCCGGGCCGAGGCCGTGAGCCAGGCTCGCGACCTCGGCATCCTGTAGCGGGCCGCGTCGCCATCCGGCTCGGCGGCGCGCCCGGCGGGAGCCTCACTCCTCGTCGTTCACGACCACCGTGCCCGCGAGCATGTCGGCGAGGCCGCGCCGGCGGCGATCGAAGAGCACGGGCAGGAATCCGGCGAATAGCGGCACGATCGACAGAATGAGGCCGATCACGCGTATCACGCTTCGCCACGCGCTGGGCGTGCTCCCGTCCTCGGCCGTGCGGACGTGCAGGCGCATGAGCTGCATCCCCGGAGTGCGCCCGGCCGTGCTCCAGAAGAGCACGAAGTACGCACCGGCGACAAGGCTCCAACCGCTCGCGAGCAGGATGCCCACGAGCCACTCCGGGCGCAGGCCGCCGACGAGCAGCCCGATCACCGACGCGAGCCCGACCACCGACGCATAGATCGCACCGGCAGCGACGACATCGGCCGCGAGCGCGAGCGCGCGCGTGGCGACCCCGCCGTAGGGTGTCGGCCCCGGTGGCGCGCGGCGGCGGTCGGCGCGTTCGTCGAGCCGGCGGGCGCGGCTCCGCAGGCCGGCCAGGACGTCTTCCCCGAGGCCGGTGGTCTGCCGCGCCAGCGCACCGCGCACCTCCGGGCTGCCGACGACCGCTCCCAGGACGTGCCCCATCTCGTCGCTCGCGATCAGCCGGTCGGCCAGGGCGCGCGTCTGGGAGCTGCCCAGGGCGCTCGTCAGCACGCGCTCGAGCTCGCCCGTGCGGGTGAGCTCGGCCACGATCCGTTCCAGGACGTGGTGCTCGACCGCCGATCGGGCAACCTGCTCCGGGAGCGGCCCGGCGAGGGCGCGATCGATCGCCCGCGCCGTTTCCGGGGACTGGAGCGCGGCGTCGACCGCACCCTCGATCTGGCCGCGCCACATCTGGGCGGCCGCCTTCGCCGGGAAGAACGCGGCCCGGCCGGCCGCGTCCACAAGTCCGGACCGGTGGTCAGGCCGTGACGCCATTCAGGCGCTCAGTGTCCCGGTCGGCGCGGCCGCGAGCCTCACCCAGACCGGATGAAGCACCGCCCGGCGAGGCTAGGCGGCCTGCTCCGCGGCCGGCAGCGTGTCCTCGAGCACCGCGCAGAACGCCTCGACGACCTGCGGGTCGAACTGCGTGCCGGCGCAGCGCGCGAGCTCCGTCACGGCCTCGGCCGGCGTGACCCGGCGCCGGTAGACGCGCTCGGAGACCATCGCGTCGTAGGCGTCGCAGACGGCGATCACCCGCGCCCCCCGCGGGATCTGATCTCCGCGCAGGGAGTCCGGGTAGCCGGTGCCGTCGAAGCGCTCGTGGCTCGAGCGGACGAGCTCGGCGACGTGGGCGAGCGCCGGGGCGGCGCGGACGATGCGCTCGCCGATCAGCGTGTGCCGGGTCATGAAGTCCCACTCCTTCAGGTCGAGCGCGCCCGGCTTGTCGAGAATCGCGTCGGGGATGGCTGCCTTGCCGACGTCGTGCAGATGGGCGGCGAGCTGGGTGTCGCGCACGTCGCGGACGCTGAGGCCGAGCCGGATCGCGGTCAGCTCCGCCATGCGCGCGACGCCGTCGACGTGGTCGTGCAGGTCGGCGCGCCGCTCGCGCAGGAGTTGCAGCAGCACGTCCGTGCTCTGGCGGCCGGCCGACGGCCGGCCGGAGGTCTTGCTCTCGTAGAGCCGCAGATCGGCCAGGTGCAGCGCCGCCGACACCGTTGCCGCCTCGGCCGGCAGCCGCGCGGCGCCGTGCGAGCAGCCAACGTCGAAGGTATCGCCGTGCTCCGACAGGGCGGCCGCCGCGGCCTGGACGAGCTGCTCGTGCCCGGCGGCGGGGCAGACCAGGCAGAACTCGTCGCCACCCATCCGGTACGCGGTGCCGCGGCCGTGCGCGACCGTCGCGAGCCGATCGGCCAGGCGCTCGAGCAGCGCGTCGCCGGCCGGGTGGCCGAAGGTGTCGTTGTACGGCTTGAAGCCGTCGAGGTCAAAGAGCGCGAGCACGATTCCCGCCGGGCGCTCCTCGGCCAGGAGTGCGGTCAGATCGGCGATCAGGGCGCGCCGGTTGTGCAGCCCCGTGAGCGCATCGGTGAGGGCCTCCTCGCGGCTGACGGCGAGCAGCCGCTCGTTCTCGCGGGCGAGCTCCTCCGAGGTCGCCCGCGCCCCGATGGAGCGGCGGTAGAAGAAGGCGAACGCGCACGAGAGGATCAGTATCGACACGACGGCGCCGGCCGTGGCCTGCGCCCGCGCGCGGGCGGCGCGGGCGGCATAGGTGTGGGCGGCCTCGGCGATGAGCGCCGTCGGCAGCGCGAGCTGCCGCTGCGACACGCCCATCAGCCGCTCCGACTCGGGCCCGTAGCCGGCGGGCGACGCTCCCAGCCGTTCGATGAGCGCGAGGGTGGTGAAGTTGCCGCGCAGCGCGGGTCGCACCTGGAGCAGCGCCGGGGGCGGAGCCTCCGATGCGAGCGCGTCGAGCGTCCGCGTCACCTTGCGCTCTCCGGTGACGAGCAGCCGGCGCGCGAAGACGGGTGAGCCGCCCGTGCTCGTCCGCGCCTCGAGCGGTGCGTACTGGAGCGCATGCAGGTCTGCCTTGACCAGGCCCAGACGCTGCTCGGCGGCCGCATCCGCGTTTGCCCGGTTCTGGAGCGTTGCGATCGCGCCGATCGCGGCTCCACCCAGCACCAGGATGAGCACCAGCACCGGCCATGCCGACGCCGCGCTTCGTGCGTGCGTCCGCCGCTGCAGCCAAGATGAGAGCCTGGGCACCCGACCTCCGGTGGTTTGGGACCAGAGCCGCCGTCGCCGCCGGCGGCAGGTGTGACCCGGGAGATCGGCCGCCGCCGCCGTCGCTTTAGGGCCGTCCTACCAGCGCTTGACCCAGTCGGCCGTCCAGACGCACGCGGCGGCGTGGTGCTCGTAGTGGCCGCAGGCGCGGCTGATGCCGACCCAGTGGAAGCTCGGAGAGAGCATGATGGCGCGGTGCTCGGGGCTCGCGAGCCAGGCGGTGACGGTCGCGAGCGGTGCCGCCGAGGCGCCGGTGCCCCAGGCGAGCGTCTCGCCGCCGAGCCAGGCGTACCCGGCCACGAAGCCGGTGTGCTCGATGCGCGTGAGAACCGTCGAGCCGGTGGGGCTCGTGTGTGCGAAGTAGTCCCGCACGATCATGTCGTCGGAGTGGTGCGACGCGGCCAGCTGCAGGCGCACCGACGGGTAGACCGGGCGCAGCCCGTGGTCGGCCCGGGCAGCGTTGATGCGGTAGAGCAGGGCGGTGCGGGGCGGCGGCGCGGTGGCGGCCGCCGCCGGTCCGGCGGCGGCCGCAGCGACGAGGAGCGTGGCGAGGGCGGCTATGAGGAGGGAGAGCACTCGCGTCGGCATCCCGTCAGTCTGGACGCCCTCCCGCGTTTGCGCCCTGGCCGAAACCGGGTGTCTGACCGCCTCCGATGTGAGGATCTCGCCCCTCCCCAGAAGCGAGGAGCCCGCCCTACCGGCACGGTGCGCGGCTACCGTTGCCGCGCCGTGCGCAAGCCCGCTCCCTCCGTCGCGTCGAGCCTGACGCTCGCGGCGATCTTCGCCGTCGTGATGGCGGCGACGACCGTCTCGACCCCGCTCTACCCGGCGTACGCCGATCAGTTCGGCCTGACGCCGCTCGTGATCACGGTGGTGTTCGCCGTGTACGGCGTCGGCGTGATGGGGGGGCTCGCCGTCACGGGCCGCCTGTCCGACCACATCGGCCGCAAGCCGCCGCTCGCCGTGGCACTCGTCCTCGGCCTGGCGGCGATGGTCATCTTCATCGCCGCCCACGGGCTCGGCCTCCTGCTCGCGGGTCGCCTCCTGATCGGGGTGACGGCCGGTCTCTACACCGGCACTGCGACGGCGTGGCTGGTCGACCTCGGCGCCGACCGGGCGCGCGCAACGAAGCTGGCGGTCGGAGCGAACCTGGGCGGCCTCGCGCTCGGCCCGGCCCTCGCCGGGCTGCTGGCGCAGTTTGCCCGCCGGCCGCTGCGCACGGTCTACGTGGTCGAATTGGTGCTCATCGCGGCCGGCCTCGTCGCCCACGCGCTCCTGCCCGAGACGGTCCCGCGGCGGCGCTTCGACCTCGACTTCGCCGGCATCGTGCCGCCGCGGGACGTGCGGGCGGTGTTCCTGCCGGCGGCGACCGCCGGGGTCGCCGCCTTCGGCGTGTCGGGCGTCTTCGGGTCGGTCGGCCCCGGCATGCTGCGCGAGGTGCTCGGCATCACCGCTCCCACCGCGGCCGGTGCGCTGCTCGCCACCCTGTTCATCATGTCGGTCGTCGGGCAGGTGGTCGCGCGCCGCTTCTCCCCGGCCGTTGCGCTGCCCGCCGGGTGCGTGGCCCTGGCCGCAAGCCTCGTGCTGCTCGGCCTGGCGCTCGCATTCGAGACCGTCGCCGGACTCGTCGCCGCCGCCGTTGTGGCCGGGCTCGCCCAGGGCGTGATCGTCGGCGCGGGGCTCGGCCTGCTCACCGCCCGCGCGCCCGCCGAGCGACGCAGCCAGGTCGCCTCCACGTACTTCCTCGTCCTCTATATCGGGCTCGTGGTGCCGGTGGTCGCCTTCGGCATCGTCGAGGCGAGCATCGGCCTCGTGGATGCGGGCTACGTGTTCTGCGCCGTCGCCGGCGTCGCCGCGCTCCTGTCGGGCGTCGCCGTCCGCCGCGGCGGAGGCGATGCGGATCCCGCGCCGGCGGGGTTCTAGCCCCGTCTGGTCAGATCACCCGAACACCCGGCGGCGCAAATCTGAGAGACTGGCTCCCGAACCTGCCGGAAGGACCCGCACCATGACCGATACCCCGCACCGCGCGCCGAACGTCTCGCTCGACGAGTTCGAGGCGATCTTCGAGTCCGTCAAGAACTGGGGCCGCTGGGGTGACGACGACATCCTCGGCACCCTGAACCTGATCACGCCCGAGCACGTCACACGCGCCTGCGCGCTTGTCACGGCGGGGCGGCACGTGTCGATGGCGATCCCGGTGAACACCGTCGCCGGTCCGGACAACCCGAGCCCGGCGATCCATCACATGACTCAGATGCACGACTGGGACATCGGCTCCGGGAAGCTGCGCTTCTCGATGTGCTTCCTCGGCATGGAGAGCCACGGTGACTGCCACACGCACATCGATGCGCTCAACCACATCTCATACGACGGGCTGCTCTACGGCGGCCGCCCCGCGTCGCTCGTCACGAGCAAGGGCTCGCTGGTGCTCGACATGGACGACTACTCGCGGGGCGTCATCGGCCGCGGCGTGCTCCTCGACGTCCCCCGCTACCGGGGGGTGAAGTGGCTCGAGCCCGGCGACGCCGTGTCGCGGGCCGAGCTCGAGGAGATCGAGCGCGCCGAAGGTGTGCGGCTCGGCGAGGGCGATATCTTCGTGTTCCGCACCGGCCACCACCGCCGCCGCATCGAGCTCGGCGCGTGGGACAACGGCTACGACGGCGAGGGCAAGGCGGGCCTGCACGTCGACACGATTCCGTGGATGCACGAGCGGGGCATCGCCGCCTTCCTGCCCGACGGCGACGGCGAGACCGTGCCGAGCACGGTCGACGAGATGCTCTATCCGATCCACCCGCTGCAGGTGACGGCGATGGGGATGGTCGTCTCGGACAGCCTGCAGCTCGAGGACATCGCGCGCGCGTGCGACGAGGAGGGTCGGTGGGAGTTCCTCGTCGTTGCCGCGCCGCTGCGAGTCAAGGGCGGCACCGGTTCGCCCTTCAACCCGATCGCGGTGCTCTGATGAAGACCCTCGAGGGCCGGGTGGCCGTGGTGACCGGAGCGGCGAGCGGCGTCGGCCTCGGCATCGCCGAGGTGCTTGCGCAGGATGGTGCGCACGTCGTCGTGGTCGACCGGGAGGCGGCGGCCGGCGCGCGCGCGGCGGAGGCGCTGCGCGCAGCGGGTCACGATGCGATGGCCGTCGCGGCGGACGTCGTCGACCGGGCGGCAGTCGACGCGATGGCGACGCAGGTGCTCGAGCGCTATGGCCGGATCGACATCGCGGCCGCAAACGCCGGCATCTACCCGTCAGCGTCGATCGCCGACATGGCGGACGCCGAATTCGACCGGGTGATGGCCGTCAACGTGAAGGGCGCGCTGCACACCATGCAGGCGTGCCTGCCGGCCATGCACAAGCAGCGCTACGGGCGCATCGTGCTGACGTCATCGATCACCGGCCCACTGGTCGGCGCGCCCGAGCTCTCACACTACGCGGCGTCGAAGGCGGCCCTCCTCGGGCTGATGCGAAGCGCCGCGCTCGAGGTCGTCGCCGACGGCATCACGGTCAACGCCGTGCAGCCGGGCAACGTGCGTACACCGGGGATCGAGTCGTTCGGCTCCGAGTTCATCGCCGACATGGTGCGCTCGATCCCGATGAAGCGTCTCGCCGAGCCCGCCGAGGTCGGCTGGGCGGTGCGGTTCCTGGCCTCCGAGGAGGCGGGCTACATCACCGGTCAGACCATCGTGATCGACGGCGGGCAGGTGCTTCCCGAGGGCGTCGGCAACCTCTGAGTTCGGCCCGGGACGGCGCCGATTTCGGCGTCTTGACAAACCGAATGGCCCTTGAGATTATCGCCTGAGCCGGTGATCAGACCAGTGAGCTCGGCCATGTCCAAGCCCAAAGACTCTCACCCGACCGTTTGAGAGGAGAGGTATGGCAAGCGCAGGCACTCCCCCAGATTCAGGAGATTTCGTCGAGCAGCCAGGCAACGTGTACGTCGCCGAGACTGAGCTTCGCGCAGGGGCGGTGGGCCTCACCGGCGCGGTCATGCAGAACGTCACGCACATCGCGCCCGCGATCGCGGCCTTCTTCTTCACCCAGACCATTGTGAGCTTCGCCGGCGGTCACGCGCCGCTCGCGTATCTGATCGGCTTCGGCATCGTGCTCATCCTGGGCATGTGCCTCGTGCAGCTCGCGAAGAACTTCCCCTCCGCGGGGGGTTACTACACGTACGTCAGCCGCACGCTCGGCCCGCGCCTCGGGTTCCTCACCGGCTGGATGTTCGTGTTCTATTCACCCATCGTCGCCGGCCCGTCGCTGGCGTTTCTGGGCCTGATCTTCGAGGGCGAGTTCCAAGCGAACTACGGCTGGACGTGGTTCCACTGGTGGATGCTCGTCATCGTCGGCCTTCCGATCATCGCGCTCATCGGCTACCTCGGGATCGCGCTCTCGATCGAGACCATCGTGATCGTCGGCGCGATGGAGTTCCTGATCGTGCTCGCACTCGGCCTGTGGGGCCTCTTCGATCCCGGCCCGGGTGGCTTCACGTTCCAGTCGTTCACGTATGGCTTCAACCCCGGGAACATCGCCACCTCGAGCGGATTCTCGCTCGCGATCGTATTCACCGTGCAGGGGTTGACAGGGTGGGAGGCGGCGGTGCCGCTGGCGGAGGAGACCGAGAACCCGCGCCGCAACGTCCCCCGCGCCACGATGGCGTCGATCGCCATCATCGGCGCGATGCTCGTCATCGTGATCTGGGGCCAGGTCATCGGCTGGGGCGTCAACAACCTGAACAAGCTGATCGCATCGCCCGAGCTGCCGGCGCTCGTGATCGCGCACCGGGTGTGGGGCAGCCTGTGGTGGCTCGCTCTGCTCGCGATGTTCACGTCGGTGATCGGCGCGAGCCTCGCCTGCCAGAACGTGGCCACGCGCATGTGGTACGGCATGGGCCGCAGCGGTGTGCTGCCCTCATCGTTCGGCACCGTGCATCCGACCCGACGCACCCCGACCACCGCCGTGACCGCACAGTTCGTGCTGTCGATGGTGCTCGGGCTCGCGCTCGGCCAGTGGCTCGGCCCGCAGAAGCTCTTCATCCTCACGCTCGGCTTCGTGCTCGTGATCGCCGTGATCTTCGTCTACGTCGTCGCAAACCTCGGCGTCGTTGCGTACTACTGGCGTGAGCGGCGGTCGGAGTTCAACTGGTTCCTGCACTTCATCTTCCCGGTCGGCACGAGCATCGTGCTCATCTACTCGCTCTACAAGTCGTTCAACCCGTTCCCGGCGCATCCGTATAACTACTCGCCGTTCATCGTTGCCATCTGGTTCGTCATCGGCATCGGTGTGCTGTTCTGGCTCAAGATGCGCGGTGACGAGTCCTGGCTCGAGAAGGCGGGTGCGGTGATCCACGAGCGCACCGAGACCGCGGAGGAGCTGCAACACCGGCCGGTGGTCTAGGTGCACGAGGTCGAGCAGCGGCTGGACGTCGCGCGGCGCATGATCGGTCAACCGCGCGACGCTCCGGCCACCCCTGCCCTGATCCTCGACCTGCCCCGGGTCGAGCGCAACCTGGCCGAGATGGCCCGGCGGATGGCGCCGCTGCCGGCGGCGCTGCGGCCGCACGCGAAGATCCACAAGAGCCCGGCCCTGGGCCGGATGCAGCTCGAGGCGGGCGCGATCGGCCTCACCACCGCCACCATCTGGGAAGCCAGCGCCATGATCGATGACGGCCTCACCGACGTGCTGGTCGCAAACCAGGCGGTCGGGCCGATCAAGGCGGCCGAGGCGGCGCGGCTGGCCGGCATCGGCAGCCTGACGGTGGCCGTCGAGAGCGCGGCCAACGTCGCCGAGCTGTCCGAGGCCGCCACGGGCGCGGGCAGCGTGATCGATGCGATCGTCGAGGTCGACGTCGGCCTGCACCGCTCGGGCGTGCGCTCGGTCGAGGAGGCGCTCGACCTGGCCGTCGACGTCGAGCGCCGGCCCGGGCTGCGGCTGCGGGGTGTGCTCGGCTACGAGGGCCATTGCATGCTCGAGCCCGACCGCGCGCTTCGCATCGAGAAGTGCAGGGCGGCAAACGACGTGCTGCTCGAGGTCGTGGACGCCTTCGGGGAGCACGGCCACTGCGCCGACGTGGTCGCGGCGGGCGGTCTCGGCACGTGGGACATCACCGGCGCGAACCCGCGCATCACCGAGATCCACGCCGGCTCCTACATCTTCAGCGACGCGTTCCATCGCAACCTGGCGCCGGGGTTCGACCCCGCGCTCACCATCCTCACGACCGTGATCTCGCGCCACGGCAACGTCGCCATCCTCGACTGCGGGCGCAAGTCGATCGGCATCGACCGCACGCTACCCGAGGTGGTGAGCGGCGAGGGCGTGATCATGTATGCGCACGGCGAGCACTTCATCCACGAGGAGCACACCGCGCTCGAGCTCGCAGCAGACTCGCAGCTCGGCGTCGGTGACCGCGTCGAGCTGATGCCCGGCTACTCGCCGACGACCGTGAACTACTACGACATCTACCACGTCGTCCGTGACGACGTCGTGGTCGACGTCTGGCCCGTGCTCGGCCGCTACGGCAGCGCCACCGCCGGCGTCGGGCCCGTTCGATAGAGCAACTCGAGGAGCAAGCATGAGTGAGCAGCGCGTACCCGTGAGGTCATATCGCACACGGTTTGAGAACGACGAGGATCCGATCTCCGAGGGCGGCATGTGGATCAACGGCCAGACCGACGGGATCGACTGGATCGACTGCATGACGCAGAACGGCGGCGAGGTCTGCGGCAAGGTATCGCGCATGACCGTCGCCGAGCGCCGTGCCGAGCAGGTGCACGACGAGGCGGGCGATGACGACTCCGGCACCGCCGGCGACTACGACGACCCCACGGCGGTGCTCTCGGGCGAGTGGGGGCGCAACCAGCACGGCAAGGCGACGGTGTTCTGCCGCAACCCGACGGACAGGTACTTCCAGGAGGTCGAGATCCGCCTGCGGAGCTCGATCACGCCGCACAGCTGCACCGGCTACGAGGTCTTCTGGCGGGCGCTCAAGACCGACGAGGGCTACGCCGAGATCGTGCGCTGGAACGGCGCGATCGGCGACTTCACGTCGCTTGCGCGCAAGGTCGGGGCCGAGTTCGGCGTGAAGGACGGCGACGTCGTCGAAGCCTCGATAGAAGGGGACCTGATACGCGGATTCATCAACGGCGTCGAGGTGATCTCGGCCACCGATGACGTCTTCTCAGAGGGAGCGCCCGGGGTCGGCTTCAACTTCTTCGTGAGCAACACGAACGTCGACCACGGCTTCACGTCATTCGAGGTCGATACCTACGCGGACTGACGCCTCAGTATGCGCCGACGGCGCGGTAGCGACGGGCGAGCTCCTCGATGTGCTCGCGCATCAGCCTGGCCGCGCGGTCGGCGTCGCGGTCGCGGACGGCCTCGTAGAGCCCGCGGTGCTCCTGGATGTCCCACTCGCGGAAGCCGTCGAGGCTGTACACGCGCGGGCCGCGCTCGATCATGAGCGCCATGAACGAGTGGATCATCGCGCTCAGCACCTCGTTGTGCGCGGCCTCGGCCAGGAGCACGTTGAACGACGCGGCGACGTCGACGAGCGCGTCCAGGTCGCCGCGCAGGCGCCGCTCCTGCTCCTCGAGCGCCGCCGAGAGGCGGGCCAGGTCGTCGTCGGTGCGCCGGCGGGCGGCCAGCCGCGCCACCTCGACCTCGACGATCAGCCGCGCCTCGATGAACTCGTGCGTGATGCCCTGCTCCAGGGCCGCGTCGATCGCGACCGGCTCGCTGACCGGCACCGGCTGGTCGGTGACGAACACGCCCTGGCCGTGGCGGATCTCGACGACGCCGAGCATCGCCAGGCCGTTCAGGGCCTCGCGCACGGTCGAGCGGCCGACGCCGAGCTCCTTGGTCAGCTCGCGCTCGGACGGCACCTTCGTGCCCGGCGGCAGCTCACGCACGGCGGCGAGCAGCTGCTCGGCGACCGTCTCGGAGAGCTTTCTGCGGGGGGCGGGGGAAAGTGTGACCTTGGCCGGTTCCGCCCGCATCTGCAAAGGATACCCGACCCCCCTGCGTTGTGCTACGTTGAGCCGGTGATCAGACCAGCGGCCGGGCGCCGGGGAGACGCATCGTGAGCCTGCGTCACATCCAGGTCGGGGCGGGGTCGACGATGGGCGGCGCCGAGCCGATGATCGCCGACGCCGTCCGCTTTGGCGATCTGCTCTACATGTCCGGCCGGGCGCCGGTCGATCCGGCGACGCTCCAGGTGGTCGGCGCGACCTTCGCCGAGCAGGCCCAGATCGTGCTGGGCGACATCGGGGCGGTGCTCGCCGAGGCCGGGACGGACTGGGATCACGTGCTGCGGGTCGAGTGCTTCCTGGCCGACGCCGGCGACTTCGGCGAGTGGAACCAGGTGTGGGCGCAGCGCTTTGCGCCACCGCGGCCGGCGCGCACCACGGTCGTCGCGGGCTTCGCCGTGCCGGGCATCCTGATCGAGCTCCAGGTCACTGCCGCGATCGGCGAGGGCGGCGGATGAGCGGGAAGATCGTCATCGTCGGCGGCGGCGTCGCCGGCCTCTGCTGCGCCTACTATCTGCGCAAGCTCGGCGAAGACGTCACGATCGTCGAGTCAAACCGCGTCGGCTCGGGCGCCTCGTTCGCAAACGGCGGCTGGCTGTGCCCCGCCCAGGCGGGGCCGCTGCCCGAGCCGGGCCTCACCCTCTACGGGATGCGGGCGCTGTTCGACCGCGACTCCGCGCTCTACTTCAAGCCCGGCGAGTGGAGCCGGCTCGCGCCGTGGATCCTGCGCTTCTGGACGTACTGCAACGAGCGCGACCACGCCCATGGCACCGCGGCGATCGCGCGGCTCGGGCACGACGTGTTCGACCTTGTGGAGGAGATGCAGGCGGACGGCGTCGAGTTCGAGCTGCACAAGCAGGGCATGGTCTACGCCGCCCGCAGCGCCGCCGACGCGCGGGCCGAGCTCGCCAAGCTCGCGCCGATGCGCGACCTCGGCTACGTGCTCCCGGACGACGTCGTCACCGACGGCGACCTGCACGCGCTCGAGCCGGCCCTGTCCGACGAGGTCGTCGCCGGCTTCTTGATCGAGCAGCACTGGCACGTGCGGTCGGACACGTTCACCGCCGGCCTCGCCGCCGTTCTGCGCCGCGACGGCGTCGAGATCCAGGAGGGTGCCGAGGTGTTCGAGCTCGTGCGCGAGGGCCGCCGGCTGACCCACGTGCGCACGGCCGCCGGCGACGTCGAGGCGGACACGGTCGTTGTGGCGGCGGGCTCGTGGTCGACGCCCGTTCTGCGCTCGATCGGGATCTCGATCCCGATGGAGCCCGGCAAGGGCTACAGCTTTTCGATCCAGCCGACGGTGGTGCCGGCGCACGCGATCCTGCTCGTCGACGTCCATGTCGGCTGCACGCCGTTCGGCGACCGCATCCGCATCGGCGGCACGATGGAGTTCAGCGGCATCAACAACCGCCTCGACCGGCGCCGGATCGACTCGATCGTCGCGGGCGCGCGGCGCTCGTTCCAGCCGTGGAAGTCGCCCGCGATCGAGTCGGAGTGGGCCGGCATGCGGCCGATCACCGCCGACGGCCTGCCGATCCTCGACCGCGCCGGCGACCTCGAGAACGCCTACATCGCGACCGGCTATGCGATGCAGGGCGTGACCCTGGCGCCGACGTCCGGGAAGGCCCTGGCCGAGATGATCACCACCGGCCGCCGTCCGCCGCTGCTCGAGCCGTTCCGGCTCGACCGGTTCGGTCGCGTCCCGATCGCCCACGCGGCCCGCCGCATCCGCGTCCCGACGCGGGCATGAGCCCCCCGCGCCCACGCGTCCGGGTGGCGATCATCGGCACCGGGAACATCGGCGCGGACCTGATGATCAAGGTCGAGCGCAGCCCGCTGCTCGAGCTCGTCGGCATGGCGGGCATCGACCCGGACTCCGACGGTCTGCGCCGCGCGCGCGAGCGCGGCCACAGGGTCACCCACCTCGGCCTCGCCGACCTGCTCGATCAGGTGCCGGGCATCGACCTCGCCTTTGACGCGACGTCGGCCGCCGCCCACCCCGAGCATGCCCGCCTGCTGGCCGCCCGCGGGATCCGCAGCGTCGACCTGACGCCGGCGGCGCTCGGCCCGGCGGTGGTGCCGCCGGTGAACCTGTCCGAGCACGCCGACGCCCCCGAGGTCACCCTGATCACGTGCGGCGCCCAGGCGACGATCCCGGTGGTGGCGGCGATCAGTCGCGTCGCCCCGCTGCCGTATGCGGAGACCGTGTCGACGGTGGCATCGCGCTCGGCCGGGCCGGGCACGCGCCAGAACATCGACGAGTTCACCGCCGCGACGGCGCGCGGCCTGGAGACGATCGGCGGCGCCCAGCGGGCCAAGGCCATCATCATCCTGAACCCGGCCGAGCCGCCGATCATGATGCGCAACACGATCTACGCCGAGGTCGGCGACGCCGACCATGCCGCGATCGAGGCGTCGATCCACGCGGCGGTGGCGGCCGTCGCCGCCTACGTGCCCGGATACCGCCTCACCGGCGGGCCGCTGTTCGCAGATGGTGTGGCCACGGTGATGGTCGAGGTCGAGGGCGCCGGCGACAACCTGCCCCCGTACGCGGGCAACCTGGACATCATGACCTCGGCCGCGGTCCGCGTCGCCGAGCTGCACGCGGGGGAGGCGGCGTGAGCACGCCCGCGGTCCGCATCGTCGACACGACCCTGCGCGACGGCTCGCACGCGATCGCGCACCAGTACCGCACCGATCAGGTGCGCACGATCGCGGCGGCGCTCGACCGCGCCGGCGTGTGGGCGATCGCCGTGGGCCACGGCGACGGCCTCGGTGCCGACTCGCTCCAGTACGGCCGTCCGCTGCACTCCGACGCCGAGCTGCTGGCGGCGGCTGCGGGTGTGGTGAAGCGCGCCGAGATCGCGGTCGCGCTGCTGCCCGGCGTCGGCACCAAGCGCGACCTCGAGGTGGCCCGCGACGCGGGGGCGACGGTGGTGCGCGTCTCGACCGTGTGCACCGAGGCCGACATCGGCCTCCAGCACCTCCGGCTGGCGCGCGAGCTGGGGATGACCGCGCACAGCCACCTGAACACCGCCCACCTGCTCGACGCGGCGGGCATGGCCGAGGCCGCGAAGGTCGTCGCCGGCGCCGGCAGCACCGGCGTCTTCATCGTCGACTCTGCCGGCGCCTTCCTGCCGGACGACGTGCGCAGCCGGATCGCGGCGATGCGCGCCGTCCTGCCCGGCGACGTCGCCGTCGGCATGCACGAGCACAACAATCTCTCGCTCGCCGTCGCCAACTCGGCGGCCGCGGTGCAGGAGGGCGCGAGCCTGGTCGACACCTCGCTCGCCGGCCTCGGCGCCGGCGCCGGCAACACCCAGACCGAGGCGCTCGTCGCCGTGCTCGAGCGCATGGGCATTGCCACCGGGATCGATCTGTGGGCGCTGCAGGACGTCGCCGACGAGGTCGTGCGCGCCCAGGTGATGCAGCGGCCGATCGTGATCGACCGGCTCACGGCGACGATGGGCTACGCCGCCGTCCCCGCCAGCTACCTGCTGCACGCCATCCGGGCCGGCGAGCGCTTCTCGCTCGATCCGCGCGAGATCATCGTCGAGCTCGGCAAGCGCCGCGTCGTCGTCGGGCAGGAGGACGCAATCATCGGCATCGCCGCCGAGATGGCCGCCGGCGGGGATCTGGCGCGATGATCACCGTCGTCCTGGACGACGATCCGACCGGGACGCAGGCGGTGAGCGACGTGCTGGTCGTGCTCGACTGGTCGGACCCGGGCGTGTGGGACGGCGTGCGTGCCGACGAGCGCACCGCCCACATGCTGACCAACTCGCGCGCGCACTCCGGCGCCGAAGCCGCGGCGCTGGTGGCGTCGGCGGCGGCCGCGGCCCGGGCCCGGCATCCGCGGGCGCGGCTCGTGCTGCGTGGCGACAGCACCCTGCGCGCACACGTGTGGGAGGAGTACGACGCGCTGCGGGCGGTGGTGGCCGGCGACCGCGCGGTGCCCCTGTTGCTCGTCCCCGCGCTTCCGGCGGCCGGCCGGGTCACGATCGGCGGCGTGCACCTGATCGAGCGCGACGGCGCGCGCGTCCCGCTGCACGAGACCGAGTACGCGCGCGACGGGGATCTCTCCTACTCCCGCTCCGACCTGGCCGGCTGGGCCGAGGAGCGCAGCGGCGGCCGGCTCGCGGCGGCGGACGCCGTGCGCGTTCCGCTCGAGCGCCTGCGCCGCTCCGCCGGGGCGAACGACGTCGCCGCGGCCATCGCGGCAGCGGCTGCGCTGGGCCGGCCCGCGGCGGTGATCCCCGACGCCGAGACCGATGCCGACCTGCGCACGATTGCGCGCGGCCTGCGGGCCGCCGAGGAGGCTCGCATCGAGGCCATCGTCCGCTGCGCGCCGGCCTTCGCCGCCGTGCTCACGGGATCGGGTGCACGGGCTTCCGCCGCGGCGCCACGCGGCGATCATGGTGTGCTCGTCCTGTGCGGGTCGTTCGTGCGCGCCTCGACCGTCCAGCTCGAGGCGCTCGTGCAGGCGTATCCCGGGGCGGCGGTCGCGGCCGACGTGCGCGCGCTCGCTGGCGATGCGTGGAGCGCCGAGGTCGACCGGCTGGCCGAGGCGGCGCGCGAACGGATCGACCGGCTCGGGCTTGCGGTCGTGGCGACCGGGCGCGTCCGCGACCCCACGCTGGCCGATCCGGACGGCCAGCGGAGGGTTGCGACGGCGCTCGCGCAGGTCGCCCGCCGGGTGCGCGCCGGCGTCGTCGTCGCCAAGGGCGGCATCACGGCGGCGGTGACCGCCCGCGCCGGGCTGGATGCCCGGGTGGCACGTGTGATCGGGCCGATCCTGCCCGGCGTCGCGCTGTGGCGGCTCGCCGAGGGCACCGACTACGTCGTCGTGCCCGGCAACGTCGGCGGCCCCGGCCTGCTCGCCGACGTCGTGGCCGCGATCGGGCCACGGGCCGCCGCTACCGTTCCGCCGCGATGATCCGCCGTCTCGATCATGTCGCCGTCGCAGTTGCCGACACCGAGGCCGCGCTCCTGCACTTCCGCGACCGGCTCGGGCTCGCGGTGGTGGCGGTGGACGAGCCGCCCGAGGTGCCGGTGCGCCTGACCTACCTCGATCTCGGCAACACCTATCTGCAGCTGGTCGAGCCGCTCGACCCGGACCACCCGCTGGCGCGGTGGGTGGCCGAGAACGGCGACGGGCTGCATCACATCTGCTTCGGCGTCGACGACGTCGAGTGCGAGCTGCGCCGGCTGGGCCCGCCCGGCGAGCCCGTCCCGCCGCTCGGGAGCGGCCGCGGCCGCCCGGCCGGGTTCCCCGCCGGCGTGCCGATGCACGGCGTGAGGATCGAGTGCACCACGCTGGAGGACGGGTGATGACCGACGTCGAGCCCGGGATGGCCGTCGCCGAGGTGCCGACGCCGGCGCTCATCGTCGACATCGGCCGCATGGAGCGGAACATCGCCGCGTGGCAGGCGATGGCCGACCGCAACGGCACCGGGCTGCGGCCGCACATAAAGACCCACAAGTCGCCGGCGATCGCGGCCATGCAGCTCGCGGCCGGGGCGTGCGGCATCGCGGCGGCCAAGCCCACCGAGGCCGAGGTGTTCGTCGATGCGGGCTGCACCGACGTCGTCATCGCGTATCCCACCGTCGGCCGCGACAAGTGGGAGCGGGTGGCGCGCATGGCGGCTCGGGCGCGCATGGCGGTCAACGTCGACAGCGACGTCCAGGCGCGCGGCCTGAGCGCGGCGGCGGTCGCCGAGGGGGTCGTGATCCGCGCGCACATCGAGATCGACACCGGCCTCAACCGCGTCGGTCTGTCCCCGGACGACGACGGCGGGATCGCGGCGTTCGCGGGCCTTCTGACCGAGCTGCCCGGGCTCGAGCTCGAGGGCGTGACCACCCACCGCGGCAAGTTCAGCGAGCGCCTGGCGCGGATGTCGAACGCCGACGCCGGCCGCGAGGAGGGCCGGATCATGGTCGACGTCGCCGAGCGGCTGCGCGCCGACGGCTTCCCGATCGCCCAGGTCAGCGCCGGCGGCACCATCACCGGGCCCGGGGTGGCCGAGGTGCCCGGCGTGACCGAGGTGCGGGCGGGCACCTATGTCTTCTTCGACGCGATGCAGGTCGGCTACGGCGCAGCCACGCCCGCCGACGTCGCGCTCTGCGTGCTCGCCACGGTCATCAGCACGCGGCGCGCCGGCTGGACGACGGTCGACGCCGGCACGAAGACGTTCAGCGGCGACCGCGGCGGGGTCGCGAGCGGCGGCGACGAGATCGCGCGCGCGGTCGGCGTCGACGCGGCCGTCATGCGCACGACCGAGGAGCACGGGATGGTGCGTCTGGGCGACGGCGTCTCGGTCGAGGTCGGCCAGAAGCTGCGGTTTGTGCCCTACCACGTGTGCACGTCGGTCAACCTCGCCGACGCGCTCGTCGGTGTGCGCGACGACGTCGTCGAGGCCGTCTGGCCGATCGCAGCCCGGGGGAAGACCCGATAGGAGGACGCACATGCCCAAGCAGGTGATCCAGACCGACAAGGCCGGGCCGCCGCTCGGCGCCTATTCGCAGGGCATCCGCGCCGGCGACTTCGTGTTCGTCACCGGCTGCGGCCCGATCGACCCGGTCACCGCGCAGGTGAAGGGCGAGACGATCGAGGAGCAGACCGAGGTCGTGATCTCGAACATCGAGGCGATCCTCGAGGCGGGCGGCGCCACACTGGCCGACGTCGTCCAGGCAACGGTGCACCTGCTCGACGAGACCGAGTTCCCGCGCTTCAACGCGGTGTACGCACGCCGGTTTGCGGAGCCGCGTCCGGTGCGGACGACGGTCGGCAGCGGGCTGCGCCAGGTGCCCGGCATCCGGGTCGAGATCAACGTCACCGCATACGTCGGTGAGTAGGAGGAGGGGATCGTGAGCATGCTCGAAGGCAAACGTGCGGTGATCACCGGCGCCGGCAGCGGGATGGGCCGCGCCGCCGCCCTGCGGTTCGCGGCCGAGGGCGCGAGGGTGGGCCTGATCGACCTCGACGAGGCCGCGGCCGCAGCCGTCGCCGCCGAGATCGCGGCGGCCGGCGGTGGCGAGACGCTCGTCCTGCGTGCCGACGTCACCAGCGAGGACGACGTCGCCGCCGCGGTCGAGCGGGCGGCATCGGCCTGGGGCGGCCTGGACGTGATCGTCCCCAACGCCGGCGTCCAGCTCGCCGGCCAGGACGACCGCGCCGACCGCCTCTCGCTGGAGGTGTGGAAGCGCACGATCGACATCAACCTGACCGGGATCTTCCTCGCCGCCAAGCACGGGATCCGCGCGCTGCTCGCCTCCGGGGGCGGCGCGGTCGTGTGCACGTGCTCGCCTACCGGCCTCTACGGCGTTGCGCCGGGCTACGACGCCTACAGCGCCAGCAAGGGGGGCGTCTACGGGCTGGTGCGCGTGATGGCGGCCGACTACGCGGCCGAGGGCATCCGCGTGAACGGCGTCATCCCCGGGTACACGAACACGCCGATGACCAACTGGGTCACGCCGTCCGACGCCGAGACGCTGCTGCGCGGCATCCCGCTCGGCCGCCCCGGCGAGCCCGAGGAGGTGGCCGCGGTGATCGCCTTCCTCGCATCCGACCTGACGCCGTACGTGACCGGCGCGGTGTGGGCGGCCGACGGGGGGATGACGGCCGTCTGAGCATGAGCCGGTGCCGGCCACTATGGTGGGGCGATGGAAGAGCAACGCCCTCCGGGGCTCCGCGGTGATCGAGGGAGCGTGTACACCTACGCGCGCGTGAACCTCAAGGACCGCCAGGTGGCGCAGTTCGTCCGCGAGCTGGCGCGGTGGCTGAACCGGCCGCACGGCCTGATCGAGCGCGATCCGCCGCGCATCGCGACCGACCGGGCGCTGCACCGGCTGCTGGTCGGGATGAGCGCCGGCGAGGCCAAGTTCTACTCCGAAAAGATCCTGCGGGCCGACGTCAGGCCGTAGCGCCGCCCGGCCGGCCACGGGCCGGCATCGCCCAGGAGGGCACCCGGCCTTCCCGATTGACTGCCCGTTTGCCCATCCCGGCGGTGCGGTAGCGTGCCCGGCGTGCACGCCATGGCCACCACGGGCGGACTGCACACCGTGCTCGGCGATCTCGACGAGGCGATTCGTGCGCTCTTCGAGCGCGGGCTGCGCGAGCGTGGCGCCGACGGCACCGGTGTCTCCTTCGCCGCCCCCACCGCCACGTGGGCCGAGGCGCTCACCGCACCCGCACTCAACCTGTATCTATACGGTCTTGCCGAGTCGCGCGCAGAGCGCCGCGTCGAGTGGGAGCAGGCCGAGGTGGGGGGCCGCACGATCGAGCGGCCGCCGCCCGTGCTGATCGACGTGTCCTACGTCATCACCGCGTGGGCGGACACCCCCGAGGACGAGCACGGCCTGCTCTCCGCGGCGCTCGCGGTGGCCTACGCGCACCCGGCGCTGCCCGACGACGTGCGGACAGGCGCGCTCGCCGAGGACTGGGCCCATGAGCACCAGCTGCTGACGCGCGTTGCCCAGCCGCCCGGCGACGGCTTCGGGGCCGCGTTCTGGGCCGCGCTCGGGGGGCGGCACAAGGCGTCGGTCGACTACGGCGTCGGCGTGTGGTGCCGCCCGGGCGGCGAGGTCGACCAGGCTCCGCCGGTGCGCACACAGACGCTGCGGATGGGCACGCGCGGGCGCCCGGCGGCGGGCGTCGAGGAGCTGCACCGCATCTCCGGCACCGTGCGCGCCAAGGACGGCGCCGCCGCCGCCGGGGCGTGGGTCGTGCTGCCGGAGACCGGCGGTTTCGCGGTGACGGACGCCGGGGGCCGCTTCACGCTCGCGTCCGTGCGAGCGGGCCGCCACGACCTGCAGGTGCGCGCGGCGTCGGGGGCGGACGCGCAGGTCACGGTCACCGTCCCGGGCGAGGAGATCGCCGTCACGCTGCGCTGATTCGGGACCTGCCCTGTCGGGCAGGCGCAGATGCTCGAAGCGCTGCCCGAGATCCTCTGGCCGGCGCCGATCGCGCCCGCCACACTGCCCGCCTGTGGCCGACCCCCACCCGCGTCCCCCCTGCGTGCTGCTCGCGAACCTCGAGCCCGTGGCCCTCGTGGGGATGACCGACGTCCTCACGGGCGGCGGGGCGGATGTGGTCGTCGGCAACGGCGCCGCCCCCGACATCCTCGACCGCGTCCGCCGGCTGCGGCCCGACGTGCTGCTGCTCGACCGCAGCTCGCACTTCGCCATGCAGATCGGCGTCCAGGCGCGCGAGGCGGTCCCCGGCACCAAGGTGATCCTGTGGCCGCGGGACGAGGGTGAGATGGAGATCCTGGACGGGTCGGGCACCGAGCCGCGTCGCGTCGCGGTGTCCCCGTCGCGAGCCCTGCTGAACGAGTTGCGCGTGAACGAAGGAAGGTGACAGCACGATGCCCAGCTACCTGACTCCCGGCGTCTACGTCGAGGAGATCCCCGCCCAGTCCAAGCCGATCGAGGGCGTGGGGACGTCGGTCGCCGCGTTCGTCGGCATCGCGCCCGGCGGCCCCGTCAACCGGCCGATGCGCATCTCCAACTGGACGCAGTTCGCCAAGCTCTACGGCGACCCGAACGAGCCTGAGAACGGCCCGTTCATGCCCGGCGCATACCTGGCCCACTCCGTCTACGGGTTCTTCCAGAACGGCGGCGGCGTGTGCTGGATCGTCCGCGTCGGCGGTGCCGACGGCGGCGAGCAGGCGCAGGCGGCGCTCCCGCCCGCGAGCGGCGACGGCGAGCTCCTGCGCGCCACAGCGCGCGAGGGCGTCACCGACCAGGTTTCGATCGAGATCACGCCCGAGGCACCGGCCCTCGGCGGCGGCGGCGAGGAGGGCAAGGCCGAGCAGGCCACCTACCGCGTCGTCGTCACCGCCGGCCCCCAGCGCGAGGAGTTCGACGGCCTGACGCTCAAGAAGGGCCGCCAGAACGTGGTCACCAAGGTGAACGCGGGCTCCGCCCTGGTGACGCTCGAAGAGGTCGGCGGCGCGTCTGCCGAGGCCGCTCCGCGCGAGGGCACCTACACGCTGAGCGTGCCGGCCGTCGAGGCGGTCGCCGTCAGTCCGGGCGAGTTCGAGGGCGACGTCGCCCATCGCCGCGGCCTGGGCGGCCTGGCGGCGGTCGACGAGATCACGATGCTGTGCATCCCCGATCTGGCGACGATCTCCCAGGGCGGCGACGACACGATGTTCCGCGACATCCAGGGCAAGATGCTGGCCCACGCGGAGAACGCCAAGGACCGGATCGCGATCCTCGACCCGCCGCCCGACCTGCTGCCCCAGGACGTGCTCGAGTGGCGCATGAATACCGCCGGCTACGACTCGAAGTTCGCCACGCTCTACTACCCGTGGCTCGAGGTGATGGACCCGCTGACGCGGCGGCCGATCATGGTGCCGCCTTCCGGCCACATGGCCGGCGTATGGGCGCGCACCGACAACACCCGCGGCGTGCACAAGGCCCCGGCCAACGAGGTCGTGCTGGGCGTGAACGGGCTCGCGTTCCAGATCACGCACGAGGAGCAGGGCGGCCTGAACCAGCGCGGCATCAACTGCATCCGCTCGTTCCCGGGGCGCGGCATCCGCGTGTGGGGCGCGCGCACGCTCTCGAGCGATCCCGAGTGGCGCTACCTGAACGTCCGCCGCCTGTTCAACTACATCTCCGAGTCGATCATGGAGGGCACGCAGTGGGCCGTGTTCGAGCCCAACGACGAGCGCCTCTGGATCCGCCTGCGGATCTCGGTGTCGAGCTTCCTCACTCGCACGTGGCGCGAGGGGGCGCTGTTCGGCGCGACGCCGGACGAGGCGTTCTACGTCAAGTGCGACGGCGAGACCAACCCGCCCGAAGTCATCGACGCCGGCCAGGTCGTGATGGAGATCGGCATCTCGCCGGTCAAGCCCGCCGAGTTCGTCATCTTCCGCATCAGCCAGTACACCGCGGGCGCGTCGGAGATCTCGTAAGCCCGTAGGAAGGGAGCACCGCAATGCCAACCAAGCAGCCACGACCCGCGTCACACTTTCGCCTCGATCTGGGCGGGCACGAGGGCGTGGGCATGTTCCGCGAATGCACCGGCCTCGACTCCGAGACCACGGTGATCGAGCAGCACTCGGTCGACGACAACGGCCGGCCCGTGATCCGGCGCGTGCCGGGTGCGACCGTGTGGTCGCACATCGTCCTCAAGCGCGGCGTCGACGAGAGCCTCGACGTGTGGAAGTGGCGCCAGACCGTCATCCAGGAGGGGCCTGACAACGCCCGCGTCGACGGCAACATCGCGCTGATCGACTACTCAGGCAAGACGATCGCCACGTGGAAGTTCGACCAGGGCTGGCCGGTCAAGTACACCGGCTCGGCGCTGAACGCATCCGGCAACGAGGTGGCCGTCGAGGAGATCCACATCTGCCACGAGGGCCTGGAGCGCATGTGATGGCGGCCGTCGCACCGCAAACGCTGCGCACCGAGTACGCGTTCACGCTGCCCCGCGGCCACCTCGACCCGACGGGGACGGTGCACCGCGAGGGCGTCATGCGCCTCGCCACCGCCCGCGACGAGCTCGAGCCGCTGCGCGACCCGGCGGTGCGGGAGAACGACGCCTACCTGACGGTGCTCCTGCTCGCCCGCGTCGTGACCCGGATCGGCGATCTGACGGCGATCACGCCGGCGGTGATCGAGAACCTCTATGCCGCCGACTTCGACCACCTCCAGCGCCTGTACGAGCGGATCAACTCCGACGGCGAGCCGGCCGGGCGGGTCGACTGCCCGGCGTGCGGGATCGAGTTCGAGGTCGACCTGAGCCAGATCGAGGACGTCGCGTCGGGGGAATGATGCGGCCGTCTCCCGACATGCTGGTCTCGGAGACGGCCGAACTCGCAGGCCACTTCCACTGGCAGCTCGACACGATCCTCGATCTCGAGCATCGTGACCGGCGCCGGTTCCTCGACCTGGCGCAGGCGTTTGCCTGGTCGCGCGGCGAGGGCGGCTGACCGATGCCGCCGCTCGCACAGAACCGCGGTCCGGGCTGGCTTGGCGCGCGCCTGACGCGCCGGCGGCTGCTGCGTCGCGCCGCCGACCGCAGGCTGGCCGAGACGGTGACCGAGCGGCGCCGCCCCAAGCGCATGGCCGCCTCGCGCCGGCTCGCCCCGCCCCGGCCTGCCGCTGCGGCGGCCGTTGTCGCGGCGCCGGTCGCCGCGTCGGGCCTGAGCGACTTCGCCACCCGGTGGATGTTCGGCGACGGTGTCGCCGAGGGGGTGCCGTTCGCGGGCGGGGCCGCGGCCGACTACGACCGGCCGTCGTTCCTCGAGTCGCCGGCCGAGCAGGTGACGCGCCCGCGGCCGCCGGTCGCCCGTGGGACGGAGCTGCGAAGCGCCGTCGAGGAGGTCGGGCCGCGCTTCCGGCTCTCGCGCACCCCGCCGCAGACCCCGGCTGCCGCTCCCGCAGAGACGCCCGACGCGACGCCCGACCCGGCCCACGAGGAGGCCGTGCGCTACCACGCCGCGCACGAGGCCGAGCGCACCGAGCCGGCCGCGCCGCGGCCGGTCGTGCACGTGATCCGCGACCCGGGCCCGCCCCGGCGCTCGCAGGTGGTCGTGCGCCACATCCACGAGGGTGCGCGCGGGGCCGCCGAGCACGGCTCGCGCGGCACCTCGGCCTATCGCGCGGCCCGGGTCGGCATCGGCGCCGCCCGCGTCGTGCAGCACTACGAGGAGGTGAAGGAGGTCGAGGCGCTCGGCCACCGCGTCGCCGACGCTGCCCGCGGCGAGTGGTCGAAGCTGAAGAAGGACGCCGGCGAGTGGCGCGACCGCGCCGTGCACGAGTACGACCACCTGAAGGGCGAGGCCCTCGGCGTGCGCGACCGCGTGGTCGGCGAGGCCCATCACCTCGAGCGCGAGGGCCGGGCGCTGCGCAGCCGCGCATGGGGCGAGGCCCACCATCTCGAGCGGGAGGGCCGGTCGCTGCGCAGCCGCGCGTGGGGCGAGGCGCATCACCTCGAGCGCGAGCCGGGCCGGCTCCTGCACCAGGCCGAGGGTGCCGAGCGCGGCATGCTGCGAAGCGCGGCCCGGCTCGTGCGGCCGCTCGCGCGGGCGACGACCGGGCTCGTGCGCACCGCGACCCGCGACGTGCACCGCGTCGGGGCGTTCGAGCGCGGGATCGCACACGGCGTCGAGGGCGCCGAGCACCGGCTCGAGGGCGCCCTGCGCGATCCCGAGAAGGAGCTTTCCAACCTCGGCAAGCGGCTCGAGAAGCAGCTGGGAGACCGCCCGGTCGTGCGCCGTGCCGAGGCGGCGCTCCAGGGCGCCGAGCGGGCCGCCGGACGCGGCCTGCGCAGCGCCGAGCGCGACGTCCGCGGCGCGCACATGCCGGCGGTTCCCGGCGCCGCGGCGGCCAAGGCGGCCGCGCTGGCCGCCGCCGCCGAGGTGCCGCTCGAGCTCTCGCGCGCGGGCCGAGCGGTCGTGCAGTTCGAGAAGCAGGCGGCCGGCGCCGCCCACCGGCTCGAGGCCGAGGCCCGGCACGCGCTCGCGTCGGCCGACGGGCACATGCCGCACGTTCCGCACGTCCCCCACGTGCCCGACCGCTCGGCGATCGCCGCCCCGGCGGCGGCGGCCGAACGGGCCGCCGCGGCCGCAGAGCGGGGCGCACAGGACGCCGCGCACGAGCAGATGTACGAGGAGGTCGTCGACCGCTTGCGGCGCGACCTGCTGGCCGAGCGCGAGCGGATGGGGAACCTGCTGGGAGAGTGGCCATGAGCTTCCAGCAGCAGGTGTCCGACGCCGAGCAGCAGGCCGGACAGGCCGAGCAGACCGCCCAGAAGGCCGAGCAGGACGCCACACAGCTCGGCCGGCAGGTGATGACGGCGATCAACGGCTCCGACCGCAGCACCAAGAAGGGCTCCAAGACGCCCGACCCGGTCGGCGGGCTGCGGTTCCTGGTCACGGCCGACGACTGCACGATCGGACGCTTCGCCCACTGCCAGGGGCTCGCCGCCGAGTACGAGATCGAGGAGTACGCCGAGGGCGGCCAGAACGCCTTCGTGCACAAGCTGCGCGGCCGCATGCGCTACCCCAACCTCGTCCTCTCCCGCGGCATCACCCACGAGACCGGCCTGATGGACTGGTTCCTGAAGACGCAGTCGGCGGGCAAGCGCGGCAACATCTCGGTCTCGCTGCTCGGCCCCGACGGCTCGCCGGTGCGGCGGTGGGGGTTCGAGGGCGCGTTTCCCGTGCGCTGGGAGGGGCCGGTACTGAACGCGCGCTCCCACACCGCCGCCACCGAGTCGCTCGAGATCGCCCACCGCGGATTCGTGCTCACCGACTGACATGCCAGGCTCCGACTCCACCACCGGGTTCCAGCAGGCACAGCTCCTGATCGAGGGGCAGGACGCATTGACGTGCTGGTTCAACCCCACCGACTACACGGTCAGCAAGGCCAACCGCTGGAGCGACGGCCGCCAGCTCTCCGAGGAGTTCCCGCAGCGCGAGTTCATCGGCGGCGACCCGCGCGAGCTCACGCTGACGCTGCTCTTCGACGCGGCCGACACCGACAACGACGACGTCGCCGACGTCACCGACCAGCTCTTCACGATGCTCGAGGTGCAGCCCGAGGTCGAGTCGGGCAAGAAGACCGCCCGCCCGCCGACGGTGACGTTCTCGTGGGGGCAGGTGTCGAGCTTCACGGCGGTCGCCACCAGCCTGCGCGTGCGCTTCACGCTGTTCGACGTCGACGGCACCCCGCTGCGCGCGGTCGCCGACCTCACGCTGACCCAGGTCGAGAAGGTCGTCGGCGCCGGCGGTGGTCCCCGCCAGAACCCGACCACTGCCGGGATCGCCGGCCTGCGCATGCACACGGTGCGCGACGGCGACAGCCTGCAGTCGATCGCGCACTCGATGTACGGCGACCCGACGCGGTGGCGCGCGATCGCCGAGGCCAACGGCATCGACGACCCGCTCGCGCTCCCGCGCGGCCGCACCCTGACCGTGCCGAAGGTCGAGCGATGAGCCCGCTGCCGCTGATCTCCGGCGTCGAGGTGACGATCGACGGCGACGCGCTCGACGCCACCCTGGCGGCGAACCTGCTCGAGGTGCGCGCCGACCAGCGCTTCATGCTGCCGGCCGCCTTCATGCTGCGCATCGCCGACCCCCGCCTGGAGCACATCGACTCGAGCCCGCTCACCGTCGGCGCGCAGGTCGAGATCCGGCTTGCGGCGGCGGGCGGCGACTCGCTCCAGCTCGTGCTGTCCGGGCAGATCGCGGCCGTCGAGCCGGAGTTCGGCCGCCACGGCGCGGTGCTGGCCGCGCGCGGCTACGACGCCTCGCACGTCCTCAACCGTTCGCGCACCACCGAGACCTACCAGAACATGAGCTCCGACGACATCGCGGCCAAGGTCGCCGACCGGGCCGGCCTCGACGCCGGCACCATCTCGAGCGCGGGCGACGTGCACGACTTCGTGCAGCAGAACAACGAGACCGACTGGGAGTTCCTGTGGCGGCTCGCCCGCCGGATCGACTTCGAGGTCTCGGTCGACCAGGGCGCGCTCAGCTTCCAGAAGGCGACGAGCGACGGGGGCGACGAGCCACCGGTGCTGCGCTGGGGCGACGACCTGTGGACGTTCCGACCGCGCGTGACCGGGGTGCAGCAGGTGGACGAGGTCGTCGTGCGCTCGTGGGATCCCGCGTCCAAGGACGTGATCGAGTCGCGCCAGTCGGCGGGCACGCCCGACTCCGACATCGGCATCGACCGCGGCGACGTCGGCTCGGCGCTGGGCGGCGGCTCGATGACGATGGCCGACCGGCCGGTGCTCTCCTCCGACGAGGCCGACGCGCTTGCGACCAGCATGGCGTCGCGCCTGGCCAACGCCTACGTCGAGGCCGACGGCACCTGCCGCGGCAATCCGGCGCTGGCCGCCGGCGTGCGCGTGCAGATCGACGGCGTCGGCCAGCTCTACGGCGGCGTCTACACGCTGAGCGCGGCCAGCCACGTCTACCGTGTCGGCCAGGGCTACGAGACGCGCTTTGCGGTCACCGGGCGCTCGCCGCGCAGCCTGGTCGACCTGCTGAGCCCCGCGCCCGTCGAGCGCTGGGGCGGCTCGGTCGTCGTCGGCATCGTCACCCAGAACTCCGACCCCGACGGCATGGGGCGCGTCCGCGTCCGCTACCCGGCGCTCGGCGACGACATCGAGGGCTGGTGGGCGCGCATCGCCTCGCCGGCGGCCGGCAGCGAGCGCGGCCTCCTGATGATGCCGATCGCGGGCGACGAGGTGCTGGTCGCGTTCGAGCACGGCGACGTTCGCCGCCCCTACGTGCTCGGCTCGCTCTGGAACGGCAGCGACCAGCCCGGGGACGACCTCGTCCAGACCGACGGCTCCTTCGCGCTTCGCTCCGACCACAAGGCGTCGGTGCACGCCGCCGACGCGATCACGATCGAGACCGACGCCGACGTCGAGATCACCGCGAGCGGCAAGCACACGCAGAAGTCGACCGACGACACCTCGATCGAGGGCCAGAACGTCAACGTCAAGGCCAACTCGTCGCTGACCATCGAGGCGACCGGCGACCTGACGATCAAGGGCGCGAGCATCACGGTGCAGGCCAGCGGCACCGTCTCGGTCAGCGGCGCGCAGGTGTCGCTCGGATGAGCATGCACGGCGACTTCATCGGCTCCGGCCTGGCGTTCCCGATGCGGGTGAACCGCCAGGGCGCGGTCGCGCTCGTCACGCACGACGACGACATCCGCGAGGCGATCACGGTCATCCTGGGCACGATGCCGGGCGAGCGGCCGATGCGGCCGGCGTTCGGCTGCGCGATCCACGATCACGTCTTCTCCGGCATCGACGGCCACACGCTGGGCCGCATCGACCACGACGTGCGCGTCGCGCTCGACCGCTGGGAGCCGCGCGCGCAGGTGCTGCAGGTCGACTTCGACCTGTCCGAGCGCGAGGCCGGCCGTCTGCTGATCGACATCACCTACCGCATCCGCTCGACGAACGACGTTCGCAATCTGGTCTACCCGTTCTATCTCGTGCCGTCCGAGGAGGAGTCGCCGTGAGCCTGCCCCAGGTCGAGCTCGACGACCGCCGCTTCCAGGATCTCGTGAACGAGGCCCGCACCCGCATCGCGCGCGCCTGCCCCGAGTGGACCGAGCACAACGTGTCCGATCCCGGCATCACGCTGATCGAGCTCTTCGCGTGGATGACCGACATGCTCGTCTACCGGCTGAATCGCGTGCCCGACAAGCTGCACGTGGCCCTGCTCGAGCTGCTCGGGATCACGCTCGCGCCGCCCGCGCCGGCCGCGACCGAGGTGCGCTTCCGGCTCGCCGCGGCGGCGACCGAGCCCGTCCCCGTGCCCGCGTGGGACACCGAGGTCGGCACGCTGCGCACGCCGCGCGACGAGTCGATCGTCTTCCAGACGGCGGCCGACTTCACCATCCCCGCGCTGCGGCCCAAGGCGTATCTGATCGAGCATGACGGCGTCGCCCGCGAGGTGCCGGTCGGCTCGGGCGTCGCCCGCCCGCGCGGCGGTGACCAGGCGCCGTTCGCCGCCCCGCCCGTGCCCGGCGACGCGCTCTACCTGGGCTTCGAGACGTCGCTCGCGCGGCTGATCGTCGGCGTCGCGGTCGAGTGCTCGCAGGCGCGCGGCGCCGGCGTCGATCCCGAGGACCCGCCCCTGCGATGGGAGTACTCGACCGGCGAGGGCGCCCTCGGCTGGCGCGAGGCGGCGGTGCTCGCAGACCACACCGGCGGCTTCAACTATGGCAGCGGCGTCGTCGAGCTCGAGCTGCCCGCCGCGACCGGGATGGCGACGGTCGGCGAGCGCAAGCTGCATTGGATCCGGTGCCGCGTCGATCCCTTCACCCGCGCCGACGTGGCGGCCGCCTACACCCTGCCGCCCGAGATCTACTCGATCACGGCCGGCGCGCTCGGCGCGCGCATCCCGGCGATGCACGCCACCCGCCGCCGGGCCGAGCTCCTGGGCGAGAGCGACGGCACGGCCGGGCAGACGTTCCGGCTGCGCTACGCGCCGGCGCTCACGCTCACCGGCCCGGAGACGCTCGAGGTGCTGCCGCCGCGCGAGGAGACCTGGGAGCGGTGGGAGCGCGTCGACAGCTTCGCCGAGAGCACGGCGCAGGACGCCCACTTCCTGTTCGACGCCGCCGCCGGCGAGGTGCACCTGGGGACGGCGGTGAACGCGGGCGACGGCACGTGGCGCCAGTACGGGCGGGTGCCGCCCAAGGGCGCGCTCGTGCGCATGTCGGGCTACCGCTCCGGCGGCGGCCGGCGCGGCAACCTGGCGGCGGGGATGCTCTCGGTGCTGAAGTCGTCGATCCCCGGCGTCGCCGCCGTCACCAACCCGGTGGCGGCCACGGGCGGCGTCGACGGCGAGACCCTCGACGACGCCCGCAGGCGCGCCCCGCTCGAGCTGCGGACGCGCTACCGGGCGGTGACGGCCGACGACTTCGAGGCGCTGTGCCGCGAGGCGTCGCGCCAGGTCGCGCGCGTGTTCTGCATCCCGCCCGACCCCGACGATGCCCTGATCCGGCTGCGGCTGCTGCCGATGGTCGAGGACTCGGCCCGCCGGCTCGAGCTGGCCGAGCTCACGCCGGGCGAGGAGCTGCTCGGCATCGTCGCGGCCCACCTCGAGCCGCGCCGGATGGTCGGCACCCGCGTCCACCTCGCCCCGGTGCCGCTGCGCGGCGTGAGCGTCGTTTGCGACGTGCAGGCGGCGATCGGCGCCGACCCGGGCCGCGTCGAGCTCGACATCGAGCGCATGCTCTACACCTATCTGAACCCGCTGATCGGCGGCAATCCGCACGGCCCGGGCGGTGGCTGGGAGTTCGGCCGCTCGCTCAACCAGGGCGAGCTCTTCGGCGTCGTCCACCAGGTGCCCGGGGTCGAGTTCGTCAAGATCCTGCGCGTGTACGAGACCGACCTTGCCACCGGCAAGCAGGAGCCCAAGGCGCTCGGCTCGCACCTCGAGATCGCGCCTCACGAGCTGATCGCGTCGGGCACGCACATCGTCAAGGCCGCCCACAGGGAGGTGTGAGGTGGCCGATCAGAGCCGCCCCACCGAGCCGCTTGCGACCGTCGTCATGCACCGCCCGGAGCGGGTGCACGCCGACATCGAGCCGCCGCCCGCGGCATCGGCGCGCCGCTACCTGCGCGGGCACCTGCCGGCGGTCTACAGCGACCCGCCGAAGCTCGACTCGGCCGCCGAGGGGCTCGCGCAGCGCTTCGTCGGCAGCCTCGAGCAGGTGCTCGACCCGGTGGTGGCAAGCCTCGACTGCATGCCTGCGCAGCTTGCCGCAGACACCGCGCCCGCGCCGATGCTGGCGCTGATGGCGTCGTGGCTCGGCCTCGCCGAGGACGAGCGCCGGTCGCTCGCCGACCGCCGTGACGAGGTGCGCTTCGCATCCGCGATCGCCCAGTCGCGGGGGACGCTGCCCGGCCTCGAGCTCGGCCTGCGCACCGCGTTCCCCGGCCTGCCGCTGCGGGTCGAGGACGGCGGCGGCGTGACCTTCTCGGTGCAGGACGGCTCCGACCCGCCCTCCGCCCCGCGCGAGTTCGTCGTCTACTGCGACACGACGATCCCGGTCGAGCGGCAGGCGGCCGTGGCCCGCGCGATCGATCGGCTGAAGCCTGTCAACGCGCGGTATCGTCTGCGCGTGAAGCAGCCGCCGAAGCCGAAGACCCCGCCGCCGGCGCCGCCGGACGCGCCCACCGAGATCGCGTGAGGGTCTGCCCCGCCTGCCATCGGGAGAATCCCGACGACACGGACTTCTGCCAGTTCTGTGGCGAGTACCTGCGCTGGGATCCGACCGTCGCGACGCCCGCCGTGCGGCCGCCGGCCGGGCCCGATCCCGGGCCGGAGCAGGTGCCGCCCGGCATGCGGCCGATCCCGGGCACGCGCGGCGACCGCAGCCCCGCCGATGCGGTCTCGATCACGCTGCGCTCGCTGACCGACGACGCCGATCCGCGCGAGGGCGTGCGGGTGACGGCGGGGCCCGGCCAGACCGCGTCGCTCGTCGCATCGATCCGCAACCAGAGCGGCATCGTCGACAACTACGACCTGCGCGTCGAGGGCCTGCCGGACGGCTGGTGGACGATCACGCCCGCCACCGCGTACCTCGTGCCATACGGCGCCCCCAGCGGCCGCTACGAGCAGGACGCCCAGGTGCACCTGCACCCGCCGCGCGCGGCGCAGGCCGAGGCCCGCGACTGGCCGATCAGGGTGGTGGCCGCCTCGCGGGCGACGAGCACCGACGCCGGCTCGGCCTCGGCGCGGCTCACCGTCGCGGCCTACGAGCAGGTCGAGACCGAGATGCGCCCCGAGCGGGCGACGGGCCGGCGGCGGGGCAAGTTCGCGTTCGCGGTGCGCAACCTCGCAAACGCTCCGATCGAGCTCGAGTTCTCGGCCACCGATCCCGAGCAGAAGCTCAAGTTCGCGTTCAAGGAGAAGCGCGGCACGGCGCGGCCGGGGCGGCGCACCGGCACCCATATGATCGCGAAAGCGGGCAAGACGCTGTGGGTCGGGCGGCCGGTCGACCATCCGTTCGAGATCACCGTGCGCAAGCCGGGCAGCGACGACGTGGTCATCAGCCGCCAGGCGGTTTTCCGCCAGCGGCCGTGGATCGCGTGGTGGGTCCCGATCGCGCTCGTCGCGGTGCTCGGGCTCGGTCTGGCGGGCTACAAGCTGCTGCAGCACCCGCCCACGATCACCGTGCCGAAGCTCACGGGCAAGGAGGCCTCGGTCGTCCAGAAGTACCTGGAGAAGTTCGGCCTTCTGCTCTCGAGCGCGCCCGCAAAGACGAAGCAGGTGATCGCGAGCGAGGCGGGCAAGATCGTCGGCCAGAACCCGAGCCCCGGAGTGCGTCTCAAGGCCGGCCAGGCCGTGTCGGTCATCGTCGGGGTTGCGTCCAAGCAGGTGCAGGTGCCGAACGTGTGCGGCCAGCCGCTGAGCGCCGCGCAGAAGGCGCTGCAGGCGGCCGGCCTGTCGGTCGGCCCGGTGCAGCCCTCGGCGAAGGATCCCACGGCAAAGACGCTCGCGAAGGACTGCCAGCAGCCCGCCGTCGGCCAGTCGGTGGCGGGCAAGACGCCGGTCAGCCTGTTCCTCGAGGCGCCCGGCGGGGGCGGGGTGCCCGACGTCCAAAACCAGCCCGCCGACGCCGCGGCCAAGGCGCTCCAGAGCCAGGGCCTGAAGACCGTCATCATCCCGGTGCTCGCGCCGCTCGGGGCCTCCCAGGTCGGCTCGGTCGTCGCCCAGAAGCCCGGCAAGGGGGCGGCGCTCGCGAAGGGCTCGACCGTCTACCTGTACGTGTCCACCCAGCCCGCGGTGGCTTACGACGATGGGACGAACGTCCAGCTCCTGACCACGCCGGCCGGCGGGACCGGCCAGTCGAAGGCGCTCACCGCGGCGTCGAGCGGGACGAGCGACACCGAGCCGAGCTGGAACGCCGACGGCACGCTGATCGCCTACTCCAGCAGGCCGACCGCCGGCGGCGTCGGCACGATCCACGTCGTCGGGGCTGACGGGTCGGACGACCGCACCGTGCCGGGGGGCGGCGATTACCACCGGCCGGCCTTCGCGCCGCTGGCCGGAAGCGGGCTGCTCGCGTTCACGCAGATCGTCACCGGCACCGGGGGCGGGTCGACCGGAGCGCTGTGCGTCGTCAACGTCCCCGACAGCGGCACGATCTCGAACCCCGTCTGCACGTCTCCCGACCCCACCTACCTGCTCGACCGGCCCACCTGGAGCCCCGACGGACTCTCGATCGCGACGGTGGCGCTCACCCCGGCCACGTCGCAGCCGGCCGGCGTCCGCATCTTCACCGCGGGCACCGCGTTCGTCGGGCCGTGGACGGCGGCGGCGACGCTCTCGCTGCAGGGCAAGAAGCCGTTGTCGCTGGCGTGGTCGCCGCTGCTTGCGACCGGGGCGCTCTTCGCCTATGCCGCCGGGCCCGCGATCGCGACGACGAGCACCCCGGCGTCACCGGGCAAGGCCCTGCCCCCCTATGCCGCGGGCGTGCAGGCGGCGCTCGACTGGCGCGCCGACGGTGTGCTCGTGATCGGCGGCCTGGACTGCAGCAGCGCCCCGCCCGCGATGGAGCAGGAGCTGGCCGCCTCGACCACGCCGCCGACGCCGTTCCCGCTCTCGGTGAACGGCTGCAACCCGTCGGCGCAGCCGCTGCCCGCGCCGCCACCCGCCGGCTGACGTGCTCTGTCGCTCGTGCCGCCGCCAGGTGTCCCGGGACGCCCTTTACTGCGCCCGCTGCGGCGCGCCGCAGGCCAAGGGCGTGCACGTGCCGCTCGACCTCGTGATCGGCGACACCCGCGTGCCGCTGACGCGCACGGTGACGGTTGGTCGGGCCGACGACAACGACGTCACGCTGGCTGACCCGACCGTGTCGCGCCGGCACGTGCGCGTGCTCGTGGACGGCTCCGACACCACCGTCGAGGACGCCGGCTCGAGCCACGGAACCGTCGTCGACGGCCGGCCGCTGAAGGGTCGCGCGCGCCTGCGGGACGGCAGCGTGGTCGGGCTCGGGGACACGACCATCCGGTTCGAGCGCCACCCCGACGGCCCCGCCGCCGGCCGCACGCAGGTGCTCGCCGCCGTCGGCCTGACGATGTCCGCCCGCGGCGATGTGCGCGACCACGTGGCCGTCTCGGGGGTGCCGCGGCTGCGGCCCGGGTGCGCCCTGAAGCAGCTCGAAGAGGAGGAGGACGGCCGCGGCTGGGTGCTGCGCGACGAGGACGGCTCGAAGTACCTGCGCATGGGCGATCGCGAGGCCGACCTGATCCGGATGCTCGCCGAGGGCGCGACGATCGAGGACCTGCTGGCCGCGAGCGAGGAGCAGCAGGGGGCGGCCGGTCCGGCCCGGCTGGCCCGGCTCCTGGCCGACCTCGGCGAGCACGGGCTGCTCGACGAGGGCGCGCCCGAGTTCGACCCGTTCGCCGAAGGCGGAAGCACCCTGGCGCGCGTGCTACAGCCGCGCGAGCGCGAGTTCCGGCACGCCGACCGCGTCTTTCAGGCCATGTACCGCTGGGGCGGCTGGGTGCTCTACTCGGCGCCCGGGCTCGTGCTCCTGGGGACGGTGGCGGTGGTCGGCCTCGCGGCGTTCGCACACCTCTTCTTCAACCGCCACGGGACGCCGTTCGTGGTCGCGAACAAGGTCGGGTGGGGCGCGCTCGCGTTCATCCTGGGCCGGCTCGCGGTCGTGTCGTTACACGAGGTCGGCCATGGCCTGACCGTCGCGTCGTTCGGCCGCCGCGTGCGCCGGGCGGGGGTGAAGCTGATCCTGATCTTCCCGTTCGCCTTCGTCGACACCTCGGATGCGTGGTTCGAGCCGCGCCGGCGGCGCATGGCGGTCAGCGCGGCCGGGCCGGTCACCGACGTGATCGCCGCCGGGACGGCCGCGATCGTCGCGACGGTCGCCTCGGGCACCTTCGCCGACATCGCGTTCCAGGTCGCGCTCGGCGCCTATGTCGGCGCGCTCTTCAACCTGAACCCGCTGCTCGACCGCGACGGCTATCACATCCTGGTCGACCTGCTCGGCCAGCCGAACCTGCGCGCCCGGTCGCGCAAGCGGCTCGCCCTGCGCCTGGCCGGGCGGCCGCAGCCGCCGGAGCTCTCACCGGTCGTGGACATCTACGCGGCGGCCGCGCTGCTGTGGCTGCTGGGCTGCGCCGTGTTCGCGATCGTGCTCTCGACCCGCTACTACAAGGTGATCGTCGCCCTGACCGGCCAACGCGCTCTCGTCTGGTTCGCCTTCGGCCTCTTCTACGCGATGCTCTTCCTCCCCATCGCGATCGCGGTGGGCCGGCCGCTGCTGATGCGCAGACGGCTCTAGAATGCCGGCATGGCGACCCATCGCAGCCCTGGGTCCGGCGACGATGAGCGCACCGTCGCGGTCGAGGTGCTGCAGCGCCTGCTGACCGATCCGGAGTTCCGCCAGGACTTCCGTCGCGACCCGGCGTCGGCCTGCCGCAACGCCGGGCTCGAGGCGGCTGCGGCCGAGTTCCAGGGCGGCGGAGCGGCGCTCTACACGCTCGAGCTGCGCGAGTCCAAGTCGAGCCTGGCCGGCGTGCTCATGGCCGCCGCCGCCGAGGGCGCCGCGGTCTACGAGTTCGCCGAGCACATCCGCCAGCACGTCGAGGGCGACGTCGCCGACATCGCCCGCCAGGCGATCGACGGCGCGGGCGCGAAGCACGTCGATGCGGCCGAGCACCTGCTCGCCGGGCAGGCGCCGGCGCCCCAGCCTGCGGCCGCCGCGGCGCCCGCAGCCGCCGCCGACGCGCTGGTGGACCACGGGGCGGCCGCCCACGCCGCCGGGCTCGACCCCGGTCAGCACGTCGTCCACATCGCCTCGAAGTACATCGGCACGCCCTACGTCTGGGGCGGCGAGAGCCCCGGCGGGTTCGACTGCTCCGGCCTCGTGCAGTACTGCTTCAATCAAATCGGCGTGAAGCTCGAACGCACCACCTGGGACCAGGTGAAAGAGGGCCATGCCGTGCAGTGGGGCCAGTTCAAGCCCGGCGACCTGATCTTCTCGAATTTCGAGGGCCCCGGGGCGGGCGCGACGCACGTCGTCATCTACGCCGGCCACGGTCAGGTGATCGCCGCGCCGCACACCGGGGGCCACGTCGAGTACGAGTCGGTGGACGTCTTCAAGCCGTACTTCATGGGCGCGCGCCGGGTCGTGCCCGACGCTCCGCCCGTCGGGATGGGCATGCCCGCGGTGAGCGCCGACCAGCACGCGCCGGCGGGCGGGACGCTCGGCCTGAGCGCCGTCCCGGCCGCCCACTCCGCGCCGGCCTCGCCGAACGCCGCCGGCGTGCACCAGAGCGTCGGCGCGCACGGCACCCTCGGCGGCGTCGCCGCGGCGGCTCCCGCACCGGGGCACGGCGGCCTGCTCGACGGAATCATCGGCGCCTATCCGGGCGACCACGCCTCGCGCAACGCGATCGCGGCGTGGATGGGCGACGCCGCCCAGCGGGCGGGGCTGCCGCGCGAGCTGCCGGTGATGGCGGCGCTGGTCGAGTCCGGGCTCAAGAACGACAACTACGGCGACCGCGACTCGCTCGGCTTCTTCCAGATGCGCACGTCGATCTGGGATCAGGGCAAGTACGCCGGGTTCCCGCACGATCCCCGCCTGCAGCTCAAGTGGTTCATCGACGAGGCCCAGGGCCTCAAGGCCACGCGGCTGCGAGAGGGCGTTCACGGCTTCGGCACCGACCCGCACAAGTGGGGTGACTGGATCGCCGACATCGAACGCCCCGCGGCCCAGTACCGCTACCGCTATCAGCTCCAGCTCGAGACGGCCCGCCAGCTGGTCGGCGGCTGACCCCCGCTCAGCCGGTGAAGCGGAACGGCTGCAGACCCGACTTGCCGCCCGGTCCCATGACGGTCAGCCAGAAGGCGCCCGCCACCGGGACGAGCTTCGTGAGGTAGGTCGTCGCGGGCGCCGTGAACGTGACCGCGTTCGTGTGCTTGCCCGGATGGGCGAGGTCGAACCCCTCGAGCGTGCCCGTCACGGTCTGGCCCGCCGGCGGCGAATACGAGGTCGTCCACAGGATGCCCTTGTCGACGTCGATCCGCACCGGTGGCACCGGCAGGCCCGGCACCGGCTTCTGCGACGACGGGTGCTTGGGATCGATCTTGAGGACGCCCGTCGCCGTGGTGACGTAGACCGCGGAGTCGTCGCCGGCAATCCAGCCGACATCCTTGCCGGGGCTCGGCAGGGTGACGACGGTCGCGATCGGCTTCGGCGTCGCGAGCGGGACCTGGGCCAGGTGCTCCCCGCCCTTGTCGGTCGCCCAGATCGATCCGGCCACGAGCTCGACGGAGTACGGCTCGAACGCGATCCCCTGCACCTGCTGGGGGCTGCCGCCGCCCTCGGGAATCTTGACCAGGCCCTTGCGCGTGGGCTGCCAGATGGTGCCGCCGCTGACGACCGCCCGGGGTGATGCCGGCGGGCTGCCGTAGGCGATCGGCGGGCCGACGGCGGGCGACTGCCCGGGCGCGACCCGGCGGATCTCGCCGGCCGCGCCGTTCGTGCTGCTCACCCAGAGCGCGCCGTCGCCGGACGTCAGGCTCGAACCGCCCGTGCCCATCTGGACGGGCACGGTGGTGCCGCTGCTCGAAAGGTCGACGATCTCCTTCGGCTTGTGCATCGCCCAGGCGTGGCCGTCGAAGGCCGAGACGCTCTGGAGGTTGCCGGGCTCGAACTGGGCGGGCACGGCCGTGACGGTCGGGAGCTTCGCCCCCGTCGTCCCCGTTCCGCCGGTCTTCGTGGTCGGGTTCGTCCCCGACCCGGACGACGACGAGCCGCTGCCCTTGGTGACGAGGTAGGCCCCGGCGGCGATCGCGGCGATCGCGACCAGGCACGCCGGGATGATCAGACGGCGGCTGCTGCGGCTCTGGGCCGGCCACTGGAACGTCTCGGATGAGGCCGGCGCCGCGGCGGCCGGCGCGGCGGTGGCCTGCCCGGCCGCAGCCGCCGCGGCCGGCGGGACCGGCTGGCCGGGTAGCGTCGCATCCGGCCGCTGCGGCGGCGGCGGAGGCGGGGGCGGTGTCGCCGCCGGGCTCTCGCCCAGGTAGGTCTCGTAGCCGCTGCCGGCCTCCTGCGGCGGCGGCGTCTGGCGGTCGAACGGCGCCGGGGTCAGCGGCCCCGCCGCCCGGTCGGTGCCCGAGACGAGCAGGCGCGCCTCCCGCCGCCACAGCGGGCCGAGCGCCGCCACGGCGATCTCCTCGAGCTCGTACCAGGCCTCGCGCGCGCTCTGGGTGCGCTTGGCGGGATCCTTCACGAGCAGCCGGTCGATCCAGTCGGAGAAGCGGCGGTCGACGCTCGGGTTGACCGAGACGGCCGAGGGGATCTCCTCGCTCACCTGCCGCATCAGCACCGCAACGGGCGTCGTCGAGTCGTGGAAGGGGACGCGGTCGACGGTCATCTCGTAGGCGGTGATCCCGACCGAGTACAGGTCGGTCCACGGGCCGACGTCCCCGGCGGTGGCCTGCTCCGGCGCCATGTAGGCGGGCGTGCCGACGGTCGTGCCGGTGGCCGTGAGGTTCGGGCCGCCCGCGTCGGTCAGCGCCTTGGCGATTCCGAAGTCGGCGATCTTCACCTCGCCGTCGCTCGTCACCATCAGGTTCTCGGGCTTGATGTCGCGGTGCACGATCTCGCGCCGCTCGGCCTGGGCGAGGCCGGCCAGGGCGCCCTCGAGCATGCCGATCGTCTGGGCGAGCGTCGTCTTGCCGACGTACGGGCGCAGCGAGCCGCGCTCGAGGTACTCCATGGCGATGTACGGCGTGCCGGCCTCGTTCAGGAACTCGTACACGGTGACGATGTTCGGGTGCTGCATCGAGCCGGCCACGCGCGACTCGCGCACGAAGCGCTCGGCGAACGCCGGATCGGCGGCGTGGAAGGCGTTCAGCTCCTTGAGCGCGACGTCGCGGTCGAGGTCGACCTGTTTGGCCAGGTACACGGCGGCCATGCCGCCGCGGCCGATCTCGCGGACGAGCCGGTACCTGCCGACCTGGCGGATGGGCTCATCCACCGTGTCCCCCTGCCGTTTTGGTCACGACGCCTGGACGTTCGGCGCGCCGGGTGCCGCCACCATGATGGTGCCCGGTGGAACGCCGTCGGTGATGCCGGAGAGCGTCGAGATGTGCGCCGGCAGGCCGCCCACCATGACCGTGGGGGCGCTCCCGCCGGGGAGCGTCGAGATGACCGTCGTGCACGGCTTGCTGGCGATGGTCGGCGGCTGGGCGCAGCCGACGATCGGTGCCCCGATCAGGTCGGTCTCGCGCAGCACCGCCCCGCCCTGCGCCATGACCACGGTCTGCTTTGGGGTCAGGACGACGGTTCCGCCGTGGATGCAAATGATCGTGTCGTTGGTTGTCACCACAGGTGGCATGGCTCCCCCAGATGCTCTGCAAAGGCGCGTGGACTTTCGTACTATCTCGCGTGCGGCTCGAGTGAGCAAACGGTGCAGTGGGGGTGCCGTGCGGGTCTACATCATCGATCCACATCCGATCTACCGCCGCGGGCTCGTGGCCAGCCTGGCCGCGCTCGCGGAGATCGACGAGGTCTGGGAGGCCGAAGGCCCCGGCGCGGCCGAGCTCGACGAGCGCCTCGGGCGCGCTGACGTGGTGGTGCTGGACGGCGACGTCGCCGGAAGCTGCGAGCTCGTGCGCAGGCTGCGCCCGCTCGGGCGGCCGCGCGTGCTGATCTGCGCGGCGGCGTTCGACGAGCCGGCGCTGCTCGACACCGTCCAGGCCGGCGCCTGCGGCTATCTGACCAAGGACACGCTCACGCCGGAGACGCTTGCCGCGGGCGTCCGCGCCGTGCACTCCGGTGCCGGCGTGCTCCCGCCCGACGTCCTCGGCAGCCTGCTGCGCACCCTGGCGACGGTCTCGCGCGACGTGCTCGAGCCGCGCGGCCTCTCGCTCACCACGCTCACGACCCGTGAGCGCACCGTGCTGCGCCTCGTCGCCGACGGCATGCCGACCCGCGAGGTCGCCGAGCACCTGAGCTACAGCGAGCGCACGATCAAGGCCGTCATGCACGACGTCACCACGAAGCTGCATGCGAAGACGCGCTCACAGGCAGTCGCCCAGGCCGTGCGCGAGGGTCTGATCTAGATCGCACCCAGCTAGCCAGGCACCGCGAGCAGCGCCTTGATCGTCCCCGCCGGCTCCTCGACGAGCCGGCGGAACGCCTCCGCCCCCTCGCCGAGCGGCAGCGTTGTCAGCCAGTGCAGCGGCGGCGGGTGCTCCGCGAGCAGCGCGAGCGCGGCGTCGAAGTCGGACCGGGTGTAGGCGTAGTGGCCGCGGAGCGTGATCGCGCGGCGCACGAGATCACCGACCGCAACCGCACCCTCGGCCTGGCCGAGGCCGATCACGGTCACCGAGCCGCCGGTGCGCACATGCGCGATCGCGCCCTGCCAGGTCGGCTCGATCCCGACGGCATCGATCGCGATGTCCGCCGGCGGCAGGCCGGCCCCGGCCAGCGCCGCCGCGACCCGCGTCGCGCCGAGCTCCGCGGCCAGCGCGCGCCGCGATCCCACCGGCTCGACCGCCGAGACCTCGATCCCCTGGATCGCGCATGCATACACGGTCAGCAGGCCGATCGGACCGCCGCCGAGCACGAGCACGTGCCGGCCGGGGGCGGCCCCGGCGTAGCGCAGCGCCGAGACCGCGCACGCGAACGGCTCGGTCAGCACGGCCACGCGGTCATCAACGCTCGCAGGCACCGGGGTGAGCGCCTCCTTGGCTACCGTCACGGTCTCGGCGAACACGCCCTGGCGGTCGAGCCCCAGCAGCCCACGGGTCTCGCACAGGTTCTCCTCGCCGCGCAGGCAGGCCGGGCATGACCCGCACGACACGATCGGGAACACGACATAGCGGCCGCCCTCGCCGTCGCGGTGGCCGACGGCCTCGTGGCCGAGCACGAGCGGCGGCCTGCGCGGCCCGGGGTGGCCGCGGTAGGGGTGCAGATCCGACCCGCATACACCCGCGAGCGTGATCCGGAACGGCACGGCGCCCGCGCCGGCCGTTGGGTCGGCGACGTCGCCGTAGCGCATCTGGGTGCCCCCGTGCCACGTCAGTGCCTTCATGATCCGGGTCGGTATCATCGCACGGCGATGAGGCGGCACCGGATCGCGGTGATCGGCGGCGACGGCGTCGGCCCGGAGGTGATCGAGCCGGGGCAGCGCGTGCTCGCCGCCGCCTGCGACGGGTGCGTGCTCGAGTGGACGCCGCTGCCGTGGGGCAGCGACCACTTCCACCGCACCGGCGCCCTGATGCCGGCCGACGGCATGCGGGTGCTCGAGGAGCACGACGCGATCTACCTCGGCGCCGTCGGCTCGCCGGGCGTGCCCGATCACGTCACGCTCTGGGGCCTCTTGCTGCCGATCAGGCAGCGGTTCGACCTCTACCTGAACATCCGCCCGATTCGGCTCCTGCCGGGAGTGGCGACGCCGCTGCACGCCCGGTCGGCGGCCGACATCGACATGGTGTGCGTGCGCGAGAACACCGAGGGCGAGTACGCCGGCGCCGGCGGCCGCGTGCATGTCGGCATGGGCCACGAGGTCGGCCTCCAGGTCGACGTGTTCACGCGGCTCGGGGTCGAGCGGGTGGCGCGACACGCGTTCGCCCTCGCCCGCTCGCGGCGGGGCCGGCTCGCGAGCATCACGAAGTCGAACGCAAGCCCGCACCACTTCGTCATGTGGGACGAGATCGTCGACCGCGTCCATGCCGAGTACGCCGACGTCGAGCTCGACCGCATTCTGGTCGACGCCGCCTGTGCCGCCATGGTCACCCAGCCGCAGCGCTTCGACGTCATGGTCGCGTCGAACCTGTTCGGCGACATCCTCACCGACCTCGGCGCCGCCATCCAGGGCGGGATGGGCCTCGCCGCGAGCGCGAACGTGTCGCCCGACGGCACCGGGCCGGGCCTCTTCGAGCCCGTGCACGGATCGGCGCCCGACATCGCCGGCCGCGGCGTGGCGAACCCCGTCGGCGCGGTCTGGGCGGGCGCGCTCATGCTCGACCACCTCGGCGAGGCCGCGGCGGCTGCGCGGGTCATGGGCGCGATCGAGGCGGTGCTTGGCGCGGGCGTCGTGCGCACGCCGGATCTCGGCGGCAGCGCCTCGACCGCGGAGGTCGGGGACGAGCTCGTGCGGGCCGTGCAAGCCCCCCCAAACGGGTAGGCCGGCCGCGAGTAGCATCCGCCACGTGGACCCGAGGGTTCGACTCGTGGGATGGACGACCGTGGTGGCGTGTGCGGCGGCAGCCGTCGTGGGCGCGGTGGCGGCGCTGGGGGCGTCCGCACCGGGCTTCGGGCAGTACGGCGGCGCGGCCGCGCACGCGGGGGTCGCGAACGCGGCGGCTGCGCCTGCCCGCAGCGCGGTTGCAGGCTTGCATGCCCTGTGGTCGGTGCCGGTCAGCCTCGGCTCCGACGGCTCCGGCCCCGAGCCGTCGCCGGTCGTCTCTGCCGGGACGGTCTACGCCGGCTCGCCCGGCGGCGTCGTCTACGCGCTCGCCGCGGCCACCGGCGCGCGCCGCTGGACGGCGGTGCTGCACGCGGGGGCGCCGCTCTCGACGCCGGCCGTCACGGGCGGCGTCGTCTTCGTCGGTGTCGGCGCGCCTGTCGACGACCTGGTGGCGCTGTCGGCGGCCACGGGGCACGTCCTCTGGAGCAGCCATACGGACGCGTCCGGCTGGGTCGACGCACCGACGGTTGCGGGCGGCCGGGTGTTCGTCGCGACCGGATCGCCCGGCCAGGCGCAGCCCGGAGCCGAGTACGCGTTCACCACGGCCGGCACCGCGCTCTGGCATCACACGATCGCGGCCGCCGGCGGGGCGCTGTCGCCGGCCGTCGCCGGCGGCGTCGCCTACGCCGCCACCTCGGGCGACTTCGCGTCGGTGCCGCAGACGCAGCCGGGACGGCTGGTCGCGTTCGCCGCTGCCACGGGGGCGCTGCTCTGGTCGCGCACGCCGGCGGGCGGCGTGTTCCAGTCGCCGTCGGTCAGCGGCGGCCGGGTGTTCGTCGGCGGCGTCGGCGCGGTCACGGCGTACACAGCCGCCGGGGCGCACCTCTGGTCGCGCGCCTTCCCGGCGCAGGCCGGCGGGCTCTTCACGACGCCAACCGTCACCCGCGGCCGCGTCTTCATCGGCTTCCAGGAGGGCGACTGCTTCTGCGCGCTGGCGGCCGCGACCGGCCATGTCCTGTGGCGCGATCCCAGCGCCCAGGGCGATCAGTTCTCGCCGGCGACGGTCGCGGGCGGCGTCGTCTACGGCGTCGACGAGGACACGCTCGAGGCGCTCGGCGCGCGCACCGGCAAGGTGCTCTTCGCATCGGCGATCTCGACCGCGGGCCAGCCCGCAATCGCCGGCGGCATGATCTTCACCGAAGGCGCCGCCGTCACGGCCTGGGGCCCATAGCCCGGAAGACTTCGGCTGCGGCGAGGTGGAAGCCGGCGGGCATTCCGGCCGCCGCGAAGGCCGCCGCGATCTCCTCCATCTCGCCGATCCAGCGCCAGCCCTTGGCCGCGGCCGACCGCGCGGCGCGCGCGTATTCGGCCTCGAGCTCGGGCAGCGACAGCGCCCATTCCTGCACGAGCTGCGCTTCGACACCCTCCGCCCGCGCCACGGCGCGGGCGGCCAGCACGAGCGCGGCCGTGCCCTTCGTCCACGCTGCATAGGTCATCTTCACCGCCGAGGCGTCCCCGGGCCGCTCCGAGACGACCCGCGGCTCGAGCGTCGATCCGGCGAACGCCTCGGCGACCGCCGGTGCCGCCGCGCCGGAGAGGTAGAGCCGGGTCGTCCCCGCCGTCCGCGGGGGCGGCCCGATGATGCCGCCGTCGACGAATGTGGCGGCGACGTCCGCGGCGAGCGCGCGCGCCGTTGCCGGAGAGACCGCGTTTGCGTCGACATAGATGCCCCCGAACCCGCGCACGGCGCCTGCGACCGCCGCGGCCGCGTGCGGCGGGCACACCGACACGATCAGGTCACACGTCTGGGCGAGCGCGGCGATCGAGCCGGCGTCGCGCAGCCCCGCCGCCGCCGCCCGTGCCGCGGTCTCCGGGCTGCGGCCGGCGGACGCCCAGGCAACGTCGCGCCCGCGGGCGCGCAGCGCCGCACCGACGGCGGCGCCCATCTCGCCCGGGTGCAGGATGCCGATCGCCGACGTCATCGCCCCCATCGTAGATCGCCCGCCGAGGGGTGAACGGGCGCCGGCCGGGGCCGATAACCGCGGTGATGGCGGCACATCTTCGTCCTGCGTCCGAGCCGGCGCCGCAGACCTTCGCGGTGGGCGAGGTCGTCGCCGCGCTCTCCCACGCGCTCGACCTGACCGAGGGCCAGCCGCCCGGGCACGCCCAGCGCAGCTGCCTGATCGCGCTGCGCCTGGCCGACGCGCTCACGCTCGTCACCGAGGAGCGTACGAGCCTCTACTACGCCATGCTGCTGAAGGACGCGGGCTGCTCGTCGTCGGCCGCGCGCATGGCCGAGATCTTCGCCGCCGACGACCTCGAGCTGAAGCGGATCGCCAAGCGCATCGACTGGGCGAGCCCGCGCCACGCCGTCGGGTTCGTCGCCCGCGAGGCGGGCCGGAACGACTCGAGCCTCGTGCGGGCGCGGCGGGTGCTGACCGCCCTGCGCGACATGGCGCGCGAGGGCAATCTGGCCGTCGAGACGCGCTGCGACCGCGGCGCGCGCATCGTCACGATGCTCGAGTTCCCCGCCGCCGCCGCCGACGCCGTCCGCTACCTCGACGAGCACTGGGACGGCCGCGGCCAGCCCTTTCGGCTGCGCGGCGACGCGATCCCGATCCTCGCCCGCATCGCCTGCCTGTCGCAGACGGCCGATGTGTTCATCGCCCAGGACGGCCTCGGGGCCGCGCGCGACATGGTGCGCGCGCGTCGCGGGCGCTGGTTCGACCCCGCGGTCGCAGACGCGTTCCTGGCGTTGCCCGACTCCGACCCCCTCTTCGCCGACCTCGCCGGCGAGCGGTTCGCCGCCGCACCCGCTGACGGCGGGCTCGTCGCGGCCGACGACGGCCGCATCGACCGCATCGCCGAGGCGTTCGCCTCGATGATCGACGCCAAGAGCCCCTTCACCGCGAGCCATTCCGACCGCGTCGCCGAGTACGCCGTCGGCATCGGCCGCGAGCTCGGCTTCGGCGCCGCGCAGCTGCGCGACCTGCGCCGCGCCGGGCTCCTGCACGACATCGGCAAGCTGGGCGTCTCCAACTCGATCCTCGACAAGCCGGGCCGCCTGACCGACGCCGAGTACGAGCTCGTGAAGCGCCACCCGCGCGACACCGAGGCGATCCTGCAGCACGTGCCGATCTTCTCCGGCCTCGCGGTCGCCGCCGGCGCCCACCACGAGCGCGTCGACGGGCGCGGCTACCACCGCGGCATCGCCGGCGAGGCGATCCCGGCCATCAGCCGGGTGCTCGCCTGTGCCGACGTCTACGACGCGCTCACCGCCAGGCGCCCTTATCGCGATCCCATGCCGTCCCCGGATGCGCTCGCACTCATGCGCGGCGATGTCGGGGCGGCGTTCTTCGCCGAGCCGTTCGCAGCCCTCTGCGCGCACGTCGCCGCGCTGCCGCTCGCGGCGTAGAGCTACGCGGCTTCGGGCAGCGCCGCGGGCGGTTCCGCGTGTGCGGCCGCCGCCGCGGGCTCGGAGCCCTGCAGGCCGTGCGGCGTCTTCTCCCACATGAACGGGCGCCGGATCAGCTGCTCGAGCGCGCGCCAGGCCGCGATCGAGTGCAGCACCCAGTAGAGCGGCGCAAGCACGGCGAAGGGCAGCAGGTGGAACATGCGCCGGCGCAGGACGGCGAGCGCGTTCAGCCCGATCATGCTCAGGTTGCCGACGACGAGGCTGAGCTCGGCAAGGGTGTCGAACGGGTGCGGGAAGAGGTGTGAGATCGCGGTGCCCGGCACGACGCCGAGCAGCCACACCGCCGTCAGCAGCCACAGGATCGGCGTCGCCAGGAACGTGGCCGGGGTGCCGGCGATCAGGAGCACGAAGCCGGCCAGTCCGCGCAGGCCCGCCTCGCGCGTGAACCGCACCGGCCGGCGCGAGTGCACGATCGCCGTCTGCATGTAGCCCTTGATCCAGCGGGTGCGCTGGCGCACGAAGGGCCGCAGCTGCGAGCAGGCCTCCTCGTAGGTGGTCGAGGCGATGATGCCGACCGTGTAGCCCTCGGCGGCCGCGCGCAGGCCGAGGTCCGCGTCCTCGGTGACGTTGAACGCGTCCCACCCGCCCAGGCTGCGCAGGCGATCGGCGCGGAAGTGATTGGACGTCCCGCCGAGCGGGATCGGCAGCGACAACCGGTCGAGCCCAGGCAGCATGTAGTCGAACCAGTACGAGTACTCGAGCGTGAACATGCGCGTGAGCACGTTCTGGCGGGCGTTGAAGTAGTTGAGCCGCGCCTGCACGCACACGAGGTCGTCCGCGCCGTGGCGGAACGCCGCCACGGCGTCGCGCAGCTGGCCGGCCTCGGGGCGGTCCTCGGCGTCGTAGATCACCACGTACTCGCCGCGGGCGAAGAAAAGGCCCACGTTGCACGCCCGCGGCTTCGTTTTCGGCTGGCCGTCGGGGATGAGGATGAAGCGCACGGTGTCGGGCGGGCCGGCCGCGCGCGCGGCTGCGATCGTCTCGGTGTCGTCCTCCTCCATCAAGAGCAGGATCTCGAGCTTCTCCTGCGGGTAGTCCAGCCGGCGCAGGTGCTCGATCAGCCCGCCGACGACGTTCGCCTCGTGGTAGACGGGCACGAGCACGGTGTAGAGCGGCAGATCGCGGTCGGCCACGCGCTCGGGCGCGGCGCGGCGCGCGCGGCGGCGGGTGGAGCGGATGCCGGCGAGCGACGCCACGAGCTTGAAGAGGACGCCCGCGACGAACACCGTCTGGAGGATGACGACGGCCGCGATCATGAGGCCGCCCGGAGCGAGCACCGCGGCCGAAACCAGGCCGGCGACCGACAGGCCGAGCGCGACCCGCTGCCCGCGCGAGAGGCCGCCCTTCGCCGAGCGGGCGGGGTCGCGGTCGGAGAGGCCGTAGGCCGCCTCGTGCCGCAGCTCCTGCACGAATCGGGCCCGGATCGCGGTCAGCACGTCCCAGTCGGTGGTGGCCGAGAAGGTGATCGCGCCGACGTCTTCGCCCAGCTCGGGCGGGCACGCGGCCATGACGCGGCGGCGCAGGTCGGCGGTCGGCGGCTCCGACGTGGCCACGTGCAGGGTGCCTTCGTGAAGCGCGACGGGGATCCAGCCCTCGATCGCCATCTGCTCCGGGTCGAAGCGCCCGGCGACGGCGGGGTCAGGGGGCGCATTCACCAGGTCGACGAAGCCGCAGCCCCAGATCTCGGCCAGCACCCCGTAGAGCGCCTGACGGGGGACGAGGCCGGCGGCGAGCAGCACGCGTCCGAGCCGCTCGCCGGTGCGGCGATGCGCCTCGAGCGCCCATTCGAGCTGCTCGGCCGCGAGCAGCCCGCGGTCGACGAGGGCGGTGCCGAGCTGCTCGCGCAGCGGAATGACCGTGCCACCCGCGCGCGCATGCATGGGCACGTACCCGTCGGTGGGGCGGCGCGGCGCTCTTTGTGTGCTTCCGGAACGATCCATGGGTTTGCACCGGTTGCTGTACGCAACAACCGATACCCTGGAGATCGGCGGAGACGCCGCGGAGTGAAGGCCGCTAGGTGGCGGGCGCCTGCCGTGGCAGCGCGGCGCGCACCGCGGGCGCGACCGCGCCGCCGTAGAGCTCGATCGCGCGCATGACGTCGCGGTGGGGCATCGTGCCGACGCTCATCTGGGCGAGGACGCGGTCGTGGCCGAAGATCTCGTGCTGCGCGAGGATCTTCTCGATCACCTCCTGCGGGCTGCCGACGATCAGGGCGCCGTCGGGCGCGCGCATCGCGTCGAACTGCTCACGGGTCATCGCCGGCCAGCCGCGCTCGCGCCCGATGCGGGTCATCATGTTGGCGTAGCCGGGGAAGTACTCCGCCGCCGCCCGCTGCGACGTCTCGGCGACGTAGGCATGCGAGTTGATGCCCACGGGCAGCCCGGCCGGGTCATGGCCCGCCAGGCGCGCCGACTCGCGGTAGAGGTCGACCAGCGGCCCGAACCGCGCCGGGGCGCCGCCGATGATCGCAACCGCAAGCGGCAGGCCGAGCGTGCCTGCGCGGACGACGGACTGGGGCGTCCCGCCCACGGCGATCCAGACCGGCAGGGGGTCCTGCACGGGGCGCGGGTAGACGCCGAGGTCGGTGATGGGCGGCCGGTGCCGACCGGACCACGTCACGCGCTCGGAGGCGCGCAGGGCGAGCAGGAGGTCGAGCTTCTCCGCGAACAGCTCGTCGTAGTCCTCCAGGTCGTAGCCGAAGAGCGGGAACGACTCGATGAACGACCCCCGGCCCGCCATGATCTCGACCCGTCCGCCCGTGAGCAGGTCGAGGGTCGCAAACTGCTGGAACACCCGCACCGGGTCGTCGGAGCTGAGCACGCTGACCGCGCTCGTGAGCCGGATGCGCGTGGTGCGCTCGCCCGCGGCCGCAAGCGCGACCGCGGGAGCCGACACGGCGAAGTCGGCCCGGTGGTGCTCGCCGACGCCGAAGACGTCGAGCCCGGCCTGCTCGGCCAGGTCGACCTCCTCCATCAGCTCGCGCAGCCGCTGCCCGGCCGAGATGGTGCGTCCGGTGGCGGGGTCGGGCGCGAGCTCGGCGAACGTGTAGACGCCCATCTGCATCCGTCGGCCGACCGTAGCACTCGCCGGGCGCGGGGCGGCGCGGAGAAATACTTGCATCCGGCCGTTGACGCACTCCCCCGTACAGGGGATAACCGAAGTATGAGAACGCATCACATATCCGTATTCGGCGTCGCGACCATGGTCGCGATCCTGATCGCCACCGGCCTCGTCACGCGCCTGGCCGAGGTCGCGCTCGTCTCGGCGGTGCGCCTGACGAGCGTAGGCGGGGGCGGTCTGCTCACGCCCGCGAACCTGGTGGGAGCCGATCACCGCCACGTCACGTATGCGCTCGTGCGCCTGCTGCTGCCGGGGCTGCTCGTCCAGGCGTTGCTCGTGAAGATCGTCGTGTCGTCGTATCGCGGCCTGCACATCACCTACCTCGCCACGGTGGCCGTGCTCGCGCTGTTCGACATCGGCGCGCTGGCGCTCGCGACCGTCGTCGCGCACACGTTCGCGACCACCGCGTCGCTGCATGCGCTGACGACGCTCTCGCCGGCGGCGATCTACGTGTCGGTGGCCATCTCGGCCGCGACGCTGATCGGCGAGGCCTTCGTGCTGCAGGGCCTCGTGGAGATGCCGGTCGGGCGCTATCCCGCACTCGCCAGCCGGGCCTGAGGGCCCGGCCGGCGCGGCGGCGGGTCAGCCGCGGCGGATGATGTAGCGCGCTGTCGACACGTACAGCGTGCCGTCCTCGTCGACCCGCATCGGGTCGGGGCGGCCGCTGCCGCCGATCGTGCCGTCGGGCAGGATCAGCTCGTGGACGACGGCACGCTCGCGCCCCTCCTGGTCGTAGTAGGCCACCCTGCGGCTGACGGCGTCGGTGGGATGTGCGGACGACGTCGACGGGCGCCCGCGCACCAGCTCGCGCTCGGAGAGCTCGCCGGTGCGGGTGCGCTCCCAGTAGCGCCCGCGCTCGAAGATCGCGCGCAGGTCGTCTGGGCTAACGTAGGCCTTGCGAAGGGGCATGGGAGAGAGTGATGGAGCGCGAACTCAGCGAGATCCTCGGGTACTACCTCGATCGCGAGTACGACCTGGACGCGTTGCAGGGCGCGCTCGCGGAGCTGACATGGAGCAATTTAGAAGCACCGCGGGCCGCGCACAGGATCGAGTTTCTGATCGGCGAGGCGATCGCCGGCCGCCTGTGGCTCGACGACCTGCGCTCCGAGCTCGACCAGGTGCGCCGATCGCTCCTGCTCGCGCTCGCCTAGAGGCGCGGCTCAGAACGTCTCCGCACCGGTGGGCTCGATGTGCGCCTGCCCGTCCATGCGCTGGCGCAGCCGGCTGAGCTCGCGGTAGATCGTGCGGCGGGCGCGGTTCTGGTTTCCGAGCGGGCGGTGCTCGGGGAGGCTGTGCCACGGGTTGTAGGCCAGGTTGCCCGCGAACGCGAGCTGCGCTGCCGAGTCGAACCGCTGCGGCGGCAGCACGAGTTCCGCGACAGCGACCGGCGTCGACTCGGACTCGCTCCAGCGCACCGCGGCGTTCTCGATCGGCATCCGCCACGGGTCGCCCTGGAGCTGGATCAGGAAGTCGAAGCGCAACTCGCGCTGCGCGAGCGTCGCCGCCATCGCGTCGCGCAGGTAGTTCGGCCCGGGTGGCCTGGGGATCGGTGTGCGCGCGTCCGACGCCGGCCGCACGAGGTAGTGCATCGCCTGCTCCGGTCCAAGCAGGTAGGCGACGCAGCTCCAGTAGGTCACCTCGAGCGGGCTCGTGTTCAGGCGCGCGTACAGGCCCTGCATGAGCCCGTCGAGCAGATGGGAGTCCAGCGGGTTTATGAAGTACCAGACCGGCGTTCCGGCGAGCAGTTGCCGCTGCAGCTTCGCGTTCTCGGTCACGTTCGGCGTCGTGAAGGTCGGCGCGCTGATGCCAGTGAAATCCTGGGTGAAGCGTTCGTCGTCCATGAGCTTTTCGCCCTCGACGCCCATGAGCTTGATCCCGATGCTCAGGACGCCGTTGTCCCGCGGGTCGGGCGGCGCGAGCGGCCCCGGCCCGGCGAAGCGCACCCAGGCCGGATACGTGCGCCCTGGCTGGAACACGCCGTGGCGATACCGCGGCGCGAGGTCTTCGCGGACACGCAGCTCGCCGCGCACGACGCCGTAGGTCTTGGTGTTGCCGGCCCGCAGGGCGCCGCCGTGGGGATACTGCCGGTGCAGGAACGCCGACATGGCCGCGACGATCGCGGCCGTGGCCGCCTCCTCGCCCGGGACGGCCCGCTCCTCGGCGGGCTCGAGGCCCTCCGGATCCGAGCGCAGGAGGCCGATCAGCGCCTGGGTGGCGGCCGCGAGCGGCTCCTGCGCCACGCGGTCAAAGCCGTCGCGGAAGTACGGATCGAGGCGCCGCTCGGCGTTTGCGAGCGCGACCAGCACGTCGCAGAACGCGCGCTTGCATCTGAGCGGGTCGAGCGGCCCCACGGGCGTATCATGCCCCCGTGGTCACCTCGACGCCGGGGAAGCTGCTCGTCGCGGCGCGGTTCCTGATCGGGGGCGGGGCGTTCGCAGCCCCCGTGCTCAGCCTGCGCGTCGGCGGCATCGACCCGCGGCCGCGGCCGCAGTCGGCCTACGTCATGCAGCTCGTCGGCGTCCGCGATGCGCTGCTCGGCATCGGCGTGCTCGCGAGCTCTGGCGAGGCGCGCCGGCTGTGGTGGAGCGTCGGCATCGCATGCGATCTGGCCGATGCCGCGTCAGCGATGGCCGAGCTCTCCAGCGGGCGCGTGCCGCGCAACGGCCGCACGGCGGCCGTGCTGCTCGCCTCGCCGTTCCTCGGCGCCGCGCTCGGCGCGGCGGCGCTCGCCGCGGGCGACGACTGACGTGCCACGGACGTTCCCGGGCAGGACGCTCGTCGCGATCCGGCTCTCGCTGGGCGCATCCGCGTGGCTCGCGCCCGGGCTGACCCTGTGCGCGTTCGGCCTCGACGTCGAGGAGTACCCCGAGGCCGCCTACGCGATGCGGCTGTTCGGCGCGCGCAACGCGACGCTGGGCGTCGGCCTGCTCGCGAGCGCGGGGGATGACCGCAGGCTGTGGTGGAAGCTCGGGATCGCATGCGATCTGGCCGACGTGGCGGCGGCGCTCATCTCGGGCCGGGCGGGCTACGTCCCGCGTGACCCGTGGACGGCCGTGCGCCTGGTCGGCGCGGGCCTGATCGCCACGGGGCTCGGCATCGCGGCGCTCGCCGAGGACGATGTCTAGGGCGTGAGCGTGCCCAGGTAGCGCAGCGCCCGGAGCCCGGGCAGAAAGAAGTAGGCGCCGCCGCGCACGGTGACGAACTCCGGCAGGGCGGTGACGCGCCGGCGCACCGGGCGCGCCGGGATGGTGAAGGTCCCGCCCAGCGGGCTGTGGCGCCCGATTAGCGGATCGGCGTCGTCGTAGAGCGTGGCGAACTTGGGATTCCCCACCCACGCCCGCTGGACGAACTCGAACTGACGGGCGATGTTCGCGCCGAGGCAGATGAAGTGCAGGCCGCGGTCGACCCCGTCTGCGATCGCGGTGCCGCCGCGCAGACCGTCGACGTCGGCCGGCGGCCCGTACTTGCGACCGCGGCGCAGCAGCCGGTGGCGGCGGTTGACGGCGAGCGAGCCGGGCGTGCCGGGGCTCGGGTCGAGCGAGTCGCGCGGGTTGGATCGGCGCACATGCGCGCCGATGGGGCAGCGCATCCCGTCCGGGTCGATGCGGGCATAGCCGAAGCCGTTCGCGGTCGCATGGGCCGGGTCGTCGCCGTCGGGCGCCTCGACGAGGGGAGCGCCGCTCGGCCACCGGCCCACCATCTTGGCGGCCAGGGCGATGGGGTCGCCGTCGCCGGCGGCGGCGCGTGCGAACTCCCAGAACCCGGCCACGTCCTGCCGCATCTGGCGCATGACGAGGAACGTGCCGTTGCGGCCGAGATCGTGCTCGCCCGTGGCCGGATCGGGCGGCAGCACCGCGCCGGGGTCGGCGGCTGCGGGCACGAGCGGCCGGTCGGTCAGAAGGTCGTACTCGTTCGGGTAGCCAAGCACGAACTCGCCGGCGCGCACGACGTGTTCGGCCGGGCCGGTGTGGCCGAGGCCGGCGATGATCGGTTGGGAGATCCCATCGCGGAAGCCGAAGTGCTCGTGGTCGCCGATCGCCTCGGTGTCGAGCCGCGCGAGCTCGGTCACACCGCCGCGCTTGTAGCGGGCCGCGATCGGCCGCGCGAGCTCCGCGAGCGTCCTCGCGTCCTTCGCGTAGAGGAGCAGCAGCAGGTCGATGGGCTCGGTGTCGGGACCGCCCCAGTCCCACGCCCGCGGGGCGCTCTCGCCGACGTCGCCGAGCACCCGGCTGCGTGCAGGCGCCGTCATCCCGTCGGTGAACTCGGGCGGGAAGCTCTCGAGCGCGGCGTGCGAGAGCTCGAGCCGGCGCAGCCCCGACGCCGTGACGGCCAGGTGCACCGCCCGCTCGGGCGCATGCGCGGCCGCCGGCGTGATCGCCGCGGCGGTGTCGGCGACGAAGCGCCGGGCCGCGGCCGGGTCGCGGATACCGAGCAGCACAAAGCGGGCGGCCGCGAGGTGCGCGTATCCGCGCACGACGAGCCCCTGGATGTCATCGAGCTCGAGCGCGGTCTCGGGCGCGCTCACAGGAGCTCCAGCCACCGCTCGGCCTGGGTCGCGGTCATGGGGCCGTGCAGCCCCGCGCGGATGGCCGCGTTCTGCTCGATGTTCGCGTTCGTCAGGTTCCCGTAGGCCGAATACCAGACGTGCACCGGCAGCTGGTGGGTGTGGATGTAGTGCTTGAACGCGCCCTCGTCCCAGGCGCCGTCGAAGAAGAGCCAGTTCGTGCGCGGGTAGCCGATGCCGTTGGAGAAGATCGCGTTCAGGCCCCACGCCACCTTGTCGATGAAGTCGCCCATGTAGGTCTCGAGGCTGCCGTCGTAGTTGCTCGCAAAGATCAGCCGGCTGTGGCCGTCGAGGAACACCCAGCGGGCGAAGTGGATCGTCTTCACGCCGGCGAGGTCGGCGTGCGCGAACAGGTGCCGCGTCGCCCAGTCGGCGATCCAGAGCAGGCCGATCGACGTGCCCCGCCGGAACGGGCCCGGCTTGACCCGGCCGAGGGCGGTGAACGCATTCTGCGCGAGGTGATCCTCGAGTTCTGCGATCATCGCCACGCGGGCCGGATCGGGGCGGATGTCGGGCGCGGCATCGCTGCGCTCGTGGATGCGCAGAAGGACGAGCCACGGGGGCGCGGCGACGGCCAGGAGCGGCGAGAGCACGAGCAGCACCGCGGGCACCCGCACGAGGTCGAGCCCGTCGCGCAGCCGCGCGCCCAGATCGGGGCCCGGAGCGGGCGTGCGCGCGAACGCGAGCCGCTCCTCGCCCGCGACGAACGCCTGCACGAGCGCGCGCGCCTCGGTCGCCGAGCGGCGCTCGAGGTCGGGCCGGGCCGAGTCCAGGTAGCCCTCGATCGCGTCGCGCAGGAGCGCCTCGTCGCGCACCCGGGCGACCGTCCGCCCGGGCCGGTTGACGTAGGACGTCCCGGCGCGCACGGCCCGGGCGCGCAGGAACGCGTTCCGGGCGGCGGCGCCGGCCGGCAGCTCGGGGTAGCCGGTGCAGTGGCTGAACACGGCGTCGATCCCGTCGCCCTGCGACTCTGCGAGCTCGGCCAGGTGGTCGTCCTGGGCTCCGTCCACGTCGCTCATGTAGATCAGCGTCGAGGGGTCGCGCGGGTCGACCGGCGGCACCAGCACCAGCCGGGCGAAGTGCACGCCGGAGAGGCTTCGAAACGCGATCACGCGCTCGTTCGACACGCCGTCGCCCATCGAGTGCAACAGCTGCTCCACCGCCCGCTCGCGCCCCTCCCGCACCTCGGCGACGACCGTCACGGCGACCTGCGCCGCCCACGTCTCGGCCGCGCTCATCCCTCGCTTGCGGCCGGGAATTGGAGGACGAAGTCGAGCAGCTTTCTGTGGTCCCAGAAGACGATCCCGAGGTAGAGATCCGGCGCCACGAGGCGCATCTCGTCGCGGATCCAGTGCGCGATGAGCGACGTGTGCGAGTAGTCGAGGACGATGCACTCCTGGCCGTCGAACCAGCTCGCCTGCTTGTACACCTTGGCCTGCACGGCGTGGATCCCGGTCAGAAGGACGCGGTTTTCGAGCTCGCCGCGGTCGCGGTGAAAGACCTTGCCCTTCCACCCGAGCAGGTGGATCAGCTTCGCGGCGATCCCGGTCAGCTCCGTGCCGGGCGCGACCAGCACCGTGCCGTCGGCCTGGCCGTCGGGGATGTCCCCGGCCGGGCTCTGGCGGAAGAGCTCGTCGAGCTGGGCCTGTGACATGGCTTCGAGAGCGGCGAGGTCGATCAGCGTCTCAGGCACCGGCGCTCTCACCGCCCACGAACGACCAGGGCTTGAAGCCGTTTGCGAGCTCGCCCAGCGACGGCCCCAGCTCGGGGTAGTGGCGCCGGAGCACGTCGACGAAGCGCGTGTTCTCGACCCAGTCGATCCCGGCCTGCGTATACGTCGACGCCGTGTAGTCGTCGGTCAGGAAGCGGTCGCTGTTGATCCGCCGCGACGCCATCAGGATGAAGATCCGAAACGCGGTGTCGCTGAACGCGAACCCCTGCGGCCGCTTCTCGGCGAACATGCCGACGATCACGTCCAGCCGCTCGATGTCGCCGCCGTACAGCGACCGCATCTTCTCGGCCAGCGCAGGGTCGTCGGTGACGTCGCCGAAGTCCTGCGCCGGGCGCAGGTGCAGCAGGCGGCGGAACTCGTTGTAGCGCGGCACCCCGAGCTCGCGCGAGCGCAGGATGTCGGTCGCCGCGATGTCCATCAGCTTGCCGTCGGGCCGGGTGAACTCCTGCAGGAAGCGGGGGAAATTGTTGAGGACGATCGCGCCCGGGTTGGCGACGCCGAACGAGTACAGGAGGTCGCGCATGCCGATGCGATCGAGCACCGCCTGCGAGTTCGGGCCGGCCAGCTCGGGCAGCGTGCGCCGCTCGAGCTCGCGGCCGTCGGCCGCCGAGCGGAACGTGTAGTCGTCGGCGATCAGCGGATGCATCCGGTAGACGATCGTGAACTCCTCGGTGAGCGCGTAGGGCACGCCGAAGTGGTCGTGCGCAGAGCCGGGGATGCCGCTCACGATCTCGCTCGCGCTGACGCGCCCGAACGCCTTCTTCACGCGCTCACCGGCGATCCCGTACCAGTTCGCGCGCATGCCGATCTCCATGGTGGGATGCGCGATCACGGCCGGCGTCCACTCGACCGTGTGGATCTTCGCGAGCAGCGCTGAGAGGATCAGGCGGGCATGGCCGAAGAGCTGCTCGTCGTCCCAGGCGGGGTAGTCCTGGGCCAGCCGGTCGCAGATCGCGTTGTGCTCGAGCGTGAACAGGTTCACGAGCATCTGCAGGCCGATCCAGAAGCCCGGCACCTGGCGCGGATCGAGCTTGGGATCGGTCGGCAGGGGCACCGTCCCGTCGGCGCCGACGTGGAGCTTCCCGCCCGCGCCCGTGCGCACCATCTGCGCCACGGCGGGGTCGGTGCCGTACAGCTGCGAGCCGTCCCACCAGTGCGTGGCCGTGTTCAGGAAGGTCGGGGGGAAGGTCGCGCCCGGCGGCCGCGTCGTGTCGGGCAGCGTCCGCAGCACCGTGAGCGGCGGCGCCGGCCAGGGGTCGCCCGGCTCGAGCGGGAGCTCATACGTCGCGCTCGGGTCGCCGCGCCCGTGGCTGAACCAGTCCTTGATCATGAACTGGATCCACGACGCGGCGAACAGGTTGAGCGTTTCGGCCGGCAGAAACTCGGTGCGCGTCAGGAGCTCGCGGCTGACGAGGCGCGGATTCGGCTCGAGGATGGTCGCCTCGGTCTCGTGCGCCGTCGCCTCGAGCGGGACGTTGCGGCCGAAGCGCGAGCCCGCCATGCCCATGCTCGGCTGGGTGAGGTCGTTGTAGACGCCCTGCTCGGCGCGGGTGACGAGGAACGCGGGGTCGAGCGGCGGCACGGGCGGCGTGTTCACGGCCGGCTGATCCGAGGTGTCGTACAGGTTCTCCTGGCGCAGGACGTTGCGCAGGCCGATCAGCACCGCGAGCCCGAGCGGCGTCGGCAGCTTGTCCCAGCCCACGCAGCGGTCTGCCGCCGCGGCGGCCCCGTCGTACAGCCGCCAGCCGAGCGTGTCGCGGTAGCGCGATCCCGACACCGGGTCGGGCCCGTCGGAGGCGGCGAGGCGCTCCCAGATCGCCCGCCCGGCCAGGACGCCGCAGCCGACGACGATGCCGCTGCGCAGGAGGCGCGCCGCGCTCATGCCGGGCTCGCCGTCTTGCGCGCTCCGCAGCTCGCCGTCAGGGCGAGCGCCGTGTTGAGCGCCGAGATCGAGGTGGCGATCACGGCCGAGCGCGCCGGGATCTGGCGCGTCAGCCCGGCGAGCGCGGCGGCAGCGGTGTCGCTCGCGTGGATGACCGGGGCCACCCGCACGGCCGCAGCGCGCACGTCGCCTTCGGGGAGCAGGAGCTCGCAGCCGATCAGCACGGTGCGGATCCCGAACATGCGGAAGACGTAGGTGATCGCCTGGTTGTCGGTGCGCGCGACGCCCAGGTTGCGTTCAAGGACGGTCGGCGCAACCAGCGCAGTGGATCCGTTTGCGATCCGGATCAGTGCCAGTGCGACTCGTGCGAACCCCGGAGCGCGACCCGTGCGCATCTCCGACCCCCCTTGCCCCTGCCTCGGGCATTGGCGATTTGCGCGCCAATCCTACACGGCGAGCCTACTTCAGGAACTGCCAGACCAGAAGCGCAGTCAGGTAGATGAGCGCGTAGCCGAGCACGAGGCCCTGGACGACGAGCGGTGCGATCTCGCGCACGCGGAAGCCGGACGTGCGCAGCCACACGAGCTTGACAGCCTCGCCCGAGAACATGAGGCCGCAGAACAGCGAGACGAGCCCGCCCGGGCCGGGCACGGCCAGCAGGGCATAGAGCATGCCGATATGGGCGGCGTTGTTGAAGACGACGAACCCCATCGCGATCGTCTCGCGCTCGATCAGGCGCTCGCCGATCGCGGCGATCAGGCCGACCTCGGCCACCCCGATCAGCACGAGCTCCGCGACGCGGATCCCCGACGGCGCGTGCAGCGTGCGGTCGAGGGCGTGCGCGAAGGCGATGTAGGCGCACACGAACGCGGCCGCCTTGACCGCCGTCTCCGCCCAGCCGAGCGGGCCGTAGTCGCCGACATGCCACGCATTCTCGCTCGTCGTTGCCACGGGGCCCGAGCTTACCGTCTGCGGTACCTTGCCCCGGGTGGACATCGCCGGCGACATCGGGGGCACGCACACGCGCCTCGCGCTCTTCGGTCCCGCCACCGCCGCGCCGGCGGTGGTCGAGGTCTACCCGAGCCGCGACCACGATGGCCTCGAGGCGATGCTGCGGGCGTTCCTCGCGGCGCATCCCGCGCCGGTGGAGCGGGCCTGCTTCGGCGTCGCCGGCCCGGTCCGCGGCGGCCACGTGCAGACGACCAACCTGGCCTGGCCCGTCGACGCGGGCAGCATCGCGCGGGTGCTCGGGCTCGACCGGGTCGGGCTCGTCAACGACCTCGTCGCAAACGCGTACGGGATCGCGGAGCTCGGCCCGGCCGACGTCGCCACCCTGCACGAGGGCGACCCGGCGCTCGGCGGCAGCGCGGCGGTGATCTCGGCCGGCACGGGCCTGGGCGAGGCCGGGCTCTTCTGGGACGGGTCGCACCACCACGTGTTCCCGAGCGAGGGCGGCCACGCCGACTTCGGCCCGCGCAACGACGCCGAGGTCGCGCTGCACGCACACCTCGCAAAGCGGCATGCGCACGTGAGCTACGAGCGCGTGTGCTCGGGCATGGGGCTCGTGGCGATCCACTCGTTCCTGGGCGGGTCCGGCGACGATGCCTCGGCGATCACCACGGCGGCGCTCGCGGGCAGCGACCCGGTGAGCGTGCGCGCGCTGGACATGATGGTCGAGATCTACGGTGCCGAGGCGGGCAACCTCGCGCTCAAGCTGCTCGCCACCGGCGGCGTCTACGTCGGCGGCGGAATTGCGCCGCGGATCGTGAGCAAGCTGCGCGAGGGCCCGTTCCTGGACGCCTTTGCACACAAGGGCCGCCTTGCCGACCTGCTCGCGCGCGTGCCCGTGCACGTGATCCTGAACGAGCGCACCGCCCTGCTGGGAGCGGCGCGGCTCGCCCGCGGTGAGCCGCCGGGGCTGCACCACCGCGAGCGAGGGGCCGCGCCCGGCTAGAGCTGGTTCAGGTCGGCCATGAGCTGGGCCATGTCGAACCCCGCCGGGCTCGCGCCGTTCACGTCCAGGAAGTCGGGGTTCACGATCGCCCACGCCTCGTCGATGTAGTGCTCGGCGAAGCGCGCGCCCATCGGCTGCACCCGGCCCCAGGTGACGCACTCGATGTGCCGGCGGTGGGCGACGATGGGAACGTAGTGGCCGCCGACGTTCGGCGAGCCGGGGTGGTAGCTCCACATCTTGTGCTCCGAGAACTCGGTCTCGGCCGTCTGCGGCACCTGGAAGCCGATCCCGACGGCGCCGAACAGGTAGGCCGCCTCGGCCACCTCGGTGAAGTCGCCACCCTGGAGCCGGGGCAGGTCGAGCGCCAGGTAGGCGCCGATCTTGTGCCGCACGCCGCCCGCGTCGACGATCCCGGTCGAGCGCCGGTAGCCGAGCGCCGAGCGGACGTTCGTCCCCCGGTCGGTCGGGTTTTGCCCGGGCGCGCCGGCATTCGCGTCGAATCCGGTCGCGGCTGAGTAGTCCGACAGGACGCCCGCGTCGGAGAAGGTCGCCGGGTGGCCGGCGACGGTGCTCGTGAGGATGTGCTCGTGCGCCGCGCCCGCCCAGACGCAGTCGCCCCACTGGTCGTTCCCCAGCATGCCCCAGCCGCCGACGGCCACGACGTTGTCGTAGCCCCAGTCGTCCGGCGGCGCCGGCAGCGCCGCCGCGGTGCGGTACGTCGAGAACTTGAGGTCACGCGGGTCGGCCGTCGCCGCCTGCTTGCCGTAGTGGAAGGTGGTCATGCCCTGCCTCCTTCGGGTTTGTGACGGCCGAGTCTACCGACGCACCCGTGAATACCTCGGGCCTGGCCCGAATTATTCACCTACAGCGCGGCGCGCATCTCGCGCGCGAAGGCGAGCACGTGCTCCAGCGCGACCGTGCGGGCGGCCGCGGCGTCGGCGGCCGCGATCGCCTCGAGCAGCGCGCGATGCTCGGACACGGGGTCCTGCATCGGCGGCAGGCGGTCGAACGTGACGTACCAGATCCGGATCGACATGTTCAGGTAGCGGTCGAGGTCACGCGCCAGGTACGGGTTACGCGAGCAGCGATGCACGAAGCGGTGGATGCGGGCGTCGAGTTCGATCAGCGACGTCTGGCTGGCCGTGCCCCCGGCCAGGAGCGCGAGCAGCTCCGCGATCTCGTGCCTGTCGCCGGAGTCGGCCAGCCGCGCCGCCCGCTCGGCCGCGTGCGGCTCGAGCTGCGCGCGCACGTCCGTGATGTCGGACAGGCTCGTGATGTTCACGCTCGAGGCGAACGTGCCGCGGCGCGGGTAGACGACGATCAGGCCCTCGAGCGCGAGCCGGCGCAGCGCCTCGCGCACCGGCGTGCGGCCCATGCCGAGGTCGCGTGAGAGGGCGTCCTCGTCGATCGCCGCGCCGGGGGCGATCGCGAGGGTGATCAGCCGGTCGCGCAGCGCCGCGTAGGCCCGGTCCGAGAGCAGGACGGACTCGTCATCGGCCCGGTCGGATGGGCGCTTGCGTGCGGGCTCAGGCTCTGATATATCAGTTGTCTACCAGATGCGAGGGGTGCGGGCAAGTCCCGCCGCCCGAGTTGGACGACCGAGGAGGCAGACGCGGATGAGCACGCTACCGGGACGCGCCCGCGCCGTGGTGATCGGGGCCGGCATCGTCGGCAACAGCGTCGCCTATCACCTGCATCAGCAGGGCTGGACCGATCTCGTCCTCCTCGACAAGGGCCCGTTCCCGAACCCGGGCGGCTCGACCGGCCACGCGTCGAACTTCATCTTCCCGGTCGACCACTCCAAGGAGATGACCGCCCTCACCGCCGACAGCGTGCGCCAGTACACCGAGCTCGGCGTGTTCACCCAGAGCGGCGGCATCGAGGTCGCCCGCACCGAGGAGCGCATGCAGGAGCTCGCCCGGCGCATGTCCTCGGCGCTCGCCTGGGGGGTCGACGGCGTCTCGCTCGTGACGCCGGCGCAGATCAAGGAGATGGTGCCGTTTCTCGACGAGAGCATCCTCGTCGGCGGCTTCCACACCGACGGCGTCGGCGTCGTCGACTCGCTGCGCGCGGGCACGCTCATGCGCGAGCGCGCGCAGGCCGCCGGCGCGCTCACGATCCAGGCGAACACCGAGGTGCTCGGCATCGACGTCGAGCACGGCGTCGTGCGCAGGGTGCGCACGACGCGCGGCGACATCGAGGCCGAGATCGTGATCATCGCCTGCGGCGTCTGGAGCCCGAAGATCGCGCGCATGGCCGGCGCCTCGATCCCGCTCACCCCCGCCGTGCACCAGATGATCGACGTCGGCCCCGTGCCGCGCTTTGCCGACGCGAAGTCTCACATCGAGTACCCGATCGTCCGCGACATGGACACGAACATGTACGAGCGCCAGGACGGCGCCGGCCTCGAGATCGGCTCCTACGCCCACCGGCCGATCCTGCACGACCCCGAGGAGATCCCCTCGGTCGAGGAGGCGGCGCTCTCGCCGACCGAGTTCCCGTTCACGCAGGCCGACTTCGAGGAGCAGATGGAGCATGCGCTCGAGCTCTGCCCCGAGATCGTCGGCGACGAGTCGGTGGGCGTGAAGTACGCGATCAACGGCCTGCTCTCGCTCACGCCCGACGGCATGCCGATCCTGGGCGAGACGCCCGAGGTGAGGAACCTGTGGTCGGTGGCGGCGGTGTGGGTCAAGGAGGGCCCCGGCGTCGGCAAGTCGGTGGCCGAGTGGATGGTGCACGGCGAGTCCGAGATCGACCTGCACTCCTCGGACATCGCCCGCTTCTGGGAGCACCAGAAGACGCGCGCGCACGTCCGCGCCCGGGCGGCCGAGGGCTTCAACAAGACGTACGGGATCGTCCACCCGGGCGAGCAGTGGGCATCGAACCGCGACGTGCGCCTGGCGCCGTTCCACTCGCGCCAGGTCGAGCTCGGGGCCGAGTTCTTCGAGGCCGCGGGCTGGGAGCGGCCGCAGTGGTACGGGTCAAACGCGCCCCTCGTCGAGCAGTACGGCGACCGCGTCAACCGGCGCGAGGCCGAGTGGGACGCGCGCTGGTGGTCGCCGATCATCAACGCCGAGCACCTGGCCATGCGAGACGGCGCGGGTATGGTCGACCTGAGCGCGTTCACGATCTTCGACATCGCCGGCCCCGGCGCCCTGCAGGCGGTGCAGAAGGTGGCCATGCGCCAGATGGACGTCCCCACCGGGCGGGTCGTCTACACGCCGGTGCTCTCGCCCGGTGGCGGGTTCAAGGCCGACCTCACGATCATGCGCCTGGGCGACGAGCTCTTCCGCGTCGTCACCGGCGGCGCCCACGGGCCGGCCGACCGCAAGTGGTTCTCCGACCGCCTGCCCGATGACGGCAGCGCCCAGCTGACCGACATCACGTCGGGCTGGACGACGCTCGGCCTGTGGGGGCCGCAGGCGCGCACCATCCTTGCGGCGCTCACCCGCGACGACGTCTCCCACGACGAGTTCCGGTTCGGCACCTGCCGCACGATCGAGATGGACACGCTGCGCGTGCTGGCGTCGCGCATCTCCTACGTCGGCGATCTCGGCTGGGAGCTCTACGTGCCGATCGAGGAGGGCCGGCGGCTGTGGGACATGGTCTTCGAGGAGGGCCGCGCGCACGGCCTCGTCCCGGTGGGCATCGGCGTCTACGGCACCACCGGCCGGCTCGAGAAGTGCTACCGCGCCTACGGGTTCGAGCTCGAGAGCGAGTACAACGTCGTCGAGGCCGGCATGGCCTGGGGGAAGGTGAAGGACGAGGACTTCGTCGGCCGCGAGGCGCACCTGCGCCAGCGCGACGAGGACCCAGCCGCGATCCTGTGCACGCTCACGGTCGACGACCACACGTCGCAGAGCGGCGTCAAGCGGTACATGCTCGGCCGCGAGCCCATTCTCGGCCTCGACGGCAGCCGCCTGGTCGATCGCAAGGGCCGCGGCGCCTACGTGACGAGCGCCGGGGCGGGGCCGTCGATCGGCAAGCACATCCTGATGGCCTACCTGCCGCCGGAGCGTGCGGTGGGCGGCGAGCGGCTCCTGGTCGAGTACCTGGGCGAGCGCTACCCGGTCACCGTCGCCGTGGCCGACGCGACGCCCGTCTTCGATCCCGAGAACACCCGCATCCGCAGCTAGGGTTGCACGCGTGCCGCTGAACATCCTGTGCTGCGTGAAGCGGGTGCCGATGACCGGCGGCCGCATCGTCCTCACCGCCGACGAGCAGGCGATCGAGACCCGCCACCTGGGGTTCACGATCAGCCCGCATGAGGAGTGCGGCGTCGAGGAGGCCGTGCGCCTGATCGAGCAGCACGGTGGCAGCTCGACGGTGCTGACGCTCGGCCCCGCCGAGGCTGAGGAGCAGCTGCGCGACTGCATGGCGCTGGGCGTCGACCGGGCGATCCTGCTCCTGGCTGGCGACGAGTTCGACGGCCAGGCCACCGCCGCGGCCATCCTCGAGGCGATCGCGGCCGAGCGCGCCGCCGGCACCGAGTACGACCTGATCTTCTTCGGCAACGAGTCGGCCGACGCGGGCGGCTACCAGGTCGGCATCCGCGTGGCCCACGCGCTCGGGCGCCCGTGCGTGACCGGGCTGAAGGGCATCGCGCTCGCCGACGGCGGCGTGCGCTGCGAGCAGGAGGTGCCGGGCGGCCGCGACGTCTACCAGGTGCCGCTGCCCGCGGTCGTCACCGTCAAGGAGGGGCTGAACCTGCCCCGCTACCCATCGGTGCCCGGGCGCATGCGGGCGAAGCGAAAGCCGCTCGAGACGCGCACGCCCGAGCGCGCGGCGGCCGGGCTCGAGAAGGTGCGGCTGGTCGTCCCCGAGGGCCAGGGCAAGCAGGCCGAGATCCTCGGCCACGGCCCCGACGCTGCGCCTGCCGTGGTCGAGATGCTGCGCGGGGCGGGCCTCTTGTGAGCGTCCTCGTCCTGGTCGAACATGCCGGCGGCGTCGCCGACGACGTCTCGCGGCAGGCGCTCACGCTGGCGCGCGGCTACGCCGAGGCGGCGGGCGAGCCCCTCGAGGCCGTGTTGATCGGTGCGGGTGCAGCGGACGCGGCCGCCGGCCTGGGCGAGCTCGGCGTCACCGCCGCCCACGTCGCCGTCCACGACGGATTCGCGGCCCACGCCCCGCAGGCCTGGGGGCGGACGCTGGCCGGGCTTGTGGAGCACGGGTCCCCGACGGCGCTGATCGCCCCGGGCAGCGAGCGCGCCACCGAGGCGATGGCCCACGCCGCCGCGATCTGCGATCTGGCGCTCGCGGCCAACTGCATCGCCGCCGCCCCGGGCGACCCGGCCACGGTCACGCGCCTGCGCTGGGGCGGGAGCCTGCTCGAGGAGGCGCGCGTGCATGGGCAGACGAAGCTGCTCACCGTGGCGCCGCACACCGTCGAGGCGACCGCGGCCGCAGCGCCCGTGCAGACGCAGGTCGCGCAGTTCACGCCGGCCCTGTCCGACGCCGACCTGGTCGTCCGCGTCGTCGAGCAGGCTCAGGCCGAGGCCGGCGGCGGCGTCTCGCTGGCCGACGCCAGGGTGGTTGTGAGCGGCGGCCGCGGCGCCGGCTCGGCCGAGGGCTTCGCGCCGATCGAGGCGCTGGCCGCGGCGCTCGGCGGCGCGGTCGGCTGCTCGCGCGCGGTGACGATCGCCGGCTGGCGTCCGCACACGGACCAGGTCGGCCAGACGGGCACCAAGATCGCGCCCGAGATCTACATCCCCTGCGGCATCAGCGGCGCCACCCAGCACATGGCGGGCTGCAAGGGCGCGAAGCGAATCCTCGCGATCAACACCGATCCCGAGGCGCCGATCGTCGCAAACGCCGACTACGCCGTGATCGGCGACCTGCACGAGGTGGTCCCGGCCATCACCGCCGCGATCGCGAAGGCGAGGGGCGGATAGACCCGCTCGCCCTGGTGGCGCTGGCGGCCGTGGTGGCGGTGGCTGGCCTGCTCTTCGCCCGCCGGGCGCTCCTGCTCGTGCGGCTTGTCCGGGCCGCGCAGCCGAGCGACCGCTCGGGCGAGGTGCCGGCCCGGCTGCGCAACGAGGCGGTGATCGCGCTCGGCCAGCGCAAGCTCCTGCAGCGGCTCGTGCCGGGGCTGATGCACGCCTTCATCTTCTGGGGCTTCATCGTGCTCCTGCCGACGATCGGGATGGCGCTGATCGCGATCGCCGACCGCGGGCAGACGATCCCGTGGCTCGGCCACCAGGGCTGGTTCGCCCTGCTCGTGGACGTGTTCTGCGTGCTCGTGCTGACCGGCGTCGTGACCGCGTTTGCGATCCGCAAGATCCAGCGCCCGGCCCGGTTTGCGGGCAGCCACATGGGCGAGGCCGACCTGATCCTCGCCCTGATCGCCGGCATCGTCACCACCCTGCTTTTGTGGCACGCGTCGCTGATCGCCCTGCATCTGAACGAGTGGCCGGCCGGCTGGTCGCCGGTCTCCCAGGCGCTCTCGCACCTGTTCGGCCACGGCGCGCACACGCGCGACGCCGAGCGCGTGCTCGTGTGGGCGCACGTCCTGATCGTGCTCTCGTTCCTCGCCTATCTGCCGCGCTCGAAGCACCTGCACATCGCGACGGCGGTCTTCAACGTCTACTTCGGCCGCACCCGGGCGCGCGGCCGGCTCGAGCCGCTGCGCTTCGACGAGGAGGGGCCCGAGGAGGACATGCGGCTCGGCGCCGGCACGGTCGCCGACCTGACGTGGAAGCAGGTCGTCGACACCTACTCGTGCACCGAGTGCGGCCGCTGCCAGGACGCCTGCCCGGCGTACGCGACCGGCAAGGCGCTCTCGCCCAAGCTGCTGATCATGGGTCTGCGCGACCAGGTGTTCGCGGACGGCCCCGGCCTGCTCGCCGCGCGCTCGGCGGGTGAGGCGGTCGCGGCCCCCGCGCTCGTGCCGAACGCGGTGACCGACGACGTCGTCTGGGACTGCGTCACCTGCGGCGCCTGCGTGCAGGTGTGCCCGGTCTCGATCGAGCACGTCGACCACATCGTCGACCTGCGCCGCCACCTGGTCATGGCCGAGGCGCGCTTCCCGGCCGAGGCCGAGCCGATGCTGCGCGACGTCGAGCGCTCGTCGAACCCGTGGGGCAAGGCCCAGTCCGACCGCGCGGCGTGGGCCGAGGGGCTGGACGTGCGGGTGCTCGAGCCGGGCGACACGCCGCCCGAGGTGCTCTACTGGGTCGGCTGCGCCGCGTCGTTCGACGAGCGCGCCCGCGCCTCGGCCGAGTCGACTGCAAAGCTCCTGCAGGCCGCGGGCGTCGACTTCGCGATCCTCGGCCCGCGCGAGGCCTGCACGGGCGATCCCGCCCGGCGGATGGGCAACGAGTACGTCTTCCAGGCCTTCGCCGAGCAGAACGTCGAGACGCTCAACTCCTCCGGCGTGAAGAAGATCGTGACCTCGTGCCCGCACTGCTTCAACACCCTCGGCAACGAGTACCCGGACTTCGGTGGCAGCTACGAGGTCGTGCACCACTCCGAGCTGCTCGCAGAGCTCGTGCGCGACGGCCGGCTCGCCCCGGCCGCGGGCGCCGAGCGGATCACCTACCACGACTCCTGCTACCTCGCCCGCCACAACGACGTGCTGGCCGAGCCGCGCGCACTTATCGCGGCGGTGGGGCAGCCGGTCGAGATGGAGCGCAGCGGCAGGGGCACGTTCTGCTGCGGCGCAGGCGGCGCGCACATGTGGATGGAGGAGCGCGGCGGCGCCATCAACGAGGAGCGCGTGCGCCAGGCGGCCGAGACGGGGGCCGAGACGCTCGCGGTGGCGTGCCCGTACTGCACGATCATGCTCGACGACGGCGTGCGCACGTCGGGGCGCGACCTGCGCGTGGCCGACGTGGCGACGCTGCTTGCGGAGTCGATCGAGGGCGCTGCGGCGGGCGAGCCCGAGGCGTAGCCCGGCCGGTCAGGCCGCGAGTCCGCCGGGCGTCTACGCGGCCTCGGCGCCGGCCAGCAGGCCGGCGATCGCGTCGAACGGAAGCGGGCGGCCCAGGTAGAAGCCCTGCACCCCGTCGCATTCGAGCGCATGCAGAGCGTCCCAGTCGGCGGCGGTCTCGACGCCCTCGGCGATCACGCGCAGGCCGAGGGCGTGCGCGAGGCGGACCGTCGAGTCCACGATCGTCGTCGCGCGGGCGCTGCGCGAGAGGCCGGTCACGACCGAGCGGTCGAGCTTGAGCGAGTCGACGTCGAGCTCGCGCAGGTACTGGAGCGACGAGAACCCGGTGCCGTAGTCGTCGATCGAGACGGCGACGCCCAGTGCGCGCAGGCCGGCGATCAGGCTCTGCGCCCGGGTCTTGTCGGCCACGACCGTCTCCTCCGTGATCTCGATCTCGAGCGCCGAGCCGGGCAGGCAGGCGACCGAGAGCAGCCGCTCGATGTCGCGGGCGAGTCTCGCGTCGAGGATCGCCACGGCCGGCACGTTCACGGCGACGGTCAGATCGGGATAGTGCTGGCGCAGGTCGGCCAGGTCGTTGAGCGCGCGCGCCAGGACGACGAGCGTCAGGTCGTACATGAGCCCGGCGTCGGCCGCGAGCGGCAGGAAGTCGGCGGGTGGCAACAGCGTGCCGTCGGCGCGCGGCCAGCGCACGAGCGCCTCGAACCCGAAGACGACGCTCGACCTGAGGTTCGCCTTGGGCTGGTAGTAGACCTCGAGCGCGTGCGCGGCGATCGCCTGGCGCAGCTCCTCGGTCATGCGCAGGCGGCTCGTCCCCGGATCGTGTTGCTCCCGGTAGACCTCGAATCCGGTGTGCCCCCGCTTGGCCGCGTACATCGCGACGTCGGCGCGGCGCAGGAGCTCCGGCGCGGTGTCGTCGCCGGTGGCGATGGCGATGCCGACGCTGGCGGAGACGCTGATGCTGATGCCCTGGACGGCGAAGTCGGCGCGGAGCACCTCGCCGAGCCGGCGCGCGAACACCACCGCACCGTCCTGGTCGCAGCCTCGCACGAGCACCCCGAACTCGTCGCCGCCGAGGCGGGCGAGCACGTCGTCGGGGCGCACGAGCCGCGAGAAGCGATCGGCGACGGCCCGCAGCAGGATGTCGCCGGCGGCGTGTCCGAGGGCGTCGTTCACCTCCTTGAAGCCGTCCAGGTCGACCATGAGCATGGCGAACCGCTCGCGCCGCGAGCAGGCCGCGCGCATCGCCGTCCACAGCCGGCGGCGGTTGCCGAGCCCGGTCAGGTCGTCGGTGACCGCGAGCTTGCGGGCGAATTCGAGGCCGGCGTTCTCGTTGGCGGTCCAGAGCAGCCGCAGCATGGCCGCGGCGACCGCGCCGGTCGCAAGGGTGCGCGCGAGCACGGGCGCCTCGCCCGCGACGCCGGCCACCAGCGTGCCGAGGGCGATGGTCGAGAAGGCGACGGTCGGCACCTGCGCCCGCCACTCGGCGATCGTGTGGTGCGGGCGCCGCGTTGTCGGCAGCCATGCCGCGACCGTGACCGTGGCCACCGCGAGGCTCCACAGCACCCCGACGATCAGCATCAGGGATGCGGCATCCACCCCGGCGGGGTTCATCGAGGTCAGGAGGTCGGCGGCCGACTGCACGGCGAGGCCGCCGGCGATCGCGATCCATGCCACGCCCGGCCGCCACGAGAAGAGCGCGAACGTGCCCAGCGCGCCGGCGGCCAGCACGATGTCGCCCACGACATAGGCGTGCAGCGTCAGCGCGCCGAGGATCGAGCCGGCATGGGCGACCGCCGGCGGGTCGAGCGCCGTCCACACGCCGGCGATGCTCAGCGTTGCGACCAGGCCGTCGATCCACAGGCTGGGCCGGAAGCCGATCGCGCGATTACGGATGAGCAGCCCCAGGGCGAGGAACATCATCGGGTACTCGGCCAGGTAGAAGAGGTCGGCCGCCGACGGCACCGGCGGGTTCGACGGGTCTGCGAACACGAGCACGCAGTAGACGTTGCCGCAGATCAGAAGCACGACTGACGCGGCGACTGCGAGCCAGGCCGCCCGCTCCGAGTGCGTCCGCCGTACCCGCTCGACGACGAGGCCGACCGCCATGAGCGGCACGACCAGGGCGCCGACGAGGTTCGCCGCGGCGGCGAGGCCGGCCGCCGCCATGGCGGCCTGGGCGACGACCGTCGTGACCATGAACAGCAGGCCGACGCGGACGGGTCGGGGGATCAAGGCGAGGGCCGGGTGGGACGCGCGCTGCACCACCCTCCTAACGTTCGGCGGCCGCGTGGACGGGTGCATGCCGAATGCGGTGCGTCGGCCTCCCCAGCCTGCGGTACCCGCGTTCGCCGGCGCCCCCGGGGACGCGGCTCAGCCGTCCTCACCCGATGGGGTGATGCACTTGTGACAGATCAGTCCGACTACCCGGTGGACATGCAGAGTCGCGCGGGAATACCCTGGAACGGGCGGACCGGGGCTCAGGTCACGGTGCTCGCGGGCACCCCATATCGCCACGAGCGGCTCGAGGATCGCTGGGTGATGCGCTCGGTCGCGCCGTCGATCGAGTCGATCACGGGCTATCCGCCCGCCGCGCTCCTGGGCGAGGGTGGCCGGCCCTACGCGAGCCTGGTGCACCCCGACGACCTCGAAGCGATGACGGCGCTCTTCCGGGAGGCGCTCGACCGGCGCGAGGCGTATGCGATCGAGTATCGCCTCGTCCACGCCGACGGCAGCACCCGCTGGGTGCAGGGCCACGGCCAGGGCGTCTATGGGCCCGACGGCGTGGTCGAGCACGTCGACGGCGTCCTCTACGACGTCACGGCGCGCCGGTCAGGCGAGGAGCGGCTCGCGCATCTGGCGCTGCACGACCCGCTCACCGATCTGCCCAACCGCGCGCTCTTCCAGGAGCACCTCACGGTTGCGATCGCGAACGCGGCCCGGACCGGCTTCGGCGGTGCGGTGCTCTTCATCGACCTCGACGACTTCAAGCTCGTCAACGACACCTTCGGGCACGCCGTCGGCGACGAGCTGCTGGTGATCGTGGCCAGGCGGCTGCGGGGGTCCTGCCGCGCCGGCGACGTCGTCGCCCGCCAGGGCGGGGACGAGTTCCTCGTGCTCGTCCAGGGCACGGACACGTGCGAGACATCTCCGGAGGCGGCCGCGCAGACGGTCGCGGCGAACCTGCGCGCAGCGCTCGCGAAGCCGTTCCCGCTCGCGGGCACCGATCTCTACGTCACCTCGAGCATCGGCGCGAGCCTCTTCCCGATCGACGGCGACACGGCCGAGACGCTGCTCAAGCACGCCGACATCGCCATGTACGCAGCCAAGGACGGCGGCCGTGACGGATACCGCCTGTACCAGCCGCCCAAGCAGGACTCGAGCGTCCCGCTCGCGCTCGCCACGCAGCTGCGGACGGCCGAGCGCCGCGACGAGCTCGAGCTCTACTACCAGCCGATCGTCGACCTCGCCCAGTCGTGCATCGTCGGCGCCGAGGCGCTGATCCGCTGGAACCACCCCGAAGAGGGTCTGCTCCTGCCCGAGGCCTTCCTGCCCGCCGCCGAGCGCACCGGCTTGATCCGGCCGATCACGGCGTGGGTGCTCGAGCGGGCGTGCATCGAGGCGCGGCGCTGGTGCGACCACGACCTCGACCTGTACGCCGCGGTGAACCTGCCGCCGGCCTACTGGCAGGCGGCCGCGATCCGGCGCGTGATCGCGACGGTCGAGTCGTTCGGCCTCTCGCCCGACCGGATCATGATCGAGCTCAGCGAGCAGGCGGCGATGACCGACATCACCGACCTCGAGCCGATGCTGCGCGAGATCCACTCGCAGGGCCTGCGCCTGGCAATCGACGACTTCGGCACCGGGTACACGTCACTCGAGCGGCTGCGCCGCCTGCAGCCGAGCATGGTCAAGATCGACCGCTCGTTCGTGCGCGACCTGCCGCACGACCACGATGCCGGCGTCCTGGTCGAGACCATGATCACGATGGCGGCGAAGCTCGGCATCCAATGCCTGGCCGAGGGCATCGAGACCGAGGCGCAGCTGACGTTCCTGCGCGAGCACGGCTGCCAGGTCGGCCAGGGCTTCCTCTACAGCAAGCCGCTGCCGACGGCGCAGTTCAACGCCCTGCTCACGGGCGACCAGCGCAAGGCGGCTTAGCGCGCATCCGCGACGGTGCGGAAGTGCGCGAACAGCTGCTCCCAGCCCTCGGCGTAGCCGTCGCGCTTGCCCGCATCGGCGCCGAGGAGCTCCCAGCCACGGTGCTCGAGGTCGATGCGTGTGCCGTCGCCGTCCGCAGTGAACACGAGCTCGACCTCCGTCGCCGGACCGTCGGCGAGCGTCGGCTTCCAGCTCATCACGAGCCTGGTCGGCGGCTCCCAGACGCGGATCGTGCCCCACGACGCCTCGGTGCCGTCGGACATGTGCTCGAGCACGCGGCCGCCGGCGTGCTTCTCGAAGGTGACCGACTCGGCCTGCACCCGGCCCTCGAAGGTGTCGGCGGCGATGCTGTGCGTGTGCAGCGGCCACCAGCCGTCGAGCCCGTCGGTGAAGAGGGCGAACGTCTCGGCGACGGGCCGGCGCACGACCACGCTCGTGCGTACGGGTGCGACGGTGGCGGGCTGGTCATCGGTCTGCATCGGTGCTCCTCCTCGGGGTCGGGGGCGGCGGCTCGGCGGCGGCGGCGAAGTCGGCGAGCGCGTCCGTCCACATGCGCTCGACGTAGGCGCGCAGCTCGGCCAGGCCGTCCGGGTTGGCCGAGTGGATGCGGCGGGTGCCGTCGCGGCGGTCGTGGACGAGGCCGACGTCACGCAGGACGCGCAGGTGCTGGGACACGGCCGGCCGGCTGACCGGCAGCTCCTCGGCCAGCTCGCGCACGTTTCGGGGGCGCTGCACGATCGACTCGAAGATCTGGCGCCGGGTCGGGTCGGCGAGCGCGCTCAGCATCGTCTGGTAAGCCATGGCTTACCGTGAGTCTACGCTTACCGATCGCGCGTTGTCAAACGCGGCCGTCGGCGCGCAGCGCCCGCCACTCGCGGTCAAGGAGCGCGTAGTCGAGCTCGCTCTGCCACTCGCCCTTGACCCACTCGTTCTCGATCAGGAGCGCCTCGCGGCGCATGCCGAGCTTCTCGAGCACGCGCGCCGACGCGACGTTTCGGGCCTCGAGCCGGCCGATGATGCGGTGCAGGGCGACGTCGGCGAAGCCGAACTCGAGCAGCGGCCGCGTCGCCTCGGCGGCATAGCCGTTGCCGTGGTGGTCGGGGTGCAGCACGAAGCCGATCTCGCCCAGGCCGTGCTCGCGGCTGGCCCAGTGCAGGATGCAGCCGCCGGCCATGGCCCCCGTCGCGCGCAGGCACACTGCAACCGAGATCGTGTCGCCCTCGTCGGCGAGTGCCGTCTGCCCGATCTTGCGTGCGAGGATCGCCCGCACCTCGTCGGTGCCGCGGGGCTCGGAGTAGAGGTAGCGGTTGACGTCGGCGCGCGACTCGATCGCGAGCAACGCGTCGAAGTCATCCGGCCGGTATGGCCGCAGGAGCAGGCGCTCCGTCTCGATGGGATAGGCCGGCGCGAACGCCATCCCCGAGTTCTACACCCCCAGCCCTCGCAGCACCTCGCGGTTGTGGCGGGCATCCTCGGCCAGCGACGCGACCGTCTGCCCGGGCCGCAGGTGCCGGTCCTGCTCGATCACCACCCAGTCGTCGTAGCCGAGGCCGCGCAGGCGCTCGACGATCTCGGCCAGGTCGACGCTGCCCTCGCCGAAGAGGCAGAACACACCCCGCCGCCACGCCTCCTCGAGGCCGAGCCCCCGCGTGCGGATCTCGTGCATGACCGCCCCGTCGACGTCCTTCAGGTGCACGTGCGTGACGAGCTCCCCATAGGTGTCCAGGAATGCGACGGGGTCGCCGCCGCCGAAGAGCGAGTGCCCGCTGTCGAAGCAGAAGCCGAGCACGCCCGGATCGACCAGCGAGGCGAAGCGGTCGATCTCGCGCGGCGTCTCGACGTAGGTGCCGCCGTGGTAGTGGAACGCCGGCCGGTAGCCGTGGGCGAGGCAGCGCTCGGCCGCGCGCTGGGCGTTCTCGACCAGGAGCGCGAAGCGCGCGTCGCCGAGCCAGGCGTCGGGCAGCTCCTCGATGCGGCCGGCGCCCGCCATCCGTTCGGGCTCGCAGAACGCATCCGAGATCAGGGCCAGCGGCCGCGTGTCGCCCGGCGGGGTGGTCTCGTCGAGGATGCCGAGCGCCCGGTCGAGGAAGGCCATGTCCTCGGCGATGTGCTCCTTGCGCGAGAGCCGCAGGGGCAGGAACGAGCCGACGAGGGCGAGATTGCGCTCGGCGAGCGCCGCGGCGGTACCGGCGGCGTCGCCGAAGTAGCCGGGCGGGCCGAGCTCGGTGCCCTCGTAGCCGGTGTCGGCCATGGCGTCGAGGACTGCGGTCGGATCCGGCAGCCCTTCGTCCTCGGTCGTGAGCTCGAAGATGCCGAAGGACACGGGCGCGGAAGCGACCCTCATGGTGACTCCTCTCCGGTCAGGGGGACGCGTGGATCGCGCTCCATCGCCGGCCAGGCGTCGCGCGTCCAGGCCAGGTCGGGATCGTCCTCCGCCGCCATCGAGCGTTTCTCGGCGGCGAGCGCGTTCAGGTAGTAGCCGTGGTAGCCATGGGCGGCGCAGAACGGGTGGTAGCCGCGCGGCACGAGCAGCACGTCCCCGTCGCGCACCGTCCACGTCTCGTCCAGGTCGCCCGTGCGGCTGTAGAGCCGCTGCACCCCGAACGCCTCCGGCCGCTCGAAGCGGTAGGCGTACACCTCCTCGAGGTCGTTCTCGATCGGGAGCCGGTCCTGCTCGTGCTTGTGCGGCGGGTATGACGACCAGTTGCCGCCGGGCGTCAGCACCTCGACCACGAGCAGCCGGTGGGCGGGGAACTCGGGCGGGATGATGTGGTTGATCTGGCGGGTGGCGTTGCCCGATCCGCGCACCTCGACGCGCACGTCGGACGGCGCGATCGGCCGCACCGGATGGCCGCCGTCGGCACGGGCGGCGCAGACACCCACGAGCCCGTCGCCCTCGACGACGCACGCGCTGCCGGGCGGCGCATACAGCGCGCGCGGCAGGTCGGCGAACGGCGTCTCACGGTCGCCCAGGCTGTGGCGCTCGCCGGCGACGGTGGCCGAGAGGGCCCCGCCGAGGTTCACGAGGCAGACCTCGTCGGGGCCGGCGTCGATCGCGACGCTCCCGTGCACCGCGTGCGACCGGTACGAGAGCCACCGCCAGCCGGCCTGGTCCGGGGTCACGGGCGGCGCGGGCGCTCGCAGCATGAGGTCGCTCACAGGAGGTCTCCTTCGGTTGGCATCGCGATCGAGCATCCGAGGCGCGCGGCGACATGGGCGCCGGCGCGGTTGGCGAGGGCGGCCGCCTGTGCCGGAGTGTCGCCGCGCAGCAGCCGCCAGCCGAGCGCAGCCGCGAACGCGTCCCCCGCGCCGAGGCCGTTCACGACCGCCACCGGGTGCGCCGCGATCCGCGCGGTGCTGCCGTCGCGCATGTGCACGGTCGCCCCGTCGGGGCCGTGCTTCTGCACGATCACGCCCGGCCCGAGGGCGAGCAGCCGCGTCGGCTCGTTCACACCCGCAGCCGCGGTGATCTCCTCGTCGGAGCCGAGCACGATGTCGGCCATGCGGGCGCACACGCGCACCGCCGCGGCGTAGTCGGCCGGGTCGTCCCACAGCATCGGCCGCCAGTCGAGGTCGAGCACCGTCGTGCCGGCGCCGTCGGCGCGCGCCTCGGTCACGGCCGTCGTCGCGAGCCGCGACGGCTCGCGCGCGAGCCCGGTGCCGCTGACGTAGACGAGCGGCGCGGCGGCGATAGCCGCCAGGTCGAGGGCGCCCGGCGCGACCTCCCAATCGGGGCATGTCGGCGTGCGGTAGAAGGTGATCGGGAAGCGGTCGGGCGGCCAGGCCTCGCAGAATGCGAGCGCCGTGCGCAGGGTGGGATGCACGCCGAGCCAGCGGCAATCGACCCCCTCGGCCTCGAGGAAGCTGCGCACGAAGCGGCCGTGGCCGTCGTCGCCCACGGCCGAGACGATCGCGACCCGCACCCCGAGCCGGGCGAGGCCGGTGGCGACGTTCGCGGCGAACCCGCCGACGTACTTGTGGAAGCCCTCGACGTCCTCCAGCAGCGTCTCCAGCTGCATCGGGTAGAGGTCGACGCCGGCCCGGCCCATGACGACGGCCTCCGGCCGTGCCGGTGGGTGTTGCGCGGAGAGGGCGGACGGCACGGGCTGGTTTCGATCTGGAGAAAACGCCACTTGACAACGCGGAATTCGAGGCAGAAGATACGCGATCGGTTGAAACGTTTCAACCCCGAAGCCGGAGTCCCCGTTTGCAGATCGGCGTGTTCAACGACGGCCTTGCGCATCTGACGCGAGAGCAGGCCTTCGCCTGGTGCGGCGAGCGCGGGATCGAGCGCATCGAGATGGGGGTCGGCGGATGGGCGCAGGCCGTCCACCAGCTCGACCTGGACGAGCTCCTGCGCGAGCCGGCCGCGCGCGACCGGCTGGCCGGCGAGCTGCGCGCCCACGGACTCGAGCTCTCGTGCGTGAATGCCGCCGGAAACCCGCTGCACCCGCACCCGCCGATCGGCGAGCGCCACGCCGCGCTCGTCCGCGGCGCCATCGAGCTCGCCCACCACATGGGGGTGGGCCGCGTCGTCACCATGAGCGGGTGTCCGGGCAGTCGCGACGGCGGCGAGACGCCCGTGTTCGCGCCGTGGGCGCTCACGCCCGACGACGAGGCCCTCTGGGAGTGGCAGCTCGAGCATCGCCTGGGCCCGTTCTGGCACGAGCTCACGGCGTGGGCGGCCGCGGCGGCGCCCGGAGTCCGGATCTGCCTCGAGCTGCACGCGGGCGCCTCGGCGTACTCGAGCGGCTCGTTCCTGCGCGTGGCCGAGCACGCCGGGCCCAACCTGGGCGTCAACTTCGACCCGAGCCACTTCTGGTGGCAGGGGATCGACCCGCTGTGCGTCATCGAGGACGTTGGCGATCGGATCGGATTCGCCCACGGCAAGGACACCCTGATCCACGCCGACCGCGTCAGCCGCGAGGGCGTGATCGACTTCCGGCATCCGGTCGACCCGGATGTGGCCACGTGGCACTTCGCGGCGGTGGGCACCGGCCGCACGGTCGAGCGCTGGGGCGAGCTCCTGTCGGCCCTGCGCGGCGCCGGGTACGACGGCGACGTGTCGATCGAGCACGAGGACCCGCGCATGAGCGCCGAGGAGGGGATCGAGACCTCGCTGGCTGCGCTCCGGGCGGCGCTCAAGCTGGCGGAAGTCGCGGTCGGGTGACGATCACGATGCACGACGTCGCCCGCAGATCCGGTGTCTCGGTGGCCACCGTCTCGAACGTCCTGCACTCGACCGCGCCCGTCTCGGCTGCGACCCGGACGCGCGTGCTGGCGGCGATCGACGAGCTCGGCTACCGCCAGAACGAGGTCGCGCGCTCGCTCAAACGCCGGGCCACGCGCACGCTCGGGGTCGTGATCCCCGACGCGCTGAACCCGTTCCACGCCACCGTCGCCCTCCAGGTCGAGCGGCGCGCCCACCGCGACGGCTTCGCCGTGCTCGTCGCCGAGACCGAGAACGATCCGGCGACCGAGTCGGCCCAGGTGCGGGCGCTCGTCGGCCGGCGCGTCGACGGCGTGATCTTCCCGGCGGTGACGGCGGGGTCGACGATCCCGGCGGAGCTGCTCGACCGAGGCGTTCCGGTCGTGGTGGTGTCGTTCGAGGGCCGCGACCCGCGCCTTGGCACCGTCCACGTCGACGAGTACGCGGCGATGGAGCAGGTCGTCGAGCACCTCACCGGCCTCGGCCATACGCGCATCGCCTTCGCCCATTCCGGCGCCCACGAGGAGTCGGTCGACCGCCGCCCGGACGCGCTCGCCGCCGCGCTGCGCCGCCGCGGCCTCGACCCCGTTCCGCACGACGACCGCGCGACCGCGGTCTGCTGCACGAACGACGTGATCGCGATCGCGCTGATGGACCGGCTCGAGGGCGAGGGCCGCTCGGTGCCCGCAGACGTCTCGGTGGTGGGCTTCGACGACATCCCGCTCGCCTCCCACCGCCGCATCGACCTGACCACCGTCCGCCAGCCCGCCGAGGAGATGGGCCTCGTCGCGGCCGAGATGGTGCTCGCGGCGATCGCGGCGGGCGGGCACGCCGGCCGCAGCGTGGTCATGCCCGCCGAACTCGTCGCGCGGGGATCCACCGGCCCGGCGCGGAGGGACGCCTGATGGATGTCCGCTACCAGGGCGTGTCCAAGTCGTTCAGCGGCGTCGACGCGCTGATCGACCTCGAGCTCGACGTGCCCGACGGCACGTTCCTCGCGCTGCTCGGCCCGTCCGGCTGCGGCAAGACAACCGCCCTGCGCATCCTGGCGGGGCTCGAGGAGCCGACGTCCGGCAGCGTGTTCCTCGGCGACCGCGACGTCACCCGCCTGCAGCCGAAGGACCGCGACGTGGCGATGGTGTTCCAGAGCTACGCGCTCTACCCGCACAAGAGCGTGGCCGACAACATCGCCTACCCGCTGCGCGTGCGCAAGGTGCCCAAGCCCGAGCGGGCCGATCGCGTCGCCGAGGTGGCACGCATGCTCTCGATCGACGGCCTCCTCGACCGCATGCCGCGCGCGCTCTCCGGCGGTCAGCGGCAGCGGGTCGCGCTCGCCCGCGCGATCGTGCGCGAGCCGCGCGTGTTCCTGATGGACGAGCCGCTCTCCAACCTCGATGCGCAGCTGCGGCTGCAGATGCGGATCGAGATCAAGCGCCTCCAGAAGCAGCTCGGCGTGACCACCCTCTACGTCACCCACGACCAGGTCGAGGCGATGACGATGGCCGACATGGTGGCCGTGATGCACGACGGCCGCCTGCAGCAGCTGGCCGCGCCCGCCGACCTGTACGCGCACCCGGTCAACCTGTTCGTCGCCCGCTTCTGCGGCTCGCCGCCGATGAACGTGCTCGAGGGCGACGTCGCCGGCGGCATCTTCACCCACGCGACCGGCGCGATCGACCTCGGCGGAGAGCCGGTGCGCGGCGCCGCCAAGCTGGGCTTCCGGCCCGAGCACGCCGCGATGGTCGCCGCCGGAGCCGCGAATTCGCTGCGCGGCGAGGTCTACGTGGTCGAGCCGCTGGGGAACGAGACGCTGATCACGATCGCGATCGGCGGCGAGCTCGTCAACTTACGGGCCGCCGCCGGCGTCGAACCCGTAATCGGCTCGCCTGTAGGCATCGAGCCCGACCGTGCCCACCTGCACCTGTTCGACGCGACCACCGGCGCCGCGATCACCGCGGCGCCTGCACACAAGGAGGAGCCCGCGCCATCGCCCCCGCCGTCCCCCGCAGCACCGTCGTCCGAACCGGCCCTCGAAGGAGGAGCGTTGCATGAGCGACATAACGACCAGTGAGCGCAGCTCGCGCTCGTACACCCGCCGCCAGATCGTCAAAGGCGCGCTCGGCACGGGCGCCGTGCTCGGGCTCTCGCCGCTTGCGGCCGCCTGCGGCAGCTCGAGCTCGTCCGGCGGCAGCAGCGCCGGCGGCAGCGGCGGCTCGATCACGATCGGCAGCTTCTCCGACCCGGCGATGGTGCCGTTCCGGGACATCTTCCTGCCCAAGTTCAAGGCCGAGACCGGCATCACCGCCAACTACCACGAGACCAACTACAACGCCTGGTACCAGAACTCCAAGACGGACGGCCTGCAGAAGACCGGGGCCTATGACATCTACGTCATGGACGACAACTGGGTGCCGGAGTACGCCGCAGGCGGGATCGTCCAGAGCCTCGACAAGCTGGGGCTCAAGGTCAACCCGGACATCCTGGAGAAGGGGCTCGAGCAGGGCTACTGGCCGCCCAAGTCCGGCCCGCGCCTGAAGGCATTTGCCAACGGCACGCCCGAGCTCTTCTCGCTCGTGATCATCGACGACGTCGAGATCCTGTACTACAACAAGGACTACTTCCCGACGGCGCCTGTCACCTGGGACGACATCTACAACGTCGCGAAGACCAAGTCCCATCCGCCGAGCCTGTACGGCTGGTCGCCGCGCGGTGTCGCCGGCAACCCGATCGTGCAGACGTACCTGCCGCTGCTGAACTCCTACGGCGGCAACTTCGCCAACGACGACTGGTCGCCGGGCTTCGCCGGCCCCGAGGGCGTCGGCGCCCTCGAGCGGCTGTTCGAGTTCATCCCGTACATGCCGACGGGCGTCGCGGCGTTCGACACCAGCCAGGAAACCGCCGTCATGCTGCAGGGTCACTGCACCGCGATGACCGAGTACACCGGCACCGCGCACGTCGTCGACGATCCCACCCAGTCCAAGGTGGTCGGCAAGATCGACTTCGCCGCCACCCCGAAGCAGGTCAAGAGCGGGCCGGCCATCGGCACGTTCATCTGCGGCATCGCGTCCGGCGCGCCGAACACGGCCGGTGCGGTCAAGTTCCTCGAGTGGTTCACGTCGAGCAAGGTGCAGAAGGAGTTCGCGGGCACGGGCAGCGCCGCCGTGACCGGCTCCGCCCTGCGTGACGCGACCCTGTCGCAGAAGTACCGCTGGCTGCCGGCGATCGCAGATGCGGTCGACAACTCCATCCCCAAGCCGCGCACGCCCGACGAGCCGAAGATGGAGGACCTGCTCGGCACCGCGCTGAACCAGGCGCTCGTGCAGGCGATCGCGCAGAAGTCCGGCTACCAGCAGATCGCGCAGAAGAACCTGACGACGGCGGCCAATCAGATCACCGCCTATCTGAAGCAGCAGGGGACCTATTAACGCGGGGGAACCCATGGTTCCCCCACGAGCCCCCTCCTTAGAGGGCGGGGGCGACATGTGGTGGTGCTCCGGCGGGAGTGCGATCCCGCCGGAGCCGCGGCTCAACGCCAATTGGCGCACGCTGCACGCGCCAATTGGCGCGGGGGCGCCCTCGGCGAGGAGGGGTTGCTAGCCCATGGCCCGGGCGGCAGAACGGCAGCCGCGGGTGCGGGACTGGCCGGGGAAACGGTTCCTGTCCAGCCCGTACCTCCTGCTCGTGCCGGCCGCGATCGCGCTCGCCGGCGTCTCGGTTTACCCGCTGTTCTACGGCTTTCGGGCCAGCTTCACGCACTATCTGTACGGGCGCGACTTCGGCTTCAACGGCCTCACCAACTACCGCAACGTCTGGAACGACACATTCTTCCGCGAGGCGATGCTGACGACGGCGAAGTACGTCGTCATCTGCGTCGTCATCGAGACCATCCTCGGCCTGGCCCTGGCGCTGCTCGTCTCGCGTGAGATCCGCTTCGGCGGCCCGATCCGGGTCGGGCTGATCCTGCCGATGACGATCGCGCCCGTCGTCGTCGGCGTGATGTGGAGGCTGCTCTACGACTCCGGCGTCGGCGTGACCGACCCGCTCTTCCAGCTCTTCGGCCTCAGCCCGCCCGACGTGCTCGCCCACGACCAGAGCGCGTTCTACAGCGTGGTGCTGGTCGACGTGTGGGAGTGGACGCCGCTGATATTCCTGATCCTGCTCGCGGGGCTGCAGTCTTTGCCCCAGGAGCCGCTCGAGGCGGCGCGGGTCGACGGCGCGGGGCGCGTGCGCCTCTTCCTCGACCACACGCTGCCGATGCTTCGGCCCGTGCTGCTGGTCGCGATCGTCCTGCGCACGATCGACGCGATCGGCACCTTCGACCAGATCTACGTGCTCACCCAGGGAGGGCCCGGCACGGCCACACGTCTGATCTCGATCTATGCGTACAACACGGCCTTCCTGTTCACGCAGTACGGCCAGGCGGCGGCGATGCTGATCTCGCTGCTCGCGATGGTGATGCTGCTCATGATCGTTGCCGTGCGGATGATGAGGAAGGCGGCGGCGTGAGGCGGCGCCTGCCTCGGATCGGGTTCTACCTGACGATCGCCCTGATCCTCGTGATCGCGATCTTCCCGTTCTACTGGATGGTCGACACGTCGTTCAAGCAGCCGGTCGACATCTTCGGCGGCGTGACGCTCTACCCGCACAATCCGACCACGGCCAACTATTCGCGCCTGTTCAACACCTACCACTTCGGGTCGTACCTCGAGAACAGCCTGATCATCGTCACGGTCGCGGTCGCGATCAGCCTCGCCATCGGCACGGTGGCGGCGTACGCGCTCGCACGCTTCCGCATGGGCTTCGGCCTCAACCAGTCGGCGCTCGTCGTGGCCCTGCTGGTGCGGATGATCCCGGGCATCCTGCTCGTGATCCCGCTCTACATCACGCTCGCCCAGTGGGGGCTCCTCGACACGCGCCTCGGGCTGATCCTGATCTACTCCGGCCTGAACACGGCCTTCGTGATCTGGATGATGCAGAGCTTCCTGGCCGAGATCCCGCGCGACATCGAGGAGGCGGCGATGGTCGACGGCGACTCGCGGCTCTCGGCGCTGATCCGCGTGGTGCTCCCGCTGGCCGCGCCGGGCCTGGCGGCGACGGCGATCTTCAGCGTCATCGTCACGTACAACGACTTCCTGATCGCGCTCTCGCTGACCTCGACGCCGAATGCGCAGACCGTGCCCGTCGGGGTGTCGACCCTGATCGGCAAGATCCAGATCGAGTACGGCCCGATGGCGGCCGCCGGCGTGATCGGCGCGCTCCCGATCGTGATCTTCGCCCTGGTGGTGCAGCGCCACTTCGTGCGCGGGCTCACCCTCGGAGCGGTCAAGTGACGAGCGTGCGGAGGACGACTGCGCAGGCGCTGATCGCGTTCCTTGCCGCCCAGCAGGTCGAGCGCGACGGCGCGACGGCGCCGCTCTTCGCCGGCGTGCTCGGGATCTTCGGCCACGGCAACGTCGCCGGCGTCGGCCAGGCGCTGCAGCAGCACGGCGGCCTGCGCTACGTGCTGCCGCGCAACGAGCAGGCGATGGTGCACACCGCCGTCGCCTACGCCCGCCACCGCAATCGCCTGCAGACGTGGGCGTGCACGTCCTCGATCGGCCCCGGCGCCACCAACATGGTCACCGGCGCGGCCCTTGCCACGATCAACCGCCTGCCCGTGCTGCTCCTGCCGGGTGACGTGTTCGCCTCGCGGCGCGTGAACCCGGCGCTGCAGCAGCTCGAGCTGCCCGGCGCGCCGGATGCGTCGGTGAACGACGCGTTCCGCCCGGTCAGCCGCTTCTTCGACCGCGTCAACCGCCCCGATCAGCTGCAGGCCTCGCTGCTCGAGGCGATGCGGGTGCTGACCGACCAGGCCGAGACCGGCGCGGTCACGCTGGCGCTGCCCCAGGACGTGCAGGCCGAGGCGCACGACTACCCCGCCGAGCTGTTCGCGCGGCGAGTGTGGCGGATCGCGCGGCCGGCACCCGACCCGGCCGCGGTGCGCGCCGCCGCCGAGCTCGTGCGGGGCGCGCGGCGGCCGCTGATCGTGGCCGGCGGCGGGGTCATCTACGCCGAGGCGACGGCCGCCCTGCGCGCGTTCGCCGACGCGACCGGCATCCCCGTCGCCGAGACGCAGGCCGGCAAGGGGTCGCTTCCCTACGACCATCCCGGTGCCCTCGGCGCCGTCGGCGCGACCGGCACCCGCGCGGCCAATCTGGTCGCTCGCGACGCCGACGTGGTGATCGCGATCGGGACGCGCCTGGGCGACTTCACGACCGCGTCGCGCACCGCCTTCCAGGATCCGGACGTGCGCCTCGTGGGGCTGAACGTCGCCGCCTTCGACGCCGGAAAGCTCGGCGCGCTGCCGCTCGTCGGCGATGCCCGCGCGGGCATCGAGGCGCTCACCGCCGCCCTCGCCGGCCACCGCGTCGAGCCCGACCACGCCGAGCGCGCCGCCCGGCTCGCGCGGGAGTGGGACGCAGAGGTGGAGCGGCTCTACATCGGTGAGCCCGGCCCCGTCGGCCAGGCCCAGGTGATCGGCGCGGTGAACCGCTCGACGGAGCCGCAGGACGTGGTCGTCTGCGCCGCCGGCAGCCTGCCGGGCGACCTGCACAAGCTCTGGCGCACGCGCGATCCCAAGGGCTACCACGTCGAGTACGGCTACTCGTGCATGGGCTACGAGGTCGCCGGAGGGCTGGGCGTGAAGCTGGCCGATCCCGGCCGCGAGGTGATCGTGATGGTCGGCGACGGCTCGTGGCTCATGATGTCCTCCGAGATCGCGACGTCGATCCAGGAGGGCGTGCGGCTGACCGTCGTCCTGATCGACAACCGCGGTTTCGGCTCGATCGGCGGCCTGTCGCGGTCGCTCGGATCCGAGGGTTTCGGCACCGCCTACCGCAGGCGCGGGGCCGACGGCGGCCTCTCCGGTGGGCCGCTCGAGCTCGACCTGGCCGCCAACGCCGCCAGCCTGGGTGCACACGGCGTGCGCGTCTCCTCGGTGGACGAGCTCGCCGATGCACTGCGCGACGCTCGCGCGGCCGACCGCACCACCGTGATCGTGATCGAGTGCGACCCGAGCCGCGGCGTCGGCGCCTACGAGTCGTGGTGGGACGTGCCCGTGGCCGAGGTGTCGACCATGCCGGCCGTCGCGCAGGCACGCGCGGACTACGAGCGCGAACGGGCCCGCGAACGCGCATTCCCGGGGGGTGGGCATGGCTGAGCGGCCTGTGAGGATCGGCGTGATCGGCGCGGGCATGATCGCCCAGGTCGAGCACATCCCCAACCTCCTGCACCTGGCGGAGCGGTTCGAGCTCGCCGGTGTGGCCGACCCGTCGGCGATCGTGCGCTCGGCGATCGCCGAGCGCTACGGCGTGCGCGGTTTCGCGACCGCCGCCGAGCTCATGGCCGAGCCGCTCGATGCCGTGCTCGTCGCCGTTCCCGACCCGCTCCACGCGACGACCGTGCTCGCGGCGCTCGAGGCCGGCCTGCACGTCTTCTGCGAGAAGCCGCTCTGCTTCACCGAGGCCGAGGGCGCCGCGATCGCCGCGGCGCGCGACCGCGCCGGCCGCGTCGTCCAGGTGGGCTACATGAAGCGGTTTGATCCCAACTACGAGGCCGCCCTCGCCTACCTGCCCGAGGGAGGTGAGGGCCTGCGCTACATCGCGGTCGAGGTGTCCGACCCCGACTCGTGGCCGTTCGTCGCCCATCGCCCGCTCGTGCGCCCCGACGACGTGCCGGCCGACCTGATCGCCGACACGCGCACGCGCCAGCGCGCGCAGGCGGCCGAGGCGCTCGGGGTTGCGGTCGACGGAGCCGCCCTGCGTGGCTACTGCGACCCGCTCATGTCCGGCGTCGTGCACTGCGTCAACTCCATCCACGGCATGCTCGACCACATGGGGGTGGCGCCGGGCGCAGTCGTCGGCGGCCAGATCTTCGCCGGCGGCGAGGGCGCGGCCGGCACCGTGTCGCTGCTCGGTGGGGGCGCACTCTGGCACCTCGTCCAGGTGCTCGTGCCCGATGTCGGCTGGTACCGCGAGCGCTACACGCTGCACTTCTCCGACCGCGTCGTCGAGCTCGAGTTCCCGTCGCCGTATCTGAACAACCAGCAGACCGACCTCTGGGTGCGCCGCTCCGACGGGCTGCGGCTCGACACGCTGCACGTGCAGGCCGGCTACGGGGAGGCGTTCGTGCGCGAGCTCGAGGGGTTCTGGGCGGCGGCGGTCGAGGGCGCCCCGGTGCGCAACACGGTCGAGGACGCCATGCGCGACGCGCGCCTGCTGACCGAGATCGCCCGCCACGCGATCCGGGGCATGCCGGCGTGACCGGCCACATGCACTCGGCCCAGCGCGCGCGGGCGCTCGACCGGCTTGCGTCGCCGAGCGGCGTGATCACCGGCGCGGCCTGCGACCATCGCGACTCGCTCCAGGCGGTGCTCGCAAAGCGCGGGCTCGAGCTGGACGATGCCGGCATCACCGAGCTCAAGCTGCGCGTCGCCTCGGTGCTCGCGCCGGCCGCCACGATGATCCTGCTCGACGCCGAGTACGCCGCGGCGCAGGCGATCGCCGCCGGGGCGATTCCGGGCGCGACCGCGCTCGTCGTCCCGCTCGAGGCGATGGGCTACGGCGATGTGGCGAAGGTCGCGCAGACGGCCTTCCTGGAAGGCTGGTCGCCTCAGAAGGCGCGGCGCCTGGGCGCCTCGGGGGCGAAGCTGCTTCTGCCCTACCGCGCCGACGTGCCCGACCAGGCCGCCCGCCAGGAGGACGTCGTGCGCACGGCGGTCGCCGGCTGCCGCGATGCCGGGCTCGCGCTGATCGTCGAGCCGATCGTGTACCGCCGCGACGGCGAGGAGACGGCCGGCGGCGGCCGCTTCGCCGAGCTCGTCACCGAGGGCGCCCGCCGCCTGGCCGCGCTCGAGCCAGACGTGCTCAAGCTGCAGTACCCGGGCTCGGCGGATGCCTGCCGGGTCCTCGACGAGGCCTGCGGGCGGGCGGTCCCCTGGGTGCTGCTCGGCGGTGGCGCGAGCGAGGACGTGATCGGCGGCCAGATCGAGGACGCCTGCCGCGCCGGGGCGAGCGGCTTCATCGTCGGCCGCACGCTGTTCGACGCCGGCCTCGTGGTCGACCCGGACGAGTCGCGGCGGGCGCTGCTCGAGCGCTCGCGGCCGCTGCTCGAGCGGCTCGCGGCGATCGCCGAGCGGCTCGCGCTGCCGTGGCGGGAGCGCGTCGGCGCGCTGCCCCAGCCGCAGCGCGAGTGGTACCGCTGAGACACGCGCCGCTCGCGCCGATAACAGGGGTGACGTCGTCGTGCGCGCCGCCGGGAGGCAATGACCCTGCTCGTCTGGATGATGATCCTGGTGCCGTTCGCCCTGGCCTGTGCCGAGGCGCTCTCGGCCCGTGTCGACCGGCTCGCCGAATGTGAGCTTCGCCGCCGCGCGGCCGCCGCGGACGCGAGGAGCGCCGCCCGGCTCCTGCGCCACGCCGCCACCCGCCGGCGGATGGCGTGGCGGGTCGCGCTTGCCGACATGACCGGCGAGCTCGGCTTCGTCACCTTCTGGGCCGCGCGCCAGCTCGGCTGGCCGAGCGCCGTCGCCTACGCCGGCGCGGGCATCGTTGCCGTCGCGATCGTGCTCGTGGTCGCGCTGCGCAGCGCCTCCCGGCAGCTCTCGCTCGAGCAGATCGACAGCCTGATCGCGCAGTATGACGCCGGCCACTACGACGTCACCATGCGCTCCCGGGTGACCTACCGGCCGCGGCCGTCCGAGCTCGCGCGGCTGGTGATCCGCCACTGGCAGGTCGCGCTGATGCGCCGCACCGCCCGCCGCCGGCGCGAGCTGCGCACCAACCGGCGCCTGTCGGTGCACGTCCGCAACGACCGCTGACGGCCCGACCGGGGGCAGACCCTCGCGGTGCGGTCTACCCGTTTGGGGCGACGAGCACCTTCATCGCCGCACCTGTCTGGGCGAGCTCGAGCGCGTCGCCGACGCCGTCGAGCCCGACCCTGTGGGTGATGGCACGCGCGAACGGCAGCCGGCCCTGGTGCCGGGCGAGCATGTCGAGCGACGGCTGATACTGGTCGAGCGTCTCGCCGCCCACCCCGAGGATCGTCACGCCCTTGATGCACACATGGCTGTTCGGGTTGATCGGCACCGGCCCCATGTCGACGAACGCGCCCGCCTCGATCACGGTGCCGCCCGGTCGCACGAGGTCGAGCGCCTCGATCAGGCTGGTCGCCTGGCCCGAGCAGCTGCAGACGACGTCGGCGCCCAGGCCGCCGGTGGCCGCTCGCACGGCCTCCAGCCGCTCGTTCACCGACATCCGCGCTGCGTCCAGGACGAGGCCCGCGCCAAACGCGCGGGCGTGCTCGAGCCGCTCGGTCATGACGTCGACCGCGATCAGGGCGCCCGCGCCCATCATCTCGGCCTTGGCCAGGTGCATCAGCCCGAGCGGCCCGACGCCGAGCACCAGCACGGTGTCGCCGAATCCGAAGCCGCCCGGAAGCGCCCGCGCGCGGTCAAGGCCGTTCGTGACGGCGAGGATCTCGGTCAGCGCCGCGAGCTCGGACGGGAGCGAATCGGGGACGCGGAAGAGGCGGGTGCCCGGCAACAGGTACATCAGCTCCGACCAGCCGCCGAACAGGTGCGGCGGGTCGGCGCACGTGAGCGAGTTGCCGTAGTCCTCGAGGGCGGTGCACAGGTAGTACGGGTATCCCTGGCCGAGGCAGAAGCGGCATCGGCCGCAGGTGAGGTTGGGCGCCGGGACGACGCGGTCGCCGACCGCAAACGGCCGCCCGTTCGCGTCGGCGGGCGGCTCGCCCGGCCCGATCGCCTCGATCAGCCCGACGTTCTCGTGCCCGCAGATGAGCGGGTATGCGGCGTCGCGCTCGTGGTCGGTGCCCGCGTACTGCAGGCTCTCGCCGCGCCACGTGTGCTTGTCGGTGCCGCAGATGCCCGAGAACTGCATCCGCAGGAGCACCGCACCCGGGCCCGGGTCGGGCGCGGGGAACGTCTCGACCGCGAACCGGCCGGGGGCGTGGACGACGGCGGCGCGGACCCGGCTCACGGCGGCTACGACCGGCGCGGGGCGTAGCGGTGGTGCAGCATGAGCACGTTGCCGTCCGGATCTGCGAACACCGCCATGTGGCAGACGCCGGTGTCGATCGTCTCGCCCATGAACCGCACGCCGCGGCCCTCGAGCTCGGCCCGGGCGGCTGCGACGTCGGCGACATGGAGCGCGACCGGGTGCGTGCGGGCCTGGAACTCCAGGCCGTGGGCCGCCGAGTCGATCACCTGCAGCGTCAGGTTGCCGGTCTCGAACTCGGCACCGGGGGCGTGGCTGTAGGTCGCCGTGCACTCCAGGCCGAGCGTCCCCGCGTAGAACGCGGTGGCCGCCTCGATGTCGCGCGTGGCCACCGAGAGGAAGTCGACTCCGGTGACGGTGGACGAGCTCACGCGGCGAGGTTATCAGGCCGCCCGCCGCGGCAATGCGGCTCGCGCTGGCATGATGCGGCCGATGGCGGAGACGGGCGCGTCCGGGGGCTACCGAGCACTGCTCCGGGTGCCGGGCTACCCGGCGCTGATCTCGGCGGTCGCGCTCTCGCGGCTGGCCAACTCGATGAGCCAGGTGGGCGTTGTCATCTACCTGCTCGAGGCGACGCACAGCCCGGCCATCGCGGGCGCGGGGGCGGCGGCGCAGCTCCTGCCCGGCATCCTCACCGGGCCGTTCGTCGGCGCCTGGCTCGACCGCACCCATGCGCGCGTGCGCGGCATCGTCGCCACCCAGCTCCTGCGGGCGACGCTGCTCTTCGCGGTCGTCGGCTGCGGCCAGCTCCTGCACGCGCCCGCCGCCGTGCTCCTGCTGCTGCTCGGCGGCCTGGGCGCGACCTTCCCGATCCCGACGGTCGGCTTCCGCTCCCTGATCCCGGTCGCCGTCCCGCGGCCGCTCTGGCATCAGGCCAACGCGGCCGACTCGATCTCGTTCGACTCGGCGTTCGTCATCGGTCCGGCGCTGGCCGGAGCAACGGTGACGCTGGTGGGCGCGACGTGGGCGATCGGCCTGCAGGGAGTGGCGACGCTCGTGGCCGGCGCCGTCGCCTCGCAGGTGCGGGAGCCCGGCGGGCGCGTGATCGAGACCGAGCCGCCGCTCGAGGCGGTGGTCGCCGGGCTGCGCGCCGTCGTCTCGCACACCCAGCTGCGCGCCACGATGGCGCTGATGGTCGTCTCCGGCCTCGGCTACGGCTGCTTCATTATCGGCCTGCCGCTGTGGGCGCGCGGCACGCTGCACATGTCGGCCGGCGTGGCTGGGTGGATGTGGGCGGCGGCCTCGGTGGGCTCGGTGATCGGCGGGCTCGTCTACGGCTGGCGGCCGCCGCCGGGGACGCCCGCCCGCCACGTGGTCGTGTTCACGGCCCTGTTCGGGCTGCCGCTCCTGCTCGTGCCGCTCGTCGCCTCGCTCTGGCTCGGGATCGCGTGCATGTTCGTCTCGGGCCTGTGCTCGGCGCCGTTCATCATCGCGATGTTCTCCATTCGCCAGGGCGCGGTCGACACGCGCCTGCACGGCCGCATCTTCGCGATCACGGTGTCGGTCAACGCCGCCGGCACGCCCGCGGGCGCGTTCCTGGCCGGGCTGCTCGTGACCCACATCGGCGTGCACCGGCTGCTCTTCGGCGCCGGCCTGGGCCAGCTGCTGGCCGCGGCCGTGGCCGGGTTCCTGCTGCGGCAAGGCGACGACGTGCCCGCCCTCGGGCTGGCCGAGCCCGAGCAGGCGGCCGCCTAACCGCCCGCGACGACCGCGGTCAGCACCGCGATCGCGGCGGCCACGTCGGCCTCGGTGACCGACTCGGCCGGGTTGTGGCTGATGCCGTCGCGGCAGCGCACGAAGAGCATCGCCACGGGCAGCACCTCGGCCATCACGGCCGCGTCGTGGCCGGCGCCGCTCGGAAGTGCCGGCGGATGAAGGCCAATTGACCGTGCTGCGGCGGCCAAGCGGCCGGCCAGTCTGCGGTCACAGGCGACCGAGCGCTCGTCGTGCACGACTGCGATCGCCGCCTCGATCCCGCGCCGCTGCGACACCTCTTCGACGACCGCCCGGATGCCGGCGACGAGGTGGGCCTTGCGGGCGTCGTCAGGATGGCGGGCGTCCACCGACATCGTCACGCGGCCCGGGATCACGTTGGCGGCGCCGGGCGACACGGCGAGCTCCCCCACCGTCGCCACCGCCTCGCCGTCGTCGCGCGCCAGCCGCTCGGCCCCGAGCGCGATCGCGGCCGCTGCCGCGAGCGGGTCGCGGCGCAGCCGCATCGGCACCGTCCCGGCGTGCCCCGCGGTGCCGGTGAGCGTGATCGCGAGCTTCGTGCCGCCGGTGATCGCCGTCACGATGCCGAGCGGACTGCCGGCCACGTCGAGCACCGGCCCCTGCTCGATGTGCGGCTCGATGTAGGCGACGGCGCCCGGGGGCGGGCCGGAGGCCGCGGGCGCCTGCGGGTTGCCGGCCAGGGCGATCGCCGAAGCGAGCGTCGCGCCCTCGGAGTCGGTCATCGCCGGGTCGGGCACGGGGCCGATACCGAGCAGGCCGCGGCTGGCGAAGTACGCCGTCGGGAAGCGCACGCCCTCCTCATCGCAGAACGCGATGACGGTGAGGTCGTGCGCGCGCTCGCGCTCGCGCAGCTCCTCGGCGCAGGCGATCCCGAGCAGGATCCCGAGCGTGCCGTCGTAGCGGCCGGCGTCGATCACCGTGTCGAAGTGCGACCCGATCATGATCGCGGGCCGCGGCGGGTCGCCGGCGAGCGTGCCGATCAGGTTCCCGACCCGGTCGACCCGGGTCGTGAGGCCTGCCCCGCGCATCCAGCCCTCGAGCAGGTCGCGGGCGGCGACGAGCGCCGGCGTGCCGTACCTGCGCGTGATCTCGCCCGGCCGCTCGCTGCAGGCGGCGAGCGCATCGGCCCGCTCCATCGTGCGCCGCGCCCCGGTCACGGCAGCGGCTCCCGGGTGGCTCCCCGCCGGGCGCGCCGAAAGCCGCCCCATGCCGCCGAGAGCGTGCGCGCCGGACCGGCCCGGTGCGCCGCCGCCAGGCCGCGGTAGCCGCGGATGCGCAGGCTGGGGCGCCCGGCCATCCGCACCCCGGCCGCACGCGCGTGGGCCGAGAGCTTGCGCGGATGGTGGTCGCGCTCGGTCGCATCGAGCTCCGCCACGGTGCACGCCGCGGTCTCGAGGTAGCCGGCGGCACGCGCCCGCTCGAGCAGCGCGCGGCCATTCCCTGTGCGGGCGATCAGGATGTTGCGGCCGTCGGCCTCGGCGTGGCTCGGCTTGCCGTCGACAAGCAGCCACCCGTCCGGGCACGACACGTCGGCCACCTCGCCGACGGCGTCGGGGCAGATCTTGCAGCGGAACTGCATGTCGTACTCCCACGGCACGCTCGGGTCATACCAGGCGGTGTCGTAGTCGACGTCGAACGTGCGCCCATCCCGGGCGCGCGTGCGCAGCGGCCCGGGCCAGCCGTCGCCGCGGTACGTGAAGAGCTCCACCTCGCCGGGCTCGATGCCGTGGCTGCGCACGATGCGCTCTGCCATGCGCAGGCTGGGCACACCGCCGCAGTAGGACGTCAGCAGCGCGGCGATCTGGGCGCGTGCCCGCGGGTCGCGGCGTTGGAGCGCCCGCACCGCCGAGATGTCGCAGGGCTTGGCGACGACGGCGAAGCGGGCGCCGTCCGCGAGCAGGCGGTGCACGTGCACGAGCGGCGCGGCCGGGCCGTAGCGCGACTGCGCCCCCGCGAGCACGTCGGCGCGCGTCCGAGACACCTGCGCCACCGACTCGAGCGGCCGGTCGGGCAGTGCCGCGCGCACGTGCAGCACCGCGTCGACGTCGTCGCGCTCGAGTAGATACAGGGCGAGCGCCGAGAGCACCCCGCCGGCCGCGCCGTGGTGGCGCACCTCGGGATCGGCCGCCCACCCGCGCGCGAGCGCGGCGATCGGCCCCCACACGGGGTGCACCGCCACGCCCGTCTCGGGATCGGGGCCGCGCACCTCGACGCCGGGGCACACCGCGAGCGCCTCGGCCAGCACCGGGCCGGGCAGGCGCCCGGTGACCGCCGGGCGCAGCTGGCCGATCGCCGTCACCGTCATCTGCACCCGGTCGCGGCCGACCACGCTCTCGCACATGCCGCAGCCGCTGCAGAGGCCGTTTGCGACCACCGTCTCGAGCCGGCGGATCACGCCGTGCCGGGCCGCAGCGCGGCGACGATCTCCCGGGCGGCGGTGCGCATGAGCTCGGCGGGCGCCATCGTCACGCGAGCGTAGCCGGGCAGGCCCACCGAGGCCCCGCCGCGGATCAGGAGCCCCTTGGACAGCAGCCGCTCGCACACCGGGCCGTCGTCGACGCCGAGGTGGATGAGCACGAAGTTCGCCTGCGAGTCGACCACGTCGATCTCTGCGGGTGCGAGCGCATCCGCGAAGATCGCGCGCGCCTCGGCGACCTCGCGCCGGCGGCGGGGGACGAATCCGGGCGAGCGCACGGCGGCGCGGCCGGCGGCGAGCGCGACCCGATTCACGTTGAACGGCTCCTGCACGACGTTCAGGAGGGCGGTGACGGCCGGGTCGGCCACCGCGTATCCCAGCCGCAGCCCGGCGAGGCCGAAGATCTTCGAGCACGACCGGATCACGATCACGGGGCGCCCGGCCAGCACATCGCGCTCGCGGTGGACGCGCACGTCGGGGTCGGAGAAGTCGATGTAGGCCTCGTCGACCACCGCCACGCATCCGCCGGGGAGGGCGGCCAGGAAGCCCTCCCACTCGTCGCGTCCGACGAGCAGCCCGGTCGGGTTGTTGGGGTCGCACAGCCACACGAGCCGCGCCGCCGTCGCCCGCGCCGCCGCGGCGATCGCTTCGAGGTCGAAGCGCAGGCCGTCCGCGGGCACGCGGGTGATCGCGGCGCCCGCGGCGGCGCACACCTGGGCGTACAGCCCGTAGGTCGGCTGCGGGATCACCACCGGCGTGCCTGGGTCGACGAAGGCCGCGGCGAGCGCGCCGATCACGGCCTGGGCGCCGTGTGCGGGCACGACGCAGGCGGGCGGCACCCCGATCCACTCGGCGACGGCGGCGCGGAAGTCGGCGTACGCGCGCTCGGGGTAGAGCGCCGCCCGGCCGAGCTCGGCGGCGGCCGCGTCGAGCACGTGCTGCGGCGGCCCGAAAAGGTCCTCGTTCCAGTTGAGTGGCACGAGGTCGGCGAGGCCGAGCCGGTCGGCGAGCTCGTCGCGGGTCTCACCGGGGTCGTACGGGTCCAGGCCGCGCAGGGATGGCCGCGCGAGCGCCGCCCAGTCGACCGGCAGCTCGGGCGGCATCAGCTGAGCAGGCCGCGGGCGAGGCCGCCGTCGACCAGCATCGTGGTGCCGTTCACGTACGCGGCTCCCGTCGAGCACAGGAACGCCACCGCGGCGGCGATCTCGGCCGGCGTGCCGAACCGTCCGGCCGGGATCGTCTCGGCGTCGCGCCGCATGGCAGCCTGCGGATCTGCCTCGGACGAGTACAGCTGGACGAGCCGCTCCGTGCCGATGTAGCCGGGCGCGAGCGAGTTCACCGTGATGCCGTGGCGGGCCTCGTCGCGCGAGATCGTCTTCGCCCATCCGATCACGCCGGGCCGGAACACGTTCGAGAGCAGGAGGCCGTCGTTCGTCTCCTTGACCGCCGAGGAGGTCAGGTTCACGATCCGGCCGCGGCCACTCCGGCGCAGCGCAGGCAGGGCGCGGCGGGTGAGGCGGATCGCCGAGGCGAGCGTGAGCTCGTAGGCCCGCTGCCAGTCGGCATCGGCGAAGTCCTCGTAGCTTCCGGCGGGCGGCCCGCCGGCGTTGTTCACGACGATGTCGAGGCGGCCGAAGCGTTCGAGCGTCCGGTCGACGACGCGCTCGAGCGCCGCCGGGTCGGTCGCGTCGGCGGGCACCGCGACCGCCTCCGTCCCCGTCTCCGCCGTGATTGCGGCGGCGACCTCGGCGAGCAGGTCGGCGCGCCGCGCGAACATCACGACCCGGCAGCCCTCGCCCGCCAGGGCGCGCGCGACCGCTGCGCCCATGCCCGACGACGCCCCGCCGACGACTGCAACCGTGCCCGTCAAATTCGTAGTCCACGTACCGACCTCCGTCACAACGATTATGATGCACGCAGTAAAGCAGGGGAGAAGGAACGCTGTCAACGGACGAGAGCACCCGGCCCACCCACCGCGCGGGACGCCGCTTCGATGAGATCGCGGGCGCGGCGCGGCGCGTGATCGTCCGCGAGGGCCTCGAATCGACCACGCTGCGCGACATCTCGCGCGAGGGCGGGTTCACGACCGGCGTGCTCATGCACTACTTCCCCGACAAGCAGGCGCTGATCGCCGGCACGTTCGCGGCCACCTCGCGCGAATGGATCGAGCACGCCCGCGCCGCGCTGGCCGAGGCGGCGACCGTGCCGCAGCTGCTCTCGGCGTTCGTCGCCGTGGCGGTGCCGCGCGAGCCCGAGCGGCGGGAGGAGTGGCGGCTTTGGGCCGAGATGTGGACGTACGCGGGCCGCGACCGCGACTTCGAGGCCGAGCTCGAGGCGGCCGATGCGCTGTGGGAGCGCGAGATCCACGCGATGCTGCGGCGCGTCCGCGACGAGGGCTTCCTGCCCGCCGGCCTCGATCTGGAGATGGAGGCGGCGGTACTCGCCCGCCTCGTCGACGGCCTGGGGCTGCGGGCGTGGCTGAGCGGGTCGTGGGAGCAGGCGCGCCGCCTGCTGATCGGCCACCTGGCGTCGCTCGGCCTGCCGCTGCGCGTGGTCGCCGGCCTCGCCGCCGAGGGGGCCGGGGTGCCCGCGTGAGCGGTCCGCGCACGGCCGTGGTCGGCGGAGTCGTCGCGGCCGACTACGGCGTCTTCGCCGCCGACATCCTGATCGCCGGCGGCCGCATCGCCGCGGTGGGGCGCGACCCCGAGATCGCCCGCGGCGCCGACGAGGTGATCGACGCGTCGGGCCTCGTGGTGCTGCCCGGCGCGATCGACCCGCACGCCCACTTCGAGGACCCCGGCCACACCGAGCGCGAGGACTTCACCACCGGCACGAGCGCCGCCGCGGCGGGCGGGATCACGACCGTGATCGAGCACCCGCTCACCTACCCGCCGGTCACCACCGCCGAGCTCTACCGCGCGAAGCGCGACATGGCCGCCCGCAAGGTCGTGGTCGACTTCGGCCTGTGGGGGGCGCTGTGCGCGCCGGCGCTGCCCGAGATGGCCGCCCAGTGGCAGGAGGGCGCATTCGGGTTCAAGGCCTTCATGCCGTTCTCGGAGCCGGCCTACCCGCATGTGACCGACGCCGAGTTCGTGCAAGGGATGCGAAACGCGAAGGAGCTCGGCGCGCTCGTGCTCGTCCACGCCGAGTCCGACTCGCTCCTGCAGGACGGCCTCGAGCGTATGCGCCTGGCCGGGCGGCGCGACCCGCTCGCCCACCACGAGTCGCGGCCGGCGTTCGTCGAGGAGGAGGCCGTGCACCGGGCGCTCTACCTGGCCGAGCACGTCGGCGTGCGGATCCAGATCGTGCACACGTCAACGCCCGTCAGCGTCGACCTGGTCGCCGCCGCTCGCCGCCGCGGCCTGCAGGCGACCGCCGAGGTGTGCCCGCACCATCTGCTGCTCGACCTCGACGATCTGGTGCGGCTGGGCCCATACGGCCGCTGCGCCCCGGCGCTGCGTCCGCGCGCGCTCGTCGAGGCGATGTGGGCGCGCGTGCTCGACGGCTCGCTCGACTCCCTCGTGTCCGATCACTGCGCCTACACGATCGAGGAGAAGGAGCCGGGCTGGGCTGACATCTTCGCCGCGCCGCTCGGCTGTCAGGTGATGCAGGAGACGGTGCCGCTCGTGCTGGACGAGGCCTATCATCGGCGCGGCATGGCGCTCGACGCGTTCGCCCGTTTCAGCGCCACGAACGCCGCGCGCACGATCGGCCTCTATCCTCGCAAGGGCACGATCCTGCCCGGCTCAGACGCCGACCTCGCCCTGTATGACCTGCGCGCCGAGTGGACCGTCGACGCGCGCAGCCAGCAGCTCTCCAAGAACCCGTGGTCGCCGTTTGACGGCCGCACGAGCCGCGCCCGCTGCGTGCGCACGCTCGTGCGCGGCGTCACCGTCCATCGCGACGGCGAGATCGTCACAGCGCCCGGGAGCGGCCGGTTCCTGTCAGTCCACGACGACTACGCCGCGGCGCCCGTGTGAGCTTCCGTCTCGGCCTCCTGAACCCGAACACCGACCGCGGCCATACCGACGCGATGGCCGGGGTCGCGCGGGCGAGCCTGCCGCCCGGCTGCGAGATCACGGCCGTCACGGCCGCGCGCGGGCCGGCCTCGATCGAGAGCGCCGCCGACGCCGCCGTGGCGATCGGCGAGGTGGCGGCGATGATGCTCGCGCATCGCGGCCTCGACGGCTACCTGATCGCCTGCTTCGGCGACCCCGGCCTCGATGCCGCCCGCGAGCTGACGACGGCGCCTGTGGTCGGCATCGGCGAGGCCGCGTTCACCGCCGCGTGCATGGTGGCGGGCCGGTTTGCCGTGATCACCACGCTGCGCCGCGGCATCCCGGAGCTCGAGGACATGCTCGAGCATCGCGGCATCGGCCGCCGCTGCGCCGGCGTCCTTGCGCTCGACATCCCCGTGGCCGAGCAGGGCGCCGGGCACCCCGAAACGACCGCGGCCATCGTCGCCGCCTCGCAGCGGGCCGTCGCGGAGCGGTCGGCCGAGGCCCTGATCCTGGCGTGCGGCGGGATGGCCGACGTCGCCCGGGCCGTGCAGGACGCGGTCGGCGTGCCGGTGTGCGACGGCGTCGGCTTCGGCGCGCTGCTCGCCTACGGCCTTTGGCGCACCGGCATCGTGACGAGCAAGACCGGCACGTATGCCGCGCCCGAGCCGATCCCCTACACGGGCATGCCGAGCCCCACCGGTGCCTGAACGGAGGCCGCAGGGCAGGTATCTCGACCGGAGTGGCCGTCCTCGCCCGGCGCGTATGCCATGCTACGGTATACCAATCGGCCCGCGGAGCCGCGGGGCCGGTGTGCGCGACACCTCGAGGTGCAAGCTTGGAACGTCAGATGCTCGTCGCCGACAGGCTCGCGCGTCTCCTCCAGCGTGAGGGGGCGGAGTTCGTGGTCGGATTCCCCGAGAACCGGCTGCTCGACTCCGCCTCCGCGCTGGGCATGCGGCCGATCATCACTCGCACCGAGCGGGTGGCGGTCAACATCGCCGACGGGTTCGCCCGCGCGAGCGACGGCGAGCGCATCGCCCCCTGCGTGACCCAGTACGGGCCCGGGGCCGAGGCGGCGTTCGCGGCGGTCGCACAGGCCTATGGCGACCGGAGCCCGATCCTGCTCATCCCGGGCGAGCACGACTGCGCGAAGCAGGACTCGGCGCCGAATCTGCGCACCGAGCAGGCCTACCGCCCGGTGACCCGCTTCGCCGCGACCGTGAACGACGCTCGGCGCGCGCCCGACGTGTTCCGGCGGGCGCTGCACGCGCTGCGCGTCGTCCGCGACGGCCCCGTCCTGGTGGCAGTCGCAAACGACGTCCTGAACGCGCCGGCCGGCGACGCCGACTGGGACATCGGCGGCTCGGCGCCGCGGCGCTCGCAGGCCGCCCCGGCCGACGTCGCCGAGACGGTGCGCATCCTCACCGAGGCGTCCGACCCGGTCATCCTGGCCGGGCAGGGGGTGCTCTACGCAGGCGCCTGCGCCGAGCTCGTGCGTCTGGCCGAGCGCACCGGCGTGCCGGTCGCGACCACCCTGAACGGCAAGAGCGCCTTTCCCGAGAACCACCCGCTCGCGCTCGGCACCGCCGCTCGCACGCGCCCGGCCACCGTCGACCGGTTCTTCGAGCGGGCCGACGTGATCCTGGGCATCGGCACGAGCTTCACCCGCTCGCTCTACATCACGCCGCTCCCGGCGGCTGCGGCGCTCGGCCAGATCGTGAACGACCCGCGCGACATCGGCTGCGGCTACGCCGTCGACTTCGGCTGCGTCGGCGATGCGCGGCTCGTGCTCGGGCAGATGCTCGACCTGCTCGGCGCCGCCGATGGCGCAGCGCCGCCTCCGCCGGCGGCGGGCGCCATCGCGCGGGTGCGGTCGGAGTTCATCGACCGGTGGCTGCCGCGCCTGACCTCGGACGCCGGCCCGATCAGCCCCTACCGGGTCGTGTGGGAGCTGATGGGCGCCGTCGACCGCGCGCGCACGATCGTCACCCACGACGCCGGCCATCCCCGCGACCAGATCGTGCCGTTCTACGAGAGCCTCGTTCCGCGCGGGTACCTCGGCTGGGGCAAGTCGACCCAGCTCGGCACCGGCCTTGGCCTGGCGATGGGCGCCCGGCTCGCGCGGCCGGACCGGCTGGCGGTGAACATCATGGGCGACGCGGCGTTCGGCATGGTCGGGATGGATCTCGAGACGGCGGTCCGTTGTCGCATCTCCATCCTCACGATCGTCATGAACAACGGCCTCATGGGTGGCTACGGCGAGTACATGCCGCAGGCGGTCGACCGCTACGCCGCACACCGCCTGGGTGGCGACTACACGGCCGTCGCCACTGCCCTCGGCGCCCACGCCGAGCGGGTGAGCGCGGCCGCGGAGCTGCGCGGCGCCATCCAGCGCAGCGTCGCGGCGGTCGAGGCCGGCCGCGCCGCGCTGCTCGAGGTGATGACCCACGAGGAACCGGAGCTGGCGCTCGGCTGAGGGCTGGATCAGGTGAGAGGCATCACGACGACGCGGCTCGTGCCGCGGTGAGGAGCGGCGAGTCCGCGGCGAGCAGCTCGTTGGGTACCAGGAACTGCGACGCGGTCAGAACGCTCTTCCACCCGCCACCGTCAGGGTCGCGGACAACGACGCTGACTACCCGATTCGCGCCCCAGGAACCGTCCTCAAAGGTGAATCGGCCATGGGTCACGATCCAGCCTGCATCACCGGCTTGATACGCCTCCACGACGTCATCCTCACCCCCGGCCTCCGGGGCACGCGGCAGCCCAGCAGCTTCGCTCATCTCGCGCACCTGCTCCATCGTCAGTTCGAGCACCGCTTCTCGTCCCCGCGCCTGCTCGTCCGGTGCCGTCCCAAATGAGCTCACCGCCCCGTGTGCGGTGCTCTGCTCGAACCACGCGTGATCGCCGGTTTCGAAGCGACGCCGTCCCTCGCGCGCAAACTCCTCGAGCTCCGCGAAGCGCGTGACCGTGACCATGTTGAGCCCTCCTCGTGATGGCGGGGTACCAAGGAGAGACTCAGCAGAGGCGCAGGAATCATCGCTTCGCCGGGGACGTGCCGTCAGTCGTCCAGGCTGGGCGCCCGCCCGCTCCACGTCGCCTGGACGTGGTCGAGATGGTCGCGCATCGCCTGCTGGGCCGCGGCGGCGTCGTGCTCGGCGACGCGATCGCGGATCGCCCGGTGCATCTCGATCACACGCTCGCGCTCCTGCGGGCCGAGCGACAGGTTGCGCCGCCGCACTTCGACCAGCATGTCGCCGATCGAGTCGTGCAGGACGCCGAAAAGCTCGTTGTGGGTCGCCGACGCGACCGCGCGGTGGAAGGCGAGGTCGACCTCGATGCTCGTCGCCAGGTCGTCGACGCTCTCGGTCATCTGCACGAGCGTCTCGTCGATGCGGTCGATGTCGGCCGGCGTGGCGCGCTCGGCCGCGATCCCGGCCGCTGCCACCTCGAGCACCCGGCGCACCTCGTCGACCTTGGCATAGTCGAGCATGCTGCCCTTGACGAAGTGGCGCATCGACTCGCGCACGGTCTTCGCGTCGACCGCCACGATGCGCACGCCGCTGCCGCTTCTGACCTCGAGCAGGCCCTTCGCCTGGAGGGCGCGTACCGCCTCGCGGATCACGGTGCGCGAGACCCCGAACTGCTTGCCCAGCTCACGCTCGGGGGGCAGCGCGTCACCCGGCTTGAGCCGGTTGGAGACGATCGTGGCCAGGATGGCGTCGGTGACCTTGTCGGACAGGCGGGCGTCGCGATCGACCGCCTCGAACACGCTTGCCGACTCTGTGCCATCAGGGGGATCGATGCGACAAACCTACCATGCGGGTTCCCCGGAGCTAGACTCGCCGACGTGGAATCGCTGCAGGCCACGGCCACCCTCCGCTGGGAGGGGCTGCGCGGGCGCATCGAGGGCGGCTCGGGCGCACTCTCGGTGGCGACCGCGACCCAGGCGGAGCTGGGCGGGCCGGGCGGCGAGTCGAACCCCGAGGAGCTCTTCTCGGCGGCGCTCGCCAACTGCTTCACCTCGACGCTGACCGGCATGGCTCGCGCGCGGGGCGTCGAGCTGGCCGAGATCGAGACGACGGTCTCGGCGCAGCTCGAGTGGGACGAGGGCGCCGACCACCACCTCTCCGATGCCAGCCTGCACGCGGTGATCGCCTCGCCCGCGCCCGAGGCCGACGTGCGCAGGCTCGTCGCCGACGCCGAGCGCCACTGCCCGGTGTGCCGGGCGATCTCGGGCTCGGTGGCGCTGCACGTCACCGCCGACGTCATTCCGGTGTAATCCGCACTCCGCCGCGTCCACGGCGGCTGGTAGGATGGCATGCCAGAGTGACGTTCCGGCGGAGGAGGGCCGATGGGCATCGTGCTGTACGACAATCCGGCCTCGTCAAACGCGATGAAGGTGCGCTTCCTGCTCGCCGAGCTGGGCCTCGACTACGAGCGCAGGCACGTCCCGCTCGCCCGGCCGCGGCCCGACTGGTACCTGGCCCGGTATCCATTCGGGACGATCCCGTTCCTCGACGACGACGGCTACGAGCTGGGAGAGTCAAACGCGATCCTGCGCTACCTGGCAAACCGCGAGGGCCGCACCGATCTCTACGCGTCCGAGCCGGCCGCGCGCGCGGCGGTCGACTGGGCGCTCGATGCCTGGAGCACGCAGTTTCGCGGCACCTTCTTCCCGGCCGAGCTGATCGGGCTCATGCACGGCGACTGGGAGCAGGGCGGAAGCCGGCCCGAGGATGCCGACCAGGCCGAGCTCGCCGCCGCGATCGCGGCCGTGCACCCCAAGCTCGACGTCATGGAGCGCTTCGTCGCGGCAAACGGCACGGTGGTCGGCAGCTTCACGATCGCCGACATCGCCTTCGCGCCGGTGCTCTGGCGCTGGTACCGGATGCCGCTCGACTTCGCCCCCTGGCCGAAGGTGGCGCTCCTGCGCGACACGGTGACCGCCCGCCCGGCGTTCACGGCGATGGGGCCTGCGGCGTGATCCCCGAGCCGGTGCGCCGGCGCGACCTGGTCGGCTACGGCCGCACGCCGCCCGCCTTCGAGTGGCCCGACGGCGCCCAGGTGGTCGTGAACCTGGTGCTCGTCTACGAGGAGGGGTCGGAGTACTCGGTGCTCTGGGGCGATGACCGCAACGACGGCTGGGGCGAGTACGCCGACCCCGGCGTGCAGCCCCCGCACCGCGACCCCGGCACCGAGTCGCACTACGAGTACGGCAGCCGTGCGGGCGTGTGGCGGCTGGCCCGCATCTTCGACGCCGCCGGCGTCCCCGTGACGGTCTCGGCGGCCGCGGTCGCGCTCGAGCTGAACCCGGCCGTCGCCGCGTGGATGCGCGAGCGCGGCCATGACCTGATGGGGCACGGCTGGCGCTGGGTCGAGCCGTGGACGATGTCCCGCGAGCAGGAGCGCGAGCAGATCGCGCGCGCGGTCGAGACGTACGAGCGCGTGCTCGGCAGCGCGCCCGCCGGGTGGAACTCGCGCTCGTGGCCGAGCGAGAACACGCGCGAGCTCCTGATCGAGCAGGGCGGGTTCGCCTACCACTCCGACGGCTACTCCGACGACGTGCCCTACTACGAGCGCGTCGGCGGGGCGCCGTTCCTGGTGGTGCCCTACTCGAAGACCTACAACGACTCGCGGTTCCTGATGAACCCAGGATTCGGCAGCCCGCGCGACTTCCTCGAGACCGCCGTGATGGGACTCGACGAGCTCGTGCGCGAGGGCGCCGAGCGGCGCACGATGCTGACGTTCGCCGTGCACGCGCGCTGGAGCGGCCAGGCCGCCCGGGCCGCGGCGGTGCGGGGGTTCATCGAGCACGCCCAGATGCACGCGGGCGTGCGCTTCATGCGCCGTGCCGACATCGCCCGCTGGTGGCTCGACCGCTACCCGCCCGCGTGAGGTGTGTCGTCTTCCACGGGGTCGGCGGCCGCGAGGTGATGGCGGTCGAGGAGCGGCCCGATCCGGCGCCGGGCCGTTTCGAGGTCTTGATCGCGCCCGCGTTCGCAGGGGTGAACCCGGCCGACGTGCTCCAGCGCGAGGGCAAGCACCCGGTGCCCGCCGGCGCGCCGAAGGACGTGCCGGGGCTCGAGGTGGGCGGCCGCATCGTCGCCTGTGGCGACGGAGTGTCGGCGTTCGCCGTCGGCGACCGCGCCTTCGGGCTCGTCGGCGGCGGCGGTCTGGCGGAGCGCGTGATCGCCCACGAGCGCGAGCTCGCCCGTGTGCCAGAAGCGCTCGACGACGCCGCCGCTGCGGCCGCGCCGGAGGCCTTCCTGACCGCGTTTGACGCTGTGTGCCTGCAGGCTGGGCTCACCTCCGGCGAGACCCTGCTCGTGAACGGTGCCAGCGGCGGGGTGGGCACCGCCGCGGTGCAGATCGCGGCCTTCCTGGGCGCGCGCGTCGTCGCCAACGTCCGCTCCCCGCAGCTGCGTCCGCGCGTCGCCGCGCTCGGCGCGACCGCGCTTGCGGCCGACGAGGCGTTCGCGCATGTGCGCGCGCTCGGCGGGGCGGACGTCGTGCTCGAGCTGGTCGGCGCCGCGCACATGGCCGCAAACGTCGAGGCGCTTGCCCGCGGCGGGCGCCTGATCGTCGTCGGCGCCCGCCCGGGCGACGAGGTGACGCTCGTGCTGCGCGACCTGATGAGCCGGCGGGCGCAGCTGATCGGGACGACGCTGCGCACGCGGCCGCTCGAGGAGAAGGCGCACCTCGTACAGCAGTTCGGCCGCCGGATCGTGCCCGCGCTCGCCGACGGGCATCTGCGGCCGATCGTCGACCGGGTCTTCCCGCTCGCCGAGGCGGCCGATGCGCTTGACCACGTCCGCGCGCCGGGCAAGTTCGGCAAGGTGCTCCTGGCCCTCGATCCGGAGCCGGCGTGACGCGGCGGGCGGGGATCATCGGGGGCGGGTGGATCGCCGCCCGGCACGTGCCCGCGATCGACGCCGCCGCCGGCGTCGAGCTGGTCGCCGCCTGCGACGTCGACCTGCACCGGGCCGAGTCGATCGCGCGCCCCCGCGGCGCGCGGGCGTACGCCCGCTGGGAGGAGATGCTCGAGCGCGAGGAGCTCGACCTGCTGTGGGTGTGCACGCCGCCGCTGCACCACCGCGGACCGGCCGTCGCCGCGCTTGCCGCCGGCATCCACGTGTATCTCGAGAAGCCGATCGCGCGCACCGTGGAGGACGCGCAGGCGATCGTCGCGGCCGCCGCAGCGGCGAGCGATGTGGCCTGTGCCATCGGCTACCAGTGGCACGCGACCGAGCTGCTCGACGACGTTCGCGGCGCGCTCGCCGGACAGCGTGTCGGGATGGTCGTCGGGCGCAACTTCGGGCCCGTGAACGGCCGGCCGTGGTTCGTCGACCGCGCGCAGGGCGGCGGCCAGCTGCTCGAGCGCGGCAGCCACCACATCGACCTGCAGCGCGCGATCGCCGGCGAGATCGCGGCCGTGCAGACGGTGGCCGGGTCGGTGCGGCTGGCCCAGGCCCAGGGGCCGCGCGGCAACATCGACGACGCGCTCGCGCTCGTCTTCCACTTCTCGAGCGGCGCGCTCGGCTGCGTCCACAGCGCATGGTCGGCCGATGGCCAGCCCGAGGTCTACGCCACCGACATCCTCGCCACCGACGCGACGATTGCGCTCGCGCTCGGTCCCGAGGTCTTCCGCATCTCGGGCCGCTCAGGATCGGCCGAGCTCTCAGGCGACTACGGCGACCCGATGGCCCGCTCGATCGATCGGTTCCTCGAGGCGTCCGCGGCCGGCGATCCCGGCCGCGTCTTCTGCTCGCCCGCGAATGCGCTGCGGACGCTCGAGGTGGCGAGCGCGTGCGAGCGCGCGCTCGAGACCGGCGCGGTGGTGTCCGTCTAGGAGGGGAGCGCGGTGGAGCTGCGGCGCATCGACCACATCGGCATCGTCGTCCCGGGGTTCACCGAGCCGGCGGCGCTGCTCGAGGCGCTCGGGCTCGAGCTCGGCCGCACGAACCGAAACGACGAGAGCCTCGCTCGCTACTACCCGTGCGGCGATGCCAGCATCGAGCTGATCGAGGTGCACGACCCGCAGGCCCGTGCGCGGCGGCTGCCCGAGGGCGCGGCGGCCGTGATCGAGCACATCGCGATCGAGGTCGACGACCTCGCCGAGGTGCGGGCGGCGCTGGCCGCCCGCGGCGTCACGGTGAGCTGGCCGCCGTTCCCGTCGGGCGAGGCGATGATGATCTGGACGGACGCGGCCACGAGCGGTGGCGTGCAGTACCAGTTCCTGCGCGGGCCGGAGCCGTGAGGGTCGCGTTCGTCGGCGCGGGCGCGATCGCGCGCACCCACATCGCACTCCTGGCGGGCCCGGACGGCCACGAGGTGGTGGCGGTGTGCGACCCGATCGTCGACCGCGCGCAGGCCGCGTCGCGCGGCGCGCGCCCGTACGCCGAATGGGAGGCGATGCTCGACGCCGAGCGGCCCGACGCCGTGTTCGTGTGCTCGCCGCCCGGCGGCCACGCGGCGCCGGTGCTGGGCGCGCTCGCGCGGCGCATTCCCGCCTACGTCGAGAAGCCGCTCGCCCGCACGCTCGCCGATGGCCTGGCGATGGTCGCGGCCTGGGAGGCGGCGGGGTGTGTGTGCGCGGTCGGGTACCAGTGGCGCAGCCTCGACGTCGTGTCCGCGGCCCGCGCGGCCCTCGCCGGTGCGCACCCGGGGCTGCTCGTGAGCCGCAGCTTCGGCCCCACCGAGCCGGCGCGCGCCGACCTCGGCGCCGCCGCGGCCGGGTCGTGGTTCGCCGACCCGCGCCAGAGCGGCGGCATCCTGTTCGAGCTCGCAAGCCACGACATCGACCTGCAGCTGGCGCTGGCCGGGCGGGTCGACTCGGTCCAGGCGAGCGCCACCGCCGGCCGGCTGGCGCTGGCCGGCCGCGAGGCGGGAGGGCTGCACGACACGGTGTCGGTGCTGCTGCGCTTCAGCGGCGGCGGCATCGGCACCGTCAGCGCGGGCTGGACGAGCGAGGGCTCGCCCCCGCTCTACACGCTCGACGTGCTCGCCGCCGAGGCCACCCTCGCGCTCGACCTCGACCCGGACTACCGCCTGCGCGGCCGGGCCCGCGGCCGCGACCTCGAAATGTCCGAGACTGCCGACGCGCGCCACCGCTCGCAGCAGCGCTTCTTCGCCGCGGTCGCAGAGGGCGCCCCGGACGCGGTCGCGTGCACGCCCCGCGATGCGCTTGGCACGCTCGCGGTCGCCCTGGCCTGCGAGACGGCGATCGCCACCGCGCAGGACGTGCGCGTCCCGCGCCTCGATGCGCCTTCCGTCTAGAGCTTGCCCGGGATCAGCGCCAGGCCGCCGGTCGCATCCGTGTCGACGCGCCAGAAGGTGCCGGTGCGCTGGTCGGCGCGGATCTCGGCCACCGCGGTCGCAGTGACGTAGAGCGCCGGGCCGGCGAAGATGCAGTTGGTGGCGTGCTGGCCGAGGTGGATCTCCTCCAGCACCTCGCCGTCCGCGGAGAGCACGGTGACGCCCTCGGAGATCGTGGTGCAGACGAACGCCCGTCCGTCGGCGGCGAACGCCATGCCGTCGGGCACGTGGCCGTCCGAGAGCTGGCACCACGTGGTCGCCCGGCCGTCGTCGAGCCGGCACACGCGGTGGGCGGCCGATTCGGTCCAGTACATCCGCTTCTGCGAGTCGAAGGCGATCCCGTTCGGATACACCTCGGGGCGCTCCATCAGGAACTCGCCCGTTCCGCCCGCGCCGAGTGCGAAGAGGCGGCCGGGGGCGCGCTTGTCCGGCGCGAAGCGGTCGTCCTGCTCGGTGCCCGAGTCGGTGAACCACAGCCGGCCGTCGGGCCCGAAGGCGAGGTCGTTGGGCCCCGCGAGCTCGTACCCGCCGATGCTCGAGGCGAGCAGCTCGACCGAGCCGTCCGCGTTCACGCGCTGGATGCCCGCGACGGCGCTCTCGTCGCCGCTTCCGGGCACGTTGCCGCCCTGGGTGAGATAGACGGCGCCATCCGATCCGAGCACGGCGCCCCACGGCGAGCCGCCGGTGTCGGCGAACGTGCTCATTGCGCCGTCCTGCCAGTGCAGTAGCTCGCCCGTGTTGCCGTCGCAGAGGACGATCGAGCCGTCGGGCATGACCACCGGACCCTCGGGGAACCCGAGGTTGGAGGCGAGCAGCGTTGCGTCCACGATGCGTCCTTTCGGCGAGGTTCGGCGGGCGCGCCGCCCGGCCTCGGAGAGGCAAGCGCACGACCTCGCCAGAGAGCAGCGAGAAGTCCGGTATGATAGCATACCAAGCTGGTTTTGGCGGGTGCTCTTGTCCTGCCCGCCACTCGTGGGGGGATCGATGTGACGCCGGTTGCAGCGTTGCCATCGCGGACTTCAATCCGCGCCGAGGATCCGCCATACTGGCGCGAGGCCGACCACGGCCGTGTCCGCGAACCCACCGCAGCGCAGTGACCGTACCCCATCCCCCCTGGAGGAGCCGGTGACCGACCGCCACGATCCCACCCCTGCCCGCAGGCCGGAGCTGTTCGACGAGCGCCTCTCGCGCGCGAGCCTCCTGAAGGGCGCGGCGGCCCTCGGCATCGGCATGTCGCCGCTGCTTGCGGCCGCGTGCGGCGGCGGCTCGAGCTCGAGCTCGCCCGCCTCGACCGCGTCCGGCGCGCCCCGCAAGGGTGGCACCCTGCGGCTCGGGTTCGTGGGCGGCGGCACGGCCGAGACGGTGAACCCCTACATCGGCGTGACGCCGATCGACGAGGGCCGCATCCAGAACCTGTACGACCCGCTCGTGATCGTGAACCCCGACCTGAGCACGTCGCCGGGCCTTGCGCTCGAGTGGAATCCCAACGCGGACGCGACGGTGTGGGAGGTCAAGCTGCGCGACGGCGTCACGTTCCACAACGGCAAGACGTTCGGCGCCGACGACGTCATCTACTCGATCCAGCTGATGTCCAAGCCGGCCAACTTCGGCTCCTACCCGTTCGTGGCGGGGATCGACGTGGCCAACATGAAGGCGCTCTCGAAGAACCTCGTGCGGATCCCGCTGAAGACGCCCGACGCCGACCTCTCGGCGAACTTCACCTACTACAACACCTGGATCGTCCAGAACGGCGAGACCGACTTCAAGAATCCGGTCGGCACCGGCCCGTTCGAGTTCGTCTCGTTCACGCCCGGCCAGCGAAGCGTCTTCAAGCAGAACCCGAACTACTGGGTGACGGGCAAGCCGTACGTCGACCAGCTCCAGATCCAGTCCATCTCCGACCCCACGGCGCGCCTGAACGCGCTCCTGTCCGGCCAGATCGACGGCATGGCGCAGCTGCCGTTCCAGGAGGCCAAGGCGCACCAGGCGAGCGGCGACATCAACGTCCTCGTCGCCACCTCGCCCCAGGCCATGATGTTCTACATGGACACGCAGAAGCCGCCCTTCAACGACAACAGGGTGCGCCAGGCGTTCCGGCTGATCGCCGACCGTCCGGCCCTGATCGAGGGGGCGATCTCCGGCTTCGGCACCGTCGGCAACGACATCGCCGGCAAGGGGCTGCCGTTCTACGACTCGACGCTGCCCCAGCGCGCGCAGGACATCGAAAAGGCCAAGAGCCTGCTCAAGTCCGCCGGCCACTCCAACCTCACGGTCGAGCTGCAGACCTCGGACATCTTCCCGGGCTTCGTCGAGTCAGCCACGCTGCTCGCCCAGCAGGCGACGGCGGCCGGCGTCACGATCAATCTGAAGACCGAGCCGGCCAACTCGTACTACAACCCGAGCCTGCTCTATCTGAAGATGGCCTTCGCCGAGACGCAGTGGCCGATGCTGTCGCTGAAGTACTTCTACCTGCAGTCCCTGTCCTCGAACGCGCCGTACAACGAGACGCACTTCAAGTCGGCGTCGTTCGGGAACGTGCTCCAGAAGGCGATCGGCGAGCTCGACCACACCAAGGCGCAGGACTACTGGAACCAGGTGCAGCAGATCCAGTACGACCAGGGCGGCTACCTGCAGTGGGTGAACGCCGACTGGGTCGACGCGGTGTCGAAGAAGGTCGCGGGCCTCAAGCCGCACGCGGCCGGCGCGCTCGGGAACTACCTCTTCCAGGACGCGTGGCTCCAGGCGTGATCCGGCGGAAGGCGTGACGACTGCCGCGGAGCCTCGGGCGGTCAGGCGCGAGGCTCCGCCCGTGCTGGCGTTCCTCGGCCGTCGCATCCTGGGCGCGATCGTCGCGCTCATCATCGCCTCGATCGTCATCTTCGCCGCGCTGAACGTGCTGCCCGGAAACCCCGCGAGCGTGATCCTGGGCCGCAACGCGACCCCGGCCGCCGAGCGCGTGCTCACGCAGCGGATGCAGCTCGACCGCCCGGCCACCACCCGCTACTTCGACTGGCTCGGCGGCTTCGTGCACGGCGATCTGGGCACGTCCGCCGTCAGCCTCGCACAGGGCCAGCACGAGTCGGTGTGGAGCCAGATCGCGGGGCCGCTGCGGAACTCGGCCATCCTGGCGGCGATCGCGGCGGTCTTCATGATCCCGCTCTCGATCGGCCTCGGCGTGATCGGGCCGATCTTCCCCGGCAAGCCGATCGACCACGCGATCTCGATCGGGTCGCTCGCGGCCATCGCCCTGCCCGAGTTCGTGACCGGATCGCTTCTGATCGGCATCTTCTTCGTCTGGCTCGACTGGCTGCCGCCGGTCGCGCTCGTGCCGCCCGGTGGGAGCCCGCTCGACGACCCGTCCGAGCTCGTGCTCCCGGTGCTGACGCTGCTCTTCGCCTCCCTCGCGGCCGGCGTGCGCATGGTGCGTGCGGGCATGGGCGAGGTGCTGCAGACCGAGTACGTGCAGACGGCCCGCCTGAACGGCGTGGCCGAGCGGCGCGTGCTGTGGCGCTACGCGCTGCGAAACGCGCTCGCGCCGAGCGTGCAGGTGCTGGCCCAGAACCTGCAGTGGCTGATCGGCGGCATCATCATCACCGAGAGCGTGTTCGCCTATCCCGGCATCGGCACCCAGCTCGTGAACGCCGTCCAGAACCGGGACATCACCGTCGTGCAGTCGGTCGCGATGCTGATCGCGGTCATCTACGTCGTGCTGAACCTGTTCGCCGACCTGATCGTCATGCTGCTCGTGCCCAAGCTGCGAGAGCCGGCGTGAGCGCGCGGCTGCGCTTCCTGCGCACGCGCTCGGGCGCGATCGGGTTTGGCATCGTCGTCTTCGTCGTGCTCGTCGCGATCCTCGGCCCGTACTTCGCGCCGCACGACCCGCGCGCACCGATCGGCCTGCCGCTCTCCGGCCCCTCGGGCAAGGCGCCGCTCGGCACCGACTTCCTCGGCCGCGACGTTCTCAGCCGCCTGCTCTACGGCGGCCGCTCGGTGATCGGCTTCGCCGCCGCGGCGACCATCCTCGCCTACGCGGTCGGCATGGCGATCGGCCTCGCGGCCGGCTACACCCGCTCGCTCGTCGACCCGGTGCTGATGCGCGGCGTCGATGTGATGCTCGCATTCCCGCCGCTGCTCTTCCTGCTCGTACTGATCGCGGGCGCCGGGACGAGCACCGCGGTGCTCGTCATCGGCGTGGCCGCGATCCAGGCGCCAGGCATCAGCCGGATCGTGCGTACGGCCACGCTCGAGGTGTCGACGCGCGGCTACGTCGAGGCGGGCATCGCCCGGGGCGAGCGGGCGGCCGCCGTCATCGGCCGCGAGGTGCTGCCGAACATCCTCGCCCCGGTGCTCGTCGACGCCGGCCTGCGGTTCACCTACTCGATCCTGATCATCGCCTCCGTCAACTTCCTCGGCCTCGGCCTGCAGCCGCCGAACTCCGACTGGGCGCTCATGATCAGCGAGAATCGCACCTACATCCAGCTGAACCCGTGGGCCGTGCTCGTGCCCGCCGCCATGATCGGCCTGCTGACCATCGGCATCAACCTGACCGGGGACGCGATCGCCCGCAGCCTCGGCCGCTCGTATGTCCCGCGGACGACCCGGAGCGTGGAGGCGTGAGCGCCGCCCGGGGCGCGCCGGTGATCCGCGTCGAGGATCTCAACATCCACCTGCAGACCGGCGAGCCGGTCGTCGCCGGGGTGTCGTTCGACGTCTGCCCGGGCGAGATCGTCGGGCTCGTCGGCGAGTCCGGCAGCGGCAAGACCACGACGGCGCTCGCGCTGCTCGGCTACACGCGGCCGGGCGTCGTCATCGACGGCGGCACGGTCGAGGTGGGCGGCGAGAGCGTCCTCGGCCGCGACGGCCGCATGCTGCGCGGCCTGCGCGGCAAGACGGTGTCCTACGTGCCCCAGGATCCCGGCGGCGCGCTCAACCCGTCGCTGCGCATCGGCGATGCCATCCTCGACGTCCTGCGCGCCCACCGGGCCGGGGGAGGCGGCGACGAGTCGGTGCACTCGGCCCTCGCGCGGGTCGAGCTCGGGTCGGATCCGCGCTTCTCGCACCGCTACCCGCACCAGCTCTCCGGCGGCCAGCAGCAGCGGGTGACGATCGCGATGGCGTGTGTGTGCGACCCGCCGGTGGCGGTGCTCGACGAGCCGACGACGGGCCTCGACGTGCTCACCCAGGACCGGATCCTGGCCGAGCTGCGGCGCCTCCGCGACGAGGACGGGATGGCGATGGTCTACGTCACCCACGACCTGGCCGTGGTGGCGCAGATGGCGGACCGGATCGTGGTCATGTACGCCGGGCGGATCGTCGAGGACGGCCCCGCCGCCGAGGTGATCGAGCGGCCGCGGCATCCGTACACCCGGGCGCTCGTCGAGGCGATCCCCGACTTCCGCCATCCCCGCGCGCTGCGCGGGATCGGCGGCGTCTCGGTCGGCGTCGGCGACTGGCCGGGCGGCTGCTCGTTCGCGCCGCGGTGCGCACACCGGCAGCTGCGCTGCGAGGAGACGCTGCCGGCGCTCGAGACGACCGTCCCCGGCCACAACGTCCGCTGCATGCGCTGGATGGAGCTCGACCTGCACGAGCGCGCGGCGCCCGTCGGCCGGGGCGCGCGCGAGGCGGCCACCGAGCCGCCGCCGCCCCTGCTGGCGGTCACGGGCCTCGAGGCCCGCTATCGCTCGAGCCGTTCGGACCGCCCCGCCGTGGACGCCGTGTCGTTCACCGTCGAGCCGGGGCGCTGCGTCGCCCTGGTGGGCGAGTCGGGCAGCGGCAAGACCACGATCGGGCGCTGCATCGCCGGCCTCCACATCCCCGCCGCCGGCACGATCGCGTTCGACGGCGCGCCGGTCGCAGGCACCGCGCGCAAGCGCCCGCTCGAGGTGCGGCGGCGGATCCAGATCGTGTTCCAGAACCCGTTCGAGTCGCTCAACCCGCGCCAGCGGGTGGGCGCGGCGATCGTGCGCCCGTTGCGCGTGCTGCGTAGGCTCTCGCGCGCCGAGGCCGAGCGCGAGGTGGGCGAGCTGCTCGAGCGCGTGAAGCTGCCGACCCGCCTGAGCGACCGCTTCCCGGTCGAGCTCTCCGGCGGCGAGCGGCAGCGGGTCGCGATCGCCCGCGCCCTCGCCGCCAGGCCGGATCTGCTGATCTGCGACGAGGTCACCTCGGCGCTCGACGTGTCGGTGCAGGCTGCGGTGCTCGAGCTCCTGCAGGAGCTGCAGCGGGAGCTGCACCTGAGCATGCTCTTCATCACCCACAACCTGGGCGTGGTCGCCTGCGTCGCCGACACCGTGCTCGTGATGGACCAGGGCTCGCTGTGCGAGACCGGGTCGGTGGCCTCGGTGCTCGCGAGCCCGAGCCACGACTACACCCGGCGGCTGCTCGACGCCGCGCCGTGCCTGCCCGACGGGGCGGTGTGAGCCCGCCGACGGCGGTGGTCGGCGGGACGCTCGTCGGCCCGGACGGGTCGGCACCCGGCGACGTGCTGATCCGCGACGGCGTGATCGCCGCGGTCGGCCGGTTCGACCGGTCGGGCGCCGAGGTCGTGGACGCGAGCGGGTGCCTGGTGCTCCCGGGCGCGGTCGACGTCCATACGCACATCTTCGGCGCCGTCGCCGCCGACACGCGCTCGGCGCTCTGCGGCGGCACGACCACGGCGCTCGCGTTCGTCGACGCCGAGCCGGGCGAGCGCCCGGCCGAGGCGGCGCGGCGGTCGATCGCAGACGAGCTGCCCGCGGCACACGCGGACGTCGCCCTGCACGCGGTGATCTGGGAGCCGCAGGCCTACCGGCCGGGCGACCTGCGGGCGGCGGCGCAGCTCGGCGTCGGCAGCGTGAAGCTGTGGCTGGCCTACGTCGAGCTCGGGATCATGGCCGACGACGACGTCGCGTTCGCCGTCATGCAGGAGGCGGCGGCGCTCGGCATGGTCGTGCTCGCCCACTGCGAGAACGGCCGCGTCGTCGACGTGCTCACGCGCGCGCTCGTCGCGGCGGGCGAGCTCGGTCTCGGCTCGCTGCCCCGCAGCCGGCCGATTGCGCTCGAGGCCGAGTGCGTCAATCGCTTCCTCGTGATGGCCGAGCTCGCGGGCGCGACGCCCTACGTCGTGCACGTCACGGGGCGGCGACCGCTCGAGGCGATCTCCGCGGCCCGGGCGCGCGGCCAGACCGTGCACGCCGAGGCCTGCGCGCACCACCTGCTGTTCGACGAGTCCCGCCACGACGGCCCCGACGCGGTGCGCTACGTGATGACGCCGCCGCTGCGCCCGCTCGCCGACCGGGCGGCGCTGCGGGCCGGCCTGGCCGGCGGCGCGCTCGACACCTACGCGTCCGATCACTGTCACCTGCGCCTCGACCGCGACAAGCTCCCGGTGGTGGCGGACTTCACCCGGGTGCCGACCGGGCTTCCGGGCATCGCGGCGCGGCTGCCGATCGGCCTTGCGCTCGCGGCGTCCGGTGACGGCCCGACGGTCGAGCGGCTCGTCGACGCTGCCTGCGCGACGCCCGCGCGCATCTTCGGCCTCTTCCCGCAGAAGGGCGTGCTCGCGCCCGGGAGCGACAGCGACGTCGTCGTGTGGGATCCGGCCGAGCCGACGCGGCTCACGCTTGACGGGATGGCCGACGGGCTCGACTGGACGCCGTACGACGGCATCGAGGTGCCGGGACGGCTGCGGCATGTGCTCGCACGCGGAGACCGCGTGGTCGAGGACGGCCGGTTCGTCGGCGAGGAGCATCGCGGCGCCTACCTGCCGGTGCACCGGTGAGCGGTGTGGGCGCCATCGTCACCGGCGCCGCCTCGGGCATCGGCCGCGCGATCGCGGTGCGGCTGGCCGCCGACGGCTTCGACGTCGTGCTCGCCGACGTCCGCCGCGAGCCGATCACCGGCGGCGACCCGACCGACACCGTCATCGCCGCCGCGGGCGGAAGCGCCGTCCATGTGGACGCCGACGTCTCGCGGCCGGACGACTGCGAGCGCCTCGTCGCCCTCGCCGTCGAGCGCTCCGGGAGACTGGGCGTGCTCGTGAACAATGCCGCGATCGCCGGCCGGCACTCGAAGCCCTTGGTCGACACCGGCGACGGCGACTTCGACGCGATCATGGCGGTGAACCTGCGCGGCCCGTTCATGCTCTGCCGCGCGGCGGTCCGGCGGATGCTCCTCCAGGATCCGATCGACGAGGCGCGCGGCCGCATCGTCAACATCACCTCGCAGCACGGGCTGGTCGGCTGTCCCGGCCACTTCTCCTACGCGGTCAGCAAGGGCGGCCTGATCCAGATGACGCGCCAGATCGCGGTCGAGCACGGCGCCGACGGCATCCTGTGTAACTCGGTGTCGCCGGGCAAGATCGTCACCGGCACGCCCGGCGACCTGAGCACCGAGGCGGCCGGCCTCGCGTACGTGCGCTCGCGGACGCCGTTCTCGCGTCTCGGGCGGGCGCAGGACGTCGCCGCCGCGGTCGCCTACCTCGCGTCCGAGGCCAGCTACACGAGCGGCGCGAACCTGATGGTCGACGGCGGCTGGACGGCGTACTAGGGTGGGGGAACCCGTGGTTCCCCCACGAGCCCCCTCCTTCATGGCAAGGGCGGATTGTGTGGTGCGCTCCGGCGAGAACGCCACGATGACGGGCTAGCGGATGCGCGCGATGGTGATGTCGGCCCACGGCGGGCCGGAGGTGCTCGCCCTCGAGGAGCGGCCCGACCCGGTGGCGGGTCCGGGACAGGTGCTCGTGCGCGTCGCCGCCGTGGCGGTGAACAGGCTCGACATCTGGGTGCGGGAGGACGTCGGCCACGCGTACTCGGCGCGGCTTCCGCTCGTGCCCGGCTACGACGTCGCGGGCGAGGTGGTCGCGGTCGGCGCATCCGTCGCGGACGTTGCGCTGGGGCAGGAGGTGTACGTCCACTACGACTTCGCCTGCGGGCGCTGCCCGTACTGCCTGGAGGGCGACGAGGCGGCGTGCGCCGAATACGAGGTGATGGGCGTGCAGCGCGACGGCGGGTACGCCGAGCTCGTCGTCGCCCCTGCCCGCAACGTCTTCGCCCTGCCGGCGACGCTCTCGCCGGACATCGCCGCCGCCGCGGGGTCGGTGTACCTCACGGCCTACCACATGCTCTTCACCCGCGCCGGCCTGCGGCCGGGCGAGACGGTGCTCGTGAATGCCGGCGGCTCCGGCGTCGGCGGCGCCGCGATCGCCCTCGCCCGCATGGCCGGGGCGCGGACGATCGCGACCGCCTCGACCGAGGCCAAGCGCGAGCGCCTGCGTGTTGCGGGCGTCGAGCACGCGGTCGACTACACCGAGCCCGCGTGGCCCGAGCGCGTGCGCGAGCTCACGGATGGCCGCGGCGTCGACGTCGCGGTCGACCACGTCGGCGGGGCCGCGTTCGCCGGCGCCCTTGCGAGCCTTTCCAACCGCGGCCGGCTCGTGCTCTGCGGAGCGTCGTCGGGGACGCACGCCGAGATCGACCTCGTCGACGTGTTCGCCCGCCAGGTCGCGATCATCGGCTCGAGCGACGGCTCGCGGCGCGAGCTTCACGAGGTGTTCCGGCTGCTCGGCGAGGGCACGCTCGCCCCGCCGCCGATCGCGGCGGTGCTCCCGCTCGAGCGCGCGGCGGACGCCCAGGCGCTGCTCGAGTCACGCGACCACTTCGGCCGCGTCCTGCTCGACCCCCGCCTCTGCGCGTTCACGCCGGGGCCCACAGCGCGAGCAGCACCGATGCAAGCTCGGCCGGCGCCTCGCGAAACGGCGGTGTGAAGTGGCTCAGGCCCGGGAAGACGTGCTCACGTGCGTCGTGACACACTTCGGCGAGACGCCGCGAGACGGCCGCCCAGCGCGGGCTGCTCTGGCCTCCGCGGATCACGAGCACCGGTGCCCGGATCGCGGCGAGGTCCGCGCTGACGAAGCCGGTTTCGCCGCGGAGCGTGCCTTCGAGCAGGTCGTCGCGAACGCCCCACACGAACGCCTCGCGCGGCGGAGGCGGCTCAAGGCCGGGCCGCATCAGCAGTTGCCGAAACGGGGCGATCCGCTGGTCCGGCGGGAGCGTGGTGATATGGCGCTGGCGCGACCGCCACTCGGTCTCGACAGTGTCCCAGTCGTCGTCGCCGATGAAGGCCGGCTCGAGGACGGTCACGCTGCCGACGGCGTCGCCGAGCGCGAGCGCCGCGGCGAGTGCCACCGTGCCCCCTGCCGAGAACCCGAACAGGTGCACGGGTTCGCCGGCTGCCGCGGCTGTTACGGCGTCCACCTCCGCCGCCATCCCGTAGGCCTGGCCCGGCGACGTGCGCCACACCCGCAGACCCAGCAGCTCCACGCGCACGCGATCGCCGAGCGTTTGCACGAAGCGCTCGGCCGGCGTTCCGGCGAACTCGGTGCCCGCCGGATTGATCCAGAGCACGCGCGCCGCGGTCAGTACGCCATCCAGCCGCCGTCGACGAGCAGGTTCGTCCCGCTCACGTACGAGCACTCGTCGGAGGCGAGGTAGACCGCCGCGGCGGCCACGTCGTCGGGCTTCCCCAGGCGCGAGAACGGCGTGCGCGCATGCGAGTAGGCGAGCACCTCGGGCGTATCGGGCTCGTCCGCGGGCCGGGTCAGGATCTTGCCCGGCGCGATCGCGTTCACCATGATCCCGCGCGGTCCGAAGTCGACGGCGACCTGTCGGGTCAGGTTGACCACGCCGCCCTTGGCGGCGCAGTAGGCGACGTGCCCCGGCGCGCCGATCATGCCGTGCTGCGAGGACAGGTTGATGATCCGGCCGCGGGCCTCGGCGACCGGCGCCTGGGTCAGCATCTGCTGGACGGCGCGCTTGCAGCACAGGAACACGCCGCGCAGGCCGACGGCCATGATCGCGTCCCAGTCGTCCTCCCCGGTCTCGAGCAGGCCCTTCGAGTGCAGGCCGGCGACGATGGCGTTATTGACCATCACGTCGAGGCGCCCCGATCGGCGCACGGCCGCTTCCACCAGGCGGTCGATGTCCTCCCAGCGCGATGCGTCGGCCGGCACGAACTCGGCGCTCCCGCCGGCGGCGGCGATCACGTCGGCGGTCGGGTCGCCGCCCTCGCGCGGCTCGGTGCGCACGTCCGAGACGACGACGTGCGCTCCCTCCCGCGCAAAGCGCAGCGCCATCGCCCGGCCGAGCCCCGAGGAGGCACCCGTGATCGCGATCGTCTTCCCGGCGAGGCGGCCGCTCACCGGTCCTCGCGGACAGGCGCTCGTCCAGCTCGCGGAAGAGCGGCATGCCGATCGGGTGCTGCATCTCCTCGGCCAGGTGGGCGACGACCCCGGCGGTGCGGGCCAGCAGGGCGAAGCCGCGCACGATCGCAGGGTCGAACCCAAGATCCGCCAGGGCCGCGCCCGCGGCGCCGGCGCCGTTGATCGGAAGCGGCTTGCCCGGACGGTCGGCCGCAGCGGCTCCCACCATCGCCAGCGTCCGCAGGTGCGGCCCGAGCACGCCCGCCTCCGCCGCGATCGCGTACATGCGCGGCGTGCGCGGGTCCTCCACCTTGTGGATGGGGTGGCCGACGCCGGGGATGCGGCGGCCGGCCGCGAGGCGCGCGGCCACCGCCTTGCCGGCGGCCGCGCGCAGGTCGGCGTCGGTCTCGCTGGCCGCGGCGGCGATGATCCCGGCCAGGAAGACGGCCGCGTCCTCGACGACGCCCAGGAACACCGAGCCGGCCCCGAGGAGGCCCGCCGCTACCGATCCCTGTAGCGACTCGGGCGCGCCCGTGTACGTTAGCCGCGCGGCGAGCACCGTCGGTGTGAGCCCGTGATCGGCCAACGAGACGAGCACGGCGTCGAGCAGGGTCGTCTCGCCCGCCGCGGGCATCCGGCCCTGGACGAGCAGGAACGCGAGCTCGGTGAACGTCACGCGGCCCATCAGCTCGCCGGCCAGGTCGCGCCCGCGGATGGTGATCGAGTCCGCCGTGGTGGCGCCGATCTCGGTGCGAAGCCAGTCGGTCATGCTCTCCTCTCGAAGTCGGTCTCTGCCGCCGAGCGCTCGCGCGGGAGCTGGTGCTTGGCGACACGGCCGGTGGGTGTGTGCGGCAGCTCGGCGACCGCCTCCATGTAGCGCGGCACCTTGAACGGCGCGAGCAGCGCACCGGCATGCGCCCGCACCGCGCCCAGGTCGGCGTCGCCGGTGAGGACGACGAACGCCTTGATCTCCTCCTCGGACAGCTCCGACGGCACGCCGACGACCGCTGCCTCGAAGACCGCCGGGTGGTCGGTGAGCGCCTCCTCGATCTCGGCCGGGGCGACGTTCTCGCCGCGGCGCCGGATCACCTCCTTGATGCGCCCGACGTAGGTGTAGATGCCCGTGGCGTCGGCCGTGACCAGGTCGCCGGTGCGCAGCCAGCCGTCCGGCCTGAGCACCGCCGCCGTCTCGTCCGGCATGCCCCAGTAGCCCTTCATCACGGCCGGGTTTCGCAGCTCGAGCTCGCCCACCTCGCCGAGCGGCGCCGGCCGGCCGTCGCGCATGACGCGGCCCTCGTTGACGACGCCGAGCGCGGGGTGCTGGCGGATGCTCCCGAGCGTGCCGTACGGACGCGTGCCGCGCGCCCAGATCGTGCCGTACGGCGTCTCGGACATCGCGTAGCCGCAGACGATGCGAAGGCCGAAGCGCTTCTCGATCTCGAGCTGGCGCTGCTCGGTCGGCGCCGGACCCGTGTAGCACAGGCGCAGCGGGTTCTCGGCATCGTCGGGCCGCTCCGGCTGCAGCATCAGGATCTCGAGCATCGCCCCGATCGCGTTGAACTCGGTCGCCCCGTGCCGGCGGGCCGAGTCGATGAACGTGCTCGCCGAGAAGCCGGGCAGAAGCGCCAGGCTCGCGCGCGCGCCGACCGAGCCGAGCATCGAATACGTGGGTGCGTTGATGTGGAAGAGCGGCAGCGACGTCATCAGGCGGTCGTCGGGGGTGAGCTCCATCCACCACGGGAACCCCTCGCCGGCCATCGCGTAGGCGCGGTGGGTCTGGGTCACGAGCTTGGAGCGGCCGGTCGTGCCGGAGGTGGGGATGAGGACGGCCGGATCGTCCGGCCGGGCCGGGCCGGCGCCGTTGGTGTCCGCGTCATCGTCAAAGAGGCGGGCGACGTCGACGACGGCCCCGGCCCCCCAGCCGCGCGCGCCCGCCATCACCGCGTCGAGGCCGGGGTCGGTGACCACGAGGCGCGGGCGCACCTGGCCGACGAGCCCGGCGTGCTCTGCCTCGGCGCTGCGCGGGTTCTGGGTGACAAGGATCGAGCCGGTGTAGGCCGAGGCCAGCCAGGTGAACAGATAGTCCGGCGTGCTGCGCATGGTGGCGAGCACCAGGTCGCCGCGGCCGATCCCGAGGGCGGCGAGCCCCGCCGCCGCCCGCCCGAGGCGGGCACGCGCCTGGGCGTAGGTGAACGACTCGTCGCCCGCCACGAGCCACACCTTGTCGGGGACGGCGGCCACGGCGGCGTCGAAGAGCTCGGGGATCGTCTCCGGCATGGACGCGGATCATCGCCGGTTGCCCCGGCCGGGGCAACCGCCTGCGCATAGACTCGCGCCATGACCCCGACCCCGTTCGCCGATGCCGTCGACGCCTACCTGCGCGACATCCCCACGCCGTTCTCGACTCCGGGCCACAAGCGCAACCCGGCGCTCGTCGGCGCCGGCTCGCTGCTCCTCTCCGACGTGCCCCACCACGGCGGCGCCGACACGCTCCGCAACGAGCTCGAGGTGCTCGAGCAGGCGCAGGCGCTCGCCGCCGACGCGTGGGGCGCGGACATGTGCCGCTTCAGCCACAACGGCTCGACCCACCCCAACCAGGCGCTGTGCCTGGCGGCCACGGAGCCGGGCGAGCCCGTGCTCGTGCACCGCACCTGCCACAAGTCGGTGTACGCCGGCCTGATCCTGGCCGGCGCGCGGCCGGTGTGGCTCGCGCCGGACGTCTCGGAAGACCTCGGCATCCCGCTCGGCACGCCCGTCGCTCGGGTGGCCGCCGCGCTCGACGCCGAGCCGCGCATCCGCACGGTGATCATGACCGAGCCGTCCTACGTCGGCGTGCTGTCCGACCTGCCCGCGATCTCCGCCGCCTGCCACGAGCGGGGCGCGGCGCTCATCTGCGACCACGCCTGGGCGGCGCACTTCGGCTTCGGCAGCACGGTGCCCCAGACGGCGCTTCGGCTCGGCGCCGACGCGATCGCCCTCAGCACGCACAAGACGCTGCCCTCGCTCACGCCGGGTGCCCTGCTGCTCGCGCGCGACAGCGGCTTCATCGACCTCGGCCGGCTCGCGGCGGCGTTCGACCTGCTGCTGACGACGAGCCCCTCGGCCATGATCTACGCCACGATCGACCAGTGCCGCGCGCGCATGCAGGCCGATGGCGAGGAGCTGCTCGCCGCCGCCTGCGAGACCGCCCGGCGGGCGCGGGCGGGCGTCGAGCAGATCGACGGTCTGCGCGTCCTGGGCGACGAGGTCATCGTCGGCCACCCGTCGGTGATGATGCGCGACCCGCTGAAGCTCCTGATCGACCTCTCCGGCGCGCACGCCGACGGGATCGCCGTCGACCGCGCGCTGCGGGCACGGGGGATCGCGGTCGAAGGCGCCGACCGCCGTCTGCTCATCCCGCACATGACCGTCGGCGACGACGCAGCCCGCGTCGATGCGCTCCTGCCGGCGCTCGCGAGCGCCGTGGACGAGTGCCGTGGCACGGCCCCCGAGGTGCCCCCCGTCGCGACGTCGTGGCGGTCGCAGCCGGAGCTTGCGATGACGCCCCGCGAGGCCTATTTCGCGCCCACCGAGCGCGTCTCCGCCGAGGCGGCCGTCGGGCGCGTCGCCGGCGAGTTCGCGGTGCCCTACCCGCCCGGCATCCCGGCGCTCGCGCCGGGCGAGGTGATCGGCGCCGAGCTGTGGGCGCAGATCCGTTCCGAGGCGGCGCTGGGCGCGCGGATCGCCTTCGCGTCGGACGCGGCGCTCAACTCCTTCAGGGTGGTGGCGGGCTGACCTCTGCGACCTCGGTCGCCGGCTCGCCGCTCGCCTGAAGCAGCACGCCCACGACCACGATCGCGCCGCCGACCAGGATCGCGGGTGACGGCCGCTCCGAGACGGCGATCCACACCCACAGCGGGCCGAGGACCACCTCGAGCAGCGTGATCGTCGCGATCTCGGCTGCCGGCAGCAGCCGGGCGCCGACAGAGAGCAGCGCGAGGCCGAGGCCGATCTGGCCGGCGCCGAGCAGGATGAGGAGCACGAGGTTGCGGCGATCGACGCTGCCGGGGTGCGCGAACGGGACCGCGCAGACGAAGATCAGCACCTGGGCGAGGCATGTGGCCGGCGCCATGGAGATGTGACGGTGGCGGCGGGTGATCACGAGGCTGATCGCGAACGAGAACGGGATCACGATCGTGAGCAGGTCGATCAGGATGCCGCCCCGGCCGGGCGCGCCCACCATCACCCCGACTCCTGCGAGCGCGATCAGCATCGCCCCCCACGACCGCACCGACACCGGCTCGCCGAGCATGACCCACGCAAGCAGCGCGGCGATCATCGGCGCGGCGGCCTGCAGGAAGAGGACGCGTGCGACCGTCGTGTAGTTGAGCGCGACGATGAACGACGCCGACGCGATCGCCGTCGACACGCTGACGCCGAGCATCGCCCAGCCGCTGCCGCGGATGTCGTCCTTGAGGCCGTGCCGCTGGGTGAAGGCGACGAAGGTCGCAAGGGCCGCAAACGCGAACATCGCCCGCCCGGTCACCTGCGTGCCGAGCCCGACGTTGAGCTCCCGCTGCAGGATCCCGGCCGTCGACCAGGCGACCGCCGCGAGCGCGACATACACCTGCCCGCGGCGATGCTGCGATCGCGGCATGCTGTCGATCGCAACGGAGCTCGCCACGCCCGTAGTCAACCAGACGGGCGCCGCCCGGGCGGCCGGCCGGCCTAGCCGAACGCGGCCGCGCGCGCGTCGCGCGAAAGTCCGGCGGCGGCGTAGGCCGACGTGCCCGACGACTGGAGCTCGTGCGCCCCCGTGAGCAGCGCGCCGTAGGCGGCGCTCGCAAGCAGCGAGCCCGTCGAGATCCGCCGCACGCCGAGCGCCCCCAGCTCGGCGACGCTCGGTGCGCCCGGGAGCGCAAGCACGTTCACCGGCGCGGCGACCGCCGCGACGACGGCGCGGATGTCGTCCGCAGCGGTCAGGCCGGGCGCGTACACGACATCGGCGCCGGCGGCGCGGTAGGCCCCGAGCCGGGCGATCGTGTCGGCGAGGTCGCCGGCGGAGTGGAGGTGGTTCTCGGCCCGCGCCGTCAGCACGAGCGGGTCGCCCTCGTGTGCGGCGGCCGCGGCGGCCGCGACCCGTTCGGCGGCGGGGCCGATCGCGTCGATGCGCCCGGTGGCCGGGTCGTAGTCCTCGATCGAGCACCCGGCCGCGCCGGCGGCGGCCAGCAGCCGCACCGTCTCGGCGACGCCCGCCAGGTCATCGCCGAAGCAGCGCTCGCTGTCGACCGACAGCGGCAGATCCGTCGCGGCGGCCAGGCGCGCGACGTGCGCGACGAGCTCGTCGCGGGTCACCTGCTGGTCGTTTCGGCCGAGCGTCCAGGCGAAGCCGGCGCTCGTCGTCGCGAGCGCCGGGAAGCCGCTTGCGGCGAGCAGCCGCGCCGAGCCTTCGTCCCACGGGTTCGGCATCACGAAGATGCCCTCGCGGGCGTGCAGCTCCCGGAACCGCTCCCGGCGATCGGCGATCGATGCGGCCACGGCCGCAGCTTAGTGGGGCGTGGACTCGGCCGGCTCGGAGCTCTTGAGGTCGGCCTTGTAGCTCTCGGCCTGCTTCTGGAGGCCGGCCATGAGCAGGCTGGGGGTGAGGCCGAACACCGCCGCGACCACCAGGTACTCGGCGTGCGTGGTGAGGTTGAAGATCTGATCCAGCGTTGTGAGCGACGTGGTGGTCGTGGCGCCCGACGGCGCGAGCCGGGGCAGGAGTGCGGTCAGGATCACGCCGCCGACGGCCGCCAGGCCGCTGAAGAGCGGTCGCTGGATCAGGCGCGCGCTGGCAAGCCCGTAGTCCTCCTCCATCTGCGTGTCGCGCGACGAGGCGAGCCGCAGGTGCCGGAAGAGGCCGACCGTGGCGCCGACAAGGAAGAACGCCGACGCCGCCGTGACGATCCGCGTCGAGGTGCCCGCCACCATGGCGAGGCCGAGCACGAGATAGGCGATCAGGCTCGTGTAGAGCGCCGTGCCGAGCAGGTTGTTGCGGGCGCGGATCAGGCCGTCGCGGCGGTCGTCGCGAAACTCGCTGATCGCGTGGCGCACCATGCGGATCACCATCCGCGCCTCGGGCTCGGCCCCGGCGCCGGACTCGGGTGCGCGGGTGCTCTGGCCGAGGTAGCGGGCCGACGCCGGGTCGATCGCGACCAGCGCCTGGCGCAGCTTGGCGAGCAGGTCTGCCCGCATCGGCATGCGCGCGCCCTGCAGCCGCAGCTCGTCGTTGAGCGCCTGGGCGACGACGGCCTCGACCGGCTCGATGTTGATCAGGCACTCCTCGGCGCGGTGCAGCCGCCGCCAGATCGACGTGTAGCCCGACCCGAGCGTCCAGCGCGAGCCGACCGAAGCGCCCCGCGGCCCGTCGATGCCGAGGTCGCTGCCGACGGGGTCGAGCTGGAGCCGAGCCTCGTGCACTGCGCACTGCGCCACCGCGTCGGTGGTCGACGAGAGGGCGTCCAGCCGCGCCCGCAGGCTCAGATAGTCGCGCGTGAGCTCACCGTGCACGCACGGGTTCGCGCCGTCGGCGCGGCTCAGGCGGCGCAGCATGAAGGACGCCGAGATCCAGATCGCGAGCCCGAACGCCACCCCGACGAGCACGGCGAGGACGCCGTTCCAGCGTGGGTCGGTGAACGTCGGCGGCATCAGGTAGATCACCGTCGAGGCGACGGCGGCCGCACCCGGGAAGGTGATCACCATCGGCACGAAGACCGTGCGGAACTCTTGCCACGCGGTGTCGTGCGGCGCCGGCGGCGGCGTGATGGCCGCGAAGCCGTCCGTCGTCGCGGTGACGTCGTCGCCCGCGGTGTGTCCGTTTGACCCGGCGCCCACCGTTGCCCGTCGCGCCGCTTCCGACCTCTCCGTGCCTGCCATGCGCCCTCCTCTGCCCAAAAGGGACATGATCGTAGCAATCCACACGACCGTCTGTCAAAGACGGGCGCAGCGGGCTAGGCGGCGAAGAACCGGGGCAGGTGCGCGCGATGCGCCTCGAGCAGCGCATCGAGCAGCGGCCGGGCGACGTCGTAGCCCGCCACGAGCGGGTTTGCCATCAGCGCCTGCAGGGCCGCGGCCCGGTCGCCCGTGACCGCGGCCCGCACCGTCAGGCGCTCGTACGCCTTCACCTGCTCGACGAGGCCGAGCATCTCCGGGGGCAGCGGGCGCTGGGGCTTGGGGTGCGCCCCGGCCGCGTCGATGCGGCACGGCACCTCGCATACGGCGTCGTCGGCGAGGTTGGGGATCGCGCCGTCGTTGCGCACGTTCACCACCTGCGTGTCGCCGCGGTCGGTCGCGAGCGACTCGAGCAGCATCGCCGCCGCCTCGGAGTAGAAGGCGCCCCCGCGCTTCTCGAGCAGCGCGGGCTTCACGTCGAGCGCCGGGTCGCGATACATCTCGAGCAGGTCGTGCTCGATCGTCATCACCTCGCGCGCCCGCGGCGTGCTCTCGGCCTGTTCGCGGAGCGCGCGCTCGGTCAGGTAGAAGTAGCGCAGGTAGTACGACGGGATCGCGCGCACGAGCCGGATCAGGTCGCCGGGCAGCTCGACGTCCTCGCCGAGCTGATCGGCAAACGTGTCGATCAGCTCCGGCAGGCGGTCGGTGCCGTCGACGTAGACCGCCCGCTCCCACGACAGGTGGTTCAGGCCGACGTGCTCGAGCTCGACCTGTTCCGGCGTCACCCCGAGGCGGTCGGCCAGCTGGCGCTGGAACCCGATCGGGATGTTGCAGAGCCCGATCGCGCGGTGGTCGTGGTCGATCAGCGCCTGGGCGACGAGACCGGCGGGGTTCGTGAAGTCGAGCAGCCAGGCGCCGTCGGCGCCGTGGGCGGCCGTGTCGCGGGCGATGTCGAGTACGACGGGAACGGTACGAAGCGCCTTGGCGAACCCGCCCGCGCCGGTCGTCTCCTGGCCGATCAGGCCAAACCCGGCCGGGATGGTCTCGTCCTTCAGCCGGGCGGCGAGGCCGCCGACGCGCAGCTGCACGAGCACGAAGGCCGCGCCCTCGATCGCTCGCCGGCGGTCGGTCGTGCATGCGAGCCGGCCCGCGAATCCCTGCTTGCGCAGGATGCGGGCGGCGAGCCCGCCGACGACGTCCAGCCGGCCCTGATCGATGTCGTGCAGGGCGATCTCGGTGATGCCCAGCCGCTCGGCGCGCAGGCCGAGGCCCTCGATCAGCTCGGGGGTGTAGGTGCTGCCGCCGCCGATAACCGCGATCTTGGGGTTTTCAACCACGCGCGGAGATTGTAATCTATGGCCCGTGCATTCGTTAGGAAACTTTCCTGACATATTCATGGCCGAGATCGCCGGCCAGCCGGAGGCCATCCGCCGGGCCGCCGCTGCGGCCGTGGAGCAGGCCGGGCCGATCGAGGCGCTGCGGGCAGAGCACGGCCGCCGAACGCGGGTCGTGCTGACCGGGATGGGCAGCTCCTACGACGCGTGCTACCCGGCCGCGACCCGGCTGGCCGCCGCAGGTGTGCTGGCCACGATGGTCGACGCGGCCGAGCTTCTGCACTTCCGCCTCGACGCGCTCGGCCCGGGCACGCTGCTCGTGTGTGTGAGCCAGTCGGGCGAGAGCGCCGAGACCGTACGCGTCGTGCGGGCGCTCGTCGAGCGCGGCGACCGCCCGTTCATCGCGTCGGTGACGAACGGCGGTGAGAACGCGCTGGCGCGGCTCACCGACATGAACCTCGACACCCGCGGCGGCGAGGAGCACGGCCCCTCGACGATGACGTTCGCGGCCACGCTCGTCATGCTGGCCGCCGTGGCCCGGGCGCTGGCCGGCCACGCGCCGGCCCCTGCGGCCGACGCCGAGGCCGCCGCGGCGTGCGCCGAGCGGCTGCTCGCGAGCCCCGTCGCCGACGCCCACGCGCTCGAGTCGTGGCTGGGCGATCGGCCGATGCTCGCCCTGCTCGGGCGCGGCGGGTCGCGGGCCGCGGCCGAGATGGGTGCGCTCACGCTCAAGGAGGCGGCCCGGTTCCCGGCCGAGTCGCTGCAGACGGCCCAGTTCCGGCACGGGCCGCTCGAGCTCGCCGGCCCCGGCCTCGCGGCGGTCGTGCACGCGTCGGAGCGGCGCACGCGCGACCTCGACCTGGGCCTCGCGGCCGAGCTCGCCACGGCCGGTGCCGCGGTGCTCGTCATCAGCCCCGACGGCGCCGCCCCCGCCGGCGCGACCGGCGTCGCGACGGGCGCGGTGGCCGACGGCATCTCGCCGGCGGTCGAGATCGTGCCGGTGCAGCTGCTCTCGTGGGCGCTCGCGCGCAGCCGCGGACTCGCTCCCGGCACCTATACGATCGCCTCGAAGGTGACGACGCATGAGTAGCCCCCGGGTCGCGCTCACGTTCGACACGGAGCACTGGAGCCACCCCTCGGCGCCCGACGTGCAGGAGCGCATCCTCGACGCGCTCGCTGCGGCCGGCGTGCGGGCGACGTTCTTCGTGCAGGGCCGCTGGGCGACGGCCTACCCCGAGTGTGCGCGCCGCATCGCCGCCGCCGGCCATCTGGTCGGGAACCACTCGCACCACCACGCGCCCATGAGCACGCTGACCGACGCCGGGATCGAGCGCGACGTGCGCCGGGCCGAGGAGGTCATCCGCGAGATCACGGGCGCCGACCCGCGGCCGTGGTTCCGGTGCCCGTTCGGCGACGGGCACGACGATCCGCGCGTGCTCGCGGCCCTTGACCGGGTCGGCTACCGCGACCACTACTGGGACGTCGAGCCGGACGACTGGCGGCCCGAACGCACGCCCGCCGACCTCGAACGGCTGGTGGTCGCAGGCGCGCTCGCGCACGGCGACGGCGCCGTGGTGCTCCTGCACAGCTGGCCGCCGGCGACGATCGCCGCGCTGCCCGCGATCGTGACCGGCCTGCGCGACGGCGGCGCGCGTCTGGTCGGCCTCGACGAGGTGGTCGCATGAGCCCGCGCACCGTGATCGCCGTCGACGGCGGCAACTCGAAGACCGACGTCGCCATCCTCGACGAGGCCGGCCGCGTGCTCTCGACGTGGCGCGGCCCGGGCGCGTCGTTCTCGCCGACCGACCACGACCGCTCGATCGCCGACCTCGAGGGCTCGGTGCGCGCCGCCGCGAACGCTGCGGGGATCGGGGGCGAGCCGGTCGCCGACGTCGGCATCTTCTGCCTGGCCGGCGCCGACCTGCCGGCCGACGACCGCCGCATCCTGCGCTCGCTGCGCCGGCTGGGGCTCGTCGCCGAGCCGCTGCTGCGCAACGACACGTTCGCCGTGATGCGCGCCGGCGCTCCGCGCGGCTGGGGCGTCGCCGTCGTCTGCGGCGCCGGCTTCAACTGCACGGGCGTCGGCCCCGACGGCCGCGAGGTGCGCTTCCCGGCGCTCGGGCCGATCTCGGGCGACTCGGGTGGCGGCCAGGAGATCGGGATTGCGGCCGTCGGGGCATGCGTGCGCGCCGGCGACGGCCGCGGGCCGCACACGGCGCTCGAGCGGGCGGTGCCGGCCTTCTTCGGCCTGCGCACGCCGCGGCAGGTGATGGTGGGCCTGCACACCGGCAAGCTGGACGAGTCCCGGCTCTACGAGCTCGCGCCCACGGTGCTCGGCGCGGCCACCGACGGCGATACGGTCGCGGTCGCGATCGTCGAGCGCCAGGCGAACGAGGCGGCCGTGCTCGTCTGCACCGCGCTGCGGCGGCTGAAGCTGCAGCACACCGACGCCGACGTCGTGCTCGGCGGCGGCGTCGCCCGCGCCCGCAGCCCCGTCTTCATGGACCGGCTCGAGCAGCTCGTGGCCGAGTGTGCTCCGGGGGCGCGCATCGCGGTGGTGGACGAGCTCCCGATCGTCGGCGCAGCCCTGCTCGGGCTCGACCGGCTGGCGGTGTCCGACGGCGCCGCCGCCCGCATCCGCGGCGCGCTCGTCCCGTCCCGATTCGACCGCAACGGCGCGGTACCCTGAGGAGGAGCCATGGCGCGGATCGTTCTCCAAGACGTGACCAAGCGGTTCGGCAAGGAAACCCTCGCGGTCGACCATGTGTCGATGGAGATCGCAGACGGCGAATTCATGGTGCTGGTCGGGCCGTCGGGGTGCGGCAAGACGACGCTGCTGCGCATCATCGCCGGCCTCGAGGATCTCACCGACGGCGAGGTGGTGATCGGCGAACGCGTCGTCACCGACCTCGCCCCCAAGCACCGCGACGTGGCGATGGTGTTCCAGAACTACGCGCTCTATCCGCACATGACCGTGGCCCAGAACATCGCGATCGGCCTCAAGCTGCGCAAGCGCCCGAAGGCCGAGATCGCCGAGAAGGTGGCCGAGGTGGCGCGCGTGCTCGGCCTCGAGCCGCTGCTGCACCGCAAGCCGGCCGAGCTCTCGGGCGGGCAGCGCCAGCGGGTGGCGATGGGCCGGGCGATGGTGCGGGCGCCGCAGGCGTTCCTGATGGACGAGCCCCTCTCGAACCTCGACGCCAAGCTGCGCGTGCAGATGCGCGCCGAGCTTGCCCGGCTGCGCGACCAGCTCGGCACCACCACCGTCTACGTGACGCACGACCAGGTCGAGGCGATGACGCTCGGCGACCGCGTGGCGGTGATGTGCGACGGCGTCGTGCAGCAGCTCGATACGCCGCAGAACCTGTACGCGCATCCGGCGAACCTTTTCGTCGCGGCGTTCATGGGGTCGCCCTCGATGAACCTGTTCGAGGCCACCGTCGACGGCGAGTCGGTCGCGTTCGGCGGCCACCGGCTGCCCATCGCAGCCGACCGCCTGCGCGGCCACCACGGGCCGGTCGTGGTCGGGATCAGGCCGTCTGACTTCGAGGACGCCGATGTGTGGCGCGACGAGACCCGCGCCGTGCTCGAGGTACCGGTGAGCGTCGTCGAGGAGCTCGGCGCCGACTCGAACGTGATCTTCGCGCTCGACGCGCGGCCGGCGGTCGACGTCACCGGCGAACGCGCCTCGGAAGACGACGGTGAGGGCGCGGACGCTCCACTGATCGGCATGGCCGGCACGACGGTGTGCACGGCGTGCGTCGACGCGCGTACCCGGGCGCGGCCCGGCGAAGCGGTGCGGCTCTCGGTCGACCCGGCCCGGCTGCACTTCTTCGACGCCGTCTCGGGCGAGGTGCTCGCGCCGCCCGAGCCGGTCGCCGCCGCGGCCGGCTGAGTCCGGCCTACCCCTTCACACCCGTGAGCGTGATCCCCTCGATGAACACGCGCTGGGCGAGGAAGAAGAGCACGATCACGGGCAGCATGAAGATCAGCGCGGCCGCCATCGTCAGGTTCCAGTCGACGTGGTGCAGGCTGCGGAACGACGCCAGCGCCACCGACAGCGTCTGCGAGTTCGGGTTGCCGGCCAGGTAGACGAGCGGCCCGTAGAAGTCGTTCCACGAGTAGATGAAGTTGAACAGGGCGACCGCGGCGATGGCCGGCTTCGCCAGCGGGATCATCACCCGGCGCAGGATCTGCCAGTGGCCGCCACCGTCGACGCGGACGGCGTCGAGCAGCTCCTTCGGGATGGTCATGAAGAACTGGCGCAGCAGGAAGATCGAGAACGCGTCGCCGAAGAAGTTCGGGATGATCAGCGGCTTGAGGGTGCCGATGAACTGGATGCCGGTCCAGTCGTGGTACTGCTTCGACCACAGGATGTAGAGCGGCACCGACGTCACCTGCGGCGGCAGCATGAGCGTCGAGAGCACGAGCAGCAGCACCACGTTGCGGCCCCGCCACTCGATGCGCGAGAAGGCGTATGCGACCGGCACCGACGAGATGACGACGCCGACGGTCGCGAGGCCCGCATACAGGAACGAGTTCCAGGTGTAGCGGGGCAGGTTGATGCTCGAGAACACCTTCGAGAAGTTCGACCACACGAACGGATGCGGGATCAGGCTCGACGAGAGCGCCTGCTGATCGGTCATGAGCGCCGTCAGGAGCATGAAGATCACCGGCAGGGCGAACGCGAGCGACGCCGCGATCAGCATGGCGTGGTTTGCGATCCCGAGCAGGATCCGGCGCCGCCGCACGGCGGCCGGAAGCCGGCGGGTGGTGTGGGCGACGGCCGCTACGACGTGCCTCCGCGGTAGTGCACCCAGCGGCGCGACGTCGCGAACAGCACCGCGGTCGTCGCCATGGTCGCGAGGAAGAGCACCCACGCCATCGCCGAGGCGTAGCCCATGTGGAAGTACGTGAACGCCTGCTCGTACAGCCACACGCCGTAGAAGAGCAGCGACCCCTGCGGGTCGCCCGGCGAGCTGCCGGCTGTGGTGGACGAGACGAAGGCCTGGTCGAAGTACTGGAAGCCGTCGATCACCCCGATCACGAGCGTGAAGAAGATCACCGGCGTGATCATCGGCAGCGTCACGTGGCGGAAGCGCTGCCACGCGTTTGCGCCCTCGATCGCGATCGCCTCGTACAGGTCGCGGGGCACGTCGAGCAGGCCGGCGAGGTAGATCACGATCGCGTCGCCGATGCCCCACAGGCCGAGCACGATCAGGGCCGGCTTGGCCCAGGCCGGGTCGTAGAACCAGAGCGGCGCGTTCAGCCCGGGGATCTTCGAGAGCAGCTGGTTCACCGGGCCGGTGGTCGGGTTGAGCAGGTACACGAACACGAGCGCGCTGCCGACCGTCGGCGCGAGCGACGGCATGAAGAAGAGCGTGCGGTAGACGTTCACGCCCCGCTTGGGCCGGGTGAGCAGCATGGCCGTCAGCATGGCGAAGACGATCCGCAGCGGCACGGATACCACGATGATCCAGACCGTGTTGCGCACCGCCTGCCAGAAGTACGGGTCGGCCTCGTGCTGCCCGTGGATCGTGCCGATCCCGAACATGAACCGGTAGTTGTCGAGACCGACCCAGCTCGGCGCGGTCAGCAGGTCGTAGTGGGTGAACGAGTAGTACAGGCTGAGCAGCATCGGCCACGCGGTGAAGAGCGTGAAGCCGATGATCCACGGCGAGAGGAAGAGCAGGACGGTGGCGTACTTGCGCACCGCCGCCGACCGCCGCGCGCGCCGGCGCTCGGCCGGCGTGCGGACGGGGACGGCGCTCGCCGCGGGGAGTGACGCCACGCGGGCTACGGCGTCTGCCCCTGCTGGATCTGGTTGTCGATGTTCGTGTCGAGCTGCTGCAGGCCCGCCTGCAGGTTCGGCACGCTCCCGGCCTGCCACTTGGCGTCGAAGTCGTCGGCCAGCTGGGCGTATCCGGCGCCCGACGGCAGGAGCGGCGGATACAGCGAGGAGTGGGGGTCGTTCCAGATGTGCACGAACGTCGGGAACTCCGGCCCCAGGTCGAGTTTGGGGGAGTTGCCCGATGCGCTGGTGGTCGGCACGTTTCCGAGGGCGTTTGCAAGGCCCACGAGATAGTTCGTGTCGGTGGCCAGGAACTTGACCAGATCCCACGCCTCCTGCGGGTGCTTCGTGCCCTGCGGGATGCCCACGATCGTGCCGCCGACGCGACCTGAACCGTAGAGCTGCGACTGGCCGGGACCCACCGGGAACGGGGCCGTGGCGTACGCCAGTGAGGGGTGCTCGCGGCGGATGAACGCCGTCCGCCACTCACCGTCGAACACCATTGCCACCTTCCCGGTCTCGAATGCGTTCGTCGGGTTGAACTCCGAGTTCGTATACGTGGCGAAGAACTTCTCCAGGTTCGAGTACCCGTACCAGTCGACGAGCGACTTCTGCCACTGGAACGCCTGTGTCCAGGCCGGGTCGGTGGCCAGCTGGGCCTTGCCGCTCGAGTCGAACCAGCTCGCCCCGTACGAGTGGCCGATGTCGGCGATGTCGAACTCCTCCCACAGGTTGAGAGGCACGAAGCCCGCCACCTTGATCGAGCCGTCGGGGTTCTTCACCGTCAGCCTCTTGGCGTCGGCGGCCAGCTCGTCCATCGTCTGCGGCGGCCCGCTGATGCCCGCCTTCTGGAACATCTGCTTGTTGTAATAGAGGCCGTAGGCGTCGGTCAGCGACGGCAGCGCGCACTGCTTGCCCGCCACCTTCGTGTAGCTGAGCGTCGCCGGCGCGAACTGGCTGATCGACATGTGGTCCTTCTGCATGAACGGCGTCAGGTCTTCCCACAGGCCGCTCGAGCAGTACTGGCCGGCGTAGCTCGGCGTGAAGCCGATGGCCACGTCCGGTGCGTTCCCGCCCTTGATGGCCGCGATCAGGTTGGGGTCGAACGTGTCCTGGGCGGGGTTGGGCTGCAGCGCGAGGTTGACGTGGATCCACGGATACTGCTTCTCGAACGCGTTGATGCCGTCCTGGAACGGCTTCGCCTCCTCCCCGGTGTACTGATGCCAGACCGTGATGGTCACCGGCGTGTGCGAGCCGCTCGACCCGCCGCTCGAGCCTCCCGAGCTGCCTCCACCACAGCCCGCAGCCATCGCCACCGCGACGATCGCCGCAGCGCCGAGAAGTGTCCTCCGTCGTCTCATCGCGCCTCTCCTCCCATGATGGCGAATGGCCTTTCCAACCCTCATCCCACGCCCTCCCTGATGCCGGTGTCGCGGACGCGGTCGAACAGCGTCTCCTGAGCGGCGGCGAGCGCCGTGGCGACGGCGCCGTGCAGGACGACCTCGTCGCCGAGCGCCGAGACGGCCAGCCGGGGCCGAAACGGCGAGATCCGGTGCAGCTCGCGCTCGATCGGCTCGCGCAGCAGGTCGCCGCCGTTGCCGGCGATGCCGCCGCCCAGCACGACCAGGGCGGGATCGAGCACCGGCACGACGGCCGCGATCGCAAGCGCGATCCGGCCGGCGATCTGCTCGACGACCGCGATCGCGGCTGCATCGCCCTTGCGGGCGGCGGCGAACACGCTCTTCGGCGACGCGGGGCGCAGGCCGTGCTCGCGCGCGAGCCGCTGGGCCGCGGCAGCCGACGCCGACTCCTCGAGCTGGCCGCGGCGACGGTAGGCGGGGTCGTGCGGGTCGCCCGGGCCGACGGGCAGGTAGGCGATCTCGCCCGCCGCCCCGGCCGCGCCGCGGTAGAGCTGGCCGTCGACGACGATCCCCAGGCCGATCCCCGTGCCGACCCACAGGAACACGAAGTTCGGGGTGCCGTGGCCGACGCCGCGAGCGCGCTCGCCGAGGGCAGCCAGGTTGACGTCGTTGTCGAAGCTGACCTTGGCTCCGAGCTCGGCCCGGATCGCCTCGACGAGGCCCTGCTTTCCGCCGGGCAGGTTGGGGCTCAGGGCGAGCCGGGTGCGGTCGGGGTCGAGCACGCCCGGCAGGCCGACGGCCGCGTGCGTGACGTGGCCCCAGCCGATCCCGCGCTCGCCGGCGAGGCCGTGCGCGAGCGCGCTGATCTGGGCCACCGTCGCGGCCGAGCTGCGGTGAGTGCGCTCGTCCCGGCGGGCGCGGACGGTGCCGGTGATGTCGGCCAGGGCCGCCCGCACCCAGTGGCTGCCGACGTCGATCCCGACCACCCAGCCCGACTCGGGGTTCAGGCTGTACACGACCGCGCCGGGGCCCTTGGGGCCGCGGGCGCGTCCGGACTGCTGCACCAGGCCGGCGCCTTCGAGGCCCGAGAGCGCCTGTGAGACTGTGGGCTTGGAGAGGCCGCTGCGGCGGGCGGCCTCGGCGCGCGACATCGCGCCGTCGCGCCGGATCAGCTCGAGCAGGCTACGCTCGTTGATGGCCCGGAGCAGGCTGGGCGTGCCCGCTGCGAACTCCGGCTGTGCCTCCCCAGAGTAAGGAAACTTTCCTGACAATACTCTGGGGAGGATAGGCCTCCGGGCGGCGCAAAGTCAAGGGTGGCGCCCACCCCGGCCGCGGGTATGCTGGGAGCGTGCTCCGCCGTCTGGCAACGCAGGTCGTCCGCAGCGTCAGGGTCGCCGACATCTGGCTGGTGCGTGCGGGCCGCAGCTGCTGCGTGGCCCGGTCGCAGGCGGAGCTCCGGCGCACGCTCGCGGGCGACGAGCCTGGGGGCGCTACGCCGCGACGCTGAAGCGGTGCTTGCCGCGGCCCTTGGCGTCGAGCAGGGCGGCGTCTGCGGCGTTGATCAGTGCATCGCCCGCCCGGCCGTTTCTGGGCGACGTGGCGACGCCGATGGACACGCCGATGTGCTCCCGCTGGAAGGCGTCGAGCAGGCGGGTGCATAGCGCGGCCGCGGCGTCGGCGTCCGTTGCGCGCGCGGCCAGGGCGAGCTCATCGCCGCCCAGGCGCCCGGCGGTATCCGCCTCGCGGGCGTGACGGCGCAGCAGCCGCGCGGTGGCGCGCAGGACACGGTCGCCGTGGGCGTGGCCGTTCGTGTCGTTCAGCCGCTTGAAGTCGTCGATGTCGATCACGAGGATGCTGACCTGCTCGCCGGAGCGGTCGGCGGCGCGCAGCGCGGCGGCCAGGCGGCGGCGGAACGTGCGCGTGTTGGCAAGGCCGGTGAGCGCGTCGTGGTCGGCGAGCCGGCGCACGCGCTGGTAGAGGTGGGCCTGCCGCAGAGCTCCGGCGCCGGTGGCCGCAAGCGCCTCGCAGAAACGCACCTCGTCGCCCGAGAAGGCGGTCGCGTTCACCGGGTCGACGATCTCGACCACGCCGATCGTGCGCCCGTTCGCGATCAGCGGCACCTGCAGGAGCGTGTGCCATCCCCACCGGATCATGTACTCGCGCTGCCCCTCGGACACGGCCGGGTCGTCGACGAGCGACTGCACGTGGTCGGTCTCGCCGGCGAGCAGCGCGGCCAGCTCGGGCAGGCCGGCGACGCTGTGCACGCCCGGCGGGGGAAGGGGCACGCGCCGGTTCGTCCATGTGCGGAACTCGAGCACGTCCCGGATCACGCCGCGGCGCGGATCCCACACCGCGATCGACACTTCTCCCACCCTGGGGATCGCCTGACCGACGCCGCGCGCGACCTCGCTCAGGACGTCGTCGACGCTGGCGGAGCTCGTCAGGCGCGCGGTGACCGCATACAGCGCAGCGAGCCGCTGCGAGAGACGCAGGTCCTCGCCCAGGGGTCGCTCATCGCCGGCGGCGCGATCGTTCTCCATTCCCCCGGGAGATCGGCAGGAGTCCCGGCGGTTTGAGGCTCGCGGCCGGCGCTTCGCGCATTCGCGGGGTGGGCGACCGGGCGATGTCCACCTGGGTGATCGTCCCGACGACTCGGAGCGAGTCGTCGACGACCGGTAGGCGTCGGAGCTGATGTGCGGCCATCACCAGCAGCGCGTGTCCCACGGGTTGCTCCGGACGCACGTAGACCAGGCCGGACGACGCGACGTCTCCCACGCACGCGGCGTCGAGGTCGATGCCGGCGGCGACTCCGCGCACGACGATGTCGCGGTCGGTCAGGACCCCCACCAAACGACCATCGGCGACGACGGGAAGGGCGCCCGTGCGCTCGGCCACCATCACGTGCACCGCGTCGGTCAGCGGCGATTCCGGAGCCGTAACGAGCGGGGCTGACATGACGTCCCCGACAGTCTGCGCCAACTCAGGAGCGCTTGCGGCTGTCGACGGCGCGCTCGAGCTCGGCCTTGGACATCCGCGAGCGTCCGGCGACGTTGCGCTGCCGCGCCTCGTTCAGAAGCTGCTCCTTCGTCCGTCCGCGCGGGCCGGAGCGGTGCGACCGCACGCCGCCGCGGTGTGACGAGGAGACGTCGTCCGTCGAGCTGTGCGACGCGGTCTGCGCCTGCCCGCTGCGCGCGCGCTCCTTGTTCACCGTGCGAGCAGCGATCTCCTTGGCGCGCGCGGGCGATGCCCCGGAGTCGCGCTCGCTCTCGACGATGTGTGCGTACTTGCGTTCCTGTTTGTCCGTCCACTCGGCCGGCATCGGTTCCTCCTTGGGCGAAAGGTCTCGTCGCTTCCGTTCCCCCGCGCTGCGCGCGCGAAACGCGATGCGGGGGGCGCAGATCGCCGGGCAGGGACGGCATATCCGGTGCCGAAGACGTCACGGTGGACGCCCCGGGCGAGAGCGCGGACCAGCGCAGGAACCGGCAGCTCGCCGAGCTTCTGAACGAGCTCCGCGTTGCCCTGCCCGGTGTCCAGATGCTGTTCGGATTCCTGCTCGCGGTGCCGTTCAGCCAGCGGTTCGGTCAGGTCTCGGCGACCCAGCGCGGGCTCTACTATGCGGCGTTCGCCGCCGCCGCCGGGGCGTCGGTGTGCTTCATTGCCCCGACCGCCTTCCACAGGATCGTCTGGCAGCACGGCGAGAGGGCGGTGCTCCTGCGCGTCTCGAGCACGCTCGCGATCGTGGGCACCGTGTTCCTCGCCGCGGCGATCACGTGCGTGATGGTGTTCATTACGAGCTATCTCTACGGCGCGTCGCGGGCGGCGGTCGCCGGCGCGGTGCTTCTGTCGGCGCTCGTCTCGCTGTGGTACGTCCTGCCGCTCGCGTATCGCCTGCGGGCCCGGCATCCGTGAGAGTCTCCGCTCGTCGCCGGCAACCCCCCGACGGCGGAACCGCCCCGCCCGCTACCCCGCCTTGAACTCGCCCCAGATGGCGGTGCGCTTGTTGAGGCCGGTCGGCGTGGTGTAGAGGATCTCGTAGTTGTCCAGGATCCGCTGTGGGAAGACGACCAGCGGGTCCTCGGCCTCGGCGCCCACGAGCGGGTAGGACGCGGGCGTGCCGACCTCGTACTGCACGTACTGCATCTCGCGCGCGTTCACGGCCGGGTCGAGCATGTAGTTGATCCAGGCGTGCGCGGCAACCGGGTCGGGCGCGTAGGCCGAGATGGCCCAGTTGTCGATCCAGATCTCGGACCGGCCGAGGGGTGCAACGACGCGGATGTCGCCCTGCTTCTTGCGCGCGGCGCGGATGCGCAGGCCGTCGCCGGAGTAGGTGATGCCGAGGTCGATCTTGCCGGCGATGAAGTCGTCGAGGTAGACCTCGTTGATCGTGTTCACGTGCGGCCGCACCTTGAGCAGCAGGTCGCGCGCAGCGTTCAGCTCGGTGTCGCTCTCGGTGTTCATCGAGAAGCCGAGCGCGTTGAGGGCGACGCCGATCACCTCGGCGGGGCTCTCGATGAAGTTCACGTTCAGCCCGCCCGCGTGAGGCAGAAAGTCGAAGAAGTCCTTCCACGTGCGCAGGTTCGGCGTCACGTGATCGGTGCGCATCGTGAAGCCCGTGAGCCCGGTGTCCTTCATGACGGAGTAGACGTTGCCGGGGTCGTAGGAGAGCTGGCGCCAGTGCGGCGCGAGGTTCTTCAGGTTGGGGAGCAGGCTGTGGTCGAGCTTCATCAGAAGGCCGAGGCCCTTCTCGATGCGGACGTGGTCGGCATCGGGGACGATGATGTCGTAGACCGACTGCCCCTTCGTCGTCTGGAGCTTCGTCAGCAGCTCCTCGTTCGAGGCGTAGTTCGACTCCTTGAACGCGACGCCGTACTTCTGCGAGAACGCCTTCGCGTTGGACGGATCGTGGTACTGGGCCCAGTTGTAGAAGTTGAGCGTGCTCTCGATCTTCTTCTTCGTCAGGCTCGAGCTCGCCACCGACGGTGCGTTGCCGCCGCCGGTGGAGCCGCCGCAGGCCGCTGCGGCCAGCGCGATCGCACCCGCCCCGAGCAGCTCGCGGCGGTTGATGCGATCGGCATAGCGGCCGGCGCGTGTGGGCTCGACGTCGGAGATTGCGTAGAGATACATGAAAGTTGCGCCCCAGTCAACAACCTGGTATGAGCCCGTCCGTGAGCACGGCCAATGGCTCCCCGGTGCGGATCGGCGCTCGCCTGCGCCATGCCCGCGAGCAGCGCCGGCTCTCGCTCGGCGACGTGTCGGAGCGGACCGGGCTGAGCCGGGGGTTCCTGTCGCGCGTCGAGCGGGACAAGACGAGCCCGTCGGTGGCCTCGCTCGTGGCCGTGTGCGAGGCGATCTCGCTCCCCCTCGGGCGGCTGTTCGGGACGCCCGGCGTCACCGTCGTGCGGGCTGCCGATCGGCCGGCGGCGCTCCTGCCCGGCAGGGCGGTCGCAGACACGCTGATCACGCCGGCCCACGAGTCGCACGTGACGGTTGTCGAGACGCTGGCCGCGCCCGGCGGCTCCGGCGGCGAGGAGTACTACACGTTGCCCAGCGAGTGCGAGGTCTGCTTCGTCCTCGACGGCACGATCGAGCTCGAGGTCGACGGCGAGGCCTTCGCGCTCGCGCGCGGCGACGCGGTCACGTTCGGCGCCAACGTCCCGCACACGTGGCGCAACCCGTCGCCGAGCGCCGAGGCTCGGGTCGTGTGGGTGATCGCGCCGGCGCTGCCCGATCCCCGCGGCCAGGCCGACCTGCCCTGATCGGCAGGCGAGCGCTTCAGGCCCGGGCCGCACCCGCCGATTGACTGGGTGTGTTCAACCGACCCGCATCCGCGAGATGAGCGAGCAGATCCACGTCCTGATCGTCCGCGCTGCGGGCCTCGAGTGGGCGCTGCCGATGGGCAGCGTCGAGCAGACCTTCGCGTTCGGCGAGCGCAAGGTGCACACGGTCGCCGGCAAAGAGGTCGTCGTGTTCCGCGATGACGCGCTCGAGGTGATCCGCATCGCCGCGCGGCTCGGATTCGCCGCCGACGGGCCGCTGGGCGCGGGAGTCGTGGCCTGGGCCGGCGGGCGCCGGCGGGCCTTCGCCGTCGACGAGCTCGTGGGGCAGATGGTGCTCGCGCGCGAGGACGTGCCCGCCGCCGCCTCCAGCGCCCACACCGCGGGCGTCGTCGTCCTGAGCTCGGGCGGAGTCGTCCCGGTGCTCGAGCCCGGCGTGATCGCGGGTGCGTGGTCGCCCGCCGGCAAGGGCGCGTTCGGGTTCAGCGAGCTGCAGCGAAGCGCGCTCCTCGAGATCGCGAACATCGGGTCGGGCAACGCCGCGACCGCGCTCTCCCAGATGCTCGGCAAGCCGGTCGAGATCACCTACGCCGAGGCGCTGCTCGCCACTCTTGCCGAGGCCGCCGACAAGATCGGCGCCGCGGCGTCGCCCTCGGCGGTCGTCGACACGCCGGTCGCCGACGACGGCGGCAAGGTGCTGCTGCTCTTCCCCGACGGTGCGGGCGAGCAGCTCTGCGAGCTCCTGGGCACGAGCATCGACGACGAGATGGGCCGATCGGCGCTGCGCGAGGTGGGCAACATCCTCGCGACCTCGTATCTGAATGCCGTCGTCGAGATGACCGGGATGGCGCTTGCCCCGCAGCCGCCGACGATCGAGGTCGACCTGCTCGGCTCGCTGGTGTCGCGCAGCCTCGCGGGCACGCGAGCCGACGATCCGACGGTCCTGATGCGATCGGTGATGACCGTCGAGACGTCCGACGCCAGCTTCGCGTTCCTCTTCGTGCCCCAGTTCGGCGCGGTCACGTCGCTGCTCGACCACCTGGGCGTCGGCTCGGCCGAGGCCGCGTAGCCCGCGGCACGGGAGCGATGCAAGCGCGGTAGTACGCTTTCCGGTGTGAGGCCCCCCGACGAGGTTCGAGCCGCGGTGAAGGCTGCGGTCGCGGATGGCCGGATGGGCGATCGAATATGGCTCTACGCCACGTACCACTGCAACCTCGCATGCTCGTACTGCCTGACCGAGAGCAGCCCGCGGGTGCGCGACCGGCGCGAGCTCTCGGCCGCGGACATGCTCGCGGCGGTGCGGGCGGCCGCATCGCTCGGGATCGCCCGCGCCGGCGTCACCGGCGGCGAGGTCTTCATGCTGCCCGGCATCGCCGGGGTGCTCGCGCAGATGGCGCAGGTGATGCCGACCACGGCGCTCACGAACGGCACGCTCATGACCGAGCGCGTGCTGGGGCAGCTCGCACCCCTGGCGGGCTCGCCCGACTTCGCGCTCCAGATCTCGCTCGACTCCGCCGACCCCGTGCAGAACGACGGCATGCGCGGCCCGCGCAACTTCGCCCGCGTGTGCGCGAGCGTGCCGCGGCTGCGCGACCGCGGCCTGCGCGTGCGAATCGCGACAACCGTCGACGGCCAGTCCGCCGCCGAGCTCGCGCGCGTGTGCGACCTGCATCGCAGCTGGGGCATCCCCGACGAGGATCACGTCGTTCGGCCCGTCGTGCGCAGGGGCCGGGCGGCGGTGCGCGGCATGGGCGTCGTCGCGGCCGCCGGCGACATCCTGCCCGAGCTGACGATCACGTCGGAGGGAGCGTTCCTCGACCCGTTCGCGCCCACGGTGCGCCGGGGCGTGACCGACCTCGACGGGCTCGTCTGCCGCGAGACCGCACCGATGATCGCGGCGGTCGAGGCCTTCCTGGCGGCGGTCGCCGACCGGCCCGGCGCCGACGCCGAGAGGAACATCAGGTGAGCGTAGGCATGGCCCCCCGGTCGGGGGGCGCCGCGGGGCCGGGGGTGCTGATCACCGCCAAGGCGCCGCTGCCCGGATGGGCCAAGACGCGCCTGTCGCCGCCGCTTCCGGCGGCGCTTGCCGCCCGCCTCGCCGAGGCGTTCCTCGTCGACGTCCTGGCCGCGGCCCGGGTCGTCGACGCGGGCGCCGGCTTCCTGTGCCCGGCCCGGGATGCGGTCGAGCTGTCGCGCCGGTTCGCCGGGGTGCCGCTGGTCGTCCAGGGCGGCGACGGCCTCACCGATGCGCTTGCGCGCGGCGTCCGCGGCGGCGCCGTCGTCGTTGCCGGCGACGCGCCCGGGATCCCGCCCGCGGCGATCGCGGCGGCGGTCGGCTCGAGGGCCGACGTCGTCCTCGCCCCCACCCGCGACGGCGGCTTCGGGCTGATCCGCATGCGCCGGGAGCGGCCCGCGGTCTTCGCCGACATCCGCTGGTCGACCGGGTCGGTGCTGCGCCAGATGGTGGCCGCAAGCCGCGCCGCCGGGCTCTCGGTGGAGCTGCTCGACCCGGTGGCCGACGTCGACACCGTCGCCGACCTCGCCGAGGTCGATCTCACGCGCGCGCGTGCAACGAGCGCCGTCCTGGCCGACCCGGCCGTGGCGCGTGCCACAGAGCAGGCGGCCCGCGGAAGCTAGGCTTGGCGGCTCGCAGCCGCAAGCGTCGAGGAGGGTGACATGAGCGTGATCGAGCGTCCGGTCGTGGACGATGACCTGTGGAGCACGATCGCTGCACACTCGGACTCCGTCGATCGCGAGTCGCGGTTCCCGAGCGAGGCGGTTGAGGGCCTCGCGCGGCACGGCCTGCTCGGGCTCGGCGTCCCGGCCGACCTCGGCGGTCCGGGCGGCGGGCCGGCCGAGATCGTGGCCGCCGTCGAGCGGATCGCAAGCGGCTGCTCGTCGACGGCGATGGTCTACGTGATGCATGCGATCGCCACCCAGACGCTGCTCGCCGGTGCCGCGCAGGGCGGCGCCAACGACGACGTCCTGCGCGAGATCGGCGCGGGCCGCCATCTCACCACCCTCGCCTTCTCGGAGCAGGCGACGCGCAGCCACTTCTGGGCGCAGGCGTCGCGGGCCGCGACCGAGGGCGCCGGCGTGATCGTCGACGCGCGCAAGTCGTGGGTGACCTCGGCGGGCCACGCCGACTCCTACGTCGCCGCCACGGGCGCGGTCGGGTCGGACGATCCGCTCGTGACCGAGCTCTACCTGATCCCGGCGGACGCGCCGGGCATCACGGTCGGCGGCCCGTTCGACGGCCTCGGGCTGTGCGGCAACGCGTCGAGCGCGATCGAGTTCGCGGCGGTACGCGTCGACCTCGCCCGCAGGCTGGGCGGACCCGCGTCGGGGATGGCGCTGATGATGGAGGCGACCCTGCCCTGGTTCGTGCTCGGCTGCGCCGCCTGCTGCGTCGGCCTCGCCGGCGCGGCGATCGAGATGGCGGCGGCCCACCTCCAGGGGGCGCGCCTCGAGCACCTGGGCACACCGCTCTCCGGCATCGCCGTGAACCGCGCCCGCCTGGCCGAGGCGAAGATCCGCCATCTGCAGGCGCGCGCGCTCCTGCTCCAGGTGGCCGGCCAGGTCGCTTCCGGCGACCCCGCCGCCCAGATCGGCGTGCTCGCGCTGAAGGCAGCGGCCGCCGAGATGGCGATCGCCGTCACCGACGAGACGATGCGGGTGTGCGGCGGGGCGGCCTTCTCGCGCCAGCTGCCGCTCGAGCGCCTGTTCCGCGATGCGCGGGCGGCGACGGTGATGGCCCCCACGAGCGATGTTCTGCGCGACCTGCTCGGCCGGGCGCTCACCGGGATGCCCCTCTTCGACGACTAGCTGGTTGATTCCACGCCCCCGTGATGTCCTGGGTGGCTGCGAACCGAGCAGCGCAAGGACGCAGGGAGGGTGCATAGTGGGCGAACTATGGGCGCGACCGAGGACGCGGCGCTGCGACGGTTCAAGTGGTCAAGGCGCACGCCCTTGACCACGGTCCGAGGCGTCTGCGATAACGCAGACGCCGAGGCGCAGCGCCACCAACGCCCCAAACAGACCCATCACCGCCCGCGCGGCCAGGCGCGCGGGGGCGTGGAATCAACCAACTAGCGCACCGGCGGATACAGGCGGGCGAGGCGCTCCGGCGCGACGCCGAGCGTATAGAGCCCCTGGATCAGCCAGTGGCGCGCGATCGTGCGCACCTGGCCCTCGCGGCGGTGGCGGCGGCTCGAGGTGACGACCGCCAGCGGCACGACGGTGAGGCCGCCGTCGCGCCGCAACCGGGCGGCGAGGTCGCGGTCCTCCATGATCGGGATCGGCCGGAACCCGCCGGCGCGGTCGAAGGCGGCCCGGGTGGCGAACAGCGCTTGGTCGCCGTAGACGACCCCGAAGAGCCGGGAGCGCAGGTTGACGACGCGTTCGAGCAGGGGCCGCGGGCGGTCAAATCCAATCCGAAACGCGCCGGCGGCCGAGGTATGAAGCGCCGTGGCGATCGCCGCTCCGGCGCCCGCGGGCAGGATGGTGTCGGCGTGCAGGAAGAGCAGGACGTCGCCGGGCGCGACCGCCGCGCCCGTGTTCATCGCGGCCGCGCGGCTCCCCGGCGCGGTGACGACCGTCGCGCCGGCCGCGGCGGCCACCTGGGCGGTGCCGTCGCCGGAGCCGGCGTCGACCACCACCACCTCGCACGCTCCGAGCGCCCGTCGGGCGGCGGCGATCGTCGCCCCGATGCCCGCCGCCTCGTCGAGCGTCGGGATCACGACTGCGATCGTCACGCTCGGCCCTGGTGGCGGTCGAGGCTCATGTGCCGGTTGGAGGGGACGAGCACGAGGACGAGGCTGACCGCGATGAACAGCACGAACCCCCAGAACCACTGGTTGGGTGCGCGCTCTGTCAGCACGGTGATCGCGATCGCCTGCAGCAGCCCGATGACCGCGCCGACGCGCGTGTGCCAGCCGAGCAGGAGCAGTACGCCCGCGACCGCCTCGACGACGAACACCTGCCAGCCGAAGAGCGTGAAGTGCGGGATGACGACGTCGGACATGAACCGCCGCAGCGGCGCGCCGATCGCGTACTGCTCGGCCTGGTGGAACGAGTACATGAGGCCGCGTGGGTCGTGCCGCCCGAAGTCCGGCGGGAGCTTCCACGTGAGGTTCGCGAGCCAGAGGACGCCCATGAGCACGCGCAGGGCGGCGATGCCCCAGTCCGATCGGTCGCGCTCGCGCACACGCACGCGTCCAGCCTATGCGCCGGGGGCGGGGCATGCCGTGACGAGCGTCGATGGTCTAGGCGATGTCGAAGCGAAGCGGCGTGATGACGGCGCGGTCGGCCGGACCGATCAGGGCCGGCCGGCGGGCCTCGATCTCGTACCGCCAGGACACGATGTACCCCTCGACCGCCGTGGGCAGCCCGGGCGGGATGGCGAACGCGAACGGGTGCCAGCGCCGGTCAGGGTCGTGGCCGACCCTCTGCGTCTCGGTCCAAAGCGGGTCGGTATGCCACAGCGGCGGCTGGCGATGGTTGCGGAACCGGAAGTTCGTGCGCCACGCCTCCTCGCAGCGCACGATCACCTCCACCGTGCCGGCGTCGCCGACCTCGCGCACGTGCACGCGGCCCTTGATCCAGCCGCCGCCCTCGAGCACGGCGTCGGCGAGCTCGACGTGGAAGTGGCGGGCCGGGAACGACGCGATCATGCGGTCGAAGAGGTGAGTCGCCTCGTGCAGGCCGCGCTCGCCGCCCGTCACCTCGACGGGCAGCACGACCTGTGCGCGCCGGCGCCCCGAGACGGGGCTGCGCGCACGGACGGCGAAGCCGAGCCGGCACCTCGGGCCCGCGGCCGTCGGCGGGGTCTCGGGTGACAGCTCGAGTCCGAACGCCCCGCGCCCGTCCTGGGGCTCGACGCGGCAGGACCCGAGCGGGGTCGCGAGCCTCCCGGCCGGACACTCCTCGATTCGCAGCAGGGTCACGTCGGCGGCGGCGGCGAGCCCTCGCAGCTCGCCCTCGATCCGTGCCCCGGCCGTCGCGGTGCACGTCGCCAGATCGAGCTCGAACGGGCGGCCGGTGAGGGCATCTCGGTTTCGTCGCAGCACGGGGCGACCTCCGGCGGGGACGCTCCGGACGGTAGCCGAGGTCGGGCGTGCATGGATGTTCATACACTTGGCGTTGTTGCAGCCGATCAGGTTTGCCTATGCATTTCCGTCCGTATATGCTCCTCGGCGGGCGCAGGCCGGCTTCCGGTCGACTGCAGACACGTGGGAGGAGAACACGATGGGTGGACGTACCAGGCGACGCGTGGCGTTAGGGCTTGGTGTTTTGGTGTTCGGGCTGGCGGCCGCTGCGTGCGGCTCGTCGAGCTCGGGTGGAAGCAGCGCGGCGTCGACTCCACCGGCGTCGGTTCCGAACGTGAGCGCAAGTGCATTTACGGTGGACTTTTCGGCAATGAAGCAGCTCACGGGGTTGGCTTCTCAGGGGAAGGGGCTCGTTGGAGTGCTCCTTCCTGACACGACGACGTCGGCTCGCTACGTCGAGTTCGATGCGCCGTATCTGAAGCAGGCGTTCGAGGCGGCCGGCTTGAAGTCCAGCCAGTTCAAGATCGACAACGCTCAGGGCAGCGCGAGCACGATGCAGCAGCAGGCCGAGGCGGATATCACCTCCGGTGCGTCGGTGCTGCTCGTGGATCCGCTGGATCCGGGTTCGGGCGCTGCGATCGAGAAGAACGCCGAGTCCAAGGGCGTGAAGGTGATCGACTACGATCGTCTCGTCACCGGTGGTCCTTCGGATCGTTACTACGTCAGCTTCAACAACGTGCAGGTGGGACAGCTCATCGGTAACGGTGAGGTCAGTTGCATCTCCGCGTGGGGCGTGAAGCATCCGAACATCCTGATCATGGATGGCGATCCGACCGATAACAACGCGAAGCTGTTCGCGCAGGGATACAACGGCGTGCTCGCGCCGCACTTCGCGGACAAGTCGTACGTGAAGGTCGGAGAGCCGGCCGGCACGTGGGATCCGCCGACGGCGGCGACGACGTTCGAGCAGCAGTTCACGGCGCACAAGAACATCAATGCGGTCGTGACGCCGAACGACGACAACGCAAACGCCGTGATCTCGGTGCTGCAGAAGGACAAGATCCCGCCGAAGACGTTCCCGACCACCGGTCAGGACGCGTCCCCGTCGGGTCTGCAGAACATCCTCAAGGGCTACCAGTGCGGCACGGTGTACAAGCCGATCTACGAGGAAGCACAGGCAGCGGCAGCGCTCGCGCTGTACCTGCGCGCGGGCCTCACACCGCCCACCTCGCTGGTCAACTCCCAGACGAAGGACACGACGCTTGGCAAGAACATCGCGTCGGTCTACACGGTCCCCCATTGGGTGACCACGCAGAACATGGCCGCAACGGTGGTCAAGGACGGCGCCGTCAAGGTGTCCGACCTGTGCACCGGGGCAGCCCTCAAGCAAGCCTGCACCGCAGCGGGCATCAGCTAGACGGCAGCACCGATACCCGCGCCGGGTGCAGAAACGGCCCGGCGCGGGTATGGTCGCTCAAGCGATCATGAGCACAGCCACCCAGGAACGCACGACCCCGAGCGGCACCGCATCAGCGCCGCTCCTGCAGCTGCGCGGCGTCTCCAAGAACTTCGGGCCGGTCCAGGCGCTCTCCGACGTCGACTTCGAGGTGCGCGCGGGCGAGGTGACCGCGCTCATCGGCGACAACGGCGCCGGCAAGTCGGTGATGATCAAATGCATCGCCGGCATCCACGCCCCCGACCACGGCGAGATCCTGTGGGACGGCTCACCGGTGCGGATCCGCACGCCGCGCGACTCGGCGCTGCTCGGCATCGAGACCGTGTACCAGGACCTCGCGCTCGCGAACAACCTGGACATCGTCCAGAACATGTTCCTCGGCCGCGAACGCATGCGCGGCATCGTCATGAACGAGGAGCAGATGGAGACCGAGGCCCGCGAGACGCTGACGAGCCTCGCCGTGACCACCGTCCGGTCGATCCGCCAGCCGGTGGCCTCGCTCTCGGGGGGACAGCGTCAGGCGATCGCGATCGCCAAGGCGGTGCTCTGGAACTCGAAGCTCGTGATCATGGACGAGCCGACGGCGGCGCTCGGGGTCGCGCAGACCGCGATGGTGCTCGCGCTTGTGCGCCGGCTGGCCGATCGCGGGCTCGCGGCCATGATCGTCTCGCACAACATGAACGACGTGTTTGAGGTCGCCGACCGCATCGCCGTGCTGCGCCTGGGGCACATCGTCGCCGAGCGGCCTGCGTCCGAGCTCGACCCACAGATCGCAGTCGACCTGATGACCACCGGCCGGTCGGATCGCGTCGCCGGCGCGCCGAAGCAACCGCCTGCGGAGGGCTGATCGTGTCCAAGGTCGACGAACCCGCACCGCCCGGACCCGAGGAGGAGCTGACCGGGGCCGCCGCCCGCGAGGCCGAGCTCGCGATGCCGGCGTCGATCGCGGCCGGATCGGTGGGCGAGTACTTCAAGGGATCCCTGTCGCGGGTCAAGGCCGGCGAGAGCGGCGTCCTGCCCGTGCTGGGCGGGCTCGTGCTGATCTCGATCCTGTTCCAGTCGCTCAACTCGAACTTCCTGACGACGCAGAACCTCGTCAACCTGCTCGTCCAGGCGGCGGTGTTCAGCCTGCTCGCCATGGCCGAGGTGTTCGTGCTGCTGCTGGGTGAGATCGACCTGTCGGTCGGGTTCGTGGCAGCGATGGGCGGCGTAGTCACGGCGGATGCGGTCGGTCCGCATCACGGCTGGCCGTGGTATCTCGCGATCGCGGCGGGGGTGCTCGCCTGCGCCGGCATCGGCCTGATCCAGGGGCTGATCATCACGGGGATCGGGTTACCGTCGTTCGTCGTCACCCTGGCGGGGTTCCTCTTCTGGGGTGGCGTGATGCTGAAGATCCTCGGAAACGGTGGCACGTTCCCGATCAACGACACGATCATCAACGACATCGCGAGCAACAACCTGAGCAACCTCGCCGGATGGGTGGTGATGCTCGTGATCGTCGGCGTGTTCGGCCTGCTCGCGTGGCGCTCGGATGCGCGCAGGCGCAGCGCCGGCCTCGTCGCCCCGCCGCCCGCGGTGACGCTGATCAAGATCGGCGTTGCGCTCCTCTGCGGGATCGGCCTCGTCCTGCTCTGCAACGCGAACCGCGGCGTGATCGTGCCGATCTCCGGCGTCCCGTGGGTGGTGCTGCTCGTGCTCGGAGTGCTCGGCGTGTGGACGTTCGTTCTGGGGCGCACGAAGCTCGGCCGCTACATCTACGCCATCGGCGGCAGCGCCGAGGCGGCACGCCGCGCCGGTGTCAGCCTGTGGCGCGTCCGCACAACGGCGTTCGTGCTCTGCTCCCTGACCGCGGGCATCGCCGGCGTCGTCTACGCCTCGCGCCTGCGCTCGATCTCGACCACCGTCGACGGCGGCACGCTCGTCCTCTACGGCATCGCCGCGGCGGTGATCGGAGGCACGAGCCTGATGGGCGGCCGCGGCAAGGCGATCCACGGCGTGCTCGGCGGGATCGTGATCGCCGCGATCGACAACGGCATGGGCCTGCTGGGGTTCACCGCCGCCTCGCAGAAGATCGTCACGGCGCTCGTGCTGCTCGTCGCCGTGACCATCGACGCGCTGTCGCATCGCGGCCGCGTCGCCGGCACCTAGGAGCCCTCGCCGGGAACCGGCGGGCGCGCCGGGCGTCGAACGGTGCATGAAACCACTGCTCGCCACCCTCGCTGCGGCGATCGTGCTCGTCGCGCCGGCATGCGGTGCGGGCGCGAGCGCCGCCCCGCCGCCGGCGCACCCGACCGTCCTTCGGATCGTGGTCGCGCCGGGCTTCGTCCTCGGCCGCCACGTGCGCCGCTACCACCTGACGTGCGCCGCTCCCGCCGGGAACGACGTGCCCGACCCGGCCGCCGCGTGCCGGGCGCTGCTCGCCACTCCACGGCTGCTCGCGCCGTTGACGTGCCGGCTCGCGCCGGATCTCGGCGTCGAGACGGTGCGCGGCCGTTTCGCCGGCCACGCCGTCTCGCTGCATCTCTCCGGCGCCGCATCGTGCGCCGCGCGCTGGCACGCGCTTGCGGCGGCGCTCGGCGTCAAGGCGTAGGTGCCTGAACACCTGTCTGGGGAGGTCGCCGCCGGGCGCCCTCCCCAGACTCCTGCGATCACGCGGCGGCCGGCTCGGCCGCCTCTTCCCCGACGACGGGCTCGACCGCCACGCCGCGCGGGATCATGGTCAGCGTCGCCAGCAGGCCCAGGCCGGCCAGCGCCGCGCCGACCAGGAACGCCACCCCGAAGCCGTCCACGTCGGCGTGCAGGAGCACGGTCTGGGACGGCGGGTGGCTCTGGAGGTAGTCGGTCACCCGGGTGAATGCGACCGTCGAGAGGATGGCCGTGCCGAGCGCTCCGCCGACCTGCTGCGACGTGTTGATGATGCCCGAGGCGATGCCCGCCTCGGCCATCTCGACCCCGACCAGGGCCGCGATCGTGACCGGCACGAACGAGAACCCGAGGCCGACGCCGGTCAGGATGAAGCCCGGCGCCAGGTCGACGAGGTAGGAGCCCCCGACCGACACCTGGCTGAAGTACACCAGGCCGATGGCCGTGAGCGCCATGCCGGTGGCGAGCACCGTGCGCACGCCGATCTTGTTCACAAGCGCCTGTGACGCCCCGGCCGAGACGATGATCACGCCGGACACGAGCAGGTAGCCGACGCCGGTCTTCAGCGCGGAGTAGGCGAGCACCTGCTGCATGTACAGCGTCAGCAGGAAGAACATCGAGAAGATCGATGCCCCCAGCATCAGGCCGACGACGTTCGCGCCGGCCAGCGACCGGTTGCGGAAGATCCGCAGCGGCATGAGCGGCGCCTTGGCCCGCGCCTCGGTCGCGACGAACCCGCCAAGCAGCGCCGCGGCGCCGATGAACATCGCGATCGTGCGCGGCGACGTCCACGAGTGGTCGACCGTCTGCACGAGCGCGTAGACGAGCAGCGACAGGCCGGACGTCACGAGCACGGCGCCGACCAGGTCGAACGACCGCCGTCCCGCCTCGACCCTGCTCTCGCGCAGGAATATCGGGCCGAGCGCGATCACGAGCGCGCCCACGGGGACGTTGATGTAGAAGATCCACGACCAGTTCAGCTGATCGGTGAGCACGCCGCCGAGCAGGACGCCGGCGGCGCCGCCCGTGCCGGCGATGGCGCCCCAGATGCCGAGCGCCTTGTTGCGCTCGGCGCCCTCTGAGAACGTCGTCATGAGGATCGAGAGCGCCGCCGGCGAGATGATGGCCGCGCCGACGCCCTGCACCGCGCGGGCGGCGATGAGCGTGGCCTCCGATGTCGCGAGGCCGCAGATGAGCGATGCGCCCGAGAAGACCACGAGCCCGATCAGGAACATGCGCCGCCGGCCGAGCAGGTCAGCAGCGCGGCCGCCCAGCAGGAGCAGGCCGCCGAACGTCAGCGTGTAGGCGTTGATCACCCACTGCAGGTCGGTCTCCTTGAAGTCAAGCGCCGTCTTGATCGTGGGTAAGGCGACGTTGACGATGGCGATGTCGAGCACCACCATGAACTGGACCGCGCACAGGAGCAGGAGCGCGATGCCTTTCCGGTCTTGAGTTTGAGGCATGAGAGTGAACTCTCCAGACTGCGTGTGTTTTACGATACGGTGCTGTGGTGTATCATAATTCGGCCCACATGGCAATCACCGACCCGACACCACGCGCTCCCGGCCGGCCGCGCAACGCTGACGCCGACCGGCACATCATCGCGGCGACGCTGCAGCTGCTCAGCCGCGAGGGCTACGACCGCACGTCGATCGAGGCGGTCGCCGCCGAGGCAGGTGTGACGCGGGCGACGGTGTACCGCCGATATCCGACCAAGGCGGACATGGTGACGGCGGCGGTGTGCACGCTCGCGGGCGCCGACGAGCCGTGCGGCTGCCCCGACGCGCGCACGACCGTGACCGAGCTCCTGCGGGCGTTCGCAGAAAATGTCGGCCGCAACGACGGCATGTCGATCGTGGCCTCCCTCTACCTGCAGCGCAACGAGCATCCCGAGATGCTCGATTCGTTCCGCGAGCGCGTCATCCGCCCCTGCCGGCTGCGCATGGCCGCGGTGCTCGAGGTCGCGCGCGTGAAGGGCGACGTGCGCCCCGAGACCGACCCCGAGGCCGTCGTCGAGATGCTGATCGGCTCGTATCTTTACCGCACGTTCGCGGGCATGCCGATCCCGGCCGACTGGGCCGACCAGGCCGTGGCAGAGGCGTGGCGCGGGTTGGATCCGGTGCCGCCGGCCTGATGGCCGCGGCGACGCCGAGCGCGATCTCCCTGCGGGCGGTCGTCAAGCGCTTCGGTGCCCTGACCGCGGTCGCGGGCCTCGACCTCGAGGTGCCCGCAGGCGTCTGCTTCGGGCTGCTTGGTCCCAACGGCGCCGGCAAGTCGACCACGATGCGCCTGCTCACCGGTCAGGCGCTCGCCGACGAGGGCGAGATCCGCGTGCTGGGCCACGCGCTGCCGGCGGGCTCGAAGCAGGCCCGCACCGAGATGGGCGTCGTCCCGCAGCTCGACAACCTCGACGTCGAGCTGACAGCACGCCAGACGCTCGGCGTCTTCGCGCGCCTCTACCGCGTGCCGGGCCGCGAGCGGCGCGCGGCGGTCGATCGCGCGCTCGAGATCGCAAATCTCGTCCCGCGCGCCGACACGCGCGTGTCCGAGCTCTCCGGCGGCATGCGCCGGCGGCTGCTGATCGCCCGCGGCCTGATTCACGAGCCGAGGCTCGTGCTGCTCGACGAGCCGACCGTCGGGCTCGACCCGCAGGTGCGGCAGGAGCTCTGGGGCCTGATCGACCGGCTGCGCACCTCCGGCGTCACGGTGCTGATGTCGACCCACTACATCGAGGAGGCCGAGCGCCTGGCCGACATCGTCGCCGTGATGTCCCACGGCCAGATCGTCGCCCTTGGCCGGCCGGACGAGGTCGTGCGGGCCGAGGCGGGCGAGCAGGCCCTCGAGGTGTACGGAGCGCCGGAGCATCTCGAGGCCGTCGCCCGGCAGGCTGAGCGCGAGGGCTGGCGCACCCGCCGCAGCGGCCCGGCGGTGGTCATCATGCACGCCGAGCGGCTGAACGGCGACGCCCCCGAAGGCGTTCGCCGCCCGGCGAACCTCGAGGACGCCTTCGTGATGCTCACGGGCGAGGAGATCGAGTGAGCGCCCCCGCCCATCGCGTCCGCAGGCTCGAGCCGGCCGCGCTCGCCGGGGTGATGAGCCGCGACGTCGTCCTCTTCGGCCGCTACTGGAAGGCCACCACGTTCTCGTCGGTCGTGCAGCCGACGATCTACCTGCTCGCGTTCGGCCTCGGGTTCGGGTCGCTCGTCTCGCACGTCGACAACGTGCCCTACGTCGAGTATGTGGGCACGGGCGTCGTCGCGACCGCCGTGCTCTTCTCGTCGGCGTTCCCGGGCATGTTCAACACGTTCATCCGCTGGAAGTTCCAGCGCACGTACGACGCGATGCTGGCGGCGCCGGTGGACGTCGAGGAGCTGATCACGGCGGAGATCCTGTGGATCTCGGTGCGGGCGGGTGTCTACGGCGTCGCGCCGCTCCTGGTGGCGATGCTCTTCGGCCTTTCGCCGAACGCCGGCATGCTGCTCGTGCCGTTCATCGGGTTCGTCACCGGAGTCGGCTTCGCGAGCTTCGGCGTCCTGGTCGCGGCGGTCGCGAAGACGATCGACAACTTCAACTACGTCACGAGTGCCGTCCTGACGCCGCTCTTTCTGGTCGCGGGAACGTTCTTCCCCATCTCGACGCTGCCGCCCGCGCTCCACGCGCTCGCGCTTCTGAATCCCCTCTACCACTGCGTCGCGCTCGTGCGCGACGTCTCGCTCGGCCACTACTCGTGGGCCGATCTGGCGCACGTCGGCGTGCTCGTCTCGTTCGCGCTCGTCATGTGGCGCATCGCCGTGTGGCAGATGGAGTCGCGGCTGATCGACTGAGCCGTCGGGCTAGACGGCCGGATCCAGGATCTCGGCGTGCTCGTCCTCGGGCGGCGTGCCATATGCGTAGACGACGAGCTCTTCGGTGGCATGGTTCGCCGCCTGGAGCGGCGTGCCGGGGTCGACATGGATCAGGCCGCCGGCGGCGATGTCGTGACGCTGCGGCGGCTCGCCGACGTACATCGAGAGCGTCCCCGAGAGCACGACGAACGTCTCCTCCTGGGTCGGGTGGCGGTGGCGGCGCCCGCGCGCCCCCGGCTCGTAGCGCCAGACGTTCGCCCGCGTGTGTGCGAACCCGGCCAGGTCGCTCAGCTCGGCGACGTGGCGGGCCGGCTCGCCGGGCGCGTGCGGCCGGGTGATCCACTCGAGGTCCGGGGGACGCACGACGCGCGCGCTCATGCGGGCACTCCGCGCGTGATGCGGGCGGCGGCGGTGGCCGCGAGGACGCCCCACGCCGCCGCCACGGCGGCAACCGTGAGCCGCGCGCGCCGCGTCGGGCAGAGCGTGCCGAAGACGACGGCGTCGCCGGCGTCGAAGGCCGCGCGGGCGACGAGCGCCGTCCGCAGCGGCAGTCCGGGCGGGGCGAGCACGATCGTCGCGCCCGAGCACAGGTCGCGCACGCCGATCGTCGCCGAGAGCGCCCGCACCGTGGCGCCGGGGGCAGCGGGGTCGCCGAGGCCCGAGTAGCGGGCGAGCGTCCCCGGCCGCAGAATCGCGCTCACGCCGTAGGCGGCGGTGAGGAGGCCGAACGTGCGCGCGAACCGTGGTTGCAGCATGCGTGCAGGCTAGCCAGGCGGCCCGCCCCTTGGCGCCCTCGCGACGCGCTCGTAGTGGATCGCCCACATCGGCTCGAACGGCGCGCCGCCGCTTGAGCGCGCCCACTCCCAGTCGAGCGACGCCGCGGCGATGTTCGCGAACGTCATCCGCGAGCGCGATCCGTCCGCCTCGGGCGCGGTCAGAAGGACGAGGTCGGGGCCGGCGAAGTCGCCCGTAAGCTGGAACACCGACCCGTGGTTGTCCCACCAGGTCTGCGCCCAGCAGCCAAGGCGCGCGTCCCAGGCCGAGATGCTGTTGCCGCGCAGCTCCTCGGGTGGGTCGGCCGAGAATGTCTCGAGCACGGCCCGCCCGCCATGGAGTGGCCGGATCACGTTGCGCCCGCTGCCGCCCTCCCAGGTCAGCCGCCAGTCGCCGACCCAGAAGCCCAGCCGCGCCGACTCCGCGGCCGGCGGCGGGGCGCCGGGCGCCGGGTCGATCCAGAGGCCGTCCCGTCCGTCGGTCATCAGGCGAAGAGCCCCGCCAGGTGCGTGTTCAGGAACACTCCGCTCGGATCGAGCCGCCGGCGGATGTCGATGAACGCCTCCGCCCGCGGATAGCGCGCGTAAAGCTGCGGGCGGGTCAGGTAGTGCAGCTTGCCCCAGTGCACGCGCGCGTCGAACTCCCCCAGCAGCCCGTCGACGGTGCGCAGGTACGGCTCGTACTCCGTCCCCGGCATGCCCGAGACCGAGAGCACCATCGTGTCGCGCTCGAAGCTGTGCGAGAGGTACGCCTCGTCGCGCCCCACGGTGCGGATCTCGAGGGGGAATATCGAGTCGGGGAGGCTCGCGAGCATCAGCTCGCGCATGGCCTGCGCCGCCTCGCGCCCGCGCTCGTACGGCACGAAGTACTCGAGCTCGTGGAAGTTCGGCTCGAACTGCATCGGGTAGATGCGGTAGGCACGATCGATGCGCCGGCCGGGCGTGTCGGAATCGGCGATCGACGCGTCGGCCTCGTCGTAGATCTTGACGTAGCAGCTGTCTGCGAGCGACGGGCCTCCCGGGTCGACGAGGCCGTAGAGGGCAGCCGACTCCTCGGTGGGGATCCAGAAGAACGAGTAGTGGCGGTGTGCCCGCGTCATCTCGTCGAACCGGTCCCAGGCCTCGTCCCAGCTCCACCGCTCGATCCGCTCGCCGATGCGGTAGGCCGGCTCGGCCTCGAGCTCGAGCTCGGTGACGAGGCCGAGCATCCCGATCGATACCTGGGCCGCGTGCAGCAGGTCGGGCCGCTCGTCGCCCACCTCGAGGACGTCGCCGGCCGCGGTGACGAGCCGCATCCGCCGCACGGTCGCCGAGAAGCTGCCGAAGCGCAGGCCGGAGCCGTGGGTTGCGGTCGCGACGGCGCCGCCGATCTGCTGGGTGTCGATGTCGCCCTGGTTTGCGAGCGCCAGCCCCTGTGCCCAGAGCGGGTCGCCGAAGTCGCTGATGGGTGTGCCTGCGCCGACGACGACGCGGCGGCGTTCGCGGTCGATCGCCCGGATCCCGCGCAGCCCCGACATGTCGAGCAGGAGCCCGTCGGTCGACACGATGGGTGAGAACGAGTGCGCCGCGGCCACTGCCCGCACCTTCATCCCCTCGCGCGCGGCCGCCGACACGAGCGCGGCCACCTCGGCTTCGTCGGCCGGCGTGGCGATCCGCGCCGGCCGGCACGCCTGGCTCGCGGCCCAGTTGGTCCAGGTCTCGGGCGGGCCAGACACGGGACGAGGCTACATCGGGCGGGGTCCGGCGGGCAACTCTACGAGCCCGCGCCGGGGTTGTAATAGCGCGGGCCGTCCGGCGTCTCTTGCACCGCGAACCCGAACGCGCCGGGCGCGCCGTGGTCGTGCCCGCCGAAGTCGCGGACGATGGGCGCCAGGTTCGGCGGCGCCCGGTCGGCGGCCTCGTCGAACAGCGCGACCGTGTCCACGCCGAGCCGGCGGGCGCAGTGGTGCACGGGTGCGAGCACCATCAGCAGGTCGCGCGGGTCGCCGCGAAACGAGGGCGACGACGCCATCCGGTCGAGCAATCCGGTGCGCAGGTCAGCGTCGGCGCCCGTGCGGGCCACTCGGGTGAGCCAGTCCCAGTACGACTCGGTCATCCCGCCACGCTCGTCCCGGCGATGCCTAGACCCCGAGCGGGTCGAATGCGCTCCGGCGCACGAACCGGCCGTGGCCCGGCTTCGTGAGGATCCTGCCGTCGTCGAACACGACCGTTCCGCGCGAGAGCGTCAGCCGCGGCGAACCGGCGAGCTCCTGGCCCTCGTAGATGTCGTAGTCGACGTTCATGAACGACGTGTCGACGCCGAACACGTGTCGCCGCTGTGGGTCGAAGACGACGATGTCGGCATCGGCGCCGACCGCGATCACGCCCTTGCGCGGGTAGAGACCGAACATCTTCGCGACGGCGGTCGACGTGATCTCGACGACGCGATTCATCGACAGTCGGCCCTCGCGCACCCCGTGCTCCCACATCATCGGCAGCCGGTGCTGGATCGCGGCGAGGCCGTTCGGGATCTTCGAGAAGTCACCCAGCCCGAGCCGCTTCTGCTCGTCGGTGAATGGGCAGTGGTCGGTCGAGATGCTCTGCAGATGGTTGAACCGCAGCGCCTCCCACAGGAACGGCTGGTTCGCGGTGTCACGCAGCGGCGGTGAGCAGACGTAGCGTGCGCCGGTGAAGTCGGGCCGGCGCAGGTCGTCGATCGAGTTGAAGAGGTACTGGATGCAGGTCTCGCCGTAGGCGGCCACCCCCCGGCTTCTGGCCCGGATGATCTCCTCGGCCGCCGCGCGGCACGAGACGTGCACGACGAAGACCGGGGTGCCGGCGAAGTCGGCGAGGCGGATCGCCCGCCCGGTCGCCTCCGCCTCCATCACCTCGGGACGGGTGAGCGCGTGGTGGATGGGATCGGTCTGGCCGTTCGCAAGCGCGGTGGTGACGAGGTGCTGGATGGCGAAGCCGTTCTCGCAGTGCACCATCACGAGCGCGTCGAGCTCCCGCGCGTGCTCGAGCACGGCCAGGTACTCGTCGTCGCGCACCATCAGGACGTTCGGATAGGCGAGGAACACCTTGAAGCTCGTGACGCCCTCGTCAACCATGGCGTCCATGTCGGCGAGCGTGTCCGGATCCGCGCTCGTGATCGCCATGTGGAAGCCGTAGTCGACGTGCGCGGCGCCCTCGGCGCGGCCCATCCATTCCTCCAGCGAGCTGCGCAGGCCGTTCGGGTGCATCTGGAGGGCGAAGTCGACGATGCACGTCGTGCCGCCCGCCGCCGCCGCCTGCGTGCCGGTGTCGTAGTCGTCCGAGCTGTGCGTGCCGCCGAACGGCATCGACATGTGCGTGTGGTTGTCGATCGCCCCGGGCAGCACGAAGCAGCCGGTCGCGTCGAGAACCTCCGCGTCGATGCCCTCGAAGGCCCCGACACCGGCGATCGTCTCACCGTCGATGAGCACGTCGGCGGCGAACGACTCCGACGCGTTCACCACGGTGCCGCCACGGATGATCTTCCTCATCGCTTCCTCCTTGCTATCCGGCCGCGACCAGATCGACCGCATGACCCACCGTCTGCGCGTACGCCCGGATCGCGAGCTCGAGGTGCTCGATCGGCGTGTCCTCCTCCTTCGCGTGGCTGATCCCGTTCGTGGATGACGAGAAGAGCATCACGGTCGGGACATGGCGCGCCATCTCGGCGGCGTCGTGAAGCGGGCCCGACGGCAGTGCGTGGTCGGTGCCGCTCACCGACTGGCATGCGCGGCGCGCGGCCGCGATCAGATCCTGGTCGAACGGGATCGGCTCGATCTGCCAGATCCGCTCCCACTCCACCGTGCACTTCTCGGCTCCCGCGGCGTCGTCGGCGCTCGCCTTGGCCTCGGCGAGCATGGCGGCGAGCTCGCTCGCGTCGAGGTGCCGTTGGTCGAGCAGCACCGCCGTCACGCCGGGGATGACCGTGGCGACGCCGGGCGTGCACTCCGCCGCCCCCACCGTGGCGACGCCGCCCGTGTGCCGGACGGCCCCGTCTCGGGCCGCGAGCGCGAACCGGGCTGCGGCCAGGAACGAGTCGCGCCTCACCGGCATCGGCGTCGACCCCGAGTGCGCGGCCTGCCCGGTGAAGACGATCCGGTGCCGCTCGACGCCGAATGTCCCGAGCACCGTCCCGACCGCGAGGCCGGCCGCTTCGAGCACAGGCCCCTGCTCGATGTGCAGCTCGAGGTACGCCCGCACGTCCGCGAGCCGACCGCTCGCGGCGGCGGCGCGATCGAGGTCGACGCCGTACTGCGCGACCACGTCGGCCAACCGGTCGCCCGCAGCGTCGTGCAGGTCGCGCACGTCCTCGGCTCGAATGCTCCCGTTGACCCAGGACGACCCGAACAGGCTGCGGCCGAAGCGGGCGCCCTCCTCGTCGGCGAAGTCGACGAGCGTCACCGTGCATGGCGGCGTGCCGGCCGCGGCGATCGCCCGCAGCACCTCGAGCGCCCCCAGGACGCCCAGGGCGCCGTCGAGCCAGCCGCCGTTCGGCACCGAGTCGATGTGCGAGCCGATCACGACCGTCTCCGGCCGCGCGCCCTCCAGGCGCGCCCACAGGTTGCCCGCCTCGTCGACGTCGACGGTCACGGGCAGCTCGCTCAGGCGCTCGCGCAGGAAGCGGCGGGCGTTGTCCCACTCGGACGTCCAGCACAGGCGGCGGGCGCCGCCCGGTCCGCCGGTCAGGTCGGCCAGCGCGCGCAGGTCGGCGATGGCGCGCTCGGGGCGGGCGGCGATGTCCATTCGCTCAGGCCTTGCCTTTGAAGAGGGGGATGATGTGCTCGCCGTAGGCGCGCAGGGTCTCCTCCTGCCCGCCCGTCATCAGGTAGATGTTGAACTGCTTCACGCCGTGCGCCTCGAGCGTCCGCAGCTTCGCGATGTGATCCTCGATCGGGCCCAGGATGCAGAACCGGTCGCACGTCTCGTCGTCGACGAACTCGCCGTGCCGTGCGCCCTGGCGGCTGTGATCCTCGTAGTCGTAGAACTCGCGCCGCGCCAGGTAGCCCGTCAGGCTCTCCGGGAGCATCGACTGGTCGTAGCGCTTGAGCAGGTCGGCGACGTGGTTTCCCACCATGGCGGGGAACCAGCGCACCGCGTCGCGCCCCGCGGCCAGGTCGTCGTCCAGCGCCACGGGTGCACACACGATCGGCGCGAGCGCGTCCGGCGCCCGCCCGCCCGCAGCGGCCGCGGCTCCCGCCTGCCCCATGATCCAGTCGATGATGTCGGGGTCGGCGAGCTGGATCACGACGCCGTCGCCCTGCCGGCCGGCGACACCGAGCGCCTTGGGGCCGTAGCCGGCGACCCAGACCGGGATCTCGGGCAGATCCTGCGCCCATTTGAGCAGGATCTTGCGGTCGTTCCAGGTCACGGGGCGGCCGTTGGACATGTCCCGGATCAGCGCCGTTGCGGCCTCGAATTCGGCGATCTTCACCGGGTGCAGGCCGATCGTGCGCCGGGCCGAGTCGCCCCGGCCGATCATGATCACGACGCGCCCCGGGATGATCGTGTTCAGGGTGGCGTGGAAGCTGGCCGTGACGGTGGGGTCGCGGGTGCCCGGGTTGGTGACGCAGAAGCCGAGTCCGATCCGCTGCGTCTGCACGGCAGCGGCGGTGACGAGGACACACCCCTCCTGCCACAGGATGTGGGAGTCGTAGGTGTAGGCCCAGTCGAAGCCGCACTCCTCCGCCAACTGCACGAGCTCCACGAACCGGGAGCAGGGTGGGTCGGGAAGGATCGTGACGCCGAACTCGATCGCGCACCTCCTGGGCGGCGACAACGCCTCCGCCATGCTCGGCGGGCCGCCCTACCTTACCCGGCGCGAGGACGTCCGGCCGGCGTGCGCGACCCGGACTACGATCGTCCGCCATGAACCGTGAGCGGTGGATGGCGTTGTCGTTCGCCGTCGGGTCGGCCTGCTTCCTCATCGGGCCGTTTCCCGGCTACGCGAACCTGGTGGGCGGGCGCGCCGACGCGGCGACGTTCTTCGTCGGCTCGATCTTCTTCACGGTGGGTGGCGGGCTCCAGACCTCGCTCGCGTTCGGACGCCGTCACGACGCCGGCGCCGGGGCCGCCGCCTGGTGGAGCGCGACGGTGCAGTCGGCGGGGACGCTGTTCTTCAACGTGTCGACGTTCCAGGCGCTCGACACCGCCCTCTCGAACCCGCACTACAACCGGCTCGTATGGCGGCCCGACGCGCTGGGCTCGGTGTGCTTCCTCGTCTCGGGGGTGATCGCATACGGCGCCTCCCGGCGGCGGGGGTGGCTGCCGGAGCGCGGCGCGCAGGGCTGGTGGGAGCCCGCGGTGAACATGCTCGGCTGCATCTTCTTCGGCGTCTCTGCGGTCGCCGGCTACGTCGTGCCGTCGAGCGGGTCGGTCGTCGACCTCGCCGCCGCCAACTGGAACACCTGCCTGGGTGCGGCGTGCTTCCTGGCCTGCGCCGTCGGCACGCTGCGCAGCGGCCGCACCTCGAAGGCGCATGCTCGGGTGTAGTCGCGCAGCCGCTCACGAGTGGTTCGTCCGCATGTCCCCTCGCCAGCGAGCCGGGGGCATGCCGTAGCGGCGCTTGAACGCGCGGCTGAATGCTGCCTCCGACGTGTAGCCGACGTTCTCCGCGATGAGCGTGACTGGAAGGGAGGTGCCGCGGAGCAGGTCGGTGGCGGCGTCCAGGCGCACGTGCGCGAGATATGTGGCCGGCGGCTTCCCGACGCGGGCGGCGAACCGCGCCGCGAACGCCGACCTGGAGAGGCTGCACGCTCGGGCGAGCTCCTCGACGGTCCAGTCGTGGCCGGTGTCTCGATGGATCGCGCTCAGGGCCAGACCGATCTGCGGGTCGAGCGCGCCGGCCAGCCAGTTCGGTTCGGCGTCCGTGCCGGCGGCCGAGACCCGCAGGATCTGGATGAAGAGCAGGTCGAGGATGCGGGCGACCATCACGGCCGATCCTTGAGACGGCGACCGCATCTCGATCAGGAGCATCCTGCGGGCCACGTCGAGCCCTTCCAGCGCTTCGCCGCGGGCGTCGCGCAGGATGATCACGGCCGGGAGCCTCGCGAGCAGGTGGCTCGCCTGCGGGTCGCCGATCGTGAATGTTCCGCAGAGCCAGCGCGCCGGCGCCGGTGCGGCCGGGTCGCGCTCGGGTGCGTCGCTGATGTGGTGCGCGTCGCCGCGGGGGATCAGAATGACGTCGCCCCGACTCACGCGCTCGGCGTGCGGGTCGCCATCGATCCGAAGCACGAGTTCGCCCTCTTCGACGATGTGCAGGGCGCCGGTTTCGGCAAAGCCGATCGAGAACGTGGGCGGCGGGGCGTACGCGACGATCCGTTCGCCGCTCAGACGGACGCTCCGCAGCAGCTCCGAGAGCAGGTCGTGCGGCCGGCCGCCGGCGTCGAGGCCGAGCGCGGCGGCGTCGAGCGCTGGACGATCGGCAAGATGTTCCGGCGTCACGGTCATTGTCTGCGCCGATCCTCCGAACTACGCTCGATGCACAGTGAGTGGAGCGACCACTCGGAGCGCCAACCCTATCGAATCGGACTGGCGCGACTCGACCAGGAAGGACACAGAACCATGAGCTCTGGGCCGACCAAGATCACCTTCGTCTACTCCAACCCCACCGACCCGGCCGCGTTCGAGGCGGCGTACCCCGAGCAGCTTGCGCTGGCTCGGAAGCTCCCCGGCTTGACCCGGCTGCAAGCGTCGAAGGTCTGGCCGAAGGAAGACGGCAGCCCGACCCCTGCGTACCGGCTGCTCGACCTGTACTTTGCCGACTACGCGACGGCCAGCGCCGGCGCCGCAGAGGCGGGCGCCCTCGTCGGCGCCACGCTCGAGCACGCCACCGGAGGCGTCGTGATCGCATTCGCAGACGTGCTCGAAGACGCCTAGCGTTCCGCCATCTTCACGGGCGAGGACATCGCGTCTGCCTCGACCAAGCCGCTCTCCGTAGACTCCGACCATGAGGGCTTGCGCTGTCTGTCGCAAACCTGCTCCGTCGGAGGCGCAGTTCTGCTCGCAGTGCGGGGCGTCATTCGGGGCCGGTTTGGAACAGGAGGAGCGCAAGCTCGTGAGCGCGCTCTTCGCCGACGTGGTGGGCCTCACGAGCATGGGCGAGGAGCTCGACATCGAGGATCTCGGCCGGACGCTCGCCATCTACCACGGCCTGGCGCGAAGAGAGCTCGAGCGCTTCGGCGGAACCGTCGAGAAGTTCATCGGCGATGCCGTCGTGGGCATCTTCGGCGCGCCGGCATCCCATGAGGACGACGCCGAGCGTGCCGTTCGGGCGGCGCTCGCGATCCAGGAGGCCGCGCGCACGCGCCGGGCGGACGACCCCGGGTTCACCGTCCACGTCCGCGTCGGGGTGAACACGGGCGAGGCGCTGGTGGTGCTTCATGCCAACGCGCAGGCAGGCGAAGCGCTTGCGGCGGGGGATGCGGTGAACACCGCCGCGCGGCTGCAGGCCGTGGCGCCCGTCGACGGCGTCCTGGTGGGAGAGGTCACCTACCGGGCGACCAGCCGCGTGATCCGCTACCGCGAGGCGCCGCCGGTGCAGCTCAAGGGAAAGCGCCAGGCGGTGCCGGTCTGGATCGCGGAGGCGGCCGAGGCGATCGGCGCAGAGGAGCTGGAACCCACTGTGCCGCTCGTCGGCCGCCAGACGCAGATGGACGAGCTCCGATGGGTTCTGACCACGGTGCGGGATGCGCGCTCGCCCCGCCTCATCACCGTGGTCGGAGCTCCGGGGATCGGCAAGAGCAGGCTCGTGGCCGAGTTCCTCTTGCGGCTCGGCGCCGACCCGGAGCCGACGACTTGCCACAGAGGCCGCTCGCTCTCGTACGGCGAAGGTGTCACCTTCTGGGCCCTTGCAGACATCGTGAAGGCGGAGGCCGGGATCCTGAACTCCGACGATTCGAACGTCGCCGGCGCAAAGCTGCGCCGCACCGTCGTCGGCCTGGCCGAGGATGCCACGACGGCGGAGTGGATGCTCGGCGAGCTGCGCCCGCTGGTCGGGCTCGAACACGTCCAGGAGCTCGGCGGCGACCGGCAGGTCGAAGCCTTCGCCGCATGGAGGCGATTCATCGAAGCGATCGGTCGGAGGGCACCGCTCGTGCTCGTGTTCGAGGATCTGCACTGGGCCGACGAGGCGCTCCTCGATTTCATCGAGCAGCTGCTGCGGTGGACGAGGGATACGCCGCTGCTCGTGCTCTGCACCGCGCGGCCGGACCTCCTGGAGCGGCGGCCGGCGTGGGCGGGCACCACCACGCTGTCGCTGCCGCCGCTCTCGGAGGGCGAAACGGCGGCGCTGGTCACGGCGCTCTTGAACGAGATCCCGCTTCCCGCCGCAGCCCAGGAGGCGCTCGTGGAGCGTGCCCAGGGCAACCCCCTCTACGCCCAGGAGTACGCGCGAATGCTGATCGACCGCGGCCTGATCGTCAGGCGGGACGATCGCTGGGCGCTCACGGCGGATGGGGACCTGCCCCTTCCGGAGACGGTGCACGGCATCATCGCCGCCCGCCTCGATGCGCTGACGGCCGACGAGAAGGCCGTGATCCAGGACGCGTCGGTGGTCGGCAAGGTCGTTTGGCTGGGAGCCGCGGCGCACGTCGAGCGACGTGACCCGGCGTTCGTGCGCGAGCAGCTCGAGGCCCTCCGGCGCAAGCAGCTCCTGCGCCTCGACCGGGAGACGTCGGTTGCCGCCGAGCCACAGTACGCGTTCACCCATGCGATCGTCCGCGACGTGGCCTATTCACAGATCGTCAGGTCCGCCCGGGCGCACAAGCATGTGCGCACCGCGGAATGGATCGAGTCGGTGGGCGGCGACCGCGGCGACCGGGTCGAGCTGCTCGCTCACCACTACGTGACCGCCCTCGAGCTGGGGGGCGCCTCCGGCGTGGCCGATCGGCTGCCCAACCGGGCACGTGCGGTTCTTGTGGAGGCCGCCGATCGAGCCTTCGGGATGAGCGCGTACGCCGCGGCCGCCCGGTTCTACGGTTCGGCGTTTGCGCTCTACGACACGGACATCCCGCCGATCCTCCAGTACCGCCACGCCAGGGCGCGCATGTACAGCGAGGAGGTGCTCCCAGACGATCTCGAGCCGATCGCCCGCCATCTGGCCGAGAGCGGCGACGTCGAGACCGCGTCCGAGATCGAGAGCGAGATCGGGCTCTGGCTTGACCAGCAGGGACACAAGGACGAGGCTCTCGTCCACCTGCGAGGGGCGGTCGAGCTGCTGGAAGCGGCGCCGGCCTCGGCCGCGATGGCGATCGCTCTGGTGTCGCTGGCGAGCGTGCTCGTCCTGCGTGGACGGCTACAGGAGGCGGTCGACGCGGCGACGCAGTCCGGCGCGCTCGCGACATCGCTGGGACTGGACGACCTGGCTGCCTGGAGCCATCAGACCCTCGCGCTCGCCTTCCTGCAGCGCGGCGACGTGCGCGGCATCGCGCAGTTCCGGCAGGCGCACGCGATCGCCCGTGATCTCGAGTCGTACGACGGGGCGATGATCGAGCAGAACTTCGGCATCTCGCTGCTCGCCCTCGGCGACCTGCAGGGGGCCCGCGACGTCCAGGTGCACGTGAAGGAACGCGCCCAGCGGCTGGGACTCGCCTACACGAGCCGCCTCGTCGACGGCGCGCTGGCCTGCCTGATGTACCACTCGGGAGAGTGGGATGAAGCGCGCGCGATCGCCGAGCGCGTCATCGCGGAGGACGCAGGGGGCACCCGCGGCGCCGCGGTCGAGGCACACGTGGTCTGCGGCCGGATGGATCTGGCGCGTGGCCAGGCGGAGCGTGCATCGCACCACGCGGCGGCGGCGCTCGCGCTGGCCCGAGAGATCGGCGAGCCCCAGTACCTCATCTCCCCGCTCGGCCTGCAGGCGCAGCTCGACGTTGTCCACGGCCGCACCGACGAGGCCACGGAGCTCATCCGTGAGCTGCTCGACCGGTGGTGGTTGGGCGTTGCGCTCTCGGCCGAGGCGCTGACGTGTGTGGCCCTGGCCGTCGGCTCCCTTACCGAGATGGGCGAGGCGTTCGTTGCCGCGACCTCCGACTATCCGTTGCCGAGCAAGTGGGTCGCCGCCGCGAGCGCGCTCGCGGCGGCGGACTATGCAACCGCGGCGTCGGTCTACGCCGAGATCGGCTCGCTGCCGGACGAGGCAATCGCCTGCTTCGAGCGCGGGAAGCGTCTCCTGGATTGTGGCGACCGCCCGGCCGCCGCCGCCGAGCTCCGGCGCAGCATCGTCCTCTGGAGAGCTGTCGGGGCATCGAGCTACGTCGCAGCGGCCGAGGACATCCTCTCGGCATGGCCGACCTCGATGTGAGACGATCCGTCGTTGTGTCAATTACGACAAGGAGGGTGACATGGGCGCCGGATCGCGGTTTGACCAGCCGCTGACGCTGATTTCGAACGGGCACCGGGTGGTTGCCTGCGGCCCGCTCAACTTCGATGGGTGCGACGTTGCCGCTCATGTGACCATCGACCTCGAGCAGAGGGCTGACCGGCCCAACTACCAGCCCAGCCGCGGACGGGCCACGGTCAGCGGCGACTTCCCCAATCATCACTACAACAAGAAGCGGTGCGACAAGCCAGTCGGCGACAACGACGACGAGTGGATGCTCACGGCCACGGTCCGCCCGTATCCGGTCACCTCTTCGACGCCGGCCTCGGCGTGGCCCGCCGCGGCGTTCGTGACGGCCCCGATCCCCGGACCGATGATCGTGGGTCACGGTTCGATCGTGTACACCCGCGATGACGGAAGCACTCACGGTTTCACCTGGACGGGCACCGGCCCGCCGAGCAACGACCCCCTCGGAGCTCGCTGACCATCGAGATCAGGAGGCTGGCTGTGGCCCGCGGCCGGCGAGCCGCCGTGGTGTCGCGCCGTCGCCGCGCCGTGATCGACTCAGCAGCGTCGAGCGGCGTTACGCGTTCGCCTACAGCGGCATTCGACCGCTACCTCAGCTTCCCCGACCAGCTCGTGTTCGAGATCCCTGTCAGGACCGTGACGTTGTCAGGTCACTTCCGATGCCGCTTGCAGCGGCGCGGACTTCGTCTGCAAGAGCGGGTCGGGTATCCGGTCGCCAAGTCGCAGGAAGCCGGCCCCAGTCAGTGCCAGCGCAATGGCGCCGCTCCACCAGATGGCGTTGGGTGACGTTGTGAGCAGCGCGCCGCCGACCGCGGGGCCGAGAGCCACGCCTGCCATGAAGCTGAGCTGGTAGAGCGACATGTAGCGGCCGAGTAGATGCGGCGGTGCGAGCTCGGCGATGAGCGGGCCGAGCACGATGAACTGTCCACACTCAGCGATCGCGATGACGATCGCCACCCCGGCCAAGACGGCGGTAGCGGCGAGCGGCGAGCGCGTAAGCGTTGCGAGCAGCACCGCGAGCAGGCCGATTGCAAATATCGCGCTGGTCGCGGCCAACGCGTGTGTACGGCGCATTCGTGCGACCACGCGCGTCGCTGGAACCTGCGCGACGACGATGAAGAACGTGTTGATGAACACAACGACGCCGATCTCACCCACCCCAACTGGTGTGTGCGCCACCGCATACGGCGGGAGGATGCTGGAGAAGTAGGCTCCGCCGATCATCACGAGCGCGAGGTTGCCCGCAATCAAGGCGAGCAGGAGCCGATCTCGAACCACAGCCCGGAAACCTTGTCCGCTTTCGCTCGTCGACCCAGCATTCGCGAGGCCGGGATTCGGGATCCCGACCAGCACAACCAGCGCGAAGACTGCGAAGGTGACTGCGTCGAAGAGGTAGAGCCCCTGGAACGCGTGGAGGTCGTGATGGGCGGCTGCGACGATGAAGCCCGCAACTGTCGCTCCCAGGCCCAGGCCGAAGTTGCCTGAGACTCGGCGGAGCGCGGTCGATGCGGCGCGCTGCTCCGCTGGGACCAGGGTCAGGGTCAGAACTTGGCCTGCGGTGCCTACGAGTCCGAAGCCGGCGCCGCCGACGGCCGAGCAGACAAAGCCTTGCCAGGGCTGGTGGACAAACGCCAAGCCTCCGTACCCGAGTGCGTTCACAAGATTGCCGGTGATCAGAATCGACTTCGCACTGAAGCGATCGAGCAGCCCACCCGAAGGGAGCGTCACCACCGCGGCCGTCGCCATGACCGTCGCCAGTACGAGGCCGGCGGTCGCCGTCGAGAAGCCACGGACAGCGTGGAGGTAGATGATCTCGAAGGGGAGGATCAGTCCCGTCCCGAAGTAGTTGAGCGCGTTCCCGCCCTGCAGAATGAGGACTGGTTTCGGCAGGTCCGTGCGCCAAACCGCGGAGACACGTCCGAGCGCGCTGGTCACTCTGTAACCTCGGTCGGATGGTCGCTTGTGTACGCTTTCACTGGCCATTCGAGCTCGTTCAGCGAGGCTCGGAGATCGCGCGTGATCGTCGGCAGCGCCGTCGTGACGACGAGCACACCGACCAATACCCAACGTTGCTTCTGCATCGGCTCATCTCCGATTCGCGGGTGTATGGAGATCAAAGACACCGCGAAACCGCGAAACGGATCGCCGGTCCGTTTCCGACCGACCTGGTGTCATTGACGCGATGACCGTCGATCTCGAGCGGGCCAAGGCAGGTGACGAGCGTGCGTTCGCGACGCTGGTCGAGCCGTTCCGGCGCGAGCTCCAGCTGCATTGCTACCGGCTGCTCGGCTCCGTGCAGGACGCCGAGGATCTCGTCCAGGAAACGCTGCTTGCCGCCTGGCGCGGACTCGACGGTTTCGAGGAGCGGGCGTCGCTGCGCTCCTGGCTCTACCGGATCGCCACCAACCGCAGTCTCAACACGATTCGCGAACGCGGGCGCCGCCCCGCCACGGAGAACACCATGAGACCGTCGAGAACCCGCCTCGCCGTCGAGCCCAGCTGGCTCGAGCCTTACGCCGACAGCGCGCTTCCGGATCCCGCTCCCGGACCTGAAGCACGCTACGAGCAGCGCGAAGCCATCCAGCTCTCGTTCATCGTCGCGCTGCAGCAACTGCCTGCGAAGCAGCGCGCAGCGCTCGTGCTGCGCGACGTGCTCGGCTTCGACACGAACGAAGCCGCCTCGATCCTCGAGACGACGCCGCAGTCGGTCAAGGCCGCGCTCCAACGCGCACGCGCAACGCTCGACTCCTACAGCCTCGAACGCGAGCAGGCGCCGCTGCCCGACTCGCTGACCGAACGGAACCTGCTCGCCACCTTCAGCGACGCCGTCGAAGTCGGCGACACGGCCCGCCTCCTAACTCTGCTGAGCTCCGACGCTCGTGTTTCCATGCCGCCGAGCCCGCTCGAGCTAATCGGACACGAAGCGATCGGCGCGTTCCTCGACGACCGCGCCGAGGTCCGCGGCGCCCCGCTGCAGCTACGCGCGACGCGCGCCAACGGCCAGCCGGCCTTCGGCTACTACCTGCGCTCGCGGCCCAGGGGCATGATGGTCCTCACCTTGAGCGGCGACAAGGTCGACGAGATCACCTTTTTCGCCGACCCGGCGCTGCTTGGCCGCTTCGGTCTTCCCGAACACATCTAGACGGCAGGGATGGGTTCAACGCACATTTGCCAGCCGCACTCCCGATGAAGCCCTCTAACGGACTCGAACCGTTGACCCCTTCCTTAC
>CAWGSU010000006.1:0-926099 GCA_963825325.1 uncultured Actinomycetes bacterium
CCGCCCCGGAAGGGCGGCTTTTCTAGTTATCCCGGCGGCGACCTACTCTCCCAGGCGCTCGCGCGCCAAGTACCATCGGCGCTGAGGGGCTTAACTTCTCTGTTCGGAATGGGAAAAGGTGTTTCCCCCTCGCTATGACCACCGGAAACCTTGTGTACTTGTGAGGCCGCCGGCGCGAACGCGCGCGACCCTCAAAACTCCATAGCGGCGTGTGGTGTTCTCGAAATCAAGTCCTCGGATGATTAGTACGGGTCTGCTGAACGCATTACTGCGCTTGCACATCCCGCCTATCAACCTGGTGGTCTACCAGGATCCTTACTCCCTCGAGGGGATGGGAGAGCTCATCTCACGGTGGGCTTCCCGCTTAGATGCTTTCAGCGGTTATCCCGTCCAGACGTAGCTAACCAGCAGTGCCCTTGGCAGGACAACTGATACACCAGAGGTCTGTTCAACCCGGTCCTCTCGTACTAGGGTCGACTCCGTTCAACTCTCCAACGCGCACAGCAGATAGGGACCGAACTGTCTCACGACGTTCTGAACCCAGCTCGCGTACCGCTTTAATGGGCGAACAGCCCAACCCTTGGGACCGACTTCAGCCCCAGGATGCGACGAGCCGACATCGAGGTGCCAAACCGCTTCGTCGATGTGGACTCTTGGAAGCGATAAGCCTGTTATCCCCGGAGTACCTTTTATCCGTTGAGCGACGGCAATTCCACTCTCAACCGCCGGATCACTAAGACCTACTTTCGTACCTGCTCGACTTGTGGGTCTCGCAGTCAAGCTCCCTTGTGCCTTTACACTCTACGCACGATTTCCGACCGTGCTGAGGGAACCTTTGCGCGCCTCCGTTACATTTTAGGAGGCGACCGCCCCAGTCAAACTGCCCACCTGACACTGTTCCCCGTCCGGATCACGGATCGGGGTTAGAAGCCCAGAACACCAAGGGTGGTATCCCAAGGGTGGCTCCACGAGGACTGGCGTCCCCGCTTCAAAGCCTCCCACCTATCCTGGACAAAATGTCCCAGACTCCAATATCAAGCTGCAGTAAAGGTTCACGGGGTCTTTCCGTCTAGCTGCGCGTAATCGGCATCTTCACCGATACTACAATTTCACCGAGTCCCTCGTTGAGACAGCGCCCAAGTCGTTACGCCATTCGTGCAGGTCGGAACTTACCCGACAAGGAATTTCGCTACCTTAGGACCGTTATAGTTACGGCCGCCGTTTACCGGGGCTTGGATTCGAAGCTTCGCCCGAAGGCTAACCTCTCCTCGTGACCTTCCGGCACCGGGCAGGCGTCAGCCCCTATACGTCGTCTTTCGACTTAGCAGAGACCTGTGTTTTTGGTAAACAGTCGCTTGGGCCTATTCACTGCGGCCCCCTCGGGCTTCGGGCGCGAAGTCCTACACCCTAACGAGGCGCCCCTTCTCCCGAAGTTACGGGGCAATTTTGCCGAGTTCCTTAACGAGGGTTTTCTCGATCACCTTGGTATTCTCTACCTGCCCACCTGTGTCGGTTTTGGTACGGGCACGTGGAACCTCCCTAGGGGCTTTTCTTGGGGGCATGGTTTCAGGGACTTCCGACATTACGTCACCGCATCCTGTCTCAGCCTTAGTGGCCGGTTTTCGCCCGGCCGGCCTACGCAGTTGCCCCAGCACGACCAACGGCTGGGATCCCTTGTCCTACCCCGTCCCCCCATCGGTGATAACGGTTCCGACGTGGTACGGGAATATCAACCCGTTGTCCATCGCCTACGCCTTTCGGCCTCGGCTTAGGTCCCGACTAACCCTGAGAAGATTAGCTTTACTCAGGAACCCTTGGGCATTCGGCGGAGGGGTTTCATCACCCCTCTTTCGTTACTCATGCCAGCATTCTCACTCCTGACGCCTCCACGGCTGGGTTACCCCGCCGCTTCAGTCGGCGTCAGGACGCTCCCCTACCACTCCCGCTTACGCGAGAATCCGCAGCTTCGGTACATGACTTGAGCCCCGCTACATTATCCGCGCGCGAACACTTGACCAGTGAGCTATTACGCACTCTTTCAAGGGTGGCTGCTTCTAAGCCAACCTCCTGGTTGTCTGTGCATCCGCACATCGTTTACCACTTAGCCATGATTTAGGGACCTTAGCTGGCGGTCAGGGCTGTTTCCCTCTCGACTACGAAGCTTATCCCCCGCAGTCTGACTCCCATGCTCTGGAGTACCGGTATTCGGAGTTTGCCTGACTTCGGTAACCTGGTAGGGCCCCTAGGCCAAACAGTGCTCTACAGCCGGTACTGAACGCATGAGGCTATACCTAAATATATTTCGGGGAGAACCAGATATCTCTGGGTTTGATTAGCCTTTCACTCCGATCCACAGCTCATCCCCGCCGTTTTCAACCGACGTGGGTTCGGTCCTCCACGGGGTCTTACCCCCGCTTCAACCTGGCCATGGATAGATCACCCAGTTTCGGGTCTAGCGCCTGCGACTAAAACGCCCTATTCGGACTCGCTTTCGCTACGGCTCCGTTTCCTTAACCTCGCCACAGACGACTAACTCGCTGGCCCGTTATGCAAAAAGTACGCCGTCACGGCACAAGGCCGCTCCGACCGCTTGTAGGCACGCGGTTTCAGGTACTATTTCACTCCCCTTCCGGGGTGCTTTTCACCTTTCCCTCACGGTACTGGTTCACTATCGGTCACCTGGGAGTATTTAGCCTTGCGGGGTGGTCCCCGCGGGTTCCGGCCGGGTTTCCCGTGCCCGGTCGTACTCAGGATCCTGTCCAGGGAGGCAGCGCACTTTCGCGTACGGGGCCTTTACCCTCTGTGGCGACGGTTTCCACCGTCTTCCGCTAGCACGCCACTTTGTAACTCCCCGACCGCCCTGCGGGACGATCAAGACAGGTCCTACAACACCGAGCCGGCAACGCCCGCAGGCTGTCACGCCGGATCGGTTTGGGCTATTCCCGTTTCGCTCGCCACTACTCAGGGAATCGAGTTTCTTTCTTTTCCTCCGGCTACTAAGATGTTTCAGTTCGCCGGCTTACCTCCACTCACCCTATGTGTTCAGGTGAGGGTACCCGCGCATTACCACGGGTGGGTTTCCCCATTCGGAAATCCCCGGATCAACGCTTGATCAGCAGCTCCCCGAGGCTTATCGCAGCCGTCCACGTCCTTCATCGGCTCCAGGTGCCAAGGCATCCACCGTGTGCCCTTATTCACTTGATTCTTGTAGAGAACACCACTAAACCGCTATGGAGTTTTCAGGGTGCACGCCGGAAGCTCCGGCCGACCCGAGGGACGCGAAAAGCCCCGTGAAGGGGCTCCCGGTCTCTCAAAACTCAACAGTTTGGGCCGCAGGCCCCGAAGGGCCGGCGAAACGTGGGTGTCGACGTTGTTCCAGGCGAGCCCAGTCATAGGACGGCACGAGTGCCATCGACACGCTGGGCGCCTGCGGCGGTTGGAGCCGCCGCATTCCCTAGAAAGGAGGTGATCCAGCCGCAGCTTCCGCTACGGCTACCTTGTTACGACTTCACCCCAATCACCGACTCCACCTTCGGCCGCTGCCTCCCTTGCGGGTTGGCGCACGGACTTCGGGTGTTTCCGGCTTTCGTGGTGTGACGGGCGGTGTGTACAAGACCCGGGAACGTATTCACCGCGGCGTTGCTGATCCGCGATTACTAGCAACTCCGACTTCATGAAGGCGAGTTTCAGCCTTCAATCCGAACTGGGATCGGCTTTTTGGGATTCGCTCCGCCTCGCGGCCTCGCAGCCCTCTGTACCGACCATTGTAGCACGTTTGTAGCCCTGGACATAAGGGGCATGATGACTTGACGTCATCCCCACCTTCCTCCGGTTTGTCACCGGCAGTCTCCTGTGAGTTCCCGGCCGAACCGCTGGCAACACAGGACAGGGGTTGCGCTCGTTGCGGGACTTAACCCAACATCTCACGACACGAGCTGACGACAGCCATGCACCACCTGTGTACCCGCTCCGAAGAGGGGCCTGGTTTCCCAGGATTTCGAGTACATGTCAAGCCCAGGTAAGGTTCTTCGCGTCGCATCGAATTAAACAACATGCTCCGCTGCTTGTGCGGGTCCCCGTCAATTCCTTTGAGTTTTAGCCTTGCGGCCGTACTCCCCAGGCGGGATGCTTAATGCGTTAGCTTCGGCACGGACGGAGTCGACACCGCCCACACCTAGCATCCATCGTTTACGGCGTGGACTACCAGGGTATCTAATCCTGTTTGCTCCCCACGCTTTCGCGTCTCAGCGTCAGTTGCGTTCCAGAGAGCCGCCTTCGCCACGGGTGTTCTTCCTGATATCTGCGCATTCCACCGCTACACCAGGAATTCCACTCTCCTCTCCCGCACTCTAGCCATCCAGTTTCCCACGACCGCCTGCGGTTGAGCCGCAGGATTTCACGCAGGACTTAAATGGCCGCCTACACGCTCTTTACGCCCAATGATTCCGGACAACGCTCGGTCCCTACGTATTACCGCGGCTGCTGGCACGTAGTTAGCCGGACCTTCTTCTGCGGGTACCGTCAGCTGACGGGCTATTAACCCGCTCGCCTTCTTCCCCGCTGAAAGCGGTTTACAACCCGAAGGCCTTCTTCCCGCACGCGGCGTTGCTGCGTCAGGCTTTCGCCCATTGCGCAAGATTCCCCACTGCTGCCTCCCGTAGGAGTCTGGGCCGTGTCTCAGTCCCAGTGTGGCTGATCGTCCTCTCAGACCAGCTACCCATCGTCGCCTTGGTGGGCCGTTACCCCGCCAACAAGCTAATGGGCCGCGGGCTCATCCAAGACCGGAGGCCGAAGCTACCTTTGGTACAGGCCCCGAAAGGCCGGCACTTCATCAGGCATTAGCCAGCGTTTCCACTGGTTATTCCTGTGTCCTGGGCAGATTACCCACGTGTTACTCACCCGTTCGCCGCTCGAGTACTCCCGAAGGAGCCTTTCCGCTCGACTTGCATGTGTTAGGCACGCCGCCAGCGTTCGTCCTGAGCCAGGATCAAACTCTCCGAGAACAGGTTGCGAAAACGGCCTCCCCCACCCCACGACATAGCGCGGTGCGGGATCGTCGGCCGGTCTCTGACCATGAAGGAGAGTTTCGACCGGTCTAATCTGGCTGACCGGTCTGCTCTCAAAGGCCGGCGCACCCACCGTCTCCGGCCCGAGGGCCGGTGGCGCAGGGTCGCCGACATGGTTTCCGCCCCCCGTGGAATTCCCGGGGTAAGCGGACGAACCCGACGTCGATCGCTCCGGGATGCATTCGCACCCCAAAGAGATCCCCAAACTGTTGAGTTTTCAAAGACCAAGCGCCCTCGAGCGCGACCACAAAGCCTAGCGAGTTGCTCACGGCCAGGCAAGTGGGAGGCGCGTCCGGACGAAACAGCCGCCAGCCCGAACCCGGGCGGCGGCCGAGGAGGCCAGTATACCGATCAGGCCGGGTCGATGACGGAGAACCGGCGTCCGACCCGCAGCTCGGCCCCCGGCAGGCGGCTCGCGGGCGACGTCGAGCTCGTCGCCGGCAAGCGGCGTTCCGTCCACCCGCACGCCTCCCTGGGCGATCAGCCGCCGCGCCTCGCCGCGCGAGCCGGCCAGGCCGTTCTCGGCCAGGAGCGCCGGCATGTGCACAGGGTCGCCGGCGGGAAGGGCAATCCGGGGAGCATCCTCGGCCGCCCGCCCCTGCTTGAACTGGCGGTCGAAACCGGCCTCGGCCGCAGCCGCCGCATCGGCGTCGTACCAGCGCTCGACGAGCCGGCGGGCGAACTCGCGCTTGGCCGCATAGGGGTCGGCGGGCGGAGGGTCGTCCGCCTCCAGGCACAGGCGGTAGTAGTCGGGCATCAGCTCGTCGACGCAGCTCATCGCCTTGCCGTACATCTCCGCCGGCGGGTCATCGATCGAGATGTAGTTGCCGAGCGAGGCGCTCATCTTGTCGACCCCGTTCGGGCCGTTGATCAGGGGCGTCGTCAGCGCCACCTGCGGATCCTGGCCGTAGGCCTGCTGGATGTCGCGCCCGGTGAGCAGGTTGTACTCCTGGTCGGTACCGCCGAGCTCGACGTCGGCGTGGATCGCGACCGAGTCGTACCCCTGCATCAGCGGGTACAGGAACTCCGATACCGAGATCGGCTGGTTCGCCTTGAACCGGCGCTCGAAGTCGTCGCGCTCGAGCAGGCGCGAGACCGTGACGATGCGGGTCAGGCGCAGCAGCTCGGCGAAGTCGATCTTCGCCAGCCACTCGCCGTTGAAGCGCAGCTCGGTGCGCTCCTCGTCGAGGATGCGCAGCGCCTGGGCGAAGTAGCGGTTCGCGTTCGCGTCGATCTCGGCGTCGGTGAGCACGCGCCGCTCCTTCGAGCGTCCCGACGGGTCGCCGACGCGGGCGGTGTAGTCGCCGACGATGAGGACGCCGATGTGCCCCTGGTCCTGGAACGCGCGCATCCGCTGCAGCGGGATCGCCTGCCCGATGTGGATGTCGCGGGCCGTCGGGTCGATCCCGAGCTTCACCCGCAGCGGCCGGCCCAGCTCGAGCTTGCGCTCGAGCTCGCCCTCCGGCAGCACCTTGACCGCGTTACGAGTGAGCTTTGCGAGATCCGGCGCCACGGCGCGCGGATGATATCGGCCGGCTCACGCATGGTGAGTCGGGGTCGAGGAAGCGCCACGGCCGCTCGACAGCCTTCGTCAGACCGATCCGCGTCGTGCGCACCACCCGCCGGCGGCGCTGCGGCGGCACGAGCTCGGCGACTCGCCCGTTCAGCGCGGAGGTCGCGCCCAGTGCCTGGCCGACGTTGCCGGGGCCCGACGTGAGCGGCTCGCGGCCACGGCGGGCGCGCATGCGCTCGACGCCGTGCACAGGCTCGAGCGCCCGCACGAGCACGGCGTCTGCCACCCCGAGGGGACCGCACACGATGTTCACGCACCAGTGCAGCCCGTAGCTGCGGTAGACGTAGAGGGTGCCGGCGGGCCCGAACATGGCCGCGTTGCGCGGCGTGCGGCCGCGAAAGCTGTGCGAGGCCGGGTCGTCGCGCTGGCGGTAGGCCTCGGCCTCGACGATCGGCCCGCCCACACCGTCGAGGAGCAGCGTCCAGCCGATCAGCGCCCGGGCGGCCGCCACGGGGTCGCCCGCGAGGTCGAGCGCCGCGACCCGACTCAGAGCGGGCGCCAGCCCAGGCCGTCGCCGCCGGGCTCGATCGTGCCCCACCCGGCGATGTGCGATGCGGCACAGGGGGTGCCCGTGCCGGCCAGCCGCTCCAGCCAGTCGCGGCGGGTGCGCAGCGCGAGCTCGGTGTCGGAGTCGAACTCGCAGTCCCACTCCGGGTGCTCGACGTGGCTGGGATGGTGGATCACGTCGGAGAGGAAGACTCGGCGGCCGTCACGTCCGTCGATTTCGACGCAGGCGTGGCCGGCACGGTGGCCCGGGGCCTCGACGAGGCGCACGCCGGGGACGACCTCGGTGCCGTCGGCGACCTCGTCCAGCCGGCCCGCCAGCCGGGCGAACACGTCGGCCTCGCCCTCGTCCTCGGCCGGGTCCCAGGCGCGCGCGGCGGCGGCAGCCGCTGCCGTCACCACCACCCGTTCGGCCGGGACGTCGGCCGCGCCGCCGAAGTGATCGAAGTCGAGGTGGGTGAGGACGACCGTGTCGACGTCCGCCATCGCGCAGTGGGGCGCGAGCGCGGCGGCCAGGTTGCTGTCGGCGCCCTCCCACCCCGCATCCAGGTGGCCGGCGGCCGTGTCGATCAGGACGGTCCCGGCCGCGCCGCGCAGCAGGACGACGTTCGACACCACGACGATGTCGCCGAGCTCGCCCTTCGGCGCCATCAGGCCGTCGCGCATCGGCAGCGACCCGGCCGCGATCAGCGTCAGGTCCCAGTCAGTGTTCCGTCTAGACATCGAGCGACATCTGGTTCTGGCGGCTGCGGCGCACGGCCTGGGCGAGCGCGGTCGCCTCGCCCATGTCGGCCAGGATGGTGCGCTCGGTGCGCGACGCGATCATCGGCTCGGCCATCCCGTCGATCCAGACGCGCGTGCGCCGGCCGTCGCCGCGGTCGTCGCCCTCGATCGGCTCCATCGCGTAGATGCGGTCTGCGCGCACGAATTTGCCATAGCCCAGGAACACCATCGGTGCCCCCGCGGCCGTCACAGCTCCGCCAGCACCTCGCGCAGCGAGCTCGCAACGTAGGCGATGTCGTCCTCCTCCAGCTGGACGAAGAACGGCAGTGCGAGCGTCGAGGCGCTCACGCGCTCGGTCACCGGGAGCATCCCCGGGCCGTAGCCGAAGCGCTCGCGATAGGTGGGCTGGGTGTGGATCGCCGGCAGGTACGGGCGGCTGGCGATCCCGCGGTCGGCCAGCGCCGCCTGGACGGCGTTTCGGTCGATGCCGCCGGCGAAGCGCACGTAGTAGACGAACCAGCTGCGCTGCTGCGGCCCGCGATAGGGCAGCTCCACGCCGGGGATGCCCGCGAGCAGCGCGTCGTAGCGCGCGGCCACGTGCCGGCGCCGTTCGAGCAGGGTGTCGAGCTTCTCGAGCTGACCCAGTCCGACCGCGGCAGACATTTCGTCCATGCGGTAGTTGAAGCCGAGCCGCTGGTGCACGAGCCAGTCGCCGTTGTCGGAGCGGCCCTGGTTGACGAGGCTGCGCAGCTCGCGGGCGAGGTCGGGATCGTCGGTCGTGATCGCGCCGCCCTCGCCGGTGGTGAGCTGCTTGTTGGGATAGAAGCCCCACACCGCCGGGTTCCCGTGCGTGCCGACGGCGCGGCCGTCGACCGTGCAGCCGATGGCCTCGCAGGCGTCCTCGATCACGGGGATGCCGTGGCGGGCGGCGATGGCCGAGATGGCCTCGATGTCGCACGGGTAGCCGAAGATGTGCACCGGGATGATGGCCTTCGTGCGCTCGGTGATCGCCGCCTCGACGGCGGCCGGGTCGACGTTCAAGGTGTGCTCGTCGATCTCGGCGAATACCGGCGTCGCCCGCTCGAACAGGATCACGTTCGCCGAGGCGACGAACGAGAAGCTCGACGTGATCACCTCGTCGCCGGGGCCGACGCCGAGCCGGTGCAGGGCGACGTGCAGCCCGGCCGTGCCACTCGAGCAGGCGACGGCGAAACGGGTGCCGACGCGGTCTGCGAACGCCTGCTCGAACGCCGGTGCGACCGGCCCGCAGGCCAGGCTGTCGGAGCGCAGCACCTCGAGCACGAGCTCCTCCTCGCGCCCGTCGAGGTACGGCCGCGCGAGCGGGATCGACCGGGTCGGTGTGGTGACCACGGAGCTAGACCGTGGCCTTCACGGGATACTCGAGCAGATCGGCGAAGCGGTCGTCTTGGCCGCCGACGATGGCGAAGAACGTGTCCTGGATCTGCTTCGTGATCGGGCCGCGGCCGGCGGTCTCGTGGTCGTCGACCGACGCCACCGGCGTCACCTCGGCGGCGGTCCCGCACAGGAACACCTCGTCGCCGAAGTAGAGGTCGGTGCGCACGAGGTTCACCTCCTGCACCTCGAATCCGAGCGTGTGGGCGATCCGGATCACCGTCGAGCGGGTGATGCCGGGCAGGCACGAGGCGGTCGTCGGCGGCGTGTAGAGCACGCCGTCACGCACGACGAAGATGTTCTCGCCCGACCCGTCGGCGACGTAGCCCTCCTCGTTCAGGAGGATCGCCTCCTCGTAGCCGGCGCGCGTCGACTCGAGCTTGGCGAGCACCGAGTTGATGTACTGGCCGGTCGCCTTGGCGGCGGGCGGAAGCGTGTTCGGCCCGATGCGGCGGAAGCTCGACACCTTGCAGCGCACGCCGTGCTCGAGCGCCTCCTCGCCCAGATAGGCGCCCCACGGCCACACGGCGATCGCCACCTCGACCGGGTTGTCGCCCGGATACAGGCCCATCGGCCCGGCGCCGCGGAACGCCAGCGGGCGCACGTAGCACGACGGCACCCCGTTCACGGCCACGGTCTCGTGGATCGCGGCGGCCAGCTCGGGGACGCTGTAGCCCAGATCCATCTGGTAGAGCGATGCCGAGCGGCGCAGCCGCTCGAGATGGTCGGTGAGGCGGAACACCGCCGACCCCTTGGGCGTGTCGTAGGCCCGGATGCCCTCGAAGACGCCCGTCCCGTAGTGGAGGGCGTGCGTGAGGATGTGGACGTTTGCGTCCTCCCACGACACGAAGCTTCCGTTCCGCCAGATCTTGTCGGTGGGCTGCATAGAAGGACGCGTCCTTTCGGTGTCGATTCCCCGGCCTCCGATGGTACCCGAAGGGGCTGCGTGCGGGTCACCACTACCATGCCGCCGATGTCCGACGGCGACGACCGGCCGGCGCGATCGTTCGACGGGGTGGCCGATGCCTATCAGCGGGCGCGGCCGTCGTACCCCGCCGCCGCCGTCGGCTGGGTGCTCGAGCGGGCCCCGGGGCGCCGCGCCGTCGACCTCGCCGCAGGAACGGGGAAGCTGACCCAGGTGCTGGTCGCGGCCGGGGCCGAGGTGACCGCCGTCGAGCCGCTGCCGAACATGCGCGCACAGCTCGAGCGCACGCTCCCCGGCCTGTCGGCGCTCGAGGGTTCGGCCGAGGCGATCCCGCTCGGCTCGGGCAGCGCCGACGCGGTGCTCGTGGCCCAGGCCTTCCACTGGTTCGAGGCGGATCGGGCGCTGCGGGAGATCGCGCGCGTGCTCGTGCCCGGCGGCGTGCTCGGCCTGCTCTGGAACCTGCGCGATGAGCGGGTGCCGTGGGTGGCCGCTCTCACGGCCGCCCTGGACGGCGCCGGCGACGTGCTCGCCCGGTCGCGCCAGCTCGCCGCGGCGCCGCTGCACCATCCGGCCTTCACCGATGTCGAGCGCGAGGAGTTCCCGAACCCCGAGCCGTTCGACCGTGCCCGCCTCGTCGAATGGGCCGCGTCGACGAGCAGCGTCGCCACGCTGACGCCGCCGGAGCGCGAGCGGACCCTGGCCGCGATCGGCCGGCTGGCCGACGAGCACCCCGACCTGCGCGGCGTGGCCTCGTTCACGATGCCGTACGTGACCGTGGTCGTGCGCGCGACCCGCGCCTGAGCCCTGTCAGGTGCCGTTGAGGTTGACCGAGCGCACCTGATACACGCCGGCCAGCCCGCGCAGCCGCTCGAGCGCCGCGTGCGGGGGCACGACGTCGAGCGCGAGCACCATCACCGCCCGTTCGCCGTGGAAGTTGCGCGAGACGTTCATGTTGGCGATGTTGACGTGCTCCTCGCCGAAGATCATGCCGACACGGCCGATCATCCCAGGCCGGTCGTCGTTCACCATCACGACCATGTGGCCCGCGAGCTCGATCTCGACCTGGTAGCCCTCGACCTCGACCAGCCACGGCCGGTTCTCGCGGCCGATCGTCGTCCCCGACACGGTCTGGCCGCTCCCGCACGAGACGCGGATCAGGCTCGTGTAGTCGCCGAGCGACCGGGCGTGCTCCTCGCCAACCGCGATCCCACGGCTCTCGGCGACCGCGCGCGCGTTCACGAGGTTCACCGGCTCGTCCGAGCGGGTGGCGAAGGCGCCCATCATCACCGCGGAGGTCAGCAGGCGGGTGTCGTGCTCGGCCAGCGACCCGTCGTAGGTGACGTCGATGCGCTCGAGCCGCTGCTCGCACAGGCCGACCGCGAGCCGTCCGAGCTGCACCGCCACCGGCAGGAACGGCCCGAGCAGGTCGAGGTCCTCGGCCGGCACCTGCGGGATGTTGACCGCGTTCTGGACGAAGTCGCCGCGCAGCGCGGCCGCCACCTGCTCGGCCACGATCACGCCCGCCCGGTCCTGCGCCTCCTGGGTGGACGCGCCCAGGTGCGGCGTCACGACCACGTTCGGCAGGCCGAGGATCGCCCCCTCGGTGTAGGGCTCGGTCGGGAACACGTCCAGCGCCGCGCCGGCGACGTGCCCGGACTCGAGCGCTGCCACCAGGGCGTCCAGGTCGACCAGGTCGCCGCGGGCGGCGTTCACGATCCGCACGCCGGGCTTCATGAGCGCGAGCCGCTCGGCGTCGATCAGGTGCCGGGTCTCGGCGGTGAGCGGCGCGTGCAGCGTGACGAAGTCGGCCTGGAGCAGCACGTTCTCGAGCGACGCCGACGACACCTGCAGCTCGCGGCAGCGCTCGGCCGACACGAACGGGTCGAACACCACGACCCTCATACCGAACGCGCGGGCGCGGGCGGCGACCAGCTGGCCGATGCGGCCGAAGCCGACGATGCCGAGCACCTTGTCGGCCAGCTCCACGCCGCCGAAGCGCTTGCGCTCCCACCGCCCCTGGGTGAGCGCCGCGTGCGCCTGGGGGATGTTGCGCGCGATCGCGAGCAGCAGGCCGAGGGCGTGCTCGGCCGCGGCCACCATGTTCGACCCGGGGGCGTTCGCGACGATGATCCCGCGGCGGGTGGCGGCGGCGACGTCGACGTTGTCGACCCCGGTGCCGGCCCGGCCGATCACCTTCAGCTTGCCGGCGTGCTCGAGCAGCCCGGCCGACACGCTCGTGGCGCTGCGGACGATCAGCGCGTCGTAGGCGCCGATGCGCTCGGCCAGCTGCTCGGGCGGCGGGTTGAGCTCGACGTCGACCTGGAACTGCCCGCGCAGGAGCTCGACCCCGGCCGCGGCGATCTCCTCGGTGACGAGGACGCTCGTCATCCCGACGCGAACACCTCGACGGCGCGGGCGACGCCGGCGCCGGGGGTCGGCGGGTGATAGCCGAGCTCGCCGAGCGCGAGCTCGAGGCCGGCCAGCGCCGTCACGATGTCGAACTCGTTCATGTAGCCCATGTGGCCGATGCGCATGATCCGTCCGCGCAGCGCGCCCTGGCCGCCGGCGAGCACGATGCCGTGGCGGTCGCGCAGCACGCCGTAGCACTTCTGGCCGTCGACGCCCTCGGGCATGAGGAACGCGGTCACCATCGCGGCGGTGTCGTCGTCGGGCGAGTACAGGCGCAGGCCGAGCGCCTTCACGCCCTCGCGCGCGGCCAGGGCGAGGCGGCGGTTGTGGGCCCAGATCGCCGCGGATCCGCGCGACTCGATCAGCTCGAGCGCCTTGCGCAGCGCCGCGACGATGGTGACGGCGGGCGTGAAGGCGGTGTCGTTCTTGGCCTGAGAGTCGGCGGTCAGGCGCCAGTCGAGGTAGTAGCGCGGCAGCTTCGAGCGGGCGGCGCGCTCCCATGCCCGCGCCGAGACGGAGGCAAACGCGAGCCCCGGTGGGCACATCAGCGCCTTCTGCGAGCCGGCCACGGCCACGTCGACGCCCCACGCGTCGACGGCGAGCTCCACCCCGCCCAGGCTCGAGACGGCGTCGACCACGAGCAGGGCGCCGGTCGAGGCGTTGCGCGCCGCGATGCGTTCGATGTCGTGCACGACCCCGGTCGACGTCTCCGACTGGGTGACGAACACCGCCACCGTTTCGCCCTCCTCGGCCGCGGCGCCGATCCGGGCGGCGTCGAGGCGCTGGCCCCACTCGTGGGCGACGTGCACCGGCTCGATGCCGTAGGCGCGCACGAGCTTGAGCCAGCGCTCGCCGAAGTTCCCGGCCGAGGCGACGACCACCCGATCGCCCGGCGAGAGCAGGTTTGCGACCGACGACTCCATCGCCGCCGTGCCCGAGCCGGTGAAGAGCAGCACGTCGTTCTCGGTCTGGAACACCCGCTTGAGCGCCGCGAGCGTTTCGCCCAGCAGGGCGCGGAAGTCGGGGCTGCGGTGGTGGTGCAGCGGCGCGGCCTCGGCCGCCACCACCTCGGGTGGAACCGGGGTCGGGCCGGGGGTGATCAGGTAGCGCTTGCCATCCACGCGGCGCGAATCGTATTGCGCGCCGCCGTCGGCGCACGCCGATCGCTCACCCGGCACCGGGGGACAGGCCCCTTAACAATCGAAGAGCGCGCAGTGTGGCCCGCACCGGCTGCCGCGATTGTTAAGGGGCCTGTCCCCAGAACTGCTCCATCTCGACAGCGATCTGGATGGGTCAGCTGGCGAGGCGGTCGCGCAGCAGCTGCTGTACCTGGCGGGCGTCGGCCCGGCCGCGCGTCTGCTTCATCACCTGGCCGACGAGCGCGTTGATCACGCCCTCCTTGCCGGCGCGGAACTGCTCCACGAACTGCGGGTTTTCGGCGATCACCGCGTCGACCATGCCCTCCAGCTCGGAGGAGTCACCGATCGAGGCCAGGCCGTGCTGCTGCACGAGCGCGGCCGGGTCGGCGCCCGGGTCGGCCTCGAGCAGGCCGTACACCTGCTTTCCGATCGTCGGCGTGATCGTGCCGGCGCCGATCAGCTTCACGATCCCTGCGAGGCCCGCCGCGGGGATCGCCTCCACCGCTGCGGGCTGGTTGCGCACCCAGTCGGCCGCCGCCTTGGCGTCGCCGGACGCCGCCGCGACGGCCTCGAAGTAGTCCGCCGTCGCCGGGGCGGCGTTCAGGTCGGCGGCGTCCTGGGCGGAGAGGCTGTAGTCGGCCCGGAAGCGGGCGGTACGTGCGGCGGGCAGCTCGGGCATCTCCGAGCGCAGCCGCGCCACGGTGTCGCTGCTCGGCTCGAGCGGCACGAGGTCGGGCTCGGGGAAGTAGCGGTAGTCGTCGGCCTCCTCCTTCGAGCGCCGCGCGTGCAGCTCGCGCGCCTGCGGGTCGTAGTGGAGCGTCTCCTGACGCACGCCCGCGCCCGACTCGAGCAGGCCGATCTGGCGCCGGATCTCGGCCGCCATGCCCTCGCCGAGGAACTTGAACGAGTTCATGTTCTTGAGCTCGGTCTTGGTGCCGTAGCCGGACTCGCCGCGGCGGCGCACCGACACGTTGGCGTCGCAGCGCAGCGAACCCTTCTCCATGTCGCAGTCGGACACCCCGATCGTCTGCAGCGTGTTCTTGAGCAGGCCGAGAAAGGCCACCGCCTGCTCGGGCGAGCGCAGGTCGGGCTCGGTCACGATCTCGACGAGCGGCGTGCCGCAGCGGTTGAAGTCGACCACCGAGGAGTCGGCGCCGGCGATGCGGCCGCCGGCGCCGCCCGCGTGCACGAGCTTGGCCGCGTCCTCCTCGAGGTGGGCGCGGGTGATGCCGACGCGATCGCCGTCGACGTCCAGATGGCCGTGGATGCAGATCGGCTGGTCGTACTGGCTGATCTGGTACGCCTTCGGGCTGTCGGGATAGAAGTAGTTCTTGCGGTGGAACTGGCACCGCGGGGCGATGTCGCAGTCGAGCGCAAGGCCGATCTGGATCGCCTTGTCGACGGCGCCCGAGTTGATCGTCGGCAGCGCCCCGGGATGGCCCAGGCACACCGGGCAGGTGAGCGTGTTCGGGTCGGCGCCGAACGTGTTCTCGCACGCGCAGAACATCTTCGCCGCCGTGTTCAGCTGGACGTGGATCTCCAGGCCGATGACCGGCTCCCAGCCGTTCGTGCTCATGCGCGCGCCGCCACGATCGCGGGCGGGCGCGGATCGAAGCCCAGGGCAGCTTCGAGCGCGTGCGCCGTCTGCAGGATGCGGTTCTCGGCGAACGCCGGGCCGACCAGCTGGAAGCCGACCGGCAGGCCCTCGCTCGTGCCGCACGGGATCGAGATCCCGGGCAGACCGGCCAGGTTCACCGGCACGGTGAGGACGTCGGACGCGTACATCGCCCACGGGTCGTCCACGCGCTCGCCGATCCGGAACGCCACCGTGGGCGAGGTCGGCGTCGCGATCAGGTCGACCCCGGCGAACGCCGCGTCGAAGTCCTCGCGGATGCGCGTGCGCACCTTCTGCGCCATGCCGTAGTAGGCGTCGTAGTACCCCGCCGAGAGCGCGTAGGTGCCGAGCATGATCCGGCGCTTCACCTCGGCGCCGAACCCGGCCGCGCGCGTGCGCCCGTACATGTCGGCGACGGTGTCGCCGGGCTCCTCGAGGCGCATGCCGAAGCGCACGCCGTCGAACCGAGACAGGTTGGCCGAGGCCTCGGCCGGGGCGATCAGGTAGTAGGCGGGCAGCGCGTAGCGCGCGTGCGGCAGCGTCGTTTCGACCACCCGCGCTCCGAGGCTCTCGGCGGCGCGCAGCGACGCATCGAACGCCTCGCGCACGCCGGGCTCGACGCCCTGGGCGAGCAGGTCGGCCGGGACTCCGAGGCGGACGCCGTCGAGGCGCTCGGCCGTCGGCACCGCGATCGGCTCGGGCAGCTCGACCGACGTCGAGTCGCACGCATCCTTGCCGCAGATGACCTGCATGAGCAGCGCGCAGTCGCGGACCGTGAGCGCAAACGGGCCGATCTGGTCGAGCGACGACGCAAACGCGATCAGGCCGTAGCGGCTGACGGCGCCGTAGGTCGGCTTCATGCCGACGACGCCGCAGAGCGCCGCCGGCTGGCGGATCGACCCGCCGGTGTCGGTGCCGAGCGACAACGGCGCGAAGCCTGCGGCGACCGCGGCGGCCGAGCCGCCCGAGGAGCCGCCGGGGACGCGGTCGGTGTCCCACGGGTTGTGGGTGACGCCGAACGCGGAGTTCTCGGTCGACGAGCCCATCGCAAACTCGTCCATGTTGGTCTTGCCGAGCGAGACGAGCCCCGCGCTCTTCACCCGCGTGACGCAGCCGCCGTCGTACATCGGCACATAGCCCTCGAGGATGCGCGACCCCGCGGTCGTCTCCTCGCCTTTCGTCGAGAGGATGTCCTTGAGGGCGATGGGCACGCCCTGAAGGCCGGTGCGGCCGTCACGATCGAAGCGGTCGGCCTCGCGCAGGGCCAGCTCGCGGCGCGTGCGCAGGAACGCGTGCACGGCGTCGTCGGCCGCGTCGATGCGATCCAGGTAGGCGGTCACAAGGTCGCGGCATGAGAGCTCGCGCGCGTCGAGCAGCTCGACGCAGCGCTCCGCCGTGAGGCCCAGCGTCTCGGTCATGCCGTCGGGGGCACGCGGAAGCCGCCGTCGGCCGGGTCGGGGGCATTTCGCAGCACCTCGTCGAGCGGCCACGACGGGCGCACAACGTCTGCGCGCACCTGGTTCGTCAGGTCGAGCGCGTGCGCCGTGGGCTCGACGTCTGCGAGGTCGAGCGCCGAGAGCTCCTGGACGTGGCCGATGATCGTCGAGAGCTGCGCGGTCATCGGCCCCACCTCGGCGTCGGTCAGGCGCAGCCGCGCCAGGCGGGCGACGTGGAGGACATCATCGGACGAGATCGCCATCGTCGCGCAGGATAGTCAAGGAGCGCCAGGCCGGTCAGCGTTCCGGGGGCAGCTCCGCCGCCACCCCCGGTCGCGCTGGGCGGCTAGGCGAGTGCGCGGACGCCGCTGGCCTGCAGGCCCTTGTTCCCCTGGACGACCTCGAACTCGACGCGTTGCCCCTCGTTCAGCGTCTTGTATCCGTCGCCCTGGATCTCCGAGAAGTGCACGAACACGTCCTCACCGCCATCCTGCTGGATGAAGCCGTATCCCTTCTCGTTGCTGAACCACTTCACGGTGCCTTCTGCCAACTCGCGTCCTCTCCTTGACTCTCCCGCATGCGCGACGGGACGGCGCAACGATAAAGCACGGTCCGGACGTTTGCAACGAAGTCCCCGGAGGGCCGAATTCAGGCGCCCAGGCGGGCCGTGGCGGCGATGACGGTGTTGCGCAGGAGCATCGCGATGGTCATCGGCCCGACGCCCCCGGGCACCGGCGTGATCGCGCCCGCGACCGGCTCGACCGAGTCGAAGTCGACGTCGCCGGCGAGGCCGGAATCGGTGCGGTTCACGCCGACGTCGATGACCGTCGCGCCGGGCTTGACCATGTCGCCCGTGATCATGCGCGGGCGGCCGACCGCCGCGACGAGCACGTCGGCGCGGCGGGTGACCGCGGCCAGGTCGCGCGTGCGCGAGTGGCAGATCGTGACGGTGGCGCTGCGGTGGAGCAGGAGCAGCGCGACCGGCTTGCCGACGATGTCCGAGCGGCCGACGACGACGGCGTCGGCGCCCTCGAGCGGCGTCTGGGACCAGTCGAGCAGCTCCATCACGCCCGCAGGGGTGCAGGCCACAATCCCGGGCTGGCCGGCGACGAGCCGGCCGACGTTCAGCGGATGGAAGCCGTCGACGTCCTTGGCGGGGTCGATCCGCTCGAGCACCTGCTTGAAGTCGAGCCCCTTGGGCAGCGGCGACTGCACCAGGATCCCGTCCACGCGCTCGTCGGCGTTGTACCGGTCGACCATCTCCAGCACCTCGGCCTGTGTCGAGGTCGCGGGCATCGGCTCGTGGAACGAGGCCATGCCGGCCTCCTCACACGCCTTGATCTTGTTGCGCACATAGACCTCGGACGCGGGGTCCTCGCCAACCAGGATCGTGACGAGCCCGGGAACGTGGCCGGTGCGCTCACGCACCGCGGCCGCGTCGGCGGCGACGCGCGCCCGCACCTCCGCCGCCACTCGCTTGCCGTCGATGATCGTCGCCACGGGCGCGGACGATACCGAAATCGGCCCACGGCTCCGCCGCTCCACCGAAAGGGTGATCTTCTTCTAGCCGTATTGCACTTCTTCCCAAATGCTCCAACCTTGAGAGAGAAGCGGCTTTTGTACGAGTCCCCCCGATGCCGTTCCTCGACCCCCGGAGGAGGTGAATCACCTTGACCGACTTCATCCGCGGCCTGCAGGCTGACGTCAGCGACGAGGCTGGCCAGACGATGGCGGAGTACGCCGTCGTGCTGGGCGTCATCACGATCGCAGTGGTCGTCACGCTGGGCCTGCTCAGCACGGCGATCAAGAACCTGCTGAACAACGTGATCGCGTCGCTCTAGCGCCGCCGCCACGAGAGTTTCCGGCCGCGTCCCGCCCCGGCGGGCCCGGTCCGCACCCGGCCACCGCACCACCGCCAATCCCTCCGAAAGAGTGATTTCTGGCACGTGGCCCTTTATTCCACCCACATGGATGCCGAAATCAGCATCCGGGGCACCCCGCCCCAACCATCCCCGGAGAGGTGAGTCGTTTGATCAAGCACCTGAACGAGACCGTCGCGACGCTCGAGGACGAGGCCGGCCAGACGATGGCCGAGTACGCCGTCGTGCTGGGTGTCATCACGATCGCTGTGGTCGTGACGCTGGGCCTGCTCAGCACCGCCATCAAGAACACGCTGAACAACGTCATCGCCTCCCTCTAGGGGCGGACGAGTCTCACCGGCGGGCCCGCGGCCCATGCGCTCGCGGGCCCGCCACCACACCCCCCAACCCACACACACACCTGTGATCCGACGCCACAAAAACCAGGACGGCCAGGCCGTCGTCGAGTTCGTCGTCATTCTGCCGGTGCTCCTGCTGGTGCTGATGGCGATCTACCAGTTCGGCCAGGTGTTCGTGAACTACATGGACGTCACGAGCGCCGCCCGCGAGGGCGCGCGCAAGGCGGCGACCAGTCGCGCGGCAGGTCCGTGCGCGACCGTCGACGGCCTGGCCATCTCAGCGGCCAAGGGCGCAGCGTCCGATCTGAACCAGACGAACCTGGCAGTCACCGTCGGCCGCACCTGCACGAGCAACGCATACGCGCAGGGAAGCGATGTCGTCGTGACCGCCACCTACCCGTACTCCATCAGCATCATGGGCATGGTCGTGACGTCCGGCACGCTGACGTCCGCCACCACGATGCGCGTCGAGTGACCGCCGCGAGCCCGCGGCCCAGAGCTCCCGCTTCATCCAGCTTTTTCGCCATCTAAAGCCCCCGGCCGGCACTGCCGATACGAGTCTGGCCACTGTCCCGCAGTCCCAAAGTCTTCCACGAGAGGCAGCCGCATGTCCTACAGCGTCCGCAACATCGTGATCGCGCTTGTCCTCGCCGTCGTCGCGGCTGGACTCGTGGTCATGTACACGAGCAACGTCAAGAGCCAGGCCGACAAGAGCATCAAGACCACGACCGTCGTGGTCTCGAAGGGCGACATCGTGGCCGGCACTCCCCTGAACACGCTGGTCACCGGCGGCGCCTTCAGCACGCGCCAGGTCGCGACCAAGGACGTCGTCCCCGGCGCGTTCACCTCGATCGCCTCGCTCAACACCTCGCTCGCGACCGCGACCAACATCACCGCCGGCGCGCAGATCACCCCGGCGATGTTCTCGGACTCGAACCAGACCGCGATCGTGAACCAGATCCACGGCACGATGCGCGCGGTGCAGATGTCCTTCAACGCCAACCGCGTCCTGGGCGGCACGCTCAAGGCCGGCGATCACGTCGACATCTTCGGTGAGATGACGATCCAGGCGAGCAGCAACAGCAGCAAGTTCAGCCAGCAGACGGTCGCCGGGCGGATCATCACCAACGTCGAGGTGCTCTCCACCTACGACACCGGCGTCGCCAACCCGCCGCTGACCTCGGCCTCCGGCACGAACAGCAGCTCCGGCACCTCTGACGGCTCCGGCGGCGACGCGGTCATCCTGGCCATCCCGCAGAACCTGCTGCCCGACCTGATGCTGATCCGTGCCAGCCAGGGCTTCTGGATGGCGCTGCGGCCCAGCCACGGCGCGCAGGACACCGGCAGCTCGGTTGCGACCCCCTGCAGCGTCTTCGCCACCGGTCTGACGACCGTCCAGGTGAAGAACTCCCTGCCCATCTGCGTGTCTGGAGTGAAGTAACGATGACCAACCAGTCCCCGATCAAGGTCTTCATCACGGGTGCCGCCAACGGCTTGGCGGAGGTCCGTGAGGGCCTGGCCGACCATCCCGACGTCGAGCTGGTGGGCACGGCGGCCGACCCGGTCAAGGCCGGCGCCAAGCTGGCCGAGTCCGCCGCTCAGGTCATCCTGCACGGCACCACCGCCACCGATCACGTCCCGACGGCGGAGGTCGAGGCGATCCGGTCAGTGACCGCCGCCCCGATCGTCCTGGTCACCTCGGCGAGCGCCAACTCGCTCCTGTCCGAGGCCCTCCAGGCCGGCATCCACGACGTCGTGCTGCTCCCGCAGCTGACCGACGGGATCGTCTTCACCATCAAGAAGGCGCACTCGCTGGCCGCCGGCCGCGTGGCCGGCACCGCCGGCAAGACCGCCTCGCACGCCGAGGGCAAGGTCGTGACCCTGTTCTCGCCCAAGGGCGGATCCGGCAAGACCACCCTGGCCTGCAACCTGGCGGTGCTGTTCGCCCGCAAGCACCAGCGGCGGACGCTCCTGCTCGACCTCGACCTGCAGTTCGGCGACGTCGCCATCATGATGGGGATCGAGCCGGACAAGACCATCTACGACCTGGTCATGGCCCGGCGCGAGCTCGACACCGAGGCGCTGGCCGGCTACGTCACGGCGCACCAGTCCGGTGTGCACGTGCTGCCGGCGCCGCTTCGGCCCGAGGACGCCGAGCTCGTCACCGAGGAGCGCCTCGGCCACCTGTTCGCGGTGGCCAAGGAGAGCTACGACGTGGTCATCGTGGACACGCCGCCGTTCTTCCACGGGCCGGTGCTCTCGACCCTCGACCGCACCGACCAGCTGCTGCTGGTGGCCTCGATGGACGTGCCCGCGATCAAGAACGTCAAGCTCACCCTGCAGACGCTCGACCTGCTGCACTACCCCAAGGACCGGCGCCACCTGCTGCTCAACTGCACGGGCTCGAAGACCGGCCTGCGCAAGAACGAGGTCGAGCGGGCGCTCGACCTGAAGGTGGCCTTCGAGCTGCCCACGGATCGCGACGTGCCCTCGTCGGTCAACCGCGGCGTGCCGATCGCGCTCGCGAACCCGCGCGCCGGCATCGTCAAGACCATGGGTGACATCGCCGACACCCTGATCCCCCAGCGGGTCGCCGCCGACGCCAAGAAGAAGCGTCGGGGAGTGAGGTAGACGGATGTCGCTGCACTCTCGCATCCAGGTCGCCACGACCGACCCCAACGAGCCCGAAGGGGCGCACGAGGACGCTGACCGCTCGTCGGTCGTCGCCGATCCGTTCGCCGAGCTCAAGACCCGCGTCCACAAGGAGATCATCCCCCGCCTCGGCCCCCGCCTGTTCAACCAGGACGGCAAGGCCGACGGCGACCTCGAGGAGAAGGTGAACGAGGTCGTGACGGAGATGCTGGCGGTCGAGAAGACGCCGCTCACCCGTCAGGAGCGGCAGGAGATCATCCGCCAGATCACGGACGACATCCTGGGCTACGGCCCGCTCGAGCCGTTCCTGCGCGATGACTCCATCACGGAAGTGATGGTCAACGACCACAAGACGGTCTACATCGAGCGCCACGGCAAGATCACCCGCACGAACGCGCAGTTCGTCGACGAGGCCCACCTGCTGCGGATCATCGACAAGATCATCAGCCGCATCGGCCGCCGCATCGACGAGTCCTCGCCGTACGTCGACGCGCGCCTGCCCGACGGCTCGCGCGTGAACGCCATCATCCCGCCGCTCGCAGTGCGCGGCTCCTCGCTCACGATCAGGAAGTTCCGCCGTGACCCGTTCACGATGGCCGACCTGATCAAGTTCGGCACGCTCACGCACAAGTCGGGCCAGTTCCTCGAGGCCTGCGTGCGCGGCAAGCTGAACATCCTCATCTCGGGCGGTACCGGCTCGGGTAAGACCACCACCCTGAACGTGCTCTCCGCCGCCATCCCGTCGGACGAGCGCATCATCACGGTGGAGGACGCCGCCGAGCTCCAGCTCAAGCAGGATCACGTGATCACGCTCGAGTCGCGCCCGGCCAACATCGAGGGCAAGGGCCAGGTCACGATCCGCGACCTCGTCCGAAACACCCTGCGAATGCGCCCCGACCGGATCATCGTCGGCGAGTGCCGCGGCCCGGAGGCCGTGGACATGCTCCAGGCCATGAACACCGGCCACGACGGGTCGCTCACCACCGTCCACGCCAACAACCCGCGTGACGCCCTCGCCCGCACCGAGACGCTGGTGCTCACGGCCGGCGTCGAGCTGCCGCTGCGCGCCATCCGCGAGCAGATCTCGAGCGCGTTCGATCTGATCGTCCAGGTCTCGCGCCTGGTCGACGGCACCCGCCGCATCACCCACGTCACCGAGGTGCTGCGGATGGAGTCCGACGTGATCGCCCTGCAGGACATCTTCATCGCCAAGCCCGTGGAGGACGGCGCGCAGAACATGGATGCCGGCCACCGCCTGCTGGGTCCCCTGACCTGCTCGGGCCTGAAGCCGCACTTCCTGGACAAGATGGCCTCGAACGGCGTCAACCTGCCGCCGAACTTCTTCCAGGACGAGACGGGCGATCGCTCCGCGGCGCCCATCTTCGGCCGGGCGGTCGGGCAGTAATGCGCCGCCGCAGCCTGCGCACGCTGGCGCTGGTCGCGGTCGCCGCTCTGACGGTGGCCGCTCCGGCAGCGGCGTCTGCGCCCGCACTGGTCGTCAAGCACGTCAACACGAGCGCCTGGCCGGAGGTCACGGTCACCGCCCAGACGCCCGACCCCTCGACGACCCCCGAGCTCCAGGTGTTCGAGAACGGCCAGGCGGCCGCGAACGTCCGGTTGGCAACGGGGGCCGACAAGACCGCGGTCGCGCTTGCGATCGACACGTCGGAGAGCATGCACGGCCCGAAGATCGCCGATGCCATCGCCGCAGCGACGACGTTCGTCAGCGGCGCCCAGTCGACCGACTCGCTGGGCGTGTTTGCCTTCAACTCCAAGCCCTACCTATCCGTCGCGTTCCCGGCCAACTCGACCGGGGCCGCCAGCGGCCTGGCCGCACTGGCCACGGGCGACCAGCCCGGCACCGCGATCTACGGCGGTGTCAAGATGGCCGCGCAGGCGCTTGCGGCCCAGCCGATCCAGCGGCGGGCGATCGTCCTTCTCACCGACGGCTCGTCCGACCACGACTCGGCCACGTACTCGCAGGCGGTTGCGGCGGCCAAGGCGGCCCACGCGACCATCTACTCGGTCGGCATCGAGGGCTCGACATCTGGCCAGGCCGCGCTCAAGCAGCTCGCAAGCGACACGGGTGGCCAGTTCCTGCAGGCGACCAATCGCACGGCCCTCGTCGCGGCCTACGCGAAGATCTCGGCCGCCCTGTCGAGCACGTTCACCTTCACGTACCACAGCCTGGTGCCGAAGGGCACGCCGATCCACCTGGCGCTGAACGTGCCAGGCTACGCCTCGGCCAAGACATCCGTCATGGCCCCCGGCAAGGCCGCGTCGGCGTCGGGCTCGAGCGCGCCGCTCCTGCACATGCCGACGAGCGCTGCCGGCCGTGCACTGGTCGCGGTGATCGCCGCGGTGCTCGTGCTCTTCGGGGTGCTCGTGCTGCTCTCCGCCAAGCCCGGCGTCCGCGTCGGCAAGCGCATCGCCGCCTACACCGAGCCCAAGAAGCGGGCCGTCGAGATCCCGGGCGTCAGCCCGGTCAAGCTCAGCATGCTGCACCAGCTCTTCGTCGCCACGGAGAAGATCGCCGGCTCGTTCAACTACTGGAAGCGGATGGCGTTCCGGCTCGAGCAGGCGGATCTGCCGCTGCGCACGGCCGAGGTCGTCTACATCCAGATGGGTGCGGCCCTGATCCTGGGCGTGTTCGGCCGGTTCGTCTTCGGCCTGAACGGGCTGCTCGAGCTGCTGCCGCTGGCGGCGGGCATCATGCTGCCGTCGCTGTTCGTGAAGTTCATGGCGCGCAGGCGCCTGAACACCTTCGAGTCGCAGCTGCCCGAGACGCTGATCACCCTGGCCGCGTCGCTTAAGGCCGGCCACGCCTTCAACTCGGCGCTCGCGAGCGTCGTCAAGGAGGGCGCCGAGCCGACCTCGAAGGAGCTCGGCCGCGTCGCCCAGGAGATCCAGCTCGGCATGACGTCCGAGGCGGCGCTCGAGGCGATGGCCCAGCGCATGGCCTCGACCAACTTCGGGTTCGTGGTCATGGCCGTCAACATCCAGCGCACGGTCGGCGGCTCGCTGGCCGAGATCCTGGACATGGTGGCCGACACGGTCCGCCAGCGCCAGCAGTTCACCCGCAAGGTGAAGGCGCTGACCGCACAGGGGCGCATGTCCGCCTACGTGCTGCTCGCGATGCCGTTCCTGATGGGGCTCGCCATCTTCGCCCTGAACCCGGCGTACATGTCGATCCTGTTCACGTCCACCGCCGGCAAGGCCATGATCGGTGTCTCACTCGTGATGATGGCCATCGGCGGCGCGATCATCAAAAAGATCGTCTCCTTCAAGGGGTAGCCGAATGATTCTCATCGTCCTTGCCATTGGTCTGTTCGGCGCGGCTACCTATGTGCTGCTCACCGGACTGACCGTCCGCCAGCGTGAGGTCGCCGTGACCCTGCGCAAGGCCAAGCGCTACGGCATGCAGTCGCAGCGCGAGGTCGAGACGCGGCGCAGCGTGAACGAGCGCCTCGTCGGGCCGCTGACGGCGAAGCTCGCCGCCGTGACGCAGCGCTTCATGCCCCGCACCGACGCGAACGTGATCGCGAACAAGCTGATGGCGGCCGGCCTGGCCCGCTCGATGTCGCCGCAGATGTACCTGGCGCTCAAGGGCGGCCTGATCTTCGCGGCCGTCGGCTTTGGCGTTCTCGTGCTCGTCTCGGGGGTTGTTTCCCCCGTCATCGGCCTGCTGTTCGCCCTGGGGGGCAGTGCGATCGGCTACATCGCGCCCGACTTCTTCATCAACTCGAAGATCCGCGGGCGTCGTGACCTGATGCAGATGGAGCTTCCGAACGTGCTCGACCTGCTGTGCGTCTCGGTCGAGGCCGGCCTCGGCTTCGACGCCGCGGTCGCGAAGCTCTCCGAGCGCATGGTCGGCCCGCTGGTCGACGAGTTCGGGCTCGTGCTGCACGAGATGCGGATCGGCGAGAGCCGGTCGGAGGCGCTGAAGAACCTGTCCGAGCGCGTGGACGTCCCGGAGGTGTCGCAGTTCTGCCGCGCCATCATCCAGGCGGACCAGCTGGGTATCGCCCTGTCGCGCATCCTGCGCGTGCAGTCACACGACATGCGTGTCCGCCGCCAGCTCGCGGCCGAGGAGAAGGCGATGAAGGCGCCGGTGAAGATGCTCTTCCCGACCGTGCTCTTCGTGTTCCCCTCGATGTTCGTCGTCGCGCTCGGCCCCGCCGCGCTGAACCTGATGCAGACCTTCTCGGGCGGCGCCCCGGGCAAGTAGGACAACCGAAGCGGGGACAGTCCCCAGGCGGGGACTGTCCCCGCTTCTGCATGGTCCGGGCGCTGGTAGCCTTCCCCGAGCCCGGGCGACGTGGCCGAGTGGTTTAGGCAGCGGCCTGCAAAGCCGCGTACACCGGTTCGACTCCGGTCGTCGCCTCTAGATCGGCTTGGTTATGCGGCATCAGCGCTCTTCGATCGGAAGGATTTCCGGCGAGGGAACCGGTAGCCAGGTCATTGGCCGCCCCCGGCGCTCCACCGGCTAGTCGCATCCAGTCCCGCCGGTCAGGGTATGAGACTTAGGCATTGTCCCCTCGACCGAAAGCAGGGCGTCATCTCCACTCAATCCCCATTGCTCCGTAGTCGCGACCGTCGGATCTCGCGATGACCGACGACCTGTTTGTCACCGTGTGGTTCACGGACGGGCACCGGCAACGGTGGAAGCTGCCGGTCGGCCAGACGGCCGACGACGCGTTGGAGGAGGTCCGCCGAGTGATTGTTGGCGGCCAATGGTTTCGGCCTCCGGAATCGACGAAGGTCTACTCGCCATACGCAATCACCGCGGTCGACGTGGCCGAGGCGCCAGAGACCGAGCCGCCCAGCGTGGCCCGACGCCTTGGGGAAGTCGTGGGCGACGCCCTCGCGGGTGACCAGGAGTGAACTGACCGAGGCTGCCAGCCGGTCCGACGCATCGTGGTCGGACCGACTTCGTACGCCCCGGTCGGTCTAGGCCGTCTGTTCGGCCCGTTGGAAGCGTTGGCGGAGGTCTCGGACGGTCGGCATCAGGGCGAGTGCGGGGATGATTGGCAGCCAGAAGTTGAAGACGCGGTAGACGACGACGCCGAGGAGTGCATGGGCGAGACCGACGCCCATTCCCACGAGGGCGAATGTGAGAGCGACCTCGACGAACCCCGCGCCGCCGGCGGGGAGCGCGCGCCGGGTGAGCAGGTAGCCGCCGGTGTAGGCGAGCACCAGCGCGGCGATCGGAAGGCCGGTGTCCATGAGTCGCAGTGCTGCCCACAGGCACAGGATGTCCCCGGCGTAGTAGACGACGGTGCCGAGCACTCCGAGGCTGTGCTTGCGAGGTCGTCGCAGCAGCTCTCGGACGGTGCTCGCCCCGGCGACGGAGTCCGCGAACAGTCGTTGGATGCGGCCGCGGCGCGGTCGCGCAAGCCGCCGCGCCCGCTTCGGCGAAGTGAGCCAGAAGGCGACTGCGAGCACGGGAACGACCAGCAGCGCGGGCAGGGTGATACCCGGCCGCTCATACCCGTCCAGGTGGAAGAACAGCAGCGCAGAGGCGGCGAGCGCGCTCAGGGAAAGGACGACGTACTCGAGAAAGCCGAGGCCCAGCACGCGCCGCACCGCGTCGCGCTTGCCGACGCCGGCCTCGCGAAACGCCCAATAGTCGACCGCGAATCCGCCCGACGACCGTGTCGCTGCAAAGACGCCGAACCCCGCCACCACGGCCTTCGCCGACGTTTCAAGATCGAGCTCTGCTCCGTCGTCCACCCTGGCCATGTCACGGACGGTGAGCATGTAGCCGCCATACGCCGCGAGCTCGGCGACCAAACAGATGGCAAGCCACGCCCACGAATGTCGCGCGAAGACCACTTGCGTGATCCGAGTCCAGCCGGCCTGGCTTGCGAGGACCGTCGCCGATCCCAAGGTCAGGACGGCCGCCCCGGTCACGACAACGAGTGGGCGGTCCTCCAGGCGGTGCCAGCCTCGGCGAACCGGGCCGTACGCGGAAGACCCCATCACCAGCGCGCCGAGGCTTGGTGAGCACTCTGCGTCCGATGTGTCATCCACTCGGCTCCCAGCGGCGTCGGCCGCGATTCCCACGTGGTCTCAGGGGTTGCGAGCCTTCGTCGCATTGTTCATCCATCTACCCGTTCGCCCCGGAGTTCGAACTCCGCAGGCCCCACGACGGGTGAAAGACTGGCCTCGAGTCGCGCTGCTGACGGGCGGCCGGCTGCGGTCGTTGCCTCCCCTCTGGGGCATAATCGCGTCGTGCCCGTCCACATCCGCACCCCCGGCCTCGTGCTGACCGAGCACGAGTTCTCGGTGCCCCTCGACCATGCCGCGCCGGGCGGCGAGCGGATCACCGTGTTTGCGCGCGAGGTGGCCGACCCCGACGGGCGCGACCGGCCGTTCCTCGTCTACCTCCAGGGCGGGCCGGGCTCGGAGGCGCCGCGGCCGACGCGGCGGCCGACCGCGCCGGCGTGGCTCGACCGCGCCCTGCAGGAGTTCCGCGTGCTCATGCTCGACCAGCGCGGCACCGGCCGCTCCACCCCGGTCGGGCAGCTGCCCGGGCGCACGCCGCAGCAGCAGGCGGACTACCTGGCGCACTTCCGCGCCGACGCCATCGTGCGCGACGCCGAGTGGATCCGGACGGAGCTCGGCGTCGATCGCTGGAGCGTGCTCGGCCAGAGCTTTGGCGGGTTCTGCGTCACCACGTACCTCTCGATCGCCCCGGAGGGTCTGCGCGAGGCGTTCCTGACCGGTGGCCTGCCCCCGCTCGGCCGCCCGGTCGATGACGTCTACCGGGCCACCTACGAGCGCGTGCTCGAGCGCAATCGCCGCTACTACGAGCGCTATCCGGCCGACCGCGAGCGGGTGCGCGAGCTGCGCCTGCGGATCGACGCCGGCGACGTGCGGCTGCCCGGCGGCGATCGGCTGACGGGCCCGCGCGTGCGCCAGCTCGGGATCGACCTGGGGATGGGCACCGGCGCGGAGCGCCTGCACAACCTGCTCGAGCTGCCGCCCGACTCGCCCGCGTTCCTGCACGACGTCGCGGGGGAGGGCCGGTTCGCGCGCAATCCGCTCTACGCGGTCATCCACGAGGCCTGCTACGCCGACGGCAGCGCCACGCGTTGGTCCGCACAGCGGCTGCTGCCGCAGGCCTACGAGGACCCCACCCTGTTCACGGGCGAGCACGTCTATCCGTGGATGTTCTCCGACTACGCCGCGCTCGCGCCCCTGCGCGAGGCCGCGGACCTGCTCGCCCAGCGTGAGTGGCCGCGCCTGTACGACCCCGGCCAGCTGCGCCGCAACGAGGTGCCGGTGGCGGCGATCGCCTACGCCGAGGACATGTACGTTGAGCGCACGTTCTCCGAGGAGACGGCCCGCGAGGTGCGCGGCCTGCGCCTGTGGCTCACGAACGAGTACGACCACGACGGCCTGCGCGCCGACGGCGAGCGCATCCTCGGCCGCCTGATCGACCTCGCCCGCGATCTGTAACGTTCGGGGCGTTTCCGAGACGGAGAGAACATGAGCACTCAGAACATCCCCACAAGCGATCAGGAGTGGCGGGAGAAGCTTTCGCCCGAGCAGTACGAGGTCATGCGCCGCAAGGCCACCGAGCGTCCCTTCACCGGCGAGTACGTCGACGTGAAGGACGACGGCATCTACCGCTGCGCGGGCTGCGGAGCCGAGCTCTTCCGCTCTGACACGAAGTTCGAGTCCGGCACGGGCTGGCCGAGCTTCACCGACCCGGCGGTGGCGGCCAACGTCGAGCTCCACCGCGACGTCTCGCACTTCATGGTGCGCACCGAGGTCACGTGTGCCAAGTGCGGCTCGCACCTGGGCCACGTCTTCGACGACGGCCCCGGCCAGAGCGGGCAGCGCTACTGCATCAACTCGTGCTCGCTCGAGCTCGACCGCACGGCTGACCCAAGCTAGATCCGGTCACGCGCCGCGCCGGCGCAGGCCTCCGGCCTCGTCGGCGCTGCGCAGCCGGGTCAGGAGCTCGGCGTGCTCCAGCGCGAGCGCTGCCTGACCGGCGACTGCGGCGATCGTGTTGACGGTCGTCTGTGGGAACCGGTCGCATACCACCGTCAGCCGGCCGCCGTATATCGGCACCGTGGCGACGTGCGCATGCCGGCGCGCAGCCTCGGCGCTGACCGCGGGCAGGTCGCGGCTGCGAAGGACGGTCACACCGGTGCTCGCCGGGTCGCACGCCAGGGCCGCTGCGAGGCCGACCGACCGCGCCGCGGGCTGGCCGTGCGCGGCGAGCACGCGCTGGCGGCGGCCGGTGCCGCTTGCGATGACCACCGAGGCCGACGCCGCGCCCGTGAGCTCGCAGGTGACCTGCACGATCCGCTGTGCGACTACCCGTGCCGACGCCTCGCGTGAGACGGCGGTCGCGATCCCGAGCAGCGCCTCGGCGACGGCGGTGGCGCGCCGCTGTGATGCCAGCAGGCGTGCGTTGGAGAGCGCCGTCGCCGCATGCGCCGCGAGCAGCTCCGCGAGCCGTACGGAGAGGTCGGAGAAGCGGTGCTCGCCACGGCGAGACAGCTCGAGGACACCGATCGTGCGGCGGTCGTAGACCAGAGGCACCGCGAGCACCGACTCGGGCTCTCCGCCCTCGCCCATCGCATCACCGGCGTTGACCGTGCGGCCGCTCGCGGCAGCGGTGGACGCGGCGAGCGTGGCCGCGGGCGGTGCCGGACCGCGCAGCGCCGCCGGCTCGAGATCGGCCCCGTCGGCGTCGAGCAGGCGCACGGCGGCGTGGTCGTAGTCCACCAGCCCCGCGAGGTCGTCGACGACGGTGTCGGCGATGCGGTCGACATCGTTCAGGCGGTTCAGCTTCACGGCGAGCACCGTCAGCAGCCGCAGCTGGGCGAGCGACTCGATCCCGCCGGCCCGGGCGGACTGCCGCGCCCGCCGCGCGAGCACGGCCGACGTGAAGCTCGCGGCGCGGTCCTTGCCCCTGCCCTTGGCGGCATAGAGCGCGGCATCGGCGCCCGCGACGAGCTCGGTGGCGCTGCATGCGTCGGCCGGGAACGAGGCCACGCCGCACGAGACGGTGATCGTCCGCGCGCCGGGCAGCGCCCGCACGCGGGCGCACAGGCGGTCGGCGGCCGCGCGGGCGGCGCGCTTGCCCGTCTCGGGCAGGATGATCGCGAACTCCTCGCCCCCGACCCGGCACGCCAGGTCGCTCGCGCGCAGCTCCTCGCGCGCGGCCGCCGCCACCCGGCGCAGCACGAGGTCGCCCTCCTGGTGGCCGTGCACGTCGTTCAGGAGCTTGAAGTCGTCGAGGTCGAAGGCGATCAGCGACAGCGGCCGGCCGTAGCGCTCGGCCCGGTCGAGCTCGTCGCGGAGCCGCTCGTGGTAGACGCGGTGATTGTGCAGGCCGGTGAGCCAGTCGGTCTGGGCCTCGTGCAGGAGCCGGATCCGGTTCTGGGTGTTGTCGAGCGCGAGCGCCGCCACGTCGGCGAACTGCCGCACCAGCTCGAACTCCTCTGCGCTGAAGGCGGCGCCGACGCCGAGGCGGTACGTGTTCAGCGCGCCGATCGGGCGATCGCGCACGATCAGCGGCACGGCCACGATCGCCTCGGACTCGTCGCTCGGGGTGCCGGGCACGACCGTGATGCGCGGATCGCGCTCGGCGGCCGTGACGTTCGCGGCCTCGTGGTGCTCGACGACCCAGCCGGTCAGGCCCTCGCCCAGGCGCAGCGGCGCCGCCATGATCTCGTCCGCCCACTGGTCGCGCGCATGAATCGGCACGATCTCGCGGTTGACGTCGTCGACGCGATAGATCGTGAGCGCGTCGACGGGCACGAGCCGGTTGAGCTCGGTCGAGATGCGCTCGAAGAGCTCGTCCGGGGTGACCGAGACGAGCAGCATGCGCGAGATGTCGACCAGCGTCTCGTACGAGGCGAGCCGGCCTGCGAGGTCGGGCGGGGACGGGGGCCGCTGTGGCACGGGTGAAGGCCCTTCGGGTGGGTCTGCGGGCGCCGGGGGTAGGCGTCCACTCTCAGTGTCCCTGCCTCGCGGCGCTCATCCGAGCCCCGGAAGGGGGATCTGCGCCCGCTCACCAATTAGGGTTGCTGCCATGGACCGGGACGCGATCCTCGCGGCGTTCGACGACCAGATCCGCCGCCACCCCCAGCCGCAGGGGCCGGACGGGCGCGTCGAGGCCGGCGACGGCGTCGTGCGGGTGATCGCGGGCGGCGACGGCTGGAGCGGCGTCACGTGGTCTGACCTGGGCGATCGCGACGCCGACGCGGCGATCGCCGCCGTGATCGGGAGGTTCGCGCACCTCCCCCACGAGTGGGAGTGGAAGCACTACTCCCACGACCGGCCCCCCGACCTGCCGGCGCGCCTGCGCGCCGCCGGCCTGCGGCCCGAGCCGGCCGAGGCCCTGCTCGTGGCCGAGATCGCCGGGCTCGCGCTCGACACGCCACCCCCGCCGGGCGTGCACGTGCAGGCGGTCGCCGACGCGGCGGGCGTCGATGCGCTCGTGGGCGTGCACGACGCCGTGTTCGGCGAGGACCACTCCGGCCTCGGCCGGGCCATGCTGGGTGGGCTTCGCGACGAGCCCGCGGCGATGACGGGCGTCGTCGCCTATGCCGGCGCGGTGCCGGTCGCGGCCGCGCGGGTCGAGTTCCACCCGGGGACGGACTTCGCCGGCCTGTGGGGAGGCGGCACGCTGCCCGGCTGGAGGCGCCGCGGCCTCTTCCGCGCGCTCGTGGCCTTCCGCGCCCGGCTCGCAGCCGAGCGCGGGTTCCGGTACCTTCAGGTCGACGCGCTCCCCGCGAGCCGTCCGATCCTGCAGCAACTCGGGTTCGTCGAGCTGGCCACGACGACGCCGTTCGTCCACGAGAGGTGAGCTGGTGACGAGAGCAAGGCTCAGCGCTGCGCTCGTGCTCATGGCCTGGGTGGCCCTGCTCGGCGGCGCGCCGCCGGCCGCGGCCCAGGGCTCCCAAAGCGCGAGCCTCCAGCTCGCCGAGCGCTTCGCCCCGATCGTGGTGCTGAAGGACCAGCGCCACCCGTGCGATACGAGCGGCGAGGCCTACTTCCCGGTGGCGGTGACCGCGGTGCTCGGACGCGATGACGTCGTCCTGCGCGGCCCCGGCGGCTCCGCGGTGCAGGCGCCGACGGCGCAGCAGCTCGACGGCAAGAGCGGCAGCTACTTCCTCGACTTCCCCGGCAATCCGCTGCGGCCCGGGTGCGCGTACGAGCGCTGGTTCCAGAAGATCAGCAAGGGCAAGCCCGCGACCGTCTACGCGCACGTCGTCACCCAGCCCGACAGGCCGGGTCTGCTGGCCCTGCAGTACTGGATGTACTACGTCTACAACGACTGGAACAACAAGCACGAGGGCGACTGGGAGATGATCCAGCTCGTCTTCGCCGCGGACTCGCCCGAGCAGGCGCTTCACCGCGACCCGGTCGACGTCGGCTACTCGCAGCACTCCGGCGCGCAGCGGGCGTCGTGGAACACGGACACGATCGAGCGCGAGGGCGACCACCCACTCGTGTTCTCGGCCGCGGGCTCGCATGCCCAGTTCTTCAGCTCGACCCTGTGGTTCGGCTACAGCGCCCAGGCGGGCGTCGGATGCGACGACACACGCGGACCCTCACACAACGTGCGGCCCCGGGTCGTCCTGATGCCGGACACGCCGCCGAGCGCGACCGGCGCGTTCGCCTGGCTCGGCTTCGACGGACTCTGGGGGCAGCGGTTGCGCAGCCCCAACGGGGGCCCCACCGGGCCGAACGTCAAGTCGCAGTGGACCGAGCCGATCACGTGGTCGCAAACGACGTGGCGCGACACGGCGCTCTCGGTGCCCGGCGGGCGCTCGCTGGGCCCGAACGCGACCAGCTTCTTCTGCGGCGCGGTCGCGGCGGGATCGAAGGTCTATCTGAACACGCTGGCCTCGCCGCTGCTCGCCGCCGCGATCTTCGCCGCGCTGGTCGTGCTCGCGGTGATCCTCGTCCGCCGCACCCGCTGGCACCCGGCCGATCCGCTGCGGGTCGAGGGCCGCCGGGCGGCGGGCGAGATGTTCACCTCGGCATGGCGGATCCACGCGGCTCACCGCCGCCTCTTCCTCGGCGTCGGCGCGGTGTTCGTCCCCCTCGGCGTGATCGCCGCCGCCCAGCAGCGGCTGCTGTTCGCGCACACGCCGTTCACCGACCCCCGCGGCATCGAAGGAGGCGACCGAGCCGTGACGGGCATCGCGGCGCTGATGCTCGGAAGCGGCATCACCGCGCTGATCCCGTCGGTGCTCGTCGTGGCGGCGGTGGCCATGGTCATGAACGAGCTCGCGCACGGGCGCGAGGCCCGCGTCGACCTGAACGCCTTCGCCCACCGGCTCGTCCCGCTCGCCCTCTCGACGCTCGTGATCCTCGTCGTGGTCGCGCTGCTCGTGACCACCGTGGTCGGCATCGTGGTCGCGATCGCGTTTCTCGTCTGGCACGGGATCACCGCGCAGGCGTGCGTGATCGAGCGGCGCTCGGCGCTCGCCGCGCTCGCCCGCAGCCGCAGGCTCGTCCGCCATCACGCCTGGCGGGTGTTCGCGATCACCGCGACGGCGAACGGGGTCGGCCTCGCGCTCGGCCCGCTGATCGCGCTGACGGTGCTCTTCATCTCGTCGGTCTCGCTCGGCGTGATCGACATCATCAGCTCGATCGTCTACGCCGTGGTCATGCCCTATGTCGGCATCGTGCTCGCCCTGCTCTTCTTCGACCTGCGCGCGACCAGCGACCCCATGCCGGCGACCGCCGAGCCCGACGCCGCCGCCTAGCTCCTACGCCTGGGGATCCCGGGAAGCGACGAAGAGGCCGCGCACGGCGCGCTTGATCTGGACTGTCAGCGGGTCGCCGCGCTCGCTGCCCGGTGGTGCCGCCCAGGCCGAGGCGACCTGGCCGCCGAAGAGCAGCGCCGAGGCGTACAGGTAGACCGAGTAGAGGAACACGAGCGCCGCCGTCAGCGACCCGTACACGACGCTCAGGCGGGTGACGCCGTCGTAGAGCTTGCTCGACGCCACCGAGATCGCGAACAGGAGCACCGCGGTGGTGATCGCGCCGGCGAGCGTGTCCTGCCGGCGCAGCCGCCGGTGGGGCACGAACCGGTACAGCATCATCACGACGCCGATGGCCACGGCGACCGCGAGCGCCCGCGGCAGCAGGTTGCCGGCGAACGTCCCCCCCAGGCCGGTCGCCGCGTCCAGGCGGCGCAGGGCATGCTGCGCCAGCCGGTCGAGGAGCGTCGCACCGACCGTCGCGAGGACGAGCAGCGCCGCACCGCAGACGAGCGCGAGATCGACCAGCTTGCCGCGCACCATCGGCCGCGACTGTTCCGCGTGCATGGCGACCTCGAGCCCGGCCCGGATGGACGCCATCATGCCGGTCGCCGCCCACGCGAACAGGACGGTCGTGATCAGGCCGAGGCCGCTCGACGGCGACGCGATCGCCGTGATCGCGCTCGCGACGTCGTCGTGGCTCGCGGCCGTGGACGGGAGCGCGCTCACGATCGTGTCGACGACGAGGTTGTGCACGTGCTGGTTGCCGAGGATCAGGCCGAACACCGACACGAGCACGATCGCGAGCGGGACGATCGAGAACAGGACGCGGTAGGCGATGCCGGCGGCGAGCTGCGGGCAGCGGTCGGCGAAGTAGCGGTCGACCGCCGTCGCGAGCACCGCGGCGACCCGGCCCGCCGCGGCGACGCACCGCCGCCAGACGGTCGGCGCGGCCTCGCCTGTGGGTGCTGCGCTGGGTCCAGGGGAGTCGGGCGTCATCGCAGGATGGCCGAGAGGGTAGCCGCGTGCTCTATCGTGGGCGCGTGGACGACGCCCCTCAGGTACGCCTGGGTCCGATCTTCGGCGCGCTCATGCTGGTGTTGCTGATCGCGTCGCTCGATCAGACGATCGTCTCGACGGCGCTTCCGACCATTGCCGGCGACCTCGGCGGCGCCTCGAAGCTGGCCTGGGTCGTGACGGCCTACATGCTCGCGTCCACCATCACGACGCCGCTCTCGGGGAAGCTCGGCGATCTGTATGGCAGGAAGGTCGTGCTCCAGACCGCCCTGGCGGTGTTCCTGATCGGCTCGATCCTGTGCGGCCTGTCGCAGAACATGACCGAGCTGATCGCGTTCCGTGCGGTGCAGGGCCTCGGCGGCGGCGGCCTGATGGTGACCACGCAGGCCGCGATCGGTGACGTCGTTCCCGCGCGCGACCGCGGCCGCTACTCCGGGCTCATGGGCGGCGTCTTCGGGATCTCGACCGTGATCGGGCCGCTGCTCGGCGGGTTCTTCGTCGACAACCTGTCGTGGCACTGGATCTTCTTCATCAACGTGCCCATCGGCGTGATCGCGATGGGAGTCATCCAGGCCGTGTTCACCGTCAAAACCGAACGTGCGAGCCACGTGATCGACTACACCGGGATCGCGCTGCTCGCCGCCGCACTCTCGGCGATCGTGCTCGCCACCTCGCTTGGCGGCAACACGTACGCCTGGGAGTCGGCGCAGATCGCCGGCCTGGTGATCGCGAGCGTCGTCCTCACGGCCGCCTTCGTCCTGGTCGAGAGCCGCGCGGCCGAGCCGGTGCTGCCGCTCGGCCTGTTCCGCAACCGGGTGTTCGCGGTGTGCAGCGCCGTCGGGTTCGTCGTCGGCTTCGCCCTGTTCGGCTCGGTCACCTACCTGCCGCTCTTCCTGCAGCTCGTGAAGGGCTCGAGCCCGACCATCTCGGGCGTCCAGATGCTGCCGCTGATGGCGGGCGTCCTGATCGCGTCGATCGGCAGCGGCGCCCTGATCACGAAGACCGGCCGCTACAAAGTCTTCCCGATAGCCGGCACCGCGCTGATGACGATCGGGATGCTGCTCCTCTCGCGGCTCCAGGTCGACACCACGATCGTCGTCGCGGGGTCCTTCATGCTGGTGCTCGGGCTCGGCCTGGGCGGCGTGATGCAGGTGCTCGTGCTGGCCGTCCAGAACGCGGTCGACTACTCGGATCTGGGGGTCGCGACGTCGGGCGCGAGCCTGTTTCGGTCGATGGGCGGCTCGATCGGCACGCCGATCTTCGGCGCGATCCTGACGAGCCGCCTGACCACGAACCTGCAGGCCGCCTTCCCCGGCCACGCCGGCCAGGTGGCCGAGCTGACCCGAGGGGCGACGCCCGATGCGATCCGCAGCCTGCCCGCGGCGGTCCACGATGCGTTCACGCAGGCCTATGTGCAGGCGCTGCAACCGGTGTTCGTGTTCGGCGCGGGCGTGGCGGCGGTCGCGTTCGCCCTGACGTGGTTCATCAAGGAGGTGCCGCTGCGCAAGACGGTCGCCGCCCAGGGCTTGCCCGAGTCGGTGGCCTCGCCCCGGCGGGCGGACTCGATGTGCGAGCTCGAGGCCCAGGCGGCGACGCTCGTCCAGCGCGACCACCGCCACCTGATCTACGAGCAGCTCGCCGAGCAGGCGGGCGTCGACCTCGACCCGCGGGAGATGTGGGTGCTCTACCGGGTGGCGCAGGAGCGGCCCGGCGCGGTGCAGGAGTTCGCGCTCGACGAGCCGTTGCGCACGCTGATCGCCGACGGGCTGGTCGACGACGCCGACGCGCCCCACGTCACGGATGCCGGGAACGCGGTGCTCAACCGGCTTCGCGACGCCCGCCAGACCCGGATCGAGGCGCTCCTCGCCGACTGGTCGCCCGAGCGCCACCCCGAGATCCTCGAGATCGTCGCCCGGCTGACGAGCAGCCTCGCCGAGCGTCCGCCCGAGCCGGTCGCCGTCGCCTGACGGTGCTCCGGTCTAGAGGCCGGGCTCTGCGACGAGCCGCCCCGAGCCGACCGCGTCGACGAAGGTTGCGTAGTCGCGGTCGTTCTGGTCACCGTACGCCGCGGCGAAGGTGGCGATGGCGCGGTCGAACACGTCCCCCTTCCCCATGTATGCCGCGACGGCGATGCGGTCGCCCCAGCGCGCATGCGCGCGGGCGAGGGTCGCGCCGCAGACCTCGGCATAGAGCGTCGCCCCCGTGACCTCGAGCGCCTCCACGTCGATCCCGCCCTTCCAGTCGTGGAACTGGCGCACGTAGTAGTCGCGGCTGACGCCGTCGAGGCCCTTGATGCGCTGCCAGCCGAGGAAGATGTCGCTCGCCGCCTGCATCACGCGCTGGCCGGCGACGATGCGCTCGCCGTGGTGCGGGAACTCGCTCTTGCCCAGGAACCGCTCGAGCACCGAGGTCTGGGCCTCCTTCACCTGCAGGAACAAGGGGTCCTGATCGTCGCGGCCGAGCATCAGCAGGATGTAGCAGCGCGTGCCGACGCTGCCGACGCCGACGACCTTGCGGGCAGCGTGCAGGTAGCGGAACTCCTCGAGCGGGTGGTGGTGGTGCCCGAGGGTGCGGCGGTACGACAGGAGCAGCTTCTTGATGAGCGTCTCGGGGTCGTCCCACTCGGTGCCGGACTCGATCAGGTCGCCGATCGGGGCAATCAGCGGCGGGTCGGCGACGATGCGCAGCTCACCGTTCACCTCGGCGGCCCGCTTGGCGAACACGCGCACGCTGTCGCGCGTGCGCGCCTTCGCGATCTGCCCCTGGGCGGTGCGGGCCTCGGCCTTGCTGAGCCGGCCGCGCCGCGTCTCGGCCCGGACGCGCTCGAGCAGCCGGTTCGCGTCGAGATGCTCGTACCAGGAGTCGAGCGTGCGCATCTCGGCGGCGTGCCGCATGTGCTCGCGGTAGGCGCGCACGCCCGCGAGCACGACGGAACGCCGGTCCTTCGCCGAGTACCCGCGGTCGCGCCCAAGCACATCGAAGCTCGCGGCCAGGCGCTTGACGTCCCACTCCCACGGACCCGGCAGCGTCTCGTCGAAATCGTTGACGTCGAAGAGCAGCTTGCGCTCGGCGGATCCGAACAGGCCGAAGTTCGAGAGGTGGGCATCCCCGCACAGCTGGACCGTGACACCCGAACGCGGGCTCGCCGCGAGGTCGGCCGCCATGATCAGCGCCGCGCCGCGGAAGAACGAGAACGGCGACACGAGCATCCGCCCGTACCGGATCGGAACGAGCTCCGGCACCCGCGTGGCGGCCTGCTCCTCGAGCAGCGCGATCGGGTCGGGCCGGTCCGAGGCCGGGCGCCAGTCCGCATGGCTCCTCCTGGGCGCGTCCTTGCGCCCCTGCTGGCCGCGCGCCTCGCGCTCATCCACCGTGAGGTGCGCCCGCCTCCAGGTGGTCCCGAACGCCGGCGACGTCCGCTGCGCGGTGGCCGCACGCCTCGGACGGGTCGGCCTGCGCCTGCCGGGGTTCTCGCTCGCGCTCATCGTGCCTCCACCGTCCGCCTCCGCGTCGTCTGCCGGGGCACAGACTACCCCGGCAGCCGGCGCGGGAGGCGGCCTGACGGGGCGCTACTCGATCGGGATCTCGAAGCGCGTGATGATGCCCGGATCACCGCCCCGCTCCAGGAGCTCGGGGTCGGGATCGCGGGTCGCGACCCACGCATACCCGTCCTCGGGATATGCGACGACGTCAGGGAAGCTGCCGGCGCTGAGGGCGAGGATCCGAGCGGGCTCGGCGGTCGGATTGCTGAAGGCGTGCAGCCCGGCTCGGCCCTCCGGGCAGAAGACGACATCTCCGGGGGCGAGCTGCTTGACGCCGTCCCGGTTGCGGAAGGACGGGCGGCCCGTGAGGACGAAGAACATCTCCTCGGCGCCGAAATGCATGTGGATGCGATCCTCCGGAGCGCCCGGGGGGAGCTCGTACAGCGTTGCCCCCATCCGGGCGTCGTTCGGCCGCCAGAACACCTGGTGCCGCGTTCCGGTCTGCTTGTCGTCTCCGTCCCAGACGCCGGAGAACAGGTTCTGCCGTGTCATCGTGATCCTCCCGAGGTAGCGTGCGCGCAGCGGCGAGGCGGTCACTCCCGCCTCGCACCGCTGCCAAGGAACGCGGCATCAGCCGCGGAACCTGCTACCTGGTAGCCGAATCCACGGAGAGATGGTAACCGAACAACGGCCTAAGGCGGTGGAGGCGCGTGCCCTGGCTGCCGCCCAGGCGGTCGCGCGCACCGGTTCCGTCGCCTGCGACGACGCCGTCGTGGTGGCTGCCGGCAGCAACGTGCTCGTGCATCTCAAACCCGCTCCAGTGGTCGCCCGGGTGATGACCGGCACGGCCCACCTGCACGCAGACGTCGGCAGCTGGCTCGCTCGCGAGGTCGCCGTCGGAGTGTTCCTGGGACAGCGGGGATTGGCCGTTCCACCGAGCGCTGTCCTGGCACCGGGGCCTCACCGCCACGACGGCCTGTGGATGACGTTCTGGCAGTTCGTCGAGCTCGACGCTTCCCGGCCCGTGCCGACCGGGCGCGAGCTCGGCGGCTCGCTGCGCGAGCTGCACGAGGCGCTGGCCGGCTTTCCGGGCGCGCTCGGGCCGCTCAGCGAGGTGCGCGACTGGCTCGACGGCCTCGCGTCCGGGTTGCAACCGTCGCCGGGCTTTTCCGCGCGCGAACGAGATTCGCTGCGCTCCCGGCTCGATGAGCTGACACCCAGGGTGTTCGCGAGCCCGCTCCCGGCGCAGGCGATCCATGGCGATGCGTGCATCGGGAACGTGTTCCGCACCGACGGCGGGCTGATCTGGAACGATCTCGAGGACGTCAGTGAAGGCCCGGTGCACTGGGACCTGGCGGGGCTCGTCGCCGAGGCCCGCGCGTCTGAGCGCGGCGACGACGTCGCCGCGGACATCCTGCGTGGCTACGGTGGCCCGGAGCTCGAAGAGCTCGATCCCTTCATCGCAGCTCACGATCTCTACTCGGCCATCTGGCAGACGTACGCCGCTCAGCGACGACGATGGTAGCCTCGGGCGATGTTCGACCACGTGGGGATCGCAGTGTCCGACCTGGCCGCGTCCGAGCGCTTCTACCGCGCCGTGCTGTCCGCGCTCGGCATCGAGCCGAGCCACGCGGACGCCGGCCTGGTCGAGTGGGAGGACTGGGCCATCGGCCCGACGGATCGCGATCATCCTGTGACACGCGGCCTGCACGTCGGCTTCCGCGCGCCCGACCGCGCGGCCGTCGACGCCTTCTGGCAGGCGGGGATCGACGCCGGTCACCCGGACGACGGCGCGCCCGGGCCGCGCACGGTCTACGGCCCCGGTTACTACGGCGGCTTCCTGCTCGACCCGGACGGCAACAGCGTCGAGGCGGTCCACAGCCGCCGCGAGCGGGCCGTGCCCGGCGGCTGCATCGACCACCTGTGGATCCGCGTCCGCGACCCGCAGGCGTCCGGGCGCTTCTATACGACGGTCGCGCCGTACGCCGGGCTCCGCCTCACGCACGACGCGCCGGATCGCGTGCAGCTCTCCGGCCCCGACTTCTCGTTCTCGCTCGTGCGCGACGAGCGCCCGCTCACCGAGCACGTCCACCTCGCGTTCCCCGCGGACACCGACGCGACCGTGCGGGCCTTCCACGCCGCCGCGCTCGCCGCGGGCTACGAGGACAACGGCGCCCCCGGCGAGCGCGTCGTGTACCACCCGGGCTACTACGGCGCCTTCGTGCTCGACCCGGACGGCCACAACGTCGAGGTCGTCAACCACAACGAGTGAGCCATGGCGCTGGGTGGAACATCGGTCCAGCCGCATGCCATGCGTGGTTCCGGATTAGGGGAGAATCCTTGGAGAAATCTGGAAAAAAAGCGGCTGAAGGGGCTCGAACCCTCGACCTTCTGCATGGCAAGCAGACGCTCTAGCCAACTGAGCTACAGCCGCTGGAAGAGCGCCCAGTATACCGCCGGTGGCGGGATCTACGCCCGGTCGAGAGCCAGGTTGACCTGGCGGTCGGCGTCGGTGTTCTCGGTGCGGCGCACCTCGACGTAGCGGACGCGCTCGAAGCGGTCGGCGGCCTCCTGGGCCTCGTGCCACAGCTCCCGCAGGTGCGGGCTCTTCACCTTGTAGCGGCCGGTCATCTGTCGCAGCAGGAGCTGGGAGTCCGCCCGCACCTCGACCTCGTGTGCTCCGAGCTCGGCGGCCCGCAAGAGTGCGGTGATCAGCGCGCGATACTCGGCTTCGTTGTTGGTGGCGACGCCGATCACCTCGCCCGCCTCGGCGAGCGTCGTGCCCGCGTCGTCCTCGATCCGGTACCCGACGGCGGCCGGGCCCGGGTTCCCCCGGCTGCCGCCGTCCACCCACATGCGCGCCCTCACGCCGGCGGGAGCCGCTCGATCTTCTCGCGCTGCTTCACATCGAGCCGGCGCAGCAGGTCGAGCAGGCGGGCGACGTGCTCCTTCTTGTCGTCGGCGATCCGCTGCACGACCTCCTGGGCGCGCTCGTCGGCGAGCGAGAACGCCTGCGCCTCGTACCGGTTGATCGCGGCGAGCTCGGCGGCCAGGTTCTCCCGCAGGGTCTGCAGGTCGGCGTGGAGCTCGGTCAGCCTCATGACGGCTGGTTGTCGATCTGGGCGCGCTGCAGCTTGCCGGAGTAGTCGACATACACCGACTTCCACTCGGTGTAGGTGTCGAGCGCCGCCGTCCCCGCCTCGCGGTGGCCGTTGCCGGTGTACTTCGTGCCGCCGAACGGCAGCTGGATCTCGGCGCCGATCGTGCCGGCGTTGATGTAGGTGATGCCGGTGTCGAGGTCGCGGATCGCCCGGAACGCGGCGTTGACGTCGTCGGTGTAGATCGCGCTCGAGAGGCCGTACTCGACCCGGTTTGAGATCGCGATCGCGTCGTCGAGGTCGCGGCAGGGGATCAGCGCCGTCGCCGGGCCGAAGATCTCCTCGGTGGCGACGCGCATGTCGCGGTCGACCCTGCCGTAGATCGTCGGCCGGTAGAAGAACCCGTTCTCGCCGTTTCGGTAGTGCTCACCGCCGGTGAGGATCTCGGCGCCCTCGTCGCGGGCGATCCCGGTGTAGCGGTCGACCTTGTCCAGGGCCGCCTGGTTGATCAGGGGGCCGACGTCGACCTCCGGGTCGAGGCCGTTGCCGATGCGCAGCTGCTCGGCGCGCGCCACGAGCTTCGACGCGAGGCCGTCGTAGACGCGCTCGTGCACGATCACGCGGCTCGCCGCGGTGCAGCGCTGGCCGCTCGTGCCGAACGCGCTCCAGAGGATGCCGTCGACGGCGTTGTCGAGATCGGCGTCGTCCATCACGATGATCGCGTTCTTCCCGCCGAGCTCGAGGTGGATGCGCTTCAGCGTGTCCGCGCCGGTGCGCGCCACGTGGATCCCCGTCTCCTTCGAGCCGGTGAACGTCACGATCTTGACGTCGGGGTGCTCGATCAGGCGCTGCCCGACGGTGGCGCCGCCGCCGTGCACGATGTTGATCACGCCCTTGGGCAGCCCCGCCTCCTCGAAGATCTCGACGAGCATCTCGCCCAGCAGCGGCGTGTCGCCGGCGGGCTTGAAAACGGCGGTGTTGCCGGTGACGAGCGCCGGCATCAGCTTCCAGGTCGGGATCGCCATCGGGAAGTTGAACGGCGTGATCACCGCGACCACGCCCATCGGCTGGCGCAGGCTCATCGCGAACTTGTCCGGCATCTCGGCCGGCACCGTCTGACCGAACATGCGCCGGCCCTCGCCGGCCATGTAGTAGGTCATGTCGATGCCCTCCTGCACGTCCCCGCCCGCCTCGGCGAGCACCTTGCCCATCTCCTGGGTCATCGTGCGGGTGAGCTCGGGCTTGCGGTCGCGCAGGAGCTCGGCAACCCGAAACAGGATCTCTGCGCGCTTCGGCGCCGGATACAGCCGCCAGCTCGCGTACGCCTCGTGGGCGGCGGCGACGGCGCGGTCGGCGTCGGCCGCGGTCGAGCGCGGGAACGATCCGATCACGTCGCCCGTGGCCGGGTTCGTGTCGTCGAAGCGGTCTCCGCCGACCGAGTCGACCCACTCGCCGGCGATGTAGTTGCGATAGGAGTTGGTGGCGACCGGCATCGGCCGCAAACTCTACTCGCCGCGGACGGCGAGCACGCGCAGGAGCTCGTCGACGCGGGCGTCGACCGTCTCGAGCGCGCCCACCGCCGTGGACGAGCCGTCGTAGGCGCCGTTCGCGGTGAGCACGGGCACAACGAGCGTGCGCGTCGGCACGTCGCCGCGCTGGGCGAGCTTGATCGCGGCGGCGACCGGCGCGGCGGCGGCGAGGTCGGTCCACATGCCCTCGAGCTCGCCGAGCTGCATGCGGGCGTGCTCGAGCTCGCTTTCGGAGACGCGCACCACGAGGCCCTCGGACTCGACGACCGCATGCAGCGACTGCACCGTGCCGGTGACGCCGGCGAGCGCCCGCGCCTGCGACTCCATCGGCCCGCTCGGCGGCACCCAGTCCTTGCCGGAGGCGAGCGCGGCCGCCACGGCGCCCGCCACCTCGACCGCCACCATCCGCGGGATGCGGTCGATCACCGCCCACGACACCAGGTCGCGGAAGCCGCGCCAGATGCCCTGGATGCCGTCGCCGAGCGCCGCCGGGACGAGCACGAGGTCGGGCGCGCTCCAGCGCAGCTCCTCGGCGATCTCGTAGGCGATCGTGCGGTAGCCCTCGATCGCCAGCGGATCGCCGCCGATCGGCGGCGTCGTGCGGTTCGAGACCGCCCGCCAGCCCAGGGAGCGCTCCGCGTCGGCCAGGAGCGGCCAGCGGGCCTCGGGCGACGCCACGCCGACGACGCGTCCGCCGACCGCCTCGATCGCGTCGCGGCTGCGCGCGCCGGCGTCGGGCTCGACCAGGCTCACGCAGCGCAGGCCGGCCCGGGCGGCGTAGCTTGCGAGCGAGACGCACAGCGCCTCGTCGCCGGCGCTTGCGATCGTCACCGACGTGTCCTCGACCTGTGACACGGCCAGCGCGGCGAAGCGGTCGCGCCAGCTGCCGGTGGGGTTTCGGCGCTCGTCCTTCAGGAGCATCCGGCGCAGGCCGAGCTGCTGTCCGAGCGCGGCCGTGGGTACGAGCGGCGTATCGCCCTCGCCCATCGTGATCAAGCGGTCGCGGGTGATCGGCAGCTGCGCGGCGAAGCGGGCCAGGCCGCGCCCCGAGAGCTTGCCCGGCTTCAGCGCCGACACCCGTCCGTACACCGGGGCGACGTTCGCCGGCATGCCCTCCGCCGAGCACGACGGACACCCGCCAGGCATCGACACGACGGGATAGCGCCGCCGGCACCGCAGGCACTCGAGCGCGTTGGGGACTGCCACGACGCGAGCATACCCCTTGACGCACCGGCCCTTGCCGGTGTCTACTTCGGGGGATGATCTACTGCGTGATCCCGCCCGAGCTCGAGGCCGAGCTGCTGCCGCGAATGACCGAGTACTACCGCGACAACCCCAATGTCGAGGTGATCGTCGATCGCCGGGCCCGCGCCGGCGACCGCCGGGCGGGCGAGGCGGGCACCCCGGACGAGCGCCGCGAGCTGCGCGATCGGCGCCGGCCGCGCGCGATGGGCACCTTCCCCCGTGCCGAGGCGTTCGACCCGGACGTCTGAGGCGGCGCCGCTAGACCGCGAGGGCGAGCGTGCCGTCGGGCTCGGCCTGGGCGTTCCAGTCGCGGAAGCGGCTGTCGATCTCGCCCACGTCCTCGCCGCGGTGCTGGAGCGTGACCGGCTGCGGGCCGAGCATGTCGACGCGGAACTGGTACCACGACAAATCCCACGCGACGGTCACGACCATCTCCCGCGGGCTGCGCATGACGACGCTCACGCGCGGGTCGCCCAGGGTGCGGGCGATGCCCATCACGGTGCGCGGGTGATAGCTCTCGTTGAAGAGCTCGAGCCCCGCCGCCACCGCGTCGCGCGGATCGGCCGGGAGCGCGTCGGGCGTGAACGGCTCGGGAAGGCCGGGACGGCGCTGCGACCCTCCCAGGAACCCGCGCAGCCCACCGCTGCGCTTCGCGTGACGGGCGGACTGCAGCTGCAGCGGCACGCTGAGCGCACCCTCGCGGATCCAGCCGAGCGCATCGGCCTGGTCGAGGCACAGTTCGCACACGCGTGCGTCGTCGCCCTCGGGCCGCTCGTAGGCGACCATCCGCTCACCCAGGAGCAGCGTCCGCCCGCACACGGCGCAGGATTTCTCAATGTCGTTCCGGCGGATCTCGATCATGCCCGGCACTTCCGGAATATGGGGCTCCAGGAGGGCGAGTATACCCCCGCGTAAGCCGATCCGCGGCGCACGGACACGCTCCGGCCGGCTGTTTACGGGCGCCCGCTGCGCGTGCGGCATGTTGCACGCGCTGCAGCATGCGCAGATCGGAGCCCGATTGGAGCAACATTCACGAAACCGCCGCGTGTGGGCACAAGTGGCGCGCGCGGCGACGGGTGGTGGTTGCCGAGGCCGCCGCATCCGGGTAATGTCCTGCGCGCCGAAGGGGGGCGAGACACCGCGAACACGCGCAGACGCATCGCCTGGACCACGCTGATTGCTCTAACCACGGCAGGTGCCGGCATGGTGTCCGCCGGCGCGTCAGCGGGGTCCGTCGCCGGACAGCGGTCCGAGGCGGCCTCGATCCTGCACCGCATCGAGGTGCTGGACTGGCGCCGCACGCACATGATCGCAGTCGAGCGGCGGTCGCGTGCACGCGTGCAATTCCTGCGCTCGTCGATCGCCGGGATCGACAGCGCGATCTCTTCCCAGCAGCTGGCGCTGAACGAGGATCAGTCGGCGCTCGCCCGGCTGATCGTCGGTGACTACAAGACGAGCTCGACCGACACGACCGCCTACGTGCTGTCGTCGAACTCGTTCTCCGACCTGGTCCAGCGGGTCGACGTGCTGTCGCGCATCAACTCCTCGTCGTCCGAGCTGATCCGCCGTATCGGCGTGGCGCAGCACGTGCTGTCCGTCCAGCGGCGCCGGCTCAGCGCCGGCCTCGGCGCCGTCGCCGCCCAGCTGGCGCGGCAGCAGAGCGCGCAGCACGCGTTCGAGCGCGCAATCGCGGCCCGCAGGGCCGTGCTGGCCGGCATCGACGCGCAGATTCAAGGCGAGCTGAACGCGGAGCAGAGCCGCCGTGCGACGCTCGCAACGCAGGCCGGCTCGGCGCCGCCGCCCGAGTCCGGCGGCGGCCAGGGCGGGTTCACCGGCGAGGCGAGCTGGTACGGGCCCGGGTTCGCCGGCCAGCGCACCGCCGACGGCGAGATCTTCGACCCGACCAAGCTCACCGCGGCGAGCCCGTGGCTGCCGTTCAACACGATGCTGCGGGTGACCGACCTGGCCACGGGCCGCTCGGTCGTCGTGCGCATCAACGACCGGGGGCCGTTCGGGCGCGGCGTGCTCGACCTCTCCACCCACGCCGCCCAGATCATCGGCCTGGGCGGCTGGGCCGAGATCCAGGCCACCATCCTCTAGCCGGACGGCGAAAGAGGTGAGACGCGGGCCTGTCCCCGCATGGCGACAGGCCCCAGTCCCGTCGGGCGCTAGATGGTTGATTCCACGCCCCCGTGCAGCCGCAGCCCCACCACGACCCATACCCCCGCAAACAGCCTGACGTCCAGGCGCGCGGGGGCGTGGAATCAACCATCTAGGCCTTGGCCAGCTCCTTGTCCTTCGAGGCGGCGGCGATGACCTGCTGAGCGACGTGGGCCGGGACCTCCTCGTAGCGCAGGAGGCTCATCTGGTAGTCGCCGCGCCCGCCGGTCATCGAGTTCAGGTCGGGGGCGTAGGTGAGCACCTCGGCGAGCGGCACCTCGACGTGGATCGTCGTCGTGCCGCCGGCCGGGTCCATCCCCCCCACGCGCCCGCGGCGCGAGGTCATGTCGCCGATGACGTCGCCCATGCTCTCGTCGGGCACCGAGATCTCGAGCTTCATGATCGGCTCGAGCAGCACCGGGTCGGCCTCGGCGAACGCCTTCTTGAACGCCATCGAGCCGGCGATCTTGAACGCCATCTCGGACGAGTCCACCGTGTGGTAGGAGCCGTCCACGAGCGTCACCTTGACGCCGACCACGGGGCACTTGGCGAGCTCGCCCTGCTGCATGGCCTCCTGGATGCCCTTGTCCACCGCCGGCCGGAAGCCCTGCGGGATGACGCCGCCGACGATCTTGTCGACGAACTCGTAGCCCTCGTGGCTGCCGAGCGGCTCGAGGGTGATGTGGCAGTCGCCGAACTGGCCGCGGCCGCCCGTCTGCTTCTTGTACCGGCCCTGGGCGCGCGACGACTTGCGGATCGTCTCCATGTACGGCACGCGCGGTGGGTGCAGGTTGACCTCGACGCCGAAGCGGCGGGCCATCCGCTCGAGGGTCACCTCGACGTGCATCTGCGAGAGCCCCGCGACGATCGTCTCGCCGGTTTGCGGGTCGCGGTGCACGTCGAGCGAGGGATCCTCCTCCTGCAGCCGCCGCAGCGAGGTGTGCACCTTCTCCTCGTCGCCCTTGTGCTTGGGCTCGATCGCGAACGACACCACCGGCGCCGGGAACGCGAGCGGCTCGATCGCGACAGGCGAGTCGACGTCTGACAGGACGTCGCCGGTGCCCGTCTCCTTGAGCTTGGCGACGGCGCCGATCGCGCCGTTCGGAAGCGCGTCGGTGGGAGCGTGATCCTTGCCCTGCAGCGTCAGCAGCTGGCCGATGCGCTCCTTGGAGTGCGTGTGGTTGTTGACCAGGTTCGAGTCGGAGGTGAGCGTCCCCGCGAACACGCGCAGCAGGTTGATCTTGCCGCTGAACGGATCGGCGATCGTCTTGAACACATAGGCGAGCGTCGACGCGCCGCCGACCTCGGGCACGTTGCGCGCCCTCGCCGGCGACGGCAGCCCCTCGACGATCAGGTCGAGCAGCCCGCGCGAGCCGATGTTGCGCGTGGCGGCGCCGCAGCCGACCGGGAAGATCTCGCCCTCGGTGACGAGCTTCTTCAGCGCCGCCGCCATCTCGTCGCGCGTGATCTCGTCGCCCTCGAGGTAGCGCTCCATCAGCTCGTCGGAGGTCTCGGCCACGATGTCCATGAGCTTGTCGTGGTACTCGTCGGCCACGCCCTGCACCTCGGCCGGGATGTCCGCCGGCTCGTCGTGGACGCCGCCGTCGCCGTCGTGCAGGTAGGCGACCATGTGCACCAGGTCGACCACGCCGCGGAACTCGTGCTCCGACCCGATCGGCAGCTCGACGGCCACGCACCGCGGCGAGAGCCGCGTCTGCAGCGCCTCGAGGGCGGTGAAGAAGTCGGCCCGCTCGCGGTCGAGCAGGTTGACCAGGACGAGCCGCGAGAGGCCGAGCTCGTCGCAGCGCCGCCACAGCCGCTCGGTGCCGACCTCGACGCCGAGCACGCCGGAGACCACGACGATCGCGCCCTCGACCACGCGCAGCGTCGACAGCACGTCGGCCTGGAAGCTGGGCTCGCCCGGCGTATCGATCAGGTTGATGTTGCGTTCCTGCCAGTCGAGGTGGGTCACGGTCGCCGCGATCGACATGCCGCGCCGGCGCTCCTCCTCGTCGTAGTCGGACACGCTCGACTTGTCGGCCACGCTGCCCAGGCGGTTCGTCGTCCCGGCCTCGTACAGGAGGGCCTCGACGAGCGAGGTCTTCCCCGTGCCGCGGTGGCCGATCACCGCCACGTTTCGGATCTTCCCGGACTCCGTGTTGGGCATGCACTCCTCCAGCTGCAGGTCGTCGGTCGGTCGAGGGGTTCAGACTACCGCACCCCCTCGAGCGGCCGGACTGACAGCCGGATCGCCCGGTCAGCGGTGGCGGTCGGCCGACGCGCGCTCGAGGCTGCCCTGCAGCTTGCCCTTCAGACGCAGGATCGCCTTCGTGTGCAGCTGCGAGACGCGCGACTCGGTCACGCCGAGCACCTCGCCGATCTCGCGCAGCGTCAGCTCCTCGTAGTAGTAGAGCTGGATCACCGTCTTCTCGCGCTCGGGCAGCCGCGAGATCGCACCGGTGAGCGAGTCGCGCATCTCCGTGCGCGTCATCTCGGTGGACGGATCGTCGGCGTGCGGGTCCTGCAGCGTGTCGATCAGGGCGACCGTGTCGCCGCCGGACGAGGAGATCGTCCACAGCTCGTCGAGCGCGGCCACCGACGAGCGCGAGATCTGCGCCAGGCTGTCCTGGAACTCGCTCCCGGTGATGCCCAGGTGGCCGGCGATCTCCTCGTCGGTCGGCGGCCGGTGCAGCTTGTGCTCGAGCTCGACCACTCCGCGCTCGATCTCGCGGGCACGGCTGCGCACCGACCGCGGCACCCAGTCCATCGAGCGCAGCTCATCGATGATCGAGCCCTTGATGCGGCTGATCGCGTAGGTCTCGAACTTGATGTCGCGGGCGGGGTCGAAGCGCTCGATCGCGTTCATCAGGCCGAGCAGCCCGTAGCTCACCAGGTCACCTTCGTCGACGTGCGCGGGCAGGCCCGTGCCCAGCCGCCCGGCGACGTACTTGACCAGCGGCGCATAGGTCAGGATCAGACGATCGCGCAGCCGCTTGTCGCCGGTGCGCTTGTACTCGGTCCAGATATCGACTGATTCGTCGGTCATCATGCTCGTGGGTGGGCGCGCGCGTGTGCGGTGCGCAGATGGCGAACGCTCACGTGGGTGTATACCTGGGTTGTCCCGACCGATGCGTGGCCGAGCAGGTGCTGGATGCTGCGCAGGTCGGCGCCGCCCTCGAGCAGATGGGTGGCAAAGGTGTGCCGCAGAGCATGCGGCGAGCGCTGCGCGATGCCCGCCCGCTCGAGCGCGCGCAGGAGCGCCCTGCGCACGTCGGACGGGTGCAGCGGGCGGCCGCGGACGCTCACGAACAGGCGCCCGCCGGTGCCCGGCCCGGCCATCTGCGGCCGGCCGCGGGCGAGGTAGCGCTCGAGCGCTGCCTCGGCGGCGCCGCCGAGCGGCACGACGCGCTGATTCCCACCTTTGCCGGTCACGCGCAGCGAGCCGGTCTCCAGGCGCACGTCGGCGAGCGCGAGGTCGCACGCCTCGGCGGCGCGCAGGCCGCAGCCGTAGAGGAGCTCGAGCAGCGCGCGGTCGCGCAGGTCGCGCGGAGCGGTGCCGGCCGGCGCGTCGAGGAGGCGCGCCATCTCGTCGGCCGACAGCGTCGCGGGCAGCGTGTGGGCGCGGCGCGGTCCGGGCACGAGCGCGGCCGGGCTGCGCTCGATCGCGCCCCGGTCATGCATCCACGCGTAGGCGCCGCGGACGGCGCTCAGCTTGCGGGCGGCCGTGGCCGGCGCATACCCGCAGGTGCCCAGGTAGGCGGCGTAGCGGCGCACCGTGCGCGCATCGGCCGCGGTCGGCTCGACGCATGCGGCGGCGAGCCAGCGGTCGAGCTGGTCGAGGTCGGCCGTGTAGGCGCGCAGGGTCGCCGGCGACGCACCGCGAGCGCGCATCCACTCGAGATAGGAGTCGAACATCCCGCCGCGGGGCGGGGCCGGGTGAGGACGTGCCACCTGCATCGTGTCGAGAGAGACTCTAGAGGGTCGTCATTCGCCGGTGAAGGGGCGGTACCTCTCACCGCGGCCTGCGCAGGCCGAGGTCGCGGCGGGCCAGGTCGGCCATCCAGACGCCGATCGCGGCCGCCGCCACGGCGATGACCCACACCGACGCGGCCGCCGCCTCCCACGCGATCGCAAGCAACCCGCAGGCCAGCGCCGCGAAGAGGGCGCCGCGAGCACGGAACCGGGGCCGGGCGGGCCGCATCCCCCGAACGCTACCGCCGTCAGCGGCGCGGCAGGATCGCGAAGCGCTGCTGGGCGCGGCCGTGCACGCCGGTGAAGTCGCCGCCGACGTACAGATTGCCGTGGCCCTGCGCGAGCGACCACACGCCGAGCACCCCGGCGGTGGAGCTCACGTCCGGGTTCCAGCGCATGAGCGCGCCGGAGTAGGTGAGCATGAACAGCTTGTGGCGCTGGATGCGCCTGCTCGAGCCGAACTCGCTGAGCTTCTGGTTCTTCCGCGGTGCGACGAAGTCGCCGTGCATGCCGAACACGCCGCGGCGGCCGAAGCACGCCACGGCCTGGATGTTGCCGTCGGTCATGTAGAACCACTTGCGCTGTCCGCCGATGCCGTAGGCGAGCGCCGTGCCGCCGGGCCCGCCCATGGCCGCATAGATGCGCTTCCCGCACAGGGCGAGGCCGAGGATCGGGCTGGTGGGATGGTTCGCCCAGCGCAGCAGCCGGCCGGCGCCGAGGCCGAGCGCAGCGATGCCGCTCTGACCGCGGTGGCCGTTCGCCGACGAGAAGTCGCCGCCCACGATCACGCGCGACGTGCGGGCCGAGACGACGATGTCACGCACGTCGCTGGACGTCGTCGGCCGCCAGCGCGGGCTGAGAACGTAGCGGCGGCCGCGCAGGATCAGCTTGGCGAGGTTCGTCCGCCGGCTCTTGCCGACCCGGCCGAAGCTGCCGCCGACGTAGAGGTTGCCCGTCCGGGTGACCGCGATCGTCCGCACCGTGCCGCTGATGCCCATGTCCGGCAGCCGCTGCGCCAGGCGGCCGGTGCGCAGGTCGAACGCGGCCAGGCCGTGGCGGTGATGGGCGCCGACCGCGGTGAACTGCCCGCCGACGAAGAGGTAGCGCCCGCCCGGCGACACCGCCAGGCCGTAGACGCGGCCGTTGAGACGCGGGTGGAAGGAGCGCAGCTTGCCCGTTCCCGCAGCCACCGCTCCGAGGCGCATGCGGGTGACGGTGCGGCCGCCGTGGCTGCCGACGACCGTGAAGTTGCCGCCGAAGTAGACCGTATGGCCGACGCGGACGATGTGGTCGACCCGGCCGAGCTCCTTGTTGGAGGCCGTCCAGCCGGGCGCGAGCACCTGCCACGACCGCAGCGGAGTCTGGGCCGGGTTCCGCAGCGCCTGCGCGGGCTGGACGAACGCCGCCCCGAGGGTTGCCGCGAGCGCCGCCGTGAGGGCGGCACGCCGGGCCAGCGGTATGCGCGATGACGAGGACACGAAGCGGCGCACGCTATCGATCCGCCCAGAAATTTGCAGCACTGAGACGGCTTCGCTTACAGAATTTTGAAGCCGTCCGCACCATCTAGACTCGTCTTCACATGGCCTTTGCACTCTCCCCGGCGCTGATCGACGACTACCGCCGCGACGGCGCCGTGTGCGTGCGCGGGGCGTTCCCGGCCGAAGAGATCGCGCTCGTGGCGGCCGGGATCGAGCGCAACCTGGCCGACCCGAGCCCGCGCGGGATCGTGGCGAGCCGGGCCGAGGATTCCGGCCGCTTCTTCGAGGACTTCTGCAACTGGGACCGGATCCCCGAGTTCGAGCAGTTCATCCGCAGCTCGGCGGCAGGCGCGATCGCGGGGGCGCTGATGGGATCGCGACAGGTGCGGCTCTACCACGACCACCTTCTGGTCAAGGAGGCCGGCACCGCCCAGCCGACGCCCTGGCACCAGGATCAGCCGTACTACAACGTCGACGGCACCCAGACGTGCAGCATGTGGATGCCGGTCGACCCGGTGCCGCGCGACGCGACGCTCGAGTTCGTCGCCGGGTCGCACCTGGGCCCGTGGCTGATGCCGCGCTCGTTCATGGACGACCAGGCGCGCTGGTTCCCCGAGGGCAGCCTCGAGGAGCTGCCCGACATCGACCGGGCGACCGCGCCGATCGTCGGCTGGGCGCTCGCACCCGGCGACGCGGTCTTCTTCCACATGCTCACGCTGCACGCAGCCGGAGGCTCGCAGACGCGGCGGCGGGCGTTCTCGGTGCGCTTTCTGGGCGACGACGTCGTGTATGCGCCGCGGGCCTGGCGGACGTCGCCGCCGTTCCCCGGCCTGGAGGCCGAGCTGCCCGCCGGAGCGCCGATGGACCATCCGCTGTTCCCCGTGTTGTGGGACGCCGCACACGCTTCCGCGACGCCCTCTTGACGTCCCGCCGACGCGCGGCATAGGATCTCAACTGCCCGGCTGGGAGCCGGCAGGGCGAGGGGCGTGGGGCCGGGCGAGAGCGCTCGCCCGACCCGCAATTTTACGGCGAGGGGGCCCGCCATCGGATTCCTGAGACACATCGCAGCCGACTCGCTGATGCTCCGGCCTGTCGACCTGCACAACTGCGAGGGGTTCACGGTGTACACCGCGGACCAGCGCAGGGTCGGACGTGTCTCGCACCTGATCTACGGCAACGACCTCGACACGCCCGACGCCGTCTCGGTCGTGCGGCACGGGCTCACGGGCACCCAGACCGAGGTCGTCTCGATCGGGCGGATCGACCTGATCAACCCGACGACCCAGATCGTTCAGCTGCGCGACGACTAGGCAGCCGCTGTCGATTCCGGCCGCCGCGGTTCGTCCTCGTGGTAGAGCCCGGCCAATCCCGGCCGCGGCACGAGGACGAGAGGAGAGTCCGATGCCGAACCCGGTCGTGCACTTCGAGGTGCGCTCGCAGGACCCCGACGCCGCCCGCGAGTTCTTCGGGTCGCTGTTTGACTGGTCGTTCCCCGAGGGCGCCTTCCCCGGCTACACGTACGTCGACGCGAACGCCGACGGCGCAATCCCCGGCGGGATCGGGCCGACGCAGGGCGGCGCGGCGATGGTGACGTTCTTCGTCGGTGTGGGCGACGTCGCCGAGACGCTGGCCGAGGCTGAGCGGCTAGGCGGCACCGTCGTCCAGCCGGCGACGAGCGTGCCGGGCGTCACCTTCGGGCTGCTCTCGAGCCCGCAGGGCCAGGTCGTGGGCGTCGCCGCCCAGACGCAGGGTTGACGCCGGCTGGGTGGGAGGGCCGCACCGGCGTACGGCCCTCCCACTCCGTGCATACCCCGTTTCCGCGGCTTCCGCGCGCGTGCAGCCTGTGCACCACTCGCCGTTCGGCCACTCGGGTGACCCGGACTGTCGAATTCGCACGCGCCCGTTCGTCCTCGGCGTGACAGCCGGCCGCCGCGGCCGGCGCGACGAACGAGGAGGAAGCGGGATGTCCGACGTCACCGTCAAGCGCATCGAGGAGTTCGACACCCCCAACGGCGGCGGGTTCTGCCGCGCCCGGGCGAGCCTGGGAGTGACCGCGTTCGGGATGCAGGTGGAGCAGTTCCCGGCCCACTTCGAGCACCACCCTCGGCACGACCACACGGGGGACGGCCAGGAGGAGGTCTACACGGTGCTCGCGGGCAGCGCCACGCTTCACGCAGGCGGGCGCGAGATCCGGCTCGAGCCGGGCGTGTTCGCGCGCGTCGGGCCGGGCGAGGAGCGCCAGATCACGACCGGCGATGAGCCGGTGCAGCTGCTCGCGATCGGCGGCACTCCCGGGGCGGCCTATTCCGCGCCGGCGTTCACCGAGACCGGAGCGCCCCTGCCCGGTTGAGCCTTACAACCGGTTGCGGCAAATGCGATCTGCTTCATCGTGGCGGCGCCGGCCCTCAGCTCCGGGGGTCCGGCGCAAGCCCACCGCTCCATGACCACACGAGCAGCGCCGCTGCGAGCGCGGTGGCGACGTTCGTGAGCAGGGGGAACGGGAGTGCCAGGACGCCGATGGCGGCCGTCGACGACCGGCTGGTCGTGATGTCGTGCCACATGATCAGGTCGAGACCGAACCCGCAGGCGAGGCCGATCATGATCCCCGTCCAGATCGCCACCCCGGCGGTTGACCGCACGCGTCCCAGCCGCAGGCCGGCGAGCGCCCCGAGCACGAGCCCCGGGCCGCCGAGGAACCAGATGAGTTCGAGGTCGATGAGCATCTGATCCCAGGATGCCGCTCGCATCCCGGCGTCGCGTCAGGGGTATCCCTATGGCGTAGGATCGCGCCGTGCCGATCGAGCGGGTCAACGGCGTCGACATCCACTACGTGCAGGCCGGGTCGGGCGACGACGTTCTGCTGCTCTGCGGCCTTGGCGACGACGTGACCGCGTGGGACGGCCAAGTCGGCCCGTGCAGCGAGGGCCACCGCGTCACCGTCGTCGACAACCGCGGCGTGGGCCGCTCGTCGCTGCCCGACGGCGAGTTCACCGTCCGCGACCTGGCCGCCGACGCAGCCGCCCTGTGCGACGCGATCGAGATCGGCGCCGCGCATGTGATGGGGTTCTCGATGGGCGGCGCGATCACGCAGGAGCTGGCGATCGCCCGCCCCGATCTCACCCAAAGCCTCGTGATCGTCGGCTCGTGGGCATACTCCGACCGGCTCTTTCGCACATTCATCGAGAGCTCGGCTTACTTCGCCGGCATCGCCGACGACGAGCGCAAGTTCCTGATGTACTTCCTCGCGTCGACCTACTCGCAGGCGGTGTTCGAGGACGGCCGGGTCGACGCGTTCTGCGACGCAATGCTGCGAAACCCCAACCCGCAGTCGACCGAGGCGTTCCAGCGCACCTGCCGGGCGATCCTGCACCACGACACCCGCGACCGGCTCGGCGCGATCGCCGTGCCGACCCTTGTCCTGCACGGCGAGGAGGACGTGATCTGCCCGCCCCGGCACTCGCGCGAGATCGCCCGCCTGATCCCCGGCGCCCGGCTGGTCGGCGTCCCCGAGCAGGCCCATCAGCCCTTCCAGGAGGACCCTGCGGCGTTCAACGCGACGGTGCAGGCCTTCTGGGCGTCGCTCTCCGGGTAGGTCGAGAGCAGGAACGGCTCAGCCGGAGTCGCAGCTTTGGAAGAAGGTGGCGATGGCACCGGCCGACCCGGCCACGACGATGACCGCCCACAGCTCGAGTGCGACGTCGATGAGTCGGCCGGGCGCGGTGAGCGGGTTCTTGATCTGCGACGAGACGGTCAGGAGCTGCACCGTGGTGAAGAACGCCGCCTGTCCGAACGTCTTGAGCTCGGTGCCCCTGGCGTGGCGCTCGAGGAGGTACATCGCGATCGCTGCCAGCAGGTCGACCGCAGCGGTTGCAAGCACGATCAGTGTGAGGCGCGCGACGAGCCGGCGGTGATGCTCCCCGAAGGACGACAGCCGGCCGAGCTCCTCTCGGAGCGCGTGCATTAGATGCGCCGGTACCGCGCGTCTGCGATCGAGTAGATGCCGAACGCGACCAGGCCGGCGGCGACCACGACGAGCAGGAACGTCCCGTAGCTCTGATGCGCAAGCCGGGAGAGCGCGCCGTCGAGGCCCACGGCCTTCCGAGGTGCATAGTCGACCGCGGCTCTGACGACGAAGATGCCGATCAGGCCGAATGCCACCATCCGGGCGAGATGGCCGACGACACCGATCCGAGTGATCCACCTGCGCGTGAACGGGCCCATCTCGCCGGTCTTGTCCTCGTCCAGGAACTTGCGCGTGATGCCCTTGTAGCCCTGGTACAGCGCGACGCCGATGAAGAGGGCGCCGGCGATGCCGACGATCCACTGCCCGCCCGGCCATCCGAGGACGCCCGCGGCCGACTTGTGCGGATTGCCCGTGCTCCCGCCGGTCGCGCCGAGCAGGATCGACACCGCGAGCGCGCACATGGCCGTGTACGCGCATCCGCTCGCCGCAGCCGCGATCCGCCCGAACGCCGACGCGTCCCCGCCGCCCTCGGGGCCGTGCCCGAAGAACGCCTGCACGAACCGCCACAGGGCGTATCCACCGAGGCCGATGGCGACGGCGATCAGGAGCCAGTGGCCGAACGGCTCCTGCTGCACCGTCTCGAGCGCCCCGCGCTGGTTGGTCGGGTGATGGGCGCCACCGGAATGGATCGCGACCTGGATCGCGAGCAGGCCGATGATGCCGTAGATGATCCCGCGGGCGACGAAGCCGGCCCGCGCAAGGGCCTCGAACGCGGGGCCGTTGGTCGAGCCGCGGCCTGCCGCTCGGGCCTGTGTCTGGATGCTCTGGGTCATGTGCTTTCAGTCTCCGTTTCTGGTCTCCTGGGCACCCGTACGCCGATCGCACGCGGCTCGACCTGGAGCCGGTATGCCTTCACCTTCGTACGCGCTCCGCCGTCGAGCTCGTAGAGCACCTTGCGGTCGAGCTTCACCTTCACCTGATGCGCCTTCGTCGTGCGGACGTATGCCGACCGCTGCGACCGGCCCGCGATCGTGTGGCCGACCGTTTCCGCCCACTGTCCGACCCCGTCGGCGGTGATCACGGCCAGGTCCACCAGCCCGTCGTCGGGCTCGGCGTCGGGGAACATGCGCACGCCGCCGAAGAGCGAGCCGACGTTGCCGGCCAGGATGCAGCTCGCGGGGCCGCGGTACCACGGCGCCCCGTCGACGCGGATACGGGCCTCGAACGGCTCGGCGCGGATGCTCTTCGTCCCCGTCCACAGGTACGCCGCGCGGCCGAGACGGTCCTTCAGGCCGCCGTCGGCGCCGGCGATCATGTCGGCGTCGAACCCCGCACCCGCCATCACGGCGAAGCGCTCGCCGTTCATCGTGACGACGTCGATCGTGCGTACGCTCCCCTGCAGGCCGGTCGCAACGGCCCCGGCGATGTCCTTGGGGATGCCGAGGTTCGTCGCGAGCAGGTTGGCGGTGCCGGCCGGGACGAGTGCGATCGTGGCGCCGGTGCCGGCGAGCGTATCGATGCAGCGCTGCGCCATGCCGTCGCCGCCCCACACGAAGAAGTGGTCGGCACCCTTGCGCAGAAGCCTGCGCGCCTGTTTCGGCGCCTTCCTGCTCTTCGGCACCTCGACCCAGAGCGGGTCGGTGACGCCGTGCCCGGCGAGCGCCCGGCGCAGCTCCGGGAGGCCCCCCTCGACGCTCTTGCCGGAGTGGGCGATGACCGCAATCGCGCTCATGGCGACGGTGCACCCGTGGGGTCGGCCGCACCGGCGGCACGGGCCGCCGTCACGGCCACGATCAGCGCTCCGATCCCCACGAGCACGCCGGCGGCGACGTCGGTGGGATGGTGCATGCCGCGGTACATGCGCGACAGGGCGACGAGAGCGGGAATCGCCGCGGCGACGAGCCAGCAGGCGGTACGCGTCCCGGCACTGCGGATCCGCGAAGTCACGAGCAGCGCGACGCCGCAGTAGACGGCAACCGACGCAGCGGTGTGACCCGAGAAGTAGCTGGCGTTCACCGGCAGGTGATCGAGGCGGGGCACGCGCGGCCGCTCCCGGTGGATCGCGAGCGTCACCACCCGATAGGTGGCGGCTTCGATCGCGATCGCCGCGATCACGAACGCGGCCGTGCGCCAGCGACGGCGGACGAGGGCGACGAGGGCGGTGAGCGCGACCACCGCCGGGATGGCATAGACGTCGCCGATCCCTGACAGCCAGTACGAAACGTCGTTGCGAGTCCCGGTGCGATGGTGCGACAGCCACACGTTCACATGCTCGTCGGCGTGGCCGATGCCGTGATCGGGCAGAACATAGGTCTGAAGCACCCACCCCGCCGCCACCGCGAGCCCTGCGAGGATCGCGAAGCCGGCGACGGCGACCACAAGGAACGCGGCGATGGGGCGGCCCGCAAGCCGCGTGCCGGCACGCCGGGCGAGGCCGCCGGAGCGGGGGTCGAGCACGCCGCGGCCGGCGCCGCCGGTGATGCCTGGCGTGCCCCGTTCAGGTGCGTGCTCCGCTCCGCGCGTTCGGGTCTGCGTGCCGGTCTCCATTCCCGAGGTTTTCCCGTATTGCCTGCTGGGCAAACCGGAGTCATGGCCGGGAACCGATGCTGATCGCCGTTCTGATCACCGTCTCGACGGCCGCCGGGATCACGGCCTGGACGGGCGTCCGCGCGGCGCTGCGCCGGTGGTGGGCAGCCGCGCCGGCGTCCGCGACCGCCGCGGTGCTGCAGGATCGCACCCCGGTGAACACATGGGTGCGGTCGCGGCTCGAGGCCGACGTGGCGACGGGTCTCGCGCTCACGCTGGCGCTCGTGGCCATCACAGCGGCGGGAATCGTGGTCGCGGTGCTCGCGGTTACGGCGCGCCGCGTCGATGCGCTGCACGACCTCGACTCGGCCGCCGCGCTCTGGGCGCACCGAAACGACGGCCCGGGCACCCGGCGGGTGCTCGATGCCATCACGACGCTCGCCACCACCCAGGGCGTCGCGGTGATCGCCGTCGTCGCGGGAGCGCTCGAGCTGATCCGCCTCCGCAGCTGGGCAATTCCCGCATTCCTGGCCATCGTGACGCTCGGGGACTCCCTCGTGACGAACGCCATCAAGCAGGCCGTCGCCAGGGCACGCCCGGCCATCGAGCCCGCGGCGGCCACGCTCGGGCCATCCTTCCCGAGCGGCCACTCCTCGACCGCCGCGGCGTTCTTTGCGGCGCTCGCGCTCCTCGCCGGCCGGCGCCGCAGCGCCCGTGTGCGGGCGGCGCTTGCGGGCCTTGCGGTCGCGATCGCGGTGGCGGTGGCGTGCAGCCGCGTCATGCTCGACCTGCACTGGGTCTCGGACGTCGTTGCCGGCCTCGCGCTCGGCTGGGGGTGGTTCGCCGCATGCGCGATCGCCTTCGGCGGCTGGCTGCTCGAGTTCGGCCAGCCGGTCAAGGCCGCGGCCCGCGTGCGGTCGCCGCGCACGGCGGAGCCGACGGGCTCGGGCGACTAGATCTCGCGCCGGGTCAGCGTGGATGCCGCCTCGACGGCGCGCTCCGCCGGCGAACGCCGCGTCCATCTCGACGACTCGATCCGTTCGCTCCGATCGCGGTCGGCCGCGAACGCGTCCGCCAGCTTCTGCGCCGCGAGCCCGCTCTGGACGCACAGCGTCGCCTCGTCGTTCAGCGCGAACGATCGGTTGTCGAAGTTGGCGGAGCCGATCGAGCACCAGCGGCCGTCGATGACGAGCGTCTTGGCGTGCAGCATGGTGGGCTGGTACTCGTAGATGGCGATCCCCGCGTCGAGCAGGCGCGCGTACACCGCACGACCGGCCGATCGCACGACCGGCTTGTCGATGTGCGGTCCGGGCACGATGATCTCGACACGAACCCCTCGGCCGGCGGCGGCCCGCAGCGCCTCGACGAACATCGGCCGCGGCGCGAAGTAGGCGGTCGTCAGCTGGATCGTGTGACGAGCCGACGCGATGGCGAGGAAGTACATCGCCTCGGTGTTCGTGTGGTTGACTCCCGGACCCGACACGACCACCTGCATCGGCGCTCCGTCGGTGATCGGATCAAGCTCGGGCAGATGGCCGTCGCCGGCGAGCAGCTCGCCGGTCGCCTCCAGCCAGTTCTCCAAGAACGCACCCTGCAGCGCGCGCACCACCGGCCCGCGGACTCGTACGTGGGTATCGCGCCAGTGATCCGGATCCTGCGCGTTGCCGGTCCACTCCGAGGCGATCCCCACGCCGCCGGTCATGCCAACGCTGCCGTCGGCGACGAGCACCTTGCGGTGGGTGCGATGGTCGGCCTTGGTGAGCGTGTACGGCTTGATCGGCCGGAACCGCTCGACGCGCACACCGGCCTTCTGCATGGAACGCACCAGGCCGTCATCCATCCGGGCAGCGCCAAACGCGTCCAGGAGGACGTTGCAGCGCACCCCCGCTCGCGCCCTCTCGCTCACGGCCTCGGCCACCTGCACGGCAATCTCGCCGCGCCAGTACACGAATGTGAGCAGGTTGATCGTGGACTTGGCCGCGCCGATCGTCTCGAGCATGACCGGGAAGATCTCGTCGCCGTTGAACAGCACGGACAGGTCGTTCCCCAGGCTCACCGGAGCGCCCGTAAGCGCCTCCAGCGCGCGCAGGAACGCGGGCGAGCCCACATCCAGCTCGCCCTCGAGCTCGTAGCCCTGCTCGGCGTAGCCGGTGCGGCGGCGATGCACCAGCGCCACAGCGCCGCCGACCGCCACCCCCACCCCGGCCGCGATCCCGATCCGGAGGCGTTGCGCAGTCATCGGCCCACCCTACCGCGCCCCTCGAGCGGGGTCGGGCAACCTACAGGGGTGACAGGGCTCGAACCTGCGACCTACGGTTTTGGAGACCGCCGCTCTACCAGCTGAGCTACACCCCTTTGCGAGCGGCCATTCTACCGGCGATCAGGCGGGGAGCAGACCGTCCAGCGCGTCGGGGAGGCCGGAAAGCTCGGTCAGTTCGGCGCCTGCGCGCGGCTCGGTCGGCTCGCCGAGCCGGTTGATCCACACCGACGGCAGCCCGAGCCCGGACGCCGGCACGATGTCGTGAAAGCGGCTTGCCCCGACGTGCACGTGCCTGCCCGCGGCGTCGGGATGGCGCTCGCCGAAACGGCACCAGTGCCCCGGCGCGGGCTTGTAGGAGCCGACGTCCTGCGCCACGATCACATCGGCGAACTCGACCCCGAGCCGCGGCAGCGACGATGCGATCAGATCGCGATCGCAGTTGGAGAGGATCACCAGCTGCCACCCGCGTGTGCGGGCCTCGGCGAGCGCGGCCGGCACCTCGGAGAACGCGGGCCATCCTGCGAGCGACTCGGACATCGCGGTGGCGTCGTCGGCCGAGAGGGTGACGTCGCGCTCGGCGGCGATCATCCCGGTGACGAGGTCGAGCACCTCGCGGTAGGTGCGGTAGCGCTCGGCCTCGACCTGCGGCTCGAGCTCGTGGTAGCGATGGAGCAGCGCGTCGGCCTCCCCCGCTCCGAACAGCCGGGCGAGCGTCGCCCGGATGCCGCTGTTCCAGTCGATCAGCGTCCCGTAGCAGTCGAAGGTTGCCCAGCGCGTTGCGTCCATGACCGCGCCAGGGTATATCGGCCCGCTGCGTCGCGCGCCACCCAGCCGTCGATCTCGAGGCGCGAGAGCAGCGCCGCCGTCGAGCCGGGCCCCATGCCCGCCGCATCGGCGACGTCGTCGGCGTACGCGGGCCGGCCGCTCAGGCGTTCGAGCACCGCCTGCGCGACGGGGTCGGCGGGCGGCGGCGGCGCCTCCGGCGGGTCGACGCCGAGCCACGCGGCCAGGTCGGCCTCGTCCTCGACGAGCCCCGCCCCGGCCTTGATCAGCCCGTTCGTGCCCGCCGCGGAGGCCGCCCCCGCCGCCCCCGGCACCGCCACGACGTCGCGGCCGAGGTCGAGCGCGTGATCGGCGGTGATGAGCGCCCCGCTGCGCGCCCGCGCCTCGACGACGACGAGCGTGCCGGCCAGCGCCGCGATCAGCCGGTTGCGCGCCGGGAACCGCCACGGCGCGGGCGCGGTGCCCGGCGGGTACTCGGACACCGCCAGGCCACGCTCGACGATGCGTGCGTAGAGCCCGCGGTGGCTGCGCGGATAGGCGATGTCGGTGCCGCAGCCGAGCACGGCGACGGTGAACCCGCCCGCATCCAGGGCGCCGGCATGGGCGGCACCGTCGATGCCAAGCGCCATCCCGCTCACCACGGTGAGGCTCGACCCGGCCGCGAACGCTCCCAGCCGCCGCGCCAGGCGCAGCCCGGCGTCGGTCGGCCGGCGTGCGCCGACGATCGCCACCGCGCCACGCTCGAACGGCAGCGGCACCGCGGCGGCGCCGCGCAGGAACACCGCAAGGGGCGGGTCGGTGAGATCCTGCAGCGCCGCCGGGTAGGTGGGATCGACGGCGGTTGCGCACGCGGTGCCGGACTCGGCGAGCTCCTGGCGGTAGGCGGCGACGTCGGCGGTGCGGGCGCGCCGCAGCTCGGTCTGGAAGCCGGTGGGGACGCCGAGCCGGTCGAGGCGCCGGGGCGCCGCGTGAAGCAGGGCCTCGGGGCCGCCCGCCCGGCGCGCAGTCGCGCCCGGCTCGATGCCCGCTCGCGCACCAGCGATCACGATGCGCAGGATCGCGTCGGCCGTCACCCGCCCGACCCCCGGAACGACAGCGCCTCGGCCATATGGTCGCCGCTCACCTCCGCGGCGCCCTCGAGCGCTGCGATCGTCACGGCCACGCGCCGGGCGCGGTCGGCGCCACGGCCCGAGAGCAGCATCTGGTCGACCGCCCGGGCCAGGATCTCCGCCGCCGCACCCCCGAGCGGCGGCGGCAGCTCGCCGAGCCGCTCCCCGGCCATGGCGACGCGCGTGCCGACGGCCAGGCTCGGCTCGCCCGCCGCGGCATGGGCCTCGGCGCGGGGCACCTCGACCCGCAGGTCGAACCGGTCGAGCAGCGGCCCGCTGATCCGCGTCCGGTAGGCGTGCAGGCGCTGGGCCGTGCAGGTGCACTCGCGGTCAGGATCGCCGGCCAGCCCACATGGGCACGGGTTCATCGCCGCGACCACCATGCAGGCGGCGGGCAGGCGCACGCTGCCGGCCGCGCGCGAGACCAGCACCTCGCCGTCCTCGAGCGGCATGCGCAGTGCCTCGAGCGCGGTGCGGTTGAACTCGGGCAGCTCGTCCATGAAGAGGACGCCGCGGTGCGCCAGGGTGATCTCGCCCGGCCGCAGGCGGGCGTTGCCCACGAGCGCCGCCGCCGATGCGGTGTGATGCGGGGCGCGGAACGGGCGCTGGTCGAGGCGCGCCCCCGGGGCGAGCAGGCCCGCCGCGGAGTGGATGCGGGTGATCTCGAGCACCTCGGCGTGGGATGGCGGCGGCAGGATGCCGGTCAGCCGGCGGGCGAGCATGGTCTTGCCCGACCCGGGCGGGCCGGTCATGAGCAGGTTGTGCGCACCCGCGGCGGCGATCTCGAGCGCGCGCCGCGCCCGCGGCTGGCCGCGCACGTCGGCGAGGTCCGCGATCGCGATCGGCACCTGCGGCGGCGCAGCCGGGATCGGCTCGGGCTCGTCGCGGTCGTTCAGGATGTCGACCACATGGCGCAGGGTGCGGGCGGCGATCACGGGCACGGTGCCCGCCAGGGCCGCCTCGGACGCGCTCTCGGGGGCGACGACGAGCGCGTCGACCCCCAGCCTCCCGGCGGCCTCCGCCATTGCGAGCGCGCCGCGCACGGGCCGCAGGGCGCCGTCGAGCCCGAGCTCGGCTGCGGCTGCCACCCGCGCCACCCTGTCGCGCGGGGCCTGTCCCGATGCGGCCAGCAGCGCGAGGGCGATCGCGAGGTCGAACCCCGATCCCTCCTTGCGCTCCTGCGCGGGTGCCAGGTTCACGGTCAGCCGCCGCACCGGGAAGTGGAACTCGGCCGAGGCGATGCCGCTGCGCACACGCTGGCGGGCCTCCTGGACGGCGCGGTCGGCGAGGCCGACGACGACGAACGACGGCACGCCGTCGGCGACATGTGCCTCGACGTCGACCCGCCGTGCGGTGATCCCCGTGAGCCAGAGCGTGAGCGAGCGCGCGACCATGGATCGAGCCTAGGGCGCACGCGGTCAGGGGTGGGTAACGGGGTGTGACGAGGGTGCTACGAAAGGGCCGCGACGATGTGGCGCGGGCGCAACCCGTGCACGGCGACGATGTCGACCCGGGCCGTGCGCGCACGCGGGTCGGCCGCAAGCAGCACCTCGGCGGCCTCCAGCAGGCGCCGCCGCTGCCGCTCGCCGACCATCTCCTCTGCCTCGCCGCGACGGCCGCCGCGGCGAGCCTTCACCTCGACGACCACCAGCGTGCGGCCGCGCCGCGCGACCACGTCGACCTCGCGCCCAAGCACGCGCACGTTGCGCGCGACGATCGCATATCCGCGCAGCCGCAGCCACCAGCACGCCACCGTCTCGGCCAGGCGGCCGTACTCAGAGTCCGAGATCGAGATCCAGCTGCGCATAGGCGATCGCCTCGAACGAGCGCCGGTGAAGCGGCGTCGGCCCGTGCTCACGCACCGCCCGCGTGTGCTCGGCGGTGATGTATCCGACGTGGCGGTCGAACGAGAACTCCGGATACGCGGGCGCAATGCGGTGCATGAAGCGATCGCGCGTGACCTTGGCCACGATCGAGGCGGCCGCGATGGCGGCGCTGCGGCCGTCGCCGCCGACCACCGCATGATGGCGGCGCGGGCACCCGGGCACGCTGAAGCCGTCGGTCATGCACACCCCGGGCTCGGGATCGAGAGCGCACAGCACCCGGCCGAGCGCCGAGAGGTTCGACCGGTGCAGGCCGCGGCGGTCTATCTCGCGGGCAGGGATGACGCACACCGACACCTGCGCGGCGGCCTCGATCACCGCCTGGAAGAGCGCCTCGCGGCGCGCGGGCGTATGCCGCTTGGAGTCGTCGAGCAGCCCGAGCGCGGCGCAGCGACGCCCGCGCAGGCGCTCCATGTCGAGGCAGACGGCGGCGGCGACCAGCGGCCCCGCCAGGCAGCCGCGGCCGGCCTCGTCGGCGCCGGCCACGAAGCGCACGCCGAGTTCGCGGTCGTGGGCGAGCAGGCGCCGTCCGGGGCGGGTGCGGCGGCGGCGTGGGGCGGCGACTGCCATCGGCCTATGGTACGGGGCGCTGCGGACGGGGGTTGGGCGAGGCGCACGCCGCCCCGGCGATGCTAGAGCAGCCCGATCCGGTCGGGCGGCCAGTAGATCAGGAAGGCCTCGCCGATGATGTTGCGGCGCGGAAGCGGGCCCCAGTACCGGCTGTCGAGCGAGTCGTCGCGGTTGTCGCCCATCACGAAGTAGTCGTCCTTGGGCACCGTGAAGGGGCCGTAGCGGGGCGCCCTCGCCGCTCCCTGGGTGTAGGGCTCTCGGAGCGCGTGACAGTTCTGGCCCGCCGGCTTGCAGATCGTGACGATGCCGCGCGTGATCTGGAGCGTCTCGCCCGGGAGGCCGATCACCCGCTTGATGTAGGTCACGCTCGCCTGAGTGCGGGCGCCGTTCACGGCGGTGTCGCCGTGCCCCGGCGGGTGGAACACGATGATGTCGCCGCGATGGGGTCCGTGGAAGCGGTAGACCAGCCGGTTGACGAGCACGCGGTCGCCGACGTCCAGGGTCGGCTCCATCGATCCCGTCGGGATCCGGTAGGGCTTGACCACCCAGGCCTGCACGACGTAGGCGAGCCCGAACGCGACCGCCAGGATGATCAGAAGCTCGACGAACGGGTTCGCGCCCGAGCGCTTGGGCGGGGGCGGCGTCGGCTGGGCCGTCTCGGGCTCGACTGCTTCCGGGTCGACGGCGCCCGGTGCGGGCGGCTCCGACGGCCGGGGCTCGACGTCCGCCATGTGCGAGGCTAGCGCGACTTCTCGCGCACGCGCGCGGCCTTGCCAACCTTGCCGCGGAGGTAGTACAGCTTCGCTCGGTGGACGTCTCCGATGCTCATCACCTGGAGACGGTCGATCTTGGGTGAATGCAGGGGGAACGTGCGCTCGACGCCGATCCCGAACGACTGCTTGCGGACGGTGAACGTCTCGCGTACCCCCGCGCCCTGGCGTTTGATGCACACGCCCTCGAACACCTGGATGCGCTGGCGCTGGCCCTCGATCACCTTGAAGTGGACGCGCACGGTGTCGCCCGCTTTGAAGCGGGGCACTTCACGCGCCTGGCGGCGCTCGATGTCGGAGATGACGCTCATCAGAAAAAGAAGGGCGGGCGGCCGGATAATGCTAGCCACCCGGGGACGGGCTCACAAGTCGGACCCGCCCTGGGCGGCGCCGCGGCGCTCCGACCACTCGCGCCGCCAGCGCTCGACCTCGCCGTGGTGGCCCGATCGCAGCACGTCGGGCACGGCCCAGCCGCGGAAGATCTCGGGCCGGGTGTAGTGCGGATACTCGGGCAGACCGGCGAGCGCCTCGGAGTAGGAGTCGTGCTCGTGGCTCTCGCGCTTGCCGAGCGCGCCGGGCAGCTTGCGCGTGACGGCATCGATCACCGCCATCGCCGCCACCTCGCCGCCGGACAGCACGTAGCGGCCGACCGACAGCTCGTCGTTTGCGAGGTGGTCGTGGACGCGCTGGTCGAAGCCCTCGTAGCGGCCGCAGAGCAGCGTGAGCCGCTCGAGGCCGGCCAGCTCGCCCACCACCGCGTCCGTCAGCTGCCGCCCCACCGGCGTCAGCACGGCCACGCGGCGGCCCGCAAGCACTCCCGCGATGTCGTCGCCATAGGTCGCCTCGAGCGCGGCGCAGACGACGTCCACGCGGATGACCATCCCCGCACCACCGCCGTAGGGCGCGTCGTCGACCTGGCGGTAGTCGCCGATCGAGTGGTCGCGCAGGTCGACCGTGCGCAGCCGCAGCGACCCGGCCGCAACGGCGTTTCGCACCGGACGCGTCTCCTCGAGCCAGGTGAAGTAGGCGGGAAAGAGCGTAAAGACGTCGAGCTCGAGCGCCATCTCTACAGAAAGTCGGCGCGGATCGTGATCAGGCGGCCGGCGAGGTCGACCGTCTCGACGACGTCGGCGGCAAACGGGACGAGCGCCGCGTCAGCCCCGCCGTCGGATCGCACCTCGAGCACGTCGTTCGCCGGGTAGACGAGCACGTCGGAGACAGTGCCGAGGAGCCGCTCCCCGGACGTCACGCGGCAGCCGATCAGGTCGACGTGGGCGTACTCGTCGGCGTCGGGCTCGGGCGGGGGCAGCGCCGAGGCGGGCACCTCGACGTCGAACCCGCGCAGGGCCTCGGCCGCGTTGCGGTCGGCGACCAGGTCGAAGCGGACGATCGGATGGGAGTCGCTCCCGCGCCGGTCGACGATCTGCGCTGCTCGGCCGCCCACCGTCACCCGCAGGCCGCGCGTGAGCGCCACCGCCCCGCCGTGCCCGTCGAGGTAGACGGCGCCGTCGAGCCCGTGCGCACGCCCGACGCGGCCGACCACGATCGTGGGCGGCCGCCAGGGGGTGTCAGTCGGCGACTTCGACATGCACGCGCCGGCCGCTCTGCACCGCCGACGCCTTCACCACGGTGCGCAGCGCCCGTGCGATCCGGCCCTGCTTGCCGATCACCTTGCCGATGTCGTCCGGCGCCACGTGCAGCTCGAGCACGAGCTCGCCCGACGCGCCCTCGTGCCGCTCGACGCGCACGTCGTCAGGGTGGTCGACGAGCTGCCGAGCGAGGTAGGCGAGCAGGTCTTCCACAGGCCCGCGGCCTAGACGCCCGCGATCTGGAGCAGCTTGCGCACGGTGTCGGTCGGCTGCGCCCCCTGGGCGAGCCAGGCGCGGGCGCGGTCGGTATCGATCTCGACCAGCGACGGCTCCATCTGCGGGTTGTACCGGCCGATCTCCTCCAGCGTGCGCCCGTCCCGGGGGACGCGCGAGTCCGCCACGACGACGCGGTAGATCGGGTTCTTGTTGGATCCGTGCCGCGCGAGGCGGATCTTTACTGCCACGAAGGCCCTCCGTTGACTGGCGAATGCTGGACGAGCGCAGTGTACCGGGCCGCCTGCCGAACGCGCGACGGCCGCCCCGGAGGGCGGCCGTCAGCGTTCACACAAGGGACGTGCGGTCGGCTACCAGCCGAACCCCCCGAACCCGAATCCCCCGAATCCGAATCCGCCCTTGTTGTTGTAGCCGGGAGGGCCGTAGTTGTTGTTGCCGCCCTTGTCCCCCTTGTGGCCCTTCTGACCGTACTGGTCACACGACGGCGTGTAGCTCCAGCCCTTGTTGTTGTTGCTGTAGCCGACGCTGTGCTGAACCGAGTTCGTGGCGTAGCTCACACCGCCGAACGCGGCCATCGCGCCGAACACACCTGCCGTCAGCACGCCGGCCAGAGCGATGCGGAACCCGCCGCCGCGCCGAGCCGGACGCGCACTGATGCGGCTGACGATGTCCCGCTGGACGCTGCGATCCAGCTCGGGCCGCTCCGAACGGAGCATCCCCTCCAGATCCGTTAGCCCACGATCCTGCCTCGAGAACCTCACTCCGATGCCTCCTCCGCATCTCGACATACTGTCTTACCCTGAACTACCGGGGCGGCGGCCGTTTCCTTACAGGCTCGGCGGAGAATCTGTGAAGTCAGTGCAGCGCGAGCACCTGCGGCTCGCGCGGGTCGAGCAGCTGCGCGTGCGCCAGTGCCCGCTGCCGCGCCTGACCGCTCGAGGCGCGGGCGAGATCGAGCCACGCCTGCCAGCTCTGCGAGTCGCGTGCCACCGCGGCCTGGAACGCCGACCTGGCCTCGCCGGTGCGGCCCTCGCCGAGGAGGGCCAGGCCGAGCTCGACGCGCGCATCCGCCGACCACGGCTCCCAGCTCACGGCGGTGCGGGCGTCGCCCTCGGCGGTAACCCAGTGATGGGTGGAGGCCGCCCGCTGGCTGGCCGCGGCCGAAGCGTTCGCGCGCAGGCCGACCAGTGCGAGCACCGCCACGAGCGCGATCACGGCGAGCGCGGTGGCGCGGACGCCGCGGGCCGAGAGCGAGAACGTCCAGCGCGGCACCGGCGTGCTCGTGAGCATGCCGACGGCGCACGTGAGCGCGACCAGCGTGATCGCGGTCATCTGCCAGTCCCAGTCGACGGCGGCGTGCAGCAGGTAGGCGACGAACCCACCGAACGCGACCGGCACGAGCGCGTCCCCACGGGCGCGGATGCCGGCGACGAGCGGCGCCCCCAAGCCGGCCAGCACGAGCAGCAGCCCGATCGGCCCGAGATCGGCGAGCGTCTCCAGGTACAGGTTGTGCGCGTTCTTGACCTTCAGCCCGGTCGTGCGGTGCTGGAGGTAGTAGCGCTCGTACGTCCCCGCCCCGGCGCCGAGCAGCTCGTGGTGCTGGTAGTCGTGCCAGGCGATCCGCCACAGGCCGGCGCGCGCGTTGCCCGAGAGGCTGAAGAGGCGCAGGTTGAGGTTACGGCCGACGTGGCCCGCGGTGCCGTTGAATCCCCCCGGCGGCGGCGCGTTGAAGCGGTTGTACGCATCGCTCGCGATCGTGATCGGCGACCCGAACCGCACCAGGGCGACGAGGATCAGGAGCACCACGGCAGCTGCGGTCGCCATGTGACCCATCCGCGTCTGTGCGGCCGAGGGCTCGAATCTCTGCTCGAGCACGCGCAGCGCCCACACCGTCGCCGCGATCCCGAGCGTCGTCACGACGAGCACCGCGGTCAGGCGGTGGCCCTCGGTCGCGGTCGGACCCACCTTCGACGCGGCGTGGGTGAGCGCGGATGACGTGGCGGCGAGAGCGACGTCGAGCACGAGCCAAGGTGCCGCGGCGAGGAGCGTCGCGAGCAGGAACCAGCGCCGGCGATCAAGCGCGACCGCCGCGACCAGGCCGAACCCGAACGCGATCCAGGCGCCGCGGCTGAAGGTGAAATAGAGCGCCGTGACCATCGACCGGCAGCGTGCAGGCGGCCAGGATGCGGCCGGGGAGCGCGCGCGCGTGGGCGGCCAGCCCCAGAGCGATGATGGCGCCCATCGCCGCCAGGATGCCGAGGCCGTTCCAGTACCCGACCGGCTCCGCCAGCCGTCCGGTGTCCGCGATCCCGCCGATCGCGTGCACGCTCGGGAACAGGCGCCCAACGAGCCCGTAGGCGCAGGCGATGGCGACGGCGGCGAGCGCCCCGGCGAGCAGGCTCCCGATCGCTCCGCGGCGCGAGACGAGCAGCAGGGCGACCAGTCCGGCGACGTACACGAGCGTCCGCTGGGCCTCGAGCACCGCCGACGTCGTGTCACCCGACCAGGTCGCCGAGATCAGCATCCACACGGTCAGGAGGCCGAACGCGGACACGGTCACCGCCTCGGCGGCCGTCACGTCGACCTCGTGACGCACGAGCACGGCGATCGCCGCGGCCCACAGCAGCGCAGCCGCGCTCCAGCCCCAGGCCGGCGGGAAGTAGCCGCCGTTGCCTGCCGCGAGCGGGGTCAGCACGGCCGCGGCCAGCAGGCCGGGGGCGACGTTTGCGAGCGACAGCCGGCGCAGCGACAGGGGCATCCCGGTGGCGGTCAGGTCAGTAGACAGCGCGCGCCTCCCCCGAGGCCGAATGCCCCTCGGGCTCGTCCTCCTGGAGCACACCGCGCAGGCGCCCCAGGGCGCGGTGAAGCGCCACCTCGACGCCGTTCGTGCTCATCTCGAGCACCGCCGCGATCTGGGCCGCCTTCATGTCCGCGCCGTAGCGCATGGCCAGGAGCTCGCGGTCGCGCTCGGACAGCTGCTCGAGCGCGGCGTTCAGGGTGATGCGCTCGACCGAGTCGTGCTCGAGCTCGCCCGGGGCGGCCAGGTCGGGCACCTCGGTGGCGGTATCCGTCCCTTTCAAGGCGCGGTCGGTGAGCACGTTTCGCGCGATCCCGATCAGCCAGGCCAGGGGCGCGCCCTTGGACTGGTCGTACCCCGAGCGGTAGCGCAGCGCGCGCTCGAAGACCTCGCCGGTGACGTCCTCGGCGTCGTGTCCAGCACCGATCCGGTACGCGACGAATGCGTACACGCTGCGGATCAGGGGCTCGGGGTTGCCCAGGGGGTCGCGACCGTGCCTCACCTCCCAAGCGTACGACAGAGCCGGTAAGCAGTAAACCCGCGATTCTTGCGGTTGGAGCCTGCTACCGCATCAGGCCGGGGAACTGGGGCATCTTGCCCTTCCCGATCTGCTTCATCATCTTCTGCATCTGCTTGAACTGCCCGAGCAGCTGGTTGACCTGCTGCACGTTCGTGCCGCTCCCGGCCGCGATCCGGCGCCGGCGGCTGCCGTCGATCGAGCGCGGGTTGCGCCGCTCGGCCGGGGTCATCGAGAGGATGATCGCCTCGACCCGGTCGATCTGGCGCTCGTCGACCTTCAGGTTCTTCACCTGGCGACCGACGCCGGGCAGCATCCCCAGCAGCCCGGCCATGCCCTGCCCGGCCGTCATCTTGCGCACCTGGCGCAGCTGGCCGAGGAAGTCCTCGAGTGTGAACTCGGCCTTGCGGAGCTTGGCCTCCATCGCCTTTGCGTCCTGCTCGGAGATCTGCTCCTGCGCCCGCTCGATCAGCGACATCACGTCGCCCATCCCGAGGATGCGCGATGCGAGCCGGTCGGGATGGAACGGTTCGAGCTGGTCGAGCTTCTCGCCCACCGAGACGTACTTGATCGGCTTGCCGGTGACGGCGCGCACCGCCAGCGCGGCGCCGCCGCGAGCATCGCCGTCGAGCTTCGTCAGGATCACGCCGTCGTAGTCGACCGCATCGGCGAACGCCTGGGCGACGTTCACGGCGTCCTGGCCCGTCATCGAGTCGAGCACGAGCAGCACGTTGTGGGGCTTCGTCACCTTCTTGATCTGGACGAGCTGGTCCATCAGCTCCTCGTCGACGTGCAGGCGACCGGCGGTGTCGACGATCACGACGTCGCGGCCCTGCGCACGCGCCTGCTCCACCCCCCACGCCGCCACCTCGACCGGGTCGGCGTCGGTGCCGCGGTCGTACACGGGCACCTGCAGCGACTTGCCGAGCGTCTGCAGCTGCTGCACGGCCGCCGGGCGCTGCAGGTCGCAGGCGACCATCGCCGGCGAGCGCTTCTGCTTGGCGAGCAGGCGGGCGAGCTTGCCGCACGCGGTCGTCTTGCCCGAGCCCTGCAGGCCGGCCATCAAGATCACCGTCGGCGGCCGGTTGGCGAACGAGAGTCCCGAGCCGGCGGTGCCCATGAGCGCGGTCAGCTCCTCGTGCACGATCTTCACGACCTGCTGGCCAGGGGTGAGGCTCTGCATCACCTCGGCGCCCATCGCCCGCTCGCGCACCTTGGCCACGAAGTCGCGCACCACGCCGAAGTTCACGTCCGCCTCGAGCAAGGCGAGGCGGATCTCGCGCATCGCCTTCTGAATGTCCTCCTCGCTCAGCCGACCCTGGCCGCGCAGGCCGTCGAGGGTGGCGCCGAGACGGTCGGAGAGGGACTCGAACATCGTCGAAGCCTAATGCTCGCTAGATGCAGACGCGGTGACCGGTCGCAACGCTCACGGCGCCGGCCATCCGTTTCGTGAAGGTCGTGTCGCCGACGCGGTACCGGATGCCGACCCCCGTGATCGGGGTGCATCCGCGCCCCAGCGGCGTGGCCACGAGGGCGACGGTCAGGCCCCACGGCGCACCGGGCGCAGCGCCGGCGAGCGCATGCAGCGAGCGGCCGGCGACCTGCGTCATTTGGCTCGGCCGGATCTCGCGCGGCCCTCCGGTGAACGGGCCGATGTAGTTGCCCTGCGGTTTGCCGGCGACGGCGTACACGTGCAGACGGACGCCGGGGATGTGCGGCAGGATCACACCGGTGACGGTCGCGCGGCTGGTCGCCGTGTCGCCCTCGAGCAGAGCGGAGAACACGACGGGCTCGCCCACGTGGAGCTTGGCCACGCCCGAGCTCTCGAAGCCGAACCCCGGGTAGCGGTTCAGCGGGTCGGCCGGCCGGGTCGACGCCGCCCATGCGGTCAGGCCGGCCGCGAGCGCCGCTAGGAGCACGAGCCCGATGCCGAGCTGCGGCGTGAGGACTTCGGCGAGACGTGCGCTGCGGACGTCTGCGTGACTGAGGGCCACGCTTGCGAGCATACCGTCAGCCGTCGGCGGCGAACAGCGCGCGGGCGAAGTCGGCCGGGTCGAACGGGCGCAGGTCCTCGATGCCCTCGCCGATCCCGATCAGCTTCACGGGGATGCCGAGCTCGTGGGCGATCGCAAGCGCGATCCCGCCCTTCGCGGTGCCGTCGAGCTTGGTCAGCACGATCCCGGTGACATCGACGGCTTCGGCGAACAGACGCGCCTGCTGCAGCCCGTTCTGGCCCGTCGTCGCGTCGATCGTGAGCAGCACCTCGTGCGGCGCGCCGGGGATGCGCTGGGCGATCACGCGGTGGATCTTGCGCAGCTCCTCCATCAGGTGCCCCTGGGTGTGCAACCGCCCCGCCGTGTCGACGATGACGACGTCGCGGCCGCGGGCCTCGGCGGCGGAGACGGCGTCGAAGGCGACAGCGGCCGGGTCGGCGCCGGACTGGGACGAGACGAAGTCCGCCTCGGCCCGCGTCGCCCACGTCTCGAGCTGCTCGCCCGCCGCCGCCCGGAACGTGTCGGCGGCGCCGATCACGCAGGTGCGGCCGGCCTCGCGCAGGTGCCAGGCGATCTTGCCGATCGAGGTCGTCTTGCCGGTGCCGTTCACGCCGCTCACGAGCAGCACGGCCGGGTGGGCGGTGATGTCGATGCGCGGATCGGCCTCCGGGGTCATCAGCTCGGCGATGATGGCCTGGAGCCGGGTGCTCAGCTCGTCGGCGGTCGTGAGCCGGCCCGCATCGGCCTCGGCCTCGAGCCGCTCGATCACGGCGACGGTCGCCGGGACGCCGCAGTCGGACAGGAGCAGCGCCTCCTCGAGCCGCTCCCACACGGCCTCGTCGGCCGGGTTGAACATGACCCCGGCCAGCTGCTGGGCCATCGCCCGGCGGCTGCGCGAGAGGTTGTCGCGCAGCCGCGAGAAGAGGCCGCGGCCGGACTCGGCCGGCTCCGCCTCCGGCTCATCGCCCTCGCCGGTGTTGAACATCGCGTGCCATGTGCGCGTCACGACGCGGGATCGTAGTAGCGTCGCCACCGTGGCGGAGATCTCCATCGACGGGCTGCGCTCGGCGCTTCATGCCCGCGCCGTGCTGCTCGGATTCCCCGACACCGCCGCCGCCCTCATCACCGACCACTTCCTCGACGCCGAGCTGCGGGGCGCCCCGACGCACGGCGCCGAGCGCATGCGCTGGCTCTCGGGCTTCACCGATCTGGCGCCGACCGCCCGTCCGCGGGAGGTCGAGCGCAGCGAGGGCCTCGTGCGCTGGGACGGCGCCGGCGCGATCGGCTACGTCGCTTTGGCCGACGCGCTCGATGCCGAGCTCGAGGCGGCGCCCGACGGCGCTCGGCTCGTGGTCGTGTCGCACTGCTTCCCCACCGGCCGGCTGGGCTGGTTCGCCGAGCGGGTCGCGCGGCGCGGGCTCGCGTGCCTGCTGGCGGCGACGTCCACCGCCCGGATCGTCCACCCCGACGGCGGCCCGCCGCTGCTCGGCACGAACCCGCTCTGCCTGGCGCTGCCCGGTGCCGACGGGCCAACGGTGGTCGACGTCTCGATGGGCGCCATCACCTACGGGGCGGTGCTGCACGCCGCGGCCACGGGCTCCGAGCTGCCCGAGGGCGTCCTGCGCCGCGCCGACGGCGCCGCGGAGACCGACCCGCACGCGGTGATCGCCGACCGGGCCGGCATCGTCCCAATGGGCGCCGATCTGGCGTACAAAGGGTTCGCGCTCGCGACGATCGTGGAGCTCCTGTGCGGGTCGCTCGCGGGGACGGACGGCTTCGCGGCGGTCGCGCTGATCGCGGCGCCCCAGGCAGAGCCGGTGCGGCGCCTGCGCACACTCGTCGCCGGCCGACGGTTTCCCGGCGAGCGCAGCGCCGCGACGCTCGCGGCCGCCCTGCGCCGCGGCTTCGTGACGCTCCCGGACGACCTGTGGGCATGGCTCGAGGACGGCGCCGGTTGAGCCGCGTCCTGGACGGCGGCTACGAGCTCGACGCCGATCGCGCGCGGCTCGACCGGGCGGCGGTGCATGCATTCCTGACGGCGACCTACTGGGCGCTCGGCCGCACCCGCGCGGAGCAGGACGCCTTCATCGACGCGAGCGACCACGTGGTCGGCCTCTACCACGAGGGCCGCCAGGTCGGCTTCGCGCGCGCCGTCGACTGCACCGCCGCGCGGTTCGTCTACCTCGCGGACGTCTATGTCCTTCCCGAGCACCGCGGCGGCGGGCTCGGCGTCGAGCTGGTGCGCGAGATCGTCGAGCGCGGGCCGTTCGCCGACCGCACCTGGCTCCTGCACACCCGCGACGCCGGCACGCTCTACGAGCGCTTCGGGTTCCACCGCTACGAGCGGCTGATGCAGCGCGACGCCGGGACGGCCTGAGCGCTACGCGCCCGCGGCAGGGCGCAGCTCGGTATCCGGAGTGATCCGGCGTGACAGCACCTTCGACTCGCCGTCGGCCGCCATCGTGACGCCGTACAGGAGGTCGGCGACCTCCATCGTGCGCCGCTGGTGGGTGATGACGATGAACTGCGCCCGCTCCTGGTAGGCCCGCAGCAGGTCGAGGAAGCGCTCGATGTTGGCGTCGTCGAGCGCCGCCTCGACCTCGTCGAGCACGTAGAACGGCGACGGCTTCGTCAGCAGCAGCGCGAACAGGAACGCGATGGCCGTGAGCGCCTTCTCGCCGCCCGACAGCAGCGACAGCGCCTCGATGCGCTTGCCGGCCGGCTTCACCTCGAGCTCGATCCCCGGCTCGTCGGCCCGTAGCGCGGCCTGCTCGGGGGCGTCGTCGGGCGCCGCCGAGACGACGTCGTCCGCCGCCGTCAGCCGCAGCCGCCCCGAGCCGCCCGGGAAGAGCGTGCGGACAACCTCGGTGAAGTTGCGCGCCACCTCTTCGAACGTCTCGGCGAACCGGTGGTCGATGGTCTGCGTGAGGTCGCGGATCAGCCCGCGCAGCTCGCGCAGCGACCGCTCGAGGTCGGCACACTGCTCGGTGAGCTCGCCGGTGCGCTGCTTCTCGGCCTCGTACTCCTCGGCCGCGAGCGGGTTGACCGCGCCGAGGCTCTCACGCCGGCGCTCCAGCCGCTCGAGCCGGGCGGCGATCGCGGCGCGCTCGTCGACCGATAGCGGCTCGCTCACCTCGGCCTCGGGCGCGGGCGCGTCGGCTGCGATCTCGGCCCGCCTGCGTCCGAGCTCGGCGATGTGGTCGGTGCAGCGGGTGAGCTCGACCTCGATCTCGGTGGCCGTCGCCGCGACGGTGCGGGCCGTGGCCTGCACCGCCGCCTCGTCGTGGGCGCACGCCTGCAGCTCGGCGGCGAGCTCGCCCGAGCGGCGCTCGATCACCGCCACTCCGGCCCGCGCCGGCGTGCGCAGCAGCTCGGCCGCCGCGGCGATGCGCACGAGTGCCCGGCCGATCGACCGGCCGCGCTCTTCGAGCGCTCGCGCGGACGCGGCCATCCGCCGCGACTCGGCCGAGGTGGCGCGGGCGCGCTCGCCCGTCGACCGCAGCCGGGCGGCGTCGTGGCGGAAGCGCTCGGCCCGCTCGCGCAGCCCCGCCTCCTGCGCGGCCAGGCGTGCGGCGGCGTCGGCCAGCTCGCGGCGGCGGATGTCGAGCCCGGCATGGCGCTGGTCGGCCGCCTGGGCGGCGGCGGCGCGCGACTGTGCGGCCGCCTCGAGCCGCACCGCCTCGCGCTCGAGCTCCGCACCGCGGCCGGTCTCGGCGACCAGATCGCGCTCGGCGGCCTCGCGCGCGCCCTCGCCCCGGGCGACCTCGTCGGTCATGCGGTCGCGCCTGGCCGCGGACGCCCGCGCCGCCTCGGCGGCTCCCGCCTCGCGCGCCCGCAGGCCGGCGAGCGCCGCCTGGGCCTCGCCGTCGGCGTGGGCGGCACGACCGGCGGCGGCGGCGGCGACATCGGCCGCCGCGACGGCGGCGCCGTGGGCGGCCGCGACCGCGGTGTCCTCGTCGGCCAGCCGGTCGCGCTCGGCGCGCGCCGCCATCCAGGCCGCCTCGCCCGCGTCGCCGGTGCGCCACAGCTCGCCGCGGTCGGCGTCGATGCCCTCGCCGGCGCGCGTCACCGCCACGCCGTGGTCGACCGCGGCCAGGTCGTCGACGAGCCAGACCCCTTCCAGCAGGCGCCCGGCGATCGGATCGCGCACCGTGACCACCTCGATCAGCGGCCGGGCCCCTGCCGCCGGCGGCAGTGATGCCGCGGGCGGGCGGGTGTCGGCGAGGATCACGGCGACCTCTCCCCCGGCCTCGGACAGCACCGTGAGCGCGTCGGAGAGGCGCTCGGCGACGACGGCGCCGGCCCGCCAGCCCAGACCCGCCGCCACCGCCCGCTCGTACCCCGGCTGGGCCTCGACGCCCGCAACCACGAGCTTTGCGCCCGCGGCCTTGAGCGCTCGCACGGCCGGCGTCAGCCCCTCGCCACGGTCGAGCGACTGCTCCAGCGCCTCGAGCCGGGCGCGCATCAGCTGATGGCGGTGATCGAGCTCGTCGGCGGCCGCGCGCGCAGCCCGGCTCGCGTCGGCGGCGCGATCTGCCTCGGCCCGAGCTGCGTCAGCGGCCGTGGCGGCAGTCTCGAGCTCGGCATGCAGCGCCGTCGCTGCCTCGTGCAGCCCCTGGGCCTCACCGGCGCTCGCGGCCAGGCCGCCCGCCGCCTCGGCGACCGCGGCGGCCAGCGCGCCCACGCGCGCCCGCAGGTCTTCGGCCCGGGCCGCGCTGCGGTCGGCCTCGAGGCGGGCGGTGCCCGCATGACCCTGCGCCTCGGCAAGCGCGCGGCGCGCATCGAGCGACGCCGACATCGCCGTCTCGGCCGCGGCCGCCGCCTCGCGCGCCTCGCCGGCGTCGGTCGCCGCCAGCCGGTCGGCCTCGGCCAGGCCGGCGGCGGCCTGCGCGGCCGCCTCGTCGGCCTCGGCTCCGAACCGCTCGGCGTCGGCCTCGAGCCGGTCGGCGAGCGTCGCCCGGCGCACGTGGCTGCGGCCGAGCGCGCCGGCCGCCTGCTCGAGCCGGCGGCCACCGGCCGTCAGCCGCTCGCGTGCGGTCTCGAAGTCGTAGAAGGCCCTGCTGGCGCGCTCCTGCTCCGCGGCGAGGCCGGTCAGCTCGCCCTCCGCACGGGCGCGGCGCGCGGACACCGTCGCGAGCCTGGCCTCGACCTCGGCGCGGGCCGCGTGGGCCTCGCCCAGGCGCGCCCTGGCGGCCTGCGCCCGCCGCTCCTCGCCGATGACGTCGGAGGCGAGCAAGCGCAGCCTGCCGGCGGCGATCTCCTCGCCCAGCTTGGCTGCACGGTCGGCTGCGGTGGCCTGCATCTGCAGCGGGCGCAGCCGTGCCCGCACCTCGCGCTCGAGGTCACGGGCGCGCTCGAGCTCGGAGCTCACCCGGGCCAGCTTGCCCTCGGCCCGCGCGCGCCGGCGCTGGTACTTCCCGAGACCGGCCGCCTCCTCGACGAACCGGCGCCGCTCGTGCGGCTTGGACGTCAGGATCTCGTCGACCCTCCCCTGCCCGATGACCGAGTGCATCTCGCGTCCGAGGCCGGTGTCGGCCAGCAGCTCGAGAACATCGAGGCGGCGCACGCGGGCGCGGTTCACGAGGTACTCGCTCTCGCCCCCACGGTCGAGCCGGCGCATCACCGACACCTCGCCGAACTCGAGCGGCAGGGTGGCGCACTCGTTGTCGAGCACGAGCTCGACTTCGCACACCCCCGCCGGCGGCCGGCTGTCGGAGCCCCCGAAGAGGACGTCGAGGCCGGTCGGGGCACGCAGCTGTGCCGGCGACTGCACCGCCATCGCCCACTGCAGGGCGTCTGCGATGTTCGACTTGCCGCTGCCGTTGGGGCCGACGACGACGGCGATCCCGCGCTCGAAGCGCAGCTCGACCGTGCCCGGGAACGACTTGAAGCCGCGCATGCGCAGCGCCTTCAGATGCACGCCCGGCTCCCCCGTGCGACGCGGCTAGGTTGGCAGCGAGCTGCGGTCGAGCTGGGCCAGCGCCTCGCGTGCGGCGAGCTGCTCCGAGCCCTTCTTGCTGCGTGCCGAGCCACGCCCGAGCTCGTGTCCTTCGACCAGAGCCAGGGATGTGAACCAACGCTGGTGCGGTGGACCGGACACATCGGCTACGGCATACGTTACCGAGGCGCCCCGACGTGCAAGCTCCTCCTGGAGCACCGTCTTGGCGTCGACGTGCTCGGCGAGGGCATAATCGATGCGGCTCGCGAACGCCGCGACGACCGGCTCGGACACCGCATCGAGGCCGAACTCGACGTATCCCGCGCCGACGGCGGCCTCGACGACGGCGGCCAGGACACCGGGCGAACGCGAGAGCGCATCGATCTCGACCCTGGCCGCCCCGAGGCCCTCCCCCCGCGCGCGGACGTCGGCGGCCAGCCCCAGGTCGGCGGCCACGGCCGCGCAGCTCGTCCGCGAGACGACGTGGGCGCGCACCTTGGCCAGGTCGCCCTCGGCGCTCTCCGGGAAGCGCCGGTACAGGTGATGGGCGATGACGAGGCCGAGCACCCCGTCACCCAGGAACTCGAGCCGCTCGTAGGAATCCTCACGCCGCTGCACCCACGAGGTGTGGGTGAAGGCGAGCAGGCGGAGCGGTTCGGGGAGCCGGTCGATCAGCGCCCGCAGCGGTGCGGGCGCCTCGGGATGATCAGCTGTGGCTGACGACGTAGTCGACCGCCTCACCGACGGTCGCGATCTTCTGCGCATCCTCGTCGGAGATCTTGAGGCCGAACTGGTCTTCGAGTTCCATGATCAACTCGACCAGGTCCAGCGAGTCGGCGTCCAGGTCGCCCTGGAACGACGCATCGTCTGTCACCTGCTCCTCGTCGACGCCGAGCTGCTCCACGAGAATTCCGCGGACGCGTTCGAGCGCCTCTTCGCGGTTGATCGTCACTGGTCTCCAATCTCCGGGGCCGTAACCTGCGGGACTGTATTGATCGCCGCATGCCCCTGCAAGTCTGAAGTGGGGCGATCGGCCGCGAGCCGCTCCGCCATCCGGGCCACGACCCCGACGTCGGCGCCCCTGGCGGCGATCCGGATCGCGTTGCGAACGCCCTTGCGGCCGGAGTTGCCGTGGGCGATCACGACCACCCCGCGCAGGCCGAGCAGGTACGCGCCACCGTAATTGTCCGGCTCGGTGCGGTCGCGCATCGCCCGCAGCGCCGGCCGCAGCAGCAGGCCGCCGATCTTCGCCCGGGTGCTCGACTCGGCCGCCCTGCGCACCTCACCCAGCAGCGCGGCCGCCGCGCCCTCGAGTCCTTTCAGGAGCACGTTGCCCGCAAACCCGTCGGCAACGACGACCTGGAAACGCCCGCTCAGCACGTCGCGGCCTTCGCAGTTGCCGGCGAAGTTGAGGTCGGCCGCGGCCAGGAGCTGGTGGGCCTCGACCGTAACGGCATTGCCCTTGCTCGGCTCCTCCCCGATCGAGAGCAGACCCACGCCCGGCTCCTCGATGCCCATGACGTCGCGCATGAACTGCGACCCCATGATGCCGAACTGGAGCAGGTTCTCGGCCCTCGCATCGGAGTTCGCGCCGGAGTCGATCAGGAGGCACGGGGCGCCCTGGGCCGGCAGGGGCACGCCGATGCCGGGGCGGGAGATGCCGCGGATGCGGCCGACGTGCAGCAACGAGGCCGCGAGCATCGCGCCGGTCGGCCCTCCGGAGACGACCGCCTCGGCGGATCCGTCCCGCACCAGGCGGCACGCCGTGACCATCGAGGAGCCCGGCTTCGCCCGCACGGCGGCGGCCGGCTCATCGCTCGACTCGATGACGTCGCCGGCGTCCACGATCTCGATGCCCTCGACGCTCCCTCCCAGCTCGGCCTCGAGCTGCTCGCGGGCACCGCACAGCAGCACGCGCACACCCTCGGCGGCCGCATCCTTGACGCCGGGCACGATCGCGGCTGGGCCGTCATCGTGTCCCATGCCGTCAACTGCGACTGTCACCATGGTTCGGTCGCCGCGCGCTAGGGCGCTTCAGTGGTGAGCGGCTGCACTTCGCGGCCGCGATAGTGGCCGCAGTTGGCGCAGACGTGGTGCGGCCGCACGGGCTCGTGGCACTGCGGGCACACGGTCAGCACCGGCGCCAGGATGCGCGTGTTCGCGCGGCGCCGGTCGCGGCGTGACTTCGACGTCTTCTTCTTGGGAACGGCCACGGCGGCGCAGTATAGCCAGCGCTCGCTACTCGAGCAGCTGCCGCAGCGCATCCCAGCGCGGATCCGGCTCGGCCGGGGCGCAGTCGTGCTCCCCGCCGGGCTCGAGCCGCACGCCGCAGTGGGGACACAGGCCGGCGCAGTCGGGGCGGCAGAGGATCTTGCCCGGCAGTGCGAGAACGAGCGCGTCGCGCACCCAGCGGTCGACATCGAGCTCGTCATCGGCCAGGTACTCGCAGCCGAGCTCGTCGTCATCGGGGTCGGCGCCGTGCTCCTGATACTCGGATGCGCTGACGGTGACCGCGAGCCGGGCCGGCTCCAGACAGCGATAGCACGGGCCGGCAACGGTCGCCTCGAGCCGCAGCTTCAGATAGAGCCCGCCGGCGATCGCCTGCAGCTCGACCTCGGCGCCCTCGGGCGCAGCCTCGACCGTGTACGTCTCGCCGCCGAATTGGAGCGGGTCGATCGCGACGGGCACCCGTACCCGGCGGACGTCGCCGGGCGCAAGCCCCAGACTGGCTACATCGAGCACAGGCGCCTCCCGAAACCGCGTTACAGCGACGCGCCGTCCTGCTGCTCGGCCGTGGCCGGGCTCGTGCGCTCGTCAGAGCGCGCGGCGAGCTGCTCACGGCCGCGCTCGAGCGCCACCATGATCTTGCCGAGGTTCGTGTGCAGGTTCTCGAGGATGCTGTCGGCGTAGTCCTCGGCGCCGAGGCGGACGGTGCGCTCGTGCCTGCGGGCCTCGGCCAGGATCTCCTGGGCCTGCCGCTCGGCGAGCTTCACGACCTCCTCCTGCGACGCCTCTCGGGCGGCCTGCTCACGCGCCTCCGAGATCAGCCGCTCGGCCTCACGCTTGGCCTCGGCCAGCATCTCCTGGCGCTCCTTGACGATCCACCGGGCCTGCTTGATCTCCTCCGGGATCGTCGAGCGCATCTGGTCGATGATCTCCCAGATCTCTTCACGGTCGACTCGAACCTGGTCCTGGGAGAGCGGCACGCCCTTGGCGTTCTGCACCAGTTCGTCCAGCTTGTCGATCAACACCAAGACGTCCAACGCTCAGTCTCCCATCTTCAGATCTCGCCCGTTGCGTGCATCTCGGACAGCCGCCGGGCGACGGGCTCCGGCACGTAGTCTGACACCGACCCGCCAAAGGACGCGATCTCGCGCACACCGCGAGACGAGAGGAAACTGTACTCGGGCGACGCCATGAGGTAAATGGTCTCGATGTCGGGTGCCATGCCCCGGTTCAGGTTGTTCATCTGGAATTCCCACTCAAAGTCCGATACCGCTCGCAGTCCCTTCACGATCGCATAGGCGCCGCGCGACCTGGCGAAGTCGACGACGAGCGTCGTGAATCCTTCCACGGTGATGTTCGACGCCGGTTCGAGGGAGTCCTGGATGAACCGGATGCGGTCGTCGAGCGTGAACATCGTCTCCTTGTGCCGCGGATGGCGCACGACGCCCACGATCACGCGGTCGAAGAGGCCCGACGCGCGCCGGATCACGTCGAGGTGCCCCCAGGTGACCGGGTCATACGTCCCCGGGCAGACGGCGATCGCCTCAGGCATGTCCGACGACCGTGATGCGGGTGCCGCCGTATGTGCGCTCGGCCAGCACCGGCAGCGGCAGCATCGGCGCGTCCTGGGCGGCGTCTGACTCCAGCACGGCGCGGCCGGCGGGCGCAAGCAGCGCGGGCAGGTGGCGGGCCAGATGGTCGGTCAGCGAGGGCAGCATTCTGTAGGGCGGATCGAGGAGGATCAGGTCGTAGGTCACGCCGGCGGTGGAGTCGGACGCGAGCCTGCGTCGGCCGTCCTGGCGCCGGATGGTGCACTGGTCAGCGTACCGGAGGCGGGCGGCGTTCTCGCGCAGCACCGCGAGCGCGGCCGCGTCGAGCTCGCAGAAGACGGCGCTCGCAGCGCCCCGCGAGAGCGCCTCGAACCCGAGCGCCCCGGTGCCTGCGAACGGCTCGAGCACGCGCGCGCCGGAGACGTCTGCCAGGATCGAGAAGAGGGCCTCGCGCACGCGGTCGGGCGTCGGCCGCGTGCCCTTCCCCGGTGGGGCGGCCAGCCGCGCGCCCTTGCGCTCTCCCGCCACGATCCGCATCCGGCAAGCCTACGGTGAATGGACGGGGTCTGACCCCGTGTATTCACGCCTGGGCGAGCCAGTCCACATCGGCGCCGAACGTGCGGCGGGTGGCGGCGGCGATCACCGCTGCGGTCGCGCCGGCCTGGGCGGGATCGGCGGCCAGCTGCGCCGCGGCATCCTCGCGCGCCTGCAGGGCCAGCTCGCGGTGGCGGGTCAGGCGGGCGTGGCGCAGGTCGGGGATCCCGCTCTGCTTGGCGGCGAGCACCGTGCCCTCGCCGCGCAGGTCGAGGTCAACCTCGGCCAGCTCGAACCCGTCCGACGTGCGCGCCATCGCGTCCAGCCGCGTGCGGGCCTCATCGGTGACGGGGTCGGCAAGGAGCACGCAGAAGCTCTCATGCGCCCCGCGCCCGACCCGGCCGCGCAGCTGGTGCAGCTGGGCGAGGCCGAAGAGGTCGGCGCCCTCGATCACCATCAGCGTGGCGTTGGGCACGTCCACGCCCACCTCGATCACCGTCGTCGCAACCAGCACCTGCACCTCGCCGCGGCGGAACGCGTCCATCGTCGCGCGCCGGTCGCCGATCGGCATCTGCCCGTGCAAGTGGGCGACCGCATGCCCTTGCAGCTCGCCCTCGCGCAGGCGAGCGGCCTCGGACTCGGCGGCGGCCGCCTCGCGGTCGTCCTCGCTCTCGGACACGAGTGGGCAGACGACGTAGGCCTGCCGGCCCTCGTCGAGCAGGCGGCGCATGCGCCCGAACACCTCGTCGCGGCGGTGGAGAGGCAGGACCCGGGTGACGACCGGCGTGCGCCCCGGCGGCATCTCGTCGAGCACCGAGACGTCGAGATCGCCGTAGACGGTGAGCGCGAGCGTGCGCGGGATCGGCGTCGCCGTCATGTGCAGAACGTGCGGCGACGTCTCTGACAACGACTTGTCTTCGAGGGCGCGCCGCTGCTCGACGCCGAAGCGGTGCTGCTCGTCGACGACCGCCACCCGCAGCGTCCCGAACGCCACCTGGTCCTGGATCAGGGCGTGCGTGCCGACCACGACCAGCGGGCCGCCGCCCCCGACCTCGGCGACGGCAGCCCGGCGCTCGGCCGCGGGCGTGCCCTGCATGAGCGCGATCACGCGCACGCCGAGCGGCACGAGCAGCTCGGAGAGCCCGATCAGGTGCTGCGTCGCGAGCGTCTCGGTGGGCGCCATCAGCGCCCCCTGGCCGCCGCTCTCGACGGCCCGCACCAGCGCGTGGGCGGCCACGGCCGTCTTGCCGGAGCCGACGTCGCCCTGCAGCAGCCGCCGCATCGGCCGGTCGCGGCCCAGGTCGGCGTCGATGGCGGCGATCGCGCGGTCCTGGGCGCCGGTCAGGTCGAAGTGCAGGGCCGCGCGGTAGCGGGTGCACAGCTCGCCCGGCGGCGGCAGCGGCAGCGCGCGGGCGACCGCGTCGAACTGGGCGCGGCGCTCGAGCATGCCGAGCTGGAGCAGGAAGAGCTCGTCGTAGGCGAGCCGCGCCTTGCCCTGCCATGCCTGCTCCTGCGTCTCGGGGCGGTGCGCGGCGGTGAGCGCGTCGCGGCGCAGCGGCAGCGCGCGCAGCTGCTTGGTGCGATCGGGCACCGGGTCGACCTGATCGCCCGCATGGGCAAGCGCCTCGTCGGCGAGCGCGCGCAGCTGCCTGCTCGACACGCCCTCCGACGCCGGATACACGGGCACGAGCCCGGCCGTGTGCAGGCCGCCCGAGTCGTCGTCGGCGCGCTCGTAGGACTTGGCCACGATCTCGGCGGCGATCGTCGGGCGGCGCTCGCCGCGGATCGAGAGCCGCATCCCTGGGCGCAGCTGCTTGGCCAGGTAGCGCTGGTTGAACCAGATCACCACCCCGGGACCCGACTCGTCGCGCACCGCCGCCTCGACGATGACGAGGTTGCGCCGCCGCGTCGGCCGCACCCGGACGCGCTCGACCGTGCAGATCACGGTCGCCTCCTCTCCGGGCGCCATCTCGGCCAGCGTGCGCGCCGAGCGGTAGTCCTCGTGCCGGAACGGCGTGTGCTCGAGCAGGTCGTCCACGGTCACGACGGGACGCGGGCGCAGCGCGCGCAGGGCCGTTGCAAGCGTCTTGCGGGTCGTCGCCGGCTCGCGCAGATGTGCCGGCGACGGCGCCGAGCGCGGCCGCGGGAAGCCCCCGGCGGGCGGCTCCGAGCCCGCGAACGCCCTGATCAACGCTCCGCCAGCACCAGCAGGCCGAGCGTCCCCGGGCCACCGTGCGTGCCGACGACGGCGCCGAGCTCGCACACCCGCTCGATCTCGGCCCGCGGCCGCAGCCGTCGAACGGCCTCCGCCAGCCGCTCGACGCCCTCGGGATCGCCTGCGTGGGCGAGGGCGACGCGGGCGTCGGCGTCGGCGCGCGTGTGTGCGCACAGGAACCGGTCGAACTCGCGCAGCGCTCGTGTGCGGCCGCCGACGACGCGGCGGTAGAGGGCGATCTCGCCGTCGCGCAGCGTGAGCAGCGGACGCAGGCCGACCATGTTTCCCGCCAGCTCGCGCGTGCGGCTGATACGGCCGCCACGGCGCAGGTATTCGAGCGTGTCGACGTAGATCACCAGGCGCAGGCGCTCGCGCGCGTCCGCCACCCACTCGGTCACCTCGTCCACCGTCGTGCCCGCCTCGAGCAGGCGCTGGACACCGTCTGCCAGCATGCCCGTGCCGACGCTGACGGTGTGGCCGTCGAGCACCGTCACCCGGCCGCCGGCCTGGGGGTTGTCGGCCGCGATGCGCGCCGCCTGCACGCTGGCGGAGACGCGCGAGGAGACCGGCAGCACGATGATGTGGTCGTAGCCGGCCAGCTGCTCGAACATGCGCAGGTAGGCGCCCGGCGACGGCGCTGCGGTCTGCGGATGCGGGCCGCCGTTTCGGAGCCGCGCGTAGAACTGCGCCGGCTCGATCCCGATCCAGTCTTCGAACTGCTCCTCGCCGAAGCGCACGACCAGCGGCACCATGCGCCAGTTCGGGTGGATCTGCTCCGGATGCGGCAGGTCGGCGGTGGAGTCGAGCACGACCGCCGTGTTCTCGGCGGTCAGGCGGTCGGAGCCGGTGCGGCCACCGGCCAGGGCGACGAGCGCCGGCGCCGAGCGCAGCCGCTCCTCACGCTGACGGGTCTGCTCGTGCATGTTCGCGATCGCGACCCGGTCGATCGCTCCCATGGCCACGGCCTGCGTCAGGGCTGCGCCGGGGTCATCGGTGTGCAGGTGCACGCGGCACATCGGCGCCTCGCCGACGACGAGCAGGCAGTCGCCCATGGCCAGCAGCTGCGCCTCGAGCCGATCGCGGTCGATCGCGTCGCCCTCGAGCAGGAACGACGTGCAGTAGCGGTACTCGGACTCCTCCTGGTGCACAGCCTCGAGGCTCACCGGCCGCTCGATCGCCTCGAGCGGCGCATGGATGTGCTCGCCGCGCGCGCCGGCGACCGCGCCGCGGCAGAACTCGACGAGCCCCGCCGCGCCGGCGTCGACCACGCCCGCCTCGCGCAGCACGGCGAGCATCGCCTGGGTGCGCACCACGCTCTCGGCCGCCGCGGCGAGCACCGCGTCGATGACCGTCTGCAGCTCCCCGCCGGCCCGCGCCTCGGCCGCCTCGGCCATCTCCCGGATGACGGTCAGCATCGTGCCCTCGATCGGCACCTGCACCGGCCGGTAGGCCGCGTCGGAGGCCGAGCGCAGGGCGGGCGCGAGCGTGCGCGAGTCGAGCGTCCCGGCCGACCCGACCACGTCCACGAAGCCGCCGACGATCTGCGACAGGATCGCGCCGCTGTTGCCGCTCGCGCCCATCAGCACCGCGCGCTTGGCCGCGGCGGCGACCGCCACCATCCCGTCGGCGGGCACCGCCTCGAGCCCGGCGACCAGCTCGCGGGCGGTCTCGGCCAGGTTCGAGCCGGTGTCGCCGTCGGGCACCGGGTAGACGTTGAGGTCGTTCAGGTGGCCGCGGCTGGCCTCGACGGCCGCCGCCGCTCCGCGGGCCGCGGCGAGCGCGATCCGATGGGCATCGCTCATGCGGTGCGCTTCACACCCTGGATGTGGATCTGCAACGAGGACACGTCGAGCTCGGTCAGCTTCTCGACCTGGTACTTCACGCGGGAGCGGAGGTTGGCAGCGACCTCGGCCAGGTTCAGGCCGAACTCAACCACAACGTAGAGGTCGATTGCGAGCCCGTCGGGCTCGCGGCGCACGCTCACCCCCTGCGTGAGCCGGTCGCGGCTGAGCAGACGGGCCACGCCACCGCGCAGGCTCGTCGCCGCCATCCCGACCACGCCGTAGCACTCCAGGACCGTCAGACCGACGATCTGGGCGATCACCTCATCGGCGAACGAGACGGAGCCGGACGTGCCCGCTCTGGACGCCGATCCCACGACGCTGACCGACGTGCGCACCATCACGAGATCAGACGCTCGTTCGGGGCCTGCGGTTGCGGCCTTGCGGCGATTTCTTCATCTATACTCCGCCGCCGATGTCCAGAGTATGCGCCATCTGTGCGAAGAAGCCGGGGTTCGGCCATAACCGCAGCCATTCGATGGTTGCGACCAAGCGCCGCTTCAACCCCAACCTGCAGCAGATCCGGATCGTGCTCGACGGCTCCCCCACGCGAGCCTACGTCTGCACCCGCTGCCTGAAGGGCGGCAAGGTGCAGAAGGCCGTGTGAGCAGCGCACCGCTGCGGCGCGCCGACCTCGACCTCGATCCGTTGCGCCAGTTCGCGGCCTGGTACACCCAGGCCGGCGATGCGGTGCCGACGCCCGAGGCGGTGGTGCTGGCGACGGCGACGGCCGCCGGTGCGCCCTCGGCGCGGATGGTGTTGCTGAAGGGCTTCGACCAGCGCGGGTTCGTCTTCTACACCAACTACTTCAGCCGCAAGGGCCAGGAGATCGCCCAGAACCCGCGCGCCGCGCTGCTCTTCCACTGGGTGCCGCTCGGCCGCCAGGTGCGGGTCGAGGGCGCCGTCCACAGGGTCGACGCCGCCGAGTCCGACGCGTACTTCAAGACCCGCCCCCAGGGCAGCCGGCTGAGCGCGGCCGTCTCGCCGCAGAGCCGCCCGGTCGAGAGTCGCGCGGTGCTCGAGGACGCCGTCACGGCGCTCGCGGCCCGGCATCCCGAGGGCGACGTGCCCCGGCCGCAGGAATGGGGCGGCCTGCGCCTCGTCGCCTCGCAGTACGAGTTCTGGCAGCACGGCGACGACCGCCTGCACGACCGCTTCCGCTACCGGCGGGACGGCGAGGCGTGGCGGCTCGATCGGCTGGGTCCGTAAAGGCGGGGACTGTCCCCGAGAACCGGGGACAGTCCCCATTCACGTTCGCTGGAGCACTTCGCGCACGCCCGGCAGCGGGCCGCCGAGCAGCGCCGCGGCCCGCCCGCAGTCCAGGCGGCAGTCGCGCGGTCGCTCCGGGGCGATCTCGGCGCTCGTCGTGGTTCGCAGATGCGTGCTTCGGCGGCCGTTGGCCTCGGCGACCAGACAGGCGAACTCGTGGCGGCTGACGCCGTCCGCGCCGGCGACGTGCAGGGGGCCTGCGGCGGGCATCCGCGCCAGCGCGAGCAACGCGGCGGCCAGGTCGCCGGCGCGTACGGGACAGCGCAGCTCGTCGGTGAAGAAGGCCAGGTCGGCGCGGCCGTCGGCGACGTCAAGGATGCGCCGCTCGTGGCCCGAGAGCGTTTCGCCGGCGTAGATCAGCGACGTGCGCACCAGAACAGCACCGGGATCCGCATCTGCGACGGCCCGCTCTGCGGCGGCCTTCGCGCGGCCGTACTCGAGCACCGGCTCTGCGGGGTCATCCTCGCGATACGGCCGCCCCGCGCCCCCGTCGAAGACCAGATCGGTCGAGACGTGCACGAGCCGTGCACCGACCACGACGGCGGCCGCCGCTACGTGGGCCGACCCGTCGACGTTCGTCGCCCACGCGTCCGGGCCGTCCTGCAGATAGGCGGTGTGGACGACGCAGTCCGGCCGCAGCTCGGCGACGAGCGCGTCAACGGCGGCTCGATCGCGCACGTCCAGCGGCACCGGCCCCGCCGTGGAGAAGCAGGTTCCGACCGCGTCCCAGCCAGCACCGGCCGCCTGGCGCACGACCTCCGCCCCCAGGTAGCCCGAGCCGCCGGTGACGAGCAGCCGCGGCGGGCTCACATACGGCGGCCGCGCGGCAGCGCGCGCATGAGCTGCGCCATCTCGACGGCGGCATCGGCCGCCTCCGCGCCCTTGTTGCCGTACTGGCCGCCCGCGCGCTCGGCCGCCTGTTCGATCGTGTCCGTCGTGAGCAGGCCGAAGCTGACCGGAAGGCCGGTGTCGAGCGACGCCTGGATCACGCCGCGCGAGGCCTCGCTGCACACGTATTCGAAATGCGGCGTGCCGCCGCGGACGACGCATCCGAGGGCGACGACGGCCTGGTGGCCGCCCGCCTCGGCGAGCCGCCGGCACGCGAGCGGCAGCTCCCACGCGCCCGGGACGAGCACGACCGTGATCTGGTCACGCGCGATGCCGTGCTCGACCAGCCGCTCGACCGCGCCGTCGAGCAGCTTCTGGACGACGCCCGCGTTGTAGCGCGAGGCGACCACCGCGACGGCCATCTCGGCCATCGGCGGCGCCGTGATCCCGTGACATCCCTCGGGCACCGTGAGCACGCCCGCGCCCTGGTCGCTCAATGCGGGTGCTCCGTGGAGTCGTCCTCGGGCAGCCGCAGGCCCTGATGGTGCAGGATGTGGCCCATCCGCTGCCGCTTCGTGCGCAGGTACTCGGCGTTGAACGTGTTCGGCTCCGCCTCGATCGGCAGGTGCTGGGTCACGGTGAGGCCGTAGCCGTCGAGGCCCTCGAGCTTGCGCGGGTTGTTCGTGAGGACGCGGATCGACGTCAGGCCGAGGTCGGCGAGGATCTGGTAGCCGACGCTGTAGTCGCGCGAGTCGACCGGGAATCCGAGGTGGATGTTCGCGTCGACCGTGTCGTAGCCGTGCTCCTGCAGCTCGTAGGCGCGCAGCTTGTTCAGCAGGCCGATGCCGCGGCCCTCCTGGGCGAGATACAGCAGCACCCCGCAACCTTCCTGCGCGATCTGGGAGAGCGCCCGCTCGAGCTGCTCGCCGCAGTCGCACCGGAACGAGCCGAAAACGTCGCCCGTGAGGCACTCGGAGTGCACCCGGACGAGCACGTCGGACTTGCCGGCCACCTCGCCGCACACGAGCGCGACGTGCTGCTGGCCGTCGGTCACCGAGCGGTAGCCGTAGGCGGCGAACGGGCCGTACTTGGTCGGCATGTCGGCGATGGCGATGCGCTCGACGAGCCGCTCCGTCCGGCGCCTGTAGGCGACCAGGTCGGAGACGGTGATCATCTTCAGGCCGTGACGGATGCAGTAGGCGGCCAGGTCGGGCACCCGCGCCATGGTGCCGTCGTCGTTCATGATCTCGCAGATCATGCCGGCAGGCGTGAGGCCGGCCAGGCGGGCGAGATCGACGGACGCCTCAGTCTGCCCCATCCGCTCGAGCACGCCGTAGCCGCGCGCCCGCAGCGGGAACACGTGCCCCGGCTGGACGAGGTCGCCGGCCTTGGTGGCGGGGTCGATGGCGACCTGGATCGTGTGGGCGCGATCGGCGGCCGAGATGCCGGTCGACACGCCGGTGCGCGCCTCGACCGACACCGTAAAGGCGGTGCCGAGCGGCGTCTCGTTGTGGCTCGTCATCGGGTACAGGCCGAGCTCGTCGCAGCGGCCCTCCTCGAGCGCCAGGCAGATCAGGCCGCGGGCGTGCGTGGCCATGAAGTTGACCGCGTCGGGCGTGACGTGCTCGGCGGCCATGCACAGGTCGCCCTCGTTCTCACGGTCGGGCGAGTCGACGACCACGACCATGCGCCCCGCCTTGATCTCGGCGATCGCCTCCTCGACGGTTGCGAACGTCGAGGCGTCGATGCCGGGATATGCCTCCAGATATTCGGCGCGGATCGTCATGACGGCTGGTTCGATGGTATCAGCGCGGCCGCGCCGACCAGCTTCTCGATGTACTTGCCGACCAGGTCGGCCTCGAGGTTGACGCGCGCGCCCGGTGCGAGCTGACCGAGCGTCGTCGCTGCGCGGGTGTACGGGATGAGCGCGACCGCGAAGGTCTCATCGTCGCAGGCGGTGACGGTGAGGCTGACGCCCGACACGCACACCGACCCCTTCTCGATCATGTAGCGCAGCACCGCCGCTGGCGCGTCGAAGGTGATCCGCACGCCATCGCCGTCGGGCTCGACCGCGGCGACCGTGCCGACGCCGTCGACGTGACCCTGCACGATGTGGCCGCCGAGCCGGTCGCTCATGCGCATCGCGGGCTCCACGTTCACGCGGTCGCCCGCCGCGCGGTCGCCGAGCGTCGTTCGCCGCAGCGTCTCGGCGACGGCCTCGAACGCCATCACGCCGCCGGCGTCGATCGCAACGGCCGTGAGGCAGCAGCCGTCCAGCGACACCGAGTCGCCCACCCGGCACCCGGCGGCGGTCTCGGCCGCCGAAACCTGCAGCGCAGCGCCCGCGGCCGTCGCCGCGATCGCCTCGATCGTTCCGATCTCGCTGACGATGCCGGTGAAGATCTGCTCAGGGCTCCCGAAGCTCGCTCACGCTCAGGATATCCGGCCCCGATGAGGCAACGCTCACCGGCGCGGGCAGCTCCACCGGCCGGGTGAAGAGCGCGGGGCCCCGGCCGAGCTCGATCGGCGCCGTGAAGAGCATCACCCGGTCGATCAGCCCGGCGTCGAGAAAGGCCGTCGCGAGCGTCGCTCCGCCCTCGAGCAGCAGCGCCGAGATGCGGCGGCGGCCGAGCTCGGCGAGCGCCTCGGCGATGCCGGCGACCGGCAGCATCTGCACCCCGGCGGCCGTGATCGCCGCCGCCCCAGGCGCGCACACGACGAGCACCGGCGCGTCCTGCGCGGCACTGCGGACGAGCTGCGATCCGTGGGGCAGCCGGGCCGCCCGGTCGAAGACCACCCGCAGCGGCTGGCGCTCGGCGGGCGGGTCGACGTCGCGCGCGGTCAGCAGCGGATCGTCGGCGAGCGCGGTGCCGATGCCGACGGCCACGGCGCCCATCTGCGCGCGCAGCTCGTGGACGCGCGCCCGGCTCTCGGTCGACGAGATCCAGCGCGGGCCGGCCGGCGACGCCGTACGGCCGTCGGCACTCACCGCGGCCTTGTAGGTCACGTGCGGACGGCTGTGCAGCGCGAGCGAGAGCCACCACGCGTTCTGGCGGCGGGCGCGCCACCTCGACGTCGCCGCCCGCGACATCGACCGCGAGCCCGGCCGCGCGCAGCCGCGCGACGCCGCTGCCGTTAACCTTGTCGGTGGGGTCGATCATCGCGGTCACGACCCGGCCCACGCCGGCCGCGATGAGCGCGTCCGCGCACGGCGGCGTGCGGCCGTGGTGGCTGCACGGCTCCAGGTTCACGTAGACGGTCGCGCCGCGGGCATCCCCTGCCGCGCGCAGCGCCGCCACCTCGGCGTGGTCGCCGCCGGGGCGCTCGTGCCAGCCCTCGCCGAGGGTGACGCCGTCGCGCACCACCACGGCGCCGACCACCGGGTTGGGCGCCGCCGTGCGCCGGCCGCGCTCGGCGAGCTCCGCGCACCGATCCAGGTGAGCGCGGTCCGCAGCGTCGATCACGAGGACGTGCGCGCGCCGGAGACCGCGACGCGGTCGACCAGGCCGCGATAGGCGTCCGCGGGGCTCGCCGCCCCGAAGATCGCCGACCCGGCGACGAGGATGTTCGCGCCGGCCTCGCGGGCAGCGGCGATCGTGGCCTCGTGGATGCCGCCGTCGACCTCGACGGCGACGCCGTCGCGCGCGCCGGCCAGGGCGCGCATCCGCGGCAGGCGGTCGAGCGTCGCCGGGATGAACTTCTGGCCGCCCCAGCCCGGGTTCACGCTCATGCACAGCAGCACGTCGGCGTAGCGCGCCGCCTCGGCGATCGCCTCGACCGGCGTGCCCGGGTTCAGGGTGACGCCGGCCCGGCAGCCGAGGTCGTGGATCATCTGCAGCGTGTAGTGCAGGTGCGGGCAGGTCTCGACGTGCACCGTGATGCTGTCGGCGCCCGCCTCGGCGAACTGGGCCAGGTGGCGCTCGGGCTGCTCGATCATCAGGTGCACGTCGGCGAAGCCGTCGTGGTCGTGGATCACGCCGGCCACGTCGGCGAGCATCTTCGGCCCGAACGTGATCACCGGGACGAAGTGCCCGTCCATCACGTCGACGTGGATCACCCGGGCGCCCGCCTCCATCACCTCGCTCACCTGCTCGCGGACACGGCCGAAATCGGAAGAGAGGATCGAGGGCGCGACCCGTACGTCTCGAGGCCAGGAGCGCATCGGCGCGACTCTAGACGATGGCAACGTAGAAGCCGTCGGTGCCGTCCCGGTGCGGCAGGGTCTGGCGGCCGCCGGCGACGACGCCCGCGCACTCGGCCCGCCGGATCGTGCACACCGAGTAGACGAGGCGGCCGCCGGGGGCGAGCAGGCCGCGGGCGTGGGCGAGCATGCGCCCCTGCAGGTCGGCCACGTCCTCGGCATCGGCGAGCGAGCGCCGCCAGCGGGCGTCGGGCCTCCCGGCGAGCACGCCGAGGCCTGAGCAGGGCGGGTCGAGCAGGATGCGGTCAAAGCCGTCCTGCGCGAACTCGAGCGCGTCGGCGACCACCACCTCGGCGCAGGTGGCCCCCTGGGCCGCGAGCGTCTGCCCGAGCGCCTCGGCCCGGCCGGGATGGCGCTCGACGCACACCAGGCGGCCGCGGTCGGCCATCATCGCCGCGAGCTGCCCGGCCTTGCCGCCGGGGGCCGAGCAGAGGTCGAGCACGCGCATGCCCGGCTCGGGGGCGAGCGCCCGCGCAGCGAGCATCGAGCCGCGCGACTGCGGCCAGATCAGGCCCTCGCGCAGCTCGCGGCTTGCTGCCACATCGAAGGACGCGTCGAGCACGAGCGCCTCCGGGATCTCCGGATCGCCGTGGGCCGGGACACCGAGGTGCAGCGCCTCGGCCCGGAGCGTGTTGACGCGCACGCACAGCTCGGGTGGCTCGTTCTGGGCGGCCATGAGCGCCTCGGCCTCGGCGAGGCCGAGCATCTCCGTCCACTCCGCCGCGATCCAGTCGGGATAGGAATGGCGCAGCGGCGGCGGCAGCGTCCCCACCCACTCCGGCCCCGCCTCGGCCACCCGCCGCATGACCGCGTTCGCAAGGCCGGCCGTGTGGCGGCCGGCGACGGCCTTGGCCAGCTCGACCGTCTCGTTCACCGCCGCCCGGGCGGGAATGCCCGCGGCGAAGAGCAGCTGGTACGCGCCCAGTCGCAGGGCCGCGCGCAGCGTCGGCTGCAGATCGTCGGGCGGGCGCGACGCGAGCGTCTCCATCGCGTGGTCGAGCGTGCGCACACGCTGCACGGTGCCGTAGGCCAGGCGCATCGCCAGGCGGCGGTCACGCTCGTCCAGGTGGGCCCGATCGGCCTCGGGCGGGAAGGCGCGATCGGCGTAGGCGCCCTCCTCGAACGTCCGCCGCACGACCTCGTACGCGACCCGGCGCGCGCTCACGACGCCCGCGCCGGCGGCGCCCGCAGGCCGCGCAGGTACTCGCCCGCTGCCATCCGCCGCTTGCCGGCCGGCTGCAGGTCGAGCACCTCGACCGCTCCCTCGCCGCAGGCGATGCGAAGCGCTGGGCCGGTGACGGCGGCTGTGCCGGGCACCGAGCCGGCGGCGGGCACGGCCCGCGCCCGCCACACCGTGAGCGTCACGCCGTCGAGTTCGGTGCGGGCGCCGATGTGCGGCGCAAGGCCGCGCACCTGGTCGGCGATGCGGCCGGCGGGCTGGGCCCAGTCGATGCGGCGGTCGTCCGGGCCGATCCGGGCCGCGTACGTCGTCTCGCCGACCTGCTCGCGGCCGGTGGTGTGGCCGCGCAGCGCCTCTGCGAGCAGGGGCACGCCCAGCGCGAGCGCGCGCTCGGCGACCGCGCCGGCGTCGTCCTCCGGGCCGATCGGGAACCGCTCGAGGCCGTGGACCGGCCCGGCGTCGAGCGCGGCGACGAGTTCGATCACGGCGGCGGCCGTCTCGGTGTCGCCCGCCATCACCGCCCGCTCGATCGGCGCGGCGCCGCGCCAGCGCGGCAGGAGCGACGGGTGCAGGTTGAAGAGCGAGTAGCCGCCCAGCAGCGGTGGGCGCAGCATCTGGCCAAATGCCACGACGGCGCCGACGTCGGCGTCGGGCGGATCGGCGCTCGCCCGCTCGGTCTGGGTCAGCGGCAGGCCGAGCGCGGTCGCCGTCACGGCGACGGGCGGGGACGCGCTGCGGCGTCCGCGGCCGGCGGGCCGGTCGGGCTGCGTGACGACCCGGACGATCTCGATGCCGTCCTCGCGGACGAGCCGCTCGAGCGCGCCGGCGCCGAACGCCGACGTGCCGAAGAACGCAACCCTCACGCCTTCAGGCGCAGCTCCTTGAGCGCCGCGCGGCGATCGTCCTTCGGCGCCCGGTCGATGATGAGGATGCCGTCGAGGTGGTCGAGCTCGTGCTGGATCACGCGCGCCTCCAGGCCCTCCGCCTCGACCTCGATCGGCGCGCCGGCCTCGTCGAGGCCGCGGGCGACGACGCGGATGTGGCGATCGACCGAGACGGTCACCTCGCCGCCGAGCAGCGAGAGACAGCCCTCGGTGTCGGCCTCCATCTCGTCGGAGGTCTCGCTCAGCTCCGGGTTGATCAGGACATGGACCGGCTCGTCGGCACCCGACCGGTACACGAACACGCGCTGCAGCACGCCGATCTGAGGGGCGGCGAGGCCGACGCCGTGCGAGCGGCGCATGATGTCGGCCATCCGCTCGACCAGGCTGCGCACGTCGTCGTCGACGTCCGCGATCACGGTCGCCGGCACCCGCAGCGCCGGGTCGGGGTACTGGCGCACGAGCCGCATCGCCATCGCGTGGTGCTCGCGGCGCTCGCGCTCCCGGCGCCGCTCTCGCTCGGCCTCCACCGCGGGGTCGGGCTCGGCATCGAGCTCCGTCTCCTCGATGACCGCTTCTGCTTCGACGTCGTCCATGTCGGCCGGAATGCTACCGATGCGTCTGCGCGGCGGCGATCTCGGCCGTCGGCAGCACGACGGCATAGCCGTCTGCGATCGCCGCCACGAACGCCGTGTGGACGTCGGCGGCGGGAATCGAGCGGCCGCCGAACTCGAGCGGCATCGTCGCGCACGCGTCGTGCACCAGGGTCGTCTCGAACCCCAGGTCGACCGCCGCGCGCACCGTCGCGTCGACGCACATCGAGGTCATCATGCCGCAGACGACGAGGCTCTCCACGCCCGCGTCGCGGAGATGGCCTTCGAGCGGTGTTTCGAGGAAGCTGTTCGGGTTGGCCTTCTGGAACACCGTCTCGCCGGCGGCGGGCCGCACCGACTCGTGGATCTCGAAGCCAGGGGTGCCGGGGGCGAGATAGGCGGCGTCGGGGGCGTCCCACACGTGCTGGATATGAACGATGTGCTCGCCGGAGGCGCGGAAGGAGTCGAGCAGCTCGCGCGCATGGCCGGCGGCCTGCTCGGGGCCTTCGAGCGGGTTACGGCCGCCGGGGAAGTAGTCGTTCTGGATGTCGACGATCACGAGGGCTCTGGTCATGCGGCAACCCTACCGTGAATACCACGGGCCTGGCCCGTTCTATTCACCCGAACGACTGGGGGTCGACGTCGACCACGGCCGTCGCGCCCGCCTTGCGCAGGTCGGGGGCGAGATCGCGCAGGAGACCGCGCAGCACGGCGGCCGCGCGGGCCGCCTGGGCGGTCTTGATGAGCACGTGGCTGCGGCTGCGATCGCGCAGGCGCTGGAGCGGGGCCGGGCCGAGCAGGATGTCGCCCGGAAGCGCCGGTGCGGCCGCCGCGGCGATCGTCCCGGCGACGTCGCTTGCAAGCGCCGCCGACTCGCCTGCCGCCAGCACCCGCACCAGCCGCCGAAACGGCGGGTAGGCCAGGTCGCGGCGGCGGTCGAGCTCACCCTCGACGAACTCCGCCACGGCGTGCCTGGCCGCGAGCACGACCGGCCGCAGCTCGGGGCTCCACGTCTGGATGAGGACGCGGCCGCGGGGATCGCCGGGCCGGCCGGGCCGGCCTGCCAGCTGGGTCAGCAGGCCGAACGTCCGCTCCTCGGCGCGGAAGTCCGGGATCGCGAGCGCAAGATCGGCGTCGAGCACCGCCGCCAGCGAGACGCCCGGCATGTCATGCCCCTTGGCCACGAGCTGCGTGCCGACAAGGACGGCGGCGGTGGCCCTCCGGAACGCGCGCAGCGTCGCCTCCGGCTCGCCCGTGTGCGCGGCGACGTCGGCATCCAGGCGCATGACCTCGACGCGCGGGAAGCGCGTCCGCAGCTCGTCCTCGACCCGCGTCGTGCCGGCGCCCAGGTGGGCCAGGTCGACCGAGCCGCACGTCGAGCACGCCCGCGGCAGCGGCTCGGCGGCACCGCAGTGGTGGCAGACGAGCCGGCGGCCGTGCAGCACGAGCGAGACGTCGCAGCGGGCGCAGCGCCAGGTGCGGCCGCACGTGCGGCAGTGGATCGCCGAGGCCGCGCCGCGGCGGTTCTGGAGCAGGATCGCGCGTCCGCCGCGGTCGTCGATGGCCGCGAGCGCGTCGATCAGCGGCCGCGTCAGCGGATAGCCGCCGTCGGCGCGCAGGTCGACGATGTCGACCGCGGGCAGCGGGCCGCCGACGCGAGTCGAGAGCGTCACTCGCCGCGAGATGCCGTGCCACGACTCCGGCCGCGGCGTGGCGCTGCCGTAGACGACGACGGCCGCCTGCAGCCGCCCGCGCTTGGCCGCCACCCGGCGGGCGTCGTAGCGGGGATCGGCCTCGTGCTTGTACGAGGCGTCGTGCTCCTCGTCGACGACGATCACGCCCAGGTCGGGCACGGCCGCAAAGATGGCCGACCGCGCGCCGACGACGACCCGCGCCTCGCCGGCGGCGATGCGGGCGTGTTCGGCGCCGCGGCGGGTCGGCGAGATGCCGCTGTGAAGGACGGCGACCGTGTGCCCGAAGCGGGCCGTGAAGCGCGCGGCGGTCTGCGGCGTGAGCGCGATCTCCGGCACGAGCACGATGGCGCCGCGCCCCTGCTCGAGCGCGGCGTCGATCGCGCGCAGGTAGACCTCGGTCTTGCCCGAGCCGGTGACTCCGTGCACAAGCACGTCGCCGCCCCCCGCCGCCAGCGCATCGGCGCAGGCGGCGACAGCCGTCTCCTGATCGGGCGTGAGCGTCACCCGCACGTCGTCGGCGAACGCCCGCGGCGCCGGGTCGAGGGCGACCAGGCCGCGCTGCGCCATCCGCCGCACCGTCTCGCGCGTCGTGCCGGCCGCCGCCACGAGGTCGGAGAGCGGCAGCGGCGCGAGGCCGATCTGGGCGAGCACCTCGGCCTGACGCGCGGTCGCGCCCTCCATGCTCACGAGCCGCACCCACGGGTCGGGCGCCCGCACCCCGGCGGGCGGGGGGATCACCAGCGCGACCGCCCGCGGCAGCGTCGAGGCGTAGGTGGCGGCGATCCACTCTGCCAGGGCGAGCAGCGGCTCGGAGACGGTGCCGTCGATGCGCACCACCTGCTTCAGGCCCTCGTCGTCCCCCGCCCGTACCTCGGTCACGATCCCACGCACCGTCCGCGGCCCCAGCTCGACCTCCACCAGCGCTCCGCGTGCGATCGCGCCCGCCATGTCGGCGGGCACGGCGTAGTCGAACGCGTGGTCGACCGCCCGGGCGGTGACCAGCGGGTGCACCCGCGCGATCACGACCTGGTCGTGAAGTCGACCACGACGGGGACGCCCTCGAGGCCAAGCCGGCGGCGCAGCTGGTTCTCGACGAAGTAGCCGTAGTCGCGGGTGACGAGGCCGCGGTCGTTCGTGACGATGCGGAAGCGCGGCGGGCGCGTCCGGTACTGGGTCGCGTAGAGCATGTTCAGGCGCCGCCGGCCCTGGCGGGGCGGCTCGCGCATCGCCGTGATCTCGGCCATGGCCCGGTTCAGCTGCCCGGTCGGCACCCGCGAGATGTAGCGCTCGAAGAGCTCCTCGATCGCGTCGAGCAGCTTCTCGACATTGCGGCCCGTGAGCGCGGAAGAGGTGATGATCGCCGGCCGCTGGCGCAGCTTGCCGCCCAGGCGCTCGGCCACGTCCTCGACGGTCGTCTCGGCGATATCCCACTTCGAGAGCACGACGAGCGTTGCGCACCCCGCCTTGCGGGCCACGTCGGCCACCGCCAGATCGCCCTCCACGAGACCCTGCGACGAGTCGATCAGAACGAGCGCCACGTCGGCGCGCTCGGCGGCGGCCAGAGCGCGCACCTCGCTGTAGTACTCCACGCCCTGGCGGTGCTTGCGCTTGCGTCTCAGGCCGGCCGTGTCGATCAGGCGGAAGCGGCGCTCGCCGCGCTGAAACGGCGTGTCGATGGCGTCGCGGGTCGTCCCCGGCTGCTCCGAGACGATCACGCGCGGCCGGCCGAGGATCGCGTTCAGGAGCGACGACTTGCCGACGTTCGGGCGGCCGAGGATCGCGACGGCGATCTCGTCGGCGCCGTCGTCGACCGGGCGGCCGCCGCCCTCGACCGCGTCCAGCCGCTCGACGAGCGCGTCGAGCAGCTCGCCGGCGCCGCGGCCGTGCAGCGCCGAGACGGGGATCGGCTCGCCCAGGCCGAGCCGGTGCAGGTCGAGCGCGGCCGCCTCGTGGGCGGCGTCGTCCACTTTGTTCGCGGCGACGATCACCGGCCGGTGCGAGCGGCGCAGGATCTGGGCGATCTCCTCGTCGCCCGCCGCGAGGCCGGCGCGGGCGTCGATCACGACCACGACGACGTCCGCCTCCTCGACGGCCCGGCGCGCCTGCGCGGCGACCTGCGCCTGCATGGGCGAGTCGTCGCCGCCGTCGACACCGCCGGTGTCGATCAGGACGAACGAGCGGCCGCGCCAGTCACAGGCCATCTCGTTGCGGTCGCGCGTCACGCCCGGCCGCTCGTCGACGACGGCGTGCCGCGACGACGTGAGCCGGTTCACGAGCGTCGACTTGCCGGCGTTGGGGAAGCCGACCACGGCGACGACACCCACCCGCTCCGCGTTCGCGCTCATCCGAACCGCTCGTGCATGGAACGGATCTCGGCCATCAGCTCGTCGGCGGTCTCGCGGTAGGCCTGGGCCGCGCGCCGCTCGCCGCGCTCGTAGCGCCGAGGTGCGCCGAACGCGATGCTCACCGGCCGTCCCGGCCGCCAGTCGCGCGTGCCGCGGACCGCGACCGCCACGACCGGCACGTCCTCGACCACCGCACAGCGGCCCGCCCCGGCCTTGGCGCCCTCGAGCTCCGCCTGGCGGTGGCCCTGGATGAAGATCCCGACCGTGCCGCCCGCGGCGAGCGTGTCGTGCACGGTGCGAAGCGTGTCGCGATCGGCCTCGCCGCGGCGCACCGGGAAGGCCCCGCCCCAGGCGATCACGCGCCCGAAGATCGGGATGCGGAAGAGCTCGGACTTGGCCATGTAGCGGATCGTGCGCGGCTGCACCTGCCCGACGGCCGGGATGTCCCACCACGACCCGTGGTTCGACACGAACAGCACCGGGCCGGTGCGGGGGACGTTCTCGACCCCCTCCACGTGCGGTCGCAGGAACACCTGCATGATCGTCCCGAGGACGAGGCGCAGCACCCGCCACGAGCGGTCGAATGCGGCGAGGTCGGCCGCGGTCACGCCGCCGCCTCGACGAGCGCGAGGACGCGCTCGACCGCCTCGGCCACCGTCAGCGCGGACGTGTCGATCGTGTGCGCGTCAGGCGCGGGTGCGAGCTGCTCGGCGTCGCCCTGATCGCGGGCGGCGATGGTCGCCGAGACCTCGGCCGCGCCCATGCCCAGATCGGCGGCGCGGCGCCGCGCGCGCGCGTCGATCGACGCCGTCAGGTACACCTTCACCTCGGCGTCGGGACACACGCGGGTGCCGGTATCGCGCCCTTCGAGCACCGCATCATGGGCGAGCGCCCGCTGGCGCGCGCGCATGCGGTCGCGCACCTGGGGGTGCCGCGAGACGGCGCTCACCCGGGCCGAGACCGCCTCGCTGCGCAGATCGACGGGCGCTGCCGGAAGCGTGCCGACGAGCGCGGCCAGCGCGTCGCCGTCGTCCGGGTCGACGCCGTGCTGCATCGCCGCGGCGGTCAGCTCGCGGTACATCAAGCCGGTGTCGACGTAGGCATAGCCCAGGCGCTCTGCGACCGCCCGCGCCACGGTGCTCTTCCCGGCGCCGGCGGGCCCGTCGATCGTGATCACCACCCGCGCCTCACGCCGTCACTCCGGCCAGGCGCTCCGAGAAGTCGGGGAAGCTCACGCCGAGGGCGTCGGATCCGTGCACCGCGACGCCGTGCTGCGAGCACACGCCGGCGACGGCGCCGAGCATGGCCACGCGGTGGTCGCCGGCGGCGTCGACGCTGCCGCCCCGAAGGCGCGAAGGCACGCCGCGGATGCGGAAGCCGTCCTCGAGCGCCTCCACGTGGCCGCCGACCGCGTTCAGCGCCTCGGCCACTGTGGCGATGCGGTCGGACTCCTTCACCCGGAGCTCCCCCGCCCCGTGGATCACCGTGACCCCGTGGGCGAAGCAGGCGAGCAGCGCCACCAGCGGCAGCTCGTCGATCAGCGCCGGCACGAGCTCTGGCTCGACCTCGGTGGCGACCAGCTCGGCCGGGCGCACCTCGATGTCGGCGACCGGCTCGGCACCGGCGAGGCGGCGGTTGAAGAGGCCCACGCGCGCGCCCATCCGCTCCATCACGGTGAGCAGGCCCGTGCGCGTTGGGTTGATCCCCACGCCACGCAGCGTGAGGCCGGAGCCATGCACGATGGTGGCCGCCGCCACGAAGGGCGCGGCTGAGGAGAAGTCGCCGGGCACGAGCACCTCGTCCAGGTGCAGGCTGGCGACCGGCGACACGGCGACGCGGCCGGGGCGGCGGTCGACGGGCGCCCCGGCCTGGCGCAGCATGCGCTCGGTGTGGTCGCGCGTGGCGACCGGCTCCTCGATCACCGTCATTCCGTGGTCGGCGAAGAGGCCGGCCAGGAGCAGGCACGACTTCACCTGGGCCGAGGCGACGGGCAGCCGGTAGGTGATCGGGGCGACGGCTCCCGAGACCTCCATCCGCACCGGCGGGTACCCGTCGGTGGTCTCCAGGGCCACACCCATCTCGGCGAGCGGGCCCGCGATGCGGCCCATCGGCCGGCGGCGGATGCTCTCGTCGCCATCGAGCACGAACTCCCCGGTCTGCCCGGCCAGGACCCCCGGCAGGAGCCGCATCAGCGTGCCCGCGTTGCGGACGTCGATGCGGTCGGCGGGCGCGCGCAGCCCGCGCAGGCCGACGCCGTGCACGCGCAGCGCATCGGGCGCAAGCTGCTCGACCTCGACGCCCAGCGCGCGCATCGCCGCCACGGTGGCCATCGTGTCGGCGGACGCGCCGAACCCGGCCACCTCGACCGGGCCGTCGCAGAGCGCCGAGATCAGCACCGAGCGGTGGCTGATGGACTTGTCGCCGGGCACGCTCAGCTCGCCGGATATGGCGCCGGCCGGGGCGAAACGCGACTCGGTCGCGGTCACGGCTCCACCGCCGCGGTCGCAACAGCGCCGTAGCCCTGCGCGTCGAGCAGGTCGACGGCCCGCTGGGCCTGCTCCTCGCCGGCCACGAGCACGACGACGGTGCCGCCGACGTCGGCCGACATGTGGTGGAGCTCGAAGTCCTCGATGTTGATGCCCTCGGCGCCGAGCGCCTGCGTGATCCCCGAGAGCACGCCGGGCCGGTCGGGCACGTGCACGCGCACCCGGTAGAGCTCCTCCGGCATGGCCGGGTACGCCGCCTGCAGCAGCCGGCGGCGGTTGCCCGAGGCCTCGGCCACCCAGCGGGCGATGAAGCCCGCGTCGTCGCGCTCGAGCGCGCGCGTGAGCTCGTCGATGCGCCGGGTGTGCTCGCGCAGCCCGTCGAGCAGGGCGTCGCGGTTGTCGAGGAAGATGTCCACCCAGATGCGGGCGTTCGCGCCCGCCACCCGGGTCATGTCGCGAAACGAGCCGCCCACCGCGGCGAGCGGGTCGTGGCCGTCGACGCGCCCCGCGCCGGCCTGGTTCATCAGCACGTTTGCGATCGCGTGCGGCAGATGGCTCGTGAGCGCGACCAGCCGGTCGTGGGCGTCGGGGTCGATGGCCACCGGCCGCGCGCCGAGCGCGGCGACGAACGTGTGCAGGCGCCGGTGGCAGACGGGATCGGTCGCCGCGACGGGGGTCAGGAACCAGGTCGCGCCCGCGAACATGTCGGCGCGGGCGTGGCGCACGCCGCGCGCCTCGGACCCGCACACCGGGTGGCCGCCGACGAAGCGCCCGCTCGCGCCGGCCGCGGCCATCAGCCGCGCCTTCGTCGAGCCGACGTCGGAGACCGCGCAGCCGGGGCCCGTCGCCTCGAGCGTGCGCGTCACGAGCTCGGGCAGCCGCGCGACCGGCCCGCACACGACGGCGAGGTCGGCATCGGCGACGGCGGCCTCGATCGAGTCCTCGACGCGGGCGGCGGCGCCGCGCTCGAGCCCGGCCGCGGCCGCGTCAGGATCGGGGTCGAACGCGACCACCTCGTCGCCGCGCGCTGCGGCGGCCAGGCCGACCGAGCCGCCGATCAGGCCGAGGCCGACGACGGCGACTCGCATCAGGTCACTCCCCCACCCGGCGCCGGGGCCGGCTGCTCCGACCGCATGAGCTCGGCCAGGCGGAACGCCAGGTCGAGCGACTGGCGCGCGTTCAGGCGCGGGTCGCACAGCGTGTGGTAGCGGACGCTCAGCTGATCCTCGAGCACCGAGTCGGCACCGCCGAGGCACTCCGTGACGTCCTCGCCGGTGAACTCGAGATGCACGCCGCCCGGCCAGACGCCGGCCTCGCGGCAGACGGCGAAGAAGCCCCCGATCTCGGCCATGATGTCCTCGAACCGGCGCGTCTTGTAGCCCGACGGGGTGCGGAACACGTTCGCGTGCATGGGATCGCATGCCCACACGACCGGATGGCCGGCCTCGGTCACGGCCTGCACGATCGGCGGCAGCGCGTCGGCCACGCGGCCCGCGCCCATCCGGCAGATCAGCGTGAGCCGGCCGGGCGTGCGGTCGGGGTCGAGCCGCTCGCACAGGTCGAGCACGTCGGCCGGCGTCGCCGTCGGGCCGATCTTGCAGCCGAGCGGGTTGCCGACGCCGGCGAAGAACTCGGCGTGGGCGCCGTCGGGCGCGCGGGTGCGCTCGCCGACCCACAGCATGTGCGCCGAGCAGTCATACCAGCGGCCGGTGAGCGAGTCGCGCCGCGTGAGCGCCTCCTCGTAGTCGAGCAGGATGCCCTCGTGGCTCGTCCACACGTCCACCTCGTGCAGCCGCCGCTCCCGTTCGAGGTCGATGCCGCATGCGGCCATGAAGGCGAGCGCGCGCTCGATCTCGGCCGCGATCCGCTCGTAGCGGCGCCCCTCGGGCGAGCTGGCGACGAACTCCTGGTTCCACAGATGCACCTTCGTCAGGTCGGCGAATCCGCCCTTCGTGAACGCGCGCAGCAGGTTGAGCGTCGCGGCCGACTGGTGGTAGCCCTGCACCATCCGCTCGGGGTCGGGCGTGCGGGCTGCGAGCGTGGGCGCGTCGTCGTGCACCATGTGGCCGCGGAAGCTGGGCAGCTCGACGCCGTCCACGACCTCGAGCGGTGACGAGCGCGGCTTCGTGAACTGGCCGGCGATCCGCCCCACCTTCGCCACGGGCAGCATGGCGCCGTAGGTCAGCACCGCGGCCATCTGCAGCATGATCTTCAGCTTCTCGCGGATCGTCACCGCCGAGAAGTCGCCGAAGGACTCGGCGCAGTCGCCCGCCTGGAGCAGGAAGCCGCGCCCGGCGGCCACCTCGGCCAGGGTCGCCTGCAGGTTGCGCGCCTCGCCGGCGAACACGAGCGGCGGCATCCCGAGCAGCCGCTCGCGCACGTCGCGGGCGTGCTCGCTGTCGGGCCACTCCGGCTGCTGCTCGGCCGGGATCGAGCGCCACGACGACGGAGACCAGGTGGACGGAGGGGCTGCCATTTGCGTCGCATGTTACCGATGCCCATGCTGCCGAAGTCCCGCTCTTTGGTTGGCTACAGTGGCCCGACCCATGACCCGCGTCTTCTCCGGCATCCAGCCCACGGGCCAGAAGCATCTGGGCAACTACATCGGGGCGATCCGCCATTACGTCAGCGACCAGAGCCTGGGCGAGGCGTTCTACTGCATCGTCGACCTGCACTCGATCTCGGTGCCCTACGACACGGCGACGCTGGCCGAGAACACCCTCGACACGGCCGCCACGCTGCTCGGCGCGGGCCTCGAGCCCGACCGCTGCACGCTGTTCGTGCAGAGCCACGTGCCACAGCACTCCGAGGGCGCGTGGCTGCTCGGCTCCGTCGCGAGCTTCGGCGAGCTGCAGCGGATGACGCAGTTCAAGGACAAGAGCGAGGGCCGCGAGTCCGTGACGGTCGACCTCTTCACCTACCCGGTGCTGCAGGCGGCGGACATCCTGCTCTACCAGACGGACCGCGTCCCGGTCGGCGACGACCAGCGCCAGCACCTCGAGCTCGCCCGCAACATCGCCCAGCGCTTCAACTCGCGCTACGGCGAGACACTGCGGCTGCCCGAGGCGGCCATCCCCAGCGCGGGCGGGCGGGTGATGGACCTGCAGGAGCCGACGCGGAAGATGTCGACGACCGGCGGCACCCCGCAGGGCACGGTGCTCGTGGTCGACCCGCCCGAGGTGGTGGCGAAGAAGGTGCGCTCAGCCGTGACCGACTCGGGCCGCGAGGTGCGCCGGGGCGAGGGCAAGGAGGGGATCGCGAACCTGATCGAGATCCTCGGCGTCGCGACCGGGCGCACTCCCGAGCAGGTCGAGGCCGCCTACGACGGATCGGGCTACGGCCAGTTCAAGACCGACGTCGCCGATGCCGTCGTCGAATACCTGCGGCCGGTGCGCGAGCGCTACCTCGAGCTGCGCGCCGACCCGGCCCACCTGCGTGCGGTGCTCGCCGCGGGCGCCGAGCGGGCCGAGTCCGTGGCCGGCGAGACGATCGGGCGCATGAAGGAGCGGATGGGCTTCGTCCCGCGCGGCTGATCGAGGACCGACCTCACGCCGCCGTTCTGACCTCGGCGGCGGCGCGCTCGCCCGCCTGCACCGCGCCCTCCATGAAGCTCGGCAGGGCCGACGTCTCGGCGCCGGCGTAGTGCACGGGCCCGTCCGGGTCGCCCAGATGCGCACCCCAGCCGTCCAGCTCCCCAGGAGCGAAGATCAGGTAGCTGCGCGGGTAGGCGACGCGCACGACCCGCTCGAGGCGCGCGCCGAAGCACGCCCGCACCGCTTCGGCGACGGCTCGATCGGCGGCCGCCCGTGGCTGGCGCAGCAGCCAAGCGGCCGGTGTCGAACCGACGAAGCTTCCGAGCGTGCGCGGGCCGTGGCGGTAGGCATAGCCGATCGTGGTGTCGGTGACGACAGCCGCAGGCGCGCCGGCGGGCAGGTCGGCGGCGAGGATCAGGAACGACTTGACGGCGATCCCGTAGCGGCCGACGGGCGTGGGCCGCAGCCCGGTGATCCTGGCTCGCGCGTGCAGCGGCACCGCGATCACGGCCCGGCGCGCATGCACCGGCGGCGCCCCGGGCGACTCGACGGCGACCATCCCACCGCGGGCGCGCACCGCGGCGACCCGTTGCCGCAGCCGCACGCGCTCGCCCAGGCCGGCGGCGATGTGCTCGGCAAACCCGCCGGCGCCGTCGCGGAAGCGCAGCTCCGAGCCGTCGCCGGCCCCATCCCGGGCCGCATGCTTGCGCGCGAGCGCCTGCAGCGACATCGCCCTCAGCGGCACGGTCGACGCTGTCACGGAGATGGCCGTCTCGCACACCGCCCGCTCGGGCAGAGTCGCGCCATCGGCGCGCAGCCACCCCTCGACCGTGACGCCGTCGGCAGCCGGGTCAGGCACCGTCCCGAGCCGATCGATCTCGGCCGACAGGCGCAGATAGGCCCCGGTGGCCTGCGCGAAGCTGCGGCCGGCCACGTGCCAGGTCACAGGCACCGGCCCGTGGTCACCCCACCCGACCTCCGACAGCCGCAGCTCGGCCCCGACCTCATCGGCCACCCTGCGCAGCGCGGTGTTCGCGTAGTCGACCGCCTCCCCACCTGCCTCGAAGCGCATCCCGTCGGCCGCCGGCGTCCACACCCTGCCGCCGACACGGTCGCCGGCCTCGAGCACGACGACGTCGGCGCCCGCGGCGGCCAGGCGGTGCGCGGCGGTGAGGCCGGAGAGCCCCGCGCCGACGACGACCGCGTCATGCACGCCGCAGCGCCTCCACCTCGGCGTCCTCGAGCTCGCGCCACTCGCCGGGCCGGAGGTTGCCCAGCCCGAGGCCGGCGTAGCGCGAGCGGTGCAGGGCGCGCGCGGGATGGCCGACGGCGGCCAGCATGCGCCGCACCTGCCGGTTTCGGCCCTCGTGGATCGTGATCTCGACCCGGCCCTTGCCGGCGATGCGCACCGTCGCGGGCGCCGTGCGGCCGTCGTCGAGCTCCACCCCTTCGCGCAGCCGGCGGATCACCGCCGGGGGTGGATCGACCGCCACGGTGGCGATGTAGGTCTTCGGCACGCCGTGGCGCGGGTGCATGAGCCGGTCGGCGAGATCGCCCGCGTTCGTGAGGATCAGCGCGCCCGTCGTCTCGCGGTCGAGCCGGCCGACCGGGAACAGCCGCACGGGGACGTCGACCAGCGCGACGACCGTCGGCCGGCGCTGCGGGTCGCTCGCGGTGGTGACCACCCCGGCCGGCTTGTTCAGCAGGACGACCATCTCCGGCTCGACGACCACCCGGCGGCCGTCGACGCGCACGTCGTCGGCGTCGGTGACGAACGTCCCCAGCTCGCCGGGCGTGCCGTTCACGGTCACGCGGCCCGCGCGGATGTACTCGTCGGCCGCCCGGCGCGAGGCCACTCCCGTGGACGCCAGGTAGCGGTTAAGCCTGACCGGCACGCTGGTCGGCGACGACGTGCAGCCGCGCCCGCAACGCCTCGTGATCGGCTTCCGGCAGATCGAAGTCGCCCAGGCCGGGGAGGGTCGCGAGGCCATCCTCGAGGCCGAACGTGCGCTCGAACAGGTTCGTCGTGCGGTAGAGCACCGGCTGGCCGGGCGTCTCGCCGCGGCCCGACTCCTCGATCAGCCCGCGCTCGAGCAGCCCGGCCACGGCCGAGTCCGCCGCGACGCCGCGGATACGGGCGATCTCGGGCCGCGACACCGGGCCGAGGTACGCGACGACGGCGAGCGTCTCGGTCGCGGCCTGGCTGAGCGCGCGGGACTGCGCCCGGTTGACGAGCCGTGCGCAGGCGGCCGCGGTGGCCTGCGAGGCGCGGAAGCCGTAGCCGCCGGCCACCCGCTCGAGCACGACGCCGGAGCGGCCCTCGCCGTAGCGGTCTGCGAGCGCGTCGAGCGCCCGCTCGACCCGGGCCGGCGGGGCCTCCGTGAGCGCCGCCAGCTCGCGCACCGTGAGCGGCTCGGACGCGACGAAGAGCAGCGCCTCGACGGTGTGGGTGAGCTCGGCCATCAGGCGATCGCCCGCGCGCCGGTCGGCGTGCCGCGCCTGGTCACGCTGATCGGCCCGAACACGGCCGGCTGGTCGGGGATCACCTCGCCGCTCTTGTAGAGCTCGAGCACGGCCAGGAACGCGGCCGCCTGGGCGAGCCGGTCGAGCCCCTCGACGGCCTCGTCGAACGCGAACGCGCGCCGGTCGCGCAGGAGCCGGCGGAACTCGTCGACGAAGTGGCTCACCGGCACGAGCCGGCGGCGGACGACCGTCAGGTCGATCTCGGGCGGCGGCGTGAGCAGCCGGCCGATCGCGGCATGCAGCGCCCACGGGTCCTCCGAGAACGGCACCACCTCGGGCGCAGGCCTGGGCGCGAGCGGCGCCGGACCGGCCCGGAAGACGCGCAGCTCCTCGCCGGCCCGCGCCGTCAGCCAGCGCGCGGCCGCAGCGAAGCGGCGGTACTGCATCAGCCGTGCCAGCAACTCGGCCTCGGCCTCCTCGGCCGTGAACGCCTCCTCCTCGTCCTCCTCGCCCGGGAAGAGCAGCCGCACCTTGATCTCGAGCAGGGCCGCGATCAGCACCAGGAACTCGCTGGCCGACTCGAGGTCGAGCACGCCGTCGTCGTAGGCATGCTCGACGTAGGCGACGACCACCTCGGCGATCGGCAACTCGGCCAGCTCGATCTCCTCGCGCATGACGAGCGCGAGCAGCAGATCGAACGGCCCCTGGAACACGTCCAGGTCGAGCATGAGGTCGGAGACGATCACGAAGGCTGGATTCTAGGCCCGCGGGCGGCTCACACCAACGCCGCGGCCCCGAGCAGGGCGCGCGCCTCGGCCAGGAAGTCGCCGTCGGGCTGCACGCGGAAGCCCGGTCCCAGGCGCAGCATCTTCGGCCCCGCCGAGGTATGCACCTCGAGCTCGACGGGCGCCTGGCCGGGGTACTCGCCGATCAGCGTCTTCAGCTCGTCCATCACCCCGGCGGCGACGACGCGGGCGTCGACGCGCAGCCGCACGACCTCCTGATCGGGGACGGCCTCGAACGGCGTCACCTCGAGCGCGAGCAGCTGCACCTTGCCCGCGTCGCGGCGGTCGACGCGACCCTTCACGAGCACGATCGCGTCGGGGCGAAGCGTCGTCCGGCACAGCTCCCACGTGCTCGCGAACACGACCACCTCGGCGGTCGCGGTGATGTCGTCGAGCTCGGCCACCGCCATCTGGTCGCCCTTCTTCGTCAGCAGCTGGCGCAGGCCCGAAACGATGCCTCCCACCGTGATCACCTTGCCGTCGGCCATCTCGCCGAGCGCCCGCAGCGGCACGTCGACCTTGCGCGCAAGCTGGTCGCGCAGGGGCGCGAGCGGGTGGCTCGAGACGTACAGGCCGAGCACCTCCTTCTCGCGCCGTAGGAGCTCGTCGCGCGGCCACTCCTCGGCCGTGACCGGCGGGTGGCTGCGGGCGATCGGGCCGGAGCCGTTCGTGCCGTCGCCCTCGAGGTCGAAGATCGACCCCTGCCCGACCATCGCGTCGGCCTGGGTCTTCTGCCCGTTTGCCAGCGCGCGCTCGAGCACCTCGTTCATGCCGCAGCGGGAGGCGCCGGTGGAGTCGAGCGCCCCGCAGGCGATCAGGCTCTCGAGCATGCCCCGGTTCACGACCGACATGTCCACCCGCTCGCAGAAGTCCCAGATCGACTCGATCGGGCGCTCGTCGCGGGCCGTGATGATCGCGCGCACGGCCCCGTCGCCGACCCGCTTCACCGCCGACAGGCCGAAGCGGATGCGGCCGTCGACGACCGTGAAGTCCGACCGGCTCGAGTTGACGTCCGGCGGCAGCACCTCGAGGCCCATGTCGGCGCACTCGGTGACGTAGTACGGCACGCGGTCCTTGGTGGACATGACCGACGAGATCAGGGCCGCCATGTACTCGGCCGGATAGTTCGCGCGCAGGTAGGCGGTGCGATAGGCGATGAGCGCGTAGCAGGCAGCGTGGGCCTTGTTGAAGGCGTAGTCGGCGGCGACCTCGATCTTGGCCCACAGCGCCCGCCCGACCGCCTCGGAGGCGCCGTTGCCGGCGCAGCCCTGGATGAACTTCTCCTTCAGCGACGCCATCAGGCTCGCGACCTTCTTGCCGATCGCCTTGCGCAGATCGTCGGCCTCGGCGGGCGAGAACCCGGCGACGGCCTTGGCGATCTCCATGAACTGCTCCTGGTAGATGCAGATGCCGTGCGTGCCCTCGAGCAGCGCGCGCAGGCGCTCGTCCTCGTACTTCACCCGCGACGGATCGGCCTTGTTCTTGGCGTAGTCGGGGATGAACTGCATCGGCCCGGGCCGGTAGAGGGCGTTGAGTGCGATCAGGTCCTCGAACTCGGTCGGCTTCACGAGCCGCAGCGCATCGCGCATGCCCGACGACTCGAACTGGAACACGCCGGTGGCCTCGCCGCGCGCCATCATCTCGTACGTCTTCTTGTCGTCGAGCGGCAGCGCGTCCATGTCGAGGCGCACGCCCCGCGACTGCTCGATCACCTCGACCGCGCGGTCGATCACATCCAGGTTGCGCAGGCCGAGGAAGTCCATCTTGAGCAGGCCGAGGGCGTCGACGTCGTTCATCGAGAACTGGGTGACGACCTCGGAGTCGACGCCCTTCTGCTGCAGCGGCAGGTACTCGGTCAGCGGCCGGTCGCCGATCACGACCGCGGCAGCGTGGATCGAGTCGTTGCGCACGACCCCCTCGAGCGGCAGCGCCATGTCGACGATCTTCTTGGTCATCTCGTCGGTGTCGTATGAGCGGCGCAGCTCGGCGCCGGGCTTCATGCAGGCGTCGAACGTGATCTTGGGCACCTCGGGGACGAGCTTGGCGATGCGGTCGACCACGCCGTAGGGGATGCCCATCACGCGGCCGGCGTCCTTGATCGCCGCCTTCGGCTGCATCTTGCCGAAGGTGATGATCTGGGCGACGTTGCGGCGGCCGTACTTCTCGGCGACGTAGTTGATCACGCGCTCGCGGCCGGCCACCGCGAAGTCGACATCGACGTCGGGCAGCGTCTTCCGGCCCGGGTTCAGGAAGCGCTCGAAGAGCAGCGAGTAGCGGATCGGGTCGAGGTCGGTGATGTGCAGGCAGTAGGCGACGAGCGAGCCGGCCGCCGAGCCGCGCCCGGGCCCGACCGAGACTCCGTCGGAGCGGGCGAAGCGGATGAAGTCCCACACGATCAGGAAGTAGTCGGGGAAGCCCATCTCCTCGATCGTGCGCAGCTCGAACTCGAGCCGCTGGCGCAGCTCGGGCGTCTCGGCCCCGTAGCGCTCCCGCAGGCCGGCCTCGGCCAGCTCGCGCAGGTAGGCCACCGCCGACTTGCCGTCCGGGACGGCGAACTTCGGCAGGTGCAGCACGTCAAGGTCGATGCGGGCGTCGCAGCGCTCGGCGATCTCGACGGTGCGCCGGAGCATGTCCTCGCCCCACGGCTGCGCCATCAGGTCGTACATCTCCTGCGGGCTCTTCAGATAGAAGCCGTGGTTCGAGAAGCGGAACCGGTTCGGGTTGTCGAGCGTGTCGTTGCGTCTGGATGCACAGCATCGCCTCGTGCGGGATCGCGTCGGCGGCCGTCAGGTAGTGGACGTCGCCCGTGCCGACGAGCGGCAGGCCGGCGTCGGTGGCGAGGGCGGCCAGGCGCGGGTTGATGCGCGTCTGGATGTCGATGCCGCCGTCCTGCAGCTCGACGTAGACCTGGTCGCGGCCGAAGATGTTGACCAGCGTGTCGATCTCGGTGCGGGCGAGCCGCTCGTCGCCCTCGACGAGCGCCTTGCACACCCGGCCCGACAGGCACCCCGACAGGGCGATGATGCCGTCGGAGTGCTCGGCGAGCTGGGCGAGGTCGACCCGCGGCCGGTACCAGTAGCCGTCGAGGTAGGCGGACGAGACCAGGCGCACGAGGTTGTGGTAGCCGGCGGTGGTCTGGGCCAGGAGTGTCAGGTGCGAGCGGCGCTCCTTCTGCACCCGGGCGGCGTGGTCTTCGACGACGTACATCTCGCAGCCGAGGATCGGCTTGATGCCGGCCTTCGCCGCCGCCCGCCAGAGCTCGACCGAGCCGGCCATCGAGCCGTGGTCGGTGAGGCCCACCGCGGGCATCCCCAGCTCGGCCGCGCGGTCGACCAGCGGGCCGATGCGGCACGCGCCGTCGAGGATCGAGTACTCGCTGTGGACGTGGAGGTGGACGTACGGCGGGGACTCGGGCACGGGGTAGCCAGTCTACCGAGCGGGGGCGACGGAGCCCGGCCGCGTGGGGAGATGCCCCGGACGCCCCGCACGCCACCCGAACGCGCCATCGCCGAATACCACGATTCGGTGACTGCAGGCCGCCCCGCCGGTGCCGATGATGCGGCCATGAACCCGAACGACACCGCCATCGGCGAAACGGCCAAGGTCGACGAGCGCTTCGTGGACGACTGGGTCCGGTTCGGGCTCTCCGAGCTCGAGTCGTACCTCGGCAAGCACGCGCGCTTCGACGCGTACTGCAGCCGCCGCGACGCCGGCTCGACCGAGCTCTAGACCGGCTCCCCCACCCCGGCCGCCTGCACCACGGGCAGCGAGAGCTTGCGCGTCTTGCGCTGGGGCCGCACCATGCCCGCCGCGATCCAGGCATCGATCTCGGTGAACAGCTCCTCCACGAGCGCGCTCTGGGTGACCTTCCGCAGCACCTCGCCGTGCGCGTAGATGAAGCCGGCGTCGCGGCCGCCGGCGATGCCGAAGTCGGCGTCGCCCGCCTCGCCGGGGCCGTTCACCGCGCAGCCCATCACGGCCACCTCGAACACCTCGGCGTACGTGGCGAGGCGCGCCTCGACCTTCTCCGCCAGGTCGAGCACGTCGACGTTCGTGCGCCCGCACGATGGGCAGGCGATCATCACCGGGCCCTTGTGGCGCAAGCCGAGCACGCGCAGGATCTCCCATGCGACCTTGACCTCCTCGACCGGGTCGGCGGTGAGCGACACCCGCATCGTGTCGCCGATGCCGTCGACGAGCAGCGAGCCCAGCCCGATGGCGCTCTTGACGGTGCCGGTGAACGCCGGCCCGGCCTCGGTCACGCCCAGGTGCAGCGGATACGGCACCTGCTCGGACAGACGCCGATAGGCCTGGATCATCACGGGCACGGACGAGCTCTTGACCGAGATCTTGAACTCGCGGTAGTCGAGCCGCTCGAGCAGCCGCACCTCCTCGAGGGCGGCCTCGACGAGCGCCCCGGCCGGGTCGTTCGTCGCGAACTGGCGCAGGTGATCGGGCAGCGACCCGGAGTTGGCGCCGATGCGCATCGCGATCCCGGCCGCCTTCGCCCGTCCGACGACCTGCTCGACCTTGTCGGGGCCGCCGATGTTGCCCGGGTTGATGCGCACCGCGGCCACGCCCGCGTCGATCGCGCGCAGCGCCAGCGAGGCGTTGAAGTGGATGTCGGCGATCACCGGCAGCGGCGAGCCGGCGACGATCGCCGGCAGCGCGTCGGCGTCGGCGCGGCCGGGCACCGCGACGCGGGCGAGCTCGCAGCCGGCATCGGCCAGGCGCTGGATCTGGCCGAGCGTCGCGGGCACGTCATGCGTCTCGGTCAGCGTCATCGACTGCACGACGACCGGAGAACCGCCGCCGATCGGCACTCCTCCGACCCTGATCCGCACCTTGGACGCCATGGGCAGTCAGGATACCCCGCTGGTGAGGCCGGGAGCTCAGCTAGTGCGGCTGGGAGTTCAGGATGCTCGAGAGGTCGTTCTGGAGGCCGACGACGAAGAGCAGCGCCATCAGCATGATCCCGAGCACCGACACGCGCTCGAACACCGCGCGCGAGACCATCTTGCCGCGGATCCGCTCGAGGGCGATCATCAGCACGTGCCCGCCGTCCAGGGGCAGGAACGGCAACATGTTGAAGATCGCGAGCGACAGCGAGATGAACGCGAGCAGGACGAGGTAATCGGTCGCGCCCGCCTGCTCGGCCTGGGCCGAGACGCGCACGATCCCGACCGTCGAGTGCAGCTGCGAGCGCCCGGCCGGTGTAACCACATCGCCGAGCGCGCGCACCGTCCCGGCCGTGAGCGACCACATCTCCTGCGCGGCGAACGTCGGCGCGTGCACGACCGAGTACGGCCGGCTCGTCGTGCCGAACTGGAAGCCGAGCCGGTAGGCGCCGTCGATCACCTCGCTCTTCTGCGTCTGCAGCCGCAGGCGGTGGCCGTCGCGAACGACGACCAGGGCGACCGGCCCGCCCTTGCTGTCTGCGATCGCGGTGCGGATGCCGTTCACGCCCGAGTGGTGGCCGTTCACGGCCACGACGCGATCGCCGGCGCGCAGGCCGGTCGCGGCGGCGGGCGACTTGGTGAGCACGCTCTGGACGACCGGGACGGCCACCGGCAGCCCGTACAGCGCGACCGCCGAGAGGATGGCGAAGCAGGCGATCACGTTGGCGAGCGGGCCGGCCGTGATCACGATCAGCCGGCGCGAGCGCGAGCAGCGCCAGTACGCGCCCGGGTCGAGGTTCTGGTCGAGCCGCTCGAGGCTGCGGCGGGCGCGCCGCAGCTGCGCCTCCGTCAGCGACGGCGCGACGGCCTCGATCTCGGCCCCCAGCCGGCCGGCCGCCGCACGGGCGTCGTCGTAGCGGCCCTGGTCGAGGCAGCGCTCGACATCGGCCAGCTCGGCCGCGAGCCGCAGCGCCGCACCCTCGTCGACCTCCCGCGCGTGCTCGAGCACGTCCTCGACATCGAAGAGATCGCCCGCCTCGGGCCGCAGCATGCCCGGGATCTTCACGAAGCCGCCGAGCGGGATCGCGCCGATGCCGTACTCGGTGCCGCGCCAGGTGCGCTTGACGACCGCGGGCGGGAAGCCGAGGTAGAAGCGCAGCGCGCGCATTCCGGTCGCCTTGGCCGCGGTGAAGTGGCCGAGCTCGTGGATGGCGATCAGCAGCAGCAGTCCGAAGATGGCGACGGCGAAGCTCATGCCGCCGTCCGCATCGCGTCGGTGACCGCCTCGCGTGCGCGCCGGTCGGCGTCGAGCACCTGCTCGAGCGACTCGAGCGGCTCGGCCGGGACGCGCTCGAGGGCGTGCTCCACCAGGTCGGCGATGTCGGGGAAGCCCACCGTGCCGGCCAGGAAGGCGCCCACCGCGACCTCGTTCGCGGCGTTCAGGACGCACGGCGCCGTGCCGCCCTCGCGGCCCGCCAGGCGGGCGAGCGCGAGGCAGCGGAACACCTCCACGTCGGGCGGCTCGAAGTCCAGGCGCAGCGGCCGGGACAGGTCGAGCGTCGGCACCGGCGTCGCCGAGCGCTGCGGGTAGGTGAGCGCCCACGAGATCGGCACGCGCATGTCCGGATGGCCGACGTGGGCGATCAGCGCGCCGTCGCGGAACCGCGCCATCCCGTGGACGATCGACTGCGGATGCACCACGACCTCGATGTCGTCGTAGGCGATGCCGAACAGGTGGTGTGCCTCGATCACCTCGAGGCCCTTGTTCATCAGCGTGGCCGAGTCGATGGTGATCTTCGCGCCCATGCTCCAGGTCGGATGCGCGAGCGCGTCGGCCACGGTGACCTCGCCGAGCGCCTCCGCCGAGCGACCCCGGAACGGCCCGCCCGAGGCCGTGACGACGATGCCGGTGACGGCTCCCTCGGCCGCGCCCTCGAGGCACTGGGCGAGCGCGGAGTGCTCGCTGTCGACCGGGAGCAGGCGCCGGCCGCTGAGCGCATGTGCCGCGGTGACGAGCTCGCCGCCCGCGACGAGGCTCTCCTTGTTCGCGAGCGCCAGGTCGGCGCCGGCCGCGAAGGTGGCAAGCGTCGCACGCAGCCCGGCGGCGCCGACGATCGCGTTCAGGACGATGTCCGCACCGCAGTCCGCGACGAGCCGCTCGACTCCCTCGGCCCCCTCGAGCACCTGGCCGGCGAACGCGCTTCGGGCGGCGGCCGCAGCGGCCGCGTCGACGAGCGCGATGCGGCCGACCCCGTGACGCACGGCGGCCGCGACCAGGCCGGCGTGGTCGGAGTGGGCCGCCAGGGCGCACGCCTCGAGCTCGGGGTGGGCCCCGACGATCTCGAGCGCCTGCGTTCCGATCGAGCCGGTCGCGCCCAGGACGGCCACGGATCTCATCGCCTCAGTGTAGGCGGCGAGGCTAAACGGTCGCTAAGTGCCGAGCGCCGTCACGCTGCGGGGCAGATCGGCGCGGTGCTCGATCGGCCGCCGCCAGATCACATGCCCGCTGCGGACATCGACCACGTAGGCGCGGCCCTCGTCCACGCCGGAGTCGGGCCCGGCCACAAACCCGACCGCCATGTAGCGCTGGCGCACGTCGCCCTCGAGTGGGCCGCCGAACCAGGCCGGCGTGGATCCCGCGAGCTGCGGATCGTGCGCCTTCACCACCGCGATCGCGGCCGCGAGGCGGTCGTCGTCCATGCCCTTCTGGACACGGCCGAACGGGTTCAGGAGCTTCATCGGGCGCCGCTTGCGGCGTGCCGTCATCGCCGAATCCTACGTCCTACGCGCGGCCGATCGCGAGGGCGACGAAGTAGGTCGCAGGCGCGGCCCAGAGCAGCGCGTCCACCCGGTCGAGCATCCCGCCGTGGGCGCCGAGCAGGCTGCCGGAGTCCTTCACCCCCGCGTCGCGCTTGAGATAGGACTCGAACAGGTCGCCCGCCGGTGCCGCCACCGCCACGGCCAACCCTAACTCGAGCGCGTGCAGCGGCGCGAGCGGGTCGGAGTGCGGCTGGTGGTAGAGGGTGAAGAACACGATCGCGACCCCGGCGATCACACCGGCGATCAGGCCCTCGACGGTCTTGTTGGGCGAGATCTGCTCGGCCAGCTTGCGCCGCCCGAGCAGCCGCCCCGCCCCGTAGGCCGCGATGTCGGAGCCCCACACGCCGAGCAGCACCGCGAGCAGGAGCTCGCGGCCCCAGCCCGACGGCGCGGGGACGTCGCGGATGGCGACCAGGAACCCGAACCCAAGCCCGATCCAGACCACGCCGAAGGTCGTCACCGACAGCTGCACCGCCGCGCTCTGGCGCACCTCGGCCACGGCCGACAGCCAGAACGCGGCCACCAGGGTGAGCGCAAGCGGCGCGGTCGCCCATGCGATGCCGCCCTCATGCACCGCGAGCACCACGCCGGCGGCGCCGGCCAGGCCGACAGGCGTGAGCGGGCGCAGGTTACGGGTGAGGCCCGAGAACTCGTGCGACGCGATCACCGCCGCCACAGCCGCCGGGATGGCCACGAACCAGCCGCCGCGCAGCGCCGCGTACACGGTGATGGCCGCCAGCGGAACCGCCAGCACGGCCCGCGAGATGAGCTGGTTCACCGGCGCCCGAACCTGCGCTGGCGGCCGGCGTAGGCGCGCAGGGCCTCCTCGAGCTGCGCGCCGCCGAAGTCGGGCCAGAGCGTGGTCTGGAACTCGAACTCCGCGTATGCCGACTGCCACAGCAGGAAGTTCGACATCCGCATCTCGCCACTTGTACGGATCACGAGGTCGGGGTCGGGCATCTCGGGCTCGTACAGGTGCTCTCGCAGCCGCTCCTCATCGACGTCGGCAGGGTCGACGCCCTCGGCGATGAGCGCGCGCACGGCGTGCAGGATCTCGGCGCGCGACCCGTAGTCGAATGCCACCCACAGGTCGAGGCGGGTGTTCGCGGCCGTGCGCGCCTCCATGTCGTCCATCAGCCGCCGCAGCGACTCCGGGCACCGGTCGCGGCGGCCGACGAAGCGCACCCGCACGCCCTGGCGGTGCAGATCGGGGAACTCGCGCTCGATCGTCTCGGAAAAGAGGGTCATCAGGTCGTCGACCTCACGCTCGGGGCGGCCCCAGTTCTCGGTCGAGAAGGCGTACACCGCGAGGCTGCGCACGCCCAGGTCGGGGGCCGCCTCGACGGTGCGCCGGAGCGCCTTGGTGCCGGCGCGGTGGCCGGCCAGCGGCGGCAGGCTGCGCTTCGCCGCCCAGCGGCCGTTGCCGTCCATGATGATCGCGACGTTGCGCGCCGTCGCCGCGGCGGGCGGCTCGGGCACGGCGCCGGCCCGGCGCAGCCGGCCCATGCTCCGGAGGAGCCGTATCTGCTTGCGCACGACGGTCATCCGCCCGGGCGGGTCAGACTTCCATGATCTCGGCCTCTTTGGCCTTGAGGGCGGCGTCAATGTGGCTGACGCGCTCGTCGGTGAGCTTCTGGAGCCGGTCCTCGGCCCGGTGCACGTCGTCGGAGCCGGTGTCGCCGTTCTTCTCGAGCTCCTTCAGCCGGTGGATGGCGTCGCGGCGCACGTTGCGGGTGGCCACGCGCCCCTCCTCGGCCATGTGCCGCACCTGCTTCACGAGGTCCTTGCGCCGCTCCTCGGTGAGCTGCGGGATCGGCAGCCGGATCAGCTGACCGTCGTTGGCCGGCGTCAGGCCCAGGTCGGACTCGAGGATGCCGCGCTCGATCTCCTTGATCGTGCTCTTGTCGAACGGCGCGATCGTGAGCAGACGCGGCTCGGGCACGCCGATCGTGGCCAGCTGGTTCACCGGCATCTTCGTGCCGTAGGCGTTCACCTGGACGCGATCGAGCAGCGCCGCCGAGGCCCGGCCGGTGCGCACGCTCGTGAACTCGTGGCGGGCGTTCTCGACGCTCTTGTCCATCCTGCGGACCGCATCCTTGAGCACGTCTTCGATCATCTTGCGACCTCCGCCGGGACTCGTGCCGCGATGATCGTCCCGATCCGCTCCCCGCGCACGACCCGCTCGATATTCGACTCGTCGTCCAGGTTGAAAACGTACAGCGGGACACGGTTGTCCATGCACAGCGAGAGGGCGGTCGTGTCCATCACCTTGAGGCCGCGCTCGATCGCCTCGAGGTGGGTCAGCTCCGGGATCAGACGGGCGTCGGGGTTGATGCGCGGGTCGGAGTCCATCACGCCGGCGACGCCGTTCTTGCCCATGAGGATGCCCTCGGCGCCGATCTCGAGCGCCCGCAGCGCGGCGGCGGTGTCGGTCGTGAAGAACGGGTTGCCCGTGCCCGCCGCGAAGATCACCACGCGGCCCTTCTCGAGGTGGCGGATCGCGCGGCGGCGGATGTACGGCTCGGCCACCTGCGAGACGTTGATCGCCGACTGCACCCGCGTATGGACGCCGAGCTGCTCGAGGGCGTCCGAGATCGTGAGCGCGTTCAGGAGCGTCGCCAGCATGCCGGCGTAGTCGGCGGTCGCCCGGTCCATGCCGCGCGCCGCCTCCTGCGTCCCGCGCAGGATGTTGCCGCCGCCGACGACGATCGCGACCTGCACGCCCTGGTCGTGCACCGTCGTGAGCGCCTTGGCGATCGCCGTGATCCGGCCGGGGTCCTGGCCGTAGTCGCGCTCGCCCATGAGCGCCTCGCCGGACAGCTTCAAGAGGATCCGCCCGAACGCGGCGTCACCTTCGGGCGTCACGCGCCACCCACCTCGAAGCGGGCGAAGCGCTTGATCTCGATGTTCTCGCCGAGCGTGCCCGAGAGCTCGGCGCGCAGCGTCTCCATGGTCTTTCCGTCGTCGTCCGGATGGATCGAGGGCTGGCTCAGGAGCACCGTCTCGACCAGGGACTTCTTGAACATGCCGTCGGCGATCTTTCCGAGCATGGCCTCGGGCTTGCCCTCGGCGGCGGCCTTGGCGCGGTAGATCTCGAGCTCGGCCGCGCGGAACTCGTCCGAGACATCCGTCTCGGACACGAACCGCAGGTCACGGCCGCTCGCCACCTGCAGCGCCACCTTGCGTGCGAAGGCCTGGAACTGCTCGTTGCGGGCAACGAAGTCGGTCTCGGAGCCGACCTCGACCATGGCGCCGATGCGGCCGCCCGCGTGGACGTAGGTCGCGACCGTGCCCTCGCCGGTGCCGCGCCCGGCCCGCTTGCCGGCCGAGGCGATCCCCTTCTCACGCAGGTGCTTGACGGCCGCGTCCATGTCGCCCTTCGTCTCGACGAGGGCGTTGCGGCAATCCATCATCCCGGCCTGCGTCGTCTCCCGCAGCTGCTTCACGTCAGCCGCAGTGGGCTTGTAGTCGTTCACGCCGGGTCCTCGCTCGACGCGGGCTCATCGGTCGTCGCAGCCGCCTCGGGCACGGACTCGGGTTCGGCCGGGGGTGCCGCGGCCTGCGCTTCGGCCTGCGCCTCGGCGGGCGCGTCGGCGACGGCGGTCTCGGGTGCGTCGGCCGCTGCCTGCGGCTCGCCGCCCTCGGCCGGCGCCTCGCCCTCGTCCCCGTTCTCGGAGACAAAGTCGGACACCTTCACACCGCGGTTCTTGCCCTCGGCGATCGCGTCGGCCAGCAGCCGCACGATCAGGGCCGAGGAGCGGATGGCGTCGTCGTTGCCGGGGATGATGAAGTCGGCGTCGTCGGGATCGCAGTTGGTGTCCACGAGGCCGATGACGGGGATGTTCAGGCGCCGGGCCTCGCGCACCGCGAGCGCCTCCTTCTTCATGTCGATCACGACGATCGCGTCAGGCAGCTTGCGCGTGTCGGCCACGCCGCCCAGGTTGGCCTCGAGCTTCTCGAGCTCCGACAGGGTCGAGGCGCGCTCCTTCGACGGGAGCAGGTCGAGCTGGCCGTCGCTCTTCTGCCGCCGCAGCCCGTGCAGGGCGGTGATGCGCTCCTGGATCGTCCGGTAGTTGGTCAGGAGACCCCCCAGCCAGCGATGGTTCACGTAGGGCATGCCGACGCGCGCGGCGTGCTCGGCCACGGCGTCCTGCGCCTGCTTCTTCGTACCGACGAAGAGCACGGTGCCGTTGCGCTCGCCGATGTTCGACACGTAGTTGAACGACTCGTGCAGCAGCGCCATCGTCTGCTGCAGGTCGATGATGTAGATGCCGCCGCGCTCGCCGAAGATGAACCGGCGCATCTTGGGGTTCCAGCGTCTGGTCTGGTGGCCGAAGTGGACTCCAGCCTCCAGCAGCTCGCGCATCGTGACCTGAGGCACGTGCACTCCTTCGATCGGTTGGGTCAGATTCCGGCGGGGCGCTCCGGAGTCCCACGGTTGTCGCGGAACACCGCCGGCGCGCACAGGATCCACCGGGTCGGGAAAACGGGCAGAAGCGGCGGGGATTCTAGCCCAGGCCTCGCTGCGATGCCGCTAGGCCTCGCGCGCGAGGGTGAGTGCGGCCGCCAGGTCGGCCGGGAGCTCCGAGTGCACCTCGAGCGGCTCGCCGGTGACCGGATGTGTCAGGCGCAGCTCGGCCGCGTGCAGGAACTGGCGCTCGAGGCCGAGCTCGGGACCGTGGCCGTAGGTGGGATCGCCGACGACGGGCGTGCCGATCGCCGCCAGGTGGACGCGAATCTGGTGCGTGCGCCCGGTCTGCAGCGTCACGCGCAGCAGCGAGCGGCCCGGCAGCGCCTCGACGAGCTCGAAGTCGGTGACGGCGTCGCGGGGGTGGTCGGTCTCGAGCGACATCCGGGTCGGGTCGCGGCGGTCGCGCCCGATCTCGGCCTCGATGCGGCCGCGGCGCGACCGCGGGCGCCCGCGCACGAGCGCGATGTACGTGCGGCCGATCCGGCGGCGGCGCAGCTGCGCCTGCAGGCGCGCGAGCGTGCGCGCGTCGCGGGCCACGAGCAGCAGGCCGGAGGTGTCGCGATCGAGCCGGTGCACGATCCCGGGGCGGGCATCGTCCCCGCCCGCGGCGATCCCGGCGAGCGCGTCCACAAGCGTCGGACCGCGGTACCGGGGCACAGGATGCACCAGCAGTCCGGCGGGCTTGTCGGCCACGACGAGGTACTCGTCGGCGTAGGCGAGCGGCACGCCGACGCCGGCCGGTGGCGGTACCGCCGCGGGCGGCTCAGGCTCGGGCAGCGTCACCACCGCTCCGGCGCCGAGCCGGTGCGATTTGGGCCGGGCGGCACCGTCGACCAGCACCAGGCCGGCATCGATCAGCCGCTCGGCGCCGGCGCGCGAGCCAACCTCCTCGTGCCCCGCGACGAACCGGTCGAGGCGCATGCCGCCCGCATCCGGCGGCACCTCGAGCTCGATCACGGCCGTTCGAGCTCGGCGGACGCGTCCAGGTCGACCGGCACCTCACGATGCCGGTGCTCGACCCGCACCAAGCCGAGCGCCAAAAGGCCCACCCCGATCACGATGAAGCTGTCGGCGAGGTTGAACGTGGGCCAGTGGCTGATGTGGATGAAGTCCGTGACGTGACCGTCGCGGACGCGGTCTGCCAGGTTCGAGATGCTGCCGCCCACGAGCAGGCCGAGCGCGACGGGAAAGAGCACGTGGCGCGAGCCGGAGCGGGCGAAGTGGACGAGCATCCACACCACCGCCGCCGCCGTTAGGAGCGACACGATCCCCAGCCGTCCGGGGAAGATCCCGAATGCGATCCCGCTGTTGCGCACGTGCGTGATCGAGACGAACGGGAGCACGCGGTGGGTCTCCTCGAGCGCCAGCCGCTGCTCGATCGCGCGCTTCGTCACCTGGTCGGCCACGATCGCAGCGACCGCGACGGCCGCCAGCCCCGCCCACTGCAATGACCCCGCCCGGTGCACAGGCTGGGGCTCTGCCTCCACGTGGGTCAGCCCCGCTCCTCCAGGCGTTTGCATTCGATGCACTTCGTCGCCCACGGCAGCGCCTCCAGTCGCTCGTGCGCGATCGGGGCGCCGCAGCGGTCGCACATGCCGTACGCCCCGGCCTCGATGCGCGCGAGCGCCGAGTCGATCGCCGCCAGCAGGTGCTCGGCGTTGTCCTCGAGCGAAAGCTCGATCCCGCGGTCGAGCGTCTCCGCCGCGCTGTCGGCCGAGTTGCCTTCGGCCGTGTCTGCGGCGGCGGCGTCGACAACCGACGGCGATGCCTCCTCGGCCAAGCGGCCGCGCTCCTCAACGATCGTGGAGCGCTGCTCCGTCAGGCGACGCTTGACGGCTTCGATGTCGACGGTCACAGCCACGGCTCACCCCCGCAGATGAGTATAGCCACGCCCCTTGGGCGCGGACCGGGGCCGATCAGCCGCCGGCGCTGACGACGTCGTCCGGCTGATTGAGGGCCGGGCGGACGGCCGTGGCGGCGGCCTCGGGCTCGTCGGCGGCGCCGGCGAGGCGCTCCTCGTGGTCGCGCACCGCCTCGAGGATCGCACCCAGGAGCGACCGCAGGCGCAGCCGGAACTCGGCCTCCTCGGCCTGCAACCTGGCCATCTCGCGTCGCACCCGCTCGCGCTCGGCGTAGGCCTCGTGGACGAGGTCGCGGCTCTTGGCCTCGGCCTCCCGTACGATCAGCTCCGCCTGGCGCGACGCGCTCGCGCGCATCTCGTCCGCGGCCCGCTCGGCGGTGACGAGCGCATTTCGCATCGCCTGCTCACCTTCGCGGTGACGGCTGAGCTCCTGCTCGAGCTCGTGCACGTGGTCGTGCAGCTCCGCGCGCTCGCGCCACACCGCCTCGTAGGCCACGGTCGCCTCAACGAGCAGCCGGTCGACGTCGGCGCGCCGGTAGCCGATCAGTCCGCGGCCGGGGCGCTCATGTCGAAGCTCTGCAGGTGACAACGATGACATGTCGCTCCGTTCGCCGCCGCCGCGTGCACTCCTTTTTGTGAGCCCGCCTCCGATCAGCTCCTGTTGCGGCTACCGGAACCCATCCAGGATCGCGATCACGATGCGTTCCAACACCGAGAGGCCGAAGAGCGCGACGAGCGGCGAGAGGTCAAAGCCGCCCAGCGACGGCAGCACGGCCCGCAGCGGGCGCAGCAGCGGCTCGACGGTGTCGTGCAGGAAGCCGCGGAGCCGACCCACCCAGACGTTGTACGGCAGCTGCACCCAGGACATCAGCACGTACAGGATGATGAGCAGGGAATACACGACGTACAGCGAGAAGACGAACTGCTCGGCTGTGGTGATCCCCATCGTCGGCGTCAGCCTAGCTCGCCGGCCCGGCGCACCGCCGCCGTCACCCCATCGATGATCGACCCGCGCACGCCGCCGCGCTCCATCGCCGCGAGGCCGGCCGCGGCGGTGCCGCCGGGGCTTGTCACCATGCGCCGCAGGTCGGCACAGCCGAGGTCGTCCTCGCGCAGGAGCGCCGCCGTGCCCGCCACGGTGGAGAGAAACAGCCGGCGCGCGTCGCGATGGGTGAGGCCGGCGACGATGCCGGCGTCCTCGAAGGCCTCGATGATCAGGCCGAGGAATGCGGGCCCGGAGCCCGACAGCGCCGTGGCGGCGTCGAACAGGCGCTCCTCGAGCGGCACGACCTCGCCAAGCATCGTGAACACGGCGAGCACCGCCTGCTCGGCGGCGGTGTCGGTGAACCGCCCCGACGAGAACGCGAGCGACCCGGCGCCGACGCTCACACCGATGTTGGGCATGAACCGGAAGACGGGGGCGTCGACGTCGAGGATCGTCTCGAGCGTTGCGGTGCCGACGCCCGCGGCCACCGACGCGATCACCTTTTGCGGCGTCATGAGACCCGAGACCTCGCGCAGCACCCGCTCGACATCGATGGGCTTCACGCACAGGACGACGATGTCCGCGGCCTCGACGAGCTCGGCGTTCGAGGCCGTGTGGCGGAGGCCGTGCCGGGCCGCCAGCGCGGCCGCGCGGCCCGAGCCCTTGTCGGTGACGAGGATCCGCTCGGCCATGCCTGGGTCGGCCCTGACCCAGCCGGTGACCATGGCCGAGGCCATGTTGCCGGAGCCGAGCAGGCCGAGCACGGGAGAGGTGGTGCTCATCGAGCCCGGAAGCCTATCGCCGGGCGTGGCGGCGGGTCGCCCGTACGGCCGCAGGCCCCGGCCGGATTGTCGCGTAGCGCACAATCCCGCCCCCTCCAAGCCGTCGTAGCTCTCTGAAACGATCAAACTCAGAGGAGCACAGTCAGCATGAACATCCACATCGCACCACGGGTCAAGGCCGCGCTGGCCGTCGCATCGATCGCGCTGGCGGCGGCGTGCGGCTCGGCCGCGGGCACAACGGGCGTCTCCCACGGGGCGTCCGGCGTCGTCCGCACGGCGCAGAACGCCAGCATCGGCGGCCAGGTGCTCGTAAACAGCAGAGGCATGACCCTCTACACCCTCTCGGCCGAGCGCAACGGCCGCTTCATCTGCACCAGCAAGTGCACGCAGCTGTGGAAGCCCCTGCTCGTGAAGGGCGCCGTGCACGCGGCCGGCATCGGATCGCTCGGCACCGTCATGCGCCCCGGCGGCGGCGGCACGCAGCTCACGTACAAGGGCCGCCCGCTCTACGCGTTCGCCAACGATCGCGCGCCCGGCGACGCCTCCGGCAACGGCTTCAAGGACGTCGGAGTCTGGCGGGCCGCGACGGTCGGCGCGGCAACCGCCGCGGCCGCTGCGGCGCCGTCGAACAGCGGCGGGTACGGCTACTGACGCACCCGAGGGGTTCCTGCGCCAGAAGGGGTCTGACCCCTTCTGGCGCAGCGCCTAGTACTGGTTGAAGAAGCCGCGCTCCATGAGCAGCGCCTTGTCCTCGGCCGACACCGAGATCGAGGCGGGCGTCAGCAGGAAGACGCGGTCGGCCACGCGCTGCATCGAGCCGTCGAGCGCGTATGTGAGCCCGCTGGCGAAGTCGACAAGGCGCTTGGCGAGCTCCGGGTCGGCGCTCTGGAAGTTGATGATCACCGGCACGTCGGACTTGAGCTTGTCGGCCACCTTCTGCGCGTCGTTGAAGCTCTTGGGCACCACGAGCGACACCTGGCCGGCCGTGCGATGGCCGCCGTTCTGTGGCACCGGCCCGCCGTTTCGGCCGCCGCGGATCGGGACCGGGCCGCCCTGCGGCGCCTCCTCCGAGAAGATGTCGTCGAAGTCGGAGCCGGGCCGGCGGCGCGGCGAGAGCCGGCGCACGTTCGGCCGTTCGCTGTAGACCTGCTCCAGATCCTCGTGGGCAGCGGATCCGTCATCGTCGTACTCGTCCTCCCAGTCCTCCTCGCGTACACCGAAGTAGACCAAGGTCGAGTTCCACAGATCGCTCAGGGCCATGTGACCGAGAACTCTACCGCCCGTAGAGGACGCCACCCACCCGCACGATCGTCGCACCCTCCTGTGCAGCCACCGCGAAGTCCTGGCTCGTGCCCATGCTCAGGTGGTCGAACTCGTGCCGACCGCGCCACGCCGGCGCGAGCCGGTCGCGCACCTCGCGCAGCGCGGCGAACCACGGCCGTGCGTGCTCGGGATCCGACACGGCGGGCGGCATCGTCATCAGGCCGCGGAACCGGACGCCGGCCAGCGGCCCGACCGACTCGAGAAATGCGTCCACCTCGGCGGGCGCCACGCCTGACTTGGTGTCCTCGCCGGCGACGTTCACCTGCAGCAGGCAGTCGACCGTGCTCTCGGGCGCCCGCCGGCGCTCGAGCTGCTCGCAGGCGGACAGCGAGTCGACCGCGTGGATCAGGCGCACGCGGCCGACGATGTCGCGCACCTTGCGGCTCTGGACGTGGCCGATGAAGTCCCAGGTGAAGAGGTCGCCGAACCGCTCCTGCTTGGGAATCAGCGAGTCGGTGCGGTTCTCGCCGACCAGCGTGACGCCGGCCGCCTGCAGCGCGGGCAGGTCTTCGGCCTCGACGTACTTCGTGGCCGCGAGGATCTCGACGTCGGGCCCGACGAGGGCACGGATCCGGTCCAGGTTCTCGGCGACGGCGGCCGGGTCAAGCATGCAGCACCCCCACGACGCCCTGGCGGCCGGTGACGCCGTTGTCGCGCCGGTGCGAGAAGTAGCGGTCGGGATTGCAGATGCTGCACTCGCCGGCGACCGCCACCTGCCGGGCGCCGGCCGACTCGAGCGCGCGCTGCGCGCACAGCCACAGGTCGGCCCGGCCGGCGCGGACGACGTCGGCGCCGAAGCGGGCCTGCAGCTGCGCGGCGACGTCATCGCCCACCTCGTAGCAGCACGGCCCCGCGCCGGGGCCGACCGCGCCCACGACTTCGCCACCGACGGCCTCCACCCCCGCCTCCACGACGCCGGCCTCCAGGCCGCGCCAGCCGGCGTGCAGCACCGCCAGGCGACGGCCGTCGGCGCGCGCGATCGCGACCGGCAGACAGTCGGCGGTGAGCAGCATCATCGGCCGGCCGGTGAGGGCGGTCGCGAGGCCGTCCGAGCGCGGGAACGGCTCGGCGCCCGGCTCGAGGAAGCGGCCGCTCGCCGGCTCGGCCACCACCTCTCGCACGGTGGTTCCATGCACCTGCCAGGCCATCGTCGCCTGGGCCGGGTCGCCGCCGGCCGCATCGACGGCCCGGCGCCGGTTCTCGGCCACGCTGCCCGGCTCGTCGGCGGTGAGCGCGCCCAGGTTGAGCGATGCGAACGGCCCGTGCGAGGTGCCGCCCCGCCGCGAGGTGAACGCCACCGCGACTCCCTCGGGCGCCGACTCCCACCGCAGCACCGGCACCGGTCCGTCATCCCATTGCAGATCGGTCACGACGCCGCCCTCCCGACCAGCTCGCGCGCGGCGGCAAGCTCCGAGCCGCGGTCAGCCAGCTGGCCGTTGCGCTTGCGCCGCAGGAGCTCGGCGAGCACCTCCCCCACGCGCGGCGACTGGACGAGGCCCAGCTCATCCCGCAGCACCGAACCGTCGATCTCGAGCCGGATGCCGCGCAGGTGGTCGAGGTAGTGCTCGGCGGCGGCCGCGCCCGGCCCGGCGTCGGCGGCAACCACCAGGGCCGCCTCGATCGGCAGCCGGTCGAGCGGCTCGGCCACGTCGGCGGGCGTCGCCGCGGCCGCGAGGCGCAGGCCGAGCCGGGCCGGGGCGGTGGCGGCGGCGCCCACAACCGTGGCCGAGCGGCGGTCGAGCCGCAGTCGCTGCGCGATGCGCCCAACGGCGGCGGCGTCGGCGCCGACCGCGATCGCGGCCAGGCGCCCCCGCCAGGGGGTGGCCAGGATGCCGAGCCGCCCGCGCAGGTCGTCGAGCCGGGCCAGCCGCTGCGCCCGCGCGCCGGGCTCGCCCGCCAGGGCCGGGTCGACGGCCGCGAGCAGGCCCAGGGCGTCGGCGGCCGGGAGCGCGGCGGCGACAGTGGCGGTCGACTCGCCGAGAAGGGCAACGACCTCGGCCCGCAGGCGTGCGCCCGAGAGCAGGTCGACCATCCCGGCGGCCACCGCGGCGCGTGCCAGCGCCTCGGTCTCGGGCTCGAGCGCATAGCCGAGCCGGGCGGCGTAGCGGACCGCGCGGTACAGGCGCGTGGGATCGTCGCGAAACGACGCCGGGTGGAGCACCCGGATCAGCCCCGCGGCGAGGTCTGAACGGCCGTCGAACGGGTCGAGCACCTCGCCGAACCGCGCCCCGCCGAGCGCCGCGGCGAGCGCGTTCACGGTGAAGTCGCGCCGGCGCAGATCCTCGGTGATCGTCGCCGGTGAGACCTGCGGGAGCGCCGCGGGTGCCGGGTAGCGCTCGCTGCGCGTCGCGGCGACGTCGACGCGGACGCCGCCGGGTGCGACGATCACCGCGGTGCCGAACGCGGAGTGGACGGTCAGCCGGGCGCCGTCGATGGCCGTGGCCACCCGGCGCGCGACGGCCACGGCGTCGCCCTCGACGGCGACGTCGGCGTCGCGGTGCGGGTCGCCCCGGAGCAGGTCGCGCACCGGTCCTCCGACGGCGTAGGCGGGCGTCTCGCCGGCGGCGGTCTGGACGGTCGCCCAGACGCCGGCCAGCGGATCGCCGGGCCCCCCGATCTGAAGCGCTTCGGGCACGCGGGGATTGTACGGGCGCGTCCCGCCGGCGCCCCGCGGCGCCTACGCCAGCGCGATGGCCTCGATCTCGACCAGCGCGCCGGCGGGTAGGCCGGCCACCTGCACGGTCGAGCGCGCGGGCGGCTCGGCGGAGAAGAACGACCCGTACACCTCGTTCACAGCCGCGAAGTCGCCGAGGTCGGCCACGAAGATCGTGGTCTTGACCACGCGGTCGAGGGCCGAGCCGGCCGCCGCGAGCACCGCCGCCAGGTTCTGCATCACGCGCCGCGCCTGCGCCTCGACGCCGCCTTCAACCAGCTTTCCCGAGGCCGGGTCGAGCCCGACCTGACCGGCGCAGAAGACGAACCCGCCCGCGCGGACCGCCTGGTTGTACGGCGCGCCTGCAAACGGCTTCGGCGCTCCCTCGGTGACGATCACCGTGCGTTCGCTCATCCCACCCTCCCGGTCTCGCGTGCCATTGCCTCCACCCGCACCCGGGCGGAGCGTCCGTGCGCGGGGAAGCCCTCGGCCTCGGCGAGCACCACGACGGCCTCGGCCATCTCCTCGCACGCCTGCGCGCTCACCTCGACCACCTCCTGCGTCCGCACGAACGCGGCCGGGCCGAGCCCGGACGAGAACCGGCTGTGGCCGCCGGTGGGCAGGATGTGGTTGGAGCCGGCGATGTAGTCGCCGAACGCCGCGCCGGCGTAGGGGCCGACGAAGATCGCGCCCGCGTGGTGAACGCTCGCGACGGCGTCCTCGGGATCGGCGACGACGAGCTGGACGTGCTCGGGCGCGTGCGCGTTCACGAATGCGAAGGCCGTCTCGGTGGAGTCGGCCTCGATCAGGACGGCGCTCGACTCGCCGGGCAGCAGGGCGGCCACGCGGTCGAGCAGCTCGGCATCGGTCGACACGAGCACCGACTGTGCCCCGGGGCCGTGCTCGAGCTGCGCGAGCAGGTCCCAGGCCAGCGGCTCGGCGGGCGCCGTCGCGTCGGCGACGACCACGAGCTCGCTCGGCCCGGCCAGCGACTCGATCCCGACCTCGCCGAACAGGCGCCGTTTGGCCTCCTCGACGTAGGCGTTGCCAGGCCCGGCGACGAGATCCACCCGCGCCATCCGCTCGGTGCCGAGCGCGAGCGCGGCCACCGCCTGGGCACCCCCGATGGCGTAGATCTCCTCGACCCCGAGCAGCCCGCAGGCCGCAAGCGCGGTCGCGTGCGGCAGCCCGTCCGGTCCGGGCGGCGAGCACACGGCGATCCCGGGCACCCCCGCGACCTGCGCGGGCACGATCGCCATCACCGCGCTCGACGGGTAGGCGGCCAGGCCGCCGGGCACGTACAGGCCGGCGCGGCGCACGGGCACCGGCCGGCTCGACACCACCTGCCCCTGCGGGAGGGTCACCCTGGTCGGGCGCGGCATCAGCTCGGCGGACACCGTGCGCACGTTGTGGGCGAGCTGCTCGAGCGCGTCGCGCACCGGCGGGGCGAGCCCCTTGACGGCCGCGGCCACGGCCGCAGCCGGCACGCGCGGCTCGGCGACGTCGACGCCGTCCAGGCGCAGCGTGAGCCGGCGCACCGCCTCTTCGCCGCCGTTTCGCACCATCTCGACGACGTCCGCCACAGAGGCGGCGACGTCGTCGCGCCGGGCGGACGACGGCCGCAGCGTGCGCACCGCGCCCGCGACGTCTGCAAGTGTCAGTCGCAACCGCTCCACCGTGCGCCAGATCGTAGCGGCCGCAGATCGGCCGTCGTGGCCGTGTGCGCGCGGGCGCGCTAGCCGGGGACGCGCTCGATGCGCGCGCCGAGCGCGCGCAGGCGCTCGTCGATGCGCTCGTACCCGCGGTCGATCTCGGAGACGTTGCCGATCCGGCTCTCGCCCTCGGCGCACAGGCTCGCGATCAGCATGGCCATGCCGGCGCGGATGTCGGGGCTCGCCATGCGCTCGCCGTAGAGCTGGGCAGGGCCGGTCACCACCACACGGTGGGGGTCGCACAGGATGATCCGCGCCCCCATCGACACGAGCTTGTCGGTGAAGATCAGGCGGTTCTCGAACATCTTCTCGAAGATGAGCACCGTGCCGGTGGCCTGGGTCGCCACCGCGACGGCGATCGACGTCAGGTCGGCCGGGAACATCGGCCACGGCCCGTCCTCGACCTTGGGGATCTGCGCGTTCACGTCGTCGACGATCCGCAGCGTCTGGCCGGGCGGGACGCGCACCGAGCTGCCCTCGACCTCGACCGTGACGCCGAGCCGCGAGAAGGTGTGCCGGATCGAGCGCAGGTGCTCGACCGCGGCGTCCTCGATCACGACGTCGCCGCCCGTGACGGCGGCGAGGCCGATGAACGACGCCACCTCGATGTGGTCGGGGCCGATGCGGTGGGCGCAGCCGCCGAGCGACTGCACGCCGTGGATCGTCAGGACGTTCGACCCGACTCCGTCGATGCGGGCGCCCATCGCCTGGAGCAGGTGGCAGAGGTCCTGCACGTGCGGCTCGCACGCGGCGTTTTCGATCGTCGTCTTGCCCCGCGCGAGCACCGCCGCCATCACCGCGTTCTCGGTGCCGGTCACCGAGGCCTCGTCGAGGTAGAGGTCGGCCCCGCGCAGGCCCCCGGGAGCGCGCAGCCGGTAGCTGCGGTGGGCCTGGACGTCGGCGCCGAGCGCGGCGAACGCCATCAGGTGCGTGTCGACGCGGCGGCGGCCGATGACGTCGCCGCCGGGCGGCGGGACGTCGGCGGTGCCGCACCGCGCGAGCAGCGGGCCGGCGAACAGGATCGAGGCGCGGATGCGCGTGCACAGCTCGGCGTCGAGCGCCGTCTTTGCGATGTCGGCGGCCCACACCCGCAGGCGGTTGGGTCCGAGCCACTCGACGTCGGCGCCGATGTCGCACAGGAGCTCGATCATCGCCTCGACGTCGCGGATGCGGGGGACGTTGTCGAGCGTCACCGGGTCGGCCGTGAGCAGGCATGCGGCCAGGATCGGCAGCGCGGCGTTCTTGTTGCCCGCCGGCCGCACGCTGCCCCGCAGCGGCACCCCACCCTCGATCACGAACGACTCCACGGTTCCCTCTCGCGCTGCGATTGCCATACGTCCAGGGTACCTGGATTCCCGGCTGGATCAGCCGGGCAGCCCGAGCTCGGCCGCGATCGGCCGCAGAGCCGCGATGACGAAGGTGATGTGCTCGTCGAGGTCGACGCCGAGCTCGCGCGCGCCCTCGATGACGTCCTCCCGGTTGACGCCGCGGGCGAAGCTCGGCTGCTTCAGCTTCTTGCGCACCGAGCGGGCCTCGAGCGTCGACAGGCCTTCGGGCCGCACGAGCCCGCACGCGTGTACGAACCCCGACACCTCGTCACATGCATAGAGCGTGTGCTCGAGCTGCGACTCGCGGGCCACGCCGGTGTGGTCGCCGTGCGACTGGATCGCGCGCACGAACCACTCCGGATAGCCGTGCTCGCGCAGCACCGGGGCGCCGTCCTGGGGGTGCTGGTCGAGCGTGGGATGGCGCTCGTAGTCGAAGTCGTGCAAGAGCGCCACGTTGCCCCACGCGGCCTCGTCGGTGCCGAACTTGCGCGCGTACGCCCGCACGGAGGCCTCGACAGCCAGGCAGTGGCGCAGCAGCGCCTCGCTCTTCGTCCACTCGGTGAGGAGCGCCCAGGCCTCGGCGCGATCGTGTACGAGCTCGTCGGTGTCAGCCACGGCGGCGGACGATACCAGCGCCGGGACCGAATGACCGGTGCCAGGCACCCGGGTATTCACGCAAGCGACGCGAGGCCCTCGGCCAGCGCCTCGATGTCCGAGGCGTCCGTCCAGGCGCCGATCGAGACGCGCACGAACGGGGTGTCGGGGATCGGGCGCACCAGCACGTCTCGCTCCGCCAGACGGGCGACCGCGTCGGCCGGCTCGCAGCCCTCGAGGCGCAGGGCGATCAGCCCGCTGGACGGCCCTCCCGGATCGTGCACGGCCACACCGGGCACGTCGGCGAGCCGCGTGCGCGCCGCCGTGGCCTGCGCCGCCGCCTGCTCGTACCAGGCGGCACGTCCGCCCGCCTGCGCCTCGACCCACTCCATCGCGACGGCGAACCCGGCCAGCACGACCGGATCGATGCTGCCGGCGTCGTACCGGGCGGCGCCGGGGCGCAGCGGGCCGACGTGGCCGCCGTCGTAGGTGAAGTAGCTCGGGGTCGCCGGCCGGAGCATGTCGTAGCGGTCCGGGTGCACCCACAGGGCGCCCGTGCCCTGCGGCCCGAGCAGCCACTTCTGCCCCGACCCGGCGTAGAAGTCCGCACCGCTCGCGCGCATGTCGAGCGGGATCGCCCCGATCGACTGGGCCGCGTCGACGAGCAGCGTCGCCCCGACCGCATGCGCGGCGGCCGCGATCTCGGGCAGCGGCAGCACGAGCCCCGTCGTCCAGAGCACGTGCGAGATCGCAACCATGCGCGTCGCCGGCCCGATGGCCGCGACGACCTCGGCGGCGGGCACCGCCCGCACGACGATGCCGTGGCGCTGCGCGAGCTCGTCCAGCGGGCCCAGCAGGCCCGGATGCTCCTCGGTGGTCGTCACGATCTCGCCACCGCCCGACCAGTCCAGGCCGGCGCACACGAGGCCGATGCCGTGTGAGGTCGAGGATGTGAGCGCCACCTCGTCCTCGGGGGCGCCGAGGGCGCGGGCGGCTCCGCCGCGGGCACGCGCGCGCAGCGCGAACATGCGCTCGAATGCCGCCATCCCGATCCGCGGCCCGCGCGCGGCCTGGACCTCGGCGGCCATGGCCTCGAGCGCAGCCTCCGGCATCGGGCCGTTCGTGCCGGCGTTCAGGTAGGCGCACCCGTCCAGGCACGGCAGCTCGCGGCGGTCAGGCAAAGGCCACCACCGCGTCGACCGGGTCGTGATCGGAGAGCCGCACCGGGCGGGAGCCGTTGTTGCGGTAGTCGCGCCGCTCCGGTAGCCAGCGCGTGGCCGCCCACTCCACCTCGAACCCACGCACGAGCAGGTGGTCGATGCCCACGTCGCCCGAATCCTCGACGAAGCCGCGGGCACACAGCGCGTGCACGCCGGCCGACTGGACGCCCGCGTTCAGGTCGCCGCCCAGCACCATCGGCGCGCCGCGGGCGAAGCGCTCGAGCACGAACCCGGCCTTCTCGAGCTGCTCGTCGCCGCCCCTGTCGGCGTGGATGTTCGCGACGGCGAACTCGCGCCCGGCCCGGCGGTGGCGCAGCCGCGCGAGCTGGGCGACGCGCGGTTCGCCGCGCAGGCGGGTGCGCTCGTTCAGCTGCACGCGGCGGGCCGACACGAGCAGCAGTGCCGGACCGTACAGGATGGCCTGGGCCTGGCCCTCGACCTGCGTGCGGACGAGATCGGGCAGCGCCCGGCCGACGGCGGCGCCGAGGGCGAGCGGCAGCGGGACGTGCACGAACGGGATGTGCGCCCCGTAGGTGGGCGCGAGCGTGACGCTCATGCCGGTGTGCTCGCGCAGCAGATCGGCAGCCCACACCGGCACCTCCTGCAGCAGCACCACATCGGGGTCGTCCTGCGTCATCACCGCAGCCATCTCGCGCAGCAACTTGCGGCGCAGGTGGCCGTGCTCTGCACCCGGGGGGATGTCGCGGCCGTGGGCGATGTTCCAGGTGCGGATCAGGAGCGAGGCTGCCACCAGGCGCGATCGTAGCCGGGCTCCGCGCGGTCCACTACCATCGGCGGGATGAGGCTCCCAGGCCGCGCACGGTTCGCCGACGTCATCTCGGCCCAGCTCGACCTGTACGTCGAGCAGAATCCCGATCTGCTGCGCCGGGTCGAGGTCGCCAAGGCGACGTACGACCGCGCCGGCCGGCCGGAGGCCGAGGAGGCCTACGGCGCGTACATGGACGCCGTCGAGGAGGCCGAGGACGCCCTGCTCGATCTGCGCGACCGCTACGCCGAGACGATGGCCGCACGCGAGCGCGGGCGCTACGAGCGCGAGTTCTCGCGCGCCGCCGAGCGGATGCTGCCGACGCTGCAGTCACGCCGCCACTACATGCGCGCGATCGATCCCGACTCGACCACGTAGCCGGCCGGCGCTAGCGCTGCTGCGCCGAGAGCTCGCGCGCCAGCGTCCCGGCCCAGCCGCCGTCGCGCAGCGGATGCACCTTCACCCACACCCGGCCCTGCCAGTCGTTCAGCTCGAGCGTGCCCGCCCGGCCCGGCATGTGCAGGTGCCAGTGACGGCTGCCTGTGCGCCCGGCCAGCTCGCGCTCGCTGCGGACGACGAGGCCCCGCCGGCGGCACTCCTCAAGCGCCTGATCGGCGGTGAGGGTGAGATCGAGCTCGAGCACGGAGGGACCCAGTATCCACCGTCCGAGCGGCCGGTGGACACCGAACATGTGTTCGGCTATCGTGGACGGCCCATGCCCCGCGAGCGCTCCGTCATCGTCTGCGTGCTCGTCCCCCGCTTCGCGCTGCGGGTGGCGGCGGGGCTGCGGGGCGCCCTGCCTTCCGAGCCGGCCGCCCTCGGGCCCGAGCCGGGCGGGCCGCCCGCGATCGGCGAGTGCAACGCGGCGGCGGCCACCTTCGGCGTGGCGGCCGGGATGCGGGTCGGCGAAGCGCTCGCACGCTGTCCGCGCCTGCTGCTCGTGACGGCCGACCCGGGCGCCGTGGCCGATGCGGGCGAGGCGCTGCTCCTGCGGCTCGAGGAGACGGGCGCGGCGGTCGAGTCGCTCGCGCCCGGGCGGGCGCTCTTCTGCGCCGACGGCCTGCTGCGCCTGCACGGCGGCCTGCACCGGCTGCTCGCCGCGACGGGCAGGGCACTCGGCCCGGGCGGGCGCACCGGCGCCGGCCCCGGCCGCTTCATCGCCCAGGCCGCGGCCCTGCGTGCCCGGCCGGGGCATCCGCGCGAGGTGGAGGCCGGCGCGGCGGCCGGCTTCCTGGCGCCCATGCCGGTGGCGCGGCTGCCGCTCGACGCGGCCACCGCCGACACCCTGCACGCGCTCGGCATCCGCACCGCCGGCGAGCTCGCGGCGCTGCCGCTGCCCGCGGTCGCCGACCGGTTCGGCCGGCCGGGGATCGGCGCCTGGCGGCTCGCACGGGGCGAGGACGAGACCTACGTCGCCCCGCGCACCCCGCCGGAGCCGCTGCGCGAAGCGATCGAGTTCCCCGAGCCGGTCGGCGACGAGTTCACCCTGCGCGGGGCGCTCACGGTGCTGATCGAGCGCCTCGTGGGTGATCCCCGCCGTGGCGGCCGGCCGCCGCGGACGCTCGCGATCTCGGCCCGTCTCGCCGCCGGCGGATCGTGGCGGCGGCCGGTGACGCTGCGCGAGCCCACCGCCGACCCGCAGCGGCTGCGCGACGCGCTCGCTCCGCGCCTGGTCGAGCTGCCCGGCGCCGTGGAGCATCTCGGCCTCGAGATCACCGCGCTCTCGGCGACAGCCGACCGCCAGCTCTCGCTCTACCGGCCGCCGGCGGAGCTCCTGCGCGAGCGCGCGTCCGAAGCCGCCCGCCAGGTGCGCGCAGGGCTCGGCGAGGGCCACCTGTGGCGGGTGGTCGAGGTGGCGCCGTGGTCGCGCGTGCCCGAGGGCCGCGACCTGCTGGTGCCGTTCGACGGCTGACAGCAGCGGGGACTGTCCCCGCACGGCGGGGACAGTCCCCATACTGCAGCCATGAGCGATCTCGAGCGACGGCTGGCGGTGGCCCGCGGCGACGAGCCCGCAGACGTCGTCGTCACGGGCGGGAGCGTGCTCTCGGTGTTCACGCGCGAGTGGCTGCGCGCCGACGTCGCGATCGCCGACGGCTGGATCGCCGGGATCGGCGACTACCAGGGCCGTGAGACGATCGACGCGACCGGCATGTGGGTCGCGCCCGGCCTGATCGACGCCCACGTCCACATCGAGTCGTCGCGGCTCCTGCCCGACGAGTTCGCGCGGCTCGTCCTGCCGCACGGCACGACGACCGTGGTGGCCGACCCGCACGAGATCGCAAACGTGCTCGGCACCGACGGCGTCCACTGGCTGCTCGACTCGACCGACGGCCTGCCGCTCGACGTCTTCTTCATGGCGTCGTCGTGCGTCCCGGCCTCGCGGTTCGAGTCGCCGCGCCGCGCGCTCACGCCCGGCGACCTCGAGGGCCTGCTGCGGCGGCGGCGCGTGATCGGGCTCGCGGAGATGATGAACTTCCCCGGCGTCATCGGGGGCGCGCGAGCGGAGCTCGAAAAGCTCGGCCTCGCCGGCGCCGGTCACGTCGACGGCCACGCACCGGGGGTGCTGGGACCGGCGCTCCAGGCCTACGCCGCCGCGGGCATTCGCTCCGACCACGAGGCGACGACGCTCGAGGAGGGCCGCGAACGGCTGCGTGCCGGCATGTGGGTGCTGATCCGCGAGGCGTCCGGGGCGCGCAACCTGGCGGCGCTGCTGCCGCTCGTCGCGGAGTTCGGCCCCGGGCGGATCGCGTTCTGCACCGACGACCGCGACCCCGACCACATCGTCTCGGAGGGCCACCTGAACTCGATGGTGCGCGCCGCCGTCGCCGCCGGGGTCGACCCGGCGGATGCGCTCGTGATGGCGTCCCACCACCCGGCCGCCTGGCACGGCCTGGCCGACCGCGGCGCCGTCGCGCCCGGCTACCGGGCCGACCTCGTGCTCTTCCCCGACCTGCGCGAGTTCCGGCCGGCGACGGTGCTCAAGGGCGGCGCACCGGTCGTCGACCTCCCGGCAGCGACGGTGCCCGACTGGGTGCGAAACACCGTGCACGTCAAGGGCCTCGCCAGCGGCGATCTGCGCGTCGCCTGGGACGGAGGTGACGCGATGCGCGTCATCGGCGTCCTGCCCGGCCAGATCGTCACCGAGGCGCTCACCGACCGGCCGCGCATCGTCGCAGGCGCGGCCTGCGCCGATCCTGACCGCGACCTGGTGAAGATCGCGGTCATCGAGCGCCATCTCGGCAGCGGCCGGATCGGCATCGGGTTCGTGCGCGGCCTCGGCCTGAAGCGGGGCGCGATCGCGTCGACTGTCGCCCACGACGCCCACAACATCGTCGTCGCCGGCGTCGACGACGACGACATGGTGCGCGCCGCCCGCCGGCTCGGTGAGCTCGGCGGCGGCATGGTGGCCGTGCACGACCGCGGCGTGCGGGCCGAGCTGGCCCTCCCGGTGGCCGGGCTCATGTCCGACGCGCCCGCCGACCGCGTCGTCGCCAGCAGCCGCGCCCTGGCGGACGCCGCCCGGGCGCTCGGGTGCACCCTGGAGGCGCCGTTCCACTCGCTCGGCTTCCTCGCGCTCTCGGTGATCCCCGCGCTCAAGATCACCGACCACGGCCTGATCGACGTGGGCCGGTTCGAGGTCGTCGGGCTCCGCGCCGACTGACCGGCCGGCGTCAGTCGGGGCAGGCCTCGACCGGGAGGCCGGCCGCCTGCCAGGCGAGGAAGCCGCCGATCATGTCGGTCGCGCCGGCGACGCCGATCGCCTGCAGGCTCGCGGCAGCGAGGCTCGACGAGTAGCCCTCGGCGCACATCACGATCAGGTCTCCGCGCCGCTCGGTCAGCGCCGCGTCGGCGTATCCCGAGGTCGGGTCGGCCCGCCACTCGAGCACGTTTCGGCCCACCACCACGGCGCCGGGCACGACGCCCTGACGCCGGCGCTGGTCGGCCGGCCGGGTGTCGGCGATCACCGCGCCCGCGGCGGCCGCAGCGTGCGCCTGCTCCGGCGTCAGCCGCCGCAGGCCGGTGCGCGAACGCTCGAGCAGCTCGTCGATCCCCACCGCGTCAGCCTATCCCGCACCGCTACGAGGGGTACCACTCGACCGAGACCGGGCCGACGGTCAGGCGCCGGTACCGGCCCCGCCGCACGAGCCGGACGCCGCGCTCCTCGCGATAGACGTTGATCGTGTACCCGCGCGTGCGGCGGCCCACGATGCTGACCGTGCGCACGAGGCTGGGCTCGGGGGTCCCACTGTCCACCTGCATGCTCCCAGTGTCCGAGGAGGAGGGCCTGTTCGTCAAGGTGCGAGCATCGTAACTTGTCATGCCGTCGGACGGAAGTCTCTTCTCCAGCCTGTTTCACACCCCTGCGGCGCCGATCGCCGCGATCGCGAGCGCGAGCGCGATCCCCGCCCAGCGGGCGACCGGGCCGAGACGGATCGCGTTCGCATCGACGACGAGCCCGATGCAGGCCGCGGCGCACGCGATCGCGGCGAGCGCGACACCCGGGAGCTGCCACGTCCAGTCCCCGCCCGTGTGCACGAGGAAGGCGATGAAGCCGGCCATCACGGGCGCCGACATCGGGTGCGCGCGCCGCCGCAGCCCCGTCCACAGCGGCGGGACGAGCGCGACGAGCAGGATCGCCAGCCCGACCACGCCGAGCTCGGCAAGCGTCTCGAGGTAGAGGCTGTGGGCGTGCTTCGTGTGGATCTTGACCTGACGATGGCTGTTCCAGTAGTCGGCGAACGTGCCCGCCCCTGCGCCGGCGACGGGGTGTGCGGTGAAGTCGTGCCAGGCCGCCTTCCAGAACAGGACGCGACCGTTGGGCGAAAGGCTGAGCAGGCGCAGGTTGAGGTCGCCCTTGGGAAACGTCGGAGCCGGCTTCTCGAGCGTGTGCACGGCATCGTGGACGAACCCGATCGGGTTGCCGAAACGGTTGACGCCCACCGCGACGGCGGCGCAGGCGGCGAGCACCATGCCTGCCCCGGCGACGGTACGGGCGAAGCGCGACACGGTGAACCGCGCCTCGAGCCCCGAGAGCAGCGCGGGCGGCCCCATCGCGAGCGGGATGAGCGAGATCAGCCGGGCCGCGGTCTGGGCGCCCTGCGTCGCCTGGTCGGCCAGATCGCGGTTGTACTTCGTGAGCGCCGAGTGGCCGTGGACTGCGAGCAGCGCGCCCACGGCGCCGATCGAGCCGGCGAACATGCCCACGATCAGCTGCACGCGGTTGCGGTCGAGCGCGACGAGCGCGACCAGGCCGACCGCGAGGCCGGCCAGCGCGCCGCGGCTGAACGTGAGGTAGAGCGTTGGGGCGATCGGGACGAGGGCCGCCGCGGCCAGCATGCGCGTCAGCATGCCGCCGCGGGCGGCGAAGCCCAGGGCGAGGACGATCGCGATCACGCTGAACGCGCCGAGGGCGTTCCAGTAGCCGATCGGCTGGTAGAGGCGGCCGTAGCCTGCGCTCGCGTACATGCCGAAGATGCGCGGGTAGAGGCGCGTGGCCATGCTGAACGTGTCGATCGCGGCCACGGCGGCGACCACTCCGCCGGCAACCGCGACACCGCGCCCGCCGTTCGCCAGGAGCAGCAGCGCCGCGCCGCCGGCGACGTAGACGAGCATGAGATGAACGTCCGTGACGGTCGCCGTGCGGTCGGACGACCACAACCATGAGACCGCCGTCCACGCGCACAGGCCGGCGAGGCCCGCCGCGGTGACAAGCGCCGCCCGCGGCACGCGCAGGTCGCGCGCGCCCGCGAGGATGGCGATCACTACCGCCGCGTAGAGCGGCGTCGCCAGCCGCCACGCGCCCTCGAAGTAGCCGCCCTGGTCGGCGGCAAGCAGGCCGATCGAGACCCCTGTCAGCAGGAACGCGGCGGGGGCGGCGAGTGGCTCGGTCGCGTCGGACGAGATGCGGTCGCCGACCCGCCACCATGCCGGCCGGGCGCGTTCGTGCCCCTCGATCGTCCCAGAACCTGTCACGTCGACTCCAGTCCCGGTGCGGATGTGTCCGTCCACCCGGCTCGTTAAGCTGCTGCTATGGTACGGCGGTCCACGGATTGCGTAGAACGGAGCGGACATGGCTAAGCGTTTGAGGCGCCGATCGATCACTGCCGCCCTTGTGGCGGTCACACTAGTGGGCGCGATTGGTGCGGGCACGGCATACGCTGCCACCCCGGCTAGTGACAACTACGGTAGCGTCGAGGGTGTCGTCACTGGTGGTGGCGGCCCAAGCGGCGGCGTCGCCGGCGACGTCACAGGCGGCGGTACTCTGCCCTTCACGGGTGCAGACCTGGGGCTGTATGCCTCGGCCGGTATTGGCATGATCGGCGCAGGGCTGCTTCTGCGGCGCGCTGGTTCCCGGCGATCTTCCTAGATCGCCATCTGAGCTGAGATTCACGACGGCCCTCCGCTGAACGCGGGGGGCCGTCGTGTCGTCTGCGCACGAACGCGCGCACAACCACACCGCTCGAGGCCAATCCGGAAGCTCCGGTCTAGCGAGCGGGCGACTGCCGCCGCCCCGGCGCGTTCTCGGCGCCGTTGGCGGAGGGATCGTTGACCGGGGCGATGCCGCCGCCCTGATCCGGTGCGGCGGGCCGAGCGGCCGCCGGGGTCGAGGAGCCGTAGCCGGCGTATCCGTACCCGTACCCGTAGCCCTCGCCCTCCTCGGAGCCGGTCAGCACGAAGCCGAGCTTCGCGGCCGGGCATGACGAGAGCACGCGCTGGAGCTCGGCGAGCACCGGCCGCTTGACCGTGGTGGCGCGCACGACGATGAGCATCGCGTCGACCTTGTTCGACAGCACGATGCCGTCGGACACGGGCAGGAGCGGCGCCGAGTCGAGCAGCACCACGTCGGCCCGCTCCGCGAGGTCGAGCAGCACCTCGGACACGACCGAGCTCTCGATCAGATCGGCCGGGTTCGGCGGCATCGGCCCGGACGGGAGCACGTGCAGCGAGCCGGCCTGCGGCCCGCCGTCGGAGCCGGGCACCGGGATCGACCAGAGCGCCTGGTCGAGCGTGACGTTGCCGAGGGCGACGTCGGTCAGCCCGGGGCGGCCGGTGAGGTCGAAGAAGTGGTCGAGGTAGGGCTTGCGCAGGTCGAGGTCGACGAGCACGACGCGGCGGCCGGCGCGGGCCAGCGCGACGGCCAGGTTGCCGACGGTGGTCGACTTGCCCTCCTGCTCGCTCGCGCTCGTGACCATGATCGTGCGCGCCTTGATCTGCAGGTTCGCGAAGTCGAGGTTGATCCGCAGCTTGCGGTAGGCCTCGGTCTGCAGGCCGCCCTCGTCGTCGAGCATGCCCAGGCTGCCGGCCTTGCGCAGCTGGCGCGGCGGGATCGGGATGCGGGTGAGCAGCGGCAGCCCCAGCCACCCGACGACCTCGTCCGAGTGGCGGATGCGGGTGTCGAGCGCCTCTGCGAGCGAAACGAGCACGAGGCCGATCACCAGGCCGAGGCCGAAGCCCATCGCAATGTTGCGCGTCGTCGCGGGGCGCACCTTGGTGACACTCGTCGCGGTCTGGGCCATGACGTTGTTGTTCGCGAGGCTTTGCTGCGCGCTCTGGTACAGCTGCACCTGGTTCAGCAGCTTGCCCTCCTGCTGGAGATCCGACGCTGCCGATGACTGGCCGTTCTGCGCGACCTCGTTTGCGATCTGCTTCTTCAGTGCCTTGAGCTGCGACTGCAGAGAAGCGATCTTCGCGGGGATGCCCTTCACGGCCAAGGCGATTGCTCCACCGGACGAACTGCCGGGCGTACGCCGTTGCCAGCGCCTGTGCGCGAGCCGGGTAGCGATCGGTGACCGAGAACGTGACGAAGTTGCTGTTGGTGCTCGGGGCTGATCACCGTCTCTTTGAGGAGCTTGTCGGGCGTGAGCGCGTTCACGTGCGCGGCGGTCAGAGCCAGCTTCGCGACCGCGGTGGTGTGCGCCCGGCCCGCCGCGGACGCGACGTTCTGCGCGATCACCGTGCTGCTCTGATGCGTGCCGGGGCTCAGGATCGTGGAGATCGAGCTTGCGCCGATCTGGACCTGGGCCGTGGCCTGATACGCGGGCGTCTCGCGGCTCGACACGAGGTAGGCGGCTCCCACCGCGACCACGATTGCGACGATCGGAATCCAGATCCGCCGGCGCAGAACACCAACGTAGTCGGAGAGAGTGGTGAGCCGTTGTTCAGCCACTAAGGGAGCCTTTCACGCGTTGTCACCGGGCAGCGCGGCTGCCCTGCCGCTCCCCTCGGTACGTCCTCTACTGAGATACTGGCATTGTCGCACCGAGTCAAGCGCGCCGTCCTCCGGTTCCTTCCAGTTGCCCACGTCCGCTGGGCGGGTTCCCGCCCGTGGTGCGACCGATCGCCGCGCCGTAGGCGTCCTCCAGATCCGCAATCCCGCGCTCCGGACTGTAGCTCGAACGCCAGACCGCGACCGCACGCTCTCCAATCTGCGCCGAAGTCTCGTCATCGAGGAGCCGGATCACGGCCGCCCGCCACGACTCCGCGTCGCCCGGCTCGGCGAGCGTGCCGGTCACGCCTTCCTCGACGATGCCGGGCAGGGCACCGCAGCGTGAGGCGATCACCGGGACGCCGGCGGCATAGGCCTCGGTGATCGTGCGGGGCGAGCCCTCGTACCAGATCGAGGGCACAACGAGCGCGCGCGCACGGGCAAGGTACTCCCCCACGCGGTCGGCCGGCACGGCGTCGTGGAACTCGACGGTCGGCGGCGCGATCGCGGCCAGCCGGGCGCGCTCCTCGCCGTCGCCCACCACCACGAGGCGCGAGGGGACGTCCCGCCAGGCCTCGACCAGCGTCGCCACGCCCTTCTCGGGCGAGAGCCGGCCCAGGAACAGGAAGTACTCCCCCGGCCCCTCGCGGCGCGGCAGCGGATCAACGAAGTTCGGCTTCACCGCGATACGCCCGGGGTCGATGCCTGCCTCGATGTGCTTGTCGCGGACGAACTCGCTGACGGCCAGGAAGCGGGCGACGCGCCGGAACGACCCCAGCCGGCGGTGGAGGGCGATCGCGGCAGCAAGCGACGCGCTGCCCGCCGCCGATCCGCGGTAGCAGCGGTGCGCGACACCTCGCCACGGCCCGCGGCCCAGGCAGTCCTCGCACGTGCGGCCGTCGCGCAGGAACGTGGCCGGCAGGCACATCAGGCGGTAGTTGTGCAGCGTGACGACAACCGGGGCCGCCGTCGTACGCAGCACCGCGGGCGAGAGCATCGGGTACAGGTTGTGGACGTGGATCACGTCGGGCCGCAGCTCGGCGGCCAGCGTACGCACCCGGGCGACGGCGGCGCGCGACCACACCGCCCGTGCGCCCAGCGCCGCCCGCTCGAGGGCAGTGCCCGCCGGCGGGTCGGGCGACCACACCGCCACGTCGTGCCCGTGGGCGCGCAGGAGCGCCACCTCGTCGGCCACGACCCGGTTCTCCCCCGACGAGGGCCCGGTGGAGTAGCGCGAGTGCAGGACGAGGACGTTCACGCGGCGGACGCGCCCGCGCCCGCCGCCGGCACGGCGACCAGCGCGGGCGCGGTCTCGGAGGCCTGCGCCTCCTTCGCCGAGGGCAGGCCGAGCGACATGCCGAGCATGATGCCCATGGGCGCCATCCGTGCCAGCTCGATGAACGGGTTGTCGACGATCATCGTGAGGCCGATGCCGACGAGCACGAGCGCGGCGGCGCCGTGGATGTGTTCCGCCATCGTCCGCGTCCCGCGCACCGCCCGCCAGCGGCGCCACGTGAGGCGCAGAAGCGCGATGTAGGCGAAGAACCACAGCACGAGGCCGATGATCCCGTAGTCGACCAGGATGCGCAGGTAGTCGTTGTGCGGGTGCGCGGCGCCGCCGTGCTTGGGCAGGGCCGAGGTCAGCCGGTCGGCCGCCCCCGCTCCGTGCCCGATGATGGGCGCCTTGACGAAGTAGGCCCAGTTGGCCGACCAGAGCGCATCGCGCCCGGTCACGTTGATCGTGAACCCTCCGACGGTGGTCGTGTCGCCGTGGAAGAAGCGGTGGTGCAGCGGCGGGTACAGGAACACGGTCGCGATCGCGATCGAGAGGGTCACGACGATCGCACCGATGGCGATCATCCAGCTGCGGAAGGTGCGCAGGTCGAACCGGGCGAGGGCGACCATCGCGAACTGGGCGGCGAGCGCCGAACGCGAGAGCGAGAGCAGCGTCAGCAGGAGGGCCGCCCCCACCATGTAGTAGGCCCACTTGCGGCCGACGCGCCCGCCCGCCATGAACCACGCCACGACCAGCACGCCGAGCAGGCCGAGCGGCCGCGGCGAGATGATCTTGTGGTTGCCCGGGCCGGCGAGCACGGTGCCAATGGCGTACATGCCGAGGCCGACCGAGCCGGCCACCCACCACGCCTTCGAGATCACGTCGTAGAGCTGGCGCGGCCGGTACCGGATCACAGTCGCGGCGATCGCGGTGAAGAGCAGGCAGGCGATGTACACGAGCACGTTCTGGATGCTCTGGGTCGAGATCGTGCCCCACGAGTACGACACGAGCGTGAAGGCGACGAAGATCGCCAGCAGGCCGAGGGCGCGACCCGCCGCGCCGCCGGGGATGGAGAGGCCGGCGAGGCACACCATGAAGGCGAGCAGCACCATCACCACGGTCTCGACCGCCTGCCCCGACGCGGCGCCCGCGTCGACCTTCTGCAGGATGTCGACGATCCCCGCGAGCCCGACCATGGCGACGAGCAGCACCTCGCCGATCGGCCGCCGGGCCATCTGGGCGAGGTAGGCGAAGATGATCACCGCCAGCACGACCACGCCGGCGAGCGGCACCTCCTTGACCACGAGCGCGCCGGCGGCAGCCGCGGCGACGACCGCCACCGCCAACGGCATCAGCCACGGCGCCCCCACGAATGGGCGTGTCGCGCCGCGGATCACAGGCTTACGGTAGCGAAGATCGGCCGTCACGGCGACTACCGCCGCGCGGCGGGGACGCGTCCGGCCATGCCCGAACGGCGCAGGGCGACCCGCCCGTACTCGCGCCCGACCGCGATCCCGGCCCGGAGGACGAACTCGGTGTTCGTGGCCGCATACCTGCGCGCCAGACGGCGCGGCTCGGACATCAGCCGGTGCACCCACTCGAGGCCCTTGTCCTGCATCCACCTGGGCGCCCGCGGCTTGGTGCCCGCGAGGAAGTCGAAGGCGGCGCCGACGCCCAGGCCGACCGCCGGCCGGAAGAGCTCCGCGCTGCGCTCGAGCCACTGATCCTGCTTGGGCAGGCCGAGACCCGCCCACACGACGTCTGCGCCCGAGTCGACGATCTGCTGCGCGATCGCGACGTTTTCCGCGTCGGTCAGCGGGCGAAACGGCGGCGAGAAGGTGCCGACGATGACCGCCCGCGGATAGCGCTCGAGCAGCCGCGCCTGCAGCCGCTCCAGCACGTCCGGCGTCGACCCGAACAGGAAGTGGCGCAGGCCGACGTCCTGGCCCGCCTCGATCACGAGCGGCATCAGGTCGGGCCCGGCCACGCGCCGTGCGCCCGGGGCGCCGAACCTGCGCATCAGCCACGCCACAGGGGCGCCGTCGGGGAAGTTCAGCCACGCCCCGTCGAGCGCGCGCATCATCGCGTCGCTGTGCTGGGCGGTCACGATGCCGTGGACGCCGCACAGGCAGGAGTAGCCGCCCCCACCGGTGCGCGCCCGGTCGATCACCACGGCCGCCGCGGCGCCCAGATCGCCGATGAAGTACTCGACACCGAGCACCGTGCAGGTCCCCGGGGAGGTGGCGGCCTGATCAGTCAGCGCGGATGAGCTCCTCACGCACCACCTCGTCGTCGCCCCCGGACGCGAGCCGGGCAGCCACCTGCTGCTCGATCCACACGTATGTCCGCTGCAGCCCGTCCTCGAGCGAGATCTCCGGCTCCCACCCGAGCACGTCACGCAGCCGGGTATTGTCGGAGTTGCGCCCGCGAACGCCCTGCGGGCCGTCGACGAAGACCTTGTCGATCGCGACGCCGGCGATCTGCGCGACCAGGTCGGCCAGGTCGGCGATCGAGATCAGCCGGTCCTGCCCGAGGTTCAGCGGCTCGGCGTAGCCAGACGCCATCAGCCGGTGCAGGCCCTCGACGCAGTCGTCGATGTAGCAGAACGAGCGCGTCTGCAGGCCGTCGCCCCAGATCTCGACGTGGCGGTCGCCGGAGTGCTTGGCCACGGCCACCTTGCGGCACATCGCGGCCGGCGCCTTCTCACGCCCGCCCTCCCATGTGCCGAGCGGCCCGAAGATGTTGTGGAAGCGCACGATGCGCGTCTCGAGGCCATGATCCTCGCGGTAGTACCGGCACAGCAGCTCGGCGACGAGCTTCTCCCACCCGTAGCCGTCCTGCGGCTGGGCCGGATAGGCGTCCTCCTCGCGCAGCGCCTGCACGTCGGTGTCCTCCTGGAGGAACTCGGGATAGATGCAGGCTGACGAGGTGTACAGGTATCGGCTCACACGGTTGCGCCGGGCTGCCTCGACGGTGTTCAGGTTGATGAGCGCGTTCGAGTGCAGGATCTCGGCGTTGTGGGAGGAGATGTAGCCCATCCCGCCCATATCCGCCGCCAGTGCGTACACCTGGTCGATGCCGGCCGTCGTCTCCATGCACGCGCCGACCTCGCGCAGGTCGCCGATCACGAACTCGTCCGCATCGGTGCGCGAGTACTCGGGGGCCTTCAGGTCGACGCCGCGCACCCAGTAGTCGCGCGACTTGAGATACGTCACCAGATGGTGGCCGATGAAGCCTCCGGCCCCGGTGACAAGAATGCGTGTCTGCGCCATCGTCTCTCCCAGCGGATAGTGCTCGTTCCAGTGCCCCGGAACGCTCACGCCGCCGCGCCACCCTCGCGGCACCGGCGGGTGCTCGGCGTGCCTCGGAGCTCCCTCCCCGGCAGCGATGCCGGGCTCGTTCCATTGAGAATGCCTGGAACACCCTGACTTGTCAAGCAACTGTGTGGGCATTGCCGGCGCCCAGCGGATAGCCGTAGCGCAGCAGCAGCGGCCAGGTCACAGCGCTCACCGTGCGCCGGTCGCTCGCGCTCATCGCGGTGCGCCATTCGTCGTCTGCGCGCAGCGTCACGCCGCCCTCGCGCATTCGCACCGGGTTGCCGGCGACGCTGTGCTGGACGCCCACCGCGATGCTGGCGGCGCCGAACCGCTCGAGGTCTGCGCCCGCCACCTCGGCCGCCTCGCCGGCGGTCGCCCGGGCGAGCTCCTGCGCCGGCGCGCGCACCAGCGACTCGTACCGCATCGTGACCTGGCCGCGGCTGACCGGCCGCATCGCCTCGATGGCGACGTTGTCGCTCATCCACATCGCGGCGGCCCGGCCGGGGCCGAACGTCGGCATCTGCACCCGCGCATGGTGGGCGTCGGGCATCACCCGCGTCCGCGTCCACGAGTGCGCGACCGCCCGCGGGTCGCGGACGAGGTGGACGACCCGCAGGCCGACGCCCGCCGAGTGCAGCGCCAGGGCATAGGTGGCGCGCTTGGACGAATCGACGATCAGCCCGACGCCCGAGACTGCTGACACTGCCTCGTACACCCGCCGCTGCCGCTCGCCGTACTCGTGCAGCTGGGCTGGGAACGCGCCCCGCCCGCGGCCGGACAGGAGCTGGGGCAGATGCCGCTGGCGATCGACCAGCCGACGGAGGCGCACCTGGCGCTCCGCCGTCTCGGCGCTCCAGCCGCCGAACGCGCGCTCGCCCACCTCCGACCAGAACGGGCAGTCGGCGAACGGCGTGCCGCAGCCGCACAGCCGGTTCTCGCGCACGCCCCGCTGCCACACCTCGCGCAGCTCGCCCACGCCGACGCACCCCGGCAGGTCGCCGAGGAGCATCGCGAGCACGGTGCTCCCGCTGCGATCGGCACCGGCGATATAGAGCACGCGGACAGTTGAATCGGTCACAAGCAGGCCGGAGTATCGCAAGCCCGGCCCATGCGCTCCGCGCAGGCGTGTCGCCGCGGCGCCCGGCTACGCCGAGGGCGCCCCGGCCTGCTGCGCCAGCGCGTGCGGCGCGAGCACCCGCACCTCGATCGGCGCACGACCCGCGTCGTCGCGCGACTGCCGGTATGCGGCGGTCGCGTATTCGAGCGCGCTACGGCGGCTCTCGGCCTTCGCGACCGTCATCCACTCCCGGCTCTCACGGAACCGGATCTGCGCATAGAAGACGCCCATCCCCCATCCCCCTCGAACGTGCTTCGGACGCCGGCCACCGCCCCCGGGCGCCGCCGTCCCTACCTCCGGGATGTACGTTCGCCGAAGGCGCGACGGGCGGCATCACCCGGTTGGGGGACTTCGCGATCAGGCGGGCAGGGTGAAGCGGTTCACCGACTCCTGCAGCCGCTCGGCGGTGCGGGCCACCTGGTGGGCCGACGCCGCGATCTGCTGCGTCGAGGCCGACGTCTCGGACGTCGATGCCGAGACCTGCTCGGTCGCCGCCGAGGACTCCTCGGCCACCGCCGCCACCTCGCTCGTGGCCTCGGCGATCTGGGCGATGCGCCCGCGCATGTCGGCCACCGAGACGGCGATCTGCTGGAAGGCCTCGCGGGCCGTCTGCACGGTCACGCCCGACTCGATGCTGCGCTTCGAGCCGTCCTCGACGACCGCCACGGCGCCGTCGGTCTGCGACTGGATCTCGCCCACGAGCGTCGCGATCTGCTCGGCGGCGCGCTGCGACTCCTCGGCCAGCTTGCGCACCTCCTCGGCGACGACCGCGAAGCCGCGGCCCTGCTCGCCGGCGCGGGCGGCCTCGATGGCCGCGTTCAGGGCGAGCAGGTTGGTCTGCCCTGCGATCCCGGTGATCGTCGCGACGATCCCGCCGATCTGCTCCGACTTGGCAGCGAGCTGGCGGATGGACTGCGTGACCTCGCTCGTCGAGGCCTGCAGCGCCTCCATGGCCACGCTCGCCTGCTCGGCGGCGGTGACGCCCTCGGCGGCGATGCTCTCGGTCTGGGCGGCGGCGTCGCCGGTCTGCTCGGCCGACAGGCGCGCCTGGTCGACCATGTGCACCTGGCGGCCCGCGCCGTCGGCGATCTCGTTGATGGCCGACGCGACCTCGCTGACCGCGCGCCCGGCCTCTTCCGAAGCCGTCGCGACCTGCTGAGACGAGCCGGAGAGGTCGGTGGCGGCCTCGGCGACCTGGCCGACGATCTCGCGCAGGTTGATCGTCATGGCCTCGAACGCCTTCCCGAGCGCATCCCGCTCGGATGCCGGCGTCACGGCCACGGTCAGATCGCCCGCGGCGATGCGCTCGGCGGCCGCTGCCATCTCGCGCAGGTAGGCGATCATGCGCCGGAAGGCCGATGCCGTTTCGCCCAGCTCGTCGCCCGAGCGCACGTGCACGTCCTGGTCGACGTCGCCCTCGGCGATGCCGCCGGCCGCCGTCAAGAGCTCGCGGATGCCGCTCACCAGGGCGCGGCTGATCACGTAGGCGAGCACGAGCGCGACGAGCACCGCCGCGATCCCAAGAGCGCCCATCAGCAGGTAGGAAGACGTCCGGGTGGAGTTGAAGCTGGCCGTGGCCTGCGCGCTGACCGCAGCCATGTGCGTCTGGTAGGCGGTCAGGGCCGACACGAGCCCGTCGGACGCGTCGTTCCCGGCGCCGGCGACGATCGCCTTCGCCGCGCCAGTGCGCCCCGCGAGCACCGCGGCATGCAGCTTCGTGTCGACCGCTCGCACGTGTGCGTAGGCGGCGAAGATCGCATTCACGTCCTTCAGGCCGTCCGGCGTCGCAGTCCTGCGCACCACGGCCAGGTCATGGACGAAGACGGCCCGGTCGGGCAGGTAGTCCTTGTAGGCGCCCGGAATGAGGACGTAGCGCGCCTGCGAGAAGTGCATGTCGCCCGCCGCCGACCTGGCGGCGTCGATCGCGAGCACCTGCGGCAGCACCTGGCTCGACACCCGGTGATGGGCGGAGTCGAGGCTGCGCATGGCAAAGAAGGCGACGGCGACCACCGCGACGAGCAGTGCGACGACGCATCCGAAGCTCAGGTAGAGCTTGCGGCGCACGGAGAGATTGGCGTGCACGCGACCGACGCGGAGGCGGCGGCCACGCGCGGCGACGGCCGGCGTGTCGGTGGAGCTGCTGCGCATGGGATCTCGTCCTTGTGAGGAGTTGCGGGGTTCGACGCGCCGCCGCCGGACACGGGAACGGGTGGTGGTACCCCGATTCATCGACCACGCGAGGGCGTGGTTGAGCCCTAGGCGGAGACGACGGCCGGGTCGCCGACCAGCGCACGGTGCAGATCGCGGGCCTCCGCGCGGAGCGCCGCGAGCCCCGGCGCCTCGAGCTGCGCGCGGATGCGTTGCTTGATCGCCGCCCGCTCGGCCGTCGGCCGCGCCAGCGAGCGCGCGCGCTCGGGCGTCATCTCGTCGCCCCAGCGCTCCTCGTTACGGCGCTCGATCGCGGCCAACACGGCCGCCTCGGTCTCGGGCGTGTGCCGGAACACGCCGAAGTCGGTGCCGAAGGCCGCGTTCACCCGCTCGATCACAGGGCCGAAGTCATGGGTCACCTGCTCGAAGCTGACCGCGACGAACCCGGGCCGCACGGACATGATGCGGCGGTGATAGCGCAGCCACGAGACGAGCGCCGGCCGGGCGGAGATGTTGCGCCGGGCCATGTGTGACAGGGCCGAGTCGAGCGGGTCGCGGACGATCACGAAGGTCGGAATCCCCCAGCGCGCCGCGGTGATCACCTGCGCGGCGGCATGCGTGTGGTGCGCCGTGCGCACCGGCCGCTCCTGCGCGGCGCGGAACGCGAACAGGGCGAACGTCGAGCCCGCCCGCCCGCAGCCCTCGATCACGAGCTCGGTGTCGCGCCTGACGATGTACTCGGGCCGGTGGCGATGGCGCACCCGCCCGACCGGGATGTACACCGACGGGTAGGCGTTCACGAGGTAGCGGGTCCGGTAGGAGAGCTCGCGCGCCTGACGTCCGAGCCGGTCCTGCGCGTCGCTCATCGCCCGCCTCCGAGCGGCATCGCGTTGCCGGACGACCTGTGAAGCGACATGCACACCCTCCCGGGGCCGGGTCGGAGCCTCGCAGCGGCCACCGTGCCTCCCACGGTCGCTCGCCGATCCACCGCATCCCCCCGCGGCCCACCCGCTTCCCCGGTTCTAGCCGGGCCGACAGGCGCTGTCAACCCGGAACGCCCCAGACATTTCCAGTCCGAACACCTGTTCGGTATGCTACGACCGTGCGATCCCCCGCCACACGCACCATCGGAGGGCCCCGGCGCGCGCAGGTGCGCTGCAGCGCCGAGGGGATCCCGATCGCGGTCTCGAACCGGCCGGTGGAGTGCATCCGCGACGAGTGGCGGGTCGACGAGGGCTGGTGGTCGGGCCGCCCCATCCATCGCCGCTACTTCGAGCTCGTCCTGCGCGGCGGCGCCGACGTGGTGGTGTTCGCCGACCAGCGCTCCGGCGAGTGGTGGGCGCAGCGGGCATGATCCCGCCCCGCCAGATGCTGCCAGCATGGTCTTCCTGAACCTTCCAGCTTGACCGCTTCTCGGACGGCTGACATACTGCCCGCACCGGGCCCCGTGCGGGGCGTGGATGCGAGGAGGGTGTTGTGGGGGACTCCGTTGCCATCCCGGTGCCGGTCGAACCGGACCCAGGCGTCTTCACGTACCAGGTGTACCTCAGCCCCTATCCAGGCTGGTGGCGACGCTGGCGCGGGCGCGTGATCACGCGCGACGAGGAAGGCGTGAACGACATCTGGGAGTGGCAGTCGGCGCGCGCCCGCGAGCATCTGCTGGAGCAGCTCTGGGCCGACGTGCACCGCGACATCGCCGGGCGCCGCGGCGGCGCGGCCGTGGAACTGCTCGAGGTCACCTTCAAGCCCGGTTAGGGCGCCGACCAGCGCATGGTGCCCGCGCGTGTGTGCAGGGTGCGCATGCCGGCCTTCTCGAGCACGCGGATCGACGCGGGATTGGTCTCGTCGCACTCGGCGATCACCTCACGGACGCCCGGCTGGGCGCGGCCCCACCCGATCAGTGCCGCCGCCGCCTCGGTGGCGTAGCCGATGCGGCGGTGATCGGGATGGATGCCGTAGCCGAGCTCGATCGTGCCGTCGTCCGGCGGCGCGATGAAGCCCGCCGACCCGACGACGGTGCGCGGCGCGCGGACGACGACGATCCACACGCCGTAGCCGAGCGTCGCCGGATCGGCCGCGAGCCGCGCGATCGACCGGGGCAGGATCGTGGCGAGCTCGGAGTCAGGCCAGCCGGCAGGGATCGCCGCGCCGAGCAGGCCCTCGGCCCGAGCGGTGTCGCCGGCGTCGAGCGTGCGCAGCAGCTCGGCCGGCGCCGCGATCAGGATGAGCCGGCCGGTCTCGATCCGCAGGCCGTCGCGCAGGCCGGCGAACCAGTACCGGTGCTCGTCGGTCTTGCCGTCGGTTTCGTTGTCAGCCCGGTAGAAGCGCATGTAGAGGCCGAAGCGCGCGCCCGCCAGGTCGCCCAGCCGGTCGATGAGCGCCCGCGCGCGCCGCTCGGCCTCGTTCCAGTCGCCGCTGCGGCGGCCGTGCCTCCACGCCAGATAGGCATCGTCGTGCAGCTCGATCACGTCGAGTAGGTCGGCGTCGTCGAGGAGTCGCTCGGCGTACCGGCGGGCGCGCATGGCGTGGTGGTTTTCGCCCGTCTTCGGCAGCGAGCGGTCGACGTCGCCCTTGAACGCGTCGTGGACGAGCGCCGCCAGGCGCAGCCGCTCGCGGTCGTCCGCATCGAGCGCGACCCGGTCGACGTTTGCAAGGACGTCGCCGACGTGGGCGAGCACCGTGCCCTCGGGATGCCCCGAGCGCGGCTCGCCCCAGGCCACGCCCGCCCGCCACGCCGGGTCGGCGCAGATCGCCCGCTCGAGCGGGGTCTCGGGATACACGATCGCGTCGGGGTCGCTCACGCTGCCGGGAAGGGTGCCACACGTCCCGGCGATGGTCTATGCTGGTCAGCCCGAACACATGTTCGCCCCTTCCGTGATCTATCCCGAGCTCCACGCCCACTCCTGCTTCTCGTTCCTGGACGGAGCCTCACAGCCCGAGGAGCTCGCCGAGCGGGCGGCGACGCTCGGCTACGAGACGGTCGCGCTCACCGACCACGACGGCCTGTGCGGCTCGCTGGCCTTCGCCCACGCCGCCCGCGAGGCCGGTATCCGCGCCGTCACCGGCGCCGAGATCACACTCACAGGCGGCGCGCACCTCACCCTGCTCGTCGAGGACGCGGCCGGCTACCGCAACCTGTGCCGCCTGATCACCGCCGCCCACGCCGGCGACCGCCGCGCTCCCGTGGCGACGCTCGACCTGGTCGCCCGCCACGCCGAGGGTCTGCACTGCCTGTCGGGCTGCGCCCGCCACGGCGTGCTCGCCCGGCCGGTGGCCGAGGGCCGTCTGCGCGAGGCCGAGGAGCTGGCCCTGCGGCTGCGCGCGGCCTTCGGCCGCGACCGGTTCTCGGTCGAGCTGCAGCGGCCCTATGCGCGGGGCGACGCCCGCCGCAACCGCCTGCTCACCGAGCTCGCCGACCGGCTGCGGGTGCGGACGGTGGCGACGGGCGATCCCCACGCCCACTCCCGCCGCCGCGCGCTCCTGCAGGACGCGCTCGTGGCGATCCGGTGCAACACCACCCTCGAGGCCAGCGAGGCGGAGCGGCGCGGAAACCACGAGGCGGTGCTGCGCCCACCGGCGCAGGTGGCCGCCCGCTTCGCGCCCGCCGCCGTCCTCGGCGCCTGCGAGGTGGCCGACCGGTGCCGCTTCGACCTCACCCACGACCTGGGCTACAGCTACCCCGACTTCGCCGACGGCGGCGAGCCGGCCGGCGCGGCGCTCGCGCGCATCTGCCGTGACGAGCTCGAGCGCCGCTACGCCGGCTCCCCCCACCTGGCCGAGGCCCGCACGCGCCTCGACGAGGAGCTGCGGCTGATCGAGCGCCACGGCCTGGCAGGGTTCTTTCTGCTTCACCGCGACATCCTCGAGATGGCGCGCGAGGTGGCCGTGCGCGTGCGCGGGCGCAGCGCCGGCCGGCATCTGCTGCCACCCGGGCGCGGCCGCGGATCAAGCGTGGGCTCGATCGTGTGCTACCTGATCGGCCTCTCCCACGTCGACCCGATCGCCGCCCGGCTCTTCCTGGGCCGGTTCCTGTCGGAGGAGCTCGCGAGCGTGCCCGATATCGACCTCGACTTCCCCCGTGACGTGCGCGAGGGGCTGATGCTCGCGGTCGTCGAGCGCTACGGGCCCGAGCATGCGGCGCTCGTGGCCGCCTTCCCCACCTATCGCGTCCGCGGGGCCGTCCGCGACCTGGGCAAGGCGCTCGCGCTGCCCCAGGGCGAGGTCGAGCGCATGGCCCGGCTGGCCGACGAGTGGGGTGCGATCGGGCAGGATCAGGTCGACCAGCTGCGGGAGCGGGCCGGATCGCCACGCTGGCGCGCCTTCGCCTTCCTGATGGAGGAGATCATGGGCATCCCCCGCCACATCAGCCAGCACTCGGGCGGGATGGTGATCTCGACCCGGCCGCTGGTCGAGCTCGTGCCCGTGATCCCGGCCGCGATGGAGGGGCGCCAGATCTGCCAGTGGGACAAGGACTCGTGCGCCGACGCCGGCTTCCTCAAGATCGACCTGCTCGGCCTGGGGATGCTCTCGGCGGTCGAGGAGTGCGTCGACCTGATCGCCGAGACGCGCGGGGCGCCGATCGACCTCTCCCGGGTGGGGTTCGACGACCCCGCCGTGTACGCAGAGATCCAGCAGGCCGACACGGTGGGCGTGTTCCAGATCGAGAGCCGGGCGCAGATGCAGTCGCTGCACCAGACGCTGCCGGAGAATCTGGACGACCTCACCGTGCAGGTGGCGCTGGTACGGCCCGGGCCGATCGTCGGCGACGCCGTCAACCCGTACGTGAAGCACCGCCGCGCCCGCCGCGCCGATCCCGGCTTCGTGCCGCCCTACGACCACCCGCTGCTCGAGCCGGTGCTGCGCGACACCCTGGGCGTGGTCGTGTTCCAGGACCAGGTGCTCGAGGTGGCGATCGCCCTGGCCGGATTCACGACCGGCGAGGCCGAGAGCCTGCGCCGGGCGATGAGCCGCAAGCGCAGCCGCGACGCACTCGAGCGCCACCGGCAGCGGTTCTGCGCGGGCGCAGCCGCCCGGGGCGTCCCCGACGCGACCGCGATGCGGGTGTTCGAGAAGGTGGTGGCCTTCTCGGAGTTCGGCTTCCCCAAGAGCCACGCCGCCGCCTTCGCCATCCTCGCCTACCAGTCGGCGTGGCTGCACCGCTCGTATCCGGCCGAGTTCCTGTGTGCGCTCCTGAACGCGCAGCCGATGGGCTTCTACCCGCCGGCGACGCTGCTTCGCGACGGCGAGCGGCGGGGCGTCGAGATCCGCCCGCCGGACGTGAACCGAAGCGGCGCAGCCTGCACCGTCGAGGCCGGCGGGGGCGCGGTGCGGATCGGCCTCGGCTACGTCAAGGGCGTCGGCACCCGGTCGGAGGGGCTCGTCGGCGAGCGCGCGGCCGAGGGCGCGTTCACCGACCTCGGCGACCTGGTGCGCCGCGCGCCGCTTCACTCCGACCAGCTCGCAAGCCTGATCCGCGCCGGCGCCTGCGACGGCTTCGACCGCAACCGCCGCCGGCTCCTGTGGGAGCTGCCCCTGCACCGCGCGCCCGCGGCCGTTCCCGGAGCCGCCCAGCTGGCGCTCGCGCTCGACGCCTCCCCCACCCCGGCGCTGCCGCGCATGTCCGACTGGGAGCGGATGGTGGCCGACCACGAGGCCATGAGCCTGACCACCGGCCCCCACCCGATGGCGCTCCTGCGGCCGAGTCTGCCGGACGACATCGTCACCTCAGACCGCCTGCTCGCCGCGCCGCTCGGAAGGGTCACCATCGCCGGCATCACCATCGCCCGCCAGCGGCCGGGCACGGCCAAGGGAATCGTGTTCCTGCTGGTCGAGGACGAGCACGGCATGACCAACGTGATCTGCCCGCCGGCCGTGTACGAGCGCGACCGCATCGCCATCCGCGCCGAGCCGCTGGTGCAGGTGTGGGGCCGGCTCGAGCGCCGCGACGGCGCCGTCAACGTGATCGCCGACCGCGTCGCCGGCCTCACCTACACGGGCCGGCCCGACGTCGGCCGCGCCGCCGAGCGGGCCGCTGCGCGGGCGGCCGGAACCGGCGCCGGCCAGGGCGGGCACGTCGCCGACCTGCGCCGGCTGCGCGCGGCCGCCCCGCGCGCGAACAGCTTCGGTCGCGGCCGTCGGTGAAGACCTTCGGTGAAGAGGGTCCCGCCAATGGTGTGTATTTCCGAAGAATTCCGTAAAGGCCCCTGCCGCTCGAGGCGGAACGTCCGTAGGCTGGGTGAGCCGATGTGGTCTCGCTGCTGAGGGGAGAAGGAGCCCACCCTGACGGGCGGCGAGATGGGGTCGGTTGGGGGAGGCCGTTCGCCTGCGGCCTCCCCCAAAAACAGCCCCGGCCTCGCCGGGCGAGTATCGACTCCTCGGCATGGCCGGCAGCCCCATGCAGCAGCAGGACCGGCACGCCCTCTCCGCCGAAGTCCCGGACGGACAGCCGCACCCCGTCGCGGGTGAGTTCGCGCCGGGAATGCATCGCCGCTCAGCCCTTGGCTGCGGCCTCGCTGCGAAGCGCCTGCTGCAGATCCGGGAAGTGGTCGCACCCGCGGCCGCCGTCGGTCTCGTTCCACGATGTCCAGGGGACGACGCGCACGATCAGGCACTGCCCTCCGGGCGCCGGCGGCCGTCCGCACAGCCAGCGCACCTTGTGCCCGGTGAGCTTGCGGCAGCGGAAGTCCGTGTGGCCAGTCTGATGGGCGATGTCCGCCTGCACGGCGGTGAACGTCGGGTTCTTCGGACGCAGCGCCTCGAGCTCGGGCACGCGTTCGCAGCGATGCTGGCCGACCACCGTGCTCCAGCTGCCGAGCGCATTCACCTTGGCGATGAGGCACACCGACTCGGCCTGGTAGATGACCCCGCACGCCCAGGCCGCGCCATCGGACTGCAGTGACGCGCAGCGCACCGTCGGCGCGTGCTCACGCTTGGCGAGCTGGTGCTCGAGCGTCGCCTCGCCGATGCGCTGATGTACCCGCAGCACCCAGTACCCGGACGCACCCACCACCAGGACCGCCAGCACGATGCCGGTCAGCCACATATGCGACCGAAGCGCGGTGCGCAGGGGCGAACGCAGCGGATCGGGCGGCCGCGGCGGCGCCGCCTGCGGGTACGGCGCCGGCTCGGGGTCGTCCGGCACCGCCACCGGCACCGCCGCATGCTGCGGCTGATAGACGGGCCGGGGCGTCGGCTCCGGCTCAGGCTCGGGGGCCGGGTCTTGCTCCGGGGCGGGCTCAGGCGAGGCCTCCGGCTCAGGCGTGACCTCCGCCTCAGGCATGACCTCCGCCTCAGGCATGGCCTCCGGCTCAGGCATGGCCTCCGGCTCAGGGGCGAACGGTGGGGCGGCAACGGGCGGCGCAGACATCTCGGCGCGCAGGTGCGGCTCGCGCTCGATCCGCGGCGGCAGGCCCGGTGTCGGCTCGCGCGTGATCCGCGGTGGCATGCTCGGCGTCGGCTCGCGCGTGATCCGCGGTGGCAGGCCGGCCGCGGGCTCGCGCTCGATCCGCGGCGGCAGGCCCGGTGTCGGCCCAGGCCGGGGCGCGGACTCCTGCCGTCCGGCTCCCTCACGATCCGCCTGCCTGCGCTGCGCCCGGCCACCGAGCGCACCTGCCGTCCCGGCTACGGCCAGGACGGCGCGACGGGCCCGACCCAGCAGCTGGTCTCGTGACACAAATGAACTCTACGCCCTGTCAGCGCCTGACTTCACCCCGGCCGCCCGCTAACCCCCCAAAATGGGGGGCATTTGCAGGGTTAACCCGTGATGAGGGCAACGTCGTCGTCGACGTCGCCGACCATCGGCACGATGTCGAGGACGCCCTCGCGCGCGCAGAAGCGCACGTCGTCGGCGAGGTCGGCGGCGCGCAGGTTACGGGCGCTACGCGACGCCCCCAGCCCCTCCGTCGCCGACGCGAAGGACCCCGCGATCGCCTCGGCCGCCTGGGCGGCGTCGCTCGTCTCCCACTCCGCGAGCCACACCCGCAGCTCGGCGACGAACCGCCCCGCGGCGTAGGCGTCGTCGAGGGCGAACTCGCCGCCCACCCCCGCGCACTGCACGAGCACGTCGCCCTTCGCCTGCCGGGTCGTGCGGGCGGCGGCCGCGGCGCAGGCGGTCAGGTTGGCGAGGCTGCCGATCATGACGGTATCCGCCCGGATCGCTGCCGCGACGATCGCGCGCGTGCCGTTGGTCGTGGTCAGGACGAGCGTCTCGCCGCGGGGATCGGCGTCTGCGAACTCGCGCGGCGAGTTGCCGAAGTCGAAGCCCTCGGGACGCACGCAGGCGCGCTCGCCGGCGAGCACCGTGCCCTCACCCAGCCGGCCGGCCAGCTCCCGCGCGTGGTCGAGGCCGGCGCAGGCGAGCACGCGCGGGTAGCCCTGGGTCAGCGCATACGCGACAGTCGTCGTCGCCCGCAGGACGTCGATGACGATGGCGACCGCCGCCTCCGGCGGCTCACCAGGCGTGAACGCCACATCGATCCTCATCCGTCTTGGAGGACCGCCTGGCCCGCGGCGAGGCGCGCGATCGGCACGCGGAACGGCGAGCACGAGACGTAGTCGAGGCCGGCCCTGTGGCAGAACGCGATCGAGTCCGGATCGCCGCCGTGCTCGCCGCAGATGCCCATCCTGATGTCCGGCTTCACTGACCGTGCCTTCTCGACCGCCATCGCGACCAGCGCCCGCACGCCGTCATCCATCGTCTCGAACGGGTTGCGGCTGAGGACGCCGTCTTCGAGGTAAGCGGTCAGGAACTTGCCCTCGGCGTCGTCGCGCGAGAACGCGAGCGCCGTCTGGGTGAGGTCGTTCGTGCCGAACGAGAAGAAGTCGGCGTATTTCGCGATCCGGTCGGCCAGGATGGCCGCGCGCGGGATCTCGATCATGCTCCCGATGAGGATCCCAAGGCCGGTGCCGCCCTCCTCCTCGATCACGCGCTCGGTCAACTCGCGCAACCGCCGCAGCTCCTCGGCGAAGGCGATCAGCGGGTGCATGATCTCGACGCGCGTGGCGCTCACCGCGAGCGCGGCGCGGACGATCGCCCGCACCTGCATCTCGTAGATCTCGGGATAGAGGATGCCGAGGCGGCACCCGCGCGTGCCGAGCATCGGGTTCACCTCGTGCAGCGCCTTCACCCGGGCGGCCAGCCGCTCCTGCCCCGGACCGATCTCCTCGAGCGGGGGCAGGAACTCGTGCAGCGGCGGGTCGAGCAGCCGGATCGTGACGGGATAGCCCGCCATCGCCTTCAGGATGCCCTCGAAGTCGGACTGCTGGAACGGCAGCAGCCGGTCGAGCGCCGCTCGGCGGCCGGTCTCGTCGGACGCCAGGATCATCTGGCGCATCACCGGCAGGCGGTCGTCGCCGAAGAACATGTGCTCGGTGCGGCACAGGCCGATGCCCTCGGCGCCGAACTCGCGCGCCCGGATCGCGTCCTCCGGCGTGTCGGCGTTGGCCTCGACGCCCAGCCGGCGGATCTCGTCCGCCCAACCCGTGATCGCGCGGAAGTCCTCGTTGATCTGCGGCGGCACGAGTGTGACCGCGCCCCGGATCACGAGTCCGCGGCCGCCGTCGACCGAGATCTCGTCGCCCTCCGAGATCGTGGTGCCGTTCACGGTGAAGAGGCGCGCGGCCGGATCGATCTGCAGCGACTCGACGCCGCAGACGCACGGCTTGCCCATCCCCCGCGCCACCACCGCGGCGTGCGAGGTCATCCCGCCGTGGGCGGTCACGACCGCCTGCGCCTGGATCACGCCGTGGATGTCGTCGGGCGTCGTCTCCCAGCGCACGAGGATGACCGCCTCGCCGGCGCGCCCGCGGGCCTCCGCCGTGTCGGCGTCGAAAACCGCCTTGCCGACGGCCGCGCCCGGCGAGGCGTTCAGGCCCGTCGCGAGCACGTCATACTCGGCGGCCGGATCGATGCCGGGGTGCAGCAGCTGGTCGAGCTGCGCGGGGTCGATGCGGCCGATCGCCGAGCGGCGGTCGAGCACCTTCTCCTCGACCAGGTCGCGCGCCACCCGCACGGCCGCCTGGGCGGTGCGCTTGCCGGTGCGCGTCTGCAGGATGTAGAGCCGGCCCTGCTCGATCGTGAACTCGACGTCCTGCATCTCCTTGTAGTGCGACTCGAGCAGCTGCATCGCGTCGCGCAGCTGGTGGAACGCCTGCGGGCTCACCTCCTCGAGCTCGGCCAGCGGCCGCGGCGTGCGGATCCCGGCGACGACGTCCTCGCCCTGTGCATTCACGAGGAACTCGCCGTAGAGCTCCCGCTCGCCGGTCGACGGGTTGCGCGTGAAGGCGACGCCCGTCGCGCTCGTCGGGCCGAGGTTGCCGAACACCATCTGGCCGACGTTGACCGCCGTGCCGAGGTCGTCGGGGATGTTGTCGTGCCGGCGATAGGTGATCGCTCGTGGGGTGTTCCACGATCGGAACACCGCCTCGACCGAGCGCCCCAGCTGCTCGGCTGGATCCTGCGGGAAGTCGTCGCCCGTGCCCGCCCGGTAGATGCCGCGGAACGTGTCGAGCAGCCTGCGCAGGTCGGCGGCGTCGAGATCGACGTCGGCGCGCACGCCGCGGTCGAGCTTGGCGCGGTCGAGCGCATCCTCGAACAGGTGGCCGTCGACGCCCATCACGACGTCGCTGAACATCTGCACGAAGCGGCGGTAGGAGTCGAGGGCGAACCGCTCGTCGCCGCTGCGGCTGGTCAGGCCCTGCACCGAGCGGTCGTTCAGGCCCAGGTTCAGGATCGTGTCCATCATGCCCGGCATCGAGACGGGCGAGCCGGAGCGCACCGACACGAGCAGCGGATCGGACGGATCGCCCAGCCGCTTGCCGATCCGCTCCTCGAGGCTCGCCAGGTGCTCGGCGATCTGGTCGCGCAGGCCGTCCGGCCAGGTGCCGCCGGCGCCGAGGAAGTCGCGGCAGGCCTGCGTCGTGATGATGAACCCGTCGGGCACCGGCAGCCCGATCGTCGTCATCTCGGCCAGCCCGGCGCCCTTGCCCCCGAGCAGGGCACGCATGTCCTTCGACCCCTGGGAGAAGTCGTACACATACCCGGCCACGCGCCGGAGTGTACGTCTGTTCCCAGAGAAGGGCCAATCGGGGCCGCAGCGTGTCCGGGAGGTGCGGTAGGGTTGACCGATGCCGCTGCAGAGCGCCACCTGCGAGTGCGGCCGGCTCGACTGTCACGCATCGCTCGACGTGCCCCCCGACGAGGTGCGGCGCCTGCACGCGGAGGGGGTGCGCCTGATCGCGCCCGGCCACGTCAGCGGCAGCCCGACCGAGGTGGTGGTCGCCCGTAAGGACGCGCACTGGACGGTGCGCGACATCGACGCGGTCGATGAGGCGTCGATGGAGTCGTTCCCCGCGAGCGATCCGCCCGCGTGGCCCGATTGACCCGCCCGGCCCGGCGCCGGACGTGCCTTGCGATCGCCCTCGTCGCGTCGCTCTGCGCGGCCGCCTCCGCGCAGGCGGCGACGCCGCCCGCCGTGCCGACGCACGGGGCGCTCTGGGGGGCGTTCCCCAACGAGCGCGGCGGGATCGCGGCACTCCAGAGCCGCGTCGGCCGCCGGCTTGCGATCGTCAACCGGTACGTGCCGTGGACGTTCTCCCGCTGGCAGGACGTCTCGACCTATCTGCACGGCGGGCACCTGCCCCTGATCTCGTGGTCGGCCGCGCCCACGGCGACGGCGGCCGACATCACGAGCGGCAGCCAGGACGCGCTGATCCGGGCGGCGGCGGTGGCGCTCAAGCACGCCGGCGGCAAGGTCTTCCTGCGCCCGTTCTACGAGTTCGACCAGCCCCCGGGCCACCCGCGCTACATCGGCACGCCACGGCAGGTCGTCGCCGCATGGCGGCACCTGGCAGGCATCTTCCGCGCCGCCGGCGCGACGAACGTGCGGCTCGTATGGTGCCCGATGGCGTTCGACTTCCAGGGCGGCGTCGCCGCGTCATTCTGGCCGGGCAACAAGTACGTGAACTGGGTCGCCGCCGACGGCTACAACTTTCCCGGCAGCACGTGGCACTCGTTCCGCGACATCTTCCAGAACGCCTACCACTTCGCCTACGTGCATGGCAAGCGCATGATGATCGCCGAGACCGCCTCGCCGGCGTCAGACCCGCGCACGCCTGCCTGGATGGCCGGGGCGGCCAAGTGGATCCACCATCACACGCTCGTGCATGCCGTGTCGTACTTCGACTCGATGAGCCCCAAGGGCTACAACTTCGAGGTGACGTCGAACAGCCGCACGCTCGCCGCGTTCCGGGCCTGGGGCCTGCGCCGCTACTTCCACAATTAGTGTTCGGCGATGATCCTGCGCCCGCTCGCAGCGGCTGACGCGGCCGAGCTCCGGCGCATCCTGCTGACGCCTGAGGTCGCGCGCTGGTGGGACGTCCCCGACGCGGGCTTTCCGCTCACCGACGACCCGGACGCGACCCGGCTCGTCGTCGAGGTCGACGGGACCGTCGTGGGCATGATCCAGTTCGCCGAGGAGCTCGAGCCGAAGTACCGGCACGCCTCGATCGACCTCTTCCTCGACCCCGCCCTGCACGGTCGCGGCATCGGCACCGAGGCGGTGCGGCAGGTCGTGCGCCTCCTGACCGGCGAGCGCGGCCACCACCGCATCACGATCGACCCGGCCGCCGCGAACACCGCCGCGATCCGAGCCTACGAGAAGGCCGGCTTCCGGCCGGTCGGGATCATGCGCAGCTACGAGCGTGACGTGGGCGGCGCGGGCTGGCATGACGGCCTGCTGATGGAGCTCGTGGCGGGCGACGCCGACTGATCGGGTGTCAGTCGCCGGTGGGCACGACGCCCGCCGGCTCGACCATGACGATGACCGTGCGGGCCGGGGCGCTCGTCTTGTGGGAGACGCCCTTCGGCACGGTGTAGCCCTGGTGGGGGCCGAGCCGCACCGTGTCGGCGCCGGCGATCTCGATCACAAGCTCGCCCTCGATGACCAGGAAGAACTCGTCCTCGGCGTCGTGGCTGTGCCAGTGGAAGTCGCCCTCGATCACGCCCAGGCGGACGACGGCGTCGTTCACGCTCGTGAGCGTCTGATTGAACCACGGCTCGTGCGCTGCCGCCTCGGCGGCGACGTCGATCACCCGCAGCTGGCCGTACTTGTCGTCGAGGTGGATGTCGTAGGCGCCGGTCACGAGCGGGCGCCTTCGAGCGACGCGCGGCGGCGCTCGGCGACGAGCTCGGCCACGCGGGCCGCGGTCTCCTCGATCGCAAGGCCGGTGACGTCGATCACGGGGCAGCCCAGCCGCCGGTGAAGCGCGCGCGTGAACTCGAGCTCCTCGTAGATCTCGGCCAGATCGGCGTAGCGGGCGCCGGCGCCCGCCAGCGTGCGCACACGCCTGCGGCGGATCCCGGCCAGCTGCTCCGCGTCGATCGTCAGGCCGACGAGCTTCCACGGATCGACGGTGAAGAGCACGGGCGGCGGGTCGACGCCGCGGACGATCGGGACGTTCGCGGCCATGTAGCCCAGGTAGCCGAGATGCATCGAGGTCGGCGTCTTGGACGTGCGCGATACGCCGAGCAGCACGATGTCGGCCTGGTGCAGGTCGTCCGCCCCGCGCCCGTCGTCGTGCTTCACGGCGAACTCGATCGCCGCGATGCGGCGGAAGTACTGGGCGTCGAGCGGGGCGCTGCGGCCGGGGACGAGCGTCGCCTCGCGACCCGATGCCGTGGTGATCGCGTTCAGGGCCGGGCCGAGCACGTCGTGCACCACGAGGCGACTCGCGTGGGCGATCTCGACCATCGCCTCGCGCAGCGCCGGGTCGACCAGCGTGTAGAAGACGGCCGCCCGCCGGCCAGTGGCCGACTCGAGCGCCCGCGCGAGCTGCTCACGCGTCTGCACGCGGGCGTGGCGGATCATCTCGATCTCGGTGTCGGCGAACTGGCTCTGCGCGGCCCTGCCGACCCGCGCGGCCGTGTCCCCGGTGGAGTCGGACACGATGTGGATCTCGAGCCGGTCGGACACGTCGGCGGATCCTATCCCGGAACCCCGGCCGGCCGTCCGCCCGGTCTGGGACACTGGAGCGATGGAACCTGACCGGACGGTCACGCTCGTGCGCGCTCCGGCGCTCGCCGCGACCGCCCCGTACGCCTATGCCGCCGTCGCACCTGCCGGGGCGCGCCTGATCTTCACCGCCGGCGCGTGCCCGCTCGACGAGTCCGGGCGGACGGTGGCCCCCGGCGACGTGGCCGGGCAGGCCGAGCGGGTGATGGCGAACCTCCGCACGGCGCTTCGGGCAGGCGGCGCTGACCTCGGCGACGTGCTCAAGACGACGGTCTACGTCGCAAGTTCGCACCGGGCCGACCTGGTCGCCGCCTGGGACGTTGTGCACCGGCACTTCGGCGACCACGACGCGCCCAGCACGCTGCTCGGCGTCAGCGTGCTCGGCTACCCCGACCAGCTGGTCGAGGTCGAGGCCGTGGCCACCCTGCGCTAGCTCGGAGGCGCCTCGAGCCCGCGCGGTTAGCGCTCGACCAGCCGGTGGACATCGTCGTGCGCCACGCCGCCATCCTATCCCGGGAGCTGGCCGAAGTCACCGAGCTGCCGCAGCCGCGCCGCGACGTTTGCGACCAGGGTGAGGCGGTTGCGGCGCAGCGCCTCGTCGGGCGCCATCACGAGCACGTCGTCAAAGAAGCGGTTCACGGCAGGCACGAGCTCGGCGGCGGCGGCGAGCGTGTCCGGCGGATCGGCGAGCGCCGCGGCCAGGTCGCGCTCGGCGGGCTCCGACAGGAGCGCCGCGTCGACCTCTCCGGGCGGCGTGTCGGCCGCGATGCGCACGCACCGGCCGTAGGCGTCGCGCACCGCGTCGCGCTGCGGGCCGGCGAACGCGTGCAGGGCGCGAGCGATCGCTGCCACGTCGACGGGCTCGATCGCCCCCGCCCCCCGGGCGGCGCGCACCTCCTCGACCGTCACGCCCTCCTCGAGCAGGGGCGGATCGAGGCGGTCGAGCACGAACGCGGCGGCGCGCTCGCCCAGCAGCTCGTGCGGGTCGATCCGGTAGCCGCGAGCGAGGGCGATGGCCGCGACCCCCGCCGCCGCCCGCCGCAGCCCGAACGGGTCGCGGCTCCCGGTGGGCTCCAGGCCGAGCCCGAACGCGACCGCGAGCGTGTCGGCCTTGTCGGCCAGCGCGAGCACGGCCCCCGCCTCGGAGGCGGGCAGCTCGCCGCCGGCCTCACGCGGGCGGTGGTGCTCCTCGATCGCCGCCGCCACCGCCTCGTCCTCCCCGCCGGCCCGCGCATACACCGACCCGGCGTAGCCCTCGAGGTCGGCGAACTCGCTCACGAGGCCGGATACGAGGTCGGCCTTGCACAGCTCCGCGGCCCGCAGGGCGGCGATCCGCACCGCCTCCGCGAGCGCGTTTCCCGCACACAGGCGCTCGACGATCGGGCCAAGCCGCGCAACCTTGTCGGCCAGGGAGCCCGACCCCTCGAGGAAGCTGACGCGGTCGAGCTCCGCCGCCATCGCCGCGAGCCCGCGCTCGAGGTCGCGCCGGTGCGCGAACGCGGCGTCGTCGAGTCGGCCGACCAGCACCTCCTCGTTCCCGGCCCGGACGACGTCGGGGTCGCCGCCGTTTGCGGCGAACAGGAACCGCGGCTCGAGCGCGGCGCCGGCCCGGCGCACGGGGAAGTAGCGCTGGTGTGACTGCATCGCGGTGATCACGACCCGGTCGGGCAGCTCCAGATAGCCCGCGTCGAAGCGGCCCTCGAGCACGACCGGCCACTCGACCAGGTGGACGACCTCCTCGAGCTTGCCCCCGGGATCAGCCCAGGGGCCGGCGGCGTCGAGGCCGGCCACGATCGCCGTGCGCCGCTCGGACGCCTCGGCCATCGCCCGCACGCTGCGCAGGTCGTCCAGGTAGGTCGCGGCGGTGCGCAGGCGCGTGTGGCCGCCCTCGTAGCGATGGCCGTGGGTGGTTTCACCGCTCTCCAGGCCGAACAGGCGCATCGGCACCACGGCGTCGTCGAGCTTCACGACGAGCCAGCGCACCGGGCGCGAGAAGCGGCCGCCCTCGTAGCGCATCGACTTGGAGAACTGGATCCCCTCGGCGAGGCCGCGGACGATGTCCGGTACGAGGTCGGCGACCTGCGTGGGCGCGCCTTCGGATATCGCCCACACGAACCCGTCCCGCCGCTCGAGTGCGGCCGGGTGGAGGCCGTGCTTGCGCGCGAACCCGTGCAGCGCCTGGTCGGGCGCATCGGCGCGAGGCCCGCGCACCTCGGAGCGCTCGGCGGGCCGCTCGGCCGGGAGGCCGAGCGCGATCGCAGCCAGTCGCCGGGGGGCGACGTGGACGCGCCGCTCGGCGGCGGCAATCCCGGCTTTCGCAAGGCCCGCCTCGAGCAGGCCGGGCAGCTGCGCCTCGGCCTGGCGGCACGCCGCCGCCGGCAGCTCCTCGCAGCCGAGCTCGACGAGGAGATCAGGCACCGGCCTCCTCCACCTCCAGGTGGGTGCGCGCGACCGCCTGCGAGAGTCGCCGCATCCGCAGGATGTACCCGGCCCGGTCGGTGACCGCGACCGCCCGCCGCGCGTCGAGCAGGTTGAACGCGTGCGAGCACTTCAGCACGTAGTCGTACGCGGGCAGAGGCAGGCGGGCCTCGATGCAGCGGCGGGCCTCGGCCTCGAAGTCGTCGAAGTGGCGGGCGTGCACGGCCGTGTCGGCCACCTCGTAGTTGTACGTGGACATCTGGCGCTCGTTCTGAAGCAGCACGTCGCTCCAGCGCACGTCCGGCGACCACTGCATGTCCTGCGCGCGGCGCACGCCCTGCAGGTACATGCCGAGCCGCTCGGTGCCGTAGGCCAGCTCGACCGAGATCGGGTCGAGGTCGAAGCCGCCGGCCTGCTGGAAGTAGGTGAACTGGGTGATCTCCATCCCATCCATCCACACCTCCCACCCGAGTCCCGATGCGCCCAGCGACGGGTTCTCCCAGTTGTCCTCGACGAAGCGCACGTCGTGGCGGGGGACGTCGATCCCGATCGCCTGGAGCGAGGTGAGGTAGAGATCCTGGACGTCGGCAGGCGCCGGCTTCAGGATCACCTGGTACTGGTAGAACTGCTGGAAGCGGAACGGGCTCTCGCCGTAGCGGCCGTCGTCAGGCCGGATCGACGGCTCGACGTACGCCGTGCGCCACGGCTTGGCGCCGAGGACGCGCAGGAACGTGGCCGGGTTCGACGTTCCCGCGCCGACCTCGGTGTGGTACGGCTGCATGATCGTGCAGCCCTGCTCCTCCCAGTAGGCCTGGAGTGCCGCCAGCATGCCCTGGTAGGTGTGCGTCATCGCGGGCCGCAAGCTATCAGGCCCAAGAGCCGGTCCGGGCCCGGTCAGGCGTGCAGGGTGCGCAGGCGGAAGCCGCCGTGGTGGGCGTACGTCGCCTCGACGACGCGCACGGCGTCACCCGCCGCCACCGGGTCGAGCGGGCCTGGCTGCAGCGGCTGCTCGATCAGGCCCTCGATCGTCTCGACGCTGCCCGCGTGGAGCCGGAACCACTCGGGGTCGCCGGAGCAGGTCTCACACACCGCGCCGCCCGCGGCCGGCGAGTAGCCGACCAGCGGGCCGGCGGTGCCGCACGATGCGCACGAGGTCAGGTGCGGCAGATAGCCGGCGAGGAGGAGGAGCTTCAGCTGGAACCCGACCGCGAGCGCGTCCGCGGCCGGACTGCCCGACTCGGGGACGTCGCCGTCGAGCAGCTCGAGGAAGCGGACGAGGCCGACGAACACGCGCGGCTGCGAGTCGGGCTCCGGGTGCAGCTTGAGCACCGCCTCGGCCCCGATCAGCGCGACGCCCAGCGTGTATGGACGCTCGCGCACGGCCGCATGCGCCGACACGATGTCGGCCCCCGACACCGTGTGCAGCTCGCCCCGGCCCTCGTGCAGCATCAGCGCCGCGCGCGTGAGCGGCTCGAGGCGCCCACCGAAGCGGGACGTCGTCTTGCGCACGCCCTTGGCGATCGCGTTCACGCGGCCGCGCTCGGCGGTGTACAGGTGCAGGATGCGGTCGGCCTCGCCGAAGCGCATCGACCGCAGCACGATGGCGTCGGCGCGGTAGGAACGTCCCATTGGGCCAGTGTATGAGGGCGATCGGTCAATTGGCATCCGTGGGGACGGCCAAGTGGCCAGGAGCTCCCCGTAACGGACCCGTAACTCCCGCGAGCGTATGGTCCTGCCATGGGGATCGTGCGCACGGGACGGGCGGCGCCGGTGGTCGCCGGTGTGGCGGGGGCGGCGGTGATCGGCGCCCTGATGCTGAACGTCGTGAACCACGCAGGCAACGCCGGCCTGACCTCTCCAGTCGACAGCAACCTCACGTTCACCGTCTGGGGACTCGCCTATACGGCGGCGGGCGCGCTGATCACACTGCGTCTGCCCGGCAACCGCGTCGGATGGCTTCTGCTCGGCGCCGGAGTCCTGTTTGCGGTTTCATCGCTCCTCTTCGAGTACGCGAACCAGGCCCTCGGCCCACGCGATCTCGCCGCTGGCACGGAGGCGCTCTTCGTGAGCGGAGCGATCGCGACGGTCGCGCTCGCGCTGATCCCCCTCGCGCTGCTCGTCTTTCCGGACGATCGGCTCCCCGGGCCGCGGTGGCGGCCGCTGGCGTGGCTGTGCGGCATCGGGATCGGCTGTCTGCTGATCGGCTACGGAATCACGCCTGGGCGGTTGGATCCGGCTTCGCGTGTGACCAACCCGCTCGGGGTCGGCGGTCACGCCGCCGCGATCGTCGCGCTCGAGGTCGTGGGCTGGATGCTCGTGCTCACCACCTTCGCCGCGGCCGGGTACGCGACCGTCGTGCGCTTGCGGGCGGCCGACCCGGCGACGCGCCTGCAGGTGAAGTGGGTGGCGTACGCCTCGGCCCTGCTCGCGGTGCTGTGGGCGCAGTTCATCGCGATGACCGCCACCTCGCTGATCCGCACCGGCGTCGCCGTGGACATCGAGGTGGTGGTCGCGACATGCGCGATGGCCGGCGTCCCCGTGGCGATGGGGATCGCGATCCTGCGCCACCACCTGTTCGACATCGACGTCATCATCCGCCGGACGCTCGTCTACGCCCTGCTCGTTGCGGCCCTTTCGGCCGTCTATGCGGCCGGGGTGCTCGGCCTCTCGGCGGCGCTTCGCGCCGTCTCGGGTGACACGAGCTCGCTCGTCGTCACGCTCTCGACGCTCGCGGTCGCGGGTGCGTTCCAGCCGCTGCGCTCACGTCTGCAGCACGCGGTTGACCACCGCTTCTACCGCGAGAAGTACGACGCCGCGAAGACCCTGGACGCCCTTGGCCGGCGGCTGCGGGAGCAGGTCGATCTGGAGGCGCTGCGTGCGGACATCCTGGACGTGATCGACAGGACCGTGCAGCCGCGCCAGGCGAACCTGTGGCTCGCGCCGCGCCCAGGCGAGGCCGAGGCTGTCAGCCCGGCCGCGCCCGCCCTGCGTCCAGAGGCAGGCTGAGCGGGGGCCCGGGTATGGTCGCCCGCGTGCCCGAGATCGTCATCCGCCCGGTGCTGCCGGACGAGTTTGCGGCCCTCGGCGAGCTGACCGTCGCTGCCTACCAGGCCGTGCCCGGCGGATCGACGTCCGCGGGCTATGAGGAGACGCTGCGAGACGTCGCTGCGCGCGCCCGCGAGGCAGAGGTGCTGGTGGCGGTCGATGCGGACGGCAGGCTGCTCGGCGGGATCACGTACGTGCCGGGCCCGGGGCCGTATGCCGAGTTCCATGGCGACGACGAGGCCGGCATCCGCATGCTCGCCGTCTCGCCCGCCGCGCAGGGCGCTGGCGTGGGCAGGCTGCTCATGTCGGAGTGCATCCGGCGCGCGACCGCCGCCGGCAACGCCCGCATCGTCCTGCACACGACCGCATCGATGACGGCCGCCCAGTCGCTCTATGCCACGCTCGGGTTCGAGCGCGCTCCCGACCGCGATCTCGTCCCCTCGCCGCGCACGCACCTGATCGCATACACGCTCGACCTCAGGGAGAACGGTCGCTCACCGCGTTCCGGCCCCGCGCCTTCGCGTGCTGCTGGCAGCCCTCGGCGCGATCGATGAGCGGGCCAGACTCGGAGCCCGACGCGGCGTCGGCGACGGCAACGCCGACCGAGACCGTCAGGCCGACACCGGCTGCCTCGACCGCATCCCGGATCCGCTCGCCGAGCGCCGTGACGTCCCCGTCCCAGCCCGCGGGCAGGGCGACCAGGAACTCGTCTCCGCTGGCGCGGTACGTGTACTCGTCGCCGGCGCACGTCGCGGAGGGCACGCGCGATCTCGGCGATCGCCGTGTCGCCCGCCGCAAAGCCCACCCGGTCGTTGAGCGCGTGCATATGATCGACATCGATCCAGATCGCCGCCCGGTACGGCACGGCGCGTTCGAATGCACCCATCGCGCGCAACCCTGTCAGCGGGTCGCGCCTCACGCCGGCTCGGTCAGCTTCCGCACCTCGGCCTGCGGTAGGGCGGCGATCAGCTCCTCGGTGCCCACCTCGAACACCGCGTTCGGCGTCCCCGCCGCGCACCACACCGTCGCGAACCGCCGCAGCGAAGCGTCGACCAGCGTGTTCAGCGGGGCCGGGTGGCCCAGCGGCGGGACGCCGCCGATGGCGAAGCCGGTCGCCTCGCGCACCTGATCGGGCTTTGCGCGGCGCACTCCCAGCGCCGCGGCGTCGACGCGGCGATCGCCCGCGCACAGCACAAGCACCGGGCCGGTGTCGTCGACGAACACGAGCGACTTCACGATCTGGCCGAGCTCGCAGCCCGCCGTCGCCGCCGCCTCCTCGGCGGTGCGGCTCGATTCGGCGTGCTCGACCACGGTGACGTCGAGGCCGGCGGCGGCCAGGCTGTCGGCTACACGGACGGCCGTCGGGTGCAACGTGGACACAGGTGGGTCCCCCTCTGAGCGACGCGGATCTTCTCGATGGGCGTCCCGCAGCGGAAGCACGGCTCGCCGGTGCGGGCGTAGACGGCGAAGCGCTCCTGCATGCCGCCGCGCTCGCCGTCGACGTCACGATAGTCGCGGATGCTCGCGCCGCGGGAGTCGATCCCGCGCTCCAGGGCCTCGACGACGGCGGCGTGCAGCCGCTTCACCTCGGCCGTCGTCAGTCCACCGCCGGCACGGAGCGGATGGATGCGAGCCTGCCACAGCGCCTCGTCGGCATAGATGTTGCCGACGCCGGCGACGATGCCCTGGTGCAGGAGCAGCGCCTTGATCGGCGCGCGCCGCCCGTCCAGATCGGCCCGCAGCCGCCGCGGCGACCAGTCGCCCGACAGCGGCTCGGGGCCTGCTCGCGGCCGCAGATACTCCTCGAGCTCGCCGGGCTCGATCAACCGCATGGTGCCGAACCGGCGCTGGTCGCGGTAGACGAGCGTCGAGCCGTCGTCGAGCTCGAACACCGCCCGGACATGCGCGGGCGGCGGGTCGGCCGAGTCCGGTGGGTGATGGTGGAACCACCCGGTCATGCGCAGGTGCGAGACGAGCGTGCGCCCGGTCTCGAGCTCGAACAGCACATACTTGCCGCGCCGCCCCACCCCGGTGAAGCGCTCGCCGTCGAGCTCGAACCCGACAGCGACCGGATCGAGCGGCGCCGTCAGCCGGCCGTCGCGGATGTCGGCGCGGACGATGGTGCGCCCCGTGATGCGCGGCGCGAGGCCGCGCCGGACCGTCTCGACCTCGGGCAGCTCGGGCATCGGGTCAGCTTAGAGGGGCGGATGTGTGCCCGCCCACGCTTCGCACGATCCGTGCTGAACCGTTTCCGAAGTCCTGGCGAATGGGGGGCGACGCGGCGCGATGAGGACGCCGCGGCCAGGGATGGGGAAAGGAGCTACGAATGACGGATATCGCAGCACGACCGGTGAGCCGCGGCTCGCTGCTCCGCGGTGCGGGTGCGGCGGGTGCGGGAGTCATGCTGGGCGGGGGGCTGCTCTCGGCAGCGACCGCACGGGCGGCAGGCGGCGTCACCAAGGGTGACGTCGACATCATCATCGCGGCCGAGATCGCCGAGGCGCTCGCGGTCACCACGTACACGAACATCATCACCCGGGCGCCCTTCTTCAAGCGGCTGGCGCTCGACGACCAGGGCTACCTGAAGGCGGCCCGGCAGGAGGAGATGTCGCACTACGCGCTGGAGATGTCGGTCACCGGCAAGCCCAGCCCGTTCACGACCTTCTACTACCCGCGCGGGATGTTCAAGCACGCGCACACCACGCTGAACACGCTCGTCACCCTCGAGGACGCGTTCATCGCCGCCTACCTGGTCGGCGTGCGCAACTTCTCGAACTCCGACCTGCGCGTGACCGCCGCCCGCATCATGGGCATCGAGAGCGATCACCGCACGCTCGCCCGTGTCGTCGCCCCCGGCGTCGCCAAGCGCGACGGCGGCCCGATCGAGACTGTCACCGGGGCCCAGGGCGTCGCCGAGTCGGTCGACCCGCCGAACAACAACGGCTACGAGCGCACGCTCAGCTGGACGGCCATCAGCCAGGCCGTCTCGGCACTGCTGCCGTTCGTCGACAAGGCCGCGGCCAAGAAGGCCGGGTTCGACACCGACGACGCGTTCACGTTCCACCCCTTCACGCCGCACCTGCCCAATCAGCTGGGCGCCTTCCACGGGTTCGGCGGCTGAGGCCGGTCTGAGGACGGGCATGCGGGTGTGTGACGCGACCCCCTCCGGCGTCACGCACCCGCAGCTCAGCCTCTGATCTCGATCACCACCGGCGGCGGCTCGTACGGCCCGTCTCCGATCTCGAAGCAGGCCGCGACGGCTGCAGCATCCACGTCGGCCGGCGAGCGGGCGTGCACGGTGGCCAGCGGCCGGCCGTGCTCGATCCGCTCGCCGGCCTTCGCGTTCACCACGATGCCGACGGCGTGGTCGACCGAGTCCTCCTTGCGCGCACGGCCGGCACCGAGCCGCATCGCCGCCTCGCCAAGCCGAAGCGCATGGCACGAGCGGACGACGCCGGCGCGCGGTGAGGACACCTCCACGATCACGGGAGCAACCGGCAGCGGCGCGTCGGGGTCACCGCCCTGGGCCGCAATCCAGCGACGGTACGCGGCGTACGCGGCGCCCGAGTGGAGCGCAGCCTCGACGGCCGCGCGATCGCCCGTCATGATCTCCGCGGCCTCGATGCACAGGCCGGTCAGGTCGGCCGGCCCGCGGCCGTGCAGCGCGTCGACCGCCTCGGCCACCTCGAGCGCGTTTCCGACCGCCCGCCCGAGCGGCTCGTCCATCCGCGTCAGCATGCAGGTCGTCGGCAGGCCGGCCGCGGCGCCGAGCGCGATCATCGCCGCTGCGAGCTCGCGGGCGTGCTCCAGGTCGGGCATGAACGCCCCGTGGCCGACCTTGACGTCGAGCACGAGCCGTGAGGCGCCCGAGGCGACCTTCTTCGACATGATGCTCGTCGCGATCAGCGGCACGCTGTGAACCGTCGCGGTGACGTCGCGCAGCGCATACATGCGCCGGTCGGCGGGCACCAGGTCGGCGGTCTGGCCGGCCACGGCGATGCCAACCCGGCGCACCTGCTCGATCAGGCGGGCCGGCTCGAGGTCGACCTGGAAGCCGGGGATCGACTCCAGCTTGTCGAGCGTGCCTCCGGTGTGGCCGAGCCCGCGCCCCGAGAGCTTGGCGACCGGCACGCCGCAGGCGGCCACGAGCGGCGCGACCACGAGCGTCGTCTTGTCGCCCACCCCACCGGTCGAGTGCTTGTCGGCGACAGGGCCGCCAACCGACGAGAGGTCGAGCCGCGCGCCGGACGCGACCATCGCCCTCATCAGATCGGCCGTCTCACGCCCGCTCATCCCGCGCAGGACGACCGCCATCAGGAACGCCGCAAGCTGGTAATCGGGCGTGTCGGCGGCGATCATGGCCGTGAGCTCTGCGGCCGTGAGCTCGCCACCGTCGCGCTTGCGCGCGATCAGGTCGACGATGCGCGCGGTCACAGCACCGGTGTGCCGGGCAGGCCGGCGTCGTGCACGCCCGTCAGCAACCGCATCACGGTTGCGCCCACGTCGGCAAAGGTGTCGCCGTCGTGGCGGCGGCCGATCATTGGCGCGCCGGGCATATGGGCCAGCAGCAGGGCGTGCTCCCGCGAGTGGTCGGTCGAGGGCGTCGTCGGGTCGCAGCCGTGGTCGGACGTGAGGATCAGGAGGTCGCCGTGGCGCAGCGCGGCGAGCATCTCCGGCAGCCCGGCGTCGAACTCCTCCAACGCGTCGGCGAACCCGCGCGGGTCGTTGCGATGCCCCCACAGCATGTCCGTCTCGACCAGGTTCACGAACACGAAGCTCTGGTCGGGCACGCTGCGCAGCAGCTCGGTCGTGACGGCGATGCCGTGCCCGTTCGACGTCGTCGGTCGCGACGTGTCGACGTCCTGCCCGGCGAAGATGTCGCCGATCTTGCCCACGCCGTGGACGGTCGCGCCGCGATCGCGCATGCGCTCGAGGTGGTTCGGCCGCGGGGGCAGCAGCGAGAAGTCGTGCCGGCGCGGCGTACGCACGTAGGCCCCCGGCGCGCCCTCGAACGGCCGCGCGATCACGCGCCCGACGGCGTGCTCGCCGACCAGGATGCCGCGCGCCACCCGGCACGCCTCGTAGAGCTCCTCGAGCGGCACGGTGGCCTCGTGCGCCGCGATCTGGAACACGCTGTCGGCCGACGTGTAGACGATCCACGCCCCGGTGCGCTGGTGCTCCTCGCCCAGGCGCTGGATGATCTCGGTGCCCGACGCGGCGACGTTCCCGATCACCGGCCGCCCCGTCGCGGCCGCGAACGCTTCGATCACGTCGGCCGGGAATCCCTTGGGATACGTGGGAAACGGGCGCGCCGTGACGATGCCCATCATCTCCCAGTGGCCCGTCGTCGTATCCATCCCCAGGCTGCGCTCGGCCAGCCGCCCGTACACCGCCGGGGCGTCGCCACGGGGCGGGCAGCCGCGCAGCGGCATGATGTTGCCAAGGCCGAGCGCCTGCATCGCCGGCACCTCGAGCCCGCCGACGGCCTCGGCGACGTGCGCGAGGGTCGAGGAGCCGGCCGTACCGAAGTCGGCCGCGTCGGGCAGGTCGCCCGCCCCGACGGCATCGAGCACGATCACGCACGCGCGTGGCACCGGCGTACCCTACCGCCGGGTCGCCGGATCCCGGGCTACGCCCGGGGGTGGGCCTTGAAGTAGGCCTTGCGCACGTGGTCGGCCGACACGTGCGTATACACCTGGGTCGTCTCGATGCTGGCGTGCCCGAGCATCTCCTGGACGCTGCGCAGATCGCAGCCGCCCTCGAGCAGGTGGGTCGCGAACGAGTGGCGCAGGGTGTGTGGCGTCACGTCCTTCGTGATGCCCGCCTTGCGGGCATGGTCGCGCACGAGCTGGAACACGGCCTGGCGGGTGATGCCCTGGCCGCGGTGATTCAGGAAGAGGATGTCCCCGCGCTGGAGCCGGCCCAGGTAGGGTCGCCCGCGCTGGAGGTAGATGCGAGTCGCCTCGGTCGAGCTCTTGCCCATCGGCACGATGCGCTGCTTCGCGCCCTTGCCCGTGCAGCGGACGACGCCCTCGGCCAGGTCGATGTCGGACACCCGCAGCGACACGAGCTCGGACACGCGCAGTCCGGCGCCGTAGAGCAGCTCGAGCATCGCCCGGTCACGCAGCCCGCGCGGCGAGGTGTCGGGCTGGGTGACGATCGCCTCGGCCTCGGCCTTGGTCAGCGGGTCGGGCAGACTGCGGCCGAGCCGCGGCAGGGGCACCGTGCGCCCGGCGTCCGCGCGGCCGCCCTCGCGGGCGCGGTGCTTGAAGAACGCCCGCACCGCCGCCATCCGCCGCCGCACCGTGGCGGCCGAGAGGCCGCGGTCGCGCAGGGCGACGGCGTAGTCGTCCAGCACGCTGACCGGGATAGTGTCGGGGTCGCTGTGCTCGACGAAGTCGCCGAGGTCGATCAGATCGCGCCGGTAGGCCTCGACCGTGTGCGGCGACGCCCCCCGCTCCAGCTGGAGGTGGGTCAGGAAGTCGCGTAGCTTGTCGTCGTATACACCCATGGCAGTCTCCGGTTTTCGCCACAAACCGAGGCGTTCCTGCCGGGCCGTGCCTCCGGCCCTCCGTGGAAGGATAGGCGCTCTGTGTTAACACTTTTCACGGAGGTGCTGTCCGGCCCCGATCGGTCGGCCCTGCGCGAGGGCGCGCGCACCGCGGCGGCGCTTGCGATCGCCGCCGCGGTCGCCGTCGCCGCAGCGGCCGACGCGTTCCGGGGCAGCCACACCGCCGCACAGATCACGCCCGCCCCCACGCCCCACCGCCATCTCGCTCCGACCCTGCCGCGACCACCCCGCGGCCTGCTGCACGGGTCGCTGTGGTACGCCGACGCGGCCTGCCGGCCGCACCGGATCGACCTCGTGACGGGCCGCGACCGCCTGCTGACCCCGTCGCGCGGCCACTGCCGCCTGTGGGTCTCGCCCGACCGGCGCGAGGTCGCGATGCACAGCGGCAGCGCGAACGCGGCGCCACATCCGGTCGAGCTTCTGAACGTCCGAACCGGGGCGATCACGGCCCCGTTCCGGCGACCCGACCTGGCTCTCGCGCCGCCGGCGTGGAGCCCCGACTCGAGCACGCTCGTCGTCTGCGACGGCATCCGCGGGCCGCCCGCCCTGCGCGCCTACCACCTCGCGACCGGCATCGTCACGACGCCCTCCGGCCACGGCTGCGACCCCGGCTACGTCGGCGCCGGGCTGGCGTTTAGGGCCCTCGATCTCGCCACCAGGGTCGGCCCCCGCCGGATCGCCAACGCGCGGACGCTGACGGTGCTCCTGCACCGGGACGTCGAGCAGACGCCGGCCCCGACCACGGCCGGCGGCCTGCTGGCCATCCCGGCGACGACGATCACGCCGGCCGGTGGCGCGCCGCCCGTGACCACCGTGGTGCTCTTCAACGCCGCCGGAGGCGTGGTCGGGACGTGGGACACGGGCGGGCTCGCGCAGAGCATCCAGCTTCTGGGCGGCGGCCGCGTGATCGCGGCGTCGGGGCGCGACGGCGTCGTGCTCGAGGATCGCCGCACCGGCGGCGTGGTGACCTCCGTCGCCGGGCGGCCGATCATCGCCGTGGCCGCATCGCCGCGCGGAGACATGCTCGCGCTGTCCGACGGGCGCCGCATCGTCATCACGGACATGCGCGGGCGCCCGCGCTTCGCACTCCCGATCCGCACTGGGTGGATCCAGTGGACGCGGTGATGCTCACGCCCGCGTGAGCGCGGCGAAGCGCCCTGGCGGCATGCCGTACGCGCGCCCGAACTGGCGGGTCATGTGGCTCTGGTCGGCGAACCCGGCGGCGGCCGCGGCCTCGGCCAGCGGGGTGCCGGCGGCGATCGCGCGCCGGGCGACATCCAGCCGCCGCATGGTGCGGTAGCGGTCCGGGCTCGTCCCGAAGGCGGCGCGGAACTGGCGCGCGATCGTCCACCGGTCGAGGCCGGCGATGCGCTCGAGCAGGTGCGCGCGTACCTCCTCGGTGGGGTGTTCGTCGAGGTACTCGCGCACAGCGGACACGGCGGCGAGGTCGACCCGGCCGCACTCCTGCCCTCTGCCGGCCGCCGCGGTGAGCGCGTCCGCCACGGCCGTCGCGGCGGTCGCGCGAGCGAGCTCGTCGATCGGCTCGGCGATGTCGCGCAGGAGCGCGACGAGCGCCCCGGTCGCGGGCGACGGCCGCTGCACGGGCTCGGCGACGAAGGGCAGCGGGCGGCCGCCGAGCGCCGCCTGCACGAGAGCCGGCTCGACGTAGAGGATGCGGTAGCCGAACCCCTCCGGGGTGCCGGGCATGCCGTCGTGCAGCTCGTCGGGATGCAGGAAGTGGAGCTCGCCCGGCAGGCAGCGGCGCGTCGCCCCGCGGTAGCGGAAGAGCTGCACGCCCGCCGTCGTCACGCCGACCGCGTAGGTGTCGTGGCGGTGCGGCGCGAAGGCACGCGCGCCGAAGAACGCCGCGACCCGCTCGATCCCCGCGGCGCCGGCGCCGTGCCGGATCGAGTCGGCGCGAGCGCCGCACGATCGTTCAAGACGACCCGTGTGGATGGCCGATAGCGTCTCCGCCACGGACTGGAGCCTAATCCCGCACGGGCCGCTGCTCATGTCATCCGTCCACTGGGCGGCGTTCGCCCCGCTGCTCGTGACCGCGCTCGCGATCATGGGCAGTCCGGGGCCGGCCACGATCAGCCTGACCGCGAGCGGCGCCGCGTTCGGCGTGCGCCGCTCGGCCCGCTATCTGGCCGGGATCGTGGCGGGCACGGCCGTCGTGCTCGTCGCGGTCGCCGCGGGCGTCACCGGCGCCCTGCTGGCGACCCCCGCGCTGCGCCCGGCCCTGATCGCGGCCGCGGTGGCCTACATCCTCTATCTCGCCTACCATATCGCGACCGCGCCGCCGCTCGCAGCCGGGCCGGACGCGGCCGGCGCGCCCTCGGCCACCGGGGGCCTCCTGCTCGGGATCGCAAACCCGAAGGCGTGGGTGGCGATCGGCGCGGTGTTCGTGAGCGTGCGCCTCGCGCAGGGAACGCTGCTCGACGCGGGCCTGAAGACCGGCGTGCTGGCTGCGATGATCGTCGTCATCAACAGCGTCTGGCTCGCCGCCGGCGCATCGCTCGCGCCCGTCCTGCGCGACCCGGTGCGGGCCCGCCGCGCGAACATCATGCTCGCGACGGCGCTGCTCGTCTCAACGGCCGCCGCGCTGGTGCACTGACGGCCGTCGCGTTCAGGCGGCGCGCACCGGCAGCACGCCTTCGAGCGGCGTGAACGGCAGGCCGACGGCCTCGGCGACCGGCTCGCACGTGACCTCGCCGCCCGCGACGTTCACCCCGAGCGCGAGCGCAGGATCCTCGGCCAGGGCGCGGTGCAGGCCCTTGTCGGCGATGGCCTCGACGTACGGGAGCGTGACGTTCGTGAGCGCCCAGGTGGACGTGATCGGCACGGCTCCGGGCATGTTGGCGACGCAGTAGTGGACGATGCCGTCGACCATGTAGGTCGGATCCGAGTGCGTGGTCGGCCGGGAGGTCTCGAAGCAGCCGCCCTGGTCGATGGCGACGTCGACCAGCACAGACCCCGGCTGCATCAGGGCGAGCATGTCGCGCGTGACGAGATGCGGCGCCTTCGCGCCGTGGACGAGCACGCCCCCGATGACCAGGTCGGCGTCGGGCAGGGCCTCGGCGATCGCATGGCGGCTCGACATCTGCATGAGCACGGTGCGGCCCAGGCTGACGTCGAGCTCGCGCATGCGGTCGACGCTGCGCTCGAACACCGTCACATCGGCCTGCATCCCCTGTGCGATCAGCGCCGCGTTGTAGCCGACGATGCCACCGCCGAGCACGAGCACCTTGGCCGGGAGCACGCCGGGCACGCCGCCCATCAGCCGGCCGCGACCGCGCAGCGGCTTCATCAGGTAGTACGCGCCCACCTGCGCCGAGAGCCGGCCGGCGACCTCGCTCATCGGCGCGAGCAGCGGCAGCCGCCGGTCGGCCGTCTCGACCGTCTCGTAGGCGATGCACACGGCCCCGGTCGCGCACAGTCCGCGGGTCAGCTCCGGCGCCGCGGCGAGGTGCAGGTAGGTGAACAGGATCTGGCCCGGCGACAGGCGCTGGTACTCGCCGTCGAGCGGCTCCTTCACCTTGAGCACCATCTCGGCGTCCGACCACACGCCGTCGACGTCCGTGATCGTCGCGCCGGCCGCCTCGTACTCGGCGTCGTCCATCGCGCTGCCGGCGCCTGCGCCGGTCTCGACCAGCACCTCGTGGCCGCGCCGGCGGAGCTCGACGACCCCTGCCGTCGTCAGCGCAACGCGGGACTCGTCCTGCTTGATCTCCTTGACGACGCCGATCTTCATGCGGCTCCTCCATCGGGGTCGGGCTCGCCGATTCTAGATGTCCGCGCCGCCTCGATCAGCCCGAGCGTGACCCCAAGCATCCCCTCGACGTCTGCGACCGCGATGTGCTCGGAGGCGGTGTGGATCTCGGCCATGCCGTTGCACACGTTCACGCACGTGACCCCGGCCGCGTTGAAGACGTTGGCATCGGCGCCGCCGCCGGACTCGATGTAGGCGACCGGGTAGCCGCTCCCGTCGAGCGCCTGGGCGACCAGCCGCACCGCCTCGTGCGTACGCGCGAGCCGGTAGCCCTCGTACTCCGACACGATGCGGGTCTCGAGCTCGCACTCGGCCAGGTTGGCGGCATAGGTGGCCGAGTCGAGCATCGCCTGCACCTGCTCCCGCAGCCGGTCGGGATCGCGGCTGCGGGCCTCGGCCCACACCCGGCACTCCGGTGGCACGATGTTGCCCGCCACGCCGCCGCGGATCAGGCCGACGTTCGCGGTCGTGGCATCGTCGATGCGGCCGAGCTGCATGTCGGCGACGGCGCGCGCCGCCGCCGCAATCGCGCTCCGCCCCTCCTCGGGGGCGATCCCGGAGTGGGCCGCCCGGCCGAGGAAGCGCAGCTCGAGCGACTTCTGCGTCGGCGCCGCGAGGACGACGTTTCCGATCGGCGCGGCGTGGTCGTAGCAGTATCCGAACCGGGCCGCGAGCGCCGAGGCATCGAACTCCTTGGCGCCTTGCAGGCCGACCTCCTCCATCGGCGTCAGCACGAGCTCGACGCCGGCGTGCGGGACGCCGGCCGCAAGCCGGGCGAGCGCCGCGACCATCACCGCGACCGCAGCCTTGTTGTCGGCGCCGAGAATGGTGTCGCGGCGGTTCACGATCACGCCGTTTCGGATCTCCGGCTCGACCGGGCCGTCGGGCGGCACCGTGTCGAGGTGGGCGTTCAGGAAGATGGGCGTCCCGCCGCCGTCGTCGGTCGGCGGCAGGTGGCAGTAGATGTTGCCGATGTTCGAGCCGATCCGCCCGCCGGCGTCGTCCTCGACCGGCCGCAGGCCGAGGCCGTGCAGGACCTCGAGCACGCGGTCGGCGACGGCGCGCTCGTCGCGCGAGGGGCTCGGGATCGCCGCCAGGTCGCAGAAGAGCTCGACGACCCCGCCGGCCGCCGCAGCGGTCACGCTGGCGCCTCGATGCCGTAGAGCGGGCCGAACTTGCCCCACAGATAGCGCATGAACGGGCCGTGCTCGAGCCGCGAGCCGGTGACCTTCTGGATCAGGTCGTCGCCCGCGTACAGGTAGCCCTCGCGGTGGATGTGTGTGCGCAGCCATCCCAGCAGGGGCGCGAACTCGGCCCGGCCGAGCTGGGCGTCGATGTCGGGCAGGTCGGCCGAGATCCGCTGCCACAGGATGGCGGAGTACAGGTTGCCGAGCGTGTACGTGGGGAAGTAGCCGAACGAGCCGCTCGACCAGTGCACGTCCTGCAGCACGCCGACCCCCGGGTGCGGCGGGCGCACGCCCAGGCGGCGGTCGTAGGCCGCGTCCCACTCGCCGGGCAGGTCGGCGACCTCGAGGTCGCCGCGCAGGAGCGCCAGCTCGAGCTCGAACCGGATCAGGACGTGCAGGTTGTACGTGACCTCGTCGGCGTCGACCCGGATCAGCGACGGCTGCACCCTGTTCACCTCGCGGTAGACGTCCTCGGCGGTCGCTCCGGCCATCGCTTCGCCGAACATCGACCGCATCACCGGGGTGTAGTGCTGCCAGAACGGCAGGCTGCGGCCCACGAGGTTCTCCCACAGGCGCGACTGCGACTCGTGCAGGCCGAGCGACGGCGCCTCGGCGATCGGGGTGTCCTCGTAGTCGGGGTCGAAGCCCTGGTCGTACAGGCCGTGGCCCGCCTCGTGCATCGTCGATGCGATCGCCGTGAAGGGGTCGGCCTCGTCGATCCGGGTCGTGACACGGATGTCGTGCAGTGCGATCGTGGTCGTGAACGGGTGCGCCGAGCGATCCTGCCGGCCGGCGTCGAGGTCGAAGCCGATGTCGCGCAGGAGGCGCATCGTGAATTCCCACTGCACCGCGTCGGGGAACGTCCGGCCGGCGAAGCGCGGCGTCCGGGCCGGGCCGGAGGCGGCGATCGCGCCGAGCAGCGTCTGGAGCTCGTCGGCGAGCGCGGCGAAGAGCGGCTCGACCCGCGCCGTGCGCATGCCCGGCTCGTACGCCTCCATCAGCGCGTCGTAGGCCTCGCCGTCGTGCCCGAGCAGATCGGCCTGCTCGCGCTTGAGCGCCACGATCTCCTCCAGGCACGGCCGGAAGCGCTCCCAGTCACCGGCCGGCCGCGCCGCCTCCCACACCGCCTGCCCACGCGAGCCGGCCAGAGCGAGCCGCCGCACGAGGTCGTCAGGGAGCCGCACGGCGCGATCGCGGTCGTGCGCGAGGTTGCGCACCATCGCGGCCCGGTGCTGATCGAGGCCGGCGGCGCGGGCCTCGTCCAGGAGCTCGCCGAGGTGCGGGTCGGTCAGCTGGCGATGGCGGATCACGCGCAGAGTGGCGACCGCGCGTGCCCGTCCCTCGGCTCCCCGCCGCGGCATCAGCGTCTGCTGGTCCCACGACAGGAGCGCGCTCATCCGCCCCAGGTCCGCGAGCTGGTGCATGTGGCGGTCGAGCTCTGGCCAGGCGTCCATGGCGGTCGCGCTGCCCGCGGCCTACGCGGTCAGGTTCTCGGTGACCGCGACCGGCTCGGCGGGCCGGCGACCGGTGTGGGCCACAGCCGCGCCGACGAAGTCGCGGAAGAGCGGCTGCGGGCGGTTCGGCCGGGACTTGAACTCGGGGTGGAACTGGCTCGCGCAGAACCACGGGTGGTCCTGCAGCTCCACGATCTCGACCAGCCGCTCGTCGGGCGACGTGCCCGAGATCACGAGGCCGTGCGCGACGAGCTGTGCGCGCAGGCTGTTGTTGACCTCGTAGCGGTGCCGGTGGCGCTCGTAGACGACGTTCTCGCCGTAGGCGCGGAAGGCCTTGGTGCCCTCCATGACCTTGATCGGATCGGATCCGAGCCGCATCGTGCCGCCCATGTCCTCGACCTGCTTCTGCTCGGGCAGCAGGTCGATCACGGGATACGGCGTCTCGGAGTCGAACTCGCTCGAGTTGGCGCCCTCGAGTCCGACCACGTGGCGGGCGAACTCGACCACGGCGACCTGCATCCCCAGGCACACGCCCAGGTACGGGACCGACTGCTCGCGGGCGAACCGCGCCGCCGCGATCTTGCCCTCGATGCCGCGGATGCCGAACCCGCCCGGGATCAGGATGCCGTCGACCTGGGACAGCCGCCGTTCGGCCTCCTCCCACGACAGCGTCTCGGCGTCGACCCAGACGATCTCGAGCTTCGTGCCGTGGTGGATCGCCGCGTGCCGCAGCGCCTCGACGACCGAGAGGTAGGCGTCCTGGAGCTGCACATACTTGCCCACGAGCGCGATGCGCACGGTGCCCTCGGCGGCGTGGATGCGTGCAACCATGGCCTCCCACTCGCGCATGTCGGCCGGGCCGGTGACCAGGCCGAGCCGGTCGCAGGCCAGCCGGTCGAGGCCCTCGGCCTGCATCATCAGCGGGATCGCGTAGATGTCGTCGGCGTCCGGGGCCGAAACGACCGCTTCGACGGCCACATCGGCGAAGAGCGCGATCTTCTCGCGCATCTCGCGCCCGAGCGGCTGGCGGGAGCGGCACACGACCACGTCGGGCGCGATACCGATGCGGCGCAGCTCCTGCACCGAGTGCTGCGTCGGCTTGGTCTTGAGCTCGCCGGCGACGTCGATGAACGGCACGAGCGTGCAGTGGATGTACATCACGTTGTCGCGGCCGACCTGGTTTCGGAACTGGCGGATCGCCTCGAGGAACGGCAGGCTCTCGATGTCGCCGACCGTGCCGCCGATCTCGGTGATGACCACGTCGACATCGTGCGACTGGCCGGCCAGCTGGACGCGGCGCTTGATCTCGTCGGTCACGTGCGGGATCACCTGCACCGTCGAGCCGAGGTACTCGCCCTTGCGCTCGCGGCGGATGATGCGCTCGTAGACCGAGCCCGTCGTGTGGTTCGAGTTGCGGGACAGGAACTCGTCCACGAACCGCTCGTAGTGGCCGAGGTCGAGGTCGGTCTCGGCCCCATCCTCGGTCACGAACACCTCGCCGTGCTGGAACGGGCTCATGGTGCCCGGATCGACGTTGATGTAGGGGTCGAACTTCTGCAGCGAGACCCGCAGGCCCCTCGACTTCAAGAGCCGCCCGAGCGACGCGGCGGTGATCCCCTTGCCGAGCGACGACACGACGCCCCCCGTCACGAACACGTACTTGACCTGCCTGCTCACGCCCTCGCCGCCTTTCGCCGCTGTGACCGCATCCGGGAACTGGATCATACGCGAGCGACGGCGACGGACCCGAGTCGCCGCCGCCGCCGGCCGTGCTGCTCATCCCACCCCGCGGCAGGCCTCGGCGCAGTGTCGGCAAGCCTCGGCGCAGGCGTCCATGCCCTCGCCCAGACGATCGCACGACGCCGCGCTGCGATCGCACACCTCGGCGCAGAGCGCCGCCATCTGGTGGGCGAAGTCGGAGCTGCGCAGCATCATGTCGCGGGTGGCGTCGCACACCTGCGCGCAGTCGAGCATCAGCCGGGCGTGCAGCAGATGGGCCGACGCACCCCGCCGCTGCAGGCCGTAGGACAGCGCCTCGATGCACGCCTGGTGGCAGTCGGTGGCAGCGTCGATCGCGATGGCGAACCGTTCCCCCGCGCGCGTCGTCGTCAGGTGCTCGCTCATGGTTCCTCCGCTTCGACTGGGGCCGAATGGGGCATCATATTAGGCACCGCCCATGCCCCCGCTCCCCCTCATCACCGACCGGCTCGAGATCCGCAGCCTGCGCGCCGACGACGCCGACGGCCTCTACCGCGTGTTCGGCGATCCCGAGGCGATGCGCTACGTCGGCCCCAACGGCCAGGCGCGTACGCGGACGCAGACGGCCGAGAACGTCGCCCGGTTCATGGCCGCGGAGCGCGACCAGGGGTTCGGCCTGTGGGCGGCGATACGGCGCGAGGACGGCCGCATGATCGGCATGTGCGGGCTCACCCTGGTCGAGGGCACCGGCCCCGACGTCGAGGTCGTCTACGTGCTCGAGCGGCCGGCGTGGGGGCTCGGGTACGCCACCGAGATGACGGCGGCCTGCCTTGCCACAGGGTTCGGCCACTTTGCGCTCGACCGCATCATCGCCCTCGCCTACCCACTGAACGCGGCGTCGATCCGGGTGATGGAGAAGTGCGGCATGCGGGCGGCGGGCACGCTGCACGCCCACGAGAACGACCTCGTCTGCTACGAGGCGTTCGCCCCGGCGTAGACGGACCGCGCGCGCTTAGCCCCGTAGGGTCTCGGCGTGGCGGCGGGCGGCCTCGTCGCCCTCCTCGCCGCCCAGCATGCGCGCGAGCTCGTCGACGAGCTCCGGTCCGTCCAGGCGCACGATCGCGGCGGCGGTCGGGTCGCCGTGGACCTTCTCGACCCGGAAGTGGGCGTCGGCGACGCCCGCGATCTGAGGCAGGTGCGTGATCACGATCACCTGCGCATCGGCCGCCACCTGTTGCAGCTTGCCGGCCACCGCCCGGGCGGTGCGGCCGCCGATGCCCGCGTCGACCTCGTCGAGCAGCAGCACTCCCGGCCCGGCCTGGGCGCGCGCCGCCACCCGGATCGCCAGGGCGATGCGCGACAGCTCGCCGCCCGAGGCCGTCTCGGCCACCGGCCCCGCCGGCAGGCCCGGGTTCGCGGCCAGCTCGAGCACGATCCGGTCGGCCCCGCGCGGGCCGAGGTCGGCGCGATCGATGCGCACGGCGAAGCGCGCCTCGGCCATGCCCAGGTCGGCCAGCTCGGCCTCGACGGCGCGGGCGAACGCGTCCGCGGCGCCGGTCCGCACCGAGGTGAGCTCGGCGGCGCACGCGGCCGCGCGCTCGGCGGCCGCGTCTGCGGCCGCCGCCAGCCGCTCGAGCTCGGCGTCGGAGCCGTCGAGCCGCTCGAGCGCAGCGCGGGCCTCGTCCGCCATCACGAGCACCTCGGCGAGCGGCGCGGCGTAGCGGCGCTCGAGCTGGGTGAACGCCTCCAGGCGGGCCTCGACGTGCTCGAGCCGGCCCGGATCGGCCTCGAGGCCGTCCACGAAGCCGCGCAGCTCCATCGCGGTGTCCTGCAGGCGCGCTGCGGCGTCGCGCAGCTCGGCCGCGACGGCTCCCAGGCGCGGCTCGTACCCGGCCGCCACCGCCACCTCCTCGCCCGCGCGGGCGGCGAGCGCCTGCGCGCCCTCGCCGTCGGCCGGGCTCACGAGCTCGGCCGCCGCCGCGGCGGCGGCGATCAGCTCGTCCAGGTGCCGCAGCCGGACGCTCTCGGCCCGCAGCGCGTCGGGCTCTCCGGGCTCGACCGCGACGGCGTCGGCGCGCGCCACGAGATCCTCCAGATCGAGCCGGCGGCGGGCGGCATCGGCCGCCTGCGCCCGGGCGGCGTCCAGGGCCGCGCCCGCCGCGCGGCGCTCGCGCCACGCCGCGGCCATCGCCTGCAGCTGCGCCTCGCCGCCGGCATAGCCGTCGAGCAGCGCGAGCTGGCGGGACGGCTGGGCGAGCCGGCGGGCCTCGTGCTGCGATGACACCTCGAGCAGCCGCTCGCCCAGCGCCTCGAGGTCGGCGCGGGCGCAGGTGCGACCCCACACGAGCGCGCGGCTGCGGCCGCTCTGAAGCAGCCGGCGGGCGACAACGAGCGTGTCCTCGCCGTCGGGGCGCAGGCCGGCGACGGCCTCGAGCCCGGGCGCGTCGAAGAAGGCCTCGGGCAGCTCGAACTCGGCCTCGACGTAGGCCTCGTCGGCGTGCGGGCCGACCAGGCCCGACGCGGGCTGCGCGCCGGCCAGCAGGCCGATCGCCTCGGCCAGCATCGTCTTGCCGGCGCCCGTCTCGCCCGTGAGTACGTTCAGGCCCGCGGCCGGCTCGAGGTCGGCCCGCTCGATCAGGGCCAGGTTCTCGATGTGGAGCCGCAGCAGCATCAGATGGTCGGATGGGAGTCGGTGAGCATCGTCCTGACAGTATGCGCCGCGGCGCGGACGGCTCCGGGACTCGTCCCTAGTGGCTGAAGGTCTCGAGGTAGCGGCGGAAGAACGACGTCCCGGCGACGCGCGCGAGCGTGGCGTGGTCGTCGGACATGCGCACGTCGAGCCGCCCGCCGGGGTCGATGCGGCCGGCGGTGTGGCCGTCGACGATCACCTGCACCGGCACGTCGGCCGAGCGATTGTGGAGCTGGACGAGATGCGCGCGGCCGAGCACCATCGAGCGCGCGTGCAGCGAGTGCGGTGAGACGAACGTGACCACGAACCCGTCCGTCCCCCACGCCAGCACGGGCCCTCCCGCCGACAGGTTGTAGGCAGTCGAGCCGGTGGGCGAGGCGACGATGACACCGTCGGCGCCGAGCTCGCCGAGCGACTGGCCGTTCACCGACCACTCGATCAGCGCCATGCGGCCGAGAACGGCGCTCGTGAGCACGACGTCGTTCACCCCGGTGACGCTCTCGCCGTCGCTCGTCGCCGTGATGGTCGGCAGATCGGCCACCTCGAACCCGCCGGCGAACGCGCCCTGCAGGCCGGTCTCGAGGTCGCGCGCATCGATGCTCGTGAGGAAGCCGACGCGGCCGAAGTTCACGCCGAGAGACGGCACGCCCGTGCCGAGATAGCGCTGCAGCGCGCGCAGCATGGTGCCGTCGCCGCCAAGCACGACGGCGAGGTCGGCATCGCTCTCGTCGGTGACCTCGACGCCCGCCGCCGCGGCGACGGCGCGCAGGCGTCGCGGGGCGTCGGCGATCACCTCGGGCTTGCCGTGGACGATCACGGCGATGCGCTCCACGCGCGTGCGCTCAGGCGTTTCCAACGGCGTCCGCGATGGCTCGTTCGACATCGACTCCACCCTCCTGCGCCGCCGGATGGCCGGCGGCGGCGGCATAGACCATGTACTCGCGGTTCCCGGCGGGGCCCGGGACACAAGAATCGCACACGCCGAGCACGCCGGCCCCGGCGGCTGTCACGAACGCGCAGAATTCGTGCAACACCCGCCGGCGCACCTCGGGATCGCGCACCACCCCACGCCGCACATCCCCGCGCCCGGCCTCGAACTGCGGCTTGACGAGCACGAGCGCGCGCCAGCGCGGCTCCGCGCACGCAATCGCGGCCGGGAGGACGAGGCGCAGCGAGATGAACGAGACGTCGGCCGTGATCAGCGCCGGCCGGTACGGCAGCGCCCCGCAGTCGAGGCGGCGCGCGTTCACTCCGTCGATCACCGTCACCCGGCCATCGGCGACGAGGCGCTCGTGGAGCTGGTTTCGGCCGACGTCGACCGCGGTCACCCGTGCCGCCCCATGCTGGAGCAGGCAGTCCGTGAAGCCACCGGTCGAGGCGCCCACGTCCAGGCAGAGCTCGCCGGTCACGTCGACCGCGAACGTCCGCAGGGCGGTCTCGAGCTTCTCGCCGCCGCGCGAGACGTAGCGCGGGGGCGCCACGAGCTCGACCCGCGCCGTCTGCGGCACCGGCGAGCCGGCCTTCGTCACAACCGCCCCCTCGACCAGCACCCGGCCGGCCATGATCAGCGCCTGCGCGCGGCTGCGCGACTCGGCGATGCCGCGCTCGGCCATGAGCACGTCGAGGCGCGTCGAGGCGCTCACCCGCCGCCCTCCTCGCCGCCGAAGCGGAACAGCAGCAGCTCGCCCAGGCGCAGGCCGCGGCGCTCGTAGAAGCGGCGGGCGCCGTCGTTTCCGGCCATCACGGCCACCTCGAGGTCGGCCACGCCGCGCAGGTCGAGCTCGGCGTCGACGACGTCCATGAGCGCCGTGCCGATGCCGTGGCCGCGGCGATCCGGCGCCACCGCGAGCGACACGAGCTCGGCCATGTGGCTTCCCACCGGCCAGGTGTCGTCGTCGCCCGGGCGGATATGGACGAACGCGTAGCCGACCGGCTCGGGCTCGCCGTCGGTGCGGGCGACGAGCGCGAAGTCGTGGCCGCCCGAGAGCATCGCCGCGTACCAGTCGCGCCGCCGCCGCCACGAGAGCGCGTCGTCGCGGAGCACCGCCAGATCGGCGACTGCGCGGTGGTGGCGGTGCAGGGCGAGCCACAGCGGCTCGAGCTCGTCGAGCCGGCCGGGGTCGAGCATCGCGATCTGCGTGCCGCTCATCGGCCCGCAGCCTACCGGCCGTCAGGCCTCGCCTTCGCCCGCCTCCAGGCCCTCTCCGGCCTGCTCCAGCACGTCGACCGCCTCGTGCACGAGCGTCGTGATCTGCTCGAGCAGGGCGGTGGCCTGCTCCGGGTCGAGCTCGCCCGTCTCCAGGCGAGCACCCAGGGCCTCCAGGTCGGAGGCCAGCTTCTCGAGCTTCTGCTCGTCTATGTCCCCACCCCCTGCTCGCGGGCCACGCGCCCGAGGATGCCGTTCACGAGCGAGCCCGCCTCGGGCGAGGCGTAGCGCTTGGCCAGCGTGACCGCCTCGTCGATCGCGACGCCCGCCGGCACCTCGCCCGCCTGCAGCTCCCACACTCCGAGGCGCAGGATGCTGCGCTCGAGCACGGCCATCCGCTCGGCCGTCCAGTCGCGCGCGGCGGCGTCGATGACGGCGTCGAGCCGCTCGCGCTCGGCCCAGACGCCCTCGGCGGCGGTGCGCGCGAAGTCGCCGGGAGGCGTGCCGTTGTCGCGCTCGTAGGCGGCGTAGAGCGGGGCGAACTCCGCCTCGGTGAGGTCGCGCTGGTAGAGCAGGAAGGCGGCCGCGCGCCGCTGCGTGCGCCGGCTCTCCGTCACCGCTGGGCTCCGACGCGGTCAATCGCGGTCACGGTCACATCGACGACGCGCACCTGCAGGCCGGTCATGCCCGCGACGTGCTCGGACACGGCGTCGCGCACCGATTCGGCGATCCGCGGCAGCACGCGGCCGTAGCTCGCACAGACGTCGACGTCAAACGCGATCGTGTCGCCCTTCACGACCCACTCGACCGGGCCGCGCCGGCCCGGCAGCACCCGCGACACGCGCCCGGGCAGGTCGAGCCGTGCGCCCGGCACGCCCGCGATCGCGCCGCGCACGATCGAGACGATGGCCTCGTCGGCGACGGTCGTCGTGCCCAGGCGCACGCTCACGCTGCCAGCCCCTCCCCCAGCGACGGCAGCCCGGCGCGGGCGTCCTCGAGGTACGCGGTCGTATAGCTGCCCGACACGAAGCGCGGCTCGTGGACGACGTCGAGGAACAGTTCGCGCGTGGTCGTGACCCCCTCGATCGTGAGCTCGTGCAGGGCCCGCCGCGAGCGGGCGAGCGCCTGGGCGCGATCGGCGCCCCACACGATCAGCTTGGCGAGCAGCGAGTCGTAGAACGGCGGCACTCGGTAGCCGGGGTAGGCGTGGGTGTCGAAGCGCACTCCGGGCCCGAGGGGCGGACGCAGGTCGGTGACGGTGCCGGCCGCAGGACGGAAGTCGTGCGAGGGGTCCTCGCAGTTGATCCGGAACTCGATCGCGTGGCCGCGCAGGGGCGCAAGGCCGGTCGCGGGCAGCCCGGCGCCGCCGGCAAGCAGCAGCTGCTGACAGGCCAGGTCGACCCCGGTCAGCAGTTCGGAGACCGGGTGCTCGACCTGCAGGCGCGTGTTCATCTCGATGAAGTAGAAGCGCCCGTCGGCGTCGAGCAGGAACTCCACCGTGCCGGCGTTGCGGTAGCCGCAGCCCGTGCACGCGAGCGTCGCCGCGTCGGCCATCTGCGCGCGGGTGCCGGCGTCGAGCGCCGGCGACGGCCCCTCCTCGATCAGCTTCTGGTGGCGGCGCTGCACCGAGCAGTCGCGCTCACCGAGGACGAGCACACCGCCCTCTCCGTCGGCCAGCACCTGCATCTCGACATGGCGCGGGTTGATGACCGCCTTCTCGAGGTACATGCCGCCGTCGCCGAACGACGCCCGCGCCTCGGACGATGCCAGGCCGTAGGCGTCCTCGATGGCGGCAGGGGTGTCCACGAGCCGCATCCCCCGCCCGCCGCCGCCGGCGACGGCCTTCAGCAGCACCGGATAGCCCAGGTCGGCGGCGATGCTGCGAGCGTGGTCGGGGCCGTGCAGGCGGTCGGACGAGCCCGGCACGAGTGGCACTCCCGCGGCCTGCATCGACGTGCGCGCCCGGCTCTTGTCGCCCATGACCTCCATCGACTCCGCGGTCGGCCCGACGAAGATCAGGTCGTTGTCGTCGCACGCGCGCACGAACGCCGCACTCTCGGCCAGGAAGCCCCAGCCGGGGTGGACAGCATCGCAGCCGGTCGTCTCGGCGGCGGCCACCAGGTTGGAGATGTGCAGGTAGCTCTCGGCCGGCGCGTGCGGGCCGACGCACACGGCGCGGTCGGCGAGCCGCACCCAGAGGCCGTCGCGGTCGGCGGTCGAGAACACGGCCACCGCCTCGATGCCGAGGTCGTGGCAGGCACGGACGATGCGCACCGCCGCCTCGCCCCGGTTCGCGATCAGGACACGCTTGAGCATGACTAGACGACACCGCAAACTGACGTCCAGGCGTGCGGCGACCTGGGATCGATCATCTCTATGCGGGCTCGAGCTCGAAGAGCGGCTGGCCGTACTCGACCGGCTGGGCGTTGTCGACCAGGATGCGGCGGATGACGCCGGCGTGGTCGGACTTGTACTCGTTGAACAGCTTCATCGCCTCGAGGATGCACAGCGTCTGCCCCACCTCGACCCGGTCGCCCTCATCGACGAACGCGGGCTGGGCGGGCGACTGCGAGCGGTAGAAGGTGCCCACCATCGGCGACTCGAGCCGGATCGCCGAGGACACGGCGGGCTCGGAGGTGGCCGCGACCGGTGCGGGCTGCGGCGCCGGGGACATACGGCGCGGCCGCGACCGGCCGCTCGTCCTGCTTGCGCACCGTGATCCGCACGCCGCCCTCGTCGACGGTGAGCTCGCCGACGTCGGAGGTCTCGAGCAGCCGGATCAGCTCGCGCACGCGCTCGGACTGGGAGTGGTCGACCGGTTCGCCGGGCGCTTCGCCGCGGCCGCGCAGCCCGTCGAGCAGGCGGGCGGCGTCGTCGCCGAAGAGCGCGAGCAGCAGCAGGTCCTCCTCACTGCCGACGCCGCCGGCCTGCGAGCGCAGGTCGTCCATGTCGGTGTCGGGCTGGGGCGGCAGCCGCACGGCATGGGCGGCGGCCTCGGGCGCGAACGGCAGCGGCGGCGTGCCGTACGCGCCGGAGAGCAGCGCCCGCATCTCGTCGGACACCTCGGCCCAGCGGCGCGCGGTCAGCACATGGGTGACGGCCTGGCCGGCCAGGATGCCGCCGATCGGCTGCGCCAGCGGCGCCGTGCCGCAGTCGGCCCGCACCCGGTTCAGCTCGGTCAGCGCCTCGTCCAGGCGGTCGAGCGAGTCGGCCGCCCGCAGGCGGACGTCGATGTCGGCGACCAGGCCCACCGGCAGGCGCGAGATCGCGGTGCGCAGGATGATCCGCGGCGGCACGGGCAGCGCCGGCATGCGCGAGGTGACGTGCGCGTCGATGAAGCGCGATGCGTCCCACACCCGGTCGACGTCCACGCCGTGCTCGAGCCCGAGGCCGGTCAGCGCCTCGCACAGAACCTCGGCCGAGACCCGGTTCAGGAGCGAGGCGACCGGATAGGCGGCCACGGCGATCGGCTCGGCGCCGTGGCGCGCGGCCTCGACGGCCATCGCCAGCGCCTTGCCGCCGGTGCCCTGGCAGTAGAGGCCGGCGGGCACGCCCGCGGCCTCGGACAGGCGCTCGACGACGCTGCCCGCCGTGCCGGGGTCGAGCGCGCCGGCCGAGTCGTGCAGCAGCACGCGCTCGGCGCCGAGCTCGGCCAGGCGGCGGGCCTTCTCGATCACGCGCTCGAGGTTGCCCATCTGGCCGGAGAAGGCCAGGCCGCCGTAGAGCCGCCCGCCCGCCTCGCGCACGGCGGCGGCGGCCGCGGCCAGGTTCTCGACATCGTTCAGCGGGTCGTGGAGGCGAAAGACGTCGATGCCGCTCTCGGCGGCCGACAGGATGAAGCGGCGCACGAGGTCGTCGGAGACGGGCTTTGACCCCACCAGAAAGCGCCCCCGCACGGCGATCTGCAGCGGCGTGCGCGTGCATCGCGCCCGCAGCGCCCGGATCCGGTCCCAGGGGCTCTCGACCCCCCTCCGCACCGCCGCGTCGAAGCAGCCGCCGCCGGACACCTCGAGGCCCGCGAAGCCGGCGCCGTCCAGGATCTCGGCAACCTCGAGCACCGTCGCCGTGGACGCGTACCCGTGGAGCGGCTGCTGCGAGAGCAGCCGGACGGTGGTGTCGACGATCCGGGTCACGCCCGCGAGATGTAGCGCGCCTCGCGGGTGTCCACCTTGATCCGCTCGCCGATGTTGACGAACATCGGCACCGAGACGACGGCCCCCGTCTCGAGCGTGGCCGGCTTCGTCACGTTGGACACGGTGTCGCCGCGCACCCCCGGCTCGGTTTCGACCACCTCGAGCTCGACCGACGCCGGCAGCTGCAGGCTCGACGGCTTGCCGTCGACCAGCAGGAGCTGCACGGTGTCGTTCTCCTTCATGAATCGCAGCTCCTCGGCGACCGAGTCGGCCGGCAGCTGGATCTGCTCGAAGCTCTCGGAGTCCATCAGCACGACGTCGGTGCCGTCGTTGTAGAGGTAGGTCACGTTCGCCACCTCGGTGTGCACCCGCGGCATCTTCTCGCCGGCGCGGAAGGTCTTGTCGACGACGCCGCCGGACTCGAGCGCCTTCAGCTTCGTGCGCACGAACGCGCCGCCCTTGCCCGGCTTGACATGCTGGAACTCGACGATGCGGTAGACGGTGCCGTCCACCTCGATGTGCATGCCGTTCTTGAACTGGTTGGTGGAGATCATGCTTCGGCGCCGGTCCTACCCGACCGTGATGAGATCCTTAGGGTACATGGTGAGTCGCTCGCCTCCGGTCGCCGTCACGACGACCAGATCCTCGATCCGCGCGCCGCCGACTCCGGGCACGTAGATGCCCGGCTCCACTGTGACGACCATCCCCGGCTCGAGGGTTGCAGTGGACATCGCGCCGAGCCGCGGCGCCTCATGGATCTCGAGGCCGACGCCGTGGCCGACCGGGTGGCCAAAGCGCTCGCCATGGCCGGCCGCCGCGATCACGTCGCGGGCCGCCGCATCGACGTCGGCAGCCGCCACACCGGGCTTCACGGCGTCCATGGCGGCATGCTGCGCCTCGAGGCAGACCGCGTAGAGGTCGGTCAGCGCGGCGGGCGGCGAGCCGGTCGCGAACGTGCGCGTGCAGTCCGACGCATAGCCGTTCAGCATGCAGCCGAGGTCGATCGTGATCAGGGTGCCGGGGCCGATCAGGTCGCGGCCGGGGTGGGCGTGCGGCTGGGCGCCGCGCTCGTGCGAGGCCACGATCGTCTCGAACGAGAGGCCGTCGGCGCCGCCCGCATGGAAGAGCTCGCGCACGTGCCAGGCGACGTCGAGCTCGCTGCGGCCCGTCAGGCCCTCGGCGGCCAGAGCCGCGTACACCGGCTCGATCAACGCCGCCGATGCGCGTACGGCGTCGAGCTCCTCGGAGTCCTTCGTGACCCGCAGCCGCTCGACCAGGCCGGCCACCGGGACGAGGCCCTCGTGCACGGCGGCCAGGATGGTGTGCCTGTCGACGGTCAGCTGCGCCGGCTCGAACCCGATCCGCCCCGCCCCGCCGGTCAGGCCCGAGAGGCGGTCGGCCGCCGTGCGGATCACGTCGCGCTCGGCCAGCTCGACATCGATCCACTGTCGCAGCGGCTCAGACGCCGTCTGGTAACGGAAGTCGGTCAGGAGCGTCGAGGTGTGCGGGCCGAGCACGACGAGCGCGTTCGAGCCGTCGAAGCCGGTCAGGTAGCGGATGTTGACGAGCCCCGACACGATCATCGCGTCGACCCCCGCGGCCTCCATCGCCGCGCGGGCCGCGGCCAGCCGGGCGGCGTGGTTCATGCGCTTCTCCCGGTCACGTGCTCGAGCGCCTCGCGGTAGCCGTCGGCGCCCCTGCCGACGATCCGCATCGACACGACGTCCGCGATCACCGACACCCGCCGCCACTCCTCGCGGCCCTCGATGTCGGACAGGTGCACCTCGACGATCGGCCGCGGGAAGATCTCCAGGGCGTCGCGGATCGCGTAGCTGTAGTGCGTCCAGGCGCCCGGGTTCACGATCAGCGCGTCGGTGCCCGAGACGGCCTCGTGGATCATCGAGACATACTCGCCCTCGCTGTTGGTCTGCCAGCAGCGCGCGCTCGCGTGGAGCTGCTGCGCCCAGTGGTACACCTGCGTCTCGAGCTGGGCGAGCGTGACGGTGCCGTAGACCGCCGGATCGCGCCGTCCGAGCATGTTGAGGTTGACCCCGTTCAGAACCGCGACCTGCATCAGTGCGCAAGCGTACTTGACCGGGCCTGTCGATACCCTTGCAGCGCATGGACGAGCGGGTGCTGCTGGTCGAGGACGACGCGTCCATCCGCGAGGTGGTCGGCATCGGCCTGCGCCAGGCCGGCATGCATGTGACCGGGATCGGCGACGGCCGCGAGGCGCTCGCGCAGCTGCGCCGGGCCGCCTATGACGTCGTGCTGCTCGACGTGATGCTGCCGTCGATGGACGGCTTCGAAGTGCTGCGGGAGCTGCGCCGCACGAGCCCCGTGCCCGTGGTGATGCTGACGGCGCGCACCGACACGGTGGACGTCGTCGTCGGGCTCGAGCTGGGCGCCGACGACTACGTCACGAAGCCGTTCGAGATGCCGGAGCTGGCCGCCAGGGTGCGCGCCGTCCTGCGCCGGGCCGGCCCGCCGCGCGAGGCGGGCGCCTTCTCGCTTGGCGAGCTCGAGATCGACCCGGCCGCATTTCAGGCCCGCCGGGCCGGAGCCGATCTCGGCCTGACCACGACGGAGTTTCGGCTGCTGCTCGCGCTCGCGACGCATCGCGGCCAGGTGCTCTCGCGCGAGCAGCTGCTCGAGCAGGTGTGGGGCTACGACTACCTGGGCGACTCGCGCCTCGTCGACGTGGCCGTGCAGCGGCTGCGGGCGAAGGTCGAGGACGACCCCACCCGGCCGCAGCTGATCGAGACCGTGCGCGGCGTCGGCTACCGCTGCAGCGTTACGCGGCCGTAACGCGGCGGTGGCGGGCGCGTTGCCCGCCACCAGCACGATGGGAGCGTGGAGCCTCCCGCCCCCACCCCCATCCGCCCCGGCCGGCTGCGCCGCCGGCTCACGATCGCGTTCGTGCTCGTGGGCGGGCTCTCGACGGGCGCCCTCGCCGTGGGCGCCTACTTTGTGTCGCGCCACGCCCGCCTGGACGACTCCCAGAGCCGGGCGCTCCAGCAGAGCCGGCTGAATGCGTTCGTCGCCGAGGTGACCCTGCGCGGCAGCCCCGGCGACATCTCGCGTCTGCAGTCGCGCTTCTCCACCCGGGCCACCTTCGCGACCGTGATCGGGCAGGACGGCCGCATACCCGCCGGACGCCTGCCCGTGCCCGCCGACCTGCGCCACGACGCCGCCCGCGGCGATGTCGCCTACGAGCGGCGGACGATCGCCGGCGTGCCCTACCTGATCGTCGCCGAGCCCGTCCTCGGCCGCGACACGCAGCTCTACTTCTTCTACGACGAGAGCCAGGTGTGGGCCGACATCGACCAGCTGCGCGACATCCTGATCGCCGGCTGGCTCGTGCTCGCAGTCCTCTCGGGCCTGGCCGGCGCCCTGCTCGCGCGGCGCACGCTCGCCCCCGTCGCCGACGCGAGCGCCGCCGCCCGCTCGCTGGCCGAGGGCCTGCTCGACACCCGCCTGCAGGCGACCGGCAGCGACGAGTTCGGCGAGTGGGCGGCCTCGTTCAACCACATGGCCGACGCGCTGCAGGGGACGATCACCGCGCTCACCGAGGCGCAGGCGCGCGAGCGCCGCTTCACCGCCGACGTCGCCCACGAGCTGCGCACGCCGCTGACGGCGCTCGTGAACGAGGCGGCGCTGCTCGAGCGCCACGCGCCCGAGCTGCCGGAGGAGGCGGGCCGCCTGACGGGCCTGCTCGTCCGCGACGTCTCCCGGCTGCGGCGGCTGACCGACGACCTGATGGAGATCTCGCGCCTGGACGCAGGCGCCGAGGCCGTGCGGGTCGAGCACGTCGACCTGCGGCCGCTGGTCGAGTCGATCGTGCGCAGCCGCGGCTGGGACGGGCGCGTGACCGTGACGGGCGACGTCGCCGTCGCCAGCGACCGCCGCCGGCTGGAGCGGATCGTCGCCAACCTGGCCGGGAACGCCGTCGAGCACGGCGGCGGTCGCGCCCGCGTGCGCCTCGCCGGCGCGCCCGACGCGACGGTCATCGAGGTGGCCGACGACGGCCCCGGCATCCCGCCCGAGTTCCTGCCGCGCCTGTTCGACCGCTTCTCGAAGGCCGACGCCGCCCGCACCGCTGCGGGCAGCGGCCTCGGCCTCGCCATCGCCCGCGAGAACGCCGTCCTCCTGCGCGGCTCGATCGTGGCCGAGAGCCGCCCCGGGGGCGGCGCCACCTTCACCGTCCGCCTGCCCACCCTGTCCGCACCACCCGAGGAGACCCCATGAGCGTCCGCATCGCCGCCGTCGTCTGCACCTGCCTCCTGGCCGCCGGCTGCGGCGGGTCAGGGGCAGTCGTGGTCGGGTCGGGCCAGAAGCCGCAGGTGCCCCCGATCGACTCGGTGGTCACGGTCTCGTCCGGCGGGGGCAGTGCGCCCGCGCCGGTCACGAGCCATACGCCGGCCCGCATGGGAGTCGAGGTGTGGCTCGTCCGCGACGCCAAGCTGTGGCCGGTCACGCGCGGCGTCGCCGCGACGAAGGCCGTGATCGGCGCGGCGGTGCGGTCGCTGCTGGCGGGGCCGACCCACGCGGAGGTGCGCTCCGGGGCCCAGACCGCGGTCCCGTCCGGCACGCAGCTGCTCGGGATCTCTCTGCACGGAGGGGTGGCGACCGTGGATCTGACGTCCGACTTCACCGCCGGCGGCAGCGCCGCATCGGAGCGCCTGCGCCTGGCCCAGCTCGTCTACACGGTGACGCAGTTCCCGGGCGTGCGCGGCGTGCTCCTGCATCTCGACGGCGCGCCGGTGACCGCGCTCAGCGACGGCCTCGTGCTGACGAGCCCGATGACGCGCCGCTCGATGGGCTTCCCCGATCTCGCGCCGGCGATCTCGGTGATATCGCCGAAGCCCGGCTCCACCGTCCAGGCGCCGTTCACCGTGCGCGGCGTCGCCGACGTCTTCGAGGCCGGCCTCACCTACAAGCTGCTCGACGCCGCCGGTCACGAACTCGGCTCGGGCACCTCGTCGGCGTCGTGCGGGACGGGCTGCCCGGGCACGTTCTCGTTCACGATCGACGAGCTGGGCGTCTCCCACAAGCAGCGCGGCACGCTCGTCATCTCGAGCGCGAACGCCTCCGGACTGCCGGGAGGCGGCCAGCACCTGCGGCTGCCGCTCGTGCTGATACCGCCGTTCAACGTGACCAGCCCGCTGCCGGGGGCGACGCTGACCAGCCCTGCGACGATCGTCGTGAGGGAGGCGATCTCGGATCGAATGCTCGTCCGCATCGCCGATGCGCACCTGCACATCCTGGCGCGTAAGGTCGTCCAGACCGGGTGCGTCGGCTGCTTCGGCGCGGCACCGGGGCCGTTCCATGTGCGCCTCCCCTTCTCCGTGGCCGGGCTCCAGCCAGGCTACGTCGTCGTCTCGCCGCTGCATCTGAACCCGAACCGGGGCGGCCAGGTCGTCGAGATCCCGGTCACCCTGAACGGCGGCTGAAGCCCGTCATCCACCCGAAGGAGTCGTCATGAAGAAGCCCCTCATCCCCCTGGTCGTCGCCGCCCTCGCGGTGGCGGCGCTCTCCGGAATCGGCCCGGCCGCCGCGGCCACCGCGCCGGCCGGCCCGCGCATGACCCTGAGCGTCTGGTTCGAGCGCGGCGGCAAGCTCTGGCTCACCAAGCGCACGGTCACCCGCACCCCGGGCGCCGCCGCTGCGGCGATCAACCGCCTGTTCGCGGGCCCGAACACCGCCGAGACTGCCGCGGGCGTGACGTCCGCGGTACCGGCCGGGAGCGCGCTGCGCGGCGTGTCGATCGCCGGCGGAGTCGCGACCGTCGATGTGTCCAGCGCGTTCGCCGCGCCGGCGGCGCGCACGCAGATCCGCATGCGCCTCGCCCAGCTCACCTACACGGTGACCCAGTTCCCGACGGTCTCGAGCGTGCGGCTCGAGGTCGAGGGGCCGGGTGGTGAACTCGATCGACGGCGCCCCGGTGCCGCAGCCGGCCGGCCGCGGCAACTTCTTCCGCCTCCTGCCGCCGATCCTCGTGTCGCGCCCGGCGATCGGCGCGCTCATCCCCTCGGGGAGCATCACGGTGGCGGGCACCGCCGATGTCTTCGAGGCCGCACTCACCGTGCGCGTCATCAACGCCCACGGCCGGCTGCTCGCCCGCAAGCACTTCCTGGCGAGCTGCGGCACGGGCTGCCGGGGGACCTACTCGGTCACGCTGCCCTACCACCTGCTTCGTGCCCAGCAGGGGACGGTCGTGATCTTCGACGGCGGCGGCAAGATCGCCCACCCGCACATCGTCCGCGTGCCCGTGCGGCTCTCGGCCGGCTAGGTACGGCGGGCCACGGCCCGGGCGACGGCCGCCTCGATCAGGTCGTCGCCCGGGTCGCAGTCCCACACGGGCTCGCCGATCGCAGTCAGGAGCGCGAAGCGCACGCGGCCGCCGCGGGCCTTCTTGTCGCTCGACATGGCCTCGATGATGGCCGCCGGGCTGACGTTGCGCGCGGCCACCGGCAGGCCGTGGCGGCGCAGCAGGCCGCGCACGTCCTCTTCGACGGCCGGGTCGAGCCCTTGCGTCTGCGCCGAGAGCCACAGCGCCGAGAGCAGGCCGATGCCGACCGCCTCGCCGTGCGCGAACGCCTTGTAGCCCGTCGCAACCTCGATCGCGTGCCCGATCGAGTGGCCCAGGTTCAGCACCGCCCGGCGGCCGCGCTCGGTCGGATCCGACGCCACCACCCGCACCTTGTAGGCGGCGCAGCGGCGGATCAGCTCGAGCCGCTGCTCGGGCGTGCCCCGGCCCGGCTCCCAGTCGCGCACCATCTCCCACAGCCGTCCGCCTGCCAAGAGGGCGGTCTTGATCACCTCGGCGAAGCCGCATGACCACTCCCGCACGGGCAGCGTCTCGAGCACACCCGGATCCGAGACCACCCACTCGGGCTGGTGGAAGGCTCCGACCGCGTTCTTGCCCGAGGGCAGATCGATCCCCGTCTTGCCGCCCACCGCGGCGTCGACCATCCCGACCAGCGACGTCGGCACGGCGATCCAGGGGATGCCGCGGTGATAGGTGGCGGCGATGAACCCGGCGACGTCGGTGGCGGCGCCGCCGCCGAGGCCGACGATCACGTCGCCGCGCTCGAGCCCGAACTCGCCCAGCCGCGTCCACGCCTGGCGGGCGACGGCCACGGTCTTGGCCGCCTCGCCGACCGGCAGGCGCACGGTCACGAACGGCTCGATCGGCGCGCCCACCATGCGCAGCACCGAGCGGTCGGCGACGAGCGCGGCCCGCCGGGCGCCGATCAGGCGGCCGAGCTCTTGAAGCGCGCTCGGGCGCGCGAGCGGCGCCAGCAGGGCCTCCTCGCCGTGCACCTCCTCGGCGTCGACAAGGGCGTCGGCCGTGGCGTGGTACAGGCCGCGGCGGTCCTCGTACAGCTCGGCAAAGCCGCGCGCCTCGGCGGCCAGCGGCCGGTCGCCTGCCTGGGCCTCGATCCGCCGCCATGCGGTCTGCGGCGAGACGTCCAGCAGCACGGTGAACGACTCGTCGCGCAGGCGCTCACGGATCAGCGGCGAGGTGACCGCGCCGCCGCCGAGCGCGACGACGACGCCGGTCTCGTGCAGCAGCCGCATGACAACCCGCTCCTCGAGCGAACGGAACGAGCCCTCGCCCTCGTCGGCGAAGATCTCGCGGATCGGCCGGCCGGCGTCGCGCTCGATCTCGGCGTCGGCGTCGACCGCCCGCCAGCCGAGCCGGTCGGCGAGCGCGGCAGCGGCCGACGTCTTGCCCGCGCCCATGAAGCCGATCAGGGCGACGTTGCGGTAGGGCCCGGGGATCACGCCCGGGCGATGCGCTCGAGGTAGGCCGCGTGGGCGGCGACGAAGTCGCCCACCGCGTCGCCGCCGAACTTCTCCACCGCCGCCCGCGCGAGCTCCCAGGCCACGGCGGCCTCGGCCACGACGGCGGCGGCCGGCAGCACGGTCACGTCGCTGCGCTCCACGTGCGCCTGCTGCGGCTCGTGCGTGCCGAGCTCGACACTGCCGAGCGGGCGCATCAGCGTCGGCAGCGGCTTCCAGATCGTGCGCACGACGATGTCGGCGCCGTTGGTCATGCCGCCCTCGAGGCCGCCGGCGGCGTCGGTACGGCGGTGGTAGCCGTGCTCGTCCGAGTGGAAGATCTCGTCGTGCACGCGCGAGCCGCGCCGCGCCGCGCTCACGATCGCGTCGCCGATCTCGACCCCCTTGGCCGACTGGATCGAGACCATCGCAGCCGCGAGCCGCCCGTCCAGGCGGGCGCCGGCGGACACGTGCGAGCCGAGTCCGGGCGGCACGCCGAACGCGCGCACCTCGGTGACCCCGCCCAGCGTGTCGCGCTCGCGCTTGGCCTGCTCGATCTCGGCGATCATCGCGGCCTCGGCATCGGGGTCGAGGCAGCGCACCTCGGATGCCTCGGCGCGGTCGAAGTCGCGCTCCTGCAGCCACGCCGGCGGGGTGGCGCGGACGGTGCCGATCTGGAGCACGTGCGAGCGCACGCGGATGCCGATGGCCGCGATCAGCGCCTTGGCCACGGCGCCCGCGGCCACCCGCCCGGCCGTCTCACGGGCGCTTGCGCGTTCGAGGACGTTGCGGACGTCGTCGTGGCCGTACTTGAGCACCCCGGCCAAGTCGGCGTGGCCCGGCCGCGGCAGCCTCACCGGCTGGCCGCGCCAGCCGTAGCTCTCGAGCTCCTCGGGCTGCACCGGCCAGGCGCTCATCGGCGCCGTCCAGTTCTTGTGGTCGCGGTTCTGGATGAAGAACGCGAGCGGGCTCCCGAGCGTGCGCCCGTGGCGCAGGCCGGCGCGCGGCTCGACGTCGTCCTGCTCGAGCTTCTGGCGCGGGCTGCGGCCGTAGCCGGCCTGGCGCCGGGCGAGGTCCTTCCGGATCAGCTCATGGTCGAGCTCGAGGCCGGCCGGAAGCCCCGACACGACGACGGTGAGGCCGGGTCCGTGCGACTCGCCCGCGGTGACATACGTGAGCTCCATGAGGGCACGCAGCCTACCCGCGGAGGCTGGCCCAGGTGCTCAGGCGGGGGCGGGCACGGTGCCGTGCGCGAGCCCGACCGCGTAGGCGGTCAGGTAGAGCGGCAGCCAGGCGGCGCACACGACGAGCTCGAGCGCCGGATCGCCGAATGCCATCATCAGCGAGTAGACGACCGCGGAGCCGAGGAAGCCGAGGAAGAGGACGACTGCGGTGCGGCGGACGCGGGTCACGTGCCCACGTACCAAGCGTTCCAGAGCTCTGGGCCGTACAGGATCGCCACCATCGCCCCGAAGGCGAGGAACGGTCCGAACGGGAACGAGACCTTGCGGCCGCGCGGGCCCTTGAGCACCAGCACCGCGATCGACGGCAAGAGCGAGATCGCAAACGCGGCGAACAGGGCGACGCCCGCGTAGCGGCCCAGCGCGAGTCCGATCATCAGCGTCATCTTCACGTCGCCGAGGCCCATCCCCGCCGGGTAGATCAGCCAGGCGATGCCGAGGAAGAGCGCCGCGGCGACGCCGCCGATCAGGAGCTCCGCCCAGCGGTGCGGTTCGGCGATGACCGCGGTCAGGTACACCGCGACGGCGCCGGGAAAGTTGATCGCGTTCGGGATGATGCGGTGGCGCAGGTCGATGACCGAGGCGGGCACGATCAGCGCGGTCAGGAGCAGCGCCGGCGCCAGGCGTGCCTGGAACCCGATCTTGATCGTCACGGCCGCAAACAGCGCCGCGGTGACGGCGCCCACGACCCACCGCCGGCGGCTCGAGGGCGCCGTGCCCTCGGGCTTCGGGAAGCGCTGGATCAGCCACTCGATCGGCCAGCCGAGCGCGAAGCCTGCTCCGGCCAGGGGAAGAACGAACTCCATGTGGCTCGTTATCGGCGGATACGGCGCGGGACTGTAGGCTGCCCCCCTCGTGCCGGACGTGATCGTGATCGGGGGCGGCGTCATCGGGACCACGGCCGCCTGGCACCTCGCCGAGGCGGGTGCGGAGGTGACGCTGCTCGAGCGCGGCGCGCTTGCATCGGGGGCGACCGGGCGCAGCCAGGGACTCGTACTCCCGCCCGACCACGCCGAGCTCGTGCCGCTCTGGCAGGAGAGCATCGCCGCGTACACGCGCCTCGCCGACGAGCATGGCGACGACTTCTGCCTCGACCGCGCGCCGATCGGGACGCTGCTGCTCGCAACGAGCGAGGCACAGCTCACGGCGCTCGCGCACGCACCGGTCGCCGGGGAGCTGCTCGACGCGGCGGGCGTCGCGGCGTCCGAGCCGGCCCTGGCGGCCGGCATGGCCGGTGGCCTCCTGGTCGACGAGGGCCGCCGCACCGACCCGGCCGCGCTCGCGGCCTGCGCCGCCGCCGCTGCCGCCGCGGCGGGAGCCGAGATCCGCACCCATGTCGACGTGAAGCGGATCGGCAGCGGGACGGTCGTCACCGATGCCGGCCCGCTCTCGGCCGCTTCAGTGCTGGTCGCGGCCGGAGCCTGGACGCGCCGGCTGGCACACGCGCTCGGCGCCGACGTCCCCGTCCGGCCGGTGCGCGGCTGGCTCGCGCTGCTCACGCCCGGCCCGCCGATCCTGCGCCACGCCATCCACGAGGCCGCCTACGAGCCGCGCCGCGACCCGGCCCCGGGCCGCCCGGTCTCGCTCGAGCGGCTGGCGGCCGGCGAGCTCGCCGTCCACGGCGCCGAGGCCGCCCACGCGCTCGGCATCCACCAGAACGCCGACGGCTCGGTCCTGGTCGGTGCATCCCGCTCTGCGGCGCTGCACGAGGGGCCCGAGAACACCGCGGCCCTGCGCGAGAACGCCGTCCGCGCCTGCCGGCTCATCCCCGGCCTGGCCGGGTGGGAGGTGACGACGACCTGGACGGGGCTGCGGCCGTTCTCGGAGGACGGCCTGCCCTACATCGGCCGGCTGGACGAGCGCACGGTGGTGTGCGCCGGCCATGGCAGCGAGGGCATCCTCACGGGTGCGGGCTCGGGCCGGCTGGCGGCCGAGCTCGTGCTCGGGCGGGCGCCGTTCACCGATCCGGCGCCGTTTCGCCCCGAGCGGCCGCGCGCATGATGGCGACCGGCGCGGGCACGCCGGTCAGAAGCTCGAAGGCGACGATGCCCTGGCCGACGAGCACGTCGATCCCGTCCACGGCACGGGCGCCCCGCTCCCGGGCCGCCGCGATCAGCGGCGTCTCCACGCCGTCGCCGCGGTAGGCCAGGTCGCACACGATGGTGTCAGAAGTGATGAGCTCGACGTGAATGGGGACTGTCCCCGGTCCACCGGGGACAGTCCCCGCTTCTTGCTGTCCCAGAGGCGTGGCATTCACCACGAGCGTCGCGCCGTCCGCCGGCGGCCACGGACGCACCGCGACGCCGAGCGCCGCGGCGGCCTCGGGCCGGCGCGCGCTCACCGCGACGCTCCAGCCGGCATCCACGAGCGTCGCCACGGCCGCCCGGGCCGCGCCGCCCGCGCCGAGCACGAGCGCATCGGCCGGCTCGACCTCGCCGAGCGCCCACAGCAGGCCGGCGCCGTCGGTCGTCTCGCCGCGCAGGCGGCCGGCCCGCACAACGATCGTGTTGACCGACCCGGCCCGGCCCGCCTCGGCCGAGAGCTCGTCGCACAGCGCGAGCACCGCCTGCTTGTGCGGGATCGTCACGTTCACGCCCGCAAAGCCCGCCGCGGCCAGTCCGGCCACGAACGCGGCCAGCCGGTCCGGCGGCACGTCGATGGCCGTGTACTCCCAGTCAAGGTGAAGCGCCCGGTAGGCGGCCGTGTGCATCGCCGGCGAGCGGGAGTGCGCCACCGGATGGCCGATCACGGCCGCCTTCATCCGCCGTGCGCCACGAAGTCCGAGTAGCTCGACGTGAAGTACTGCGCGGCTTTGCCCGGGATGGCGACGTAGTACAGGTAGCCGACGTGGTCGGGGTGCGCGGCCGCCTGCAGCGACGCCAGGCCGGGGTTGCAGATCGGGGTCGGCGGCAGGCCCTTGTGGATGCGGGTGTTGTACGGCTCGGGGCTGGCCAGATCGGACTCGTGGATGGGCGCCGTCCACGAGCCGAGGTGGTACAGGATGGTCGCGTCGATCCCGAGCGCCATGCCGGCGTGCAGGCGGTTGTAGATCACCGCCGCGACCTTGGCGCGGTCGCCCGGTACCTTCGCCTCGCGCTCGATCATCGAGGCGATGATGAGCACGTCGTACGGCGTCAGGTTCTTCGACCGCGCGTAGGACATGTTCACCTGGGCGAAGTTCGCCTTGAACGCCTGCAGCTGCTGCGAGACGAGCGTCGCCGCCGACTCCTGCGGGTGCACCAGGTACGTGGCCGGGAACATGAATCCCTCCATGTTCAGGTGGTGGCCGAAGCCGGGCGGCGGGACGGCGGCGCGCACCGCGGCGGTGTAGCGGCGGCGGGGGATGCCGAAGTGCGGCACGAGCGCCGCGATCTCGCTCACCCGGTACCCCTCCGGGATCACGAGCTTCGAGGCATCCGCGGCCGGGCCGGCGTCGAGGCTGGCGATGATCGCGTCGTAGCCGGTCCCGGCGCGGAACGTGTACGTGCCCGCCTTGAAGTCCGAGCCCTGGGACTGCGCCTTCACGTAGCTCGAGAAGCGGCCGGAGTCGTCGATCACGCCGCGTTCCTGCAGCACGCCTGCGATCGCGGTCGCGTCGTCGCCGGGCGGGATCGCGACGGGGATGCCGGGCCCGTGCGGGTCGGCGGCGGGCGCGGTGGCCGGGCTCGAGGTGTTGTGCAGCACCCAGCCGCCCGCCTTGACCAGGCCGGCCACGACCGCAACGATCACGACGAGAGCTAGGAGCCGGCGAATCTGCGCAGATACCCCTCGAGCAGGTGGGCCGCCGCCACCGCGTCGTCCGGGCGGTCGCGGCGCGGACGGCTGCGGACGGCCATCGCCGTCGTAAACCGCTCGTCGTACGTCTCGATCGGTATCGGACATCGGGCCTCCAGCTCGTGGATGAAGTCGAGCGTCTCCTCAGCCTGGCGGCCGTGTTCCCCCCGCAGCGTGAGCGGCATCCCGACGACGATCCGCTCCGGGCCGAGCTCCGCGATCCGCTCGAGCATTCTGCCCATCCCCGCCTCCGACCTTACCTTCTCGACGACCGCGACGGGCCGGGCCAGCACCCCGGTCTCGTCGCTGACGGCGAGCCCCGTGCGGGCGCGGCCGTAGTCGACCGCGAGCACCCTCACCCGGCCGATCCCTGCAGCTGCTCGCGGATGCTGTCGGCGGCGGCGCTGACGGCCGCCTGCAGCTGCGACGCGTCGGACCCGCCCGCCCGTGCCAGCGCCGGTCTGCCGCCGCCGCCGCCCGAGACGATCGGGGCCACCTCGCGGATGACGTCGACGGCCGAGAGCCCCCGCGCCTGCGCGGCGGGGTCGAAGCTTGCGAGCAGGTGCGCCTTGCCGCCGGCGTTGCCGCCCAGCACGGCGGCCGCGGGCGAGAGCTTGGCCCGCACGCGGTCGGAGATCTGCAGCAGCATGTCGGCGTCGGCGCCGTCGATCACGTCGGCCACGATCCACACGCCGGACTCCTCGGACGCGCCGTCGATCAGCCCGGCGTCGGCGCCGTTCGGCGACGCCGCGGGCGCCTCGCGGGCCGCGCGCTTGACCTCGGCCTCGAGCTCGGTCACCCGCAGCCGCAGGGCCGCCGCCTCGGCGGCCTCGGCCCGCAGGTGCTCGAGGGCGGCGGCCGACGTGAGCGCCTCGATCCGGCGCACGCCCTGCGACGAGCTCGTCTCGCGCACGATCACGAACGCGCCGATCTCGGCGGTCGAGCGCACGTGCGTGCCGCCGCAGAGCTCGCGCGAGACCTCGGCGACCTCGACCACGCGCACATGCTCGCCGTACTTCTCGCCGAACAGCATCGTCGCCCCGAGCTCGCGGGCGTGCTGCTGCGTCGTCGTGAAGATGTGCAGCGGGTGGTTGGCGACGATGTGCTCGTTCACGATCGCCTCGACCTGGTGCAGCTCGGCGGGCGTCATCGGCCCGCCGTGGCGGAAGTCGAAGCGCAGCTTGTCCGGGCCGACGTACGACCCGGCCTGGGCGACGTGGTCGCCGAGCACCTCGCGCAGGGCGGCGTGCAGCAGGTGGGTGGCCGTGTGGTTTGCCATCGTCGGCCGCCGCGCCTCGGTGTCGACGTGCGCGCGCACGCGCTCGCCGGCATGCAGCTCGCCGTGCTCGGCGCGGGCGATCACCACCTGGTCTGCGTCGACGCGGATGACGTCCTCGACGACCGCCCGGGCCGAGTCCGTCTCGACCCAGCCGCGGTCGGCCACCTGGCCGCCGCCGCGGGCGTAGAAGGGCGACTCGCGCAGCTTGACGAGCGCCGAGCCGTCGTCGCGCACGTGGATCGCGCCAATCTGGGTGGTCACGTCGAGCCGCTCGTAGCCGACGAACTCGGCGGCGAAGTCGCTCGCGAGCTCTGACGTGTCCACCCGGCCGCCGGCCGCCGCCCGGGCGCGGCCGCGCTGCTCGTCCATCAGCTCGGCGAAGCCCGCCTCGTCGACCGTCTTCCCGTGCTCGGTGGCGATCTCGACCGTCAGCTCGATCGGGAACCCGTACGTGTCGTGCAGCCGGAACGCGTCCTGCGCGCCGACCTCGGTCGTCGTGCCCGCGAGCACGTCGTCGAGCAGCTTGCCGCCCGTCTCGAGGGTGCGCGAGAAGCGCGACTCCTCGGCCGCCAGCTCGGCGGCCACCCGCTCGCGGTGCTCGACGAGCTCGGGATGCGCATCGCCCAAAAGCTCGACGACGCGGCCGTGCAGGCGCGTGACCAGGCCGTCCTCGAGGCCGATGCGGCGGCCGTGCTGGACGGCGCGGCGGATCACCCGGCGCAGCACGTAGCCGCGGCCCTCGTTCGAGGGCTCGATGCCGTCGGTGGCGAGGAAGCTCATGGAGCGGCCGTGGTCCGCCAGCACCTTGAGCGCCTTCGTCTCCTCGGGCGTGTGCCCGTAGCGGGCGCCGCTCCAGCCCTCGATCACCTCGATCAGGTCGCCGAACGCGTCGGTCAGATACGCGCTGTCGACTCCCTGGGCGAGCATGGTCACGCGCTCGAGCCCCGCGCCGGTGTCGATGCTCGGGTGCGGCAGCGGCTCGAGCGACCCGTCGTCGAGCATGTTGTACTGCATGAACACGAGGTTCCAGAACTCGATGAAGCGGTCGCAGTCGCAGTCGGGCCCGCACTCGGGCCGGCCGCAGCCGAACTCCGGCCCGCGGTCGTAGTGCAGCTCCGAGCACGGCCCGCATGGGCCGACCGGCCCCGCCTGCCAGAAGTTGTCGCTGCCGAGCCGCAGGATCCGCTCGGGCGGCACGCCCACCTCGAGCCACAGGGCGATCGCCTCCTCGTCGGCCTCCACCTTCTCGTCACCGCGGTAGACGGTCGCCCACAGCCGGTCGGGGTCGAACCCGAACCCTTCGGGCGAGGTGACGAGCTGCCAGGCCTGCTCGACCGCGAAGCGCTTGAAGTAGTCGCCGATCGAGAAGTTACCGAGCATCTCGAAGAACGTCAGGTGGTGGGCGGTGCGGCCGACCTCGTCGATGTCGACGGTGCGGAAGCACTTCTGCACCGTGACCAGGCGGTTGTTGGGCGGCTCGTCCTGCCCCAGGAAGTAGCGCTTGAGCGGCTGCATCCCGGCCGTCGTGATGAGCACGCTCTGATCCCACGCCGGCGGCACCAGCGACCCGCTCGGGAGCTGGATGTGCCCGGTGGCGGTGAAGTGGTCGACGAACCGGCGTCGGATCTCGTGGGAGCGCATGTCCCGGGGGATTCTACCGGGGGGTATCCTTGGGTCATGCACGGTGACGACACCCTCGAGCGCTTCGAGCACGCGCCCCGCGGCGGGCACGGCGGCATCGAGCCGCTCGACCACTTCGTGCTGATCGAGCCCGTCGACGACGAGACCGAGACGAACGCCGGCCTGATCATCCCCGCGAGCGCCGAGGCGTCGTGCCTCTCCGGCGTCGTCGTCGCCGTTGGCGACGAGGTGCACGGCGTCGCGCCCGGCGACAAGGTGCTCTACCCGCGCGGCTCAGGCTACGAGCTCTCGCCCTCCGGCGAGCCCAAGCGGCTGGTCGACCGCCGCGAGCTGATCGCCCGCATCACCGACTGAATACACGGGGTCTGACCCCGTCCATTCAGGGGTTCGCGGCGCGGCGGAAGTCCTCCTCGACCTCCGCCGACTTGCGTCCTGCGGCCTGGCGGCCCTCCTGCGCGGCCTCGCGCAGGTCGTCGGGCAGCGTGCGCAGGTCGGCCGAGATGCGGCCCGGCAGGTCGCGCAGCACCTCGCCGACGGGCCGTTGCTCGGTCTCGGCCAGGTGCTGGGCGCGCTTGTAGAGGGCCGTGCCGGCGGCTGCGAGCACGACCCAGACCGCCAGCCCCCGCCTCACACGACCCCTCCGCGCTGATCGCGCTTGTTCTTGAACACGCCGAAGCCGTGGGTGAGTCCGCTCGTGAACCCGGCGATGGCCTGGAACGGCTTGGAGATCGCCTCCGACACCGTGCGCACGGTTGCGTCCACCTTCGCGGTCGCGTCGGTGGCCGAGTCGGTGATGCGTCCGACCTTGTCGAGCTCCTCGTTCACATGGTCGAGCGACGTCGACGCCTTGCCGAGCATCGGCACGAGCTCGCTCATGGTGCTGTCCAGCGCCGTGTTCACGTGGCCGAACGTCGATCCGAGCCGGAGCAGCGCAAAGCAGGCGCCGATCCCGGTCAGGAGCAGGAAGATGGCCAGGGCGTAGTGCCAGATGTCGGTTGAGGTGGCGAGAAGTGCGAGATGCATGGCGCTCCCGGGGTCGGGGGAAAACCTATCCTACCCGGCGCCCGCTACGCGATCACGCCAGCCCCCACGACGGTGTCATCGTCGTAGAGCACGGCCGTCTGCCCGGGCGCGATGCCCGCGACCGGCTCGTCCAGGTCGAGCGTGAACCCGCCGCCGCCGGCGTGCACGGTCGCCCACACCGGGTCGGTGCGGTAGCGCAGCTTGGCCTGCACGCGCACCGACGGCGCCAGCAGCCGCCCCGGAGCGACGCGCACCGATCGCCGCTCGAGCGCGGCGCGCGGGCCGACGACGACGCGGCCGCTCGCGGCCTGCACCGCAAGGACGTAGAGCGGCTCTGGCCCCGCCACCCCGATCCCGCGCCGCTGCCCCGGCGTGAAGCGGTGCACGCCGTCGTGGCCGCCCAGGCGGCGGCCGTCGGCCGTCACGATGTCGCCCGCGCGCCCGGCGCCGCCGTGGCGCTCGAGGAACGCCCGGTGGTCGCCGCCGCCGACGAAGCACACGTCCTGGCTCTCGGCTCGGTGCGCCGCCTCCAGGCCCGCGGCGCCCGCCTGCGCCCGCGTCTGCACCTTGGTCTGCTCCCCGAGCGGGAACCAGCACCGTGCGAGGATCTCTCCGGGCACCCCGGCGAGCATGTACGACTGGTCCTTGGCCGGATCGGCGCCCCGGGCGACCAGGGTGACATCCCCGCGGCGGCGGATGCGGGCGTAGTGCCCGGTCGCGATCCGGTCCGCCCCGATCCGGTCGGCGAACTCGACCAGCGCTGCGAAGCGGAACGAGCCGTTGCAGCGCATGCATGGGTTCGGCGTGCGCCCTGCCTGAAAGCCCTCGATGAACTCGTCGACGACCGCCGCCCGGAACTCGCCGCGCAGGTCGAGTCCCACATGCGGCACGCCGAGCGCATGGCACGCCGCGCGGGCCGCACGCACCGAACGCGGCGAGCAGCAGGCCCGCTCACCGTCGGGCGCGCCCGGATCGATCCACAGCCGCAGCGTGACGCCGACGGGCTCGAGCCCGGCCTCGACCGCCTTGAGCAGCGCGACCGCCGAGTCGACCCCGCCGGACATGGCGACGGCGACGCGGCCCGGCGCAGGCGGCAGGTCGGCGGCCGCGAGCGCGGCCGCAAGCGCCCGGTGCAGGGCGTCGGCGGCGAGGGCGACACAGCCCCGGTTCGCCTCGGCCGGCACGAGCACCGCCTCGAGGTCGGATGCGCCGATCCGGGCAGCGTCCAGGAGCATGCGGCCCTCGGCGAGCGCACAGGCGAGCTCGGCGGCTGCCGTCGCGTGCGGGCAGGCGAAGGAGCGGTGGCGTGCCGCCGCGATGCGGCCATCCGCAACCGCGAGCTCGATGCGGATCGCATCGCCGCAGCCGGTGTCGCCCGCTTCGCCGGCGACCGCGCCGCGGCCGGCCGAGCCGGCATGGCGTTGCGCGAGCGCGTGGTCAACCGTGGCGGCGGAGTACACGCGCGAACCCTAGACCGCGGCGGCGATCCCCTCGAGGCCGCCGGCGCGCAGCCGATCGGCGCAGGCGATGAACGCGTGCGCGAAGGCGTCTACCTCGGCCGCGTTCGTGTGGCGGCCGAGCGAGATGCGAACGACGCTGCGCGAGTCCTGCGCCGACATCCCCTGCGCGGTCAGCACGTCGCTCGGCTCGGCATCCCCGGCGGCACATGCGGAGCCCGCGGCGACCGCGAACCGGCTCACGGTCGAGCGCCAGCACGAGCAGGTCGGCGCGGATGCCCGGGACGAGGAGCGAGCAGATGGCCGGGCAGGCGTTCGGCGCCGGCCGAGACGACGGTGCCCTCTCCCGCGAGCGCCGCCTCGAGGCGGGTCGCGCAGGACTCGAGCCGCGCGTCGGCCGCCGATCTGGTCGCTGCGAGGGCTGCCGCGAACCCGACCGCGCCGGCCACGTTCTCGGTGCCCGAACGCAGGCCGTGCTCCTGCCCCCCGCCCCACACGAGCGGCGCCACCCGCCCGGGCGTGCGCACGAGCAGGCAGCCGACGCCTTTCGGGCCGCCGAGCTTGTGCGCCGAGACGGCGAGCGCCTCGACGCCGGAAGCGCCGAGACCGACCGGGAAGGCCGCCGCAGCCTGCACGGCGTCGCAGTGGAAGGGCACGCCGCGCTCGGCGGCAGCCGCCGCCAGGCGCTCCACCGGCTGCACCGCGCCGGTGACGTTGTTCGCCCACATGACCGCCGCGAGCCGGTCGCCGGGCTGCACCAGGCGTTCGAACTCCTCGGCATCGACGACGCCGTCGCGGCCGACCGGCGCCCAGGCGATCTCGAACCCGCGCCGCTCGAGTTCGCGCGCAGGCTCGCGCACGGCCGGATGCTCGATCGCGCTCACGACGAGCCGGCCGGGCGGGCCCCCGGCCAGCCCGAACATGGCCTGGTTGTCCGCCTCGGAGCCGCCCGAGGTGAGGACGACCTGGCCCGGCTCGGCTGCGAGCAGCTCCGCCAGCCGCGCGCGGGCCTCCTCGAGCCCGGTGCGGGCGGCGCGCCCGAACGTGTGCGGCTCCGACGCGTTCCCGAACCGCTCGGACAGGTACGGCTCCATCGCCGCGCGCGCCTCGGGCGCAAGCGGCGTGGTCGCCGCGTGGTCGAGGTAGACGCAAGTCATTGCCGGCCAACCACCGGGGGACAGTCGCCTTCACAAATCCGCCCCGAAGCTCCAGCGCGCATCAGGCGCCGATGGTTTGTGAGGGGGACTGTCCCCAACACTGCTCCATCTCCACCACCGTCGTGACAGGACGGCGCCAGTCCCCCGGTGGTAGGCGAGCGGGGGAGCCGAGGCTCCCCCGCCGCCGAAGATGCCGGTGCCTGGGGCTTGGCTGTCGGCCACTTTCTGGATGCTTCGACCGCTTCGACCTCGCCCCGGCGCTTGAGGTGTTCGCACGACGAAAGTGTGGTGCGCGTAACGGAAATGGCGCCGGCTCTCACAGCGTAGCCGGTCCCGGCGGGTCCGTCACCACCCGGATCCCGTACTGGCGCAGCTCCTTCTCGGTGGCCGCCGTCGGCGCCCCCGTGAGCGGGTCGACGCCGCCTTGGCCCTTCGGGAACGCGGTGACGTCGCGCAGCGAGGCGGCGCCCGCGAGCAGCATCACCAGGCGGTCGATCCCGAACGCGATCCCCCCGTGCGGCGGCGCGCCCATCTCGAGCGCGCGCAGCAGGAACGAGAACTTCTCCTCGGCCTCCAGCTCGGAGATGCCCAGCATGCGGAACACGCGCTTCTGCACCTCGGGCTTGTGGTTTCGGATCGAGCCGCCGCCGACCTCGTTGCCGTTCAGGACGAGGTCGTACTGGCGCGCCCGCGCGGCGGGCGGGTCGGACTCGAAGTCGGCCTCGAACTCGGGCTCCGGGGCGCTGAACGGGTTGTGCGCCGCCTTCCAGCGCTTCTCCTCGGCGACCCACTCGAACATCGGAAACGCCGTCAGCCAGAGGAAGTTCCAGCCCTCCTCGATCAGCCCCAGCCGCTCGCCCAGATGCAGCCGCAGCGGGCCGAGCACGCGCACCGCCGCCTCGCGCTCGTCGGCGACGAGCAGGATCGTCTCGCCCACCTCCGCGCCGACGCCCGCGACGATCGCCGCGACCTCGTCCTGCGACAGGAACTTGGCGATCGGCGAGCGCACCTCGCCGGGGGCCGTCACCTGCATCCAGGCGACGCCCTTGCCACCCCACCCGCGGGCGAAGTCCACCAGGCCGTCGAAGTCCTTGCGTGAGAACTCCATCGCGCCGGTGACCGCGAAGCCGCGCACCACGCCGCCCGCGTCGATCACCCCCCGGAAGGCGTTGAACCCGGTGTCGCGCAGCACGTCGGTGACGTCGGCGATCTCGCAGCCGAAGCGCGTATCCGGCTTGTCCGAGGCGTAGCGCAGCATCGCCTCGTCATGGGTCAGGCGCGGGAACGGCAGCGGCAGCTCGACCCCGAGCACCTCTCGCCACACCGCCGCGTACAGACCCTCGATCAGCGCGTGCAGCTCGTCGGGCTCGACGAAGGCGAGCTCCATGTCGAGCTGGGTGAACTCGGCCGTGCGGTCGGCACGCGTGGCCTCGTCGCGGAAGCAGCGGGCGATCTGGTAGTAGCGCTCGAAGCCCGAGATGACGTAGAGCTGCTTGTAGGTCTGGGGCGACTGCGGCAGCGCGTAGAACTTGCCCGGGTGGGTGCTCGTCGGCACGAGGAACTCGCGCGCGCCCTCCGGCGTCGACTTGTACAGGATCGGCGTCTCGAGCTCCCAGAAGCCGTTCTCCTCCAGGAACCGGCGGATCGTCTGCGTGAGCTTGAACCGCACCCAGATGTTCTTGCGCATCTCGGCCCGGCGCAGATCGAGGTAGCGGTGGCGCAGGCGCAGCGTCTCGTCGACGCCCTCGTCGTCGAGCTGGAACGGGAGCGCGGGCGCGGTCGAGAGCACCTCCAGCCGCTCGACGTGCACCTCGATCCGGCCGGTGTCCAGGCGCGGGTTCACGGTTTCGGGCGAGCGCGCCCGCACGACGCCCTCGGCCTGGACGACGTACTCATTGCGCAGGCCGTGCGCCGTCGCATGCGCGGCCGCCTGCTCGTCCGGGTTGAACACGAGCTGGACGACGCCGGCCTGGTCACGCATGTCGACGAAGATCAGGCCGCCGTGGTCGCGGCTCGACGCCACCCAGCCGGCCAGGGTCACGCGCGTGCCCTCGTCGCCCGCGCGCAGGTCGCCGCCGAGGCGGGTGCGCCAGCTCATGCCGAGAGCTCCGCGACGAGGTCGTCCAGGCCGACGCGGCGCTGCTCGCCGGAGGCCATGTCGCGTACGCTGGCCTCGCCCGCGGCCCACTCGTCCTCGCCGACGATGACGACCGTGCCCGCCCTCCGGCGCGCGGCCAGCTCGAGCACCCGCTTCAGCCGGCGGCCGCCGTGTGCGGCGTCGCTGCGCACGCCGGCCTCGCGGAGCGCATCCATCAGCGCGTGCAACCGCGGCCGGGCGGCGTCTGCCAGGACCGCGAACATGACGTCGAGCGCGGGCTCCCGGGCCTCTGCGGCGCCGGTCTCCTCGAGCGTCAGCACCAGCCGCTCGACGCCGGCGCCGAAGCCGACTCCGGGCGTGTGCGGGCCGCCAAGCTGCTCGGCCAGGCCGTCGTAGCGGCCGCCGCCGGACAGGGTCGCCTGCGCCCCGAGGGCCGGCCACACCCACTCCCATGCGGTGCGCGTGTAGTAGTCCAGGCCGCGGACGAGGCCCGGCGAGACCGTGTAGCCGATGCCGCGGGCGTCGAGCTCGGCCCGGACGGCCGCGAAGTGCTCGCGGCAGGCGTCGCACAGGTGGTCGGTGATCTTCGGGGCATCCACCAGCACCGCCTGGCAGGCGGCGTTCTTGCAGTCGAACACGCGCAGCGGGTTCGACCGCCGGCGCTCGCGGCACTCGTCGTCGAGCTCGTCCAGGTGCTCGTCGAGGAACGCGGTCAAAAGCTCGAGGTAGGCCGGCCGGCAGTTCTCGTCGCCGATCGAGTTCAGGAGCAGCGAAAGGCCGGTCACGTCGACGTTACGGTACCAGCGGGCCTGGAGGGCGATCAGCTCGGCGTCGAGCGCCGGATCCTCGCTCCCGATCGCCTCGGCGCCGAACTGGTAGTGCTCGCGGTAGCGGCCCTTCTGCACCCGGTTGTAGCGGAACATGGGCAGCTCGTACCAGACCTTGACCGGCTGGGGGGTGTGGCTCAGCCCGTGCTCGAGGTAGGCCCGCATGACGCCGGCGGTGCCCTCGGGGCGCAGCGTCAGCTCACGGTCGCTGCGGTCGCGGAAGCTGTACATCTCCTTGCGCACGACGTCGCTTCCCTCGCCCGATGTGCGCTGGTAGACGCCGGTGTCCTCGAACGTCGGCGTGACCGCCTGGCCGTAGCCTGCGGTCTCGAACACGCGCCGCGCCTCGTCGAGCACGGATCGCCGCAGCGCCGCCCGCGGCCCGACCCAGTCGAGCGTGCCGCGCGGGGACTGGAACTCCTGGCTCATGCGCGCAGCGCTCCCAGGAAGGGGTTCTGCGCGCGCTCGCGGCCGAGCGTGGTCGCCGGGCCGTGCCCGGGCAGCACCACCGTGTCGGGCGGGTAGGCGGCCATCAGCCGGCCGATGCTCGCGACCAGCGTGGCCATGTCGCCGCCGGCGAAGTCGGTGCGCCCGACCGATCCCGAGAAGAGCACGTCGCCGGAGAACAGGTGACCGTCGGCGTGGAAGGCGATCGACGCGGACGAGTGCCCCGGCACGGACATCGTGTCGAACTCGATGCCGGCGGCCGACACCGTCTCGCCGCCGTCGAGCAGGTGGTCGGGCTCGTGCGGCGCGGCCGCGAGCGTGCGCAACTCGTCGGCCTCGTCGCGCGGCACCCACACCTCCACGCCGGCCGCCTCGGCGACACCCTTCACGGCGCCGAGATGGTCGAAGTGGCCGTGCGTCACGAGCACCGCGGCGGCCGTCCAGCCACGCTCCGCGAGGGTCGCAAGGACCGTCTCCGGCGCGTCGCCCGGGTCGATGACCACCGCGTCCGAGGCGCCCTCGCGGGCCACCAGGTAGCAGTTGGTCTGGTAGGCGCCGAGCGGCAGCTGCACGATGTCGAGCATGGCAGCGCGCAGTCTAGGCATTCAGTGCCGCGGCCACATCGAGCGCCGCGGCCACGCGCCGATCGAGCCGCCGCAGGAGCGCCGGCAGACGCTCCCCGGCCACGTTCACCTCCAGCCAGTCCAGGTGGGTCGCGAGCGCCTGGCCGAGATCGGGCGGCGCGAACACGTCGACCCGGCCGCCCGCAGCCCGGTAGGCGCGCACGACGGTGTGGGCGATCTCCACGTCGGACCAGTCGCCGAGCGCGAGCGCGACGTCGGCCAGCTCGCACCGCGGGACGACCGGCGAGGCGACGTCCCAGTCGCACAGCACCGGGCCCGCGGCCGTCAGGACGAGGTTCTTCTGATCGACGTCCGAGTGGCTCATGACCTCCTCGCCGGAGTCGACCCGGCCCGCCTCGACGAGGCCGGCGACGGCCTCGACGGCGGCGGGAGCGACCGCGGCGAGACCCGGCCAGCGACCGGCCGTATCCGCCGCGGCCACCGGGAACAGGCTGCGGTCGGCCGGACGCATCGCAAGCCCGTGCAGCCGCGCGAGCATCTCCCCCGCCCACCCCGCGACGCCGGGCGTGACCGGCCCCTCCGGCACGGGGTCGCCGTCGACCCAGCGATGCACGCGCACGAGCACCGTTCCCGCCCCGCCAGCGCGGGCCACGCTCGCCGTGCAGCCACCTCCCGGGGCCGGGATCGGCTCAGGCGCGGACACGCCGGCGAGCAGCGCCGCGCGCTCAAACGCCCACGCCTCGGCCAGCCGCTGCGCAAAGCGGGGCTCGCCGAACGGGTTTCGCAGCTCCTTGACCGCGTAGCGGCCCGCGGACGTGTCGAGGCGAAAGACGCGGTTGCACCACACCCCGGCGACGGGCGTCAGCGAGCGGGCGCGGCCGGGAAGGCCGAAGGCGGCGAGGAGGGCGGCCGCGCTCGGCGCGGCGTCAGCCTCAATCTCAGGGGGATCCGCCGTGCTTCTTCTGCCAGCGCCGCCAGGCGAACGTCTCGGTGATGGTCCCGATCGACCAGAAGAGGACGAACATGACGATGCCGTTGAAGACCTTCACGCCCGGGCTCATGCTGCCCCCGAGCGAGGTGTAGGTGATGAGCAGGTAGAAGAGCACCGCGAATACGGCCGCCCGCTTGGCCGCCCGGGCCGCCGACGGCTGCTGCGGCTCACCGCGCACCTTCCGCGACGGCGTGTTCGCGCTGCTGCGCTTCGTGTCCGCCGGCTCGCGCGGCTCGTAGTCGGCGGGGACGCGCCCGCGCCCGACGGCCCGCATGTACTTGCGCTTCTGCTGCTTGCGGTTCGCCATACGTCCAGTCTACCCCTCGCCGGGATCGCCGGCCGGGGAAACGGCCGGTACCATTCCGGCGGACGGCTCCCCGCCAACGACCTGCCCATCCTGCGTCTCTCACCCAGCAGAACCGCCCCGGCACGTTGGCGGCTCCCGATCGCCGCGGCAACGACCTTCGCCGTCCTCGCAACCGCCGGACTGGCGGCACCGGCCGCGGCCGACGCGCCCGCGGTGGCGGCGGTGGCCGCGGTGCGGGTGCGACCCGTCCCGGCGCAGACGATCACCGGCTTCGGGGCGTCGGGCGCATGGTGGCCCAACGACGCCGTCGCCTTCTCGCCGGCCACGCGCGGCCTGGTCGCGCGGCTGCTGTTCGACCGCACCACCGGGCTCGGGCTCTCGATCTACCGCTACAACATCGGCGGCGGCGGGGTCGGCGTGCAGGCCGGAGCGCGGGCGCCGCGCACGTTCCTCGAGGCGTCCGGGCGCTACGACTGGAGCGCCGATCCGGGCGGCACGGCGTTCCTGGCCCAGGCCCGCCGCTACGGCGTCCGCCGCCTGGTGGGCTTCGCCAACAGCGCCCCGCCGTCGTTCACGACGAACCATGCCGACTGCGGTGGCAGCCTGCGCTCAGCAGCCGTCACGAGCTATGCGGACTACCTGGCCGCCGTGGCCGCGCACCTGCGCTCGGCGCTCGGCGTCCGGCTCGCGGCCGTGAGCCCGATGAACGAGCCCACGAACACCTTCGCGGCCTGCAACCAGGAGGGCATGCACGTGCCGCCGGCGCAGCGGGCGGCCGTGATCCGGTCGCTCGCGCGATCGCTCGCCGCGCGGGCGCCGGGGACGGCGGTGAGCGCGGATGAGTCGACCACTTCCACGGCGCTTCGGGCCGGCATCGACGCCTGGATCGATCGCAACGTCGGCACGGTCGCCTTCCACGGCTACGACTACCCGACCGTGGCCACGTTGCGCACCGTCGCCGCGATGGTGCGGGCGCGCACCGGCGCGCACCTGGAGATGACCGAGGTGTGCTGCTCTGCCGGCGCCGGGTTCGCCCGTGGCTACAACCCGGGCATGGCCGACGGGATCTGGCTTGCGGACACGATCTGGCGCAACCTTTCCGCGGGCGGGGCGAGCAGCTTCAGCTGGTGGACGGCGCTCTCGCCCGAGCTCGGCTGCGCCCCGGTGGGCGACCCGGCCTGCCCGGCGGCGGCGAACGCGAGCGGCTGGAACGACGGCCTGCTGTATTACGACCCGGATTTCCGCGTCGACGGCAACCAGTCGATCTACTTCACCCGCCGCTACTGGGTGCTCGCGAACTTCAGCCGCTACATCCGGCCCGGGGCGGTGCACTACCGCGTCGCCGGCGTCCCGCCGGGCGTGCACGTGCTGGCGTTTCTGCGCAACACCTGGCGCTTCGTGCTGATCAACGACCGCCCGGCCGCGCGCTCGGTGAGCGTGCGGCTGCTGCCGCCGGGCGGCGGCCACACCTACGGCCGGGCGACGGCCTACACCACGACGGCGGGCTCCGACCTCGACGCGGCGCCCGCGCCCGCCTTCGACCGCTCCACCCGCACCGTGACGACCACCCTGCCCGGGCGCAGCGTCACCACCGTGATCGTGCCCTGGTGACGGCCGTCTCGACGCAAACGCGCGATACGGGTACGCTCGGCGGGTGTTGCCGGTGCATCACTGGAGCTGGTCACGCCGGACATCATCGTGTCTCGTCGTCACCTGGGTCGCCTCGGTCGTCGCCGTCGACCTCGTCGCCACCCCGCTCCTGCTGCCCGTCGACGTCCAGTTCCGGTGGCTCTCGTGGCAGGGCTTGGAGACGCTCGCCGTGGTCGGCGCCTCCTGGCTGATTCCCGGCTTCGTGCTGGGCGGATGGAAGGCGTTGCTCGTCGCGTCCGGCTGGTCATCGGTGCGGACGGCGACCGACAAGGTGCTCATCGCGCTCTTCGCACTCTGGGCCATCGGCTGGCCCGTCTCGGTCGTCGTGGCCTACCGCCTCCACGCCGGATAGCCCGGCGAGCACGCGGACCGGGCCAACCTCCTCGGCGCCCCTCAGCGCGGGACCGGGTCGGCCTGTGCCGGCCGCAGCGCCCGCGCTCGGGCAGTGAGCGCGTTCGCGCCCAGCACGCCCGCCGCCGGCAGGAGCGGCAGCGCCGGCAGCAGGTAGCGGTAGTCGAACATGCTGGTCATCGCCGCGGTCAGCGGCAGCAGAACCCCGGCCGCTGCCAGGGTGAGCATCTCGGCGCGAACACCCCGCACGACTCCCGGCCCCGTTCCCACCGCCGCCCCGGCCAGGGCGAGCACGAGCGCGACCAGGAGCAGCGTCCCAGGCGTGAAGACGACCCGCTGGTAGGCCCGGAGCAGGCGCTGCGCCTCGAGCCGGCCGCCGACCGAGCCGCCCCACCTGTGCGCCTCTCGCGTAACCAGCGCGATGTGGCGCGGGGTCAGCGGGACGATGACGTGGAACTGCCACTCGCCGATGGCCTCGTCGCGGCGGCCGGTGCTGCGGCCGAACGAGGCGTAGTGCCCCATGTCGCCGAGCACGGTGCGCGCATAGGCGAGCGGCTGGTGGCGGATCACGTCGAGCGCGAAGGACTCGAGCACCTGGTTGCGTCTGGCCGTGACGTGCGCGAATCCGGGGTAGTAATGCTGCGACCACTGGTGCCAGACGTAGTAGTTGGGGTTCGGGCGATCGGCGGGCGGGCGCGGGTCGCACAGGACGTGACGTTCGACGCGGCTGAGCGTGAGGCCCTGGCAGCTCGCGAAGTCGCCGACGCGGCCGTACAGGAAGAACCCGTCGTGGTCGGTGAGCGCGAACCGGCCCTGCGGGGTCGTGCTGTACCAGGCCGCGTAGCCGACCAGCGGGAGCGCAAATGCAGCCGCAAGGACGAGCGACCGCACGAGGCCGCCGCGGACGATGGCAAACGCGAGCGCCGGGGCGATCAGCGCGAGGCCGACCGACCGGGTGAGCGCCGCCGCGGCGAGCAGCACACCGGCGACCGCACAGGCGGCGAGCGAGGGCCGCGCCCGCCACAGCAGCACGACCAGGCCGCCGGCGACGAGCAGCGAGAACAGCGCCTCCGACAGGATGTGCTGCTCGATGTCGAGCTGGTAGGCGTCGAACAGCACCGGCGCGGACGCGATGCACGCACCGGCCGCTCCGGCGCCGAGGCGGCGGACGAGCGCGTAGACGAGCACGCCGGTCGCGAGTCCGAAGACGTGCTGCACGCCGGGGACGACCGCGAGGTTGTGGACGGTTGCAAGCAGCCCGCGCAGGAGCGCCGGATAGCCCGCCGGCCGGATCGGCTCGGGCTGGAGCCTGGCCGCGTTGGCGAGATAGGCGAAGGAGTCGCCGTAGAAGAAGAGCGCCGGCTGGTAGGCGAGCTGGACGACGACCCGGACCGTGGCGGCCGCCACGAGCAGCGCGGCGAACAGCCGGTGCCGCGCCACGAGCGCGACCGCCGCGGCGGCCGCCGCGCGTGCCCGCCGCGCGATCACAGGCGGTGGTGGTGGGTCTGGGAGGTCGTCACGGGATGCCGGTGCAGGTCGAGCCGGGCCTCGGCCGCGACCGTCACGCTCACCGCGACCAGCACCGCCACGGCCAGGGCGAGGCGCGGCTGCCGCCACGGCGCGAGCGCCGAGCGGCGGCGGCGCTCGAGGGCGAGCAGCCGGTAGGCGCGCACCATCAGTCCCGCCTGCACGAGCATTCCGCCGATCCAGACGAGCACCGCACCGCCGATCGCCGTCGGCTCGGCGGGAGACGACAGCAGCAGGGCCGCGCCGGCCGCGAGCAGGACGGCCGCGGGCACCCAGATGAGGGCGCCGCTCGTGCAGGCGAGCATGAAGCGCACGTGGCGCAGGCCGTCCGGGACCGAGCGCAGCTTTGAGCGGCTGCCCTCGGGCCGCGCACCGTAGGTGATCGGCGTCTCGGCGATCACGAGGCCGGCCTGGGCGGCCTGGATGATCATCTCCGACGCGAACTCCATCCCCGTCGTGCGCAGGCCGATCCGTTCGGCCGCCTCGCGCCGCACCATCCGCAGGCCGCAGTGCGCGTCCGAGACGCCCGCGCCGAAGAGCAGGTTCAGCATACCGGTCAGCACGGGGTTTCCGATGTAGCGATGGTGCCACGGCATCGCCCCCGGCATGATGCGGCCCAGCAGGCGCGAGCCCATCACCATGTCGGCGTCGCGCCCCGCCGCCAGGAAGCGGGGCAGCTCGCCGAAGTCGTACGTGCCGTCGCCGTCGCCCATCAGGATCCACTCGCCGCGCGCGCGCCGGATCCCGGCCAGATAGGCGCTGCCGTAGCCGCGTGCGGCCTCGCGGACGACGACCGCCCCCGCCGTCTGGGCCAGCTCCGCGCTGCGGTCGGCCGAGCCGTTGTCGACCACGATCACCTCGCCGGCCACGCCGGCCGCGTGGATTCCGTCCCAGGCGGAGCGCACGCACGCGCCGATCGTGGCCTCCTCGTCGAGGCAGGGGATCACCACCGAGACGCCGATCGCACCCGGCTCGCGGCCCGGGGCGCGTACCGCCTGCACGGGCCGGCGCCGCATCCGCGCCGCGCGGACGATGCCGATTGCCCCCAGTGCGACGAGCGGCAGGGTGTTCATGGCGTGCAGGGCCACCGCCGCCGACACCGCGACGCCGGGGCTCGCCCCGTATGTGGCGACCGCGGCGCGGCCGGCGGCCTCGAACACGCCGAGCGACGCGGCCGACGCCGGGATCACCTGCACGAGGTTGGTCACGACCAGGGAGAGCACCGCGGCCCGGCCCGGCGAGGCGACGCCGAGGCTGCGCAGCACGGCATAGTAGGAGCCGGCCAGGACGAGCCACGACCCGAGCGACCACGCGCCGGCGAGGATCGCCATGCGGCCGTCACGGAGCCCCACGAGCCCCTGGCCGAGCTCGGTCGCGGTCGAGCGGGCGCGCGGCCCGCCGATCAGCGGGACACGCGCCGCGGCCGCCGCCATGCGGGCCCGCAGGCGGGCGCTGCGGCAGGCGCCGGCCAGCACCACCGCGGCGGCGAGCACCACGGCGCTCGTCCACGCGGTCAGCCGCACGACCGATCCCGACCCCAGGAACGGCGTGGCGACGAGCATCAGGCCGGCGAGCGACGCCAGGTCGAACACGCGCTCGACCGCCACCGTCCCTGCGCCGCGCATGGCGGGGACGCCCGCCTCTCGCCGCAGGGCGACGACACGCGCCGCCTCACCGGCGCGGGCGGGCAGGAGGTTGTTGAACAGGTACCCGATCGCGAGCGACCAGAACACCGCCCGCCGCGCCGGCCGGGCGTCACGCGGGAAGAGCACCCGCCAGCGCTCCGACCGCATCCCGACCGCCACCGCGAGCAGCACGAGCGCCGCGATCAGCCAGGCCGGGCGGATGCCCGCAAGCGAGGCGCGCACCGCCGACCACGACACGTCGCGGAGCGCCAGCCAGCCGAAGGCGACCGAGATCGCCAGGCCCGCAGCCGCATGCGCCCACGCCGGGGCGCCCCTCCGCAGCACCCGTTGCACACCCACGCTGGTCTTTCCTTTCCCACCCGCCCGTCAAAACCCGAGCGGCGGCAGGTTAGGAGGCGCCTATTGGCGAACTCTTCGACGCGGGGTTGCGGGTCTCCCCGATGGCGCTACGCTGGGAGAGCATGAGCACGTCACTCCAATCACTGGCCTCGCTGCTCCCCGCAGCGAGCGTCATCATCACCGGCGTGGTCCTGGGGATCCTGCTCGCGCGGCACGACAACCGGGCCGAGGAGCGGTTCGACCCTTGACGGGTCGCGCGTAGCGATGACGACCACGACGATCGGGCCGCGGCGCATCCGCACGCTCGCGAGCGACCGGCCGGGCTGGGCGCATCTCCCGCAGGGCTGGCAGCCATACGCGATCTTCCTCGGCCTGCCGGTGTGGTGGCTGCTCGGGCTCTCGTTCTTCATGTGGCCGCTGATCACGCTGCCGCTGGTCTACCCGCTGTTCCGCCGGGGCGAGCTGCGCGTCCCGCGCCGCTTCGGCATCTGGCTCGTCTTCCTGGCGTGGATGGTTGCCTCGGGCGTTGAGCTCGCGAGCCCGACCCGCGCGATTGCGTGGTCGTGGCGGCTCTCGTTCTACTTCTCGGCCACCGTCCTGTTCCTGTGGATCTACAACACGTCGCGCGAGCGCCTGCCGACGCGCTCGGTCATCAACGCGCTCGCGGGCTACTGGGTGCTCGTCATCATCGGCGGCTGGATCGGGGTGCTCTTCCCCACCATCGCCTTCGCGAGCCCGGCCGAGTCCGTCTTCCCCCACTCGCTCCTGAACAACACGTACTTCTACGCGCACGTCCACCTGCAGGTGGCCGAGCTGCAGCACTTCCTCGGGTTCGCCGAGGGCCGCCCGCAGACGTTCTTCGCCTACACGAACGCCTGGGGCTCGACGTGCGCGATGCTGACGCCGATCGCGCTGGCCGCCCTGGCGGCCAACCCCGGCCGGGTGTGGGCGCGCGTGCTGAAGATCACGCTCGCAGCCTCGCTCGTGCCGATCGTGTTCTCGCTCGACCGTGGCCTCTGGCTCAGCCTCGGCGCCGGCCTCGCCTACGCAGCCGTGCGGTTCGGGGCGCTGCGCGACATGCGCCGCGTCATGCGCGTCGTCTCGGCGGTGCTGGTGGTCGGGGCGCTGGTCGCCATCACGCCGCTCGGCGGCCTGGTGACGGCGCGCTTCAGCCACAAGACCGGCGACACGAGCCGGCTCGCCCGCGACCAGGCGGCGCAGTCGCAGATCATCTCGAGCCCGCTGCTCGGCTACGGCGCTCCGCAGCAGGCGGTCGGAGTCACGCACACCAGCAAGTCGGTCGGCACCGAGAGCGAGATCTTCCTGCTGCTCTACTCCCACGGCGTGCCGGCGCTCTTCCTCTTCGGCGGCTTCATGGCCTACACGGTCGTGCGCACCGCCAAGCAACGCGCGCGCAGCTCACCGGCGCTCTTCTGGGTGCAGGTCGCGCTCCTCGTCGCCTGCCTGCAGGCGCCGTACTACGAGCTGACCGAGCGCATGCCGCTGATCCTCGTCTTCGCGGCCCTGCTCTACCGCGACATCGCGGTCCAGAGCGACCTGCGCTACCTCGAGCGCACCCGCGGCCGGCTGCGGGCGTGGACGCGCCGGTCTCCGGCCGTCCTCGAGGCTGAGTGACCGCCTCCAGCATCGTCCGACCGTCGCGATTGCCACAATAGTCGTGACGATCTACACTGAGGGATACTTGAGGAAGCAACCAGACGAGGCCACGTGAGCACCGCCCAGACGAACATCGAACGCGCGAGCGGCACCGAGCAGGTCGCCGAGGTCGACGCCTGGGTCGGGCTCCTGCGCGCCCACGCCGCCGTCACGCGCCAGTTCAACCGCGAGCTGATCGCGGGCCACGGGCTCACGATCAACGACTTCGAGGTGCTGATCCACCTCGAGAGCGCCGAGGGCGGCCGCCTGCGCCGGGTCGATCTGGCCGAGCGCGTGCTGCTGACGGCGTCGGGCATCACCCGGCTGCTCGACGGCCTCGAGCGCACCGAGCTCGTGCGCAAGGCATCCTGTGCCGCCGACGCCCGGGTCACCTACGCCGAGATCACCGACACCGGCCGCGCCCGCCTGGCCTGTGCGCGCGTGTCGCACACCGAGGGCGTGCGCGCCCTCTTCGCCGAGCGCTACAGCGACCAGGAACTCGCCGCACTGACCGATCTGCTCGCGCGCCTGCCGCAGGCGCCAGCCTGCCCAGGCTGATGAATACCGGGGTCAGACCCCGGATATTCACGCGACGCGCGTTGCCGCGCTTGTAGACCGCGGCGATGTCGCGGCCGCCGAGGTGGTAGGCGACATGACGCCAGTCGGGCACGCTGAGGAGCACGATATCGGCGTCGTAGCCGGGCGCGAGCCGGCCCAGATACTCGGCGCGGTCGAGCACCCAGGCCGCGTTCACCGTCGTCGCGCAGAGCGCCTCGCCCACGGACATCCCCAGCTGCGTGCACGCCAGGTTCATCACCGTCGGCAGTGACTCGCAGTAGGCGCTGCCGGGGTTGAAGTCGGTCGCAAGGGCGACGACCGCGCCGGCGTCGATCAGCGCCCGGGCGGGCGGCATGCTGCGCCGCAGCGAGAGCGCCGCGACCGGGAGCAGCACGCCGGCGACGTCGCTCGCTGCGAGCTGCGCCACGCCCGCCGGCCCGGTGGCCTCGAGGTGGTCGACCGACCGCGCCCCGAGCTCGACGGCAAGCGGAATCGCCCCCGACTCGGTGAACTGGTCGCCGTGGATGCGCAGCATGAGGCCGTGCCCGGCGGCCGCGCGCAGGTAGCGGTCGGCCTGCTCCGCGCTGAAGGCCCCCCGTTCGAGGAACACGTCCGCGGCCTCGGCGGTGCGCGCCGCCTCGGGCATCACCTCGGCGATGGCGAAGTCGAGATACTCGTCGCCGTCTGCGAACTCCGCCGGAACGGAGTGGGCGCCCAGGTAGGTCGGCACCGCCTGGATCGGGTGCCCGGCCGCGATCGCCGCCAGGCTGGCAAGCTCGGTGTCGCGGTCGAGGCCGTAGCCGGACTTGGCCTCGGCCGTGGTGGTGCCGTTCGCGCCCATCCAGGCCAGATGCCGCCTGACCACCTCGGCGATGCCCGTGCGCCCCAGCCGGCGCGTCGCCGCGACCGTCGCGGCGATCCCGCCGCCCTCGGCATGGATGCGCTCGTAGTCGGCGCCCTGTGCGCGCAGGTCGAACTCGGCGGCGCGGTCGCCGCCGAAGGCCGGGTGCGTGTGGCAGTCGATCAGGCCGGGGACGGCGATACGGCCGAGGCCGTCGACCGGCTCGAGATCGGCGTGGTCCGCGCCGACGTCGGCGGGCGGCCCGACGGCGGCGATGTGCCCGTCGACGACCGCGATCGCGGCCGGTGCGACCACGTCGACGCGGCCCAGATCGGAGCCGCGCAGCGGCGCCCCGGCGCCGGCCGGCGAGGCGACGGCGGCCAGGTTGGTGAGCAGGAAGCTCTTACGCGCGGCCATAGGCGGGGATCATCCCGCCGGACAGCGGCGCGGAGTCCTCGGAGCACAGCCACTCGATGACGCCGGCCAGCTCGGCGCCCGTCGTCCAGCGCGAGAAGTCGGCGTCGGGGTTGTCGGCCCGGTTGCGCGGCGTGTCCACGATCTTGACGACGACGGTGTTCGCGCGGATGCCTTCCGTGCGCACCTCGGCGTCGACCGCGCGCATCAGGCCCGCGAGCGCCGACTTGGACACGATGTAGCCCGCCGCGCCGGGGAACGGGCGCTCGGTCGCCGACGAGCCGATGTAGACGATCGCGCCGCGGCCGGCCGCGCGCATCGGCCGAAGCGCGGCGCGCGTCATGTGGTAGGCGGTGTCGAGATTCACGGCCATCTGCGAGCGCCACACGTCGACCGGCGCCTGGTCGAGCGTGCCGCCCGCGGCGAAGCCTCCAGCGATGTTCGCGAGCGCGTCGACGCTCCCGAACCGCTCGACGGCGGCCGCGATGACACTCTCGGCCGAATCCGGATCGGTGAGATCGGCCGCGACAGCGAGCACGCCGCCGGGCAGGTCGGCGGGCGCATCGCCTCGATGCGTGACGGCGACGTCCCAGCCCTGCGCAACGAAGCGGTCGAGGACGGACCGCCCCCAACCCCCCGTGACGCCGGTGAGGACGGCCGTCCCCGCGCTCACGGGTACTCCTCCATCGGCAGGCGGACGCCGCGCTCGTGGGCGGTCTCGAGAGCGATGTCGTAGCCGGCGTCGGCATGGCGGGCGACGCCGATCCCCGGGTCGTTCGTGAGCACGCGGGCCAGGCGCTCGTCCATCTCGGCGCTGCCGTCGGCCACGATGACGAGGCCGGCGTGGATCGAGTTGCCGATGCCCACCCCGCCCCCGTGGTGCACCGACACCCATGACGCGCCCGACGACGTCGAGAGCAGCGCGTTCAGCACGGGCCAGTCGGCGATCGCGTCGGAGCCGTCCTGCATGGACTCGGTCTCGCGGAACGGCGACGCCACCGAGCCCGTGTCCAGGTGGTCGCGGCCGATCACGATCGGCGCCGACACCTCGCCACGGCGGACGAGGTCGTTGAAGATCAGCCCCGCCTTCGCACGGTCGCCGTAGCCGAGCCAGCAGATCCGCGCCGGCAGCCCCTGGAACGCGACCCGCTCGGGTGCCAGGTGCAGCCAGCGCTGCAGCAGGGCGTCGTCGGGGAACGCCTCGAGCAGGGCCCGGTCGATGCGGGCGATGTCGGCCGGATCACCCGAGAGCGCCGCCCACCGGAACGGCCCTGCACCGACACAGAAGAGCGGCCGCACGTAGGCCGGCACGAAGCCGGGGAACCCGAAGGCGTTCTCGAGGCCTGCGTCGCGCGCCTCGGTGCGCAGGTTGTTGCCGTAATCGAAGACGTGGCTCCCGGCCGCCTGCATGTCGAGCATCGCCTGGACGTGGGCGACGGCAGTCGCCCGCGCCCGGCGCACGTAGTCGTCGGGGTCGCTTGCGCGCAGGGCGATCGCGGCCGCGAGCGGCATGCCGTTCGGGACGTAGCCGTTCAGCATGTCGTGGGCCGATGTCTGGTCGGTGACCAGGTCGAAGCGCACGCCTCGCCGGGCGAGCTCGGGGAACACGTCGCCGGCATTGCCGAGCAGACCGACCGAGACGCCGCGGCCCTCGGCCGCGTGGCGGGCGACCCGCGCGACCGCGTCGTCGAGGTCGTCGGCCACCTCGTCCAGGTAACGCGTCTCGAGCCGCCGCTCGATCCGGTGGGGGTCGACCTCGACGTTCAGGCTGGCCGCGCCGGCGAGCGACGCTGCGAGCGGCTGCGCGCCGCCCATGCCGCCCAGGCCGGCCGTCAGCACGGTGCGCCCGGCCAGGTCGGGCGAGCCCCAGTGCACCTCGCCGGCGGCCGCAAACGTCTGGAAGGTGCCCTGCAGGATCCCCTGCGTGCCGATGTAGATCCACGAGCCGGCGGTCATCTGGCCGAACATCGTCAGGCCCTCGGCCTCGAGCCGGCGGAACTCGTCCCAGTTGGCGAACCTGGGTACGAGCAGAGAGTTCGCGATCAGGACGCGCGGTGCTCCGGGATGGGTGCGGAAGACGCCGACCGGCTTGCCGCTCTGCACGAGCAGCGTCTCGTCGGACTCGAGCACGAGCAGCGCATGAACGATCGCCTTGAGCGCGGCGTGGCTGCGCGCGGCGCGGCCGGAGCCGCCGTAGACGACGAGGCGGGTGGGATCCTCGGCCACCTCGGGGTCGAGGTTGTTGCAGAGCATCCGCAGGGCGGCCTCCTGGTGCCAGCCCTTGCAGTGCAGCTCGGGGCCGCGCGGCGCGCGCACGGCGGCCAGATCGCCGACGAGCGTCTCGACCAGGGTGTCGACCGCGGTGGCCATGCCAACACGCTATCAGGGCCGATGTGGTCTAGCATGGCGCCCGTGCGACGGCGTCTCGGGATCACGGCGGTGGGGATGGCCGCCGCGTCGATGCTCGTCTGGGCAGGCACGCCGGCGGCCTCCGCCGCGGTGCGCCTGCAGCGTGTCCTGCACGGGCTCTCGCAGCCCGTGTACCTGACGTCGCCCCCCCGCGACACCCGCCTCTTCGTGGTCGAGAAGTGCGGCGTGATCCGCATCGACCGCGCCGGCCGGCTGCTGCGGCGGCCGTTCCTGAACATCACGTCGAACGTCAGCTGCGTGAGCGAGGAGGGCCTGCTCTCGATCGCGTTTGACCCGCACTACCGCACGAACCGTTTCTTCTACGTCGACTTCAGCAACAAAAACGGCGACACCCGCGTCGCCCGGTACACGACCGAGCGCCTGCACCCGAACATCGCCAACCCGAGCTCGAAGGTGATCCTCGTCAAGGTGCACCAGCCCTTCTCGAACCACAAGGGCGGCCAGCTCCAGTTCGGGCCCGACGGCAAGCTCTACATCGGGCTCGGCGACGGCGGCAGCGAGGGCGATCCGAACAACGAGGGCCAGAGCGGCGGCCCGCTCTCGAGCATCCTGCGCCTCAACGTCGGTGTGCCCGGCGCGAAGGCGACCGTGTACGCGTACGGCCTGCGCAACCCGTGGCGGTTCTCGTTCGACCGCACGACCGGCGACATGTGGATCGGCGACGTCGGCCAGGACACGTGGGAGGAGGTCGACCACCTGAAGGCCGGCACGCCCGCGGGGACGAACTTCGGCTGGAGCTATTACGAGGGCAACTCCGTGTTCAAGGTGCAGCCGATCAACCGCACGCACCTGAAGTTCCCGGCGATCGTCTACCCACACGCGACCTCGTCGGGCCCGAGCAACTGCGCCGTGATGGGCGGCTACGTCTATCGCGGCACGATCCTGACCGGCCTCCGCGGCCAGTACCTCTACGCCGACAACTGCTCCGGCCGGATCTGGAAGCGGCGCGCGTCCGGCGGCCGCCCGGTGCTGATGCACATCAGCTTCCAGGTATCGAACATCGACGCGTTCGGCGAGGGCTCGGCCGGCGGCCTCTACGTGATCTCGCTCGACGGCTCCGTGTACAAGCTCGTGCCCTGACGCGACCCGCCGGTGCCTTTCTCGCCGATCGCGTAGAGGCGGTACCGCTGCGGGATGCCCTTGAGCTCGTGCTCGCCGGCGTCGGTGAACGTGAAGCCGCTGCCTGCGACCAGGTCTTTGACCGTTTGGGAGACGAGCACTTGCGAGGGGCCTGCCAGCGCCGCGATCCGTGCGCCGGTTGACACGGAGATGCCCGCGCACTTTCCGTCGACCAGCTCGCACTCGCCGGTGTGGACGCCGGCCCGCACCTCCAGGCCGAGGCCCTGGACGCACTCTTGGATCTCCTTCGCGCAGCGGATCGCTCGGGCGGGGCCATCGAATGTGGCGTAGAAGCTGTCGCCTGCGGTGTCGTTCTCATATCCACGCCAGGTCGAGAGCGCCGCTCTGACCACGTGGTTGTGCTTCTCGATGAGCTGCTTCCAGTCGCGATCCCCAAGCCGGGCCTGATGACCGGTCGAGTCGACGACGTCGGTGAACAGGATGGTCGAGAGGATCGTGTCCGGCACGACCGGTCTCGGCTGAAGGCCGATGAAGCGCGCGATGGCGTCCAGACGCGGGCGGTTCACGGCGTCGATGTCCGCGCCGCTCCCCATCCAGTGCTGCTGAGCGAACGTCTCGATGCGAGCGTTTGGAATCAGCGACGCGACGTGGTCTGCCACCGCGAGCGGCTCCTCTTCGCCCTGGGTGACCATGAGCAACGTCGGCGCCTGCACCGTCGAAAGGAGGCCGCGGATATCGGTCTGCCACCAGATGCGTGTCAGCTCCTCGGCCACGTCGGGCGTACACGCGTTTCGGCTCAACCTGGCCCACCACCGAGCCGCCTCCTCCGACGGTCGGTACCGGCCCCCCTGCTCGAACGTATCAGCCCACGCTTCGCCGTACCCCAGAGTCCCCCACTGCTGAAGGTCATCCAGCGCCCCCGCCATGTCCTCCGGCCCCGCGCCCCAGGGGAAGTCCGGCGCCGCCACCATGCGCGGCCAGGGGTTCCACCACACCATCGCCCGCACCCGGGTCGGAGCACCGGCGGCGAGCAGCACGCCCGGAGCGAGACTCTCGAACCACCCACCGACCACCGCGCTCGTCGAGCCGACTGCATCGAGCACCGCCCGGAGATCGTCCGTCCGTGTCTCCAGATTCGGCACCCGCACGTTGCGGCTGGAGAGACCGCAACCCCGCCAATCGTGCAGGATCAACCGGCCGAGCGACGCCAAGCCCTCGAACCACCCCCGGATCCACTCCGATTCCCACCACACGTCCAGGTTCCCGCCGAAGTCCAACTGCCACGCAATATCGACCGGCCCCTCGCCCACGACGTGGTAGGCGATGTAGGCACCATCCGGCGTCTTTTAGATACCGAGGATCCGGGATCTCCACCTATGCCCTCCAGATCGAACGTCGGGCCTAGCAGGGAACGGCGAGTCTAACGGTCTCCGCCGATCATCGGCCTGTGGGCAGGGTGGTTGACGGCGCTCACCTCCAGTGCATGTCGAGCGAGACAGATCTCAGAGTGATCGCCTGGTTCACTTCCGATCGAGACCTCTTCGCGAACTGACCAGGAGAGCGTACGGTGGGTTCAGAGCCACTCAACGGAGATTCGACGCCACGTGTGAGCGGCCGCGTTGCGGCAGGCGACTACGAGCTTGAGATCGGCGCGCCTGGGGGGTCGCGTCTGGGGCTCGCCGGCGGCGTCAACGAAGCATCGAAGGCCGAACTGTGGAACGCACTTGGCGACCCCGGCAGCGAGCTCCGCGCACCAACCGACTTCCTCAAGGGCGTCGTCGACGACGGCTCGAAGGCGGCAGACGCGGTAGAGAACTCGATCACGCTTCTGACCGCGGCCACTCGGGGCGGGCTCGCGGATCCGGCCACGATGAATCTCGAGATCAACGTCGTCTTGGGCGCGCTCAGCCGCCTTGACCGCGATCACCGCTACGACGAGGAGATTGAGTTCGCCCGGACGCTCGCGAGCCTCCTTGCCCTCCTCGAACGGTGGTGGGAACTCGTCGAGACGCTCCGGCACGCGTTCGCGGCTGCCGAACATCTCGCCTCATCCGAAGCGAAAGGAAACGCGCAGGGATGGGCTCTCCACGAGATCGGCTCGCTCTCGGCGTGTGCCGGCCGCCGGAATCGCGCTCGAAAACTGCTCGAAAACGCGCGAGCCATCCGGACGCGTATCCACGACCAGGACGGACGCGCCGCTACCACCCAGAACCTCACGCTGAACGGCGCGCGGCTCGGCGGCGCCGTGGTCCGCAGCCACTGGCGTCCATCGGGTCGCGGATGGTGCGTCGTCGGGTCCGCCACCGCGATCCTCGTCGGCAGCGCGTTCGGTGCGGCCGCAGAGCACCAAGTCAACGCGACGTCCAGCAAGACCCCCGCGATCTCGCTCGTCGTGGACAAGCACCGCGCGACCTCACTCGTGTTTCACGGGACAGCCGACACGTCTGCGAGCTACAACGCGTTCGTCGAAGTCCGAGTCTTCCAGGATCCGCAGGGCGGGCTCAAGCTCGTGGGAACCTCCGGGCAGAGCCGGGTAGGCACGGATGGCTCCTATGGCGGGACGATCGCGTTCAGGACGACCCTTCCGGCCGGCCGATACTACGCACAGGCCAGCCAGGGCTGGGGCCACGGTGCCGGCCATGCCCAATCGACCGCATTCTGGTTCTTGATCGCTCACACCTCGGCAACGTCGGGCGGGGGGACGACGTCGGGCGGAGGAACGACCAACCGACCACCCCCACGATCGACCCTCACGCTCGCAACCCCGGCAGACGGCGGGGACGTGCCGGCGTATCCCCCCGATTTCACCGGCACATCGTCGAACATCCCGCAGTCCTCCGACGTCATCGTCGAGGTGTTCGCAGGAACAGCCGCCTCAGGCCCACAGCCGATCCGGTCGCTTGCGACCCCACTCGCCGCAGACGGCAGCTGGAGCACGATCGCGAGAGGCAAGTTCATCGAAGGGGCGACGTACACAGCCGTCGCGATCCTCTCGGATAGCACCGGAACGATCCTCCCCGACGCCCTCGAGAGCCAGCCGCACACGTTCACCTTCGGAACCCAACCCATCGTGATCTCGCCCACCGGCGTTGGGGGCACGTAGGCCTTCCGAGCCGGCGCTCGGTAGCGCACCGCTCATCTCACAGAAGCGGGGCCGTGCCCTGCTCGACCGCGGCGAGCAGCGACCCATCGCGCAGGCGCCCGGCGAGCTCCTCGATCTCGGCGCGAGCGAGCGATCGTCGCCGAGGTGCGGCGAGACGGTCGCGGACCGCCGCATGCGCCGCGGCGACGGCCGCCCCCGGCCGCTTCGGCGCGAGGAAGTCCAGGCCCTGCGCGCCGCACAGGAGCTCGATCCCGAGCACCCGCTCGACGTTCGCGCACACGTGCCACAGGTGCACGGCCGCGGTCGCGCCCATCGAGACGTGGTCCTCCTGCCCGGCGCTCGTGGGGATCGAGTCGGCGCTGGCGGGGTGCACGAGCACCTTGCCCTCGCTGACGAGGCTCGCCGCCACGTACTGCGCGATCATGAAGCCGGAGTTCAGGCCGCCGTCGGCGGTCAGGAACGGGGGCAGGCCGTTCGAGAGCGCGGGGTTCAGCATCCGCTCGATCCGGCGCTCGCTGATCGACGAGAGCTCGTGCAGGGCCAGCTTGAGCATGTCGAGCGCGAACGCGACCGGCTGACCGTGGAAGTTGCCGTTGCTCATCACCTCGCCGCGCTCGGCGAGCACGATCGGGTTGTCGGTGGCGGCGTTCAGCTCGATCGCGACGACGCCCTCGGCATAGGCAACCGCATCGCGCACCGCCCCGTGCACCTGCGGCGCGCAGCGCAGCGAGTAGGCGTCCTGCACGCGCCCGCACCAGCGGTGCGAGGCGACGATCTCGGAGTCGTCCAGGAGCCGGTAAAGGTTCGCGGCCGACGCCACCTGGCCGGGGTGCGGCCGCAGCGCCTGCAGCTCGGGCGCAAACGGCGTCCGCGAGCCGCGCACGGCCTCGATCGTCTGGGCGGCGGCGACGTCTGCGAGCTTCACGAGCCGGTGCGCCCGGGCCAGGACGAGCGCCCCGATGGCCGCCATGAACTGGGTGCCGTTGATCAGCGCGAGCCCCTCCTTGGCCGCGAGCACGACCGGCTCGAGGCCGGCCCGGGCGAGCGCGTCGGCGCCGGGCATGACCTCATCGCCAACCCGCGCGGAGCCCTCGCCCACGAGCACGAGGCCCAGGTGCGCCAGCGGGGCGAGGTCGCCGCTCGCGCCGAGCGAGCCGCGCGACGGCACGACCGGATGCACGCCGGCCGAGAGCAGGTCGAGCAGGAGCTGCACGGGCTCGACGCGCACGCCGGAGGAGCCCTTCGCGAGCGCGTTTGCCCGCAGCAGGGTCGCCGCCCGCACCACCTCGTCGGGGAACGGCATGCCGACGCCGCACGCATGGCTGCGCAGCAGGTTGAGCTGCAGCTGCGCCGCCTGGGCCGGTGCGATGTGCACGTCGACGAAGCGGCCGAAGCCGGTGTTCACCCCGTAGGTGGGCGTGCCCTCGGCGACGACGCGGTCGATCAGGGCGCGCGACGCGGCGATCTGCGCGAGCGCGCGGGCGCCCAGCTCTGCGCGTGCGCCGCCGACCGCGACCCGCTCGACGTCGTCGACGGTGAGGTCGTGTCCGCTGAGCTCGATCGTGGCCGTCACCGGCCGCGTAGCCTACCTACCGTTGTCCCTACCGGCCGAACTCGCCGCCCGAGGCGATCTCGAGCAGGCGGTCGGCGGGCATGCCGTCCAGGAGCAGCGCGCGCCCGGCGGCGGCCGCGGCGGTTGCCGCCGGCATCAGGCCGACGAGCTCGCCCCGCTCCACCTCGACGCCGTGTACCGCCGCGAGCCGCCCCACCTCGGCGACGACCTCGTGCAGCGGGGCGCCCGCCGGGTCGATCAGGTTCATCGACACCTGCGCGCGGCCGGTGCGCGGGATCAGGAGGCCGAGCGCCTGGACGCCGCGCAGGCCGCCGTCGCGCTCGCGCACCGCAGCGGCGACGGTGCGGGCCACGCCGACGTCGCCCGTGCGCAGGTCGACGTTGAACGCAACCAGCGGTGCCCGCACGCCCAGGAGCACCGCGCCGGCGGTCGGATGCAGGGTCGCCGGCCCGTACAGCGGCACGACGTCGCCCGCGTCGATCAGCGCCTGCAGGCCCGCCGGCCCCGCCGCGCGGAAGAAGGCCGGACGGCGGCCGGCGCCGAGCTCGCCGTAGCCGACCACCGGCACGCCGAGGCGGCCGATCCGCTCGCCCAGGGCGCGCGCCGCGTGCTCGGGCCGCGGATCGCCCGGACGGAAGCGCACGAGCGGCACGACGTCGGCGGCGCCGACACGCGGATGCACGCCCTCGTGGCCGGTCAGGTCGATCCGCTCGATCGCGGCCGCGATGCCGGCGGCGAGGCCGGCGACGAGCGCGTCGGGCTCGCCGACGCAGGTGAGCACCGAGCGGTTGTGGTCGGGGTCGGAGTGCACGTCGAGCACCGCCGCATGCGCCGCCACCGCCGACCGGATCGCGGCCACCGCGTCGCGATCGCGCCCCGTCGAGAAGTTCGGCACCGATTCCAGGAGGCCGCGCATCGGCGCATTATCCCGTCCCAATTGGCATCCACGGCGGATGTCAATTGGGGCGCCACGCCAATCGAAAGCACGTCCGCGCCGGCGGGCCTCTGTGAGGCCCGCCCGCGGGACCCGAGGTGGCCGTTCTTGGGGGGGTGAACGGGCCGACCGCGGCCTGGCTCGCGCTCGAACGTGCCCAGTAAGGACGGGTGCCAGGCCCGGGCAGTTTCCTCCAGGATGGCGAGGGCTGCCTCCCCTTTTCGGGGGATTCACAGACAGGTCAGAACGCCCATCGAAAGTGGAAATGCGTTCCAGCGCCGAGCGGCTACCCCAAACAGGTGAGACAAGTCGCCCCGTACGAGCGACGACGCCGGCCGCGGGGGCGCCGATCATATGGTCAACGGATCGATAAAGGCAAACTCACCGCGAGGTGAGCACGCAAAGCCAGAGGTCTCTTAGAGACGGCTCGGCTGCCGAAACCGGGAACCGCTCAACATGCGGCGTCCTCACAGGGGCAATAGCCCCGAGTGTGGATCCTGCGAGTGGGACCCCCAGCAATGGACACCATTGCGACCGCGCCTCCAAGGGTAGGCACCAAGGACGCGCAACCCTCGATCCGAATCGACACGGGATGCGGACGGTGGACGCTGCGGGGGGCAGTGCCACACAGATGGCAGTGAGGTCTGCCGTCCGCGCCCGTCACTCTCGCCCACGCGCCATCGCCTCGAACTCCGTCGTCGCCTCCTCCGCCGAGGCCGGCCGCAGGAGATCCGCCGCGAACCCGTCCGCATCGGGCAGCCCGGTCGCGCGGATCCGCGCCGCCGCCGACTCGAGGTCGTAGTCCGTGCGCCGCAGCTCGACGTCAGGACCGAGCAGGCACCAGTAGGCGGCGGCAGCGCCCTGGTACGGCATGCCGACGCTGCCCGCGTTCACGGCCCGCTTCGCGCCGATCGCGCGGTCGAACTGGACGTGGGTGTGCCCGCAGACGACGGTGCCCTCCGCCGCCGCGGCCAGCATCGGGGCGACGCGCTCCGGCGGAGAGATCGCCGTGAAGATCTCGGAGTCGCTGCGCGGGGTGGCGTGGCAGAAGCACACCGCACCCAGGCCGTCGATCGCGAGGCTGGCCGTGAGCGGCCACGATCCGAGATCGGCCAGGTCCGCCGCCGTGAGCCGTCCGGCGGCCCACGTGGCGCGCCGGTCCCACAGCTCGCCCTCGTCCGGGTCGGCGCCGCGGCGCTCGATCAGCTCCCGCTCGGTGTTGCCGCGCACCCATGCGACACGGTCGCCGAGGGCGACGAGCAGCGCGAGCGTCTCGGCCGGCATCGGCCCCTCGAGCGCGTCGCCACCGACGACCACGCGGTCTGCCCCGGCGACGTCGGGCTCGGCCAGGACGGCCTCGAGCGCCGGCAGGTTGCCGTGGATGTCGTACAGCGCCGCGACCCGCATCGCCGGCACGATATCTTGGCGCCGTGCTCGATCGCCTGTTCTCGCCCCTCGCGCTCGGCCCGGTGACGATCGCAAACCGGATCGTGTCGACATCGCACCAGACGACGCTCGTGCACGACCATCTGCCGACCGACGACCTGATCGCCTACCACCGCGCCCGGGCCGCGGGCGGCGCGGGCCTGATCGTGATCGAGGCCACCGCCGTCCACTCCACCGGCCTGCTCACCGCCCACACGCTCGGCGGCTACCTGCCGCAGATCGTCCCGGTCTACCGGCGGCTCGCAGACGCCGTCCACGAGCACGGCACGCGGCTCATGTGCCAGCTCTTCCACGGCGGCCGCGAGATGATCACGTCCGGGCCGCGGGCGCCGGCGGTGGCGGCCTCGTCGATCCCGTCCGCCCGGTTCCTGGTCGAGCCGCGCGAGCTCTCGGCCGCCGAGATTCGCGAGATGGTGGCCGGATACCGCCAGGCCGCGGTGTACGCCCGCGAGGGCGGCCTCGACGGCGTCGAGGTGTGCGCCGGATTCGGCTACCTGCCAACCCAGTTCCTCTCGGCGCACGCAAACGCGCGCACCGACGCCTACGGCGGCTCGTTCACGAACCGGCTGCGGTTCCTGCGTGAGGTGCTTGAGGCGATGCGCGAGGGGATCGGTGCCGACGGTGCGGTCGGCTGCCGCCTGACCGACGAGAGCGGCTCCTACGACGGCACCGACACGGAGGACGTGGTCGAGGCGGCGGGCGTGCTGGCCGACGACGGCCTGGCGGACTACATCTCGGTCGCGCTCGGCGGCTCCTCCACCTACCGCGGCTCGACCTGGATCGTGCCGCCGCCGCCCGCGCGCCGAAACGCTGTCGCCGACTTCGCGCGACTGTTCAAACCCCGTGTGGCGGTGCCCGTGATCGCCACCGGCCGGATCCTCGATCCCGCCGACGCCGACCGCCTGATCGGCGAGGGCGTCTGTGACGCGGTCGGCATGACGCGGGCGATGATCGCCGAGCCGGGCCTGGCCAAGAAGACGCGCGCCGGCGAGCCGGTCACCGTCTGCATCGGCTGCAACCAGGGCTGCATCGGCCACTACCACGCCGGTGTGCCGATCGCGTGCACGGTCAACCCGTGGACCGGCTACGAGGCGACGCTGCCGCGTCCGCGGCGGGCTGGGGCGGCGCAGCGGGTGGTCGTGATCGGCGCCGGGCCGGCCGGCTGCGCGGCGGCCGCCGCCGCGGCGGCGAGCGGCCACGAGGTGACCGTGCTCGAGCGCGGCGCTGCGCACGGCGGGCAGATGCGGTTCGCGCTCGGCGCGCCCGGCCACGCCGAGATCGCCGCCGGCCTGATCGACGTGCTCGGGACATGGCTCGCCGCGGCCGACGTCCGCTACGGGGTGAACGCCGGGGTCGCCGACGTGCGCACGCTCGCGCCCGACCGGGTCGTGCTGGCGTCGGGCGCCGATCCGTATCTCCCCGCGCTCGCCGGCGACGGGGTCGCGATCGTCCACGCCTGGGATGTGCTCGCAGGCGCCGACGCGGGCGGGAGCGTGCTCGTGAGCGACTGGGGCGGCGACTGGACCGGCTTCGACGTCGCCGAGGCGCTTGCGGCTCGCGGCGGCCGCGTGCGCCTGATGACGTCGGCGGTCGCCTTCGGCCAGGGCGTGCACCAGTACCAGCGCAACCTCTACCTGGCCCGGCTCGACGAGGCCGGCGTCGAGCTCCTGCACCATCTGCGGCCCGTCGGCGTGCGCCCGGGCGCGGTCGAGTGCGTGAACGTCTTCTCCCACCGGCCCATGCTGATCGACGGCGTCGACACGCTCGTGGTGAGCGCCGGGCGCACGGCCCGCAACCACCTGCACGACGAGCTGCTCGCGGCCGGGGTCTCCGTCGAGCGCGCGGGCGATGTCCAGAGTCCGCGGTCGTTCGAGGAGGCGATCCGCGAGGGCACGCTGGCCGGGATGGGCATCGCCGAGCCCGCCACCACGCACTGAGGGTCAGCCCGGGCGGACGACGAGATCGGGCGTGATCTCGGCGACGGCCGCCGCCCCGGCAAGGGCGGCCGCCTCGCGGAGCTGCTCCTCGAGGCTCCCCAGGACCGCGCCGACGCCGGCGGCGCCCCCACACGCGAGCCCCCACAGGACGGGGCGCCCGATCATCACGGCGCGCGCACCGAGGGCGAGCGCCCGCAGCACGTCCACGCCACGGCGGATGCCGCCGTCGACGTACACCTCGCCGCGCCCCGCGACCGCCTCCACCACCTCCGGCAGCGCCCGGGCGGTCGCGATCGCACCGTCGAGCTGACGCCCGCCGTGGTTCGACACGACGACCGCCGCGGCGCCCGCCTCGATGCACGCGTGCGCGTCGTCGCCCCGCAGCACCCCCTTGACGACCACCGGCAGCCCGCCCGACACGTCCCGCAGCCACGCGATCGTGTCGAACCCGATCGAGGCGTCCTGATCATCGCCGTCGGCGCTCGCGCCGCCACGCTCGCGGTCGGGCCTGTTCACCATCCACATGCCGCCGGGGATCTCGAGCGCGCCCGGCGCGGGGCGCAGCTTCGACCCCACCACGGGCGTGTCGGCGGTCAGGACGAGTGCCGAGCACCCCGTCTCGCGCGCCCGCGCGACCAGGTCGGCGGTCCAGCCGCGGTCGCGCATCACGTACACCTGGAACCAGCGGTGGGCAGTCGGTGCCGCTGCGGCGATATCGGCGAGCGTGGCGCTCGCCCGCGTCGAGATGACGTAGGCGCTTCCGGCCGCGGCAACGGCCCGCGCGGTGGCGAGCTCGCCGTCGGGGTGGGCCAGGCCGTGGATGGCGGTGGGCGCGACCATGATCGGCGCGGCGAGCCGCGTCCCGAGCACCTCGACCGACAGGTCGACCGCGGCCACGTCGCGCAGGACGCGCGGGCGCAGCTCGATCCGTCCCCACGCGGCGAGGTTTGCCGCGACGGTCGCCTCGCACCCTGCGCCGGCGGCGAAGAAGTCGTAGACGCCCTCGGGCAGCACTCGCCGCGCCCGCTCCTCGAGCGCGGCGAACCCGTCCGCCCAGATCTCGACCTCCGCACCCATCTCGGGGCGAGTGTAACGAGCCATCTTGCGCCCGCCGTCCCGTGATATGATTGAGCACGCAACAACCTCCCGGAACCAAAGGAGACTCCCCATGCACCTCGAGGGCATCCATCACGTCACGATGATTACCGGAGACGCACCCGGAAACGTCGACTTCTACACGCGCGTCCTGGGCCTGCGGATGGTCGCGAAGACCGTGAACCAGGACGACCCCACGGTCTACCACCTCTTCTACGCCGACGAGCACGGCTCGCCCGGTACGGAGATGACCTTCTTCGAGTACCCCGGCGCCCGCCGTGGGCGCGCGGGCGCGGGCATGGCCCACACGCTCGTCTCGCGCGTCGGATCGGCGCAGGCGCTCGACTTCTGGGCCGACCGGCTGACGGCCGAGGGCATCGAGAGCGTCCGCGACGGCGACTCGCTGCGCTTCGCCGACCCCGAGGGCCTCGGCCACGAGCTGCGAGTCGATGCGGGCGCCGAGCTGCTCTCGGCCGAGCATCCGCAGATCCCGCGCGAGCACGCGATCGGGGGCCTGATCGGCGTGCGCGCCTACAGCCTCGATCCCGAGGCAAGCGCCCGGCTGCTCACCGACGTCCTGGCCGCGACGCCGGCCGGTGAGGGGATCTACGAGCTGCGCGGCGACGAGCGTGCCGCCACCATCACGTTCGACAGAGCGCCCGCAGCCGGCGTCCCCGGCGCCGGCACCGTGCACCACGTGGCCTGGGGCACGACGATCGCCGAGCACCCGCGCTGGCTCGCGCGGCTGGCCGAGCTCGGCGTGCGCTCGACGCCCGTCATCGACCGCCACTACTTCCATTCGATCTACTTCCGCGAGCCGGGCGGGGTGCTGTACGAGATCGCCGACGACGGCCCCGGCTTCACCGTCGACCTGCCGATGGAGCAGCTCGGCTCGAAGGTGATCCTGCCGCCGTGGCTCGAGCCCGAGCGCGAGGCGCTCGAGGCGCGGCTGACACCGCTGCCCGACCCGCGCGCATCCTGGACGAAGGTCTGAGAACCGGGGGCTGTCCTCGTGACGGGGACAGTCCCCATTCCCCGAGGCGTCACCCGCGCCGGGTCAGCCCGTCTGGCCGAGCCGCGGGCGCCCGGCGGCCGAGAGGTCGATCGGCTCGATCGGCGTCCATACGGCCTCGTCGCCGCAGCCCGGGCAGTACCGCGGTGCCGAGGCGTAGTGGTTCGGCTGGCGCAGCGACTCGCGCACGAGCCGCGACTCCACGTCGAACACCGCTTCGCCCGTGCGAGTGCCGATGCGGTGCGCCTGCTCGTGCAGGACGTTCGCGTCGTAGCCGAGGGTGATGCGGGTGCCGCAGTAGCCGCAGAGCGCCATCTGGGCCTGCACGGGGGTGACCTCTGGCCGCACCTCGTCGTGGCGCTTGAAGGCGAGCCACAGCGCCACGCCGATGCCGATCAGCGGCAGCTTCAGCATGACCGCCAGGAAGACGACCGCCCAGACGTCACCGGAAAACATCGAGAGCACCACGCCACCAACAGGATATCCCACACCCGACGCCGCTACAGTGACGGGGCGGGCCCGCCGATCACCTAAGCGTCTGATGTCGACCCCCAATCCCGCAGACCTGCTCCAGCTTGCCCTCGGCGTGTTCCCGCCCCTGCCGGCGATCGTCGAGGTGCTGTCCGAGGACGGCGGCGGGTTCGCGCTCCGGGTCGCCGACCGCGACGCCGACCTGCTGCACGCGTACGGCCCCCGCACCCAGCTGCGGAAGGACCTGCGGCTGCTCGCCCGTATCACCGACGCCCACCGCGGCCGCTACGAGGTCGAGTTCGAGGTCGACGAGGTGTTCTACCACTCCTCCGCAGACGCGCTCGTGCATCTGCGTGTGACCGGCGTGCACCACCGCAAGATGCGCCGCGCCGCGCCCCGCGTCGCCGTCAGCGAGCGCGCACACGCCCGCGTGCTCTTCTGCCGCACCCTCCCCCGCGACACGCGCCTCGACCTGCGCCTAGCCGACATCAGCGCCACCGGCGTCGCGTTCATCGGCATGAGCGCCCTCGATCCCGGCGACCTGCTGCTCGTGTCGACGCGCATCGGCGGCATGGCGATCCACTTCGAGGCCCGTGTCGTGCGCTCCGACCCGGCGCCGTACGGGCGCTTCCGCACCGGCTGCGAGATCATCGAGTACGCCGCCGACGCGCGCGAGAACATCGCGGCGATGGCCGAGTCGACGCCCGCGGACGGCTCGGAGGACCAGCGCCGGCCCGAGCAGGCCGAGGTCATGCAGCAGGTGCGAACCGGCGAGTCCGGCCTGCTCGGCCGCATCCAGCGGCCCTGACCGATCACGCCGACGGGGGATCGCTCAACTCGCGCAGCGACCCGATACTTGGGGTGGTATGTGCACGTCGCAGGTGCACAAGGTGGTCATGAAAGGGGTCGTCGTGAGGGTCTTCGCCAACCAGCGCGGGAGCGTCGCTTCCGAGCTCAGCTTCGGGGTCATGGTCATCGGGATGCTCGTGCTCGGAGGGCTGTTCATGCTCTCCCAGCTGGAGGGCGTCTCGTTCGCGGTTCTGCTGCACCAGCTGCGGCACGGCTGAGCACGCCGCCCGGCCCGGCGGCCGGGCGGCCCCCCGCCCTCGCGGCGGCGGCGAGACCACGGCCGGACGGCCAGGGTGACGGGATACGCTGCGGCGGATGACGTTTCGCCGCCTGCTCGGATTCCTGCGCCCCTACCGCGGCCAGGTCATCGTCACGACCCTGCTCGCGATCGGCTCGCAGGCGGCCATCCTCACGATTCCGTACCTGACCGGCAAGGCGATCGACGCCACCCAGCCGGGCCACCACGACCGCCAGGCGCTGATGCGCTACGCCGGGCTGATCGTGGCCGCCGGCGCGGTCCAGGGCATCCTGATGTTCTTCCGCCGCTACCTGGCCGGGCGGCTGTCGCTCGACGTCGAGTACGACCTGCGAAACGCCATGTACCGGCACCTGCAGCGGCTCTCGTTCGGGTTCTACGACCGCCACCAGACCGGGCAGCTCATGTCGCGCGCGACCGTCGACCTGCAGTCGGTGCGGATCTTCCTCGGCTACGGGCTGATCTTCTTCTCGCAGAACGTCGTCACCGTCGTGATCGTCTGCGGAGCGCTGCTCGCGATCGACTGGCAGCTCGCGCTGATCGCGATGGCGATCTCGCCGGTCATGATGTACGCCGCCTACCGCTACTCGCGGATCAGCCACCCGATCCTGAAGGACGTGCAGCAACGCGTCGCCGACGTCACGACGCACGCCGAGGAGAACATCGTGGGCGTGCGCGTGGTCAAGGCGTTCGCCCAGGAGGAGTGCGAGGTCGACCGCTTCCGGCACCTGGCCCGGCGCGTCTTTGACCAAGCGATCGCCGCCGCCCGCATCCAGGCCCGCTACCTGCCGCTGCTGCAGAGCCTGCCCAGCCTGGCGATGGCGGCCGTGCTGCTCGTCGGCGGCTACAACGTCATCCACGGGTCGCTCTCGCTGGGATCGTTCTTCGCCGTGAACGGCTACGTGCTGCTGCTCGTCGTGCCGCTGCGCAGCGCCGGCATGTGGGTGGGCCAGTACCAGCGCGCGATGGCCTCCGGCGAGCGCATCTTCGAGGTGCTCGACGTCGACCGCGACATCGTCGAGCCGCCCGCGGCGGCTCCGCTGCCCGCCGGCCCGGGCCACATCCGCTTCGAGGCCGTCGGGTTCGGCTACGAGGCCGACCGCCCGGTGCTGCGCGGCATCGACGTCGACATCGAGGCGGGCAGCACGGTCGCCCTGATCGGGCCGACCGGCTGCGGGAAGACGACGCTCACGGCCCTGATCCCCCGCTTCTACGACGTCTCCTCGGGCCGCGTGACGGTCGACGGCGCCGACGTGCGCGACGTGACGCTCGACTCGCTCCGAGGCCAGGTCGGCATCGTCAGCCAGGACACCTTCCTGTTCTCGACCACCGTCGCCGAGAACATCGCCTACGGCACCCCTGACGCGACGCCCGAGGAGATCGTCGCGGCCGCCCGCCAGGCCCAGGCGCATGACTTCATCTGCGAGCTGCCCGACGGGTACGAGACGCGCATCGGCGAGCGCGGCCTGACCCTCTCGGGCGGGCAGCGACAGCGGATCGCGATCGCGCGGGCGCTTCTGATGAACCCGCGCATCCTCATCCTCGACGACGCCACCGCGTCGGTCGACGCCACCACCGAGGCCCGGATCAAGCTCGCGCTGCGCGAGGTGATGAAGGGGCGCACGACCCTGATCATCGCCCACCGCCTGAGCACGATCTCGCTGGCGGAGCGGGTGGTCGTCCTCGACGTGGGCCGGATCGTCGCGCAGGGCACGCATGCCGAGCTGATCGAGTCGAGCCCCGTGTACCGCCAGATCCACTCCCACGGCCTCGTCGACCGCACCTTCGTCGACCTGGACGGCGACGCGCCGGTCGCCGAGCGGCGGGCGGCGGCGGCGACGGCCAGGCGGCTGCCGTGAAGCGGGTGCGCATGATCGCGCGGTTCGCGCGCCCCTACCGCGGGCGGGCGCTCTTCGCCCTGTTCACGCTCATCGTCGCCACGGCGACGAGCGTCGCCGGGCCGCTCGTCGCCAAGGAGGTGATCGACTCCGGGATCCAGCCGGGCGACTACTCGGTCGTTGTCGAGTGGGTGGCGGTGTTCCTCGTGGTCGTGGTGGTCGGCTGGGCGGCGACCGCCGGGCAGAGCTACCTGACGAGCTGGGTGGGCGAGCGGGTGCTGGCCGACCTGCGCGTGGCCGTCTTCGCCCACGTGCAGCGGCTCGACCTGGGGTTCTTCGAGCGCACGCCGGCCGGCGTCGTCATCTCGCGGCTCACGAACGACATCGAGGCGATGAACAGCATGATCACGGACGGGCCGACCACGCTCGTCCAGAACACGCTCACCCTCGTCGGCTCGGCCGCCGTGCTGCTCGTGCTCGACTGGCGGCTCGCGCTCGCGACGCTGACCGTGTTCCCGGCGATGGCCGTCGGCTCGGTGATCTTCCGCCGGTACTCGGCGCGCGCATACCGGCGCACACGCGAACGAATGGGCGAGGTCACGGCGAGCCTGCAGGAGGACATCTCCGGCGTGCGCGTCGTGCAGGCGTTCCGGCGCGAGGGCGCGAACTACCGCCGCTTCGTCAAGGTGAACGACGGCTACCGCGCGGCCAACGTGCAGACGGTGAACGCGGCCTCGATCTACTTCCCGTTCGTGTCGCTGCTCTCGGCGACGGCGACGGCGGTCGTGCTCGGCTACGGCGGCGTGCTCGTGTTCGACGGCCAGCTCAGCCCGGGCGCGCTCTTCGCGTTCATCGGCCTGCTCGCGAACTTCTTCGACCCCGTCCAGCAGCTCTCGCAGTTCTACCAGACCCTGCTCGCGGCGACCGCGGCGCTCGACAAGGTCGTCGAGGTGCTCGACACCGAGCCCGCGATGGCCGACTCGGCGAAGGCGCAGCCGCTGCCCGAGATCACCGGCCGGGTCGAGTTCGCCGACGTCCGCTTCGCCTACGCCTCGACAGCGACCGAGGTGCTGCACAGCGTCTCGTTCGCGGCCGAGCCGGGCCAGACGGTCGCGCTCGTCGGCCACACCGGCGCCGGCAAGTCGACCGTCATCAAGCTGCTCGCCCGCTTCTACGACCCCACGTCGGGCCGCGTCACGATCGACGGCCACGACCTCCGCGACGTGACGGCGCGGTCGCTGCGCTCGCAGCTTGGGATCGTCCCCCAGGAGAGCTTCCTGTTCTCGGGCAGCGTGCGCTCGAACATCGCCTTCGGCCGGCCCGACGCTGCGCTCGAGGACGTCGTCGCCGCGGCCGAGGCGGTCGGCGCCGACGCCTTCATCCGCGCCCTCCCCGATGGGTACGACACCGAGATCCAGGAGCGCGGCGCCCGGCTTTCGATCGGCCAGCGCCAGCTGGTCGCCTTTGCCCGGGCGCTGCTCGCCGACCCGCGCATCCTGATCCTGGACGAGGCGACGTCGAGCGTCGACATCCCCACCGAGGCCCGCATCGAGGACGCGCTCGAGACGCTCCTGCGCGGGCGCACCGCGTTCGTCGTCGCGCACCGGCTGAGCACGATCCGGCGGGCGGACGTGATCGTCGTGCTCGAGCACGGAGAGGTGATCGAGGCGGGCACGCACCGCCAGCTGATCGAGCGCCGCGGGCGCTACTACGCGCTCTACGACGACTGGGTCGAAGCGGTCGCCTGATCCCGTCCTCGAGATCGAACTCAAGCTCTTCGGCAGGCAACCGATATCTCCTCCTGATGAAGAGGGTCCTGTCTTCACTCGGCGCGGCGACCGCCGCGGCCGTGCTCGCATTTCCCGGGGTCGCAAGCGCTGCGACCACCCACCCCTTCGCCGACGTCTCGCCGAGCTTCTGGGCGAACACGCCCATCACCTGGGTCGTGAAGCAGGGCTGGATGACCCCGCGCACCACCACCCACTTCGGCGTCGCACACACCGTCAGCCGCCTGACGGCCGCCCGCGTCCTGGCCGACCTCGCCTTCCAGCAGAACGCCACTCCGGTCGCCGCCGATCCCTACGCCGAGGCCATCGCGGCCGGGTGGATCGGGGCCGGCGCCGGCGCCACGGACCCGATCACCCAGCTCCAGTTCGACCACGGAGTCGTGCGCGTCCTCGGCCTGGGTACGGCCGCAAGGACGATGAGCACGCTGCACACCTCGACCGGCTGGCGCCCCCCGCTCCCGGTCGGCTTTGGCGTCGAGCAGATGGTGCGCGCCGTCGGTGCCCGTGCGAACGTGCCCGAGGGCTTCGACCAGTGGGAGCTGTGGCCGAACGACACGCTGCTCCGCGCCAACCTTGCCTCCGAGGCGTACCAGCTCGGCCACCTGTCGCCGTGGGCCGTCGACGCCGCACGGGCGAAGACGGCGGTCGTGAGCGCCATGCCGACGTGGACGCCGCTCAAGCGGGCCGTGCTCGGCTTCGCGCTGCGCTACGCCGGCGCCCCGTACGTCTGGGGCGGCACCTCGCCCCACCCGCAGAGCGAGTTCGGCGCCAACGTGGCCGGCGGCTTCGACTGCTCCGGGTTCGTGTGGTGGGTCATGAAGATGCAGACCTACACCGCCGGCGGGCACACGTGGAGCGGCAACGCCGCCATCGGCCAGCTGCGCACGACCTACCAGATGTCGCAGGCGGTCAAGCTCACAAGCCGCGTCTCGCGCGCCGGCCTGCACCCGGGCGACATCCTCTTCTGGAGCTCGGCTCCGAACGGCGTGCACACGTCGTGGCGGACGATCTACCACACCGGCATCTACCTCGGGCATAACTGGACGATCAACAGCCACGGCTCCGGCGACGGCGTCACGCTCGACTCCATGGGCCCGGGCACCGGCTGGTATCACGATGCGTTCGCGTTCGGCTGGCGCATCATGCCGATGCACAAGTAGCGGCGCGGGCGCTCGCGGCACGGCCATCGTCTAGGTTGTGCGCATGAGCGCCGAGGACGACACCGCACCGGAGACCGAGGAGGTCCCCGCCGGCGCCGACCCGGAGCCCGGCCGGCCGATCAGCGTCCGCGCCGAGCGCGGCGCGCGCATGACACCGGCCGAAGCCGTCCGCGACATGCGCGTCACGCTGCCCGCGCGCGGCAACCGCACGCTGCGCGACATCGTCGACCGCGTGAACCACGACACGTCGCTGAAGGCGCTCTGGCATGCGGCAAACGTGAATGCCGTCACCCGTCTGCAGATCAACGACCACTCCTGGGTCCACGTCCAGATCGTCACGAACATCGCCCTGAAGCTTCTGCGCGAGCTGCGCCGGGCCGGCGTCGAGCCCGGGATGGTGAGCGACTACGGGATGCGCCAGGAGGACGCCGAGGTCGTCGTCGTGCTCGGCTGCCTGACGCACTGCCTGGGCATGGCGATCCACCGCAACGGCCACGAGGAGATGAGCCTCTTCCTGGCCGCCGACCGGCTCCCCCGCCTGCTCGACGGCCTTTACGAGGAGCCGGAGTCCACCATCGTCCAGGCTGAGGTGCTGCAGGCGATCATCTCGCACCGTTCCGACGGCCAGCCGCTCTCGATCGAGGCCGGTGTCGTCCGCGTTGCCGACGCGCTCGACATGGCCAAGGGCCGCTCGCGGATCCCGTTCGAGTCGGGACGCGTCTCGATTCACTCGCTGTCTGCCGCCGCCATCGAGGGCGTGCACATCCGCAGCGACCGGGGCAAGGTGCTGATCGAGATCGAGATGAACAACTCGGCCGGCCTCTACCAGGTCGACAACCTCTTGCGCAGCAAGCTGCGCGGATCCGGCCTCGAGCCCTATCTGGACGTCGAGGCCACCATCGAGGGCGAGTCGGAAAAGCGGCTGCTGCCCTCGTTCCGGCTGTAGGCCGGGCTCAAGCCGGGGCTCGCGGAGGCCGAATACCCCTCTGGTATCCTTGTGCCGCCTTTGCGGGGTCGTCTAATGGTAGGACGCCTGACTCTGGATCAGGTAGTCGGGGTTCGAGTCCCTGCCCCGCAGCCTCACTATCCAAGCCGAGTCCCTCCGTTTGCACGAAGGCAGCGTGCTCGGGGAGTAACACAGGCGTGTGACGACAGCCGCGGCGCCACCGCACGACCTCGTGATTGGTGATACAATCTCGGCAGGCGATGAGGTCGCCCACTACGGGTTCGGTTTCGGCCCGCCCACTACGGCTTTTGGACGGCCATGACGGGGCGCTCTGCGTCCGTCACACGGCTTTGGGGAGGCCCCCGGCGAGTACATCCGCCGGGGGCCTTTCTCCCGAGTACTCCAGGAAGCCGGCCATCAGCGCGGGCCGCCGGTAGGCGGACGAGCTTCGCCTGGTCGCAAACGAGCTCGCCAGGCCGGTGCCGCCGGGCGAGGGTGTGCGGCAAACCCGCAGGCGCGCCGCGGGGCGTCCCCGATGCGCCCGCGGCGACGGCGGACAAGACTGAGCCTGCGCCCACCGGCTACCGCCCGGCCGCCGGAGACCGGACGCGGGCGAGGTGCCGAGAGGCGCTTCGGCCGTGGCCTCTGGACAGGCTGAGCCGGTGGCGCGCATCTCTCCCGTGCGCGCACCTCAGCCGGCAGCCCTCAGGGGCGCTGGTCGCTAGCGTTCATCGGCGGGCAACGAACCGGTCACCGCGGCCGCGTGGTCTCCGCCGAGCCGCCTTCGGAACACGTAGTAGGCCCAGCCCTGGTAGAGCACGATCAGCGGTGTGAAGATCACCCCCGCCACGGTGATCACCCCGAGGGCGTAGTGCCCGGTGGCGGCGTTTTGGATCGTCAAGCTGTTGCCGAAGCCGGGATCCGAGACGAGCACGCGCGGGTAAAGGCCGGTGAAGATGGTGGCGATGAAGCCGATCACGCCCAACCCCGTGGCCGCGAACGCCCAGCCGTTGCGATCGGTGTGTGTGAGCACCAGCGCGAGGACGAGCGTGCCCGCGGTCAACACGGCCGGGACCGTCGTCGGCAGGATCGCGCGGTCGTTGTTCTGGTGCGCCACGAGCACCGTCCACGCGGCGACGCCGCCGCCGAGGATGATCGCGGGCAGCGCCGATCGCCGGGCAGTGCGCGCGGCTCGTTCGCGGAGGTCGCCGGCAGTCCGCAAGCTGAGATAGGTGGCGCCGTGCAGTGCGAACGTCGCCACGACCGCGAGTCCGGCGGCGACCGTGTAGGCGCTGAAGAGGTCGGTGATCCCGCCGGTGAAGACGTGGGCGGAGTCGAGCGGGACGCCCTGGACGAGGTTCGCAAGCGCGACTCCCCACAGGAATGGCGCGCCGAGGCTCCCGATCGCGTTCGCCCAGAGCCAGGTCGCGCGCCAGCGGGCGCCGGCGCGCTTCTCGCGCCACTCGAACGACACCACGCGGACGATCAGCAGCACGAGGATCAGCAGAAGGGCCACGTAGAACCCTGAGAACAGGGTCGCGTACCAGGCGGGGAAGGCGGCGAACGTCGCGCCGGCGGCAACCACCAGCCACACCTCATTGCCGTCCCACACCGGTCCGATCGACTCGAACATGAGGCCGCGCTCGCGCTCGTCGCGGGGGAGCACGGGCAGCAGCATGCCGACGCCGAAGTCGAACCCCTCGAGCAGGAAGTAGCCGCTCCAGAGGACGCCGATCAGGACGAACCAGACCTCCTCGAGGCCCATGTCAGTCACCTCCGTACGAGAAGGGCTGCGGCATGGGGGCGCCCGCTCCAGCCCGGTCGACCTGTGGCGGGTCAAGCCGTGCGTAGTGCCGCATCAGCATGAACTCGACGACTCCGAGCACGGTGTACAACAGCAGGAAGACCGTGAGGCTGACGGCAATCGTGGCCGTGCTGAGGCCGGTCGACACGGCGGCGGAGGTCTTCAGCAGGTTCTGCACGATCCACGGCTGGCGGCCCATCTCGGTCAGGATCCAACCGGCCGTCGCGGCGATGTACGGGAACGACATGCCCACCACGGCGATCCACAGAAACCACCGCCTCGTCTGCAGCTTCCGCCTGTGGTACAGCCACGCCCCCGCCGCGGCGATGACGAACATCGCCACCCCCAGCATCGCCATCACCCGCATCGACCAGTACATCAGCCTGACGTTCGGCATGTAGTTCCCACGGCCGTACGACCGCTGTTCCTGCTGTTGCAGCTGGTTCAAGCCCTCGACCTTGCCGCCGAACGAGCCGGTCGCCATCCATGACAGGACGTCGGGGATCGTGATCGAGAAGCTGGGCGTTTCGTCCTGCTGGGAGAAGCCGCCGATCTGGAAGATCGAGAAGCCGCACGGCTCGCAGGTGTTCCATTGCGCCTCGGACGCCGCGATCTTCATGCCCTGCGCACTGGTCACCGCCTCGCCGAAGCGGTTGCCCACCGAGAGCTGGATCAACGTCGCCGGCACCGCCACAATCAGGGCCAGCTTCGCGGCCCGGCCGAACAGCTCGACGTTTCGCTCGCGCAGCAGGTGCCAGCAGCTGATCCCGAACATCACCATCGACCCGAAGATGAGACCGGCCAGGATCACGTGGATCCAGGCGATGATCGCGAAGCTGTTCGTAAGCAGCGCAGACACGCTGGTGAGCTGCGCCTTGCCGCCGACCATCTTGTAGCCCACCGGGTGCTGCATCCACGAGTTGGCCACCAGGATCAGGTAGGCCGACAGCCAGGTCGCCAGGGCCACGATCCAGATCGTGGCCAGATGCAGACGGCGCGGGAGCTGCTCCCAGCCGAAGATCCAGAGCCCGAGAAACGTCGCCTCCAGCATGAATGCCGCCAGACCCTCGATCGCAAGCGGCGCGCCGAACACCCCTCCGACGAAGTTGGAATACACCGACCAGCTCATCCCGAACTGGAACTCCTGCACCAGGCCGGTCGCCACTCCGATCGCGAAGTTGATCAGAAGCAGCGCGCCGAAGAAACGGGTCAGCCGCAGCCAGGCATCGTCGTGCGACCGGTACCAAAGCGTCTGCATGGCCGCCACCAACGGCGCCAGCCCGAGCGTGAGCGGCACGAAGAGGAAGTGGTAGATCGACGTCGTCGCAAACTGGATCCGGGCCAGGTCGACCGTGGTCGAGGCCAGCGGCATCATGCGACTGCGCCCCGGACGTGCGCGCCATACTCGACTCGGAATTGGGCTAGCACAGGCCGCTTCTTAGGGTCACGGCCCCGACCGGGCATCGTCCGATTCGGGCGAACCCCGTTTCGCGGTCGACCCTTCGAGCAGGTCATCCGGGCGGCCGCGGCAGCTGTACGAGCTGGATCAGCGAGAAGAGCACCAGGACTGCTCCGATCGCGACCAGGCCGTAGCGAGCGCCGAGCAGCGGGAAGTGACCGCTGATCCCGATCAGGAACAGCACCGTCGCCAGATACACGGTCACCCGGATGTACTTGTCGGCGGTCGCGCCGGCCGCCGAGCCAGCCGCGAAATGCACGTCCGCGGCGGCATCGAGGGCGCGGGTCGCAGCCTGCCCGGGCTGACGGTACTGCGGCATGTACGTCGGTCCCCGCGGCGCGTTCGGGTTGGTCGCGGGATGCGTCGCCAACCAAGCCCGGAAGGCAACGCGGAACGCGGGCGAGAAGCGGCGTGCCGCCAGGCGCTCGCCGCGCGGGTTGCGGGCGATGTACGCCGTGAACCACGCGTTGAACGTGGAGGCGTCGAAGTTGCGCTGCGACATCGCTTCGAGGTCGGCCCGGTTGGCCTTGGTGCGGTTGGCCGCCGCCGATGCCAACTCCACCGCCGAGTGCGTGCTCCACTGCGCAGCGGTGTACCCCGAATACGCCGCCACGATCGCGACGACCGACAGGATCACCGCCTCGGTGATCGTCACCCAGCGGTGCTGCTTGCGATCACCGTCGTCGTCCTCGGCAGCGTGCTTTCCGTGCTCGGCGATCTCCTTGCCGACCTCGGAGCTCGACAGTCCTTCCGGCATGCGCGACAGGCTACACGGGCCTACGCCCGGCGACGAACCGCCCCGGCGCCGCTTCCCCGGACGTTCACCGGGCGGCGCCGCGAGTCGTCCGCATCGGATGAGGCGCCGTCGCAACCGCTGGAACTACGTTGGAGTCGCAGCATGCCGGCCCAGTCAGAACAGACGCGCGCGGGGCGACCCCGCGTCCTCATCCTCGGCGGGGGCTTCGCCGGCCTCGGCGCCGCCAGGAAGCTGCGGGACGCCGACGCCGATGTCGTGCTGATCGACAAGCACGACTACCACACCTTCCAGCCGCTGCTCTACCAGGTCGCGACCGCCCTGCTCGACACCCCGTCGGTCGGGCACCCGCTGCGCGACCTCTTCCACGACCAGGACAACGCCGTCGTGCACGAGGCGACGGTCGAGGCGATCGATCTCGACGCGCGGGAGGTGCGGTTTACGGAGATGCCGCCGCTCGGATACGACCACCTCGTGCTCGCCTGCGGCGCGGTGGTCAACTTCTTCGGGGTGCAGGGCGCGGCCGAGCACGCGTTTCCGCTCTACACGCTCGCGGACGCCGTCCGGCTGAAGGAGCACATCCTCGATCGGTGGAAGGCGGCCGACCGCGACCCCGCGCTCGTGGACGACGGTGCGCTGAACGTCGTCGTCGTGGGCGGCGGCCCGACCGGGGTGGAGAGCGTCGGCGCGCTCGCGGAGCTCTACCGCAGCAACCTCGCCGAGGACTACCCGGGCATCCCGCACGAGCGGGTGCGGCTGACCCTCGTCGAAGCGGGGCCGACGCTCTTTTCGATGTTCAAGAGCGACATCCGCAAGTACACGATGAGGGTGCTCGCGAAGCGCGGGGTCGACGTCCTCCTGGGAGAGGTGGTGGCCTCGGTCGCCCCCACACGCGTGACGCTCAAGTCGGGCAGGGTGCTCGACGCCCACACGCTCGTCTGGGGAGCAGGCCTGCAGGCGAACTCGATCGCCGGCTCGCTCGGCCCGAAGCTCGAGCGCGGCGGTCGCATCCCGGTCGAGCCCGATCTCACGATCGCCGGGCGTCCCGAGGTGTCCGCCGTCGGCGACATCGCCTGGATCACGGACACGAAGACGAACAAGGTGCTGCCCCAGCTGGGGTCGGTCGCACTCCAGTCGGGCGAGCGCGCGGGCGAGAACATCGCCCGCGTCCTCGCGGGGAAGGGGACGGAGCCGTTCGGCTATCTCGACAAGGGCACGATGGCGACGATCGGCCGCGGCGCTGCCGTGATCCAGATGCCTCGCGGCCGGACGATGAAGGGCAAGGCGGCGTCGCTCGCATGGGGCACGGTGCACCTCGCCCTGCTGTCCACCGGCGAGGATCGTGCCAAGGCCGTGGTCGACTGGACGTGGGCGGGGTTCACGCACGAACGTGCCGCCCGCATCACGGTGCACACGGATCGCGGCGAGCGCGAGCCCGCCGAGTCCAAGCCGGTCGGCGCGCGCTGAGATGCGCCCGTCCGGATGCTCATCCCATCAGGGGGATGCCTGTCCGGCGGCCCCCACCTACGTTCCCCGCCGGACTCGAAATCACGCGGCCCGCGCCGGCTAACGACGACCGCGTGCCATGGCCGTACGCGAGGAGCACCAGATGACGACGAGCGCAGGATCCGCTTTGAAGACACCCCGGCGGCGTGCCGGCAAGACCGCGGGCACGAAGGCCGCCGACGTGCTGGTGGTGTTCGGCATCACCGGCGACCTGGCGAAGGTGATGACGTTCCGCTCGCTCTACCGGCTCGAGCAGCGCGGGTTGCTCGACTGCCCGGTGGTGGGCGTCGCCGTGAACGACTGGACGGTCGAACACCTGCGCGAGCATGCCCGCGACGCGATCGCGGGCACCGGAGAGAAGGTCGACGACAAGGTGTTCGACCGCTTCGCGAAACGGCTGGCCTACGTCGACGGCGACTTCGGCGACGCCGCGACATACGAGCGGGTGGCAGAGGCGATCAAGGGCGCCTCGTCGCCGGTCTTCTATCTCGAGATCCCGCCGTTCCTCTTCGGCAACGTCGTCAAGGGCCTTGCCGGCGCAGACCTCGTGAGCGGCGCCCGCATCGTCGTCGAGAAGCCATTCGGGCACGATCTCGAGTCCGCGCGGGCGCTCGCCGCCGAGCTGCATCAGTACGTGGACGAGTCCCAGCTCTACCGCATCGATCACTTCCTCGGCAAGATGGGCCTCGACGAGATGCTCTACCTGCGGTTTGCGAACACCATCCTCGAGCCGATCTGGAACCGCAACTACCTCGAGTGCGTCCAGATCACGATGGCGGAGAGCTTCGGCGTCGCCGACCGGGGGCACTTCTACGACCCCGTCGGTGCGCTCCGCGACGTCGTCGTGAACCACCTCATGCAGGTGGTGGCGGGGGCGGCGATGGAGGCCCCGGCCGCGAACGATGCCGACACGCTGAACAACGCGAAGGTGGCGGTGTTCCGGGCGATCCAGCCGGCCGACCCGGCCTGCTACGTGCGCGGCCAGCACGACGGATACCGCAAGATCGACGGCGTCGCGCCGGACTCGGAGACCGAGACGTACGCCGCGCTGCGGCTCGACATCGACAACTGGCGCTGGTCGGGCGTGCCCTTCTTCATCCGCACCGGCAAGCTCCTGCCCGCGACCCTCACCGAGCTACGGCTCGTGTTCAAACACCCCCCCGGCCTCGGGTTCAAGCAGGCCGGCGTCCGCCGGCCGGAGCCCGACCAGCTCGTCATCAAGCTCGACCCCACGACGGGCGTGCGGCTCATGGTCGATGCGCACCGGGCGGATGCGCCGGGGCCGGAGGCGATCGAGCTCGACATGGAGTTCGAGCAGGAGGGCGGCGAGGGGCCGACTCCGTACGAGGTCCTGCTGCACGCGGCCATGGTCGGCGACAACACCCACTTCACGCGCCAGGACGGCGTCGAGGAAACCTGGAGGATCATGCAACCGCTGCTGGAAAACCGCCCCGCGGTCAAGCCGTACGCCCCGGGCAGCTGGGGCCCGGAGGCCGCCGAGAAGCTCGTCGCCGGCCACGGCGGGTGGCGAGACCCGTGGATGCCGGCATGAGCGCCAAGACCCCGACACGGAACCGCAAGCCGGCCCAGGAGCCCCAGCCGCAGAGCGCGGCGGCGCCCTCGCCGTTCCCGCCGATCGCCGAGTACGCGTTCATCTCGGACTGCCATACGGGCGCGCTGATCGCCCCCGACGGCGCGATCGACTGGCTGTGCGTTCCCCGCTTCGACGCGCCCAGCGTGTTCGGCAGCCTGATCGACCGCGAGGCGGGGTTCTTCCGGTTCGCGCCGTACGGGATCAATCACCCGACGACCCGGATCTACGAGCCCGGCACGAACGTCCTCCAGACCACCTGGAAGACGCCGGCGGGGTGGGTGCTCGTCCGCGACGCGCTGACGATGGGCCCGTGGGACCACGAGGACCAGGTGACGCCGCACACCCGGCCGCCGGCCGACGACGACGCCGATCATATGCTCGTGCGCACCGTGGAATGCCTCGAGGGCAACGTCGAGGTCGAGCTCGTCTGCGAGCCGGCCTTCGACTACGGCCGCGAGCCCGCCGTGTGGACCGCGGTCGACGGCGGGCGGCACGCGGCCGACGCCCACGGCGCGGGCCAGACGATGCGCCTGTGCACGGACCTCGCGCTCGGCATCGAGGGCAACCGCGTCCGCGCCCGGCACGTGCTGGCGGCGGGCGACCGCGCCTACTGTGCACTCTCGTGGGCAGAGCAGGCCGCCGCCCCGGCGAACGCCGACGAGGCGGACGCGCGGATCCGGGCGACGACGCGCTTCTGGCGGGCATGGCTCGGTCGCGCCCGCATACCCGACCACCGCTTCCGCGAGCCGGTGCAGCGCTCGGCGCTGGCGGTCAAGGGCCTGACCTACATGCCGACCGGCGCGACCGTGGCCGCGCTGACAACGTCGCTCCCCGAGACCCCGGGCGGTGAGCGCAACTGGGACTACCGCTACACGTGGATGCGCGATACGACGTTCACGCTGCAGGCGCTGCACTGGCTGAACCTCGACTGGGAGGCCGACGAGTTCATGCAGTTCGTCGCCGACCTCGAGCCGACCGAGGACGGATCGCTGCAGATCATGTACGGGATCGACGGCCGTCGCGACCTCACCGAGACGACCCGGGACGACCTCACCGGCTACGCGGGTGCGCGCCCGGTCCGGGTCGGCAACGGCGCGTTCGACCAGCGCCAGAACGATGTCTTCGGTGCCGTGCTCGACTCCATCCTGCTCCACACCAAGCGCAGCGAGCGGCTGCCGCGGCGGCTGTGGCCGATCGTGCAGTCGCAGGCCGAGTGCGCGACGAAGGTGTGGCGCAAGCCCGACCAGGGCATCTGGGAGGCACGCGGCAAGCCGCAGCACTACGTGTCGTCGAAGCTGATGAGCTGGGTGGCGCTCGATCGCGCGGCGAAGCTCGCCGACGTCCGTGGCGACCCGGGGTTGCAGAAGACCTGGCAGGCGACCGCCGAGGAGATCCGGGCGGACATCCTCGAGCACGGCCTGAACGAGAAGGGCGTCCTCGTCCAGCACTACAACACGGACGCGCTCGACGCCTCGACGCTCCTCGCCGCGATCTTCGAGTTCCTCCCCGGTGACGACAAGCGACTGCGCGCAAGCGTGTTGGCGATCGCGAACGATCTCACCGAGGACGGCTTCGTGCTGCGCTACCGCACCGGCGAGACCGATGACGGCCTCTCGGGCAAGGAGGGCACGTTCCTGATCTGCTCGTTCTGGCTCGTCTCCGCGCTGGCGATCGTCGGCGAGCTCCAGCAGGCGCGTGATCTGATGGAGCGGCTGCTGCGGATCGCCTCCCCGCTCGGGCTCTACGCCGAGGAGTTCGACGCCGGCACCGGCCGCCACCTGGGCAACTTCCCGCAGGCCTTCTCGCACCTCGCGTTGATGGAGGCGGCCGCACGGATCATGCTGCCCGAGCTGATGGAGCAGTACTGATGGATGCCTACGACGTCATCATCGTGGGGACGGGCGCGGGCGGCGGTACGCTCGCCCGCCATCTGGCCCCCTCGGGCAAGCGCATCCTCGTGCTCGAGCGCGGCGACTGGCTCCCTCGCGAGCCGCAGAACTGGCTCGCCCAGGACGTCTTCGTCGACAACCGGTACGTCTCGCCCGACACCTGGTACGACGAGAACGGCAAGCCGTTCCAGCCCCAGATCCACTACTTCGTCGGCGGCGCCACGAAGCTCTACGGAGCCGCGCTCTACCGGCTGCGCGAGGAGGACTTCGGCGAGCTCCGCCATCACGACGGGGTGTCGCCCGCATGGCCGATCTCCTACGACGAGCTCGAGCCGTACTACACGCTGGCCGAGCAGCGCTACGAGGTGCACGGCAACCACGGCGAGGATCCGACCGACCCGCCGGCGAGCGCGCAGTACCCCTTCCCGGCCGTGTCGCACGAGCCCCGCATCCAGCAGCTCTCGGACGACCTCGCCGCGGCCGGCTACCACCCGTTCCACGCCCCCTGCGGGATCCGGCTCAACGAGGCCGACATGCCCCACAGCGCGTGCGTGCGGTGCATGAACTGCGACGGCTTCCCGTGCGTCGTGCACGGCAAGTCCGACGCCGACGTGCTCGGGATCCGGCCCGCGCTCGAGCACCCGAACGTCACGCTCCTGACGGGCGCCGTTGCGACCAGGGTCGAGACGAACCCGGCGGGCACGGCGGTGACGGGGGTGGTCGTCGAGCGCGACGGCGCGACCGAGACGTTCACGGGCGACCTGGTCGTGCTCGCCTGCGGCGCCGCCAATACGGCCAAGCTCCTGCTCATGTCGGCGAACGACAAGCACCCGAACGGGCTTGCGAACGCGAGCGACCAGGTCGGCCGCAACTACATGTTCCACAACAGCCAGGCCGTGCTCGCGCTCTCGCGCGAAGAGAACCCGACCATCTTCCAGAAGACGCTTGGGCTGAACGACTTCTACCTCGCAGGCGACCGGTGCGAGTACCCGCTCGGCAACATCCAGATGGTCGGCAAGTCGCAGGCGCCGATGTTCCACGGCGAGAAGCCGGCCGAGACGCGCCTCGCGCCGCACTGGTCGCTCGAGAGCATCGCCCGCCACGCGATCGACTTCTGGCTCTCGACCGAGGACCTGCCCCTGCCTGACAACCGGGTGACGGTCGACGGCGGGGGTCGCGTGACGCTGCGCTACCGGTCGAGCAACGACGTCCCCAAGCAGCGCCTCTACTCCGAGCTCAAGTCGATCCTGGGCAAGCTCGACATGGACCCGGATCATCTGATCCATCGCTTCGCATACATGAAGAACGAGATCCCCGTAGCCGGCGTGGCGCACCAGGCGGGCACGTGCCGCTTCGGCACCGACCCGGCGACCTCGGCGCTCGACCCCGACTGCCGTGCCCACGATCTGGACAACCTCTACGTCGTCGATACGAGCGTGTTCCCGAGCATCGGCGCCGTGAACCCTGCGCTCACGGCGATGGCCAACTCCCTTCGCGTCGGCGACAGGCTGCTCGAGCGGATGGGCGTCTGACCCCGGATCGCCCACCCGACCCGGCGACGCTGCGCCGCAGCCGGAGCTACGTCGTGATCCTCGCGCTCGGAGGGCTGGTCGGGGTGCCGGTGGCGGCGGTCGCGTACTTCTTCCTGAAGCTCGTCAGCGAGACGCAGCACTGGGTGTTCACAACCCTCCCCGGTGAGGTCGGGTTCACGAGCGTGCCGACATGGTGGCCGATCCTGCCGTTGACCGTGAGCGGCCTCCTGGTCGCGCTCACGCTGCGCCATCTGCCCGGAACCGGTGGACACAGGCCCGCCGAGGGCTTTCATACGGGCGGTCCGGTCGACCCGAAGGACCTGCCCGGGATCGCCATCGCCGCCTTCGCAACCCTGAGTCTGGGAGTGGTTCTCGGACCAGAGGCGCCGCTGATCGCGATCGGCAGCGGGCTCGGCGTGCTGGCGGTGCACCTGCTCAAGCGCGACGCGCCGAAGACGGCCACGATGGTGATCGGCGCAGCGGGCAGCTTCGCGGCCATCAGCACCCTCCTCGGCTCGCCGCTCGTCGGCGCATTCCTGCTGATGGAGGCAAGCGGCCTCGGCGGGCCGATGCTCGGCGTCGTGCTCCTGCCGGGGCTGCTCGCGGCTGGGATCGGCTCTCTGATCTTCGTCGGCCTCGACAACTGGACCGGCTACGGCACGTTCTCGCTCGCAATCCCGAACATCCCGGCGTTCACCACGCCGACCCTCGCCGAGTTCCTGTGGGCGATCGCGATCGGCGTCGCGGCGGCGGTGCTCGGGTCGGCCATCCGCCGGGGCGCGCTCGCGCTGCAGCCGGTGGTCGAGCCCCGCCAGGTGCAGCTGATGCCGGTTGTCGGGCTCGCGATCGGCGTCTTGGCCGTCGTCTTCGCCGAGCTGACCGATCACCCGGGATCCGAGGTGCTCTTCTCGGGTCAGGACGCGCTTCCCGGCCTGATCGAGGGCGCGGCCGGCTGGACGGCCGGCGCGCTCATCCTGCTCCTCATCTGCAAGTCGCTCGCCTACGGCCTCGCGCTCTCGAGCTTCCGCGGCGGCCCGGTGTTCCCCGGGATGTTCATCGGCGCGGTCGGCGGGATCGCGCTCTCGCACCTGCCCGGCCTGCCGATGATCGCCGGTGCCGGTATGGGCATCGGCGCCATGACCGCCGTCATGCTCGACCTGCCGTTGACGGCGCTGCTGCTCGCCTCGATCTTCCTGAGCGCCGACGGCCTCGCGCTGACGCCGCTGATCATCGTCGCGGTGGTCGTCGCGTATGTCGCCTCTGCCCGGCTTGCGCCTGCTCCCGTCACGCCCCCGGCCGACGAGCCGGCGGCGCCGCCGGCTCCGGCGTAGCCTCTCCGCCCGAGCGCCGCGCCGCCGGCCGCGGTCACGCCGCGGCCGGCTGCCTATAATCGCCGCGATGCTCACAGACGGTGACGGCCGGGCCCACGTCCTCGAGTACCTGGGACAGCGCGAAGCGAGCGGCGGGCTCGACCTCGTGTTCACGGTCGTGCCCGAGACGGGCGACCAGCGCTTCTGGCAGTGCGTGCAGAACGAGCTGGGACGGCGCGGGCTCGCGAACGCCGAGTGCTTCGGCGACGGCACGATGCACCAGATCACCCTCACCGTCGAGCCGTCGGCCTACGCGGCCTCCGTCGACGCGCTCGACGGCGCGATCACCGACGCGAGCAGGGACTACCTCGAGCGGGTGCTGCCGGCGCACCGGGCCGCGCTCGCCGAGGCGGCCGAGCGCAAGGCCCGCGCAGCCCGCGAGGCGGAGATGATCGACAACGCCCTGCGGTCGCGGTTCCCGGGCGGGCGCGCCGTCCCGGGAACTCCGGGGGACATCTGAGCGTCCCACCTCGGTGCAGCTTGCGCACCCGGATAGCTCTCCGTACGCGACGGGCCGCAGGCGCATCGCCGCGGCTGCATGTGCCGGGGTGCTTGCGGCCGCCGCGGGCGCCCTGTGGCTCACGTCGCGGTCGGTGCCCGCCCCGTCGGGCGCGTCCGCAACGGCCGTCGCGATCACCGGTGACGTTGTCGTCAGCGGCGGCGCAACCGTCGTCCGCTCAGCGGCACCGACACACCCGATCCGCTCCGCGCCGATGCTCGTGCGCGGCGTCACCGGCTCGGGCCGGCGGGTCGTCCGCCGCTTCACCGCCGGCCGCGACGGCCGGTTCACGCTCGTCCGCCCACCCGGCGCCTACACGTTCACCGCGGTGGTCTACCAGGGGGCGATCCCGCTCTCGCAGGAGCCCCACCAAACGGCTCGCGTCCGTTCGGGACAGCACCCGCACATCCACATCGAAGAGGTCGTCGTCTGATCAGCTGCTGGGGACGCTGACCGTCGAGACGATCGTCGTCGTCACGGTCTGGGTGTGGATGATCGTCTGGGTGCGGAACACCGTCGTCGGCACCGGCACGGGCTGTGTGCGGGTGCGCACCTGCGTCTGCGTCTGGGTCAGGTCGACCACCTTGCGGGGCTGCTTGATCGTCTTGCCGTGCCGGGTGACGGTCTTCGCCGGCACGATCACCTTCACCGGCTTGCCCTTCAGGGTGAGCACCTTGCCCTTGAGCGTCACCGTGGTTATGAGGCTCGCCGCGCTCGGATCGGAGCCGAGCATGTTGCCGAAGTAGAGGCCGCCGCCGAACAGGAGCGCGATCACGGCGATGCCGGGCACGAGCATGTGCGCCGGGACGTCCAGCTCGGGCATGCGCAGCCGGCCGAGGGCGGGGATGACGAGCCATCGCGGCCGCGTCCACTCGCGGTCGCGCAGCCGCTCCATGTCGGGGCCGTGCAGCCGGCGGGGCCGCTTCGGGCGATCCCAGCGGTCACGCAGGCGGTCGAGGTCGGGCTTCCGCGGACGCCATCCGTCCGGGATCCTGAACCGTCTCATGTCCGGCATCGGTGTTCCCTCACAGTTGCTCCTTCGCGTGGTGCCCACACGCGGCCCGAGCCTCCCTGGGTGGATGGCCCGCTGCCCGACGGAATCCTACCGCGATCCCGCCGAGATCGGAACCCCTCTGCGCCCTATGCCGTTGCGGCCGGGCTGACGCCGGCGTCGCGCCGCCACGAGAACGCCTGTCCCAGCACGCGCGGCGTCGCAACGGTGCCGCCCAGCCCGAGCCCGGCCTCGGCCAGCACCCGCACGCTCGTCCCCGGCGCGGTGAGGACGATGACCACGTCGTCGTCTCCCAGCGCGATCTCGTGGCAGCGCACATCGTCGCGGTCGAGCTCCGCCGGAACGCCGCGTCCCAGAATCTGCTCGAGCTCGGCCCGGCGACCGGAGCGGATGCGCGCGGCGATCGCGACGGTGCACACCTGCGCGGAGGCGGCCGGCCGCCCTCCCGCGAGCGGCCCGGCGAGGGCGTCGGCCAGGTGGTGCGCGGCCCCCCAACCTCCCATCAGCAGCTCGATCACCACCGGGCGGCCGTCGTGCACCGCCGACAGCGAGGGCAGCGCGGATGACCGGCGCAGCTCCACGCGCTCGACCGCGCCGCCGTCGAGCGCCAGGTGCTCCTCGGCGTGCTGGGTGCCCCCCTCACGGCCGACGAGCATCAGCCCGTCGTCGGCGACGGTCGCCGAGCCCACGAGCCGGGGGCCGGCCTCGCGCTGCCACGCGACCGGATAGCTCACCGGCGGCATGACGGCCCTGGTCGAACGATGCTCCGGGTTGCGATGCGGGTGCCCATCAGCTCCTCGTGGCCTGCGGTCGAGATCCTCCTTAGGATCGGCAATCGCGCAGCCGCCGCCATCGGTGCACGCGCGGATCCGGGCCGGGGAAACTACGGAACCGGCCGGCGGGCGGCGGGCTACGATCAGCGCCGTGGACACCTTCGCCGACCTGCGCCCGCAGCTGAGCGGCCGTGTCGTCGCCCTCGAGCCGTTGCGCGCCGACCACGAGCCGGGGCTCCGGGCCGCCGCCGCAGACGACCGCGTGTGGCGCTTCATGCGCACGGTCGCCACGCAGCCCGACGCCTTCCACGAGTGGTTCGGTGAGGCTCTGGCAGCCGCAGACGCCGGGCTCGAGGCGCCGTTCTGCATCGTCCGCCGCAACGACGACCGTGCGATCGGCAGCAGCCGCTACCTGGCACTCCGGCCCGCCGACCGCGTCCTCGAGATCGGGTACAGCTGGGTGACCCCGGCGGCCTGGGGCAGCGGCGCGAACACCGACGCGAAGCTGCTGCTGCTCACCCACGCGTTCGAGCGGCTCGGCTGCCTGCGGGTCGAGTTCAAGACCGACGCCCGCAACGAGCGCTCGCGGGCGGCGCTGGCCGCGATCCCGGCCACGTTCGAGGGCGTGTTCCGCAAGCACATGCTGGTGCGGGGCGGCCAACGGCGCGACTCGGCCTGGTACAGCGTGATCGACGACGACTGGCCGGCCGTCAAGGCCGTGCTCGCGGCGCGGGTGGAGGCGAAGGCATGACCGAGCGCCGCCACCATTCCAGCAACACCGAGTTCGAGGCCCGGATCGGCTATGACCGGGCGGTGCGCGTCGGCGATGTCGTGCACGTCTCCGGGACGCTCGGCATCGGGCCCGATGGGCATCCGCCCGAGGGCGCCTACGCCCAGGCGGTCGCCTCGCTGCGCCGGATCCAGGCCGCGCTCGAGGCGCTCGACGCATCGCTCGCCGACGTCGTGCGCACACGCATGTACGTCGTCGACGTCGAGCGGCACCAGTTCGACGTCGGCCGGGCGCATGGCGAGTTCTTCGCAGACGTCCGCCCCGCCTCGACGATGATCGGGATCGCCGGGCTCGTCGGCCCGGAGTTCCTGGTCGAGATCGAGGTCGAGGCGATCGTCTCGTCGGACCCGGCATAACCGCCTTGCTACACTTGCCGCCGGTCCCTGCCGCATTCGTCTAGGGGCCTAGGACGCCGCCCTCTCACGGCGGTAACACCGGTTCGAATCCGGTATGCGGTACTCCCGAGAACCCCAGGAGCCTCCTGGGGTTCTGGGTGTTTTGCACGCCATCAACGTCGATGGCGATCGCGCAAGAGCTAGCTTCGGCTGCGGGCGCCAACCTGGTCGAAGTGGTGCTCGTCGACGGCGGCGTGAGGGATGGAGAATCGGATCTGCGTGCCCTGCTCGGGGGCCGTTTCGATGTCGAGGCTTCCGCCGGCGACGGAGACGCGTTCCCGCATCGACGCGAGGCCGATATGCAGCCGCATCAGGTTACGGTCATCTGCCGCGGCCATGTCGAACCCGACCCCGTCGTCCTTGACGTCGCACGTGACGGCGTCTGCGTCGTCGGTGATGATGACGGTCACCTGATGGGCGTGGGCGTGCGTTCGGATGTTCGCGATCGCTTCCTGGAGTATGCGGTAGGCGAGTTGCTCCAACTGCCGGTGACGACGCGCATCCCCCTCGACGGCGAACTCGAACCCGGCGGTCTTGCTCGCGTCCTGGAGAAGGCCGATGACGGCGGCGCGCAAGCCCTGCGCGTCGAGCGCTTCTGGGCGGAGGCTGAACATGATGTGACGGGCGCGCTCGGTCGCCTCCAGCAGTGCTGACTCGGCGTTGATTGCGGCCGCCTGTACCTTGTCCAAGTCGCCGCGCACGATCGCCGCCCGCATCCGTTGCAGGCTGAGGGTGGTCGCCACCAGCACCTGGATCGTGTCGTCGTGCAGGTCTGACGCCAGGCGCGCGTTCGCGTTCTCCTCGGCGTTCAGAAGCGCGCCGAGGACGTACCGGCGCTGGTCTTCCAGCGCGTTCATCGCCGTCACGCGGTTGGCACGGTCGAAGGCGACGCCGATCTGGCGGCCAATGTCAGCCAGCTGCTCCATCAACCCGTCGTCTGACCACAGCCTGTCAGAGCCAAAGCACTCCAGCACACCGATCGTCCCGCCCAAGCTGACGACGGGGACAAAGAGGACGCTTCGCAGACCCAGGCTCTCCAGCAGATCGCCGCGCCGGAACCGGTCGTGGTGCTCGTGAATGTTCGGGATGACTACCGGCTGGCCGGACTGCCACACCTCCCCGAGCATGCCCTGCCCGGCAACGAACTCGATCGTGCGGCTCTGCGAGATGAACTCGCGCGCGTCGACCACGGGAGATCGCCACACGCCCGCGAGCCGCAGCCGCTGATCGGCGGCATCCACACGCCAAGCCGCACCGAGCGGAAACCCGAACGTTTGACACACCGCTTCCAGAATCCGGTCCGCGGTCTCCTCGAGCGTGCCCGCTTCGGCGAGCGCGCGGGCGGCGGCGCTCTGCAGCTTGACTCGCATCCGCGCACGGTCGCGCTCGTCTGCAAGCATCGACTCCCTGGCCGCGAGGATGGCCGAGGCGACGATCGCCGCACACGCCCACGCGGCAGCCATCACCCAAAACCAGCGGCCCGGGTTGGTGAACCCACCGACCAAGAGGGCCACGGCTCCTGCGACCGCGAACGCGATGATCGGCATCGCGGGAGCAAAGCTCCGCGGCAGATGCCGAGGTACCACTCGATCACCCTAGCACCGACGATAACAACGTCACCTCGCAGATCGGCCGCGATGGCTCTCCTTCGATCGGGCGAACGCTGGGATCGCGCGATCACCGGCGAGAACGGCGTCCAAGACGCCGACCCCGCTCCCGCCTAGGATCAGCCGTCGACCGGGAGTCGACGAGCGCGAGCGACCGCTACGCACCGCGCCGCGCGGGCCGTTTGCCGAAACGGGGGCCGTATTCGTGGCGATGGCTACACTCACAGCCAGACCCCTGCGCATGGCGCGAGGCTCTGACGAAGGGCGGCTCTATGAAGCCGACCACCTGGTACGTCGTCGTCCCGTCTACCCACGAGACCCACGGACTTTCGACGCTCGGCCCCTACCCCACTCGCGACGTGGCAGAGGGCCACGCTCGCGACGCGAGGGCTGTTCACTACCAGATCCTCGAGTGGCCCGCGACCAAGGCAGGACGGCCATGAGCGGCCGCCTCACCTACGTCCAAGTCCGCTACCGCCGGGGGGAGCGATGGGTGACCGTCACGGCATCGGAGGATCGTGTGACCGCGCGAGCCGCTGCTGCCAACGCCTACCACGGCCTACGCGACTCGCAGGATGAGTCGCCGACCCAAGTCCGGCTCGTGACTGCCGCCCAACTCACCCGTGAAGCGGGCGACCACGGCGTCCGCATCGCCGACGCCGCCGTCGCCCGGCATGCCGGTCGCAACATCCAGCCCTAGCAGGATCGGGCCGCGATTGGCCCGAGCGGGCCTCGCCGCTCGACGATTGCGGTATCGCTCGAGAGCCTCCGGGAAACCGGGGGCTCTCCGCGTTCACGGGAGCGTGCCGGCCGGTATCAGTGGCCGCGGACGGCGCGCGGCACGATCCGGACCGGCACCGAGTAGTCGGCGGCGAACGACTCCGGCGTCCACCCGTTGCCCGCGATCATGTCGGCGTACTTCGCGACGTAGGCGGGCGCCAGATGGGCGGGCGGATCGTCGCTTCGGCGGGCGCGCCCCGAGACGGTGATCACGTCGCCGCCGCGGCCGTCGTCGTTCAGGTGCAGCGCCACCCGCGGATTCGCGGCGATGTTGCGCAGCTTGGGCGTGTCCGGGCGGCTGTAGACCAGGAACGAGTCATCGTCGAGCAGGAACCAGACCGGGACCGGCGCGGGCGCGCCGGCACCGTTCACCGTTACCAGCCAGCCGATGAGGTCACGCGCGAGACGGTGCGCAGCTCGTGCTCCGAACGGAGTCGCCGGATCGAGCGGGAGCGCCATCCACCCATGGTAGCCAGCGCCGCGCCCGAGCCCCGCGGCCGCACCGCGCCGTCGTAGTCGGCTCCGTACCAGCCACCGGAGAGGCGGTTGACCGACACGACCGTGCCGGTGTGCGGCGCGTGGATGAACCGGTCGCCGCCAATGTACATGCCGACGTGACCCAGGCCGGCGAAGAACACGAGGTCGCCCGGACGCAGGTCGCGCCGCGGCACTCGCGGCCCGGATGTCCACTGCGCGTAGCTCGAGTGCGCGAGGTGGATCCCGAGCTTGCCGTAGACGTAGCTCGTGAACCCGGAGCAGTCGAATCCAGCCGGGGTGCTGCCGCTCCAGACGTACGGCACGCCGCGCAGGCGCATCGCATCGCGCACGGCAGCGGCGGCGATTGTGTTGGCGGCGATCGGGGTACGACCGACGTGCGGCGCAACGTCGATGGCGGTGGCCCGGGCGGTCGCCGGAAGTGACAGGAGCAACATGATTCCGATGGCAAGTGAGCGTCTCATTGGCGCCAACCTAGCGGCACCCACCTGCATGAGCAACCCATGCCAACAGAACCCTTACTCCTTGGGGGACCCGCAGTCCCCGGAACGCCGTAGTAGCGGCTAGGGTGCCTGAGGTATGCCGATCCGTACCCACCCGCAAGAGGTGAGCGGGACGCCTACGGACGCGGAGCTCGGTGACACGGAGGTCGTGTCGCCGCCGCAGCCGCAGCGGCGCCTGCGGGCCCGCGACACCGGCGGCGTGCTGCTTCGCGCCGGGCGCCGGGCCCGTGACGATCACGCCACGAACCTGGCCCAGGCGGTCGCCTTCAACCTGTTCCTGAGCATCCCGGCCGCCGCGCTCGTCGCGGTGGGCGTGTTCGCGAGCGTCGCCAACGAGGGCACCGCCGGGCGCCTGTTGAAGCACCTCGACACGATCCTGCCGGCGAGCGTGATCACGCTCCTCAACCACAGCCTGACGCAGGTCGCACACCACCACGCCGGCGGGACGGCCATGATCGTCGTCGGCGCCGTGGTCGCGGTGTGGTCGCTGACCGGGGCGATGAAGACGCTCATGTGGGCGCTCAACATCGCGTTTGACCGCACCGAACGGCGCAGCTTCGTGCGCACCAGGCTGGCCGCGATCGCCATGCTCATCTGCGTGGTCCTCGCGTTCCTGCTCGCGTTCGGCTTGCTCGTGCTCGGACCGCAGGCGAGCGGATGGGTGGGATCGGCGCTCAACCAGCGCACGATCGTCTCGTGGGTGTGGTGGGTGGCCGAGTGGCCCGTGCTCGTGGCGGCGCTCCTGATCGCCTTCGCCGGCATCTACCGCTTCGGACCGGATTTCGACCGCCCGAGCTGGCGCCTGGTGTCCCCCGGGGCCGTGACCGCGCTCGTCGTTTGGCTGGCCGCGTCGGGCGGGTTTGCGTGGTACGTCTCGAACTTCGGCTCCTACAACAAGACGTGGGGCTCGCTCGCCACGGTCATCGTGATGCTGACCTGGCTGTGGCTCTCGAGCCTCGCCCTGCTCGTCGGCGCCGCAATCGACGCCGAGATCGTCCGCACCCGCGGGCGGGCCTGAGACCGCGTCAGGGCCGCGGCGAGCCCGCCGCGGCGCGTGCCTGCGCCTCGGTCTCGTGCGAGCTCGCCCGCCACACCATGCCGTCGCGCAGCGCGACCATCCACACGACCTGGTAGTCGCGCATGCCGCGGGCCGGCTCGGAGAGCTGCATCCGCCCGTACGCGAGCCACACCGCCGGCGCGGCCTCCTGCACCCTGTGCAGATAGGCGCGATACGACCCGGCCGTGCGCCGGTACCAGCGCAGCACCGCCTCGCGGCCGTGCAGCCGCAGCGCGGACTCGACGAACGCCGAGATCCGCACCTCGATGTCGGGGTGGAGCGCGGCCTGGAGCCGGACGACGTCGCCCTCGACGAAGGCGCGGATCACCTGCCCGGCGTCGCCGGGATCGTCGCCACCTGGTGCCGTCCGCTCGCCGTCCGCCAAAGCCCGGCGACGATAGCGCACCAGGGCCGGTTTAGAGCGAGCTGATGACGTTCGAGAGCGTGTTCGAGATGGCCGTGCTGAGCAGACCGAGGGTGATCACGACCGCGATGGTGATGACGCCCAGGACGACGGCGTACTCCGCCATGGTCTGGCCGGACTCGTGCGACGATCCGAGGTGCAGGAGGCGCTCGATCATGGTGACCCCCTTCTGGGTTTGGGAGTGCCGCTTCGGTGGTGTATCGGTATCCGCTCAAATGCGGCGATCACCCGCCCGGGGGCGCCGCCCTACCGCAAGCCGTGCTCCTTCGGGGGCATCCTCAAGTCACCCTTTCGACATGCCGATACGCCGTCGAGATGACGCCGGACCCCCGCACGACCCGCATCCTCGAGCTGGTCGCCGAGTACGCGCGCGACCGCCACGCGCCGCAGCCGTTCGACCCGTCGGCGCCGCGGGTGCCGTGCTCGGGGCGCGTCTTCGGCGCCGAGGAGGTCGTCGAGCTCGTCCGCTCGAGCCTGGACTTCTGGCTCACCCACGGGCCCGAGGCGGCCGCCTTCGAGCGCAGGCTGCGCGAGGTCACCGGCCACCGCCACGCCCTGCTCGTCAACTCCGGCTCGTCGGCCAACCTGCTCGCGCTCACGGCGCTGACCTCGCCGCGCCTGCGCGACCGCCGCCTCGTCCCGGGAGACGAGGTGATCACGGTGGCGGCCGGCTTCCCGACGACCGTGAACCCGATCATCCAGAACGGCCTCGTGCCCGTGTTCGTGGACGTCACGCTGCCGGAGTACAACATCGACGTGACCCGGCTCGAGGCGGCGGTGAGCGATCGCACGCGGGCGGTGATGGTCGCCCACACGCTCGGCAACCCGTTCGATCTCGACGCCGTCGCGGCGTTCTGCAGGCGCCACGGCCTCTGGCTCGTCGAGGACTGCTGCGACGCGCTCGGCTCGACCTGGCACGGCCGCAGCGTCGGCACGTTCGGCGACCTTGCCACGCTCTCGTTCTACCCCGCCCACCAGATCACCCTCGGCGAGGGCGGCGCCGTCCTCACCGACCGGCCGCTGCTGAAGAAGGTCGTCGAGTCGTTCCGCGACTGGGGCCGCGACTGCTGGTGTGAGCCCGGCGCCGAGAACACCTGCGGACAGCGGTTCTCGTGCCAGCACGGCTCGCTGCCCTTCGGCTCCGACCACAAGTACGTCTACTCGCACCTGGGGTACAACCTGAAGGCGACCGATATGCAGGCCGCGATCGGCCTCGCCCAGCTCGACCGGCTCGAGTCGTTCGTCGCCACGCGGCGCACCAACCACGCCTTTCTGCGCGAGGCGCTCGCCCCCCACGCCGACGTGCTCGTGCTGCCCGATCCGACGCCCGGCGCCGAGCCGTGCTGGTTCGGGTTCGCCGTCACGGTGCGCCCCGACGCCGGCTTCACCCGCCGCGACCTCGTCACCCACCTGCACGCGCGCGGGATCGACTCGCGCCAGCTGATGGGCGGAAACCTGCTGCGCCAGCCCGCCTACGCGGGCGTCACGCACCGCGTTGCCGGCGGCCTCGAGACGACCGACCTGATCGCCGAGCGCTCGTTCTGGATCGGCTGCTACCCCGGCCTCGACCGCGCCGCGCTCGAGTATGTGGCCGAGACCTTCGCGGGGTTCCGCGCCGGCTCCGCCGCCCGCGCGGCCTGATCGATCCGGCCCGGCTCTCCGGCGCTATGCAGCCTTGCCGACCGCCGAGGCGGCCACGGCGCGGCGGATCTCCTCGCCGATGCGGGCGACCTGGTCGCGGCGCAGGCGCACGCCGCTCGGGAGGTTGATGCCGCGCTCGCCGATCGTGTTCGCCACCGGCGCCGGCACGGCGCGGCGCTCGTCCCAGATCGGGTAGGTGCTGATGAGTGGGAACGTCGGCCGGGTGTCGATGCCCGCGGCGGCGAGTGCGGCGCGCATACCCTCGCGGTCGATCCCGCAGGCCGGGTCGACGAGGATGCTCGTCATCCAGTAGATGCTGCGCGCCCACTCGGCCTCGTGGTTCAGGGTGATGCCGGGGACGCCGTCGAGCTCCTCGGCGTACCAGGCGAAGATCTCGCGCTTGGCCTCGATCAGGTGGTCGACGCGGTCGAGCTGGCCGAGGCCGATCGCGGCGGCCACGTTCGGGAGCTTGTACTTGAGGCCATGGGCGTCGATCCAGAACCCCCTCGAGCGCTCGACGCCGAGATCCCAGGCCTTGTAGGCGCGGGCGTAGACGTCGGGGTCGTTCGTGACCAGCATGCCGCCTTCGCCGGTGACGAGCAGCTTCGCCCCCTGAAAGCTGAACGCGCCCGCGGTGCCGAGCGCGCCGACGCGGCGGCCGCGCAGCTCGGCGCCGATCGCGGGCGCGGCATCCTCGATCAGCGGCAGCCCATGGCGGTCGGCAACGGCCTGAAGTGCGTGCATGTCGGCCGGATGGCCGTAGAGATGCACGGGCACGATCGCCTTCGTGCGCTCGGTGATCGCGGAGTCGACAGACGCCGCGTCCAGGCACCAGCTGATGGGCTCGACGTCCGCGAAGACGGGCGTCGCGCCGGTGTAGGAGACGGCTTTGGCGGTGGCCACCCAGGTCTGCTCGGGCACGATCACCTCGTCGCCCGGGCCGAGGCCGAGCGCGACCATCGCCAGGTGCAGGGCGCCGGTGCAGCTCGACGTGGCGATCGCGTACTCGGCGCCGACGTACTCGGCGAACTCGCGCTCGAACCGGGTGATGTAGCCGCTCCAGCGCCGGTTCCAGCCGTGCCGGGCGGCGTCGGTGGCGTAGGCGACCTCGCGCGGCGTGATCGACGGCCCGGCGGTCAGGATCGGCTCGCCGCTGTCCGCCCGCCCGGGGACCCACTCCATGCCGAGGAACCAGCGGTCGGCGGGTGCGCCCGCTGCGGGCACATACCGCACCGTCTCGCCATCGAGCTCTCGCCGAAGCGGCGTGCGGGCGCCGTCCCGGAACCCGAGCCTGCGGTAGAAGCCGATCGCGTGCGCGTTGTCTGCGAACACCCGCAGATGGATCCGCGCGGGCCGGAAGCAGTCCTGCGCCCAGGCCAGGAGCCCCTCGAGCGCTGCGCCCATCAGGCCCGGCTGCGCGCCCTGCTCGCCACGCACGACGTTGTCGACCTCGAGCGAGCGGTCGGTGCTTGACGCCGACGCGAAGCCGAGATGGCCGACGGTGTGGCCGAAGCGATCCTGAACCAGGAACAGGATCCGGTCGGGCACGTCCAGGAGGCCGTGCCGCAGCCACGTCGCCGTCCCGGCCTGCGTGACGGGGAACTGGGTCGGGAAGGCGAAGGCGTTCTCCTCGCGCCAGCGCGCGAGCGCGCCGATCAGCCGCTCGTCGCCGGCGTGCAGCTCGCAGACCGGCACGAGCATCCCCGCACCTGCGGCCAGCGGTACCGAGCGCGCGACGAGCTCCTCGAGCGTCGCCGCGGCCTTCATGAACGCGAGCTCGTGGCGCACGGCCGCGCGGAACACCTCGCCCCGCCGGCTCACGTCGTCGTGCATGCCGGCCTCCCGTCGAGCAGGTCGCGGGCGGTCGCGGCGACGGCGCCTGCGGAGGCGCCGTAGTGGCCGACGAGATGGTCGCGCGAGCCGACGGTGTGCGCGAACGTGTCCGGGAAGCCGACGCGGCGCAGCACGGCGCCGACGCCTGCCTCGGCGAGCGCCTCGGCGGCGGCCGAGCCGAAGCCGGCCACGATCGAGTGCTCCTCGACGGTGACGACGGCGCGGGTACGGGCCGCGGCAGCGACCAGCGCGGCGGCGTCGAACGGCTTCACCGTGCCGAAGTGGAGCAGCGTGGCGGCGATTCCCTCGGCGGCGAGCAGGTCGGCGGCAGCGGTCGCCTCGCGCAGCGCGGTGCCCGTGGCCGCGATGGTGACGTCGCCGCCGCTGCGCAGCTCGAGCGCGTGGCCGATCGCGAAGGAGGCGTCGGCGGGGAGCAGCGCGGGTTCGTGGTTCTTGCCCAGCCGCAGGTACACCGGCCCCTCGTGCGCGGCCGCAGCGCGGACGGCGCGTCCGGCCTCGGCCGGGTCACCCGGGGCGACGACGGTCATGCCCGGCAGCACCCGCATCAGCGCGAGGTCGTCGATGGCGTGGTGGGTCGGCCCGAGCGTCCCGTAGGAGACGCCGCTGCCGACGCCGACGAGCTTCACGTTGGCCTCGGCGCAGGCGACGTCGACCCGCACCTGGTCGTGCGGCCGCGACGTGATGAACGGGGCGATCGAGTAGGCGAACGGCACCTTGCCCGCGTAGGCGAGCCCGGCGGCGACGCCGACGAGCGTCTGCTCGGCGATGCCGACGTTCAGGTAGCGCCCGGGGGCGACGGCCTCGAACGGCTCGAAGAGACCCACCCCGAGGTCGCCCGTGAGCGCCCACACGCGCTCGTCCGCAGCGCCGACCTCGGTGAGCGCGCGGAAGAAGGCGTCCCTCACGCCGCCGCCTGCCGTTCGTCGAGGCCGGCGAAGAGGAGGTCGCGCTCGTGCGGCCGGAACGATCGGTAGTGCGACATGAACTCGCCCTCGAGCACGGGCACGCCGTAGCCCTTGACCGTGTGGGCGACGATCACCCGCGGCCGGAACCAGCCCCCCGCGAGCCGCTGCTCGAGCGCGGCGTGGTCGTGGCCGTCGACCTCGTCGACCGCCCAGCCGAAGGCGCGGAACCTGTCGGCGAGCGGCCCCAGGGAGCAGACGTCCTGCACCCTCCCGAGGCCCTGGAACCCGTTCGCGTCGACGATCAAGGCGATGCCGCGGATGCCCAGATGGCCCGCGAGCGCGACGGCCTCCCAGATCGAGCCCTCGTTCAGCTCGCCGTCGCCGACCAGGCAGTACGTGCGCCGGTCGCGTGCGTCGCTGCGGTCGGCGAGCGCGTAGCCAAGGGCGACGGCGACGCCGTGGCCAAGCGAGCCCGCGGTGACCTCGACGCCGGGGACGTGGCGCTCGGGATGGCCCGCGAACGCGCCCCCGTCGCTGCAGTAGCCGGCGATCACCTCGCGCTCGTCGAGCGCGCCGGTGCGGGCGAGCACGGCGTAGAGCGCCGATGCGGCGTGGCCCTTGCTGAGCAGGAAGCGGTCGCCCGCCTCCGCCCGCAGGGTGCGGAAGTAGAGCACCGTCAGGATGTCGACGATCGAGAGCGAGCTGCCGATGTGGCAGGTGCCCGCGGCCAGGGCGGCCTCGAGCACGATCCGGCGCACGGCGTCGGCCTCGACCCGCAGGTCGGCGCTCACGCGGCCGCCTCGAGGTCGCTGCGGCGGCGGCGCGGGCTCGGCGCAACGCGCCCCAGGCGGTCGTCCCAGATCCGCCACGGCGCCCGGCCGCTGTCCCACAGGCCGCGCAGGAGCTCCACGTCGCGCACCGTGTCGGCGCACTGCCAGAAGCCGCCGTGCTCGTAGACCATCAGCTCGCCGTCGCGGGCAAGACCCTCGAGCGGCTCGCGCTCGAGCACACAGCCGGCGTCGAACTCCAGCCGTTCGAGCACCCTGCGGTCGAAGATGAAGAACCCGCCCGAGACGAGCCCCGACCCACCGGCCGGCTTCTCGGCGAAGCGGGCCACCCGGGCGCTCGTGTGCACGAGCTCGCCGAACCGCGACGGCGGGTGCACGCCGGTCAGCGTCGCGAGCTTGCCATGGGAGCGGTGAAACTCGAGCGCGGCGGCCACGTCGATGTCGGCCAGGCCGTCGCCGTAGGTGCACAGGAACAGGTCGCCGGCCAGGTGATGGGCCACGCGCTTCACACGGGCGCCGGTCATCGAGTCGTCACCCGTGTCCACCAGCGTGACGTTCCAGTCCTCGCTCTCGGACGAGTGGTACTCGACGTCGCCGCTGCGCAGGTTGACGCTCACGTCGGCGGCCAGGCTGCGGTACTCGAGGAAGTACTGCTTGATCATCGCGCCGCGGTAGCCGAGGCAGCAGACGAAGTCGGTGAGACCGGCGGCCGCGTAGATCTTCATGATGTGCCAGAGCAGCGGGCGGCCGCCGACCTCGACCATCGGCTTGGGCCGGTACTCGGTCTCCTCGCGCATGCGGGTACCCTGGCCACCGCACAGGATGACGACCTTGGCGTTCGATGAGGGGGGCATCGTAGGACCCTCAATCGGTGCCGCGGGCGCGAAGCTTTAGCCGCGCGCGCGGGCGCTCAAGTTCGCCTCCGGGATCGCCGATGGGGCTCGCATGAGCGCTCCCCCCGCGCGCATGCCCGCATCCCCCGACGGCTCCTTCTGGAGCGAGCGCCCCGTGCTCGTCACGGGAGCCACCGGCCTGCTCGGATCGTGGCTCTGCGAGGCGCTCGTGGCCCGTGGAGCCGAGGTGGTCGCACTCGTCCGCGACCTCGTGCCGCAGAGCCGGTTCTTCACCGGCGCCTCGGGCAGCCGGTGCACGACGGTGTTCGGCGACCTGCGCGACGGCCGGCTGATCGAGCGCGTCCTGGCCGAGTACGAGATCGACGCGGTGTTCCATCTCGGGGCGCAGACGATCGTCGAGCACGCCCTGCGCGACCCGGCCAACACGATGCGCTCGAACGTCGAGGGCACATGGGAGGTGCTGGACGCGTGCCGGCGCAGCGGCCGCCCGGCGCGGATCGTCGTCGCCTCGTCGGACAAGGCATACGGCACCCAGCCCGACCTGCCCTACCAGGAGCACCATCCGCTGCGTGGCCGCCATCCCTACGACGTCTCCAAGAGCTGCGCCGACCTGATCGCGCAGAGCTACGCCGCCACGTTCGGCCTGCCGGTCGCGATCACCCGCTGCGGCAACCTGTACGGCGGCGGCGACCTGAACTACAGCCGCCTCGTCCCCGGCACGATCCGCTCCGCCCTGCAAGGGCAGCGGCCCGTGCTGCGCAGCGACGGCACCCTGATCCGCGACTACCTCTACGTCGAGGACGCCGCCCTGGCCTACATCGCCCTCGCCGAGCGCGCCCACGAGCCCGGGATCGCGGGCGAGGCCTGGAACTACTCCAACGAGTTGCAGCTGACGGCGACCGCGATGACGCTGCGCGTGCTCGCCGCCTGTGGCCGCACCGACCTGCAGCCCGACATCCGCGGCGAGGCCGTGCACGAGATCGCCCACCAGTACCTGTCGGCGCAGAAGGCCCGTGAGCGGCTCGGCTGGACGCCGGACTACGGCCTCGACGAGGGCCTGCGGCGCACGGTCGCGTGGTACCGCGGCCACCTCGGCGGCAGCGACCGGCTGGCCGCATGAGCCGCCCGCTGCTTGCGATCTGCATCCCGACGTACAACCGGGCGGCGGCGCTCGGCCGGCTGCTGGAACGGCTGCGGGACGACCTCCGAGGCTCGGCCGACGTCGTGGTACATGTCTCTGACAACGCGTCGCCGGACGAAACCCCCGAGCTGCTCGAGCGGATGGCGGCCGCGATGCCGGCTCTGCGGTGGTACCGGCAGGAGACGAACGTCGGCGTCGTCAGGAACCACCGCTGGCTGGTCGCAAACGCGCCGGAGTGCGACTACCTGTGGCTCATGGGCGACGACGATGAGCCCGAGCCGGGGGCGATCGCCTACATCCTCGAACTGCTGCGGACGCATCGGCCCGCGTGGCTGCATCTGCCGCACCGTTTCATCCACCCTGACGGGCGCGTGAAGGTCGAGTCGCGCCGTCCGCAGGCCCCCGAGGTGCACGCCGACCCCGGCCGCATGTGGGTCGCGCAGACGCACTGGCTGACATTCCTGTCGGCGTCGATCGTCCGCCGCGATCAGCTCCGCGCCGTCGAGGCCGAGTCGACCAGCGAGAACATGTACTTCCCGATGATCTGGTACGTCCAGGCGTCGCTCGACGGCCCGTGCGTCGTCGCCGATCGCCTGCTCGTCTGGGGCTCGACCAACATCTCCTGGGGCGCGCGCATGGCCGAGACGATGACTCACCACTTCGTGGGGCTGTATGACGAGGCCTTCGCGGGGCTCGTCACGCCGCGAGGAGTTCGGCCGCAGCATGGACACGCACTACACCGGCGACCACTACTGGTGCTTCAAGGAGGCCGGCGTCGAGTTCCTGATCCAGACGGTGCGGCGGTTCCCGCACAGCCGCGTGCTGCGCCGGTACCTGTGGTCGCTCGGCCGAGAGCTGCGTGATCCGCGCTGCGTCGCCGAGGTCGCCGCCGCGACCGCAGCCGCCGGCGACGACGCGGCCGCGAAGGCGCTGATCGAGCAGGGCGAGGCGGCGTTCGGGCGGGGCGACGCCGCGGCCGCCGCGCAGATCTTCACCCGGGCCCTCGAAGAGGCGCCCGCGACGGCCGAGGCCTGGAACGACCTTGCGGTCGCGCTGCACGCGCTCGGCTCGCCCGAGGCGCGCATCGCAGTCGCCACTGCGGTCGAGCTCGATCCGGCCGACGAAAACGCCTGGTGCAACCACGTCGCGATCATGGCGGCAGCGGCGTGAGGGCCGCGATCCTGATCGTGGCACGTGACAACCCGGCCGCGCTGTGGGCGCAGATCGAGGCGCTCGTGGCCTGCGACCTGGCCGAGGACGTCGAGGTCGTCGTCGTCGACGACGCGTCGGGCCCCGAGACGCGCACGTTGCTCGCCCGGCTCGAGGGCGACGTCACCATCCATCGCAGCGATCGCCCGGTCGGGCGCCGCGCGGCACTCGCCGCGGCGGCGCAGGCGGCGTCGGCCGAGGTCTGCATCGCGCTCTCGAACATCGCCCGCCCGCTGCCCGGGTTCGTCGACCCGCTGGTCGCCGCGATCGCCGCCGGCGCCGGTCTGGCAGCGCCCGTGATCGAGACCGGCGCGGGCAACGCGCACGGGTACCGGATCGCGGAGGACGGCAGCCTGTGGCCGCTGCACTCCGGCGACGGCCCGCCCGCCGCGCTCGCGCTGGACTGCCTGGCCGCCGGCCGGCGCTTCTGGATCGAGCGCCAGCCGCTGCACACCGCCCGCGAGGGCCACTACGAGACGCTGGTCGCCCAGGCGGCGCCCGGCCCGCTCGTCGTCGCTGCCGCGGCCCGGTCACGCCGGGCATCGGAGGGCCCGGCGGCGAGCGTGATCGTCTGCACGCGCGACCGGCCGGAGGAGGTCGGGCCGTGCGTCGAGGCCTGCATCGCCCACGGCGTGCTCGCCGACGGCGGCGAGATCGTGGTAGTCGACAACGGCAGGGAGCCGCTCGCCGCGAGCCTGCCCGATGGCGTGCGCGTCGTGCGCGAGGCCGTGGCCGGCCTCTCGCGGGCGCGCAACACCGGCGCCGCGGCCGCGCGCACCGACGTGCTCGCCTACCTCGACGACGATGCCCGCCCCGGGCCGGGCTGGATCGAGAGCCTGCGCGACGGCTTCTGCGACCCGCGGGTGGCGGTGGCGGGCGGCCCGATCCAAGGGCTGTGGCCGGCCGAGCGCCCGGCGGGCTGGCCGCCCACGGGCATGGAGTCATTCTTCAGCGTGCTCTCCCTCGGCGACGCCGATCAGGACTTCCCCGGCCGGGCCGAGGTCTACGGCGCCAACTGGGCCATCCGCCGCGCCGCGTTCGACGGCGTGGGCGGGTTCGACGCCGGCTTCGGCACCGGCGAGGGCGGCGCGCTGGGCGGCGACGAGTTCATGGCCGCCACCAACGTGCACCGGCTCGGCCTCGGCATCGGCCGCTACCTGGCCGCGGCGGCGGTCGGCCACCGCATCGAGCACCACCGCATCGACGAGAGCTACATCGTCCTGCGCGCGTTCCACAACGGCCTCGAGACGGTGGGGTACGAGCGGGCGGGGCGCGACGACCCAATTGGCATTCAGGCGAAGCGCCAATTGGGAGACACCGCCGCCCCGGCCCCAGCCCCCGAACCCGATCCCGCGCCGCTGCTCGCCGGCCTCGCCGCCGCGACCGATGTCCCGCTCGCGCTGCGCGTGCGCCAGGCGGTCGACCTGGGCGTACGCACCGCCCGCGAGGCGCCCGCGTCACGGGCTGCGCACGGGATCGTGACGCGGCCCCCGCTCCAGATCCCCCACGCCTCCGGCCCGCAGGGCGAGCGCGCGTCGGTGCTCTTCTTCTATCCCGACATGCCCGAGCCGAGCCGCAGCGCCGGCCACACCCGCGCGGCCGAGATCGCCCACGCCCTGCGCCGGCTCGGCTACCGGACGACGCTGATGTGCGAGACGTCCGCGGGCTACGAGGCCGCCGCCGCGCGCTTCGCAGGCGACGGGATCGAGGTGGCCGCCGCCGACCGCGGCGACGACCTGGACGCGCTCCTGCGGCGCGGGTTCGACGCCGCCATCGTGTCGTTCCACACGCTCGCGGGACGGGCCGTCCCGGCCCTGCGCGCCATCTCGCCGCGCACGCGGATCGCGGTCGACTCGGTCGACGTGCACTTCCTGCGCATGCGCCGCGCCGCCGAGCTTGCGGGCGACGAGGTGGGCCTCGCCCGCGCCGAGCGCGAGCGCGCTCAGGAGCTCGCCGTCTATGCCGCCGCCGACGTCGTCCTGGCCGTGACCGAGGACGAGCGCGCGCTGCTCGCCGGCCTCCTCCCGGGCACCGATGTGCAGGTGCTCGGGAACGTCCACCGCCTCACCGAGGCGGTCGCGCCGCTCGCGGGCCGCCACGGCGCGCTCTTCGTCGGCAGCTACGGCCACGCCCCGAACGCCGACGCGGTGCGCTGGCTGTGCGCCGAGGTCATGCCGCTCCTGCAGGCCGCGGAGTATCCCGGCCCCGTCGTCGTCGCCGGCGCGGGCATGCCCGACGCCCTGGCGCGGCTCGCGGCCGCGGCAGGCGCCGACCCGCGCGGCTTCCTGCCGTCGATGCACGACGAGCTCGCCGCGCGCCGGCTCTCGATCGCCCCGCTGCGCTTCGGCGCGGGGCTGAAGGGCAAGGTCGGAGAGTCGCTCGCCGCCGGCGTTCCGGTCGTCGCGACGACGATCGCCGCGGAGGGCTTCGACCGCCCGGAGCGCGGCATGCTGATCGCAGACTCCGCCGCGGGCTTCGCCGAGGCGATCGTCCGCCTCGAGCGCGACGACGCGCTCTGGGCGCGCCTGTCGCAGGGCGGCCGCGAGCTGGTCTCGGCGACGCTCGGCACGGCCGCGTGCGAGACCTCGCTCGAGCGCATCCTGGCGAGCCTCGTCGCGCGCAGGGCGGCGTGAGCGCGCCCCGCGTCACGCTTGGGATCGCCGCCTACAACGGCGAGCGGTTCCTGGCCGAGGCGATCGAGAGCTGCCTGGCCCAGGACCATCCCGACTTCGAGCTCCTGATCGTCGACGACGCCTCGACCGACTCGACGCCCGACGTGATCGCCCGCTACGCCTCCGACCCGCGCGTGCGCGTCGTCACTCACACCCGGAACCGCGGCATCGCCGCCGCCTACAACTCGATCGTCGAGCACGCGCGCGGCGAGCTGATCGCGCGGCTCGGCCACGACGACATCGCCCTGCCCGACCGGCTCAGCCGCCAGGTCGCGATCTTCGACGCGCATCCGGACACGGGGGTCGTGCACGGCGACGCCGTCACGATCGACGCCACCGGGCGCGTGGTCGGCGAGTGGCGCTCTGGCGAGCTTGACCAGGCTGCGCTCGTGCAGTCGCTCGTGCGCAGGCACAACTACCTGGTCGACCCGACGACGATGATCCACCGGCGCGTGTACGAGCAGGTCGGCGGATACGACGCCGCCTACCCGATGTGCAACGACTTCGACCTGTGGCTGCGGGCCGCCCCGCGGTTCCGCTTCCGGCACTGCGGGGGCGGCCCCCTCATCCGCTACCGCCGCCACGGCGCGAACTTCTCCGACGAGTCGGCGCGCGCCCGCGAGATCGACGAGGTCTCGCGCGCGCTCGAGGCCGCGATCGAGCGCGAGGACTGGGCCGCGCTGGCGCCCGAAGCGGTCTCGCGTGAAGGCGCGCTCGTGCTGCTCGCCGATGCGCTCGAGCGGCGCGCGCTGCCCCTGCCCGACCTGGCGGCGCGCCTGCGCGAGCGCGGGCTGCACGGCCGCCGCCGGATCGTGATGACCTCGTTCGGCTACAACGACTCCGGCGGAGGCACGATCGTGCCGCGGCAGGTGTCCCAGGAGCTCGCCCGGCGCGGCTACGACGTGACCGTCTTCCACGCCGCCCTCGGCCGGGTCGAGCCGGCCGAGCCGTATCAGGTGCGGGAGTGGTGGCAGGACGGCGTGCGTCTCGTGGGGGTGTTCAACCGCCCCCACGGTCTGCTCGACCTGGGCAATCCCGATCGCGAGGTCGACGACCCGCCGATCACACGCGCGTTCGCAGAGCTGCTCGATCGCGTGCAGCCCGACGCCGTCCACTTCAACAACCTGCACAACCTGGGCGCCGCGCTGATCGACGAGGCGGCGGTGCGTGGGATCCGCTCGCTGTTCACGACGCACAACTACTGGCTCGCCTGCCCGCGCGGCTACCTGTTCACCGACCGTCTCGAGCTGTGCCACGGCCCCGGCGACCGCGGCGGCGACTGCGCGGCCTGCGTCGGCAGCCTCGATGCGGACGGCTACCGCCGCCGCCTGAGCGAGATCCGCGGCCGCTTCACTCGCGGTGTGGACGTCTGCCTGGCGGTGTCGGAGGCGATGCGGGCGACGCTCGCCGGTGCCGGATACCCCGCCGACATGATCGACGTCGTCCCCCAGGCGATGCCCGAGGACGACGCGATCTGGGAGTCGCTCGGCCGCGACCGTGAGCCCGGCCGGATCGGCCCCGAGCTCGTCGTCGGGTTCTTCGGCTCCGCCCTGCCCCAGAAGGGGCCGAGCCTGCTGGTCGACGCCGCCCAGCGCACTCAGGCGCGCATCCGCGTCCGCATCCACGGCGAGGTGCCCGAGGCGTTCGCCGCAGAGCTCTGCGCCCGCGACGCGCGCGGCGTGGTCGAGATCTGCGGCGGTTTCGGCCACGACGACCTGCCCACGCTGCTGGCCGGGGTGGACGTCGCCGTCATCCCGTCCGTCTGGTGGGACTGCGCGCCGTTGATGGTGTCCGAGTGCCTGGCCGGCCGCGTCCCCGTGCTGGCCGCGCGCATGGGCGGCATCCCCGACTTCGTCTCCGACGGCGAGAACGGCCTGCTCTTCGACGGCCGCGACGGCGCCGACCTGGCGCGCAAGCTCGACCGAATGGCGAGCGAGCCCGGCCTGCTGGAGCGCCTCCAGGCGGGGATCTCGGCCCCGCGCCGCTTCGCCGACCACGTCGACGAGCTCGAGGCTTACTACCGCGGCGAGCGGCCGCGGCGCACGCATGCGGGCACCGCACCGGTGAGCGTGCGCTGGCGCGGCGACCACGCCTCGACGCAGAGCCTGGCCGGCGTGAATCGCGGGGTGTGCGACCGCTTGGAGGGGATGGACGGGATCGCGGTCGAGCGCCTCTCGCGCGCCGGTGCAGGCGGCGGCCCCGCCCTGCCGCTGCCGGCCCAGGTCGAGGTGCGCCACCAGTTCCCGCCCGACCTGCGCCCGCCGACGTCCGGCCGCCTGGCCGTGATCCAGCCGTGGGAGTTCGGGGCCGCGCCGGTGGAGTGGGTCGAGGGCATCAACCGCAACGTGGACGAGCTGTGGGTGCCCAGCGAGCACGTGCGGACGACCTATGTGGACTCGGGTGTCGATCCTGCCCGCGTGGAGGTGATCCCGAACGGGGTCGACCTCGAGCTGTTCTCGCCGGACGGGCCGCGCATGCAGCTCGAAGACGCCCCCGGCGTGCGCCTGCTCTTCGTGGGCGGACTGATCGACCGCAAGGGGCCGGACATCCTGCTCTCGGCGTTCCTGGATGCCTTCCAGGGCCGCGACGACGTCACGCTGGTCGTCAAGGACTTCGGCGCCGACAGCATCTATCCGATGTCCGACCGCAGGCGCCTGCGCGACTACGCCGACTCCGGCCAGCATCCGCGCATCGTCTACCTGCACCGCGACATGACGGCCGACGAGGTCGCGTCGCTCTACCGGGCCTGCGATGTGCTCGTGCATCCATACCGCGGCGAGGGCTTCGGCATGCCGGTGCTCGAGGCGATGGCGTCCGGGCTGCCCGTGGTCGTCACCGCCGGCGGCCCGACGGACGAGTTCTGCCCCGACGACGCCTGCTGGCGCGTGCGCGCCGAGCGGCGGAACTATCCCGAGGATCGCGCCGGCAGGTGGGTCACCGCCGGCCGGCCGTGGATGCTGGAGCCCGACACCGCGCACCTGCGCGAACTGCTGGTCGAGGCGGTCGCCGACGCCGGCGCCCGCGCGGCGCGCGGCCATGCCGGGCGCGCGGCTGCCGCGACGCTGTCGTGGGATGCCGTCGCCGAGCGGTACCGCGAGCGGATCGCCGCGCTCGCAGCCCTGCCGCCACGACATGCCGCGCCGGAGGCCGATCCGCTCGCGCTGGAGGATGCGCGGATCCGGCTGCTGGCGACACCCGCCTGGCGGGGCGATGACCGCCTGGGCGACCTGCTGGCCGCCTGGGTCGGAGGGGTCGAGCCCGGGAACGGCGCATGCCTCTTCCTGCTCGCCGATCCGCGCACCGCGCCGGGCGAGGACGCCTGCACCGAGCGCGTGCTCGCGGCCGCGGCGGCCGCCGGCGTGAGCCTCGATCGCGCCGCCGACATCCTCATCCTCACGCACGCGCTCGCGGGCGGCGACGCGGCCCGCCTGCACGCGGCCGTCGACGGGTACGTGCCGCTGCACGCCGCCTGCTCCGGCCACGAGCGCCTGGCCGGCCTGGCCGGCCGGCCCGTGCTACCGCCCGACGCCTCCGCCCTCGCCGCGTGGTCGGCGCAGAGCGGGCGCCTGGCGGCCTAGATCTAGCCGCGCGTACGCGACCGGCCGGTGACCGCCAGGCTGGCCGCACCCACCACCATCACGATGGCCGCCGCCCACTCGATGCGGGCACGCAGCGGATGGATCCGGTGGGTCTGGCCGACGAGGCACACGCCGGTGTCGGGGCATGCCGTCGGCGCGGTCTGGTTCCAGGTGTAGGCACCGAGCAGCGCGAGCGCGACGGCCGCAACGGCGGCAAGGAGCACCGCGCGGTTGCGGAGCCGTTCTCGCATGGCGGGAAGCGTACCGGCCGGGCCGGGGGTCAGCGGGGGGCGCGGGCGCGGCTGCGCTCGTGCAGCATGCCGAGCATGCCGAGGAACACGAGGGCACCGGCCAGGAGCCCTGCTTCGACGGTGAGCGCCGCCCGCTCCGAGGCGACGCCGATCAGCCAGTAGTACAGGGTGCAGGTCGCACCGGCCACGAAGACGGCCGCGCTGCCCATGACCGCCATCGTCCGCGCGAGCGCGAACGCGGCCTCACCGGGGAGCATGATCGACGCCGACATCTGCACGCCCAGCAGGGCCGCGATCAGGCAGCCCATGCCGGCCAGCACGGCCGTTGCCCCGGCCCACTGGGCCAGATCCTGCAGCAGGTAGACCCCCATGCGCGCCACTCTACCCCCGCCCGGCGGTGCTGTCGCCCAGCCGGGCGAAACCCCCCTCGCCCCACGCCTGCAACCCCCCCGAACGGGTGGGGTCAGGGGGTGGAGCCGCGGGCGGCGCGGTAGCCGGCCGAGTATCCCCGCGTGTAGGCCTGGGCCTGGAGGCTCGTCACCTTCGCGGGCGTGTACTGCGAACCGGTGTGGTTGCCGAGCGTCCATGCGCCCACGCCGACCGCCGTCGCGATGCCCGCCGACAGGCTGCACCACAGGATGACGCCCGCAACCGATAGGCGCGCGATCGACTCCGAGATGTGCAGTGACCCGTACATGCCCGGAAACACCTTGGGCGTGCGACGGCCGAATCCTGCAAAATCCGCCCGCGCCGATCAGGCGGCGAGCGCGGTGACGGCCGCGTCGATACGGCGCAGCGACTCGTCGCGGCCGACGAGCTCGAGGCTCTCGTAGAGACCGGGCGACACGGTGCTCCCGGTCAGCGCCACCCGCACGGGCATGAAGAGCACGCGCGGCTTGACCCCCTCGCGCTCGCAGGCGCCGTGCAGCGCGGCCTCGAGCGCATCGGCCCGCCATTCTGCGACCTCCGCGAGCGCGGTGCGGGCGGCCGCAAGCGACGCCGGCGCCCGCTCGTCGCGGCGCACCCGCTCCCATGATGCGGCGTCCAGCTCGGGCGGCCCGAACAGGAACCCGGCCAGGCGCTCGAACTGCGCGAGCACGCGCATCTTCTCCTGCACGAGCGGCGCCGCCTGGGCGACGCGCCCTGGCTCGGCGGCGAGTGCCGACCCCGACGACTCGAGGTAGGCCTGCAGCGCTGCGGCGAACTCGCCCGGCGCGAGCGCGCGCAGATGCTCACCGTTCAGCCACTCGAGCTTCTCCGGGTCGAACACCCCCGGGCTGCGGTTCACCCGCTCGAGCGTGAAGCGCTCGATCAGCTCGGCACGGGTCATGAAGGTCGTATGGTCGTCGTAGCTCCACCCGACGAGCGCGAGGTAGTTCACGAGCGCGTCGGCGATCACGCCGACGTCGACGAACTCCTCGACCGAGATCGCGCCGTGGCGCTTGGAGAGCTTGCGTTTATCGGGCCCAAGCACCATCGGCAGGTGGGCGAACGTCGGCTCCGGCGCCCCCAGCGCGCGGTAGAGGGCGAGCTGGCGGGGCGTCGAGGGCAGCAGATCCTCGCCGCGGATCACGTGGGTGACGCCCATCTGGATGTCGTCGAACGGGTTGGCGAACTGGTAGGTCGGCGAGCCGTCGGAGCGCAGGATGACGTGGTCGCCCTGCAGCGCGTTCTCCCACTCGACCGTCCCGTGGACGACGTCCTCGATCACCGTCGTCCCCGTCTCGGGCAACGCGAGGCGCACGACCGACGGCAGCCCCTGGGCGGCGAGCGCCTCGCGCTCGGACGCCGGACGGGTGCGGCAGCGCCCGCCGTAGACGAGCGGCCGGCCCTCGGCCTGGCGCTGCGCCCGGTCGGCCTTCAGCTCCTCCTCGGTGCAGAAGCAGCGGTAGGCGGCGCCCTGGGCGATCAGCTCCTCGGCCGCGGCCCGGTAGAGGTGGTAGCGCTGCGTCTGCCGGTAGGGACCGTCGTCCCAGTCGATCCCGAGCCAGCGCAGCACCGATTCGGCGTGTGCCACGGCCGCCTCGGTCGAACGCACGACATCGGTGTCCTCGAAGCGCAGCACGACCCGGCCGCCGTTCCGGCGGGCGAAGAGCCAGTTGAAGAGCATCGTCCGCACCGTGCCGACGTGGAAGAGCCCGGTGGGGCTCGGCGGCATGCGGACGCAGACGGGGCGGGACACGGCGGGTCAGTCTAGTTCGGCAGCAGGGCCGGGTACGATCGGCAGATGCACTACGGAGCCCATCTGGGCGTGGCGGGCGGCGCGCACAAAGCGCTCGAGCGGGCGCGCGCGATCGGCGCGACGTCGCTGCAGATCTTCACCCAGAGCCCGCGCATGTGGCGCCATCCCGCCGTTGATCCCGAGGCGGCGGCGCGCTTCCGGGCGGCGCGCAAGCCCGCCCGCGTCAAGGTGGTCGTCTGTCACGCGACCTACCTGATCAACCTGGGCGCATCCGATCCCGAGGTGTACGGCAAGTCGGTGCAGGCGCTGCACGACACGATGGCCGCCGCCGAGGCGATCGCGGCCGACGGCGTCGTCTTCCATATCGGCAGCCACCTCGGCCGTGGCCTGGACGCCGTCCTGCCGCAGGTGACCGAGGCGATGGCGGGCGTGCTGGCGGCGGCCGACCCCGCATCGGCCACGCAGCTTGTGATCGAGAACTCCGCCGGCGCCGGCGGCACCCTGGGGGTCGGGCTCGACGAGATCGACGCCGTGTTCGCGGCGCTCGGACGGCCCGCGCGGCTCGGCGTGTGCCTCGACACCTGCCACCTGTGGGCATCGGGCGTCGACGTCACCGATCCGGGGCGCGTGGACGCGCTCATGGCCGAGGTCGACGAGCGCTTCGGCCTCGAGCGGCTCACCTGCCTGCACGTGAACGACGCCGCCGTCGCCCTCGGCTCCAACCGCGACCGCCACGCCGAGGTCGGCAAGGGCGTGATCGGGAAGGGCCTCGCGACGTTCCTCGGCCATCCAGCCGTGCACGACCTCGCAGCGATCATGGAGACCCCCGGCGACGACGAGGAGGTGCCGTACGCGCGCGGGATGAGGACGCTGCGGCGGCTCCACCGCGCCGGCGTGCGTGCGCGGGCGACCGAGCAGGCCGGTGCTTGACATCGGCGCGTCGCGTCCGCTGCCCCCCGCCGAGCTCGAGTTCCGGGCGACGCGCAGCGGCGGGCCCGGCGGCCAGCACGTCAACACGTCCTCGACGCGGATCGAGCTGATCTTCGACCTCGCGGGCAGCCCCACGCTGACCGACCCCGAGCGCGACCGCGCCCGTCGCCGCCTGCGCTCGCGGCTCGACGCCGAGGGGCGCCTGCGCATCGTCGCCCAGGACGAGCGCAGCCAGTACCGCAACCGCCGCCTCGCGACCGAGCGGTTCTGCGAGGTCATGCGCGCGGCGCTCGCGCCGCCCCCTCCCCCACGCCGGCCCAGCCGGCCGACGCGCGCGGCCACCGAGGATCGGCTCGAGAGCAAGCGCCGCAACACGGTGCGCAAGCGCATGCGCCGGCCGCCGGCCGGTCCCGACGATCACGTGGAGGTCATCCGTGCGGCTTGAAGGCAAGACGGTGCTCGTCACCGGCGGCGGAACCGGCATCGGCGCGGCGATCGTGCGCCGCTTCGCCGCCGAGGGCGCGACCGTGTGGGCGATGGGGCGCCGCCGCGAGCAGCTCGAACGTGTGTGCGACCACGTGATCGCGGGCGATGTCGGCGCCGCCGGGGATCGCGAGCGCGCGCTCGCAGCCACCGGCCCGCTCGACGTGCTCGTGAACAACGCCGGCCTCGGCGACGCGGGCTGGGACGACACGATGGCCGTCAACGTCACGGCCGCACACGCCCTCTCGGCGCTCGCCGCCGACGGGCTCGCCGCGCGCCGCGGCGCGATCGTGAACGTGGCGTCGGTCGCCGCACTCGTCGCCGGCCCGGGCGAGCCGCAGTACGCGGTGTCGAAGGCGGCGCTGGTCATGCTGACGAAGTCGCTCGCGGTCACGCTCGGGCCGCGCGGCGTGCGCGCGAACGCGATCTGTCCCGGCTGGGTGCGAACGCCGATGGCCGACGCCGAGATGGCGGCGCTCGGATCGGACACCGACGCGGCCTACGCCCGCGTCACCCGCCACGTCCCGCTCGGCCGCCCGGCCGAGCCCGACGAGGTGGCCGCGGCGGCGCTCTTCCTGGCGTCGGCCGACGCGGCGTACGTCTCCGGCGCGGTGCTCACCGTCGACGGCGGCATGATGGCGGTCGACGTGGGCACCATCGCCTTCGCTGAATAACCGCTGCCCGGCACCGGGTGTTCAGGCGGGCGGCGCGATGTGGCGCAGCTCGTGGAACGCCGCGCGCACCCTCGCAGCGAACCCGCGCCGGAGGTGGCTGTACTCGACCCACAGCCGGCCGCTCGACTCCGACCCCGCGATGTCGCCGGGTGGAAACTCCGCGTTCAGGCGCTGGACGGCGCGATCCGCCTGACGGCCGAGCAGGGCGATCAGCATGTGCGCGCCCCCGGCGGCGCGCCACATCGCCACCGTGTCGCGCCGGATCGGCGCAAACCGTGGCCGCAGGACGGCGGCATCGTCGCGGGCCAGACGGACGTTGTGATCGGCGAACGCACGCTCGACCTGGACGGCCGTGGGCGCCGAGCCGACCATCAGCGGAAGCACGTTCGGGGACGTCAGGGTCGCGCCGGCGGAGATCGAGTGCGACCGCGTCGCCCACGTCGCGGCCGCCGCTGCCAGCAGCACCGCGGCGACGAGCACGGTCACCGTCGTTGCGGGGCGCCAGGTATTGGGATGACGGCCGGCCGACAGCATGTGTGACGGATGATACTCAGTCAGTCGTCGGCGCCGCGGATGACGCGGAAGCTGGGCCGGTCGGGAAGCTCGTGAAACTCGGGGTTGATACACCCCATCGGATCCTCGCGGTTCTCGTAGGCGCGCTCGACGTCGGCCGGGCAGATCGGCAGCGGCTCGCGCACGGCCCGCACCGAGCCGAACCCATTGCGGCGGCGGCGTGCGCGCTCGAGCACCTCGAGGTCGATGTCGGCGGCGAAGATCTCCTGCGTGCAGCCGACGTACGTGCGCCCGAAGGCGTCGTAGGCGTACAGGAACGGACACTGCTGGTCGAGACAGCGGGACGGGTGCACCACCTTCTGGCACACCACTCCGCAGCGCCGGCACTCCACCTCGGACGAGCGCGGAGCAACGGGCAGCGGCTGGCGGATACGGCCCATCGTCAGATCTTACCGGGCGATCCGGATCGGACAAGACCTGCGACGATTTCCAGCACGTGCAGGGGTTCTGTGCAGATCGGCACAGACCTCCCGATGTCGCCGGGATCGTGCCGGTACCAGGCCGCCAGGCACGCCGCCATGCCCGCCGCGAGCGGGCCGGCGACGTCGTCCGAGACGCGGTCGCCGACGAACAGCACCTCGTCAGGCGCGACGCCGAGCGCCCCGCAGACCGCGGCGTAGACCGCCGGGTGCGGCTTGCGCACGCCGAGCTCGCACGAGAGCACGATGGCGTCCACGCGCTCGGCGATGCCCTGCGCGCGCAGGTCGGCGCGGAAGAGGCCGGGCGGGTCGAACGTGTTGGCGACGACGGCGCAGCGGAGGCCCTGCGCATGCACGCCTGCGAGCAGGGCGAGGGCGTCGGGGTGGACGTGCCGCGCGGGCGCCCACGCCCGGTACTCGGCCTGGATGCCGCGCCGCACGAGCGGGGCGGGCGTATCGACGCCGAGCTCGCCCAGCACCGCGGCGACCGCCGCCGCGTAGTCGAGCTCGGCCAGGTCGGCCGGGTCGCGATCGGCAACTCGGCCGCGCAGCAGGGCCGCCGCCCGCCCCGTCTGCCCCGCGTCGACGCCCGCGGCCGCGAGCAGCGCCGCGACGCCACGGCGCCAGAGGCCATCGTCCCAGCGGAACTCGGCCAGCGTGTTGCGGTAGTCGAACGCGACCGCGCGCAGCACCGCGCGCCGGCTACCCGGAGGTCGGGTGCTCGTCGAAGCCGTAGCGCACCAGCAGGCGCTTGGCGGCCTCGGCCTCGTCCAGCCGCGAGACCGGCCGCGTGTGCGGCGCGTCCTTGAGCATCTGCGGGTCGTCGGCCGCCTCGCGGGCGATGGCGAGCATCGCGTCGCAGAACGCGTCGAGCGTCTCGCGCGTCTCGGTCTCGGTCGGCTCGATCATCAGTGCCTCCGGCACGATCAGCGGGAAGTAGATCGTCGGCGGGTGGTAGCCGTGATCCATCAGCCGCTTGGCGACGTCCAGGGCGGTGACGCCGTGCTCGCGCTTGAGCGACCGCGCCGAGACGACGAACTCGTGCATGCAGTGGCGGTCGACCGGCACGTCGTAGGCCTCGCGCAGCCGGGCGAGCACGTAGTTGGCGTTCAGCACCGCGATCTCGGACATGTCGCGCAGGCCCGGGCCCCACATGCGCATGAACGCGTATGCGCGCACGAAGACGCCGAACGGGCCGCCGAAGCCGCGCACCTTGCCGATCGTCTTGGGCCGGTCGTACTCGAGCCGGAAGCGGTCGCCCTCGCGGACGACGACCGGCACCGGCAGGAACTGCTCGAGCTCCTTGCGCACGGCCACCGGCCCGCCGCCCGGCCCACCGCCTCCATGCGGCTGCGAGAACGTCTTGTGCAGGTTGTAGTGGACGATGTCGAAGCCCATGTCGCCGGGCCGCGAGATGCCGCAGACCGCGTTCAGGTTCGCCCCGTCGTAATAGAGCAGCGCGCCGGCCGAGTGGAAGATGTCGGCGATCTCGGTGATCCCCTCCTCGAACAGGCCGAGCGTCGAGGGGTTCGTCAGCATGAGGCCCGCGGTGTGCGCGCCCACCTTGCCGCGCAGGTCGTCGAGGTCGACGTTGCCGCGCTCGTCGGTCTGGACGCGCACGAGCGTGTATCCCGCCATCGCCACGCTGGCAGGGTTGGTTCCGTGGGCGGTGTCGGGGATGACGACCTCGGTGCGATCCTCGCCGCGGTCGGCGAAGTAGGCCCGCATCAGCGTGAGCCCGGTCAGCTCGCCCTGCGACCCGGCGGCGGGCTGCAGCGTGACCGCGTCGAGCCCGACCACCTCGGCCAGCATCTCCTGCAGCCGCCACATGAGCTCGAGCGCGCCCTGGGCGCCGTCGTCCTCCTGATGGGGGTGCAGGTCGGCGAACCCGGGCAGGCCGACCGCGCGCTCGTTGATGCGCGGGTTGTACTTCATGGTGCACGAGCCCAGCGGGTAGAAGCCGGTGTCGATGCCGAAGGTGCGCGTCGAGAGCTCGGTGTAGTGGCGCACGAGCTCTGGTTCGGCCAGCTCGGGCAGCCGCGGCGGCTCGCGCCGGGCCAGCTCAGCCGGCACCTCTGCGGGAGCGACCCCGGGGTCGGCGATCCGCCCCGCTCGCCGGCCCGGCTGCGACTTCTCGTAGATGAGCTTCATGCCGCCACCGCCCGCACGTCGTGCAGCACCTCGGCGAGGCGGTCGATGTCGGCGGCCGAGCGCTTCTCGGTCAGGCACACGAGCAGCACGTCGTCCATGCCGGGGTAGTCGCGCCCGAGCGCGTAGCCCGGGTGGACGCCGAGCTTGCGCGCGTCGCGGATCACGTCACGGGCCGGCCGGTCGAGCCGGATCGCGAACTCCTGGAACGTGGGCCGGTCGAATGCGAGCGGCAGCCCCAGCCTGCGTTTGGCGTGCTCGGCGAGCGACAGGCACGCGTTGCCGACGTCGGCGAGGCCCTGCGGGCCGAGCCAGCTCAGGTAGACGAGGCCGGCCACCGCGAGCAGGGTCTGGTTGGTGGTGATGTTGGAGGTCGCCTTCTCGCGCCGGATGTGCTGCTCGCGGGTCTGCAGCGTGAGGACGAACCCTCGGCGGCCGTCGCGGTCGTGCGTCTCGCCCACGATCCGGCCGGGGAGCTTGCGGATGTAGTCCGAGCGCGCGGCCAGGAAGCCGTAGTGAGGCCCGCCGTAGGAGATGTGGTTTCCGGCCGACTGGCCCTCGCCGATCGCGAGAGCGCAGCCGTACGCGCCCGGCGCCTCGAGCACGCCGAGCGTCATCAGGTCGACGTGGGCGATGGCCAGGGCGCCCGCGCCGGACGCGGCCGCGGCCAGCTCGGGGGCGGGCTCGAGGCAGCCGAAGAAGTTGGGCTGCGGGAAGATCGCGCAGGCGGCGCCGGCGCACGCGGCGGCGAACCGGTCGGGGTCGGTCGTGCCGCCGGTGTGCGGCACCTCGACGACCTCCATGCCGAAGCCGGGCGCGAACGTGCGCACCACCTGGCGCACCTGCGGGTTCAGGGTCTCGGTCACGACGACCTTCGTGCGGCCGGTGGTCTGCCTCGACACGTAGCAGGCGTCGGCCGCGACGGTCGTGCCGTCGTAGCCGGACGCGTTTGACACGTCCATCCCGGTCAGCTCGCAGATCGCGGTCTGGTACTCGAAGATCGCCTGCAGCGTGCCCTGGCTCATCTCTGGCTGGTAGGGCGTGTACGCGGTGAGGAGCTCGCCGCGCTGCATGAACGCGTCCACCACCGCCGGCACGTAGTGGTCGTACATCCCGGCGCCCAGGAACGAGAGCTCGCCGCCCGTGCCGGTGTTGCGCGACGCGAGCTCGGACAGGTGCGCCCACAGCTCGGCCTCGGTCAGCGCCGGGTCGACGGCGAGCGGGCGGGCAAGGCGCACGTCGGCCGGGATGTCGGTGAAGAGCTCGGCGATCGAGCCCACGCCGATCGCCTGCAGCATCGCCGCGCGGTCGGCCTCGGTCAGCGAGGTGAAGCTCACAGCGTCTCGAGCAGCGCTCGGTAGGCGCCTGCCGCCATCAGCCCGTCGACCTGGCCCGGGTCGCTGAGCTTCACCTTGATCAGCCAGCCGTCGCCGTAGGGGTCGTCGTTGATGGTGCGCTCGTTCCCGTCGAGCGCCTCGTTCACGGCGACAACCTCGCCCGAGAGCGGCGCCACCAGGGCGGACACTGCCTTGGTTGACTCGAGCTCGCCGTAGTCGGCGTCCTTGGCCAGCGTGGCGCCGACCTCGGGCGGGCTGTAGAAGACGACCTCGCCGAGCGTGTCCTGCGCGTACCAGGTGATGCCGAACGTGGCCGTGTCGCCGTCGACGCGCACCCAGTCGTGGGCCTCGTGGTAGCGCAGCTCTTCGGGGTAGCTCTCGTCGCTCATGATGCGTTCTCCTTGACATACAGGGGCTTCCGTGAAACCCGCGCGGCCACCGGCCGGCCGCGGGCGTCGATCTCGAGCTCGGTGCCCTCGGCCGCCAGGCCGGCGGGCACGTACGCCATGCCGATGCCGATCTCGAGCGACGGCGACATCGTGCCGCTCGTCACCTCGCCGGCCGGCCGCACCGGCATGCCCTGCCGGGGGATGCCGCGGCCCTCGACCCGCAGCGCGACGAGCCGGTCGTGGTTGCCCGCCTCGCGCTGGGCGCGGAGCGCGTCGGCGCCGATGAAGTCCTTGCGATCGAGCGCGCACACCCAGCCGAGCCCGGCCGCGAGGGCCGTGTGCGCCTCGTCGAGGTCGTTGCCGTAGAGCGGATAGCAGACCTCGAGCCGCAGCGTGTCGCGCGCCCCGAGTCCGGCCGGGGTCGCCCCCGCCGCCGTCAGCCCGTCCCACAGCGGCCCGGCCCGCTCGGCCGCCACCAGCAGCTCGACGCCCGGCTCGCCGGTGTAGCCGGTGCGGGCGACGATCGTGCGCACGCCGCAGACGTCGGCCTCGGCAAACGCGAACGGCTCGAGCGCCGGCAGCTCGACGAGCCCGGGCGCGGCGGGGCCTTGCAGCGCGAGCATCGCGATCCCCTCGGACAGATCATCGAGCTCGACGCCCTCGGGCAGGTGGCGCAGGAGCCACTCGCGGTCGGCGTCGACGCGCGAGGCGTTCACGACCAGGAGGACGTGGTCATCGGCGAACCGGTAGGCGATCAGGTCGTCGATCGGGCATCCACGCTCGTTCAGGAGCAGCGTGTACTGGGCGTGGCCCGCGGGGATGCGGTCGAGGTCGTTCGAGAGCATCCGCTGGACGAACGGGATCGCGCCGGCGCCGCGGATCTCGAGCTGGCCCATGTGCGAGACGTCGAAGATCCCGGCGTGGGAACGCACCGCGCGGTGCTCCGGAATGACCCCCTGGTACTGCACCGGCATCTCCCAGCCGGCAAACGGGACCATCCGTGCTCCCGCGGCCACGTGACGGTCGTGGAGCGGCGTGCGGCGAAGGGCCTCGGACGCGTGCATCCGGACGGGCAGTCTACCGATTCGCGCGGCGGCGGGGACGGTCCCCTGGCGGGTCAGACGCCGTCGGCCAGCCCGCCGATGATGGCGCCGATCCCGGCCGCCTTCAGGTTGCCCGATCCGGCGTCTCCCTCGACGAGCGCGGCCGGGTTGTAGAACATCGTCTGGATGCCGATCCGGCCGGGGCCGGTGAACCGGTTCCAGGTCAGCTTGCCGCCGCCGCCGAAGAGCCCCGTCTTCAGGCCCAACGTCACCGCCTCCATGCGCACCGACGCCTCGCGGTAGAGCCAGCTGCCCGCCTCGATGTCGATCTGCTCATTGGCGTCGAGCACCGCCTCGAACACGTCGCCGGCGCCCATGATCCACACCGACGCGCGACCGTTCGACGCGCTGAACTTGTCGACGAAGAAGCCGGTGCCGCCGAACACCATGCTGCGCACACCCTTCACCCGCTCGAACGTGTAATCCAGGTTCTCGGTCGCGGCCAGGAAGTGGTGCTCTCGCACGAGCAGCCCCTGGCCGGGCTCGAGGTGGTGGTCGAGGATCTTGCCCGGGGCGTCGTGGCTGAACGCGATCCGGCCGGGCCCGCGACTCTGGGTGAGGAAGAAGTCGAGGCCGGCGATCTTGCGCTTGAGCCCGCCCGGCAGCTTCTTGAGCTCGATGTTCGTCGCCGCGTCCTTCCAGAGCAGCGTGTGGTGCTCGAAGAAGACGCCGCCGGTGCCGTCCAGCGCGAACACGAGCTTGGGCACGAGCGTGCCCGAGATGGTGGCGACGCCGCCGCGGAACTCCTCGACGCTCGGGGCCGCCGCAAGCGGCTCGGACATCTTCACCGCACGGCTCCCGCTCCGACCGCGAGCTTCTCGACCACCCAGAAGCGCTCCCCGGTCTCGGTGACGCGCTCGACCTCGGGGAACACGTGCTCGGGCTTGACCGTGAAACGGTTGGGTGCCGAGTGCGCCGAGGTGTACTCGTCGACGGTGAGCTGGACGCCCTCGATGCACGCGCCGTCGCCGCATTCGCAGACGAACGGGACCGGCTCGTCGGCCCCCACCGCTCGCTCCTCGAACGCGACCCGGCGGTTGTTGTGGTCGCGGAACGTGCGCTCGTTCTTGCGCAGGCGCTGGAGCCGAATCTGGTCGCGGTCGCGGGTCACGGCGCGGACGTTATCCGATCGGACCGGCCGGTGAGCGGTGCTGTTGAGCCCAGCCCCCTTGCGGTGTGTGCCAACTGTTCGGATCTGATGAAGAAGATCGCCAAATCCGAGGCGGTTCAGAAGGGACGTGTAATACTTTGGAGAAGGTCAAGTTGCGCAGGGAGTCCGCCGGGGTATCACGGTGCTGCGCAGCGGGATGGCCCGGGCGTTGGTCAACAGAAGGAACGGCACTCAAATGAGCGCATACATGGAATCTCCGTCGTTCAACGACATCTTCGCGGACGAGGACGAGGGGCGCGGCGAGCACGAGGAGACCGCCGCAGACGCCCGCCACGTCATCATCGCCGGCTATCGCTACACGCGCCGCAAGCAGGACACGAACCGGGCCAAGCGCGCCCGCCAGCAGGTGCGCGCGCTGCCGGCCGTGATCGCCGAGCGCGAGTGGGTCGCGGTGTGGATCGAGCTCATCGACGCCAGCCTGTACACGCCGCCGGGCACGCCCCGGGCCGGGCGCATCCTGCGCGAGGCCTACGCCGACGCATCGATCCGGCTGCCGGTCATCCGTGACCTCGGCCGCTCGCTGCTGCCCCACGCCTCCGCGCCGGCGGTGCGTCCGCTCGCCTCGGCGCGTCGCGACGTCGTCGCGTCCGTCCCCGCCTGACCTGACCGCACCGCGAGCGGCTCAGGATCGCGGGGATGCCTGCCGATAGGTGGGGGGTGACCCGTGTGCGCCCGTATCGCCGTGCCCTGTGCGTCGCCCTTGCGGTGGCCGCCTGCGCCCTCGCCCTCACGGCGTGCGGCTCCTCGGGCGGCGCGACCACGATCCGCGAGTCGGCCAAACCCCCCGGGCAGATCCTGACCGACGTCCGGGCCGCGGTCGCCCACGCCACCTCGGTGCACCTGGCCGGACATGTGTCGAGCTCGACGCCGATCGCGCTCGACCTGCACCTCTCCCGCACCGGCGGCAGCGGCACCGTGGCCGGCACGGGCCTGCGATTCGAGGTGACGCGGATCGGCAACGCGGCCTACTTCACGGGCACCCAGGGGTTCTACCGCCACTTCACGAACCACGCCGGCATCGTGCTGCTGAACGGCCGCTGGCTGAAGGTGCCCGCGACCGACCCACGCTTTGCGTCCTTCGCCGCCCTCACCGACATGAGCGTGCTCCTGGGCCAGATCCTGAAGCCCACCGGAGCCGTGGTGAAGGCGGGGACGCGGATGCTCGACGGCATCCGTGTCATCGGCCTGCGCGACACCTCGCACGGCACGCTCTACGTCGCGGCGACGGGCACGCCCTACCCGGTCGAGATCGTGAACACGGGCGCGCACGCAGGCGTCGTCCGCTTCGACCAGTGGAACCGCGCGATCACGCTCCACGCGCCGGCGAATCCGGTCCGCCTCGGCCAGCTGGCCAGCGCCGGCGGCTGAACCGGGCCGTCGTCGTCTAGCATCGCCGCGTGCACGACGGACGCAGCCTCACGGCCCGCATCATCCTCGGCCTCGTGCTGCTGATCGCGGGCAGCTTCGGCGCCGGGATCGTCTACGCCCACATCGTGGGCCGGACCACCTCCGAGCCACCGCCCCGGTCCTAGCCCGCCGCTACTCGTCGCGCAGGAACGACGGGATCTCGAGCGCGTCGGGCGGCATCGTGAACTGCCCGGTGTCGCGTGTGTCGGCGGGCGGCTCGGGCCGGCGCGGGGCCGGCTCACGGCGACCGCCCGACGCAAACGCCGCGGCGGGGCGGTCGGGGCTTTGGCGGTCAAAGCCGGTCGCGATCACCGTCACCCGCACCTGGTCGCCGAGCGCCTCGTCGATCACCGCGCCGAAGATGATGTTCGCGTCGCCGTCGGCGGCGCTGCCGATGATCTCGGCGGCCTCGTTCACCTCGAAGAGCCCCATGTCCGACCCGCCGGTGATGTTCAGGAGGATGCCGGTGGCGCCCTCGACGGACGCCTCGAGCAGCGGCGAGGAGATGGCGGCCTTGGCGGCCTCGGCGGCGCGGTTCTCGCCGCCGGCGACGCCGATGCCCATGAGCGCCGAGCCGGCCTGGCGCATGATCGTGCGCACGTCGGCGAAGTCGAGGTTGATCAGGCCGGGCACGGTGATCAGGTCGGTGATGCCCTGCACGCCCTGGCGCAGCACGTCGTCGGCGATCCGGAACGCGTCGACGATGGACGTCCGCTTCTCGACCACCTGCAGCAGGCGGTCGTTCGGGATGATGATGAGCGTGTCGACCTTGTCGCGGAGCTGGCGGATGCCGCCCTCGGCCTGGTCGGCGCGCTTGCGCCCCTCGAACCCGAACGGGCGGGTGACGACACCGACGGTGAGCGCCCCGAGCTCGCGCGCAATCTCGGCGATGACGGGCGCCGCGCCGGTGCCGGTGCCGCCGCCCTTGCCGGCGGTGACGAAGACCATATCGGCGCCCTTGAGCGCTTCCTTCAGCTCGTCCCGGCTCTCGGTCGCCGCCTCGGTCCCGATCGTCGGGTCGGCACCGGCGCCGAGGCCGCGCGTGATCTTGGAGCCGATGTGGATCTTCACATCGGCGTCGCACATCAGAAGCGCCTGCGCGTCGGTGTTGACCGCGATGAACTCGACGCCGCGCAGCCCCGCATCGACCATGCGATTGACCGCATTGGTGCCGCCGCCGCCGACGCCGACGACCTTGATGACAGCCAGATAGTTGCCGCTCGGATCTCTCATCGTGTCCTACCCCTAACCTGACCCTCTACTTGAGGGTTTGACTATGACTCGGCCAATCGCCCGTCCTGCGGGCACAGCGTAGCCAAGCTGCCGGTCGGGCGCAGACGGCAGCTTAACCCCTGCCACCCTCGCTGTCAAGCAGAAGGTTAGGAAGGCTAAGTCTGTACCTCAACTTTAGCCTTATTTCTTGTAGCCGACGGTCGGGCGGGCCGGGGCCGACACGTTCACGTACGCCACGGAGCGCCGGATCGAGTCGCCCATGTTCGTGAGCACGCGCTCGGCGACGCGCAGCTTGAGCGCGAGCGCGCTCGTGTCTCCGAGCTGCACGTGCAGGCGGTGGCCGAACACGGCCACCACTCCGGATGACGTGGCGACGACGCCCTTCAGGTGGGCGATGTCATGCTGGAAACCCGCCGGCACCCCGCCGAGCACCCGCAGCGCCGCGCGCATCTGCGCGCTCTGCACGGTGCGCCCGAGCGCCGGCACCGGGCCGACGGGCAGGACGAGCCGGGGCAAGGTCTTGGGCGGCTTCGTCACCGTCCGCAGCACCCTGCCGTCGGCCGAGATGACATACCGCGCGTTCCCGTCGCGGACGAACGCGGCCGCACGCTCCATCACGACGGTCACGGCGACGGTGTGCGGAAAGGCGCGATCGACGGTGGCCGTGCGGATGTCCGGGAGCGCCTCGAGCCGGGCCGCGAGCGCCGACGCGTCAACCTGCATCAGGCTGTGGCCGGCGACCTCGCCGGCGACCGCTCCGCGCACGAGCGCATCCACCCGGGGGGTGGCACCGGTGACGACGACGCGCGAGGCCGAGAAGATGGACGAGTGCTCGAGCGCCCAGTAGGCGGCGGGCACGAGCAGGATCGCCACGACCCCCACGAGCACGGCCAGCCGGCGCTTGCCCTCGGAGCGACGGAGCGCGCGCCGGCGCAGCCGAAGCGCCGGGTCGACGTGAGCCGCTGACATGTCCACCCAGTTCGCCGGAGGGCGGGCGGCTCCTGCCCGGTCAGGCGCCTTCGTCGACCGCGATCGGGCCGAGCACCTGCACCTCGTGCTCGAGCTCCACCCCGTAGCGCTCGCGCGCGCGCCGGCGGGCCTCGCGCATGAGCGCGACGACGTCCGCCGACCGGGCGCCGCCGGCGTTCTCGATGAAGTTCGCGTGCACCGGCGAGATGCGGGCGCCGCCGACGGCAAACCCCTTGAGGCCGCACGCCTCGAGCATCTGCCCGGCCGAGAGCGCGCCGCCCGGGTTCTTCCACACCGATCCGAACGTGCGCACCTTCGCCGGCTGGGCCTCGCGGCGGCGGCGCTGCATGTCGGCCACCGTTGCGCGGATGCGGTCGGGATCGTCCGGCCGCAGCCGCAGCACCGCCTCGGCGACCACCTCGCCGGCGGCGACGTTCGAGTGCCGGTAGGTCATCCCGAGCTCGGCCGGTCCGCCCCGCCGCTCGCCCGCCGCCCCAACGACGACGGCCGTCTCGAGGACATCGCGCAGCTCGCCGCCGTAGGCGCCGGCGTTCATCCGTACGGCGCCGCCCGCGGTGCCGGGGATCGCGCAGCCGAACTCGATCCCGGAGAGGCCCCAGCCGGTCGCGCGCTTGACGATCGCCGCGAGCGTCGCGCCGCCGCCGCACACGACGCGGTCGCCGTCGCGCTCGATCCGGGCCAGGTCGCCCGCGAGCCGCACGACCAGGCCGTCGTAGCCCTCGTCCGCCACGAGCAGGTTCGACCCCAGCCCGACGACCGCGACCTCGACCCCCTCGGCGGCCGCCCACCGCAGCACCTCGTGCAGCTCCCCTGCGTCCCCGGGGCGGGCGAAGAAGCGCGCCGGGCCGCCGGTGCCGACCGTCGTCAGCCGCGACACGGGGTAGTCCGCCTCGACGCAGGCCGGCGCGGCGCTCATCGCAGCAGGTCGTCGCCCACGCGGCGCACGTCGCCCGCGCCCACCGTGAGGACGAGGTCGCCCGCCCGCACGCGGGCCCGCAGGTACGCGGCCGCGTCGTCCAGCTGGGGCATGTAGGCGAGGGGCATCCCCGGCCGCCGTTCAGAGAGGGCGTCGACGACGAGCTTGGCGGTGACGCCCGCGACCGGGCGCTCGCGCGCCGCGTAGATCTCGGTCACCACCACCTCGTCGGCGCCGGCGAGCGCCCCGCCGAACGCGTGCGCCGAGGCGGCGGTGCGCGAGTACAGGTGCGGCTGGAAGCACACCACGACCCTGGCCGGGGCGTACGTGCGGGCGGCGTCGATGACCGCGGCCACCTTGGCCGGGTTGTGCGCGTAGTCGTCGACGACCGTCGCACCGGCCACGGTGCCGCGCAGCTCGAACCGGCGCCCCACGCCGGTGAACTCCGACAGCGCCGCCGCCGCCTCGGTGGTGCTCGCGCCGGCCGCGTGAAGCGCGGCCAGGGCGCCGGCGGCGTTGCGGGCGTTGTGCGCCCCCGGCACCTTCAGGCGGACATCGACCGGCGGCTCGCCCGGCACCGAGAGCCAGAACCGCGATCCGTCGGGGCCGGCGCGGAAGCCGGTGATGTGCCAGTCGGCCCCGTCGTCGAACCCGAACCGCAGCACCCTGGCCACGGCCGGAAACGAGACGCCGTCGCCGAGGACGACCGCGCCGTCGGCCGGCACGCGCGCGACCCAGTCGGCGAAGAGTCGCTCGACCTCGGCGCGCGACGCGTAGCGGGCGTGATGGTCGAGGTCGACGTTCGTGACCAGGGCGACGTGCGGCCGCAGCAGGGCAGAGCTCCCGTCCGACTCGTCCGCCTCGGCCACGAGCAGGTCGCCCCCGCCCGGACCGGCGTTCCCGCCCAGCTGGGGGACGTCGCCGCCGACGAGCCAGGTCGGGTCGAGCCCGATCCGGTCGGCCGCGTAGGCGATCATGGCCGTCGTGGTCGTCTTGCCGTGGGCGCCGCCGACGCAGATCGAGCGCCGTTGCGCGACGAGCTCGGCCAGGAGCTCGCCGCGGCCGAGAACGCGCAGGCCGAGCTCCGCGGCGGCGGCCAGCTCGTCCAGCTCGTCGGGCAAGGCCGAGGACACGACCACCTCCATCCCGGGCTCGAGGTGGCTGCGGTCGTGGCCCTCGCGCACGTCGATGCCGAACCTGCGCAGACGCCGCGAGTACTCCGAGCCCTCCCGGTCGCAGCCGGACACGGCGGCGCCCCACGCGTAGGTGACGATCGCGAGCGCCGACATGCCGGCGCCGCCGATCCCGATCATGTGCAGCCTGCGGTCGGCGAGCGTCACCGGGCGAGCGCCAGGAGCTCGGTTGCGATCCGCTCGCCCGCGTCGGGCCGCGCCAGCCGCCGGGCGGCGTCACCCATGCCGTGCAGCCGGGAGGGGTCGGCGAGGAGGGCGTCGACCTCGGCCGACAGCCGCACCGCGGTCAGCTCGGAGTCGGCGATCACGATCGCGGCGCCGCCGTCTGCGATGTGCTCGGCGTTGCGCGACTGGTGATCGGCGGTGACGTTGGGCGAGGGCACGAGGATCGCCGGCTTGCCCGCCGCGGCGATCTCGAACACCGAGCCGCCGGCACGCGACACCACCAGATCGGCGGCGGCCAGGAGGGGGCCGAACGACGGCGTGTAGGGCAGCACGCGGTAGTGGGCCGCCGCCCGGCCCGATACGGTCGCGAACTCGCGCTCGCCCGTGATGTGCACGACGGTGAAGCCGGGGTCGTCAGCGGCCCAGGCTGCGGTCGCTGCCCGGTTGAGCGTGGTCGCCCCCAGGCTGCCGCCGAATACGAGCACCACCGGGCGGTCGGAGGGCAGGTCGAACTCGCTGCGGCCCTGCTCGGCGGTCGCTTCGAGCACCACGCGCGGCACCGGCCGCCCGGTCAGCTGGTAGCGCGGCGGGCCGAGGTCGCCGATCGGGAACGACAGGAAGACGCGCCGGGCGAACGGCGCCGCCATGCGGTTGGCGAGGCCCAGGTGGGCGTCGATCTCGAGCAGCGCCGCGGGGATTCGCTGCCCGGCCGCCGCGGCCAGCATCGGCCCGGCCACGTACCCGCCGCCGCCGAAGACCACGTCGGGCCGCACCCGGCGCAGGATGCGGGTGCAGGCGGCGGGCGCGAGCGCCGCCAGGCCGAGGCTGCGGACGAGGCCGAGCGACGGCCGCCGGGGCAGGCCGCTCACGTGGTAGGTGTGCAGCGGATAGCCCGCGGCGGGCACGAGCCGCGCCTCGATCCGCTCGGCCGTCCCCGCGAACACGACCTCGGCGCCCCTAGCCGTGAGCTCGGCGGCGACTGCCAGCGACGGCACGACGTGGCCGGCTGTTCCCCCCGCTGCGATCAGCACCCTCGGGCTGCGGGACGGGCCGTTTGCGCTTGGCGGCAGTGTCATCGGCAGGCACAACCTTGCGGGCGCTTGCCCGCTCGCCGTCGGCGACGTTCAAGAGCGTCCCGATCAGGGTGAGGAACACGATCAGGCTCGATCCGCCTGAGCTTATCAGCGGCAGCGGGACGCCTGTGAGGGGCAGGAAGCCGAGCACGGCGCCGAGGTTCACGACCGCCTGGCCGGTGACCAGGCACGTGATCCCGGTGGCGAGGTACTTGCCGAAGGGGTCGCGCGTGCGCATGGCGATCCGGAAGCCGAGCACGGCGAAGGCGGCGAACGCCGCGACCGTGACCAGGATCCCGATCAGGCCGAGCTCCTCGCCGATCACGGCGGCGATCATGTCGCTCGGCGCCTCCGGCAGGAAGCCGTTCTTGACCGTGCCCTGGCCGAGACCCTTGCCCCAGATGCCGCCCGATCCGAGTGAGAGCAGCGCCTGCACGTTCTGGTAGCCGCTGCCCCCGGCGTCCTGCCACGGGTGCATGAAGGCGAGCAGCCGGGCGTGCATGTAGGCGTTCTGCGAGATCACGAGCGCAGCCCCGGCCGACACGATCGCGGCGGTGCCGACGAGCAGCCGGAAGGGCGTGCCGGCGACGATCAGCACGCCGGTCACCATGACGGCGATCGCGATCGTCGTGCCCAGGTCGGGCTCGAGCGCGACCAGGCCGCAGACGATCAGGGCGGCGCCGCCCACCGGGTTCACGAGCTCCTTGATCGACCGCGGCGCCCGCTTGCGAGCGGTCAGCACCGCGGCGCAGAAGACGACCATCGCGAGCTTGGCGAACTCGGACGGCTGCAGCGTCAGCGGCCCGGCGACGATCCAGCGCTCGGCGCCGTTGATGCGTACGCCCACGCCCGGCACCTTCACCATCAGCAGGCCGACGAGCGCCATCAGCATCAGGATCGGTGCGAGCATCCGCAACCGGCGGTAGCGGAAGCGGGCCGCGGCCACCATGCAGGCGATTCCCAGCACCGCGTAGGTGCCCTGGCGCAGGAGCGGCGAGAGCGGGTTCGCGCCGTTGACGACGGCGATGCCGCTCGAGGCGCTGTAGACCATGATCAGGCCGAACGCGACCAGCCCGAGCGTCAGCAGCAGCAGCAGGTGGTACTCGATCTGGTGCGTGTTGCTCGCAGGCCGCCGCCGCGCCCTCGGACGCTCGGTGCCCGCTTTCGCTTCGGCGACATGCACACCACTCACCCCGATGCCCTGTTCGCCCCCGCGCCCCGAACCCCTGCGTGCATAAACGGGGTCAGACCCCGTTTATGCAGCGGCGGTGCGGGCGAGCTCGCGGAAGCGGTCGCCGCGGTGCTCGTAGTCGCGGAACTGGTCGAAGCTCGCGCAGGCCGGCGAGAGCAGCACGGTGTCGCCCGGCCGCGCTGCCGCGGCCGCCGCGGCCACCGCCCGCTCGAGCGTTTCGCAGCGCCGAAACGGCGCGCCGGCCGCCGCGAGCGCAGCGGCGAGGGCGTCGGACGCCGCCCCGATCAGGTACGAGCCCGCCACCGGCCCGGCGGCGATCGCGGCCGCGAGCGGTGCGAACGAGCCACCCTTGAGCGAGCCGCCCAGGATCAGGTGCACGCCGCCAGCAAACGCGGTCAGCGCCTTGATCGTCGCGTCGGGGTTGGTCGCCTTCGAGTCGTTCACCCATTCGACGCCGCCGGCCGCCGCGACCACCTCGAGCCGGTGCGGTGGGGCGTCGAACCCGCGCAGGGCGGCGTCGATCGCGGCCGCGCCGACTCCTGCCGCCCGTGCCGCGGCCCCAGCCGCCAGGGCGTTCTCGAGGTTGTGGTCGCCGCGCAGGCGCGCGTGCTCCCAGTCGATCGCGCCCCGGTCGGCGGCGGTGAACCACACGCGGGCGCCCGCGCCGGGCAGCTCCGCGGCTTGCAGCACGGCGTCGTCGCCGTTCAGGACGGCCGTGTCCCCCGCGCGCTGGTTCTCGAGGATGCGCAGCTTGCAGCGGGTGTACTCGGCAAGGTCGCCGTGGCGATCGAGGTGGTCCGGCGTGACGTTCAGGATGACCGCAACCCGGCAGCGCAGCCGGTCGATGTCCTCCAGCTGGAAGCTCGAGAGCTCGCACGCGATCCATGTCTCGGGCCCGATCCGGCCGGCGAGCTCGGACAGCGGCCGGCCGACGTTGCCCGCCACCTCGCACTCGACGCCGCCGGCGCGCAGCATCGCACCGAGCAGGTGCGTCGTCGTGGTCTTGCCGTTGGTGCCCGTCACACCCGCGATCGGATTCTCGGGCAGCATCCGCGCGGCGAGCTCGACCTCGCTCCAGACCGGCACGCCGGCCGCGCGCGCGGCGGCCACCTGGGCCACCTCGCCCGGGACGCCGGGGCTCTTGACGAGCGCCGTCAGCCCGGCGACCGGGACGATGTCCGGCCCCAGGTGGGCCGCGATCCCGAGCGCGTCGAGCCGGCTCACGTCCGATCCCGTGTCGGTATCGGCGGCGACCACCTCGGCGCCGGGCCACACACGGGCGATCGCCTCGCACGCCGCAAGTCCAGAGCGGCGCAGGCCCACCACGAGGTAGCGCTCGCTCACCGGTACTTGCTGAAGAAGAGGTAGTAGAGGACGAAGCCGCTCGCGCCGAAGCCCGCGGCCGTGATCCAGAAGCGGACGATGATCTTGTTCTCGGTCCACTCCATCATCTCGAAGTGGTGGTGCAGCGGCGCCATCAGGAGCACCCGTTTCCCGAACGCCCGGAACGAGATCACCTGGGCCGCGACCGACAGCGCCTCGATCACGAACACGCCGCCGACGACCACGAGCAGCGCCTCGGTCTTCGTGAAGATCGCGAGCGCCGCGAGGCCGCCCCCCAGCCCAAACGACCCGGTGTCGCCCATGAACACATCGGCCGGATACGCGTTGTACCAGAGGAATCCCACGCAGCCGCCCACGAGGGCCGCGGCGATGATCGCGAGGTCGAGCGCGCGCGGGTTGCCCTGGTAGACGCCGTGCACCGTGTGCCCCGGATACACGCCGTTGTGGGCCAGGAACGCCACCACCATCATCGCCGCGTAGGTCAGCGTCGCGATCGTGACCGTCCCCGCGGCAAGGCCGTCGAGGCCGTCGGTGAGGTTCACGGCGTTCGCGGCGCCCGCGACGACGAAGAAGATGAATACGTAGTAGGCCGGCCCGAGGCCGAGATAGGTGTTGAGCAGCGGGATGTACACGTCGGTCGAGAGGTGCTCGCGATGGGCGACGAGCCCCACCCCGGCGACCACGCCCGCGAGCAGCAGGAGCTTCCACCGGCCCGACAGGCCGAGCGACCGCCTCCGCGTCAGCTTGAGGTAGTCGTCGAGGAAGCCGATCCCGGCGCACGCGAGCGCGGTGCCGGCGACCGCAAGCCCCGGGCCGGTGTGCTCGGTGAAGATCAGGAACGCGAGCAGCGCGCAGCCGAGCAGGCCGATCCCGCCCATCGTCGGCGTGCCCTGCTTGGACTGGTGCCCCGCCGGGCCGTCCTCGCGGATGTTCTGCCCGAACTCGTTGCGGCGCAGGAACGCGATGAACGCCGGCCCGGACACGATCCCGAGCAGCATCGCCACCACTCCGGCCGCCAGCACGAGCTTCATGTGAGCGCCTCGACGACCGCCTCGAGCCCGGCCGAGCGGCTGCCCTTCACCAGCACCGCATCGCCGGGGCGCAGCACGTCGGGCAGCGCGCCCACCGCCGCGGCGGCGTCGGCGTACCAGCCGCCGCCGTAGGCGCGGCTGAGCGGCCCCACGGCCACGATCGCGTCCACCCCGAGCGCCGCGGCCTCACGGCCGATCTCGGCGTGCAGCCCGGGCCCGGCCGGACCGAGCTCGGCCATCTCGCCCAGGACGGCGACGGTGCGGCGGCCGTCGGCGGCCGCGACGAGGTGGCGCAGCGCCGCCCGCATCGAGACCGGGTTCGCGTTGTAGCAGTCGGCGATCACGAAGCCGCCGTCCGCAAGGGCCATGCGCTCGCCGCGCCAGCGCGAGAACACGACCTCGCCCGCACCGGCCATGAGGCCAGCGTCGTCCGGGTCGAGGCCCAGGCCGACGCAGGCCGCGACGGCGGCCGTGAGGTTCACGCCGTTGTGATGCTGGTCGAAGTTCACCGGCACCGTGATGGTTCGACCGCCGAGGGCGATCTCCGCTCTGTCGGAGCGCAGGCCGGCCAGGCGCACGTCGGCGCCCTGCGCCTCGCCGAAGGTGATCACGCGCGCGCGGCACATCTCGATGTAGGGCGCGAGCAGCGCCTCGCCGTACGGGACGACCGCGGTGTCGGCGGGCGTGAGGGCCTGCAGGATCTCGGCCTTGGCCTCGGCGACCGCCTCGACGGAGCCCACGAGCTCGAGGTGCACCGGGCCGACCGACGTGATCACCGCGACGTCTGGACGGGCGATCTCGGCCAGGTACGCCACCTGGCCCATCCCGCGCATGCCGAGCTCGCAGACGACCGCCTCGGTGGCGGGGTCGATCCGGCACAGCGTCAGCGGCAGGCCGATCTCGGTGTTGAAGTTGGCGAAGCTTGCGACCGTGGCGAGCTGGCGCCCCAGGATCGCCGCCAGGATGTCCTTGGTCGAGGTCTTGCCCGTCGAGCCGGTCACGCCGATCACGCGCGCCGCCGACCGGCGCCGCACCTCGCCTGCGATCTGGCCGAGCGCGATCAGCGGATCGGGGACGACGATCGTGTGCGCATCCCCCGCCGCGCCGGGCGGGCCGCCCGCGAGCACGGCCGCGGCGCCCGCCCCGAGCGCGTCGGCGGTGAAGCGCGCGCCGTCGGTGCGCGTGCCCGGAAGCGCGACGAAGAGGTCGCCCGGGGCGACGGCGCGCGAGTCGATGGCGACGCCGGTGACGCGCGCGGCGCTCGTCGTGTGCCCGCCGCACAGGCCGGCGATCTCGCGGGCCGCGAGGGCGATCATGCCGCGGGCAGCCCGGCCAGCGCCTCCCGCGCGACCGTGCGATCGTCGAAGGGGAGGGTGCGATCGGCGAACTGCTGGCCCTGCTCGTGTCCCTTGCCGGCAATCACGAGCACGTCGCCCGGCCGCGCCAGTGAGACGGCGCGCTCGATCGCCGCGCGGCGATCGGGCTCGGCGTCCATCGCGACCCCATCCATGATCTCGGCGATGATCGCCTCGGGGTCCTCGCTGCGCGGGTTGTCCGACGTGACGATGGCCAGGTCGGCCAGCCGCCGCGCGACCCGCCCCATCTGCGGGCGCTTGCCACGGTCGCGGTCGCCGCCACAGCCGAACACGCACATCAGCCGCCCGGCGGTGATCTCGCGGGCGGACGAGAGCACGTTCTCGAGCCCGTCGGGCGTGTGCGCGTAGTCGACGAGCACGGTGAACGGCTGGCCGGCGTCGACCGCCTCGAACCGGCCCGGGACGCCCTGCACGGCGGCGATGCCGGCGCGGACGGCCGCGTGCGGCAGCTCGAGCAGCTCGGCCAGCGCGACCGCGCAGAGCACGTTCTCGACGTTGAAGCCGCCGCGCAGGCGCACGTCGAGCGGCAGCGGCCCGCGCGGCGTCGTCGCGATCAGGGCGATCGCGCCGCCCGCGCCGATCTCGGCCGCGTGCGGGCGCACATCGGCGTCGGCGTCGCTCGCGCGCGCGTAGGTGAGCACCCGCCCGCCTGCCATCGCCGCCAGGCGGCGGCCGTACGGGTCGCCGACGTTGATCGCGCCGGGCGCCTCGGCGAACAGGCGTGCCTTGGCGGCGAAGTAGGCCTCCATGTCGGGATGGAAGTCGAGGTGGTCCTGCGTCAGGTTCGTGAACCCGGCGGCGGCGAAGCGCACGCCGGTGACCCGGTCGAGCTCGAGCGCGTGCGACGAGACCTCCATCGCGCAGGCGCGGTCGCCCGCGTCGACCATCCGCCTCAGCGTCGCCTGCAGATCGACGCTCTCGGGCGTGGTGCGCGCCACCGGCTCGACGGCGCCGCCGACACGCGACTCGACGGTGCCGAGCAGGCCGGCCGACCCGAGCGCCGCCTCGAGCACCGCGTGGACGAGGTAGACGGTGGTCGTCTTGCCGTTCGTGCCCGTGACGCCGACGACGGCGAGGTCCCCGCTGGGATGGCCGTAGAGGGCATCCGCCGCGAGCGCCATCGCCCGCCGCGACGAGCCGACGACGAGCTGCGGCACGTCCACGGCGAGCGGCCGCTCGACGACGAGCGCCGCCGCGCCGTTTTGCACGGCGACCGCGGCGAAGTCGTGGCCGTCGGCGACGAAGCCGGGCACGCACACGTGCAGCGCGCCCGGCCCGGCGGCCTCGGCGCGATAGGTGACGGCGGTGATGTCAACCTCCGCCCGCCCGCGCACCTCGCGCGGCGCGACGGCCTCGATCAGCGTCGAGAGCTTCATCTTCCGCCGGGTAGGTTAGTGAACCGGACGGTCGGGCTTGATGCCTGCGTGGTTGGCGTACCACGCGCCGATCTGCTCGAACGCCGGCGCGGCGACCGCGCCGCCGAAGTGGCTCGTCTTGGGCGAGTCGACCACGATCATGATCTCGACCTGGGGATGCTCGGCGGGCAGGAAGCCCACGAACGAGGCGTCGTACTGGTTCGAGTACCCGCCGTGGCCGTTCGGCTTCTGGGCGGTGCCGGTCTTGCCGGCGACGGTGTAGCCGGGGATGGTGGCCTGGATGCCGGTGCCGCCGTCGACGACGCCCTCGAGCATCGAGACCATCTGGCTGTCGACGGCCGGCGAGAGCACGCGCCGCTGCGACGTGCGCGGCATCCGCCGGCCCTGGATCCCCTGCACCAGGCGCGGCTGCACCATCACGCCGCCGTTTGCGATCGCCTGGTACATCGACGCCATCTGCATCGCCGTCACGCCGATGCCCTGGCCGATCGGGATCGTGCCGATCGAGGACGTCGTCCAGTCGCGGCCCGGCAGCACGATGCCGGTGGCCTCGCCGGGGAAGTGCAGCGCCGTCGACCGGCCGAACCCGTAGCGGCGGATCCAGCGCATCAGGTCGTGCTTTCCCACCATCTGCGCGATCTCGTCGGTGCCGATGTTGGACGAGATCTTGAGGATGTGGCGCACGGTGATGTCCCACGGCTTGTGCGGGATGTCGTCGTGGATCACCTTGTTGCCGAAGGCGAGGTGGTCGGGGACGTTGTGCAGCACCTCGCCCGGCCACACCAGGTTCGCGGTGAGCGCGGCCGAGAAGGTCACGACCTTGAACGTCGAGCCGGGCTCGTAGATCGTCTGCAGCGCCTGGTTGCGCCAGAGCTTCGAGTTGCGCTGCATGTGCGCCTGGTTGTTGTCGTACCCCGGCGCGGTCGCCATGGCGATCACCGCGCCGGTGCGCGGGTCCATCACGATGCCCGTCGCCCACGCCGCGTGCGTGCTGCGCACGGTCTGGGCGAGCACGTCCTGCACCTTGGTCTGCACCGCGGCGCTGACCGTGAGCGTCACGTTGCGCCCGTTCTGCGGCTTGCGCACGTTCACCGTGTCGAGCACGACGCCGCTCGGGTCGGTGATGGTGATCTGCTTGCCCTCGCGGCCGGCCAGCACCGAGTTCAGCTGGTACTCGAGCCCGGCGCCGTCACCGGGGCCGGCGTTGCCGTCGATGCCGGTGAAGCCGAGCAGCTGCGACGCCAGCGGCCCGTCCGGATACCAGCGCTGCAGCTCGGGAGTTGTCGAGATCCCGGGCAGGTGATGGCGCATGACGCGGGCGGCCACCTCGGGCTGGAGCTGGCGCACGACGAAGCCGCCGCGCCGGACGGCCGCCGCTAGCGCCGCGACCTGCGGCTTCCAGGCGGGGTTCGGCCGCAGCTTCGGTGGGGCCTGCTGCTTCGGGCCCTTGTGCGCCTTGTGGGCAGCCTGATGCTTGTGGCGCTTGACGCGGTGGTTGGGGCGGAAGCCCATCGCGCGGGCGATGGTGACGGCCGTCGCGCGCACGTTCTTCACCTGCTTGGGCGTAGACACGATCGTCAGGGACGGCTGCGTCTGGGCGAGCACCTGACCGTCGGCGCTCACGATCGAGCCGCGCAGCCCGAGCAGCGGCGTCTCGCCGCGCTGCTGCTGCGCCGCCTTCGCAGTCAGCGCGGCGGCGTCGACGCCCTGGATCTGCACCGCACGCGCCACGACCACCGCGAACGCGGCGAGCGAGACGACGAGCATCAGCCGCAGGCGGTGGTCGGACATCCGCCTCATGGGCGCGTCGCGAACCTGCTGGCGGGGGCGGAGGACGGGCGCAGCGACAGGTACTTGGTCGTGTTCGGGTCGGCCTGGCGCATGCCCAGCTTGGCCGCCGCGAGGCCGATCGCCACCGGCGAGGACAGGCTCGTGACCCGGTTCTGCGTGAGCCGGTTCTGGTCGCTCAGCTGGCGCGCCTGCGCCTGCAGGCGGTTGACGTCGATGCTGTCGCGCAGCGCGGCGACGTTCAGCGCGACGATCCCGCCGAGCAACGCCGCGAGGACGACGACCCACGCGGCGCCGCCCGCGGTGATGCGGCGGGGGCGGACGCGGCGAGCGCGCCGCGGGACGACCGCGGGCGCCGGCGGCGGCTCCGGGGTTCGCCGGGGCCGCGGAGCCCGGGCCGGGAGGGCGATGCTCACGGGGCGGGAGTCCTCTCGGCCGCCCGCAGCCTGGCCGACGACGAGCGCGGGTTCGTGCACCGCTCGTCGACCGTGGCCACGACCGCCCGCCGCGTCAGCGAACGCAGGCGCGGCTGGTGGCCGCACACGCACACGGGGAAGTCGGGCGGGCAGGTGCAGCCGCGGGCCTCGTCCCGGATGAACTGCTTGGCGATCCGGTCCTCGAGCGAGTGGAAGCTGATGACGGCAATACGGCCGCCCGGCGCGAGCAGCTCGACGGCCGCCTCGAGCCCCTCGCGCAGCGACTCGAGCTCGTCGTTGGTCGCGATCCGCAGCGCCTGGAACACGCGGCGCGCGGGATGGCCCTGGCCGAAGCGGGCAGGGGTCGGGATCGCGGCCTTGATCACCTCGACCAGGTCGCCGCTGCGCCGGAAGGGCGTCACGGCCCGGCGGCGGACGATGGCACGGGCGATCTGGAAGGCGTAGCGCTCCTCGCCGAAGGTGCGCAGGACGCCGGCCAGCTCGCGCTCGTCCCAGGTGTTCACGATCTCGGCGGCCGTCAGGTCGGCGCCCGCGTCCATCCGCATGTCGAGCGGCGCGTCGTTTGCGTAGCTGAAGCCGCGGTGGGGGCGGTCGATCTGCATCGACGAGACGCCGAGGTCCATCATGATCGCCTGCACGCGCGCGCCGGTCGCGGCCATGTTGCGCAGCACGAGCGCGAAGTCGCCGTGGACGAACCGGGTGTCGCTGGTCGCCGCGGCGGCGAAGCGGTCGTAGAAGGGCTCGGCCTCGTGGTCGCGGTCGACGGCGATGTAGGTGCCGGTTCCGCGCAGGTGCGGCTCGAGCACCGCCGCGTGCCCGCCCGCGCCGAACGTGCAGTCGACGACCGTGTCGCCCGGGCGCGGCTCGAGCAGGTCGGCGACCTCGGCCGCCATGACGGGGACGTGCTCCATCACCGCGCTACTGCTGTGAGAGAGATTCGGCAACATCCTCAATGCTCCCCTCGGATTCGGCCTGGTTCCTGCGCCAGGTGGCGAGGTCCCAGATCTCCAGCATGTCGCGCAGCCCGGCGACGACGATGTCCCGCTCGAGGCCGGCATGTGCCAGCTGGGGCGGCGGCAGCATGACCCGGCCCTGACGGTCGAGCTCGGACTCCGACGCACCAGCGTACAGGTGCCGCCTCATGACCCTCGCCTGGCGGCTGAACGGGGACAGCGGCCCGAGCTGCGCGTCCACGAACTGCTCGAACCCCTCCGGCGTGTAGACGGACAGGCACCTGTCGACCCCCTTGGCCACGATCACGCCGTCGGCGAAGTGCGGCCGCAGCTTGGCCGGGAGCGTCACGCGGTTCTTGGCATCGAGCTTTTGGACAGATTCGCCGAGCAGCACCAGAGCACTCTCCCATTCCGCCCCACAATACCCCACTTTCCACCACTTCGCAACGCAGTGGGACCACTTTCGCGCAGATGCGGGCGGATTGCCGATGCCGGCCGTCGCGGGTGCTCCGCCCGTCGTGGCGGAAAATCCTTACAAAAACACCTGCGTTTGCAGGTGATTGCAGGTGGTAAAGTGCCGCGCGATGTCGAGCCAGTCGAAGCAGCGGCCGCGGCGCCGGGCCGTCCCGGCCCTGGCCGCCCTCCTCGTCATGGCCCTGCTGGCGGCGTTGGGCGCACCCGCGACGGCCGGTGCCGACTCGATCGCGTCCAAGCGCGCGCAGGCGCAGGCGGCCGAGGGCCACCTGAACGACCTGTATGCCGCCGAGGACAGGGCCGTCAACGCGTACGACGCGGCGCAGTCCAAGTACGCCGGCGTGCAGCGGCGCCAGCGCGAGAACCGCATCCAGCTCAAGATCGCCAAGGCCAACCTGGCGGCGGCGCGCAGGCAGCTCGCCGGCATCGTCGTCGCGGCCTACAAGGGCGACGACCCCAACGCCGCGATGTACGTGCTCGGCGCGCAGTCGTTCACCGACCTCGTCAACCGCATCGACGTGATCAACCGCACGTCGCGCAGCGAGGCGACGGTGCTGCACAGCGTCACCGTGTCCGAGCACCAGGTGGCCACTCGCCAGCATCTGCTGCACGTCGAGGCGATCCAGGCCCGCCACCTCGTCAAGCGCCGCCAGGGCGCGGAAGCCAAGATCAAGGGGCTGGTCGCGAGCCAGCAGTCCCTCATCTCCGGCCTGAACGCGCAGATCCGCCAGCTCGTGCAGCAGCGCAAGGACCGCGCAGCCGCGCAGGCCCGCGCGCGCGCCGCGGCCGCCGCGGCAGCCGCACAGGCGCCGCAGCCGACGCAGCCCTCGAACCCGGTGACGACGCCGCCCGTCGGCGGCGGTCCGGTGCCGCCGGCGAGCTCGGTCGGCGCGCAGGCGGTCCAGATCGCGATGGGCGAGCTCGGCGTCCCGTACGTGTGGGGCGGCGCGAGCCCGTCCGGCTTCGACTGCTCGGGGCTCACGATGTGGGTCTACGCCCAGCTCGGCATCCAGCTCGGCCACTTCACCGGGTCGCAGTGGGACGCCGGGCCGCATGTGGCCCGCGACCAGCTCGCCCCGGGCGACCTGGTGTTCTTCGAGCCCGGGATCGGCCACGTGGGCATCTACATCGGCGGCGACGAGTTCATCCACGCCCCCCACACCGGCACGGTCGTCCAGATCTCGAGCCTGTCCGACGCCTGGTACGCGGCCGAGTACCAGGGCGCCGTGCGCGTCACCGGCTGAGAGCGGACGCCCGCAGCCGCCGGCGGTTGGGGGTATTCACCCGTCCGGCCCGGGGGTATGCTTTGGGTGCGGTGCGAGCCCCTGCGAGCGTGTGCCCTCCGGGTGGAGGCGTAGGGTTCGGGCGGCAGAGAGCCATCGGCGGTAGGGGTCGCCGACCGATGGAATTCAGTGCGGTGCCAATCCGCAGTCAACACCCGTGGCGTAGAGAAGACGTCAGGCGGGGAATAGCCTGCCTACGGAGAACGTTAGGCAGATAACGGATTTCAGGGAACTCTCGCGAGTCTTGAGGAGTTGATGAGGAATGACTGACCAGCTCGTCATCGAGCCGGAAGCACGGCTCTTGGTGGAGCTTGGACAGGAGCGGGGGCTCGTGTACGAAGACGAGCTGGCCGGTCTCGCACTCGAGCTCGACCTCGAGGCGGACGACGTGCAGGCGCTGCGCGACGAGCTGGCTCAGCTCGGCGTCGACATCGTCGACCCGCCTGCGCCGGAGGAGCGCATCGAGGTGGTCGAGGTCGAGATCGCGACCACGAACAGCCTCGACCTGTTCCTGCGCCAGGCCGGCCGCTATCCGCTGCTGACCAAGGACGAAGAGGTCATGCTCGCCAAGCGCATCGAGGCGGGCGACCCCGTTGCGAAGCGACGGATGATCGAGTCCAACCTGCGCCTCGTCGTGTCGATCGCCAAGCAGTACCGCGGCCAGGGCGTGCCGTTCCTGGACCTGATCCAGGAGGGCGTGCTGGGGCTAAACCGCGCGGTCGAGAAGTTCGACTGGCGGCGCGACCTCAAGTTCTCGACCTACGCGACCTGGTGGATCCGCCAGGCGGTGCAGCGATCGATCGCGAACAGCGGCCGCACCATCCGCCTGCCCGTGCACGTGTCCGACCGCCTGCGGGCGATCGAGCGCGCGCGCCGGTCGCTCGAGGCGAGCCTCGGCCGCGAGCCGTCCGAGGACGAGATCGCCCGCGCCGCCGAGCTGACCTCGGACGCGGTCTCCGAGACGCTCGGCCTCGCCCGCAAGACCGTCTCGCTGCACGAGCCGGTCGGCGAGGACGGCGACTCCGAGCTCGGCGACATGATCGCCGACCCGGATGCCGGCAACCCCGAGGAGCTGGCCGAGACGCATCTGCGTCACGAGCGGCTTCGCGAGGGCCTCGCTCGCCTCGGCGAGCGCAAGCGCCTGATCCTGGAGCTGCGCTTCGGCCTCGACGGCCAGGACCCGCGCAACCTCGAGGAGATCGGCCGCATCGTCGGACTCACCCGCGAACGCGTGCGCCAGCTCGAGGCCGAGGCGCTGCGCGAGCTGGCCGCGTCGGCCGACATGCAGCCGCTGCGCGCGGCCTGAACTAGAGGGGACGGTCCCCGCTCGCGCGGGGACCGTCCCCTCGTTTCTCTCACCCCAGGCTGTGGGGCACCTGGTGCTTCCACGCCACGCCGTCAGCACGCGCGCGCACCCGCCGCACCACGTCGAGGTCGACGCCGGTGCGCTGCGCCGCACCCTCGGGCGTCATCCCCAGGTCGAACATCGCCACGAGCGCGCGGTCGGCGTCGTGGTAGGTGAAGCCGAGCTCGTCCTCGTCGGTCTGCCCGCCCCAGAGGCCCGCGGTCGGGTGCTTGTCGAGCACGGCCTGCGGCTGTCCGAGCACCCGCGCCGCCGCCCGTACCTCGGTCTTGTAGAGGTCGGTGATCGGCTCGATGTCCGAGGCGGCGTCGCCGAATCTCGTGAAGTAGCCGAGCAGGTTCTCGGTGCGGTTCTCGGTGCCGACGACGAGCGCGTGCAGCTCCTGGGCGAGGTCGTAGATCACGATCATGCGCGCCCGCGCGCTCGCGTTGCCCTCACGGATGGCCGACTGCGGCAGCGTCGGGCGCATCGTCTCGAGCGCCGCGATCATCGGGTCGATGCGCACCGTCAGCAGGTTCGCATCCGGCAGCCCGGCCGCGCCGGCCGACGCCTCGGCGTCGTCGATGTGCACCTGTTCGGTGTGCCGCGACGGGATGCGCACGGCGATGACGTGCTCGGGCCCGAGCGCGCGGGCTGCGAGCGCCATCGCCACGGCCGAGTCGATGCCGCCGGAGAGGCCGATCACCGCCTTGCCGCGCCCCGCGGCGTGCATCACCTCGCGCAGGCGCTCCGCCTTCTCGTCGAGGATCGGAGCGAGGGCGGCCTCGTCGCGCAGCAGCTCGAGGCGGTCGAGCGCGCCGCCGGCCGCCCGCACCTCGGCCAACGCCCTCCGGCCGTCGCCGGGCGCCACGTCCACCGCCGCCACGGCGTCGGTAAGCACGGTGGTCTCGAACCCGGCCGCCACGGCGTCGAGGGCGGTTGCCCGCACGCAGTAGTCGGTGGCGACGCCGGCGACGAGCACGCGCGTGACGCCGCGGTCGCGCAGGTACTCCGCCAGGTCGGTGCCGTCGAAGCCCGAGTAGGCGTCGCCGTCGCGGTCGGTGCCTTTGTCCTGGAGGCGGTCGAAGCGCATCCCCTCGATCGCCGGGTGCAGCTCGGCGCCCGGCGTGCCGGCGACGCAGTGCGCCGGCCACGGCCCGCCCCGTGCGGCGAACGAGCTGTGGTCGGCCGGGTGCATGTCGCGCGTGGCGACCACGGTGCCGGCGCGCGCGGCGGCCGCACGCGATCGCCGGGGCGAGCAGGTCGGCCCCGGCGACGCCGAGCGCGCCACCGGGGCAGAAGTCCTTCTGCATATCGACCACCAGCAGCGCGGTGGCCGGATCGGAGCGGGTCATGACATCTCCTCCTCGAGCGCGGAGAGCCGCGGCGAGAGCCGTGGCGGAGTCGGTTTCGGGTCGCCCAGCGCACGCGCCGTGGCGGGCAGCGCGGCGATCTGCGCCGCGGCCAGCCGGCGGACGTCGGGAAGCGGCGGCAGCGGTGCGACCAGCCGGCCCGCGCGGAGCACCGGGTGGAGCAGCCGCTCGCCGGGCAGGTTCTCGTCGGCGAGGCCGATCGTGTCGCCTGATGCGGTGCGAAACACCTGGTGGCGGCCGGGCAGGTTCGACTTCTCCCCCGCGGCCTTCATCACCGGATGGCCGGCGCTCCAGACGAGCTTGTAGACGCCGCCGAGCGCAGGCGCGTCGCTCGACGTCACGAGCGCCGTGCCGACACCGAAGCCGTCGATCGGCGCACCGGCGGCGAGCAGGGCGGCGATGCGGTACTCGTCGAGGTCGCCCGAGCAGACGATCCGCGTGTCCGCGCACCCGCCCGCATCGAGAATCGCCCGCACCGCCACGGTGACCTCGCCCAGATCGCCGGAGTCGAGCCGCACCGCCTGCGGGACGACGCCGGTCACCCGGGCGGCCTCGCAGGCGGCGCGCGCGCCCTTGAGGGCGTCGTGCGTGTCGATCAGGAGCGTCGAGCGGTCGGGGTGGTCGCGCAGGAACGCGCAGAAGGCCTCGACGTCGGTCGGGAACGCGAGCACGTAGCTGTGGGCCATCGTGCCGGACGTGGGGATGCCCCAGGAATAGCCGGCGGCGACGGTGGCGGTGGACGTGCAGCCGCCGATGTACGCCGAGCGCGCCGCCAGCAGGCCGGCGTCGGCGCCGTGCGCGCGGCGGAAGCCGAAGTCCACCACCGGCCGGCCCGCGGCGGCCGCGACGATGCGGGCGGCCTTGGTGGCGATCATCGTCTGGAAGTTCACCTGGTTCAGCAGGAACGTCTCGGCCAGCTGGCAGGCCATGCGCCCGCCCTCGACGCGCAGGAGCGGCTCGCCGGCGTGCACGACCGTGCCCTCGGGCATGGCGTCGACGTCACCTGTGAAGCGCAGGCCGTCCAGGTGGCGCAGGAGCGGCTCGCTGCAGGTGTGCGACCGGCGCAGGTAGCCGAGCGCATCGGCGCCGAAGGCAAGGCCGGTCAGGTACTCGCATACGCGCTCGAGCCCCGCGGCGACCAGGAACCCCCGCTGCGGCGGCAGCGTGCGCACGAAGAGCTCGAACGCCACCGGCTCGTCGGCGAGGCCCTGGGCGAGGTAGGAGTCGGCCATCGCCAGCTGATACTCGTCGGTCAGGAGCTCGGCTGGCGGCCAGGCGATCATGTCGACCGCCGATACCGGGCGCTCTGGGCGAGGATCAGCGGCCGCCGCTCGGCGAAGCGGTAGAGCGCGGCCGGCCGGCCGCCCGTCGGCCGTTCGCCCGCCTCGGCGAGCACGCCCCACCCGAGCGCGATGCGGCGGAAGTTGTTCGGCTCGAAGGCGCGGCCGATGCCCGCCTCGTAGACGCGCCGCAGCTCCGACAGGGTGAACGCCTCTGGCAACAGGCCCCAGGCCACGTTCTGGTACTCGAGCTTGTAGGCCAGGCGCTGGCGGGCGTAGGCCAGGATGCGGTCGTGGTCGAACGCGAGCACGCGCGCCTCGCCGGTCTCGCGCAGCAGTGGCTCGAGCGGGCGCCACACCGCCTCGCGCGCGTCCGAGCCGGGCCGCAGGCGCACCTTGCCGCCGTCGACGAGGGCCAGGTAGCAGCACGAGATGACGCGACCGCGCGGGTCGCGGTCGACGTCCGAGAACGTGGCCAGCTGCTCCATGAACGTGTCGGCGACGCCGGTCTCCTCACGCAGCTCGCGCTCGGCCGCCTCCTCGAGCGTCTCGCCTGCATCCATCAGCCCACCCGGCAGCGCCCAGTAGCTCTGGTACGGCTCGTAGCGCCGCCGGACGAGCAGGACGTTCATCGCCCCGTCCAGGAAGGCGAACACGGCGACGTCGGCCGCGACGCGCGGATGTTGGGCACCGGCCACTTATAGACCTCGTGACTAGGCTAGCACGAGGGCGAGATCAGCACGGTGCGCAGGCTGGTGTAGAACTCGCGCGCGGCCTTGCCCTGCTCGCGCGACCCGAGGCCCGATTCCTTCTCGCCGCCAAACGGCGTGTGCAGATCGACGCCCGACGTGGGCTGGTTGACGCGCACGAGGCCCGTATCGAGCCGGCCGACGAGGTCGATGACGCGATCGAGGTCACGCGTGAAGACCGCACTCACCAGGCCGTGGCGGACGCCGTTCGCAAGGTCGACGGCGACGCCGGCGTCCGCCGCCGACATCAGCGCGCAGACCGGCGCGAACACCTCCTCCTGGGCGAGCTCGGCAGCCGGATCGGCGACCTCCACAAGGGTCGGCTCCAGGTAGCTTCCGGGCCCGGGAAGGACATGCCCGCCGGCGATCAGCCTTCCACCCGCCGCCACGCCTCGCTCGACGGCCGCGGTGGCGTCGGCCCGCGCGTCGGCCGAGATCATCGGACCGACCCGGCAGGCCTCGTCGGCCGGATCCTCGATGCGCATCCCGGCGACCGCCGCGGCCAGGGCATCGCGCATGGGCGCATACACCGAGGCGTCGCAGATCACACGGCTCGTGGCGGTGCACTTCTGGCCGGCGTAGCCCATGGCCGCGCCGGCGATCGTGGCCGCCGCGCCCCCGAGGTCGGCATCGGCGAGGACGATCGAGGCGTTCTGGCCGCCCATCTCGCACTGCGCCGTCGCTCCCCGCTCCACGGCCATCCGCGCCACGGCGCGGCCGGTGTCGACCGATCCGGTGAAGGTCACCGCGGCGACGCCCGGGTGGCCGACGAGCGCCGCGCCTGCATCGCCACGCCCCTGCACGACCTGCAACACGCCCTCGGGCAGCTCGGGCGCGAGGCAGGCCAGCAGCGCCTCCGCGCACGCGGGGGCATACGACGACGGCTTCCACACGCACGCGTTGCCGTAGGCCAGCGCGGGCGCGAGCTTCCACGCCGGGATGGCGACGGGAAAGTTCCAGGGCGTGATCACCGCCACGACGCCCCGTGGCCGCCGCCGCGAGAAGAGCAGCGAGCGGCCGTCGGCAGACGGATAGGTGTCGCCGTCGGGATCGAGTGCCGCCTGGGCCTGGTAGCGCAGGATCGCAGCCGTGCGGGCGACCTCCGCGCGCGCTTCGACGATCGGCTTTCCGACCTCGCGGCGGACGAGATCAGCGAGGCTTGCCGCTGCGGCCTCGACCCGCGCCGCCGCGCGGTGCAGGGCGTCCGCACGCGCCTGCCCCGGCAGCGCGGCATAACCGGGCGCGGCGGCGCGCGCGGCCGTGACCGCACGGTCGACGTCGATGCCGCCGCCGGGCACGAACGTGCCGATGCGGTCAGCGGGATCGGCGGGATTCAGGCTGACGATGCCCGCGGCGGCCGCACTCATCCCGGCGGTCTACTTGCTCACGTAGACGACGAGGAACAGCGCGAACACCAGCATGACCACCGTCACCAGCACCCACCAGCGCGACGTCGAGGTCTCGGGGGTCGTCATGGCCGCGGATACTACCCTGAGTCGGGGCCGGACATCGCCTGTGCGATCAGCGCCTCGGCGACCAGCACCACGCCGAAGAGCACGACCGTGATCGCGTGCACCACGGTGCACCACAGGCAGATCGCGTCGATCTTGAAGAGCTCCGCGTACACGAGCCACACGACGGTGGCGACGCCGCCGACGGCCCAGCCGATGCGGGCGTAGCGCAGGGCCGGGGCGGCCGACCGCCAGGCCGCGGGCAGGCACAGCGCGGCTCCGGCGGCGAAGAAGACGACCCCCAGCACCGCCACCGGCACGCCGGCGATGTAGGACTGCGGGCTCGTCGTCACCTTCTCGCAGTTGATCGTGCCGGTGTTCGAGCATGCCAGCTGAACGGTGGTCGTGAAATGCGTGATGGTCAGATAGATCGACACCGCGAGGCCGGCAGCGACGAGGACCAGGCTGACCGCCGGCACCCACGCGGGCACCCACCGCCGGGCCGGCGGGGTCACGACGGCAGGTGCTTCGCGGCCGCGGTGACGCCCGGTGCCGAGCAGACGCTCGCGGGCTGGCCGCCGGTCTGCTTACAGATCGCTGCGGTGAACATGTTCGCGGTGCCGAGGATCGCCTGGCTCTGCGGGCTGACCGGGTTTCGCGCCGCCTGGGCGATCTGCGCCATCGTCATCCCCGCCAGGATCTGCGGGTTGTAGCTCGCTCCCGTGCCGGCGAAGCTGCCGAGGTAGGTGAACGGGATCGTCCCGCCCGCATCGAACTTGTGCGCGAGGCTGCTCTCGAGCGCCGTGGGCGTGTCGAGCGGGGCGTAGGCGTTCCCCTGCACCTGGTTCGTGGCCACCTCGACGCCGTTGAACGCGATGTACTTGCTCGCATAGCCCGCGCCGTGGAACGAGAACGTGGGCGTGTTCGGGAAGACGTCGACGCTCGAGGAGTGGGTCGCGCCGAGGTTCGTGAACGTGCCGAAGCGCTGCAGGGCCGTGACCAGCGGCCAGCGCTCGGCCGCGCAGTAGGGGCAGTAGTCGGCGCCGAGATAGACGACGAGCGGCTTGCCGTTCTGCGTTACCGGCGTGCCGGGGATGCGTTTGAGGCCACCGACAGCCGACTGGTAGCCGATCGTGTCGAACGTGGCCGCCGGGATGGTGGCAAGGCCGTGGACGACGGCGGCGGGAGCGAGGCCGGCCGGGTGTGCCGGCGGCGTGGACGTGGCCGAGCTGCCGCCCTGCGAGAGCTTGACGCCGACGAGCGCCGCGATGACGGCAAGGATGCCGATCACGCCGCCGATGGCCATGAGCAGCGGCTTGCGCGACGACGTCTGGCCCGACTGGAGCCGCTGCCCGCGCTCTCGCTCCTCTGCCCGACGCTGCTGGCGCGTCTTCTGGTTTGCCACATCCGCTCCTCGCTCCGGGTGTCCTCGAAGACTACTTCGGCAGGCCGGGGCGACCGGGTGAGTCCCTCACGCGGCGCGCGGCGGCTCAGTAGAGGGCGTGTGCGATCAGCATGCCGACGACGATCGACACGGGCACCGACAGCACGCGGACGACCATGCGCGAGCCCGAGCGCCGGCGCCGGTAGACGAGGCCGTAGCGGGTGTGCGGACGCTCGCGCAGCCCGATGTGTGGAAGGGCGACGTGCGGCAGCGAGGGTCGCGCGACGTGCGGCAGCGCCGGCCGGCGCGGGCGTGGCAGGGCACCGCGGCGCGGCAGCCGGCGCACGCCGCGGACGGCGGGCAGCATCAGGATCCACGCACACGCCGCGACGCCCCAGATCGCGATCGTGGCCACGACCAGCCAGTAGAGCGCCTGCGATCCGCCGTGGGTCACGATCGTCGCGATGATCGTGGCGGCGACGGCCGCGGCGGGGAGCTTCGTCTGCAGCGGCGTCGTGGTGCAGGCACCGCGGCGCGTCGCCGTCTGGAACCCGGCAACGGTCGGCGTCGCGTGTGGCCGGGCGAGGTCGACGCTCGTGCCGAGCCGGCAGTCGACCAGCGTGTGCGCGCCCAGCCGCGCCGCGACGATCCCGAGCACCGGCTCGGCGGAGAGATCGGTGTTGAAGTTGCGCGAGATCGTCTGCCCCAACCCGGTGATCGCCGACGGCGTCGTCAGGTGCACGAGCTTGTCCGTCACGCCGCGCACAACGACCGCCTGGCGGAAGTCGCCTGCGGCGGCGATGCCCGGCGTGAGCGGGTGCTCGGTGGGGTCGAGGTACCGCTGCACCGTGCGGCCGGTGAGCGCCACCCGCCCAGCCGGGAAGACGCCGCTCGCGCCCTTGACGTGGTACGGCACCCGCGTCGGGTTCGTGATCGTGATGCCGCCCAGCGAGCGCACGATCGAGCCGACCTGGGCGAGCTGGATCAGGAGCACATGGTTCACCGGAACGTGCAGGTCGTGCGAGAGCAGGGTGATCGCGCGCGAGACGCCGTCGAAGCGCAGCACGTCGCGCAGCCGCTGCCCGCTCGCGAGCCCCACGGTCGACGGCACGGTCAGGATCTCGACGGCGTGGCGGGTCGAGTCGACGCGGGCCAGGATCACGGTGCCGGCGACGTTCTTGTGCGAGTCGATGCCCGCCACGAGCGTCGTCTGCCGGGCCGCGCCGACCGGCGCCGGCGTGAGCGCGTGCTGCAGCGGCGGGGCGACGCGGCGGTTGGAGACCTGCAGGTCGTGCGACAGCCGGCCGTACTCGTACCATGCCGCTGCGGCCGCGACGACGACGACCGCCCACACGACGAGGAACACGGCCAGGAGCCGCCGCCTGCGGCGCTTGCTCGGCACCGCCCGCCGGTGCTCACCGGGGCCTCCCGGTGGCGTCGCCACGACCTCCGGCGCCGCCACGGCAGACGCTGAAGGGGTCACCCCATCCTCTACCCGGCCCTCGGTCACGCGTGCTGCCTCATGCTCGACTCCCCCACACCAGGGTCGATGCGAATACCAGGCTATTTCCCAGGACGGGCGGAAGTCAAGCGGGCCCGTCCGCGGAGGTCACGTGCCCCTCGACCTCGCGGTGCTGGTCGTCCAGTCAATTCTCACGCCCGAAGATGACCAAAATGCGCCGGCGATCAACCGAGCTTGACGACCGGGCACACGCACGGATGCGGGTGCCGGTGCGGCGAGGCGTGGTGATGACCGCCTCCGTGATGCCCGTGCGTCGCCGGCCGGTGCGACACCGCGTGCGCGATCGCGCGGGCCATCCACTCGACGGGCGTCGGATAGCGGACGAGCAGGCACATGCCCAGCATCAGCGCGATGACCAGCAGGAGATACTCGATGGTGGCCTGGCCGCGCTGCATCGAAGACACGCTACGGACGCGGGTGTCAGGCGTGTGCGGCGAGACGCTGCACGTGCGTCACAACCCTGTGAACGAGCCTGACACGGTGAGCGCGACGGCCGCCGCGAGCGGCAGGAGCGCCGCCGGCACGAGCACGAAGACGACCACGACGAGCACCCGCGGCCCCGCCTTCGCCGCGCGCTCCTGCACCATCCGCACCCGCTGCATCCGCGCCCGGTCGGCCTGCCGTCGCAGCGCCTCCGCGAGCGGCACGCCGAGCCGATCGCTCAGGCGCAGCGTGAGCGCGAGCTGCCCGAGCGATACCGACCCGGTGCGCAGCGCCAGATCGCGCAGCTCGTCCGACCGCGCCCGTCCCAGGGCCAGATTGGCGTGCACGCGCTCGAGCTCCTCGCCGAGCTCGCCGCCCACGGCCTCCCCCGCCCCCCGCAGCGACTGATCGACGCCCACACCGGCCGCCACCATGCTCGCAACGAGCTCGACGAGCTCCGGCACCCGCCGCTCGATCCGCTCAGCGCGGCGCGCAGCGGTCGCGCGCAGCCATAGCTCGGGGTAGGCCGCGCCGAACCCCGCGAGGACGAGCGCCGCGACGACACCGGTGACAGCGCCGATCACGACGAGCGCCGCGGCCGCGAGTCCGGCAAACGCCATCGCGGCCCCCGCGCGCAACGCGGCCGGGTCGACGCCCGCCGGGGCGGGCACCGCGCCGAGGGCGGGCAGCCACCCGCGCGCGAGCCGCGGCAGGCGACCCCGCAGCCGGTCGGCGGGCAACCGTCCGAGCGCGCACAGCAGCCGCACCGACGGGCTCGGTGCGGACGCACGTTCGCGCGGGTTCAGGTTGCGGTCGCGCCGGGCCGCGCCGCGGGCCGCCGCAAAGGCGCCCACGGCCGCGGCCAGCAGGAGCACGCCGATCACGGTTCGACCTCCGACAGACGGGTGATGAGGGCGTGGCCGGCCGCGGCCAGGCCGGCCGACCCGGCCAGCGCCACCCAGCCGAGCGGCGATCGCACGAGCAGGTCGAAGCCCGATCGGTCGACCAGGTAGAGCGCCGCGACACCGAGGGCGGGCATCGCCGTGACGATCCGGCCCGTGGCACGCGCCTGCGCGGTCGCCACCTCCGCCGCCCGCCGCTGAGCGGCCCGCTCGTGCAGGAGCTCGGCCATCCGCTCGAGCAGCAGCGCGAGATCACCGCCCGAGCGCGTGTGCAGGCGCACCGCCGCGGCCAGGTATGCCACGTCGCGGCTCGTGCCGAGCGTTCGCAGCGCCGCGTCGGGAGGAGCGCCCAACGCCGCATCGGCCGCCGCTTCGGCCACACGCCCGGCCGCCGGCTCGGGGACATCGGCGACCGCATCGGCGAGCGCTTGGCGCAACGACCTGCCCGCGCGCACATGCGCCGCCAGGATCTCGACGACGACCGCGAGTTGCGCGGCCTGCAGCCGCTCGCGGCGGCGGCGGACGAGCGCCTCACCCGTTGCGTGGATCACGCGGTGGTGTGGCACCGGTGCTCCAGCAGCGCCGCCAGCAGACGGACGTCGAGCATCTGCAGCCGGCCATCACGGCTGCGGCCGTCGACGAACCGCACCCTGCGCGAGCCGTTACCCTCGCGCACCAGGTGGACGATCACGTCCACGGCCGCGGCGACCTGCTCGCGCACCGCCACGTGTGGCAGGTCGAGTCCGGCCATGAGCGCCATCGTCTCGATCCGGCGCACGGCGTCGGCGGGCGAGCTGGCATGGACGGTCGTGAGGGAGCCGTCGTGGCCCGTGTTCATCGCCTGCAGCATGTCCAGCGCCTCGCCGCCGCGGACCTCGCCGACCACGATGCGGTCGGGCCGCATGCGCAGTGCGTTTCGCACCAGCGCGCGCGGCGTCACCTCGCCGCGGCCCTCGACGTTCGGCGGCCGGCTCTCGAGCCTGGCCACGTGCGGCTGCGGCAGGCGCAGCTCGGCCGCGTCCTCGACGGTGACGATCCGCTCCGACGGGTCGATGAACCCGGCCAGGGCGTTCAGCAGGGTCGTCTTCCCCGTGCCGGTGCCGCCCGAGACGACGACGTTCAGCCGCCCGCGCACGCACCGCTCGAGCAGCTCCGCCTGGCCACGGGTGAGGCTGCCCGACGCGATCATGTCGGCCACGCCGATCGGGGACCGGCCGAACTTGCGGATCGTGAGCAGCGGGCCGTCAAGGGCAACCGGAGGGAGCACGGCGTTCACGCGGCTGCCGTCCGCCAGGCGCGCATCGACCATCGGGCTCGACTCGTCGACGCGCCGGCCGACGGAGCTGACGACGCGGTCGATCACCTGGCGCAGGTGCTCCTCGTCGCGGAACGCGACCGGTTCGCGCACGAGCCTCCCGCCGCGCTCGGTGTACACGTTGGCCGGGCCGTTGGCGATCACCTCGGTCACGCCGCGGTCGCGCAGAAGCGGGTCGAGCGGGCCGATGCCGACGGTGTCGTCAACGACGCCCGCGATCAGCCGGCGCGCATCGGCGGGTTCGAGCAGGAGCCGATCGGCACGGACGAGCTCCCACGCGGCGCGCTCGGCGGCGGCGCGCAGGTCGCCGGCCGGCGGGCGCTCGAGCAGTTCGCGCCGCAGGCGATCGCGATAGGCGCCCGCCAGGTCGGCCACCGGGTCGCTCACCCGGCGAGCTCCGCGGCGAGATCGCGCAGCGCCGCCGCATGCGACCGCCCCGGCCATCGCTCGAGCCGGGCCTGGCCGTTCGCGAACGCGCCCATGCCTGCCACGTCGACGCCCACCGCCGCAACAACGGGCGCTCCCACCGTGCGCGCGATCCCGCGCAGCGAGAGCTCGGAGCGGCGGCTCCACCGGTTGACGACGACGGCGATCGCGTCGGTGCCGGCGCCCCACCGGGTCAGTCCGGTGACGAGCTCGCGGCCGCCGGCGGCGGCGTAGGCGTCGGGCGTCACGACGACCAGCGTGCGATCCGTCGCGATTGCCACCTCGCGGGAGGCTGCGAAGGCGGCGGCGCCCGCGTCGACCACGGCGGGCGCGGTTGCCCGCAGCTCGCGCACGAGGGCGGCGGCGAACCCGCTCGGGAGCGCCGCGGCGATCTCGGGACCCTCGGGGCCGGGGACGAGCCGCAGCCCACACGGATGCGTGACCGTGACCGTCTCGACCGCAGCTGCGAGGCCGTCGCCAACGTGCGCCAGGTCGGCCAGCGAGCGATCGGCGCGGCAGCCGAGGAGCGCGGCGAGGTCGGCGCGCGACCCGGACAGATCGACCAGCAGGCCATCGACCAGACGGGCGAGCGCGAGCGCGATCGCCGTCGCACCGGCGCCGCCTTTGGCCGCTGCCACGGCCACCACTCTCCCCGCGGGCGCCGTCGCCGTGTGTGCGGTGGTGGCGGTCGCTTCGCCGAGAGCGTCGCCGAGCGCGGAGGGCACCGCAGGCAGCGGGAGCACCGCCCGCGCGCCGGCACCGAGCGCCCGCCGGTAGGTATCCATCCCCACAGACCGTGCCAACACGACGGCGGGGCGGTCGCACCCGGCGACGAGCTGGCGCAGGCCCGGGGCGCCGCCCTCGCCGGGATCAGCGACGAGCGCCACGTCGCACGGCGGCAGGCGCCCTGCGACGGCCCGAAACGGTGCGATCACGCCGACGAGCTGGACGCCGGGAAGATCGTCGGCAAGCGCACTGATCTCGGCTCCCAGCACGGGATCGGCAGCAACGACGAGACAGCGCAGGACGGGGACGATCACGTCCGCCCACCCACCGTGTGCACCACAAGTCGTAGCGCGCCCTCCGACTCGGCGGCGATCGCGACCGGCACCGCCGCGCGGGGCAGGAGCAGCGTCGCGACGGATCCTCCGTCCGAGCGGACGGCGGCCAGGACGACGACATCGGCGAGGACCAGACGTGACCGGGGCACCCGACCAGGCGGTGTCACGTAGACATCGGCGCGCACGCCGCTCAGGTCGCCCGCGGGGATGCCCGCGGCGTCGTCGAGCCGCAGCGCGACGGCGCGCGCGTCAGGTGGAGCGGCACTCGCCACCAGCTCGGCGTCCATCACGGGCGCCCCGGCGGCAAGCGTGACCGCTGTCCGGTGCCCGATCGCCTGCCCGGGGGCCGAGAGCTGGTGGGGCGAGGCGGCGGCGCTCGGGACGCGCACGACGCCGAGATCGGCGGCAGTGATCCGGCTGCCGGCGGCGACGGTGCGAACCGTGACGACGCGCTCGACGCGCGCTGCGGCAACGACGCGCCCCGGCCCGTCGGCAGCCAGACGGCCGAAGGCAAGCACCGCGAGCACGACGCCGGCAAGCGCGAACGCGATGCTGCGGCGGCGATGGCGGCTCATGCGCGCGACCCGGGCAGGCAGCGACGGCAGGCCGGGCCGAGCACGGGGACGCCGCACCAGCCACAGCGGGGCGCGGCCGCTACCCGCTCGCGCAACGCCATCAGCGAGCCGGCCGGAAGCGCCGGGGCCACCAGCAGCTCGACCGTCCAATCCACCCCGAGCGACGCCGCCAGGCCCCGCTCGAGCGCGCCGACGTGCACGCCCTCGGCCTGTACCGCAGCCACGAGGCGTTCGGGGGCGCGGGCCCCGGACACGGCCGCCGCGCACACCGCCCGCGTGCCTCCGGCAGCGGCCACGGCGGCGAGCGCCGAGGGATCGACGGGGACGCGCGCCCAGCGCCCGCCCGACCAGCGCGCGCAGGCGCGCCGGGGGCCGCGGCCGTCCGCGATCAGCCCGGCCCGGCGCAGGGACCCGGCCGACGGCGTGACCACCCACATCGCCGAGCGGGCCTCGACCGCGTCGAGCAGCGCCACCACCTCGAGCGCGCCCCAGCCGCGCGCATGCGCGTGCGCGGCGATCCCGGCCAGGTAGCGACCGCCGATGCCCGGCAGACGCAGCTCGTGGCCGATCACGCCGACGGCCGCGAGCCCCTCCGCCCTGGCGACGCGGCCGGCGGCCGTCAGCGCCGAGACGAGCTGGACGGGCCTCTCCACCGCCGCCGGGGCGGATGCGTCGGCCCCGGCCGCCACGCGCAGCCGCCGGGCCGGCCGAGCGCTCATTCGGCGCTCCAGCACGGCAGCTTGACCGTGAAGCGGGTGCCGCTGCCGACGGCGCTGGCGACGTCGATCGAGCCGCCGTGCGCCACGGTCAGCTCGCGCGCGATCGCAAGCCCCAGGCCTGCGCCGGGCTCGGGTCGCTCGGTCTGGAAGAACTCGTCGAAGATGAACGGCAGGTCGGCCTCGGCGATGCCGCGCCCGCCATCCTCCACCTCGACCTGGAGTGTGTCGTGCACCCGCGTCCCGCGGACGGTGACGGCCGTGCCGGGCGGGGCGTACTTGATGCCGTTCGTGATCAGGTTCGCGAAGATCTGGCGCACCCGGTTCTGGTCGCCGCTGATCAGACCGCCGTTGCAGCTCCAGTCCAGACACACGCGCACGCCGCCCTGCTCGGCGACGGTCTGTAGCCGCTCGGCGACCTCGCTCACGCAGCGCTCGAGCGGGAACACCTCGGCGTGGACGCGCAGCTCGCCGGCCCGGGCCCGGGAAAGCTCGAGCAGGTCCTCGATCAGGTAGCCGAGCCGCTCGCACTCGCCGTTGATCACGTCGAGCTTCGCCGCCTTGGCCGGGTCGGACTCGCCGCGGTGCAGCGTGTAGACGTATCCCTTGATCACCGTGAGCGGCGTGCGCAGCTCGTGCGAGACCTTGCCGATGAACTCCGCCCTGGCGCGCTCCTCGCGCGCGAGCAGCGTCGAGAGCTCCTCGACCGAGGCCTGCAGCCGCTCGTCGACGTCGCCCCTGCGCCGGCGCAGCGCCTCGCGGATCACTGTGGCCTGCACAGGCGATAGCCGACGCCCCACTCGTTCGCGATCCAGGCCGCGTCCGATTCGGCGCGCAGCTTCTGGCGCAGCCGGCTTGCGTGGGAGTCCAGGGTACGCGTGCGCCCCTGCGACCGAAACCCCCACACCGTCTCGAGCAGCTCCTTCTTCGTGAAGACCCGCTCCGGCTCGGCCGCCAGCGTGGTCAGGAGCTGGTACTCCTTTGCCGAGAGGTCGAGCCGGATGCCGCCGACGGTCACCTCGCGCGAGAGCATGTTCACGGCCAGCTCGCCGTGGCGGATCACCTGACGGTCGCGGGCACGCGAGATCCGGCCGAGCACGGCGCCGATGCGGGCGAGCAGCTCGGGGTAGTGGAAAGGCTTCGTGACGTAGTCGTCGGCGCCGCGCACGAGGCCGCGGACGCGGTCGGTGTGCTCGGCCTTCGCGCTCAGCATGATGATCGCGAGGTCGGGATCCCACGGGTCGTTGATCCCGTCGCCGTGGCGAACCGTGCGGCAGATGTCGTAGCCGCTCATGTCTGGCAGCACGACGTCGAGCAGGATGACGTCGGGCCGGGAGCGGCCGAGCAGCTCGAGCGCTTCGGCGCCCGTGGCGGCGGTGAGGACGCTGAAGTCGTCGTCGCGCAGGTTCTCGGTGAGAAACGCCACGATACGGGGCTCGTCGTCGACGACGAGCACGGTGGATCCAGCCATGGGGAGTGGCTCCTTGGGGTTGCGGCCGGGCCTCGCGGGGGGTCACCGAGGGCCGATCGGCACGTTGCTTTGGTTCGTGCGCTCCGGCCGCCCCGGAGCTCGATCTCACCGTATCCGACCAGAACCGCAACTGGAAGGGATGCAACAGCAACTGTTGCAGATCCGTGAGGCGAATCATCGCCTTGCGGTAGCGGCGGGCCGTCACGACGGTCACCGTTGCGGTGAGTGCCGCCTACCTAGACTCCGGCCCCATGCACCCGGCAGAGCAGTGGGCGGCACCCGCACGAGGCCGGCAGGTGACGGTGATCGAGGACGAGGCGTCGATCTCGGATCCGCTGCGCGCGGCGCTCGAGCGCGAGGGCTTCGTCGTCTCGCTGGTCACCACCGGCGCCGAGGGCGTCGAGTCGGTGCGCCGCGCCGAGCCGGACATCGTCCTCCTCGACCTCGGCCTGCCCGACGCCGACGGCCGCGACGTGTGCCGCGCCATCCGCACGACATCGCAGGTGCCGATCATCATCCTCACCGCCCGCGGCCTCGAGACCGACCGGGTCGTCGGCCTCGAGCTCGGCGCCGACGACTACCTGGTGAAGCCGTTCAGCATGGCCGAGCTCGTCGCCCGCATCCGCGCCGTGCTGCGGCGCATGGGCGAGCGCGCACCGGCGCCGGCGACCGAGGCGCCGTCGACGGCCGTGCAGGTCGGCGACGTGCGCATCGACCCCGCCCGCTACGAGGCCACCCAAGCCGGCGCGCCGCTCGACCTGCCGCGGCGTGAGTTCGACCTCCTGCACGCGCTGATGACGAACGCCGGCACCGTGCTCGCGCGCTCGCGGCTGATGGACGACGTGTGGGGCGTCGACTGGTTCGGATCGACCAAGACGCTCGACGTCCACATCGCCGGCCTGCGCCGGCGTCTGGGCGACGATGCTGCGGAGCCGCGCTACATCCACACCGTGCGCGGCGTCGGGTTCCGGTTCGCCTCCCCCGCGGAGCTCGCCGGGTGACGCTGCGCGGACGCCTGCTGGCGGCGTTCGCATACCTGCTCGCGCTCACGGTCGTCGCCCTCGCCGTGCCGCTCGCCGTCAACGTCGACCGGCGGGCCAAGGACTCGTTCTACGCAGGGATCGACTCGCAGACGCAGGTGATCGCGGCGTCGCTCGGCGGGGCGCCGCTGCCAGGGCGAAGCGTCCCCGGCGTCCGCCGGGCGGTGGCGCGCTACGGCGCCGAGACCGACGCGCGCGTCGTCGTCACCGACGGCCGCGGCCTGCTGCTGGCAGACTCGCAGCGGGCGCATCCGGCCCGGGTCGGCTTTGCCACGGCCGGCCGGCCTGAGATCGCCGCCGCCCTGGCGGGCCGCAGCGTGCGCCTGATCCGCCACAGCGCCGACCTCGGCGGCAGCCTGCTCGTGGTGGCCTATCCCGTGCTCGACCGCAGCCGCGTCGTCGGCGCCGTGCGCCTGTCCCAGCCGATCGCCGCGGTCGACTCGCGCGTGCGCCGCAGCTGGCTCGCGATCGGCGCGGTGGCGGCGGCCGTCACGATCGTCGGCATGGGCGTCGCCTGGCTGCTTGCGAGCTCTCTCGCCAAACCGATCCACGCGCTCGGCGCCACCGCCGGCCGGCTCGGCCGGGGCGACCTCGACGCGCGCGCGCCCGAGGCCGGTCCGCGCGACGTGGCCGACGTCGCCCGGGCGATGAACCGCATGGCCGACGAGCTGGTCGGTCTGATCGAGGCGCAGCGCGAGTTCGTCGGCAACGCCTCGCACCAGCTGCGCACACCGCTCACCGGCCTGCGGCTGCGGCTGGAGGCGATCGCGGCCGGGCCGCCACCGAACGCCGACGCCCAGGCCGCGCTCCGGGAGGTCGACCGCCTGGCCGGCCTGGTCGCCGACCTGCTCGTGCTCGCGCGCGCGGGCGTGCCGCCGCAGGCCGAGGCGTTCTGCGATCTGCGCCAGCAGGCGCGCGCGGCCTCCGACCGTTGGCGGCCGGTGGCGGCCGAGCGCGGCGGGACGCTCACGCTCGCCGAGCCGCCTGATCCGGTCGTGGTCGCGGGCGACGCCGCCGACATCGCGATCGTGCTCGACAACCTGATCGAGAACGCGATCGTCTACGGCCCGCCGGGTGGCGCCGTGACGGTCGCCGTGGCCGCCGACGGATGTCTGCGCGTGCGCGATGACGGCCACGGGATCGACGCGGCCGAGGCCGCGCGCGTGTTCGAACGCTTCTACCGCGGCCGGGCGGGCGGCGCCGCGCCCGGTGGCACCGGCCTCGGGCTTGCGATCGTGCGCGACCTGGCTGGGCGCTGGGGCGGCCGCGCGGGCGTCGAATCAGGCGGCCCCGGCACGTGCATCGCGGTGCACCTGGTGCCCGCTTCGGAGGGCGGCATTGCCAACTCCTAACCCGGTCCGAACCCGCACCTGGGCGAGCAGCGCCTACGGTGAGCGTATGCGCGCGCGCCTGATGCCGATCCTGCTCGTCCTCGCCGCCGTCGCGCTCCCGGCGGTGATGGCGGTTGCGGTCTTCTACGCCTCCGACGAGGCGGTCGGCGACTCGCCGAGCGTCGTCACGCCGCAGTTCGGCGCGGCGACCGGCCAGTCGGCGCCGCGACCGGCGACCACCGCTCCCGCCCATCACCACCGCCGCCGGCATCGCCACCGCAGCGGCTCCGCCACCACGACGACGGCGACGACGGGGACGGACACGCACGGCGGGGGCGGCGGCACGACGGCCGCGACGTCTGGCGGCTCCGACGGCGGCTCGGGCGGGTCGGGCGGCTCGGGCGGCTCGGACGGCGGGTCCGGCAGTGGCTCGGGCGGCGGGTCCGGCGGCGGCTCCGACGGGGGCGGCCACGGCTCGGGAGGTGGCGACGGCGGTGGCGACAGCTGACCTTGCCAAGCGCTTAACCATCCCGTTCCGCGCCATAGCCCGGCCCTAACCCAGCGTCTCCTACGGTGAGTGGAGTCAACCGACACCGCGAGATCGAAGGAGCAGCACATGGCCCGAAGCACCCTCACCACCAGGATCGCCGTCGCAGCCGGCATCCCGGCCGCCGCAGCCGCGGCGGCCTTCCTGGCGACTGCGGCGAGCGCCGCCTCGTCGAGCCCCACGCCTCCCGCCCACCACGTCAGCCACCCGGCGGCGGGCAAGACCGTCCGCAGCTTCGCGACGCAGGCGCCGCGCACCAGCCGCTCGCATGAGGCCGAGGCCGGCGACGCCCGCGGCCGCGCGAACGAGCCCGGCGAGGACGTCCAGGGCCAGGCCGGCGAGGTCGAGAACGAGAACGAGGCCGGCGACGACAACGGCGGCACGACGACGGCCACCGAGACCCAGGGCGAGGATAACTCCGGCCCCGGCAACGACGACTCGGGCACCGACAACTCCGGCCCCGGCAGCACGAGCTCGGGCCCGGGCAACGGCGGCTCCGGCGACCAGTCTGGCTCGGGTGACGACGGCTCCGGCCACCACGGCGGCTCCGGCGACGGCGGCTCCGGCGGTGGCTCGGGCGACGGCGGCTCCGGCGGCGGTGGCGACGACTGACCGGCGGTAGCGACGCCGCTGGTCAATCCCGGCGGCGGTGGCGGTGCGAACACCCACCCCTCGCGCCTCCACCGCCGCCGTTCCCATTCCCTGACGTACTCTGCAGGCGGCGGGGCACCAGGGACAGGAGCGCGATGACGACAGTCCACCCACCCAAGTCGAACATCGAGATCATCTTCAGCGACTGGCTCGATGCGCTCCGTCGGCGCGACCTCGACGCTCTCGCCGCCCGGCTCGCCCCCGACGTCACCCACCGCGGCGTGCGGCCCGCGCTCTACTGCCCCGACCGGGCAGCGGTGCTCGAGAACGTCCGCTCCACCACCGAAGACCTGCCCGAGGTCGAGGCGATCGAGCTCGTCGCCGCCGGCGACAACGTCGTGCTCTCGGTGCGGGCGCCGACGGTCGGCGCGCCGTTGCACGAGGCGGACGATCCCAGCTCCCGGCGCGGCACGGCCTCGATCGTCTTCACGCTCCACGACGGCCTGATCACCACGATCCAGGACTACGCCTCCCGCACCGCGGCGCTGCGCGCCGCCGGAGCGAACACGGCGCTCTGGGACTGATCAGCCCGCGCGCGCCACGGCCCAGCGGGCGTGGGCGAGCGGATGGGCAAGCAGGTGGGCGGCGGCGAGACCGGCCCACTCGCCGTAGCGACCGAGCAGGTCCGCCGTGTCCTGCACACCCGCCCGGCGCCCGAGCAGCGCCGAGCAGAGCTTGATCAGGCCGAGGTCGCCGACCGGCCCGTGGGCGTAGGAGCCCAGGCCCTTGCCCGCGATCACGCCCGCCGACCACACACCCAGGCCCGGCTCCGCGCACAGCCGCTCGACCGCGGCCTGCGCGGGCACGGTGCGCAGGCGCTCGAGGTCGAGCGTCCGGGCGACGCGGACGAGCGCCGCGGCCCGCCGCGGCGAGAGCCCCGCACGCTCGGCCCGAGCCGCGCTCAGGCGGCCGATTTCGGACGCTCCCGGCGGCGGGCGCAGCTCGCCGACGCGGTCGCAGATCGCCGCGAGCAGGCGGCGCTCGATCTGCATCGCCTCGCGCGCCGTGATCAGCTGGCCGCACACCGCCCGCACGAGGGCGTGTGCGACCGTCCCCAGGCGGGCCGGGCGCAGGCCCGGCCGCCGGCGCACCGCGGCGGCGAGCAACGGGTCGGAGGCGGCCATGCGCAGGAAGGGCGTGTGGTCGACCTCGACGGCCAGCACGAAGCGCAGGGCGTCGAGCACCGCGGCGGGCTCGTGCACACCCGTGCGCGCCACGAGATCGCCGTCACGCCGCTGCCAGACCCGGATCTGCGCCGGCCCCCCGGGCGTCACGACCACCAGATCGAGCACGCCGCCGTGGTAGCGCCGCGTCGCGTCGGCGTACCCCGCCGACGCCTGCAGCGAGTACGGCGCGCAGGGCCGCAGGACGGTCTCGGTCACCTCGGTCACCTCGAGCTGCGCCACGCCGGGCATTGTCGCATCCGACGCGGTCTTTACCATCGCTCCTTGACAGGAAACGATTGCGCGGTCACGATTGGTTCGCTGGAGGGGTGCGGACCGGGTCGATCCGCAGGTGCAGGTGCCCTCCGGAAGGGCGTTCGCCGTGCATGACGATGCACGGCCGGGTTCACTCATGTCTTCGAGAGGAGCGCGAGGAAGCGTGTCGCGTGTGCTCATCACCGGCGGAGCCGGGTTCATCGGATCGCATGTCGCCGAGTCGCTGCTCGCGGCGGGCCACGACGTGCGTGTGTACGACCGGCTCGTCGAGCAGGTGCATCGCGGGCTCGGCCCGCGCCACGTCCCCGCCGACGCGGAGTTCGTGCGCGGCGACATGCGCGACGCCGACGCGCTGCGCCAGGCGCTTCTGGGCGTGGATGCCATCGTCCACCATGCCGCCGAGGTCGGCGTCGGCCAGTCGATGTACCAGATCACGCGCTACGTCGACGGCAACACGAGCGGCACCGGCGTGCTGCTCGAGCTGCTCGCGAACGAGCGCCACAACGTCGAGCGGATCGTGGTCGCCTCGTCGATGTCGGTCTACGGCGAGGGCGCCTACCGCTGCGGCGAGCACGGCCTCGTGCACCCGCGGGTGCGCGGCGACCGCCAGCTCGGCGCGCGCGACTGGGAGATGCGCTGCCCCGAGTGCGGCGGCCACGCCGCACCCGTGCCGACCGCGGAGTCAAAGCCGCTCCACCCCGCCTCGATCTACGCCATCTCCAAGCTCGACCAGGAGCTGATGTGCCTGGCGGTCGGGCGCGCGTACGACATCGGCGTCGTGGCGCTGCGCTACTTCAACACCTACGGGCCGCGGCAGGCGCTCTCGAACCCCTACACCGGCGTCGCCGCGATCTTCAGCTCGCGGCTGATCAACGGCCAGCCCCCGCTCGTGTTCGAGGACGGCGCCCAGCTGCGCGACTTCATCCACGTCCACGACGTCGCCCGCGCGACCGTGCTCGCGCTCGGGTCGCGCGGCGCCATCGGCGAGGCGATCAACATCGGCACCGGCCGGCCCGTCTCGGTGCTCGGGGTCGCCGAGGTGCTGGCGAAGCACATCGGCGTCGACCTGCCCGCCCGGCTCAGCGCGACGTCGCGGTCGGGAGACATCCGCCACTGCTGGGCCGACGCGACCAAGGCCCGCGCGCTGCTCGGATTCGAGCCCGAGGGAGTTTCGACGACGGCATGCGCGAGCTGGTCGCGTGGGTGCGCGAGCAGGAGGCCGACGACCACTCCGAGGCCGCGCACGCCGAGCTGCGCCTGCGCGGGCTGGCACGGTGACGCCGCCTCGGTGACCGTGCTTTCGGTGTCGATCGCCGTCGCCGTGCTCGCGGCGGTGTTCGTCGTGACCCAGCTGCTGTACCTGGTCGCCCTGATCCACGACCTGTACATGCTCGCACGGCCGGTCGACTGGGTCGAGCTCGACGAGGCCGACCAGGACGAACCGCCGTATCGACCCCGGATCGTGCTCCTCTACCCGGTGCTGCGCGAGCCCGAGGAGACGATGCGCACGACGTTTCTCGGCCTCGCCACGCTCGAGTACCCGCCCGACCGCTACCGCATCGTGGCGGTGCCGAACCATGACGACGCCGAGACGATCGCCGCGCTCGAGCGGCTGCAGCTCGACTTCCCCTTCATCGAGGTGCTCGAGGTGCCGCCGACGAGCGACCCCAGCTGGGAGCCGGTGTGGGAGAGCTGGGAGGCGACCGAGAAGGCCTACTGGTGGCACCAGGGCGCCACAGAGCGCGAGCGCGATCTGCCGCCCAAGAAGACGCGCCAGCTCGTCTATGCGCTGTACACCCTGCACGGTGAGGAGACCGAGGCCGACTGGCTCCTGAACTACATCGACGCCGACAGCGTCCCGCCGCGCGACCATCTGCTCGCCGGGGCGGCGGGGGCCGCCCGCTACGACGTCGTCCAGAGCACGAACGTCGCCGGCAACCTGCTCGACAGCTGGGCGGCGTCGTGGCATGCGATGGATCACATGGCCTGGGACGGGATGCGCTACGCCCACATGAGCGCGCACGGCCGCCACCCCTACTGGGTGCTGGGCAAGGGACTCTTCTACCACGCCCCCGACCTGATCTCGCTCGGCAGCTTCAACCCGTGGGTGACCATCGAGGACCCCGAGGTCGGCATGCGCCTGTGGGTGAACGGCAGGCGCCTGGGCATCATCGCGAGCCCGCTGATCGAGGAGGTGCCGCTGACGCTGCGGCGCGGCTTCACGCAGCGCAAGCGCTGGATCTGCGGCTTCTTCCAGTCGCTCGGCCGTCCTCTGAAGCTGATGGGGATGCGCCGGCGCGACCGCATCCGGGCGTGGACGAACTTCCTGCCGTGCCTCTCGCTGGGCGTGAACCCGCTCGGCATCCCCGTCGGCGTGTGGGCGCTCGTGGTGTGGTACGAGGGGACGAGCCCGCTGCCCGTCGCCCTGATCCTGCTCGCGGTCGGGACGATCGTCCTCTACTGCATCAGCATGGGCATCACCTACGTCGTCACGTGGGGCCGCACCGCGCTCGTGCTCGATCGCCGCCGCGACCGCCTGCGCTACATGCTGCGCGTGAACCCGGTCTTCCTGTGGTTCTACTGGCTGTGGTGGTCGGTGCCCATCGCGGTCGGCCTGGGCATGTACCTGCGCGACGGCGGCCGGGTGTGGGAGCGCACCGAGAAGGTGGACGCGATCCACGAGCTCGTGCGCGAGGTGGTCAAGCGGGAGGAGTGAGCCCGGCGCGCAACGCCCGCCACGCCGGCTTGGCCCGGTAGCCGGCGTCGAACGGGAGGCCGCGCTCGGAGGCCCCCAGCCAACTCGCCGCGTCGGTGATGCCCCACGTGGTCACCCGGCTGCAGGCACGCACCGCGCGGCACGCGCCCGCGACCGCGCGGTAGATCGCGGCCTCGGCGGCGAGGCGCTGGGAGAGCGGCGCCGGGCCGGCCGCGTCGACGTCGAGCTCGGTCACCTCGAGCCGCACGCCGAGAGCGGCAAAGCTGCGCAGCATGCCGGTGAGCTCGGCCTCGTGGCGGATGCGCGTCGAGCCGCAGGTGGGCCTGGAAGCCGACGCCCGACACCGGCACGTGCGCGGCGCGCAGGTGCGCGACCAGCCGGTGGAGGGCGCGCTCCTTGGCATCGCGCCACTCGGCGCCGTACTCGTTCAGGAAGAGGGCCGCGTGCGGATCGGCGCGATGGGCCCAGCGGAAGGCGAGGGCGAGATAGCCGGGGCCGATCACGCGCTCCCACAGGCTCCGGCGCAGGCCGCCGGCGCGCGTGAGCGGCTCGTTCACGACGTCCCACTCCCCCACGCGGCCCCGGTAGTGCGAGACGACGGTGCGGATGTAGCTGTGCAGGATCCCGATCAGCTGCGCGCGGGTGGGCTGCGAGTGCGTGAGCCAGGCCGGGATCATCTCGTCCCAGACGAGCGTGTGCCCGCGCACGGGCAGGCCGTGACGGGCGGCGAAGGCGACGATGCGGTCGGCGCGGGCGAAGTCGAACCGCCCCCGCGCCGGCTCGAGCTGGCTCATCTCCATCTCGTACTCGGGGGTCACCGAGGCGTAGTGGGCAAGCAGCGTCCGCACGTAGCGCGGATCGGCGGCGTCGAGCATGACCGTGTTCACGGCCGCGCCGAGCTGCGGCGGCGTCGAGACGGCACCGCGCGCGTAGACGCCGACCACCGCGGGATGGGCGGGCGCGGCCGCGTTAGCGGCGCCGCGACCGCCGAGGGCGGCGGCCAGGCCGAGTGTCACAGCGAGCGCTAGGGCGTACTTGCCGAACATCTATTTTACTAGTTCGGCAAGACATTCCTATCACTTGACCGGGTAAATTTTGCAGCGCAGCGGCCGATAGGAGCGGCGCGGGGCGCGCCCCTCAGGTCAGGTGTGCTCGATCACGAGGTGGTCGCCCACCTCGGCGCCGCAGCGGTCGATCGCGCCGACCGGCAGCTCGAGCGCGACCTTCGCCCCCATGCACACCGACGCCCGCCACGGCCGGATGCCGCGCACGAGCTTCAGCACACGGCCCTCGCGGTCGGCGTAGATCACGTCGATCGCAAACCGCATCCCGAACATGTGGATCGAGCTCGTCGGGATCCAGAGGCCCTCGTCGTCGGCCAGGCCCGACCGGCCGAGCAGGCCCTTCGTGCGCTTCCAGAGCGACGTGGCGAGCTCGCCGCGTTCGCAGACGACCGGCCCGCGTTCAAGACGGATCCGCGCCACTACCATGTCCTGTGATGGGGCATACCGAACCGCCGATGGAGCACTCCGAGTTCGAGTACGTGTCCGGGGACGACTTCGTGGTCGAGTTCCTCGACTACCGGTACGCGTTCTCGCGCACCGACTTCGAGCAGCGCGTGACCGCCGCCGCCGTGCGTCTGGAGCTCGTGCCCGTACGCGACCTGAGCGACAACGAGTGCGCCGACCTGGTCGAGCTCGCGAGCGCAGGCCGGGTCGACCATCCCCGCAGCCGGCTGGGCCGCCACCTGGCCGCGCACGCCGGCCGGCTCGACTCGCTCCACTCCGACCCGCTCGCCTACTGGCTGCGCAAGCTGGTGTTCCGGGGCGCGTGGCTCGACCACCGGCTGAAGACGGGCATGCTCGACATCACGTTCGACGAGGACGCGGGCCGCTTCGCGTACCGGATGCCGACCGATCAGACGCCGGTCGTGGACGTCGCCCCGGTGCCGAGCTGGGCGCCGCTGCAGTTCACCGGCTGACCGCCGCGCTGCCGCCGGCGGCCGCTCAGCCGGGGTTCGGCGTGCCACCGGCCGGCGGGACGTACACGAGCAGGTGCGGGCCGACCTGGATCTGGTCGCCCTCCTCCAGCAGGTGCTGCTGGATCAGCTGTCCGTTCACGAACGTGCCGTTCAGGCTGCCCTCGTCCTCGAGGACGACGCCCATGGTCTCGCGCCGCAGGGTGGCGTGCCGGGCGGACACGGTCGGGCCGGCCAGGATGATGTCATTGTCTTCGTGGCGGCCGATGGTCGCCGTGCGGTGCTCGAGCGGGAAGATCTGCTCGTCGCCGAGCTTCGGCCGCCACACGAGCGCCGGATGCGCACCCGCCGGGACCGGGCGGGGGGCGTCGGCCTGAGACACCGGCTCGATGATGCGCGTGAAACTGGGCTGATCGTCGTCCATATGGGCTCCCGGATGGCGGAGAATTGCGCCGTTCGAGCCTAGCAGTGGCGGCGGACGGCCGATAGACTGATGGTCGACATGGCGGAAGAGGAAAACCCGATGGCCGAGGCCGAGGCTCAGCTGTACCGCCGCATCCAGGAGCTGCGCGCCCGCGCGCGCTCCGAGCGCGCTCCGGGAGCCGCCGGCGACACCCCGGCGACGATGCCCGACCTGCGCACGATCCTCGCGCGGGCCGAGGCCAACGTCGGCGAGCTGCGCCAGACCGCCGCCGCCCTCGAGCAGTCGCTGCCCGAGGCCGTCGAGCGGGCGATCGAGCGCGCGATGGACGAGCGCTCCACCCCGCGCCGGCTGGTCGAGCTGCGCGAGCTCGTGCGCTCGCTCGCCGGCCAGATGGAGCAGGTGAACCGCGACCTCCTGACCGAGCGGCTGGGGCGGATCGAGGACCTCGAGCTGCTCGTCGACCTGATCTCGACCGGCATGGCCTCGCTGCGCCAGGACATGGCCGACGTCAGCGGCACGCTCACGCGCATGAACTCGTCGGTCAACGGCGTCGCCGCGCGGCTCGACCAGCCGCTGCAGGTCACGGTCGAGCGCCCCCGCCAGAGCGGCGTGCGCGACCTCTTCCGCCCCACCGAGCAGGAGCAGCCCGACCCGTCACCCCGGCGGGCCTGACCCGGTCGTTACACTCCGGCCCATGCCGGTGACGAAGGTGATCGAGGTGATCGGGACGTCGGATAAGGGCTCCGACGAGGCCGTCCGCGAGGCGGTGACCTCGGCCGGGCGCTCGATCCGCGGCATCTCGGCCGTCGAGGTCGTGTCGCTCACCTGCGACGTCGAGGACGGCCACGTCGCGCGCTGGAACGCGCTCGTGAAGCTCTCCTTCCCCGTCGAGCCGCGCTAGCGCCCGCTACGCCTCGTCCGCCGGGAAGCGGGGATCGGCGCGGATGGAGTCGAGGTCGGAGTCGGCCTGCGCGTGGGTGCGCAGGCGCGGGAGGATCGCGATCGCCCGGTCGAGGTGGTGCAGCGCATCGTCGCTGCGCCCGGTCAGCGCCTCGCAGCAGGCCAGGTTGTACAGCACGCCGACCGTGTCCGGGTGCTCGACGTCGGCCGCGCGCAGGATCTCGGCGGCGCGCTCGTAGTCGCCCCGGCGGTAGTCGGCCGCCGCCCCCGCCCCGTGCTCCCACCCCGGCGCGGCGTAGGGCTGCCCCACCGTCGCTCCCACCGCCAGGACGACGGTGCCGTCGGCGTCCGCTCGTGCGGACCGCCGCGCCGACGGGCGCACGGAGACGCATGTCCCCTCGTCGGCCGCGAACTCCTGGCCGTCGACGGTGAAGAGCACCCGCCCGGCCAGCACGGCGTACATCTCCTCCTGCCCGTCGGCGGCCTCGGTGTGCTCGCCGATGACCGTCTCGCCCGCGCCGGCCACCCAGGCGGCCACGCCGAACGCCTGGATCCCGAGCAGGGTGCGCACCGGCTTGAAACGCTGCCCGCCGAAGTCCTCCGCCGCCTCGACCTGGTCGAGGCGCACGACCCTGTACGCGCCGTCCACCGCCGCATCGTCGCAGATCGCGGCGACTAGGGCGAGTCAGGCAGCCAACCCTCGCGGTATGGCACGTCGGTCTCGGGCCCGGAGTCGGCGTAGGCGACACGCGGCTCGGGCGTCTCCTGGGCAACGCCGGCGCCGTGGCGCTGGGCGAGCTCGGAGGCCGGGTAGATCACATCGCCGCCGCTGCGGCCGCCGATCGCGAGGATCGCGCACGGCCCCTCGCCGGCGCCGACGAACACGTGCTCGGTCCACGCCGGGCAGTGCACGAAGTCCCATGCCCGCAGCCGCCGTTCCTGGCCCTCGACCAGGAGCAGGCACTCGCCCGAGAGCACGAGGAAGTCCTCCTGCTCGTCCTCGCCGTGGTACATGCACGCAGGCTGGCCGGGCGCCAGGATGCCGATGTTGATGCCGATCTGGGGGAAGCGCGGCTCGCCCTCGAACCGCGTGTACGCGCCGTAGTCGCTGTCGTGCCAGGCGGCGTCGCGGGCGTTCAGCACGAACCAGCCCTCGCCGCGGGGCACGAGCCCGGCGTCGGTGCGATCGAATTCAGCCTCCGGCACCATGCGGGCAACCTACCAGCCCGGCGGGGTCAGAGGCGACCGTTCGCCGCGAGGGTGCGCAGCGCGTCGACGGTGATGCGGCCGCGCCAGGCCCACGCGACGGCGTCATTCCATGCCAGCCAGTCGAACATCCAGCCGCCGTCGTCGCGCTGCCCGGCGGCGAGCTCCGAGAGCTGGCGCTCGACCGCACCGGGATCGAACAGGCGGCGGCCGGCGTGGTCGGGCCGCGGGGCGACGGTGAGCGCCTTCAGCTCCTCGCCTTCCGCGCCGCCGCCGACGCTCAGCGACGCCTTGCCTGCGAGCGCGGGCGCCAGGTCGTCCAGCGCGCGCTCGGCGCGGTCGCGGTCTGGGACGGCGTCGAGGAAGTCGATCACGTACTTCGTCTCGTAGCCCGAGCTCGCATCGCGGTCGGGGATCCGTGCCCAGACGACGTCGGTCGCGCGCTCGAGCCACGCCCGTCCGACCCCGGCGGCCATCCCGGCGCGCTGCGCAGCTGCGGTGACCGCGGCGGTCATGAGCAGCGACGGCGGCGGGTCGGGGACGGGCGCCATCCACGGAGCGTGCGGAACCGCGCCGGCGTCGTACGGGAGCACCGCCGCGACGCCGCCGTCGGGGCTCGTGCGCTCCAGCCAGCCGGCCAGGGCGGTCAGGAGCGGATCATCCGGCGGGGCGTCGATCTCGTGCAGGATCTCGAGCGCGGCGAGGGCGGCGATGGGCTGGCTCGCGGGGTCGGGCAGATCGGGCTCGAGGTAGGCGAAGCCGCCGTCGGGATTCTGGTAGCCGGCGAGCGCCGCGCGGATCAGCGCCGGGTCGCCGCCCAGGCGGCGGCGGTCGATCAGGCGGGCATGGAGCGTGACGAAGCGGTGTGCTGCAGGGATGTCGGTCATGGGCGCAGCATCGCCGGACGTGCGGCGCCTGGCTTGAACGGATCGGACGGCCCCTCCGCGGGCTCGCCGGCGGGCGCCGCTCCCTCGGCCAGGAGCGCGCTTGGGGTGAGGCCCGCAAGGCGGCGGCACTCGCGCGCGAGGTGCGCCTGGTCGGCGTAGCCGGCGTCGGCGGCGAGACGGGCGAGCGATCCCCCGCTGCGCGCGACGGCGAGGAAGCGCTGGAACCGCAGCACGCGGCGCAGCGTGCCCGGCCCGTAGCCGACGGCGCGCTCGAACCGGCGCCGCAGCTGGCGCTCGCTCAGCGCGCTCTCGCGCGCGAGCCGCTCGACGCTCGTCTCGCCGTGGCGCACGCGCAGGACGGCCTCGCGCGCCAGGTCGTCGCGGGCTCCGGAGATCCGCCCGGCGACGCCGGCGATCAGCGCCTCGAGCGGGTGCTCGGCGGCGGCCACCCGCGCCTCGAGCCGGCGGCCGGCGGCGCCCCAGATCCCGGACACGGGCACAAGCTGGTCGAGCAGCTCCGATGCCGGCAGGCCGAGCGCGCCTCCCGCCATCCCGACGCGGAAGCGCACGCCGCAGCGGCGCTGGCCGGGCGTCGCCGGCGCGAGGTCAGGCATCGTGGCGGGGCCGGCCACGATCAGCCGACCACCCGTCCAGACGATGTCGACGCACGCATCCGGCAGGACGCGCGTCGCGTCGCCGCCTCCGACCCACACGCACGCCACCTGCTGCTCGAGCCCCGGCGGCGGGGCAAGCTCGCGGTACGCGGCCATCACGGCAGGCTAGTCCGCCGGCGAGGAACGGTCGCAGGAATAGAGCAGAAACGGGCCCGCATCGTCCTCCAGCCGCCGCTCGAGGTGCATGCCGATCCGCTCGGCCACCCGGATCGAGGCCACGTTGGCCGGATCGATCAGGCAGATCAGGCGCGACAGCCCGAGCCGTCCGAACGCGTGGGCCGCGATCGCCCGCGCCGCCTCGGTCGCAAGCCCTTGGCCCCAGTACGGCCGGGCAAGCAGGTAGGCGACCTCGACCTCAGATCGCCCCTCGATCGTCCACGGCAGCAGGCCGCAGCGGCCGATGAACGCGCCGTCGCGCTTGTGGATCGTCGCCCACAGCCCCAGCTCGGGGTGATCGGGGTGCCCGTCGAGAAACCATTCGAGCTCCTCCCGGGTTTCCTCGCGGGTCAGCATGCCCTCGGGAAAGTGGCGCCGGATCTCCGGGTCGCTGTACAGGGCGAACAGCGAGTCGAGGTCGTCCGGCTCGAGCCGGCGCAGGACCAGCCGGTCGGTCTCGAGGATCCGCGCTACGGGCGCAGCTCACCGTCGTTGCCGCCGCGCAGCCCGGGCAGTGAGGGGGTGACGTCGCTGCTCGCGACTCCCGGACGCTGCTCGCCGCTCTCGTCGAGCGGCGCGCGGTTGCCGGGCGGCGTGAGCTTTCGGCCCACCGATCGCGCGAGGTCGCGCGCCGCTTGCCAGATCGACCGATCCGCCATGACGGGATCGTACCGGCGCGGTCACCGCCCTCCGGCCGAGAACGACTCCCACAAGACCGCGAGACCGATGAGGATCCCGATGCTGAACGGGAGCCCCACCATGGCGAACCACGAACGGCGCGGATGCCACCCGAGGATCCTTTGGAGTGTCGCCATCAGCATGGCTTGATCGGGAAGACGAGGCGGACGGGCCGGGCTGTGCTGCACCGGCCCGCCCTGACCCTCGCTACTTCCCGCCTCCCGCCGCCCGTTGCACCGCCGACTTGATCGCGCCGGTGATGATGCTGCCGAGACCATGGTCCTGACCGCCCAGGAACGAGCTCACGGCCAGCAGCAGCACCCCGACGGCCATCGCCAGGCCGACGTACTCCACCGTCCCCTGACCGCGCTCGTCGCGCCGGATCCGGCCCACCAGCGCCAGAATGCGCGCGTGCGCTCCGGCAACTGCATTCAACATCGCTACCTCCTCGGGTTTCGCCTGACCACCCAAGGGTCGCGCCGGCCGCTGTCATGGAACAAGAGGCGCACGGCCACGCGAGCGTGCCGATTCGCGCACGCCGGCCGCGACTAGATGATTGATTCCACGCCCCCGCGCGCCTGGCCGCGCGGGCGGTGATGGGTCCGTTCAGGGCGTTGGTGGCGCTGCGGCATCACGGGGGCGTGGAATCAACCATCTAGGCCGGCGGTCGCAGCGGCTCGCCGATGAGAAAGCCGCCGCCCGACACGTCGGCCAGGCAGCCCGAGACGAACGACGCCTCCTCCTGCGACAGCAGCCAGACGATCGGGTGGGCGATCTCCTCGGCGCTCGCCACGCGGTGCATCGGAATGGTGGCGGCCACCGTCTCGAGCCGGGCCGGGTCGGACAGCCGCTCGGCGGTCATGTCGGTCAGCGTCATCCCCGGCCGCACGGCGTTCACCCGCACGCCCTCGGCCGCGACCTCCTTCGCGAGCCCCACGGTGAGCGTGTCCACCGCCGCCTTCGATGCCGCGTAATAGGCGCCGCCGGAGCGACCGCCGATCGTGGCTGACATCGACGAGACGTTCACGATCGCGCCGCCTGCGCCGCCGTTTCGGAGCGCCATCCGCCGCACCGCTTCCCGGCAGCAGAGCACCGTGCCGACCACGTTCACGCTGAAGAGCGGCGCGATGTCGGCCGCGGTCACGCGCTCGATCGGATCGCGCCCGCCGTCGGTCGCCGCGCAGTTGACCAGCCCGACCAGCGGCCGCTCGCCGCGCCACGCGTCCACGGCGGCGAACAGGCCGGCCACGCCGTCCTCGGTGGCGACGTCGCCGGGCACCGCCACGGCCGCACCGCCGGCGGCCGAGATCTCGGCCACGAGCGCCTCCGCCGCCGCCTCGCGGGTGCGGTAGTTGACGACCACCGCATAGCCGCGGCCCGCGGCCAGCCGGGCGGTCGCCGCGCCGATGCCGCGTGCCCCTCCGGTGATGACCACGACCCCCTGCACGGGCGGATCGTATCGACGCCCGAGCGTGAATCCCGGCCCGCACCCCGCCGATACACTGCCCGCACGATGCCGCGCGCCGCCGATCTGTTCGTCCAGTGCCTCGAGAACGAGGGCGTGCGCTATGTCTTCGGCATCCCCGGCGAGGAGACGCTCGACCTGAACGACGCGCTCGACGCGTCGAGCCAGATCAGCTTCATCCCCGTCCGCCACGAGCAGGGCGGCGCCTTCATGGCCGACGCCTACGGCCGGCTGACCGGCCAGGCCGGCGTCTGCCTCGGCACGCTCGGGCCGGGCGCGACGAACCTCGTCACCGGCCTGGCCGACGCCTACCTCGACCGCGCGCCGGTGGTCGCCCTGACGGGACAGACCGGCCTCGCCGAGATGCACAAGGAGAGCCACCAGTACATCGACATCGTGCGGATGATGAAGCCGGTGACGAAGTGGAACGCGCGCATCCACGACGCCGCGATCATCCCCGAGGCCGTGCGCAAGGCGTTTGCCGTGGCGGAGCGCGAGAAGCCGGGCGCGACGCACCTCGAGCTGCCCGACGACGTGATGGAGACCCAGGTCGTCGGCACGCCGGTGCCCCGGCGTGCGCGGCCGCTGGTCGAGCCCGTCGCCGGCGAGCTGCACCGCGCCGCCGCCATGCTGCAGGCAGCCGAGCGCCCGGTGATCCTGGCCGGCAACGGCGTCGCCCGCCAGAGCGCGTCGCTGGCGCTGCGCCGGTTCTGCCAGCAGACCGGCCTGAACGTGATCACGACCTTCATGGGCAAGGGGGTCGTCGACGCCGACGACCCCCACGCGCTCTTCACCGCCGGCCTGCGCGCACAGGACTACCCGGCCGGCTTCATGGGCCAGTCCGACCTGGTCGTCTGCGTCGGCTACGACCTGGTGGAGTGGTCGCCCGTCGCGTGGAACCCGCGGCACGACCGCCGCATCATCTGCGTCGACACCGTCGCCGCCGAGATCGACGAGAACTACGTCCCCGACGTCGAGCTGACCGGCGACATCGCCCACATCCTCACCCACCTCGGCAACCTGGTGTCCGAGAAGCCGCCGGCGCGCGTCTCGACCCCGCCCTACCGGGAGCTCCTGCGGGCCGCGCTCGACCAGGGCTCCGACGACGGCTTCCCGGTCAAGCCGCAGCGCGTCCTGCGCGACCTCCGCGACCTGATGGGCCCCGACGACGTGCTCATCTCCGACGTCGGCGCGCACAAGCTGTGGATCTCGCGGCTGTGGCCGACCCACAAGCCGAACACGGTGCTGATCTCAAACGGCGCCGCGGCGATGGGGTTCGCGCTGCCGGCGGCGGTCGCGGCGCGCCTGGTGCTCCCGCGCGACCGCCGCGTCGTCACCATCTCGGGCGACGGCGGCTTTCTGATGAACTTCCAGGAGCTCGAGACCGCCAAACGGCTCGGGCTCGCATTCGTCAACATCGTCTGGTCGGACAGCGCCTACGGCGTGATCGAGATGCACCAGAACCGCAAGTTCGGCCGCCTGGCCGGCACGAAGTTCGAGAACCCCGACCTGGTCGCGCTGGCCGAGTCGTTCGGCCTGGCCGGGCTGCGGGTGGAGTCCGCCGACCAGGTGACGCCGACGCTGCGCAAGGCGCTTGCGCTCGACGTGCCGTCGGTGGTTGAGATCCCGATCGATTACCGCGAGAACGTGCGCTTCTCGCAGCGCCTTGCCGACTTCGGCAAGGTCGAGGAAGGAGTGGTCTAGATGGCAACGACGACCGAGCCGGTGCGCAAGCTCCTGGTGGGCGGCGACTGGTACGAGACGGGCGAGACGCTCGACGTGAACTCGCCGTATGACGGCAGCCTGGTGGCGCAGGTCGCCTACGGCGGCGCAGCCGACGCCCGCCGCGCGATCGACGCGGCGGACGCGGCGATGCGAAACCCGGTGCCGGCGCACGAGCGCGCGGCGGTGCTCGACCGGCTCGCCGTTATCGTGCGCGACCGGCGCGACGAGTTCGCGGACACGCTCGCGCGCGAGGCGGGCAAGCCGATCGCGGCCGCCCAGGTCGAGGCTGACCGGGCGGTGCAGACGATCCTGTTCTCGGCCGTCGAGGCGCGCTCGCTCGGCGGCGAGGTGATCGGCATGGACGCGCATCCCGCCGGGGTCGGCCACGCCGGCCTGGTCATGCGGCTGCCGATCGGGATCGTCGGCGCCATCTCGCCCTTCAACTTCCCGCTGAACCTGGTCACGCACAAGGTCGCCCCCGCATGGGCCGCGGGCTGCGCCGTCGTGCTCAAGCCGGCCGGGTCGACGCCGCTCTCGGCGCTGCTCCTGGCGCAGGCCTTCGAGGACGCGGGCCAGCCGGCCGGGTGGCTGAACGTCGTCGTCGGCCGCTCGAGCGAGATCGGCGACGTGCTCGTCGAGGACCCGCGCGTGAAGCTGATCACGTTCACCGGCTCATCCGGCGTGGGCTGGAAGCTGCGCGAGCGCGCCTCGCGCAAGAAGGTGTCACTCGAGCTCGGCAACTCGACGCCGGTGATCGTGCTGGCCGACGCGGACATGGAGAAGGCGGCCACCGCCGTCGCCGCCAACGGCTACTCGTTCTCGGGCCAGAGCTGCATCTCGGTGCAGCGGGTGTACGTGCAGGACGCCGCCTACGACGACTTCGTCGCCCGGCTGCAGCCGAAGGTCGAGGCGCTCGTCACCGGCGACCCGCTCGACCCCCGCACGCAGGTGGGGCCGGTGATCGACGAGGGCAACCGCGACCGCATCCGCGACTGGGTGGCCGAGGCCGTGGCCGGGGGCGCCAAGCTGCTCGCGGGCGGCGACACCGACGCCGCCGGGCTGCTGCGGCCGACGCTCCTCGGCGATGTCAGCCTCGACATGAAGGTCGCCTGCGACGAGGTGTTCGGCCCCGTCGTGACGCTCGCGCGCGTGCGCGACGTGGACGAGGCGATCGAGAGGGCCAACGGCACGAACTACGGCCTGCAGGCCGGCATCTTCACGTCGGACATCTCGACGGCGCTGCGCGCCACGCGGCAGCTCGAGTTCGGCGGCGTCACGATCAACGAGGCGCCCACCTACCGCGCCGACCACATGCCCTACGGCGGCGTGAAGGACTCGGGCAACACCCGCGAGGGGCCGCGCTACGCCGTGCACGAGATGACCGAGCCGCGCCTGGTGATCTTCGGCTACTGACAACCCGCGCAATGTGAATAACCGGTGCCTGGCACCGGTTATTCACCGAGCGCCGAGAGCACGGCCGCCGTGCTGTCGCGCAGCGCGATCAGGTCGTAGCCGCCCTCGAGCACCATCACCGGTCCCGCGCCCAGGCCGCGCAGCTCGCGCGTCATGGTCGCGAAGGCGCCCGCGCCGAGGCCGAGGTCGGTGAGTGGGTCGGCCACGTGCGCGTCGAACCCGGCGGAGACGAGCAGCAGGCCGGGATCGAAGCGGTGCAGCGCCGGCAGTGCCTGTGAGCGGAACGCATCGAGGAACTCGTCCTCGCCGGTGCCCGGGTGCAGCGGGATGTTGACGGTGGCGCCGAGGCCGTCGCCCCCGCCCTCCTCGGAGGCGGCGCCGGTGCCGGGGTAGAGCGGCCACTGGTGCAGCGACACGTAGAGCACCGCCGGGTCGGTCCAGAACGAGTGCTGCGTGCCGTTGCCGTGATGCGCGTCCCAGTCGAGCACCGCCACCCGCTCGACACCGGCGGCCCGGGCGTGCGCCGCCGCCACCGCGACGTGGTTCACGATGCAGAAGCCCATCGGCGTCGCCCGCTCGGCGTGATGGCCCGGCGGCCGGCCGCAGGTGAGCGCCGAATCGATCTCGCCGGCGAGCACCGCGTCGACCGCGGCCATCGCCGCCCCCGACCCGCGCACGGCCGCGTCGTAGCTGACGGCGTTCACCGACGTGTCCGGGTCGAGCGCGCCGCCGCCGGCCGCGCAATAGCGCTCCATCGCCCGCAGGTAGTCGCCATCGTGAATGCGCAGGAGCGCCTCGAAAGGCGCCTGCGGGGCCTCCGCCACCTCGGCGGACGCCGCCGCAACCGCCTCGGAGACGGCGTCGTAGCGGGCGGGGCGCTCCGGGTGTGGGCCGGGATCGTGACGCCGGAACACGTCGGCCATGTAACAGCGTATGCGGGGACTTTGTGACACGGGCGGCCGGGAGAGAATCGTTGGGATTTTGCGGTTTTCGCCGAATGAACCGGGCAGGTTAACCTGCGCTTAACACTCGCCCCTGGTTACCTGAACACGTGATAGGGCATACTAGGCCTCGGTCGTTCCCAGAACTTGTGACAGCGCGAGGAGTTCGCATGTATCGATTCAGCAGGGCTATCTTCATCGAGATCAAGGATCTCGTCGACCCGCATCCGGAGACAATCACCGCCACGGAGGCGAAGCGATACGTCCTGCACTGCTGCGAGGCCACGATCGAGCGGCTCGCACGCGACCCCCGCTATTTCGCCAAGCCCAGCCAGAGCCTCTTCTCCGAGGTGCGCCACCTGTTCTCGATCTCCGACCAGGCGCGCGTCTACCGCTCGATCGAGCGCCATATCTCCAAGGCGATCGAGTACATCATGGAGGAGCTCGAGCGGGCCGGCGAGGGCACGGCGCAGCAGTGCCGCGCCACGACCCGCAAGGGCAAGCCGTGCCAGCGCACGCCGCTGCCCGACCGCGAGTACTGCCCCTCGCACCAGCACCTCGAGGAGCGCAGCCAGGCCGCTGCCTGATCTGGTCCGGGTCAGACCGGATCGCTGTCGAGCACCGGCAGCACGAGCTGCTTGTGGCGGTCGAACCCCGCCACGCCCACGCCCGCGAGCCGGATCGGCCCGGGTCGCGTCGCCAGGGCGCGGTCGAGCAGCTCGCACGCGAGGCTCCCGATCGTCTCGGCGTCATCGATTCCGACGTCGAGGCTCTGCGACCGGGTGACGATCGCAAAGTCGGGATAGCGCAGCTTGGTGGTCACGGTGCGGGCGGTCATCCCGCGCCGCTCGAGCGACCCGGCCAGTCCCTCGGCCATCGTGCGCAGGTAGCCGTGCAGCACCTCACGCTCGCCGATGTCGGCCGGGAACGTCTCCTCGTTCGAGATCGAGACGGCCTCGGCCGGCTCCGCCAGCACCGGTCGCGGGTCGATGCCCTGCGCGCGGCGGCGCAGCTCGAGCCCCACCCGCCCGGGCAGGAGCGTCCCCAGGCGGCCGTCGCCGAGCTCGGCGAGGGCGCCGATCGTGGCCACCCCGGCCTCCTCGAGCCGCTGCTGCGCCTTGGGGCCGACGCCGGGCAGCGCCCGCACGGGCAGCGGCGCCAGGAACGCCGCCTCGCCGCCGGGCGGCACGACGGTGATGCCGCCCGGCTTGCGCGCGTCGGAGCCGATCTTGGCCACCACCTTGCAGGTGGCCACGCCCAGCGAGCACGACAGCCGCATGCGCTCGCGCACGGCGAGCTGCACCAGCGCCGCCTGCTCGCCCGGATCGCCCTCGGCGAGGACGAGGTAGCCCTCGTCGATCCCGACCTGCTCCACCACCGGAGCGACGCTCGCGACGAGCGACCACACCCCCCGAGACCACTCGCGGTAGGTGCGGTGATCGGGTCGCAGGAACACGACGTGCGGGCACCGGCGGCGCGCCTCGGCGCTGCTCATGGCCGAGCGGATGCCGTAGCGGCGGGCCTCGTAGCTGGCGGTGGCCACGACACCGCGGCCGTCCGGGTCGCCGCCCACCACCACCGGCCGGCCGCGCAGCTCCGGGTGGCGGTGCAGCTCGACCGCCGCGAAGAACGCATCCAGGTCGAGGTGTGCGATCACGCCGTCGAGGATACTGCCCGCCCCCGACCGCGCCCGCGCCCCTCAGGCGCCCTCGGTCAAGCCCTCTCGGTACGGCCCCGGGGCGGTCGGAGGCGCATCGGCGTAGGCCGTGTCGGGATCGGTCGTCTCGGCGGTCACGCCGGCGCCGTGGCTCAGCGCGAGCGCGGAGACCGGGTAGACGACCGCGTACTCACCGGCCCGGCGGCCGCCGATGCCGATGAATGTGCACGCGCCGTCGCCGGCGCCGACGAAGATGTGCTCCGTTCCCGCCGGGCAGTGCACGAAGTCCCACGCGCGCAGACGCCGTTCCTCGCCCTCGACCAGGAGCAGGCACTCGCCGCTCACGATCAGGAAGTCCTCCTGGTAGTCCTCGTGGTGGTAGTAGCCGTTGGGCTGGCCGGGCCGGAGCACCTGGATGTTGACGCCGAGCTGCGGGAACTCGGATGTGCCCTCGAAGGTCACCCCGGCGCCGAACTTCTCGTTGTGGATCCACTCCGCGTCCCGGGCGTTCACGACGAACCAGCCGTCGCCGGACGGCTTGAGCCCTCCCGGCCCCTGCTCCATGCGCGCCTCTTGCACCATCTCCACCCTCCCCGTGATCGCCCGCCAACCATAGCGAGACCGCGCCCTGTCACAAAATCGGCACGATCCCGGCACCCGCAGGCCAGACGGCGGCATGCCCGGCGCCGGTACACTACGGACCTGCCTTGACCCACGATGCCGACAAGCTCATCCGCCAGCTCTCGCTCGTGGCGTACCTGATGGCGGAACAGCGTCCCGTGACCGCGCGGGATGTGAAGCTCCGTGTCGAGGGGTACGCCAACATGGGCGACGAGGCGTTCGCGCGCCGCTTCTATGCCGACCGCTCGGAGCTGCAGGGCCTGGGCGTGCCGATCGCCTCGGTGCGCGACGAGTTCACGTCCGAGGAGCTCTACAGCCTCCGCGAGGAGCACTACTTCCTGCCGTCGGTCGAGCTGACCGACTCCGAGCTCGCGGCGCTGCAGATGAGCTTCTACCTGCTCGAGGGCCAGTTCGCGTACGCGGAGCCGCTGCGGCTCGCGCTCCAGAACCTGGCCCTGGGCCGGGCGTGGCCGGCCGCCGACCCCGGCCCCAAGACCGCCACGGTCGAGCTGCTCGGCCCGTCCTACACGAGCGAGGTCGCCCAGCGGCTGGCCAAGCTCGAGCAGGCCATCTCGCGCCAGCGCACCGCGCGGTTCCGGTACTGGACGATTACGTCCGACTCCGAGGCCGAGCGCACGGTGAATCCGTACGGGCTGTTCGAGCTGAACGGCGTCTGGTACGTGGTCGGCGACGATCTCGACCGCCCGGAGGGCCCCGACCGCCGGCGCACGTTCCGTGTCTCGCGGATCCGCGGCGAGATCAAGTTCGCCACCCGCCGCGAGCGCGACTTCCGCATGCCGGCCGACTTCAACGTCACCGCCTACCGCGACCGCGCGCCCTGGCGGCTCGTCGCCGAGGAGGCGGGCACCGCCACCCTCACGGTCGCCCCCGATGCGAGCTGGCTGGTCGAGCGCCGCTTCGGCGCCTACGGCGAGTTCGAGGAGCTCGCCGACGGGTCCGGCCGCTTCACGACCGCGTACTCCGAGGTCGCTCCGCTCTCGGCGTGGATCCTGTCGCTGGGCGGCCGGGCCGTGCCCGTCGAGCCGGCCGAGCTCGTCGACGCCGTCGTCGCCGACCTGCAGGCGGTGGCGGGCGCCCACGAGGCGCCCGCGCGCACGCTCGGCCCGGCGGCCGACCCGGCCGAACCGGCCGAGCAGACGCTCCAGCCGCGCGGGCCGAGCGCCGTCGCACCCGAGCGCTTCGCGCTCCTGCAGGCCCTGCTCGCGTTCCTGCTCGCGCGCTGCGGCGAGGGCACCACCGCCCGCGTCGAGACGGCCGAGATCGAGGAGCGCTTCCAGCTCAGCCCGCAGGAGCTCAAGGAGAGCCTCGAGCTGCTGAACCTGGTCAACTTCGGGGGCGGCTGCTACGCGGTCTACTGCGCCACGAACGATGGCAGCGTCACCATCGACAAGGAGCTCTACGGCGACGCCTTCCGCCGCCCCGCGCGGCTCTCGCCGCTCGAGGCCAAGGCGCTTCTGCGCGCGCTCGACGTCGTCGCGCCGCTCGTGGCCGCCGAGGCCGACACGTCGCTCCAGACAGTCCGCGAGAAGGTCGAGGCGGCGTTCGGGCGCTTCCCGCTCGCCGACACGCCGATGCCGCAGGAGGAGGGCGCGGCCGAGCAGGCCGTGACGATCCTGAACGAGGGCGTGCGCAGCCGCCGTCTCGTCGAGATCACCTATCTGTCCCGCTCGTCCGACGAGCTCTCGACGCGCATCATCGAGCCATACCTGCTGCGCCGCGACGACCGCGGCTGGTACGTCGAGGCGTTCGACCGCTCGCGCGGCGGCCGCCGCACCTTCAAGGTGTCCTACATCAAGGAGGCCCACCTCGCCGACGGCGGCTACGAGCCGCGCGCCGAGATGGGCGACCTCGACCAGTCGCTCGGCGGCGAGGTCGGCGTTGCGCGCATCTGGTTCTCGTCCGAGCGGGCCCGGTGGGAGCTCGAGGGCCGCCCCGGCACCCGGCCGCTCGAGGACGGATCCGCGGTGGCCGACGTGACCTACGGCTCGCGGGCGTGGCTGATCTCGGAGATCCTGCGCTACCGCGGCCACGCCGAGGTGCTCGAGCCCGCCGGCGTCCGCAGCCAGGTGGCCGCGGCCGCATCGGCGCTGCTGCACGAGTTCACCGCCGTCGTCGCCGGCTGACGCCCACTGTATGCCCTTTCCTGGACACCCTCACGGGCCGCTGCTAGCCTGATCGTTTGGCCTTGAAGCCGACACCACGTCTGTGGGTCGCGCTCGCAGTGCTCTTCTGCGCGGGTGTGCTCGCCCCATCCGCCCAGGCGAGCAAGCTGCTCGACCGCAACACCCGCTTCCAGAGCTTGAAGGTGGACAGCCGCGGCGTGGCGCTCGTGACCTACTTCGCGCACGGGCGCACGGTGCATGCGCTCCTCTGGGGAGCGATCAACGCGCTGCCGCCGAACGCCGCCCACCCGGCCAGCCAGGTCAAGTTCCACGTGAACTACGAGGGCGGCGCCGGCTCCTCGCTCGGCGCCGGCTACTGGCGCCACGTGTCCAAGCACAACGTGTGCGGGCCCTACACCGGCCCGAAGCTCTATCGGATGGTGAAGGCGTGCACCGCGCCGAACGGCTCGTTCTGGGCGCTGCAGCGGTGGCAGCGGGCGCTGCGCGACAACGGCTGGCCGCCGCGCTCCTCGACGGAGTCCGCCTGGGAGCTGCACGTGAGCCACTGGTCGGGGGCGCTGCCCGTCCTGTGGTTCAAGGCCGACTGGATCTACGCCCAGGCCAGGGGCGGCCCGTTCGACCACATCTACGGGACGTTCACCTACCAGGGCCAGCCCGTGTACGGGTTCAGCGCGACGAGCTCCGGCAACCCGACCGACAGCTTCGGCCGGCTGATCTACATGGACACCCTGAACCCGCCGTGGAAGACGGGCTATCGCCAGCTGGGCGGCTGGTACCGCTACAACGCGTTCCTCACCCACCGCCCGCACGGCGACTTCTGCCCGGGCGTGTACGGGGCGATCGCGGGCGTGCCCACCCGCCCGCACCCCGGGCGCGGCACCGAGTACCGCATCACCGCCAACGGCCCGGGTGTGACGCCGGTCGTCGTCTGGCGCGACTACGGGCCCGGCTACTACGTGCCGGGCCTGTCGAACCTCTTCCCCACGCGCAACCAGCGCGGCCCATACCGGGCGTCGCTCGACCATGCGCTGAACGTCGACCAGCGCAAGATCGACCCCGTGCCGACGCGGCGCAGCAGCTGCTACCACACCCACTGAGGCTCAGCCGGGCTGCTCGCGGGTGACGTTCGTGAGCGCGACCTGCGCGTTTCGCTGCAGGTGGCGGCCGTCGCGGTCGGGGATGTACAGGCGCCGGTAGCGAGCGGCGAGCGCCTCGGGATCGGCCTCGAGCCACTCGCGCAGCGGCGGGAATGCGTCGGCGACCGCGTCCGGCTCGAGCGCAGCCCCGCGGCGGTCGGCACCGGTGTTCCAGGGGCACACGTCCTGGCAGATGTCGCATCCGTAGACGCGGTCGCCGAAGGCCGCCGCGTGCGGGAGCTCGTCCAGGCGCGACTGGGACAGCCACGACAGGCAGCGGCGGGCGTCGAGCACGCCGTCGGCCACGATCGCATCGGTGGGACAGGCGTCGATGCAGGCCCGGCACGAGCCGCACGCGTCCCAGGCCGGCCGGCCGGGCTCGGCGTGGGTCGGCGCGAGCACGGCATCGGTGACGAGCACGCCCAGCACGACCCACGAGCCGTGCCTGCGCGTGATGGCCAGCGTGTTCTTGCCGTACACGGCGATCCCCGCCCGCGCAGCCGCCTCGCGGTCGACGTGGTGGTTCGAGTCGACATAGACGGCGAACCGGGACCGCGGGGCGAGCGCGCGCAGGCGCTCCCCGAGCCCGCGCAGCGACTCCCGCAGCGCCGCATACTCGTCGCGGCGCGTGTACCGCGGCATGCGCCCGCGCGGCTCGTCGGCCGGCTTCTCGGGCTGCGGCCGGGCGTAGCTGCGCGCCGCGACCACCACGGAGCGCGCGTCGCGCAGGAGCGTCTCGGGGTGGCACGAGCGCTCCGGCCGGCGGATCGTGAATCCCATGTCGGCAAAGAGACCGGCGTCGCGCCGCTCCCGGATCAGGCGCTCGGTACCGGCGTACGGCTCGGCGGCGCACACGCCACAGGCGTCGATGCCGAGGTCGGCCGCCTCCCGCAGCAGTGCTCCGGTAAGCTCGGCTGCGTCCACGCCGGTCACTGTAGTCGGGCGCAACCAACGCGCCCGCCCGGGCGTCAAACGGCGGTCACTTTGGATCCGAGCCGGGAGGCAGCAGCATGTATGGTCGAGCACAAACCGCGGCGCCGGAGCGGCTGTGGGAGAACGTCGGTCTGGTCGTCGGCGCCGCGGCGATCACCGCAGTCTGTGCCCAGGTGTCCTTCGGCTACCCGGTGCCGACGACGCTGCAGACGTTCGCGGTGCTCGGCGCCGGCGCGCTGCTCGGTGCGCGCCGCGGCGCCGCCTCGCAGCTGCTCTACCTGGGCGCGGGCGCGACCGGGATGCCGGTGTTCGCAGACGGCCACGGCGGGCTCACCTGGCTCACGAACGCCGACCCGCTGCATGTGACCGGCGGGTACCTGTGGGGGCTGCCCATCGCAGCGTTCGTCACCGGCCTCATCTGCGACCGCTACGGCCGCAGCTTCTACGTGACCGTGCCGGCCATGCTCGCGGGCAGCGTGGCGCTCTACGCCGTCGGCCTCACCTGGCTGCACCAAGCCCTGCCGGTGCCGTGGACCGGGCGCGGGCCCTCAACGCTGCACTACGGCCTGTGGCCGTTCGTGCTCGGCGACCTGGCCAAGATCTTCGCGGCGGCGGCGATCATCGACCCGGCGGCGCCGTGGGCGCGCTTCCTGCGCACGCGCAGGGACAACTCCGGGTAGACGTAGACCCCGTGCCGCTGCGCGGGGTCTAGAAACCGAGGACGAACTTGGCGTCGTCGGACATGCGCTCCGGCGACCACGGCGGCGAGAAGGTCAGCTCGGTCGTGACCGCGGTCACGCCCTCCATGCTCCCCACCGCGTCCTTGATGTCCTGCTCGATCTGTGCGCCGGCCGGGCAGCCCATCGAGGTGAGCGAGTAGATGACGGCGACCGCGTCGCCCTCGACCTTCACCTCGTAGACCAGGCCGAGGTCGACGACGTCCATCCCGAGCTCGGGATCCTCGACCACCCGCAGCGCCTCGAACACGTCTTCGCTGGTCAGACTCATACAGGCAGGGTAGCCGCTCGCGCATCCCAGAGAGCCGCAAACGCCCGCGCGTGCTCGTCCGGCTCGACGCCGGGCTGGAGCAGCCGCTTGGTCTCGGCCAGCGCCCGCCGGTCGGAGCGGCCGATGCGCACGGCGAGCGACTCGGCCCGCGACACCAGCTTGTGCGGGGCGACGACCTCGTCGACGATGCCGAGGTTGCGGGCCTCCTGCGACGAGACGAGCTCGCAGGTCGCAAACAGCCGCAGCGCGATCCCGCGGGGCACGAGCTGCGCGACGCGCGCGGCGGCGCCCCACGGCGGCGTGAAGCCGAGCTCGTTGTGGATGAAGCGCAGCTTGGCGCCCTCGACGGCGATGCGCCAGTCGCAGGCCATGGCGAGATCGATGCCGCCGCCCACGACGTGACCGTTCAGGAGTGCCACGGTCGGCACCGGCAGGCCGGCGAGCCGCGCGAGCGCCGCAGCCCCGCGGTCGGCGACCACCGCGCCGGTCAGCCCCTCGAGCGCCTTCAGGTCGGCGCCGGACGAGAAGATGCGCGTGCCCGCACCGGTGACGGCGACCAGCCGCACGGCCTCGTCGGCCGCCATCGCCTCGGCGGCGTCGGCGAGCCCCTCGAGCGTTTCGAGCGAGAGGGCGTTCTCGCCGCCGCCCCGCAGCGTGATCAGCCCCAGGCCGGCCCGCACGGACGTCTCTGCCACCGTCGGCCCGGCCTCGACGCCGTCAAGCGCCTCGAGCAGCGCCGCCTTCGTCATCCGCCGGTAGCCGGCGAGGCCGGCACCGCGCGCGCGATCGTGCAGCTCGTAGAGGAGAGGCTCGGCGTTCACGCGGTGAGCGTACCGCGGCCAGACAACACCGGGGACAGTCCCCTTAACAATCGAGGAGTGTCCATCCGAGCCAGAACCGGCCGCCGCGATTGTTAAGTGGACTGTCCCCAGAACCGCGCATTGCCCCGGAGCATCAGGGTCTACAGCCGGATTTCCTCGTGCCGATCGCCGGAGAACAGGTGGATCGAGTCGATGAAGCGCACGCGGTTGCAGCGCGAGCACAGGACGAGCGACTGGGTGCGCGCGCCGTCGGCCATGTAGCGCACGCCGCGCAGCAGGTCGCCGCCGGAGATCCCAGTGGCGACGATCGTCTGATGGCCGCGGACGAGATCGTCGAGGCCAAAGAGCCGGTTCACGTCCTCGATCCCGTCCTCGGCGGCGCGGTTGATCTCGGTGCGGCTCATCGGCCACAGCTGGCCCTGGATCTCGCCGCCCAGACAGCGCAGTGCGGCCGCCGCGATGACGCCCTCGTGCGCCCCGCCGATCCCGATCGCGAGGTGGTCGTTCGTGCCTCTGATCGCGGCGCTGATCGAGGCCATGATGTCGCCGTCGGCGATCAGCTTGATGCGGGCGCCCGACTCACGGATCTCGGCGACGAGGTCGTCGTGGCGCGGCCGGTCGAGCACGATGGCGGTCACGTCGGCGACGCGGCGGCCGAACGCATCGGCGATCGCCTCGAGGTTCTCGCCGACCGGACGGCGCAGGTCGATGCGGCCCTTGGCCACCGGCCCGACGGCCATCTTGCGCATGTACATGCGCGGCACCTGCATCAACCCGCCGGGGTCGCTGGCCGCCAGGATCGAGAGTGCCCCCGGGCGCCCGCCCGCCACCGCCGAGCCGTTGCCTACCGGGTCGCACGCCAGGTCGAGCGCACGTCCGCCCGCGCCCAGCGCGGAGCCCTCGTGCAGGGTGTGGTTGTCGCCCTCGCGGCCGATGACGAGCGTCCCCGAAACGGGCACGCCCGCAAGGGCGACGCGCATCGCGTCCGACGCCGCCTGATCGGCGGCCTCGGCATCGCCGCGCCCGAGAAACCGGCCGGCGGCGAGCGCGCTGCGCTCGGTCACCGATGCGAGGTCGGTGCAGGGACAGCGCTCTGCGCCGTCATTGCGTTCGTCCCCCACGGGGTGTGCCTCGCGCTCCACCGACGCCATGCTCTCAGGGTATCGCGGTCGCGCGCGCGGTGGCGCGCTCGAGAATCAGGTCCATCACCGCCAGGAGCGTCTGGTCGGGATCGGCCGCCTCGATCACCGGCCAGCCCTGCTTCTCGGCCCGGGCGACGAGGTACTCCTGGATGCGGCGGATCTCGCCGAACCGGCGCAGGTAGCGGTCGTAGGCGCGCAGGCCGCCCGAATCGGCGCTGCGGCCGAAGAAGTGCGCCTGATGTGCGTCCTCGTCGGTGATCGCGAGCATCAGCTGCACGACGACCGCGCCGGCGTGCTGCTCGGCCGTGACGAGGCCAGGGACGACGTGGACGCCCTCGACGACGGTCGAGAGCCCCTCGAGCACGGCCCGCTCGACCACCGCGTTTGCCCCCACCGCCACCTGGCCGGCCTGCTGGATGAAGCCGTAGAGCGCGCGGTCCTCGTCGTCGGGGTCGGGCAGCGGGATCTTGAGGCCCTCGGCGGCGTCGAACGACGAGTAGTGCAGCTCGGGCATGAGCTCCTGGGCGAAGAACGCCCGCATCGCCTGGCGGATGACATCGGTCGACGTGATCCGGCTGATCCCGAGCCGGTAGGCGATCTCGGTCGCGAGCGTGCTCTTGCCGGTGCCCGTCGCGCCGCCGATCAGGAGCATGAGCGGCCGGTCGAGCCGCAGCACCTCGCGCCAGCCGTGGTAGCGCGACACGAGCTCGGGCCCCTCCTCGCGAGCCAGGATGTCCTCGACCATGCCGTGCAGATGGTCGATCGGGATCTCGTCGGCAGCGGTGGCGTTCACCTCGCGCTCGATCCGCATGGCGAGCTGGTAGGCGCGCTCGGGATCGGCCCCGGCGAGCACGAGCGCCTGCGCCATCCGCCCCTTCGAGAACGGCATCGGCGCGCCCCGCGTGGCCAGGATGCGCGGCTCACGCGCGGGCACGGCGAGCGCCGGCTCGGACGCGGGCTCGGCGCGCCGAAGTCGCGCCGGCAGGTGCGGTCGCGGCAGCCTAGGCACCGACGGCCACCACCTCGGCTGCCAGACCGAGGGCCATCGCGTCGAGGTCGGGCTCGCCGGGGAGCGAACGCGGCCGGTTGTCGCAGAAGACCACGCGCACGCCCCGCTCGCGGGCCGCCTCGGCGACGACGTCGATCGCCGCCGCCTTGATCTCGACGAGATACGTGCGCGCCGCCCGCACACCCGGCGCGTCCAGGTCGGCGGCGAGCGCCGGCCGGTCTCCCAGCGATCCGACCACCGCCGTCACCTCGGCGCCGTGCTCGTCGGCCAGGAAGCGCCCCAGCCGGCGATGGATCGGCGCGGCCGCGGTCGTGAAGAGCGCGACCCGCTCGCCGGCGACCGGCTCGACCGGGTGCGGGCGCAGGACGGCCGCGATCACCTCGGCGGCGGGATTGCACTCGCGCACCGCCGCGCGCACCGCGGCGATCTGATCGGCGTCGGCCAGCGGCGGCTCGCTCATCGTCAGGAGGACGACGTCGGCGACGAGCACCCGGAAGGGGCCGAGGCCCGACGTCAGCAGCTCGGCGGGCCGGGCGGCCGACGTGACCAGGATCGTGCGGTCGGCCGCCACCGGCGGGAGCGCCGCGCCGGAGCCCTCGAGCAGGAGCAGGTCGGGACTCCGCTCGCGCGCAAGCGCGACGGCAAGCTCGACGTTCGAGTGGTACGGCGCGCCCGCCAGGCCGCTGCCGCAGCGGCGCGCGCCGACCGAGACGACGCGGGCGAGGGCCGCATCCTCGAGGAAGTCCGACGCCGCGTGCTGACCGGCCCGCGACCGCTCGAGCAGATCGTCGAGCGACGGCGGCGCCGCAGCGCCGTCGACGAGCTCCGGGTGCTCGGGACCGCCCCGCCCCATGGCCACCAGCACGAGCCGGTGGTGCTCGCCCAGGAGGCGGGCGAGGTGGCCGCAGACGGCGGTCTTGCCGATGCGCTTGCCCGTGCCGATGACCGCGATCGCGGGCACGCCGGCCGCGGACTGCGGCGGCGGCCAGAACTCGAAGTCGGCGCCGCCGTAGGAGAGGCCCGCCGCGAGGGCGCGGCTGACCAGCCGGAAGCGGTCGCGCTCGGTCAGCACCGGCTCGTCGGAGAGGTCGACGACGCGCTCGGCCGCGTGCTTGTGGGCGGCGGCGACCATCGCGGCGGCCGCATCGCCCCCGGCGTGCTCGAGCGGCACGCCGTAGTCCGGCTCGCTGCGCAGCTTCTCGGTGCCGCCGAGGAGCAGTGCCGCCACGACGTGGTCGGCCCGGTTCGCCTCGGCGATCGCCGCGCGCACCACGGGCGGGTAGTGCTCGCCGTCCACCAGGACGAGCGCGCGCCGGGTCATGGCCGCCCCGCGGCGGAGTCGTGCGGCGGCGGCGCGTACTTGGAGTACTCGAGTGTCTGCGGCGAGAACCGGATCAGCCGCTCGCGGCCGTGGAAGGGGTACTTGCGGTACACCGCCACCTCGCCCGGCCCCACCTCGACGATGTTGTAGCAGGGGCGGGTGTGGCCGCGCAGGCGCAGCGACGAGACGGTGCCGGCGTTCACCACGAACAGGTCCTCCAGCCGCCAGGCGTACGGCACGTGCTTGTGCCCCGAGAGGACGAGGTTCACGCCCGAGCGCTGCAGCACCTCGAGCGTGTCGCCGGCGTCGTGCACGACGTTGCGCTCCCTGCCCGTGCCGGGGATCGGCAGCAGGTGGTGGTGCAGGATGAAGACGCGGAAGTCCGCCGGCGGGGCGAACTGCTCCTCGATCCACGGGTAGCGGCCGCGGCCGACGGTGCCGTTGTCGAGATCCGGCTCGGACGAGTCGACGGCGACGAAGGTCAGGCCGCGCTTGTGCAGCACGGTCGCGCGCGGCCCGATCAGCTCCTCGAAGTGCACGTGGCCGACGTTGCGCGAGTCGTGGTTGCCGGGCACGGTGATGACGTCCGGGCAGTCGAGCCGGCCCAGGTACTCACGCGCCTGGCGGTACTCCTGCTTGTACCCGAACGTGGTCAGGTCGCCCGAGCAGACGACGACGTCCGGCTCGAGCGCGTTGATCTCCATGATCGCCCGCTGGAGCAGGTTCTCGACGAAGTACGGCGACCCGCAGTGCAGGTCGGAGAGGTGCGCGATCACGAACGGTTTGATCTCGGCCACGTCGGCCCATCGTACCGACACAGCGCGGCCGCTCCAAGAGCGGCGACATCCGACCCGATCGGTACGCTGGAGCGGCCGGATGCCACCTCGCTTCGCCAACGACACCGAGCACGACCTCAGTCGCATGCTCGACTACCACGGCATCGCCTGGCAGTACGAGCCGCACACGTTCGTGCTCGAGGCCGGGCCTGACGGCGAGGTGCGCGTCGCGTTCACGCCCGACTTCTACCTGCCCGAGCAGGATCTCTACATCGAGGTCACCACGATGAAGCAGTCGCTCGTGACGAAGAAGAACCGCAAGATGCGGCTGCTGCGCGAGCTCTACCCGGACGTGCGCATCAAGATGCTTTACCGGCGCGACATCGAGGCGCTGGCCGACCGCTACGACCTGGCCCGGCCGGCGTGAACACCGCCGCCGCCGTCGCCCCCGCACCGGCGCCCGGCGACGTGTACCTGTCGGCGGAGCTGCTCGCCGCCCGCGTGCGCGAGCTCGCCGGCGCCGTCGACCGCGACCATCGCGGCCGGCCGCTCGTGCTCGTCGCGGTGCTCAAGGGCGCGGCCGTGTTCGCCGCCGACCTCTCTCGCGCTGTCACGGTGCCGCACCGCGTCGACACGATGGCGCTCTCGGCGTACTCCGGCAGCGACCGCCGCAGCGGCCGCATCCGGCTGCTGAAGGACCTCGACGAACCCGTTCGCGGCGAGCACGTCGTCGTCGTCGAGGATGTGATCGACACCGGCCTGACGATGCACAACCTGATGCGCACCCTGCGCGCCCGCGATCCGGCGTCGGTGCGCATCTGCACGCTGCTCGACCGTCCGCACCGGCGCCTGGTCGAGCTCGACGTCGCCTACGTCGGCTTCACCGCGGCCGAACGGTTCGTCGTCGGGTACGGGCTCGGGCACCACCAGCGTTTCCGGCACCTGCCGGACGTGCGCTTCCTGGGCTAGCTCCAGCACCACCGGCTATCATCGGGGGCGAGAGGTATGACGGCCCGTGTTGAAATGCGACGGTGTGGCCCGAGCGCACGATGCGCTCCCTCTCTTCACGGACGTCTCGTTCGTCCTCGCTGACGGCGAGCGGGTCGGGCTCGTCGGCCCGAACGGTGCCGGCAAGTCGACGCTTCTGCGCGTCGTGGCCGGGCTCGATCGGCCCGACGAGGGCCGCGTCGCCATGGGCGACCGGGACACGACCGGCTTCCTCGCCCAGCAGCCGCCGCGGCCCGACCTGACGCTGGCCGAGCACCTGCACGGCGCGGCGGGAGATGTCTATGACCTGCACCGCGAGCTGCAGCGTCTCGAGGGCGAGCTGGCCGCGCCGCGCCCAGCCGCCGCCGTCCTGCGCCGCTACGGCGACGTGCAGGAGCGCTACGCCGCTCTCGACGGCTGGGGGTTCACGGCGCTCGTGGACGAGGTGCGGCGCCACCTGGACATCGCCCACATCGACGAGCGCGCCCCGCTGCGGCGCCTGTCGGGCGGCGAGCAGGCGCGGGTGATGCTCGCCGGAGTGCTGCTCGCGCGGCCCACCGTGCTGATCCTGGACGAGCCCACCAACCACCTCGACCTGGCGGGCCTGCGCTGGCTGGAGTCCTACCTGAGCGGGTTCCCCGGAGCCGTGCTCGTGGTGAGCCACGATCGCCGCTTCCTCGACAACACCGTCGCCCGGATCTTCGAGCTCGACGGCGTCAGCGACCGGCTGCAGACCTACGATGGCGGGTACACGGCCTACCGGGCGGAGAAGGTGCGGCGGTGGCAGCGGCTGCTCGAGGAGCACCGGGCCCAGGAGCGCTACCGCAAGCGGCTGGAGTCAGACATCGCCCGCACGCGGCAGCAGGCGCTCGGCGTGGAGCGCACGGCGTCGGGCGCCGGTTCCGACCAGCTGAAGCGCTACGCCAAGAAGGTCGCGGCGAAGGCGAAGGCCCGCGAGCGGCGGCTGCGCCGGCAGATGGACGCGGCGGAATGGATCGGCGATCCCACGAAGGCGCCAAGCCTCACGCTCTCGCTCGACGGCATCTCGGTCTCCGGGCAGCGGCTGGCGGCGCTCGCGGACGTGAGCGTTCGCCACGGCGAGCGGCGGGTGCTCGACCGGATCGACCTGGTCGTGCGCGGCCGCGACCGCATCGCCGTTACCGGCGACAACGGCGCCGGCAAGACGACGCTTCTGCGCCTCATCGCCGGCGAGCTTCCGCCGTCAGGTGGACGGGCCGAGCCTGCCGACGCGGCCGGCGTTCTGCCCCAGGATCACCACAGCCTGCCGCTCGAGCGCCCGCTGCTCGAGTTCTATCGCTCCCGGGTGATCGGCTACGAGGACGAGGCGCGGGCGTTCCTGGGCCACTTCCTGTTCGACCAGGAGCAGATGCACCGGCCGCTGCGGACACTCTCCCCCGGCGAGCGCTCGCGCCTGCTGATCGCCGTGCTCGTCTCCTCGGGAGCCGAGCTGCTCCTCCTGGACGAACCGACGAACCACCTCGACTTCGACTCGCTGGACGTCGTCGAGGAGGCGCTGCGCCAGTTCCGGGGCACCATCGTCGCCGTCTCCCATGACCGCGAGTTCGTCCGCAACATCGGCTGCCACCGCCACCTCGAGATTCGGGCCGGACGGCTGCGGGAGCTCACCCCGGCCGTGTGACGGCGCCGAGGCGCTCAAGAGCGGCTTAGGTTGGCGGGATACACTTCGGGCATGGCGCGCAAGCGACCCACGCTCGACCGTGACCGCGGCCTGACCGCACGGATGACGGGCACCGTGTTCCTGCTCGGCCTGGTGTACGTGATCTTCTTCGTCGTGCTCCTGCAGGGCGTCGGGATGGCGCTCCCGTTCGTGATCCTGATCGCGGGCGGGCTGCTCGTCGTGCAGTACTGGACATCGGACAAGATCGCCCTCGCGTCGGCCGGCGCGCGCATCGTCGAGCCCAGCCAAGCGCCGGAGGTGTACGCCATCGTGCAGCGCCTGTGCCTCACCGCCAGCCTGCCGATGCCGCGGATCGCGATCGTGCCGACCGACATGCCGAACGCGTTTGCGACCGGCCGCAGTCCCAAGCACGCGGTTGTCGCCGTGACGCAGGGCCTGCTCGACCGGCTCGAGCCGAAGGAGCTCGAGGCCGTGCTCGCGCACGAGCTCTCGCACGTCGCCCACCGCGACGTCGCCATCATGACCATGGCGAGCTTCTTCGCAATGGTCGCCGGGTTCATCACCCGCTGGGGCTTCTACTTCGGCGGCGCGTTCGGCGGCGGCTTCGGCGGCGGCCGCGACGACAACAACAACTCGGGCGCCTCGTTCATGGTCATCCTGCTGGTCTCGGTGGTGGTGTACGCGATCTCGTTCGTGCTCATCAGGACGCTCTCGCGCTACCGCGAGTTCGCGGCCGACCGCGGCGCCGCCGTCCTGACGAAGTCGCCCTCGAGCCTCGCATCGGCGCTCGTCAAGATCACCGGCGCGATGGGCCGCATCCCGCAGCGCGACATGCGCATGGCCGAGGGCCTGAACCAGTTCTTCATCATCCCGGCGGGCCTGAAGAGCGGCATCTCGACGCTCGTCGCCGACCACCCCCCGCTCGAGGCCCGGCTGGAGCAGCTGCGCCGGCTCGAGCGCCAGCTCGAGACGCTGTAGTTGGGCTTCCTCGACGGCATCCTGGGGCGGACGAAGGTCCAGAAGCCCACGCTCGAGCGCCTGTTCGCGATCTCGACCGCGCAGATCACGCTCGACACGAGCCTCGGCCTCGCGCCGTCGAACACTGCCGCGATCTGCTTCAAGCCGATGGCGTCGGCCCGCTTCCGCGAGAGCGGCTCGGACATCGAGGACATGGTGAAGCTCGCGTTCACCGACGAGGGCACCCAGATGGACCGCTCGGTCGATGAGTACGGCTACGAGTGGCTGAAGCTGACCGACAAGGACTTCGAGGATCTCGTCACCACGATCCACGTCGCCGCCCAGTCGATGACCGACGACGGCTTCGGCGAGCAGCTGCTCTGCGCCGTCTTCGGATTCGAGCCCGGGCACGTGCGCTTCATCTACAACTTCAAGCGCGGCACGTTCTACCCGTTCGTCCCGCTCACCGGCCAGAAGCGCGACTCCGACCGCGAACTGCAGCTGCAGGCCAAGCTCGAGCAGGAGCTGCCGATCGAGGCCGAGCTCGAGCGCTGGTACCCGCTCTGGGACGCCCCGGTCTAGGCTCACGTACCGCCTGGGCGGCTTCGCGATGGTGGGTGGGCGAGACTCTTTGTCCGTCGGCAGGTCGAGGGTCAGGTCGTTGCTGGAGATGCCGGTTGGCGTCACGGACATGTGTCATTTGCAGTTCCCTGACACACCCGCGACACCCTGTCACCCACGCGTCACATCCCCCGCGTCACACTGATCTCCGTGATGTCGACGCTGCCCACCCTGTACAAGGCGCGCAACCTGCCGCTGAAGCGGCCGGTCTGCGCGATCTGTGTCGATCGCACGCGCGGACGCACCGAAGAGGTGCGGCTGGGCTATCGCGTCACCGTGTGGCTCTGCCCCGGTCACGCCGCGCAGGCGTTTCAGACCAAGCGCGGCGGACGCGACTTCGTGCGCACCCTGATGGGTGTGTGGCAGGCCAACGGCTGCCTCACGGTCGCACGGCACCGCGCGCTTGACGCGCACCTCGCCCAGCTGCGCGCGAAACCGCAACGCCAGCGACCGGGAAGCTACGCATGGCCAGAGCTGCGTCGCCGCCTCGAAGCCCGCTACGCCACGGGTGCGCCACCGCCCGCCCCGCCCCACCTCGGCGACCATCCCTGTACCAGCTGCACCGCCCATTCGCCCAGCCGCCGCACGCTCCAGCGGTGGCACGCCGAGCGGCGTTGGCTCAGCCGCCCGCCCTAGCGCTCCCGGATCCCTTACGTGTTCATATCCGGGCCTTAACGCCTCGTATGTAGCCTTGCGAGCGGCAGCACACGCCAATCGGTCGCGCCTTTCACTTGCGGCAAAGGACGGGCCACGCCCAGGCATCGTCCGCCGCCCAGCGCACCGGCCGTCTCCCCGGGCTGACTTACTGCAGTCGGCCCGGGAGGACGCTGCCTTCGGTCAAGTTCGCCGTGGACGCGTCGATGACCGGGGACGTCCGGGCGGCGCGACGACCATCATGGAGGATCACTCGATGCTGCACGCGCAAGACCCTGCCCGCGACGACCGGGTCGAGGGATCCTGGGGACCGGAGCGGCGCGCTGCGCCGCGGATCGACTGGCCCGTGACCGCCCAGCTGCTGCGGCAGGTGTCGGTGAACAAGAGCGAGGCGCACGCCGGCGCGGCGCGCACGGTCAACGTCTCGCTCAGCGGCGTGCTCGTCGCGGTGCCGTTCGAGTGCACGCCGGGCGAGGTGCTCGCAATGCGCTTTCCGCTCGACCGCGGTGACGAGCTGTCGGTGGTCGCCCGCGTTGTGCGGATCGACGGCGGCAGCGATCCGGCCAAGCACGAGTGGCTGGCCGGCTGCGAGTTCGCCGAGATCTCGGTCAAGGACCGGTGCACGCTCGCGAAGTTCCTGATGCGGCGGCGCGCGGACGTCATCGACGCGCACGCCCGCCGGACCGGCCTGCGCTAGCGCGCCCGCCCGGGTCAGCCCGGGATCGCGCCCTCGCCGGCGAAGGCCTCGCGGGCCTCCTCGAGCGTCGTGTCGACGTGCGGGAGCACGTGGTCGGACGTGACGAGCTCGTCGTCGCGGACCTGCGTGCCATCGGTCTCGACCATGGCGATCAGGGCGGCGAACGCACGCGCGAAGCCGTCGGCGTCGCCCGCCGCCACCGCGGACGCGACCGCGTTGTCGAGCGTGTTCAGCTTCCCGAGCAGGCTGTCGTCGAGCCGGAACTGACCCCGGCCGAGGATCCGGACGATCACGGCGCCTTCTCCTCCGCCGGCGCCGCCTCCGGAGGCGCAGCGGCGCCGCTGCCGATCTCACCGGCGGGGCTGCCCGTGCCCAGCTCCGCCTTCATCTTGGCGAGCTCGTTGTCGACCTGGCTGCCGGCGGTGAGCGCCGCGATCTGCTGGTCGAGGTCCGACCCGGCCGGCGCGGTCAGATCGTCGATCGCGCCGCTGTCGACGAGCTCGTTCACGGCCGCCGCCCGCGCCTGCATCTGCTCGGTCTTGTCCTGCGCTCGGTTGAGCGCCATGCCCACGTCGGACATCTCCTCGCCGAGGCCGGTCGTCGCCTCGCCGATGCGCACCTGCGCCTCGGCGGCCGAGTACTGGGCCTTGACGACCTCCTTCTGCGTGCGGAAGGTCTCGACCTTCGCCGACAGCCGCCGCTCCTGGTCAATCAGCGTCTGCTGCTGCTGCTCGAGCGTGGCGATCTGCGTGTCGAGGCCCTGCAGCTGCCCCTGGATCAGCGACTTGCGCTCGAGCGCGGTGCGCGCCAGATCCTCGCGGTTGGCGGCAAGCGCCTGGCGGGCCTGGCCGTCGAGCTTGACGATGCTCTCCTCGAGCTTCGCCGTCTGCAGCTGTAGGCGCTTCTTGGACGTGACCACGTCGGCCACCCCGCGCTTGACCTTCTGCAGCATCTCGAGCTGCTTCTGGTAGCTGTAATCGAGCGTCTCCCCCGGGTCCTCGGCCTTGTCGAGCGCCTTGTTGGCCTTGACCTTGAAGAGCGTGGTAAATCGGGACATCAAACCGGCCATCGAATCCTCCTCGAGCAGTTCGCCTAGCGTAGCGGATCCAACCTGTCGAGCTCTGCCAGCGCCTCGGCCGCCTCGGCCCGCAGGCGGCCGCGCTCGAGCTCGTAGTCGGCGGGCGTGACCTTGCCCGTGTGCAGCTCCTGGTCGAGATCGCGCAGGGCCTGGTAGGCCTCGTCGCGGCGCTCGCGCAGTTCCAGCCGGCGGCGGTCGGTGTCGCTCAGGGCATGTTCGGGCGGCTCCGCATCGGGCGAGGCGAACGGCCAGGCCACGAACAGCACCGCGCCGGTGACCAGCGCGGCCACCGCCACGACCAGTGCGACCGTGCTCATGCCTCGCTGCGGGCGAGCAACTCCCCGTAGCGGCGGGCGAGCTGACGCGCTTCTCGCGGATCCGGCCAGATCGTGATCAGCGCGCCGAGCGCGAAGATCACGCCCGCCAGCCACACCAGGCCGACCGCGGGGTTTACGAGCACCTTCACCGAGACGCCCCCCGATCCGTTCGCGTCGACGCCCTGCAGGATCGAGTACAGGTCGGTGCCGGTGGTCATGCTCGAGCGGATGTCGACCTCGTTGCCGACCTGGCCCGTGTCGTACTGCCGCTGCCCGGGATCGAGCACCCCGTCGGCGCGGCCGTTGTGCGACACGACCAGGCGCACGAAGTCCAGCGTGTAGTTCGGTCCCTTCTGCTGGAACGTCCCGGCGTTTCGCAGCGTGTATCCGTCGATGCCGACCGACTGGCCCGGAGCAAGGTGCGCCTCGCGCACCGTGGAGTACGCGCTCGACGCCGTCACCCCGACCACGAGCAGCACGATCGAGAGGTGCACGACGTAGCCGCCGTAGCGGCGCCGGTTGCGGTTCACCAGGTCGCGCAGCGCCCGCGGCCACGTGCCGCCGGCGATCGCCCGCCGCGCCGCCGTCCCGCGGGCGAACTCCATCGCGATCGTGACGGTGACGAACACGCACAACGAGAGCGCCGTCAGCCCGGCCGGGCTCGAGCCGAGGCCGGCCAGCCACAGCAGCACCGCGCCGGTGAGGCCCGAGACGATCGGCCAGCGGAACGTGCGCATGAGGCTGCCCGGCGACGCGCGCCGCCAGGCGATCAGCGGCCCGATGCCTGTCAGCGCGAGCAGCGGCAGCCCGAAGATGACGAGGAAGAAGTTGTAGTACGGCGCGGCGACGGTGGCCCGGACGCCGCGTACGGCCTCGCTCAGGATCGGGAACACGACCCCCCACAGCACGGCGAAGGCGAGCGCGAGCAGCAGCAGGTTGTTGAAGAGGAACGTCGCCTCGCGCGAGATCACCGACTCGAGCTTGTGGTCGGCCCGCAGCGTGGGCAGGCGCGCGATGAGGAGTGCCACCGACAGCGCCAGCACGAGCGCCAGGAACGAGAGCAGGTACGGCCCGACGGGCGACTGCACGAACGAGTGCACCGACTGCACGACGCCGCTTCGGGTGAGGAAGTCACCGAACAGGCACAGCGCGAACGCGGCGATCACGAGCACCATGTTCCACACCTTGAGCATGCCCTTCTTCTCCTGCACCATCACCGAGTGCAGGAACGCCGTCGCCGCCAGCCACGGCATCAGGGCGGCGCTCTCGACGGGATCCCACGCCCAGTAGCCGCCCCACCCGATCTCGACGTAGGCCCAGTGCGCGCCGAGCAGCATGCCGATGCCGAGCGCCGTCCACGAGACCAGCGTCCAGCGCCGCACCGACACGAGCCAGCGCGCGTCCGAGCGGCCGGTGATGAGCGACCCCATCGCGAACGCGAACGGCACGGACATCGACACGTAGCCCAGGTAGAGCATCGGCGGGTGCGCGGCCATGTACACGTTCTGGAGCGACGGGTCGAGCCCGCCGCCGTCGGCCGGTACGGCCCCCACGACATGGGCGAACGGGGATGACACAAACGTCGCCATGCCGGCAAAGAAGACGGCGATGCCGCCGAGCACCGCCGCGACCCACGGCATCAGCTCGCGGCTTCGGTGCCGGTTCTGGCGCATCACGATCGTGGCCGCGCCCACGAGGACGGTGACCCACAGGAGCAGCGACCCCTCCTGGCTCGCCCAGAGCGACGTGATCCGGTAGATCAGCGGCAGCCGGCGGCTCGTGTGCTCGGCCACGACCTGGAGCGAGAAGTCATGCGTGATCAGGCCGTACTCGAGCGCCGCGATGGCGACGAGTGCGGCGGCGAACGCGGCCGCGAACGCGTTCTGGACGCTGCGCATGATGCGCCGGTCGCGCCGCCTGCCGGCCACGACCGCGGCGACGGCTGCGTACACGGCAAGCGCGAAGACGAGATAGAGGGCGACGCGACCGAGGGTGGTCAGACGAGCCTCCTACGTGCCGCCGGAGGAATACTTGCTCGGGCACTTCGTGAGCAGCGAGTCGGGCTGCGCCACGAAGACGCCGTGCTCGAGCCGACCGGTCACGATCACCCGCCGCGATGCCTTGAAGGCGTCCGGAACCGAACCGCTGTACGACACCGGCACGGTCTGGGACGTCGACTCGTCGCGGAGCACGAACCGCAGCGGGCTGCCGTTTCGCGTGGCCCGCACCACCGTCCCGGTCAGCGTCACCTGCTTGGTGGCGGCGCCGTCGGCGTCGGAGCGCAGCTGCGCGACCGACACGAGCAGCGTCCCCGAGTTGAACAGCGCCTGGTAGGCCAGGAAGACGGCCAGAAGCGAACCCACCACGAGAGCGACGACCAGGCGCGGACGCGGGGACATGGCGGTCAGGTTACCACCGCGCTCCCGCCGGGAGGGCTAGGCCGCCGGGTCGGGGACGCGGTAGCCGAGATCGAGGCACAGCTGCCCGCGCCGGGACTCCCGCAACGCGTCGGTATAGCCCTGCCCGTAGGCCGCCCGCAGGAACCAGCCGAGCAGCTCCGGGTCGAGCCGCGCGGGGTCGACCTCGAAGATCTCGGCCCAGAGATCGGCCAGCCGCAGATCGATCGCCATTGCCAACTCATGCTTACGCTCGTCCATCTCTGCAAATGGTAGGTCCGGGGTCGGACGGACACCGGGAACCGGGCGGCGGAGGGCGTGGTCAAAGGGGTGCAAGCCCACCACCCTACGGAGGAACACCATGCCGGACATGCGTCAGCTCGTCACCACCGCCGCGGTCGCCGTGCTCGCGATCGCCGGGTACCAGGCCGTCCACGGCACCTCGTCCGCGCCCGCGGCGGCAGCTCCGAAGGCCGGCGGCATCCTGCAGCCGTTCATGCGCTTCACCGGCAGCGGGTCGGTCACCATGCGCCCCGACCAGGGCACCATCTCGTTCTCGACCCACGGCACCGGCACGACGCTCGTTGCCGCCCAGAACCAGGCGAGCCAGGGGATGCGGACGCTGATCCGGGCGCTGCGCGCCGACGGGGTTTCCCGCAGCGACATGCGCACCGACGCGCTGAGCGGCTCGGCCCGGCCGCGCACCGGCGATTTCGCCGCCGACCAGAGCCTGAGCGTGACCGTGCGCGACCTGAAGCACACCGGCAAGCTCCTGGCCGACGGCACCGCCGCCGGCGCGTACTCCGTCTACGGCATCGACTTCTCGCTCGGAAACCAGCACGCCGTCTACGCCTCGGCCCTGCGCTCGGCCGTGCGCGACGCCCGCTCGAAGGCCGACGCGGTCGCCGCCGCCGCCGGGCTGCACGTGACCGGCGTCGTCTCGGTGAACGAGACGCAGCAGCAGGTGTACTCGGACTACGGGCGGCTCGCGGCCGCCGCCGCCCCGCAGGCCTTCCGGTCCGAAGTCGTCCCGGTCAGGCACGGCACCCAGAAGGTGACGGCCCAGGTGACGGTGGTCTTCTCGTACGCGAGCTGATCAGTCGAGCGGCAGCGCGCGGCGCGGCACCGGCGCCGAGTGGATGATCGACGTCGTCGTCTGGCCGTAGGGCGTGAAACGGTCGAGCAGCGGCTCGAGGTCATCGATCGAGCGCAGGTGGAGCTTCACGAAGAAGCAGTCCTCGCCGGTGATCCGGTAGCACTCGGTGACCTCCCGGGTGGCGGCGGCGATCTGTGGGATGCGGTGCAGCTCGCGGCTGTTCGGGCGGATGCGGACGATGGCGGCGAGGCCGAAGCCGAGCGCCCGCGGTTCGACGGCGGCGTGGTAGCCGGAGATCACGCCGGCGCGCTCGAGCCGGCCGATACGCTCGCCCACGGCCGGTGCCGAGAGCCCCACCCGCCGCCCGAGCTCGGCGACCGAGACGCGCGCGTCGGCCTCGAGCTCGGCCAGCAGCCGCCGGTTCGTGGCATCCAGAATAGATTCGTAGGCAGCATCCACGTAACACCTCGGAATGGTCGGACTGATCCGGCATCATATCGTTGAATCACCATGGCGATCGTGACCGCAGCCATCGATACTTCATGCACCGATGCTCGCCCACAGATCGCTTCCGCCGCACGGGTATTTCGCGGGCAGCGCCGTCTTCCACTACCTCGGGCCCGCGTTCGCCGTGCTGCTCTTCGCACACGTCGGCGTGCTCGGCGTCGCCTGGCTGCGGATCGCGACCGCCGCGGCCGTGTTCGCCGCGTGGCGGAAGCCGTGGCGGTGGTACGCCGGCCTCGCCGCAGCGGATCGCCGCACCGTCGTCGCGCTCGGCGTGACGCTCGCGGTGATGAACGTCTGCTTCTACCTGGCCATCGACCGGCTCGCGCTTGGCACGGTCGCCGCGGTCGAGTTCCTCGGGCCCACGGTGGTCGCCGCCGCCGGGATGCGCACGCGCCGCAACCAGCTGGCCCTGCTCGTGGTCGTGGCCGGCGTCTACCTCGTCACGGGGGTGCGCCTGCACGGCCAGCCGATCGGCTTCGCCTTCGCGTTTGCGAACGCGGCCCTGTTCGCCGTCTACGTCGTGCTCGGCCACCGCGTCGCCCGCGCCGGCGCCGGAATCGATGCGCTCGCGGCGGCGATGCTCGTGGCCGCGGTCGTCGTCTCGCCGATCGGCGGTGTGGCCGCCGTGCCCGCTCTCGCGGTGCCGGCGACGCTCGCGGCCGGGATCGGCGTGGGCATCACCTCATCGGTGATCCCCTACGTCTGCGACCAGCTGGCGATGGCCCGGCTCGAGCGCGCCGCCTACGCGCTCATGGTCTCGTTGCTGCCCGCGACCGCCGTCGCGGTCGGCGTGATCGTGCTCGGGCAGGTGCCGTCGCCCGCCGATGCCGCGGGCGTCGCGCTCGTGATGGCGGGCGTGGCCGCGCACCGCGGTCCCGATCAGGCGGGCTGATCGCCGGCTTCGGCGCGCCGCCGTTCTGCGCAGCCGGGGCAGAGGTACTCCTCGTCGTCGCCGTCCACCGGCTGGCGGTCCCAGCGCTCGGGCGGGGTGGCCGCATCGTTGGAGTGCTGCACCGCCACGGCCCCACAGGAGCACCGGTAGACCGCACACAGGTACGGATACGGTGCGTCGATCAGCTCATACGTCACACCCATTACGAGTATGGTCGCACCCCGGGCGGCCGGTGGCAAGGCGGGCGATCCGAGATGAACCGATCGCGCGTCCGCAGCGAATACCACGCAAGGGCACGGGCGCGCGTATGTCTCCAGATCGTTACGTGACGCTAACGGGAATTGAACCAGGTTCTGGCACAATGCGAGAGCCGGAGATGGACGCCGACCGGTGCGAATGCGATACTTCCGGCGCAATGGAGGTGCGGTGGAGCAGGTGCAGATGAAAGAGGATCTGGCGACGCTGAGGCAGCGCGTCGTGAGCGAGCTCGCCGCGATCGACGTCGTCGTGTGGCCGCGGCGCAAGCGCAGCCGGCGCGAGCGCCTGACGCGCTTCGTGTCGCATCGCGCGCGCCGCGCGCGCCGCATGTTCCTCTAGTCCCGGCGTGTTCAGCGCCGGCCGCGGACGACCACCATCGTCCGGCCGAGCCGGAGCTCGCCGTCGCGCCGCAGCGGGTCGAGCCGCTGCGCGAGCGTCGTCTGCAGGCATGCGCGCTCGGCGGGCGTGAGCGCCGCCTCGAGCCGGCGGTAGTGGCCGATCGACGCCCTCAGCGACTCCCAGTGGGCGGCGGCGTCCACGGCGGTCACCTCGTCTCGCAGCACGGTCGCGTCGACGTCGCCGAAGCCGGCGCGGCGATGCAGCTCGGCCAGCTCGCCGGCATCGCCCAGCCGGCCGAACGCCCCAGCGAAGGCGGCCCGCTCGGGGCCGAGCGCGTCCGCGACGGCCGCCCGCGGCTCGCCGAACCAGGGGTTCTCCTCGATGCGCGCCCACACGGCCGTCGCGACCGCTCCCCCGGGGGCGAGCACTCGCGCAGCCTCGCGCAGCGTCGCCACCGGGTCGCGGGCGATCATCAGCGCGAGCCGGCTCGTCACCGCCCCGAACACGCCGTCTGCGAACGGCAGCGGCGCATTCATGTCGACCGCGAGGAACGTCGCGCGGGCGCCCGCCCGCTCGGCCCGCCGGCGTGCGTCCGCCAGCCGGCCGGCGTTCGTGTCGACGCCGGTCGCCTCGGCCCCGGCCAGGGCGAGCGCCACGGTCAGGCGGCCGCTGCCGCAGCCGAGGTCAAGCGCCGTCCCGGCCGCCCCGGCCGCTGCCAGAAGCCCGGCCACGCCGAACGGGAGGTCGCTGCGGGAGGGGTGCTGTGGCCACATCTTCACCATCGGGACACCGCATCTTCACCCACTCGGGGCGTGCGTGCCGCGATCCTGGCAGGTGACACACATGGAAGGGGGATCATGTTCCTGATGTGGATCGCAGCGGTCTGGCTGGGGACGAACGTCGCGGTGGTCGCGGTGCTGGTCGCGCTTGCAGAGCGCGGACAGCGGCGCGATGCCGCGATGGCCCCGGCGCGGATCGCCGGATAATTCGCAGCCCTCGCTTCGCGACGCGCGGAGTGGCATGATCGCGGGCATGCCGTTCGCGCGCATCCTGGTCGCGATCGACGGGTCGCAGGGCGCGGTGCGTGCGCTCACAACGACGCTGGAGCTGGCCCAGCTCACCGGCGCCGCCGTCACGGCGCTCACCATCGAGGGGCCGCTGCCTGCCTATGCAGCGACGATCGGCGAGGTGGACGAGGTCAAGAGCCAGAAGGATCGCTTCTTCGCCACCGTCGCCGACGATGCCCGCGAGCTGGCGGCCCGGGCGGGCGTTCCGATCGAGGTCGAGGTGCGCGCGGGGCATGCCGCCAGCGTGATCACCGCCTACGCCCGCGACCACGCTGCCGACCTGGTCGTGGTCGGGCACCGCGGCCACTTCCTCGAGGACTACGTGCTCGGCTCGACCGCCGACCGGGTCGCCCACCACGCTCCCTGCCCGGTCATGATCGTCAAGTAGCGATCGCCGATGACGGCGGTATCGTGCCGGGCGTGCGCGCGAAGACGATTGCGGGCAGCCTCGGGCAGGCGCGCCGCGCCGAGATCCTGATCGCCGCCGCCGCTCTGTTCGCCGTCCTGACCGCGGCGGCGATGCTGGCCTACCCCGGCGGCGCGAAGTACGACCACGCGAGCACCGGCTATCTCTTCTTCCAGAACTTCTTCAGCGACCTGGGCGCCACGAAGACCTACACCGGCCTCCGCAACACGACCTCGCACGTGCTCTTCAGCGTCGCGGCGGTCAGTGTCGGCGTGGCGATGATCCTCTTCTCCACCACCTGGCGCACCGTCGCCGCCCGCCGCGGCGAGGGGCGCGCGTTCGGCGTGATCGCCCAGGTCGCCGCGATCGTGAGCGGCGTCGGCTTCATCGGCGTCGCCGTCACGCCGTGGGATCGCGTGCTCGACGCCCACAACGCATTTGTCCAGCTCGCGTTCGGCGTCCTGCTCGTGTACGTCCTGTGCCTGCTCGCGCTGCAGCTGCGAAACGCCTGGCCGCCCGCCTACGTCGGCGTGAACGTCCTGTACCTGATCGTGCTCGCGCTCTACGTGCTCGTGCTCTTCGCCGGGCCGGGCCTGGACACGAAGTCGGGGTTCGAGTTCCAGGTCGCAGCGCAGAAGATCGTCGTCTACACCTCGATCGTGAACCTCGCCGTCCAGGCGGTCGGCATCCGCCGCGAGGCGCTCGCGGCCGCGGCGGGATGAGGCCGGCCGCGCCTCAGGCCTGCGGGCAGCGCTCGGCGCGATAGCGCGCGGCCAGGGCGCGGTCATCGGCGGGCACGATCCCGTCGAGCTGCCCCAGGAGCAGCTCGAGCTCGGGCAGCATGGAGCTCTGCGGGCAGCGCGCGCGGAACAGGTCGAGCATGCGGCCGTAGTACCACAGCTGGCTGGCGGCGCCGTGCCGGAACACGACCCAGAACCCCGGCCCGCGCAGACCGGCGTCGCGCACCGTCGCGCGCAGGTTCGAGAGCTTGTCGGCCATCGTCACGCGCAGGATCGGCACCGCGTGCTCGCCTGTCGCCTCGGCCAGATGCGCGAGGTGGTCGCACTTGCGCTGCCACCAGTCGCCCTTGGGAGCACCCGGCTCGGGGATGGCGTCGCTGCAGCCCTTGACGATCTCTGCGACCGCGTCCCCGAAGCGGAGCCGGATCACCTCGAGCGTCGCCGCACCACCCCGGTCCTCGACGGCGTCGTGCAGCAGGCCCGCGATCGCCTCGTCCTCACCGCCGCCGTCCTCGAGCACCAGGGCCGCCACGCCGAGCAGATGCGCCATGTACGGCACGCCGTTGCTGCCTTTGCGGAAGTGATCGCGGTGCAGCTCGCCCGCGTAGGCCACGGCGTCGTCGAAGCGCGTTCCCAGCATCGGCGCAGACCGTAGACGGTCAGCGCGTGCGCGTGAAGCGGTGCACCGCCTCGAGCAGCTCGCGGGTCTTCGTCTCGGCCTCCTCGCGGCTGCCGGATGCGAGCGCTCCGGCCACGCAGTGGTTGGCATGCTCCTCGAGCAGCTTCTGCGCGACGCTCTCGAGTGCGGTCGAGACAGCGCCGATCTGGGTCAGGATGTCGATGCAGTAGCGCTCGTCGGCGACCATCCGCTCGATGCCGCGCACCTGGCCCTCGATCCGGTGCAGCCGCGTGATCAGGGCCTCCTTGTCGTTGACGTAGCCGTAGCTCACGCGGGTGCCTCCGTGCGGTCGGCCGCGCGCACGCCGCGGAAGCGGCGCAGGCGCAGCGAGTTTGCGACGACGAACAGGCTCGACGCGGCCATCGCGGCAGCGGCGATGACCGGGTTCAGCAGGCCGGCGGCCGCGAGCGGGATCGCGGCGACGTTGTAGGCAAACGCCCAGAACAGGTTGGCGCGGATGGTGTGCAGGGTGCGGCGGGCCAGGCTGATCGCGTCGACGGCGCCGCGCAGGTCGCCGGAGACGAGCGTGAGGTCGCTGGCCTCGATGGCGACGTCGGTGCCGGTGCCGATCGCGATGCCGAGGTCAGCCTGCGCGAGCGCGGGCGCATCGTTCACGCCGTCGCCGACCATGGCCACGACCTCGCCGGCCGCCTGCAGGCGGCGGATCTCGTCGACCTTGCCCTGCGGGTAGACCTCGGCCACGACTCGCCCGATCCCGACCGCGCGCGCGACCCGCTCGGCCGCTGCCTCGTTGTCGCCCGTGAGCAGAATGGGGACGAGCCCGAGCCCGCGCAGCTCCGCCACCGCCACGGCGCTCGTCGGCTTGACCGCCTCGCGCACCGCGAGCGTCGCCCGCGGCCGGCCGTCCCACGAGACGGTGATCGCGCGAGCACCCCGGCCCACCTCGACGTCGTGGCCCTCGACCGTCCCCCGCACGCCCGCGCCGGGGACGTTGCGGAAGCCCGTCACGGGCGGCAGCTTGCCGACCTCGGCCCGGGCGGCCATGGCGACGGCACGCGCGATGGGGTGCTCGGAGGCCGCCTCGACCGCGCCCGCCAGCCGCAGCACCTCGGCGCGGGGGGCGCCGTCGAGCGGCGTGACGTCCTCGAGCTCCATCCGCCCCTCGGTGATCGTGCCCGTCTTGTCGAGCACGATCGTGCCGATCCGGCGCGTGCGCTCGAGGATCTCCGGCCCGCGGATGAGGACGCCAAGCTGCGCCCCCCGCCCGGTGCCGACCATGAGCGCCGTCGGCGTCGCCAGGCCGAGCGCGCATGGGCAGGCGATGATCAGCACCGAGACCGCCGCGGTGAAGGCAGCCGACGCAGTCGCGCCGGCCAGGAGCCACCCGCCGAGCGTCGCGAGCGCGAGCACGATCACGACCGGCACGAACACCGCCGACACGCGATCGGCCAGGCGCTGCACGGGCGCCTTGCCGGACTGGGCCTGGTCGACGAGGGCGGCGATGCGGGCAAGCGCCGTGTCGGCGCCGACACGCGTTGCGCGCACGACCAGCCGGCCGTAGGTGTTCAGGGTGGCGCCCGTCACGGCGCCCCCGACGGCGACCTCGACCGGCGCGGACTCGCCGGTGAGCATCGAGCGGTCGACCGCCGACGCGCCCTCGCAGACGACGCCGTCGGTGGCGATCTTCTCGCCGGGGCCGACGACGAACAGGTCGCCGACGGCGAGGTCGGAGACCGGCAGCAGGAGCTCGCGCCCGTCGCGAAGCACGCGCACCTCGTGCGCGCCGAGCTCGAGCAGCGCCCGGATCGCGTCGCCCGAGCGCCGCTTCGCGCCGGCCTCGAGGACGCGCCCGAGCAGGATCAGGGTCGTCACGACCGCGGCGACCTCGAAGTAGGTGTCGGCGTGCAGGCCGGCGACGAGAACGACGGCCGACCACGTCCAGGCCGAGAGCGTGCCCAGCGTGATCAGCGTCTCCATCGTGGCCACTCCGTGGCGGGCGCTCCGCAGCGTCGATCGGTGGATGCCCCACCCCGCGTAGAAGACGACGGGAGCCGAGAGCACGAGCGCCACCCACTCCCAGCCGGAGAAATGGAACCGGGTCACCATGCCGAGGAGCGCGGCCGGGATCGTCAGCACGATCGCCACCGCGAGCCGGCGGCGCAGGAGCGCCTGGGGCTCGTCGTGATGGTGATGGCCGCCGTCGTGCCCGCCGCCCACCCGCACCGGCTCGGCCGGCGCCGCCCCGTACCCGCTGGCCTCGACGGCACCGATCAGGCGCTCGACCGGCACGTCGGACGGGCAGCGCACCGTCGCCTGCTCGGTCAGGTAGTTCACGCTGGCCGAGACGCCGGGCACGCCGTTCAGGCCGCGCTCGACCCGCGCCGCGCACGATGCGCAGTGCATCCCGGCGATCGCCAGGCGCCGCTCGGTGCCCGGGTGTGCGTCGGTGGTCTGTGGCATGGCCCTCTCCACGTGGGAAAATACCCTTGGGGGGTATCGTAGCAGCGGCGGGGTATAACGTTGCGCCACCATGGCCTCCTCCCCGGGCGAGCGCTTCCTGGTGACCGGCGCATTCGGGTGCATCGGCACCTGGGTGGTGCGCCGGCTCGTGGCCGACGGCACGCCCGTGACGGCGCTCGACGTCGGCTCCGACCCCCACCGCTGGCGGCTCATCATGTCGGCGGCGGAGATCGAGCAGGTGCCACGGGTGCAGGCGGACATCGCCGACCTGGCTGCGCTCGAACGCGTGCTCGACGAGCATCGCATCGACCGGGTCATCCACCTGGCCGCCCTGCAGGTGCCGTTCTGCCGCGCCGACCCCCCACTCGGCGCACGGGTGAACGTGCTCGGCACCGTCAACGTGTTCGAGGCGGTCAAGCGCCGCGCCGGCCGCATCGGCCACGTCGTCTACGCCTCGTCGATCGCGGCCCACAACGCGCTCGACGCCGGGGACGGCCAGGCGGGGACGGCCGCGCATCCCGGCACCATCTACGGCGTCTACAAGCGCGCGAACGAGGGCACGGCGGCGCTCTACAGCCTGGACGAGGGCGTCGCGAGCGTCGGCCTGCGCCCGCACACGGTGTTCGGGCCGGGGCGCGATCAGGGGCTGACGTCGGCGCCCACGGTGGCGATGCTCGCCGCCGCCGCCGGGCGGCCCTACCGCATCCCGTTCGGCGGCCGCAGCCAGCTGCAGTACGCGCCCGACGTGGCCGGCGCGTTCGTCGCGGCCGCCCGGGCGCAGGCGACGGGCGCGACCGTCCACAACCTGCCCGGGCGGGCGGTGCACGTGCGCGACGTGATCGCCGCGATCACGGCCGCTGCGCCTGAGTCGGACGGCAGCATCAGCTTCGACGACGTCAGCCTGCCCTTCCCGGAGGAGGCGAACGCCGACTCGTTCGCCGCGCTCGCCGGCCCGATCGAGGAGACGCCGTTCGCCGCCGCGGTCGCCGACACGATCTCACGGTTCAGGGCGCTGCTCGCCGAGGGACTGGTCGCGCCCCCGTGAACGCGATCGCCGAGGAGCTGCGCCGGCACGCCGGCGCTGACGTCATCGTCCGCACCCCGGCCGCCGCCGACCTGACCGACGCCACCGAGCCGCGCGGCCTGCGCGGGCACGCCGAGGCGGTGGCCGAGCCGGGCAGCGCCGCCGGCGTGGCGGCGGTGATGCGCTGGTGCTACGAGCGCGATGTGCCGATCGTCCCCCGCGGTGGCGGCACGGGCTATGCCGGCGGCGCCGTCCCGACCGAGGGCGGCGTGATCGTCTCGCTCGCCCGGATGACCGCCGTGCGTGCGTTCGACCCGCTGCTGTGGCGCATCCACGTCGAGGCGGGCATGCGCACCGCGGACCTGCGCCGGATCGTGCGCGAGAGCGGCGTCTGGTTCCCGCCCGACCCGGGTGCGGCCGAGTCGTCGCAGATCGGCGGCAACATCGCCACGAACGCGGGTGGGCCGCACGCGTTCAAGTACGGCGTCACGGGCGCGTGGGTGACCGGCCTCGAGCTGGTCGTGCCGCCGGGCGACGTCATCCACGTCGGCGGGCCGGCGCGCAAGGACGTCGCCGGCTATGACCTGGCGCACCTCGTGGTGGGGTCGGAGGGCACGCTCGCGATCGTGACGGCGGCGTGGCTGCGGCTGATCCCGGCCGCCGAGTGCTCGCTGCCCGTGATCGGCCTCTATCCCACGGTGGCCGCGGGCTGCGCCGCGATCGAGGCGGCGATGGCGAGCGGCGTCGTGCCGGCCGCGATCGAGTACCTCGACGCGGGCACCATGCGCCACGCGGCGGCCACCTTCCCGCTTGCAGTACCCGCCGGTGCGTTCGCGGTGCTGACCGAGGCCGACGGCTCGCGGACCGAGGCCCAGGCGGGTCGCGAGGCGCTGGGCGAGGCGCTGGCCGAGGGTGCACTCGGCGTGCATGCGCCGGAATCGGCCGCGGACATCGCCGCACTCTGGGCGTGGCGCGGAAGCGTCTCGCTGGCGATCACCGCCGTCCTGGGGAGCCGGGTCAGCGAGGACATCGCGGTGCCGGTCGACCGGCTGGCCGAGGCGATCGACGCCACCGTGGCGATCGGCGCCCGCCACGGCCTGGACGCGCTCAGCTGGGGCCACGCCGGCGACGGCAATCTGCACTCGTCGTTCCTGCTCGGCCGCGGCGACGGCGCGACCATGGCCCGGGCCGAAGCGGCCGCGCATGAGCTGTTCGAGCTCGCGATCGCGCTCGGCGGCAGCGTCTCCGGCGAGCACGGCCTGGGCGTGCTCAAGAACGGCCAGCTCCGGCGGCAGTGGGACGCCCGCGCCGTCGAGCTGCACCGCGCAACGAAGCGCATGTTCGACCCCAAAGGTCTGCTCAACCCGGGCAAGAAGCTCGCCTGAGCTCAGGCGCCGGCGTGCCCGAACCCCTCGGTGTCTGCGAGCACGCCGTCGCAGTCGAAGAAGAGGGCCGTCATGACACGGCGCCGGACATCGCCCGGGCCTTGCCCGCCGAGCCGAACATGCCGATGTGCTGGGCGGCCGTCGAGCGCACCGCCTCGCGCACGGGCGCAAACAGCGACGGCGGGTCGTGCTTCTTCGGGTTCGCGTCCAGGTAGTCGCGGGTCGTGTCGGTGAACACGATCTTGAGCGCCGTCGAGATGTTCACCTTGGCGCATCCGCGCCCGATCAGATCCTGGAACTGCTCGGCGGCGAGGCCCGTGCCGCCGTGGAGCACCATCGGAATCGGCCGCACGGCGACGAGCTCAGTCACCCGGTCGGGCATCAGCGCGGGCTTCTTCGCGTACGGGCCGTGCGCCGTCCCGACCGCCGGCGCGAACGCGTACACGCCGGTCCGCTCGATGAAACGGGCCGAGACGTCGACCGGGTGGATGTCGCCGCCGTCCTCCGAGCCGACGTCGTCCTCGACGCCGCGGACGGTCTCGATCTCGCCCTCGACCTGGGCGCCGTAGGCTTCGGCCTCGGTGACGACCTCCGCCGTCTGGCGCGTGTTCTCCTCGACGTCGAGATGCGAGCCGTCGAAGAGCACCGAGTTCCAGCCGGTCTTCAGGCACGTCGTGATCCACTCCCGGTCCGGGCAGTGATCGAGGTGCAGCGTGACCGGCACCGGCAGGTCGTCGGCCATCGCGTGGACCATCTTGTAGAGCACCCCGGCGCCGACCGACTGCACGGTCTTGAGCGACGTCTGGATGATCACCGGCGATGACAGCTCGGCGGCCGCCGCGAGCACCGCCTCCAACGTGAGGTCGTTGAAGACGTTGAACGCGGCGACCCCGTACCGGTGCTCGAAAGCCGGGTCGAGGATCTCCTTGAACGAGACGACGGGCACAGCTGCTCGATCTTAGAAGATGCGCATCGCGATCTCTGCGGGCGCCGCCAGGAGCTCCTTCAGCTCGTCGTCGAGCTTGACCAGGGTCAACGAGCAGCCGGCCATGTCGGGCAGTACTCGCCGACGTAGGAGCGCACCGGCCTGATGCCCCTGGCCTCGAGCTGCTCGTGCAGGCGGCCGTAGATCAGGTAGAGCTCCGAGATCGATGTGCCGCCGAGGCCGTTCACCATCACCGCTACCTCGTCGCCCGACTTGTACGGCAGGTCGGTCACGACCGCGTCGAGCATGTCGTCGGTGATCTCGTTCGAGCTGCGCAGCTTCTCGCGCTTGCGGCCGGGCTCCCCGTGGATGCCGACGCCCATCTCGATCTCGTCGGCGCCGATCTCGAAGAGCGGCGAGCCCTTGGCCGGCGGTGTGCACGACGTGAGCGCGACGCCCATCGAGCGCGTGACCGAGTTCACCCGCTCGCCCAGCGCGACCAGGGAGTCGAGGTCGGCGCAGCCCGGTCAGGCCGGATCGCGCACCAATTCCATCGTCGAGCAGTGCACCCCGCCGCCGCCCTTCTGGATCTCGTCGTAGGGGATCGCGACGACCTCCATGCCGCGCCGCTCGAGCAGCTCGCGGGTGCGGGGGTAGCGGTCGCACATGAGGATGCGGCCGGGCGCCAGCGCGAGCGAGTTGATCGCCCACTCCTCGCCGTCGGGGCACGGCACCGGCTCGATCCCGAGCGCCCGCAGGCGATCGAGGAACCAGTACGGCAGGCCGTTCACCTCGACGAGCGCGGCGTCCGGCGAGAGCATCCCGAGGTGAGCGTCGAGATGGATCGACCACCCGACCATGGGCACGACGATGAGCTCGATGCCGAGCTCGGCGACCGCATCGCCGAGCTGGCGCGCGCCCTCGTCGTTGCAGCGGATCGACGTGCCGTACGCGGCGACCGTCGGACGCAGCTTGACGAAGCTGCCGCCCTCGACCAGGCCGGTGCCGGTGATGGTGCGCAGGATCGGCATCCCCGCCGCGGCGACCGCGCGCGTCACGAGCGGCTCCTCACCACGGCGCATCGCGGGCGCCATCCGGCCGATGATGGCCCCGCCGGGCACCGTCAGCAGCGGGTCGCGCGTGTAGATCGGGCGGGTCAGGTGGGCCGGGCCCTCCCCGGCGACGAAGACGACCTCGACGCCCTCGGCGCGCAGGGCGGCGACGAGACCGGCGTGCTGCGCGGCGACGCGCTCGCGATCGGGCGGCTCTCGCGACTCCCAGTACCACATGCCGCCGGGGTCGACCAGCGCGCCGGCGGCCTCGTTCCAGGCATCTGCGCGCACCGCCTCGTACTCACGGCCGGGCTCGCGCACGAGCACGACCCGCAGCCGGCCGACCTCGTCGCTCGCGCCCCACCGCCGCCCCCACACCCGCTCGAGCTCGGCAGCGTCTGCGAACGCCGGCTCGGGCACGGCCGGGCACAGGCTCAGGTGGTAGCCGTACGGCTGGCGCGGTATCTGGGCGGAGTCCACGGCCGGCTCAGGATACCGGCGCCCCCGTCACTGGGTGAGCTCGATCGTGTAGATCGTGTTCGAGTTCGGGTTATACGGCCCGGGCGTGCCGATCGTCGACGAGGCGTCGAGCGTCACGAAGACGCCGTTGACCTCCTTGCCGTCGTTCGTCTGGCAGTAGCTCGGGTTGGCGGGGTCGCCGCAGCTCGTGATCACGAACCAGGCGAAGCCGACGACCGTCATCGGGCTGCTCGTGCCGTTCGGCCACTGGGACTGCCCGCTGGGGTTGGTCAGCACCGGGATGACGACGAGCTGCGGGCTGGTCGGATCGAGCAGCTTCACCGTCCCGTCCGGCTGTGGCTGGAAGATCTGGTCCGGCTGCTCCCAGTTGGTGATGCGCAGGTTCAGCCCCTGGGCCGTCTTGCCGCTGTTGTCGCCGGGCTTGGTCTGCAGCGTCTCGCCGACCGAGACCGGGCACACCTGGGTCGTGCCGGCGATCTCGTCGGAGTAGATGTTGGCGCCGTTGGGGACGGGGCAGTTGGCGCTCTGGACATACGGCAGGCTGAGCGCGCCGTTGTTGGCGTTCCCCGTGTCCTTCGTGTAGATCGGGTACGGCTGGCCGGTCGTGTAGCTGCCCTGAAGGACGCCCCACGGCATCACGTTCAGCCCGTTGACCGATGTGAACGACTCGATGGTCGCGCGCGCGGTCGCAGACACGTTCACCGAGTGGATGCCGAAGACGCCCGTGAACCATGTGGGCACCGTGCGCGTCGAGGTGACCGTGACCGAGTCGTTCGCCGCCAGGTCGGTGGTCGGGGTCGCCTGCACGTTGTCGCCCTGGAGGCCGTTCTTGCCGTACTGCTGAAGGGCGAGCGCGGTGGCCGTGCCGGAACCGCCCGGGATCGCCGATGCCCCCGCGAGCGCGCCGGCGTCGGCGGCGCTCTGCACCTGCGAGCGGCTGACGCTCCAGAAGCCGTAGTCGATCGCGAAGCCGGCGACAGCCAGCAGGGACATGAGAAACACCGCGAGCAGGACGATCGTCTGGCCGCTCTCACCGCCCCGACATGCATGCGCCGCTCGATCCTGGCAGCGCCCCCGTACCCATGTCCGCAGCGTCTTCACTGTTGAGATGAACCGGCTGTGCCCGCGGTTCCTGCGGCATCCGGGCGAAGATCACCCCTAAGAGTGAGCGCCCGCCTTGAACACAAGCCGGATCATGCCGATACTCAGGTATGACCGCAGGAAACCGCCGCGGTCGCGTGTCTGGAAGGTGTGAAGAGTTGCCCGATCCCGATCCCGGCGCCGCCGCGCGGCTCACAGCGCTCTACGAGGCCCACGCCGCCGACGTGTTCCGCTACGCGCTGCACATCACCGGCCGGCGCGAGGACGCCGAGGACGTCGTCCAGTACGTCTTCCTGCGCGGATACGGGATGCTCGAATCGGGAACGTCGCTCGTGAACCCGCGCGCGTGGCTCATCAAGGCGACCAAGCACCGCTCGCTCAACCTCATCCGTGACCGCCGCGAGACCCGGGCGATCGATGCCGACATCCCGGTCGCGCCTCGGCACGACGAGGACGCCGCCGAGGCCGAGGCGCTCACCGAGGTGCGCGCGACGCTCTGGGCGCTCCCCGAGACCCAGCACCACGCCTTCGTCCTGCGGCACTGGAGCGGGCTCTCCCAGGACGAGATCGCCGATGTCCTCGGCACGACCGCCGGCGCCGTCGAGTCGCTGCTCGTGCGCGCCCGCACCACCCTCCTCGAAGACCGTGAGCACCCGACGGAGTGCGCGAGCGTGCGCAGGCGCCTCGTGCAGGCGCTCGTACCCACCGCCGAGCATCGCGCACACATCGCGAGCTGCCGTCGCTGCCGCACCGCGCAGACGCGACTCGTGCGGGCTTCGGAGTTCGCGACGGCATTCACGCTCATCCCGCGGCCCTGCGTCGCGCATGCCCTCGCCTCGGCCATCCCCGGCTTCAGCGGTCACGTTGCCGCCGCGGCAACCGCCGGCGGCGGTGCCGCGGGCGCCGGAACCACCGGCGGGGCTGGTACAGGCGTGGCGACAGCGACGGCGACGGCGGCGACCAAGCTGGCCGTCGTGTCCAAGATCGCCCTGGTGACCGCGACCGCGGTCGTCGCCCTCAGCGCCGCGCATCCCGTCCGCCGCGCCGTCGAGCACGCCGTCCTCGGCACCTCGCGCGGGCCGGCGGCAGCCGTGGCATCTGCGGGCGCCCGTTCGCACCCCGAGGCCCACCCGGTCCGGGGCAACGAGACGAATGCTCCGTCGGCGTCGTCGCACACGCCGCCGCACGCATCGTCCGGCGCAGCGAAGGCGAAGGGCAAGTCGGCGCACGCCGGAGGGAACGGCAACGCGAAGGGCACGGGCAAGGGCAACGGCAAGGCCAAGGGCAAGACGAACGGCACGCCGGCCGCGCCCGCCGGGAAGGGCAAGTCCGCCACCGCCGGGTCAAACGGCAAGGGCAGCGGCAAGCCCGCCGCCACCGGCAAGCCGGCGAAGACCGGCGCGGTCAACGGAAAGTCAGCCACCGCCGGGTCAAACGGCAAGGCCAACGGCAAGGGCGCGACCGCCTCCGGATCGGCCGGTAACGGCGCCGCCAAGGGGCACGGCAAAGGCTGAGCCCGGCGGCTGCCGGGCTCAGCCGTCGCCTGGCCCGGTCTCAGCCCGCGTGATGGCTGTGACCGTGACCGGCTCCCGACGGCTTGCCCCCGCCGTGGCCTGACGCCCCGTGCCCGGACGCCCCGTGGCCATGCTCGCCTGCATGGCTCTTGCCGCCGCTTGCGGCCGCGGAGATGGTCGCGCCCTTGGCGGCGCCGGTCGCTTCTGTGGTGCGGGCGAGGGTCGAGATCGTCTTGCCGTGCGACGATCCGCTCCCGGCGGCGTCGCCGCCCTGGCCGGCATCGGTCTTGCCGGCCCGGGCGGTGCCGGAGATCAGCGCGCCCTTCGCCGATCCCGCCGCCGCGGTCGTGGTGGCGGTGGCCGAGACGGTCGCCCCGTGGTTGGCCGGATGGGTCGCCGGAGCAGGCGTCCCCGCTGCGGGGGCGCCAATCCCGAGCCGATGCAGCACGGCGGATGCGGGTCCGGCGGCATCCGCCGGGAGCCCGGCCGCAAAGGCGGCACCCGTCGTCGCGCTCAGCGCCATCGCCACGGCCAGGATCGAGAGCCGCGGTCGCAGTGGTGTGGTGGTGAACATCGGTTGCCTCCTTCGGGTCTGCCCCCCGGAACGGCGCGCGTCGACCACAGCCGGCCCCCTGCTGCCGCCCGCATGCACCGGCTGCCGCGTGGCGGCACGAACCGCGGCGAGCAGCTCGGCCACGGCCTCGAAGCCCGGCGGCACGTCGGCGGGGTCGACCACGCCGGCGAGCATCCGATCGGCTGTCCCCTGATCGAGTCGCACCTTGCCCATGGCCTACAACACCGCGCCGACCCTCATGGCCGTTACACGTCGCCCCGGCCGGGCTCGCGGCGAAGGTCGCGCGCGAGCCCGCGCAGCGCGCGATGCTGGATCACGCGCACCGACCCTGGCGACCGGCCCGTGATCTGCGCCACCTCTTCGGCGCTGAACCCACCGAGGACGCGCAGCAGCACGACCTCGGCCTGCGCCGCCGGGAGCTGCATGATGCGTGCCACCGCGGCAGCGTCCTCGTCACCGGACTTGTCCACCCACGGCTGGTCGAGCTCGTACGCGCCCGGCGGCCGCAGCACCACCGAGCGCTGCCACCAGCGGCGGCGGTGATCCAGCGCCCGCCGGCGTGCGGTCGCAAACACCCAGCGCCGGAACGCCGCCGCGTCGCCGCGGAACGCGCCGGCGCCCGCGACCACCTCCACCCAGACCTGCGAGGCGACATCCTCGGCCACCTCCCGCCCGACGACGGCCCGCAGGTACCGGACGAGGTCATCGTGCACAGACACGTACGCGCTCGCGACGCGCGCGCTCACGGTCGCGGCGTCGGCGCCCCATGGGATGTCGTCCGGTCGCACGCAGGACATGACCCGCGAAGGGGCGCATTTCCTGCGGTGCCGGCTCCAGACGCTCGGAGGGCCGCCACAAGGACGGCCCTCCGAGCTCGCGGTGCGTCCGCCGGAGCTACTTCGGCGGCGGCGGGACGAGGCACGTCTGCGTCGGCCCGCCGTCGAGCGGCACGATCTGGAAATCGCCCGTGCCGGTGATATGGACGTAGACGGCTCCCGCCTCGCCCTTCGTGCTTCCGATCGTCTTGGAACCCGGCGTGCCACCGGGCGCCTGGGTGTACTTGATGGCGGTGCCGCCGTCGAACGGCCCGAACGTCTGGCCGGATCCGAGGTCGACCACGTACACCTGACTGCCACCGGTCGTGCCCACCTGGTAGAAGCCGTCGGGGTTCTCGCCGCCCTTGGGGTTCGTGCCGGGGAACGTCAGCCCCGCCGGCGGGATCGTCTTGCCGTGCGGATTCACGTACTCCGTGCATGGCCCCGGCCCGTACTGGTCGCCCGACGGCGTGTACGAGCTCGTGCCGCCCACGGCGTGCTTGACCGAGCTCACGGCGTAGCCCACTCCACCGAAGCTCGCCATCGCCCCGAACACCCCCGCGGTCAGCACGATCGCGAGCAGCGCTCGGCCCCCCGAGCGCGAGCGCCGCCCGACCCGCGTGCCGATCGACCGCTCCAGCTCGACGCCGGGTCGGGGTCGGCCTGCCCTCAGCCTCTCTTCCAGCGCGGAGAGCTCATCCCCACGACTCCAGAACCCTGCCATCCCTCTGCCTCCTCCGTCCTTCGGTGCACCTGTAAACGCAAACACCGAAAGGGGGAGGCAAATTGTTACAGCCCTGACGTCGGCGCCGTCCCGGCCCGCAGCTCCTTCTCCCAGGTGGCGAAGCGGGGCTGGGCGTGCATGCCGGCACGCTCGTAGACGCGCGTGGCCCCGGTCGTCGACTGGGTGTCGACGTGCAGGCTCACACCGGCGCCCCCGCGCGTGTGGATCTGGCGGAAGCTGGTGCGCAGGAGCGCCTCGGCGATGCCGCGGCGGCGGTACGCGCGCCGCACGCCGAGCGCGGCGACGTACCCGACCGCGGGATCCTCGCCCGACCGCGGCTCGGCCACGAGCGCGCCCGCGAGCTCCGGGCCGTGCCAGGCGAGCTGCCACAACCCCGGGTCGGCGTCGGCGGCGGCGACGTGGTGGTGCATCCACGCATCCTCGGTCGGCCAGGTGTCGCCCCAGTGGTCGGCGAACGCTTCGGCGAGGCACGCGTACACCGCCCGCTCCTCGCCCGGGTGAAGGCCCCGGATCTCGATCCCGGCCACCTGCTCAGGCGGCGCGGGCGTGCCGGCGAAGTCGATCCGCATCGCGGTGAACCGGCGCACCTCGGTGTAGCCGTGCGCCCGCAGGAGCCCGGCCACGCGCGGCTCTTCGGCGAGCGATCCCGCGTGCATCACAACGCGCAGGACGGGGTCGGCCAGCGCGACGAACCGCTGCGCGCGCCGCTCGCACTCCGCCACCACCGCCGCTCCCAGCCCGCGGCCGTGATGGCGCAGGGCGACGACGCCGATGCTGAACACCTCTGTGTAGGGCGGATCGCTCTCGACGTACAGGTACCCGGCCACATCTCCCCCCGGCTCGGCCACGACGACGAAGTCGCGCGCCCGGTCGGTCCCGGGCGCGCTCCACGGCGTCAGCACCCACTCGACCGACACGACCGCGAACCCGCGCAGCGCCGTCGTCTCCTCGTTGATCATCGCCGCGATCGCCGCGGCGTCCGCGTCGAGCGGCGGGCGCAGCGTGAACCCTCCGGGGAGGTCGGCCATCGGCCGACTGTAGTGGACGGCACCCGTCGTCCCCGGTGGCATGATGCGCACGCGCGTGCAGACCCTGACCGTCTCGGTTGCCCTGCTCGGGCTCGCGGTCGCGTTCTCGAGCCCCACCTCGGTGCTGGCCGTGTACGTGCTCCTGGGAATGCCCGCGGGCGTGCGGCGGGCGATCGCATTCGTGGGCGGCTGGCTCCTGACGATCGGCCTGATCGGGGCGATGGTGGTCGTCTTCCCGGCCTTTGACTTCCACTCGTCGCGGACGACGCCGTCGCGTACAGCGTCGATCGCCGAGCTGGTGGTGGGCGCCCTGATGGTGGGCGCGGCAGTCGCCCTGCACCGGCGGCCGGCGAGTGCCGAACCGAAGGACCCCGTCCCCGAATGGCTGGTGCGCCTCGTCGGCAGGCACTGGGCCGTCGCACTGGTGGCCGGGGGCGTGATGCTCACCTACTCGGTCACGATCGTGGCGGTGCTCGAGATCCTCAAGGCGAACGTCGGCGCCCTCGATCGCGCCATCGCGGTAGCCCTGTTCGGCCTGACTTCGATCATCACGATCACCGCCCCGATCCTCTACACGGTGCTTGCCCCCGACCGGGCCGCGGCGGATCTGGCGCGCTCGCGCCGCTGGCTCATCGCCCACTCCCAAGCGATCGGGGTCGTGCTCCTCTCGGCGATCGGGATCGCGATCATGCTCAAGGCGGCGTACGACCTCGCCGCCTGAGGGAGCTACGACACAACCAGTGGCGACGTACTGGGCAGGGGGTTGAGCGTCGGCGGCGCTCGCTCAGAGCGGCCGCCGACGCTCCCCTGCTGGGGAGGGGTGTCCGAACAGGGAGAAGAGGAGAACTCGAACCGAGGGCCGCCCCCCTTTGCGGAATCCCCATCCTCAAACCCCGACACGAGGAGTACACCCTCGCCAGCCCTGGAACGTCACCCACATCGGGTGAACGCCGCCTGCGACCGCGCGATCAAGACGCCTGTCCGTCTCGGTTCCGGCGTGACGACGTGAGAGCGGACGACGGGTCTCGAACCCGCGACCTTTGGGTTTGGGAACCGCACGCTTCCCGCCTAACCAAGCCGAATCGAACTCCGCGCGCCACCCGCTGCGCCACCGGGTCGTCTACGGCTCGCGGACATCCGACGCCGACGAGCCAGAGCGTGAGGCCCTCCGGGTGGACGCCTCCCGGCGCACCTGGGGGCGTGCCCGAGCTCGTGGACACGTGACGCCACAGGCGCGCCGTGGCGCCGAATCCCATGAGCGCGTGCGTCGGCCACGCGCGGCCCGGCGCGTCGGCTGGGAACTCGACATCCCGCGACCGACCATGGAAAAGAGGGCGAACATCCCGAGCCTCGTCCGTTGATGCCGATCTCGATGCCGACCAGCCGGCCGCGGAAGCAGCTCAACGGGCGCCCGTCGGACGCTCGACGAACACGTCCTCGCTCGGATAGACGACGCTCTCGTGGCCATCGTCCTGCCAGCGGACGCGGAAGCGTGGCCGTGCGCCTTCCAGCACCTCCAGGATCTCCGCGTCGCGCTCCGGCTGGCCCTGGTGGTGCGGACGGACCACCAGTCGGTCACCCGCCCTGGGCATGCGGATGTGCGGACCTTGTGTCATCGTGGATCCTCCTCGACGGTCGGCTACATCCTCGCCCCCGGGTCGGCGCCACGCATCGGTGGCTTCCCCGATCCCGCCTACGCGCATCCCCGGATGCGACGCTTAGGGCGCAGCTAGGCCGCCTCGCGCGCGCTCTTCGCCCACGTGCTCAAGATGGCGGCGCTCGTCGGCGCCGCGCCTCCGTGACCGGACGTAGGAGTGGCAGCGCGAGCCGGTGGCGACCGCCGGCGAGCCTAGGCGCCCGCCGAGCGGCTGGCCATTACGCGAGAAACGGCCGCTCGGCGCAGGTGCAGCCGCCGCAGCTCGTCGACGCCCCACATGATCGCCGGGAAGGGCAGCACGAGCAGGAGCGCCGCGGGCGGAGGCGGCGCCATCCCGAAGAGGTCGCGCAGCGGCGGCACGAACAGGAGCGCCGCCGTGAACGCGAGCTCGAAGCCGATCCCGTAGAGCAGAAACCGGTTGGAGAAGAATCCGATTGTCCGCAGGGACGCCCGCTCGGTGCGCGCAGCCATGGCGGTGCCGACCTGGCACGCGACGATCCCGACGAACGTCATCGTGGTCGCCTGCATCCAGGCGTGGTGGAGCGGCGTGCCCGCCCCGGTTGCGTCACCCGGACTCCAGCCGGCGCGCACAAGGACGAAGAAGAACCCGGAGAGCGCCAATGCGGCCGCCGTCAAGCCGAGCAGGCCCCACGCGCGGATCAGCATCGAGCGGCTGACGATGCCCTCCCCGGCGGGCCGTGGCGGCCGGTCCATCAGCCCCGGCTCGGCGGGCTCGCGGCCGAGCGCAAGCGCGGGTACCGTGTCGGTACCGAGATCGATGGCCAGGATCTGGAAGACCGTCAGCGGCAGTGGGATCAACCCGCCGGCGAGCGCAAAACACAGGAAGGGCACGACCTCGGGCGTGGCGTGCACAAACACGTACATGATGAACTTGCGCACATTGTCGTACACCCTGCGTCCCTCTCTTACCGCGGTGACGATGTCGGCGAAGTTGTCGTCGGTGAGCACCATCGTGGCCGCCTCCTTGGCGACGTCGGTGCCGGAGACGCCCATCGCGATGCCGATGTCGGCTCGGCGGAGGGCCGGTGCGTCGTTAACTCCGTCGCCTGTCATCGCCATGACGTGGCCGAGCCGGCGCAGCGCCTGGGCGATCCCCAGCTTGGTGTCCGGCGAGCTGCGGGCGAAGATGAGCTCGCGGTTCGCGCGCAGCACGACTTCGAGCTCATCGTCGTGCATGAGGGCAAGGTCGTCTCCGGTCATGATCGTCGGCGCCCCCGAAACGATGCCGACTTGACGGGCGATCTCGGCCGCCGTCAGGCCGAGATCGCCCGTGACGATGATGATCCGGATCCCGGCGTGGTGGCAGTCCTGCACCGCCCGCGCCACCTCGGGCCGTGGGGGATCGAACATCGCCGCGAGACCTAGAAGCGTCAGATCCGCCTCAGCGTCTTCGCGGCGATCGGGGATTGCGCCGGTCAGGTCGCGGCTCGCGATCGCGAGCACCCGCAGGCCGCGCCCAGCGTACTCGGCAACGGCGCCGTTAACCTCGGCCCGCGCCCGGTCGCCCAACCCCACGCAGTGCCGGAGGACCTCCTCGGGCGCGCCCTTAACGTGCACGACCAGCCGCTCGCCGGTGGCGTCGACCGTCGACATCATCCGCAGAGCCGTATCGAAGTGGTACAGGTGCCGCCGCCCGTCCGCCCGCTCCGTCTCCGACACGTCGACGCCCAGACCCTTCGCGGCGAGCAGCAGCGCGACCTCGGTCGCGTCGCCGATGCCCTCGCCCTCCGGAGCCAGCTCGGCGTTCGAGCAGAGCGAAGCCGCTCGCATCAGGTCGACCGCGCCGGGGGGAGGCACGCCGATTGGAACCGACGTCTGCGGGTCGACATCGACCGTGCCGGCCGGCGTCCAGAGCGCGGTCACCCGCATCTGGTTGCGCGTCAGCGTCCCTGTCTTGTCGGTGCAGATGACAGTCGTGCTGCCTAGCGTCTCGACGGCGCTTAGCCGCTTCACGAGCGCGCCCTTACGCGCAAGCACCCGCACGCCGGTGGCAAGGGCAAGCGTGATCGTGGGCAGCAGACCTTCCGGCACATTGGCCACGAGCAGCCCGATCGCGAACACGCCCGCCTGGGTGAGGCTGAGCCCTGCCAGCATGCCAATCGGCACGAACGCCACCGCGGCCACCACCGCCACGAGCGCGATCAGTCGGGCGACACGCGTCACCTGCCGCTCAAGCGGGCTCTCTTCGCGCCCGACGGCCTGCGTGAGCGTCGCGATGCGGCCGAGCTGCGTCGACATCCCGGTCGCGAGCACTACCGCCCGGACCTCACCCGCCGTGCAGGCGGTCCCGCTGAAGACCAGGTTGGCCGCCTCGAGCGGCGACGCGGACGCGGGAACCGGCTCGGCAGAGCGCTCGACGGGCATCGACTCTCCTGTCAGAGCCGACATGTCAACCTCGGCACCACCCACGATCAGGCGCGCGTCCGCCGAGATCCGGTCACCCTCGGAGATCAGGAGCAGGTCGCCGGGGACGAGCGTCCGCGCCTCGACCTGCTGACGGCGCCCATCGCGAATCACCGTCGAGTGCGCGGGCATGTAGGCGCGGAGGGCCTCGACCGCACGCACGGCCTGCCGCTCCTGCAGGACGGCGAACGAGGCGTTCAGGAGTATGACTCCGACGATCACAATCGCCAGTGTGGAGCCGCTCGTCGGCCACGCGAGCGCGGCCGCCACCCAGAGGAGCAACGCGAGCGGATGGGTCAGCTGCCCTGCAATGTCAGCCGGAAGCGACGATCGCCGGTGGCTCACGAGCTCGTTTGGCCCCTCGACTGCGAGCCGGTGCGCGGCCTCAGCGGCCGATAGACCGCCGGCGCCGGTTGAGGCAGACGCCGCGGTGTCGCTGGGCGTGACGGCCATGCCTCCAGCCTGCCTAGAGCATGCCGCCGCCGCATCGGGGATTGCACCGAACCCAGGCCGGGAATCCCGAACCGCCGACCCACACATGCCAGCCCTGGCTGGCTCCCAGTATCGGGGCGGCCTCGCCCGTCAGGACGCGCAAACACGCCGAGCAGGTGCGCCGTCCGCGCGAGCAGTACGACCGCCCGCGCTGATCCGGCCAACTGTCGGGTTATCCGTACTCACGATCCGGGGTGGCCCCGATGCGGCCGGGGGTACGGGGGCATACGCTCGACCCATGCCAGTCCGTCCTGATGAGGCCGGCATCACGCCGGCGGCACCGCCGGACTTCGCTCGCATCCTGTGCGGAGTTGACGGCTCGCCCGAGGCCGAGAGCGCGGCCTGGCAGGCGGCCGTGCTGGTGCCCGGGGCGCACATGACGCTGCTCGGAGTCATTGTCCCGGGGTTCGCGGAGTCGGTCGTGTCCGCCATTCCGGCGGCCGGGGCGCAGCAGGAGGAGTTGGGACGGGCCGCCGCACGGTCGAACCTCGCGCGGACGCGTGCGGTCGTGGAACAGGCCGGCGCGACGGCGGTGTCGCCGATCGAGGTAGGCCCCCCGGCCGCGCTCCTCTTGCGCGCGGCTGACCGGCTTCACGCCGGCATGATCGCTGTGGGCAGCCACGGTAATGGCCGGACGGCAGGGATCGTACTCGGGAGCGTGGCGACGCGGCTTATCCACGACGCCCGCTGCTCGGTGCTGCTCGCCCGCCCGACGACCGCGGATCCGTATCCACGGTCGATCGTTGTCGGTGTCGACGCATCGGATTGGTCGCTGCTCGCGCTCGCGGCAGCGCGCGCGATCTCCAAGCGCCTCGGTGTTCCCCTGCGGGTGGTGCACGTCGGCGTCGAGCCGACGACGCCGGAGCAGATCCTGGCCGCAGTCGACACCGACGTCGAGCAAATCCGCACACGGTCCCCGGCGGCCGGGCTTGCCTCGTGCGTCACGAGCGCAGACGTGCTCGTCGTGGGGAGCCGCGGCCTGCACGGGCTGCGCGCCCTGGGGAGCGTGAGCGAGGCGGTCGCTCACCGTGCCCCCTCGTCGGTGCTCGTCGTCAGCTAGTCACCTACACCGGGTGCGGAAACTTTCGCGACTGCGGTCGGTGCGAATCCCGACACCGCCGCCCCGAGATGGGCGTTGCAACCCCAGGGGCAAGACGCAGGCGCATCTGCGCGTGGTCAGCGCGGCGAACAGGTGCTCCAGCTCGGTTCGCCGGCCGGGTCGGATCTGAACAACACCGCGATCTGGTCAGTCATGCTTCGGCACCTCCTAAGCGCGCCTGTGGTCGGGGGTGGAGTCGTCTGGCTGTGCCTGGGTGAGGTAGTGGCCTAGGTGGCGGGCGGCGATCTTCCCGCCCGGCCACCACAGCGGGGCGGTGCCGGTGGTCGCCGTCTGGCCGTGTCCTCCGGTCAGGTCGGCGTGCAGGTAGAGCGGTGTCTTGCCCGTGACGAGCAGCCCGTACAGGTGAGGGCGAAGCGGCGGTGGATCGTCGATGGGAGCGCCGGCGCGTTTGGCGATCTGGTGGGCGACGTGGTCGGCTTGTTGAGCGGCGATCCCGCCCTGCTTGATGGGACCGTCTGTATCTCTCACGCGCGACCGTCAAGACCGAGATCGCGTCGATCCACACAAACTCGGCGTCGCCGGACGATCCGACGCCGTGGAGATTCCCGAGCGATCCGGCCTCGGGGTCGTGACCGTCGCAACCCGTCCTGACGGCCCGGCAGCCACCAATGGCGACTAACCGGTTCCCCCGGCCGCGAATGCAACCTCGTCGCGAGGGCCCTTAGCGCACACACACGCAATGACCACGTCGGCCACGGGGCAGCCAATGTTGTCACGAAGCGACCACGGCGCACCCGGCGCTGATTGCTCAGGCGTAGTCTGGGAGCAGTTGCGAGTCGACGTATGGCAGGCCGAAGACGTCCTCAGCCGAGTTCGCGACGATCATCAGGACGTACATGTCGGCGAGCAGGCGAACCGGTCGCTGCATGAGCAGCAGCTCCTCCCGGATCTCGCCCAGTTCGCCGACCGGCTCCTGGTCGGAGTCCGGGCCGTCCTGCAGCTGTTCGAGGGCTCCGGCCAGCCTGGTGAGGGTGATCCCGTGGCGAATACCACGCTCGGGCAGTGTCGCGAGCAGTTCACGGTGTGGGGGCAGCATCGCCTTTCGGCGCCGGTGGTGCTCGCGGATGTCGCCGAGCTGCTCTTCGATCGCCTGGTATGCCGTCAGCGCCTCACTGTAGGCGCGGACGCAATCTTGACGCAGCACCCTCATGACCTTGACGGTCGAGGCGTCCGGCTCCGAGCTCACACAGGCCACGGTAGCAGGCACCTGGCCCCGGCGACCCGGGTCAAGCCGCTCGGCGTGGCGCATGAAGCGCCCGACGCTTCGCAATTGCGCGGCACGCCCGTCATCATCTTGAAGACGCCGCCATGGCCACGGCAAGACCGGGGCGCTGCCACAGGCAGCGCCGACCAGGCGCCTCGTCTTCTGGCGCCCCTTGCCGACGTGCCGCTTGAGCTCCGTGTGCGCGCCGCGGCCGTCGCCGCCTATCGGGCCGGCGGCGTGATGTACTCAGTCAAGAGCGGACGACGGGTCTCGAACCCGCGACCTTTGGCTTGGGAAGCCAACGCTCTACCAACTGAGCTACGTCCGCACGGGCGTCGTCGAAAGACTGTACCAAGAACAGTAGAGTCGGCCCGTGCAGCATGGCCTCTCGCTCGCGCCGTTCGGAGAGCTCGCCGACCCCTGGGTGCTGTCCGACCTCGCCGTCGAGGCCGAGGCGGCGGGCTTCGACGGCGTGTTCGTGTGGGATCACATGCTGCGGGCGGGATTGCCGCGGCCGATGGCCGATCCGTGGGTGGCGCTGGCCGCCGTGGCGGCGCGCACGCGCCGGATCCGGCTCGGGCCGCTGGTCACGCCGGTGGCCCGCCGCCGGCCGCAGAAGCTCGCGCGCGAGACGACGACGCTCGACCATCTGAGCCGCGGGCGGCTCGTGCTCGGCATCGGCCTGGGCGTGAACACGGGTGGCGAGCTGACCCGCTTCGGCGAGGAGGACGACGACCGCCGCCGTGGCGACCGGCTCGACGAGGGCCTCGAGCTGCTGTGCCGATTCTGGAGCGGCGAGGAGGTCGTCCACGACGGCCCGGCCTTCACGGCCGACGGCGTGACCCTCCTGCCGCGGCCCCTGCAGCAGCCGCGCATCCCGATCTGGGTCGCGGCGCGCACCGGCAACGCCCGCCCGGTACGCCGGGCCGCCCGCTTCGAGGGCATCTGCCCGGATACGACGCCCGAAGGCCTGGAGTGGATGCTCGACCTGATCCGACGCGAACGGGGCGACCTGGACGGGTTCGAGGTCGTCGGCCGCGGCGGTCCCGGCGCCGATCCGGAGCCCTGGCGACGGCTCGGCGCCACCTGGTGGATCACCGAGCCGCCCGAGTCCGTCACCGCCACGGATGTCCGCGCCGTCATCGCCGCGGGGCCGGTGCGTTGAGCTCGGGCAATCTGCCCGGACGTCCAGCCAGTAGTAAGAAGTATGGAACGACACCCCACAACTGACACAGGCCATCGCGGCCTCTGGATCGCAGCCGGCATCGTCGCCCTCATCGTCGTCGTCGCCCTCATCGCCATCTACGGCGGTGGCGGCGGAGGCAGCGCGGGCGGCGGCTACTAGCCGCAGATCCTCACGCGCTGCACGGGTGGCGCTACCCTCCCCGCCCGTGCAGCGCGTGATGCTCGCAGCGGGTGTGGTGCGGTGACGGCCGCCGGCCGGGTCGGCGTGTGCGGCTCGGTGAACATGGACGTGTTCGGCTACGCGCCGCGGCTGCCCGCACCCGGCCAGACCGTGCTCGGCCGCCGGCTCGCCTACGCGCCGGGCGGCAAGGGCGCGAACCAGGCGGTCGCCGCGCGGAGGATGGGCGCCGAGGTGCGCTTCGTCGGCGCGTGCGGACGCGACGCGTTCGGCGACCAGGTGGCCGCGGCGCTCGCCGCCGACGGCATCGACATCACCGGGCTCGCGCGCCTGGACATGGACACGGGCGTCGCGCTGATCGTGGTCGACGACGCCGGCGAGAACCAGATCGTGGCCCTGCCGGGCGCGAACGACCACGTCGCCGCCCCCGACCCGCACCCGGCCGTCGACGTCTGGGTGGCCGACGGGCAGGTGCCGCCTGGGAGCGCCGCGGGCGTGCTCGAGATGGCGCACGCGACCGGCGCCTCGACCCTCGTCGTGCCGGCACCGGCGGGGCTGCTGCCGGCCGACCTCGTGGCGCGGTTCGACATCGCGGTCGTGAACGAGACCGAACTCGCCGCGCTCGGCGGCCGTCACCCCGCCCAGATCGTGCTCACGCTCGGGGCGCGCGGGGCGCGCATCCTGCCCGAAGGCCCGGCGCTGCCCGCCATGCCGGCGCGGGTCGTCGATACGACCGGCGCCGGCGACTGCCTGACAGGGGCGGTCGCCGCCGCGCTGGCCGAGGGACGGTCGCTCGAGGATGCCGTGCGCCTGGGGCTCGCCGCCGCCTCGATCTGCGTGGAACGGCACGGATGCCAGCCCGCGATGCCGGCGCGGGCCGAGGTCGAGCTGCGGCTCAGCTCACCTTCTTGACGCCGTGCACCGGCCGGCCGAGCGCCCGCCACTGGAAGAGCGTCATGGTCGGCAGGGTGTCGTCGTAGCGGACGATGCGCGGGTTGCGCCCGACCTGTGCCGCCCGGGCGGCGTGGTCGATCAGGTCGTCGCGGTCGGGGGTGACGATGACGTGGTGGCAGGCGGTGACGTACGAGAACTCCTCACCGCAGGCCGGGCACGGCCACGGGTCGGTGTGGATCGCGTACCAGTCGCCTTCGTCGGTGCCGGCATCGTCGCCGGCGAGGATCTCCTCGAGCTCCTCGACCTCGTAGACCGTCGGTGCCGTGGGCAGGTTCGCCACCCGGTCAGGGTAGCATCGCCCGCCGCGCTCACATCGACTCGGGAGCCTCGACGCCGACCAGGTCAAGCGCCGTCGCCATCACCTGCGCCGTCGCCCGGCAGAGCGCAAGCCGGCTGCGCTCGACGGCCGGCTCGGCACCGATCACGTGGCACTGCTTGTAGAACTGGTGGAAGGCTTTCGCGGTCTCCTGGGCGTAGCCGGCGATCCGGTGCGGGCCGCGGCGCTCGGCGGCCTCGGCGACGAGGTCGGGGAACTCCACGAGCGCCTTCACGAGCTCGGTCTCGGCGGGCTCGGGCGTCCAGGCCGGGTCGGGCAGGGCGGCGGTTCCGCCGGCCCGGCGCAGGATCGCCGAGATGCGGGCATGCGCGTACTGGCAGTAGTAGACCGGGTTCTCGGCGTTCTGGGCGGTGAGCAGATCGATGTCGAGGTCGATGGCCTGGTCGTGGCCGCGCTGCACGAGGGCGTAGCGGGCGGCGTCGACGCCGATCGCATCGAGCAGGTCGTCGAGCGTGACGATGCGGCCGGCGCGCTTGGACATCTTGCCGTCCTTCAGGCGCACGAGCTGATAGATCTGGACATCGACGCGGTCGGGGTCGTAGCCGAGCGCCTGCGCACCCGCCTTCAGCCGGCCGACGTAGCCGTGGTGGTCGGGCGCCGAGGACGTACATCGCCGTGTCGAACCCGCGCTCGAGCTTGTCCACCATGTAGGCCAGGTCGCCGGCGACGTAGGTGTACGTCCCGTCCGAGCGCACGAGCACGCGGTCCTTGTCGTCGCCGAGCGCGGACGATCGCAGCCACGTCGCCCCGTCCTGCTCGTACACGTAGCCGCCGGCGCGGACGCGGTCCATCGCGCGCTGCACACCGCACCGCTCTCGTACAGCGACCGCTCGAGGAACCAGTTGTCGAACGAGCAGCGGAAGCGGGCAAGAGTGGCCCGGATATGGGCCATCATCACGTCCGTGCCCGCCCGCGCCCACTCGTCGGCACCGGCGGCGGGATCGAGCCCGACCTCGGCCGCGATCGCCGCCACGTACTCGCCCTGATAGCCGTCCGCAGGCGGTTCGGCACCCTGCGCCCGCGCCCGCAGCGACTCGCCGAAGAGCTCGATCTGGCGGCCGGCGTCGTTGAAGTAGTACTCCCGGCCCACCTCGTGGCCCGCGAACTCGAACAGGCGCGCGAGGCTGTCACCGTAGGCGGCGTTGCGCGCCGTCGCGACGGTGACCGGGCCCGTCGGGTTGCCGGACACGTACTCGACCTGGATCCGCTGCGGCGTGGCGGCGGTGCCCGAGCCGTAGCGCGGCCCGTCGCGCAGGATCCGCTCGACCGCATCCCGGTACCAGGCTGCCGACACGCGCAGGTTGAGGAAACCCGGCCCGGCGACGTCGACCGACGCCACGTGATCGGACTCGATGGCCGCGGCGATGCGCGCGGCGATGTCGCGCGGCGCCGACCGCAGCGGCTTTGCGAGCTGCAGGGCGACCGCGGTCGCGTAGTCGCCGTGGCCCGGATCGGCCGGCCGGTCGAGGCGCACAGGCACGCCGTCGCCGCCCACGGCGGCGACCGCCCGCGCCACCGCGGCAGCAAGCTCGTCTACGGCGCTCGCGCTCATGGCCCTCATCGTAACCTTGGTAGGGTGCGGACATGGACGACGACGGCCCCTCCGAGCGCCACCTGAACATCCATTTCTCGCCAGAGATCATGGCCGGCGTCTACGCGAACTTCGCCAACGTCAGCCATTCGGACTACGAGTTCACGGTCACCTTCGCGCGCGTCGACCACGAGGTCGAGGACGAGGAGGTGCCCGGTGTGGTCGTCTCCCGGGTCAACCTCTCGCCGCGGTTCATGAAGGAGCTCATCGACGCGATGAGCGACAACTATTCCAAGTGGCAGACGAAGGAGGGGATCAAGAATCTCCCCGAGTTCGACGGCCCCGACGACGCCTGAACGCGCGTCGCGGGCGCACGCCGCCTACGGTCGGTAGATTGCGCCGGTGAAGGTCGCGGTCATCTCCGATGTGCACGCCAACGTGCCCGCGCTCGAGGCGGTGCTGGCCGCGATCGATGCCGAGGGCGCGGACGAGCTCTGGTGCCTCGGCGACCTGACCGGGTACGGCGCCGGCCCAGCCCGCTGCATCGAGTTGGTGCTCGACCGCGCGGCCGTCTGCCTGGCCGGGAACCACGACATGGTCGTCACCGGCGAGATCGACATCTCGGCGTTCTCGTCCGACGCGCGCACCGCCGTCGAGTGGACGATGGGGGTGCTCGATCCGGAGGCGCTGCGGCGGCTCGGGGAGCTGCGCCCAGGCGGGGCGCGCCACGGCGTCGAGCTCTACCACGGCAGCATCCGCGACCCGGTGTGGGAGTACGTGATCGACAACCGCACCGCGGCCATCTGTCTGGAGCAGCAGGGCTCCGCGCTCAGCATGGTCGGCCACAGCCACATGCCGCTCGCCTACGGGTACAGCGGCGGCGCCTTCGTGGCCGGTCTCGCCATCGCCGACACCGAGATGGCGACCGCGCCGGGCCCGTTCCTGCTCAACCCCGGCTCGGTCGGCCAGCCGCGCGACGGCGACCACCGGGCGGCGTACCTCACCGTCGAGCTCGAGACGAGCGATACCCGCTGGCGCCGGGTGGATTACGACGTGCGCGCCGCCCAGGCGGCGATCCGCGAGGCCGGGCTGCCGCTGCGGCTGGGCGCCCGTCTGGCCGAGGGACGCTAGGCGAGGTCGCGCTAGGAGGCGGGGGCGGCGGTTGCAGCCGACGACGCGGCCCGGCCGCGGCCGACGTGGTAGCCGTCGCGGACGAGCTCGGCGACGACGGTCTCGCGCGCCTTGTAGATGCGCCACTTCACGGTCGCGAGGGTCGTCTCGAGCGCCTCGGCGATCTCGGCGTAGGAGAGCCCGACCACGTCGCGCAGCATGAGCGCCATCTTCAGGTCGAGGCTGAGGCGCGCGATCGCCTCCCACACCGCCTCCATGCTCTCGATCGGCTCGACCGGCGCGACCGACAGGTGCAGCTGCGGCGCCGAGCTCAGCTCGACCGTCGGGCGGCCGCGGCGCTCGCGCGCGCGCAGCTCGTCCACCACGCGGTGCTTGGCGACCTGGAACAACCAGGTTGTGAACTGACACCGCCCGTCGAAGCCGGGCAGGGCCTGGTACACGCGCAGGAACACCTCCTGGCACATGTCCTCGGCCAGCGCCCGGTCGCCTCCCAGTATGCGCGCGATGTAGTTGAAGAGCGGCGTCTCGTACTGCCGCACGATCAGCGCGAACGCCCGCTCATCACCACGACGGGCAAGTCGGAGCACATTGGGATCGGGCTGCGGAAGGGCCAAGAGGTGAAGCGTTGGTTACGAGAACCAAAGCGAGTATAGACATTCGCCCACAGGGTGACGGTAGGCACCCGTACCATCGTCCACATCTGGCGCTAGGAGACGAGAAGTGAGGCGCCGCTCATGACCGACGGCTGCTCGACGCCGAGCAGCGCGAGCACCGTCGGGGCCACGTCGGCGAGCCGGCCGCCGTCGCGCAGGGCGAGGCCCGTGCGGGTGGCGATGAACGGCACCGGGTTGGTCGTGTGGGCCGTGTTCGGAGTGCCGTCGGGGTTCCGCATGACCTCGGCGTTGCCGTGATCGGCGGTGATGAGGCAGACGCCGCCGCGGCTCTCGACCGTCTCGACGACGCGCGCCAGGCAGCGGTCGGCGGTGTGCACCGCCTCGACCGCCGCCGGGATGACGCCGGTGTGGCCGACCATGTCGGGGTTGGCGAAGTTGACCAGGCCAAAGCGGACGCCGTCCTGGAGCAGTCCGGTGCAAAACGTGTCCGCCACGCCGTCGGCCGACATCTGCGGCGCGAGGTCGTAGGTGGCAACGTCGCGGCGTGAGTCGACAAGGCGCCAGTCCTCGCCGCGCTGGCGCGTCTCGGAGCCGCCGTCGAAGAAGTAGGTCACGTGGGCGTACTTCTCGGTCTCGGCCGCGTGCACCTGGCCCATCCCGGCCCCGGCCAGGGTCGCGGCGAGCACATCGTGCAGCGACTCGCTCGGGAACGCGACCGGCGCGTGGATGTCGTCGGCGTATTCGGTCATCTGCACGTAGTGAGGCAGCGGCGGGTCGGCGCCGCGATCGAACTCGGCGAAGGCGGGATCGGTCAGCGCCCGGGTGAGCTCGCGGGCGCGGTCGGGCCGGAAGTTGAAGAAGATGACGGCGTCGCCCGCGCGGATGCGGCCCTGCGCCGGGTCGCCGATCACGATCGGCTGGATGAACTCGTCGGTCTCACCGGCCGCGTAGCGGGCCTGCACCGCCGCGACCGCGTCGTCGGCCTGCGCGCCGACGCCGTGCACGATGGCGTCATACGCGCGCTTGACGCGGTCGTACCGCTTGTCGCGGTCCATCGCGTAGTAGCGCCCGCACACCGTGGCCACCCCCCGCACGTCCGCCAGGTAGCCGGCGCCGCCCGTGGGCGACGTGTCGCGGCCGTCGGTGAACGCGTGCACACAGACGTGCTCGACGCCCTCGCGGACGGCCAGCTCCTGCAGGGCGTGGAGGTGGCGCAGGTGGCTGTGCACCCCGCCGTCGGACACCAGCCCCAGCAGGTGCAGCGCGCCGGCGCGGCCGCGGTGACAGGCCTCGACGAGCACCGGGTTTCGGAAGAACGCCCCCGACTCGATGTCGTCGTCTATGCGGACGAGATCCTGGCGCACGACCCGGCCGGCGCCCAGATTCGTGTGGCCGACCTCGGAGTTGCCCATCTGGCCCTCCGGCAAGCCGACCGCCTTGCCGGAGGCTGCGAGCTGCGTATGCGGATAGGCGGTCCAGAGCGCGTCGAAGACTGGGGTCGCGGCGAGCTCCACCGCGTTGCCCGGCCCGGGCGCCGCCAGCCCCCACCCATCGAGGATCACCAGGCAGACGAGGGGCTCGCTCATCCGCCGGCCGCGGCCAGGATGGCCGCGAAGTCGCCGGGCTCGAGGCTCGCGCCGCCGATCAGGCCGCCGTCGATGTCCGGCTGGGCGAAGAGCTCGGCCGCGTTCCCCGGCTTGACGCTGCCGCCGTACTGGATGCGCACCTGCTCGCCGACGCCGTGCTGCGCCTCGACGAGCCCGCGGATGAACGCGTGCGCGGCCTGGGCGATCGCCGGCGTCGCCGTGAGGCCGGTTCCGATCGCCCACACCGGCTCGTAGGCGATCGTCGTCGCCGCAACCTGCGCCGCGGTCAGCCCTGCGAGGCCGGCGTGCACCTGCCGCTCGAGCACGCGCTCGGTCTCGGCGGCCTCGCGCTCCCCGGCGGTCTCGCCGACGGCCAGGATGACGCGCAGCCCGGCGGCATGCGCGCGGGCGACCTTCGCGTTCACCCCCGCATCGGTCTCGCCGAAGAGCTGGCGCCGCTCGGAGTGGCCGATCAGGACGCCGTCGACGCCGGCGGCGAGCAGCATCCCGGCCGACACCTCGCCGGTGAACGCCCCCGCCTCGGCCTGGTGCATGTTCTGCGCGTACACCGCGACGCCCGTGCCCGCAGCGGCTCGGACGGCGTCGGCGATCGCGGTGAAGGCGGGGCACACGCCCGCGTCGACACCCGCCGGGACGTCGGCGGAGAGCGCCTCGAGGAACGCGGCCGCCTCGGCGCCGGTCTTGTACATCTTCCAGTTCCCGGCGACGAACGGCCGCCGGCTCATGCCGCCGCCTCGAGCGCGGCGACGCCGGGCAGCGTGCGTCCCTCGACCAGCTCGAGCGCGGCGCCGCCGCCGGTGGAGACGTGCGTGATCCGGTCGGCCACGCCGGCGACGTTCACGGCTGCCACGGAGTCGCCGCCGCCGACCACGGACACGCCCTCCGACGCGGCCACGGCCTCGGCCACGGCGATCGTCCCGCGCGCGAAGGGCGCGAGCTCGAAGACCCCCATCGGCCCGTTCCAGAAGATCGTGCGCGCACCCGCGAGCCGGCGCGAGTAGTCGGCGACCGTCTCGGGGCCGATGTCGAGCCCCATCCACCCGTCCGGGATCGCGTCGGCCGCGACGGTGCGCACCGCGGCGTCGGCCGCGAAGCGGTCGGCCACAACGACGTCCACCGGCAGCACGAGCTCGCACCCTCGCGCCACCGCATCGGCCACCGCCCGCCGGGCCGTCTCCTGGCCGGCGGCGTCCTCGTGCCGCGACTCGCCGACGGGCAGGCCGCGCGCCGCCAGGAACGTGAACGCCATCGCGCCGCCGATCAGGATCGCATCGGCGAGCTGGGTGAACCGGTCGATCACGCCGATCTTGTCGGCGACCTTCACGCCGCCGAGGACGACGATGAACGGATGCGCCGGATCGTCGAGCAGACGGTGGAACGCGTTCAGCTCCGCCTCGAGCAGGAGCCCGGCGGCCGCCGGCAGCAGGTGCGCGACCGCCTCGGTCGAGGCGTGGGCGCGGTGGGCCGAGCCGAAGGCGTCGTTCACGTAGAAGTCGGCGAGCGCCGCCAGCTCGGCCGCCATGGCCGGGTCGTTCTTCGTCTCGCGCGGGTCGAAGCGCAGGTTCTCGAGCAGGCGCAGGGGCCCCTGCTCCTGATCGAACGCCACCGGCTCGCCCAGGAGCTCAGCCATCCGCTCGGCCACCGGGCGCAGCGACAGCTCGGGCCGCACCTCGCCCTTCGGCCGGCCCAGATGCGAGCAGACCACGACGTCGGCGCCGTGCTCGCGCAGGTAGCGGATGGTCGGAAGCGCCGCCCGGATGCGCGAGTCGTCGGTGATCCGCGTGCCGTCGAGCGGCACGTTCAGGTCGGCGCGGACGAGCACGCGCTTGCCCGCGACGGGCAGGTCTCGAACGGTCTTCACGCCACCTTTCCGACCAGGTCGGCCACGCGGCACGAGTAGCCCCACTCGTTGTCGTACCACGACAAGACCTTGACGAGGTTGCCGTTCACCATCGTGAGCGCCGAGTCGAAGATCGAGCTGAAGGAGTCGCCAATGATGTCGCTGGAAACGAGCGGGTCGGTGCTGTACTTGAGGATGCCCTTCATCGACCCCGTGTCCGCCGCCGCCAGCATCGCCGCGTTGACCTCATCCTTGGTCGTCTCGCGGCCCACCTGCACCACCAGGTCGGTGGCCGAGCCGTCGGTCACGGGCACGCGCATGGCGATACCGTCGAGCTTCCCCTTCATCTCCGGGATCACGAGCCCGATCGCCTTGGCGGCGCCGGTCGACGTCGGGATGACATTCACGGCCGCCGCGCGGGCGCGGCGGTAGTCCTTGTGCACCGCGTCGAGGATCTGCTGATCCTGCGTGTAGGCGTGCGTCGTCGTCATGAACCCGCGCTCGATGCCGAACGTGTCCAGCAGCACCTTCGCGACCGGCGCAAGGCAGTTCGTCGTGCACGATGCGTTCGAGATGATCTGATGCTTCGACGCGTCGTACTGGTCGTCGTTCACCCCGATGCAGATCGTGATGTCGGGGTCGGTGGCCGGAGCGCTGATGATCACGGTGCGCGCGCCCGCCTCGAGATGCTTCGACGCCGCCTCCCGCTTCGTGAAGAGCCCCGTGGACTCGACGACAACCTCGACGCCCATGTCCTTCCACGGCAGGTTGGCGGGGTCGCGCTCGGAGAGGACGCGCACCTCGCGCCCGTCCACGGTCAGGGCGTGCTCGCCGGCCTCGACCTCGCCGCGGAACTTGCCGTGGACGCTGTCGTACCGCAGCAGGTGCGCGGCGATCTGCGGGTCCATGAGGTCGTTGACGGCGACGATCTCGTACCCGGAACCGCGCTCACGGGCGGCGCGCAAGACGTTGCGGCCGATGCGCCCGAACCCGTTGATGGCCACACGTACGCTCATGGGACTCCCCCGTCGGTTCGCCGGAACGGGGACATACTAGCCTCGGTGTGACGGCGTCCCGGCGGAGCGCCGAGGCGCTGCGCCGGGAGGGAGTCATCGCGGGTGACCGGCAGAATCGGGCAGCGTCAGATGGGGTCTGGATCCGTCGCGCGGGGGATGCCGGTCACCCGCGAACACCTTCTCCATTCTCGGGCTCACCCCGATTTCGAGCGACCCCCGAACGGGTGAATTCATTATGAAACTGTTAGAGAAATCTCAAGGAAATCTTGGCCCTTCGCGCCGGGAGGCGGATGGTAGGGTTCGGCGCCGGTGTTCAGGCATCCCAACGAGAGCGCCAAGAACCGGCTGGTCTACCGGACGTTCGAGGGCGCGCTGCGCGACGCGGCCGGCCGCTATGCGCGCGGCCGGCTGATCGACGTCGGCGGCGGCCGCAAGCCGTGGCAGCCGGTCTTCGCCCCCCACGTCGCCGAGCACGTCTGCGTCGACCACGTCGACAAGGACTCCGCGCGCGGGCCGGCCGTCGACGTGGTCGCGACCGCCTACGACATCCCCCTGCCCGACCGCGGCGCCCAGACGGTGCTCCTCACCGAGGTGCTCGAGCACCTCGAGCGCCCGGCCGACGCTCTGGCCGAATGCTTCCGCCTGCTCGAGCCCGGCGGCCACATCATCGCCACCACCCCGCTCTTCTGGCCCGTGCACGACGCCCGCGACTTCTACCGCTACACGCCACAGGGCCTGCGCTACCTGTTCGAGGGCGCGGGCTTCGAGGTCGCCGAGCTGCGGCCCCTCGGCGGGCTGTGGTCGACCGTCGCGATCGAGGTCAGCTACGGCCTGCAGCGCTACCGGCGGCCGTGGTCGGCGGCGGCCGTCGACGCGACCTGCGTGTCGGTGCAGTGGGCCGCGCGGCGGTGGGAACGGGTCGACAACCAGCCCAAGTTCAGCTGGAACCACCTGATCGTCGGCCGCCGGCCGCCCTCGGCGTAGCCTCGGCGGCGGCCATCAGCAGCCGCATGCGGCCGGCGACGGCCGACTTTGAGAGCGGCGGCCGGGCGAGCAGTCCCAGCTCCCCGAGCGACAGATCGGGATTGCCCAGGCGCAGCTCGGCGACCTGGCGCAGCCGGGCGCCAAGAGCGTCGAGGTCGAGCGCCGCGAGCGCCTCGGTCTGGGCGATCGCGGCGGCGCCCTGGCGGGCGAGGTTGGCCTCGTCGCAGTTGGTGGCGCGGTTCGCGCGCTCGCGCGTGCGGCTGATCACCTCGGCCTCGTCGAGGCTGAGCACGGCGTCGTGGGCGCCCATATGCGCCAGGAGCTCGCGGATCGTCTGCTTGCTCTTGGCGTAGGCGACGGCGTGGCCGCGGCGCGCGCCCACCTGCAGGCCGACGCCGTCGACGCTGGCGACACGGCGCACGAGCTGCGCCCCCTCCGGCTCGGGTGCGCGGATCTCGAGATGGCCGGGCGCGCGCGGCGCCGAGACCGATCCGGCGGCGACGAAGGCCCCGCGCAGGTACGCGGCGCGGCAGCAGCGCTGACGCAGCAGCCGTCCGGGCGGCTCGTCCAGCGGCGCGAGCGCCGTCGAGAGCACCCCCACCTCGTGCAGCAGCTGCAGGCTGCGGTCGCCGTGCAGGCGCACCAGCACCCGCGTCCCGCGCTCGAAGCGCGGCTCGCGGAACGAGGCCAGCTGGCCGTCGCCGCCGAGCTCGCGCACGAGCCGAAAGACGAGCCGCGCCGCGGCGGCATCGCCGAGCTCGGCCCGCACGGCGACGCCGTCTCCGGAGATCTCGAGCGTGCCCGCGTGCCGGAAGATGCCGCACAGGAGCGCGCCGCAACAGCACCGCTTCCGCGGTGGCCGCTCGGTCAGCTCGCGGCGCACGCCCTCGCCGAACGCCGACCGCGCGCTCATACGCGCGCGGGCCGTCCCCGCCGCGCGACCCGCGCCAGCAGCCGGGCGAGGCGGTCGGGGTCGTGCTGCCACTCGCCGGCCAGACGGCCGCCGACCACCTGCACGCCGAGCCGGCGCAGGCCGCCCCGGTCGACCGGCACGGGCGTCCCGAACTCGGCCCGGTTGCGGCTCACGATCACCGTGTCGACCAGCCCGACGCCGACGTGGTCGAAGATGCGGGCGACGTGGTCGGAGGCGCGGTAGCCCTCGGTCTCGCCCGGCTGCTGGAGCAGATTGCAGACGTAGACGCGCGGGACGTTCGCCGTGCGCACCGCCTCGGCGATCCCGGGCACGAGCAGCGGCGGGAGCGTGCTCGTGAACAGGCTGCCCGGCCCCATCACGATGGCGTCGGCCCGGGCGATGGCCTGCAGCGCGCGCGGGTGGGCGGACGGATCGGGTGGGTCGAGCCGCACCCGCTGGCACTGCGCCCCGTCGGCGGCGAGCGCGGTCTCGCCGTGCACCTCGCGGCCGTCGGCGAACCGGGCCACGAGCTCGACCATGTCCACCGTGCTCGGCACCACCCGCCCCTGCACGGCGAGCACGCGCGCCGACTCGGATACGGCCTGATCGAAGCTGCCCAGGAGGTCCGTGAGCCCGGCGAGGAACAGATTGCCGAAGCTGTGCCCGGCCAGCTCGCCGGTCGTGAAGCGGTGCTGGAAGAGCTGCCCGACGAGCGACTCGTCCTCGGCCAGCGCGGCCAGGCAGCTGCGCACGTCGCCGGGCGCAGGCATGGCGAAATCGCGTCGCAGCCGGCCGCTCGACCCGCCGTCGTCGGTCGTCGTCACCACGGCCGTCACATCGGCGACGCGCTTTAGGCCGCGCACGATCATGCTGAGCCCGGTGCCGCCACCGAGGCAGACGACGCGGACGCCGCGCCTGCGGTGGCCCACGGCCGGCGGGTCGGGGGAGAACGCCACCCGGTGAGGTTAGCCCGAGCCCGGGGCCGGCGACCCGCGCCGGCCGGCACGGAGGCCCAGCACGAGCAGCGCGGCCACGGCGAGCACGGCCACCGCTGCCGCCAGCCGGTCGCGGCCGCCGAGCTGGTTGACCACACCGCCGCCGCCGCGCCAGTCCGCGCCGAGGATGTCCTCGGCTGTCGACGCCCGCACGATCGGGCCCGCCGGCGTGATCGTCCGCGCGATGACCGAGCCGCCGCAGCGGCGGGCCGCGATCCGGACCCTCTGCCCCGTGCCGATATAGGGCAGGCCGTTCCGCGCAAGACCCGTGATCCGCGTGTGCGCGTCCACCTCGAGGTTGATCAGCTCGTGGTCGGACAGGGGCACCGGGCGGCTGGAGCGGACGTCGGCCAGCACCATCTGGCCGGTCCCGGGGAGCGCTCGGCCGGTGAGTACAAGCGCCCGGCCAGGCCGGCATGTGGATGTCCCGACCGGGGCCGGCCGCGGCACCAGCGGGAAGCCGGGGAGCTGGGGGAAGTAGCCGGTCGCAACCATGACCATGCCCTGCGACCGGATCGCCACCGCCGGCGGCACTCCCACGATCGCGCGGGCGCCGACCGGCGAGGGCGCCGGGGTCGCGCCGCCGGTGTCATTGCATCCCGGCGCGACCGCCCGCCGCAGGGCCGCCCCCCGGTTCACGCGCGGCGCGGCGGCGGCCGACCAGTACTGGGAGTAGGCCGTGTCGTGCCAGACGGTGAAGTACGCGCAGCTCGCGACCGCCGGCGCGGGCGTGACGCCGCCGGCGGCCGTGACCACGGCCGCCGCCAGCGCCGGCATCCAGAACGCGCGCCTCATGCTCCCCTTGGACGCGTTGCCGGGCGCATCGGTTCCCGCTCAGTCGGTTCGGTGCAGCGCGGCGTGGATGCCGCGGCCCACCTTGGCAGGCACCCCGGGCACCGACTCGAGATCGTCCCGGCTCGCGTTCACGAGCTCGTCGGCGGTGCGGAACCGCTGCATCAGCAGCCGCCGCCGCGCCGGGCCGACGCCGGGGAGGCTGTCGAAGATCGAGTCGACGCTCGCCTTCGCCCGCCGCTGGCGGTGGAACCCGACCGCGAACCGGTGGGCCTCGTCGCGCACGCGCTGGAGCAGCTGCAGCCCGGCCGAGGTGCGGTCGAGCAGGATCGGCTCGGAGCGGCCAGGCACGAAGATCTCCTCGATCCGCTTGGCCAGCGAGATCACCGCGACGCGCGGCAGCTCGAACCCGGCCATCGCCTCGACCGCCGCCCCCAGCTGGCCCTTGCCGCCGTCGATCACGACCAGGTTCGGCGCGGTCGCAAAGCTGCGGTCGTAGTCGTCGGCCTCGACCGACGTCATGCGCGCGAAGCGGCGCCCGACCGCCTCGGCGATCATCGCGAAGTCGTCCTGCCCGGCGCTGTGGCGGATCGTGAACTTGCGGTAGTCGGACTTCTTGGCGACAGCGTCCTCGAACACCGACATCGACGCGACCGGGTTCGACTCGCCCAGGTTGGAGATGTCGAAGCACTCGATCCGCAGCGGCAGCACCTCGAGGTTGAGCGCCTCGCGCAGCTCCTCGAGCGCCTCGATCCGGCGCGCCCGTGTGCGCTCGCGCATCAGCGAGTCGTGCTCGAGCGCGAGCTCGGCGTTGCGCGCCGCCAGGTCGGCGAGGCGGCGCTTCTCGCCCCGCTGGGCGCTGCGCACCTCGACGGTCGCCCCACGCCGCTCGCCAAGGAACGTCTCGAGCAGGTCGGCGTCCTCGAACGACCGTGGCACGACCACCTGGCCGGGGATCGCGACCTGGCCGCCGTAGTACTCCAGCGCGAACCCCCACAGCACGTCCGACGGGCTGCTGTCGGCGACGTTCTCGAGGTAGAAGCCGTGCCGGTCGGACAGGCGCCCGTCGCGCAGGTGGAAGAGCTGGACGTTGGCCGTCTCGTCGCTGCAGGCGATCCCGAGGATGTCGGCCGAGCCCATGCTGCGGCGGTCGGCCACCTGCCGCTCGGACAGATGGCGCACGGCCATCAGCCGATTGCGGTAGCGGGCCGCATCCTCGAACTCGTGCTCCTTGGCGGCGCGTTTCATCTCGCTCTCGAGCCGCCGCTCGAGCGGGCGCACGCGGCCCGAGAGGAACTCGACGACGCTGTCGATCACGCCCGCGTACTCGTCGCGGCTGATGTAGCCGACGCAGGGGGCCGCGCAGCGGCCGATGTGGTAGTCGAGGCACGGCACTCCCGACCGCCGCCCGGGCTGCGGCCCCTCGCACGGCCGGTACGGGAACACCCGGTTCAGCACGTCGAGCGTCTCGCGCACCTTCTTCGCGCTCGCGTACGGCCCGAAGTAGAGGACGCCCTTGCGGTGCCGCTCGCGCGTGAACATGACCCGCGGGTACTCGTCGCCAACGGTCACGGCGATGTACGGGTAGGACTTGTCGTCGCGCAGGCGGATGTTGAAGGCAGGGCGGTGGCGCTTGATCAGGTTCTGCTCGAGCAGGAGCGCCTCGGTCTCGGAGTCGGCGGCGACGAACTCGATCTCCTCGATCCGCTCGACGAGGCCGGCCGTCTTCACCGTCGCGTGCAGGTCACGGCGGAAGTATGAGCCGACGCGCTTGCGCAGCGACTTGGCCTTGCCGACGTAGAGCACCTCGCCCTCCCCGCCCCGGAACAGGTACACCCCGGGCTGGTCGGGCAGGGCGCGGAGCTGTGCGTCGAGGCGCTGGCTGCGCTCGCTGCGGGTGACGACGGACATCGCCTCATCGTAGCCCTGCGCCCGTGATTTCCCCGCTCCGGCCTTTGGATCCAAAGGTGCTAGCATCGCATCCACCAACCAAGGGGGACCCGTGTCAGAACTCGACGGAATGCTCGCGGCCAACCGCGAGTTCCAGGACAGCTTCACCGAGGGCGAGAAGCCGATGCCGCCGGCGCGCAGGGTGGCGATCGTGACCTGCATGGACGCACGCATCCACCCCGAGCAGGCGCTCGGCCTGGACATCGGTGACGCCCACATGATCCGCAACGCGGGCGGGCGCGTGTCCGACGACGCGCTGCGCTCCCTCGTGATCTCGTCGCGTCTGCTGGGCACGAACGAGTTCGCGGTCATCCACCACACCGACTGCGGCATGCTCACGTTCACGAACGCCGACCTGCACGCGAAGCTGCGCGACGAGTGCGGCGAGGACACGTCGCACATCGACTTCCTGCCGTTTCCCGACCTGGAGCAGAGCGTCCGCGACGACGTCGCCACGATCCTGGCGTCGCCGCTGATCGACGACAGCATCCCGGTCTCGGGCTACATCTACAGCGTCCGCACCGGCGGCGTCGACCAGGTCGTCGCGCCGACGACGGCCGCGGCTGCCGCCCAGGCCTAGAAGGGGTTCAGCGCGCTTGCCACCGAGCGGCCGGCGTCGATCGCGGCGCCGGCCGCCCTCGTGGCGGTGCCGCGCGCCCAGTCGAGGCCGCGCCGCGCGACTGCCGCGCCCGCGTGCATGCGGCCGCCGAGCCAGTCCCACTCCCGGTAGACGCACGCCGCGGCGAGGATGGCCGCCCCGGCGACGATGAGCGCCACGCCGACGGGCGGCACCTCGGCGCTCCCGGCGCCGAGGGCGAGCAGATCCGTGCCGGCCGTCATCGCGCCGATCGACGTGAGCCCGGCGCTGGACGCCTGAGCCGCGTACCAGATCTTGTCCGCGCGCCGGCGCGCAGTGTAGGCCTGCCAGCCGTACAGCCCCGCAAAGACGAGCCCGACCGGGATCGTCACCCATGCCACCACCAGGGACGGCCCTTCGAGCACGACGCCGCCCTGGGCAGCCCGGATGAGCGTCTCGGTGCCGTCGAAGACCGCCCCCGCGAATGTGGACGCATCCTGCAGGTGCCGGTTGGGGGCGAACGTCGCCGCGCCCGTGAGCCCGAACCGGCCCACGTTGCGGAGCCCGGCCGAAGCCTGGACGGGCAGCCGGCCGCCGACGTGGTCGAGCTGCTCGGCGCTGCGCTCGAGCCCCTTGCCGACCGTGTCGGCGGCACCCGCCAGCCATGAGCCCGAGGAGCTCCGCCCCGCTGCCGGCACCGGCTCGGCGATCACCGGCGCCGCCTGCGCAGGCAGCGGCAGCAGACGGACGTCGGCGGAGAACCCGGCGAGGCCGCTCCCGGACGCGGCGCGCAGCGCCAGCGCCCCCGCCGACGGATCGCCGAGCGCGTCGCCGAGGGCCGCTGCGAGGTCGCCGGGGTGGCGCCGCATCGCCCGCGCGAGCGCGGCCGCTGCCGTGTCTGGGTCATGGGCGAGGCCGAGCCGCAGCTCGGCGGCGAGGGCGTCCGGCGGAACCTGGTGGGCACGCGCGGCCGCCTCGACAGCCGGGTCGGGGGCCGCGCCGCCGGACGCGTCCGCCAGCACCCGGCCGAAACCGTCCCAGCCGCCGGCGGCGAGCGGCTCGAAGCGCACGCGTGCGCCCGTGTGCGGCGCGACAACCACCATCCCGTCGCCGACGTACATGCCCACGTGGTGCGGCGCGCCCGAGGCTGCGCCGACGAAGACGAGATCCGCCGGGGCGAGCGCGGCCGCCGGCTCGGCTGCCGAGAGCCGCCACAGGTCGGCGGCCGTGGGCCGGCCGGGCAGGGGGTCGCCGGCGGCGGCGTAGGCGAAGTCGACCAGCCCAGAGCAGTCGAAGCCGCCTTCAGCCCGGCTCTCGCCGCCCCACACGTACGGCCACCCCACCTGCGCCTCGGCCGCCGCGACGGCGGCGAGCGGCCCGCGCACGCCGTGCAGTGCGATGGGGCGGAAGGAGCCTGATGGAAGCGCCGCCGCGAACGCGACCCCCGCACGGGATCGGGCGACCACCCGCTGCCGCTGCGGCCCCGCGACCGGCACAGAGCCGTCCACCGAGACCGAAACCGCCACGTCGACCGCCCGCGGGACGCTGCCGTCACGGACAACCCGAAGCAAGGCGACCCGGGCGCCGTTTCGGCGAGCGGCGACAGCCGCGATCCGCCGCAGAGCCGCCGGCGTCGCCTCCGGATCGGCGCCCAGGCCGCGCGCCGCGGCGATCGCCGCCAGGTCGGCCGCGCGCTGGGCGTGGCCGCCGCCAGCGGCCACCCGGCTCAGGAAGCCCAGCAACACGCCGCCGAGGAGCACGAGGGTGACGGCCGCGATCGCCGCCACCGAGATCTGGCCGCGCTCGCTCACGGCAGCGCGGCCCGGGCGACCACGTCGGTACGGCCGAGGCCGCCGGCCGGTGACACATGCAGCGTGACCACGAGCGTGCGACCGCGGACGCGGATGCCGGCGTCACGCCGCAATGAGGCCGGCACGGGGCGGCCCTCGGCGACGATCACCGCCGCCTGGTCGGCGATCCCCTGAGCGCGACTCTGGGCCGCCCACAGCACGAAGAGCGCGTGCAGGCTGACGGCGGCGACCGCGAGCACGGCGGCGCACGCCACCAGCTCGACCGTCGCCTGCCCGCGCTCGCGGCTCACTGGCGCGCCGCCGGCGCCGAGGCCGAGACGTCGAACGCGAAACCGGGCAGCACGGCGGGCACATGGACGCGGACCGTCACGCGGCCGCTCGCAATGCGAGTGGAGACGCCGCGCCGCATCCCTGCGGGGAGCGCGGCGAGAGCCGCGGGACGCGGCGCCGAGCCGGCGAGCGCGGCCCGCGCCGCCGCCCGGGCGGCGCTCTGCGCCGAGACAAGCGCCCAACCCACGATGGCCGCCTGCCACGTCGCGAAGGTCAGGAGCACGAGCACGGGGATGAGGGCGACCGTCTCGACGCTCGCCTGTCCCCGCTCCTGCTGCACCGCTCGTGCCACCCGCCCAACGTAGGGCCGGCCGCCGTCACGAAACAACGCCGGAGGGGTTGCGAGAGCGTCACGAGTCCCCTGCTACGATCGATGCAGATGAGCGAGAACGGCGGCCACCCCAACAACTCCGCGGGCGAGGACCGCCAGTTCGTCCACTTCTCGTTCTACAAGCTCGACCCGGCCTGGCGGCGCCTGCCCGAGGCCGAGCAGGAGGCGTCGCGGGCAGAGCTCGCCGCCACCATCGAGTCGTTCGGCGAGCGGTTCGCGCTGCGCCCCTACACCGTCGCGGGCCTGCGGCCCGACGCTGACTTCATGCTGTGGAAGGTGTCGGAGCGGCTCGAGGACTTCCAGGAGCTCGGCACGGCCATCACATCGACCGCGATGGGCGGCTACCTGGACACGCCGTACGCGTACCTGTCGATGACGCGGCGCTCGCAGTACGTCAAGGGCGAAGGCCGGTCGATGCACAAACGCGGCCGGATCATGTGGAACCCCGACTCGCGCTACCTGCTGATCTACCCAATGGTGAAGACGCGGGCGTGGTACCAGCTCTCGAAGCCTGCCCGGCAGGGGATCATGAACGAGCACATCGCCGCCGGCCACAAGTTCCCGACGGTCAAGATCAACACCACCTACTCGTTCGGGATCGACGACCAGGAGTTCGTGGTCGCGTTCGAGACGGACTTCGTCGGCGACTTCCTCGACCTGATGATGACGCTGCGCGAGACCGAGGCGAGCCGCTACACCGAGCGCGACACGCCCATCTTCACCTGCATCTCGTGCCCCGTCGCGGATGCGCTGCGCTCGCTCGGCGGCACAGCCGCCGCGCTGCTCACGGCCGACTGACGCCACCCCGTCGGGGGATGGAGCGCTCCCGCATTGTGCGTACCGTGGGTTGGAGGAGCCCCTCTTCCAAGGATGGATGCATGAGACGTTTCGCTGCGCTGCCGCTGCTCGCTGCCCTGGTGGGCGCGTGCGCCCTCCCCGCCGCCGCCCAGGCCCAGAGCCGCGCGGCCTGCGCCGCCGCAGCGCCCGGGACGATGCGCTGCTTCGCCCGGATCGAGACCGGCAAGGGCATGCAGCCCGCGCTCGCCCTGTCGCCCTTCGTGCTGCCGTCCGGCTACGGCCCAGCGCAATTCCACGGCGCCTATCACCTGCCCAAGGTGACGCCGCTCGCCGCCGGCTCGAAGACCGCGCGCAAGAAGCAGACGATCGCCATCGTGGACGCGTTCAGCTCGCCCACGGCGTTCGCCGACCTGACGAAGTTCGACACGACCTTCGGGCTGCCCGCGTTCCCGCGCTGCAGCGGGACCGTGACGACGGCATGCTTCTCGGCGATGAACGAGACGGGTGGCTCGACCCTCCCCGCCTCCGGCGTGCCGTCGGGCTGGGACGTCGAGATCTCGCTCGACGTGCAGGCCGCGCACGAGATCTGCCAGAACTGCAAGATCATGCTCGTCGAGGCCAGCTCGGCGTCCACCGCCGACCTCGGCACCGCCGTCAACACGGCCGTCGCCAAGGGCGCGAACGTGGTGTCGAACAGCTACGGCTCCTACACGACCGGGTCGGCCGGCGCCGGCGGCAGCGCGTCGTACTACAACCACCCGGGGCACGCGATCGTGGTCTCGGCCGGCGACAGCGGCTTCGGCCCGGCGTTCCCGGCCGATCTGAACACGGTCGTCGCGATCGGCGGAACGAACCTCCAGATCGGCCCCGGCAACACCTACGGCAGCGAGAGCGTGTGGAACAACGGCCCCGGCCAGGACGCGACCGGCAGCGGCTGCGACAACGGCTCGCCGGCGCGGTCGTGGCAGACGGCGCTCGCGAGCTGGGCGAGCACGGGCTGTGGCACGTTCCGGGCGATGAACGACGTCTCCGCCGACGCCGACCCGAACACCGGCGCCGCCGTCTACGACGCGCACTACGGCTGGATGCAGGTCGGCGGCACGAGCCTGGCCGCACCGCTCATCGCCGGCGTCTACGGCCTGGCGGCGAACGCGAGCAGCAAGAGCTACCCGGCGTCGATCCCGTACGCGAACGTGGCGTCGCTCCACGACGTGACGAGCGGCAACGACCTGCCGGGCAACGCGAGCCTCACCTGCTCGGCGAGCCTGCAGTGCAACGCCGCGACCGGCTACGACCTGCCGACCGGCCTGGGCACGCCCAACGGGATCGGCGGGTTCTAGGCAGCGGCCAACCCGGGGGCATGCTCAGCCCTTCGCCGCGGCGCACCCCGCGACCAGGGCGCCGCCTCACAGGTGGTAGCGCTTCGACTCCTCCCACGCCCACAGCATCCCGAAGCCGCCCGCCAGGGCGAGGATGACGAGCGGGAGCGTGAAGCCGCCGAGCGCGACCAGGCCGAACTGCGAGAGCGAGTACGCCCCGGCCGCGATCGTCACCGCGCCCATCCCGGCGTACAGGGCCTGGCGCTGGCGGTCGGGCATGAGCGAGATCGTCATCCTGTTCGACCGGTACCAGGCGTAGCCGAAGTACCACATGAGGACGATGAAGATCAGCCCGATCGTCCCCAGCAGGATCGCAAAGACGCTCGACGACACGCGGAAGAAGACCGTGGCGATGATCGCCAGGCCGACGACGATCAGAAGCCCCCGGAGCGTCTCTCTGGTCATCAGTGTGGTCCCGTCATGAAGGCGCGAATGCCAAGGGCGGCCACCAGGCCGGAGCCGATCGTGAACAGCAGCAGGTTGCGCCGCCCGTCTTCACCACGCAAAGCATAGGGGTAGGCGACGCACAGCAGCGGTAGCAGCCCGTACACGAAGTGCAGCTGGTCGCCGGGGCGCAGGCCGTCGGAGATCAGCACGAGGCCGATGGTCGCCTGGGCGATGACGAGCGTCTGGGCGAGCGCGAGCGCCTGCCTGAAGAGCTCGCCGGGAGGGGCGTTGCGCCGGTAGGCGATGCCTCCCCAGATCGCGACGGACGCGTTGACCACGATCAGGAGCGACCCCACGATCGCGTGCACCACCGGCATAGGCGCGCAGGCTATCAGGCGGTCCGGTGGTGCGTTCGCGCGGGCCGGAGTAGCCTACGACCGTGGTCAGCCTCGGACAGCCGGCACCGGACTTCGCGCTCACTTCGGACGCCGGTGACACGGTGCGCCTGAGCGACCTGCGCGGCCGGCCGGTCGTCGTCTACTTCTACCCGAAGGACGACACGCCGGGCTGCACGACCCAGGCGACCGAGATCCGCGACAGCTGGGACGAGTTCGAGCGGGCCGGAGCGACCGTGCTCGGCATCAGTCCGGACTCGGCCGAGTCGCACGGGCAGTTCAAGAGCAAGTTCTCGCTGCCGTTCCCGCTGCTGGCCGACACCGATCATGCCGTCGCCGAGGCGTACGGCGCCTGGGGCGAGAAGGTGCGCTACGGGAAGACCTCGATCGGCTTGATTCGCTCGGGTTTCGTCATCGACGCCGCCGGCAACGTGGCGGCGGCGAAGGTGAACGTGAAGGCGGACAAGCACCGCCGGTGGGCGCTCGACGAGCTCGCCAAGCTCGCCGGCTGACGGCCTTCAACTACCATCGCGCCCGTGGCCGACCTGCCCCTTGCCGACGTCCGGGTGCTCGACCTGACCCAGATCCTGGCCGGGCCCTACTGCACCATGATGCTCGCCGACCTGGGCGCCGACGTCGTCAAGGTGGAGCGCCCCGGGGGAGGTGACGGCAGCCGCCAGTGGGGCCCGCCGTTCGTGGCCGGCGAGAGCGCGTACTTCCTGCAGGTGAACCGGAACAAGCGCTCGATCGCCGTCGACCTCAAGCACCCCGACGGCGTCGCGGTGGCACAGCGGCTCGCGGCCGCCGCCGACGTCGTGATCGAGAACTTCCTGCCCCACGCCGGCGAGCGTTTCGGCCTCGACGCGGCCTCGGTGCGCACGCGCACCCCCGCGGTCGTGCACTGCTCGATCCGCGGCTATCCGACCGGCCACCCCGAGGCGGCCAAGCCCGGCTACGACTTCGTCATGCAGGGCGTCGGCGGGATCATGAGCATGCAGGGCGAACCCGCGGGCGAGCCGATCAAGGTCGCGGTCGCGATCTCGGACATCGTCGCCGGCCAGTTCGCGAGCTCCGCCATCCTGGCCGCGCTTCTGCGCCGGGGCCGCACGGGCGAGGGCGCCGCCCTGGAGGTGTCGCTGCTCGACGCGCAGGTGGCGTGGCTGGCAAACCGCGGCGGCGACTGGCTGATCGGCGGCATCGAGCCCGTGCGGCTCGGAAACGCCCACCCCTCGATCGTGCCGTACGAGACGTTCCGGGCGGCAGACGGCTACGTCAACCTGGCAGTCGGCACCGACGAGCAGTTCGCCCGGTTCTGCGGCGAGGCGGGGCTGCCCGACACGGCCGCCGATCCGGAGTTCACGACGAACCGCCTGCGCGTCGTCAACCGCGACCGCCTGGTCGCGACGCTCGCACGGACGTTCGCGACCCGGCCGGTGGCGCACTGGCTCGCGGTGCTCGACCGCGCGGGCGTACCCGGCGGGCCCGTGCTGTCGGTGCCCGACACCCTGGCCGGGCCGGCCGCGCACACCGTCGAGACGATCGCGCACCCCACCGCCGGGCCGCTGCGCATGATCGGCTCGCCGATGCAGGTCGACGGCGAGCGCCTGCACGCCCGGCGCCCGCCGCCGCGCCTGGGCGAGCACACCGCCGAGGTGCTGGCCGAGGCCGGCTACACGCCGAACGAGATCGCCGGACTCGTCACGGGCGCGTGCGCGCCTGGATAAACTGCCGTCTCTCGCGGATGTGGCGGAATTGGTAGACGCGCACGGTTCAGGTCCGTGTGACCGCAAGGTCGTGGAGGTTCAAGTCCTCTCATCCGCATGATGACGGTGGCGAGCGCAGGCACCCCATCGGCAGGCGGCGAGTCGCTGTGGCCGCGGCTCGCGGAGCTGCCGCTTGTCGTCGAAGCGTGCGAGTACGACCGGCTGCACTCCGTGGCCGCGTACGGGTTCGAGCGCGTGACTACGCACGTGCGGCTCGCCGGCGCCGGCGCCGACGGGCTGGGCGAGGACGCATCGGTGTTCCACGAGGACGGCACCACGCTGCACGAGACCCGGCCGGCGCTGCCGCTGCAGGGCGAGTGGACGCTGGCCGGCTTCTGCTCGCACCTGGGCGCCCTTGATCTGTGGCCGACGCCTCCGGAGTGGGACGGGCTGGTGCGCCTGCGCAGCTGGGCGTTCGAGGCGGCGGCGCTCGACCTGGCCCTGCGCCAGGCCGGTCGCTCGCTGCACGACGTGCTCGGGCTGGAGCCGCAGCCGGTGCGCTTCGTCAACTCGCTCGGCCTGGGCGAGGTGCCGTCGATCGAGCCGCTGCAGCGGCGGCTCGCCCGCTCGCCGGGCGTGCGCTTCAAGCTGGACGCCGAGGCGACCTGGCCGCCGGCGCTCGTCGACGCGGTCGCCGCAACCGGCGCGGTCGACACGATCGACTTCAAGGGCCAGTACGGCCTGGAGGTCAAGGATCCGGGGGCGCTGGGCGCCCTGTACGACCGCGTCCCGGCGGCGTTCCCGCACGCCTATCTGGAGGACCCGCACGACCTGCCCGGGATCGCGCAGCGACTCGGCGAGCACCTGGAGCGGGTGTCGTACGACGCGCCGATCCGAAGCGCAGAGGACATCGGCGCAACGCCGCTTGCCGCGCGTGTGGTGAACGTCAAGCCGGGGCGGATCGGCGGGCTGCGCCCGCTGTTCGAGGTGTACGCGCGCTGCGCGCGGGAGCGGCGGCCGATGTACGGCGGCGGCTTCGGCGAGCTGGGCGTGGGCCGCGGGCAGATCCAGCTGCTCGCAGCGTTGTTTCACGCCGACGCACCCAACGACGTCGCGCCGAGCGCCTACAACGAGGACGACCCGCCGGGCAGCCTGCCCGGGAGCCCGCTCTCGCCCCGCCCTGCACCAACCGGCTTCCGCTGGGTCGTCTAGATGCGGCCGCGTCATCGCACTCCCGCGGCCGTCCCGAAGACGACGAGCGCGACGCCGATCGCGACCGGGACGACCACGTCGAACGCGCTCGCGGCGCCAGACTGACTACAGTCCCCGCCGTGCCCCGCCCACTGCGCATCGGAGTCCAGCTGCCCGAGGTCGAGCGCGACGTGCGCTGGCCCGAGTACGACGCGATCGCGCGCGCGGCGGAGGAGGTCGGCTTCGACTCGATCTGGGTCGGCGACCACCTGCTCTATCGCGAGGGCGACCGCCCCGACCGCGGCCCGTGGGACGCGTGGGCGCTGCTCGCGGCGCTGGCCGCCTCGACGCGCCGGGTGCACCTCGGCCCGCTCGTGGCCTGCACCGGGTTCCACCCGCCGGGCATGATCGCGCGCACGGCGGCCGCGATCGACGAGATCAGCGGCGGGCGGTTCGTGCTCGGACTCGGTTGCGGCTGGAACGAGCCCGAGTTCACCGCGTTCGGCATCCCCTACGACCACCGCGTCGCCCGCTTCGAGGAGGCGTTCGCGATCATCCGCGGCCTGGTCGCCGGCGAGCACGTCACCCTCGCCGGCCGCTACTGGCAGGCCGCCGACGCCGTGGCGCTGCCGCCGCCCGCGCGGCGCATGCCGCTCGTGATCGGCTCGAACGGCCCGCGCATGCTCGGCATCGCCCTGCCGCACGTCGATGCCTGGAACACGTGGTGGGACGGATACGGGAACACCGTCGCGGGCTTCGCGACGCTGAACGCCGAGATCGACGCGGCGGTCGCCAAGGCGGGCCGGCCGGCGGGCGACATCGCGCGCAGCGCGTGCGTGCTGGTCACCGTGGACGGCCAGAACGCCGAGCGCGCGCCGCTGCCCGAGATCGCGCCTGTGTCGGCCGACGCGCAGACGCTGGCGCGGCATCTGCACGGCCTCGCCGAGGCCGGGGCCGACGAGGCGATCCTCGTGCTCGACCCGATCACAGAGCGCTCAGTGCGCGCGATTGCGCCCACGCTGCAGCTGCTTGACGCGCCTTGAGCGCGCGCGTCGGCCGCAGGGGCCGATTCGTGAAAATTCACTAAAAAGTGTGATCGGGCGCCTCCGGGAAATTGCCGATTCGATGGGAACTAACCGGTATCCCATCGATCCCGCCTGGGGAGGTGAGTCCCATCAACGAGTTTTTCACCACGCTGTCCGCGGACGTGCGTGACGAGGCCGGCCAGACCATGGCCGAGTACGCCGTCGTCCTCGGCGTGATCACGATCGCCGTCGTCGTCACCCTCGGTCTGCTCAGCACCGCGATCAAGAACACGCTCAACAACGTCATCTCCTCGCTGTAGGAACGGCTTCGATACGGGCCTGGACGGATTTTCCGTCCAGGCCCGTTTCTGTTCCCGGGGCCGGGTTCCCGACGGGCTAGAGTGGCGGAGGCGGCCACGGCGCAGGGCCGCCGCGGCAACCATTCCCCGGACGAGGAGCCCCATGAACGACCAGGAACTTTGGCGCGAGCTGGGCCAGCAGCTGCGGGTCGACTCGGTCCGCGCGGCGGCTGCCGCCGGCTCCGGTCATCCCACCTCATCGATGTCCGCGGCCGACCTGATGGCCGTGCTGCTTGCGAAGTACCTCCACTACGACTTCGACAGCCCCGAGAACCCGATGAACGACCATCTGGTGTTCTCGAAGGGGCACGCGTCGCCGCTCGTGTACTCCATCTTCCGCGCGGCGGGCGCGATCACCGACAAGGATCTGCTCAGCTTCCGCAAGATGGGGTCGCGCTTCCAGGGCCACCCCACGCCGGTCCTGCCCTGGGTCGACGTCGCCACCGGATCGCTCGGCCAGGGCCTGCCGATCGCGGTCGGGATCGCCCTCGCCGGCAAGCGGCTCGACCGGCTGCCGTACCGGGTCTGGGTCGTGTGCGGCGACAGCGAGATGGCCGAGGGCTCGATGTGGGAGGCCTTCGCGGCCGCATCGCACGAGGGCCTCGACAACCTGACGGCGATCATCGACGTGAACCGGCTCGGCCAGCGCGGCGAGACGATGCTCGGCTGGAACACCGCCACCTATGCCCGCCGGGCCGAGGCGTTCGGGTGGCGCGCCATCGAGATCGACGGCCACGACGTCACCGAGATCGACGCCGCGTTCCAACGCGCGACCGCCGCCGACGGCCAGCCGGTGGCGATCATCGCCCGCACGCTCAAGGGCAAGGGCGTCGCCGCGGTCGAGAACAAGAACGGCTGGCACGGCAAGCCGCTCGCCGACCCCGACGCAGCCATCGCCGAGCTGGGCGGCAGGCGCGACCTGCAGGTGCGCCCGCAGGCGCCCGCGGCCAACGCCCGGCCGCACCGGTTCGCGACCACAAAGGTGGCGCCGGCGTCCTGGCCGGTGGGCGAGAAGGTGGCCACCCGCCGCGCGTACGGCGATGCCCTGGTCGCGGTCGGCTCGGGCGACGGGCGCGTGGTGGCGCTCGACGGCGAGGTCGGCAACTCGACATTCTCGGAGCTCTTTCTGGACGCCCATCCCGACCGCTACTTCGAGATGTACATCGCCGAGCAGCAGATGGTGGCGGCGGCGGTCGGCATGCAGGTGCGCGGCTGGCGCCCGTTCGCGTCGACGTTCGCGGCCTTTTTCGCCCGCGCGTACGACTTCACCCGTATGGCCGCGATCAGCCAGGCCAACATGTGCCTGGCGGGCTCGCACGCGGGTGTCTCGATCGGCGAGGACGGCCCATCCCAGATGGCGCTCGAGGATCTGGCCTCGTTCCGGGCCGTGCACGGCTCAACCGTGCTCTACCCGAGCTGCGCGAACCAGACCGCCAGGCTGGTCGAGGAGATGGCCGGCCGCGACGGCATCGTCTACCTGCGCACGACCCGTGAGAGCCTGCCGGTGCTCTACCCGGCCGACGAGCCGTTCCCGATCGGCGGCTCGCGCCTGACCCGCTCGTCGGACTCCGACGACGTCACGATCGTCGGCGCCGGGATCACCCTGCACGAGGCGCTCGCGGCCGCCGAGACGCTCGCGGGTGAGGGGATCTCGGCCCGCGTGATCGACCTCTACTCGGTGAAGCCGATCGACGCCGCGACGCTGGCCGAGGCCGCGGAGGCGACCGGCGGCATCGTGGTCGTCGAGGACCACTGGCCCGAGGGCGGATTGCACGAGGCCGTGCTCGAGGCGCTCAACGGCGCCGGCGTGAACGTGCCGGTCACCGGGCTTGCGCCAACAGGCATGCCGACGTCGGGCACGCCGGCCGAGCTGCTCGACCAGGCCGGGATCGACCGCGACCACATCGCCACGGCGGCCCGCGCGCTCCTACGCGCCTCGCGCTGACCGCACGACCGAAAACCGGGGACTGTCCCCGCGCGACGGGGACAGTCCCCATACTCTGCACGTGAGGACGCTGACCCTGTGGGTGCGCACGGCCTCGACGGCGCGGCTCGTGGCGGTCGGCGCCGCGATCGCCGTCGTCTTCGTCGGTGCGAACGCGTTCGCAGCGCTCGATACGGGCGGCGCCAAGCCACCGCCGCCGGCCACGCTCTCGGAGCTGACCCTGAGCGAGCTCGGCAGCACCGGACCCGTGGGCATCACCGCGAACTTCCGCTACCGGAACTCGCTCGTGCCGACCACATCGCTGATCCCGCAGGCGAGCGCCGGCGGCAGCTCGCTGCCGCTCGTCACGGGCGCCGACGGCCGGCTGTGGTACTCCGGCGGCCGCCTGCGGCTCGAGTTCCAGACGACCCAGGGCGATACGCAGCTCGTGGTGCACGGCACCCACGCGCTCATGTACGACGCCTCCGACGGCACCGCCTTCGCGGCGACGCTGCCGTCGATCGCAACGCTCGGCGGCCTGCGCACCGGCCTTGCAGGAGCCACCCAGCTGCTCGGGCGGCTGCGTTCCAGCCTGCGCATCTCGGCCCCGGTGCCGGGCGTCACCGCGGGCCGGCCGTCCTACACCGTCGAGATGGCGCCGGTCGAGAGCTCGGGCCTCCTCACCAAGGTGTCGCTCGCGGTCGACGCCGACACCGGCACGCCGCTTCGCGTCGACGTCTACGGCCGCGGCCAGGCAAAGCCCCTGGTCGAGTTCGCGCTCTCGAACATCCACTACGGCCCGGTCGACCCATCGGTCTTCAAGCTGCAGCTGCCGTTCGGCATGCGGCCGGTGCCGGTGCGCTTCGGCAGCCCGCCGTCGCTCGGTGCGACCGTCGACTGCACGGCGCCGGCGCAGCTCGGCGGCCTCCCCCTGCAGAGCTGCCGCGAGGCCAGCCGCGCCGACGAGCTGCCCGGCCGCCTGTTGGTCTACGGCCACTCGTTCGGGTCGGTGGTCGTGCTCGAGCAGCCCGGCGGCGGCGACCCCGGCGGCGGCCTGTGGGGCCTCTTGCCGTCGGTGTCGGTGTCGGGCGCGGACGGACGTGAGCTCGTCACGCCCCTTGGCACCGTCATCCGCTTCGCACGCGGTGGGATCACCTACACGGTGATCGGCAGCCTGCCCCGACCGGTCGTCGAAGCCGTGGCGCGGGGGCTGTGAGCGCCGCGCCCGCGGCCGCACCGGCCGTCTCGGCGCAGGCCCTGCGCAAGACGTACGGCACGCTCGAGGCCGTGGCCGGCGTCGACCTGACCGTGCAGCCGGGCGACGTATACGGCTATCTCGGCCCCAACGGCGCCGGCAAGACGACGTCGCTGCGGATGATGCTCGGCCTGATCCGGCCGACCTCGGGCGAGGTGCGCCTGTTCGGGCGCGACCCGGTGCTCGACCCGATCGCCGCCCTCGAGGGCGTGGCCGGGTTCGTCGAAGACCCGGCGTTCTACCCGTACCTCAGCGGGCGCGCGAACCTCGAGCTGCTCGCGGCGCTCGACGGCGGCTCTGCCGGCGGCGTCGACGAGGCGCTGGCGGTGGTCGAGCTGACGACCCGCGCGGGCGACCGCGTGCGCGGCTACTCGCACGGCATGCGCCAGCGGCTCGGCCTTGCCGCCGCCCTGCTGCGACGGCCGCGGCTGCTAGTGCTCGACGAGCCCACCACCGGCCTTGACCCGGCAGGGATGCGCGACATGCGCGCGCTCGTGCGCCGTCTCGCGGAGCAGGGGATCACGGTGCTGCTCTCGAGCCACCTGATGGGCGAGGTCGAGGCGCTGTGCAATCGGGTGGCGATCCTGAGCAGCGGCCGGGTGCGCTACGAGGGCGGGCTCTCCGAACTGCTGGAACGGAGCGACGGCCGCTACCGGCTCGACGCCACCGATCCGGCGGCGGCGCTCGCCGTCTGCGCCGCTGCGCAGGGCGTGCACGACGCGCGCGCCGACGGCGCCTCGGTCATGTTTGCCTCGGATCGCGATGCTGCCGCGGCGCTCACGCTCGCGCTGGCCGCGGCCGGCATCGGCATCCACGCGCTCGTGCCGGCGGGCGGCCTGGAGGAGCTCTTCTTCGACCTCACCGACCCGGGGCAGGCGTGACCCGGCGCGCGCTCGTATGGGAGGTGCGCAAGCTGGCCGCCCAGCGGCGCACCTACGTCGGCCTGGGCGCCGCCGTGCTTGCGCCGGTGGCGATCGCGATCGCGATCGTCGTGCACCCGCCCGCCCCGACCGACTCCGGCATCCCGTTCTTCCTGCGCTTCGCGGTCGAGTCCGGCTTCGCGCTGCCGCTCGTGACGCTGCTCTTCGCGGCGCTCTTCCTGTTCCCGCTCGTGACGGCCCTCGTGGCCGGCGACATCGTGGCGGCCGAGGATCACAACCGGACGCTGAAGACGATCCTCACCCGCTCCACGAGCCGCAGCAGCATCTTCGCGGCCAAGGTCGTCGCCGCGTTCGCGTACGTGCTCGCCGCCGTCGTTGCGATGGGCGTCGCCGGCACGATCGCCGGCGGCCTGGCGAGCGGGTTCCACCCGCTGCCGACCTTCTCGACGGTGATCTCACCGTCGCGTGCGCTCGCGCTCGTCGTCGGCAGCTTCGCCGTCTACGCGATGCCGGTGCTCGCGCTCGCGGCGGTCGGCATCCTGCTCTCGACGACCTCGCGCAACAGCGCGGCGGCGGTCGTCGGCACGCTCATGGTGGCCCTGCTCGAGCAGCTGACGCAGATCGTGCCGGTGCTCGACGGCCCCGCCGTCCAGCGGTGGATGCTGACGACCCAGCTCGACGCCTGGGAGACGCTCTTTCGCACACCGCTCGACTGGTCGCCGATCATCCACGCCGCCTACGTGTCAACGGTGTATGCCCTTGCGTCACTGATTGTGGCATGGGCACACTTCGTACGCCGCGACATAACTGGTTAACCAGCAGGTCAAATTCGGGAATTCCGGCCAAAAGTTACCCCAATTGGGGGAGGGCACCCCTACCCGAACGGCGGAGAATGCCGCCCGTGGCAACACCATCACCTGACCTCCGCAGTCGCGCCGGCCTCACCGTCGTGGATGGAAGATCCCCCTCCCTCTCCTCCCACGACGTGCCGGCGGGGCTGCGGATGGTCAGGGCACTCGACCGCGCGGTGCTGGAGGCAGCCCGCCGGTGTGCCCTACGACCGATGGAGCTGTACGCGCTCCTGTTGCTGCGCTCAGAGGAGCCACTCGAGACCACCCGCCTGGCGGCCCAGCTGGCCGCCAGCCAGAGCCAGGCCAAGCAGATCGCGCTGCGCCTGTGCGCGCGCGGGCTCGCCACGCGGCAGGGCGCCTACGGCCGCACCGAGCTGACGACGGCCGGGCGCGAGCTGGCCGACGCGGCGGCGAACGATCTCGAGCAGGCGGTGGCGGGACGCATGGCCGCGATCGACCCGGCCCTGCGCGTCCTCGGCACCGCCACGCTGGCCGACCTCACCCTGCCGACCTCGGCGTAGCGTCCCGGCCTAGGGGCGGCCTGGGCCGCCGCCCCGTAGGACCGTGCTCGCAGAACGGCGCAGGACTAGGCGAAATCGCCGTCTTCGTCCATACTTGCAACGTTCATCGTTGCGGCGACGTCTTATCCGTCGTCTATCCGTGTTCTTCGGGAAGGGGTCCCATGAGTGCATCTGAGGGAGGTGCGGTCGAGCATACGACCGCATTGGCGCTCGAGGAGAAGGGGCATCTGCACAAGAGCCTGCGCAGATTCGACATGCTCTTCTTCACCGTCTGCGCCCTGGTCGGGCTTGACACGCTCGGCCAGGTGTCGGGATTCGGCGCGCAGACGTTCACCTGGCTCGTCATTCTCGCCGTCCTATTCGTGTTCCCATATGCGCTCGTGATGGCGGAGCTGGGCGCCGCGTTCACGCAGGAGGGCGGGCCGTACGAGTGGATGAAGATGAGCTGGGGCCGGTTGCCGGCCGGTCTGGGGTCGGTGCTCTACTGGGTCACGAACCCGCTGTGGGTGGGCGGCTCGCTGGCCTTCATCGCCACCGCCGCCTGGAGCGACAATCTGCATCCCATCGGCAGCGGCTTCACGATCGGCAACATCCTCTTCAAGACGGTCTTCATCTGGATCTCGATCGGCGTCGCGATCGCGTCGCTGCGCCACGGCAAGTGGATCCCCAACGTCGGGGCGATCATCCGCATCGGCGTGCTCGCCTTCTTCTCGCTGACCGTGGTGATCTACGGCATCGAGCACGGGCTGCACGGCTACGCGGCCGGCAACTTCAACCCGAACTCGCTCGTGGTGTTCCTCGGCCTCGTGCCGCTGCTGCTCTTCAACTACGTCGGCTTCGAGCTTCAGAACGGCGCCGCCGAGGAGATGCAGAACCCGCAGCGAGACGTCCCCGTCACCGTGCTGCAGAGCGGCGTCATCACGGTGCTCGCCTATTCGATCCCGGTATTCGGGATCCTGGCGGTGCTGCCGTCAAGCCAGATCACCGGCATCGGCGGATTCCTGGACGCCGTCCACACGACGTTCGGCGTCTACGGCGGCGCGCAGAACTTCCTCACCGACGTGATGGTGCTCGGGTTCATCTTCGCCCTGGTCACCTCGGGCGCGGTGTGGATGATGGGATCCGACCGGATCCTGGCCGTGGCGGCCTACGACGGCGCGTTCCCCGGGTACTTCGGGCGCTTCCACGCCCGGCTGGGGACGCCGGTGCGGGTGAACGTCATGTCGGGCATCGCCTCGACGATCTTCATGCTGGCCGCGGTGGAGCTCCTGAGCGGTTCGGCCAGCGCGGCCGCGAGCTTCACGGTGGTGCTGTATCTGGCAACATCCACAACCCTGCTCAGCTACCTGCTGATCTTCCCGGCGGCGATCAAGCTGCGCAAGAGCTACGCCCACGTGCCGCGGCCTTACCGGCTCGGCAAGAGCGGCGACGGCCTGATGTGGCTGTGCACCGTGCTCTGCACGGGCTGGATGCTGCTGGGCTCCTGGGTGGCGATCTTCCCGGGCACGCTCGAACGCATCACCGGGCACTCGTACAACATCGTGGACGTCTACGGCGTGAGCCGCGTGCGGTTCGAGGTGTTCACGCTCGGCACGCTGGCGGTGATCCTGGTGTTCGGGCTGATCGGCTATGCGCTTGCGGCCGACGTCCGCGCCAAGGGGGTCGACATCCCGCTCGACACCGGCCTCGAGGCCTCGTCGGGCGACTGAGCGACCTGCCGGAGCTGGAGCCGGGCCTCGATCGTGTGGGAGCGATCGGGGCCCGGCCTCCGTCCGGGCGATTGGGCACATGAGCCGGCCAAGCATCGGCATCACGAGCTACTGGCGGCACGCGACGATGGACGCGTGGGGGCTCGATGCGGCGTTCATCGCCCAGGGCTACGTCGAGGGCGTGCGCCTCGCCGGCGGCCGTGCGCTCGTCCTGCCGCCCGACCCGCTCTGGGAGCACGAGGCCGGCGACGTGCTCGACCTGCTCGACGGCCTCGTCGTCGCCGGCGGTGAGGACGTCGGCCCCGAGCTGTACGGCGGCGAGCGCCATCCCCGGACGGGCCCCAAGCACCACCGCCGCGACGCGGCCGAGCTCGGTCTGGTCGCGGGCGCGATCGACCGCAACCTGCCGGTGCTCGCGATCTGCCGCGGCATCCAGCTCCTGAACGTCGCCTGCGGCGGCACCCTCGTGCAGCATCTGGAAGACGTCGTCGACCAGACTCCGCACCGGCTCGACGACAGCAACTGGGGCCGGCACGAGATCGTCACGGTCGAGGGCTCGCGCACGCGGGCGATCGTCGGCGAGCGGCCGCTCGTGCGATCGCACCACCACCAGGGCATCGGCCGCGTCGGCGCCGGCCTCACCGTCTCGGCCCACGCTCACGATGGCACCGTCGAGGGGCTCGAGATCGCGGGCGGGCGGTTCTGCGTCGGCGTCCTCTGGCACCCCGAGGCCGACGTGCCCGGCCTGGGCGAGGCGCTGTTCGACGGGCTGGTATCGTCCACGCGATGACGCGGCTCTGGCACCCCTTCGCCGACATGGCGGTCGTGAAGGACGCGGAGGTCGTGATCGACCGCGGCGAGGGCGCGGTCGTGTGGGACGAGCAGGGCAAGGAGTACATCGACGCACGCGGCGGCCTGTGGTACTGCGCCGCCGGCCACGGCCGCGGCGAGATCGCCGACGCCGCCGCCGCCCAGATGCGGCGCCTGGCCGCCTACGACACCTTCGAGCGGCTGGCCAACCGGCCGGCCCTCGACCTGGCCGAGCGCGTCTCGGCGCTCTCGCCGCTGCCCGGCGGCGCGGTCTTCTTCACCAGCGGCGGCTCCGAGGCCGTCGACACGGCCGCGAAGCTCGCCCGCCGCTACTGGCACGCTCTGGGACGCCCGCAGAAGCAGGTGATCGTGCACCGCCGCCACGCCTACCACGGCATGAACGCCTACGGCACGAGCCTGGCCGGCATTCCCTCGAACCGCGAGGGCTTCGGCACGCTGATCGCCGACGTCGCCTCGGTGTCTCACGACGATCCGGCCGACCTCGCCGCCCTGCTCGAGGAGCGCGGCGACCAGATCGCCGCCGTGATCGGCGAGCCCGTGATCGGGGCCGGCGGCATCCTGCACCCGCCCGAGGGCTACTGGGCGGCGGTGCAGGAGCTGTGCCGGCGCAACGACGTGCTCCTGATCGCCGACGAGGTGATCACCGGCTTTGGGCGGCTCGGCCGCTGGTTCGGCAGCGAGCGGCTCGGTATCGAGCCCGACCTGATCACCTGCGCCAAGGCGATCACCTCCGGCTACCTGCCGTTGGGCGCCGTGATTGCGAGCGAGCGTGTGCAGGAGCCGTTCTACACCGAGCCGGGCACCATGTTCCGGCATGGCTTCACGTACTCCGGCCATCCCACCGCCTGCGCAGCCGGGCTTGCGAACCTCGACCTGATGGCGCGCGAGCGCCTGGTCGAGCGCGTGGCCGATCTCGAGCCCGTGCTGGCCGCCGCCGTCGAGCCGCTGCGGGCCGCGCCGCTCGTGACCGAGATCCGCGCCGGGCTCGGGCTGCTCGCCGCAATCGAGTTCGACGCCGACGTGCGCGCGGCCGACCCGGGCATCGTCGACCGGATCGTGCACGCGTGCCGCGACCAGGGGGTCCTCACGCGCGGCCTGGCCGGCCGGGCGCTGCAGATCTCACCGCCCTACGTGATCACCGCCGCCCAGCTGGAGGCGATGGCCGCCGGCATGGCCGCCGCGATTGAGACAGTCGCCGCCGCGTCGCCGGCCGCCGCCGCCGTCTGACTCAGCAGGGCTGCGGCGAGCGCGAGACGTCGAGCACGCGGGCGATCCACGCCAGCTGCTCGGCCGACGGCACTCCCGCCCGCAACTGCCGCTCGGTCTCGATGACCGCGCGCGGGTCGGGATCGGGCGCCTCGAGCCCCGCGGCGATTCGCGCGGCCTGGTCGGCGTCCTGCGCGAGCAGCCGGGCCACCGGCGGCGCCAGCCGGGCGCGAGCCATCCCCAGGCGCATGTTGCGGCGCACGGCGTCGGCGAGCATCGCCCGGTGGTGCGGCGAGCGCACCTGGTCGAGCAGCGTCGCCGCCGCCCCTTCGACCGGGGCGTCGGGATCGATCACGTGCCGGGCGATGGCGCGCTCGGCGTCCATGCGCCCGCGCTCGGTGTGCACCGCCATGCGCTCCCGAAAGAGCTCCATCCAGCACTGTGCGTCTCGCAGCATCGCGATCCCTCCTCTCGCGTCCGTCTAAACGACGCTTCCGCCTCTCCCTCTCTTACTCTGGACGTTGCAACCGGCCAGAATATTCCGTCCGGGGGCATACTCCCTTCACGGACACGAGGAGGATGCATGCCGACGAACGCGCATGAGCCGGTGACCCGGCTCGGACTGCAGATCAACAGCTTCACCTACCCCGGTGTGGCCGATGCGGATCTCTTCGAGCGCATCGCCCAGATCGCGGGCACCGCCGAGCGGTCGGGGTTCGACTCGGTGTGGGTGATGGATCACCTGTACCAGATCATGGTGGTCGGCGACCGCACCGAGCCGATGCTCGAGGCCTACTCGCTGCTGTCCGCGATCGCCGCGCGCACCTCGCGCGCCCAGCTCGGCACGATGGTCACCGGAGTCACCTACCGCAACCCGGCGCTCCTGGCCAAGATGGTGACGACGCTCGACGTGATCTCGTCCGGACGCGCGATCCTCGGCATCGGCGCGGCCTGGAACGACGACGAGCACGACGGCTACGGCTTCGAGTTCCCGCCGCTGCGCGAGCGCTTCGACCGGCTCGAGGACGCCGTCCAGATCTGCCGGGCGATGTTCACGCAGGAGGCGCCGACGTTCGCGGGCACCCACCACCATGTGAACGCGGTCCTGAACTACCCCCGGCCCGTGCGGCCGGGCGGGCCGCCGATCCTGATCGGCGGAAGCGGCGAGCGGCGCACGATCCCGATGGTCGCCCGCTACGCCGACGCGTGCAACTTCTTCGGCGACGTCGAGACGATCCGGCACAAGGTGGCCGTGCTCGAGGACGCCTGCGAGCGGATCGGGCGCGATCCCGCCGAGATCACGAAGACCCGGCTCGGGCCGCTGAACATCGCGGCGACCCAGGCCGAGGCGGAGCGAAACGCCAGGCGCGTGGCCGAGGTGCGCAAGCTCGACCCCGACCGCATCCGCGGCTCGTTCATCACCGGCGACCCGGACTCGGTGCTCGAGCAGGTGGACGCATTCCTCGAGGCCGGGCTCGACGGCATGCTGATCAGCCTGCCCGACGCGCACGATCTCGAGCCGATCGAGCTCGCGGGCCGCACGCTGGCAGCGCGGCTCGGGTCGATCAGCCCCGTGTAGGCGGGTCGGGATGTGAGCGTCGCCAGGGTGAACATCCTCGCAGTCGAGCTGCTTGAGGGTCTCAACGAAGCCGGCTTCCGCCACATTGCAGCCTCGGTGGGTCCCCGGCTGGGAGCTCACCGGATCGGCGCGGGGGTCTACCAGGCCGAGGCGGGCGCGCCGATCTGGCCGTACCACTACCACCACGGGATCGAGGAGTGGCTCTACGTCATCGCGGGCGCGCCGGTGCTGCGCGACCCCGCAGGCGAGCGGATCCTGGCGCCGGGTGACCTCGTCTGCTTCCCGTCCGGCCATCTCGGCGCCCACACCCTGCGAGGACCGGGCCGGTTCGTGATCTTCTCCGCCGGTCACGACGTCGAGCCGTGGATGAGCGTCTATCCCGACTCGGACAAGGTCAGCGGCCCGGGAGGCATGCTCCTGCGATCCAGCGCGGTCGGGTACTGGCACGGCGAGGGAACGGGCCCGACGGAGCCGGTCGAGATCGTGCGCGAGCCCGCGACGTCGCCGCCGCAGCCGGCCGTGAACGCGCCGTCCCTGCCTCGCGGGGCGAAGCTCGGCCCGCTGCTGGGCGCCGACCGGCTCGATGCGACGCTGGTCGACCTGGACCCCGGGGCGGGATCCGAGCCCTACCACTACGTCCATGGGCGAGAGGAGTGGCTGCTCGTTCTGGCCGGAACGCCCACCCTGCGCCACCCGCATGGTGAGGACCGTCTCGAGCCCGGCGACGTCGTGTGCTTCCCAGAGGGCCCGGCCGGCGCTCACGGGCTGCGCAACTGCGGCGAGTCGGCCGTGCGCGCGCTCGCCATCACGACCACCGGTCTGCCGGCCAACGTCTGTTATCCGGACACCGGGCACTGGCTCATCCGCAACGACCCCGACCCGGATGGGCTCGTGGTCCGCCCCTAGCTAGGGGTGGCTACGCGTGCCGGTGCAGGTGGTCGTGCAGGAACGAGTCGATGTGCAGGGCGTGCTCGGCGCGGGCCAGCGCGTCGTGGATGCGGGCCGGGACGTGGAACGCGACCATCGGCACGATCAGCGTCAGGATCAGCGGCACCGCCGCCGACCACCACACCGCCGCGTTGAACGTGCGCTCACCGGCCACCACCGCGAGCCACACGGGCCAGGACATGAACGCCACGACCGCGAGCAGGCCCACGCGGATCGCAAAGCCGGGATCGTCGTGCTGCTGTTGCATGCTGCTCCTCTCGTCGTCGCCTGGGTGAGCTCGATCAGCGTCCTGCCGCCGAGAGCACGTCGCGGGCCGCGTCCGCGCCGCGCGGGTCGAGCCGCAGGACAGCCTCGGCAGCTGCATACAGATCGCGGATCGACACGATGCCGACGGCGTGGCCGTCCTCGCCGACCGGCAGGTGACGCACGCCGAGGCGCCGCATCGTATCGGCGGCCCAGAGGACGTCTGCGTCCGGCGGCGCCATCGTCACGCTGCGTGTCATCGCACCGGCGACGGGACGCCCGCGGACGTCGTCGCCCTCGGCCACCAGATGGAGCAGGTCGCGCTCGGTGAAGATGCCGGCCAGGCGGCCGTCCTCGGTGATGAGGCAAGCGCCGACGCGGCGCTGCGTGAGCAGCTGTGCCACCTCGAGCACGCTGGCCTCGGGCGGGCTCGTCACCAGGCTGGTCTGCATGATCTCGGCAACGTTCATCGTGCCTCCTGCTACAAGCTTGGAGACGCCAGTGTAGCACCGGGCCTCCGCCACTCCCGGGCGCCCGGGCCGGATGTCAGCGCGATTACGCCGCCCAGCGGTCGAAGGCGTTCGTGAACGCCGACAGGAGCGCCGCATGCAGGTCGTCGGGCGGCGCGGTGCGCAGCCGCCGTGCCCAGCCCCGCCGCTCGCGGGCGCGCTCGGCCAGGCGGTCGTCGCCCAGCCCGCCCGCCTCGGCCATGCCGGCCTGGGCGCGCGCCTCGATGGCGCTGCGCACCCGGGCCGCCTCGGCGGCGTGGCGCTCGAGCCGGCGCAGGTCGACGAGGCACTGCGGGCAGGGCCGCAGCACCGGATGCTCGACCGCCGGGCCTGCGCAGATTCCGCACACGGGGCAGGCGAACGCGGCCAGGCGCACCCGGTCGGCCGGCACCTCGGCGCCGTCGTCCAGAACGACCCAGGCCGGCGCATACCGGCTGCCGACGATCGTGCCGGCGACCGTGCGGGCGTCGCCGTCGTACGGCCACACGCGCACGAGGTCGCCGGCGCGCAGGCCGGTGCGGCCGCACACGGGCGCGGGCCGGGCGGGCGTCGTGGCGGAGCGCGGCCGCTGCGCCGGTCGGGCGCCGTTCGCCGCGCCGGCAGCCGAAGCGGGCGGCCAGCCGCGGCCGGATCCGATCCACTCCGACACGACCGCACGGGCGTCGTTGAGCGCGCGGGTGAGGGTGTGCGCAGCCTCCTCGCGGGCCGCCGAGCCGACGTGCCGGTCGGGGTGGGCCTGCGAGACGCGGGCGCGGTAGGCGGCCGTCAGCTCGTCGGCGGTCACTGGAGCCGACAGGCCGAGCAGCCAGAGGGCGCGCCTGCAGTCGTTCTCGTTGGCCGGCCGGCGGGGCATCGACGAAAGCGTACCGGCGCCACCGCCTGCGAGAATCCCGGCATGAGCGCCGAACAGCCCCCGCCGCGGGCCTGGCTGACGCGGATCCCGTGGCCGTCGGCCGTGGGCCACCGCGAGTGGTACCGGTCGCGGCCGGCGGCCGCGCTGATCGCCGCAGCCAGCGTGGCCGCCTCGACCGGCGTGGTCGGCCTGCTGACGCCCACCGTTCCCGCCCGCTCGGCGGGCGTCTTCTACATGGTGGCCGTGCTTGCGATGTCGTCGATCTACGGCCTGTGGCTCGGGCTCGCCACGAGCATCGCCTCGGCCCTGGCCTACAACTTCTTCTTCTTCCGCCCGCTGCACACGCTGACGGTCAACTCCTCGGGCGACTGGCTGACGCTGGCGGCGTTCGTCGTCACCGCCCTGGTCACGAGCCACCTGGCCTCGCGCGAGCGCGTCGAGGCCGAGCAGGCCACCCGGCGCGCGGCCGAGGCGGAGCTCGGCGAGCGCCTGGCGACGCTGATCGCAAACGGCTCCCAGCTGCAGGCGGCGCTGCCGCTGCTCGGCCGCCAGGCGGCGCGCGCGCTCGGCGCTCGCGACGGCGGCATCCACCTCGGCGCGCCGGCACCCGCGGGCAAGTCCGATCGCATCGTGCCGATCGAGCTCGACGGGCGCAGGCTCGGCGAGCTGCGCCTGATCGACGCCCCCCAGGGCTCCACCGACTCGGGCGACGCCGAGCGCATCGGCCGCGTGCTGGCCGGCCTGATCGCGCTCGGCCAGGAGCGGGAGCAGCGGCTTGCGAACGAGGTCGAGGCCGAGGCGCTGCGGCGCTCGAACGAGCTCACGACCGCCCTGCTGCGGACGGTCTCGCACGACTTCCGCTCGCCGCTGACGGCGATCTCGACCGCCGCCGAAGGGCTGCGGTTCGCCGATCTCGACGGCGAGGAGCGCGAGCTCCTGGACACGATCGCCGACCAGAGCGGCCGCCTGAGCCGCCTCGTCACGAACCTGCTCGACCTGTCGCGGCTCGAGGCAGGCGCGGCCGCGCCCGCGGCCGAATGGGTCGACGTGCGCGACCTGGTCGACGCGGCCGTCGCCGATGTCTCCGCGCGGTCGACTGTCGCGATCGATGTCGACCACGGCGGCGAGCTTCCCCTGGTCCGCGTCGACGCCGCCCAGCTGCAGCGCGTGCTCGTGAACCTGGTCGAGAACGCCGCCAAGTTCTCGCCCCACGAAGCGCACGTGCACGTCGCGGCCGCGGCCCGCAGCGGCCGGGTGGTCGTGTCGGTGTCCGACCGCGGCCCGGGCGTGCCCGAGGCCGATCGGGCGCACATCTTCCGGCCGTTCTACCGCGGCCGCTCGGGCGACCAGCCCGGATCGGGCCTCGGCCTCGCGATCGCCCAGGGGCTCGCCGTCGCGAACGGCGCCACGGTCGCCCTCGAGCCGACAAACGGCGCCGGAGCGACGCTCACGGTGTCGATCCCGGCATCCCCCACCCCCGACGGGCGGCAGCGGTGAGCGGCGAGCAGCGCATCCTCGTGGTGGACGACGAGCGGCCGATCCGGCGTGCGCTCGAGGTGACGCTGTCCAAGGCCGGCTACCACGTCCAGACGGCGACGAACGGCGACGAGGCGCTCACGGCCGCCGCGCTCGAGCCGCCCGACCTCGTGATCCTCGACCTGATGCTCCCGGATGCCGACGGCGCCGACGTATGCCGCCAGCTGCGCGACTGGCTCGCGGCGCCGATCCTCCTGATCTCGGCGGTCGGCGACGAGTCGGACAAGATCCGCGCGCTCGACGCGGGCGCCGACGACTACGTCACCAAGCCGTTCTCGCCCGGCGAGCTGCTCGCCCGCTGCCGCGCGCTCCTGCGGCGCGCGGCGGGCCAGCGCGGCGGCGAGGCCGTGATCGACGTCGGCGAGCTGCGCATCGACCTGCCCCGGCGGATCGTCTCGGTGGCGGGCGAGGAGGTGCGGCTGACGCCGACCGAGTTCGATCTCCTCAAGGCGCTTGCGGTCGCCGGCGGGCGGCCGCTCACCCACCAGATGCTGCTTCGCACCGTGTGGGGCCCGGGCTACGCCGACGAGATGCACCTGCTGCGCGTGAACATGGGCCGCCTGCGCGACAAGCTCCAGGCCGAGGGCGTCGACCGCAGCGCGATCGAGACGCTTACCGGCGTCGGCTATCGCCTGCGCACGTAGGGACGTGGAAGCACGCATCTCGCCCGTGACGCGGCTGTGACCTGATCGAGACGCGACTGGGAGGCTCAGGGCCGGAACTGTGAGGCCGCCGTGACGCGCTGCGGCCGAAGATATGGGGTGAGAAGACCGCATGACACCGCTTCCGCCCCCCACCCGCTACCTGATCTGCGCCACCCGCCCCCGGATCACACCGGAGCTGCTCGAAGCCGCGATCGCAGACGTGGCGCAGGGCAACTGCTACGTGCACGTCGTCCTGCCGGCCGTCCTGCCGGTGACGATGCCGCTCTCGGCCTACCCGCCACGGCTGGCCGAGCGGCTCGAGGCGCTCCGTGTGACCGCCGAGCGGGCGGTGCGCGCGCCGATGCGTCGCGGCCGCATCGAGATCACGCTCTGCCGCAGCGTGCAGTCGGCCATCGGCCAGGCGATCGACCAGGGCATGCCGGACGAGATCGTCCTGGTCGGCGCCGCTCCCTGGCGGCTGCGCCGGGCGCTGCGGCACGTCGCGCCGTTCCGCGTGGTGCGCGAGCGGCCGGCCGCGCCGGCGGTCACGGCACCGGCCCGTGCACCGGTCTCGCTGCCGGCGTACGCGCCCCGCCGCCGCAAGGTCGGCGCGCCGCCCGCCGCCTGACCGTCGGCTGCGATAGCGTCCGCCCGTGCGCAGCAACGCGGCAACGGTGGCGGAGTACATCGCCGAGGCGCCGCCCGCGCGCCGCGATGCGCTCACCCTGTTGCGGAAGCTCTGTCGGGAGGAGCTGGCGGGATTCGCGGAGGCGATGCGATACGGCATGCCCTCCTACCTGCGCGAGGATGCCGTCGAGGTGGCCTTCGCGAGCCAGAAGGCGCACATCTCCCTCTACATCCTCCGTCAGGCCGCGCTCGACGCCGGTGCCGACCGGCTCGCCGGGCTGTCGGTGGGCAAGGGCTGCATCCGCTTCCGCCGTCCCGAGCAGATCGATCCGGCAACCGTGCGCGCGCTGCTGGCGGCGACCGTCGCGGATTCCGGCGCGATCTGCTGAGCGGGTCGCCGGTCGCACCGGCTACCGCAGCAGCGCCGCCGCGAGGGTGTCGGCCAGCCAGTCGCGGTAGCGCTCCTGCGACCAGCCTCCCCGTTGCACCAGGAGCTGATGCAGCTCCGGGCTCGCGAGCGCCCAGGCCGTCTGCGCCGCCGCGTCCGCCTCGACGCGCAGCGGGCCGTGGCGCTCGAGCGCCGCAATGAAGGCGCGCATGCCGTCGAGCCGGTTGCGGTCGACGTTCTCGAGCAGCTCGCCGAGCTCGGGCTCCGCCGCCGCGGCGAGCGCCTGCAGCACCGGCCCCACCCGCGCGAGCCTTGCGACGACATCGGCCGCGAACAGACGCACCTGCTCCCGCTGGTCGGTCGCCGCCGCGACCGCCGCGGCGCCCGCCTGCGCGGCCGCGGGAGCCGCCTCCGCACCCCTGACGGACGCCTGCACGAGCGCGCCGACGAGCGCGCGTTTGCTGCCAAACGCGGCGTACACCGTCTCGGGCGCGACCCCCGCCTCACGGGCGACGGCCACGATCGTCGTGCCGGCGTAGCCGTGGGCGGCGAGCAGCCGGCCCGCGGCGGCGAGCATCCGCCGCCGCGTTTCGAGCGCCTGCTCCCGGCGCCGCGGCGAGCGGTACGCGCGCGTTGGGGTGCCGTCGTCCTTCGTCATTCTGATACAGTATTACTGTATTCAATATTAGCGAGCATGAGGAGAGTTTGACATGACCGATCCCGAACGCGTCTTTCGCAAGCTGATCGAGCAGGGGTTCAACGCCGGCGACCTGTCCGTCGCCGACGAGCTGACGGCGGACGACTTCGTCGAGCATCAGAACTTCGGCCCCGGCCACGCAGCGGGCGCCGAGGGCGTCAGGGCCGTGATCGCCTCGCTGCGGCGGGCATTCCCGGACTTCCGGCTCGAGATCCAGGATCTCACCGTCGCCGGCGACACGGCCTGGGCGCGGCTTGTCGCCACCGGCACCCACGGCGGCCCGTTCATGGGCCACGCGCCGACCGGACGCCCGATCCGCGTCGACGTGTTCGACGTCGTCCGCGTGCGCGACGGCCGGATGGTGGCCCACTGGGGCGTGCCGGACCGGCTGACCGCGCTGATGCAGCTCGGGATCGTCCAGCCGCCGGCGGCGCGCGCCGCCTGACCTCAGCGCTGGTGGGAGCGCGCGCTCTTTTCGCGGTACATGGCCCGGTCGGCCGTGCGGAGGAGGTGTTCGGCGCCTCTGCCCGGCCCGGCCGTGGCCGCCACTCCCACCGACACGCCCACCTGGGCGCGGCCGCCGTCGACGACGACCGGCTGGCGTACGACGCGGCCGATGCGGTCGGCGACGTGAGCGCACGTTCCGCGCAGGCGGCGGGCGGTCTCGCCCGGCTCACCGGTGATCACGATCACGAACTCGTCGCCGGCCGGGCGGCAGACCAGGTCCTGCGCCCGGCAGATGCCGCGCAGGCGGCCCGAGACCGCGCGCAGCACCTCGTCGCCCGCGGCGTGGCCGAGGCGGTCGTTCACGCGCTTGAAGCCGTCCAGGTCGCACACGATCACGGCCACCGGCCGGTCCGGGTCGGCGATGGCCTGGGCGAGCCGCTCGTCCATGAGGGTGCGGTTCGCGAGCCCGGTGAGGGGATCGTGGGTGGCCCGGTGGGCGAGCGCGCGCTGCGCGGCCATCTTCTCGGTGATGTCCTCGCCGAGCGAGGTCGTCCCCACCGGCCGTCCGGACGGGTTGGTGACGAGCGTGTGCGACCAGCGGATGGTGCGCCGCTCGCCGTCGCGGGTGCGAATCTGGCCCTCGTGGTGGCGCTCGATGCGGCCGGTGGCGATGCCCTCGCCGTGCAGGGCGCGCGCCTCGCCGTCGTCGGGCGGCACGCAGATCTCGAACCAGTCGCGCCCGAGCAGCTCCTCTGCCGGCCAACCCACCAGCCGGCACAGCTCCGGGTTGCAGTAGGTGATCGTGCCGTTCGCGTCCATGTTGAGCGCGGCCAGGTCGACGTTCTCGAGCACGTCGCGGAAGAGCCGGGCCGACTCGGCCAGCTCCTGCTCGGCGCGGACGCGGGCGGTCGCGTCGCGGATGTGGGCGACATAGCGGATGATGTGGCCGTGCTCGTCGCGGCGGGCGGTCGTCGACTCGGCCACGTGGACGACGCTTCCGTCCGCGGCCAGGTAGCGCTTCTCGGCCTGCACCGACCGCGCCCCGGTCTCGAGCGTCGCGACCATCTCCATGCCGATCGCGAGGTCGTCGGGGTGCGTCAGGTCGTTGAAGTGGCGTCCGAGGAGCTCGGTGCGCGGGCGGCCGAGGATCGCGCACCAGGCCGGGTTGACCTCCTGCCAGCGGCCTTCGCGGTCGAGCATGACGATGCCGAGCGGCGACTCGTGGAACGCCGCGGCCAGGTCGAAGCCGAGCAGCTCCAGGCGCGCGCCGCCCGCCACCGGGAGCGGGGTGACGGTCGCCGGCGGCTCCGGCGCGCAGGGCGCGGAGAGCTCGGCGGGGACGATCTGGTCGCGGTGCGCCGCCATCGTGCCGCTGCCATCGGCATGCACGGGCGGCTTCAGCCTCCCCCCGATGGCGTATTTCGCGCCCGGGGAACGGCCGCTGCGCGCCCATGCCCCGCCGCGCCTGATACGCTTCCGTCCGTTGTAGGACGTTCGACGGTTGCGCGCTTCGCCTTCCTGACTCGTTCGTGAGTGTGGAAGGGAGGTGTTTCATGGCAACCGGAACTGTGAAGTGGTTCAACGACCAGAAGGGCTACGGGTTCATCCAGCCTGACGACGGCGGGAAGGATCTGTTCGTCCATCACAGCGAGATCTCTGGCAGCGGCTACAAGAGCCTGCCGGAGGGTGCGAAGGTCACATTTGAGGCTCGCCAGGGTCAGAAGGGACCCGAGGCGACCGGCGTTACCCAGGCGGGCTGAGAGGAGCCAGTATGAGCGTCAAGGAAGAGAAGGTCGAGGTGGAGGGCGAGGTCACCGAGTCGCTCCGCAACGGCCTCTTCCGGATCGAGCTCGACAACGGCCATCAGACCACCGGTTACATCGCGGGCAGGATGCGGCGCTACCGGATCCGCATCCTGCCCGGCGACCGGGTCAAGGTCGAGCTGTCGGCCTACGATCTGAACCGCGGGCGGATCGTTTACCGCTACCGCTGATCCCCGAGCCGGACGCCCATGTCCGGCTCGCCGATCGCGGCCGTTCCCCCGTGCCCTCCGGCCGCTGGTAGGATGACTCGGGGCAACGTCGAAGGGAACACGGCCGATGCCATTCCGGCGCTGGTTCGCGATCGTGGTCATGAACGGCGAGGAGCATCGCTACGGCCCGTACGCCACCCGCAGGGCGGCGGCACGCAAGGCCGAGGCGCACTCGGCGTCGGCGACGAGCACGACGCTCTTCTACGACCACCAGCCGCCCCGCCCACAGCCGCGGCGCTGACGGCGAGCCGATAGCGCGACCGCAGGCCGGTGGGTACGGTACCGCTGCACCCGCCCGTGCCGTGGCTCGATGCCGCGTCGCGGGTACCCCCGACCGAAGGAGGACCGCCTGTGGACAACGACCGTGCACGCGAGCTGCTCGCTGCCGAGCGAGCGCAGATCGAGGAGGCGCTCCGGGAAGCGGCGCTCGAGCCCAACGACGAGCTCTCGACGACCGAGATGGCCGACGACGCGACCGACACGTACCAGAACGAGTTCGATCAGGGCCGGATCGACGACCTGCGCGATCGGCTGGCCGCAGTCGAGCGCGCAGAGGAGCGCATCCGCGAGGGCACGTACGGCCGGTCGGTGGAGAGCGGCAAGCCCATCCCCGACGAGCGGCTCGAGGTCAGCCCGACCGCCGAGCGCACGGTCGAGGAGGAGGAGCACCGCCGCCGAGGCGGCTGAGCGCCCGGCTAGTCCTCGACCGCAGTCGCAAGCTCGCCGAGCCCGTCGGCGGCCGCGACCGGCTCCTCCTGCACCCCGGGCCGCAGCCCGACCACGGCCACGATCGCCGCGGCCGCCATGATCGCGGCCATCGCGTCGAGCACCGAGCGCGTCGCGTAGGCGAAGTCGAGCCGCACGAAGTGCGGGATCACGCGGGTGCTGCCCGCCGTGTCACGGAACCCGGAGATACGTGACGCGACGGCGCGGGCCTGCGCCTGGGGCAGCCCCTTGGCCACGAGCGACGTGGTGAGGCGCGTGTGCAGCCGCGACACCAGTGTGGTTCCGAGGATGGCAAAGCCGAGGCTCGCGGCATAGTTGCGGACGGTCTGGGTGATGCCCGTGGCCTCGCCGTACGAGAGCCGCGAGGCGCGGTTGACGGCGTCGGTGCTCGCCGGCCCGAGCATCAGCCCCATCCCGGCGCCCGCGATGATGACGTACCACTGCTGCGTGCTGAAGCTCAGGTCGGTGACCTTGCCGGCCCAGAGCCAGAAGCCCACCGCAGCGAGCACACATCCCAGCACCACCGGCCGCTTCGCCCCGCGCCGGTCGAGCATGCGCCCGCCGAGCTGCGCGGCGATGACGAAGCCGATGAAGAAGTACAGGATGACGAGGCTCGCCTGGGTTGGCGACTTGCCGAGCCCGACCTGGGCGTACACGCTCGCGAAGAAGAAGACGGGCACGAACACGAGCATCGAGATGGCCAGCACGAGGTTCTCGACCAGGAACGGCCGGATGCGGAAGATGCCCACCTCGATCAGCGGGGATTCGGTGCGCAGCTCGACGAAGTAGAAGATCACCAGGAGCGCCGCGCCGCCGCCGATGCATGCGATCGTGGCCGGGCTGCTCCACCCCCACACCGCCGCCTGCTGGAAGCCGAGCACGCTCAGCGCGACGCCGGAGGCGATCAGGGCGAGGCCGCGATAGTCGATGGGGGCGGGCCGGTGCACGGTGGTCGGCTTCGCGATGGCAATCAGCACGAGCGCCGCGATCGCCACGGGGATGTTCACCCAGAAGATCGCCCGCCATGTCCACTGGGTCAGATAGCCGCCCAGGATCGGGCCGAGGGCTGTGAGGCCGCCGGCGATGCCGAAGAAGAGCGCCAGCGCCCGCCCGCGCTCCCGCAGCGCAAATGTCTGCACGACGATCGCGAGCGCCGCCGGGAACATGATCGCCCCGCCCGCGCCCTGCAGGAGCCGGAACGTGACGATCCACGCCTCGGCCAGGCTGCCCTTCGGCGTGAGCCCGCACATCGCCGACGCCCCGGCGAAGATGACGACGCCGAGCGTCACCATCTTGCGGTGGCCGACCGTGTCGGCGAGCCGGCCACCGAAGGCGAAGAGCGCCGCCAGTGACAGCAGGTAGGCGTTGATCGCCCACTGCACACCCGTGCCGGAGAGACCGAGCTCGCTCTGGATCTGCGGCGCAGCGATCGACACGATCGTCTGGTCGATGAACGTCATCGCGACCGCGACGATCATCGCGGCCAGGATCAGGTTCCGCGGGCCTCCGGTCGGCGTCTCGGCAGAGGTCATGGGGTGCCGCTCTCCACGGCGACGAGTCGCCCGCGTGCCGCCTCCGCCAGGCCGCGCAGCACGTCGGTGAAGCCGCCGGCGAGCGGGGCGGCGGCGCCGTCGAGCAGCGATGCCATGTCGCGCACGACGATCGCGCTCGTGCCGGCGCCCGTTCCGATCACCGCCAGCCGCAGCGGGATGTCGACCGCCGCCGCGAGGTCGCGCGCGAGGATCTTCGCGCCCGCGGCGGGGCTGCCGAAGACGAGCGTCCACGCCGGGTAGGCATGCTCGCCCGCCGCCGCCATGTCGTGGCCGTGGTCGACGACGGCGTACTCGATGAGCCCACGTTCGGCCAGCACCGCGCGGAGGGTCTCGACAACCCGGTCCGCCTGCACGGGGATCGCGACGCGCTCGTACACCGCCATGGCGGCGACAGTATGCCACCGGCCGGGCCTACACTGCGCGCCGACGCACGACCGAGGAGGGAACGATGGACGATACGCAGGTTCTGGGCCGGATCGACGCCCTGGTGGCCGAGGAGCAGGCGCTCTACGAGCGGGAGGGCCACGGCCGGCTCGAGCCCGGCGACCACGAACGGCTGGCCGAGATCAAGGTCTCGCTCGACCGCTGCTGGGATCTTCTGCGCCAGCGCCGGGCGCACCGAGAGTTCGGGCTCGATCCCGACGACGCGCGGGCACGCAGCGCCGAGACCGTCGAGCACTACGAGCAGTAGCTACGGCCGCGCGTCGGCGCGGGCGGCCGCCTGGCGGGCGAACGCCAGCGGGCTCGTCGCGGTGAGGTCGATCGCCGGCTCGACCGTCGAGTAGGACTGCACATCGTCGCGGAACACCGCCGCCGAGTTGAACCGGGCGAAGCGGTCGGTGCCCGTGCCCGGGCACAGGCGCATCGGCGGCACGACCCCGGTCGTGGCGGCGCTGTTCGGCCCCTCCACCACCGCTCCGGCCAGGATCGGCGTGGTGCCGTCGAGCGAGCCGGCCAGGTTCGCAACCTGGTGCTGCATGCAGTGCGGGAACGTGGTGCCGTCGCCAACGGCCAGCGCGACGCCCCAGGCGTTCGCGCCGAGCACGTTCCCGAGCCAGCGGGCGCCCGCAGCCGCGTAGCGGCGGCCGTGCGTGAGCTGGTCGTACTCGCCGGCCATGACGGCGAGGCCGAAGCCGTGCGACGTCGTGTCGTAGGCCGCCCATGGGAACCCGAAGCCGAACGGGTCGGTGCCGCCCTGCGCCTCGGCCCGGTCGAGCTGGCGGCGCAGATCGCGCAGCAGCGTGGCGGGCGTCACCTGGAGCCCGCGCGGGTCGTGGGCGGCGCGGATCGCGCGGACGAGGTCGTAGTGGGCGAGGCCGCTCGTGTCGTACAGGTTCAGCGTGTCGGCGGCATCGTTCGGGCCGGTGATGTATGCGTGGGCCCAGTGCGCGGCCAGACGCAGGTAGTAGCGCGAGCGCCGGTGAGGCAGGCCGGCCGGCAGATGCCCGTGGGCGGTCGCGAGGGCGAGCTCGGTCGCGCCCAGCTCGAGGTCGTCGCGCCACTCGGTCTCGGGATAGAAGTCGAACGGGATCACGGTCAGCAGGCGTCCCGGCGCGGTGTCTGCGAGCGCGAAGATGTGCTCGCCCGCGCGCAGGCAGCGGCCCGCGAGGGCCGGGCGGGTGCGGCGGTAGACCTGGAAGCAGAGCCCGAACGCAGCGGCGTCGCGGCCGGCCAGGTTCGGGCTCACGGGCGACCCGGGCGGGCCGGCGCGGAAGACCGGGCGATGGCGGATGTAGCGGGCGTCGCGGCTTCGGCCGCCGTAGCGATCGTCGGCCTGGGGCAGCCGCCAGATGTCGTGGTCGCCGAGCGTGCGGTCGTTGCCCTCGCCGATGCCCACCTGGTAGTACAGCGTCCGGGTGCGGTCGTCCCACATGCGCAGGAGCCAGCGCACGCCGAAGGCGGCCTCGGCCGCGAACGTGTGGCCGTGCACGCGCACGTGCGTCGGGCGGGGGAAGTCGCGCACCGCCGAGAGCAGCACCGCGTCGGTGTAGCTCGTGGTCTCGACGAACTTCAGGTAGTCGCCCGCGTCCCACCAGCCGCCGGCCGCGTCGATCCGCACCCCGAGCGGCTTCAGGCTGCCGGCGAAGTTGCCGTCGCCGTCCACCTTCGGCGTCAGGTACGTCATCGCGTGCGCGTCGTTCAGATGCCCGGGCGCCGTGCGCAGCGGGCTCGGGATGAAGTCCGGGCCGTCGCGTTCGTCCTGGTAGAACGCCAGCGCGTTTCGGATCGGGCGGGCCGAGAGGGCGGCGCCGGTCGCGACCCGAAACGGCGGCGAGGCGGCGTCCGCCGGCCCGGAGACGGCGATGGTGTAGGTGCCCGCCGTGTGCAGGCGGGAGAAGTCGATCGCATAGACGTGCGGGAAGCGCGCGCTCCAGCGTCCCAGGTCGGGACCGACGCGGCCCCGAAGCACGGTGTGGCCGCCCGCGCCGGTGACCATGAACGCGGCCCCCGGCTCGGCGACGCTCGCAAGCAGGTAGGCGCGCTTGGTCGCGGTGGCCGGGTACCCGGCCTGGTCGACGCGCACGAACGCGGCGCGGGGAGCGGTGGCGGCCGTACCCTCCCCTGCGCCGGCGAGCGCGCACGCGACGACGATCGCGATCGACGCGAACCGGGCCACGTGCCGGGCTGGGCTGCGTGTGCGCACCACCTGCGCCAACTCTACGCCGCCGGAGCGGCGCTGTCAGTGCGGCAGGCGCTCGGCCGTGCGCTCCTGGGCGTCCATCTCCTCGACCCAGCGGGGGAAGTGGTGCGCCGCCCACTCGCGGTTGACGCTTCCGAGCGTCATCCCGCGCAGAGCGTGGCGGGTCGACGGGTTCGCGACCGCCATGAAGATGTGGCCGGCGATCAGCGCCGTCGTCAGGAAGGCGAACGGGCCGTGCAGGTGGCCGAACGCCGAGCGGCCGACGACGAGCAGGTAGATGCCGGTCGAGTACAGCCCGATCAGCCCGAGCAGGGCGAGGCGCGCGTTCATCTTCTGGCCGCCGTTGAACCGGCCCACCGGAGGCGCCGGGCGGCGGGTGAGGATGCGGTCGGGCGAGAGCCAGGCGCGGTCGCCCGCGTCCAGCCGGCGCAGCTCCCGCGCCGTCTTTTCGAGCGCACGCCCGTTGCCGAACAGGAGCAGGCCCGTCAGGCCGGCGACGAGCACGACGGCCGCGCCGACGTGGACATCGAGGGCCGTGGTCGTCCATGTCCAGTGGTGCGGCACCTGGCCGCCCGAGAGGAGCATCACGCCGAACGCGGCCGCGATCAGCCAGTGCGCGGCGCGCTCGGTCTTCGTGAATCGGCGCAGACGTGCCATACCTTCATCATCGGCACCGATCCTGTGAAATCCCGGAGAACGTTGCAGGCAGATTGGGACGCTATGTGAGCGCCTCGCCGACGAGCAGGAACGAGACGAGATCGTTCAGGTCCTCGTCGTCGCCCGCCCTTTCCGCGGCATCCGCGCCGTGCGCCTCGACGAGCGCCGCCGCCTCTCGCAGCCCGCCCAGGCGCGCGGCGTAGCCGGCGGCGTCGGTGACCGTGTCTTGGTGCCCCTCGACGGCGGCGGTGACCGCGAACGGCGCGAGCGCGGCGAGCAGCGCCCGCACGCCGGCGACGGTGAGGAACGGCACAGGCGCGTGCAGCCGCTGGTAGAGGCAGTCGCCGAGGAAGAGCACGTCGTCGCCCGGCACGTGCACGACGGACGAGTCGGCCGCGTGGTCGCCGCCGACGTGATGCAGCAGCGCCTGCACGCCGCCGAGGTCGACGATCCGGTACTCGGCGAACGTCTCGGTGGGCACGACGATCTCGAGATCCGAGCGGTCCGGCAGCTCGAGCCGCATCATCTCGGCGCAGAACGGGATCTCCAGTCCGGCGCGCACGCGCGCGTCGAGCGCCGTGTCCGACCAGTCGTAGCCGGCCTGCACGGCGAGCGCTGCGGCCGTGTCGCGGTGGGCGATCACGGGCGCCGCAACGGCGGCCGAGCCAAAGCTGTGATCCCAGTGGGCGTGCGTCAGCGCGATCGCGACGACCTGCGGCCGGCCACGGGCGGCAAGCTCGGCCGCGAACGCGCCCAGGTGTGCGACCGACGCCCCACCCTCGACGAGCAGCGTGCCGCGCTCGCCGTGGACGGCGCCGAGCGCGGGCCGGTCGGTGCGATCGTCCGGGCTGAACCGGTCGACGTGGGCGGAGATCTGCTCGAAGACGCAGTCGGGCACGGCGGCGATCCTACCGGTGCCCGCAACCATGAGAGGATCGCGGCGCCTCGGTAACCACCACTCACCACTGGAGAACGCCCGTGACTGACCTGCTCGAAGGCACGCCGGCCGTCGACGTCCACTGCCATGGCTGGCGCAGCGACGAGGTCGCCGCCGCGCCGCAGCGCGGGTTCCTCGACCGCATCACCATGCTCGGCATGTGCCTCATGAGCTCCGGGCTCGAGGACGAGCGCCACCGCGAGATCCTCGAGCTCACGACCGACACCGCGCCGATCGCCGTCGCGATGGCCGACCGCCTGGCCGCCGTGCTCGGCTGCGCGCCAACGCGGGACGGCCTCGCCGAGGCCCGCACGGCGGCCCTGCGCGACCACCGCGCCTACCTGCGCCGCCTGTGGGCCGACGCGGACGTCACCGACCTGATCATGGACGACGGGTACCCGCTGCCGCGCATCGACGGCCGCGCGCTCGGGGACGAGGTCGGTCTGCCGGTGCACCGGGTCTGCCGGATCGAGCCGGTCATCACCGACGTGCGCGACGCGGCGGCCACCTATGCCGAGCTCGAGGACGCGTTCAGCGCCCAGCTCGAACGGGCAGCCGCCGCCGGATCGATCGCGTTCAAGTCGGTGATCGCCTACCGCACGGGCCTCGATGTGGCCGAGTGGAGCGCGTCCGCGCGCGAGGCCGCGTTCGCCGCCTGGCGGGCCGACGGCTGGCGAGAGACGCGCGAGCACGCAAAGCCCGTGCGCGATGCCCTGCTTCGGCGCGCGCTCGCCGTCGCGCGCGGCGCCGGGATTCCCGTGCACATCCACTGCGGCGGCGGCGATCCGGCCATCGTGCTCGACCACGCGCGGCCGTCCGACCTCTTCCCGCTGCTGGCCGCCCACATCGACCAGCCCATCGTCCTGATCCACTCCGGCTGGCCGTGGGTGGACGAGGGCGCGTTCGTGGCGTCGATCCTGCCCCACGTCTACCTGGACACGTCGCTCTCGACGCCGTGGGCGAGCCTCGCGATCGACAGCCGCCTCGAGATCCTGCTGGGGATCGCCCCGCCCGCCAAGGTGATGTACGGCTCCGACGAGGCCAGCGAGCCCGAGGTGATCTGGCTCTCGGCGCTGCTCGCGCGTGAGGCGCTCGCACGCGTGCTCGAGACCGGGGTCGCGCGCCGGCAGCTGAACCGGGAGGCGGCCCGGCGGATCGGCGCCGGCGTCATGGGCGGCAACGCCCGCCGCCTGCACGGCCTCGGAGCCTCCGGGTGACGACGGTGGCGGACGTGCGCGACCGCTTCGACGCGGCGGGCGTGCGCGCGCTTGCCATGACGATGGTCGACAACGGCGGCATCACCAGGGTGAAGGCGGTGCCGGCGGCCCGGCTCGAGCGGGTGGCCGCAAACGGCGTCGGCATGGCCTACATCTGGGCGGCGGCCGGCACCGACGACCTGTTCGCCGACGTGGCGCCGTTCGACAACCCGAGCGGCGACATGCGCCTGATCCCCGACCTGGCCGCGGCGCGCGTGCTCACGGCATCGCCAGGCTGGGCGTGGGCGCCCGTCGATCAGATGAGCCAGGAGCTCGAGCCCGTCCCGGCGTGCCAGCGCACCGCCGTCGCCCGCGCGGTCGCCGCCGCACGGGCGGCCGGCCTCGACATGCGAGCGACGTTCGAGATCGAGGCGACCCTGCTCGACGCGGGCGGCGGCCCGGTGCACACCGGTCCCGGCTACAGCACGAGCGCTCTCGCGCTCCTCGACGCGTTCTTCCTCGACCTCGTCGACGCGCTCGAGGCCTCCGGCGTCGAGGTCGAGCAGTTCCATCCCGAGTACGCCCCGGGCCAGTTCGAGATCTCGATCGCGGCCCGCGACCCGCTCGCCGCCGCGGACGACCTCGTCTTCGTCCGCACCCAGATGCGGTTCGTGGCCCGCCGGCACGGGCTGACCGTCAGCTTCGCGCCGGTCGTGTTCCCGGGCGAGGTGGGAAACGGCTGTCACGCGCATCTGAGCGTGTGGCGCGACGGCCGAAACCTGATGCAGGGCGGCGGCCGGCCGGGCGGGCTCACCGATGCCGGCGCCGCGGCGCTCGGCGGCGTCGTCACCGCTCTGCCGGAGCTGCTGGCGGCACTGGCGCCCAGCCCCGCCGCCTACCTGCGCCTGCAGCCGCACCACTGGGCCGGGGCGTACGCCTGCTGGGGCGTCGAGAACCGCGAGGCGGCCGTGCGGTTCATCCCCGGCACGGTCACGAGCCGCGAGCGGTCGGCGAACTTCGAGGTCAAGGTCTGCGACGGCGGCGCGAACCCGTACGTCGTGATGGCGCTGCTCGCGGCCGCCGCCCTCGACGGCGTCGAGCGCGACGCCGCGCTGCCCGACCCCGTCCAGGACGACCCCGCCGCGCTCACGACCGCCGAGCTCGCGCAGCGCGGCATCGCCCGGCTGCCGGTCACGCTCGGTCGGGCCACCGACCTGTTTGCGGCGAGCGCCCTCGCCCGGCGGGCCCTCGGCGACGTGCTCCACGACGCGTTCGTCGCCGTGCGACGACGCGAGTGGGACACCTACGGGGCGCTTGCTGAGCACGACCTCGCCGACGCATATCGGCTCCGGTACTAGCCTCACGGCCGCACCGTTCTTTATACTGCGCGGATGAACTCTTCATCGAACGGCTTCGGCGCCCTGGTGCGGAGCCGGCGCGAGCAGCGCGGCCTGTCGATCCGTGCCGCCGCCCGGCGGATCGGCATCTCACCCAGCTACCTGCTCGCCCTCGAGCACGGTCGCAACCCCTCGACCGGCCGCCCACCCGTGCCGTCACCGCCGATCGTCGCCGCCATCGGGCGCGTGCTCGGCGTCGAGACCACCGCGCTGCTCGACCTGATCGGCGCCCCGGCGGCCGCCTCGACCCATCTGCTCGTCTACCAGGCCGGCGAGGCCGGACGATCGGCCACTGCGGCGCGGCGGTTCTTCGCCGGTCGCGTCGATACCTGGCTCGAGATGGCCGATCCGCGCCTGGCCGGCCCGCCGGAGCGGGCGCGGGAGGCGCTCGCCGAGCGTCTCGAGGCCGCTCGCGGCCCGGGCGCGGGCCGGCTGGGCCTGATCTTCGCCTCGAGCTCGGCCGCGCTGCGCGCCGCCGACGACCCCCGCGCCGCCCTCGCGTGCGAGGACACCTGGGAGCACGATGTCGCCGCGACCTGCCGGTCGGTGCTGGGCGCCGCTCCCGTGGCGAACGTGTGCGTCTACCGCGAGGCCGACCTCCAGGAGCTCGCCGTCCGCCTCGACCCGCTCACGGCCGCCCTCGCGCTCGTCCGCACCCATCCCCACGTCGTCGCGGAGGACCGGCGCGGCGGCGTGACCAGCGGCCCCGCTGCGATCGAGGCCATCCTGACCGCGGCCCGGCCCGCGGGCACGAGCTTCGCCACGTGGGCGGCGCTCGCAGGTGCGGCCGCGATCGGGCTCACGCGCGAAGTCTGCCGTCGGCGCCGGTGTCGGCCCCGGACGGTGAGCGGGATCGCCCGGCCGGAGGCCACCCGCGCCCGTGCGGCCTCGGGCGCGGCGATGGTGCTCGCCACGAGCGCGGCCATCCAGTGCAGCGCGGCGCTCGCGCACGGGCTCTTCGGCCAGCTCGGTCCGGCAGGGGTGTCGGCGCTTCGGTTCGCGCTCGGCGCCGGGATCATCCTCGCGGCGGTGCGGCCGCGCGTGCGCGGACGCAACCGGGCGACGTGGCTTGTGATCGTCGCCTACGGGCTCTCGCTCGCCGCCCTCAACGTGACGTTCTTCGAGGCGATCGAGCGGCTGCCGCTTGGAATCGCCGTGACCTTCGCCTTCCTCGCTCCGCTGGCGATGGCCCTGGCCGGCTCGCGACGGCGGCGCGACATCGGCTTCGCGCTCCTCGCCGCCGCCGGGGTGGCCGCACTCGGCGGCGTCGACCCACCCGGATCGGCCGCCGGGGTCGCGTTCGCCGTGGCCGCGGGATGCGCGTGGGCGGGCGTCGCCTACGCCGGCAGGTCCGTCGGCCGCCGCACCGCACGCGTCGACGGCCTCGCGCTCGCCATCCCGGTCGCCGCGATCGCGACCCTGCCACTCGGCCTTCCCCACCTCGGCGCGATCGACGCCCATGCGCTGGGCGTCGGGGTCGTCATCGCCGTCGGCGGGCTGATCGTCCCGTTCGCGCTCGAGATCGAGGCGCTGCGCCGGCTCGAGCCGCGTCTCGTCGCCGTCGTCTACAGCCTCGACCCGGCGATCGCGGCGCTCGTCGGCCTGGTCGCGCTCGGCCAGACCCTCGAGCCGGCCCAGGCCGCCGGGATGATCGCGGTGATCGTCGCGAGCACGGGCGCGGTCGCAAGCGCCGGAGCTGCGGAGCCTGGAATCACCCGGAGGGGGTGAGGTACGGTAACGCCGCATGCGCGACGCTGCGCGCGACCGCCCGGACGGAATCCGGACGACGCCGAGGAGGCGCAAGATGATGAGACGACGACGCCCACTGATGCGGGCAGCCATGGTGGGCGGCACCGCCTACGTGGCCGGCAGGGCCGGCGCGAAGTCCGGCGCTCAAAGCGCCCAGGAACAGGCTGCACCGCCGCCCGCGGACTACGCGCCGCCCGCGGCCGCACCCGCGCCCAGCGCCGACGACACATACGCGCAGCTCGAGAAGCTCAAGAAGCTCCTCGACGACGGCGTGCTGACCCAGCCCGAATTCGACGCCCAGAAGCAGAAGCTCCTGCAGGCGCTCTGAAACTGACGATACGCCAGGACGAGAGGAAGGCACCGATGTTCGGACCAATTCAACTGCTCGTGATCGGGTTCGCCGAGCCGAAGTTCGACGGCAAGATCCGCGCCGAGCTCACGAAGCTGCGCGAGAGCGACGTCATCCGGCTCGTCGACCTGATCGTCGTGCGCAAGCACGACAACGGCGACATCGAGGCCCTGCACGGGTCCGACCTGTCGCTCGAGGAGACCGAGGAGTTCGGCGCATACGCCGGCGCGCTGATGGGGTTCGGCGTGGCGGGCGAGGAGGGCCTCGAGATCGGCGCCGAGGCGGGTGCCGAGGCTGCCGAGGACGGCACCATTCTCGATGACGACGAGATGTGGCACATCGCCGACACGATCCCGCCCGGCACCGCGGCGGCGGTCGCGCTCATCGAGCATCGCTGGGCGATCTCGCTGCGCGAGTCGATTCGCGGCGCAGGCGGAATGGCACTCGCGGACGCATGGATCCACCCGAGCGACCTCGTCGCGATCGGGATGCTCAGTGCCGCCGATGCCGAGGCGGCCGCCTCTGGCGTGTAGCGGCGGCGCACGATGCCGGCGCTGATCGATCCCACAGCGCTGCGGGCGCGCTTCGAGCAGACCCTGCCGGGCAAGCTCGTCGAGCGGATCGTCGAGCTGAACCCGGTCGAGCGCGGCCTGGCGCTGGGCTCGAAGCTGTTCACGGCGGTGATCCCGCTCTCGATCATCCTGGGCGGCATCCTCTCGACCCCCGATGCGGTCGCCGAGCGGCTGATCGAGGGGTTCGGCCTGACCGGCGCGGGGGCAAGCGCGCTGCGCAGCCTTCTGGACGTCCCGACCGGCGACACCCGGGCGACGATCAGCATCGTGGGCGTGCTCGTCCTCGCCTACTCCCTGCTCAGCTTCGCGCACGCCCTCCAGCGGGTGTACGAGCACGCCTGGAGGCTGCCCACGCTGCGCAGTCGGGGGTTCCTGTGGGGCGGTGTCTGGGTGGTCGCGTTCTCGACGTACTTCTCGCTCTCGACCCCGCTCACGCACCTGCTCCATGCCCACGGCTTCCACATCGGCGCGACGCTCGTCTCCCTCGTCTCCGGGAGTCTGCTGTGGATGTTCACGCCGTTCATCCTGCTGGGCCGGCGCGTGCGGCCGCGCGTGCTCGTCCCGGGCGGCGTCGCCACCGCGCTCCTGCTCACCGCCTTCAACCTCGGCTCGCGTGTGTACCTGCCGGGCAGCACGACGACGAACGTCCAGCGCTACGGCCTGGTGGGAGTCACGTTCACGATCCTGACGTGGCTCTTCGCCTTCAGCCTGATGCTGATCGTCTCCGCCGCCTCCGGCGCGGTGCTGGCCGAGCGCCGGTTCGGCTGGACGCCGGATCAGGCGCGGCAGGCGCCTGAGGCGGAGCTCAGCGACCGCTGAACCAGCGCGCGCGGCGGCTCGTGCCGAAGTGCTCCTTTTCGGCGACGAGGTCGGCGGTGGGCGCGTTGAACGTGCCCGTGCGGATCGGCCCGGAGAGGAAGTCGATGTCGACCCTGCCGACGCGGCCGGCGCCGAACTCGACGTAGCAGGAGCCGCGCCCGTCATATGGGTCCGGCCGATCGCCCCGGAGCATCGCGAGCACCGCCTCCGCGACGACGCGCGCGGCGCCCTCCGCGAAGACGCCGGCCTTGGGCACGCCGATGGTGGCGACGTCGCCGACCGCGTACACGCCCGGGAACCGCGTCTCGAGCGTCCGGGAGCTGACCGGGATGTAGCCCTCCTCGGTCATCCCGCTCGCGATGACGACGTCGGGAGCGCGGTGCTTCGGCACCCCGAGGAACAGGTCGTAGCGCAGCTCGCTCTCGTCGTCGAGCACGACCACGCCGCGGGCGCCGTCGAGCGCGGCGACGCGGCGGGCGGCGACGAACGTGATCCCGCGCTCTGCGAACGCGGCCAGCAGCGCCGCCGAGGTGTCCGGCGAGGGCGGCACCGGGGTGCCGAACGGGATCACGAGCGAGATCTCGCAGGCGTCCCGGACGCCGCGCGCCGTCAGGTGGTCGTGCAGGAGCAGCGCGGCCTCGCTCGGCGCCGGCGGGCACTTGAACGGCGCGTCGCAGACGCCGATCACCACGCGGCCGCGCGAGAAGGTGGGCAGGATCTGCGCCAGCCGCTCGGCGCCCGCGACCGAGTAGAACTCGTCCCCCGACTCGGCCAGCCCCGGTGTTGCGGCGAGGTCGTAGTCGGCACCGAGCGCCACGACCAGGATGTCGGCCGAGTGCACGCCCGCGTCGGTGGTGACCCGCCGGGCGGTGGGGTCGATCGCGGTGATCGTCTCGCGCAGGACGCGCACGCCCGGCTTGTCGACGCCGCGGTACGGGATGCGCACGGCATCAGCGGTCGCGCGGCCGAACATGACGTCGAGCTTCGCGAAGCCGAAGACGAACGTATCGCTCTTGTCGATCAGCACGACCTCGAGGTCGTCACGGCCGGCCTGCGACAGCGTCGTCGCGAGCTCGAGCCCCCCGAAGCCCGCTCCGAGGACGAGCACGCGCATCAGACGGCGCGGGCCGGCATGGGCGTTTCGCGCATCGCGTCCACCCTACCGGCCCGGTGGCGCCGGCGTCGCCGGCGTCAGGTCGATCACAAACCGGCCGACGGCCGGGCGCGTACCGAACTTCCACACCCCGCTCCCATGAAGACGATCATCGCTCAGACCTCCGAGCTCTCGGCCGCTCTCACGGCCGCCGAGCTGATCACGTCCGCCGGACGCTACGTGCGGCCGCTGTCGGACGACGACGGCACCGGTACGGCCGAGCGGATCGCGGGGCTCGAGCTCGTCGCGCGGCTCATCCGCGACGGCTCGGCCGGCGACGCGCGCTCCGAGGTCGACCCCGTCACCGAGACCGCACACCTGGCATGGTGGAGCTTCTTCCGGGTGACCAGCCGCAGCGAGCTGGCCCGCCAGCTCGTCGCCTACCTCGCCACCCGCGCAGCGGCGGAGCTCCTGGCCTGCCCCGTGCGTGCGCACGAGCCGCTGGCACAGGCGCGCTAGCCAGGGCTCGGGCCAGGGTGTTCGACGGGCGCGACCCCGGGCCCGCGACGCCACCCTGCGGGCGACGTCCACCGACGGAGGAGCTCCAGCCATGCGTCCCGACATCGTTCCCGGCGCCACCTTCCCCGACTACGAGCTGCCCGACCACACCTCCACCCCGCGCACCCTGAGCGAGCTGCAGGGCGACGATCCGATGATCCTCACGCTCGCCCGCGGCCACTACTGCCCCAAGGAGCACCAGCAGCACCTGGAGCTCGCCGCGTTCTACCCCAAGATCGCGGTCGCCTACACCCGGATCGTCACGATCGCGACCGACGAGCACCACACGCTCCAGGAGTTCCGGGCGTCGGTCGGCGCCCAGTGGCCGTTCCTGTCCGATCCCGGCCGGACGGTGCAGCGCGACCTCGACATCCAGGAGTACACCGACCCGACCAACGACCCGATGATCCCCCATACGCTCGTGCTCAAGCCGGGGCTCATCGTCCACAGCATCTACAACGGCTACTGGTTCTGGGGCCGGCCGTCGGTCGTCGACCTCTGGCGCGACCTGCGCGCGGCGACGAGCGAGATCCGGCCGGACTGGGATCTGAGCGCCCCCGGGCTGCGCGCGGCCTGGGACGCGGGCGACCTGGGGCCGTTCCACGGCTGGGACCGGCAGGCGAAGCCGACCGGGGCGGCTGTGAACTCGTAGCCGGGCCGGTCGCTGTGAGCGCCGCCCCCTCGGCCTCGGGAAGCGTGTGACACGATCCGGTGGGTGAGGGCGAAGCTGAGCACGGTGGCGGTGATCGCGGTCGTCGGCGGCGTCGCTGCGGCGGCCGCGATCGACTCGCTGAACGGCCACTCCGGATCCGGTTCACAGGCGACGGACGCCGCGCCGACGCAGCCCACGACCAGCTCGCCGGCGCCGGGCCAGGCACAAGCAACCGGCGGGATCGTCTCGGATCTTGTGGACGTCGGGATCCGGTCACCCCGGCCCGGACACACGCACATCCGGGTGGTCGCAGAGCGGCTGCACCTCGGGCCGGGTGTCGGGTCTCCCAGCGGGGAGCGGATCGCGATGTGGGCCTGGAATCCCGCCCGGCCGGCCCTCGACGGCATCTACACTCGCGATGCGGCGGGCGGCGCGCTCGAGCGGATCACCACCGGCCCGGCGGGGCGCGTGCAGGCGCCGCTTGCCTACTCGCCGGGCGGATCCACGATTCTGTTCCACCAGGACGGCCCCGGTCACGGCGCGGGCGCCCTCTACGTCGTCCGTGCAGACGCCACCGGCCGTGTCCGCCTGACCCCGCCCGGCATGACCAGCGAGTGCTGCGGCACCGGTCATCCCGCCGCCTTCGGGCCGGATGGGCGGGTGGCATTCGGCGCGTTCGCAGCCGGTGCGGCCGGCAGGGGCGGGATGAGCGCCGTGTACGTCGCACGCGCCGACGGCTCGCGGGCGCGGCGGATCACGCCCGAGGGTGCCCGCATCGCCACGGTGCGCTGGTCGGCGGACGGCCGCTGGATCACCTTCGACCGCGTTGACGGGCCGGCCGGCGCCCACGACCTGTTCCTCGTCCATCCCGACGGCACCGGCCTGCACACGGCTACCGCCACGACCACCGCATCTCATCCAGATCGCGTGATCCGCGCGCGGCCCGGGCGGCGAGACTACGCTCAATGGTACGGCTGAACCTCGGACAGGCCATCGGCTGCAGCGACGGGCCGTTCGGCGAGCTCGCAGACGTCGTCATCGACCCGGTGAAGCGGACGATCACGCATCTGGTCGTGAAGCCGCATCACCACCCGGGCCTGGCCCGCCTGATCCCGGTGGAGGTCGTGGACACCGAGGCCGGCGACGAGCAGATCACGCTGCGCTGCAGCGGCGCCGAAGCGGCGGAGTTCACTCCGGTCGGCGAGTCGGCCACCCTCTCGATGGACGGCCTCTCCCGCTCGGATCCCGACTGGGACGTCGGCATCCAGGACGTGCTGGCCGTGCCCTCGTACTCTCCGGCCGAGCTCGGGGTCGCTCCGATGGGATACGACGCGCCGATCGAGGTCATGTACGACCGCGTGCCGAAGGGCGAGGTCGAGATCCGGCGCGACAGCCCGGTCGTCTCGAGCGACGACCACCACCTCGGCGAGGTCGAGGCGTTCCTGACCGACGGCGGGGCGATCACGCACATCGTGCTGCGGCACGGACATCTCTTCGGCCGCCGCGAGGTGACGATCCCGATGACCGCGGTCGCGAAGGTCGAGACAGACGTCGTGACGCTCAACCTGGTCAAGGATGAGGTCGGCCGCCTGCCCTCGGTGCGCGTCCGTCGCGGCGACGGCTGACAACCGCGTCGGCGTAGTCTTCGCGCGATGAGCTCCGGCCTCGTCCCGAGCGTTCGGTATGCGCGCGATCGCGAGGGAGTCGCGCTGGCCTACCAGGTCGTGGGCCAGGGACCGGTCGACATCGTCTACGTCCCGCCGTGGGTCAGCAACCTGGAGGTGATCTGGGAGAACCCGCTGTACGCGCGGTTCCTCGGCCGGCTGGCGGCGTTCGCGCGCCTGATCGTGGTCGATCCGCGCGGCATGGGGCTCTCCGACCGCTTCGCGCCGGCAGACGTGCCGCCCCTGGAGGTGCTGATGGAGGACCTCGGCGTGGTGATGGACAGCGCGGGTGTCGAGCGAGCGGTGCTGTTCGGATCGGGCAACTCGGGCAGCCTGAACGCGCTCTTCGCGGCGACGCATCCCGACCGCACCCTGGCGCTGATCGTCTTCGGCGCGGAGGCACGCGGCCGGCATGCGCCCGACTATCCGTGGGCGTGGTCGGACGAGGAGTGGGATTCCTACCTCGCCGGGATCGCGCACGGCTGGGGGACGTCCGAGTACGTGGATGAGCTGGTCGGCTGGATCACGCCGTCGCTGGCCGGAGACGCGGTGCAGCGCCGCTGGTGGGGCCGGCTGCAGCGGCTGTCGGCGAGCCCGAACTCGGTGGCGGCCGTCGAGAAGGTCTGGCGCGAGATCGACGTGCGGCCGATCCTGTCCGCAATCCAGGCGCCGACGCTCGTTCTGCACCGCACCAACGACCCGATCGAGGACGTCGCGGCCGGCCGCGACTTCGCCGCGGGTGTTCCGGGCGCGCAGTTCGTCGAGGTGCCAGGCGCGGACTGGCCGGCCTGGGCGGGCGACCAGGCGCTGATCGCAGGCCACGTCGAGGCGTTCGTCCAGGGGATCCAGCGCGAGGCCGCGCGCCTGGATCGCGTGCTCACGACGGTGATGTTCACCGACATCGTCGGATCGACCGAGCGGGCGACGGCGATAGGCGACGAACGCTGGCGCGCCCTGCTCGGCGCCCACCACGCCAAGGTGCGTGCCCTGGTCTCGCGCTACCGCGGCGCCGAGCGCGACACCAACGGCGACGGCTTCCTGGCCACCTTCGACGGACCGGCCCGCGCCGTGCTGTGCGCCCGTGCGATCGCAGATGCGATGGATCCGATCGACCTCGAGATCCGCGCGGGCGTCCACACCGGCGAGTGCCATATCGACGGCAACCAGCTCACCGGGATCGCCGTGCACATCGGCGCTCGCGTCGCCGCACTGGCGGGCCCGGGGCGTGTGCTCGTGTCGGGAACGGTCAAGGATCTGGTCGCCGGCTCGGGGATCGAGTTCACCGAGCGCGGCCGGCATGCGCTGAAGGGCGTCGACGGCGAGTGGACGCTGTACGAGGTGGCCACGACCTGATCGCCGGCGCCTTCAGACCGCCGCCGCCCAAGTGATGGACGCGACACCTCGCCGCAGCGATAGGGGGGTGCCGAGTTGCTCCCACAGGGGCCGCCTGGCAGTGAGTGTCCCCGGCACCCCCCGCGAGCCGGAACGGTTCCAGGTTGGCACCCTGCCCGCATCACCCGGATTGGACGAGGCGGCCCGCGCCCGCGTCGGCGAGAGTTTCCGGCGAGGACGCGATGGCGTACGGAACGCAAGAGACTCCTGCCCGAGTCGCGCCCCGTCCCGGCGGCGCAGCACAAGGCGGTACGTGGACCGCCGGCGAACGTCTGCCCGGGATCGTCGTCGCGGCGCGCATCGCGCACGGACTGATCGCGCTGGTCTTCCTGTGCTGCATCGCCGTCCTCTACATCGATGCATGGCGTGGCTCGATGAACGCGGTCACGCTCGCCGCCCTCGCTGCACTGTGGGTGGAGGGGGTGCTCGTGCTGATCAGCGGCGGGAGCTGCCCGCTCGAGCCTCTGTTCCGCAAGCTCGGTGACGAGACGCCGCTCTTCGAGCTGTTGCTCCCGCCGCGCGCCGCCGAACTCGCCGTGCCGACGCTCGGCGCGCTGAGCATGCTCGGAGCCGTGCTGCTCGGCGTCCGGACGCTGTGAGGGCCTGCCCCGCCTGCGGCACGGCCGCGCCGGCCGTTTGCAAAATAGCACGATCGGTCGTATAGTTACTCCGCTTCGCACGAACGATCGTGCTATCTACGCGAGGAGGTTCCCCATGTCCACCACAACAGCGACCACGCCGAAGGTGCACAGAGCCAGTGCCACCGTTCGGTACGAGACGCGCACGACGATCGACCGACCCATCGGCGACGTGTTCGCGCTCCTGGCCGACCTGGATGGTTACAGAACATGGATGCGCCGCACGGGGTTGTTCCGCCGGACCGGACAGACCTCCGACGGCCGTCTCGGCCTGGGAACCGCCTACTTCGACACCACGTGGATGGGCACGTTCCGCGGCGAGGTGACCGACTACGAGCCACCGGCGCGGATCGGCTTCCGCGAGACGCTCCGCTGGTTCGGCTCCGACCTGATGCAGGCGCGACCGGTCTACGTTCTCGAGGCGGACCGGGACAAGACGATCGTTCATCACGTCGCGGAGGGTGAGCTCTTCGGAATGATGCGGTTGATGAGGCCGGTTGCGGCCCTGTTGGCGAGAAGCGAGCGCGCCCGTACGGTCGAGTCGCTGAGGCGTTCGCTCGAGTCGGGCTAGGCGCAGGGAACATGGAGGCGCCGGGAATCGAACCCGCGGATCGTTCCGATCGCTCCCGCGACCTCGCCGCGTCTGCTTCGAACACGGTGCTGGCCCTCGGCCTGAGACCACATGAGGGCTACCGGGCAGGCTCAACCAGGCCGGACTCATAGGCGAAGATCACCGCCTGGACACGGTCGCGCAATGTCAGCTTCTGGAGGATGCGTGCGACATGGGTTTTCGCCGTCGCCTCGCTGATCACGAGCTTGCGGCAGATCTCGGGGTTCGAAAGGCCTTGGACGAGGAGCGCGAAGACTTCGCGCTCGCGCGGCGTGAGCTCGGCGAGGGACGGCGGGTCGTCCGTCGTCGCAGCGGCCGGCCCACGGGTGAACTGCTCGATCACCGCTCGTGTGACCGCGGGCGCGAGCAGGGCGTCGCCTCCGGCCACGATCCGGACAGCTGCGGCGATTTCCTCCGGTGGTGCGTCTTTGAGCATGAAGCCGCTCGCCCCGGCGCGGAGCGACTCGTAGACGTAGGTGTCCAGGCCGAAGGTGGTCAGGACGATCACGCGCGCTGCCGGCGATGCTGTGGTGATCCGTCTGGTGGCCTCGATGCCGTCGAGTACCGGCATGCGGATGTCCATGACGGTCACGTCCGGCCGCAGTCGCATCGCGGCGGTGACGGCCTGCTCGCCGTCCTCGGCCTCGCCCACGACGGTCATGTCGGGCTCGCTCTCGAAGATCTTTCGCAGCCCGACGCGAACCAGGGCCTGGTCGTCTGCGATGAGCACGCTGGTCATTCATCGGGTCGGGAGTTGCGCTTCGACGGTGAAGCCGCCCGCCACGTTGGGGCTGGCGTGGAAGCGACCGCCGTAGAGCGCGACCCGCTCGCGCATGCCGACAAGTCCGTGGCCGCCCGGCAGTGAGCTCGTGTGCCCCGCCCCGCCGTCATCGCTGATGTGGAGCTCGAGCGAGTCGCTGCGATAGCGGATGTGCACGGTCGCGTCGGCGTCACCTGCGTGCTTGAGCGCGTTCGTGAGTGCCTCCTGGACGATGCGGTAGGCCGACAGGTCGATGCCGACCGGGAGCTCACGGCGCTCGCCGTCCACCTGCAGTCGCACGGCAAGACCCGCGTCGCGCAGCTGGGCGACCAGCGTCGGCAGGTCTGCCAGGCCCGGCTGAGGATGGAGGGGATCGTCGGCGCCGTCTCTGAGCATTCCGAGGAGGCGCCGCATCTCGGTGAGCGCGCTGCGCCCGGTGCGCTCGATCGTCGCCAGTACCTCGCTGGTGCCCGAGTTCGAGCTCTCGAGCGAGCGACGCTCCGCTCCCGCCTGCACGACCATGACCGACACGTGGTGTGCGATCGCATCATGCAGCTCACGCGCGATCCGCGCGCGTTCCTCCACCACCGCCTCCCGCGCCGCCACGTCGCGCTCGCGCTCGGCGAGTTGCGCACGGCGCTCACGATCCCCCACCACCCGGCGCACGAGCAGCATCGCCGCGGCGACCACGATTGCGAAGGGGACGCCGCCCGAGAAGCGGCCGGCCGCCGCTGCGCCGGCGAAGTTGCTGATGGCGACGAACACCACCGCCGCTCTGAAGACCCGCGGTGTCGTCCAGACCGTGAGCCCGTAGACGGCACAGCCCCACGCGATCGAGTAGGGGATCACCTCAATGCCGCCCCAGACGGCGAACTGGGCTGCCACCAGCGCCTGGGCGACGAAGCCGGCCGGTGCAGGATGCGGCCGCCGAAACGCGACAGTGAGATACATCGGAAGTGTCGCTACGGCCATCACCGCCGGCTCGTGCGGCGCCGGATCCCCCAACCAGATCTGCAGCTCGCCGAGCACGAGCAATACGAGAGAGAGGGCGCGGTCGAACGCTACAGGGGCGACCTTGATGCCGGACTGCCGGAGCCGTGCGGTGCGCATCACCGCATGAGCGTAGAACCTCCACGCCAGCTTGTCATCGGCCGATCGGCCGATCCGAACACGTCTGGAAGATCAGCCGATCGGCCGACGCCAAGACCCGTCGGTCGGCCGACGACAGCGGAGCCCAGCATCCGTAGCGTGGTCTCGCGAACCCATCGAGAAAGGAGATCACCATGAACGACAGCACCCACACACGCCTGTTCGCAGCGCTCGGCATCGGTTCGGTCGTGACGGAACTCGCCGGTGTCGCGATCGGCGCGGCCGGCGGGCGCCCATTCGTGACCATCACCAGCTCGCCCAGCGATGTCCGCTCGGCCTTCGACACCTCCGTCGGCGTCGCCACCTGGGTAGGCGCATATCTGGAGCTGCTCAGCTTTGGGATGTTCCTCGCCTTCGCGATCTGGGCGTCTATCAGGCTCGGGGGCGGACTGCTCGGCGCGATCGCCACCGCCGCGGCCACCGGCTACACCACGCTCAGCATCGGGGCGCTTGGAATCGGCGACGCGCTCGCATACCGCGCTGGTCACGGAATGGGCGTCCAACTCGCCACCACACTCGTCACGTTGAACGAAGCCGTCTACGTCTGCACGTGGTTTCTCAGCGTCTTCTACATGCTCGCGATCGCGCCCATGGCACTCGCCCAGGGCCGCCGCATCATCGGCTGGAGCGCGATCGGCATCTCACTCGTGACCCTTGTGACCACAGCGGTTTCGCTCGACAACCTCGGTCAGATGTCGAACCTGCTGTGGTTGGTCTGGATCGTCGGGACGAGCGTGTCATTGGCTCGCACTACCCGCACCGAGGCCGCCCGGCCCGAAATGGCGCTGGCCTGACGGCGACAACGCGGGTGGCGGAGCGAACCGCTCCGCCACCCGCACGTCGACGGAGATCCGAAGACGACTCGATGCAGCGGATCAGACCCGATTTCTCGCCGGTCAAGCGGGCCGCGGTTTGACCGGGTCACCGCCGAGGCGATGGATCGCTGGTTTCTGGTTCGGCAGCCGCTGAGCCAGGCGCTGGGCGCCGCGTACGAAGATGCGCTCGACGGCCGTGACCGAACCACCAGTACGCGAGGCTTGCCGTCACCCGCGCGGCTGCGGTCCAGTCCTCGGCGGCGATCAGCGGCGCCTCTTCGAGCGACTCCTCGACCGATGTAGCCGTCACCAACGCACCGGTAAGGAGTCGTCCGCGGTCCCGGCAACTCAATCCTCTACAGCCAGCTCAGCCAAACGGACTGAGGCCATGCGGAGAGCTTCGTGGTGCGCCGCATCAACGCCGGTAACCGCGCGCAGGAAGTCGTCACGCGTGAGGGTGTAGAGGTCGGAGTCGGTGATGGCGGTGACCGTCGCCGTGCGAGGCACGTTGTGCAGCAGGGCGATCTCGCCGACCCCCTCGCAGGCGTGCCTGCGGGCTCGTAGACCGGTGGTGCTCGAGACTTCGAGCTCGCCACCGGCGATCAGGTAGAAGATGTCGCCCGGCTCGCCCTCGGTCATCAACACCTCGCCCGCGTTCGCTGAGGCGGGTTCCATAACCCGCGCGAGCCCCTCGAGCTCCGGCGGCGGGAGCGGCCGGAAGAGGGCCATGGCCCGCAGCAACCCGATCTGGACGATCGGCACGTCGGCATGCGCATCCGTCCGCAGGATCACCGGTAGAGCGAAGACCAGCACCGCGGGCATGATCGCCGCCGTCCCCGCGATTGCGCCGTCGGCCCCGCCAAGATGGTCGAACGCCGTGAAGAGAAGCGACCCCAACGCGAGGCCGAGCATCTGCAGACCCTCCAGCACCCCGAACGTGCGCCCCAGCACTCGCGGGGATCCGGTGCGCTGCAAGAGCGTCCGGCCCGCGACGTCGAACGTGCTTACGCCGACGTTCGCCACGGCCAGGAGCACCAGCACCGCGGCGATCCGGTCGATTGCCACGATCGCCCCGACGGCTGCGCCCATCACGAGCGCCGACACGACCAACACGGGCGCGAACCTGCGCCGTCCCACCAGCCCGAGGGTGGCGACCAGAGCGACGAGCCCGCCGGCGCCGAACGCCGCGTTCAGGACACCGACGCCCGAGTCGCCGATCTCCAACACGTGTATCGCAAGCAGCACCATCAGCACGTCGAGCGCGCCAGAAAACAGCGTCGGCGAGGCCACCACGCCGACCAGCCCGGCGGTCTGCGGCTGTCCCCCGAGCGACTTCAGAGCCTCCCACGTGTCGGAGAGCGGCGAGCCCGGCTCGGATGGCACGGCGGGAGGCAGCTCGCGGCTCAGGGGCAGCGCCACCCCCACGGCCGCATACATGAGCAGCGCCAGCACACCGATAACCACCGCCGGCCCTCCGACGATGAAGAGCAGCGAGGTCAAAAGCGGTCCGGCGACGACTCCCACACCTTCGATCCAGCCCATCGCGGCGTTTCCGGCGGTGAGCTCGTCGGGCGTGTGCACCGCCAGCGGCAGAACGACGTTCATCGTCGGGCGGGTGAGGTTGAATGCCGGCGAGACGATCACCGCGACCACATACACCACCAGCGGCTCGGCTCCCGAACCGAGTGCCAGTGCGAGCGCCGACATGCCGACCGCCACGGCCAGAAACCCACCGGCCAGCGCCCGGCCAGGCTGGTAACGGTCCACGAACGTGGCCAGGATCGGAGCCAGCGGTACGCACGGCACCGTCGTCGCGAACGCCAGCAAACCACTGGCACTGGCTCCCCCGTGGGAGTAGGCATAGATCAGGAGGGTGAGCCAGCTACCGTACTCGGCCGCGCTGAACAGGGCGAACCCGATCCCGCAGCGCCGCAGCGACTGGTTGGAAGCAACCTTCGCGAGTGCGTGGATCCGGCTCACGCGGCGAGCTTACGGGAACCGAGTTTCGCTCGAGTGTCGGAGTGGGATAGAGTCTGATCCGGCTCCTCATGCCACCTCGGCCAGTGACGCAATCTCGGTGAGTATCAAGCGCGGTGAGATTCTTGTCGTTGACGACGATCGGATCAACCGCAGCCTCCTTGTGCGAAGCCTCCGCACCGACGGGCATGATGTAACTCCCGCGGTTGACGGCGCTGAGGCGCTCACCCTGCTCGCGTCCCAGACGTTCGACGTGGTGCTGCTCGACATCATGATGCCGGGGATCGACGGCGTCACGGTGCTTCGCCGAATCAAAGAGGATCACGCTCTGCGGCACGTGCCGGTGATCATGATCTCGGCCGTCGAGGGCATCGAGAGCGTGGTCGACTGCATCGAGCTGGGCGCCGACGACTACCTCCAGAAGCCGTTCGACCCGATCCTGCTGCGAGCACGGATCAGCGCAGGGATGGCCAAGAAGCAGCTCCATGACCTCGAGCGGGAGCGCGTACGCGACGTGTTCGGGCGGTTCGTACCGGAGCAGATCGTGGACGACGTGATCTCGCTGAGCGGCGACGACCTGCGGCTGGGCGGCACCCTGTGCACCGGCTCGATCCTCTTCAACGACATTCGCAACTTCACCGCCTACGCCGAGGCAACGCCTGCCGACGAGGCGCTGGACGTGCTGAACGTCCTGCTCGGCGAGATGAGCGATGCGATCCTCGACCACGGCGGGAGCCACCTCGGCTACCGCGGCGATGGGATGATGGCCGCCTTCGGCGCGCCGCTCGGACTTGCCGACCACGCCGACCGAGCGGTCGCCGCGGCCCGCGAGATGCTGGGCGAACGTCTGCCTCGGCTGAACGCGACCCTCCGAGACCGCGGGGTAACCCAGGAGTTCCGGATGGGAGTGGGAATCGCCAGCGGCACGTTCATGGCCGGGAACGTCGGCTCGTCCCGGCGCCTCGAATACACCGCGATCGGCGATGTCGCGAACATCGCGGCGCGGCTCGAGGGCATGACGAAGGGCACGCCCAACACCGTGCTCATTTCGGGGGAGACCAGCGACGCGCTGCTCGCGGCGCCCGGAGACCTACAGTTCGTCGGCGAGGCGGAGGTGCGCGGCAAGCTTCAACCCGTCAAGCTGTGGACGCTTGCCGACGTCAGCCACGATAGGGTCGCGGCGGAACCGGCCAGGTAGGGAGCTACTCGGCCGCGGCCGGGCTGGGTGTCTCGAGCAGCGCACCGACGAGCTCGGGTACCCGGATCGGTTTGGAGATGTACCCGTCCATGCCGGCCTCGAGGCACCGCTCGCGATCGCCGTCCATCGCATTTGCGGTCATGGCGACGATGCGCGGCCGGTCGTGTCCGGCAAACCGTTCGATGATCGTCCGCGTGGCGTCCAGGCCGTCCATCTCGGGCATCTGCACGTCCATCATCACCAGGTCATAGCGCTGACGCTCGACGGCGTCGACTGCCTCGAGACCGTTGCCGGCGATGTCCGCGTCGTAGCCCATCCGCCCGAGCAGGCGCAGGGCGAGCTTCTGGTTCACGGCGTTGTCCTCGACCAGCAGGATCCGCAGCGGATGCGTCGCTGCATGCTCGGGGTCGAGATCGAGCACGCGGGCCTCACCCGATTCGGTCGCCACACGCTGCTCGGCGGCGGCGCGGGTGAGGAGGGTGAGATGAAAGGTCGACCCCTTCCCCATGCCTTCGCTCTCCACCCACATCGTGCCGCCCATGGCCTCGGAGAGCCGCTTGGAGATCGCCAGTCCCAGACCCGTGCCGCCAAATCTGCGGCTCGTGCTCGTCTCGGCCTGGCTGAATGACTGGAACAGCCGGTCGATGCCCTCCTGGCTCAGGCCGATCCCCGTGTCGGTGACGGTGACGTGCAGTTCGAACTCGCCGGCGGCGGCAGGCCTTGCCATGCGGGCGTCGAGCACGACACCACCGGTCTCGGTGAACTTCACGGCGTTGGAGAGAAGATTCAGCAGGATCTGGCGGAGGCGGCTGACGTCGCCCATGATCGTGTCCGGGATCTCATCTGCCACCCGCGATTGGATCACGAGCCCCTTCTCGCCGGCCAGCGAGCGAATCAGCGCCACGGCGGCGTCGATGCACTCGCGGAGCCCGAACGGCGCGTTCTCGAGCTCCATCTTGCCGGCCTCGATCTTGGAGAAATCGAGGATGTCGTTGATGATCGTGAGGAGCGACTCGCTGGAGGTGCGAATGATGGTTGCCTCCTCGCGCTGCTCGGCATCCAGATCGGAGCGGAGCAGGAGACCGCTCATACCGATCACGGCATTCATCGGTGTGCGGATCTCGTGGCTCATCGCGGCCAGGAACGTGCTCTTGGCGCTGTTGGCAGCAACGGCCGCCTCGCGTGCCTCGCGCGCGGTCGCATAGAGCCGCGCGTTGTCCAGGGCGATCATGGCGAGCTGCGCGAATCGCTGTAGCCGCTCGACCTCTGCCTCACTGAACGACTGCAGGTCGCTCGCATCGCGGGCCACCCCCAGCGCGCCCACGGCAGTGGTTCCCGACATCAGCGGCACGCTCACCATCGCCCGGATGCGTCCCCGAGGGAATGCCGGCACCCGCTCTCCCCAACCGTCGTAGTCGACGATCACGGTCGGTTCGCCCGTCTCGATCACGCGGCCGGCCAGGCCCTCGCCCCGGGCCACGGGCAGGTGAGCCTCCTCGGCGAACACCCCGAGTGCAGCCCTGGTCTGGAGCATGCCCTCGGTCTCATCGAGCATGTAGATGTATCCGTGGGCCGCATCCAGCAGGCCGACCGCGCGGGCCAGGACCTCCTGCAGCAGATCGTCGATGTCCAGGCGATGCATGACGCCAAGCGACGTGTCGTGCAACGCCTCGAGCTCGGCGTTCTGAATCGCGAGCTCCTCGGTGCGCTCCTCGACGCGCTGTTCCAGGCCTTCGAGCGTGTCGCGCAGCCTCCCGGTCATCGTGTTGAATGCGGTGGCGAGCGTGCCAATTTCGTCCTGTGACGTGACCGGCGCTTCGCGATTCAGGTCGCCGGCCGTCACCGCGGTGGCCGTCTCGGTGATCGCCAGGATCGGCCGTGCGATGCGGCGCGAGGCGAAGTAGATCACGACGCTCATCAGGAGGACGACCACCACGCCGATCGCGCCGATCTCGAGGGCGAGCTTGCGCGCCGGTGCAAAGGCCTCGCTCTGGGCTTCCTCGACCACCATCGCGGCGTTGCGCTCGGGCAGCCAGCGATAGACGCCGATCACCGGCACGCCCTTGTAGTTCGTGTAGAGCCCCTGACCTGACCGGCCCGCCACGGCCGTGTCGATTCCGCTCGAGTGCAGCGCTCCGGCGTACGGTCCTGTGGCGAGGATCTTGTCGACGAACCGATGGTTCCGGCCGATCAGATAGGCGGCGCCGGTGGTGCCGATGCCGTTGTGAGGCAGGACGATCAGGTCGATCCGCTGCAGGCTCAGATTGGCGGCCAGTACGGCGATCCGCTCACCACCGCCGGCGCCGAGGAAGAGCGGCGTCGAGACCGTCATCGTCGGCTGTCCGGTGAGTTTGGACGTATACGGATTCTCCACCGCCGTGTGCGAGAGCCCATTCTGGAAATACCTCGTCGATGCCTGCGACTTGCCGATGTGCTGCGGTACCGTCGAGACGGTGATACGGCCGTCGAGGTCGAGCAGCATGAGCTCTTGCGCGTCCGTTGTCTGGCGAATGACCTGTGCGAACTGGTTGGACAGCGCGGCCTTGGCCTCGCGCTTCCGCGCGGGGGTCGAAGTCGGCGAGCGCAGCACCTGAGCCTCGGCCCCGACCTGGGGCAGGGTGCCGACGAACACCAGGTTTCGCTGCTGGTCGGCGACCCAGCTGTCAAGCGCCGCGGTCTTCGCGTCTGCGACTGCTCCCAGACGGAGGTACACCGACGACTCCAGCGATGTCTTGGCGCGGTCATAGGTAACCAGGCAGACGATCGCCACCATCACGATCGAGAGCACCAGAAACGTCCCGACCATGCGAGCCATCAGGCTGCGACGCAGCCAGCTCAGCCACGAATGCCCCGCGGCCGCGCTCACCCCGTCGGCGGTGTGGCCGGGATCTTCTGATGGAGCTGGGCGATGTTGTAGTCAACGCTGTGGCTGGCGTAGTCCTTGCCGAAGAAGCGCATCGAGAGGGCCTTCAGCTGCCCGTCCGCTTGCAGATGGGCAACGATCTGGTCGATCCGATCGGCAAACGCCTTCTGCCCGTACGACGAGCTCTTGTCGAGAAACCCGGTCAGATACATCGTGAACGCGTCTCCGGGCAGCGGCCGTAGCGCCTCACCCTGGTGGATCGCCTCCATCCCGACCGCCTCGGCGCCGAAGTACGCGTCGATCTTGCCCTCCGAGAGCGCCTTCAGGCCAGGCGGCTCCACCGCGTAGGCGACGATCTTGGGGTTCTTCACGTCCACCGGCGTCGGCACGCCGGGAATCGTGAGGTCCCCCTTCAGATAGAACTCGACCGTGCAGCTGTCGCACACGCCGATCGACTTGCCGTCCAGATCGCTCGGCTTGTGGTAGGACGATGACTTCTGGACGAAGTAGCGCTGCGGTTCAGCGCGATAGGGAGTGGTCATCCACAGGCGCTCCATCCGGTCGGTGTTGATCGCACCCGACCCGTAGGAGATGTCCCAGCGATCGTTCCACTGCCCGGCGGTGATCTCGGTCCACGTCGGTGTGACGAAGCACGGCTCGACGCCCAGCGCCTTGGCCACCAGCTTGCCGGTATCGGCGTCGTAGCCCTCGATCTGGTTCCCGGTGAGCTGGTCCACCTGGCACTTGGTGTCCTTGAGCCGCTTGGCGCCCTTGACCGCGTAGGACTGGGGCGGATACGCCGGATCAGTGGACAGCACCAGCGTCCCACGGGCCAGCACCGCGGCGAGCTTGTCGACCGTAGGGTCACCTGTGGAGCCGGAATGCGTGGCCGCCGAACTCGACCCACCGCAACCCACGGCAAGCAGACCCAGGAACAACAAAAGAGGGAGGAGCGGTTTCACCGGCGTTCTCCAGACTGGTTGTGGATCAAGGCGGCGGGCGCCTGCACAGGCTGCGCAACGCCGACTCGACAGCGAACCACTCGGCGCTGACGGTGTCCGTCAGCGATGCCGCGGTCGCGAGGTCTCCCGCACCCGCGGCCTCCTCGACTCGCCGCGAAACGTCGGCGAGGGCATTCGCGCCGAAGGTCAGCGCGTTGGCCTTGAGAGTGTGCGCGCCCCGTTGGGCAAGGATGGCGTCGCCGGAGGCGGTGCCGGTGTTGATCTCGGCAATACGCTGCGGTGCCTCCACCAGAAACTCGTCGGCGATCTCGGCGAGTGCCTCGGTGTCGCCACCGAGCATCTCGATCAGCGACGCGATAGCCGCAGAATCGAGAGTCACCATCTCAGCGGACCTGGGACACCCTTCCAACGTGGCGCGATGGTACCGGGCTGATCGGAGGAAAAGCAACCCGTGTTGTCCGGACCCCCAACGCTCAACTCGACACGCTGTCAAGCATTGACGTGAACTGCGGCGTCGACTACTCGCTCGGTACTCTCGATTCGCGTGCGTCCAGTTCGGATTGGCGCGTGGTGACGATATCGTTGGCCCGCTCCAGCGATGGTGCGTGGCCGGTGAGTGCGGTGACCAGCGATTCCTTGTCGAGCGCCTGAAGCCGCACGGACCCGACCGCGGTAACGGTCGCGGTGCGTGGTACATCTCGCAGAAGCGCGATCTCACCGAATCCCTCAGCCCTTCCGCGGATCGCCACGCGTGAGCCGTTGTGGGATATCTCGACCGAGCCGTCGGCGATCGCGTAGTAGCGGTCGCCGATCTCACCCTCGCGGATGATCACCTCACCGTCAGATGCCTCCCGCGGCTCGAGCGCGCGGGCGATGCCCTCGATCTCCGGTGCCGGAAGCGCGCGGAACAGCGGTATCGAGCGCAGCAGCGAGATCTCGACGATCGGAACACGCGCCCCGCGGTCGATTGACACCAGCCGCCGCAGCACGAGCAGCGTCGTCGCGAAGAGCAACACGCCGACGCCCGCCATGGCACCGCTCGCGCTCGTCAGCGCCACGAGACCGGCGACGAGCAGCTGGCCGATCGCCATGCCGGCCATCGATGTCGCCTCGAGCACCCCGAACACCCGGGCAAGCACCTCGGCCGGGGAGATCCTCTGCAGCAGGGTCTTGGCCGCAACGTCGAAGAACGCGCGCGCAGCTCCGCCGACGAGCAGGATCACCGCGACGATTCCGAGCTTCGACGACGCGGCGATCACCATGAACGACGCACCCCACACCAAGAGGCCGACGACGATCGCCGGTGCCATGTGCCGCTTGCCGACCAGGGTGACCGCGGCGGCTGCGCCGGCGACCCCGCCCGCCGCGAAGAACGCATTGAAGTATCCGACCCATGCCGATCCCACTGAGAGCAGTTTCAGCGCCAGAACGACGAAGAGCAGGTCGAGCGCCCCGTAGATCACCATCTCGAGACCGAGCAGACCGACGATCATCCTTGGCCCACCGTGCTCAGCCAGGGCGCGGAATCCCGCGATGGCATCGTCGAATGGCCCGGACTCCGTCGCATCGAGCGCTGCCGGCGGGCCCTTCACACCGGTCACGAGGAGCGCGGAGACGACGCCCAGCGCGGCACACAGAAGGAACACCGCACCGGGACCCGAGGCGCCCAACACGACCCCTGCCAGAGCCGTCGCCACGAAAATGCTCCCGTTCTCCACCCAGCCGGACACCACGTTGGTCGCCGTGAGCTCCTCGGCCGAGTGTGCGAGCGCGGGCGTGACGACCGCCTGCGTCGGGCGGGTGACCGTCACCGCCGTGGCCGCGACCGCCGCACACGCATACGCGAGCGGGGCCGGCGCGCCGGCCAGGATCGCGCCGGCGGTCGCGCCCATCGCCACGGCCTGCACCACGTACCCGGCGGCGAGCACCCGCACCGGCGGGTAACGATCCGCGAGGCCCCCCAGGAATGGAGCGCAGAGCGCCGCCGGCGCCAGCTGGATCACCGCCACCAGACCCGCGGTGGTGGTTCCACCCCGGTTGTACGCATACACCAACATCGCAAGCCACACCGCGTACTCGGCCGCGTTAAACCCAACGTACGCCAAGAGCACCCGCCGCAACGCGCCGTTTCGCAGCACCGCGCGGATCACGCCGGTCGCTGGTGGAGCGGTCTCGATGGTGGTTTCCAGCGTTGGCCTCGTTCCCGATGCGCCGCGTGGCACACCAACGACGACTGGCAGGTACGCCCACGGAAAAGCCACGCCTTTCTGAACGGCGCGATCCAAACGGGCCGGCAACACGGCGAGCATGTCAGACCAGTCACAACCCGGCAAGCGGTCCGCAGACGCGCGTGCTTCTGCAAGCACTAACGGCACGTCTCAACGGGGCGAAACCCTCGGGGCGCCGGTTGCGCTCCGACCGCAGCCTCTCAGAAACAGGTCGCGCTCGTACTCCTCTGCGGCGGCGATCTCGTTACACGAGCATACGGTCGTTCTCGCGGACGCTCGCCGTGTTCAGTGCCCTGCGACACTCGGGAGGCTGCTGTCGTCGACCACGCCGAGCGTGTAGAGGATCCGTCAAGCCGATGGAGGCGGCGGGAATCGAACCCGCGTCCACGATCGTACGAAGAGAGCGTCTACAAGCGTATTCCGGGATTTGCATTCGCCTGATCGGCTGCCCCCGGACGGGCCACCGCTCGGACTAGCCCCTCTTTGAAGTCCCGGTCGGCGGCGGAGGCGCTCCACCTTCCAGCAAGCCCGCTGGATGACACCGGCGGTCCCTCCCGCGGGCTGGAGGGGCCGGCGCGCTACCTAATTAGGCAGCGAGTGCGAGATCAGATTCCGCACTTGCGGTTTCCAGGGGATTTACGAGGCCACCTGGAACCTCGGCTTGCAACTCTCCCCGAAAGCCAACCGTGTCGAAACCAGGTCGCCCCCCATGGGAGTTCGGTTACTATGGTATCCGATCTGTTGGGAGCCGGCCCGCGGGCAGCGGTGCCGGAGATCACGGGGTGGGGTCATCTTGAGCATGGTCGAGACATTCGCGGTCGCCGTGGTCGGCGGCCTGACGGGAAGCGCGTGTGGGGCGGGCATCCTCATGTGGGCGCGGCACCGGGAGCGCGAGCTCGACCTCGAGGAGCGGGCCCACGATCAGATGGCGGCCGAGGCGAACACGTTCGCAGGCGCCGCTGCGGCCGCCCAGAGCCTGCTCACCGCCGCCAAGTGGGAGGGCGTGCGCAAGGACCGCGACGACTTCTTCTCGCGCATGATGCAGCGCCACGACGAGATGTCGGCACGGCTGCCGCAGATTCACTCGGCGTTCGGAGCGAGCTCGGAGACGACGACGGCGGCGGTGCGCGTGAACGAGGAGCTCGAGGCGTGCCTGCGCCATCTCTACGGCGTCTACGACGCCCTCCAGCGCGGCGAGGACGTCGACGACGAGTGGGACGCGCTCGAGGCCGAGGAGCGCGAGCTCTCGGCCTGGCGGTCGCACTTCGGCGAGGCCGCCCGGGCCGAGCTGCTCGCAAGCGGCCAGGGTCACACCCGCATCTAGCCTAGGCTGCGCGGATGACGACGATCGTCGCTGCCGACCGCGACCGGCTGCGGGCGCAGCTCGGGCCCGTCGGTGTGTGGCTGACCCTGCTGGGCCTGCGCTCCGCCGCCGAGGAGCGGGCGGCGGCGGCCGAGATCGAGCAGCTCGGCTATCCGGCGCTGTGGTTCGGCGAGACGCCCGTGAACAAGGAGGCGTTCGTCCACGCGGGCATCCTGCTCGACGCGACGAGCGACATCACGCTCGCGACGGGCATCGCGAGCATCTACGCCCGCGACCCGGCGGCGACCAACGCCGCGGCGAACGCGCTCGGGGAGGCGCATGACGGCCGGTTCGTGCTCGGCCTCGGGGTGAGCCACGCCCCCGCCGTCACCCAGCGCGGCCACGACTACGGCAAGCCCGTCGCCGCGATGCGCGCGTACCTCGACGCGATCGCGGGCACCCGCTACCTCGCGCCGCCGCCGGCGCACCCGGTGCCGGTTGTGCTCGCCGCCCTACGCCGGCGCATGCTCGCGCTCGCCCGCGACCGCACCCACGGCGCGCATCCCTACCTCGTGACGCCGGCCCACACCGCCCGCGCCCGCGCCGTGCTCGGCTCGGGCCCGGTGCTCGCACCCGAGCAGGGCGTGGTGCTCGACGCCGACCCGGCGCGGGCGCGCGCCGCCGCCCGGGAGCACCTACAGGCCTACCTGGGCCTGCCCAACTACACGAACAGCTGGCGCGAGGATGGCTTTGGCGACGCCGACTTCGCCGACGGCGGCAGCGACCGGCTCGTCGACGCACTGATCGCCTGGGGCGACGTGGACGCGATCGCCGCTCGCGTGCGGGCACACCATGCGGCGGGCGCCGACCACGTCTGCATCCAGCCCGTCATCCGCGACCTCGACCGGTCGATGGCCGAGCTGCGGGCGCTCGCGCCCGTGCTGATCGCCACCTGAACGCCCGCATCATCGCCGGCGGCGGTACGCTTGTGGCTATGGTCACCTGCTCTTCGTGCGCGCAGGAGAACCCCGCCGGCGCCCGCTTCTGCTGCTCCTGCGGCCGGCCAATCGGGGACGACGAGCTGGCGCCCCGGGAGGAGCGGCGCGTCGTCACGGTGCTCTTCGTCGACATGGTCGCATTCACGTCGCGAGCAGAACGGCTCGATCCCGAGGATCTCGGCGTAATCCTGCGCAGCTATCACGACCGTGTGCGACTTGAGATCGAGTCGTTCGGCGGCATCACCGAGAAGTTCATCGGCGACGCTGTGGTCGGCATCTTCGGAGCGCCGACCGCGTTCGGAGACGACCCGGAGCGAGCCGTCCGTGCCGCCCTGGCGGTGCGAACGGCGATCGCGGAGCTGAACCGAGCGGACGAGGCGCTCGATCTGCACGTGCGGATCGGCGTCAACACCGGCGACGCCCTGGTGACCGTGGGTGCACGGCCCGAGCTCGGCGAGGGGATGGTGACCGGAGATGTGGTGAACATGGCCGCACGCCTCCAGCAGAACGCGCCGGCGGACGGGATCCTGGCCGGGCTCGAGACCTACGCATGCACGCGCGACGCGGTCACCTACGGCGACGTGATCTCGATCGCGGCCAAGGGGAAGTCGACGCCGCTCGAGGCCCGCGCGGCGCTTGCCTTCGCGGGCCGGATCGAGCCGGCGGCGCGGCGTCCGCTCGTCGGCCGGGACCGCGAGATGCAGCACCTGCGCCAGATCTGGGCGCAAACGGCGGCATCATCCACCCCCCACGTCGTCACCGTCCTGGCACCCCCCGGTGTGGGCAAGACTCGGCTCTCGGTCGAGTTCTCGGGCTCGGTGAAGGACGCCGGCGGACGGGTCGTGCGGGGTCGCTCGCTCCCCTACCGCGAGAGCAGCGCGTACGGCGCGTTCGCCACCCAGGTGAAACAGCTTGCCGGCATCTTCGAGAGCGACTCGCGCGAGGTCGGGCGGGCGAAGCTCGACCGCATCGTCGAGTGCCTGGGCGCGGCCGACGGCGATGCGGTCGCCCGCCATCTCGGCATCCTGCTCGGACTCGAGCCCGAGCAGACGGTGGCCGACCGCGAGACCCTGTTCTTCTCGGTGCGCTGCTTCATCGAGGCGGTGGCGGAGGATCGCCCGACGCTGCTCGTGTTCGAGGACCTGCACTGGGCCGACCCGAGCCTGCTCGATCTCGTCGAGATGCTGGGCGCGCGACTGCGCGGCATCCCGATCGTCCTGCTCGTCCTGGCGCGGCCGGAGCTGCTGGACGCGCGACCGGGATGGGGCGGCGGGCTTCCAGCATACACGGCAATCTCGCTGCAGCCGCTCGGAGCCGACGAGTCCCGGAAGCTCGCGGACGAGCTGCTCGGCGGCTCCGGCACAACGGCGCCCTCGGCTCTCGCGCTTCACGTCTCGGCGACCGCGGAGGGGAACCCGCTCTTCATCGAGCAGCTGGCCGCCGTCGCCCTGGAGCGGGCAGAGCACGCGCTCCGAAACGATGTCCTCCCGACGACGATCCGGGGGATCGTCACCGCTCGGCTCGACGCGCTCCCGCGCGAGGAGCACTCAGTGCTCCTGAACGCCGCGGTCGTCGGCAAGGTGTTCTGGCGGGGCGCACTTCGCGCGGTCGCGGACGATGCCGGCCAGGTGGGCGACGCCCTCAGCGCCCTCGAGCGCCGCGACCTCATTCGCCGCGACCGCGGGTCGGCCATCGAGGGCGAGCGGCAGTACACCTTCACGCACGTGCTGATCCGCGACGCCGCGTACGACATGCTCACCCGTCCGCAGCGCCGGGAGCGCCACCGCCGAGTCGCCCACTACCTTGAGGAGGAGACGCCGCAGGCTGGCGAGACGGCGGCCCAGCTCGCGCGCCACTGGCGCGAGGCGGGCGAGGCCGACCGTGCGGTCGAGCAGTTCGTGACCGCCGCGGAGCAGGCCGGCCGGGGCTGGGCGAAGCAGCACGCGGTCGAGCTCTACAAGGAGGCGCTCGATCTCAGTCCGGAGGGTTCGACGCGCCACGCGGAGATCGGCCGTCAGTTCGCGCTCGCATACTCGGCCGCCTGGCACGTCCGGGACGTGCGCGGCCAGCGGCTCGGCCCGGCCGCCCCGGATCCGCGTCAGACGTCGGGGTAGTCCTCCGGCGTCACGTCGCCCACGATCTCGTACACCACATCCACGTGGTGCTGGCCCAGCGCGAGGGCGTGCTCGTGGATCGCGGCCTCGTCCGGCGCGTCGTAGACGCAATACGTCCGCACGGTTCCGTCGGCGGTCACCACCACGTGGCTGTGCTCCCAGGTCACCCCGGTGAAGACCTCCTTGGCGAGCCGTTTCGATTCACGTCCCACGGGCGGCATCTCGTCGATCGACACCGTAAACGTCCGTTCCACAAGGTATCTAGGCATGCGACCTTCCGATCGACGTCAGTGCCACAAGACAACAAGCCTACAGACCAGTGCGGAGGTGCGCAATGCGCAAGTCGCAGGGCGATGCGACGAGCACACCTCGAACGGGGCCCGCCAGCCTAGACTCAGGTTTCATGCGCCTCGAGGTTCGATTCCAGGCGGTGCCCGTCGAGGCGATGCGCGCGTTCCTCGAGCCGATCGGGTACCGCTTCGACTGGGGCCCAGAGCTGGACGGGATCGGCTTCGCTTGGTGCAAGCGACCATTGTCCGGAACAGGGGTGCGCGCCACCTACTTCCCCGATGAGGGGGACGGCCTGCTGGTGATCGAGACCGACGGCCAGGCGTCGGTGACCGACGCCGCGATGCAGGACGTGACCGCCCGGCTGCTTGCGGAACGCTTCGAGGGCGTGTCGGTGTGGTGCACCACCACTGGACTCACCGAGTATGCCGGCGGTCAGACCGCCGATCCGCCCGCGCCCGGTTCCGACCCGCCCGCCTGGTACTCGTAGACCTGGAGCGCAGCGGCGAGGGTGTGTCGGCTGGTGCCACAGCCTTCACCGCACCTCGAGCTTCACCGGGCTACGACCACAGGAGCTCGAATCGCTCGAGGACGACCTCGGTGTCCTCGGAGACGGGCCGCCCCTCGGCGGCGAAAAAGCGGATGTGCTCCTCGCGCCAGTACGCGAGGCTGCGATCGCCCTCGCCCTCGGTCCAGGCGAACTCCGCGTCGACGTCGCCGAACCGCCGCACCTCGACCGCGGTCGTCCTGATCACGCACAGCGGCTCGCCACCCCCGTCGAGGATGACGCTGAGTTCGCCCGCGCGGGGCATGGGCTCGCCGTCGTCGTACCACGAGCGCAGGCTCGCGGTCGCCCGCTTCGGCCCGTCACGGACGAGCAGCCCCAGCTCGGTCGCCATCTCGGCCGTGTCGCCGAATCCCCACGCTGTGTGCGGGCCGTCCACCCCTGTCGCGGCGACGAAGCGCTGCCAGTAGCTCTCGACGTCAACCACGCTGCGCCGCCATCCGCTTCAGGAAATGCTCCGACACCTGGCCGTACCCCAGTTCGCGGTAGAACTCGTGCGCGCCCGCGCGGTGCCGGGCGCTCGTCACCTCGATCCGCGAGCAGCCGGCGGTGCGGGCGAACGCCTCGGCGGCGTCCACGAGCTCGCGTCCGGCACCCTGCCGGCGCGCGTCCTCGGCGACGACGAGCGCGGTGATCCGGCACCAGCCGCCCGGCTCGTGGAGCACCAGCACGACGTGCAGCGTCAGCACGCCTGTGACCGCGCCGTCGCGCTCGGACACGAGCACCGCCGAGCGCTCGTCGCCGCCGAGCGTTCCGAGCCGCGCCGCCACCTCCCCCGCCCCCGGCTCCCAGCCGAGCTGCTCCAGCACGGCGGCGATCGCGCCGGCATCGCCGGCGACCGCCCGCCGGACGCTCACCGCCGCTGCCGCTCCAGGCCGCGCATCGCCCGGTCCATCTGCCTGCGCGCGTCGCGCTCGGCGATCGCGTGGCGCTTGTCGATGCCCTCCTTGCCGCGGGCGAGGCCGAGCTCGAGCTTCACTCTGCCGTCGACGAAGTAGAGCTGGAGCGGCACGAGCGTCATCCCCCGCTCGGCGACCTTGCGCCCGAGCTGCTCGATCTCGCGCCGGTGCAGCAGAAGCTTGCGCTCGCGCGTCGGCTCGTGGTTCTGCAGGTTGCCCTGGCGGTAGGGGGCGATGTTCGCGCCCACCAGGAACACCTCGCCGTCGTGCAGCTGGGCGTAGGACTCGCGGATGTTGCCACCGCCCTCACGCAGCGACTTCACCTCGGTGCCTGTGAGGGCGATCCCCGCCTCGAGCCGCTCGAGGATGTGGTAGTCGTGGCGGGCCTTGCGGTTATCGGCGATCAGCTTGCGGGCGGCGGGCATGCCCGGAACTCTACGGCGTGCGTCTGCGTTCCAGGTCGAGGAACGGCAGATCGACCGCCCTGGCGCCGACGCGGCCGCGCTCGCCCTCGACCGACCACTCGACCTCGAGCGGTGCGTCGGCCCGCAGCGGCGCCGTGAGCGACGCGAGCGCGATCATCTTCTTGAGCGTCGGCGACCAGCAGGTGCTCGTCGCCTTGCCGACCTGACCGCCGGCGAAGAACACCGGGGTCGGCTCGCGGTTGACGGTCGCCTGGACGGCCGGGGCGAGGCCATGGCGCGAGAACGCCGCCTCGATGCCGCCCCAGTCGAGCTCGAGCCCGACCAGGCGCCGCCCGGGGGTATCGGCGTCGCGCTCGCGGGCGAGGGCGCGCCTGCCGACGAAGTCGGCCTTGTCGAGGTTGACGAGCCGGCCGAGCCCGATCTCGAACGGCGTGTACTCGTGCTCGGGCGTCAGGGCCGTGCGGGCGCTCGTGTAGTCGACCTCGAGAAGGACGAGGCCGGCCTCGACGCGGGCGACGTCCATCGCCCGGATCCCGCACGGGCGCAGGCCGTGGTCGGCGCCGGCAGCGAGCAGGGCGTCCCACAGCGCGGGCGCGCTGCCGGCGTCGACCCAAAGCTCGTAGCCGAGGTCGCCGGTGTAGCCGGTGCGGGTGACGTCCACCGCGATCCCGGCGACCGTGCCCGCCCGGCGGCGGAAGTAGCGCACGCCGGTCCAGTCCTCGCCGGTGGCGGCCTCGAGCACCGCACGGGCACGCGGCCCCTGCAGCGCGAGCGCGCCGGTCGTATCGGTCACGTCCTGCACGTCGACGTCGAGGCCGGCGGAGTTCATGCGCAGCCAGCGGTAGCAGGGGTCGGCGGCGGTCCAGCGGAAGCTCGTCTCGTCGAGCCGCGCGACCGTGCCGTCGTCGATCACCTTCCCGCGCTCGTCGCACCACGGCGTGTAGAAGACCTGCCCCACCTCGAGCCGGGTCGCGTCGCGGGTGATGACGCGGTCGACGAGCCGGACGGCGTCCTGGCCCGACACCAGGTACTTGTAGAGCGGTGAGACGTCGATCAGCCCGGCCGCCTGGCGGATCGCGTTGTACTCGATGTCGTGGCTGTCGGCGTACACCGCGGCCGCGGCGTAGCCGGCCCAGTCGCCCCAGGCCAGCTTGCGGTTGAGCGGTGCAGTGCGCTCGTGGAAGGGGGTGCCGACGCTCACGCCGGGCAGTTTACGGTGCCTGACACGTCCCGTCTCCACTAGCATCGCCCGGATGTCTGAGCGCTACGACGCGATCGTGGTCGGTGGGGGCCACAACGGCCTCGTCACGGCCGCCTACCTCGCCCGGGCCGGCATGCGCACCGTGGTGCTCGAGCGGCGTGACGTCCTCGGCGGCGCGGCGGTCACCGAGGAGATCGTGCCCGGCTTCCGCTTCAGCGTCGCCTCCTACGTCGTCTCGCTGCTTCGGCCCGAGATCGTCCGCGAGCTCGAGCTGCCCCGCCACGGCCTCGAGATCCTGCCGCTCGACGGCACGCTCACGCCGCTCGACGGCGACCACCTGTGGCGCACGAACGACCACGCGCGCACCCTGCGCGAGCTGCGCCGCTGGTCGCTCGCCGATGCGGAGGCCTACGACGAGTACGGCATCGCGATGGCGCAGATGGCCCGGTTCGTGAAGCCGATCCTGGCCGCAGTGCCGCCCGACCAGGGCCGCATCGACCCGCGCCAGTGGCTGCCGCTTGCGGGGCTCGGGCGCAGCTTCTCCGACCTGCCCCGGCGGCTGAAGGACGCGTTCATCCAGCTGATGACGATGAGCGCGGCCGACTTCCTCGACCAGTGGTTCGAGACCGACCCGCTCAAGGCGACCATGTCGGCGTCCGGCATCATCGGCACGTTCCAGGGCGTCCGCTCGCCGGGCACGGCATACGTGCTGCTGCACCACTACATGGGCGAGATCGACGGCGCCTTCCGCGCCTGGGGCATCCCCCGCGGCGGCACTGGCGGGGTCAGCCTCGCCATCGCGTCGGCGGCGCGCGCGCTCGGCGCCGAGATCCGCACCGAGGCCGAGGTCGCGCGCATCGACGTTCGCGGCGGCCGCGCGACCGGCGTGACGCTCGTCTCCGGCGAGCAGCTCGAGGCGGGCGCCGTGCTCTCGAGCGCCGACCCGCGGGTGACATTCCAGGGCCTGCTCGAGCCGGGCACGCTCGACCCGGAGTTCGAGGCCGACCTGCGCCGGTACAAGTTCCGCGGCTCGTCCGGCAAGGTCAACCTCGCCCTCGACGGCCTGCCCGACTTCACGTGCCTGCCGGGCCGCGGCGAGCACCTGCGCGGAGCGATCAGCTTCTCGCCGTCGGTCGACTACATGGAGCGCGCCTACGACGATGCCAAGTACGGCCGCTTCTCGGCCCGGCCATACATCGACATGATCATCCCCACGCTCGTCGACCCGGCGATGGCGCCGCCCGGCAAGCACGTGGTGAGCTGCTTCGTGCAGTACGCGCCCTATCACCTCGCCGCCGGAGCGCAGTGGGACGACGCCGCCCGGGACGCGTTCGGCGACACCGTGATCGACACCATCGCCGAGCGCGCGCCGAACATCCGCGACCTGATCGTCGGCCGTCAGGTGCTGACGCCGCTCGACATCGAGCGCCGCATCGGGCTCACCGAGGGCAACATCTTCCAGGGCGAGCTGTCGCTCGAGCAGCTCTTCTTCAACCGGCCGGTGCCCGGCTGGGCGCGGTTCCGCACGCCGGTCGACGACCTGTGGATCTGCGGGTCGGGCGCCCACCCGGGCGGCGGCCTGATGGGCGCTCCGGGCCGGATCGCCGCGCTCGAGCTCCTGCGCGAGCGCGGGCGCAGAAAGGGCGTGCGTGGCCGACTATGACGTGATCGTGGCCGGAGGCGGCCACAACGGCCTGATCTGCGCGGCCTACCTGGCCCGCGGCGGGCAGCGCGTGGTCGTGCTCGAGCGGCGCGCGGCGCTCGGCGGCATCGCCGAGGTGCTGCACACCGCCGGCCGGCTTCAGTCTGCCGTGATCGACGACCTCGGCCTGGCGGGCCACGGCCTCGAGCTGGTGCGCCCGGACGTGCGCATGACCGCGCTGCGCGAGGACGCGCCCGCGCTCACGTTCTTCACCGACGCGGCGCGCACGGCCGACGGCTTGCGCGCCGTGGCGCCCGTCGACGCCGAGGCCTATCCCGCCTTCGATGCGCACATGCGTGAGCTGGCCACGTTCGTGGCCGAGGTGCAGTCCTCCACCCCGCCCCGGCTCGACAAGGCTGTGCTGGGTGACGCGGCGGCCGGCCTGCGGCTCGCCCGCGCGTACCGGCGCCTTGGCCCCCGGGCGGCCCGCGAGCTCACGCGCGTCCTGCCGATGGCCGTCGCCGACCTCGTCGGCGAGTGGTTCAGCCACGACGCGGTGCGCGGCGCTCTCGCCGCCCGCGGCACGCTCTTCACGGCGATGGGGCCGTGGTCGGCCGGGACCGCCCTCGTCCTGCTCGCCGACTCGGCCGGCAACGACGGCGGTGCCGCCGGCCAGACCGCGTTCGTCCGCGGCGGGCCCGCGGCGCTCGCCCTCGCGCTCCAGCGCGCGGCCCGGGCGGCCGGCGCCGAGGTGCGTACCGAGTCCGAGGTGACGGGGCTGCTGACCCGCGACGGCCGGATCGAGGGCGTCCAGCTCGCGGGCGGCGAGCAGATCACCGCGACGGCCGTGGCCTGCGCCGTCGATCCCAAGACGGTGCTGACCGGCTGGCTCGACCCGGTCACGGCCGGGCCGCGCATGCGCTGGCGGGCCGGGAACATCCGCACGCCGGGGGCAACGGCGCGGCTCGACCTGACCCTGAGCGGCCTGCCGGCGTTCGCGGGAGCCGACGGGGAGGATGCGCTGCACGGGCGGCTCGTGTTCGCGCCCGGCGTCGACGCCGTCGAGCAGGCGTTCGACGCGTGGAAGTACGGCCGCGTCAGCGAGCGGCCGTATCTGGAGGCCACGATCCCGACCCTGCACGATCCGGGCGCGCCCGGCGAGGGGCACCGCATGACGGTGCTGGCGCAGTGGGTGCCCTACGCGGCCGACCCCGACGAGGTGGCCGAGCGGGTCGTCGCCGTGCTCGAGCGCCACGCGCCGGGCATCGGCGCCCTGATCGACGCGACCGCCGTGCTCACGCCGGCGGCGATCGAACGCGAATACGGCCTCTCGGGCGGCCACCTCTACCATGCCGAGCCCGCGCTCGACCAGTTCTACGCGTGGCGGCCGGTGGTCGGCCTGGCCCGGCACCGGCTCGGCGTGCGCGGCCTCTACCTGTGCGGCGCCGGCGCGCATCCGGGGGGCGGCATCACCGGCGGCCCGGGCCGGAACGCGGCGCGCGAGATCCTGCGCGACCAGCGTCGCGCAGGCTGAGCGCCGGGGCGCTCGGCAGCGGCAGCACGGGCTCGAGGCCGAGCAGCTGCGGCACTCCCGGCAGCCGCCGGACGAGATCGAGGTAGCGCGGCTCCTGCGCGACCAGGCGGTCGAGATGCGCCCGCGCCGCGTCGACCTCGCCGCTCGTGACCGCCGCGCGCAGCGCCGCGAGCACGACGTGAACGTCCTCGAGGCCCGCCGTCTGCGCGGCCGCAACCACCTCGGCGACCGACGCCTGCTCGCCGGGCGCCCAGGTCGCCTGCAGAGCCTGCGTACGCTCGACCAGCCGGCGCAGCTCGGCGACGGGCTGCGGGTGGTTATCGACCCGCACGTCGCAGATCACGTCCTTCCACGGTGTCCCGCTCGGCTCGCCGGCGACGACGAGCACGCGGCCGGCCTCCTGCCCGCGCCAGTCGCCGCCCTCGGCCTGTGCGGCCTCGAGCGCGGTCACGAGCCGCTCCGCCAGCGTGCCCGCCGCGTCCGCGAACGCGTCGAGCATGGCGGGCCATACGCGGTCACTCGCCATCATGTTCGCCTGGCAGGACACGCCGGCGCGGTGGACATGCCCCGCCTCGGCGATGCAGGCCGCGCCGGTGTGGGCGGCGGCGGTGCCCGTCGCGGCGACGACGCCGACCTGCCGGTATGCGGACATGCCGTCGCGGCGCACGGCGCCGCGCAGCGCCTGGGCGGCCGTCGAGCCGGTGCGCAGCGCGAGCAGGCACAGCGGCCCGTACGCGGGGTCGGTGAACGACTGCGTCGCGACCGCGCCGACACCCGCCTCGACCCAGAGCGTGTCGACGCCGGCCCGGAACGCGGCCGACTGGATGGCGGCCCCGAGCTGGCCGGTGCCCACGTCGCGCGCGACGATCGAGTAGGTCACCCGGCGATCCTACGGGATCAGCGGTCGATGTCGAAGACCTCCCGGAACGCGGTCTGCGTGGCGCGCACCGCGGTGATCTGGCCGCGCGCGCGGTCGAGCCCGCCCGTGCCACCGTCGATCGAGATGTTGAGCGTGGCCGCGCCGGCGGCGGCCAGGAACGTGGTGCTGAGCGTCCCGTGGCGCAGCGTGGCCACCGAGTGGCACAGGTTCCGCCCGCCCATGAGCACGGTGCAGTGCCCGTCGACGCTGCCGGCATCCGCCCCACCGGGGGTCGTCAGCACGCTGTGGAACATGAACTCGTCGCCCGGTGTCGACGTGCCCGAGCCGTCGACGTCGACCGTCGCCCGATCCGTCGTCGTCTCGTACAGGACGAACGCGCGATCGTTCGCCCTCGCGCCGGCGTGCGACACCGCCGCCGTCCCCACGATGATGGCCGCCGCGCCTGCGGCGATCCCTGTCAGCAGCACTCGTCGCCAGACCTTGCCCATCCCGGCCTCCCGTTCGTGATGAAAGTGACAATCGCACAGTGTCTCACCCGCACGGGACGCCCGCAACCGATCCGTCACGCCGCTGCCGGCTCGCCCTCCCCCGCGATCTCGAGCCCTGGCAGGCGCTGCGAGCCGATGAAGAGCCCGGCGCCGACCACGATCACACACGCGCACAGGCCGAATCCGAGCGGGTAGCCGTGGTGCTGGATCACGTAGGCCGTGAGCGGGAAGAGCCACAGCATCTGGATCGAGAAGCAGCCCTCGGCGATCGACATCGACGTCGCCCGGAACTCGGAGCGGGTGTTGTGCTGAAGGTACGTCGACAGCGTCACGTAGACGAGCTCCGGGGCGCCGGCGATCACGACGAGCACGATCACGGGCCCGGCCAGGCCCGGCAGCAGGGCGCCGATCACGATCCCCGCGGCGGCCGCGCCCGAGGCCACGGCGACCGACACCGTCAACGGCACCCGCTCGCCGATCCGGCCGCCGAGCCACGAGAAGCCCGACCCCACCAGGAGCGCCGCCCCGAGCACGACGCCGAGCAGCGCGTCCGACGCGCCGCGGGACTGGAAGAGCGGCGCCGCGTAGAACCACCAGCTCGTGACCGCCGCCCAGTAGACGCTCCAGGCGAGCGTCAGCACCGCCAGCCGGGGCGAGTGCCGCAGCGCCCGCAGGCCGCTCGCCGCGACGCGCACGCCGTGGGCCGCCTCGCCGCGGGCGTCGTCGGGCAGGCGGGTCGCGACCGCGCTCGCGGTGAGCGCGCACGCCGCCGTGAGCCAGAAGGCCAGCGGCGGCGAGTAGGTCGCGATCAGCCCGCCGACCATGAACGAGACCGCGCCCGCGAACTGGAACACGGCCCACAGGCCGCCGAGCATGCGCGGGAACTGCGCCTGGGCATCGTCATGAGCGAGCGAGTCGAACAGGTAGGCCTCGTCCGCGCCGGTGCGCAGGGCGAACGCGATCCCGTGGACGGCGCCCGCGACGCAGATGAGGGCGAAGCCGGGCGCGTACACGTAGCCGAGCTCGGCCGCCGCCGAGAAGAAGCCGGCCGTGACGAGCAGCCGCCGCCGCCCGAGCGCGTCGGCCAGGGCGCCGGTCGGCACCTGGGCGAGCAGCATGCCCACGTGCAGGCACGCCTCCACGATCCCGAACTGGGTCAGGCTGAGCCCGCGCGAGAGCAGGAAGACCGCCCAGATCGGGCCGGAGAAGAGGATGCCGTTGAAGAGCTGATAGAGGCGAAAGACTGCGAGGGTGCGAGCGTTCATGGGGTCCTCGGGATCGAGCGGACGACGGAGCCGGCGGGGACGGGGGGTGGCCCTGAGGGCGCACCTCTCCCGTCACGGGGCCGTGTCAGCCCTGAACGCGCGACACGCAGTGGCGCAGCAGCAGGATCCTCTGGGGGGTCGAATCGAGGTTTCGGCTGCACGGCTGCATGGCGGCGGCCATGCTAGCAGAGCCGCCCGCCCGCGCGCACGTCACGCCCTACTGCGCGAGCGCCGCCTCGAGCACCTGGCGCGCGATCGGCGCGGCGACGTCGCCGCCGACGCCGCCCCGGACCACCAGCACCGCCACGGCCACCTTCGGCGCGCCGACGGGCGCAAACGCGATGAACCAGGCGTCGGTGGGCACGTGCGGCCCGCCGATCTCGGACGTGCCGGTCTTGCCCGCGACGGTGACGCCGGGGATGGCCGCGCTCGTGCCGGTGCCCTCGCTGACGACCGCCTCCATCATCGTCGTGACCTCGCCTGCGATCTTGCGCGGGCACGCTCGCACCGGCGCGTGCGGCTCGCGCGCCGAGAGCGGGCGCCTGATCAAGAACGGCGGCTTGCGCGTGCAGCCCGACCCGATCGTCTGCGCCACCGAGGCCATCTGCAGCGGCGTCGCGTCGACGCCGCCCTGGCCGATGCCGGCGACGCCGAGGTCGAGCGCCGACGTCAGGGTCGGCACCGCGGGCGTGACGCTCTCCGGCACCGGGTAGGCGATCGCTGCCGAGTGATTGAACCCGAACGCGTTCGCCATCGCGACGAGCTTGGGCCCGCCCACCGACACCGCAAGCGGCCCGAACACCGAGTTGCAGCTCACGGCGAACGACAGGATCAGCGACCCGCCGCAGTCCTCGTGGTGGAAGTTGTGCAGCCTCCAGCCGTTCAGGAGCGCGTAGCGAGCGTACGGGTAGGTCGTGTACAGGGTGGTCTTGTTCGCCGCGAGCGCCGCCGCCGAGGTGATGACCTTGAACGACGACCCGGGCGGCTGCAGCGCGTCCATGCCGAGCCCGACGTCGGCCTCGACCGCGCCGGTTCGGGCGCTCAGGACGACGACGCCGCCGTAGCGGCCGCCGAGCGCCGTCGCCGCCGCCTGCTGGATCGGCACCCGCAACGTGGTGGTGACGTCCTGGGGATTCGTGCCGGGATGCACCGCCAGGACCCGGTTCGCCGCGGTGGCCTTTGCCACGGCCCGCAGCACGAACTGCGGCGTCCCTGCGAGCAGCGGATCGAGCGACTCCTCGAGCCCGCCCTGGCCGTACGGCTGCGTCGCCGGCCAGCCCGCGCGGATGCGGGTGGCGACGGCGGCGGGCGCGGGCCGCTTGACGAACCCGGTGACGACGGCGAACGCCGACCCCTGCGGGTACGTGCGTGCCGTCGCCGGCCCGTCGGCGAGCACCTGGCCGCTGCGATCGAGGATGCGGCCGCGGCCGACCGGGGCACGGGAGGTGACGGTCAGCTGCTCACCCGCCAGCAGCCCCGGGAACGTGAGCGCACGCGTCCACGCCACCCTGCGGTGCTTCCCGGCCCCGACGACGGGCACCGTCAGCGTCTCGGCGAGGCGGCCAAAGAGGCGCGTGGCCACCGAGACGGGCACGGTCACGGCGGCGCCCTGGCGGTGCGGGCGGCCGGTCGCGTGCACGCCGCGCATCGTCGCGGTGGCCGCCGCGTGCGTGTAGAGGGCGACGAAGTGCTGGTAGGAGATGCGCGCCCGGGCGGTCGGGCTGATCAGCGCATACATGCCGGCGAAGTCGTGTGCGTGCCACGCGGCGACGAACGGGCCGACGGGCGTCGTCGGGTCGGGAGGGGGCCTGTGCCCGTGCGCAGCGCTGCCGCTGGCACCCGTCAGGACGACCGCGATGCCGCCCGCCGCGGCGAGCACGACGGCGACCACGGCAAGCCGTGCGGCCCATACTCGCTTCCCCCGCCCCGGTCGCATCATCCGGATTGTGCCCTAGGTTGCGTGCGCTGCGCGAATCCGCACCCGCCCGGTGGTGCGATCGACCGCCTGCACGGACACGGATACGGCGTCTCCGAGCCGCAGCCGGCGGCCGCTGCGAGCTGCCACGAGCGCCACTCCGAGCGGGTCGAGGTCGACGTACTCGCCCGACCACGACCGCCCCGGCAGGTAGCCCTCGAAGAGCTCGCCGAAGCGCACGAAGGCGCCCGCGGCGACCAGACCGACGACCTCACCCCGAAACGTCGCGTCGTAGCCCTGCTCGTACAGCTCGCGCTCGAGCAGGAATGCGGCGCAGATGTCGTCCGCCCGGCGCTCGAGCGCCTCGGCCGCGCGCTCGGCGTCCGAGGCGTGGGCGGCGGCCTCGGCCACGTCGGCGGACGCGGGCGGCGGCGTGGCGTCGAGGCCGATGCGGCGCAGAAGCGCGCGGTGCACCAGCATGTCCGGATGCCGCCGGATCGGCGAGGTGAAGTGGCAGTACGCCGTGCTCGCAAGACCGGCGTGGCCGAGATTGCGGGCGTCGTAGCGGGCCTTGCGCAAGGCGCGCAGCACCATGCCCGGGTAGGCGCTCTTGCCGCGTCCCGACGTGCGCACGTACCGCGCCACCGCCTGGCTGAGCGCACCGGCGTAGCGCGCCGCCTCCGCCGGCGGGAGCGAGTCCGGCCACGGGGGCGTCGGCACCGACAGGGCGGTGAGGCGCTCGACGAGCTGGTGCAGCGCATCGGGCTCCGGCGGCTCGTGCACGCGGTACGGCCCCGGAACGCCGGCCGCCGCGAGCTCGACCGCCACCGCCTCGTTCGCGGCCAGCATCATCTCCTCGACCAGCACGTGCGCGGGCCCGGAGCGGCGGCTCGCGCCCGCGACGACCGCGCCGGCCTCGATCCGGAACGCCCGCTCCGGCGCGTCGACGGCGATCCCGCCGCGGTGAAGGCGCGCCGCGGCGCGCTCGCGCGCGAGGGCGTCGAGGCGGCGCAGCGCGGCGACAAGGTCGGGTGGGCCCGCGCCGGTCGCGAGCATTGCCTCGGCCTCGTCGTAGGTCAGCCGGTGGTCGCTGCGCACGATGCTGCGGGAGGCGCGGAGCGGCCCGGGCGCGCCCACATCGACGGTGACCGCGAGCCGGTCGCGGCCGGGCAGCAGGCTGCAGAGGTCGGACGAGAGCCGCTCGGGCAGCATCGGGTCGACGCGCCCCGGCAGGTACACCGACGTCGCCCGCCGCGCCGCCGCGCGGTCGACCGCACCGCCCTGGGCGACGAAGGCCGTCACGTCGGCGATGTGGACGAGCACACGGTCGCCGTCCACCGACAGCGCGTCGTCGTGGTCGCGGGCGTCGGGCGGGTCGATCGTGAGCGTCAGGAGCGGGCGCAGGTCGGTGCGCTCGCCCCCGGCCGGCGCCTCGGCGGGCAGCGCAGCCACCTCGGCCAGGACGTCATCGGGCCACGGCGCGGCGACGCCCGCCTCGATCGCGAGGCCGTGCAGCACGGCGGACACGTCGGCGGCGGGCCCGAGATGCTCGACCACGGAGCCCTGCCCGGGCCCCGTGACCACGACGGCCACCAGGTCTCCGGGATCGATGCCGGCCGCCCCGACCCGGCCGAGCGTCACCGGCGGACCCGGCGCGAAGAACGGCTCGCCGACGACGAATCGCGCCCGCAGCGACACCTCGCAGACGACCGGCGCCACCGCCGGCGCGAGCGTCAAGGGTCGCGCAGCGCGAAGAGGGCAGCGCGCAGGACGCGGTCGGCCGGGCCCGGCCGGGCGGTGATGGCGATGTCGGGGCGGATGCCGCGACCCTCGACCACCAGTCCGCCGGGGAGCGTGAACCGGGCCACCGTCAGCTTGAGCGCCCCGCCGCCGTCGAGCGGCTCGATCGCCTGCACCGTGCCCTTGCCGTAGCTGCGCCGGCCGATGACGATCGCGCCCGCGTCGGCGCGCAGCGCTCCGGCCACGACCTCGGCCGCACTGGCCGTGCCGCCGTTGATGAGGACGGCCAGGCGCAGCTTGCCGACCGCGGTGTCGTCGGCCTCGAACCGGCGCGCCGGCTCGTGCAGGCCCTGCGTCTTCACCACGATGCCCCTGGCCGCGAACACGCGCACGACGGCCACCGCCTGCGAGAGCAGGCCGCCGGGGTTGCCGCGCAGGTCGAGGATCACCGGCTCGTGCCGCCGCCCCGCGCGCGCCGCGATCCGGCGCACCTGCGCCGCCGCCGTCGCCGGGAAGCTCAGCAGGCGGATCACACACACACGCTCCCCGTCGGAGCGCAGCACCCGGCTCGACACGTACGGCAGCACGATCGGGCGGCGCACGAGCGTGAGCTCCATCGGCGCATGGCCCGAGCGGACGACCTGCAGGTGCATCGCCTGGCCGGCGCGGCCGCCGATCAGGTCGAGCGCGCGCCGGTAGGAGAGGCTCGCGAGCGAGGTGCCGTCGATGGTCGTGATCACGTCGCCCGGGCGGATGCCGGCCTCCCTCCCCGGCAGCCCGGGGATCGAGGCGGTCACGCGCAGCCCGCGCCGCTCACGCAGCAGGCCGAGGCCGACCCCCGCATAGGTGCCCGCCTCGGCGTTGCGCAGCTGGGTATACGCGCTCGGGGGCAGGTAGCGGGTGTACGGATCGCCCAGCGACTGCAGCATCGCCGCGACCGTGTGCGCGCGGGCGGCCGCGCGCGGCAGCCTGCGGAAGTAGTAGGCCTGGAGGTCGTCCAGCACCTGCGTGCGAAGGGGTGCCGAACGCGGGCCCGGAGCGGGCTCCGAGAGCGATTGCGTCCGGAGCTCGAACCCGACCGTGAATGACGCCAGAAGCGCCACGGTGGCAACGGCCAGCGCGAGTAGACGGTGCCCCTTCACCGACCGCAGATTGTAACGCTTGCAGCGGCCCGCGTCTGCAAGCGCGATGACGTTCGGTGAGTCAGACCCTCAGGAAGCGGCGCAGCGTGAGGCCGGAGCCGAACGCGCCGAGCAGGAGCCCGAACGCGGCCAGCATGCCGATCAGGAGCGGCACGCCGACCAGGCGGGCCGGATCGGTCAGGCCGCGGTCGTAGCCGTTCAGGGCGAAGTAGACGACCGCCAGCAGGGCGAGCGCCCCGATCGCCCCCAGGAGGCCCGTGAGCATGCCCTCGAGCATGAATGGGAGGCGGACGAAGGCGTTGGTCGCCCCAACGAGCTTCATCACCTCGATCTCGCGCCGGCGGGAGAAGATCGAGAGCCGGATCGTGTTCTGGATCAGCACGATCGCGGCCACGCCGAGCAGGATCATTAACCCGAACACGAAGTAGAGCACGTATTTCAGCGTGTTCAGCACGCGGTCGGTGATCTTCTTGCCGTATGTCACGCACGGCTCCTGCCCGCAGTTGTGGATCGCCGAGATCTTCTGCGCGGCGGCCGCCGTCACCCCCGCCTTGTTCGCGTCGGTGAGCTTGACGTAGAACGCCGGCGGCAGCGGGTTGGCCTGGCCGCCCTTCATGTACTCGATCAGCGCCTTCTGGGCGCTCGGCGAGAGCATCTTCACGGCCGCGTCGGGCGAGACGTACCGGAACGACTTCACGTTCGGCAGGTTCTTCACCTGGTTTGCGACCAAGCCGCGCTTGGCCGCGTTGCTGGAGTAGTCACCCGGCAGGTAGAGCTTGACCGTGACCTCGTTGCGGACGCCGACGGCGTAGTGGTAGACCCACCAGGCCGTGCTCACGAAAATGCCGAGCAGGAACGTGACGATGAGCACGGTCACCGTCGCCGCCATCGTCGTCGCGGCGTTCGCCCGGATCGAGGCCAGCGCCTCCCAGAAGAAGAACCGCCACCTCAACCCTCGTAGCCCCCGCGGCGATCGTCGCGGACGACACGCCCGCCTTCGAGCTGGATCACCCGCCTGCGCATCTTGTCGACCATCTCGCGGTCGTGGGTCGCCATGACGACGGTGGTGCCGGCGCGGTTGATGCGGTAGAGCAGCTGCATGATCCCGACCGACGTGTCCGGGTCGAGGTTGCCGGTGGGCTCGTCCGCGATCAGGAGCGGCGGGTGGTTGACGAACGCGCGCGCCACCGAGACGCGCTGCTGCTCGCCACCCGAGAGCTCGTGCGGGAAGCGGTCGCCCTTGTCGGCGAGGCCGACGAGGCCGATGATGTCCGGCACCTTCTTGCGGATCTCGGCGCGCGACTTGCCCTGCACCTGGAGCGCGTATGCGACGTTCTGAGAGACGCTGCGGTTGGGCAGCAGCTTGAAGTCCTGGAAGACGCAGCCGATGTTGCGGCGCAGCGTCGGCACGCGCGAGCGCTTGAGCTTTGGCAGCGAGCGGCCGCCGACGATCAGGTTGCCCGTCGTGACGTCGAGCTCCTTCAGGAGCAGCTTGATGAACGTCGACTTGCCCGAGCCGGACGGGCCGACCAGGAAGACGAACTCGCCCTTGTCGATCTGCACCGAGACGTCGTTCAGCCCCACCACGCCGCCCTGATACTCCTTGGAGACCCCGTCGAAGATGATCATCGCCTGCGCCGCGGTGCGCGGGGCGTCGGGCGGCGGCGGTGCGGTCGCCGCGCGGAGCGGCCCGGCACCCGCATCGAATGCGGGCGGCGGCGCGTCGGACACGGCCTGGTGGATTCGGATCTCGTTGCTCATAGGCGGCTTCGGGTCGCCGCGACGGGCGATGGCTGCCGGTTCAGGGTACCGGTGTGGCCGGATGGGTGCAAACGCAACCACTCGCATTCCCAGTATCTGCCAACATTATCCATGCAGACGCATCCGATCATGCCGACGACTTTGCGGTCGCGCGGCGGAGCAGCTCGGCCCGGATGAGCTCATCCAGATCGCCGTCGAGGACTCCCTGGGCGTTTCCGATCTTCATGTTCGTGCGGTGGTCGTTCACCATCGTGTACGGGTGCAGGACATAGGACCGGATCTGGCTGCCGAACGAGATGTCCTGGGCCTCGCCGCGCTCCTTCGCCATCGCCGCCTCGCGCTCCTCCCGCTCGCGCTCGAGCAGGCGGGACTTCAGGATCCGCATGGCCTGGGCCTTGTTCTGCAGCTGCGAGCGCTCGTTCTGGCACTGCACCACGATCCCGGTCGGCAGGTGGGTCAGGCGGACGGCGGAGTCGGTCTTGTTCACGTGCTGGCCGCCGGCGCCCTGCGAGCGGTACGTATCGATGCGCAGCTCGGTCTCGTCGATCTCGACGTCGACGTCGTCGTCGACGAGCGGCGACACCTCGACCTGCGCGAAGCTCGTGTGGCGGCGATGCGCCGAGTCAAACGGCGAGAGCCGCACGAGGCGGTGAACGCCCTTCTCGGCCTGCATGATGCCGTAGGCGTTGTCGCCGACGAGGGTGAAGGTGGCGCTCTTCAGGCCCGCCTCCTCGCCGGGTGTCGCCTCGAGCAGCTCGGCCTTGAACCCGCGCGACTCGGCCCAGCGCAGGTACATGCGCAGCAGCATCTCGGCCCAGTCCTGGCTGTCGGTGCCGCCCGCGCCCGCGTGCACGCCGACGACGGCGGGGCCGGTGTCGTACTCGCCGGTGAAGAGCGCCTCCTCCTGCAGCCGGCCCAGGTCGCGTTCGAGCGGCCCGAGCGACCGCTCGACCTCGCCCTTCCACTCGGCGTCGTCGGCGGCCATCTCGAGCATGCCTTCGAGCTCGCCCGCGTCGGACTGCAGGCGCTCGAACATGTCGAGGTTGCGCTGCGTGCGGGCCAGCTCGGCAGACGCCCGCGCCGCCCGGCGCTGGTCGTCCCAGAAGCCGGGCTGCGACGTCTCGCCCTCGAGCTCGGCCTTGCGTGCGCTCAGGGAATCCGGGTCAAAGGTAATCACGAACCCAGTGCAACTGGGCTCTGATCTCCTCGACCGCCTGGCGCAGCTCGTCGAGCGACCGCGGCTCCGGGGTGCCGCCGTTATGCGCCATGGCACTTCTTGAACTTCTTGCCCGAGCCGCACCAGCACGGGTCGTTGCGGCCGACGTCGCGCTCGGGGTCGACGGTGCGCTGCTCGACGACCGGGAACGCCTCGCCGTCGAGCTCGACTTCGCCGTTGGGCGCGCCGGCCGCGGCCAGCGCCTCGAGCGTCGCGCCCGCGTCGTGCTCGTAGGAGAGCTGCTCGTGCCGCTGCGGGGAGTGGTCGTACTGGGCCTCGTCCTCGACCGCGACCTCGACGTGCATCAGCGCGCGCACCGTCTCCTGCTTGACCAGGAAGTCCATCTCGTTGAACATCGCCGCGCCCTCGGCCCGGTACTCGACCAGCGGATCCTTCTGCGCGTAGCCGCGCAGGCCGATGCCCTGGCGCATGTAGTCCATGTTGTCGAGGTGCTCGCGCCAGCGCGCGTCGAGCACTTGCAGCACGACCCACCGCTCCAGGTTGCGCGTGAGCTCCTCGCCCCACTCCTGCTCGCGCGCCTCGTACGCCGAGATGGCGTCGTCGAAGATGCGGTCGAGCAGGTCTTCGCGGGTGATGTTGTGATGGTCGACGTCGTCGAGCCCGATCCGGATCGGGTACACCGACTGGAGCGCCACCCACATGCCCTCCCAGTCCCAGTCGTCGGCGAACCCGACGCCGCCGGTGTGGGAGTCGACAGCGGCCTCGATCACGTCCTCGAACCAGGCCGCCACCATCTCGTGCAGGTCCTCGCCCTCGAGGATCTCGCGCCGGGTGGAGTAGACCTGCTCGCGCTGCTCGTTCAGGACATCGTCGTACTTGACGACGTTCTTGCGGTTGACGAAGTGGAACTCCTCGACCTTCTTCTGTGCGCCCTCGATGCGGCTCGTCAGCATCTTGGCCTCGATCGGCTCGCCGTCGGGCGGACCGAAGCGCGAGTCGAGGATCTTGTAGATGCGCTCGCCCGCGAACAGGCGGATGACCTCGTCCTGGGCCGACAGGAAGAAGCGCGACTCGCCGGGGTCGCCCTGGCGGCCGGAGCGGCCGCGCAGCTGGTTGTCGATCCGGCGCGACTCGTGCCGCTCGGTGCCGAGGACATACAGGCCGCCGAGCCCGGACACGCCCTCCCCGAGCTTGATGTCGACGCCACGGCCGGCCATGTTCGTCGCGATCGTGACCGCGCCGCGCTGGCCGGCGCCCTCGATGATCAGCGCCTCGCGCTCGTGGTTCTTGGCGTTCAGGACCTCGTGCTCGACGCCGCGACGGCCGAGCAGCGTCGACAGGTGCTCCGACACCTCGACCGAGATCGTGCCGACGAGGACCGGCTGGCCCAGGGTGTGGCGCTCGACGATGTCCTCGACCACCGCCGCGAACTTCTCGTCCTTCGTGCGGTAGATCTGGTCGTTTCTGTCGTCGCGCACCATCGGCCGGTGGGTGGGGATCGGCACCACCTCGAGCGCGTAGATGTCGTGGAACTCGTTGGCCTCGGTGAGGGCCGTACCGGTCATGCCTGCGAGCTTCTTGTACATGCGGAAGTAGTTCTGGATCGTGACCGTGGCGACGGTCACGTTCTCCTCCTGGATCTTCACGTTCTCCTTGGCCTCGACGGCCTGGTGCAGTCCCTCCGACCAGCGCCGGCCCTCCATGATGCGGCCGGTGAACTCGTCGACGATCTTGACCTCGCCGTCGACGATCACGTACTCGTCGTCGCGCCGGTAGAGCTCCTTCGCCTTGATCGCCTGGATCAGGTGGTTGACCAGCTGGCCGTTCTCGGGCGCGTACAGGTTCTCGATCTTGAGCGCGCGCTCGACCTTGGTCACGCCCTCCTCGGTCGGCGACGCGGTCTGGAACTTCTCGTCGACCTCGTAGTCGTCCGTGAGGCTCAGGTCGCGCACGACGCTGGCGAAGGAGTAATAGGTCTCGGCCGCCTGCTCGGGCTGGCCGGAGATGATGAGCGGCGTGCGCGCCTCGTCGATCAGGATCGAGTCGACCTCGTCCACGATCGCGAAGTAGTGCCCGCGCTGGACGGTTTGCGTCAGCTCGGCGGCCATGTTGTCGCGCAGGTAGTCGAACCCGAACTCGGAGTTCGTGCCGTAGGTGATGTCGCAGGCATAGGCGGCGCGGCGGTTGGTCTGCTCCCAGTCGTCCGCCATGTTCGACTGGATGATGCCGACGGTGACGCCCAGGGCCTCGTACACGGGCCGCATCCACTCGGCGTCGCGCTTGGCGAGGTAGTCGTTCACCGTCACCAGTTGGACGTTCACGCCGGCGAGCGCGTTCAGGTAGAGGGCCAGGGTGGCGACGAGCGTCTTGCCCTCGCCGGTCTTCATCTCGGCGATGCGGCCCTCGTGCAGCACCATGCCGCCGATCAGCTGGACGTCGAAGTGACGCATCTTGACCGTGCGACGGGCCGCCTCGCGGACGCACGCGAACGCCTCGGGCAGGAGCTCGTCGAGCTCCTCGCCCTGGTCGAACCGGGCCCGGAACTCGTCGGTCTTCGCGCGCAGCTCGTCGTCGGACAAGCGCTCCATGTCGGGCTCGAGGGCGTTGATGTCACGCACGCGCTCCTGCATGCGCTTCAGCGTCCGGCCCTCGCCGGCGCGCAGGATCTTCTGGAAGACGCTCATGGCCCCTGGATGGTATCGAACGGGGCGCACCTGGCCCACGCACCGAGCGGTGCGGCGCGGTCGGATCGGCCTCAGCTGAGCCCGCAGGCCGCCGCCGTGTTCGGCCACGGGCTGTAGCCGGCCTGGCGGTAGGCGCGCATCGCAACCATCAGCTGGTCGTGGGCCGACCAGGTGTCAGCGTCGGCGCCGGCGTGGGCGGTGAGGACGTCGGCGCCGTAGGCGCGCTCAAAGGCGCGGTCCATCTGCAGGCCGCCGTAGTAGGCGGGCGTCGAGTCGGAGACGGCGTTCCACGCGCCTTCGTAGCGGTGGATGCAGCGCAGCCCGGTGAGCGCGGGCTGCCGCCGCGCAAGTGCCGCGCGGTAGCGGTGCAAGCGTCCCTGCCAGCGCACCAGGATCGGCACGAGCGCGGGAACGGTGGTGGCGCTGCGCTCGGCGTGGCCGTGCCGGGGGGCCGGAAGCGCGGCGGCGTGCGCCGTCCACAGGGCGAGGCGGCGCGTGACGCGGATCTGGTGGCGCAGCGCGATGACGGCGGCGGACGCCTCGCCGCCGCCCTGGGCGGCGGGGCTGCCGGCCGGATCGGCGGGGACGGTGGCGGCGATGGCGGTGGCGGTGGCGCTGGCGGCAAGCGCAAGCAGGCAGATGACTGCAATGGTGGCGTATCTCAAGAGGGATCCCTCCTCGGCGTGGGCACTCGCCCTGCGGCGGCCCAATTGGAAGTCGCTGGGGGTGTCGGCAGGCGCACCGCGCCTTCAAGCCCCAATTCGCCGAAATACGCCAGGCCGGGCCCGGCGGCTCACCCCCGCCGCGTAGCCGGTGAGTCCGGCTCACCCCTCCGCGATGGGGAGGCCGGGCCTACCGGCCGTCTACGGGGCCGCCGAGGCGGATCATTTTCGTCATCGCCGGCACGAGGCCGCGGCGGCGGTAGAGCTCCTCAGCGGCGGTGTTCCCCACCAGCACCGCGACCACCATGTCGAAGATGCCGAGATCGGCCAGATGCCCGTCCACCGCGTCGAGCAGGAGCGTGCCGACACCGCGGCCGCGCTCGTGCGCGAGCACCGCAAACGACTCGAGCTCCGCGATGCGCCCGCCCGTCGGCCACGTGTCGTCGGCGCCCTCGTGGACGTGCACGAGCGCGTAGCCCACGGCGTCGCCGTCGCGGCGCGCGATCAGGGCGAACGCGTCCGGAGTCGCGAGCAGCCGCTCGTACAGGGCTCGCCGCCGCGGCCACGTCTCGGCGCGGTCGATCGTCGGCAGCCCCGCCGACCCGATCGCGCGGTGGTGGTCGAACAGCGCCAGCCACAGCGGCTCGATCTCGGCAACGAGCTCCGCCCCGCCCCATGCGAGCACGACGCCCAGCGCCGCTGCCCGGCGCTCGAACCCGCTCAGCCCTCGTCCCGCGTCGGCTCGATGAGACCGTAATTGCCGTCGCGGCGCTTGTAGATCACGTTCACGTCGGCGGAGTCGGCGTTCACGAACACGAAGAAGTCGTGCCCGATCAGCTCGAGCTGCAGCATCGCCTCCTCGGGAGGCATCGGCTTCATGTTGAACTGCTTGGACTTGACGATCACCGCGTCCTCCTCATCGGGCAGGGCCGCCGCCTCGTCGGGGGGCGGCGCGACGTGGGTGGCGATGTGCTGGGCGCCCTTGCGGCTGCGCTTGTTGCGGTAGCGCTTCACCTGGCGCTCGAGCTTGTCCGCCACGAGATCGATCGAGGCGTACATGTCGGTGGACGACTCACGCGCGCGCAGCACGGGCCCCTTCGTCCACACAGTCGCCTCGGCGACCTGCTTCTCGTTGATCGACGGGTTGTGCTCGACGGCGAGCTCCAGCTCACACCGGCTCTCGTCGGAGAGGTGCCGCGCAAGCTTCCCGAGCTTGCGCTCCGAATATGCGAACAGCGCGTCGGTCACGTCCACATTCCGGCCCTTAACCTGCAGCTTCATCCGCGGCTCCTTTGACGGAGGAGTGCCGGAAACATACTCGCTCCGAGGCGGCGCTCACGCGACACGGCTAGATCCGCACGACCCGGGCCAGGCTGACGGCCGCCACCGCGTCCGCGCCCGCGGCCCGCAGCGCCGCTCCGCAGGCCGAGAGCGTGGCGCCGGTCGTGAACACGTCGTCGATGACCACGACGCGGCGGCCCGACGCGGCCGGGACCCCGCGGAAGGCGGCGCGCACGTTCCGCCTGCGGGCGGCGTGGTCGAGCCCGCGCTGCGGCCGCCGGATCGGCGCCGCCCGCAGCAGCCCCTGCGCGGGGACGCCCCAGCGCCGCGCGAGGCTCGCCGCGAGCACCTGCGGCGGGTGGTAGCCGCGCTGGATCGTGCGCCAGCGGTCGGCGGGCACCCAGGTCACGACATCGCACTCCGGCGCCGCGACGACGGTGGCGATGATCCCGGCGGCCGGCTCGGCCAGCCCGTGCAGGCCCGCATCCTTGAAGCGCAGCACGAGGTCGCGCCCGCGCCCCTCGAACGCGAGCGCCGCCACGGCCGAGTCGAACCCCAGCCGCCGGCCGCGGCACTCGCGGCAGTCGGCGACGGGCGCGGCGGTCGGCTTGCCGCAGCGGCGGCACGCGGGGCCACCGAGCAGCGGCAGCGCGGCCAGGCAGTCCGGACACACCGCCGAGGCAGCGCGACGGCAGAGCGCGCAGCGGGGAGGGACGAGCAGATCGAGCAGCAGGCGCATTGGGGCGACCGTACGGGACGCGCCGTCACACGTGTGCGCGCAGCTGTGCCGGATCGGTCACGAAAGCGCGAACGGGGCGTCCACGACCGTGCCCGCCGGCACGCGCCGGGCCAGCTCGCCCGCATCCGTGGCGATCAGGGGGCTCAGCTCGATCGGGACGGCCGCAGAGCCGTCGGCCCGCCGCGCGACGATCGCCCCGGCGGCTTCGAGCACATCGGCGGCGGCGTCGCTCAACCGCTGCCGCACCGTCTCGGGCGAGGAGTCGCCGGAAGCGTTCTTGAGCGGCTCGAACTCGGCCGCCCGGCTGGTCTCGAGCACCAGCGCGCGCCGCGTCAGCGGCAGGGTGTCGAAGATGAACTGCTCGAACTTGACCGCGTTCGCGAAGATCGGCTCGATCCGCTGCCCGAGCTCATCGACGTAGGGCACGGCCTTCAGCGCCCGGTGGTACGGCAGCTCGGCCGACCCGGCCAGGCCGGCGATGAAGTCCAGGGCGAACACGTGCAGGGCGATGCTCCCCGCCGAGAACGCGAGCCCGCCGTCGGGCCGCCGCTGCTGCGCCAGCCGGTCGGGCAGGTCGGAGTACTCGATCACGAGCTGGCGGCCGGCGCGCTCGGCCACGATCCCCACCTTCTCGCCCGGGTCGCGCTTGCGCACGACCTTCGACGAGACGTCGGCGCCGGTGAGCCGGTGCGCGCCGACGAAGCCCGGGTCGGCGATCGCGATCATCGGGTTGTCGACCTGGAGGTAGAACACCGTCTCGATCCCGCGGGCGCGCATGTCGTCCAGACAGCCGCCGCGGGCAAGTGCGCGCAGCGTGCCGCCGTGGCCGTCGGGGCTGAGCGCCACGTGGTCGCGCTCGGTCAGGAGCACGGCGCCGGTCGCGGCGTCGACTGCCGGCATCGTGCCCTGGCGGAAGAGGCGCACGTGCGGCAGCCCGAACCAGCCGTGCCCGGCGAGGAACCGCTCGGTCGGCGCGTGATTCTCGTCGCTCGTCATCACGTAGAGCGGCGGCGTCGGCCCGTGGCCCCTGCCGACCGCCGCCACCTTCTCGCAGTGGATCTGGAAGAGCGACCGGTCCGTGACCGGGCCGATCGGATAGCAGCCCTTGGGGCCGTCGAACCCGAGCCGCGTGCCCTGGCCGCCCGCGACGATCACGATCGCGACCGCACCCTGCGCGAGCGCCTGCTCTCCCGCGGCGATGCTCTCGGCGGAGGGCGCCGGAGCGAGCTGCGCAGGCACGACGCCCTCGACGTCGACCGGCACGTCGCCCGCCCGCACGAGCGTCGCCACCAGCCGGTCGAGCAGGTCGAGATCGAGCGACTCCAGGTCGTCTGCAAGCCGCGCCCGCCCGGCGGCGGGCAGCTCGGCCCAGAACCGGAGCAGATGACCCTGTCCGTGCGCCTCAAGCGCCGCCCGCAGGTCGCCGAACCGGTCTTGCCCCACCCGCGCCCTCAGCCGAACAGGTAGGGCGGCCGCCGCACGCCGTGCTCGGTGATGATCGCGCTGATGTTGGCCGCCGGGGTGACGTCGAACGCGGGGTTGTAGACCCCGAAGCCCTCCGGCACCGCCGGCCCGAGCTCGTCCGGGCGGCGGTGCTCGATCGGGATGTCCTCGCCGGTCGCGATGGAACGATCGATGGTCGACGTCGGCGCGGCGATGTAGAACGGCAGGCCGTGCGCTTTTGCGAGCAGGCTGAGCGTGTACGTGCCGATCTTGTTCGCGGTATCGCCGTTTGCGGCGACGCGATCGGCACCCGTGATCACCGCGTCCACCTTGCCCTGCGCCATCAGCCAGCCCGCCGCCGAGTCGGTGAGGAGCGTCGCCGAGATGCCCTCCTCCTTCAGCTCCCAGGCCGTCAGGCGCGCGCCCTGCAGCAGCGGGCGGGTCTCGTCGACCCACACGTGCAGCGACGGATCGCGGCGGTAGGCGGAGCGGATCACGCCGAGCGCGGTACCGTAGCCAGCCGTGGCGAGCGCGCCCGCGTTGCAGTGGGTGAGCACCTGGGCGCCCGCCCGCAGAAGCTCCGCGCCGTGCCCGCCGATGCGCCGGCAGCGCTCGACCTCCTCGGCGTGCAGCGCCTCGGCGCGAGCCCGCAACGCCGCGCGCAGCTCGTCCGCGTCGCGGTAGGGGCGCTGCGCGCACTCGCGCATCGCGTCCATCGCCCACGGCAGGTTCACCGCCGTCGGCCGGGTCGCGACAAGGCCCGCGCAGGCGCGCTCGACGTCCTCGCGCAGCACGCCGGTGTCTTCGGCCCGGCTGCATGCCGCCGCCAGGGCGGCCCCGTAGGCGGCGGCGATGCCGATCGCCGGGGCGCCCCGCACGACCATGGCGCGGATGGCCGCGGCCACCTCCTGCCACGTGTGCAGGCGCATCTCGACCACCTCTCCGGGGAGACGGGTCTGGTCGAGCAGGACGACCACATCGTCTTGCAGCCGGGCGATCCGATGCGGGTCAAGCGCGGAGGAGCGGGGAGGCGCGATCACCGGGGGGCCACTATAACGCGGCCGTGGGCCGCCTCGGACGGCGGCGGCGACCGATGGCGGTGCCGAGCGCGCCCAGACCGACGCGGACCCCACCACCGTGCGCTAGATGCGCAACGCCTGCTTGAGCGCATTGATGTTCTGCACCGGCGTCGGGTCGATCCCGCGCCGCAGCGCCGCGCCGTAGCTCGCCCAGTCGCCCTGGGCGACCAGCGAGAACGCCCGCGCCGCCGGCGTCGAGCCTCGCCCTTCGACGATCTCGACGAGCACCGCCTCGGGCGCGATCAGCGCGGCGGTCGCCGCGATGCTGCGCTGAACGGCGTCGTCCTGGCCGGGATCGGACAGGAGCACGGCCGCGAAGCTCCCCGGCATCGTGTGCTCCCAGCCCACGATCTCGTTGTGCGCCAGCTCGGGGAGGGCGTGGCTGAAGGCGTGCATCTTGGCGTTCTCGTTCATCTGCGTCTTCCACCGGTAGGCGACCGCGCCCATCGGCCCGGCGCCGTAGATCAGCGGAATCGTCGCCGCCAGCCGCTCGCCGAGCTCGCGCGCGGCGGCGCCGTCGACCGCCTCAACGCCCTCGGCCGCGGCGGACGCGATCCCCTCGGAGGCGAGGCCGCACGCGCCGAACGCGCCGGCCATCGCGCCGAAGAGGTAGCCCAGCGCGGCCCGCGGCTGGCCGGTCGCGACGGCGCTCGGCACCTGCGCGTAGGCGACCCCCCACTCCTGCGCGAGGCTCACAAGCGTCCCGCCCGCGCCCACGATCAGGATGTCGGCGCCCTGGCGGTGCGCCTGGCGCGCGCAGGCGAGCGTCTCCTCGGTCTCCCCGGAGTAGCTCACGCACAGGACGAGCGTGCCCGGGCCGGCCCAGTGCGGGATCCGGAAGCCGCGCACGCGCGTGATCGGCACCGGACACTCGCCCGCGACGAGCGCGCGCAGGAGCTCGCCGCCCATCGCCGAGCCGCCCATCGCGGCGATCACGACGGCGCCCGGGAGCGCCACGTCGACGCCGACCGCCGCGCCGACTCGCTCTCCCTGCCGCAACTGCTCCGCCATCCCGGCGATGGCGTCCGCCATCCCGGACGGGTCGGCGGCCGCTACCAAACGGGTTCTCCAGTTGTTCCCACAACCTGATTGTCCACCGTCCGGCCCTCCGCCACAACCGCGCCGGCCAGAAGCACGGAATCCGAGACGTGCGCACCCGCCTCGATGCGGCAGCCCGGGCCGACCACGGAGGCGCGCACCGAAGCGGCCGGATCGACCCAGGCGGTGGGATCGACGAGGCCTTCGGGCGGCATCCGCTCGAGGTTCGCGCCGAGGTAGCTCTGCGGCGTGCCGATGTCGCGCCAGTAGCCCTCGAAGCTGCGCGCGTAGAGGCCGGCGCCGACGAGCCTGGGGAACACCTCGTACTCGACCGACACGGCCCGCCCGGACGGGATCAGGTCGAGCACTTCGGGCTCGACGACGTAGGTGCCCGCATTGATCGTCACGGCGTCCGTGATGCCCGGGGCCGGCTTCTCGATAAACGCCGTCACCGCGCCGTCGGGATCGGTGACGACGACGCCGTACCGGCTGGGATCCTCGACGGGGTGCAGGGCGAGCGTCATGCGCGCACCCGCGTCGCGATGAAAGCCGACCAGGGCCGTCAGGTCGAGGTCGGTGAGCACGTCGCCGTTTGCGACGACGAACGTCTCGTCGAGGCCGCGGGCGGCGTAGGCGATCGCACCCCCCGTCCCGAGCGGCTCGGGCTCGACGATGTACTCCAGGCGGTCGCCGAAGTGCGCCCGGATCGCGTCGGGGCGGTATCCGCAGGCCAGCCGGATGCGGTCGATCCCGTGCGCACGCAGGTGCTCGATCTGGTGCTCCAGGAACGGCCGGTTGGCCACGGGCAGCATCGGCTTCGGCGTCGTCAGGGTGAGCGGGCGCAGGCGCGTCCCCTCCCCGCCGACGAGGACGACCGCGATCACCGAGCGGCGGCGTCGGCGGCGGGGCGGTCGACGTCGGCGGGATCCGACGGCCGTCCCACCGACTCGTACGCGAACCCGGCCGCCCGCGCCTGCCCGGGGTCGAGCAGGTTGCGGCCGTCGACGAGCAGGGGCGTTCGCATCGCCTCGCGCACCGCCGCCGAGCACACCTGCCGGAACTCGCCCCACTCCGTCACGATCACGGCAGCGTCGGCGCCGGTCACGGCCTCGAGCATCGAGCCGGCGAGCTCGACGTCAGCGCCGAGCAGCGCGGCGGCGTTCGTCATCGCCACCGGGTCGTAGCCCACCACGGTCGCGCCCTCGGCCCGCAGCCGCGCGGCCAGCACCAGGCTCGACGCCTCGCGCATGTCGTCGGTGTCGGCCTTGAACGCCAGGCCGAGCAGGGCGATCCGCGTCCCCCGCAGCGAGCCCAGGTGGCGCTCGAGCTTGCCCACCACCCGCCGCTTCTGCAGGTCGTTCACCTCGATCACGGACATGAGCAGCTGGAAGTGGTACCCGGAGTTGCCGGCGAGCTGCTTCAGCGCCTTCACGTCCTTGGGGAAGCAGCTGCCGCCATAGCCGATGCCCGGGCGCAGGAAGTGGGTACCGATGCGGGCGTCCAGCCCCATCCCCTGGGCGACGACGCCGACGTCGGCGCCGACCTCCTCGCACACGTTCGCGATCTCGTTGATGAACGAGATCTTCGTCGCCAGGAACGCGTTCGAGGCGTACTTGATCATCTCGGCGCTCGCGACGTCGGTGCGGATGACGGGTGCGGGCACGTTCACGTAGAGGTCGGCCACAGCGCGGGCGTCGGCGGCGTCGAACGCGCCGATCACGATCCGGTCGGGCTCCATGAAGTCGGCGACGGCCCGCCCCTCGCGCAGGAACTCGGGGTTGGCCACATAGCCGAGGTGGCCGAGGCCGCGCGCGTCCATGTCCTCGCGCACCTTCTCGCCGGTGCCGACCGGGACGGTGCTCTTCATGACGAGCACGAACCGCTCGCCCGTCCGCGGCAGCGCGTCGACCACGGCGCGGACGCGGGAGAGGTCGGCGTCGCCCGAGTAGGTGGCCGGCGTGTCGACGCACACGAACACGATCCGGCAGCGGTCTACCACCTCGCCGAGATCGAGCGTGAAGCGCAGGCGCGAGCGGTTGCGCGCGAGGAGGCGGTCGACGCCGGGTTCGTAGATCGGCACCTTCCCGGCCCGCAGCGCCTCGATCCGCGCCTCGTTCACGTCCAGGCAGACGACCTCGTGGCCGAGGTCGGCGAAGCACACCGCCGTGACCAGGCCGACGTAGCCGACACCGATCACGCCGACCGGCTGGGTATCCCCGGTCTGGCTCATCCGGCCGGCGCGAGCGACTTGGAGATCGCGATCATGTCTGCGTTCGAGAGGTCGTCCAGGAGCGTGTTCTGCACCCAGTAGGCCGTGCCGTGCTCGACGAACGCGATCATGTGGATCTTCGCCCCGTTGAAATAGAACCGGTAGGTGCGCGCGCCGATCCGCCGCACCGCGCTCGGGTTGGCCAGGATGGGCGCGTCGACGAAGCGCGTCTCCTCGATCCCCCAGTTGGCACCGGGCGTGCTCGGGAGCTCGAAGTAGGCGTAGAGCGAGCTCCAGTGCCGGCCCTCGGCCGGAATGTGGTACGCCCGGATCGGGTAGAGCGACGGCACGTTCGACGCCTCCTGCGTGACCGTCGGGTAGAGCACCGGGAAGGTGACGTGATGCGTCACCGAGCGGAACTCCGTCAGGTAGGCCTGGCTGTCCGGCGTGATGTCGGCCGGCAGTGCGGACGAGTGCCCGGACTTCGGCGGCGCCACGGCGAGCTTGCCCGAGAAGTCGCTTCCGAGCACGACGACCACGTCCTCGGCCGAGGCGATCGCCGCCGGCATGGGCGCCGTCGGGGGACTGTGGCCGATGATGTGGGCGACGTCGGCCGCGGCCCGGGCGTGGCCCGAGGCGTAGTAGACCCACGTCTGGTTGTAGGACTGAGTGGGCGCGTTGCCGGACGAGGTGGTGTAGCCGAACTTGGCCAGCTGCTGCGCGGTCGTCGCCGCCACACCGGTCTTGAGCGTGCCGTTCAGCACCGACAGCGACACGGTCGCCGGCGCCACGGCGGGCTTGAACTTGTGCTTCTTCTGCGTGTGCTTGACTGGTGCCGTGGGCAGCTGGCCGGTCGGCGAGGGGATGTTCTGCGGGTGCGTGAACGCATACACCGCCTGCTTCATCGCGCCCGGCGTGGCCTCGACGACCGACGCCGCCCCGATCATCGCCGTCCCCGCCTGCAGGCGCGTCGAGATGATGTGGCCCTTGATCGAGTACGCGAGGGTGGCGTAGTTGAGCATCGTGTGGATGCCGATCCCGCCCGACGCGCCGGCGATGTCGACGTTGGATGCGATCGTGTCGATGACCGACTTGATCGTGCCCAGGTCGGTGAGGCTGATGCCGTGGAAGCGCGCCGAGACCTTCTGCTCGAAGGCGTGCAGGAACGCCTGCTGGCGGGCGGTGCGGTAGAAGTCGGAGTCGGTGTGGCGGAAGCGCGAGAACGCGAGCGCGTTCGCGCCGTTCAGGAGCTGGTAGCCGGGCAGGATGTTGATCGCCGACCAGCGTTCGCTGACGGGCAGGGCGTTGTTTTCGGCCTCGGTGTGGACGTAGGCCTGGTCCACCGGGATGTACACGCCGCCGAGCTCGTTCACGAGGCTCGTAAAGCTGTGGAAGTTGACCCCGATCAGGTAGTTCACGTGCAGGCCCGTCACCTGTTTCACCGTCTGCAGCGCCAGCTTGGGGCCGCCGTCGGAGTAGGCCGCGTTGATCTTGTCCTGGCCGTAGCCGGGGATGTCCACCCACAGGTCGCGCGGCAACGACAGCAGCGAGATCAGGTGCGTGCGCGGATCGATGCGCACGAGCATCAGCGTGTCCGACCGGGCCGGCGCCGAGCCATCGGTGTAGCGGTGGTCGGATCCGATCACGAGCGCGATCGCGGGTGCGTTGGCGATCGGCAGCGTCGGATCGATCGAGGGCTCGGCATTCCGGAAGTCCTTCGGCGGGGTCGTGATGCGCGAGTAGTCGCCGTAGAACAGGTAGATCCCCGCGGCCGCGACCGCGATCACAACGAGCAGGATCGTGCCGGTCGACCACAATGCCACCCGCACCCAGCCGCGCCTGCGCTTGCGGGGCTTGCGCGGAGGCGGGCCGGCGCCGTAAACGGTCATCCTGGCCAGTGGCGGCCGGGGCGGTCTGCCGCCGCTACCCCCGTCACTCGGCGTCGTTGGCGGAGTCTGGGTTGCCATGGGCTCGTGGGAACGGGCCCGCAGCGGCAGGCCCGAATGAGTATAGACCGAGGGTTCGACCTCGCCCGCCGGAGTCCTTACCCCAGCTGGGCTGCTGCCAATGCACGTGCGAACCCGACCAGGATCCGCCTGTAGGTGGCGAGCGACGCGATGTCGACGTGCTCGTCCGGGCCGTGGTGTCCGGCTCCGGCCGGGCCGAACTCGACGGACGGGATCCCCCGGGCGAGGAAGAGCACGGCGTCGGACGCGCCATGGCGGCCGACCCCGATCGCCTTGCCGTCGCGGTGCTCACGCACGACGGTTCGCAGCAGCTTCACGTGGTCGTTGTGGGGGTTCAGCTGGGCGGCGGGGACCTGGTAGAGCAGGGTCGCATCGGGATCGAGGGAGCGCACCTGGCGCATCACGTCGTCCGGATCCTGGGTGGGCAGGTGGCGAATGTCGACGTCCATCCGGCAGTGGTCGGGGACGGCGTTCACCGCCTGACCGCCCGCGATCCGGCCCAGGCTGACGGACGGCCCCTCGAAGAGCTCGGAGCGCTCCGACGCGAAGGGCAGCTCGCCGATGCGGTGGTAGAGGTCAATCGCCTTCAGGACGGCGTTCTGGCCCAGCCACGGGGTTGAGCCGTGGGCGGAGCGGCCGCGCACGTCGAACCGCACCACGAGCGCGCCCTTGGCCTGGACGCCGATGTGCAAGTCGGTCGGCTCGCCGCAGATCGCGAACTCGCCCAGGTTGCCGGCGTCGGCGAGGCGCGCGGTGGCCTTTGCGTCGATCGAGTCGGCGTCGGACTCCTCGTCCGGGGCGATCAGGAGCTTCACCCGGGCGCCGGCGAGCGCCGCGGGGTCGGCGGCGAGATCGGCCAGAGCGGCCAGCATCGCGGCGAGCGCGCCCTTCATGTCGTAGGCGCCGCGGCCGTACAGCGAGCCGTTCTCGCGCCACGGCGTGAACTGGTCGGGGTGGCCGGGGACCACATCGACGTGCGAGCTCAGGATCAGCGTGCGCGGCCCGGCGCCGACGGCGGCGACGATCGCAGGCCGCCCGTTCACCTCGACGACGCTGTGGCCGATCCCCTGCCCCTCGAGCCAGCCCTGCAGGAACCCCACCGCGCCACGGATCCCCTCCTCGGTCGACGTGTCGTAGCCGATCAGGCTTTCGGCCAGGGCAAGGTCGTCGACACCGCTCACCCCCCGATTGTGGCAGAGCAGTGAATAGACGGGGTCAGACCCCGTTTATTCAGCCCGGGTTGAGGCGTCGGCTCGTACCGTGGGGAGATGGCGAGACCTCCACGGGTGACCTACCCAGGCGCGATCCATCACGTCACTGCGCGTGGATCAGGTCGCGCCACGATCTTCCATGGTCATCGAGACTACTCAGTCTTCGTGGCAACGATGGTCGCGGCTGTGGCACAGGCGCGGTGGCGACTGCTCGCGTACTGCCTGATGCCCAACCACTACCACCTGCTCCTCAAGACCACTCAGCCGGGCCTCTCAGACGGCATGCAGTACCTGAACGGGACGTACGCGGCTCGCTACAACACGGCGCATAGCCGCACAGGTCATGTTTTCCAAGGGCGCTTCCACGCTGAGCTGATTCGGCGGGACGCGCATCTCCTCCAAGCGCTTCGCTACATCGCACTCAATCCCGTCCGCGCCGGGATCACGCCGACAGCCGAGGAATGGGTATGGTCGAGCCATCGAGCTACGGCCGGACTCCAGAGACCGCCGAGCTGGTTGGCCGTGTCGGACGTCCACGCATTGTTCGCAGCCAATGCGGCGCACTACGTCGAGTTCATCGCTCGCGGCGTCGAGGCGGGACGCCCGAATCTCGGCGCCTTGGTCACGTCGGCGTCCGCGTCCCAGATGATGACCGCCAGACATGAGTACGGATATACACAAGCCCAGATCGCGACCCACCTCGGTATCAGCCAACCGACCGTCTCCCGAATCCTCCGTCAAGCGCGAGACCGTGAATAGACGGGGTCTGACCCCGTTTATTCACCGCCGGAGCGGATGCCGCGGCGGGCGGAGAAGTACGTCGCTTGGGGATGGTGGATGACGATCGCGGCCGTTGTCTGCTCCGGGATGAACTGATAGGCCGCGGAGAGCTCGATGCCGAGCTCGGCCGCCGGAGGCAGCAGCTGCAGCACCAGCTCGTGCTGCTCCAGGTCGGGGCAGGCGGGGTAGCCCCACGAGTAGCGGCGGCCGCGGCCCGCCTCGAGCCCGAGCTCGGACAGGATGCGCCGGTGGACGTACTCGGCCAGGCCCTCGGCCGCCTCGACCGCCAGGCCGTGCGCGAAGTAGGCCTCGCTGTACTCGCCCGCCGCCTGGAGGGCATCGATGTGCTCGGTCGCCTCGGCCCCGGCGGTGACGATCTGCAGGGCGATCACGTCGCGACCGCCGCCGCCCTCGCGCAGGTAGTCGGAGATGCACAGGCGGTCATGCCGGTCCTGGCGCGGGAACTCGAACCGGGCGAGCTCGCCGCCGTCGGAGCCGAACACCACAGTGTCGTCGCCGTCGGCGACCGCCGCGAAGAATCCGTATGCGGCGCGCGGCACGATCCAGCCCTGCGCCACCGCCTCGGCCTGCATCCGCGCCCGCCGCGGGCGGAAGTCGTCGGCCAGCAGCCGCTCCCAATCGTCGCCGCGCACGCCCTTGCCGCCCCACGAGAGCTTGTACAGCGACCGCTCGTCCATCAGCGCGAACGCCGCCGCCGGGTCGATCGCGTCCACGAGCCGCGCGCCGAGGAACGGCGGCTCCGGCACGGCGACGTCCGCTCGCAACGTCGCCCGCCCGGCACGCGCCGGCGCCGGCTCGGCCGCCGGGGCCGGCTTCGGCGTGTCGCGGTCGGCCACCGCCTGCTCGCGCCGCTCTGCGATCAGCCCGCCGCGCAGCTCCGCGTCGCTCAGGCGGTCCATGACGCCGAGCCCCTCGAACGCGTCCTTGCAGTAGAACACCCCGGGCTCGTACATGCGGCCGTCGTCCAGGAACGCGATCCGGCGGCCGAACGCGCGGTTGATCGCGGCGCCGCCGACCAGCACCGGCACGTGCAGGCCGCGGTGGTCGAGCTCGTGCAGCGCGAGCGGCATCTGGCGCGATGTCGAGACGAGCAGCGCCGAGAGGCCGACCGCGTCCGCGTGCTCGGCCACGGCGCTGTCCATGATCACGTTCAGCGGCACCTGCCGGCCCAGGTCGACCACGCGGTAGCCGTTGTTGGAGAGGATCGTGCCCACCAGGTTCTTGCCGATGTCGTGGACATCGCCGAACACGGTCGCGAGCACGACGGTGGCCTTGGCCTGGCCCTCGAGCCGATCCAGGTAGCGCTCGAGGTGGGCCACCGACCGCTTCATCACCTCGGCGGACTGGAGCACGAACGGCAGGATCAGCTCGCCCGCGCCGAAGCGGTCGCCGACGTCCTTCATCGCCGGCAGGAGGACGCCGTTCAGGACGTCGACGGCGCGGTCGTTGTCGCGCCCGCCGCGCTCGTCGAGCGCCAGGTCGATGTCGTCCTCGACCCCCTCGCGGGTGCGGTGCAGGATCTTCGCGTGCAGGCGCCGGTCGGTGCCGAGGCCCTCGAACGGGTCCTCCTGCTGCGCCGTCACCACCTCGGTCTGCTCGAAGTGGCCGATGCAGCGCTCGAGCGCGTCCGGACGGCGGTCGAAGATCAGGTCGTCGGCCAGCTCGCGCTCCTGCTCGGAGATCTCGTACACCGGGCGCACGTGGGTCGGGTTCACGATCGCAGCGTCGAGGCCGGCGTCGATCGCATGGTGCAGGAACACGGAGTTCAGCACCGCGCGTGCCGGCGGCGACAGCCCGAACGAGACGTTCGAGACGCCGAGCACCGTCCACACCCCGGGGAGCGCCTCCTTGACGGCGCGGATGCCGTCGATGGTCTCGATCGCGCTGCGGCGGAACTCCTCCTGCCCGGTCGCCAGCGTGAAGGTGAGCGTGTCGAAGATCAGGTCGCCCGGGTGCATGCCGTACTCGCCGACGCAGATGTCGTGGATCACCTGCGCGACCGCGAGCTTGCGCGCGGCCGTCTTGGCCATGCCCTCGGGGTCGATCGTGAGCGCCACGCACGCGGCGCCGTGGCGGACGGCGTGCGGGACGACCGCCTCGATCCGCTCGCGGCCGCTCTCCATGTTGATCGAGTTGATCAGCGCCCGGCCGGGGTAGGTCTCGAGCGCGCGAGCGATCACCGCGGCGTCGGTCGAGTCGATCACGAGCGGCATCTCGACGCTCATCGCCAGGCGCTTGACGAGCGTGCCCATCATGTCCGCCTCGTCGGCGCGCTCGGTCAGCGCGACGCACACGTCGAGCGCGTGCGCGCCGCCCTCGACCTGGTCGCGGGCGATCGCGACCGCGCCGTCGTAGTCGTCGGCGAGCATCACCTGCTTGAACGCACGGCTGCCCTGCGTGTTCACGCGCTCGCCGATCAGGAGCGGCTTGGGCTGCTGCTCGAGCGCCGAGGCGGTGATCGCGCTCGCGAGCGACCGCTCGAAGACGACCTGGCGAGGCGCGCGGGCGACGCCCTCGACGGCCTCGCGCAGCGCCACGATGTGCTCCGGCGTGCTGCCGCAGCAGCCGCCGACGACCGGGGCGCCGAACTCCGACACGAACTGGGCGAGCTCGCGGGCCATGTCGTCGGGCCCGAGCGGGTAGGACGCCACCCCGTCGACGTTACGCGGCAGGCCCGCGTTCGGGATCACCGACACGGGCCCGGGCGCGTGCTGGCACAGGTAGCGCACCGGCTCGCGCAGGTGCTCGGGACCGACGGAGCAGTTGACGCCCATCACGTCGGCGCGCATGCCGTGCAGGATGGCGAGCACCGCGCCGACGTCGGTGCCGAGCAGCATGCGGCCGGTGACGTCGAGGGCCACCTGCACCTGCAGCGGCACCGACCGCCCCAGCTCGCGGAACGCCGCACGGGCGCCGTCGATCGCCGCCCTGGTCTCGAGGATGTCCTGCTGCGTCTCGATCAGGATCAGGTCGGCGCCGCCCTGGACGAGGGCCGCCGTCTGCTCGCGGAAGGCCTCCGAGAGACCCGCGAACGAGATCCCCGAGAGCGCGGGGTCGTCGCTCGAGGGCAGCATGCCGCTCGGGCCGATCGACCCGGCCACGAACCGCGGGCGCGACGGCGTCGCGAACGCGTCGGCCGCCGCCCGCGCGATCCGCGCCGCGCTCAGATTGATCTCGTGGGTGTGCTCGCCCACCCCCCACTCCTGCATCCGGATCCGCGACGCCTGGAAGCTGTTCGTCTCGACGACGTCGGCACCCGCCTCCAGATAGGCCTCGTGGATGGCCGCGATCACGTCGGGGCGCGTGATCGAGAGGTGGTCGTTGTTGCCGACCTGGCGCTCGCCGCCGAAGTCGGCGGCGCCGAGCTCGACGGCCTGGATCTGCGTGCCCATCGCGCCGTCGAAGACGACGGCCCTGCGCTCGATCAGATCCAGGTACGGGTGGCCGGCCACCCGGGAGATGCTAGACGGCCGCGGGCGGCCCGGTCCACGGAGCGGGATCGGGCAGCGTCTCCTCCTGGAACCACGGGTAGGCGTCCGTCACGAGCGCCGCATACGCAGAGAAGCGGGCGCTGTACCGCGCCGGCAACTCCATCACCTCGAAGATTCCCTTCGGAAGCCGGCCGATGATGATGACGACGAACCAGGCGAAGAACGCAAGCACTTCGAGCAGCAGCGTCAGAAAGTACAGGATGACGTACGCCGGGATCAACATAATCGAGCGGAAGAATGTCGTCAGGCGCGACAGACGCTCCGGCTCGTCGATGCCGACCTGCACCGGATACGCGTCCCCGTACGACCCTCCGCCAAACTCAGGGAAACGGTCGGTGAGGAGGAACTGGTAGCAGGTGACCTGCGTCGAATAGCGGATGAAGCCGGTCATGAAGCCGAACATGCCGCTCGGGTAGCGGCCGGTGAAGAGGATCGCGAACCAGGCGATCACGACAACCACGAACGCCGCGATCGCGTAGAAGAACAGCACGATGTGGTGCGGGATCACCAGGATGAAGCGGAAGAACGTCGACAGGCGCGAGTAGCGCTCCTGATGCTGCACGTCGAAGTGGACAGGATATGCCATGCGCTGCGAACCCTAGCCTCGCGCGCGGCTGTCAGGCTTGTGCGGTCTTGACAAGCGCCTCGGCGAAGCCGACCTCGCGCCGCGCGGCGTCCTCGTCGCCGTCACCGCCCACGGCCCGATCGAGGGCCGCCTGGGCCTCGTCGAGCCGGCGGCCGGCCTCGGCCGCATCGATCGACTCGGCCGGCACCGCCTCGCCCACCAGCACGAGCGCATGGTTCTTGCGCACCTGGACGTAGCCGTCGTCGGTGGCGTAGCGGCGCACGGTGCCGTCGGCGTCGGTGAGCCGCGTCTCGCCGGGCTTGAGCAGCGAGATCAGCGGCGCGTGGTTGGCCAGGATGCCGAGCTCGCCCGCGGCGCCGGGCACGACGAGCCGTTCCGCCTCGCCCGCGTAGGCGATCCCTTCGGGGGTGATCAGCTCGACCGGGTAGGGCGTGAACTCGGGCACCGCTAGACCGTTGCCTTGAGCTTCTCGGCCGCCTCGACCGCTTCCTCGATGCCGCCGACCAGCCGGAACGCCTGCTCGGGCAGCTCGTCGTGCTTGCCGTCCAGGATCTCCTGGAAGCCGCGAATCGTGTCCTCAAGGCGGACGTACTTGCCCGGGGTGCCGGTGAACACCTCGGCGACGTGGAACGGCTGGCCCAGGAACTGCTGCACCTTGCGCGCCCGCGCGACGATCACCTTGTCCTCGTCGGACAGCTCGTCCATGCCCAGGATCGCGATGATGCTCTCGAGGTCCTTGTAGCGCTGCAGCACCTCCTGCACGTCCGTCGCCGTCTTGTAGTGCTCGTCGCTGACCGTGCCGGGCTGGAGCAGGTTCGAGCGCGAGTCGAGCGGATCGACGGCCGGGTAGATGCCGCGCTCGGCGATCGCGCGTGAGAGCGTGGTCGTCGCGTCGAGGTGGGCGAACGACGCCGCCGGCGCCGGGTCGGTCAGGTCGTCGGCCGGCACGTAGATCGCCTGGATCGAGGTGATCGAGCCCTTGGCGGTCGAGGTGATGCGCTCCTGCAGCTGGCCCATCTCGGTGGCGAGGGTGGGCTGATAGCCCACGGCGCTCGGCATGCGGCCGAGCAGCGCCGACACCTCGGAGCCGGCCTGCACGAACCGGAAGATGTTGTCGATGAAGAGCAGGACGTCCTGCCCGAGCTGGTCGCGGAAGTACTCCGCCATCGTGAGGCCGGAGAGGCCCACCCGCAGCCGGGCGCCCGGCGGCTCGTTCATCTGCCCGAACATGAGCGCCGTCTTCGAGATGACCCCCGACTCCTTCATCTCGAGGTACAGCCCGTTGCCCTCGCGTGTGCGCTCGCCCACACCTGCGAACACCGAGAGACCGCCGTGCTCCTGGGCGATGTTGTTGATCAGCTCCATGATGAGCACGGTCTTGCCCACCCCGGCGCCGCCGAACAGGCCCACCTTGCCGCCCTTGACGTACGGCGCGAGCAGGTCGATCACCTTGATCCCGGTCTCGAAGATCTCGGTGGTCGGCGACAGCATCTCGAAGTCGGGCGCCGGGCGGTGGATCGGCCAGCGCTCCTCGGTCACGACCGGGTCGCCGTTGTCGATCGTCTCGCCGAGCACATTGAAGATGCGGCCGAGGGTGGCCTCGCCGACCGGCACGGTGATCGGCCCACCGGTGTCGCGCACCTCGAGCCCACGGGCCAGGCCGTCGGTCGCGTCCATCGCGATCGCGCGCACGCGTCCGTCGCCCAGGTGCTGCTGCACCTCCGCCACGAGCACGCGGGAGGAGGTCTCGCTGCCGGTCGCCGGCACGTCGATCTCGAGCGCGTTGTAGATCGAGGGCATCTCGCCGGGGAACACGGCGTCCACGACGACGCCCTTGATCTCGACGATCTTGCCGACGTGCGCGGACTGTCCGGTCTGGGACATGTAACTCCTTGGAAGAGGGCCGGAGCGAGGGTTTCTCGGCTTATCGAGGCCGGATTCTACCAGCGAAGGCGATGAGCGCCGGCCGACCTTGTGACACGAACCTCGGGACGCGCAGACGCCACTTCGCACCCTCGCGCGGCACGAGTTCGGCATCGATGCGCTGGGCCTCGATGGATGCCGCCACACGGGCGGCATGGTCGAGGTGTCAGACCCGCGACGAGACTTGTGAGATCAGCGCCATACGACACTGTACCGGTGCCCGCCCGTCCGTTACGGTCGCCGCGCGCACATCGCGCGGTCCGGGGCTAGACGAGGACGCCGCGCAGGTGCGGCGAGCGCACGCGCGGCGGCGGCAGCACGAGCAGGAGCTTGCCCTCGCGGATGCTGCGGAACTGATGGTCGAGCGGCGCGAGCTCGGCGATCGTCTGCGTGTGCGACGGCGGCGCCGTCGTGCGTTGCGCCTGGGATGCGACGAACGCCCCCGCGCCGGCCGCGGCCGCCGTGGCGGTGAGCGCCGCCGCGGTGACGAGCAGGCTTCGCGCCGGGCGACGCTTCCGCGGCCGGGCCGCCGACACGACGACGGGCCGGGGCGCCGCCGGCTGGAGCCGCACCGAGCGGCGGATGCCGTGGGTGAGACTCTCCATCGCGGCCGCCACCTCGGTGCACTCGGCGCAGTCGCGCAGATGCGTGCGCAGAGCGCCCACGTCGAACTCGCTCAGATCGCCGTCGAGGCGCCTGGAGGCGAGCTCACGCGCGCGGTCGCACTCATCGCGATGGGGGTTGCCGGTGTACACGGTCTCAATCGTTCGACGTGATGGTCACGACGAATGTTAGGCCAGCGGATGGCGCCCGTCACATACGAGGCCGCACAGGACGAGCACGAGGCCGAGCACGACGAAGAGGGCCGAGCTCGCGAGCGAGTCCTCGCGCTCCTCCGGCGTGGCGAACCGCACCGGTCCGCTGCCGAACACGCCGAAGAGCCCGCCGAGCGCCCCGGCGTCGCCCTCCTGACGCACCGGAGGCCGGATCCCGAGGAACACGCCGAGCAGCATGCTCATGCACGCCGCGAGGTAGAACCCGACCGAGAGCGACCGGTTCACCGAGTCGCCGACGAGCAGCCCGAGCCCGAGCGAGATCAGCGCGGTCACCGCGACCGCGACCGCGGCCACGGTGAGGAAGCGGCGGACGCCGTCGACGATCTGGCGCCGCGTCGCCATCCGGCGCTAGGACGTGGCCGCTCCGCTGGCCGGCAGGCGCAGGTCGGCGAGCGGCCAGCTCTCGAGCGGGTAGTGGCACGCTGTCATGTGCCCGTTCTCGTCCGACACGAGCTGCGGCTCGTCCACGTCGCACGTGCCCGGCTGGAAGCGCGGGCAGCGGGGGTGGAAGCGGCAGGCGCTGGGCGGGTTGATCGGGCTGGGGACGTCGCCCTCGAGCACGACCGGCTTGCGCGCGCGGGCCAGGTCGGGATTGGGGATCGGGATGGCCGAGAGCAGCGCGCCGGTGTATGGATGGCGGGGATGGTCGTACAGGCCGTTGCCGTCGGCCAGCTCCACCAGCTTCCCCAGATACATCACGGCGACCCGGTTTGAGATGTGCCGCACGACGTCGAGGTCGTGGGCGATGAACATGTACGTCAGGTCGAACTCCCGCTGCAGGCGCTTGAGCAGGTTCAGGATCTGGGCCTGCACGGAGACGTCGAGCGCCGACACCGGCTCGTCGCACACGATCAGCTTGGGCCGGATCGCGAGCGCGCGGGCGACGCCGATGCGCTGGCGCTGGCCGCCCGAGAACTCGTGTGGGAAGCGGTTGTAGTGCTCCGGGTTCAGCCCGACGACGTCCAAGAGCTCCTGCACGCGGCGCTTGTTCTCGGCCGCTGTGCCGATCTTGTGCACCTCGAGCGCCTCGCCGACGATCGCGCCGACGCGCTTACGTGGGTTGAGCGACGCGTACGGATCCTGGAACACCATCATCATCTCGCGCCGCGTGCGCATCAGGGCGTTGCCCTTGAGCTTGGTGATGTCCTGCCCGTCGAACACGATCTTGCCGCCGGTCGTGTCGAGCAGCCGCATGACGCAGCGGGCCATCGTCGACTTGCCGCAGCCGGACTCGCCCACGACGCCCAGCGTCTCGCCCTTGCGGATCGTGAACGACACGCCGTCGACGGCGCGGACGCGGGCGACCTCCTTCTGGAAGATGATGCCGCGCGTCACCGGGAAGTGCTTCTCGATGTTCTCGACGGTCAGGAGGTCCTCGGCCACCCGCTCCCCCTCAGCCCGCCGACGCCATGGTCTCGGCCACGATCTTCTCCGCCTCGAGCCGCTGGGTCTCGGCGTCCAGATGGCATGCTGCCCGGTGCACGCTCGAACCCGGCACCGCGTCGAACGGCGGCTGGGTCTGGCGGCACACGTCCATCGCGTACGAGCAGCGCAGATGGAAGCGACAGCCGGCGGGCGGGCGCAGCAGGGACGGCGGCGATCCGGGGATCGGCCGCAGCTCCTGGCCCTCGCCGGCGAGGCGCGGCAGCGAGCGCATGAGCCCCCAGGTGTAGGGGTGGTGGGCGTGGTAGAAGATGTCCTGGTAGGTGCCCTGCTCGGCCGGCTTTGCGGCATACATGACCAGCACCTCGTCGGCGGTCTCGGCGACGACGCCGAGGTCATGCGTGATCAGAATGATCGCGCTTCCGAAGTCGCGCTGCAGGTCGTTCATCAGCTTGAGGATCTGCGCCTGGGTCGTCACGTCGAGGGCGGTCGTCGGCTCGTCGGCGATCAGCAGGTCGGGGTTGTTGATGAGCGCCATCGCGATCATCACCCGCTGCCGCATCCCGCCCGAGAACTGGTGCGGGTAGTCCTCGAGCCGCTGCTCTGCGCGGGGGATCCCCACGGCCTTCAGCATCTCGAGGGCGCGCTTGCTGGCGGCCGCCTTCGACGCGTCGGCGTGCAGCGTGATCGCCTCGCGCAGCTGCTTGCCGATGGAGTGCACCGGGTTCAGGGACGTCATCGGGTCCTGGAAGATCATCGAGATCTCGTTCCCGCGCACCTTGCGCAGCTCCGAGACCGGCAGGTCGAGCAGGTTGCGACCCTTGAAGACGGCCTCGCCGGTCGAGATCGTCTTCGCGCGCGGGTTGAGCCCGAGGATCGTCAGGCAGGTGACGCTCTTGCCACAGCCCGACTCGCCCACGATGGCGAGCGTCTTGCCCTTCTCGACCGAGAACGAGACGCCGTCGACCGCACCGACGATGCCGTCGTCGGTGCGGAACTGCGTCTTGAGGTCGCGAACGTCGAGAAGCGCCACGCGGTCAGTCTACCGAGAGGATGCTAGGCCAGCCTGATTCTGGGGTCGATCCACGCATACAGGAGGTCGACCAGCAGGTTGAAGCCGATCACGAGCACCGAGGCGAACACGGTCACCCCCACGATCTTCGGTAAGTCGAACTGGTACACCGACTGGATCGCGAGGTCGCCCAGCCCGGGCAGGCCGAACACCTCCTCGATCAGCACCGCGCCGCCGAGGGCGATCGCGATGTCCATGCCGAGCATGGTGACGACCGGGAGCATCGCGTTTCGGAGCACGTGCCGGCGCATCACGATCGACTCCGGCGCGCCCTTGGCGCGCGCGGTTCGCACGTAGTCCTCGTTCAGCGTCTCCATCACGTTCGCCCTGATCATGCGCACGTAGAACGCCGAGTAGAGCACGGCGAACACGAGCCACGGCATGAGCATGTGCGTGAACCAGTCGACGGGCCCGCCGCAGGCCTGACCGGGCGACGCCCCGCGCAGGTTGCAGTAGCCCTGGATCGGGAGCAGGTTCAGCTTGTAGCCGAAGATGTAGGAGGCCATGAGGCCGATCCACACCGGGTGCGCCGAGATGCCGCCGAGGACGCCGACCATGGCCATCCTGTCGCCGAGCGACCGCGGCTTGAGCGCCGAGAGGATCCCGACCGGCACCGCGATCAGCATCCACACCACGGCGCCGCCAATGACGAGAGACGCGGTCACCGGCGCAGCGGCGAAGATCGACGAGTTGACGCTCTGGCGGTCGTTGAACGAGTAGCCGAGGCTTCCGTGGAGCACGAGCTGGCCCAGGAAATGCAGGTACTGCTCGTACACCGGCCGGTCGAGGTACAGCCTGTGGGCGACCGCCTTCACCTCGGCCGGCGTGGCGGACTTGCCCGCCGCGAGGCGGGCCGGGTCGACCGGGATCAGGAAGAAGATCAGGTAGGTGACCACCGTCACCGCGATGAAAAGGACGACCGCCCAGAGCAGGCGCCTGATCACGTACCGAACCATGCCGTTCTCCCGGTGTTCGAAGGATTTGCGGGGCGCCGGTCAAGCCGGCGCCCCGCGCTTCTCATCTAAGCAGCGAGTCTACCGCTCCGCTACTTCTTCAGGCACATCGTGGCGAGATCCATGATGTACGAGGGGGTATCGACCGTGCAGCCCACGTTCGGGCCGAAGAAGTCGATGTTGTTGGTGTAGAGCCACGGTGCCCACGGCGGATCGTTGGTCATCATGTCCGTCGCGATGGCGCCGTACGCCTGGTAGCGCTGGTTCCCGCTCAGCGTGTTGGCGTGATCCATCTGCTGGTTGTACTTGGGGACGTTGAAGTAGGCGAAGTTGTTCCCGCCCGTCTTCGGGATGTTGTCGCCCGACAGCAGGATGTTCATGAAGTCGTACGGATCGGGATAGTCCTCGATCCAGCCCTCGTTGGCGATGTCCATCGCCACGCCCTTCACACCTTCGTTCTGGAACTGCAGAGCGCGGGTGAAGTACTTGGGCTGCACCTTGATCCCGATCTTGGCGAGGTTCGACTGGAGCACGGCGTCGGCAGAGCTCACCGACGGGGTGCCGGCGGTCGAGTACTCGATCGCCGTCAGCGGCGTCGTGACGCCGGCCTGCTTGATGAGCGCCTTGGCCTTGTTGATGTCGGCTGCCGTGGGGCTCGTCGTCGGGTACAGGCTCTTCTCGAACTGGCTGCCAGGCAGCGCGGGCGGCAGGATCTTGTCGCCCGGCGTTCCGTAGCCGTAGCCGTACGGCTTCTCGATCGCCGGCCGGTCGATCGCCCAGTTGACCGCCTCGCGCACGAGCGGGTTCTGGAAGGTCGGCCGAACGGTGTTCAGCGCGAAGTACGAGATGATCGCCGCCGGGGTGATGAAGAACCGCTGGTCACCCGACGACTTCGTCGACGTGCCCTCCGGACCGAACTCCTGGTTCAGCTGGAACGTCTGGCTGCCGGGAACGCAGTCCGGGCAGTAGTCGAGCTGGCCGTTCTTGAGCTCCAGGGTGCCCTGGTTCTGGTCGATGGTCAGCTGGGTGTAGTCGATCTGGTCCAGGTAGTGCGGCCGCGTGCCGTGGTAGTTCGGGTTCTTCTTCAGCACGATCGAGCGGTGCTGGGTCCAGTTCGAGATGTAGTACGGGCCGGCGCCGGCGATCGACTGGACGCCCTTCGAGTTGATCGGCGTGTTCTTCGGGATGGCGCAGGCGAACGGCGTGGCCACCTTGGAGAGGAAGCCGGCGTCGTCCTTGGTCAGCGTGATCGAGAGCTGGTCGCCGGTCACCTTGATGCCGGAGACGTGTGCGGGCAGGCCCTTGTAGGTCGATGCGCCCTGCACGTCGCTCAGGAACGTGGCGCCGAAGTACGACGCCTGCTTCGGGCTCAGGTCACGCTCGAGCGCATGCTGGAACGTGGCCGCCGTCACCGGCTCGCCCGTGTTGAACTTGAACTTGCCGGCCGGGACGGTGAAGGTGTACGTCTTGCCGTCCGCGGATACCGTCGGCAGCGCCGAGGCGGCCTCGGGGGTCAGCACCTTGCCGGCGTCACCCGACTTGTCGGGGTAGTTCAGAAGCTTCACGCACGTGGCGTACTCGATCTGCCACGACGTCTGGTAGTAGGCGAGGGCGGGATCGATGAAATCGATGTCTCCGTGCGCCGCCACCTTGAGCGTGCCGCCGTTGACGTGAGCGCCCACGCTCTGGCCCCCCGGCGTGCTCGAACTCCCTGTGCTGCCCGAGCTGCTGGAGTTGCCGCAGCCGGCAGCGAGGAGAACGACGCCCACGGTGAGCGAACCCACCGCGAGCCACAATCCCGGTCGTCTCATGTGTACCCCTCGAGTTGGATTTCAAGGACCACGGACGCACTGCGCCCGGTCCCCATGCTACGACCGCTTAGACGCCATGTCGGGCGGGAAGTTAGAGCCGCGAAGCTAGAGCGTCGAGCGGGGGTCGATCGCGTCGCGCATGCCGTCGCCCAGCAGGTTGAACGACAGCGTCGTGATCAGGATCGCGACGCCCGGCCACACGATCAGCCACGGCTGCACCGTGTAGTACGTGACCGCGTCGGAGAGCAGGTTGCCCCAGCTCGCGTTCGGGGGCGGCAGACCGACGCCGAGGTATGAGAGCGCCGCCTCGAACAGGATGTTCGTGGCCACGGTGAGCGTGCCGTAGACGATGATCGTGCCCACCAGGTGCGGCAGCAGGTGCGAGCGCATGATGCGGAAGTTCGAGCCGCCGACCATGCGCGCCGCCTCGACGAACTCCTTCTCGCGCAGCGACAGCACCTGCGCCCGCACGATTCGGGCAGGGTAGTACCACGAGAAGACGCTGATGATGATGATCAGCGTGACAATCCCGGGCACGAACAGCCCGAACATCGTGTAGGAGTTGAGCCGGTCACCGACGGTCGCGGCGATCCCGATCGCAAACAGCAGCAGCGGGAAGGCCATGACGATCTCGGTCATGCGCGAGACGACGGTGTCGGTGAGCCCGCCGTAGAAGCCGGCCAGCGTTCCCATCACCACGCCGACGAACAGGCCGATGATCGTGGCGAACACCGCGACCTCGAGCGAGACGCGCGCGCCCGAGAGCACGCGCAGGAACTCGTCGCGGCCGACGGCATCGGACGCGCCGAGCACGTAGTACGTCGGGTTGCCGTTCTGATCCTTGACGCTCGAGAACGGCCCGGCCGGCGCGAAATTGATGACGGCGTTCGAGTTGATGTCGTTCGGCCCGTGCCCGAGGATGTGCGCCGCCAGCGGGGCGCCGATGAAGGCCGCGAGCACGATCAGGATGATCATGATCCCGCTGGCGAGGGCGACGCGGTCGCGGCGGAAGCGGATCCAGGCCTGTTCCCAGTAGCCGCGGGCGCGGACATCGCCGCCGCCGCCGCCCTCCGCGCTGCCCGGGAGCGCGACGCCGACAGCTGCACCGGGGACGAGTGTCGATCGTTCTTGGTGTGACGCCATCGGCAGGGCTCAGGATAACGAGGGAAACGGCGCCCGGCAAGATGGACGCGTCACATCGGAAACTACGGCTGCGCTGCGGGAAGCGGTGGATTGACGCCGCGGGGCGAGAAGTCCTGCACGAGCCAGCGGCCGTGCCGCGGGACGAGCTCGATGAACTGGTCGATCGGCGCGACGCCCAGCTTGTGCGACGTCAGCAGCACCTCGAGCAGGATGTCGCGCTGCCGCGACCGGTCGATCTTGAACTTGGCGCCGCCGAACTTCTGGCGCGGGTACGGGACGACCGGGATCGCGCCGGTATCCCACTGCGCCCGGGTGAGGCCGCCGCGTACGTGCGGCGTGATGAGCGTCCAAGCGGCCGCGACGTCGGCGCGCAGGACGGCGGTCTGGATGAAGCGCTGCGCCGTTGCGAGCGCCTGCTTCGGCAGCTTGATCTGGGGCCCGTAGAGCTTGTCCGCGCTCGGCGTCGCCGCAATCGCCGAGCCGGGCGTCGTGGCCGCGCGGACGCCGTCCCGCGAGCTGATGTACACCACCAGCCCCGCGAGCAGGACGATCACCGACACCGTCGTGAAGACCACCCGCACGAGCGACCGGTCCCACAGCTGACCCACACGATCCACCACGGCGTTCAGTGTAGCTCCGCTATTCGAGCGCGTCGGCGCCTGCGACGACCTCGAGGATCTGCTGCGTGATCTCGCCCTGGCGCGCGCGGTTCATGGCCAGCGTGAGCGAGTCGATCAGGTTCGAGGCGTTCTCGGTCGCGTTGCCCATCGCCGTCATGCGGGCGCCGTGCTCGGAGGCGGTCGACTCGAGCAGCGCCCGGAAGATCGTGACCTCGACGTAGGTGGGCAGCAGGTGGCGCAGGATCTCAGAGCGGTCGGGCTCCTCGAGGTAGGCGCCCTCGATCAGCTCCGGCTCGGCGCCCGAGAGCGCCTTCTTGGGAACGGGCAGCACCTCGAGCGTCTCGAGCTGCTGGGTGAGCGCCGAGACGAAGCGGTTGTAGACCATCACGACCTGGTCGACCTCACCGTCGGTGTAGAGCTCGGCCACCCGGGAGGCGATGGCGCGGGCGTCGGAGTACTGGGGCCGATCGGTGATGCCGGTGTAGGCATCGGCGACCGTCTGGCCGCGGAAGCGCAGCGACGAGCCGCCCTTGCGGCCGACGACCACCCAGTGCACGTCGCGGCCGGCCCCGCGGTGCTCGTTCGCGATCGCCAGCGAGCGCCGGATCACGTTCGCGTTGAAGCCGCCGGCGAGGCCGCGGTCGGCGGTCAGGGCGAGTACCGCAACGCCTTTCAGCTCGCGCGTCTCGAGCAGCGGCTGGCCGGTGGCAAGCGCGGTCGCGGCCGCGACCTCGACCGTCAGCTGCTGCATACGGTCGGCGTACGGGCGCAGCCCGTGGACGCGCGCCTGCGCGCGGCGCAGGCGCGACGCCGCGACGAGCTCCATCGCCTTGGTGATCTTGCCGGTGTTGCGCACCGACCGGATGCGGCGCGCGATGTCCTGCTGGCTGGCCATATCAGGCTGCGGAGCCCGCCGCCTCCTCCTCGCCCTCGACGAAGAAGCCCGCCTTGAACGTCTCCATGTGGTGGCGCAGCCGCTCGACGATCTCGTCGGGCAGGTCGCCCTTCTCGGCGATGTCCTTCATGATCGAGCCCTCTGCGCGGAGCGACAGGACGAGCTCGTCGTTGAACCGGGACACCTCGCTCACCGGGATCGAGTCGACGTAGCCGTTGGTGACCGACCAGATCACCGCGACCTGTTCCTCGACCGGCCACGGCGCGTACTGGTGCTGGTTCAGCGAGGCCACCACGCGCTCGCCGCGGGCGAGCTGCTGCTGGGTGGCCTGGTCGAGCTCGGAGCCGAACTGCGAGAACGCCTCGAGCTCACGGTACGCGGCCAGGTCGAGGCGCAGGCGTCCCGCCACCTTCTTCATCGCCTTGATCTGGGCGTCGCCGCCGACGCGCGACACCGAGATGCCGGCGTTGATGGCCGGGCGCACGCCCGAATAGAAGAGGTCGGCCTGCAGGAAGATCTGGCCGTCCGTGATCGAGATGACGTTCGTCGGGATGTAGGCGGACACGTCGCCCGCCTGCGTCTCGATCACCGGCAGCGCGGTCAGCGACCCGGCGCCGAGCTCGTCGGACAGCTTCACCGCCCGCTCGAGCAGGCGCGAGTGCAGGTAGAAGACGTCGCCCGGGTAGGCCTCGCGGCCCGGCGGACGCCGCACCAGGAGCGACATCTGCCGGTAGGCGTCGGCGTGCTTGGACAGGTCGTCGTAGATCACCAGCGCGTGCTTGCCGTTGTAGAGGAAGTGCTCGCCCATCGCGCAGCCGGCGTACGGGGCCATGAACTTGATCGGCGCGGCCTCGGTGGCCGATGCCGCCACGATGATCGTGTAGTCCATCGCGCCGGACTTGCGCAGCTGCGCCTCCACCGCCCGCACCGTCGAGGCCTTCTGGCCGATGGCGACGTAGATGCAGATCAGGTCCTGGCCCTTCTGGTTCAGGATCGTGTCGACGCAGATGGCCGTCTTGCCGGTCGTGCGGTCGCCGATGATCAGCTCGCGCTGGCCGCGCCCGATCGGGATCATCGAGTCGATGGCCTTGATGCCGGTCTGCACCGGCTCGGACACCGGCTGGCGATCGACCACGCCCGGGGCCTTGAACTCCATCGGCCGCGTCTCGCCGGGCTCGATCTCGGGGCCGCCGTCGATGGCCTGGCCGAGCGGGTCGACGACGCGCCCGATCAGCTTGTCGCCGACGGGGATCGACATCACGCTGCCGGTGCGGCGGACGGTGTCGCCCTCCTTGATCCGATCCCAGTCGCCGAAGAGCACGCAGGCGACGTTGTCCTCCTCGAGGTTGAGCGCGAGGCCCGTGACGCCGTGCCCGAACTCGAGCTTCTCCATCGCCACGCACCGGTCGAGCCCGTAGACGCGGGCGATGCCGTCGCCGAGCTGGATGACGGTGCCGACCTCCTCGACCTCGGCCTCGACCTCGTAGCGCTCGATCTCGGTCTTCAGGATGTTCGCGATCTCGTCTGGTCGCAGCTTCACGCTTCACTCCCAACGGGCAAGGGTGTACGGATCAGGGCGCGCCGCAGCTCCTCGAGGCGGCGCTTGACGGAGGCGTCGACCAGCACGTTTCGCGCGCGCAGCACGAGGCCGCCGATCAGGGCAGGGTCGACACTCGCGGTGAGCTGGGCGCGGCGGCCGACCGCGGCCGAGATGCGCGCCTCGAGCGCGTCGAGCTCCTTCTGCTCGAGCGCGACCGCGGTGGTCACCTGCACCGGGAGGATGTGCTCGTCATCGGCGGCGAGCTCGGCGTAGGCGACCTGCAGGTCGACCAGGAGCGGGAGCCGCGAGTGGTCGAGCAGCACGAGAACGGCGTTTTGGGCCAGCGGCTCGGAGCCGGTCATAAGGCCCACGAGGATGCGGCGCTTGCCCTCGCCCGGCAGGGCCGGGTTGACCAGCGCGCGCAGCACCACCGGGCTCTCGCCGAGCGTCGCGATGAGCGCGGCCAGGTCGCGATCGACCTCGTGCACACGGCCGGCCTCGCCGGCGGCCTCGTGCAGGGCCTTGGCATAGACGTGGGCTGCCGGATCGACGTGGTCGGCCATCTAGGCGGTGCTCCCCGATCCGGAGTCGGGCGGGACGAGCGTCGAGAGGTCGACGTCGGCGAGCGCCTCGTCGATCAGACGCCGCTGCTCGGCCTCGTCGAGCCGCGCCCGCACCACCTTCTCGGTGGCGGCCACGGCCAGGTCGGCCACCTGCGTCTTGATCGCGTTCAGCGCCTGGCGCGTCTCGGCCCGGATCTCGTCCTGGGTCTGGCGCATGAGCCGGTTCTTCTCCGCCTCGAGCTCGGCGACCGCGGCCGCCCTGCGCTCGTCGCCGACGCGGCGGGCGTCCTCGACGATCTTGCCCGCCTCCTTGCGCGCCTCGGCGAGCTGGTGGCGGTACTCGGCCAGCGTCTCCTGCGCCTCCGTGCGGGCCGACTCGGCGGAGTCGAGGTCGGCGACGATCGCCTGCCGGCGGGCGTCGATCATCTGTTGCAGCGGCCCGTACGCGTACTTGCGCAGGACGATGAGCACGATCACGAACGTCACCAGCGTCCAGATCATCAGCCCCGTCGTCGGGGTGATCAGCGTCGAGTCGTAGAGGATCATGCCGTGCTCCCGCGCTCAGGCGATGGCGTAGGCCACGAAGGCCATGCCCAGGGCGTAGAAGATGATCGCCTCGGTCAGCGCGAACCCGAGCCACATGAGGCCCTGCAGCTGACCGCGCAGCTCGGGCTGGCGGCCGACGGCCTCGATCGTCTTGCCGAAGATGAAGCCGACCCCGATGCCGGGGCCGATCGCGCCGAGGCCGGTCGCGAGACCGAGCTCGAGTGCGCGGGAAGCATCATGAACATTGCCGTCGAGGGCCATGCGGGTACTCCTAGTGGTCGGGGTGGATGGCTCCACCGATGTAGATGGCGGACAGGGTGGCGAAGATGAACGCCTGCAGGCCGGCGATCAGCGTGGCCTCGAGCAGGTACAGGGCGACCCCCATGGGGATCCCGATCGGCAGGACGAAGTACGTCCCGAGCAGCGACGCGAGACCGAGGAACACGGCGATCACGAGGTGGCCGGCGAGGAGGTTGAAAAAGAGACGGAAGCTGAGCGAGACGATGCGGACGAGCTGCGAGAGCACCTCGATCACGGCGATCAGCCCGAGCAGGATCGCCACGGCGGGGGTCTTCAGGCCCCACGGCCGCGGCGACGGCAGGCCCGACGGCATCCAGCTCTTGAAGTACTTGACCGGGCCGTTGTAACGGATGCCCTCGATGTGGGTCGCGAAGAAGGTGACCAGGGTGAGCGCGAGGGTGACCGACAGGTTGGCGGTGGCCGCGTAGATCTGGAACTCGGGGATGCTGAGGCCGAAGAGCACGAAGTGGCGCTCGCCGAACGGCAGCGGGATGAACCCGATCAGGTTCATCATCCAGATGAACACGAAGAGCGTCGCCACGTACGGGAACCAGATCCGCATGCCCTCGTCGGGCAGCCCGGCCCTCGCGATCTGGTTGCGGCACAGGTCGTAGACGACCTCGGCGGCCGTCTGCTTGCCGTCGGGGCGCAGCTTGAGCCCGCGACGGACGATGACGAGCGTCAGGATCATCGTCAGCGCCGCGGCCATCCACATGTAGATGACCGCCTTGTTGATATCGAGCCCGAAGGGCAGCGTGACGTACGGATTGTGGACGAAGTCCGTGAAATCCGACACCGGGTTGAAGTCGACCTTGAGGAGCGGCAGAAGCATCTAGGCCGTCCCCCCCAGGCCGCTGCTGCCGACGTTGCGGTGGGTGACGACCCGCGTGAGGATGTCGACGGTCAGGAGCAGCAGGAACAGGAGCACGGAGGAGATCAGCATCGTGCTCGAGTGGCGCGTGATCAGAAAGAGGATGAGCATGCCGATCCACGGCCGCAGGAGCATGCTCGCCCCGAGCGTGCCGACGCCCTGCAGCGCGCCCATCCGCGCCGCCCTGCGCTCGACCGCGGACTGCGCATAGCGGTTCACGGCCCACAGCGCGCACGCCCAGAACCAGCCCTCCAGCGGGAGCCCCGTGACGGCGAACACCGGAAGCGCCGCGAGCGCCAGGATGGCGTCGATGTTGTGGGCGCAGAGTTGCGCGGGGCTGGTCGTTCGGGCGGTGGTCAAATGTCTCGGTACGTGCGGTAGACGAGGTAGAAGCTGGCGGGGATTCCGATCACCGCTCCGACGGCCGCGCCGACGGCCGGGCTGCCCACCGCCCATCCGATTCCGAGGCCGGATCCCACGCACACGATGAGCGTGACCAGGAGCTGGATCCCGGCCATCGCGCCGGATGCTGCAGGTCTCCCTGCCGTGGTGATCCTGTCTTCGGAGCGGACGGTAGAGCGGGCGCGCGTAAGTATGCCAGACGTTCGACTTCGTGACAACAGGAGTTCGTCCACGACCGGCTCAGAATACCCTATTTTCGGCGAATTTCTCGACGGTCGGGTCAGGCTGCCGGGCGAGTTTGTGTCACCTCTCGCGCCTCCTGCCGGTCGGCGCGGCGCGCCCGCAGCCGGCGCAGCTTGAGGATCTCGAGCGTGTAGACGACGTACACGGACGATCCGAGCGCGATGGCGCCGAGCACGCCCAGGATCAGGATCGACTCCCACCCCCATCCGTGCCGGTGCGACGGCACGAAGCGGATCGCGAGCGCGAAGACGGCGAGCACGGTGCACCAGGCGTACAGGGTGAGCGCCGTGCGCCGCTGCGAGAACCCGATGTTCGAGAAGCGGTGGTGGAAGTGCCACCGGTCGGCCTGGTAGATCGGCTGGCGGTATTTCAGCCGCTTCAGGATCACGAACGAGGTGTCGAGGATCGGCAGCGCCAGGATCACGAGCGGGAACACCAGCGACACCGCCGCCGCAGTCTTCAGCACGCCTTCGATGGCGATCGTCGCCAGCAGGTAGCCCATCATCAGCGACCCCGAGTCGCCCATGATGATCGTGGCGGGGTGAAAGTTGTAGCGCAGGAACCCGATGGCGGCCCCGGCCAGGATGGCCGAGACGGCGGCCGCGTCGACCCGGCCGAGCGATGCCGAGAGGATCGCGAACGTGAGCGCGGCGATGCCGCAGAACCCCGCCGCCAGGCCGTCCAGGCCATCGATGAAGTTGACGATGTTCACGATCGCGACGATCCAGATGATCGTCACCGGGTAGCGCAGCCAGTCGATGTCGAACACGCCCACGACGGGCAGCGTGACGTGGTCGATCGCGATCCCGAGGTGCACGGTCAGGGCCGCGATCGCGATCTGGCCCAGGAGCTTGGTGAGCGGGTGCAGCGACCAGATGTCGTCGATCGCGCCGAGCGCGCACATGAGCGCCGCCCCGAGCATCACGCCCCAGAACCCGTGCTGGTTTCCGAGCGCGGCCGAGGGGATCACGATGGCGGCGAAGATGGCGATCCCGCCGAGCCGCGGCATCGGCTCTCGATGCAGCCGGCGGTCGTCGTCCGGGCGATCGAGCAGACCCGCCCGCCAGGCGGCGAGCGAGACGGCCGGCGTCAGCAGCAACACCAGCATGAAGGCCACCGCGAAACCGACGGCGGCGGCCTGATAATCGAGGAGCGATCCGGTCATCGGTCAGGTGCCAGCCCGGAAAGGGTAACCCTTCGCCCCGCCGGAAGATCCCCCTCCTGGCGAACGCGATGGGGACAGGCCCCAACAACCGTTGCGAGCCGGCGTGTGCGTGGATCGGCTCGAGACTGTCGTCACAGCCTGACGCACACGGGCCCTGGGCCTGTGACGGCCGTACGTTCGAACTGAGGGAGAGCGACAGAACCGTGAGCAACACGCCGAGACGCGCACTACCACGTGAGCGTCCACGGGAACGACGACCGCGGAGCGATCTTCGCCGACGATCGCGACCGCGAACGATTCCTGGCCATCCTCGCGACGTCGTCGACCGATCTGGCTGGCAGCTCCACGCCTATTGCCTGATGGACACCCACTACCACCTGCGCGTCTACACGCCGGAGATCACTCTGGCGAAGGGAATGTGGCGCCTCAACACCGTGTACGCGCAGACGCACAACCGCCGCCATGGCCGACGCGGCCATCTGTTTCGCGAGCGGTATTGGTCGAGCGCCGATCGTGACGGACGGGCACCTGCTCCAGGTCATGCGGTACATCCCGTTGAACCCCGTCGCAGCCGGCGTCTCCTCGGAACCGGCAGCGTGGCGCTGGTCGAGCTACCGCGCCACCGCCGGCCTGATCACTCCACCGCCGTTCCTCCGGGTCGAGTGGACGCGTGGCTTCTTCGGGGCCGAGCCCCGGGCCGCCTGCGCCCGCTACCGCGCGTTCATCGCGGGCGATTGTTGAGGGGACAGGCCCCTTAGCCGACATGTGAAGGCCGGGGACTGTCCCCGGTTTGTGGGGACTGTCCCCGGTTATCGCGTGCCGAAGAGGCGGTCGCCTGCGTCGCCGAGGCCGGGCAGGATGTAGCCGTCGGAGTTGAGCTCGCGGTCAACCGAGGCCGTGTAGACCGCCACGTCGGGGTGGTCGGCGGCGATGCGGTCGATGCCCGCGGGCGCGGCGACGACGCAGAGCAGGCTCGTGCGCACCGCGCCCTGGCGCTTGCAGAGCGTCAGCGCCTCGGATGCCGACCCCCCGGTCGCGAGCATCGGGTCGAGCACGAGCACGTCTCGCTCGGCCAGGTCGCCCGGCAGCTTGCAGTAGTACTCGACCGGCTCGAGCGTGCGCTCGTTCCGGTAGACGCCCACGAAGCCGACGCGGGCAACCGGGACCAGGTCGAGGACGGCGTCGAGCATCCCCAGGCCGGCGCGGAGCACGGCGACGACGCCGAGCTTCTTCCCCGACACCCGCCGCGCCGGCGTCACCTCGAGCGGCGTGCGCACGTCGACCGCCTCGAGCTCGAGGTCGCGCGTCGCCTCGTAGCAGAGGAACGCCGCCAGCTCGCCCATGAGGTGGCGGAAGTCCTTGGTGTTCGTGTCGGCGTCACGCAGCAGCGCGAGCTTGTGCTGCACGAGCGGGTGGTCGAGGACGACCAGGCGGTCAGTACGCGGCGTAACCATGCGGGAACCCGGAGTAGAGCGGTCGTCCGGCCAGGAGCTCGCCCGTGCGCCGGCGCAGCGCCGGGAGGTCGGCGGCCGGGTCGAGCGTCTCGAGGATGATCGCGCCGACCTCGCGCATGTCGTCCTCGGTGAAGCCGCGCATCGTCACGGCCGGGGTGCCGATGCGCACGCCCGAGGCGATCGTCGGCGGCCGCTCGTCGAACGGCACCGTGTTGCGGTTGACGGTGATCGCGACCTCGTGCAGGCGCTCCTCGGCATCCTTGCCGCTCCACTGCGTCGAGCGCAGGTCGAGCTGCAGCAGGTGGATGTCCGTGCCGCCGGTGAGGAGCTGCTGCCCACCGTCGATGAGCGTCGCTGCGAGCGCCTTGGCGTTTGCGACGATGCGGCCCTGGTACTCGCGGAACGCCTCGGTCGCGGCCAGCTTGAAGCACACCGCCTTGGCCGCGACGATGTGGCACAGCGGCCCGCCCTGGAGCCCCGGGAACACGGCCCTGTCGACGGCCGCGCGGTGCTCCTCGCGGCAGAGGACGAGCCCGGAGCGCGGCCCGGCGAGGGTCTTGTGGGTGGTGGACGTGACCACGTCGGCGTACTCGACCGGGTTCGGGTGCAGACCCGCGGCGACGAGGCCGGAGAAGTGCGCCATGTCGACCATGAGCCGCGCGCCCACGTCATCCGCGATCGCCCGGAACCGGGCCGCGTCGATCACGCGCGGATAGGCCGAGGCGCCGGCGACGATCAGCTTCGGCCGGTGCTGGCGCGCCAGCCGCTCGACCTCGTCGAAGTCGATCAGGGAGTCCTCGCGCCGCACCCCGTAGGAGTGCACGTCGTAGAGCCGGCCGGAGAAGTTGACCTTGAGCCCGTGCGTCAGGTGGCCGCCGTGGTCGAGCCGCAGCCCCAGGATCGGGTCGCCCGGATCGAGCATCGCGAAGTAGGCGGCCAGGTTGGCCGGGCCGCCCGCGTGCGGCTGGACATTGGCGTGCTCGGCGCCGAACAGCGACTTCGCCCGGTCGATCGCGAGCTGCTCGACCTCGTCCACCCACTCGCAGCCGCCGTAGTAGCGCCGGCCGGGATAGCCCTCGGCGTACTTGTTCGTGAGCACCGAGCTCGCCGCCTCAAGCACGGCCGGCCAGGTGAAGTTCTCGGAGGCGATCAGCTCGAGCTGATCGCGCTGGCGGCCGAGCTCGTGATCGATCAGACCGGCGACGTCGGAATCGATGTCGGCCAGGCCGGCGACACGGAGATGCTCGAAGGTCTGTTCGGCCGTGGCCACGGGTGCCTCCTCGGATCGACTTCCGCGACTCTATCCCAGGAGGGCGATCACCGAGCCGGCGTCGGGCCCCGCCCGCAGCAGGACGGGCGCGGGGCCGGTGACGTCGACGACGCTCGACGGCGTGCCGTGCGTCTCGCCGCCGTCGATCGCAAACGCACACAGCCCGCGCAGCGCGGCGGGAACGTCGGCGAGCCGCGCCGGCGGAGCCTCGCCGCGCAGATTGGCGCTCGAGAGCGCGAGGCCGCCGACGGCGTCGGCAAGCTCCGCGACCTCCGCCGCGAGCACGGGCACGCGCACGCCGATCCGCTCCGGCGTCGTGCCGCACAGGTGGGCGAAACGGCGGGCGGGATTCGGCACGACGAGGGTCACCGGGCCGGGCAGGGCGCGGCGGCAGAGCCCGGCGATGCGCGCGTCCAGATCGGCCAGGACGCGCTCGAGCAGGCTCGCAACGCTCCCGGCGACGACCGCGATCGGCTGATCCTGCGGTCGCGCCTTGGCCGCATAGAGGCGCGCGCACGCGTCGCGGTGGGAGGCGGCACAGCCGATGCCGTACACCGTGTCCGTCGGCACGACCGCGAGGCCGCCGGCGCGCAGCGCGTCCTCGCGGCCGGTCACGCCCACCGGCCGCCGACCACCCGCTCGATGCCCGCCAGGTCGCGCTGGGCGCCCGTCTCCTCCGCGCCGGCGGCGTCCATCAGTCCGCACACCGCCGCGGCCTGGCCCGCGCCGCACTCGACCACGACCCACCCTCCCGGGGCGAGGGCTGCAGGCGCGTCGTGCACGAGGCGGGCGAGCACCTCGGTGCCCTCCGGGCCGGCGACGAGCGCGCCGCGCGGCTCGAACCGCGCCACCTCGGGCGCGAGCGTCTCGATCTCGGCCTCGGTGACGTACGGCGGGTTGGACGCGATCACGTCGAACGTGCGCCCCGCCAGGCCGACCAGGAGGTCGCCGTGCACGAGCTCGACGTCGAGCCGAAGCGCCGCCGTGTTGGCCGCCGCAACGGCGAGCGCGTCGGCCGAGACGTCGGTCGCGGTGACGACCGCGTCCGCCACGGCCGCCTTCACGGCCAGGGCGATCGCACCCGAGCCGGTGCCGACGTCGAGCACGCGCGCAGCCGGCCGCTCGCGCAGGAGTGCGACGCAACGCTCGACCAGCACCTCCGTCTCCGGCCGGGGGACGAGCACGCGTGCGTCCACCTGCAGATCGAGGCCATGGAACCCCCACCGGCCCAGGATGTAGGCCACCGGCTCGCGCCGCCCGCGCCGCTCGAGCAGCGCCCGGCAGGCGGCCAGCTCGGGCTCGTGCAGGGGCCGCTCGAAGTTCGTGTAGAGCTCGATGCGCTCGAGGCCGAGCGCGTGCCCGATCAGGAGCTCCGCGTCGAGCCGCGCGGTCGGGCTGCCGCGCTCCTCGAGGTACCGGGTCGAGAGCCGCAGCACCTCGGCGAGCGTCCTCACCCGCCGGCAGCCGCCGCCAGCTTGAGGCGGCGCTCCTCGGCGGCGAGCGCGTCCGAGAAGTCGCTCAGGTCACCCCCGAGCACGCGGTTCAGGTCGTGCACGGTGAGCCCGATGCGATGGTCGGTGACGCGGTCCTGCGGGTAGTTGTAGGTACGGATCTTCTCCGACCGCTCGCCGCTTCCGATCTGGGCCAGCCGGGCGGCCGCCTCCTCCTTCGCGAGCCGCTCGCGCTCCTGCTCGTAGAGGCGCGCGCGCAGGATCTTCATCGCCCGCTCCTTGTTCTGGAGCTGCGAGCGCTCGTCCTGGCACGTGACGACCGTGTCGGTCGGGATGTGCGTGATACGCACCGCCGAGTCGGTCGTGTTCACCGACTGGCCGCCGTGGCCGCCCGCCCGGTAGACGTCGATGCGCAGATCGTTCGGGTCGACGTGGAAGTCGAGGTCCGCGGCCTCCGGCAGCACGGCGACGGTAGCCGTCGACGTGTGGATGCGGCCCTGCGACTCGGTTGCCGGGACGCGCTGGACGCGGTGCACACCGCTCTCGTGCTTGAACACGGAGTAGGCCCCGTCGCCCTTGATCTCGAACACGAGCTCCTTGAAGCCGCCCGCGTCGCCGCCGGACGCCGACAACGTGTCGGTCTTGAACCCGCGCTGCTGCGCGTAGCGCGTCAGCATCTCGTACAGGTTGCCGGCGAAGATGGCCGCCTCGTCGCCCCCGGTGCCGGCCCGCAGCTCGACGATCACGTCCTTGTCGTCGGCCGGGTCGCGCTCGAGCATCGCCAGGCGGATCTCCTCCTCGAGGCCGGGCAGCGCCCCCCGCGCCTCGCTGATCTGCTCCTGCGCGAACGCGCGCATATCCTCGTCGGCGTCGTCGAGCAGCTCGGCCGCGTCGGCGACCTGAGCCGTGCGCTCGCGCCACTGCCGCGCCAGCTCGGCCGCGGCCGAGAGGCGCTTGTGCTCGCGGGCGACCGCGGCGTAGCGGCGCTGGTCGGCGAGCACGGCCGGATCGCCCAGCTGGGCCTCCAGCTCGGCATAACGGCGCTCGATCTCTGCGACCAGCGGTTCCATGACCGTCGAAGGATAGTGACGTCAGCCGATGAGGCCGAGCTGGCGCATGACCGACATGGAGTCGGAGTAGACGTCCTTGCGGGCGAAGCGGCCGTCACGCGTCGGCAGGATGTCCATCCCATCCCACGTGGCGCTCTTCCCGCTCGGCGCATGTGTGCCGGTGGCGGTCCACTCCTGCACGACCAGGGCGTCGCGCAGGTACAGGGCCCGGCCGCTGAACTGCATCCCCGGCCAGTTGCCGAAGATGCCGGCGATGTGCGCGCTGACCGCGTCGCGCCCCTCGACGCGCTCGCCCGCGGTGTGGTTGTGGAACACGATGTCGTCGGTGTGCATCGCCGCGATCGCCGCCACGTCCTGGCGGTTCCAGGCGTCGTTGTAGCGATCGATCAGCTCCTGCAGATGCTGGGGCGAGTCGGGGCCGGCCACGCCGGGAACCCTACGCCATCACCTCGACCGGCGCACCGGCGCCGGAGGTGCGCTCGGCCTCGAGCACGTCCTGAAGGGCCTGGATCGAGACCTCGACCTGGTCGAGGGTCGGCTCGCGCGTGGTCAGCCCCTGAAGCCACAGGCCCGGGGTGAGCAGCGTGCGCACGATCGGATTGTCCGGGTGCTTGCCGCCGAAGCGGATCACCTCGTAGGCGAGCCCGGCGATGACCGGTAGCAGCAGGATGCGCGACGCGATCAGCGTCGGCCAGTCGGGCCGGCCGACGAACGCGAAGACGAAGATCGCGATCACCATCACCCAGAGCAGGAACGCCGTGCCGCAGCGCAGGTGGATCTTCGAATAGGTCTGCACCCGTTCGGGCACGAGCTCGGCGCCGTCCTCGTAGGCGTTGATCGTCTTGTGCTCGGCCGCGTGGTACTGGAACACGCGCCGCAGGTCGGGGATGAACGAGATCGCGGCCAGGTAGGCCACGAGCAGCCCGACCCGGATCGCGCCCTCGACCAACACGAACTCGATCGTCGAGTGGATCGGCAGCAGGTCGGTGATCACCGCCGGCGACACCTTGAAGACGAGCACCGCGAAGCCGATGGCCATCACGAACGCGAACGCGATCTGGCCGCGCGTCAGCTCGGCTGCGGCCTCGAGATCGGGCTCCTCGCCCTCCTCGACCGCGGCGAAGGATGCGGAAACGGCCAGCGCGCGGAAGCCGATGACGAGCGACTCGCCGAGCGCCACCATGCCGCGCAGGATCGGCAGCCGCAGCACGCGGTGGCGCGACGCCGCGCTCGAGACGGGCCGGCACACGCGCGCGAGTCCGCCGTCGGGCCGGCGCACGGTCACGGCCCACGAGCCCGGGCTGCGCATCATCACGCCCTCGAGCACCGCCTGCCCACCCACGTTCGCGTTCACGGAAGCCACGGCTGCCTCACCCGGTCCTTGTCGGCACCGGGCGAGGAGATCGTGAGCCCGGGAGTGCTACGCCGGTGTCGACGAGCGGGCCTGGCGGCGACGGAATCGCTCGACCCGGCCGCCGGTGTCGACCAGCTTCTGCTTGCCGGTGTAGAACGGATGGCACGCGGAGCAGATCTCGACGTGCAGCTCGGGCTTGGTGGCCCGCGTGATGAACTCGTTGCCGCACGAACACGTCACGTGCGAGACAACGTAGTCAGGGTGAATGTCAGCCTTCATGGGATTCAGGATAGCACGCGCCCTGCGGCCTCCACGGCCGCGTCAACGTCCTCGGAATCGACGTCCAGATGGGTCACGAAACGCACCGTACGGGCATCCAGATCGGCGCACAGGACACCCACGGCGGCGAGCTCGGCGACGATGTCCGAGGCGCGCGTGCCGTCGGTGACGGTGGAGAGCACGATGTTGGTCTCGATCGCCTCCGGGGCGAACGCGAGCCGCCGGTAGCCGGCCAGGCCTGTGGCCAGCCTGCGCGCGTTGGCATGGTCGTCGGCGAGCCGCTCGACATGGTGGCGCAAGGCGTGCAGCGCCCCGGCCGCGATGATGCCGGCCTGGCGCATGCCGCCCCCGAAGAGCTTGCGGTTGCGGCGGGCGGCCTCGATCACCTCGGCCGAGCCGACGACCGCCGAGCCGACCGGAGCGCCGAGCCCCTTCGAGAAGCACACCGACGCCGTGTCGACCGGTGCCGCGACCTCGGCAGGGGTGCGGCCGCTTGCGACCGCCGCGTTCCAGATGCGGGCGCCGTCGAGGTGCACGCGCAGGCCGTGCTCGTGGGCGAAGCCGGCCAGCTCGGCCATGCGCTCGGCGGGCAGGACGCGGCCGCCCATCTCGCCGATCGTGTTCTCGAGGCAGAGCAGGCTCTGGCGGGCGTGGTGCGGGTCGGCGGGGTCGCGGAGGCGCACCGCGATCGTCTCGACGTCGAGCATGCCCCCGGCGCCGGGCAGCATCCGCGTCTGGACGCTTGAGAGCGCGGCGGCGCCGCCCTGCTCGTGGACGACGACATGCGCCGCCTCGTGGATGAAGATCTCGTCGCCGGGCCGGGTCTGGGAGCGGATCGCGATCTGGTTTCCCATCGTCCCCGACGGGACGTACACGGCCGCCTCCTTGCCCAGCATGCGCGCGACCTCGGCCTCGAGCTCGATCACGGTCGGGTCGTCGCCCCACACGTCGTCGCCGACCGCCGCCTCGGCCATGACCCGGCGCATCTCGGCCGTCGGCCGGGTGACGGTGTCGGAGCGGAGGTCGACGATGCGCATGGCCGGGGAGCGTACCGTCCCGCTCAGGCGCCCGCCCCGCCCACCACCTCCGCCACCCACGCCTGCAGCGGCCGCAACGGCCGCCATCGCGCGATGCACCAGTCCGGGAAGGCCGCCGTTACGGCCTCGGGCGGCATCGGATCGGTGGTGGCGGCGACGAGGCCTCCGTGGCGCAGCAGGTCGGCGCGGGGATGCTCGGCGGGATAGGGCGCTGGCACGCGCTTCCACTGCGGCGGGCTGAACCGCGCCCCGGCCCTGCGCGCCCGCCGGACGGCTCGGTCGAGCGCCGGGCCGCGATCGTCCGAGTCGACGGCGCGGCGGTACTCGGCCAGGGCCGCATGCGAGAAGTGGTGGGCACCGACGCCGAGCGTGACGGACTCGGCGTCGAGGCGCATGAGGTAGCCGGCGCACTCGCGGCTGGGCCCGTCGCCCTCCCAGAGCCACAGGGCGAGATGGGTGCGGTACGGCGTCTGGTCGGCCGAGAAGCGGGTGTCGCGCGCGATCCGCAGGATCGAGCCGTTCACGCGCGGGTCGGCGTGGATGTCGGGAGCGACGGCGGCGAGCCGCTCGCCCAGCGCGACGACGAGCGCGCGCGCCGGCTCGAGCAGGACCTCCCGGTACTCGGCCTGGTGCTCGTGGAACCAGGTCCGCTCGTTGTGGGCGTGCAGGTCGCGCAGGAAGGCGAAGGCGCGGGGATCGAAGCCGGTGAAGGGGTTCATGCGGCCACGATACGAGCGGCTCGCATCATGCGTCTGTCGCGAGGTGTCTCAAGATCGTGCCGAACCGGTAGCATGCCCGCCCGTGGCGCGGCGCCCCTCAGACTATCCACCACCGGTGAAGGTGCGGGAGTTCGTGGCCGAGCCGCAGGCCGCCGAGGACGAGCGCATCGACGTCGGCGTCCTGTTCGTCGGCGGCGGTCCGGCCGGCCTGGCCGGCGCGATCCGCATGAGCCAGCTGCTCGAGGCCGACCCGGCCACCGCCGAGCAGCTCGGCGAGGTGCCGGTGGCGGTGCTCGACAAGGGCAAGGTGGCCGGCGCGCACCTGCTCTCCGGCGCAGTCGTGAACCCCTCGGCGTTGCGCGAGCTGCTGCCCGGCACGCCGATCGAGCAGCTGCCCGGCTACGGGCCGGTCAAGCGCGAGTCGGTGTACTTCATGCGCCCCGGCTACGGCGTCCGCATCCCCACCCCGCCCCCGTTCCACAACAAGGGCAACTGGATCTTCTCGTTGGCCCAGCTCGGCCGATACCTGGCCGAGCAGGCCGAGGAGCTCGGCGCGATGGTGCTGCCCGAGACCGACGCGCACACCCTCCTCGTCGGCGACGGAGCCGTGCGCGGCGTCGTCACCGGCGCCAAGGGCCTCGGCCGCGAGGGCGAGCCGCTCGGCACGTACGAGCCGGGATCGGAGATCCACGCCCGCGCGACGGTGCTCTCCGAGGGCACCCAGGGTCACCTGACGGCGGCGCTGACCGAGGCGTTCGGCCTGCGCTCGCAGAACCCACAGGTGTGGAGCCTGGGCGTGAAGGAGCTGTGGCGGGTGCCGCGGCCGCTCGACCGCGTCGTCCACACGCTCGGCTGGCCCTTGCGCGCGGCTGCGAAGTACGGCGAGAGCGGCGGCAGCTTCATCTACCCGATGGGCGACGATCAGATCGCGATCGGCCTGGTCGTCGGGCTCGACTACACCGACGCGTCGCTCTCGGTGCACGACCTGCTGCAGGAGTTCAAGACCCACCCGCTCATCCGGCCGCTGTTCGAGGGCGGCGAGCGCATCGGCTGGGGCGCGAAGACGATCCCCGAGGGTGGCCTGCTGGCGCTGCCCTCGCGGCTCTCGGTGCCGGGCGCGGTCATCACCGGCGACGCGGCCGGCTTCGTGAACGTGCCCAAGCTGAAGGGCATCCACTACGCGATGCGCTCGGGCATGCTGGCGGCCGAGGCGATCTACGAGCAGCTCAAGGCGGGCGCCGATCCGGCCGCCGCCGGCGCCCTGGACGGCTACGACGCCCGGGTGCGCGCAAGCCACATCTGGAGCGACCTGCGCAAGGTGCGCAACATGCGCCAGGCGCTCAACCGCGGCCTCTTCGTGGGCGGCGCGCTCGCAAGCGCGATGGACGTCACCCGCGGCGCCTTCCCCGGCGGGTCGTTCCGCACCCACCGCGACGCCGAGGCGGCGATGACCGTCGAGCCGCGCACCTACCCGGCCCCCGACGGCACGCTCACCTTCGACAAGCTCTCGAGCGTCTTCCTCTCCGGCAACCGCAGCCGCGACGACCAGCCGAACCACATCCGAGTGCGCACCCGCGTCCCGCGCGAGGTCGGCCAGGCGTGGGTGTCAATGTGCCCCGCCGGGGTGTACGAGCTGCGCGGCGACGGCGCGGGCATGGTGGAGGTGGAGATCACGCCGTCCAACTGCGTGCAGTGCGGCGCGATCACGGCCAAGGGCGGACGGCTGACCCCGCCCGAGGGCGGCAGCGGCCCCGAGTACACGCATATGTAGCCGTGGCCGGCGACCGCGAGCGCATCGAGGCCCTGATCGCCCACCTGGAGGACTTCCTGGCCGGGTCAGACCGCCGCCGCGGCGACGTGGCGATCGAGGTCGGCGCCGACCGGCGCTGGTCGGCGGCCGACACCGAGCGCCTATTCGCACGCCTGGGCAAGCCCGTGCCCGAGGCGCCGCCGGAGCAGCGCCTGAGTGACGTCCTGGCCGAGGTCGTGCGGCTGCGAAACGCGCTCACGGTGCTGCGCGACAGCCCGGCCGAGGCGCCCGAGAACTAGCTCTTGCGGGCGGCGACGAGCTCGGTCAGCTTGGGCAGGATCGCGAGCGCGTCCCCGACCACGCCGACATCGGCGAACTCGAAGATCGGCGCGTTCTGATCCTTGTTGATCGCGATGATCGTGCCGGCATTCGCCATTCCCACCTTGTGCTGGATCGCCCCGGAGACGCCGCAGGCGATGTAGAGCTTGGGCGCGACCGTCTTGCCGGTCTGGCCGACCTGCATCGAGTACGGCACCCAGCCCGCGTCGACGACCGCGCGCGTGGCCGCCACCTCGCCGCCGAGCGCCTTGGCCAGCGCCTCGACGAGGGGCACGTTCTCGGGGCCGCCCATCCCCCGGCCCACGCTGACCAGGATGTCGGCCTCGGTGATGTCGACGCCGCCAGTCTCGGCGGCCTCGCGGCCGGTGAGCGCCGCCGCCTGCGACCAGTCGTTCACGGTGACGGCGACGCGCTCGACGGGCGCGGTGCCGGACGCGTCCTCGCGCGGCGCGAAGGCGTTTGCCCGCGCCAGCACGACGCCGGGCGCCGCGCTGAAGCCGGACTCGACCATGACCGTGTCGTCGAGCGCCGGCCGGGTGGCGACGATGCCGCCGTCGCCGGCTGCGAGGTCGGTCGTCTCGCAGGCGATGCCCGCGCCCAGCCGGGCGGCCAGGCCGGCGGCCACGTCGGCCGAGACGACGCCCGCGCCGAACAGCACCGCATCGGCCTCACGGGCCGACGGCTCGAGCGCGTCCACGATCGGCTGTGAGAGGCCGCCCGCGAGCGCCGCGTCGTCGGCCACGAGCACCGTCGCAGCGCCGTGGCCGCCAAGCGCGGCAGCCCAGCCGTCGTCGACGCCCGCGCCGGCGACGAACGCGGTCACGTCGCCGCCGAGGCTCGCTGCTTTCGCCAGCACGCCGAGGCTGTTGGCCGAGAACTCGCCGTCGTCGTGGTGCATGTAGACCAGGAACCCGGGCATGGCTAGATCAGTCCTTTCTCGCTCAGGAACGCGACGACCTTGTCGGCCGCGTCGCCGCCCGCGTCCTCTATCCGCAGCCCCTCCGACTTGGGCGGCGGGGGCGAGATCGAGCGCACGACACTGCGGGCGCCGGCGCCGCCGACGCGGGCGCCGTCGAGGGCCAGGTCGGCCGCAGACAGCGTCTCGAGCGGCTTTCGCTTGGCGCCCATGATCGCCTTGATCGAGGGCAGCCGCGGCGTGTTGATCGCATCGGACACCGAGATCACCGCCGGCAACGGCGCCTCGATCAGGTCATAGCCGTGCTCGGCCTGGCGCTTCGCGCGCACCTTGCCGCCGTCGAGGGCGAGCTCGGCGACCTGGGTCACGAGCGGGCGGCGCATGTGGTCGGCGACGGCCGCGGCCATCACGTAGCAGTCGGCGTCGGCGGCCTGCTGGCCGAGCAGGACGAGCTCGGCGTCCTGCTTGCCGAGCGCCGTCGCGAGCACGTAGGCGGTGCCGGCGATGTCCGACCCGGCCAGGGCGGGGTCGGTGACGAGCACGGCCCGGTCGGCGCCCAGGGCGAGCGCCTTGGTCAGCACGCGCTGGGCCGACTCGGGCCCCATGCACACCGCCACGATCTCGCCGACGTCGGCGCCGCGCTCGCGGATCCGGATCGCCTCCTCGAGCGCGTGCACGTCGAACGGGTTCGGCTCGGAGTCGCCCGACCGGTCGAGCCGCTGGGTGGACGGATCGAGCCGCCGGTGCGACGTCGCGCTCGGCACCTCCTTGACGCACACTGCGATGTTCACGCGCACTTCCTCCTTGGACCCGATATCGCCCGCAGCCTAGCCACGCAGGCTCACACCGAGAGCTACTTGCCGACGAACGATGCGCGCCGCTTCTCGACGAAGGCGTTCATCCCCTCGCGGGCGTCCTCGGTCGAGAACATCAGCGAGTACAGGTCGGCCTCGTGGACAAGGTTGCCGCCGATGTCGCCGTGCAGCGCGCGGTTGGTCGCCTCCTTGGCGTAGTACAGGGCGACCGGGCTCTTCGAGGCCATCTCCGCGCCCATGCGCCACGCCGCGGGCATCAGCCCGTCGGGCGGGTACACGTGCTGGACGAGGCCGCGCTCGAGCGCCTCGTCCGCGCCGATCATGCGCCCGGTGAGGATCAGCTCCTTCGCGTAGCCGATGTTCGTCGCCCGGGCCAGGCGCTGGCTCGCCCCCCACCCCGGGATGATGCCGAGGTTGATCTCGGGCTGGCCGAACTGCGCGTTCTGCGACGCCAGCCGCACATCGCACGCGAGCGCCATCTCGCAGCCGCCGCCGAGGGCGAAGCCGTTCACCGCGGCGATCGTGGGCTTGCGCATCGTCTCGAGGCTATGGGCGATCTCCTGACCGAGCTCGGAGTACGCCCTTGCCTCGAGCGGCGTCTTGTCGGCCATCTCCTTGATGTCGGCGCCCGCGATGAACGAGCGCTCGCCCTCGCCGGTGAGGATGACCACCCCGACCGCGGCGTCGCGGCCCAGGTCGCCGAGGGTCGCCAGGAGCTCCTCGAGCAGCGCGGTGTTGAGCGCGTTCAGCACGTCGGGCCGGTCGATGGTGACCGTCGCCACCCGCCCGTCGATCGCGATACGCAGGCCGGCGGCGGTCACGACTCGGCCCCCACGCTCGTGCGCAGGAACTCGACGATGCCGGCGGTCGGCGCTCCCGGCGTGAACACCTCGGCCACCCCGAGCGCCTTTAGCTCGGTCACGTCCTCACCCGGGATCGTGCCGCCGACGACGACGATCACGTCACCGGCCCCGCGCTTGCGCAGCAGATCGAGGATGCGCGGAACGAGCGTCATGTGCGCGCCCGAGAGGATCGAGATCCCGACCGCATCGGCGTCCTCCTGCAGCACGGTGGCCACGATCTGCTCCGGAGTCTGGTGCAGGCCGGTGTAGATGACCTCCATGCCCGCGTCGCGGAGCGACCGGGCGATGATCTTGGCGCCCCGGTCGTGTCCGTCCAGACCGGGCTTGGCGACGACGACACGAATTGGCCCAGCCATTGCGAGCCGAGTGTATACGCGCTCACTCCTCGGGCGGTGCGAACACCACGAGCACGGTGATGGTGCTCGTGATCGTGTGGAAGCGATGCTCGGCGCCGGCCTCGACGAAGATGATCGACCCCGGGCCGACCGGGCGGTCGTGGCCGCCGACCCGGAACCGGCCGCGCCCTGACACCACGTAGTAGAGCTCGTCCTGGTCGTGCGGCGTCTGCGGATCCTCCTCGCGCGTCCGCAGCACGTAGAGGCCGGCGCTCATCGACTCCTGGCGCAGGAACTCGTGGTAGAGCTCGCCTGTCGCCGCGCGCGCGGCCTCCACCCCGTCGACCTCGAAGGCTTCCATGCGCGCCATCCTATTCGCTCAGACGAGCTCTGGTGCCCCGCGATCGACGACGATCGCCTGGCCGTCGCGGAGCGCGAAGTGGGCGATGCCGGACTCGGCGTAGTGCGCCGCCAGGCGATCGCAGTCCTCGGTCTCGGGATGCCCGGGCGAGCTGCAGTGCGGCACGAACGGCCGGTCGAGCACGCCCAGACCGTCGAAGCGGGCGGGCTCGCCCGGGTCGTCCACGAGCTCGAGGCCGCGCAGGCTGGGCGCGAGCACGCAGCACCCGGCGCTGTAGCCGCCGTAGACGGCCCGGTCGTGAGCGATCAGGTCGACGATCGCGTCGTCGGCGCCGCTGGCCGCGAACGTGCGGCGCAGGTCGAACGTGTTCCCGCCCCGCACCCACACGAGCGCCCGGCCGGCGAACGCTGCCGCGACCCCGGAGGGATCGGCCGAGAACCGGCGCAGGTCGACCTCGGTCGCGTCGATGCCGAGTTTGGCGAGGGCCGCGATCTCGCGTTCGACGCTCTCCTCGCGAACATCGGCGGGCGCCGCGTCGATCGCGTTCGCGACCACCACCGCCGTGCGGCCGTCCATGAGCGCGAGCAGCCGCCCCGGGTGATCGCCGATCCGGAACGACGAGAGGTAGAGGCGCACCGGGCCTAGAAGACGGGAGTCTCGCGGTACACGCCCCACACCGCGCGCAGGGCGTCGCAGATCTCGCCCTCCGACGCGTAGGCACGGGCGCACTCCACGAGCGCCGGCATCACGTTGCGATCGCCGGCCGCGTCGGCCGAGAGCCGCGCGAGCCCCGTCTGCACGGCGGCGGCGTCGCGGCGGCCGCGCACCGAGTTCAGGCGGTCGCGCTGGCGCCGCTCGACGTCCGGCGAGATGCGCAGGATCTCGACCTGGTCGTCGCCGTCCGACGTGTGCGCGTTCACGCCGACGATCAGCCGGCGGCCGTCCTCGACCTCCTGCTGGTACCGGTACGACGCCTCGGCGATCTCGCGCTGGAAGAAGTTCTCGTTCAGCGCGGCAACGACGCCGCCCAGGCGGTCGATGCGCTCGAAGTAGTCATAGGCCTCGCGCTCGAGCCGATCGGTCAGGCTCTCGACGAGCCACGAGCCGCCCAGCGGGTCGGCGGCGTGCACGACGCCCGTCTCGTGCGCGATCACCTGCTGCGTGCGCAGGGCGAGCCGGGCCGCCCCCTCGGTCGGCAGCGCCAGCGCCTCGTCGTAGGAGTTCGTGTGCAGCGACTGGGTGCCGCCCAGCACGGCCGCGAGCGCCTCGAGGGCGGTGCGCACGATGTTCACCTCGGGCTGCTGGGCCGTCAGCGACACGCCCGCCGTCTGGGTGTGGAACCGCATCAGGAGCGAGCGCTCGCCCCTGGCCCCATAGCGGTCGCGCAGCTCGCGCGCCCAGATCCGGCGGGCGGCGCGGTACTTCGCGATCTCCTCGAAGAAGTCGATGTGCGCGTTGAAGAAGAACGAGAGCCGCGGCGCGAAGTCGTCGACGTCCATCCCCCGCGCCCGGCAGGCCTCGACGTAGGCGAACCCGTCGGCCAGCGTGAACGCCAGCTCCTGCGCGGCGGTCGCCCCCGCCTCGCGGATGTGGTAGCCCGAGATCGAGATCGGGTGCCAGCGCGGCATCGTCTGCGTGCACCACTCGATCATGTCCACCATCAGCCGCATCGACGGCTCGGGCGGGAAGATCCACTCCTTCTGGGCGATGTACTCCTTGAGGATGTCGGCCTGGATCGTGCCGCCGAGCACCTCGGGCGGGATGCCCTGCCGCTCCGCGACGCACACGTACTGCGCGAGCACGACGGCGGCGGGGGCGTTCACGGTCATCGACGTCGTGACGCGGTCGAGCGGGATGCCGGCGAACAGATCCTCCATGTCCGCCAGCGTGTCGACCGCGACCCCCTCGCGCCCCACCTCTCCCAGCGAGCGGGCGTGGTCGGAGTCGTACCCCATGAGCGTGGGCATGTCGAAGGCGGTCGAGAGGCCGGTCTGGCCGTGGTCGAGCAGGTAGCGGAAACGGCGGTTCGTCTCCTCCGCCGTGCCGAACCCGGCGAACTGACGCATCGTCCACGGCTTGCCGCGGTACATGGTCTCGTAGATTCCGCGCGTGTACGGGTAGTGGCCCGGGTCGCCGAGGTCGCGGTCGTAGTCGAGCTCGGCGTCGGCGGGCGTGTAGAGCGTCTGGTAGGGGATGCCCGAGATGGTCGAGCGCTCGGGCTCGGCCGGAGGCTCGGGCGCGCGCGCAGCCGAGCTCACGGCCCCGCCACCGATCCGCCCGGGCGCCAGAGCACATCCGCACGGCCGTCGTCGTTCGCGATCCGGGCGACGACGAAGAGCAGGTCGGAGAGCCGGTTCAGGTAGGCGAGCGCAGCCGGGTTCACCGGCTCGGCCTCGGCCAGCGCGACCGCGTGGCGCTCGGCCCGCCGGCATGTCGTGCGGGCGACGTGGAGCGCCGCGGCCCCCGGCGTCCCGCCGGAGAGGACGAAGCTCGTGAGCGGCTCGAGCCGCTCGCCCAGCTCGTCGCACGCGCGTTCGAGCGCGGCCACGTGCTCGTCGGTGATGCGCAGGCGGCTCTTGCCGTGGCCGCGCTCGGTGTCGAGCGGCACCGAGAGGTCGGCGCCGACGTCGAAAAGGTCGTTCTGAACGCGGGTGAGCAGGTCGGTCAGCGCGGGCGCAAGGCCGGTCGCGATCGCGACCCCGACGGCCGCCCCGGTCTCGTCGCAGGTGCCGTATGCCCAGATGCGCAGATCGCTCTTGGAGACCCGCTCGCCGTCACCCAGCGACGTCTGCCCGGCGTCGCCACCGCGGGTATAGATGCGGTCGATGCGCACGTTCCGGACACTATCCGACGTATCCCCCGTCCGCGGGGGCCGGTTCACCCGTTAGGGGTTTGTGAGCAAGTTGTTAACGGCCGAATACCAGGCAGCCAGTCGCCTCCCCTCGCATTCCAAAGGACTTCCCATGTATGGCCTCTCCCACCGCTTCGCCAACGAATTCGAAAACGTGACACCGATCGGGCCGTCCGCGACCGTGCTCGTCATCGACCGCGACCCGCTCACGCTCGACCTCGCCCGCCGGGCCGTCGCCGGCCATTACCGGATCATCGTCGCCACGAACGGCACCGAGGCGCTCGCCATGATCGACGACCACCGCCCCGACGTCGTCATGGTGGACATGACCCTCGACACGGCCGAGATCGCCATGGTGACCGTCACCCTGGCCGCGTGCGACGAGCTCGACTCGACGCCGGTGATCATGGTCGACCCCGAGCAGCCCACCAACGCGCTGCACCTGCGCCGGCGCATCGACGAGGCCATCCGCGTCACCCGCCGCGTGTACCTCGGCGGCGGTCTGCGCCACCGCGTCGCCGCCTAGCAACCCTCCGGACCACCCTCCGGGGAGTGTCCCCCGCTCGAAGCGGGGACAGTCCCCGTTGTTGCGTTCTAGGCTGAGCGATCGGCAAGCAGCGCACCATCCTGGCACTCGCGATCGCGTCGCAGGCGGCGTACTCGCTGATCTCGTTCGGCCTGCCGGCGATCGCCCTCCAGATTCGCGACCGCCTCGACATCGGCCTGGCCGGGTTCGGCGCGGTGTTCGCCGCGGTGAGCCTGGGATCGGCGATCGCGCTCATCCCGGCCGGCATGCTGGTCGACCGCCTGGGCGCGCGCTGGGTGCTCGTAATCGGCGGGATCGTGAACGGCCTCGGCACGCTGGCGGCGGCGGCGCTCACGAACCCGTTCGCCTATGCGGGGGCGCTGCTCGTGGCGGGGATCGGCGGCTCGGCGGTGCCCGTGGCGGGCATGGCGTCGCTCATGCGCGCCTTCCCCCCCGAGCGGCGCGGCGTGGTGATGGGCTGGCGCCAGCTCGCCGTGCCGCTCGGCGGCACGATCGGCGCCGTGGCGCTTCCGCTGCTTGCCGACGCGGGCGGGGTGCCGCTCGCGCTGATCGCCTGCGCCGTTGCCGTGACCGCGACCTCGGTCGCCTTCGGACTGCTCGTCGACCATCCCCGCGCGGCCGGCACCGTGTCGAGCCGCACCGGCCTGCGCGACGTGCTGCGGGTGCCGAGGATCCGGCCGGCCCTGGCCGTCGCGTTCGTCTACATCCTCGGCCTCACCGCGGTGCTCACGTACTACATCCCTGCAGTTCGCGCCGAGGGCTTCACCCGCTATCAGGCAGCCGTCGGGTTCACGCTCGTGAACGTGGTCGCCGGCATCTCCCGTCCGCTCTGGGGTCGGCGCGCCGACCGCAACGGCGGCACCCGGCGCATGCGCACCCTCCGCGAGACGGGAATCGTCGGTGCCGCCGCGGCCCTCATCATCCTGCCGGCGCTCCACGCGGGCGTCGTCGCGGGCCTGGCCGCGACCGCGGTGCTCGCGTTCGGCACTTTCGGCTTCAACGGCGTCCTCTACCTGATCGTCGGCGAGCTGGCGGGCGCGGCCCGCTCGGGCATCGCGGTCGGCGTCGCCTCGACCGTGGTCTTCGGCGGGGGCGCGCTGGTGGCACCGGCGGCCGGCCTCGCGGTGGAGCACCTCGGCTACTGGGCGCTCTGGGCGATCGCGGCCTGCTCGGGAGCGGGCGGCGCGGCGATCGCGTGGCGCTGGCTGCCGAGCCCTCCTGCCGAACCGCCGCCCGCGGAGGTCGCGATGGCAGGCACCGAGGCATCGTCGTATCGTTGAGGACATGCGCGGGAAGCTCGTGCTCGGCATCGGAGTCACGGCTGCGGCCGTGCTCTTCGTCGCCGCGCTGGCCGCGGTCCACCCGTATGCCGAGGGGCCGGCGTACCCGCGTCCGTGGTACCTGGGCTGGGCGGCGTTCGGCATCGCCGGCATCACGCTCACCCTCGCGGGGCTGATCCAGGCCCTCGATGCCCGGCCGCGGCGGCCGCGGGTGATCGCCGGGGCAATGGTGGCCCTGACCTGCGCCGTCGCGCTGCTCGGCGTGGGCGAGGCGTCCATCTACGTCGCCGCGCACACCGGCCCGGCGGTGGGGAGCGAGCGCGGCGCGCAGCTCCTCCTGGCCGGGCTCATCGCCGTCGCAGTGCTCGGTGGCGGCGCGGTAGCCGCCGTCCACCGCCGCAGCTAGAGCGGCATCACGCAGTCGGTGCAGGCCGTCAGCCGCACGAGCTGTCCAGGCACGGCCCAGCGGCCGATCGCGTAGCCGCGCGCGCCCATCGGGAACACGAAGTAGCGTTTCCCGGCCTTCAGGCCGGTGAAGGTGAACGCACCGGTGCCGCCGGTCGTCACGGTCGCGATCGGCTGGGGCGGGTCGGCGGCGATCGGGCCGCCCGAGTGCACCGGCTGCAGGTACAGGCCGACCTTGACGCCGGCGGCCGGCGTGCCGCCGGTGGGATCGCTCGCGACCGTCTGCACGACGACGCCGCTCAGGGCGGGTGTGGCCCCGCTCGAGCTGCCCGGACCCGAGACGTCGGCGGGCGCGCTGCCGCAGCCGGCGAGCGCGATGGCGACGACGGCTGCGGACAGGGCGGTCAGTGCTGCGCGAACGTGCATACCCATTAGTCGGCCGGTATGGCCGAAAAGTTCACCGCCGGGGACGGCGGGCGAGCACGATCATGCGCCTGCTGTCGACCCGGTAGTCGGAGCCCTGGTAGTCGCCCCACGCGCCCTCGACGTCGAACCCCGCCTCGGCCATCATGCCGGTCAGCTCGACGAGCGTGTACGCACGGGTCGCGAACGACATCTCGATGCGCTCGCCGGACGGTTGGACGAGCGTCCAGCCCGAGTGCATCCGCCCCGTCCACGGGTCGAACGCGCGCTCCTCGAGCAGCAGTCGCCCGCCGCCGAGCTCGTGCCAGGCCCGCGGCTCGAACCGGCGCAGCACGCCGTGCAGGTTGATCGTCTCGATCACGAACGCCCCGCCCGGCCGCAGCGCCCGGAGCACGCGGTCGAGCACCAGGCGGTCCTCGGCCTCGGTCTCGAAGTAGCCGAACGACGTCCACAGGTTGAGGGCGGCATCGAACTCGTCCCGGAACTCGATCTCGCGCATGTCCACGCGACGCAGGTCAAGCTCCACACCCGCCGCCCGTGCGGCCGACCGGGCGAGCTCGAGCGGCTCGGCGCTCAGGTCGACGCCGACCACACGCATGCCGCGCCGGGCGAGCTCGACGCTGTGGCGGCCGTGCCCGCACGGGATGTCGAGGACGCGCTGACCCGGCTCGAGGCCGAGCCCGGAGATCAGGAACTCCACCTCGGCCGCGCTCTTCTCGGGCGTGTGCGTGTGGCTCGAGATGGTGAGCCAATGCTCGTCGAAGAAGGTCTCGTACCAGCCGGGTTGGACCAGGGTGCTCACGGCCACGTCAGTCTCCGTACTCGTAGAAGCCGCGGCCCGACTTGCGCCCCAGCCGCCCGGCCTCGACGTAGCTGCGCAGGAGCGGGCAGGGGCGGTACTTGTCGTCGCCGAGGCCGTGGTGGAGCACCTCCATGATCGCGAGGCACGTGTCGAGGCCGATCAGGTCGGCCAGCCGCAACGGTCCCATGGGGTGGTTCATACCCAGCCGCATCACCGTGTCGATCGAGTCGCGGTCGCCGACGCCCTCCATCAGGCAGTACACCGCCTCGTTGATCATCGGTACGAGGATCCGGTTGGAGATGAAGCCGGGATGGTCGTGCGCCTCTGCGACCGTCTTCCCCATCCGCTCTGCGGCGGCGCGGACGTAGGCGGCGGCCTCGTCGGACGTGTCCAGGCCGCGGATCAGCTCGACGAGCGGCATGAGCGGCACGGGGTTCATGAAGTGCATGCCGACGACGCTCTGCGGTCGCGTGGTGACGGCGGCCAGACGGGTGATCGGGATCGAGCTCGTGTTGGTGGCGAGCACGGCGCCGGGACCGGCGGCCTCGTCCAGGCCGCGGAAGATGCGCTCCTTGAGGGCGACGTCCTCGGTGGCGGCCTCGATCGCCAGGTCGGCGGCAACCGGCTCGGCGGCGGGGGCGATCCGGCCGACGGCGGCGGCGGCCGTGTCGGCCTCGACCTGGCCCTTCTCGACGAGCTTCTTGAGCGAGCGCTCGATGCCGGAGCGGGCGCGGTCGAGCTGGGCCTGCGACACGTCCACGAGCGTCACGTCGTAGCCGGCCACGGCCGCCACCTGGGCGATCCCTGAGCCCATCTGGCCTGCGCCCACCACGCAGATCCGCTCGGTCACGGAGGGAAGACCTCGAGGACGGTCGCGTCGCCCTGGGCGGCGCCCGAGCAGATCGCGGCCACGCCGATGCCGCCGCCGCGCCGGCGCAGCTCGTGCACGAGCGTGCCGAGCAGGCGCGCACCCGAGGCGCCGATGGGATGGCCGAGCGCAACTGCGCCGCCGTTGACGTTCACCCGCTCGGGGTCGATGCCGAGCAGGTCGATCGTGTTCAGCGCCACCGAGCAGAACGCCTCGTTCACCTCGAGCAGGTCGATGTCCGAAGCCGCGAGGCCGGCCTTCTCCAGCGCGACCCGGGTCGCGCCGGCGGGCGTGCGCACCAGATAGGCGAAGTCGTCGGCCACGTACCCGGCCGAGCGGATCACGGCCAGAGGCCGCAGCCCGCGCTCGCGCGCCCAGTCCTCGGAGGCGAGCACGAGCGCCGCGGCGCCGTCGTTCACGCCCGGCGCGTTGCCCGCGGTCGTCGCGCCGTCCTTCGAGAACACGGGCGGAAGCGCCGCCAGGCGCTCGGCCGAGGTGTCGCGCCGCGGCCCCTCGTCGGTGTCGACGACGGTGTCACCCCGGCGGCCGGGGATGGTCACGGGCACGATCTCGTCCGCGAACCGGCCGGCGTCGATGGCGGCCAGCGCGCGCTCGTGGCTGCGCAGCGCCCACGCGTCCTGCTGCTCGCGGGTGATGCCCATCTCGGCCGACACCTGCGAGTTCTGGGCGGCCATGATCAGGCCGTCGAACGTGCACGTGAGCCCGTCCGAGGTCATCGAGTCGACCACGGCGCCGTCGCCGAACGTGTACCCGAACCGGGCCTTCGGCAGCAGGTAGGGGGCGTTCGACATGCTCTCCATGCCGCCCGCGACGATCACGTCGTGCTCGCCCGCGCGAATCAGCACGTCGGCGAGGGTCGCGGCGCGCATGCCCGACGCGCACACCTTGTTGATCGTTTCGGATCCGACCGTCGGCCCCAGGCCGATCCCGACCGAGACCTGGCGCGAGGGGATCTGCCCCGACCCGGCCTGCAGCACCTGGCCCATGATCACGTAGCCGACGTCGGCCGCGTCCACGCCCGAGCGTGCGAGCGCCCCGCTTCCAGCGGCAATGCCGAGCGCCGGCGCGGGCAGCGCGGACAGGCTGCCGCCCAGCTTGCCGAAGGGTGTGCGGGCGGTGCCGAGGACGACGGTACGCGGCAAGGGATCCTCTCCAAATTTGACGGACGAGCGGCGATGCAGCATAGTCAAGGCCGAAATGACGACCGGCGGAACATGGTGGTGGCGATGCATGCGAGGTGCGGCCCGCTAGCTCTGCCACGGCATACGCGCTTCGCACTCGGCCTCTCCGCCCTCCGGCGGGAGGCTTTTTTTCTGCCATGAACGACGATCTGCACACCCGCATCCTGCCCGCAGACCTGGTCACGCCGGTCGGCGCGTACCTGCGCCTGCGCGAGGCGCTGGGCGCGCCCGCGTTCCTGCTCGAGTCGGTCGAGCGCGGCGAGCAGGTGGGCCGGTTCTCGTTCCTTGGCGCGGGTCTGCCGGCGGTCGACTCGCTCGCGGACGCGGCCGCCTTCGCCGCTGCCCGGCCCGGCCCGGCCCCCGGTCAGCCGCCCTTCCTCGGCGGCGCCGTGGGCTTCCTGAGCTACGACTGGGTGACGCAGCTCGAGCCCGTGCCGCTGCCGTCCCAAAACGCCGCCGACGCCGGCCTGCCGGTGATGCGGTTCCTGCTCGCGTCGACGTCGGTCGCCTTCGACCACGTCCGCCGCACGATGACGGTGACCGGCCCGCGTGCCGAGGTCGATCGCGTCACCGCCGCGCTGGACGTGGCCGCCACGGCGGCCCCCGCCGCGCCCGTGCCGGGCGGGGACGCGACCGCCGAGATGACCCGCGCGGGCTTCATCACAGCCGTCGAGCGGGCGAAGGAGCACATCGCCGCGGGGGACGCATTCCAGATCGTCCCGTCCCAGCGCGTCCGCCGCCCGACGCAGGCCTCGCCGTTTGCCATCTACCGCGCGCTGCGGACGGTGAACCCGTCGCCGTACATGTTCCTGCTCGACATGGGCGGCTTCCAGCTGATCGGCTGCTCGCCGGAGACGCACGTACGCCTCGACATGGGCGGCACCTGCGAGCTGCGGCCGATCGCGGGCACCCGGCCGCGCGGCGCCGACCCAGCGCAGGACGACGCCCTCGCCGCCGAGCTGCTCGCCTCCGAGAAGGAACGGGCCGAGCACGTGATGCTCGTCGACCTCGCCCGCAACGACCTTGGCCGCGTGTGCGTCCCGGGCTCCGTGCGGCTCGAGCGCTACATGGACGTCGAGCGCTACTCCCACGTCATGCACATCGTCTCGCGCGTCTTCGGTCAGATCGCCCCCGGGCGCGACGCCGTCGACCTGCTGCGGGCGACGTTCCCGGCGGGGACGGTGTCCGGAGCGCCCAAGGTGCGGGCGATGCAGATCATCTCCGAGCTCGAGGGCCGCCGCCGCGGCGCCTACGCCGGCGCCGTCGGCTACCTCGGGTTCGGCGGCGACATGGACACGTGCATCGCGCTCCGCACGATGGTGCTGCGCGACGGCGTCGCCTATCTGCAGTCGGGGTGCGGAGTTGTCGCCGACTCCGACCCGCAGGAGGAGTATCAGGAGGCGATGAACAAGGTGGCGGCGCTCGGTGTGGCGATCGACCGGGCCGAGTCGGGGGTGTACGGCAGATGAGCGGCGCGCGCGTGTTCGTGCTCGACAATTACGACTCGTTCACCTACAACCTGGTGGACTACATCGCGACGGCCGGCGCCGAGGTGCGGGTGGAGCGGAACGACGCCGTTTCGGCCGACGAGGTCGAGCGGTGGGCGCCGAGCCACCTGGTCGTCTCGCCCGGGCCGGGGACCCCGGCCGACGCCGGCGTCTCGGCGGCGCTGATCGAGCGCGCGGCCGGCCGCATCCCCGTCCTCGGCGTCTGCCTCGGCCACCAGGTGATCGTGGCCATCTACGGCGGCACGGTCGACCGCGCCGGGCGGATCGTGCACGGCAAGCCCGACCAGGTGAGCCACGACGGCTCGCCGCTCTACGCCGGCATCCCCAGCCCATTCGAGGCCGGCCGCTACCACTCGCTCGCCGCCGTCGGCGCGATCCCGCCGGTGCTCGAGGTGACGGCGCGCACCCCCGACGGCGAGGTGATGGGCGTGCGCCACCGGGAGCACGCGGTGCACGGCGTACAGTTTCATCCCGAATCGGTGCTGACCCCGCACGGGCGCACCCTGATCTCGAACTTCCTCGCGATGGAGGAGACGCGACCGTGATCACCGACGCGATCAAGACGCTCGTCGAGGGCCGCGACCTGTCGGGCGAGGAGACCCACATCGCGATGATGCAGGTGATGAGCGGCGACGCGTCGCCGACGCAGATCGCCGCGTTCGTGGTCGCGCTGCGGATGAAGGGCGAGACGCCGGACGAGATCGCCGGATGCGCGCGGGCGATGCGCGCGCACGTCACCCCGGCCCGGCCCTCGCGCGCCGACCTGGTCGACACGTGCGGCACGGGCGGCGACGGCCTGAACACCTTCAACATCTCGACCTCGGCCGCGCTGGTCGCAGCGGCCGCAGGCGCGACGGTGGCCAAGCACGGCAACCGGGCGATGTCGTCGCGCACCGGGTCGGCCGACGTGCTCGAGGCGCTCGGCGTTCGCATCGACCTGGCGCCCGAGGACATCGCCGAGTGCATCGACACGGTCGGCTTCGGGTTCCTGTTCGCGCAGGCTCACCATCCGGCCATGCGCCACGTCGGCCCGGTGCGCCGCGAGCTCGGCATCCGCACGGTGTTCAACCTGCTCGGGCCGCTGACGAACCCCGCCGGCGCGCGCCGGCAGGTGCTCGGCGTGTACGCCGAGTCGCTCGTCGAGCCGATGGCGCAGGTGCTCCAAAAGCTCGGGGCCGAGCACGCGATGGTGGTGCACGGCGCGGGCGGCCTGGACGAGCTCACGCCGACCGGCGAGAACCTGGTCTCGGAGGTGCGAAACGGCGAGGTGCGCACCTACACGCTCGATCCGAGCCCGCTCTCGACCGGGCCCGGGCCGGGCAGCCCCGACGACCTGCGCTGCGGCGGTGACCCGGCCCAGAATGCGGCGGTCATCCTGACCGTCTTCGACGGCGAGCGCGGGCCCCGCCGCGACGCCGTGATCCTGAACGCGGCCGCCGCCCTCGTCGTCGGCGGCGTCGTGCCCGAGATCGAGCCGGCGATCGACCTCGCCGTCGACACGATCGACTCCGGCGCGGCGCTCGCCAAGCTGCAGGAGCTGGTCGAGTTCACCCGCGAGCGCGCGCCGGCGGCCGGATGAGCGGCTACCTCGCGCGGCTCTCAGGCGACATCCGCCGCGACGCGCCCGAGCCGACCCGCGGCTTCGCCGACGCGCTCGCGGCCGGGCCGCACGTCGCCGTGATCGCCGAGATCAAGCGCGCCTCGCCGTCGCAGGGCGCGATCGCGCCCGCCGCCGACGTCGGCGAGACCGCGCGCGCCTACTCCGCGGGGGGCGCGGCCGCGATGTCCGTGCTGTGCGCGGCGCGCGACTTCTCGGGCAGCCTGGACGACCTGACCACGGCCCGCCGGGCGACCGGGCTGCCCGCGATCGCCAAGGACTTCACCGTGTTCCCCGAGCAGGTGGCGGCCCAGCGGCTCGCGGGCGCCGACGCGATCCTGGTCATCCTCGCGATGGTGAGCGACGACGAGGCCCGGCGCCTGCTCCAGGCCGCGGAGCTGCTCGGGATGGACGCGCTCGTCGAGACGCACACCGCGGCCGAGGTCGAGCGCGCACTGGGGCTTGGCGCCGCCGTCGTGGGCGTGAACGCGCGCGACCTGGACACGCTCGAGATCGACCGCGACCGTCAGCTCGCGCTCGTAGGCTCCCTCCCGGACACGGTCGTGCGCGTCGCCGAGTCCGGCATCGCGGCGCGCGCAGACGTCGAGGCCGCCCGCGCCGCCGGGGCCGACGCGGTGCTCGTCGGCACCGCGCTCATGCGCAGCCCGGCGCTCCTGGCCGAGCTGGCCGGGGTGCCGCGGTGACGCTCGTCAAGATCTGCGGGCTGACTCGCGAGGAGGACGTCGACGCGGCGATCGCGGCCGGTGCAGACATGGTCGGGTTCGTGCTCGTGCCCGACACTCCGCGCTACGTCGAGCTCGACCGCGCCCGTGCGCTCGCCGCCCGCGCCCCCGCCGGCGTGAGGACCGTGGCCGTGGTCGACGGCAGTGTTAAGGGGACAGGCGTCTTAACAGTTGGCGCGGGAGGGGTGTTTGGTCTGGTGCAGACGTATGAGATGCCCGCGGACTTCCGTGAAACGATCGTGGCGAGCGCGGGGCGAACCGGCCCCCGGGCTGCCCGCCGACGTGCCGGTGCTGCTCGACCTGGCCTACGGGTCGCGCCCCGACGCCGCGGCGCTGCACCAGCACTGGGAGCGGGCCGCTCGGGTGCGGCGGCCGGTGATCCTGGCGGGCAGCCTCGATCCCGGGAACGTCGCCGAGGCGATCGCGGTCGCCCACCCGTGGGCCGTGGACACCTCGCGCGGCGTCGAGGCGGTGCCGGGCGTGAAGGACCACGACCGCGTCCGCGCGTTCGTCCGCGCAGCGAAGGAGGCTCCGTGACCACACTTCCCGACGAGCGCGGCCGCTTCGGCGACTTCGGCGGCCGCTTCGTCCCCGAGACCGTCATGGGCGCGCTCGACGAGCTCGCCGCCGGCTACGAGGCGGCCCGCGCCGACCCGGCGTTCGCGGCCGACGTCGAGCAGCTCGGCCGCGACTACGTCGGCCGGCCAACGCCGCTCTACCTGGCCGAGCGGACGGCCGAGGGGACAGGCGCCCGCATCTGGCTCAAGCGCGAGGACCTGAACCACACCGGCGCGCACAAGATCAACAACGCGGTCGGGCAGGCGCTGCTGGCCGTGCGGCTCGGCAAGCGCCGGATCGTCGCCGAGACCGGTGCCGGCCAGCACGGCGTCGCCGCCGCCACCGTGTGCGCGCGCTTCGGCCTCGACTGCCACGTCTACATGGGCGAGGAGGACATCCGCCGCCAGCACCCAAACGTCGTGCGCATGCACATGCTGGGCGCCGAGGTCATCCCGGTCAGCGCCGGCGCGGGGACGCTCAAGGACGCGATGAACGAGGCGATCCGCGACTGGATCACGAACGTCGAGGAGACGCACTACCTGATCGGATCGGCGGCCGGACCGCACCCGTACCCGATGCTCGTGCGCGACCTGCAAGCAGTGATCGGCCGCGAGGCGCGCGCCCAGATCCTCGAGCGCGAGGGCCGCCTGCCCGACGCCGTGTGCGCCTGCGTCGGCGGCGGCTCAAACGCGATCGGCCTCTTCCACCCGTTCCTGGACGATGCCGCCGTGCGCCTGTGCGGCGCCGAGGCGGGCGGCGACGACCGCGGCCACGCGGCGACGCTCTCGAAGGGGCGGGTGTCGGTGCTGCACGGCTCGCGCTCCTACGTGCTCGCAGACGACGACGGCCAGGTGCTCGAGAGCCACTCGATCTCGGCCGGGCTCGACTACCCCGGTGTCGGGCCGGAGCACTCCTATCTGAAGGACTCGGGCCGCGCCTCCTACGAGGCCGTCACCGACGCCGAGGCCCTGGACTCGTTCCACCGGCTCTGCCGCCGTGAGGGCATCATCCCGGCGCTCGAGTCGGCCCACGCGCTCGCGCTCGCGCTGCGCTCGGCGAAGCCGGGTGAGGTGTGGCTCGTGGGCCTGTCCGGGCGCGGCGACAAGGACGTGGACACCGTCGAGGCGGTGGAGCGGAGGTGAAGCTGCACCCGCCGGTCGTGTCGGTGTATCTGATGGCCGACGCCGACACCGCCGATCTGGCCGAGGCCGCCGTGGGCGCGGGCGCGGGCCTGCTCGAGATCGGCATCCCCTACTCCGACCCGCTCGCCGACGGGCCGACCGTCCAGCGCGCGGGGCAGCGCTCGCTCGCCGCCGGCATGACCACCCGCCGCGCGCTCGGCGTGCTGCGCGACATCCGCGCCCGGGTGGACGTCCCGCTCGTGCCGATGACCTACGCCGCGCCGGTGATGGCCTACGGCGAGCGCCGCTTCTGCGCCGACGTCGCCGCGGCGGGCGCCGACGGCCTGATCGTCCCCGACGTTCCCGCCGACGAGGCGGGCGCGCTCATCGAGGGCTGCCGCGAGAGCGGGCTCGACCTTGTCCCGCTGCTCGCGCCGACGTCGGCCGACGACCGCATCGCCCTCGCGTGCGCCCACGCAAGCGGCTTCGTGTACCTGGTCTCGGTGGCGGGGATCACCGGCGCCCGCGCGCAGCCTTCCGACCGCGTCGCCGGGCTCGCCGCGCGTGTGCGCGCGCACACCGACCTGCCGCTGCTCGTCGGCTTCGGCATCTCGGCGCCGGCCCACGCCGTCGCCGCGCTCGCCGCCGGCGCCGACGGGGTGATCATCGGCTCGAAGGCCATCGAGGTCGCCGAGGCGGGCGGCCCGGCCGCGCTCGCCGAGTTCATCGGGGCGGTCACCGCCGCGGTCGCCGGTTAGAACTGGCCAATCGCCGATCGCTAGGCTTTGTGACATGCATATCCTGGTGGTCGAGGACGACCGGCCGCTGGCCCGGATCCTGCGCAAGTCGATGGAGTCAAGCGGCCATACGGTCGATATCGTCGCGGACGGAGACGAGGGCCTGCGCATGGCCCGCACCCGCGCGCACGACGCGCTCGTGCTCGACCTGCAGCTGCCCCGGCTGTCCGGGATCGAGGTGTGCCGGCGGCTGCGCGACGACGGAAACGCGGTGCCGATCATCATGCTGACCGCGCGCGGCCAGGTGGCCGACCGGATCGAAGGCCTCGACGTCGGCGCCGACGACTACCTGCCCAAGCCCTTCTCGCTCGCAGAGCTGCAGGCGCGGCTGCGTGCGCTGCACCGCCGCGGCAAGGTCGAGCCCGAGGTGCTGCAGTCCGGGCCGCTCGAGCTCGACACGAGCGCTCGCGAGCTGCGCGTGAACGGCACCACGGTCGAGCTCACCGGCACCGAGCTCGCCCTGCTCGAGTACCTGATGCGAAACCCCGGGGTCGTGCTCTCGCGCGACCAGCTGCGCGAGCAGGTGTGGGGCGACGGCTTCGAGCCGGCGTCGAACGTCGTGGACATCTACGTCCACTACGTGCGGCGCAAGCTCAAGCGCGCCGGCGCCGAGCACGACCCGATCCGCACGGTCCGCGGCCTCGGCTACGCGTTCCGCCGCAACGACTGAGAGCCTGACCGTGTTCACCCGGACACGCATCCGCCTGACGGCCTGGTACGTCGGCGCGCTGGCGGTGTTCCTGATCGCCCTGGGCACGGTCGTCTACCAGCTCGAGGAGCACCAGCTACGCACGAACGTCGACCACGGACTGACCGTCACGGCCAAGCGGGTGCAGGCGAAGTACCGCAGCTCCAACTTCAACGCCGCCGCCGACACCACCTACAGCCCGTCCTACACGATCTCGTGGAGCGACGGCACCGGATCGTCGGCGGGCGTCCCCGGCGGCAAGCCGAACCGCGCGTCGGCGCTCACCGCCCTCGCGCACGGGTCGGACATGCGCACGATCGAGCGCAAAGGGGTCACGACGCGGATCTACTCGTTGCGGCTGACGCCGCAGCTGGCGGTGCAGGTGGCGCGGTCGATGGAGCCGGAGGAGGACGCCCTGCACGGCCTGCTCGCGTTCATGCTGCTCGGCTCCGCGGCCAGCATCGCCCTGGCGGCCGCCGGCGGCTGGTTCGTGGCCGGCAAGTCGCTCGCCCCCGTCGTCGACGCCTTCGAGCGCCAGCAGGTGTTCGTCGCCGACGCGTCGCACGAGCTGCGCACGCCGCTCGCCGTGATCCGCGCGAACGCCGAGTACCTGCAGCAGGAACAGCCCGAGAGCGAGGAGGCGGCCGAGATCCTCACCGAGACCGACCGGCTGACCGCGCTCGTCGACTCGCTGCTGGCGCTCGCGCGCGGCGAGGGCGGCGCGACGGCCGACCGCCCGCTCGACCTCGGCGAGATCGTGACGGCGTCGGCGCAGGCGATGCAGCCGCTGGCCGCCGACCGCAAGGTCGCGCTCGACGTCGACACCGTCCCCGGCCTCGACGTGCGCGGGAATCCCGACCAGCTGCGCCAGCTGATCGTGATCCTGGTCGACAACGCGCTGCGCTACACGCCCGAGGGCGGGCGCGTGTCGGTCGAGGCGCACCGCAACGACGGCACGGCGGTCGTGGCGGTGAGGGACACCGGCATCGGCATCGACCGGGCCGCCCTGAAGCACGTGTTCGAGCGCTTCTACCGGGCCGACGAGGCCCGCAACCGCGCAGACGGCGGCGCCGGCCTCGGACTCTCGATCGCCGAGCAGCTCGTCAACGATCACGGTGGCCGCATCTCGGCCGAGAGCGCGCCCGGCCGCGGCAGCACGTTCACCGTGAGCCTGCCGCTCGGCCACGGCGACTGAGCCGCGGCCGAGCGGCACCGGCTCAGTCGCGCGCCGCCGTCTCGACGGCGGGTGCCCGGGTCACCCGGATGTCGCCGGACATCGAGCTCGCACGCAGGTCGACGTCGGCGGGCCCGCTGCTCGGGGCGTTCCCCGTGATGGGCAGCTCCGAGCTGACGTCGCCGGACGCCGAGGTCGCGTCGACGAACAGGGTGGCGCCGGGGGCGATGGCGGCGTGGAGGTCGCCGGACATGCTGCGCAGCTGGATCGCGCCCGAGACGGCACGCCGGATCCGCACGTCGCCCGACATGGTGTTGACGTCGGTCGCGCCGCCGGTCTCGAGCACCTGCACGTCCCCCGACATCGTCTTCACGTCGGTGGCGTCGCGCATGTGCCCGAGCTCGACGTTGCCGCTGGCCGTCTTCACCTCGGTGGCACCGCCCTCCTCGATCGTGACGTCGCCCGATGCCGTGCGGACGTCCGCCGCGCCCAGCCGCCCGGTGACGACGACGTCCGCCGAGGCGGTGGCCGCGTCCAGATCGAGGCCGTGCGGGCCGTGCACGCGGATCAGCACCTGGGCGTTGCTGAACCCGAGCAGCTTGCGCTTCGGCACCTCGACCGTCAGCTCGTGCCCGCCTTCGGTGCGGTCGCGCAGGGTCTCGACGACCGCTTCGGCGGCCTCGCGCGAGGCCTTCGAGCCGTTCAGCGCCTCGGCCTCGACCACGGTCTCGGTCGTGTCGGCGGTCGCGACCTCGCAGCGTCCGGCCGGGAGCCGCAGCCGCAAGCGCAGGCCGTCGGGGGTGTGGTGGGTTGCCATGACAGGTCTCCTCGGTTCAGGCCCGGGCGAAGCCGGACAGGTGGTTCGGGGGGCGCCGCCGCACCGCGGGAGCGGTCACAGCCGGCGCGTCGGCCGCGGTTGCGCGGACGACGTCCTCGGCGGCCGCGCGGTGCTCGTGAAGCGACCGGGCCGATGTGAGCTTGCAGCGCTCCGACGCCGGCAGCCCCAGGTTGTGCATCGTGGTCATGTCGTCTCCTTCATCCGTCGCTGTAGCCGCGCAGCCGGTGTCCGACCCGCCGCTGGCCGACGGCGAGCGCAGACGAGACCGCGCGCACGAGCCAGGCGTTGGTGGACACGCCGTCGCGGGCGGCCGCCGCCTCGGCGTCAGCCTTGAGCCGCTCCGGCATGCGCAGGGTGATCCGCGCCGACGCGTCGTCGTCTCCCGCAACCGGCGGGGAGGGTGCGTCGGCGACGTAGGTGAGCTCGACATCGCGCCCGGCCAGGCGTACCTCGACGCGCCCGGCCGAGAGCTGGCGGCCGAGCTCCATCGACGCCTCCGAGAGCGCATCCAGGAGCGCGAGCCGCATCGATGCGTCGAGTGCTGCAGAGAGCCGGCCGGCCGCCTCGACGAGCGCCGGCCCTCCCACCGCGGCGGCCGCCTCGAGGTCGGCACGTACCGCGTCTACGAACCGTGTTGTCTCCATGACGTCATTATGACGTCACAGATGCTGTCTGTCAAATGTCTGCTTGACGCGCGGGCCTCGCCGGTAATCTGCGCCGGTGCCGCGCATCGCCAGCCACCTTGACGCCGGCTCCGAGGACTACGAGCGCAATCGCGAGCGCATGAACGGGCTGGTGGCGGAGCTCCAAGGGCACCTGGAGCGCGTTCGCGCAGGCGGCGGCGAGACCGCCGTCGAGCGCCACCACGCCCGCGGCAAGCTGCTCGCACGCGAGCGGATCGAGCGCCTGATCGACCCCGGCGCGGCGTTCCTCGAGCTCTCTCCCCTGGCCGCCCACGGCCTCTACGACGGCGAGGCGCCGGCGGCCGGCATCGTCACCGGCGTCGGCCCGGTCGCCGGCCGCCCGTGCGTGGTCGTCGCAAACGACGCCACGGTCAAGGGCGGAAGCTACTTCCCGCTCACCGTCAAGAAGCACCTGCGCGCGCAGGAGGTGGCGGCGCAGAACCACCTGCCGTGCATCTACCTGGCCGACTCGGGCGGCGCCTATCTGCCGCTCCAGGCCGAGGTGTTCCCCGACCGCGACCATTTCGGCCGCATCTTCTACAACCAGGCGCGCATGTCGGCCGCGGGCATCCCCCAGATCGCCGTGGTGATGGGATCGTGCACGGCGGGCGGTGCCTACGTGCCGGCGATGAGCGACGAGGCGGTGATCGTGCGCGGCACCGGCACGATCTTCCTGGGCGGGCCGCCGCTCGTGAAGGCCGCGACCGGCGAGGACGTGACCGCCGAGGAGCTCGGCGGGGCCGAGGTGCACGCGCGCCGGAGCGGCGTGGTCGACCACATGGCGGCCGACGACGACCATGCCCTCGCCCTCGCACGCGAGATCGTGCGCACGCTGGGCGATCCGGCGCCCGAGGCCTGGCGGCGGCGCGAGCCGGCCGAGCCGGCCTACGACCCGGCCGAGCTCCACGGCGCCGTCCCCGCCGAGCCGCGGCGGCCGTTCGAGGTGCGCGAGGTGATCGCGCGGATCGTCGACGGCTCACAGATGCAGGAGTGGAAGCCGCTCTACGGCGAGACGCTCGTGTGCGGCTTCGCCCACCTGATGGGCTATCCGGTCGCGATCCTGGCCAACAACGGCATCCTCTTCTCGGAGTCGGCGCTCAAGGGCGCGCACTTCGTGCAGCTCGCGGCGCGACGGCGGATCCCGCTCGTCTTCCTGCAGAACATCACCGGATTCATGGTCGGGCGCGAGTACGAGGCCGGCGGGATCGCCAAGGACGGCGCGAAGCTCGTGACCGCGGTAGCGTGTGCCGAGGTGCCCAAGTTCACGGTCGTCATCGGGGGGTCGTTCGGCGCGGGCAATTACGCCATGTGCGGCCGGGCCTACTCGCCGCGGCAGCTGTGGATGTGGCCGAACGCGCGCATCTCGGTGATGGGCGGCGCCCAGGCGGCGCGGGTGCTCTCGACCGTCCGCGGCGACATGGACGAGGCGGCGCGCGACGCGTTCGAGGCCCCGATCCTCGAGACCTACGAGCGCGAGGGCAGCCCCTACTACTCCACGGCGCGCCTGTGGGACGACGGCATCATCGACCCGGTGGACACGCGCCGCGTGCTCGCCCTCGGACTCGCGGCGGCCGCCTGCGGGCCCGTCCCAGACACGACCTTCGGGGTGTTCCGGATGTGAGCAGCGTACGACTGGACAGAAACGGCCTTGTGGCCACGGTGACCCTCGACCGGCCGGACGCGCGCAACGCGCTCGACCGCGAGTTGATGATCGAGCTCACGCAGATGTTTCAGACGCTGTCCTACGACGGCACCCGCGTCGTTGTGCTGACCGGCGCGGGCTCGGCGTTCTGCGCCGGCGCCGACATCGAGTGGATGCGCCGCGCGCGCGACCTCGAGCAGGACGAGAACGTCGCCGACGCGACGATCGCGCGCACGATGTTCGAGGCGATCGACGCCTGCCCGCGGGCCGTGATCGCGCAGGTGAACGGCGCCGCGCTCGGCGGCGGCTCCGGGCTCGTGGCCTGCGCCGACGTCGCCGTCGCCGCGTCCGACGCGATGTTCGGGTTCACGGAGGCGCGCCTGGGGATCATCCCGGCGACCATCTCCCCATACGTCCTGCGCACCATCGGCCCCGGCCACGCCCGCGCCCTCTTCACCACCGGCGAGCGCTTCGACGCCGAGCGCGCACGCCGGATCGGGCTCGTGCACGACGTCGTCGAGCGCGAGCGGCTCGAGCACGCCGTGGCCGACTACATCCTCGCCTACCTGGCCTGCGGCCCGGACGCGATCGCCGCCTCCAAGCAGCTCGTGCGCGACGCCACGACGGGCCTGGCGCTCCCCGACCTCGCCGAGCGGCTCGCGATCACGCGCTCGGGCAACGAGGCCCGCGAGGGGCTGGACGCGTTCCTGGGCAAGCGGCCGCCGGCATGGTCGCCGGAATCACCCGCCTCCTGATCGCAAATCGCGGCGAGATCGCGGTGCGCGTGATCCGCGCGTGCCGGGAGCTCGGCATCGAGGCGCACGCGGTGTACGAGCCGGCCGACCGGACGGCGATGCACGTCGCCCTCGCCGACGGGGCGACGGCGATCACGAGCTACCTGGCCATCCCGGAGATCGTCGCGGCGGCGACCGCGGCCGGCGCCGGCGCCGTCCATCCCGGCTACGGGTACCTGGCCGAGAACGCCGACCTGGCCGACGCGGTGCAGGACGCCGGACTGCGCTGGGTGGGGCCGCCGGCACCGGCGATGCGTGCGCTGGGCGACAAGATCGCCGCCCGCCGTCTGGCCGAGGCCGCCGGCGTGCCGGTCGCGCCCGGGTATGCGGGCGACGATCTGTCCGACGCCGCGCTCGCCCGCGAGGCCCGCCGGCTGGGGGCGCCGCTGCTCGTGAAGGCGGCGGCGGGCGGCGGCGGGCGCGGCATGCGCGCGGTGTCCGACCTGGGCGCGATCCGGGCGGCGATCGACGCGGCCCGGCGCGAGGCGGCGGCCGCGTTCGGCGACGACCGCGTGTATCTCGAGCGCCGCCTGACCGGCGCGCGACACGTCGAGGTGCAGGTGCTCGCCGACGGCCACGGCGCCTGCATCCACCTGGGCGAGCGCGACTGCTCGCTCCAGCGCCGGCACCAGAAGATCGTCGAGGAGGCGCCCTCGCCCGCCGTCGACGACGACCAGCGCGCCGCGCTCGGCGCCGCCGCCGTCGCGATCGCCGCCGCCGCCGGATACCGCGGCGCCGGGACGGTCGAGTTCCTGGTGACGGGCGACGGCGGCTGGTGCTTCCTCGAGCTGAACGCGCGCCTGCAGGTCGAACATCCGGTCACCGAGGCCGTGGCCGGGATCGACCTGGTGCGCGCACAGCTCGAGGTCGCCGCCGGCGAGCCCCTGGAGCTCGAGCAGGCCGACGTCGAGCTGCGCGGCCATGCGATCGAGTGCCGCCTCTATGCCGAGGACCCCGCGGCGGGGTTCGTCCCCGCGACCGGGAAGCTGCTGCGGCTGCGGCTGCCCGCCTGGCCGGGCGTGCGCGTCGACGCGGGCGTGCGCGAGGGCGACGAGGTGGGCGTGCGCTACGACCCGCTGCTCGCCAAGCTGATCGCCCACGCCGAGGACCGCGACGCCTGCATCGAGCGCATGGCGGCGGCGCTCGCCGACGTCGTCGTGCTCGGCGTGACGACGAACCTCGGCTTCCTGCGCTGGCTGCTCGACCAGCCCGCATTCCGGGCCGGAGACGCCGGGATCGACTTCGTCGAGCGCGAGTGGCGGCCCGAGCTCGCGCCGGCGCTGCCGGACGACGTGCGCCGCGCCGCGCTCGCCGCCGGGCACGCCGACATCTGGCACGCCTTCGGCCCGCCCGGGCCGGCGGTCGAGACCGCTGGCGGGTTCGTCCTCGACCGCGGCTGGCACCATCAGGTCGCGGCCGACGACGGCGCGGAGGCGCTCGAGGCGGTCGCCGACGGCTCCCTGCAGGCGCCGATGCCGGGGACGGTGCTGCGCGTGGACGTGCACGAGGGCCAGGACGTTGCCGAGGGCGAGCAGCTCATCGTGCTCGAGGCGATGAAGATGGAGCTTGCCGTGTCGGCGCCGGCGGCCGGGACGGTGGCCGCGGTGTTGGTGGCGCCGGGCGACCTGGTCGCGCGCGGCCAGGCGCTCGTGGAGCTCGCGCCGCGATGAGCGCGGCGGTCACGGTCGTCGAGGTCGGCCCGCGCGACGGGCTCCAGAACGAGGCCGCGATCGTGCCGGCGGCCGCCAAGGTGGAGCTGATCGAGCGGCTGGCGGACGCCGGCCTTGCGGTCGTCGAGGCCACATCGTTCGTCTCGCCCCGCGCGGTGCCGCAGCTGGCCGACGCCGACGAGGTGCTGTCGGCGGTGCACCGCCGGCCGGGGGTGCGCTATCCGGTGCTCGTCCCCAACATGCGCGGGCTCGAGCGCGCGCTTCACGCGGGCGCCGACGCCGTGGCCGTGTTCACGGCAGCGTCCGAGGCCTTCGCCCACGCGAACATCAACATGTCGGTGGCGCAGTCGCTGCTTGCGTTTGCCCCGGTGCTCCAGCGGGCGCGGGCCGAGGGCATGTGGACACGCGGGTATGTCTCGACGGCGTTCGGCTGCCCGTATCAGGGCGCCGTCGAGCCGGCGGTCGTGGCCGGGATCGCCGCGGCGCTCTCGGGGCTGGGTTGCGACGAGATCTCGCTCGGCGACACGATCGGCGTCGGCCGCCCCGAGCAGGTCCCGCAGGTCGTCGGCGCCGTCACGGCGTCGGTGCCCGTCGAGCGCATCGCCCTGCACCTGCACGACACGGGCGGGCACGCACTCGAGAACGTCGCTGCCGGCCTCGACGCGGGGGTGCGCGTGTTCGACTCCTCGGCGGGCGGCCTGGGCGGGTGCCCGTTCGCCCCCGGCGCGCCCGGCAACCTCGCCACCGAGGCGCTCGTCGAGCTGCTGCACGCCCACGGCCACGAGACGGGCGTCGACGCCGACGCCGTGCGCGCGACCGGGGCATGGATGCGCGAGCTGGTGCGGCCGTGAGGGCGGTGCTGCTCGACCTCGACGACACGCTCGTACCCGACTACGCCGACTTCCTGGCGGCGGTCGACGACACGGCGGCCGCGCTCGGCGCTCCCGCCGGGATGGGGCGGACGGTGCACGAGCGGGCGCGGCCGCGGTGGGGGCAGGCGCCCGAGGCGACGTGGCAGATGCGCGACATGAGCTCGTGGGAGGCGCTGTGGGCGCCGTTTCCGGCCGAGGCGCAGGCGTGGGCGGATGCCTACCGGTCGGGTGCGTGGCACGACGCGCTGGTCGCGCACGGCGTCGATGACCCCGCCCTGGCGCGGCGGCTCGCCGAGGCCTACGGCGAGCACCGGCACGCCCGCTGCCGGCCCTACCCCGAGGCGGTCGCTGCGCTCGATGCCCTGCAGGGCCGGGTGAAGCTCGCGGTGGTCACGAACGGGATGGAGTGCCACCAGCGCACGAAGCTCGCCGCCGCCGGCCTGACCGGCCGGTTCGACGCGATCGTGTCGTCGCAGGCCGTCGGCTCCTCCAAGCCCGACCCGGCGATCTTCCGCGCCGCCCTGGAGCAGGTCGGCTGCCGGGCCGATCAGGCGGTCATGGTCGGCGACAACCCGCTGCGGGACGTCGCCGGCGCCCAGCAGGCCGGCCTGCGCGCCGTCTGGATCGACCGCGACGGCGGCGACGCGCGCGGCGTCGTTCCCGACGCCCGGATCACCGATCTGGGCGGGCTGGCGGCGCTGGGCTGGTGGTAGGTCGGCGGCTCGGCGCTACGGGCCGGAGCCGATCAGCTCCTTGAACGCCGGCTCGTCGTGGAGCGCGTGGAGCTCGGGGTCATTGGCGGCGATCACGCGCATCCGCTTCGAGACCACAGCCCGGGTTGGCCAGCACCGCTCGCGGGTGCGCTGGGCCGCCTCTGCATACCGACCCTCGTTGTACAGCGCGCGACCGGCGTCCACAGCTCCCACCCGACCGGCTCGTACGCCTCGCCCGGCCTGCCCCCGACGACGAGGATCGTCGTGCCGGGCTCCTGCGCGAAGGCCGTGCGCCGTACGCCCGGCGGGACGCAGACGAGGATGCCCGCCGGGGCATCAACCCGCTCATCGCCGAGCTCGGCCGAAGTGGTGGCGCACCGGCCGGCAGGGGCAGCCGCCGTCGGTGATCTCGCCGATGTCGTCCAGCCTGGCAACGGCAAAGGCGGTCATGCGCTCCCCCCGGTCGAAGCCACCCCGCGCCGGATCAGGCCTCCGAGCTGACGGTCACCTTGTCCATGGTCACCGGCTCGACCGGCCTGTCGCGGCCGTCGCGGTCGACGCTCTGGATCGCGTCGACGACGTCCTGGCCGCTCGTGACCTGGCCGAAGACGGTGTGCTTGCCGTCGAGCCAGGGCGTGGCGTCGGCGGTGACGATGAAGAACTGGCTGCCGTTCGTGTTCGGGCCGGCGTTGGCCATCGCCAGCGTGCCGCGCACGATGCGGTGGTCGTTGAACTCGTCGTCGAACTTGTAGCCGGGCCCGCCCGTGCCGGTGCCCTGGGGACAGCCCGCCTGGACCATGAAGTCGGGGATCACACGGTGGAAGATCAGGCCGTCGTAGAACCCGTCGCCCGCGAGCTTGGCGAAGTTCGCCACCGTCTCGGGCGCGTCGTCGGCGTACAGCTCAAGCTCGATGGTGCCCATGCTCGTCTCGATGGTCGCGCTCGTGTTCGGCATCCGTGTCTGACCTCTGGCTCGGTGTGCTGGGACGACGGCACGATAGTCGCGGCGGATCAGGCGCCGACGCGCTCGAGGGCGGGGATCGCCCCCAGCCGCTCGTACACCTCGCGCGCCGCGCCGTGGTCGCCGAGCAGCTCCCGGCAGCGGGCGTGCTCGAAGCGGCAGCCGAGCGCGGCGAACGCGGCGGCGGCCCGCTCGAGCTCGGCCTCGTCCCCGGCGATGCCGCGGGCGCGCTGGAGCTGGGCCAGGATGCGCGGCATCTGGCCGACGCCCGGCAGCGCGCAGGCCACCGCGAGCGCCTCCTCGTACTCGTCCCAGCGGCCGAGCGCCGCCGCCGCCTCGGCGCGGATCGCGAGCGCGGCCGGGGCGACGCGGTACACCGGGTGCGCGTGCAGATCGACGTGCCGCACCCGGTCGAGTGCGAGCTCGGGCTCTCCCCGGCCGAGCAGCGCCTGGCCCATCATCAGCTGGAACGCCGCCCTCGGCTCGGAGCCGAGCCGCTGCTCGAGCTCCTCCGCCTGGTCGGCGTCGCCGCGCAGCAGGTGCACCGCGGCCGCAACCCCGCTCGCCCGGGCCGGCGCCTTGCCCGCCCGACCGCCGCCGCTGCGCCGGTAGAGCCCGAGGTAGCGCTCGTACGACTGCAGCGCCTCGTCCCAGCGATCCCACGCGAAGTACGCCTCGGCGACGTCGAGCACCGGCCGCGCCTGCCAGTGGGCGTCGTCCTCGGCGCCCGGCATGCCGGCGGCAGTCGCCCGCGGCGACCGCGCCCGCGTAGTCGGCGACGACGATCCGCGTCTGCGCAGCCTGGGAGCATGCGTCCATGCGCTCCTCGCGCCCGCTGTCGGCGACGGCCAGCTCGAGCCGCCGGTCGGCCAGCGCCCGCGCCTCCTGGTAGCGGCCGAGACCGAGCAGCACCGTGCCGATGGCATCCATCGCCGCCGAGCGCAGGGATGGCCCGTGGATGCGCTCGCCGATCGCAAGCGCCGCCTCGGCCGACCCGAGCCCATCCTCCAGCGCCGCGCGGTCGCCGGAGTCGTAGCGCCATCGGCTCAGGGCGCTCGCCACGAGCAGCCGCCCCTCGATCGCGGGCAGCTCCGCCTCACGGGCCTCGTCGATACCCTTGGCGATCATCTCGGCCAGTCCGGTCTCGCCCGGCAGGCCTGTGAGCATCGATCCCCACCGGGTCGGCATGTCGGCCCACTTCCACCGCAGCCGGGCGCGGTCGCCCGGCCCGAGGCCGGCGCGCTCGGCGTGCTCGAGGGCCTCGCCGTATGCGACCCACGCATCCTCCGCCGCCTCGATCATCCAGCGGGCGTCGCCGATCGCCTCGGCCGCCAGCGCATGCTCGCGGTCGCCCGCCGCGAGCGACTGGGCGAGCGTCGCCTGGCGCAGCGCCAGGCCGTGCGCATACACGGCGCGGGCGTCGACGGCGGCCGCGAGCAGCGTCCGCACGGCATCCGAGCGCGCCTCGTCGGCACCGAGCCCGGCCGCGGCCGCATAGTGGTTGGCAACCGTCTGACGGCTGACGATCGGGTCGTCCTCGAGCGAGCAGGCGAGGGCCAGGTGGAGGCGGGCGCGCTCCTGGCGGGGGATGCTGTCGTACGCCACGTCGCGGATCAGGGCATGCTTGAACGCCCGGCCGCCGCCGGGCTCGGTGAAGAGCAGGCCGCGCTCGGCGAGGCGGCGCAGGATTCGCCCCAGGTCGGGCCCGCCCGCCAGCACCGCGAGCTGCGGCGGGGTGAAGCGGCGGCCGATGACCGACGCGCGCTGGAGCACCTGCTTGGCGTCGGGCGGGAGCAGGTCGATGCGCGCCGCGATCACGCCCTGGACGGTCTCGGGCACCCGGTCGCCGCCCTCGCCGGTCATCGCCAGGATCTCCTCGAGGAAGAACGGGTTGCCGCCCGCGAGCGCCACCTCGCCGTCGTGCTCAGAGCCGAGCGCGGTCGCGAGCCGGCGCATGTCCTCGACGCCGAGCGCCGAGAGCGTCACGGTCGTCTCGTCGCGCATGCCCGACCCCCAGCCGGGGTGCTGCACGAGCAGGTCGTCGCGGGCGAGGCACAGCACCACGAGCGGCACCTGCGCCTCGGCACGAACGACCGCCGAGACGAGCTCGAGCAGCGCCGGCTCGGCCCAGTGTGCGTCCTCGATCACGAGCAGAGTCGGCTCACGCGCGGCCATCGCCACGAGCAGCTGGCGCCACGCGTCGTGGCCGCTCTGCGGGTCGCGCTCGAGCTCGTCGGCGTCGCGGCTCTCGCGGCGGCGGTTCGACACCGTGCGCAGCAGCTCGTCGATCCACTCGTCGGTCGCGTCGGGCACGAGGGCGTGCAGGAACCCGGTGACGCGCGCGATGGCCTCGTCCGGCGCGTCCTCGGCCCGGACGGCCGCCGCCCGCAGCAGCACGTCACGCAGCGGCGCGTACGGCCCCGCCTCGCCGTACGGCAGGCAGCGCCCGACCCAGACGGCCGGCGGCTCGTCCGACCGGCGCAGCTCGACGACGACCTCCTCGAGCAGGCGGCTCTTGCCGATGCCCGGCTCGCCGACGATCGTGATCAGGTGCGGGCGGGCGTGCTCGACGGCGCGCTCGACCAGCGAGCGCATCAGCGTCAGCTCGGCCTCGCGGCCCACGAACGGGCCGAACGCGCGCCGCCGGCGGCGGTACGACCCGGCCGGAGCCATCCGTTCGACGGCGTAGGCCGTGATCGGCCCGGCGCGGCCCTTCACGCGCAGCGAGCGGGGCGCGACCGTGCGCGCGAGCGGCTCGACGGCCCGGAACGTGCGCTCGCCGAGCAGGATCTCGCCCGGCTCGGCCGCCTGCTGCAGCCGCGCCGCCAGGTTCACGGCCTCGCCGGTGACGAGGAAGTCGCGGCCGGGCACCGTGCCGGTGGCGACGAGGCCGGTGTTGATGCCGATCCGCAGCGTCAGCGCCATGTCTCTGCGCTCGGCCACCCACATCAGCCGCGAGCGCATGACGATCGCGGCCCGCACCGCCCGCTCGGGGTCGTCCTCGTGTGCGATCGGGACGCCGAACACGGCCATCACCGCGTCGCCGATGAACTTCTCGACGGTGCCGCCGTAGGCCTCGGCCGCCCGCGAGAGCTGGTCGTAGACGTCGCCCAGGAGGTCGCGCAGGGTCTCGGCGTCCATGCTCGCGGCAAGCTCGGTCGAGCCGGCCAGGTCGGCGAAGAGCACCGTCGCGAGCTTGCGCTCGGCGGTGTCGCCCATGGCCAGCGGGCGGCCGCAGCTGGGGCAGAAGCGGGCGCCGTCGGGTGGGAGGGCGCCGCAGTTGGGACAACGGGTCGTCGGCATCGGTGTGACCGGTAGGATGCCCCAGGCCGGCCCTTCGGCCGTCCGCAGGATGCGAATCACCGCCACAAACACGTCGCCCCTCCGCTCCAGCGCCGATGTGCTCGTGGTGACAGTCGCGAAGCCTCCGGTGCTCGCAGGCGCCGCGGCGGAGCTCGATTCGGCGCTCGGCGGGACGCTCACGGGGCTGATTGACGCCGGCGAGATCCGTGGCGCCCGCGGCCAGGTGACCGTCGTCCATGCGCCGGCGGGCGTGCGCGCACGCCGCGTGGCCGTGGCCGGCCTGGGTGCCTCACCCGGACCCGACGACGTCCGCCTGGCGGCCGCCGCGAGCGCGCGGGCGGCGACGGGCGCACGGGCCGGCTCACTCGCATTCGTCGTCGACTCGGTGCCGCTCGACCGCGAGCTGGCGAGCCGCTGCCTGGTCGAGGGAGCGATGCTCGGCGAGTACCGGTTCGACCGCTACCGCAGCGAGCCCGCCGCCGACCGCCCGAGCCGGCTCGACACGGTGACGCTGATCGGCGGCGACCGCCGCCAGGTGCAACGCGCGACCGTGATCGCGACCGCCACGAACCGCGCCCGCGACCTCCAGAACACGCCGTCCAACCTGCTCGGGCCGCAGCAGCTCGGCGAGCGCGCCCGCGCGATCGCGAGCGAGCACGCGAGCGTGACCGCCACGGTGCACGACCGCCGCTTCCTCGAGCGCCGCCGGATGGGCGCGTTCCTGGCTGTGGCCGCGGCCGGCGGCACCCAGCCCGCCCTGATCACGCTGCGCCACCGGCCGCCGCGGACTCCTCGCAGCGACGTCGTGCTCGGCCTGGTGGGCAAGGGGCTGACGTTCGACACGGGCGGTCTCTCGCTCAAGCCCGCCCGCAGCATGACGGGGATGAAGTTCGACATGTCGGGCGCCTCCGCGGTGCTCGAGGCGACCGCCGCCATCGCCGAGCTGGGGCTGCCGATCCAGGTCGTCACCGTGGTCGGGGCGGTAGAGAACCTCGTCTCGGCCACCGGCATGCGCCCGGACGACGTCGTCCGGGCCGCGAACGGCAAGACCATCGAGATCACGAACACCGATGCCGAGGGCCGGCTCGTGCTGGCCGACTGCCTGCACCACGCGCGCAGCCTGGGCGCCACGCACGTGGTCGACCTCGCCACCCTGACCGGGGCGATCGTGGTCGCGCTGGGCGACCTCCACACGGGCATGTTCGGGCGCGACGACGAGTTCGTCGAGCGGATCCGCGCAGCGGGCGAGCTCGGCGGCGAGCACGTGTGGCGGATGCCGCTGCACGACACGTACAAGCGCTTCATGCGCTCCGACGTCGCCGACATGATGAACGCGTCGACCGCCGGCAAGGGCGGCGCCTGCTTCGCCGCCCGCTTCCTGCAGGAGTTCGCCGGCGAGGGGCCGTGGGCGCACCTCGACATCGCCGGTGTGGCCGACCTCGAGTCCGACCGCGGCGACGGGCTCGGCAAGGGCGGCACCGGCTGGGGCGTCCGCCTGCTGGTGGAGCTCGCCCAGTCGCTGTGCTGAGCTTCGACCTCTCCGACGAGCACCGCCTCTTCCGCGACACGGTCAGGGAGTTCGCCGAGAGCGAGATCGCGCCGCAGGCGGAGCAGCTCGACCGCGAGGGCCGCTTCCCGCTCGAGCTGGTCGCCGCGGCGGCCGGGATCGGGCTCCTGGGCATCCCGATCGCGCCGGAATGGGAGGGCGGCGGCGCCGACACACTGGCGTACGCGATCGCGATCGAGGAGCTCGCGCGCGTCGACCAGTCATTTGCGATCACCGTCGCGGCGCACACGTCGCTGGGCACGCAGCCGATCAACCTCTTCGGCAGCGACGAGCAGAAGCGGCGCTGGCTGCCGCAGCTCGCGTCGGGCCGGCGGCTGGCCGCGTTCGGCCTGACCGAGCCGGGCGCGGGTTCCGACGCCGGCGCGACCAGCACGACCGCGCGGCTCGAGAGCCGCGAGTGGGTGATCGACGGCGCGAAGATGTTCATCACCAACGCCGGCACCGAGATCTCGGCGCTCGTGACGATCACCGCCCGCACCGGCCCCGACGAGATCTCGAACATCGTGATCTGCAACGGCACGGCCGGCTACACGCAGTCGGCGCCGATGAAGAAGATGGGCTGGCGCTCGTCTGACACGCGCGAGCTTCACTTCGCCGGCTGCCGGGTGCCGGAGGATCACCTGCTCGGCCCGCGCGGGGGCGGCTTCCGCCAGTTCCTCGAGATCCTCGACGGTGGCCGCATCAGCGTCGCCGCGCTGGGCCTGGGCGCGGCCCAGGGTGCGTATGAGATGTCACTGCGCTACGCCCGGGAGCGCGAGCAGTTCGGCCGCCCGATCGGCCGCTTCCAGGCGATCCAGTTCAAGCTGGCCGACATGGCCACCGAGATCGAGGCGGGGCGCAACCTGGTCTACAAGGCCGCGTGGCTGAAGGACGCGGGCCGCGATTTCGCCCAGGTCGCCGCCATGGCCAAGCTGTACACGGGCGAGCTGTCGCGGCGGGTGTGCAACGAGGCGGTGCAGATCCACGGAGGCTACGGCTTCATGGACGAGTTCCCGGTCAGCCGGTTCTACCGCGACCAGAAGGTGCTCGAGATCGGCGAGGGCACAAACGAGGTCCAGCGGATGGTGATCGCCCGCGGCCTGGGTCTGTGAGCACGTCGGCCGGCCTCACCGCGGCCGGCGCCGTGCTCGTGTGCGCCGTCTTCCTGGCGACCGTCGTCTCGCGCGGGCTGCCGCCGGGCGCAGGCCGGCGGCTGACCGACGAGACGGCGCTCATCCTCGGCTTCGCCGCCCCCGCGCTGGCGCTGCTCTCACCCTGGCTGTACCACCGGCTGTGGCCGCCGGCCGCCGTGATCGCGGCGGGCTACGGCGGCTTCTACCTCGTGCGCATGCGCCAGCTGCGGCGCGCCGACCGCGACGGCGTGCGCATGCTGCTCGGCCTCGACAAGGACGCGTCGTTCGGCGAGGTGTGGCAGAACGCCGAGGCGCTGGAGCCGAAGCCGGTGACGAACACCGGCCGGCTCGTGATCGGGGCCGCGGCGGCGGCGCTGATCGTCGTCGGCTACGTGATCGGGCGCTATGACACCGCGTTGATCGCGCTCATGCTGGGCGCCGCCGACACGACGCTGCGGCCCGCATACCACCGCGCCCTGGTGAAGAAGGTGCGTGAGATCGCCCGCTAGAAGGATGGGGACTGTCCCCGCTTGTCGGCTAGTGCATGCGGGTGACGGGGTAGCCGTTTCGGCGCACGAGCTCCACGACCTCGTGCGCGTGGGCCTCGTCTCGCGTCTCGAGGATCAGCTCGATGCCGGTCTCGGCGACGGCCACGTCGACGCTCTCGCGATGGTGCGAGACGACCAGGAGGTTGATGTGGGAGTCGGCCAGCACCTTGAGCAGGTGCATGAGCTGCCCGGGCCGGTCGATCAGGCGCGTGCGGATCACCAGGTAGCGGCCCGCGTTCGTGAGGCCGAACCGGATCACCTGCATCAAAAGCGGCGTGTCGATGTTCCCGCCCGAGAGCACCGCGACCGCGCGCTTCGCCTGCACCTTGCCCGCCAAGAGCGCCGCCAGTCCGACCGCGCCGGCGCCCTCGACGACGGCCTTCGAGCGCTCGAGCAGCTGGACGATCGCCTGGCTGATCTCGGCGTCGGTGACGGTGACGACGTCGTCGACGTACTCGCGCACGAGCGCGAAGGTGATCTCGCCCGGGTGCTTGACGGCGATGCCGTCGGCGATCGTCTCGGTCTGCGGCACCGGCGTGATCGTGCCGTGCTCGAGCGAGCCGACGTAGGGCGCGCACCCGGCCGCTTCGACGCCGATCACGCGCACCTCGGGGCGCAGCGTCTTCACGGCGATGGCGATGCCGGACAGAAGGCCGCCGCCGCCGAGCGGCACCACGACGGCGTCCAGGTCGGGCACGTCCTCGAGGATCTCCAGGCCGACCGTGCCCTGCCCGGCGATCACGACCTCGTCGTCGTAGGGGTGCACGAGCGTCTTGCCCTCGTCGCGCTCGGCCTGGCGAGCGGCCTCGACCGAGCCCTCGACGCTGTCGCCGACGAGGCGCACGGTCGCGCCGTAGCCCGCGGTCGCGCCGACCTTTGCGAGCGACGCCGCCTCGGGCATGTAGACGGTCGCATCGACCCCCGCCGAGCGCGCCGCGAACGCCACCGCCTGGGCGTGGTTTCCGGCCGACGGCGCGACGACGCCGGCCGCGCGCTCGGACGGTGTGAGCGACTGGATCTTCGTGTACGCGCCGCGGATCTTGAACGAGCCGGTGCGCTGCTGGTTCTCGAACTTCAGCCACACCTCGCCGCCGCACTCGCGCGTGAAGGTCTCCGAGCGCTCGGTCGGCGTGCGGTGCGCCACGTCCTTGAGGCCCTCGGCAGCGGCACGGATGTCGTCCAGGCTGACCACGAGAAGGCCGCGAAGGGTACCCTGTTTCCCTCCCCATGGCCGACGAACCCCTCAACGTCCTGATCGAGATCCCGCAGGGGAGCCGCAACAAGTACGAGTACGACCCCGGCCTACGCCGGATCGTGCTCGACCGCACGCTGTGGACGAGCGTCGTCTACCCCGCCGACTACGGCTTCATCATGGACACGCTCGGCCGCGACGGCGACCCGGTGGACGCGCTCGTGCTGGTCGCCGAGCCGACGTTCCCCGGCTGCGTGATCAAGGTCGAGCCCGTCGGCGTGTTCGAGATGCACGACGAGAAGGGCGAGGACGACAAGGTGCTGTGCGTGCCGTTCAAGGACCCGAAGTGGAGCCGCGTGCACGACATCGGCGACATCCGCGTGTCGCTGCTCGACGAGATCGCGCATTTCTTCGACGTCTACAAGGACCTCGAGAAGGGCGCAGGCACCGAGATCGGCGGCTGGCGCAACCGCGCCTACGCCGACGAGATCATCGCCGAGGGCCGGCGCGCGTTCAGCACTGGCTGAACAGGGCCTCAGGGATCGGTCGGGAACACGCGCTCGCTGATCTCGCGTGTGGCGGTGAGCGGGTCGAGCCGGCGCGCGTGCACCTCGTCGAGCAGCCGGCGCAGCTCGGGATCCTGCTCCAGGGCGGCGCTCAGGCGGCGGCGGGCCTGGGCGACGGCGACCGCGACGACCTCGTGCTCGATGCTCTGGCGCCGGCGCTCCTCGAGGCCGCCACCCTCCTCGAGCCGGCGGCGGTGGTCGAGCACCGCCTGCCACAGCTCGGCGATGCCCTCGGCCCGGAACGCCTCGGTCTCGACGATCGGCACGCGCTGGGCCGTCGCGTCGAGCGAGAGCACCGAGCGGATCTCGGCGCGCATCGTGCGCGCGGCGGGGTGGTCGCTCTTGTTGATCACGATGATGTCGGGGATCTCCATCACCCCCGCCTTGAGCGCCTGGATCGAGTCGCCCGAGCCCGGCTGCAGGACGAGCAGCACGGTGTCCGCGAGCGACGCCACCTCGACCTCGCTCTGGCCGACGCCGACCGTCTCGAGCAGCAGCACGTCCATCCCGGCCGCGTCCAGCACGAGCAGCGCCTGCAGCGTCGCCTCGGACACGCCGCCGAGGTGGCCGCGCGTGCTCATCGAGCGAATGAACACGCCGTCGTCGGTGAAGTGGTCGGCCAGGCGGATGCGGTCGCCGAGCAGCGCCCCGCGCGAGAACGGGCTCGACGGGTCGACCGACACCACCCCCACCCGCTGCTGCTCGCCGCGCAGGAGCGCGATCACGCAGGCGATCAGGCTCGATTTGCCCACCCCCGGCGGGCCGGTGAACCCCACGATCGCCGCGCGGCCGGTGCGCGGGTAGAGCTCCCGGACGAGGTCGTAGGCGAGCGGATCGCGGTTCTCGACCAGCGTGATCGCCCGGGCCACGGCGCGCGTGTCGCCGCCGCTGACCCCGTCCACCAGGGAGCGCAGATCGGTCGGGCGGCGGCTCACCGCGGCTGCAGCGCCCGTCGCAGCGCGTCGGCGAAGAGGGCGTTCTCCTCGGGCGTGCCCACCGTGATGCGGACGCTCCCCGGCGCGCCGAACGGCTCCAGCGGGCGGACGATCACGCCATCGGCCTCGAGGGCGCGGGCGAACGCGCGCCCGTCCCCCACGTCGACAGCGAGGAAGTTCGCGCAGGCGGGGAAGGCCGACATCCCGGCATCGGCGAGCGCGGCGACGAGGTCGGCGCGGCCCTGCTCGTTCAGCGCGCGCCGGCGCACGAGCTCGGCCGCGTCGTCGAGGCTCGCGATCGCCGCGACGTGGCCGAGCTCGGACACGTCGAACGGGTTTCGCACCTTCATCACCTCGCGCACCACCGCTGCCGGGGCGACCATGTAGCCGACCCGCAGGCCCGCCAGGCCGTAGATCTTCGAGAACGTGCGCAGCACGGCCACGTTCGGGCGCTCGAGCGCGTGCTCGGCGACGGCGTCCGGGTAGTCCGGGTCGGTCACGTACTCGAAATAGGCCTGGTCGACGACGATCAGCACATCCTCCGGCACGCGGTCGATGAACGCCCGAACAGCATCGCGGCCGACCATCGTGCCGGTGGGGTTGTTGGGGTTGCAGACGTAGACGATGCGTGTGCTCGGGCCGATCCGCCCGGCCATCGCGTCGAGGTCGTACACCCCGTCGCGCAGCGGCACGGCCACCGGCGTCGCCCCCTGCTTGACGGCGTCGAGCCGGTAGCTCACAAACGACGGCCAGCCCATGACGGCCTCGTCGCCTGGATCGAGGTAGGCCATCGAGAGACACGCGACAAGCGCGTCGGCACCGTTCCCGACGGCAATCCGGTCGGGCGTCGTGCCGTGGCGGGCCGCGAGCCGCTCGGCCAGCTCGCCGCCGAGCTCCGGATACCGGTTCAGGTGCGGTGCCTGGCGCGCGATCGCCTCGAGCGCCGAGGGGAACGGGCCGTACGGGCCCTCGTTCGAGGCCAGCTTGACGATCCGTTCGAGCCCCAGCTCGCGCCGCACCTGGGCGGCGGGCTTGCCCGGCTCGTACGGTCGCAGATCGGCGAGGGCGGGTCGGGGGCGCACGGGGCACTAGAGTACCAACGCCATGTCGGCGCGCGAGATCGGACTCTTCCCGCTCGCGGCGGTGCTCGTGCCGGGCGAGCTGATGCCGCTCCACATCTTCGAGGACCGCTACAGGCGGCTGATCGGCGACTGTGAGGAGCACGGTCAGCAGTTCGCGCTGCTGTACGCCGACGACGACGGCACCCGCGAGCTGGGCTGCACCGCCGAGCTCGTCGAGGTGACCGAGCGGTTCGACGACGGCCGCCTGAACGTGGTCGTGCGCGGGGGCGAGGTGGTGCAGGTCGTCGAGCTCACCCGCGGCCGGGCATACACCACCGCGCGCGTCGAGCCGGCCCCGGATGACGGCGAGGTGGGCGACGAAGCGGCCGCGGCGCTCGAGCTCTACCAGCGCGTGGCCGAGGCGACGGGCAGCGAGCCCGATCCGGACGTCACCGCCGCCGCCGATTCGGTCGCCTACGCGATCGCCGCGCGGGTCGACTTCCCGGCGGGCGAGAAGCAGCGCATCCTCGAGCAGCGCAGCGAGCGCGGCCGGCTGATGGTGATCGTCGAGCTCTTGGCCCGCGCCCTCGAGAACATCGCCGCCTCGGCCGAGATCCGCGACCGCGCGCACACGAACGGCAAGGTCGCGCCGCCGGGCGGGAAGGGCTGACCGGCCTCAGCCCGGGTCGTCGCCGAACCAGGTGCCACCGGCCGCGACGGCGTTCAGCCCGGCGATGAGGCTGTCCAGGTCGGCGTTCTTGTTCTGGAACCCGCGCGCGCCGGCGCTGCGTGCCCGCTCGACGTGCTCGCGGCCCGGATAGGCCGTGAGGATGAAGACCGGAAGCTCCGGGCGGTCAACGCGCAACTGGGCGGTCAGCTCATATCCGTCGGCGACGGCCCCGCGCATGAGCACGTTCGTGATCAGGACATCGGCGTCGGCGCGGCCCGCCGTCGCGAGCACCTCCTCCAGGCCGGCGCACTCCGCGACGATCGCGAACCCGTGCTCCTCGAGTGCATCGCGGAGCACCCCTCGCAAGAGCGCGTTCGGCTCGTTGATGATCACCCTGACCGTCACCCGTCGAGCACGAACCCCTCGCCGCCGCGGCGCGGATCGCCGGCAGCCTCGGTGCGGCCGGAGCGGATGAGGACGGCGTTCGTGCCGCCGAAGTACAGGTTCAGGCCCTGGAACCGGTTCACGCGCTCGCCCCAGCGCTCGAGCAGCTCGATCTCGGCCGGGTCGAAGCCGCCCTCGCAATCGAGCCGGTCACCCTCGACGTGCACGCGCGGATACTCGATGGCCGCCTTCGCGCCCATGCCGTGGTCGATCACGTTGATCGCGACCTGGGTGATCGCCGAGCGCAGCCGGTTTGAGCCGCTCGAGCCGACCACGAGCTCGATCCCGTCGGGGCCGACCACCATCGTCGGCGCCTGCATGCTCGTGAGCCGCGTCCCCGGCGGCATCCCCCGCCCGGCGGCCAGGTCCTCCTCGCCCATCATGTTGTTCAGGTGCAGGCCGGTGTCGGGCACGATCACCCCCGAGTGGCAGCCGTTGGACGAGGTGAAGGCGCAGGCGTTGCCGTCGGCGTCGACCACCGAGATGTGCGTCGTGCCGTGGTCGGACTGCACGGCCCCAGCCGTCGTCGGCGCGCCGTCGAGCGCCGCCACCACCGCCGCGCGCCCGCGCCCGACGGCCTCGTCCGAGAGCATGTGTCGGCCGAGGCCGCCGCGGTGCAGGAGCTGCTCGAACCGTCGGTCGCGCATGCGCCCTGCCGCGCGCATCGCCTCGGCGTAGGCGCGCAACGTGCGCGCCCGGCCCGGCGGAAGCGGTTCGTCCACACCTCGCAGCACCGCCAGCATGTGCCCGATCAGCACCCCGCCCGACGAGGGCGGCGGGTTGGTGAAGATCTCGCGGCCCCCGTGGTAGGGCACCATCAGCGGCCGCCGCCAGATCGCCCGGTAGGTGGCCAGGTCGGCCATCGTCAGCCGCCCGCCGGTGACGTGCTGGTGGTCGACCATGGCGGTCGCAAGGCCGCCGTCGTAGAAGTCGCGCGCGCCGAGCTCGGCCAGGCGCTCGATCGTCCCGGCCAGGTCGGGCTGGCGGACGCGCTCGCCCTCGCGCACGAACCGTCCGCCCGGCGCGAACACCGCCCTCACCTCGGGCGTGTGCTCGAGCACCACCTGGATCGCGACGAGCACCGCCTGCTGACCGCCGGTCGAGGCGACGCCCTCGTTCGCGGCCTCGGCGGCGGGCATCAGGAGCTCGCGCCACGGCTGTGACCCGAAGCGCCCATGGACGGCCGCGAGCCCGGCGACGACGCCGGGGACGGCGCAGGCGGCCGCGCCGATGTGGAAGACCTGGGTCGTGTGCTCGTCGAACGGCACGTCGACCGCGTCGGGCTCGCCGAGCGGGCGGTCGTCCGGCAGGTCACGGCCCGGGATGGCCGTGAACGCATCGAGCATGTGCACCTTGCGCGTGCGGGCGGGCCGCACCAGCAGGAAGCCGCCCCCGCACGGGCTGATCAGCCCGGGCTCGGCCGCCCACGACATCGCCGCGGCGGCGACGGTGGCGTCGACCGCGTTCCCGCCCTCGGCGAGGACGGCGGCGGCGGTGCGGGCGGTCAGCTCGTGTCCGGCGGCAGCGGCGGCCCTCATGCCGGAATCGTACGCGTCACCCCTCCGCCGGTGGCGGATCCGGTCCCCGCGCGCGTCGCGCGCTCCGACATCAGCAGGTCGCGCAGGCCGCGCTCGGCGCCCTGTTCCTCGGCCAGGTAGGCGTACAGCGTCGCCCCGTCGGCGACCAGGTACGCGTGCCCGAGATCGGTCTGCTCGTGGATGATCATGCTCTCGTAGCGCTCTGCGAGCCGGGCGAGCTCTTCGATGCTCTTCACCTGGACGAGGTCGCCGTGGGTGCCCAGACTCGAGTGGACGACGGAGACGATCGACTCGCCGTAGCGAGCGGCGATGCGCGTCGGCTCGTCGGCGCCGCGGGAGCGCCGGTAGAGGCGCACCGAGTAGGCGAGCGCCGCGAGCGCGATGAGCACGCCGAGCAGGCCCGCGATGCGCGCGACGCCGACGGGCACCTGCAGGCGCCGGAGGCCGATGCTCTGGGCGACCGTCGTCGCCGCGGCGACCGACCCGTTCGCGCCGGGATGGAACACGGGCGCGAGCCGCGCCGGGGGCGGCACCGTACCCTGCGGCGCGCCGGGGAGCACGGGCGCGAGCTCGTACGGCGTCAGCGTGAACGGGAGCTGGGGCGAGTAGGCGGCCGTGAACGGATGCCCGGCGATCGTCCCATGCACGTGGACATCGGGGACCAGGGTGAGCGTGAAGCTCGCGCCGGGCTGCGCGGTCGCTGCGGCGACCCGCTCGAGCAGCCGTTCGAGCCGGCGCAGGTGCACGATCCCGGCGAGGGCGACGTGCGTGCCCGTGAACGCCGTCGGCGCCTCGAGCGGCACCGTCCGCGCCCAGCCGTTCTGGGATGCGAGCACGATGTCCATGGCCGCCGTCCCCGACAAGCCGCGGACGGCAGGGGCGTCCAGCGCGTAGGCGAACCGCGCCTGCACGGGGCCGGCGAGCCGCGCGAAGATCGGCTGGCCCGTGGTCGCGTGGCCGGTCCGGTAGACCGCGCCGGGGATGGTGGTCGCGGCGTAGGCGAACGCGCCGGACTGCCGGTAGCCGACGTGCTCGGGCACCGTGCGCCGCGCCGGCGCCGTCCAGGCGAGAACCGAGATGCCGAGGCAGGCGGCGAGCGCGAGCGCGGCGACGGCGACCGCGCCGGACGAGCCGATCGCACCGGTCTGCGTCGCCGGCTGCTCCGGCAGCCACTTGGGCTGCTTGACCCGCCATTTGGGCTCGGGCCCGCGTCGGCGGCGGCGCCGCGAGCGGTGGACGCCAGCGCCACCGAAGAGCAGCACGACGGCGATCCCGGCGAGCGTCGCGATCACGACCGGCGAGCGCACCTGCGCCATCCGCATCCCCAGCGTCGGCGCGAGCACCCACAGCTTGCCGATGATCTGGGCGCGAGTGACGTGCTCGGGATCGCGCCAGCTGTTGTTGTCGCCCTTGAAGATGTACCAGTGCGGCGTGACCGCCACGATGCGATGCAGCACGGTGACGTGCAGCGTGCGGCTGTGGTAGGCGGCGACGTCGCCGACGTGGTAGGCGCTCGCAGGCCGCACCAGGGCGAGGTCACCGGTGTGGATGCGGGGTTGCATGCTGACCCCGTTCGTGACCACGTATCCGGTGTCGCCGCCGAGGGCCGGCGGTGCGAGGAAGAACCATCCCGCCCCGAGTGCGGCCATGCCGACGCCAAGAGCCGTGAGTCGGCGCCATAGGCGATGGCGGGGTGTGCGGGGCAGATACATATGACGTGTGCACCCGGGGCGGCGGGAGGAGGGTTCCCGCCGCCCCGCGTGCGGAGCTGCGTAAGGGGACTACCGAGAGGCTGCGACGGTGAGCGTGTCGAGCCCTGAGTCCACGCCGCTCGGGAGCGCGCAGTGGACGTGCCACGGAGAGACGTGCTGGATGGTGCTCGCACCGGCGGTGCAATCGACCCAGCCGCTGCTCGTGAGCGTGGTGTTCGAGTCGTCCAGCTTGACCTGCACCTGGGTGGCGTCGGCCGAGAGGTCGAAGTCGACGAACGACCAGGTCGCCGGGGCGCTCGGGTCGATCGTGTAGGTGACGTTGGTCACGCTGTAGCCGGTGATCGTCGCGTGGCCGATACCGGCCTGGCCGGCGTCGGCGATCGTGTTGCTCGCGGTGAACGCATAGGCGCCCACGAGCGCCGCTGCGGCCACGGCCACGACGGCCAGGCCCATCGGGCGCTTCAGAAGCTTGAACATTTGGGGGTCCTTTTCTCGGTGACTGGCAGATTCCGCGTGGACCCCAAGCAGCCGGGCCCGTGGCCCCGCAATCGGCCGTTCCCACCCCACTCTTGAGCTTTTGCAGCCAATTCCTGGCGCGCGCGGCGGGGACGATGCCCGCAAATCGAGGCTGCGTGAGGTTTCGGGCGCTTGCGCGGATATGCACGTGTGATGGGATCGCGTCGCACGCTCGTGGCCTGGACTACCGTCGTTCTCGGCCTCGCCCTGCCCGGACAGGCCGGGGCGGTCGGGGCATCGCCCGGGGTGGCGATCGGCGGCGACGGGGCGTCGTGGCAGGGGCATGCGCAGCGCTTCGTCGCCGTGCCGGGCGACGCCGGCACCGTCGTCCGCGAGCTGCGCCGGGCGGGCGGCGCGACGGTGAGGTCCGTGCGTCTCGCGGGCAGCTACGGCATCCCCGGGGTCGCCTACGACGGCAGCGTCGAGCAGGTGCCGGCGGCGAGCGCGATGCTCGTCGTGGCCGCGCGCACCACGGCGGCGCTCCCGCGACGGACGCGCTTCGCGGTGCTGTCGACGGCCGATTTGCATGTCGTACGCCGCATCACGCTTGCGGGAGCGTTCGCCTTCGACGCGCTCTCACCCGGCGGCACGACGATGTATCTGACCGAGCACCGCTCGGCAGCGCACATCACGCGCTACACCGTGCGCGCCTACGACCTGCGCGGCGGGCGGCTGCTCCCCGGCGTGATTGCAGACCGCTCGAGCGGCGAGTGGAAGATGGACGGGATCCCGGCCACACGCCTGCAGACGGCCGCCGGCGGCTGGGCGTACACCCTCTACCAGGGCGGCGAGGACGGCGCGTTCGTGCACGCCCTCGACACCCGCGCACGCACGGCCCACTGCATCGACCTGCCCGGGATGCGGGATCGCAACATCATCGGCATGCGCCTGCGCCTGGCCGACGGCGGCACGCGGCTGCTCGTCCGCGCCGGCGCGCGCACCGTGGCGGCGATCGACCTGGGCACGTTCCGGGTCACGGCCGCGCGAGCGAGGCACCGGGCTGTGGCGCCGAAACACCCAAATTGGCAATCAGCATGACCGCCAATTGGGTATGCCGGCCCTCGCCGTCGGCGCGGCCATCGCGCTGTTCGTGGCGGCCTGCGCCGCCGCAGTCGTGCGCCTGCGCGGGCGCATGCAGCACAATCCCGCGCATGACGGACGATCGTGAGGCGCGACGCGCGACCTTCGACGCGGTGGCCGACCGGTACGACCGCGCGCGGCCGGCGTATCCGGATGCGCTCTTCGACGTGCTCATACGGCGCACGGGCCTCGCGCCCGGCGACCGCGTGCTCGAGATCGGCTGCGCGACGGGCAAGGCAACGCGGCCGCTGGCCGAGCGCGGCCTGCGCCTGACCTGCGTCGAGCTCGGGCCGCAGCTCGCGGCCGCCGCGCAGCGCAACCTCGCGGCCTATCCGGACTGCGAGGTCGTGAACGCCGCGTTCGAGACGTGGCCGCCGCCGGGGCAGGCGTTCGATGCGATCGTCGCGGCGACCGCCTGGCACTGGACCGACCCCGATGTCCGCTACCAGCGGGCGTCTGAGCTCCTGCGCCCGGGCGGCCATCTGGCCTTCTGGGCAGGCGTGCACGTGTTCCCACCGGGCGGCGATCCGTTCTTCCGCGAGATCCAGGCCGTCTACGACGAGATCGGCGAGCCGCTCGGCCGGCGCGGCTGGCCGCAGCCGCGCGAGCTCCCTGACGAACGCGGCGAGATCCTCGCGACGGGCCTCTTCGACGCCGCCACCGTCACTCAGTTCGACTGGGAGGTGATCTACGACGCCGAGGGCTACATCGACCTGCTCGAGACGTTCTCGGGCCACATCTCGATGCAGGCGTGGCAGCGCGACCGGCTGCACGCCGAGATCCGCCGCCGCATCGCCGAACGTCCGGGCGGACGCGTGCGCCGGCACTGGGGCGCGGCACTGCATATCGCGCACCGCGCCGGACCGTCAGCCTGATGCACGCAGCGGCCGCGGATCGTGCCACGGACGTCGATGAGCACGGCCGAGAGGGGACAGTTGCACTCCCCGCCCTGGAACGGCGTCTGCTCGCGGTAGTCGAGGATCGCGAGGCACAGGCTCTGCCGCCAGGTGAGAAGGCCGTACAGCGCCGGTAGGCGCCCGGACGGCGACACGAGAGCGTGAACCGCGCCCGGCGCAGGTCCGGGCCGGAGACGCCGCGGACGTGGAAGCGCGCGTACGGCTGCGGGTGCGTGCCCGAGCTCAGCTCGTGGGTCGCGGGGCTCGGTGGGGACGCCGCGGACTGACAGGCGGGCGCGCAGCGCGTAGGCTGGGGCGATGGTCACGACCGAGCGGCCGACCGTGGTGATCGGCGTGGCGGCGAAGTGGGCGGTGGACGCCGCGCTCTTCTTCGTCATGAGCGCCGGCTTCCTGCTCTGGGGCCTGATCGCGCGGTCGGCGAACGTGAACATCCTGACGTTCGCGATCATGGCCACGCTGGCGCTGCTCTTCGACCGGCTCCGCCCGCTCCTGCCCGGTACGGCGGCGCTCGGAGGGGGGCACGACCGACCGCCCAACCACGCCGTGCGCCGCACATGGCCGCGCTACACCCTCGAGGCAACGGGGGTGATGGCGGCTGCGTCCGTGGTGGAGGCGCTGATCATCGTCGTCGCCCTCTCCGCCCAACCCGGCTTCGTCGGCGGCTGGATGGTCGCGTACTGCGTCTCGCGCCTCCGCGCTCTGACCGCGGCACGGGCGATCGAACGCACTTCGGGCATCCGCCTGAGCATGCGCCTCCAGCGGAGCGTGTTGCGCACCCGGGCGCCGGCGTTCTACGCGACGCCGCGGCTGGTGTAGCGGGCGAGAAGCGGGGACAGTCCCCATCCGGGGACAGTCCCCAACCCTCTAGTTCAGGAAGCTCGGGGGCTCGAGCGTGAAGTCCTCGGCGGGTGGCCGCGGCGCCGGGTCGACGCGGGCGGGCGTCTGCGGTCGCATGCCGCGTGCGGGCGCCTCGCCCGGCAGCGGGAAGCCCGTCGCGACGACGGTCACCCACAGCTGTCCCGCCAGCCGCTCGTCGACGGTCGCGCCGAAGATGATCGTGGTGTCGTCGTCGGCCGCGGCGCGCACCACCTCGGCCGCCTCGTTCACCTCGTGCAGCGCGAGGTCGCTCCCGCCCGAGATGGCGAGCAGGATGCCGCGCGCGCCGCGAACCTCGTGATCGATCAGAGGGCTTCGGATCGCGTGCGTGGCTGCTTCGTTCGCGCGGTGCGCGCCCGTGGCCATGCCGATGCCCATCATCGCGCTGCCCGCGCCCGACATGATCGTGCGCACGTCGGCGAAGTCGAGGTTGATCAGCCCCGGCAGCGTGATCAGGTCGCAGATGCCCTGCACGCCCTGGCGCAGCACGTCGTCGGCGACGCGGAAGGCCTCGACCAGGCTCGTGCCCTTCTCGAGCACCTCGAGCAGGCGGTCGTTGGGGATCACGATCAGCGTGTCGGCCGAGTCGCGCAGCTCGCGCACGCCCGCGAGCGCCTGCGAGCGGCGCCGGTTGCCCTCGAAGCCGAACGGCGAGGTGACGATCGCCACCGTCAGCGCGCCCACCTCTCGTGCGATCCGGGCCACGACCGGCGCGGCGCCCGTGCCGGTGCCGCCGCCCTCGCCCGCAGTCACGAACACCATGTCCGAGCCGCGCAGGGCCGTCTTGATGCGGTCGTAGGACTCCTCGGCCGCCTGCCGCCCCACCTCGGGGTCGGCGCCCGAGCCGAGGCCCTGGGTGCGCTGCCGGCCGATGTGGATCTGGACGGTCGCGTCGGACATCTGCATCTGCTGCAGGTCGGTGTTGACGGCGATGAACTCCACGCCGCCGATGTCGGCGTCGACCATGCGGTTGACGGCGTTGCAGCCGCCACCGCCCACGCCGACAACGCGGATCACGGCCAGATACGGCGTGTTCGACGCGATCGGCGGTGGCGTCGCCCCGTAGTCCTCGGTCACGCCGAGGTCGACGACGCGCGGCCGCTCGGGCTCGATCCCGACCTGGGTGTCCTCGTCGAGCGCCTCATCCTGAGCGGCCGCCTCGACGGCCGCCTCGGCGCGCTCGGTGGCCTTGAACAGGGCCGCGAGCGGGCCGTCATGCATGCTATGGCGCTTTGCCATTGCGAAGCACCTCCCCGGCCAGATCGCGGTAGGCCCTGGCCGCGTTCCCATTGGAGTCGTACTTGAGCACGGATGTGCCCTTTACCGGCGCCTCAGCGTAGCGAACCGTCTTCTTGATGCGTGTCTCGAACACGAGCGTACCGAAGTTTTCCTGCAGGATCTCGACCGCCTCGCGGGCGTGCAGCGTGCGGGCGTCGAACATGGTCGGCAGGATGCCTTTGATGCGCACATCCGGGTTCAGGTTCTCACGAATCATGGCGAGCGTGTTCTCGAGCTGGATCAGGCCGCGCAGCGACAGGTACTCGCACTGCACCGGCACGATCACGCCGTCGGCGGCGGTGAGCGCGTTGATCGTGAGCAGCCCGAGCGACGGCGGCGTGTCGATCAGGATGTAGTCGTAGACCGAGCGCACAGGCAGGAGCGCCTTCTGCAGCGCCCGCTCGCGGCCGATCATCGACGACATCGCGAGCTCGGCGCCGGCCAGGTCGATGCTCGACACGGCCAGGTCGACCTCGACGTTCGCGATGATCTCCTCGATCGGCGTCTTGTGCACGAGCACGTCGAACATCGACTTCTCGAGATCCTCGGGGTCGATGCCCTGGCTCATGGTCAGGTTGCTCTGGGGGTCGAGGTCGACCGTGAGCACGCGCTTGCCCCGCTCGGCGAGGGCGACGCCCAGGTTGAGGGTCGTGGTGGTCTTGGCCACCCCGCCCTTCTGGTTGGCGAAGGCGATTACCTGGCCCAAGGGGCCGACTCCTTCGACAGGGCGCAGCCGACGGACGATTTCGGCTTCGAGAAAGGGTGATTTGGGGAGTGTGGCATTTCGCATCAGGCCGCAGTTCGCCTGGAACAAGTGTAATCCTGCCCGGAGTGGCGCGTCTTCAGGCCGCGAGCCGGCCGCCGGGCCGCGCCTCCGATCGCCTGGAAACGGATGGAAAGGAGCCGCCGATGCTCGACCACGTGGGGTTCTCGGTCAAGGACTATGCACGCAGCAAGCGCTTCTACGAGCAGGCGCTCGCCCCGCTCGGGCTCACGCTGATCATGGAGCCGATGGGCAGTGCCGCCGGGTTCGGCGCGGACGGCAAGCCCTGGTTCTGGATCGAGTCGGACGGGCCACCCGTCCAGGGCCGGCTGCACATCGCCCTGCAGGCCGGCGACCGCGCGACCGTCGACGCGTTCCACGCGGCCGCGCTCGCGGCGGGTGCGACCGACCACGGGGCACCCGGCGTCCGCGCGATCTACCACCCGGACTACTACGGCGCCTACGTGCTCGATCCCGACGGCAACAACATCGAGGCCGTCTGCCACCGGCCCGCGTAGAGCCCACGTCAGGCCGGGAGTTGACCACCGGCGGCGCGGGCGACCGCGATGCGCTCGGCCGGCGTCGGGTGCGAGGCGGTCAGCAGGTGGTACAGGCGCGGCGGCTCGAGCTCGCTCAGGTTGCGCGCGACGAGCCGCTCGAGCGCCCGCGCGAACGTCTCGCCCTCGCCGGCGAGCGCGGCGGCATAGGCGTCGGCGGCCCGCTCGCGCCGGCGCGAGTACGCGGCGCCGAGCGGCGAGATCACGGCCGAGCCGATCGAGAAGCCGAGCACGGCCGCCGGGAGCGTCGAGAGGTGGCCGGCGCCGTGGGGCGCAAACGCCTCGATCGCGGCCCACATGCCGAGCACGCCCACCGCGAGCGTCGCGGCCGAAAGGGTGAGCAGCCGCCAGATGTCGTGGTGCACGTGGTGGCCGAGCTCGTGGGCGAGCACCACGCGGGTGCGGGCGAGCGCACCACCCTCGTCCTCGTCCTCCTCCGGCTCGGCCAGGGTGTCGGACACGTAGATCTTCACGGTCGGCCCCAGGCCCGCGACCATCGCGTTTGCGGCCGCCGTCTTCTCGCCCATCTTGAGCAGTCGCAGCTCGCGCACGTGCACCTGGGCACGGCGAGCCGTCGCCCACAGCTCGTCGGCGAGCGCGCCCGCGCTCATCGGCTCGCTGCGCAGGAAGATCGGCAGCAGGAGCACGGGCCAAAGCGCCGCCAGGAGCGCGCTGAACGCGACGATCGCAAGCCAGGCCGGCAGCGGCCACCATCCGCCCGCGGCGCGCTGGATGCCGAGCAGCCCGCCGGCTGCGATCACGCCCAGGACGAGGCCGACGCCCGCGCCCTTCAACCGGTCGGCCAGCCAGCCCGCCGGCGTCTGTCTGGAGAGGCCGTGGGCGCGCGAGAGCCGGTAGCCGGCGACCCCGAACGGCAGGCCGAGCACGAACAGGCCCACCACGAGCAGCGCGACCGCCCAGCGGCCGCCGATCGAGCCCGTGGCGGCGACGATCGCGACCAGGGCGGCCAGCTCGACCACGTTCGACGCCAGGCCGAGCCGGCGGCGAGCGCGCTGGTAGCGGTGCGCCTCGGCCTGGCGCAGCGGATCGTCGTTCATCGACACAGCGTACGCCGGGACAGGGGACTGTCCCCGCTTGTCGGGGACAGTCCCCGCTTCTCTGGCTATGCTCGCCGCCATGTCGCTCTTCGAAAAGCGGCTGGTGATCGTGTCGGGCAAGGGCGGGGTGGGCAAGTCGACCGTCTCGGCGGCGATCGGCATGGCGGCCGCCGGCCACGGCCTGCGGACGATCCTGATCGAGGTCGCCTCGCAGGAGCGCATGTCGCTCCTGTTCGACCAGGGCGGGCCGATCGGCTACCACGCGACGCCGGTCTACCCCGGCCTCGACGCCTTCTCGATCGACCCGCAGAAGGCGCTCGAGGAGTACCTGGTGTCGCAGTTCAAGGTGCGCGCCGTGGTCGAGCGTCTGGTCGAGAACCAGGCGTTCGGCCAGGTCACCGCCGCCGCCCCCGGGCTGCGCGAGCTCGTCACGCTCGCGAAGATCCGCCAGCTGCTCGAGCGCGGCCGCCACGACTTCGCCGTCGTCGATGCGCCCGCGACCGGTCACGGCCTGGGGTTCCTGAAGGTGCCGCGCACGTTCACGCGCGTCGCCCGCGTCGGCCCGGTGCACAACCGCGCGATGTGGGTCGCCGAGCTGCTCGAGGATCCCGCCCAGACTGCCGTGGTGCTCGTGACGACGCCCGAGGAGCTCCCGGTGAGCGAGACGCTCGAGGCGATCGCCGACGTCGACGGCCAGGGCGTGCCGCTTGCCGGCGTGGTCGCAAACGCGGTCTTCGAGCCGCTCTTCGACGCCGCCGACGCCAGGGCGCTCGCGCCGGTGCGCGGGGGCGGCGCCGCGGCCGCGGCGGCGGCGGCCGCCCGGGCCCGCATCGCGCGCACGGCCGACCAGCAGGAGCAGCTCGAGCGCGTGCGCCCGTGCCTGGCCGAGCTTCCGTTCCTGTTCGCGCCGCGGCTCGACACGACCGCCGTGGCCGGCCTCGGCGAGAGGCTGGCCGGCCTGTGAACATCGCCGCCCTGATGGACGAGACGACGGTGTGCGTCTGCGCGGGCGCGGGTGGGGTCGGCAAGACGACCACCGCCGCGGCGCTCGCGGCCGGGATGGCGCAGCGCGGCCGGCGCGTGCTCGTGCTCACGATCGACCCCGCCCGCCGGCTGGCGGGGGCGCTCGGCCTGCCGGAGACCGATGACGACGAGCACGTGGTCGACCTCGCGGCGCACGGGATGGCCGGCTCGGGCAGCCTGCACGCGGCGATGCTCGACGCGCGGCGCACGTTCGACGCGCTCGTGCGCGAGCAGGCCCCGACCGAGGCGGCGGCCGAGCGCATCCTGCGAAACCCGATCTACCAGCAGCTCGCCGGGGCGGTCGCCGGCTCGCACGAGTACATGGCGATGGAGCGGCTGTACGAGGTGTGGTCGAGCGGCCGTTTCGACCTGATCGTGCTCGATACCCCGCCCTCGCGGCATGCGCTCGACTTCCTCGAGGCGCCGGCGCGCGTGACCCGGTTCGTCGACGGCCGTGCGCTGCGGCTGCTGGTGCGCCCGAGCGTGCGCGCGGGAACGTTCGGGATGCGCGTGCTCGGCGCCGGCCCCAACCTGGCGCTCGGCGCGATCGAGCGGCTCACCGGCGGCACGTTCCTGGCCGACCTGTCGGAGCTCCTGGCGAGCTTCGAGGGCATGTACGAGGGCTTCCAGCGCCGCGCCGACGAGGTCTCGCGGCTGCTCGCCTCGCCCGAGACGACGTTCGTGCTCGTGACGGTGCCGCTGCCCGAGCCGATCACCGAGGCCGACTTCTTCTGGCGCGCGCTGCGCGAGCGCGACCTGCCCTTCGGCGGCGTGGTCATGAACAAGGTGCATCCGAGCTACGTCGGCGCCCGCCGCGGCATCCGGGGGCGCGCCCACAAGGCGCTGCACGAGGCCGGCGTGCCCGAGCCGGCCGCGGCCCGCGCGGCCGAGAACCTGCTCCACTTCCAGCACCTGGCCGACCGCGACCGGGCCAACATCGAGCGGCTCGAGGAGCGCATGGGCGCCGACTCGGTGGTCGAGGTGCCGCTGCTCGAGCACGACGTGCACGACCTGGAGGGGCTCGCCGCGGTCAGCCGGCATCTGTTCGCGCAGAACTAACCGATCGGGGGAGTTGGGCAGCCGCGTCTGCGTTTATCCTGCGGTACCCGCCGACTGATTGGAGCCAGATTTGCGACCGTTCGTGAAGCTCGTCGTCCCTGCCGCAGCGCTCGCAGTGCTGGCCTCGGCGGCGCCACTGGCCACCGCATCGACGACGCGCGCGGACGTTCCCGCGCCGACGGCCACGCTGCCCGGCTCCGTGCTGCCTTCGGTGGCGCACTCGACGGTCGTCGGCAGACGCCTCCGACCGCAGCCGTGCATGTCTCGCTCGTGCTGCGCCCGTCCCACCCGGGGCTCCTGGCGACTCTGGCCGCGCAGTCGAGCGGCCGGCCGGGCCTCTCGCAGCGGCCATGATCAACGCGCCTGTTCCGGCCGTCGCCCGCCGTGCGTCGCGCCGTGGCGGCCTACATGCGCGCGCACGGGCTTTCACGCCGACGGGCACGGGGCTTCTGGCGATGTCGTTCACGGGCAACGCGCGCCCAGGCAGAGCGCGCATTCGGCGTGTCGCTCAATCGCTACCGCCTGGCGAGCGGGATCTGCTACCGGGCGCCGTCGGGCGCGATCCACCTGCCGCCGGCGCTCGCGCGCCGCGTGATGGCAGGTCGACGGCCTCTCGACGCTGCCGCTGATGCAGCCGCGCGGGCGCTTCGCGCGCTCGAAGCAGCCATGCTGACGTCGCGCATCTCGCCGGGACCGCCGTGCTGCAGACGCCGACAGGTGTCGCCGGCAGCAACGGCCTCCTGCCCGCACGAGCTCGCGGATCCAGCCGCGTACGACTCGCAGCCGCTGCTGACCGGCGAACAACGACGGCACCGGCGAGAGCGTTGCGCTCGTCGAGTTCTCGAACTACGCCAACGGCGACCAGCAGCACGTACCAGAACTGCTTCGCACCGCATGTCCCGGTCGCTCGCGTCAAGCGTCGACGGCGGCAACACCAAGACGAACGGCGGCGACGAGGTCGCCCTCGACCAGGAGGTGCTCGCGGGTGCAGGCGCCCGACCTCGACCACATCTGGACGTTCGTCGCGCCCGGCATCCGACTCGATGGCCGGCATGATCGACTCGATCCTCGCCCAGCCGCGTCGACCGAGCACACCACCATCGTCTCGGACAGCTGGGGCATCTGCGAGGCGGCCGAGTTCCACTCGTCCGCTGCGGCGACCGACAAGGAGCTGCAGCTCATGGCGGTTGCGGGAGTGTCGTTCTTCGCGGCGTCTGGCGACGACGGCTCGTCCGACTGCGCTCGGTTCGGCCTCGCCAACCTCTTCGTCGACGATCCGGCCGCCAGCCCTACGCCACCGGCGTCGGCGGCACGAACCTCAATCCGGGCCGTCGTCCGAGACGGTCTGGGGCGGCCACGGCTCGGCGGCAGGGCGGCGGCGGCGGCGGCGTGTCGCATCGACTTCCTGAAGCCGTCGTGGCAGGTGGGCCCCGGCGTGATCCGCTCCGGCCAGTCTCGAGCAAGACGAAGTGCGGCGGCAAGACGCACTACTGCCGCGAGGTGCCGGACGTCGCGTTCGACGCCGATCCGAACACGGGCTACGTCATCAACTGCACCACGGCGAGCTGCTCGCTGGGCGGCTGGATCAGCTGCATCGGCGGCACGTCGGCGGCAGCGCCGCTGATGGCCGCCTTCACGGCCGACGCGAACGAGTTCAGCCTGCGCGAACGGCGGAACGCGGCTGGGGTTCGCAAACCCGTTCCTCTACCACGAGTTCGAAGGTCGATCCGGCGATGTTCAACGACGTCACCGTCGGGAAACAACAACATCCTCGGCGCCGGCCATACGACGTACCGCGCCGCCGCAGGCTACGACATGGCGACGGGCCTGGGGTCGATCGACGTGAACAACATGGCGACCGATCTCGCCGGCTACACCCGCTCGGCGGTCAAGGTGCACGGGACCAAGCTCACCGGCCGGCCAGCCCCAACCCGCGCCCGTTCGGCGGCAGCTCGATCCTGTCGGGCAAGCTGACCGACAAGACGACGCCACATCGCGCTCGGCGGCCGCTTCCTCGTTATCGAGGGGTTCCTGTACCACTCGAACACCCCGTCGTTCTTCGTCCTGCACACGGGCCGTAAGGGCGGCTGGAGCTTCAAGGCGACGCATGCCAGCGTCCCGCGCCGGTTCCGGTGGCGCATCGTCTACTTCGGCGAGCAGGGCCACCGCCCGGCGATCACGCCCGTACAAGATCCTCGCCACCGCCAAATGACCTGCAAGCGTCCGGTCCCCGGACTGCCGGGGACCGGACGTAAGCTACGGCCGTGACGGCTGCGAGCGCCCTGGGCCTGGTGGGTTGGAGCTGGCGGCGGCGGCTCCCCGTGATCGTGCTCGCCGCAGCGCTGATCACGCTGCTCGAGCTGCGGGTGGTGACCACGATCGCGCACGCCCGCCACCCGGTCTACCAGCTGCCGCAGGCGGCGGTGATCACCGTGATCGTCGTCGGCGTCGTCGCGACGCTCGCAGCCGTCGGGATGACGCTCGTGCCGCGCCCGCGCGCCACCGTGATGATCGCGCTCGTGGCCGGCCTGGCGATGGCCGGCATCGCAACGGTGCTCAGCATCGGCCTTCTGCTGCTGCCGGTGGCGATCATCGCCGCGTTCGCGCTCGTGCCCATGCTGCGCGGCGCCCGCCGCCGCGAATGGGGCCTGGCGCTGCTCTGCGGCGCGCCGCTCGGTGCGGGCCTGGTCGCCGTCGCGCTCATCAGCACGCAGCCGCCGCTCCTGCGCTGCGCCCCCGGCACCGTCACCGAGTCGCAGCGAGCCTGGTGGGGCGGCGGCACCGGCACCGCGTCGGGCACCGACTGGATCGCGCCCGCGCAGGGCGCGCCGAGCACGATCACGGTGGGCTCGCAGACGATCCGCTACACCTGCCGCGGCACCCGCCTGGTGAGCTTCAGAACGCCTTCGTAAGCCGCACCGGCGCCGGCCGCCGGTCGAGCCGCCGCAGCGACTCCCACACGAGGGCGGTCACGACCGCCGCGCGGAACCGGTCGACCGGGTCGCGCCGCACCGCCATCATCCCGGCCGCCGCCTGCAGGCACAGCAGCACCGCGAGGGCGAGCATGTGGTTGTTCAGGGCGCGACGCACGCCCGTAGCGTACTACCGCCGGGTACGGTCCCGGCATCATGTCGATCCCCGTCATCGAGACCGAGCGGCTCGTGCTGCGCGGGTTCACGTCCGCCGACTTCGAGCCGTACGCGCAGGGCAACGCCGATCCCGAGGTGCAGCGCTTCCTGGGCGGGCCGATGGACCGCGAGGCGAGCTGGCGCAGCCTGGCCGCCCACATCGGCCACTGGACGCTGCGCGGCTACGGCCAGTGGGCGCTCGAGCGCCGCGCCGACGGGCGCCTGATCGGCCGCGCCGGCCTGTGGAACCCCGAGGGCTGGTTCGGGGTCGAGGTGGGCTGGAAGCTCGACCGCGGCGCGTGGGGCCACGGGTATGCCACCGAGGCCGCGCGCGCGGCCGTCGAGTGGGCGTGGCGCAGCCTCGACGTCGACCGCCTGATCTCGGTGATCGACCCCGCGAACGCGGCCTCGCTGGCCGTGGCCGGGCGGCTCGGTATGCGCCACCTGCGCGACGACGAGAGCCACGGCCACCCGGTCGTCATCATGGCCGTCGGGCGCCCGGGCAACCCAACCGCCGTGTAATCCCGCTGGCCTAGGCTCCGCCGTCGGTGCGCTCCGGCTTCCCCATCCGCCTGCTCGCGGCTGTCGCGACCACGGTGGGCATCCTGATGGTCGTGGCCGCCGGCGTGGTGATCGTGGTCGACCGCGCCGCCGCCGGTCCGCGCGCGCCGGACACCGTGACGACGCTGCCGGCGCCGCCGCCCCCGCCGAAGGGCACGAAGCACCCGAACATCGTCCTCATCCTCACCGACGACCAGCGCTTCGACACGCTGTGGTCGATGCCGAGCGTGCACCGGCTCCTGGTCGACCACGGCGTCACCTTCGCAAACGCGTTCGTGACCAACTCCGACTGCTGCCCCAGCCGCTCGACCATCCTCACCGGCAACTATTCGCACACGACCGGCATCTACGTGAACCGGCCGCCGCACGGGGGCGCGGTCGACTTCCACCGCTACGGCGACGACCGCTCGACCATCGCCACCTGGCTGCACGCCGCCGGCTACCACACGGGCCTCGTCGGCAAGTACCTGAACGGCTACCACGGCCGCTTCATCCCGCCCGGCTGGGACACGTGGGACGCGTTCAACTGGGGCTTCCACTACTACGGGTTCCAGCTGTACGAGAACGGCAGCCCGCACGCCTGCCACGGCGCGCCCAGCTGCCCGGTGACATACGGCCCGCGCAAATACTCGACGAACGTGCTCGCGGGCATGGCGGCCAGGTTCATCCGCACGGCGCCCGCGAGCCGGCCGATGTTCCTCTACTACGCGCCCTATGCGCCGCACCTGCCGGCGATCCCCGAGCATCGCTACGCCGACCGCTTCGCCCACCTGCGCCCGTTCCGGCCGGCGAACTTCAACCGGGTGACGGCCTCGCAGCCGGCGTGGCTGCGGGCGATGCATCCGCTGCGACCGAAGGGCATCCGGTTCGTGGACAAGTTCCGCCGCGACCAGTACGCGTCGCTGATCTCGGTCGACAACGCCGTGCGCCGGATCGTCGCGGCGCTCACGGCGACCGGGCGCCTGCACGACACGATGATCGTGTTCGCGTCCGACAACGGCCTCGAGTGGGGCCAGCACCGCTTCCCCGCCGCCGTCAAGCGCACGCCCTACGACGAGTCGATCCGCGTGCCGATGGTCGTGCGCTACGACCCGCTGACGACGCGGCCCACCGTCGACCGCCACCTGATCCTGAACACCGACTGGGCGACGACGTGGGCGGCGCTCGCGCACGTCCGCCACCCGGCCACCGAGGGCCTCGACTTCCTGCCGCTCCTGCGCCCCGCTCACCGGCGCGTGCGCTGGCGCACGGGGTTTCTGATGGAGGGCTGGGGCGAGAACCCCGTCACGGCCGACCCGAGCTACTGCGGCATCCGCGCCCAGGACTTCATGTACACCGAGTACAAGGGCGGCGCGCAGGAGCTCTACGACCTGCGCACCGACCCGGGCGAGCTGCGCAACCTGGCCGCGAACCCGGCCTACCGCGTGCAGCGGCGCGCGCTGCACGCCCGCATGCTGCACGCCTGCAGGCCGCCTCCGCCCGGGTTCCACCCACGCTGATCACAACTGTCCGCGCCTTTGTGAATCGGGCGTAAGAACTCGGTAAATTGGCGTCCGTCGCGCTTGACCCGCCACTGCGGGGTGAGCGACGGTGGGCGCTTCCCAGGAAGGAGTTGGAAGCCTTGCACCGTCGCGCCCTGCCGATCCTTGCCATTTGCATCGCCATGCTCGTCGCGCTCATCGCCCCCTCACAGGCGTCCGCCGCCTGGCAGCTGCGCTACTACGGGCGGTTCAGCCACGGGATCAACCGCAGCGTGTGGACGCGGTACAACGGAACGCCGCGCTGCTGCCCGGACACGACCTGGAAGAAGTCCCACGTCGTCGTCAAGGGCGGCATCCTGCGGCTCCAGAACTACCGCGACCCGGCCTATGGCGGCAGGTGGGTGTCGGGCGGCGTCTCGATGGGCCGGTCGCTCAACCAGACCTACGGCCGCTACCGCGTGCGCTTCCGGATGACGAAGGGCCGCGGCGTCGGCATGTGCCTGTTCCTGTGGCCGAAGCACGGCTGGCCGCCCGAGGTCGACTTCGCCGAGGAGTCCTCCGGCGTCGGCGGCCGCCGCTGGGAGACCTCGACCCTGCACTACGGCTCGCACAACACCGAGATCCACCACCGCGTGCACGCGAACTTCACCAAGTGGCACACGATCGGCGTGAACTGGACGCCGGGGAAGCTGCTCTACATCCTCGACGGCCACGTGTGGGCGCACACGACCGGCAGCCATGTCCCCAACGTGCCGATGCACCTGGGCCTGCAGACCCACGTGGGCACGAACGGCCAGACCGGCCCGAACCCGACCTCGAGCACGCCGCGCAAAGTCGGCCTGCAGATCGACTGGATCAAGATCTCGCGCTACCGCTGAGCCGACGAACCGGGGACAGTCCCCGCATGGGGACTGTCCCCTGCGCCTACGGCTGACGAATCGCTAGTCGCCCACGTGCAGCGCTTCGAGCCAGCCGGTGCTGCCACCGAAGGGGCTCAGGAGCGAGCGGATGCGGATCCGGTGCCGGCCCGGGGCGAGCCTGAGGCGACCACGGCTGTAGCCCTGGTCGTTCCAGCCCTCCGGGCCGGTGGTCGCAAAGGGCTGCTGCGTGCACGTCGTGTCAACGGGAACGTCCGAGGTGGTGAGCACACGCTCGCCGTGGTCGAGCACGCGGTAGCGGTCGCCGCGGCAGAACCCGTCGGTCACGCGCAGGATCACCGGCGTGTCGCTCGCGAACTTGAAGAGGCCCTGCGCGTCGAACGACCCGGCGACGCCCGCGTCGAACGCCACCCACTGCCCGAACGGCAGGGGGCGGGCATGCTGCTTGGCCCCTGCGGTCGCAGGGAACAGCAGCAGCGCAAGGACCAGCATCGCACTCGCAAGCGAAACCGTGCCCAGCCTGCCGGAACGCGGAGGGTGTGTCCCGGTCAAAACCAAATCGCCCACACGCATGCTGCCACGGCGTCCCGCCGCAGTCAAACTCTGGTGCATAAACGGGGTCAGACCCCGTTTATGCAGTCAGCCCAGCTCGCGCAGGAGCTCGCGCGCGATCACGATCCGCTGAATCTGGTTCGTGCCCTCGTAGATCTGGGTGATCTTGGCGTCGCGCATCATCCGCTCGACCGGGAACTCCTGGATGTAGCCGTAGCCGCCCAGGATCTGGACGGCATCGGTGGTCACGCGCATCGCCGCGTCCGATGCGGCCAGCTTGCACATGGCCGAGAGCTTGGTCAGCTCCGAGCCGTCGGCGCCCGCGTCGAGCATCGCCCCGACGCGGTGCACGAGGCCGCGGGCCGCCTCGAGCGCCGTCGCCATGTCGGCGAGCATGAACTGGATCCCCTGCTGCTCGGCGATCGGCTTTCCGAACGCGACCCGCTCGGTCGCGTAGCGGGCCGAGTGATCGAGCGCCGCCTGGCCGATCCCGAGCGCCTGCGCGGCGATGCCCGGCCGCGAGCGGTCGAGCACGCGCATGGCCAGGCGGAAGCCCTCGCCCTCGGCGCCGATCAGGCGATCGCCGGGCAGCCGGCACGAGTCGAGCAGAAGCTCGCCCGTCGTCGAGCCCTTGATGCCCATCTTGGGCTCGATCCGGCCGACGGCGAAGCCGGGGTCGTCCGCCTCAACCATGAACGCGCACACGCCCGCCTCGGCCCGGGCGAAGACGACGTAGGTCTGGGCGACGCCCGCGTTCGTGATGAAGCGCTTGACGCCGTCGAGCACCCAGTCGGAGCCGTCGCGCCGGGCCCGCGTGGCCAGGGCGGCGGCGTCGGAGCCGGCGCCGGGCTCGGTCAGCGCATAGGCCGCGATCCACTCGCCGCTCGCCCAGCGCGGCACGTAGTGGCGGCGCTGCTCCTCGGTGCCCTCCAGCAGCACGGGCAAGCCGCCGAGCCCCTGCACGGCCAGCAGGAGGCCCACGGTCGCATCGGCCCACGACAGCTCCTCGACCGCCTGCAGGTGCGTGAGCATGCCGGTGCCGGTGCCGCCGTACTCCTCGGGGAACGCGAGCGCGAACACCTCGTTCTCGCGCAGCAGCGCGACCGCGTCCCAGGGGAACTCGGCAGTGTGGTCGACCTCGGCCGCGCGGGGCGCGATCCGCTCGCGCGCGAGCGTGCGCACGGCGTCGACGAGCATGCGGCTCTCGTCGATCATCGGACGATCAGCTCCTCGGGCGCCGTGGTCATCGTCTCGTGGCCGTACGCGGTGAGCGCGTACATGTTCTCGATCCCGACCGCCCCACGGCCGGGGAAGACGAACTTGGGCTCGATCGCGACCACGTTTCCCTCCACGAGCGGCTCGTCGAATCCGGGCGCGAGGATTGGCAGCTCGTCGATCTCCATCCCCACGCCGTGGCCCAGGAACCGTACCCGCTCGGCGCCCGCGCCCATGAAGTGCTCGCCGAGGCCGGCGGCGGCCGCCATCTCCTCCGAGAGCGCGAAGAGCGCCGAGGGCACCGCGCCCGGCCGCAGCCGCTCCTCGACCGCGCGCAGGATGGCGACGGCGGTGTCGTAGGCCGCCGCCATGTCGGCGGGCGGCGTCCCCACCGCGAAGGTGCGCGTCTGATCGGACAGCCAGCCGTCGTGTCCGCCGACGAGGTCTGCGATCACGGTGTCGCCGGGCGCGAGCACGTGTCCATCCGGCCCCTTGCCGATGGCCGCGTTCGGGCCCGGGCCGCACAGCGGTGAGTCGGAGTAGCCGGCCACGGCGCCGCTCGGCCCGCCCAGGATCTGGCCGTAGTGCATCTCCTGGTTGAAGCCGCGGAAGCGCAGCTGGCCCTGGTGGCCGGCCTTGCGCATCACCCGCTCGACCTCGAGCTGGACGTCGGCCTCGCTCACCCCGGCGCCGATCAGCGCCGGCACCGCCTCGGCGCCGCGGCGCACCTGCTCGCAGGCCGCCGCCATCCGGCCGAGATCCCACGGCGACTTCACGGCCCGGACCGACCGCACGACGTCGGAGCAGTCGGCAAGCTCGAGGCCGGGCAGGCGGCGGGCATAGCCGAGGTAGGCGCGGGCGGGCAGGACGTCGAGCTCGAAGCCGACCCGCGCCCCGGCCCCGACTCCGGCCGCGGCCAGCTCGTCGGCCAGGCTGCTCAGCGAGCGCAGCGGCGCGATCCGCCCGATCGCCGACTCGCGCTGCGCGCGCTCGAGCACGCGGCGCACGAGCAGCACCGGCTCGCCGCGCGCCGGCACCACCAGATGGGCCTGCTGGTTCGTGCCCGAGAAGTACGCGAGGTCGGCGTGCTGCACGATCACGGCGGCGTCGAGGCCGGCGCGCACGAGCCCCTCCCGCATGCGCCCGATCCGGCGCTCGATCTCGGCGGCGGGAGTCACGTGCCCTATCGTAACCCGCGCATGATCCTGACCAACGGGCCGGTGTACACGATGGATCCGCGGCTGCCGCGCGTCGCCGCCCTGGCCGTCGCCGGAGACACGATCGCGGGCGGCGTCGACGTGCGCGAGGGCGACTCCGACACGGTCGGGCACGAGCGCATCGACCTCGACGGCCGCTGCGTCCTGCCCGGGTTCACCGACAGCCACGTGCACTTCCAGGAGTGGGCGCTCGCCCTCACCCAGATCGACCTGCGCGAGTGTGCGTCGAAGGCCGAGGCGCTGCGGCACGTGGCCGCCCAGGGCGGCGACGGTTGGCTGCGCGGCAGCGGCTGGGAGCCGGTGCGCTGGCCCGACGGGCCCGTGACCGCCGCCGACCTGGACGCGGTCGCGGGCGACCGCCCGGTGGCGCTCTGGTCGCGCGACGGCCACAGCCTGTGGGTCAGCTCCGCCGCGCTCGCGGCGACCGGCGTGACGCACCCCACCGGCGTGCTGCGCGAGGCGGCCGCGTTCGACTTCCCGCTGCCGCCCCCCGAGCCGCTTGCGTGCTCGCAGGCCGTGCGCGCCGGGATGGCTGCGGCCAACGCGCGCGGCGTCGTCGGCGTGCACGACTTCCAGCGCCCCGGCGGCCGCGGCCTGTGGCAGCGGCTCGACGCCGACCGCCGCCTGCGCCTGCGCGTGCACATGTCGATCCCGGTCGGCATGCTCGGCGCGGCGACGGCGTTGGAGCTCCGCTCAGGCTTCGGCAGCGACCTGGCGCGCGTCGGGCCGGTGAAGCTCTTCATGGACGGCGCGCTCGGCTCGGGCACGGCGTGGATGCTCGACGGCTCCGGCGACGCGCTCATGACCGCCGATGAGCTGGCGCAGATCGCGCGTGAGGCGGCCGCGAGCGGGCTCGCGGTGGCGGTGCACGCGATCGGCGACGGTGCCGTGCGGGCCGCGCTCGACGGGCTGGAGGCGTCGCGCGCGACGTGGGAGGCCCTGCCGATCGCGCCGCGGGTCGAGCACGCCCAGTGCGTCGACGACGCCGATCTGCCCCGCTTCGCCGCGCTCGGCGTGACGGCCTCGGTGCAGCCGTCCCACGCGATGGACGACCGCGACCTGGCCGACCGCGTCTGGGGGCCGCGCGCAGCAGCCGCCTACCGCTGGCGCGACCTGGCCGACGCCGGCGCCGACCTGGCCTTCGGCTCCGACGCGCCGGTGGCCGGGCTCGACCCGCTCGCGGGCATCCAGGCCGCGGTGCACCGCACCGCCGACGAGCGCGAGCCGTGGTACCCCGACCAGCGCCTCGCCGTCGCAGACGCCGTGCTCGGGTTCACCGCCGGCGCGGCCCACGCGGTCGGCGAGCACCGCCGCCGCGGGCTGCTCCTGCCCGGCTACGCCGCCGACCTGGTCGTGCTCGACACCGACATCATCGCCCACCCCGACCGCATCGCCGGGGCGCAGGTCGTCGCGACGATGCTGAACGGCCGCTGGGTGCACGGCGCCCCACCCTGGTAGACCGGAGCCCCGCTCAGCCGCCCGCAGCGATGCGCCGGCAGGCGGACGGGCTGTCCAGGCACTGCGCAAAGACGTGCGCGATCGGCGCGTAGTGGCTGTGCGGCGCGTCGGACTCGACCTGGCTGAACTCGGCCGCCGCGTCCTGGTTGTCCTTCAGCCAGAAGTACACGAGCCCCAGGTGGAACAGCACCTCGGGATCCTGCTGCGTCTGCGTCTGGGACGCCAGCGTCAGCATCGTCTTGAGCGTGTTCATGGGCAGGTCCTTGTCGAACCCGAGCACGGCCACTGCCACCTGCTCGGAGATGCCCTCCGGATTCAGGTCGGCGGCGCGGCGGGCATCGCGCAGGGCGGCCAGGCGATCGGTGCGCTCCAGACGCGCCGCGAGCGCGAGCCACGCCCCCGAGCTCGTCGGGCTGGCCGCGACCGCCGCCTGCAGCGCGTGCAGCGACCCGTGCACCGAGGCCGGCGGAAAGTACGGCGGATACCCCGGCGCCTCGTGCCCCAGGTGCAGCAGGTCGTCCGCGTTCGTGCCGTAGTAGCCGTACGGATCGAGGCGCTTGACGCGCTCGAGCGTGACCGAGGCGACCCCCGGCTGCCCCGCCCAGAGCTGCGCCATTCCCAGCGCGAACACCACGGCCGGGTTTCGCTGCGGCAGCCGCTCGAGCGTCGCGATCGTCTGCGCGCGCGTCGCCGGGCTGTAGGCGATCAGCGCCCGCGCGACCGCAAGGCGCGCGTCACCCGCGGGCAGGCGCCTCTGGGCGGCGGCGTAGACCGCCGCATTGCCGCCGGTGACGGCGGGCCCCGGCAGATCGAGGAAGAGCGGCGGGGTGCCGGTGAGCGGCTTGCCCGTGACCGCCTGCGGCGAGCCGCCGCTGCCACCACCGCCTCCGCGCGTGGCGAGCACCACCGCCGCGGCGATCGCACCCGCGACGACCGCGACGGCCGCGACGAGGATCAGCCGCCGGCGCCCGCTGGGAATACGGACGGGGGATTCCACGTTAGGGACGTCTGGAGAAAAGTTTGGATCCATTCGGTTGGTAGACTTCTTGGTGCACGTGCAAGCTCGGAGGGGAAAGGGTAGGTGAAGCTGGTGGTTTCGGCCCGCGATTACCTCGCATCTGTGAAGCAGCAGATCCGGGAGCAGACGGCTCAGGAGGCCGCGGAGCGGCTCGCCGTCGAGCCGCGGCCGGTCGTGCTCGACGTGCGTGAACGCGAGGAGTACGAGCAGGGCCTGATCCCCGGCGCAATCCATATCCCGCGCGGCAATCTGGAGACGCGGATCGAGTCCCGCGTCCCCGACCGCTCGACGCCCATCATCATCTACTGCGCCTCCGGCGCGCGGTCGGCCTACGCGGCCAAGACCCTGGCCGACCTCGGCTATCAGGACGTCGTGTCGCTTGCGACCGGCTTCTCGGGCTGGAAGCAGAACGGCTACGACTGGACGCAGCCGCGCACCCTCCGGCCCGACCAGCTCGAGCGCTACAGCCGCCACGTGCTCATCCCCGAGGTGGGCGAGGAGGGCCAGCTGCAGCTGCTCGACTCGAAGGTGCTTCTGATCGGTGCGGGCGGGCTCGGCTCGCCGGCGGGCCTCTACCTGGCAGCGGCCGGCGTCGGCACGCTCGGCATCATCGATGCGGACATCGTCGACTCGAGCAACCTCCAGCGCCAGATCCTGCACACGGTCGACCGCATCGGCACGCCGAAGGTCGACTCGGCCGAGGCCACGATCCGCGCGCTCAACCCCGACGTCGCCGTGGTGAAGTACGCCACCCGGCTGACATCCGAGAACGTGCTCGACGTGATCACGGGGTATGACGTGATCGTCGACGGCACCGATAACTTCCCCACGCGCTACCTGATAAACGACGCCAGCCTCGTCGCCGGCATCCCGGTCGTGCACGGGTCGATCTACCAGTTCGAGGGCTCGGTGACGGTCTACAAGCCGCATGACGGCCCCTGCTACCGCTGTCAGTACCCCGAGCCGCCCCCGCCCGAGCTCGCGCCGTCGTGCGCCGAGGGCGGTGTGCTGGGCGTGCTCCCGGGCGTGATCGGGACGCTGCAGGCCACCGAGGCGGTCAAGCTGCTGCTCGGGATCGGAGACCCACTGGTCGGCCGGCAGCTGCGCTACGACGCGCTCGCGATGGAGTTCGTCGAGCTCAAGATGCGCCGCGACCCGGAGTGCCCGGTGTGCAGCAAGGATCCCGACGACATCGAGTTCATCGACTACGAGCAGTTCTGCGCCATGCCCTCCCGGGCGATGGCGCGTCCCGAGGAGGCCTTCGCTTCGTGAGCACCGTCCGCATGCCCCCCATCCTGCGCCAGGCCGTCGGCGGCGCCCGCGAGGTCGACGCCTCGGGCGGCACCGTCCGCGAGGTGCTGGATGACCTGACCGGCCGCTATCCCGCCATCAAGACGCACCTGTTCGACGACGGCGGCGACCTGAACCGGTTCGTGAACGTGTACGTCAACAACGAGGACGTGCGCCTGGGCGGCGGGCTCGACACCGCGGTCGGCCCGGATTCGACCGTGATCGTGCTCCCGGCGATGGCCGGCGGGGGGATCGCGCCGTGAGCTGCCTCGAGACCCGCCGCAGCGCCGCGCTGACGGCGGTCGGAAACACGCCGCTGATCGAGCTGCCGCGCATGTCGCCAAACCCGGACGTGCGCATCTTCGCCAAGCTCGAGGAGCAGAACCCGACCGGCTCGATCAAGGACCGCGTCGCCCTCTCGATGGTCGAGACGGCCGAGATGACCGGCGAGCTCGAGCCGGGCCGGCGCATCCTCGAGCCGACGAGCGGCAACACCGGCATCGCCCTGGCGATGATCGGGACGGTCAAGGGCTACCCGGTCACCGCGGTGATGCCGGAGTCGGCCACGCCCGAGCGGATCGAGCTGCTGCGCATGTACGGCGCCGAGATCGTGTTCTCACCGGGCCCGCTGGGCTCGAATGGGGCCGTCGCGATGGCGCGCTCGATGGCCGAGCGCGACCCGTCGGTCTTCATGCCGTTCCAGTACGCGAACGAGGCCAACCCGAACGCGCACTACTGCGGCACGGCGCTCGAGATCATCGACCAGGTGCCGGACGGCCAGGTCGATGCCTTCGTCGCGGGACTCGGCACCGGCGGGACGCTGATGGGCTGCTCGCGGCGCCTGCGCGAGCACAATCCCGACGTGCAGATCGTGGCCGCGGAGCCCCTGCAGGGCGACCCGGTGATGGGCCTGCGCAGCCTCGAGGACGGCTACACGCCGCCGATCCTGGACATCACCCAGCTCGACCGCAAGGTGCTCGTCTCCAACGCCGAGGCGGTCACGGCGCTGCGCAACCTGCTCGCCCTCGAGGGCGTGTTCGCAGGTGTCTCGGCCGGAGCGGCCCTCGCCGTCGCCCGCCGGGTCGCGAACGACATGGACGGCGGAAACATCGTGTGCGTGTTCGCGGACGGCGGCTCCAAGTACCTGTCCGCGGGCATCTACACCAAGGCTGCCGACGTGCTCGACCGCGAGATGGAAGAGCGCGTCTGGTGGTGATCCCGGCGGCGGTGCGCGACGAGCTCGTCGCGCACGCGCGTGCAGGGCTGCCCAACGAGGCGTGCGGGATCCTGGCGGGGGTCGACGGCCGCGTCGAGCGGTTCTTCCCCGCCCAGCCGGACGAGCCGAGCCCGTACTACTACCGGATCGAGTCGCGCGACCAGATCCGGATCATGAACGAGATCGACGCCGCCGGCCTCGACCTGCTCGGGATCTACCACTCGCACACGAGCTCGCCGGCGTACCCCTCGCGCACCGACGCCGAGCAGGCCTTCTGGCCCGACGCGGTGTACGTGATCGTCTCGCTCGCAGGCGCCGACCCCGACGTGCGCGGCTACAAGATGCACGACATGACGGTCACCGAAGAGGCTCTGCGGGTCGAGTAGGGCAGGAGAAGCGGGGACAGTCCCCATGCGGGGACAGTCCCCAACCGCTGCACACGCGACAACCGGGGACAGTCCCCCTACTGCGAGAGCCTGCGCAGCGCGGCGGTGCAGTTCGCCCGCACCCACGGCGCGCTGTCGTGCAGGCCGCGCTCGAGCAGCGCGGTCGCGTCAGGATCGCCCAGCCGGGCGAGCGACCAGGCCGCCTGGGCGCGCACACGCCCGTGCGGGTCAGACATCGCGTCGCGCACGGCCGCGACGGCGGCGGGCGAGCCGATGCGCGTGAGCGCGCGCACCATCCGGATGCGCAGCTCCGTGCCGGCGGCGGGCATGGCCGCAACGAGCGCCTCGGCCGCCGTCGCCGAGCCGGTGCGGCCCAGCGCGTCGGCGAGCGGGACGCGCAGCGCGACCGTGCGCGGCGCCCGGAAGGCGAGCAGGAGGGGCGTCGCCGCCCACGGCGCCCCGAGCGCCTCCACCAGCCGCTGCTCCGGCACACGGCCGTCCTCGAGCGCCGCGATCAGGAGCCGTGCCGAGGCGGGCGTCGCGATCCGGCCAAGCGCGCGGGCGGCGGCCAGACGCACGCGCGGATCGCGGTCGCGCAGGAGCCGGTCGAGCTCGCGCGTGCCCTCGGTCAAGCGCAGATCGCCCATCGCGGTCGCCGCCCGCGCCCGTCTGCGGGCCAGCCACGACCGGCCCGCGCGCCGCAGCGTCGCCGGCACCCCCACCGCGCGCAGGTGGTAGCGCAGCATGTCGCGGTCGGCCACGAGCAGCCGCTCCCAGACACGGTCCGTCTCGGTGCCGAGGTCGCAGATGGCAGCCTCGGAGCGGGCCGCCCGCGCGAGCGTCCGCAGGGTCGCGTGCTCGGGGCGCGCGAGGACGGCGGCAAAGCGCGCCCGCCGGCGCCTCCGCCTGCGCGCCTCATGCGCACCAAACGGGGTCAGACCCCTTCTGGTGCGCCGCTCGCGGCGATGCCGGCGCCCGCCGGCCACGGTGCTGGTAATTCCTGCCACTTCTTCAGGCATACGTGCCGCCGCAGCGAACGGCAAGCACCCGAAGGAGCGGTTCTAGCCGCTCTGGGCGGGGTCGAGCACGACCTCCGTGGCCATCGGCGTCACCGGGCGGCCCTCGAACTCAGTCGCGAGCACGACGACGGTCTTCGTCCGCTCGACCGACTCGAGCGCGCGGATGTCCCAGATCAGGTGCTCGAGCGCACGGGTCGACTCGGCCCGCACCTTGAGCATCAGGCTCTCCTCACCCGCGATGTGGTGGCACTCCTCGACCCACGACATGCGCGCGAACGCGGCCTCGAGGTTGCCGCGCGGCCCGGCGATCTGGGTCACCAGGATGAACGCGGTCACACCGACGCCGACCTTCTCGGGATCGACGGCAGCCCGGTAGCCGGTGATCACGCCACGGGCCTCGAGCTTCTTCACGCGCTCGTGCACGGCCGCGGGCGAGAGCCCGACGTGCTGCGCGATCTGGGCGAAGGTCGACCGCCCCTCGACCTGGAGCACGGCCACGATCGCTCGATCGATGTCGTTCAGGTCTTTCACATCCGAAGTGATCCGGAACCATACCCCTCCTGGCCCGGGTACCCTGCAAACGTCCCGGGAAACGACCAGGAGGGCACGATGCCGGTGCTAGCGGAAACCGAGCTCCGGGCGCAGATCGCGGACATGCCGGGGTGGCAGGTGCGCGACGGTGCGCTCGAGAAGGCGTATTCCTGCGGCGACTTCGACGGCTCGATGGCGTTCGTGAACCGCGTCGCCGCGGCGGCCGCCGAGGCCGACCACCACCCCGACATCGCGATCTCGTGGGACACCGTGACGCTGCGCTGGGTGAGCCACAGCGCCGGCGGTATCACCGAGCGCGACGTGGAGATGGCCAGGGGGAGCGAGCGGCTGGCGTAGATCGGGCCCCGGCGCCCCCCTCTGTACCTTGACAGTTACGTAACCATATTGGTACGCTCACGGGATGGAAGCCGTTCTGAGGGCGCTGGCCGACGAGGGCCGGCGCACGCTGCTCGAGAGCCTGGCCGACGGCCCCGCGACCGCGGGTGAGCTGGCGGCGCTGCTGCCGATCGCCCGGCCGGGCGTCTCGCGGCACCTGCGGGTGCTGCGTGAGGCGGGGCTTGTCGACGTCCGCCAGGACGCGCAGCGGCGGGTGTACGGCCTGCGCGCCGAGCCGCTCGCCGAGCTCGATGAATGGCTGGCCCCGTACCGCGCCCTGTGGGAGCAGCGGCTCGATGCCCTGCACACCGAGGTGGCCCGGGGGAAACGCGAGCGAAGGAGCACGCCATGACCAGCGACACACGTGGACCCGGCCGCATCCTGGGCAGCCTGCGATCGGCCGACGGCAAGGGCGTTGTGCGCATGGAAGACCGCTTCGACACCGATATCGGCGACCTGTGGTCGGCGCTCACAGATCCCGGCCGGCTCGCGCGCTGGATCGGCGAGGTGGGAGGCGACCTGCGCCTCGGCGGTGAGTACCGCTTTCACTTCTTCGCCAGCGGAGCGGAGGGCACGGGGCGGGTGGAGGAGTGCGAACCCCCGCGGCGGCTGCTGCTGGCCCACGGCATCGATCATGAGTCCCCGAAGGTCATCGAAGCCACGCTGACAGCCGACGGCGACCAGACCGTGCTCGTGGTCGAGGAACGGGGCATGCCGGTGGAGCTCCTCGCCGCCTACGGGGCCGGGATCCAGGTGCACGTCGAACATCTCGCCGCCCACATCGCCGGGCGTGAGCTCTCCGACTCCGACGCCCGGTGGACAGAGCTCGAGCCCGCCTACGACGCCCTGGCGGCCGACGTCCTCTAGATCGCTGCGGCGAGCGTCCGCAGCAGGCGCAGGGCGATCGGCGGCACGCGGTCGCCGGTGTCGAAGGCCGGGTCGTAGGCCGTGAGCGACACCGCCCGCACCGGGTACGTGCGCAGAAGCGCGGCCAGGAGCGCGTCGAGCTCGTCCGCGCCCGGGCCGTCGGGCTCGCTGTAGACGTTGACACGGGCGACGGCCTCATCGAGCACGTCGAGGTCGATGTGCACGTAGAGGCCCGTGATCGCCGGATCGAACCCGCCGACCGCGGCGAGGAGCGCGTCGGGCGAGCGCAGCTGCGCCACATCCAGGCGGACGATGCTCGACGCCCCCAGCCGCACCTCCTCGGGCGGGTCGAGCGCCCGGGCACCCGCCAGGACGACCGCCGGCTCGGGCACCGGCGCCGCGCCGGGCACGGTCGCGAGCATCGCCTGCCATGCGCTGCCCGTAAGGATGGCGAGCCCCATGCCGTCGGTGTAGCCGGAGATCGTGGTCGCGGGCTCGTTGAAATCGGCATGCGAGTCGAACCAGACGACGCCCGGCGCAGCCTCGCCGAGCCCCGCCACCACGCCGACCGCCGCGAAGCAGCTGCCGGAGAGCACGACCGGGAAGGCGCCCTGCTCGCGCGCGGCCGCCACGCGGCCGGCGACGAGCCGCATGAGCTCGAAGGCGGCGTCGCCCTCGCCGAGCCCCGTCGCCCCGTACTGGGGATCGAGCTCGATCACCTCGCGGCTCACGGCCGCGCCGCCCGATGCCAGCGCCGCCTCGGCGCCGCGCGCGAGCAGGTGCTCCGGGCCGCAGCCGACGCCCTGGCGCAGGCGCCCGAGCTCGTACGGCACGACCACGGCCGTGATCTTGCCCCCGCCCGGCAGCGCTACCGCTCCTCGGCCGCCTGCGTCTGCGGCGTCGTGGGCGTCGGCGCAGACAGCGTCACGTCGACCTCGCGGATGCGCGGCCCCTCGGTGCCGCTGACCTCGAAGCGGGCGCCGTCGAAGACGACCGTGTCGCCCACCTTCGGCACGCGGCCGAGCTCTCCGAACACGAACCCGCCGACCGTGTGGTAGTCGTCGACCGGCAGGTGCTTGCCGAAGCGGTCGTTGAACTCCTCGATCGGGAACGAGCCCACGAGCCGCACCCGGCCGCGGCCGATCCGCACCACGCCGGCGTCGGGCAGGTCGAACTCGTCGCCGATCTCGCCGACGATCTCCTCGAGCAGGTCCTCGAGCGTCACCAGGCCCTCGACCGACCCGTACTCGTCGACGACGATCGCGAGGTGGTTCGACGTGCGCTGGAACTCGGCCAGGAGCTCGTCGAGCGGCTTCGTCTCGGGCACCATGATCGCGTCGCGCAGGATCGAGCGCACGTCGACGCGCTCGAGGCCGCGGTCGTGCAGCGCCGAGAACAGGTCGCGCACGTGCAGGACGCCGACGACGTCGTCGAGCTCGCCCTCATACACCGGATAGCGCGTGAACGGGTGCGAGAGCACGAGCCGCAGGATCTCCTGCACCGGCAGGTCGACCGGCACGCCGACCACGTCCGGCCGCGGCACCATCACGTCGACCGCGTCCTTGTCGGCGAACTCGAAGACCTTGTGGAGCATCGCCTGCTCCTCCTCCTCGAGCACACCCTTCTCCCGGCTCGCGTTCACGAGCATCTTCAGCTCCTCCTCGGAGTGCACGAGGGTGATGCCGCTCGAGGCGGTCACACCGAACCAGCCGAGCACGGCCGCGCTCGACCGCACGAGCACCCAGATGAACGGCCGGAAGATGGTGTAGAAGGCGCCGATCGGGCCGGCGGTGAGGAGGGCGACCCGCTCGGGATGCTGGAGCGTGTACGACTTGGGCACGATCTCGCCCATGACGACGTGGAAGTAGGTCAGGATCGTGAACGCGAGGATCACCGAGATGGTGGTGGCGATGCTCGTGTGCCAGCTCTGGGGCAGCAGATCGAGCGGGTGCTTGAGGAGCTCGGACACCACCGGCTCGCCGATCGCGCCGAGCGCCAGGCTGGACAGCGTGACGCCGAGCTGGATGGACGAGATGAAGCGCGGCGGCACCTCGAGCAGGCGCAGCACACGCCGCGCAGCGCGGCTGCCCTGCGCATCGAGCTCCTGGATGCGGGTGCGCCGCACCGTCACGAGCCCGTACTCGGCCGCCACGAAGAACCCGTTCGCGGCCACGATCAAGAGGACCGCGAGCAGCTCGAGTGCGGTTGTCATCGCCTACACGGACCGTCGTCGCTCAAGCACTCCCCAGTATAGTCGGGGGGTCATCAGCGAGATCGGGAAGGGGACGACCGCTCAAGCCCACGGCGCTACTGCCGATTCACTGCGGCAGGAAATGCCCGGGGAGCCGGCGAAACCGGACGCCACAAGCACGGGAGTGCTAACGGCCGCAAGGTTTTCTGCCGATACCCGGTGAAGCGGAACCTGGTCTTCCGACGAGTGGAGCACATGTGGCCGAGCCGATTACCTGTCTGATTGTCGATGACCACGAGGTCGTCCGCGAGGGGCTGCGCCTGGCGCTCTCCCGCACGGACAACATCCGGGTCGTCGGTGAGGCCTCCGACGGCAGCGCCGCAGTCGCGCTGGCCCGCCGGCGGCGCCCCAACGTCATCATCATGGACGTGCGCATGCCCGGCACCGACGGCCTCCAGGCCGCTCGGGAGATCGCGGCAGAGGTGCCCGAGGCGTCCGTGCTCATGTTCACCGCCTACGGCGAGCGCAGCCTCCTCACGCGCGGCCTCGAGGCCGGTGCGAAGGGCTACATCCTGAAGGAGGCTCCGCACCAGACGCTGGTGCGCGCGATCCAGAAGGTGGCCGGCGGCGACGGCTACGTCGACCCGGCGCTCATGCCCGCGTTCCTGACCAAGGAACGCGAGAACATGCTCACGGCGCGCGAGCGCGAGATCCTGCAGCTGCTGGCCGACGGCATGTCGAACGCCGACGTGGCCGCCAAGCTCTTCATCAGCCAGGAGACCGTCAAGAGCCACGTACGGCATATCCTCTCCAAGTTGGAGGCGGACACCCGTACGCATGCAGTCGCCATCGCCCTCAGACAGGCCATCATCGATTAACCCCGACGACCCCGGGGCGCGCATGAGCACGGCGCCCGAACGGATCGTTGCAGTGGGCGGCGTTGCGCTGCTCTCGGTGGCCGTGACGGCGGTGGCGTTCGCGCTCGCAGCGAGCGTCTTCTCTGATGCCGTGGCGCTGCTCGTGGCGGGCGTCGCCGCGATCGCCCTGGTGGGCGCCGCGGCGGCACACGCCGTGCGCCGCGACGCCGCGCGCCTCGAGACCTCGGAGGAATGGCAGCGGCGGCTGCGCGCCGAGCTGATGGCCCAGGCGGCGTTCCTCGACGAGGTCGTCGGCAGCCTCGCGGCGATGGCGTCGAGCCGCGACGCCGCCCACGTGCTGGCCTCGACGGCCGACCAGGCCCACCGGCTGCTGCGCCCGGACGCGACGGTCGTGCTCGTGCCGTCGGCCGACGGCCGCGGCCTGCGCCCGGCGGTCGCACGCGGCATCGCGCTCGGGCCGATCGCCGGCATCGTCGTCGATCCCGCGAGCGCCGGATCGCTCGTGGCCGAGGCCGCGGCGAGCCGCACGCCGGCCGCCGGCCCCGTCAACGCCGGCGGCGACGCGCTGACAAAGCACCTGCGGCCGGTCGCGGCGCTCGCGGCGCCCCTGGTCGTGCTCGACGAGCTGCACGCGCTGCTCGTGCTCTTCCGCCTGCAGGGCGACGCCGGCTTCGGCCCGGCCGAGGTGGCGCAGGCGGTGCTCGTGGCCGACTTCGGCGCGAGCGCTGCCGCAAACGCCCAGCTCTTCCAGCGGGTCGAGTCGCTGCTCGCCCAGGCCCGCATGCGCGAGGCCGAGCGGGCCGAGCTGTCGCGCCGCATCCTCTCGGCCGAACAGGACGAGCGCCGCAAGCTGTCGCTGTTCCTGCACGACGGGCCGCTGCAGGCCATGTCCGGCATCGCGATGATGCTCGACGCCGTCGCCGAGGACACCGCCGACGGCTCGACCGAAAGCGCCCTGCGCGTGCTCGAGACCGCCCGCGAGCGCCAGCGCTCGGTGATCCGATCGCTGCGCGAGCTCTCGTTCGCGCTCGAGCCGTGGGTGCTGCGCGACCAGGGCTTCGTCGTCGCCCTGCGCGCGCTCGCCGACGAGATGGAGCGCGGCCACGCCGTCTCGGTCGAGCTCGACGTCGACGCGGCGGGCGACCTGCCCGCCGACGACCAGGTGTTCCTGTACCAGATCGTGCGCGAAGCGGTCCAGAACGCCGTCAAGCACGCCGCGCCGCGCACGGTGCAGGTGACCGTGTCGGGCGATCCGGCGAGCGGCTTCGAGCTGCTCGTGCGCGACGACGGCACCGGCTTTGCGGTCACGACGACCGAGGACGGCCTCCCCCACCACGGCATGACATCGATGCGCGAGCGCGCCCAGATCCTGGGCGGGCGGATGCGGATCGACTCGGTGCCGGGCGCCGGGACCGAGCTGCGCGTCTCCCTGCCGGCGCACGACCATGCCGATGTGGCGTAGACAGCGCCAGACGACGACGCCGGTGGACGCCCTGGTCGAGGCGTGCGAGAACGGCCTCGACCTGCCCGCCGTGATGGCCGCCGCCTGCGGGGCGGTGTCGGCGTCGCTCTCGGGTGCGGCCACCGCCGCCTACGTGCTCACCGACGACGGCGCGAACCTGCGGCTTGTGGCCGGCGAGGGCGTGAACGAGCTCGACCCGCCCGAGCCGGAGGGCCCGGCGCATATCGGCGACCGCTGGCTGATCCCGCTCATCAGCGCCCGCCGCACCGTCGGCTGCATCGTCACCCACGCTCCCGCCTACGCCGACCTCGGCCCGATCCGGCTGATCGCGGTGCTGGCGGCACAGGCGATCGAGTCGGCCCGCCTGTGGGAGCGGGCGGGCGACAGCTCCGGCACCCAGGACGTGCTCACCGGCCTGCCGAATCACCGCGGCTTCGAGCGCGCGCTCACCCGCGAGCTCGCCCGCGCGATGCGCGGCGGCGCGCCCGTCTCGGTGGCGATGGTCGATCTGGACGGCTTCCAGGCGGCGAACGAGCAGCGCGGGCACGCGGCCGCCGACGAGCTGCTGCGCACCGCCGCGCGCTGCCTCGCGTCCGGCGTGCGCACGTACGACAACGTCTCGCGGATCGGCCCGGACGAGTTCGGGCTCGTGCTGCCGGGCATGGAGCCGGCGGTCGCGCGGGCGCTGCTCGAGCGGCTCGCCGCCGCGTTCGCGGGCTCGTCGCAGGGCGCGACCGTCTCGGCCGGCGTGGCCGGATTCCCGGCCGACGGCGACACCCAGGGCGAGCTCGTGCGCCTGGCCACCGGGGCGCTCTACTGGGCCCGCCGCGGCGGCGGCGGCCGCGCCGTTGCCTACGACTCCGAGGTGGTCGAGGCGCTCTCGGCCGAGGAGCGCGCGAAGCAGCTCGAGCGCGACACGTACGAGCGCACGATGCGCGCCCTCGAGGCCGCCCGCGGCCAGTCCGCGAGCTCGCGAGCCGTGAGCGACTACGCCGGCTACATCGCCGCCGAGGTGGGCCTCTCCCCCGATCGCACCGACCGCGTGCGGCTGGCAGCGTTCCTGTTCGACTCGACGACGCCCGGCGGCGACCGCGACGAGCGGGCGCGGCTCGCGGCCAAGGTGGTCGCCAACGCCCTCGACGCCGAGGCCGCCGAATGGCTGCTCGCAGCCCACACCGAGGATCATGCCGCCCCGATCGAGTCGCGCGTGATCGCGGTCGCCTCGGCCTTCGTCGAGGTCGGCGGGCACACGTCGAGCGCCGGTGCCGGGCGGGCGCTGGCCGACCTGTACCAGCGCCGCAGCGAGTTCGACCCGGCGTGCGTGCGCGCGCTCGAGACGCTGCTCGCAAACCAAACCGCCGAGGTCTAGCGGCCGTGGCCGGCCCCGGCCGCCTGCTGGTCGACCTGCACAACCACACGTTCCACTCCTACGACGCGCAGAACCGGCTGGCCGATTACGAGCGTGCCCACCGGCAGGGCCGCGTCGACGTGGTCGCGATGACCGACCACAACACGATCGCCGGGGCGCTCGAGCTGCGCGAGCAGGCCACGTTTCCCGTGATCGTCGGCCAGGAGATCGACACCGCCGACGGCGAGCTGATCGGCCTCTTCCTGGAGACTGCCGTGCCGCCGGGGCTGCCGGCGGCCGAGACCGCCGAGCGCATCCGCGCCCAGGGCGGCCTGGTGTACCTCCAGCACCCGTTCTACCGCATCGTCCACGGCCGCATGCGGGCAGAGGCGCGCGAGCAGCTGCGCGGGCGCGGGCTGATCGACGTCGTCGAGGCCGCAAACGGCGGCCCGCTCGCGGCCGCGGACAATGCCCGTGCCCTGGCGTGGGCGCGCGCGTGCGGCCTGCCTCACGCCGCGTCCTCGGACGCCCATGAGCCGGCCGCGATCGGGACGTGCGTCTCGTCGATCCCGGCCGCCGCCGTCACGGCGGCGTCGCTGCCGGGGCTGCTGCGCGCGGGCACCACCGTCGACCGCCGCCCGCCGGCCGCGATCGCCCTGGCGCGCAAGGCCGCGGGCCGCACCGGCACGGCGCTGCGGGTGCTGGCCGGCCGTGAGCCGCTGCGGCGGCGGCGCTAGACGCGGCCCTCGCCGCTGCCCAGGTCGATGAGGCCGGCGCTCGTGCGGGTGAAGGCGCAGGCATCGAGGTAGAACGGCGCGAGCCGGGCGGCGAAGTCGACGTGGAGCCATTCGCACCCCGCAGCGCGCGCCGCGTCGATCGCGAGCGCGACCATGCGCGTTCCGACGCCGTCCCGCTGCCGGCTCGGGTGGACGATCGCGTCGAGGACGAACGCGTGCGCGCCGCCGTCCCACGCGACGTTCAGGAAGCCGGCCAGCCGGCCGGTGCCGTCGCGGGCGCACACCCAGCCGAGGCTGTGCCCGGACACCTGGGCGAACCACGCGTGATCGCCCACCGGGCCGCCGAACGCCGCCGCGTGCAACTCGCTCAGGGCGCGGTCGTCGAACTGCCCGCGCCATTCCAGGTGAACGTCTGCGCTCTCCAACTAGATGGATGATTCCACACCCCCGCGCGCCTGGCCGCGCGGGCGGTGATGGGTCCGTTCGGGGCGTTGGTGGCGCTGCGGCTGCGAACCGTCGCATCGCTGCGTCCTCGGTCGCGCCCATAGTTCGCCCACTATGCACCCTCCCTGCGTCCTTGCGCTGCTCGGTTCGCAGCCGCCCAGGACATCACAGGGGCGTGGAATCAACCATCTAGCCCACCGCCGCGCGGCCACGCCAGAGGCGGGTGAAGGCCGCACCCGCCACGATCGCAACGACCGCGGCGACCCACACCTCGACCCGCTGGCCGAGCACGATGTCGGTGTGGTCGATGCGGATCGTCTCGATCCACAGCCGCCCGAGCGCGTAGAGCAGCGCGTAGAGCGCGAACACCGTCCCGGGCCGGGCCCGGGTCGCCGTGCGGCGCACGAAGACGAGCAGCACGGCGAGCACCGCGAGGTCCCACAGGAGCTCGTAGAGGAAGGTCGGCTGGAACGTGGCGCCGGGTAGGTACGGCGGCACCGGATGGTCGATCTTGAGCGCCCACGGCAGGCCGCTCGGGCGGCCGTAGAGCTCCTGGTTCGTGTAGTTGCCGAGCCGTCCGATCGCCTGCCCCAGGATCAGGCCGGGCGCCGCGCAGTCGGCCACCGTCAGGAACGGCAGCCGCACGATCCGGCACCCGATCCATGTCCCGGCCATGCCGCCGAGCACGGCGCCGAAGATGCCCAGGCCGCCGCGCCAGATCTGATACGCGTTGCGCGGGATCGCGTCGTACGGCTTCCAGTCGGTGAGGACGTGCTCGACGCGGGCGCCGACCAGGCCCAGCACGATCGCGCATACCGCAACCGGGAACACGAGCTCCGGATCGAGCCCGCGGCGCCCGAACTGCGACCGCGTCAGCCACACACCGGCCACGACGGCGACGGCGAGCAGCACCCCGTACCAGCGCGGGTGGAAGCCCCCGAGCTGGAAGATGAAGGGATCCCCGGGGCTGGGTATGGAGAGCAGCACGGCGCGGGCAAGCCTACCGGCAGGATCGCGCGCCGCCGCCCATAGCAAGCTCGACAATACGCAATATCTGCGTTATCACTGTAGTAGCGCCGCAAGAGCCTGCGGCCGTCCCGCTCCACCCGGCGCCCCCCGCCGCACACGATGCCTGCCTCCTCCGATCATCCGCCGCATCCCGAGCTGATCCGTGTCGCCCTGATGGGCGACGAGGCCGGCCTGCGCGACCTGTTCGAACGCTCGGGGATGGTGCGCGTGGTCGACGCGGTGCCCGACGTGCTCGTCTGGCAGCTGCCCCACGACGCCGAGGGCCTGCCGGCAGACATCCTCGCCGCGCTGGCCGACCCGTCAGCCCCCGGCGTAGTCGCCCTCGCCGACCGGCACCCGATCCGCTGGTTCCAGGAGGCGCTGCGGCTGGGCGTCGACGACGTCCTCTGCCTGCCGCAGACCCCTCAATCGCTCGGGATGGCTGCGGCGAAGGCCCGCGCCGCGCGGGCACGGCGGGCTCCCGCCGCCGAGGCAGCCCGCCACACCGGCGCCCACGTCTTCACCGTCTTCTCGACGAAGGGCGGCTCCGGCCGCACGGCGATCGCGACCAACCTGGCGGCGTGCTTCGCCCAGAGCGGCGTGCGCACCCTCCTCATCGACCTCGATCTGCACTCCGGCGACGACGCGCTCGTGCTCGGCCTCGCACCCCGCATGACCGTCCTCGACCTGGTCACAGCGCGTGCGCCGATCGACGCCGGGGCTCTGGCCCACGCCGTCACCCGCCACGTCAGCGGCACCGACGTCCTGGCCGCGCCGGCGCGCCCCGAGGAGGAGGCGCTGATCGCAGTCGACCGCCTGGCGGCGCTGCTCGAGGTCGCCCGGGCCGGCTACGAGGCGGTCGTGATCGACGCCGCCGCGAGCTTCTCCGAGGCGACCCTGCTCGCGCTCGACCACACCGACACGTTGATCCTGGTCGGCGCGCCCGATGTGCCCGCCGTGCGCAGCGTGCGCATCGCCCTCGAGACGCTCGACCTGCTCGAGCTCGACCTGCCCGACGTGCGCATCCTGATGAACCGGGCCGGCGCCGACGTCGGCCTGGACATCGACGACATCGAGCAGATCCTGCGGCGCGAGATCGCCTACGCCGTCCCGTCCGACCGGGCGGTGCCGCTCTCGATCAACCGCGGCCGCCCCGTCACGAGCGACGATCCCGGCTCGCCCGCCGCGCGCTCGCTGGCCGAGGTCAGCCGCTCGCTCGTGGCCGTCGTCGGCCGCCGCTCCTAGTTCCCCGCCGCCACCGCGATGGGGACTGTCCCAGGCGGGGACAGTCCCCGCCTTTCGCCCAGCGAATAGCCGGTGCCTGGCACCGGATCTTCATCGCGGCGGCCAGGGGCCGAGCGGCCGGCCGATCTCCCAGTGGTGGCCGTACGGGTCGGCGATGCGGCCCAGCCGCCACCCGTAGGCGTCGGCCGCGGGGTAGACGACGGTCGCACCCGCTGCGACCGCGCGCGCGATCGCCGCGTCCGGGTCGTCGACCTGCAGGAGCATCCGCACCGTGCCGCCACCGAGCGACTCCGGGCTGAAGTTGCCGTGCTCGGGCGACTCGTCGGCGACCCAGAACGTCGTCTCGCCGACGCGCAGCTGCGAGACGACGGCCGGGTTGTGATCGTCGCCGCCGACGCGGTGGATCTCCTCGGCCGCGAAGGCCGCGCGGTAGAAGTCGACCGCCTCGCGGCCGCGGCGCACCGAGAGCTGCGCCGAGACGGCCCCGCTACCGGACGGCTCAGCCGGCATGCTCGCGCGTCCCGGCTCCCTCGCGATCGGCCAGGGTCCAGGCGGCGGCCGCGGCGGCCGCGGAGACTCCCAGCACGGCCGGCCACGCGCCCACCTTCTTCGCGAGCGGATGCGACCCGGCGAAGGCCGCGACGCACACCACGAGCAGCGCCCCCGCGACGCCGGGCCCGCGTGAGCGCAGCCACGAGCGCGTGCACCAGGCACCGCCCGCGAGCAGCACGACGCCGCCGAGCGGGCGCACGCCCGTCTCGCGCGCAACAACGTATCCGCCGATCAGCGATCCGGCGGCGACGACGGCTGTGGGGAGGCTGCGCACGGACCGGACGATACCGGGCGCCGCCCCCCGGACGGCTGGTACGGTGACGCGATGGCGACCCTGCTGCAGCAGGTCGAGGTCGACGCCGTCGAGGCCGCCGCCCGGGAGCAGCGGTTCCCGGCCGGCGCGGCGATCGCGTTCGCCGACCTCGAGGACGCGGGCCGCGAGCCCGTCCTCGACCGCCTGCGCGACACCGAGCCGGTGTCGTGGCTGCCGGCGCTCGGCGGGTGGCTGGTCACGAGTCACGCGGCCGCCCGCGAGGCGCTCAGCCCGCGCACGGCGACGACCGTCGAGGCCGCGCAGAACCTCGTGGCGGCCTCGCTCGGGCGGATGATGCTGACGTCCGACGCGGCCGAGCACACGCGCATGCGGGCGCCGTTCGAGCGCCCGTTCCGGATGCGCGAGTCGGGCGAGCTCTTCGGCGCCGCCGTGGACGAGGCGGCGGACGACCTCGTGCGTGCGCTCGCTCCCGCCGGCGAGTGCGAGCTTGGCCGCGACTTCGCCGCGCCGTTCGCGATCCGGATGGCGGGCCGCATCCTCGGCCTCTCGCTCGGCGACGCGGCCCGCATCGACGGCTTCTACACGGCGTTTGCGGACGCGATGAGCTACGACGGCAACCCCGAGCCGCAGCGGCTCGCCGACGCCGCGCGCGAGGAGCTCGACACGATCCTGCACGCCGAGATCGCCCGCACCCGGGCGCACGCGGACGCCTCGGTCACCTCGCAGGTCGCAAATGATCCCGCCGCCGGGTTGGACGACGCCGGGATCGCTGCACAGCTGCGCGTGATCATGTTCGGCGCGATCGAGACGATCCAGGGCTCGGTGATGAACACGATGCTGCTGCTCCTGCGCAATCCCGCGGAGCTCGAGCTCGTGCGCGCCGATCCGGCCCTGCTGGGGGGCGCGGCGGACGAGGCGCTGCGGCTGATCCCGCCCGTGGCCTTCATGGAGCGGTGGACGCGGGCGCCGGTGCGGATCGGCGAGGTGGCGCTCGACGCGGGAGAGTTCGTCGGCGTCTCGGTGATCGCCGCCAACCGCGACCCGGTCGTGTTCGCCGACCCACTGCGGTTCGACCCGCGCAGGGCAAACGCCCGCCACGCGCTCAGCTTCTCGTTCGGTGAGCACCACTGCCTGGGCGCGCACCTGGCCCGGATCGAGACCGTCGCCGCCGTCGGCCGGCTGCTGCAAGCCCTTCCCGACGTCACGCTCACCGCGGTCGACGAGCCGGCCGGCTTTGCCTTCCGCAGGCCGCAGAGCCTGCACCTCACATGGACGTCCGCCTAGGGCGGCGCTCCGCCTAAGGGCGGCGCTACTCCATGCGGACGGTCGTCGCCGACTTGAGCGTGCCGGAGGCGACCACGAAGCCGAGCAGGTTGATGCTGTACGGATAGGTGACGGTGACGGTCACAGTCGAGCCCTGCGCCCACGGCTGGGCCGGGGTCACGGTCACACCCATCTGCGTCTTGTCCAGCCACCAGGTCGCGTTCTTAGCCGCGGTCACGGCGTCGGCGACGCCGGTCACGTCGCTGCGCGAGACGAGCGCCTTGCGGCCACCGTCGCGAGCGGCGTTGGTCACCTGGATGTAGTCGGCGTAGGTCTGCCCGAACTGGTAGATGCCGAGGATCAGGAGCATCAGCAGCGGCAGGATCAGCGTGAACTCCACCATCGCCTGTCCGCGGCTGCGCCGCTTTGCGCGGTCGGCGGGAGGCTCGGTGTGGGCGGGGGGTGCGGTTCGGCCTGGCTGGGACATGCGGGATACCTCGGCGGTGCCGTCGGGCTCAGACCGCGCGTCTGGCCGGAGGAATGCGTGCAGCGGAACGATTGGCGAACGTCCAATATGCGTCATCGGCACGGCCCGACTTGGGCTTGAGCGAATTCGCGTCCTGGCCTTCGGTGAGCGTGTCGCGCAGCGAGCCCATGTCGGCGGCCGGCCGGGCGTTGCCGGCGAGGCGCGCGAGCACCCGCTCGAGCACCCCCTGGGCGGCCGCAGGTGCGCAGATGAAGTAGCAGCCGGCGCTGTAGACGTCGGTGGCCGGCGAGGCGACGCGGACGATGCGGACGTCGGCGGTCATCTCGCCCTCGAGGAAGCGGGCGGTGAGCGCCATCCGATCGCCCTCGCGGACGCGGTTGTCGGTCAGGGTCATCGCGCAGCCGTGGTCGCTCAGGTCGGTCAGCGTGACCGGGATGACCTCGTCGGGAACGATCCGGTCGCAGATCATCGCGCGCAGCGACGCGGCCGAGCTCATCGACAGCCGCTCGGTACGGCGGCGGTAGCCGTGAGTGGCGACGGCGACGACCCGCAGCGTGAGCGACGCACGCGACTGGGAGCGGTACTCGGCCTCCTCGATCACGGCCTCGACCTGGATCGGCCGGCCGGCCTGCGCCAGCCGGCACGTCACGGTCATGCCGCCCGCCACCGCCAGCCGGGGGCCGCTCGCGACCAGGAGATCGCCGTCGCTCGAGATCGTCCACAGCTCGATCGTCTCGCCGCGGTCGGTGTCGACATCGATCGCCGACGCCTCCACCAGGAGGGCGGCGGCTTCGGCCGGGGTCGGCGGGTGCGGCGATGGGGTTTCGGGCATGTGCGGTCGGCTGCCGGAAGCGCAGCCTCCTCGGCCCCGGTGATCGACCGCAGATGCAGGGGGATTAGCTGGAGCGGAGCGCGCTCAGCCGTGCACGGGCACCACGAGCACCGGCACCTCGGACAGGTGCAGGAGCTTGTGCGGCACCGACCCGAGCACCGCCCCCGTGAGCGGGTGCTCGCCGTGCGTCCCGACGATGATCATGCGCGCGTCGCGATCGGCCGCGACCCTCAGCAGCGCCTCGGCCGGACGGGCGTCGACGACCTCGGTCTCGACGTCGCTCACGCCGGCCGCCTGGATGGCGGCGACGGCCTCGGCGGCCCAGTCGGCGCCCATGTTGTGCACGAGCCGCATGTGATCGGAGTCCTCGCCGATCGGATACACCCCGGCCCCGAACGCGACGACGATCCGGTCGCCGAATGCCTTGGCGCCGTCGACCGCCGCCTGCAGCGCGGCCTTGGCGCAGTCGGAGCCGTCGTAGCCGAGCACGATCGTGGATGCCATCAGTCGCCTCCTCCGGTCGGGGCAACCGCGCCGTGGATGGCGACGTAGTCGTCGACCACCTCCGGCCGCTTGCGGAAGAACTCGGGCGCGATGCGCTGGTAGACGAGCATCAGCACCACCCCGGCGAGCAGGAACCCGATCCCGATGATGAACGCCTGGCCGATCCCGAACCATGTGCCGTTGTCGCTCGAGAAGTAGAGGTCGTGGGCGGACTGGGCGAACGCCCACGTCAGGATCAGCCCGCCGATGATCGGCGAGAGGCCGATGAACAGAAAGCTCTTCAGGCTCTTGGTCAAGTGGTGGCGATAGTAGATCGGGCAGGCGTAGCCGGTGAGGGCGTAGTAGAACGCGATCATCAGGCCGAGCCCGGCGATCGACGCGAACAGGATCGACTCGCTGATGATCGTCAGGCCGACGTACCAGACGATCGAGAGGACGCCCATGTAGATCGTCGACGTCGACGGGGTCAGGTAGCGAGGGTGGATGTTTGCGAACCGGCGCGGGATCGCGCCATGCGCGGCCATCGAGAGCGAGGTGCGCGCCGTGGGCAGGATCGTCGTCTGCGTCGAGGCCGACGCCGAGGTGAGCACGGCGATGATGAGGAGCTTGTCCCACGGCGAGCCGAGCACGTCGCCTCCGAGCGCCTTGAACACGTCGTCGGAGTTGTTCGACAGGAAGGCGGCGCCATGGTAGGCCTGTGCGGCCACCGAGTCGATCACGTAGAGCAGCACGAGGATGACGGTGGCCCACAGGGCGGCCTTGCCCGGAGTCTCGGTCGAGTTCTCGGTCTCCTCGTTGACGGTCACGGTGCTGTCCCAGCCCCAGTAGATGAACACCGCCACGATGATCCCGTCCGCCAGGGCGCTCCTGCTCTTGATGTCGAACGGGTTGATCCACGAGAGCGCCGGGTGGACGGAGTGCAGTGGAGTCGACGTGTAGACCTTGATGAGCGCCACGAGCGCGAAGATTCCCAGGATGATCACCTCGGCGCCGAGCAGGAACCACTGCGTCTTGGCCGAGGCCTCGATGCCGACGTAGCAGATCCATGTCATAACCGCGATCCAGATCACACCGAGGGCGAGCGACCACCACTTGCTGTTCGCGAGGCTGTCGGCGCCGAACAGGTAGAAGGTGTACTGGCCGGCGATCTGGGCCAGGTTCGCCATCACGATCACGTCCGCGGCGATGATTCCCCAGCCGCCCATCCAACCCAGGTGCGGACCCATCGCCCGCGTCACCCACGAGAAGGTCGTGCCGCAGTCGGGGTCGGCCCGGTTCAGGTAGTAGTAGGCCGAGGCGATGAAGAGCATCGGCACGAACGCGAGCAGCATGATCGCCGGCGCCTGCAGGCCCACGACGGCCACGACCAGCCCGAGGCTGGCCGCGAGGCTGTAGCCCGGCGCGGTCGACGCAACACCGATCACGACGCTCGAGATGAAGCCGAGCGCGCCGGTCTTGAGACCCTTTTCCCCCGTGTCGTGCTCGAGCGTATCCACGGCCGTCGCCATGCGTTCCCCCCGGTCGGCGTTGCGGCCGCGACCATATCGCAGCGCTCGTCGGCGAAGCAACAAGCGCGGTCACAGCGGCCGGTCAGGCCGGGGACGAACCTCCGGGGGCGCGGGCATAGACCTCGTACCGGCGCGACCCGGTCGGCTTCGGCCGGTTGCGGCCGGGATCGGCGGCGCGCCGCTCGCCGACTGCGGCGAAGAACGCCTCGGCCGCCGCGTCGGAGTCGAACAGCATGACGCTCATCCGCTCGCCGGTCTCACGGTCGACCAGCCATGTGCCCTGCAGCACCCCGGCCGTCGCCTCGGCGGCCGGGACGACCTCCTCGCGCACGTGGCTGATGCCGTCCGCGAGGTCGGCCTCGGAGTCCTTGAACGTGGTCACCATCGCAAGCATCTGACGCCTCCTTCGTATGTAGTACGTATACGAACTGTTCTTATGGGTACAATAAACCACAGCGATGCCGGAAACGCAAGCAGATCCCGATCCGGTGCCCGAGCACTGGCCTGCCTGGCAGATGTTCTTCGAGGCGCACGCGGCTGTCTACGCGCGCCTCGAGGCGCAGCTGCAGTCCGACCACGGCCTCTCGCTGCGCTGGTACGACGTCCTGCTGCAGCTGCGCAACGCGCCCGGAGGGGGGCTGACGATGCGCGACCTGGGCCGGGCCGTCGTGATCTCGAAGAGCGGGCTCACCGGCCTCGTCGACCGGATGGAGCGCGCCGGGCTCGTCGAGCGACGCGGCGATCCCGACGACCGCCGCGTCGTCCATGTGACCCTCACCCCTGCCGGCGCCGAGGTATACGGCCGCGCCCGCGCCGGCCACCGCCGCGCCGTCTCGGCGGTCTTCCTGCGCCACGTCGACGCGCGCGAGGCGGCCGTGATCGAGCGTGCGATGCGCCGGATCCGCGAAGTCAACGTCTGATAGAGGGAACCCTGCGCGCAGGCGCGAACTTGAACCGGATGCCCGAACCTGGCGAGAGACCACCTTTCGAGCCGCCCATGGAGCGGCTCGCCGCGGAGCACCTGGAGCCCGCCCTCGGCGTGTTCGAGGCCGCCCAGGCGCTGTTCGCGCTCGACGACCCCACCGAGATGCTGGCGGTGCTCGCCCGCAGCCTGTGCGAGCTCGTCGATGCGAAGGCCTGCATGGTGTCGTCGATCGACTCCGCCGCCGGCAGCGTCCGCGACCTGGCCGGATATGCGCGGCCGCCGCACTCGTGGGACGAGCATGCCGAGGAGTACCGGCTCGAGGACTACCCGCGTACCGCCGAGGTGATCGAGCGCGACGTCGAGCTCGTCTGCCGCCTCGGTGACGCCGGCACCGACGCCGCCGAGGCGGCCCGGCTCGAGCAGCTCGGCTACCGGTCGCTCTTGATGTTCGCGCTCGCGGTCGAGGACGAGCCGTTTGCGCTGATCGAGATCTACGACACCCGCATGCGATCGTTCGGCGGCGTCGAGGTGCGTCTGTGCCGGGCGCTCGCCGCCGAGGCGGGCAAGGTCGTGGCGCAGGCGCGCATGGCCGAGCGGCTCGAGGAGGCGTACTTCGCAACGCTCGGCGCGCTCGCAGCCGCGCTCGAGGCCAAGGACGCCTACACGAACGACCACGCCATCGAGATCGCCGAGCTCGCCGGAGCGGTATGCGACCAGCTGCGGATCGCTCCGGCCGACGCCCGTCTGATCCGGCTCGGCGCGCTCCTGCACGACATCGGCAAGATCGGCATCCCCGAGTCGATCCTGCGCAAGCCCGGGCCGCTCACCGACGACGAGTCGACGGTGATGCAGCGCCATCCCCAGATCGGCGCTCGCATCCTCGAGCCCGTCCCCCACTTCGCCCAGCTCGTGCCGCTCGTACGGGCGAGCCATGAGCGCTTCGACGGCGACGGCTACCCCGACGGCCTCGCCGCCGACCGCATCCCGCTCGGCTCACGCGTGATCGGCGTCTGCGACGCGTTCCATGCGATGACCGAGGACCGCGTCTACCGCAAGGCGATGGGCCCCGACGAGGCGATCGCCGAGATCGAGCGCTGCTCGGGGACGCAGTTTGACCCCGACTGCGTGCGCGCGCTGCTCGAGGTCGTCCGCGGCGAGGGCTGGCCGCGCGAGGGCCGCGAGCGGGTCGTGCGGCTGCCCGACGAGCCCGGCTGAGCACAGCGAAGTGCGTCAGGCGGAGCGGGCGTAGTAGGTCTTGTGGACGATGCGCCAGGCCTCGTCGTCCTTGACCAGCGAGAGGTCGTCGTTGTAGCAGACCCCGGCGTGGTGGGCGCAGAGCCGGACGTGGGCCGTGTCGCCCGCGAATGACATGCCGTCGATCCGGCAGTCGTAGCGGCCGGCGTCGGCGACCGCCTCCTGGCACTCGGCGATGTACTCGTCGCGCGTCACCCAGTCGAGATTGCCCTCCCAGGTGCCGACGATGCACGCGCGCTGGTGGAACGCACCGGCCAGCTTCGCCGCGTCGCCCGTCATCGTCCCGTCGTAGTAGGCGCGCACCACGTCGGTGACGGCGGCGATGTCCGCGGCGTTGGTCTTCCTCGTCTGCTCGCTCACGTCAGCCCCCTGGTCCGAGGCCGTCCATCATCCCAGAAACCGCGGGCCGGCCCCAACCTCTCCGCGATCATCCGAAGCGCCCGCTCCAGCCGCTCGGCATTCCCGGGCAGATGCGGCCACGGGCTCGCGCCCGACGGGTGCGGCAGCGCCACAAGCGGCCTGCCGTCCGCCACGGCAAGCTCGGCTCCGACCGCGTCGTCGAGCCGCACGCCCGGTGCGAGCTCTTCGAGCGCGAGCGTTCCCACCGAGATCACGAGCGGCGCCCGAACGAGCGCGAGCTCGCGCCGCAGCCAGGGCACGCACTCGCGCACCATCGCCGCCGACGGTCGAACGTCGCTGCCGCCGGGCCTCTTCCCTGGGAAGCAGTGCACCACCGCGGCGATGTAGAGGCGGCCGTAGAACGACTCCGTGTCGCCGAGGCCCGCCGGCGCGAGCCACTCCCGCAGGCGCCGCCCGGCCGGGCCGCTGAAGGGCAGCAGATTCTCGCGCTCGCGGATGCCGGGCGCCTGGCCGACGAGGATGGCGTCGGCGTCCCGGTTCCCGCTCACGACCGGCATCGACTCGACCCGGATGCCCGCCGCCACGCACCGCCGGCACGGCCGCAGCGCCCGCTGGAGCGCCTCCAGATCGCCGATCCGCTCGCGCTCGTCCACCCTTGTAGTATCCGCGGCCGTGAACCGCGCCGGCCGAAACCCGTTCCCGTTCGCCGCCGACTACCAGTACTCGCAGTCGGTCGTCACGGCCGGCGAGCTGGTCTTCACGGCCGGCCAGGGCGGATTCGGCGCCGACGGCGCCGTCGTTGATCCAGACGATGCCGAGGCCCAGATCCGGCAGGCGTTTGCCAACGTCGCGGCGGTGCTCGAGGCCGAGGGCGCGGCGCTCGAGACGATCGTCAAGATGACCGTCTACCTCGCCCGCGCCTCGGGCTACGACGCGTTCAAGCGCGTACGCGGCGACCTCTTCCAGCCCCCGTATCCGGCCTCGACCGCGATCGTCGCCGGCGGGTTCCTGTTCGAGGGGATGCTGGTCGAGATGGACGCCGTGGCCCGGGTTGGAGAGGAGCGCGAATGAGTGCCGCCAAGGTGTATCTGTCGACGGATATTGAGGGCACCGCGGGCATCGTGGACTGGTCGCAGGTGCTCGGCCCGAGCCCGGAGTACGAGGTCGGCCGGCGGCTGCTCCTGGCCGAGGTGAACGCGGCCATCGACGGCGCCGCCGAGGCGGGCGCGGCCACCTTCCTCGTCAACGACTCCCACGCCACCATGTTCAACCTGCCCCCCGCAGCCGTACACGGCGAGGCGTCGTACCTCTCCGGCAAGCACAAGCCGCTCTACATGATGGAGGGGCTCGACGCGAGCTTCGACGCCGCGTTCTTCATCGCGTACCACGGCTCGATCGGGCACGAGCGAGCGGTGCTCGCCCACACCTACAACCCGAGCGCAATCTGGGAGGTCAGGCTGAACGACATCGTCGTCGGCGAGAGCGCCCTGAACGCCCTCGTCGCGCTGCACCACGGCGTGCCGGTCGCGCTGATCACCGGCGATCAGGCCACCGCCGACGAGGCGCGCACTTTCGCACCCGCGATCGAGGCGGTCGTCGTGAAGCGCTCGGTCAGCCGGTTTGCCGCCGAGAGCGTGCACCCGCGCCAGGCGTGCGAGCTGATCCGCGCCGGCGCACGGGCCGCGCTCGAGCGGCTGGGCGCGATGGGCCCGCCCCGGATCACGCTTCCGGCCACGCTCGAGATCACGTTTCTCGTGGCCGACATGGCCGCGGCGGCGACCGCCATCCGCGGCGTCGAGCGCTCCGCCGACCGCACGATCATCACCACCGGCGAGGACCCGCTCGAGCTCTACCGCACCTTCGTCACGATCGTCGCGCTCACCCGGGGACTGGGCGAGTGAGCTCCGCGGGCACGGTCGAACGGCGCACGCTGCACTTCGACTCTCCCGCTCTGCGCGAGTACGAGTGGCCGTGCTTCCACGCCCGCGGCGCGCACGACGGGCCGCACCTGGTCGTGATCGCCGGCATCCACGGCTGCGAGTACTCGCCGATCAAGGGCGCTGTGGAGCTGATGCGCCGGCTCGATCCGGCGGTGCTCACGGGCTCGGTGACGACGGTGCCGATCGTGAACGTGGCCTCGTTTCGCGAGCGCACGCCGTTCGTCTCGCCCGCCGACGGCAAGAACCTGAACCGCTGCTTCCCGGGCGACCCCGGCGGGACGTACTCCGACCAGCTCGCCCACCACGTCTTCACCGAGCTGATCTCACCTGCCGACGAGCTGATCGACCTGCACGGCGGCGACATGGTCGAGGCGCTGGAGCCCTTCGCGCTCTACGACGGGTCGCCGGTCGAGGACACCGCGCGGGCGATGGCGGTCGCGTTCGGCCTGCCCTACATCGTGCGCACCGAGCGTGAGGGCGCGCCGATCGGCGGCACAACGAGCGCGGCGGCGGCCGATGTGGGCGTCGCCGGGATCACGGCCGAGGTGGGCGGCTGCGGGCTGCTCGAGGCCGACGCCGTCGCTGCGCACGTGCTCGGCTGCCGCAACACGATGCGCGAGCTGGGAATGCTCGAGGGCGGCGCCGAGCCGGCCGCGCGGCCGCAGCACATGGTCGAGCGGTTCGTGTGGCTGCGCTGCCGCGAGGGCGGCTGGTGGCAGCCGTCGGTGCGCGTCGGCCAGGAGGTCGCGGCGGGCGAGCGGCTGGGCGCCGTGCTCGACCCGTTCGGCGACGAGCTCGAGGTCATCGCCGCGCCCGAGGCCGGCGTGCCGCTCTTCATCACGTCGAGCCCGGCGGTCACCGACGACGGCCTGCTGCTCGGCCTGGGCGCCGGCATCTCGCCTGTGCCTGCATAAACGGGGTCAGACCCCGTTTATGCACCCGAGGGTCACGGGGCGAAGTCGACAGCGGTGAAGCCCCACGTTTCGGCCAGCCAACCCGGCACGAAGGCCGCCAGCGCGCGGTCGAGGTCGCCGCCCGCCTCCCGGTCGACGACCCACCACGAGACGACCGCGTCGGTGCTCGGCGGAGCCGCCTCGTCGGCGGGGTCGATGTAGACGCAGCCGCAGAGCTCCGTCTCGCCCGCGTCGAGCACCGCGTAGTTGAACGACTCCTGGGCCGCGATCTCGGCCTCGTGGTGGGCGAGATCGTCGCGGTCCTGCGCGACGGTCATGGTCTCCGGCGGCCACCCCCACGGCACGCCGTAGCGGACCCACAGCCGCTCCCGCGATCCCATGACGGCCGGATAGTCGATGCCGACGTCGCCGGCGCGGATCGGGCGCAGGTGATGCCCAGTCGCGAGCTCGACGCGTTGGGGCGTCTCGAAGCCGGCGGGCAGCCACCCCACCGGAGCTACCGCCAGCCCGAGCGGATCAGCTCGCGCACCTCTTGCACGCCCGCGTCCCACACGGCCTGCCAGTCGGCATCGGGCCGGGCATAGTCGCCGCCGTAGCAGCCGTCGCCGAGCAGCTCGCGCACCGTCGCCGGGTCGGCGACGCGCAGCGAGGGGTCGACCGGCGGCTTGTGCCCCGCGGGGATCTCGACGCCCTCGACGCGCGTCCACGGGAAGCTCTCGAGCCACGACGCGTGCGAGGCGTCCGGGTCGATCGCCTGCACCACCGGCCACACGCGTGGCCCGTTCCACCAGCTGTGGAACAGCACCTGCGCGTCGGCGTGGTCGCGCATGAACTCGGGGGCGATGCCGCTCGCCGGCGAGTTGCCGCCGTGGCCGTTCACGATCAGGATGCGGCGGAAGCCCTGCTCGTACAGCGAGTCGAGCAGGTCGCGCACGACCGCCATGTACGTACCCGCGCGCAGCGTGGGGCTGCCCGGATAGGCGGCGAAGTACGGCGTCAGGCCGTACGGCAGCGACGGCAGCACGGGCACCCCGAGCGGCTCGGCCGCCTCGACCGACACGCGCTCGGACAGAATCGTGTCGACGCCGAGCGAGAGGTAGCCGTGCTGCTCGGTGGAGCCGAGCGGGAGCACGACGCGGTCGTCGGAGCGCAGGTACTCCTCGATCTGCATCCAGGTGCGGTCGAAGACCCTCATGCCGGCGCCACCCTCTCATACGCCGCGGCGGCCGACAGGAGCAGCGGCTCGTGGCCGGCCGGCGCCATCAGCTGCAGGGCGGCCGGCAGGCCGTGCTCGGCCAGGCCGCACGCGAGCGTCACCGCGGGGATCCGGGCCAGGTTGCACGGGCCGGTGAAGCGCGCCTCGACGTCGCCCTCGGGCGTGCCGAACGGCGGATCCTCCGGCGGCGCCACGTATGCCATGGTCGGCCCGACGAGGACATCGGCCTGCCCGAACGCCCGCGCGAAGCCGGCGGTGACGCGCTCGCAGTCGGCGAGCGCGTCGCGGTACTCGGGGTCGGTGATGCGCGAGGCGAGGTCGAGCAGCGCGCGCGTGCCCTCGCCGTACTTCTTGCCCTCGCTGCGGTAGCGGTCGGCATGCACGTCCCAGGCCTCGCGCAGCACGATCGTGCCGAGCGCGGCATCGGCCACCTCGAGCTCGGGCAGGTCGACGTCTGCGAGCTCGAACCCCAGCCCGGCCAGCGCCTCCAGCGCCTCCCCCACCCGCGCGCGCACGAGCGGGTGCACATCGGGGTCGTCCACCTGCTGCCGCACGACCCCCACCCGCAGGCGGGCGAGGGGCTCGATCGGGCACGGCCGGCCCTGCAGCACGGCCAGGAGCCGCGCCGCACCCGCGACGGTGCGCGCCATCGGCCCCACGCCGTCGCACGTGCGCGCGAGCGGGAAGTGCCCCGCCGCGGGCACGGAGCCCGTCGTCGGCTTCACGCCCACGATGCCGCAGTAGGCGGCCGGGACGCGGATCGAGCCGCCGCAGTCGGTGCCGACCGCGAGGTCGCACACCCCGGCGGCCACGAGCGCAGCGGAGCCGCTCGACGAGCCCCCCGCCGTGCGGCTGGGGTCGAGCGGGTTGTAGGTCATCCCGTAGGCCGGGTTCACGCTGCCCGCGCCGTACTCGAGCAGGTTCGTCTTGCAGAAGACGTCGCCGGCGGCGGCGCGGACGCGGGCGACCGACTCGGCGTCCGCGGCTGCAGGCGGCGGCACGGCGACGGTCGAGGCGTTGGTCGTCACCTCGCCGGCGACGTCGATGTTGTCCTTCACCGCGATCGGCTCGCCGAGCAGCGGCCCGGCGGCGGCGCGATCGGGCGCGTCCATGACCGCGATGACCGCGTTCAGGGGGCGGCCGAGCCGCTCGAGCCGCTCGTAGGCGGCGAGCAGCTCGAGGTTCGCGCGCTCGCACACGCGGCGTCCGTCCTCGATGGCGTGGATCAGGGCGGCGGTGTGGTGCACGAGCGGGCCGTCGAGCACGGCCAGCATGGCATCGACCTCGGTCTTGCGGTGCCGTACCGCCAGGTCGCGGTAGATGCCCGAGTGCGTCTTGGCCGAGCCGCGGTTGAACTCGACCAGCCGGTCGATCGAGCCCTCGAGGTCGGCCGGGTCGAAGCCGTCGAACGGCTCGGGGATCGCCGTCGCGGCGGCGAGCACCTCGCGCGCGAGGGCGAGGTAAAGCGGGCGGTAGCGGGGCTCGGCGAGGGCGTCTGCGATCGAGAGGTCCGAGACCGCGGTGGCGAACAGGATCGCACCGTAGGCCTCCTTCGCCCACAGGTAGCCGTGGATGTTCGCCGTCTGGCGGCGCATCGGCGATGTCCTGCGACGAGCGCGCGCACGCGCGGGGTGTCGGCGCCGTCGAGCTCGCCGAGCATGAACGTCGCCCGGTTGCCGCGCAGGATCCGCCCGGGCGCGACGACGTCGGCGCCGAAGTTGACGAACGCCCCGACGACGCGCTCACGGCCGACCGCCGCGGCGATCGTGTCCTCGTTGAAGCCGTTCTGCAGCGAGACGACGAATCCGTCGGGCGCAAGCAGCGGCGCCAACCGCTCGATGCGCGGCCGCGGTGTGGTGGGCCTTCACCGCGAGCAGCACCGCCCCGAGCCCGTCCGGCAGGTCATCCGGCGCCACCGCCCGGGCCGGCACGGTCAGATCCTCAACGGGCCCCTCGATGCGCAGGCCGTCCGCGTTGATGGCGGCGACGTGCTCGGCGTCGGAGTCACACAGAAGCACGTCGTGGCCGTCACGGACGAGCCCTGCGGCAACCGTGCCGCCGATCGCCCCCGCCCCGATGACGGCATAGCGCATTGTCCGATCCTACCGCGGGCACGGGACCGGACTATGCGTTCACCATATGGACGTCGTCCCCCCGGCGTGGGATACTGCGCGCCCCGTGTCCAAGGAGCCGTCCGCATGAAGAAGATCGCCACGCCAGCTGCAGTGCTCATCTTGTGCGTCGTCGCCCTGGCCGCGGGTTGCGGCGGGAGCAGCGGCGGGAGCAGCGGCGGCTCGTCGTCGGGCGGTAGCGCCGGCGCGCCCGTGCACGGCGGCAACCTGGTCGTCGGCTGGTCGGCGGAGCCCGAGTCGATGGACAAGGAGAACGTCTTCGACAACCAGTCGATCTGGGTGCTCGAGCAGATCATGGAGCCGCTCTACACCGTCAGCCCCGACGGCAAGAGCGTGAAGCCGTGGCTCGCCACCTCCTACACGCTCTCGCCCGACAGGAAGACGTACACCTTCCACCTCCGCCCGGGCGTGAAGTTCTCGAACGGCAAGCCCATGACGTCGGCCGACGTCAAGTTCTCGATCGAGCAGACGCCTGAATACGGGCTCGCAGGGCTGGGGCTATCTCGACTCGGCGATCAAGGACATGAAGACGCCCAACCCGGCGACCATCGTCATCGACACGAAGTACCCGTGGGCGCCGTTCCTGGCCGACATCGCGCTGTTCGCCAACGGCATCATCCCGAACCACTACGGCGGCGAGACGCGCCAAGCAGTTCTACACCCATCCGATCGGCACGGGGCCGTTCATGTGGGGCACTGGACGCACGGCTCGGCCAGATCGAGCATCGTGAAGCGCAACCCGCACTACTGGCAGACGGGCAAGCCGTACCTCGACTCGATCACCTTCCGCACCGTGACCGACGACGAACACGCGCCAGCTGCAGCTGCAGGGCGGGCAGGAGCAGATCGACGAGTTCCCGACTGGCAGACGGTGAACACGCTGCAAGGCCACCCCGGGGATCAACATGACGCTGTTCCCCTCGACGCGCACCGACTACACGATGATGAACGAGCGCTACGCACCGCTCGCCGACGTGCACGTCCGCCGCGCGATCAGCATGCGCAATCGACCGCAACGCGATCATCAAGTCGGTGCTGTTCGGCCACGGCATGGCGGCGAACTCGTTCATGCCGCCGCAGGTGCCGTTCTACGACCCGAAGTCGCCGGGCCTCCAGTACAACATCGCGAAGGCGAAGCGGAGATGGCCCAGTCGAAGTACCCGAAGGGCTTCAGCGTGCAGATGCTGGTCGGGGCGGGCGTGGCCGACGAGAAGTCGATCGCCCAGATCTACCAGCAGGAGCTCCAGAAGATCGGGATCACCGTCGTCCTGAAGCCGGTCGACCCGAGCGTCGAGTTCAAGGACGAGCAGCAGTTCAAGTACCAGCTCGGCCTGAGCTACTGGACGATGGACATCGCCGACCCGGACGAGCTCGTGACGTTCGCGGTCGACCCGGCGCGCGGCGCCAAGTCGTTCTACACCGACTACAACAACCCCGACGTGATCCATGGACGCACCAGGCCACGAGAAGACCATCTCGGCCGCCGGGCGCCAGAAGCTCTACAGCCAGATCCAGGCGCAGGCGGCGCAGGACGCGTTCATGGTCTTCATGTACTACTCCCCGTACCGCTACGCGATGACGAGCAAGGTGCACGGCTTCCTGGTCTACCCGACGGGGAACTTCCATCTGGAGGACGCCTGGCTGTCCCACTAGCCGGCGTCAGAAGTCTCTAGGAGGAACCGTGGACGACCGGCTCGCATACATCCTGCGCCGGCTGTTGCAGGCGATACCGGTCGTGATCGGCGTCACCGTGATCTGCTTCTTCATGATCCACCTGGTGCCGGGCGATCCCGCGCGCACGATGCTGGGCATCCACGCCAACGCGAAGAACGTGGCGGCGCTGCACCACGCAGTGGGGGCTCGACCGGTCGCTGCCGGCCCAGTACGAGCAGTTCATGGTGCCGGCTCGCCCACGGCAACCTGGGCGAGTCGCTCTTCTATCGCGAGTCGGCGCGGACGCTCGATCCTCGACCGCCTGCCGGTGACGCTGTGGCTGATCGCCTACGGGACGGTGCTCTCGATCGTGATCGCCGTCCCGCTCGCGACGATCGCGGCCAGCCGCAAGGACGCCGCCCGCCGACCAGGTCGTGCGCGCGGTGCCGCTCGTCGGGCTCGGCTTCCCGCCGTTCTGGCTCGGCATCATGCTGCTGCTCGTGTTCGGCCTGCACCTCGGGAGGCTCTTCCCGGTCGGCGGCTACGGCACCGGCTTCTTCGGCCACCTGCACTCGATGTTCCTGCCTGCGCTCACGGTCGCCCTCGGCATCTCGCCGATCCTGATCCGCAGCCTGCGCGCGAGCCTGCTCCAGGTGCTCGAGTCGGACTACGTCACGACCGCGCGCTCGAAGGGGATCTCGGAGCGGCGCGTGCTCACACGCCACGCGCTGCGCAACGCCGTCATCTCGACCGTTACGGTGCTCGGCGTGAACATCGGCTTTCTGGTCGGCGGGACGGTCGTGATCGAGCAGGTGTTCGCGCTGCCCGGCATCGGCCAGCTGATGCTCAACTCGATCCTCCAGCGCGACTTCCCGATCGTGCAGGGCGTCACGCTCGTGTTCGGCATCCTGGTGGTGCTCGTCTACCTGCTCACCGACGTCGTGCATGCGCTCCTCGACCCGCGGGTGAGGTTCGACTAGGTGGGCACGATCGCCGTCGCCGAGGGTCTGACCGAGCCGCTGGTCGCCGAGCACAAGGGCGGGTTTCGCCGTCGCTGGTACCGCACCCCGGCCTTCGTCGCCGGGATCCTGATCGTCGGCACGATCGTCGCGATGGCCCTGGCCGCGCCGCTCCTGACGCCCCACAGCCCGACCGAGCAGGACCTGAACAACATCCTCGCCGGGCCATCGTCCGAGCACTGGCTCGGCACCGACCAGCTCGGCCGCGACGAGTTCTCGCGCCTGCGTCTACGGAGCGCGCGTCGACCTGCGCGTCGCGTTCCTCGCCGTGGTGCTCCCGTTCATCCTCGGCACGACGCTCGGCTGCATCGCCGGCTACTACGGCCGCGCCCTCGACACCGGGATCATGCGCCTGGTCGACATCGTGGTCGCGTTCCCGTTCTACGTGCTGATCATCGCGCTCGTGTTCGTGCTCGGCCCGGGCACGCGCAGCATCTACATCGCCATCACGCTCGTCGGCTGGGTCTCGTACGCCCGCATCATCCGCGGCGAGATCCTGGTCGCCAAACGCCAGGAGTACGTGCTCGCCGCGCAGGCGGCGGGCTTCCGAGACCTGCGCATCATCCGCCGCCACCTGCTGCCGAACGTGATCACCCAGGCGATCGTGTTCGCCATGTCCGACATCGTGCTCGACATCCTCGCGATCGTCACGCTCGGGTACCTCGGGCCTCGGCATCCAGCCGCCGACCCCGGACTGGGGCGGCGATGATCGCCGACGGCCAGGCGTTCCTGACGACGCACTGGGAGCTCTCGACCATCCCGGGGATCGCGGTCGATCATCACCGCGCTCGGGCTCTCGCTGATCGGCGACGGTCTCGCCGACCTGCTGCGGCCCGAATGAGCGACGCCGCCATCCTCGAGGTACGGGACCTGCAGGTCGCGATCCCGCTCAGCCGCGGCACGGTGCACGCGGTCGACGGGGCGACGTTCGAGCTGGTCGCCGGCGAATCGCTCGGCCTCGTCGGCGAGTCGGGATGCGGCAAGAGCATGACGCTGCGGGCGATTCTCGGCCTGCTGCCCCACCCCGGCGAGATCGTCGGCGGCCAGGTGGTGTTCCAGGGCGAGGATCTCGTCACGGCAAGCCAGAGCCGGCTGCAGGACGTGCGCGGCGCGAGCATCGCGATGATCTTCCAGGAGCCGATGACGGCGCTGAACCCGGTGATGCGGGTGGTCGACCAGATCGCCGAAGGGCCGATGGCGCACCTTGGCCAGAGCCGCTCGAAGGCGCGCGAACGGGCGCTCGAGCTGATGCGGCAGGTCGGCATCCCCGACCCGCACCGGCGCGCGCGCGCCTACCCGCACGAGCTCTCCGGCGGCATGCGCCAGCGCGTGATGATCGCGATCGCACTCGCGTGCGAGCCGAAGGTGATCCTGTGCGACGAGCCGACCACGGCCCTCGACGTCACCATCCAGGATCAGATCCTGAAGCTGCTCGCCGCGATGCGCCGCGACTTCGGGGTGAGCGTCGTCTTCGTCACACACGACCTGGCCGTCGTCGCGCAGACGTGCGACCGCATCGCGGTCATGTACGCCGGCCAGGTGGTCGAGACGGGCACGGTGGACGAGGTGTTCCACGCGCCCCGTCATCCCTACACCCTCGGCCTCCTGCGCTCGGTGCCGCGCTTCGATCTGGTGCGCCAGACGCTCGACTCGATCCCGGGCCAGCCGCCCGACCTCGTGGCGCCGCCGCCCGGCTGCCGCTTCCACCCGCGCTGCCCGTTCGCCCAGGACGACTGCGTGAGCGGCGACTTCCCGCTGCGCCCCCTCGGTGCCGGCACGGGCCGCGCGACCGCGTGCATCCACGACGGCGTGTGCGTCGACGACGTGCTGCGCAGGCCGGTGATCGAGAATGCCTGACGGGCCGCTGCTCGAGGTGCGCGGGGTCGAGATGCAGTTCGTGCTGGCCGACTCGATGCTGCGCCGCGCCCGGCACATTCCGGCCGAGGTGCTGCGTGCCGTCGACGGCGTCGACCTCGAGATCGCGCGCGGCGAGGCGCTCGGCCTGGTGGGCGAGTCCGGCTGTGGCAAGTCGACGCTCGGCCGCTGCATCGTCGGCCTGTACGTGCAGACGGCGGGCGAGATCCACTACGCCGGCGAACCGCTGCCGGCGCGGCGGGCGCGCGCCCAGCGGCGGCGGATGCAGATGGTCTTTCAGGACCCGTACTCGTCGCTCAACCCGCGGATGACGGTGCGCCAGGTGCTGTCCGAGCTCCTGCGCGTGCACAACATGGTGCCGCGAAACCGCGTCGACGAGCGCTGCCGCGAGCTGATCGAGCTCGTCGGCCTCGGCGCCCGCTCCCTCGACGCGCATCCGCGCAACTTCTCCGGCGGCCAGCGCCAGCGCGTCTCGATCGCGCGGGCGCTCGCGCTCGAGCCGGAGCTCCTGGTCGCGGACGAGCCGGTGTCGGCGCTCGACGTCTCGGTGCAGGCCACCGTGCTGAACCTGCTCGACGAGCTGCGCTCCAAGCTCGGCCTGACGATGCTGTTCATCGCCCACAACATGGCGGTGGTGCGGCACGTGTGCGATCGGGTGGCGGTGATGTACCTCGGCCGCATCGTCGAGACGGCGCCGACCGAGGAGCTGTTCTCGAACCCGCGCCATCCCTACACGCAGGGGCTGCTGAAGGCGGTGCCGCGGCTCGTGCCCGGTCACCCGAGCGACGCGGCGGCGATGGAGGGCGACCCACCGAGCCCGATCAATCTGCCGTCGGGCTGCCGCTTCCACACCCGCTGCCCGATCGCGCAGGAGGTGTGCCACCGCGAGGATCCCGGCCTGGTCGCCGACGGCGGCGCTCACCTGGCCGCGTGCCATTTCGCGTGGACGGCGCCGCCGCCGGCGCACGTCCCCGAGGTCATCACCGAGGCCGAGGCGGCCGACGCCGAGGCCGGCACGGCCTGAGGCTCAGTCGCTCCGGGCGTCCCGGCCGGCGAGCTGGGCGAGGCGTTCATGCGGGATGCCGTACGCGGTGCCGCCGTGCCCGGTCATCGTGCGGCCGGCGACCAGAGCGTTTGTGATCGCCTCCTCGGTCGCCTCGATCACGGCGTAGAAGAGGCCGTCGAGCGCCGCGGCCGGCACGGCGCGCAGGCCGACCGGCTCCGAGGCGATGCCGTCGTCGGCCAGGGCACGCAGGCCGCGGTTCCCGGTCGCAAAGGCGAGCATGAGGTCGCCGCTGCCGTTCTCGCCGGCGCCGCCGGTGCGGCCGACGCCGAGCGCCGAGCGCTGGGCGAGGCGCGCGCACTGGCCCGGCAGGAGCGGCGCATCCGTGGCGACGATCACGATGATCGAGCCGCGCGCGTCGCGCGGGCCGGCGCGCGGATCAGGCACCTCGTCGGCGTCGATCAGCCTGCCGACGGGGACGCCCGCGATCGACAGGCGGGCGCGGGCGCCGTGGTTGGCCTGGACGAGCACGCCGACCGTGTGACCGCCGACGATCCGAGACGCCGTGCCGATGCCGCCCTTGAAGCCGTGGCAGATCATCCCGGTGCCGCTGCCGACGCCGCCCTCGGCGATCCGCCCGCCCGCCGCCGCCGCAAGTGCCGCGTGCACGTGTTCGGCCCGCACGTGCATGCCGTTGATGTCGCTCATGTCGCCGTCGTAGGTCTCGCCGACGACCGGCAGGTACCAGCGGATCTCGCCCGGCGGAAGCGCGGCGACGGCGTCGGCGATGATCGCGTCGCGCACGACCCCGACCGAGTGCGTGTTCGTGAGCCCGATCTTGGTCGTCAGCAGGCCCGACTCCCGCACCCACTCGAGGCCGGTCAGCTCGCCGTTGCCGTTCAGCCGGTGTGCGCCGGCCGCGAGCGGCTCCTCCCAGGGATCGTCGCTGCCGGGGACGATCACGGTCACGCCGGTGCGCACCGGGCCCTCGCCGACCCGCAGCGGGCCGTCGCCCGCGATCAGCGTCGTGTGGCCGACGCGCACGCCGGGGACGTCGGTGATCGCGTTGCACGCCCCCGTGGGCAGGTCGCCGATGACGATGCCGAGGTCGCGGGCTCTGGGCGTTTGGTCGGGCATCCGCGGTGCCATACTACGGCCGAGCGACATGCCGGCACACCGATCGCGCTGCGAGTGGTTCTGGGCCTGGACGGGCGTCGGCTTCGCGCTCGTGTTCGCGTTCGTCGGCATCTTCTCCATCGGCCCGTTCCTGCTGCCGTTCGCGACGCTCGCGCTCGGCGTCGTCGCCTGCCGGCGGCCGGCGCGCTGGGCGATCGCCGCGGGGATGCTGGTGGCGGTGGCCGGGATCGCCGCCGCGCTCGCAGTCTCGGTGGACGTCTTCCTGGTGACGCCGCTTGTGACGCTCGCGGTCGGGCTCGCGCCGGGCGCCCCCTGCGGACTCGCCTCCGCCGGCCGCGCCGTGATGATCGCGGCTGTCGTCAGCGCATGTGCGGTGGCGGTCGTGAGCGCCTCGCCGGCGCCGGACACCGTGCTCGCCGTCGCGCCGCTCGCGCTCGTCGCATGTGCGGTGGCCGCCGCCGGACGGCTGGACGCCGAGATGACGGGGGCGATCGCCGGCGCCGCCCTGGCCGGCGCGGTGCTGGGCGGGCCGCCGGCGCTCATGCTCGCGGTCGTGGCCGGCGTGGCTGCGTTCCCACTGCTGCGCCACCCCGCAGAGCCCAGGCCGCTGCCGCGGTAGTGCGGCGCCACCGGGGCATCAACTCAGTGGAGCGGTCCGCGTGCGAACACGTCGGCAAACCCATTCGTGTCCGACGCGACGAGGTCGGTCGCGGAGGCATCGAAGCCGACCCAGCGTCCGTTGCCCGCGAGCGCCCACGCCGTCGGCGCCCCGTTCGACTCCGCTCCGGCCGTTGACACGTCGACGCGCACCGTGCGGTGGGTGACACGGTCACGGACGAACAGGTCGCGGAGGCCGTTTCGGTCATTGCCGACCAGGTTCGTGGCAGCGGACGCGAACATGCAGACGCGGCCGCCGCTCGAGATCCCGACGCCCAGGCTGCCTCGGTTCGCCTGTGTCCCCGTTGACGACACGCTGATCCGGTGGGTCGATCCCGCGACGAGATCGCGGATGAACACGTCCCGACGGCCATTCGTGTCGTGCGGAACGAGGTTCGGCGACCGGCTCGAGAACAGCACGAAACGGCCTTGCGGTGACAGGCCGCCGGGGATGTCGCCCGGTCGGGCGGTCACTCTCCGCGTCGTCCGTGCGCGCATGTCGCGTACGAAGATCCCGAGCGCGAGCGGCTTGGGTGGGTGCGGCGCCGTGTCGATCCCCGACGCTCGGAAGGCGACGAGCCGGCCGTTCCGGGACATGCCGCCGAGCGACAGCCGGGAGTCGGTGCTGTCGTTCCGAAACCCCGCCGGCGGGACGGATGCGACCCGGCATCGGCGGGTGGAGCGGCGGCAGCGGAATACGCGCTGGACGTTCAGGTTGGTGAAGGCGAAGAATCCCGCGGAGGCCGAGAGGACAAGGTGATTCGGCGTCCCGTCGGTCGTCCCGAACGGCAGCAGCAGCCTCGTGGTGCCGGCGAGGCGATCGCGCAGGTAGACGTCCGGGCACGGCCCGCCGCACGGCGAGTCGTCGTTCGCGGCCGAGAGGTTCGTGGCGACGGACGTGAAGGCGACGAAACGGCCGTCGGGGGAGATGGCAAGCGCGCCTGCGGAGCTCGCTCCATCGGCCTGGGCGCCGGACGTCGCGACGCTCACCCGCCGCGTCACGTTCGTTCGCAGGTCGCGGACGAAGACATCGGCGACGCCGTTGGTATCACCCGCGACGAGGTTCGACGCCGTCGAGACGAACGCGACCAAGCGACCGTTCGCCGAGATCGCCACTCCGCCCTTCCCACTCGGCCCGTCTGCCTGTACGCCTGCCGTTGACTCGCTCGCGCGCGTCGTCACCGCGTGTGCCGCCGCGCTCGCCGGCGCCCACATCCCCGACCCGAGCGCCCCCGCGACGATTCCAGCCGCCACGCACCTGGTGCCCCACGCCGTGACCATCCGCGTCCCTTCCGTGGCTGCCAGAAGGAGCAGTATATGCCACAACCGATACAAAGTCGCGCGAGGCGGCTACGCTGACGCGATGGAGCTCCCACCGCCCTGGCGTGACTGGGACCTCGGCCTGGAGCTGCCGGACGACGTGTCCGCCGCCGAGTGGCTCGTCGATGCGCTGCGCCCGTGGGATTGGCACGGCGGCGAGGGTGTGCGGATCGCGAGCTTCGTGCCTGACTCGTACAAGGCGTTTGCCCGCATCCTGCACCCGGCGCACGGCGAAGACGGCCGTGATGTCCGGTGGGCGGACTTGGCCGCCGCCCGAGGCACGATCGCAGGCCCGGATACGAGCTTCAGCGCGGCGACGGGCATCGCGCACGTGAACGGGCGCTCCGTCGTGGAGAACCGAACTCCGAGCGACGCGAGCCTGCCCAGCAGGCAGGTGGCACGGCTCGGGACAACGCTGGCTGCCTTCACCGCTACACCGGATCGATGCGTGTTTTGCTTCTGGATCGGCAACGGATTCTGGGGCGGAAGCGTTAGCTATTCGACGGGGGGAGGCAACACGCCCGAGGAGGACGAGGCCGCGATCAGGATCGCCACCGAGCGCGCCCACCGCGAGGGCAGCGAGCTCGCTCCGGTCCCTTGGCTCCACCTTCCGGCCCGCGAGTACTACGTCTTCACGGGCGCGCTCGCCCGAACCCAGCGCCCGTTCGTCTTCGAACATCGCTGGGAGCAATCGCCGAACATGTGGTGGCCGAGCGACCGCACCTGGTTCGTCGCGACCGAGATCGACGGCTACTCGACGTATGTCGGCGGAGCGCGGTCGTGCATCGACGCGATCGTCGCCTCACCGGATATCGAGGCCATCCCGGTCACACCCGAGACGCCGCTGGATCCCGGGCCGTACGCCTAGGTGACCGCCGCCCCGCCCTCTACCGTTTCGCGGATGCCCGCACGCCTGACCGTCGCCGACCTGGATGCCCACATCCAGCACCTGTGCGACGTGCACGGCGTCGAGCGGCGCCTGGGGCGGCGGGCGATCGCCTACCGCCGCGGCCCGGCCGGGCAAAGGCGGCCGGGGATCCGCATCCCCGAGATCCGCAGCCAGATCACCTACGCCGTTGCGCTGCACGAGCTCGGCCATCTGCTCGGCCCGGGCCGCTCGGGCACGCGCCTGGAGAAGGAGGCGGCGGCGTGGCGGTGGGCGCTTGCGGCCACCATCGTCCCCCTCTCCGACCACACCCGCCGCAGCGCCGGCCGGCGGCTGCGCTCCTACGTCATCTGGGCCCAGCACCGCCAGCACCGCGTGCGGCCGCCGCGCATCCCCGAGCCCGGGTCGCAGTTCTGGTCGCTCCTGGCCGAGCTCGAGGCGTGACCCCACCCCGGGGCCGTGCCACCCGCCGCCGGTAGACTCGCGCGATGATCGACCGCGCCCCCGTCGGCGTCGGCCCACGGGCGGCCGCGTTTCTGATCGACTGGATCCTCTTCGCCTTCATGATCGCCGTCGTCTGGATCGTGTCCGGCGGCGTGAACAGCTCGGCCGAGAACGGCATCCTGAAGAACCCGAACACCGGCCTCAGCCTGGTGATCACCGCCGCGGCCCTGGTCTACTTCGGCGGCCTCGAGAGCGCCTGGGGATCGACCGTCGGCAAGCGCGTGGTCGGCCTGCGGGTCGCCATGGTGAGCGGCGGCCAGGTGACCGGCCGCGCCGTCACCCTGCGCACGCTCGGGCGGGTGATCGACTGCTTTCTCCTCACGCCCATCGTCGCCGCGATCTTCGTGTGGGCCTCGCCCCGCAACCAGCGGCTCGGCGACCGGTGGGGCGGGACGATCATCGTGCGCAGCCGCCGCCGCGACGGCTGAGCACACCCGCGGCGGCGCCAGTGTGGGCGGGACGCCATCGACCCGTCCGGCGCATCGGGCTACGATTTGGGAATACCCCGTGGAAGGGAGGTGATCGGGGTGGCAAAGACCCTCACCAGGCTCACCGAGCCGATGGTGCGCGAGAACGGTGTGTTGCGTCCGGCGACATGGGATGAGGCCCTCGACCGGGCGGCCGCAGGCATCAGCGCGGCCGTGCAGGCGAGCGGGCCCAACGCGCTCGGCATCTTCTCGTGCTCGAAGGCGACCAACGAGGTCAACTTCGTGGCGCAGAAGTTCGCGCGCGTGGCCGTCGGCACGAACAACATCGACAGCTGCAACCGCACCTGACACGCTCCCAGCGTCGTCGGTCTGGCGACAGTGTTCGGAGCGGGCGGCGGCACCAGCTCGTACCGTGAGATCGAGGAGACGGACGTGATCGTCCTGTGGGGCTCGAACGCCCGCGAGACGCACCCGATCTTCTTCCACCACGTCCTGAAGGGCGTGCGCAACGGCGCCCGCCTCTACGTGATCGACCCGCGCCGCACCGGCTCGGCCCAGTGGGCCGACGGCTGGCTCGGCATCGACGTGGGCACCGACATCGCCCTCTCGAACACGATCGCCCGCGAGATCATCCACCAGGGCCTGCACAACCGCGAGTTCATCGAGAACGCGACGACCGGGTTCGACGAGTACGCGGCGTCGGTCGAGGAGTGGACGCTCGAGCGCGGCGCGCGCGAGACCGGCGTCCCCGCCGACGTCATCCGCGAGCTCGCCCTCACCTACGCCCGGGCCGACCGCGCCGAGATCTGCTGGACGCTCGGCATCACCGAGCACCACAACGCCGTCGACAACGTGTTCTGCCTGATCAACCTCGCTCTCCTGACCGGCCATGTGGGCCGCTACGGGTCGGGCCTGAACCCGCTGCGCGGCCAGAACAACGTCCAGGGCGGCGGCGACATGGGCGCCATCCCCAACAAGCTCCCGGGCTTCCAGGACGTCGAGTCCGACCACGCCGCCCGCGAGCGCTACAACCAGGCCTGGGGCGTCACGATCCAGCCCAAGTACGGCTGGCACCTGACCCAGATGTTCGAGGCGATGGAGCGCGGCGACCTGCGCGCCCTGTACGTGATCGGTGAGAACCCGGCCCAGTCCGAGGCCGACGCCAAGCACACACACGCCCTGCTCGAGGGCCTCGACCACATGATCGTGCAGGACATCTTCCTGACCAAGACGGCCGAGATGGCCGACGTCGTCCTCCCCGCGTCGGCAAGCTGGTGCGAGACCGAGGGCACCGTCACGAACAGCGAGCGGCGCGTCCAGCGGGTGCGCAAGGCGCTCGACCCGCCCGGCCAGGCCCGCCACGACATCGACATCATCTGCGGCATCGCCGCCAAGCTCGGGCACGAGTGGAACTACCCCTCGCCCGAGGATGCGTGGAACGAGCTGCGCAGCCTCTCGCCGATGCACGCCGGCATGAGCTACGCCCGGCTCGAGGAGCTCGGCGGCATCCCGTGGCCGTGCGCCGACGAGACCGACCCGGGCGCCCAGTTCCTGCACGAGCGGCTGTGGGCGACGCCGGTCGAAGGCGCCCGAGCGCCGTTCAACGTCGTCCTGCACGAGCTGCCCGTCGACGAGCTCTCCGACGACTTCCCGATCCGGCTCACGACCGGCCGGCGCCTGGAGTCGTACAACACCGGCGTCCAGACGGGCGGCTACACGTCGCCGCTGCGGCGGGGCGAGTCGCTCGACCTCTCGCCCGAGGACTGCGAGCGGCTGGAGGTCGAGGAGGGTGAGCGCGTCCAGATCACCTCGCGCCGCGGTACGGTGACGGCGCCCGTGCGCAGCGACCCGACACTCCGGCCAGGCCTCGCCTTCATGACGATGCACTTCCCCGACGAGGTCGAGACGAACATCCTCACCATCGACGCGACCGACCCCAAGGCGGGCACGGCCGAGTTCAAGGCCAGCGCGATCCGCGTCGAGAAGCTGCCCGTCCAACCCGCCGAGCCGGCCCAGGGCCGAGTCGCGATTCCCGCCAGATAGTGGATCTGCGGATCGAGGATCAGTCGGCGACGGCGGTCGAACGCGGGGCGGTCGACGCCGTGCTCGGCGAGCCGGACTCGGCCTGGGTCGGCGCCGCCCGATCCGAGGCAGACGGCCACTTCGCCCGCGGCGGCCATGCCGCCCGCAGCCAGCGCCACCTGCTGCTGCCGACCCTGCACGCGGTGCAGGCGCGGGTCGGCTGGATCAGCCCCGGCGCGCTCGCCTACGTGTGCCGGCGGCTGACGATCCCGCCCGCCGAGGCCTATGGCGTCGCGAGCTTCTACGCCCTGTTCGCGCTCGAGCCGCGCCCGCCCGTCGTCGCGCACGTATGCACCGACATCGCCTGCATGTGCCGCGGCTCCGGCGAGCTCGTCGCCGACCTCGAGCGCACCGTCGGCCCGGCCGGGGAGCACCCCGGGAACGGCCGCGCGATCTGGCTCGAGAGCCCGTGCCTGGGCCTGTGCGAACGCGCGCCGGCCGTGCTGGTGACGCAGGCGGGCGAGCACCCGCTGGATCGCTCGATCGCGCCGGCGACGGCGGCCGATGTGGCCGAGGCGCTCGCGGGCAGGCTGCCCGAGCCGATGGTGCCCGACGCGGTCGCGCAGCAGGGCAGCGGCGACGTCCGCCTGCTGCGCCGCTTCGGCCTCGTCGACCCCGAGAGCCTCGACAGCTACCGCGCCCACGGCGGCTACGAGGCCCTGCGGCGCGCGTTCACGCTCGGCCAGGCGGCGGTGATCCGCGAGGTGTCGGAGTCGAAGCTGCTCGGCCGCGGCGGCGCCGCGTTCCCGACCGGGCGCAAGTGGGAGGCGGTCGCCCGCCAGCCGATCCGGCCGCACTACCTGATCTGCAACGCCGACGAGTCCGAGCCGGGCACCTTCAAGGACCGGATGGTGTTCGAGCAGGATCCGTTCAGCGTGATCGAGGCGATGACGATCGCCGCCTATGCGACCGGCGCCGAGCGGGGCTACCTGTACCTGCGCGGCGAGTACCCGCTGGCGTGGGACCGGCTCGTGAACGCGGTCACGCTGGCGCGCAGGCACGGCTTTCTGGGCGAGGACATCATGGGCCAGGGCGTGCGCTTCGACATCGAGCTGCGCAAGGGCGCGGGGGCCTACATCTGCGGCGAGGAGACTGCCCTCTTCAACTCGATCGAGGGCTTCCGCGGCGAGCCGCGCAACAAGCCGCCGTTCCCGGTCGATGCGGGCCTGTTCGGAAAGCCGACGGTCGTGAACAACGTCGAGACGCTCGTGAACGTGCTCGATATCGTCCTCGCGGGCGGGCGCCCGTTCGCGGCCACCGGCACCGAGGGCTCGACCGGGATGCGGCTCTTCTGTCTGTCCGGCTGCGTCCGCCGGCCGGGGCTCTACGAGGCGCCGTTCGGGGTGAAGCTGCGCGATGTGCTCGACCTCGCCGGCGGCGTGCCCGAGGGACGCGAGCTGCGCGCCATCCTCCTCGGCGGTGCGGCCGGCGCGTTCGTCGGCCCCGACATGCTCGACCTCGAGCTGTCGTTCGAGGCCACCCGCGCGGCCGGGGTGACGCTCGGCTCGGGCGTGATCATGGTGCTCGACGATACGGTTGCGCTCGTGCCCATCCTGCTTCGCATCGCCGCGTTCTTCCGCGACGAGTCGTGCGGCCAGTGCGTGCCGTGCCGCGTCGGCACCGTGCGCCAGCAGGAGGCGCTGCTGCGGCTCGCGAACGGCCGCCCACGCGGCTCCGTCGACGCCGAGATCGCCCTGCTCGACGAGATCGCCCGCGGCATGCGCGACGCCTCGATCTGCGGCCTCGGCCAGACGGCGGCAAACGCCATCGAGTCGGCCATCGGAGCCCTGCGGCCGTTCGCCGGAGCGGGAACCGCATGAGCGCGGTCCCGGTCACGCTGCGGCGCACGGTCGAGCTCGAGATCGACGGCGAGGCGGTGCGCGCCCGCGAGGGCGAGACGATCCTGCAGGCCTGCCGCCGCCGCGAGCTCGACATCCCGACGCTCTGCTACGGCGAGACGCTGACGCCGGTGAACGCCTGCCGGGTGTGCATGGTCGAGGTCGAGGGCTCGCGCGTGCTCGTGCCCTCGTGCGCCCGCCAGGTCGAGGACGGCATGAAGATCCGCACCGCGTCCGACCGCGTCCGCCACGCGCGCAAGATGGTGCTCGAGTTCCTGGGCTCGTCGGTCGACCTCTCGACGACGCCGGATGTCGACGGCTGGATGGCCGAGTACGGCGCCGAGCCGGAGCGCTACGGGCCGGCGGCGCCGCCCGCTGCGGCCGGGGCGCGCGACCACGCCCACGCCGGCCACCACCACGCCGGCGACGGCCAGACGAGGGCCACCGTCGCCCAGCCCGTGAAGGTCGACAACAACCTCTACGTGCGCGACTACAGCAAGTGCATCCTCTGCTACAAGTGCGTCGAGGGCTGCGGGACCGACTGGCAGAACACGTTTGCGATCGCCGTCGCCGGGCGCGGCTTCGACGCCCGCATCGCCACCGAGTTCGCCGTGCCGCTGCCGGACTCGGCCTGCGTCTACTGCGGCAACTGCATCGCGGTCTGCCCGACGGGCGCGCTGATGTTCAAGAGCGAGCACGACCACCGCGCGGCCGGCACCTGGGACGAGTCCGCCCAGACGCAGACGCAGACGATCTGCTCCTACTGCGGCGTCGGCTGCAATCTGACCCTGCACGTCCAGGACAACGAGATCGTCAAGGTGACCTCGCCGCTCGACCACGACGTGACGAGCGGCAACCTCTGCATCAAGGGCCGGTTCGGCTTCCAGCACGTGCAGAACCGCAAGCCTGAATAACACGGGCCTGGCCCGTGTTATTCAGTGATGCGCTCCGGGTGCGTGTAGATGTTGAAGCGGCTGCCGCGCAGGAAGCCGATCAGCGTCATGCCGAACCGGCGGCCGGCGTCGACGGCCAGGCTGGACGGCGCCGAGACGGCGCACACGATCGGGATGCCGGCGACCGCGGCCTTCTGCACGATCTCGAAGCTCAGCCGGCCAGACACCATCAGCACGCCATCGGACAGCGGCAGCTCGCCCGCGAGCAGGGCGTGGCCGACCAGCTTGTCGACGGCGTTGTGGCGGCCGACGTCCTCGCGCAGCTCGAGCAGCGTCCCGTCGGTGTCGAAGAGGCCGGCCGCGTGCAGCCCGCCGGTGCGGTCAAAGACCCGCTGGGCCTCGCGCAGGCGGTCGGGCAGCGCGACGACGACCGTCTCGGCGAGCGCCGGGCCCTCGGCGACCGGGGCGCAGCGCACCGAGATCGAGTCGAGTGACGCCTTCCCGCACACCCCGCAGCTCGACGTCACATAGAAGTTGCGCTGCAGGAGCTCGACGTCGTACGGCGTCGTGAGCGCGACCGTGACGACGTTGTACTGCTGCTCCGCGCGCGGCACCGCGCAGTAGCGGACGGTGGCGATGTCGCGCGAGGCTGCGACGATGCCCTCGGTGCGCAGGAACCCGGCGGCGAGCTCGAAGTCGCTGCCCGGCGTGCGCATCGTCACCGCCACCGCCCGCTGCTCCATCCCCGGCGCCTCGACGCGGATCTCAAGCGGCTCCTCGGTGGCGAGGGCGTCGGCCGTGCGCCTGCGGCCGTCGCCGAGGTCGACGGCCGTCAGCCGCGTGCGGGTGACGTTGCCTGCGCGGGCGGGGACGCTCATGCAGTCAGTGTACGCCCGAGGTTCAGCGGGGATCGTCGCGGTCGACGTTCCAGTGCCGCGCGGCCGAGACGATCCACGTGCCGCCGTCCGTCCGCGGGGTCATCCCGAACCGGGTGATGGCGCGTTGGCCGCCCTCGTGGTCGCCGTAGAGCACGTCGATCGTGACGCCATCCCGGCGCTCGATCGCGCCCGCCGCCTCCTCGAACGCATCGCTCGCCGGGTCACGGAACACGCCCTGCCAGAAGCCGACGTCACCCACCGGGATGTAGATGTCGCGCGTCAGGCGATTGAACTCCTCGAGCTGCGGCGGCTCGGCGTCGGCGCCCATCTGGCGCTCGGGCCAGAAGCGCCAGCCGTGCAGCACGGCGATGCCGTTGCCGACGTTTCGCAGAGACATCGCCAGATAGATCGCGTCCGGCGTGACGTCCGCCCCTCCGCTCCCGCCGGGCACCATGATCCAGTGGTTGTCGGCGAACCCGACCTTGACCGGCGGGTCCTCGAGGTGCGAGTGCATCAGCACGGGGCGGATGCCGGCCATCAGCGAGCGCTCGGCCAGCCGCGCCGAGCGGTTCGCCGAGCGCACGGACGAGAACGTCGCCACGGCCAGCACCAGCGTCCCGCCCGCGGTCGCAAGCGACGAGATGGTCACCCAGTCCGCCATCGGCCGGGCAGTCTACTCCGGCGGCTCAGGCCGAGACGGGCTCCTCCACGGTCTGCACCGGCCGCCAGCGGCCGTCGAGCTCGTGCATGCGCTTGAAGCTCGCCAGGAACGCCGACCAGCCCACCTCGTAGCCGCCGGCCGAGCGCGCGTCGACGAAGCCGCTGTGGACGAGCGTGAGACGGGTGTGCCCGCCCGATCCGTCGAGCTCCCACGTGACGACGGTGTCGGGGTCGCCCGGCCGCCGCCACGAGTACGCGAGCCGCCGCTGCGGCTCGAGCGCGAGGATCCGCATCGGCCCGTGATCCCACCCGAAGTCGTAGGCGCCGCCCACGTGGGGCTCGACCGTCGCGCGCTCGGCGATCCAGCGGTCGAGCTGGGCGGGCTCGACGAGCGTCCGCCACACCGCCTCGGTGCCCGCCTCGATCTCGACCGTGCAGCGCACGCTCGCGCCCGGCGCCCGGGTGAGGTCGACGCGCGGCGCGAGGCCGCGGCCCTCGACGTCGCTGGCGAGGTTGTCGAGCGTCAGGTGCCACCAGTCGCGCACCGAGGGCTCGGCGTCCTCGCGCGGGCGCACGCCGGTGTGGGTGAGCGTGACCGCGCACGCGGTCTCGCCGGCGGGTGCGAGGTCGATGCGCACGTCGGTGTCGCGGTCGTGCAGTTGCCACCGGTAATGCAGCAGGCGGCCTTCCTCGGCCGTCACGAGGCGCTGGCGGCCGCGCTCGCCGCCGGGGACGGTCGGCCCCCAGAACTCGTACCGGCCGGCCGCCGGGTCGGCGTCGGCCCCGTCGGCGAGCCAGGCGCGCATCCGGGCGGGCGTCGTGAGCGCGGCGTACACCTGCGCGGGCGGCGCCTCGATCCGGTGGCGCAGGGCGTGGGTCTCGGTGCCGGTCATGCTCGGTCTCCCTTCGGGTAGCAGGCGAGGGCCAGCGCGAACGGCTCGCCCTCGCCCGCGCCGTGGCGTGTGAGCAGTGCCTCGAACGTGGACTGCAGATCGTGCAGGAACGCGGCCCGGCGCTCGGGCGCAAGGCGCACCTCGCCCGTCACCCCGAGCGACGGCACCCCCGTCTCGCCGCGCTGCGCGAGCGCGGCCACGTCGGCTCCGAGCTGCTCGACCAGCTCGAGCAGATAGCCGAGGCTGAGCGCATCGCCCGCCCGGCGGCGGCCGCCGATCTCGCCCACGAGGCGCGGCGAGAGCCAGTACGACCGCGCCCGCGCCCGGTAGATGCCCTCGACGATCCCGCGCACGCGGCGCTCGCTCACGCGCTCGACGAGCCCGGCCGCCTCGAGCTTCTTCACGTGGTAGTAGACCCGCTGCGGCGTCTCCCCCAGCTCGCCGGCGAGCTGCGTGCACGTGCACTCCTCGGCCATCCGCCGCAGCAGGTCGACCCGGCGCGGCTTCAGCAGCGCCTCGGCCTGCTCCATCCGCTCCAGGTAGAGGACGTCGTCCATTTCAAGAACTATTTTGAATATACAAATCTGATTTGTCAAATGCGTGCGGCGGGCGCCGATCTCCTGGTGCGATGGACCAGAGCTGGCATCACCGGTTGGTTGCACCCTTCAAGGGGGACGGCGAGACCGTGCAGCGCGTCTCGGCGGCGGCGCTCCTGGGGACGCTCGTCCCGGTCGGGCTCGCCGGCGCGTGGATGTCCCACCCGGGCGCATCCCCGGGGGCTGCGCTGCTCGCGGCCTCCGCACTCCTGATCGCCCTGGCGGTGCGGTGCCTCGTCAGACGGCCGATCCCAGGCTGGGTGTGGGCGCTCCACGTCGTGGCCGTGCCCGCGTGGTGGTATGCGCTCCAGCTCGACATCGCCCACCCCGCGAACGCCTACCTCGTGCTCATGCTCGTGCTCCCGGTCGGCTGGGTCGGCTCGTGGCTGTCGCTGCGGATGACCGTGCTCAGCGTCGCGCTCGAGTCGGCCGCCCTGGGGGCGGCGACGCTGCGCGGCGGGATCACGGGCGCAAACCTGCTCGAGACGGTCACCGGTGTCGCCGTGCTGGCGGTCGTCGGCCTGATGGGATACAGCCAGCTCGTCGCGCTGCGCGAGACGCGCTCGGCCGCCGAGGACGACGCCTACACCGATCCACTCACCGGCGCCCGCTCGCGCCGATACGGGCTCGTGCGGCTCCGGACCGAGCTCGACCAGCTGCGGGAGCGCGAGCCCGAGCCGCCCGCCCTGGCGATGCTCGACATCGATCGGTTCAAGCTCGTGAACGACGCGCACGGGCACCCGGTCGGCGACGAGGTGCTGAGCGAGGTCGTCCGCCGCGTGCGCTCGACGCTGCGCTCCGGCGACGAGGTGATCCGCTGGGGCGGCGAGGAGTTCCTGATCCTGCTCCCGCGCATCGCCGCCCCGGGTGCGGCCATGGCCATCGCCGAGCGCGTGCGCCGGGCCGTCGCCGACGAGCCGTTCACGACCACGGCCGGTCTGCTCGCAATCACGATCTCGGCCGGGGTCGCCGCCGTGATCGACCCCGACGAGAGCGCCGACGCTGCGATCGCGCGCACCGACGCCGCGCTCTACGCCGCCAAGCGCGGCGGCCGCAACTGCGTGTGGGCCGCCCACCGGGCGGCGGCGGCTGCGGCGTAGCCGCTAACCCGCGAGGGCGCGCACCTCGGCCGGGGTGACGTCGGCGGTGCGCCCGCCGGCGAACTCCGCCGCGATCGTGGCCGCGACCGCGGCGACCACCGGGTCGCGCTTGTCGCGCCCCAGCACCCATGCCACGCCGGCGGCGCCCGAGCGGTCGTTCAGCGCGACGTCGGCCGTGCGGCCGACGAGGCCGGGCGCGAACGGCAGGTAGATCTCGGGATCCTTCAGCAGGCCGTCGATGTGCACGCCGGCCCGGGTGAGGAACGCGTCGGCGCCGATCACCGGCCGCCGCGGCGCGACGGGCGCACCCGCGAGCGCGAGCGCAGCCGGGAGCACGCCGAGCGCGCTCAGGTCGAGCCCGCAGCCGGGGTCGATGCCGGCCAGCTCGACCGCCGCGAGCTCGATCGGCTCGTTGCCGGTGCGCTCGCCGATCCCGCCCAGCGTCCCGTTGACCGCGGCGCATCCGGCCATCCATGCGGCGGTCGCGTTCGCGTGCACCTTGCCGAGGTCGTCGTGGCCGTGCCACTCGAGCTGCGCCGGCGCAACGCCGGCCGAGCCGATCAGCGCTTCGACGAGCCGCGGCACGCTGCGCGGGAGCTCCGCCTCGCGCCACGGCACGCCGAGACCGAGCGTGTCGCACAGCCGCAGCTTGACGGGCACGCCGCGCTCGGCGCCGAGCGCCACGAGCGCCGCCGCGAGCGGCAGGACGAACCCGTCGAGATCGGCCCGGGTGACGTCCTCGAGGTGCACGCGCGGGCGGATGCCGGCGTCGATGACCGCGCGGACGAGGTCGACGTAACGGTCGAACGCCTCGCGCCGCGTCCAGCCGAGCTTGCCGAAGATGTGATGGTCGGAGGCCGAGCACAGGATCCCGGTCTCGGCCAGGCCGGCCGCGCGCACGAGGCGCAGGTCGCGCGCGTCGGCGCGGATCCAGGCGGTCGGCTCGGGCCACGTCGCCCCCGTGGCGCGGATCGCCTCGAGCAGCGCCCGGTCGCGATCGGCGTAGAGGAAGAGCTCGGTCTGGGCGATGCGGCCGCTGCCCGCGTCGAGGCGCACGAGCACGCGGTGCAGCGCGAGCGCGGCCTCGAGCGGGAACGGCTCGCCGGCCTGCTGGCCGTCGCGGAAGGTCGTGTCGGTGATGCGCAGCGGCACCGCCGGCGGCACCCCCGCGCCGATCAGCCGCGGCGCCGCGCCTTCGGGGTAGACGTCGCGGTGGCGGTTCTGAGAGGATGTATTATTGATTTGACTGTACATAGATTGATTCAGCATGATAGCAGGCCCGTGTCCACCCCGCCCCGTAGACTGGAGCGAATGCCGGTGATGGTGGAGGGCATCGAGTACCTGACCGCCGACGAGGCCGCCGAGCGGCTCGGCGTGAAGCGGGCGACGCTCTACGCCTACGCCTCCCGCGGCCGGCTGCGCTCGTACCGGCGCGGCACCGGCCGTGCGCGCCTCTACCGCGCCGACGAGATCCGGTCGCTGACGCGGATCCAGTCCGACCGCCCCCCCGACTACCTGGTCGACGTCGAGAGCTTCATGGACGGCCACTCGTGACCGCGCTGAATAAACGGGGTCTGACCCCGTTTATTCAGCCAGGCGGCGCTGGCCGCCGGTTAGTCCTCGATCATGATCGAGAGCGTCGGGCAGGCCGCCTCGGCCTCCTCGACGCAGTCGCGCAGGCTCTCGTCCGGCTCGGCGACGTACTCCAGCGTGTCAGGGGTGACGAGGTTGAACACCTCGGGGCACGCGATCATGCACTGGCCGTGGTGGTCGCACGTCTGCGTGTCGACGCTCACTCTCATGATCCCTCCTGCGATGGTTGAAACACGATCGGAAGCTCCACGGGGCCCGTCACGCCGCTGATCGGCCGCAGCGTCGCCGGCCGCTCGAGCCGCGGCTCCCGCAGCCGCCGGGCGAGCAGCGGCAGCGCCTCGCGCATGTCGATCCGCGCGAGCCAATGCCCCAGGCAGTGGTGGGCGCCGCCGCCGAAGCCGAAGTGCGCCCGCCGCTCGACGGTGATGTCGAACGGCTCCGTGCCGACGGCGAGCGGGTCGGTGTTCGCGGGCGGGCTCAGCAGGTGGAGCGTCGTCCCCTCGGGGATGTCGAGGCCGTCGACCGTGATGTCCTCCACCGCCCGGCGCGTCGTCCACACGACCGTCGGGTTCCAGCGGATCACCTCCTCGACCGCGTTCGGCGCCAGCTGCGGGCGCTCGGCCAGGAGACGCCACTGGTCGGGCCGCTCCATGAAGAGCTGCAGCGCCAGGCCTAGCTGGTTCTTGGTCGTGTCCATCCCGCCGAACACGATCAGCGTGATCATCGCCCGCAGCTCCTCGTGCGAGAGCGTGGCCGCGCCGTCGTGCGCCGCGACGAGGGCCGAGATGACGTCGGCGCCCGGCGTCGCCCGGCGGGCGGCGATCAGCTCATCCGCCAGGCCGTACATGTTCGCGAGGCCGGCCTCGATCCGCTTGCGGTCCTTCGCGATCGTGACGCCGAACGAGAGGCCGATATCGGTCGACCAGTGCGAGAGGTCGCGCCAGCGGCCCTCGTCGAGGCCGACCAGCCGGCACAGCACCCGGGCCGAGTACGGCTCGGCGAACTCGGCCACGAAGTCGCACCGGCCGCGGGCGGCGAACGCGTCGACGAGCTCGGCCGCGAGCAGCCTGAAACCCGGCACCATCTGTTCCATCAGCGCTCGCGAGAAGGCCGGGTTCGCCAGGCGGCGCAGGCGGCGGTGGTCGTCGCCCTCGGCGCTCAGCATGAGCAGCGACCACCAGTCGTGCAGCGGCCCCTCGGTGATGCCGTGCTGCTCGGGCCACGCGAAGCTGCCCTGGCGCAGGCGGCGGTCCTTCAGGAGCAGGCTCGTCTGCTCGTAGCGCAGCACGGCGAGGCCGAAGTTCGTGCGGGCGTACCAGCTGCGCTCGCGCGCGGCCAGGACGTCGGCCGACGACACCGAGAAGTCGGGGTCGGAGACGTCGAAGTAGGGCACGTCGGGCGCGATCGCCACACCATTCATCGTAGAGGGTGGGTGTCCATGCATAAACGGGGTCTGACCCCGTTTATGCACGCGGGGGCCAGACGTTCAGCGTGACGACGTCGGCCGGCCCGGCCGTGGCCGAGTGCGGCACGCCGCCCGGGATCAGCACCTGCTCGCCGGGGCCGAGCCGCAGCTCCTCGCCTCCCGAACGGAACAGGATCCGGCCCTCGAGGACGATCGTGAGCTGGTCCTCGGGATGGCGATGCTCCTCCCACTCCGAGCCGGCGCCGTAGCGGTACATCGTGATCGTGAGGTCGTCCGCCACGATCGTCGCGCCATGGATGCGCGGCCGCATCTCGGTGAACTCGCGGCCGTCCCAGTCGATCCGAAGCGGGCTCTCCACGTGGCCCACGATACCGGGGTGGCCTACGATTCCGGCGCCGTGAGCGCCTATGCCCGCATCTCCGCGCTGATCGACGCCGACACATGCGTCGTCCTCGACGGCGCCATGGCCACCGAGCTGCAGGAGGCGCACGACGACCACTCCGAGCTGCAGGAGCAGCTGTGGGGCACCGGCGCCCTCGTGCGTGCGCCCGACGACGTGCTGCGAGTGCACCGCCGCTACGTCGACGCGGGGTGCGATGTGATCTGCACCGACACGTGGGGCCTGCCGACGGCGCTGCGCGCCGACAGCCCGCAGCTGTGGGAGGCAGAGCGGCCGGTGCATTGGATGGACGTCGCCCGCCGCGGCGTGCAGCTCGCCCGCCGGGCGGCCGCCGACGGCGGCCGCGCCGACGAGTGCGCCGTCGCCTTCAGCCTGAACGGCGACGTCGACACGCCGGAGGGGGCCGAGACGATCCGCCTGCTCGCCCGCGTGTTCGAGGACGACCCGCCCGACATCGTGCTCCTCGAGACGCTCTCCCTCGTGCGCCCGACGACCTACGACACGGTCGAGCGCCTGCTCGGCACCGGCCTGCCGGTGTGGCTCAGCTTCCGCCGCTGCCGCAGCGGCGTCTGCGGCGTCTACGGCGAGCACTGGGGCGGGCCCGAGGGCGACGCCTTCGGCCGCGCGGCGCGCCGCTTCGAGCAGATGGGGGTGTCCGCGCTGCTCGTGAACTGCATTCCGCCCGACCACGTGGGCGGGATGATCTCGTGGATGCGTGACTTCACCGACCTGCCGCTCGGCGCGTACCCGAATCTGGGCTACCTCTCGACCGCGGGCTGGCGCACCGAGGCCGGCGTCGCCGGCGCCGAGTACGCCGGGATGGCGCGGCGCTGGCGCGAGGAGGGCGCCCAGATCATCGGCGGCTGCTGCGGCGTCGGCCCCGAGCACGTCGCCGCCGCGCGCGAGGCGCTCACGGGCACCGCGCCCGGGCACGCGCGACCGGGAGAGCTCGTCGGGCCCGAGGCAGACGAGGGCGTGCTGCCGCCGGGAGCGCGGGTGGTGCCGTGGACGGACGCCCGCGGTGCGTCGCTCTATCCGCTCGACTTCCCGGACATCCTGTGCGAGCCGGGCGTCTTCGTGCCCACCCAGGGCAGCTACCTGGTGTGGAAGTACCTGTTCGGCCAGGGCATCGGCCGCGACGCCCGCTGCCTCGACGTCGGCTGCGGCACGGGCCTTCAGACCGTTCAGCTCGCCCGCAACGGCGCCGCCCACGTGCACGCGATCGACGTCGACCGGCGGGCGGCCGCGAACACGCTCACGAACGCATTTCGAAACGGCGTCTCCGAGCGGGTGAGCGCCGCCGCGGTCGACCTCTTCCCGTGGGTCCCGGAGGAGCGCTACGACGTCATCGTGGCCAGCCTGTACCAGCTGCCCGTCGACCCGTTCGAGCCCGTCTCGACCCACCGGCCGCTCGACTACTGGGGCCGCAACCTGATCGATCACCTGATCGCGATCCTGCCCGAGGCGCTCGCGCCGGGCGGCGTCGCCTACCTGATGCAGCTCTCGATCATCGGCCAGCGCCGCACCGCCGCGCTGCTTGACCGGGCAGGGTTTGCGTCCAGGGTCGTAGACTTTGGGTTCTTCGAGTTCACCGATCTGTTTCATGACAAGGAGCAGCAGATCCACCGGGTGGAGCAGCTGTCGGACGCATACCACCTCCGGCTGGGCGACCAGAACGTCATCGTCGCGTACCTCGTCGAGGTGACGCGAGACGCAGAAAGCGAGGGTCCACCCGCATGACCGCAGCTGACAACGAGTATCTCTTCACCTCCGAGTCCGTGACCGAGGGGCACCCGGACAAGATCGCCGACCAGATCTCCGACGGGATCCTGGACGCCGTCCTGGCCGACGATCCGTACGGCCGCGTCGCCTGCGAGACGCTCGTGAACACCGGCCTGATCGTGGTCTCGGGCGAGATCTCGACCACGACGTACGTCGACGTGCCCGGGATCGCCCGCGAGACGGTGCGCCGGATCGGCTACGACAACGCCGCCTACGGGTTCGACGCCAACACCTGCGCGGTGATGAACACGATCGACCGCCAGTCACCCGACATCGCCCAGGGCGTCGACCGCGCCTACGAGGTGCGCGCCGATGCGACCGACGACGACCGCTACGACCTCGCCGGCGCCGGCGACCAGGGCATGATGTTCGGCTACGCCACGAACGAGACGCCCGAGCTGATGCCCATGCCGATCTCGCTGGCGCACAAGCTGGCGAGACGGCTCGCAGAGGTGCGCCGGAACGGGCTCGTGCCCTACCTGCGCCCGGACGGCAAGACGCAGGTGACCGTGCGCTACGTCGACGGCCGGCCCGTGGCGGTCGAGAAGGTGCTGATCTCGACCCAGCACGCCGACGGCATCGACTGCGAGACCCAGATCAAGCCCGACCTGTGGGAGCACGTCCTCGAGCCGGTCGTCCCGGCCGACATGTACGACGCGGCGGCGCTCCTGCGCAACTTCATGGTCAACCCCACCGGGCGGTTCGTGATCGGCGGGCCGATGGGCGACTGCGGCCTGACCGGGCGCAAGATCATCGTCGACACCTACGGCGGCATGGCCCGCCACGGCGGCGGTGCCTTCAGCGGCAAGGATCCGACGAAGGTCGACCGCTCGGCCGCCTATGCCGCCCGCTGGGTCGCCAAGACCGTCGTCGCCGCCGGCCTGGCCGACCGCGCCGAGGTGCAGGTGGCGTACGCGATCGGCATGGCGCACCCGGTGTCCGTGATGGTCGAGACCTTCGGTACCGAGCGCATCGGCCGCGGCCGCATCGCCCAGCTCATCGCCGACCACTTCGACCTGCGCCCGGGCGCGTTCCGCGAGGAGCTCGCCCTGCACCGGCCGATCTACCAGAAGACGGCCGCCTACGGCCACTTCGGCCGCGACGATCCGGACTTCACCTGGGAGCGCACCGACCGCGCCGCCGTGCTGCGCGCAGCGGCCGGCCTCGGCGCTCCCGCCGCCGCCGCGGTGTCGGCATGACCGGGGCCGATGCATGGGCCTGACGGTCGTCGGCTCGATCGCCTTCGATCGGGTCAAGAGCCCCTTCGGCGAGCGCGAGCGCATGCTCGGCGGCGCCGCCACCTACTTCGCGCTGGCCGCGTCGTTCTTCGACACGGTCACCGTCGTCGGCCCGGTCGGCGACGACTTCGGCGAGGAGCACCTCGACGTCCTGCGCACGCGCGGTACGAACGTGTCCGACATCGAGCGCGTGCCCGGCGGGAGCACGTTCTTCTGGCACGGCGAGTACGGCTGGGACCTCAACCAGTGCCACACGCACGCCACCGAGCTCGGCGTGTTCGCCGAGTTCGAGCCCAAGCTCTCCCCCACCTCGCAGGGCTGCGACGTGCTCTTCCTCGCCAACATCCAGCCCTCGCTGCAGCTCGCGGTGCGGGAGCGCTGCGAGCGCGCCCGCTTCGTCGCGCTCGACTCGATGAACTTCTGGATCGAGAGCGCCCGCGACGAGCTCCTCGAGGTGATCCGGCGGGTCGACTGCGTGCTCTTGAACGACGCCGAGCTGCGCCAGCTCACCGGCCGCCCGAACCTGGTCACGGCCGCGCGCGAGCTGCAGCTGCTCGGCCCGCGCGTGATCATCGCCAAGCAGGGCGAGTACGGCGCCGCCATGATCACGCCGGACTCGTACTTCTCGCTGCCGGCGTTCCCGCTCGAGACCGTGATCGACCCCACCGGCGCCGGAGACACGTTCGCGGGCGGCTTCCTGGGCTATGTTGCAAGGCACGTGGAGCACGGCCTGACCGACGACGTGCTGCGGCAGGCGATGGCGTACGGGACGGCGCTGGCATCGTTCAACGTCGAGGAGTTCGGTACCGACCGCGTCGCCCGTCTGACCTCGGATGAGATCCGCGGCCGGGTCGACGGCCTCACCCGCATCACCGCGTTCGCGCACGCGCCGCTCGAGCTCGTCACCCAACCCTGATTCCCACACCCCTGGAGCGCTGATGTCACCCACCACCACCCACCCGACCACCGCGAACGACTTCAAGGTCGCCGACCTGGGCCTGGCCGAGTTCGGCCGCAAGGAGATCCGCCTGGCCGAGCACGAGATGCCCGGCCTGATGGCGACGCGGCGCGAGTTCGGCGAGTCGCAGCCGCTGCGCGGCGCGCGCATCACCGGGTCGCTGCACATGACGATCCAGACGGCGGTGCTGATCGAGACGCTGGTGGCGCTCGGTGCGAAGGTGCGGTGGGCGTCGTGCAACATCTTCTCGACGCAGGACCACGCCGCGGCGGCGGTTGCGGTCGGCCCGGACGGGACCGTGGCCGATCCGCGCGGCGTGCCGGTGTTCGCGTGGAAGGGCGAGACGCTCGCGGAGTACTGGTGGTGCACCGACCAGGCGCTGCGTTGGCCCGACGGCGGCCCGACGATGATCCTGGACGACGGCGGCGATGCGACGCTCTTGGTGCATCGCGGCGTGGAGTACGAGCGCGCCGGGGCGGTGCCCTCTCCCGAGTCAGCCGACTCGGAGGAGTTCCAGCACGTGTTGCGGCTGCTGGAGCGCACGCTGGAGGAGGACGGGCAGCGGTGGACGACGCTCGCGGCCTCTGTCAAGGGCGTGACCGAGGAGACGACCACGGGCGTGCACCGGCTCTACCAGATGCAGCTCTCGGGCGAGCTCCTGTTCCCGGCGATCAACGTGAACGACTCGGTGACGAAGTCGAAGTTCGACAACCTGTACGGCTGCCGGCACTCGCTGATCGACGGCATCAACCGCGCCACCGACGTCATGATCGGCGGCAAGGTGGCGGTCGTGTGCGGCTACGGCGACGTCGGCAAGGGCTGCGCCGAGTCGCTGCGCGGGCAGGGCGCACGCGTGATCGTGACCGAGATCGACCCCATCTGCGCCCTGCAGGCGGCCATGCACGGCTACCAGGTGACGACGCTCGAGGACGTGCTCGAGACCGGCGACATCTTCATCAGCGCCACCGGCAACCGCGACATCATCACGGCCGACCAGATGAGCCGGATGAAGCACCAGGCCATCGTCGGCAACATCGGCCACTTCGACAACGAGATCGACGTCGCCGGCCTGCAGGCCTTCCACGGCATCCGCAGGATCAACATCAAGCCGCAGGTCGACGAGTGGGCGTTCCCCGACGGCCACTCCGTGATCGTCCTCTCCGAGGGCCGGCTCCTGAACCTCGGCAACGCCACCGGCCACCCCAGCTTCGTCATGTCCAACTCGTTCACGAACCAGGTGATCGCCCAGATGGAGCTGCACACCAAGAGCGACGCCTACGAGCGCCAGGTGTACACACTGCCCAAGCACCTGGACGAGAAGGTCGCCCGGCTGCACCTGGACGCGCTCGGCGTCAAGCTCACCCGCCTGCGCCCCGAGCAGGCCGCCTACATCGGCGTGCCCGAGGACGGCCCCTACAAGACGGATCAGTACCGCTACTAGCAGCGCGATGGGGACTGTCCCCGGTAACCGGGGACAATCCCCGCTTTCGGCGAGAACCCGAGCCCGGGCAACCGGCTAGAAGTGCTCGAGCAGGGCGCGGAAGTGCGGGATGCGCAGGATGCGGTCGTGTGCCGCGGGCAGCTCGGAGTGCTCCAGGCGCCACGTGTGCTCGTGGGGCACGAACACCCCGCGCAGCCCGGCCTCGACGGCCGGCAGGATGTCGGAGCGCGGCGAGTTCCCGATCATCCACGTGCGTGCCGGGTCGAGCGACTCGGCGGCGACCAGCTCGCGGTAGGTCGCGGCCGTCTTCTCCGGCGTGATGACGGTGCGGCGGAAGAACGGCGCCAGGCCCGAGCGGTCGATCTTGTGCGCCTGCTCCTCGTGGTTTCCCTTCGTCAGCAGCAGCAGGTCGTGCCGTCCCCGCAGCTCTGCGAGCGTGTCGGGTACGCCGTCGATGATGTCGAGCTGATCCCAGGCCAGGCGCGTGATCAGCCCGGCGATCGCCTCCCGGTCGGCCGGAGTCAGGTCGCCCTCGCGCAGCCGCTGCGCCGTCACCTCGAGCGTGAGGGCGAACACCTTGGTGCCGTAGCCGTGCTCGACCGCGTGCAGCGCCTCGACCTCGTCGAGGATCCGGCGTACGTCACCGGGCGGCAGCCGGGGATGGTCGATCCACGTGATGAAGTCCGCGATCACGCCCTCGAACACCACGTTGTTCTCCCAGAGCGTGTCGTCCGCGTCGAAGATGAGGTGCTGACCGTCGCGCATGCGCGCCGAATTACTAGCCCGACTACGCTCCCGCGATGCCCGCGCTGCCGAAGGTGGAGCTCCACCTGCACCTGGACTGCGCGGCCAGCCACGCCGCGGTGGCACGCCTGCGGCCCGAGGTGACGCTCGCGCAGTACCAGGCCGACTTCATCGCGCCGGCCAAGTGCACGAACCTGGTCGACTTCCTGCTGCGGCCGCCCCGGATCGTCGCGCTGATGCAGGACCGGCGCGGCCTCGAGGTGATCGTCGCCGACCTGTTCGACCAGCTCGCCGCCGACGGCGTCGTCTACGCGGAGATGCGCTTCGCTCCGTACCTGCACACCGACGGCGAGCTCGCGCCCGCCGAGGTGGTCGAGATCGTGAACGCCGCCGTCGAGCGCGGGAGCGCGGACTCCGGCGTCGAGGCCCGGCTGATCCTGTGCACGCTGCGCCACTTCGACGCCGGCACGAGCCTGGCGACGGCGCAGCTCGTCGAGCGGTTCCACAGCTCGCTCGTCGTCGCCCTGGACATCGCGGGCGACGAGGCCGGCTATCCGCTCGATGCGCACGAGGCTGCGTTCCGCTACGCCGAGGAGCACGGCCTGCGCCGCACCGCGCATGCCGGCGAGGCGTCCGGCCCGCAGAGCGTGTGGGAGACGCTGCGGCGGCTGCGGCCCGAGCGGATCGGACACGGCGCGCGCAGCATCGAGGACGCAAGCCTCGTCGACCACCTCGTGCAGACCGGGATCCACCTCGAGGTATGTCCATCGTCGAACGTGCAGACCGACCTGTGCGACACCTACGCCGACCACCCGATCGACGCGCTCTACCGCCGCGGCGTCTCGCTCGGCGTCAACACCGACGGCCGGGCGGTCACCGACATCACGCTCGAGCGCGAGTACGAGCGCCTGCGCGCCACCTTCGGCTGGACCGACGCCGACCTCGCCCGCTGCAACCGCGCCGCCCTCGCCGCCTCGTTCGCGCCCGACGACGTGCGCGCGCGCGTCGCGACCCGCCTGGCTGCCGGAATTCCCGCCGGCATCTAATCCAATCCGGGGAGCAGCCGATGACCCGGATGGCGCCGCGGTCGCGGTGCGCATCACGCTGGATTATCGGAGCGCGCAATGTCTCGACTCACGGGAACGATCGGATCGAAGCTCGGCTGGAGCTTCGGCATCGTCGTGCTGCTCATGCTCGGCCTTTCCGGCGTCGCCGACTGGGGCCTGGCGGGCATGACGTCCCTCTCGAACACGATCGACCACTCCGTCACGCCGCGCCTGATCGCCGTCGACGACGTGCGCGCCGCGGCCTCCGACATGCACTTCTCGCAGACGCGGGCAGTGCTCGACGCCACCAGGGCCTCCCACAGCGACTACCTCGGCGACCGCGCCACGTTCATGCATGCGCTGCACCGGCTCGACTCGCTCGCGACGGCCGGCGCCGATCGGCACGCGATGGCCGCGATCCGCGCCGCCGTCAACCGTGCCGGCGCGATCGACACCCGCATGTTCGGCCTGGTCGCCGCCGGCCACCGCGCGCAGGCCGTCACCGTTTTGAACGACCAGGCCGACCCGGCCAGCGACGACCTCGTCGCCGCCCTGACGGCATACCAGGCGACGCTGCGGGCGCACGAGGGCCGGCTGGCGGCACAGTCGTCGTCCACGTCGGCCACGGCGCAGTGGGCGATCGTCCTCTTCACGCTCGCCGCGGTCGCGACGGCGGCCACGCTTGCGACGATGCTGACCCGCCGGATCGGCCGGCGCGTCCGCCGGATGCGGCTTGCCGCCCACGGGATCGCGGTCGGCGAGCTCGACCACGACGTCGCCACCGACAGCACCGACGAGATCGGCGACACCGCCCGCGCCTTCGAGGGCATGATGGCCTACCTGCAGGGCCTGGCCGACTCGGTGACACGGGTCGCGCAGGGCGACCTCACCGCCGACGTCGAGGCGAAATCCGATCGCGACGTGCTCGGCACCGCCGTTGCCGGGATGGTCGAGTCGCTGCGCGGCGTCATCACCCAGGTCTCGGGCGCCGCCGCCCACCTCACATCGGCCTCCGAGGAGCTGAGCGCGACCGCGAGCGAGACCAGCCGCGCCGCCGACGAGATCGCCCGCGCCGTCCAGAACGTGGCCGGAGGCTCCGAGCGTCAGGTCGAGATGGTGCAGACGACCCGCGACCTCGCGACCGAGTCGGCCACCGCCGCCGAGCAGGCGAGCGAGGTGGCCGCCCGCGGCGTCGGCGCCGCCGAGGAGGCCACCGGCGCAATGGCCACCGTCCAGCAGTCTTCGGCCGACGTGGTCGACGCGATCGGGCGCCTGGCCAGCCGCTCCGACCGCATCGGCGGCATCGTGGAGACGATCACGACCATCGCCGGCCAGACGAACCTGCTCGCCCTGAACGCCGCCATCGAGGCGGCCCGGGCCGGAGAGCAGGGCCGCGGCTTTGCGGTCGTCGCCGAGGAGGTGCGCAAGCTGGCCGAGGAGTCGAAGCGGGCCGCCGAGGAGATCGCCGGCCTGATCGGCGAGATCCAGGACGAGACGAAGCGCACCGTCGACGTCGTCTCGGACGGCGCCCGCCGCAGCGAGGAGAGCGCCGCGATCGTCGCCGAGACCCGCTCGGCGTTCGGCCAGATCGGGGCCGCGGTCGACGACATGACCCACCGCATCGAGCAGATCGCCGCCGCCTCGTCCGAGGTCGCAAGCGTCGCCCTCGAGTCGTCCGCCGCCACCCAGGAGGTGTCGGCGTCGGCCGAGCAGACCAGCGCCGCCACGCAGCAGATCAACGCCTCGTCGCAGGAGCTCGCGGCCACTGCGCAGAGCCTCGAGCGGCTGGTCGCGCACTTCCAGCTCAGCTAGCGCCCGCTCCAGCCCTCGCCCTGGACGGCCGGCCCCGGCCGGCACGGCCACCCCTGGACCCGGGTCCCCTCCCCAATTCGTGCGCCCCCGCCATCGCCGTGCGCATATCCTGAGGCGGACCCATGGACGAAAGGGGTGGCTGCAATGGCGGAGACGTGCACGCACATGGACCAAATCGAGATCGTCGACCTGCCGGAGACGATTCCCGGCTGTGAGGACTGCCTGCGGATCGGTGCCCGCTGGCTGCACCTGCGGATGTGCACCACCTGCGGCCACATCGGCTGCTGCGACTCGTCGCCGAACCGGCACGCGACGGCGCACGTGCACTCGAGCGGACATCCGGTCATCCGCTCGGCGGAGCCCGGCGAGGACTGGTTCTGGTGCTACGAGGACGAGGTGGCGTTCACGGTCCCGAGCGGGGCGTGAGCACCGCCCCCGAGACCCGCGACGGCGCCCGGCCGGTGCTCCTGGCCGTCGACGACGAGCCGTCGGTGGCCCGCGCCGTCGAGCGCGACCTGCGCCGCCGCTACGGGCGCGACTACCGTGTGCTGCGGGCCGAGACCGGCGAGGCTGCGCTCGCGTCGGTGCGCGAGTCCAAGCTGCGCGGGGCCCAGGTCGCGCTGCTCCTGGCCGACCAGCGCATGCCCGAGATGTCGGGCGTCGAGTTCCTCGAGGAGGCGATGCGGATCGCGCCGGAGGCAAAGCGCGTGCTCCTGACCGCCTACGCCGACACACAGGCTGCGATCGATGCGATCAACCGCGTCTCGCTCGACCATTACCTGCTGAAGCCGTGGGACCCGCCCGAGGAGCAGCTCTACCCGGTCGTCGACGACCTGCTCGACGCCTGGCGGGCCGAGGCGCCGGACGACGCCGACCGCATCCAGGTTGTCGGGCACCGCTGGTCGCGCCAGTCACACGAGGCCCGTGACTTCCTGGCCCGAAACCAGGTGCCGTACCGGTGGCTCGACGTCGAGCGTGACGACGAGGGCCGGCGCCTGCTGGCCGCGGCCGACGGCGAGGCGGCGCTGCCGCTCGTCCTCTTCCCCGACGGCGGCGTGCTGCACGGCCCGAGCGTGTCCGACCTGGCCGAGCGCGCCGGTGTGCGCCGGCGGGCCGAGCTCGAGTTCTACGACCTCGTCATCATCGGCGGCGGGCCGGCGGGGCTCGCGGCCGCCGTCTACGGCGCGTCCGAGGGCCTGCGCACGGCCCTGATCGAGCGCGAGGCGCCGGGTGGCCAGGCGGGACAGAGCTCGCGGATCGAGAACTACCTCGGCTTCCCGGTGGGCCTCTCCGGCGCCGACCTCGCCCGCCGCGCGACCGCGCAGGCGCAGCGCTTCGGCGCGGAGCTCCTGACGATCCAGGAGGTGACCGCGATCGATGAGCGCGGCCCGGCGCGGCTCGTGCAGCTGGCGGGCCAGGACCAGCTCGGCGCCAAGGCGATCATCATCGCGACGGGCGTGGACTACCGCCGCCTGGCCGCGCCGGGGATCGAGGAGCTCTCGGGGCGCGGCGTCTACTACGGCGGCTCGCGCAGCGAGGGTGTCTCGTGCCGGGACGAGCGCGTCGTGGTGGTAGGCGGGGCCAACTCGGCCGGCCAGGCCGCCATCTACTTCGCCGGGTATGCCCAGCGGGTGACGCTGCTCTACCGCGGCCCGGACCTGGCCAAGAGCATGTCGCGCTACCTGATCGACACGATCGAGGCCACGCCGAACATCGACGTGCGCCTGCACGGCGAGGTCGTGGCGGCGCACGGCGACGACTCGCTCGAGCGGATCACGGTCAGGGACACGGTCACGGGCGCCGAGGACGAGGTCACCCTGGCGGCCATGTTCGTCTTCATCGGCGCCCGGCCGCAGACGGATTGGCTGCCCGCCGGCATCGCCCGCGACCCGCGCGGATTCGTCCTCGCCGGATCCGAGGTGCTGCGCGAGGAGGTACGCCCGCGCTGGCGGCTCGACCGCGACCCCTACCTGCTCGAGACGAGCATGCCCGGCGTGTTCGTGGCCGGGGATGTGCGCAGCGAGTCGATGAAGCGCGTCGCCTCGGCGGTCGGCGAGGGCTCGATGGCCGTGTCCTTCGTCCACGAGTACCTGGGGGCCGCGGTATGAGCGAGGTGCTCGACGTGGCCGAGGTGGTCGAGGTGCTCGAGGTGCTCGACCTCTTCGCGGGCGTCGACCCGGACGTGCTGGAGGCGTTCGCCGCCGCGGGGCGCGAGGAGCACCTGGCGCCCGGCGCGCCGCTCTTCACCGAGGGCACGGTGCCCGAGCATTTCTCCGTGATCGCCGCGGGCGAGATCGAGTCGTCGCGCCGCATCAACGGCGTCAACGCCATCCTCAGCCAGCGTGCCGGCCCGACGTACTTCGGTGCGGCCAACGCGCTCACGGGCGACGCACTGCTCGCGAGCGGCCGGGCGACGACCGAGGTGCGCCTGCTGTCGTGGGAGGTGCCCACGTTCCGGGCGTTTCTGCGCGATGCGCCGAGCGCGATGAAGACGGCGATGCGCCTGATCGCTCCGATCGCCCAGGCGGCCGACGCGCTGGTGCGCCAGCAGGAGAAGCTGGCGGCGCTCGGCACCCTCTCGGCCGGGCTGGCGCACGAGCTCAACAACCCCGCGGCCGCAGCACGGCGCACCGCCACCGAGCTGGGCGAGGCGCTGACAACGCTCCAGAACACGATCCACCACTTCGTCGCGAGCGGGGTCGAGCGCGAGGATGCCGCCCGGCTGGTCGCGCTCCAGCAGGCGGCGCTCGCGCGGGCAGGCGACGGCGACGGCTCGGTGGCGTTCGCCGATCGCGAGGACCGGCTGGCCGCCCACCTGGACGACATGGGCCAGGAGGGCTGGCGGCTGGCCGAGCCGCTGGCGCGCGCATGCCTCGACGCGGACTGGCTGGAGCAGGTGCAGACGGCCGCCGGCCCGGCCACCGGCCCCGCGCTCGAGTGGGTGGCGGCGTCGCTCACGGCCCACACGCTGGTCGGCGAGCTGCACGAGTCGACCGGCCGGATCTCGGAGCTCGTGGCCGCGATCAAGGACTACACCCACATGGGCCGCGGCGCCGTCGAGGACGTCGACGTCCACGACGGCATCGACAGCACCCTGACCATGCTCAAGTTCCGCATCAAGCACGAGCCGGTGAAGGTGGAGCGCAACTACGACCGCACGCTGCCGCACGTCACGGTGCACGGCTCGGAGCTGAACCAGGTGTGGACGAACCTGCTGACGAACGCGCTCGACGCGCTGCACGGCCAGGGCACGATCACGATCACGACCCGCGCGCTCGCCGGCGATGTCGTCGTCGAGATCGCAGACGACGGGCCGGGGATCCCCGCCGACGTGCAGTCGCGCATCTTCGAGCCGTTCTTCACCACCAAGCCGGTCGGCGAGGGCACCGGGCTCGGCCTCGACGCCGCCCGCCGGATCGTGATCGGGCATCGCGGCGCGATCGTCGTGCGGTCGCGGCCCGGCGCGACGGTCTTTTCCGTCACCATCCCGGCGGCCGGCGAGACACCCCGCTGATGTTCCGAAACGACATGCCCCGCTACGAGATCCTGTCCGAGCAGGCGATGGTCGTGATCGAGGGCGGGTGGCGGCGCCTGCTGTCCGACATCGGCATCGAGTTCCTGCACGACGAGTCGCTCGAGCGCTTCCGGGCGGCGGGGCAGACCGTCGAGGGCTCGGTGGTGCGGTTCGACCCCGACTGGGTGCTCGAACAGGTGGCCAAGGCGCCGCAGGAGTTCGACCTGGTCGCCCGCAACCCGGCCCGCACCGTGCGGGTGGGCGGGCGGCACATGTTCTTCGCCCCGACGCAGGGGCCGCCGTTCGTGCGCGAGGGCGACGACCGCCGCGAGGCGACCATGGACGACTTCGAGCGGCTGTGCCGCCTGAGCCAGTCCTTCGACCAGCTGGACACGCCGGGCGGCCTGTGCTGCGAGCCGGGCGACCGCCCGCTCGACTCCCGCCACCTCGACATGCTGCTCGCCGTCCAGACGCTCACCGACAAGCCCTACATGGGTGCCGTGATCTCGCAGGACGCCGCCCGCGACTCGGTGGCGATGACCGACATCCTGCACGGCGGGCCGGCCGACGGCGCGGTGCGGATGTTCGGCGTGGTCAACGCCAACTCACCGCTTCGCTACGACACCCGCATGATCGAGGCGATGACCATCTACGCCGAGGCCGGCCAGGCGGTGGTGATCACGCCGTTCCTGCTGATGGGGGCGATGTCGCCGGCGTCGGTGCCCGCGGCGCTCGTGCAGCAGACGGCGGAGTCGCTCGCGGGGCTTGCGCTCGCGCAGCTCGTGCGGCCGGGGGCGCCCGTCGTCCTGGGCTCGTTCCTGTCGCACACCGACATGCAGTCCGGCTCGCCCGGATTCGGCGGCCCGGAGTCGGCGATGGGCCTCCTGTGCTCCGGCCAGATCGCGCGCCGCTTCGGCGTGCCGTGGCGGGCGGGCGGCGGCTTCCTCACCTCGAGCCAGACGCCCGATGCCCAGGCCGCCTACGAGGGCCTGAACACGATGCTGCCCGCGTTCCTGGCCGGAGCGAACTACGTCGAGCACGCCGCAGGCTGGCTCGAGTCCGGCCTGGTGGCGTCCTACGAGAAGTTCATCGTCGACATCGAGATGCTGCGCATGTTGCAGGAGGAGTTCACGCCGCTCGAGGTGGACGAGGCCAGCCTGGCCTACGGTGCGCACCAGGAGGTCGGCCACGGCGGTCACTTCCTCGGCGCGGCGCACACGCTGGAGCGGTTCCGGACGTGCTTCTACCGACCGCTTCTGTCCTCAACGGAGAACTTCGAGCGGTGGAAGTCCAAGGGCTCGCGCGACGCCGCCGAGCGCGCGGGCGAGATCTGGCGCAAGACGCTCTCCGAGTACGAGCAGCCGCCGCTCGATGCCGGGGTGCGCGCCGAGCTCGACGCCTTCGTCGTGCGCCGCCGCGCCGAGCTCGGCGACTAGGAGGCCGGGCGGTGCGGATCACCGGCGTGCGCGCATACCGCCAGCTGCAGCCGTTCGCCGACGGCCCCTACTCGACGTCAGGCGGCGCTGCCGACGGCTTCGACTCGCTCGTCGTGGCCGTGGACACCGACGCGGGCGTGACCGGGTGGGGCGAGATGGCACCGCTCGGCGCGTTCTACGCCGATGCGTTCGCCGAGGGCGCGCGCGCCGGCATCGCCGTGCTCGCGCCGCACGTCGTCGGCGCCGACCCGTGCCAGCCGCGCCTGCTCACGGACGTGATGGACGCCGCGATGCGCGGCCAGCCGTACGTGAAATCGGCGCTCGACATGGCCTGCCGCGACGCGGCCGCGCGCCTGCAAGACCAGCCGCTGTGCGAGGCGCTGGGCGGCCGCTTCGGCGCGGCCGTCGACCTCTACCGCTCGATCTCGCCGGGCGAGCTCGATGCAGTCGTGCGCCGGGCGCGCGACCACGTCGGCGACGGCTACCGGCGGCTGCAGATCAAGGTCGGCGGCGACCCGGCCGCAGACGCCGAGCGCCTGGCCGCGGTGCGCGACGCCGTCGGCGGCGGGGTGGTGCTCTTCGCCGACGCCAACGGCGCATGGACGACGTCCGCGGCGCGCCGCTTCCTGCTCGCGACGGCGGCCCTCGACTACACGCTCGAGCAGCCGTGTCCCACCCTCGAGGAGTGCGCCGCCCTGCGCCCGCACTGCGCGCGTCCGCTCGTCCTCGACGAGTCGATCGTGTCGCTCGCCGCGCTCGTGGCTGCGCGCCGCGACGCCGGGGCCGACGGCGTCACGATCAAGCTCGCGCGGGTCGGCGGCGTCACCCGAGCGGCGGCGCTGCGCGACGTGGCCGTCGAGCTCGGGATGACCGTGACGGTCGAGGACACCGGCGGGGCTACGATCGACACCGCCGCCATGCTGCACCTCTCGCACTCGACCCCCGCGCGCAACCGCGCCCACACCGTCGACTTCACCGAGTGGGTCACGGTGGCCAACGCCGACGGTCTGCCGGAGCGGGTTGGCGGCGCGCGGGCCGCGCCGGCGGCGCCCGGTCTCGGCGTCACCGTCCGCGCGCAGGCCCTCGGCGAGCCGTTCTTCCGGACGCCGTGACCGAACCGCTCCTGCTCGACGCGAGCCTCACACTCGCCGATGTGGCCGACGTCGCGCTGCGGCGCCGGCGGGTGCAGCTGGCCGACGCCGCCCGGGCACGCATCGAGCGCGCCCGGCAGGTGACCGACGACCTGCTTGCGCGCGGCGAGCGCGTGTACGGCCTCACGACCGGCGTCGGCGCGCTCAAGCGGGTGGCCGTGTCCCGCGATGAGCAGGTCGCCTTCAACCGGCTCATGCTGCTCTCGCACCGCACCGGCACCGGCCCGTACATCGCCGAGCCGGTGGTGCGGGCGGTGATGCTCGCGCAGCTGGCCGGGTTCGCCCACGGCCGCTCGGGCGTGCGCGTCGAGCTCGCCGACCACCTGCTGGCCGCGCTCAACGCCGGCCTCGTGCCGGCGGTGCGAACGACCGGATCGCTGGGCCAGTCCGACCTCGGCCCGCTGGCCGACCTCGCCGCCGCCCTGACGGGCGAGGGCGAGTGGGCGGCAGAGCTCGCGCGGCTCGGCCTCGCCGTCTGGGAGCCGACGGCCAAGGAGGCGCTCGCGTTCGTGAACGCGAACGGCTTCTCGCTCGGCTGGTCGGCGCTCGGCCTCGTCGGTGCCGCCGGCCTGCTCGACCGCTTCGACGCGGCCGCCGCGCTGACGTTCGAGGGCATGCTCGGAAACGTGCAGGCGCTCGATCCGGCCGTCGCCGAGGCCCGCCCCGTGCCCGGGATCGCGGAAGAGATCGAGCGGCTGCAGGCGCTCCTGCGCGGCGGCAGCCTGCTCTCGGGCACCCTGCACCGCCACCTGCAGGACCCGCTGACGATGCGCGTCGTCCCGCAGACGCACGCGGCGGCCCACACCGCGGTCGCGCACGCGCGCGCGATCGTCGAGGCCGAGCTCGTCTCGTCGCACGACAACCCGTGCATCACCCCCGACGGCCGCGCCCTCTCGACCGGCAACTTCGACTCGGTGCCCTACGGCGTCACGCTCGACTACGTACGGATCGCGCTCGCGCACGTGATCACGGCCTCGTGCGAGCGGGCGAACAAGCTCGTCAACTCGGCGTTCAGCGGGCTTCCCACCGGCCTGCGCGACGACGATGCGACCAGCCAGGACGGCCTGGGGATCGTCGTGTACGGCGCGAACGCCGCGGCGGCCGAGGCGCGCCTGCTCGCCATGCCGGCCACGCTCGAGCTCTCGACGTCGTCCACCGCCGAGGGCATCGAGGACCGGGTCATCCCGACGCCGGTGGCCGCGCGCCGTCTCGAGGAGATGACCCGGCTCGGGCGCTACGTGGCGGCGGTCGAGCTGTACCTGGCGGCGCAGGCCGTCGACCTCCGCGACCGCTCGGGCGAGCTCGGCGAGGGCACCCGGCGGGCGTATGACCTCGTCCGCGCCCACGCCCCCCGCCGCCGCGAGGGCGAGCCTCCGCTGGCCGACCTGACGCCGCTCGAGCACGCCCTTGAATCGGGGCCGTGACGAGTTCGTGTCGCTCTTCGGAGCGGGGACTGTTCCCGGATCACTGCAGCGGGAACGGCGACTGCCACCACGGCGGCCGGCTGCTCGGCTGCACCTCCGTCACCCACTTCACCCACCAGAGGCCGCGCTGCCCCGGCACGACGAGCCGGGCGGGCGCCCCGTGGCCGGTGTCGAGCGGGACGCCGTCCAGGTGCGTCGCGATCATGAGCCGGCCCGCGACGGCCGGGTCGAACCGGCGCGTGTAGCCCGTCTGCGAGCGCACCTCGATGCTCTGCGTACCCGCGTGCGCGGGGAGCGGCAGGTCGGAGACGAGCACGCCGCGCCAGCGGTTGCGCGCATACCAGCCGCTGGTGCAGTCCAGGGTGCACGTCCACTCGTGCTGGGGCAGCCGCGCGAGCTCGGCCAGGCCGAGCCGCGCGCCGCCGACGGCCAGCCGCCACGCGGCCGGGCTGATGTGCGGCGGCGAGTCGGCCAGCCACTGCGTCGGCGCCGGCTCGGCCTGCTCCAGCGACCCCGTCGCCGCCCGGGGCGCGCCGAGCACGCGGTCGAACACGACCTTGGCCGCGACCGCCGCTGCGGTCACGCCCGCCAGACGCAGGAACGCCGCCCGCGTGAGGTCGCCCCGCCGCGGCAGCACCGGCCGGCGCGCGAGGTGCCAGACGACGAGCGGCGCGAGCGCGAGCGCGAAGGTGATGTGCCAGCCGAGGGCGGTCAGCGGGCCGAGGTCGCGCACGCCGGCCGAATGCGCGAGGCCCGCCCCGAGCAGGCCGGCGGCGCAGACGGCGGCAAGCAGCGAGCCGCCGACGCGGGGCCAGCGCCGGCGCAGGCCACGCCGGATCACACCGAGCTTGCTCCAGACGAGCACGATGACCGCAAAGCCGGCCGCACCGTGCGCCCAGACGACGACACCCGCGTGCCGCTCGCTCACCCACAGCGACAGCACGCCGGTGGCAAACGACACTGCGAGGCCAAGGCCCAGGGTGAGGAGGTCGAGCCGCCGTCGCACCGATCCAGCGTAGGCCAGCGGAGCCCGGAAAATGGTGAGCGCGCCCGTGCTACGGTGAACGGCATGCACACGCACGCGCACACGTGCTGGTGGCGGCCGCTCTAGCGGCCCGAAATTTCTCGTGCGTACACCCACGGCGGGCCGGTCTCCTGGACGGTTCCTGCCCGTGTCGCGAACCACCCGTGAGGCCGCCCCGCCGCCCACACCAGGAGGTTCTCGTGTCACCCATCGATCCCACGACGTCCCGAGTGCTGACGGGCGACCGCCCGACCGGCCCGCTGCACCTCGGCCACCACTTCGGCACGCTCCAGAACCGCGTCCGGCTGCAGGAGCAGGGCGCCGAGCTCTTCGTGCTCGTCGCCGACTACCAGACGATCACCGACCGCGAATCGCCGGCGGGCCTCCCTGACGACGTGGACGGGCTCGTGGCCGACTACCTCGCGGTCGGCATCGACCCCGCGCGGGCGACGATCTTCGCCCACAGCCAGGTGGGCGCCCTGAACCAGCTGATCGTGCCGTTCCTGAGCCTCGTGAGCGTCGCCGAGGTGCGCCGCAACCCGACGGTCAAGGAGGAGATGCGCGCGACCGGAGGCGCGGCGATGTCGGCGCTGATGTTCACCTACCCGGTGCACCAGGCCGCCGACATCCTCTTCTGCCGGGCGAACCTCGTGCCCGTCGGCCGCGACCAGCTGCCGCACGTCGAGCTCGCCCGGCTCGTCGCCAGGCGGTTCAACGCCCGCTACGCCGCACCCGGGCAACCGCTCTTCCCCGAGCCCGAGGCGCTGCTCGGATCGGCACCGCTCCTGCTCGGCGTCGACGGCGGCAAGATGAGCAAGAGCCGCGGAAACGCGATCGCCATCGGCGCGAGCGACGACGAGACGGCCCGCCTGATCCGCACGGCCCGCACCGACTCCGAGCGCACGATCACCTACGAGCCCGCCCGGCGGCCGGAGGTCTCAAACCTGGTGCTGCTGGCCGCACTGTGCCGCGACGAGCCGCCCGAGGCGGTTGCGGAGGCGATCGGCGCCGGCGGCGCGACGGCGCTCAAGCGGGTGGCGATCGACGCGGTCAACGACCGCTTCCGGGCCGTGCGCGCACGCCGGCGCGAGCTGATCGCCGACCGCGGCTACCTGCGCGCCGTGTTGCGCTGCGGCAGCGAGCGGGCGCGGGCGATCGCCGACGACACGCTCGCGCAGGTGCACGCGCTCATGCACACGGCCTACTGAGCTGGCTTACGCCGCGCGGCCCAGCCCATGCTCGATGCGCCTGACCCGCACCTCGGTCGGCACGCGGCCCCACGGGTCACGGCGGAAGAACGCCTCATCCACCGCGAGGCGGCGGCAGATGCTGACGTCGAGCGTCACCCATGCCTCTCCCGGCGCGTAGCGCGCCTGCGTCTCGTACGCGAGGGCGGAGCCGGAGGAGTCGTGAGGATAGATGCTCATGCAACCCAGTTAATCGACGGAGCGCCGGTCGCCTTCTCATGAAAACGCTGTATTTCCAGGTACTCCCATGCGGGGGGACGCGCGTCCCGGATGGGGGATGGGCTCAGCGCGCGGCCCCCGGCACAACCGGCTCCGCGGGCACCGTGAAGCGCACGGTCGTGCCGGCGCCGGGCGCCGAGTCGATGGCGATCTCGCCGCCGGCGGCGCGCACGCGCTCGATCATCGTGTCGAGGCCCAGGTGCAGGGCGGCGCTCGGCCGCGAGCGGACGTCGCCGACGTCGAAGCCGCAGCCGTCATCGCGGATCTCGCTCTCGATCATCCCGTCGCGCTCGGCGATCGTGACCCTGATCGTGCGCGGTTCGGCATGCTTGCGCACGTTGGCGAGCGCCTCCTGCGCCGAGCGGTACACGAGCTCCTCGACCCCGATGTCGAAGCGCGCGCCGGTGCCGGTGATCTCGGCGTGTGCGCCGACCTCGCGGGCGATCTGCCCGGCGAGCACACGCATGGCTTCGAGCAGGCCGTGGTCGTGCAAGACCGCCGGACGCAGCTCGAACATGAGCCGTCGCGTACGCTCGGTCGCCTCCTCGAGCGTCGCCCGCGCAAGGGCCACCGCGGACGCCAGCCGTTCGCTGCCGGCCCGCGCCGCGACGAGCGAGACGCGGTCGAGCGAGAGCAGCGCCGCGGCCATCACCTGGACGGTGTCGTCGTGCAGCTCCGTGGCGATCCGGCTGCGCTCGACCTCCTCGGCCTGCAGCATGCTGGTGAGGATCTCCCGCCGGCGCTGCTCGCTCTCGGCCAGGGCGCGCTCGGCGGAGACGCGCGTCGTCACGTCGAGGAACATCGTCCCGACGAGCTCGACCACATCGGTCACGCCGCGCACGGGGAAGATCGTGAGCAGGTACGAGCGGCCGCCGAACCCCTTGGTCTCCATGCCCACGATGGGCTCACCGGCCGCAAAGACGCTCCGCAGCTCCTGGACGACGTGATCGGCAACATCGGGGAACGCCTCCTGGAGCCGCATCCCGACATGCCGGGGCGCGATCACGCCGACCTGCTCGACAGCCCGATTCATGCGCACGATGCGCAGGTCGCGGTCGTAGAGCACCATCCCGAGCGGCGCGGCGTCGAGCACCGCCCCGAGCACGCCTGCGTCCGGGTTCGCGGTGTCCTGGGGCACGAGCGAGATCACCGAGACGATCATCCGCTCGCCTGCGACCTCGATCCCGTGGATGTCCATCTCGGCCAGCCGCCGGCCGTGCGGCGTCTCGAACACGCGCCGCTGGTGATGGCTGCGACCGCGCTCCGGGAAGCGGTCGATCAGCCAGTCGAGCCGGTCGCGGTCGCTGATCCCGAGCTCGGTCGCCGTGCGGCCGAGGATCTCGTCGCGGCGGCGGCCGACCAGGGCGCAGAAGGCGTCGTTCACCTCGACGATGACGGCGTCGCTCGCACGCGCGACCGCCACCGCCTGCGCGGTGAGGGCCAGATCGCCCGGCAATGCTCCAGCCGGGGAGCGCGATCCGCGTTCGCGGTCCACCGATGCCACCGCCCTTCGCCGCTGCCCTTGGTGTTCGCAGGCAATCTAGCCTCTGCCGCAGCCACCGTCGAGGCGCCCGGGGTCAGCAGGGCCGGTGCAGGTGGTAGCCCGGAAACCGCGCCCGCGCCTGCGCGAGCGTCCGGAAATGCACCAGATACCGCGACGAGAGGCCGCGCCACTCGGCGTCGTCGGCGCAGTAGATCGTGCTCGCCGTCGGGTAGGCCGACGCGTAGTAGCCGCCCGCCGTCGAGCCGCCGCTTGCGCCCACGCCGTTGCCCGCAGCGACCGGCCTCCCGCCGACGTAGCGGCGGTAGGCCGCCACCCAATCGGCCGCCTCGATGCGCTGGGCGCGACGCAGCCCGAGCCGGCCGTCGCAGACAAGCTCGTGCAGCCGGTTCTCGAGCACGTCCTTGGTGCGCGCGCCCCAGCGGCCGGCGTACGGCTCCGGCCAGAGGTTCGCGATCGCGTTCGAGCCGCCGATCTCGAGCGAGACGAGATGGTCGACCTCGTGCCGGTAGGGCACATCGACGACGCCGTAGCGCGCGTACACGGCATCCTTCTCGGCCTGCGGGACGTCGCGCACGCTCGCGGAGTAGCCCCGCACGCACACCCGCGCGGCGCTCGCCGTCAGGGCCACCCCGGGCGTGAGCCCGTGGTTCGGCAGGTCGACCGCGGGCACGCCGGCGTCGCGGCGGGAGTGCCGGCGCGCCCGGCGGTGGCGACGGTGCGCGGCGTGATGCGGCCGGCGGCGATGCCGGTGCGTCGTCACAGGCGTTGTCGGCGCGGGCGCGGTCGCGGTCGCCGGCCCGGATGCGTCGCCGCTCGTCCCGGCACCCGAGGCGCACCCGGCCGCAAGGACGAGGGCGACCGCCGAGGCGACGGCGAGCGGTGCTCGCGCGGTCACGCGTCCGCCGCCGTCGCCGGCAGGCGGCCGGCGACCAGCCCCTCGGCCACGGCCCGGGTGGGAGCGTGTCCCGTGACCGCGGCGAGGAACGCGTCCTTGGCAAGCGTGTAGAGCTGGGCGTCACGGGCCGTGGTCACCGTCGCGGTGCGGGGGACGTCGCGCAGCAGCGCGATCTCGCCGAAGCCCTCTCCACGCGTCAGGGTCGCGATCGGGGCCCCCGCCCGGGTGACGAGCACCTCGCCGTCGGCGATGGCGTAGTAGCGCTCGCCCGGCTCGCCCTCGCGCACGACCACCGTCCCCGCGGGCACGGCCACGGGCACGAGGCTGTGTGCGATCGCCTCCATCGCGGGTGCCGGGAGCGGCGCGAACAGCTCGGACTGGCGCAGGAGGCCGATCTGCACGACCGGCACCGTCGCGTGGCCGTCGATCGTGAGCAGGCGGCGCAGCCCGACCAGCATCACCGCAGGCAGCACGAGCCCGACGCCGATCACGGCAGCACGCGCACCGCCGAGCCCGGCGAGCAGCGGCACGAGCAGGCTCCCGACCGCGTAGCCGGCCATGTCGAGCCCCTCGAGCACGCCGAACACGCGCGCGAGCGCCATGGGGTCGCAGACGCGCTGGAGCAGGGTGCGGCCGGACACGTCCACGAGGCTGCGCGCCGCGCCCGCCGCACCCAGCAGGACGAAGGCGCCGGCGGTCGAGCTCTGCACCCCCAGGACGACGAACGCCGCGCCCCACACCGCCACCCCGACGAGCAGCGGCGGCGCGAGCCGGCGCCGGCCGACGAGCGCGACGGTCAGCGCCCCGCCCGCGATCCCGCCCGCGCCGAAGGCAGCGTTCAGGAACCCGACGCCCGAGCGGCCGATGTCCAGGATCTGGAACGCGAGCACGACGTTCAGCACATCGAGGGCGCCCAGCACGACCGCCTGCGCCCCGACGAGCCCCACCAGGAACCGGGCGGGCGGGTCGGCCCGCAGCGCCCGCAGGCCGGCCAGCGCGCTGCCGGCCGCGTCGTCGGCTGTGCCCGCACCAAGCGCCGCCCGGGCCGCGTCGCGCACCGGCCACACGGCGGCAGCGCTCGCGAGCGCGACCGCGGCGAAGGCGACGAGCACCCATCCGGGGCCGCCGGCGGCGATGATGAGCCCGGCCACCACCGGCCCGGCCACGGTCCCCACCCCCTCGCTCCAGTTCGTAACGACGTTGGCCGCCGTCAGCTCGTCGGGCGTACGGGCGACGCTCGGGAGCAGGGTCGACTGCGTCGGCCGCGTGATGGTGAAGGGCACACCGGCCACGATCGCGGCCGCGTACACCACCGCCGCCGGCGCACCCAGCAGGATGACCGCGCCGGTGACCGCCGTCGCGGCCGCCTGGGCGACGTAGCCGGCGACGAGCACGCGGCCCGGCGGGCGGCGGTCTGCCAGCGCGGCGAAGACGGGCGCCGCGATCACGCACGGCGCGAGCTGGGCGGCCGCCACCAGGGCGGCCACGGTCGTGCCGCCGCGGTCGTACGCGTAGACGAGGACGGCGATCCACACGGCGTACTCCGCCGCGTTGAAGCCGACGTAGCCGAGCTGCACCCGGCGCAGCGACGGGTTCGCGAGCGCCCGCCGGAGCACGCCCAGGCGTGGATCAGGGGAGACGGATGTCCCTGTTCTCCCGCGCCGCCTGCAGCTCGTCCTCGGTGAGCTCCGCCGGATTCACCGGCGTCACGAGTGACCAGTGGCCGCCGACCGGGCAGCGCTGGAAACGCCACAGGCCGAGCCGGACGGACTTCAGGGAGCCCCCGGGGATCCAGATCGTCGTGAACACGTGCCCGGCCCGGCAGCGCACGACGACGTTCCCCGCCAGCTTCCCCGCGCGCAGCTTCACGACGGCGGCCTCGACGGCCACGAAGCCGACGCCGAGGACGAGGGCGCGGCGGCGGCGCCGCGGGTCGCGCGGACGATGGCGGCACTTCGTCACCGGCCCATACTAGCTGGGCGGCACGGGCCGAAACCACCTTCCGGGCGACGGGAAACCCCCGCATATGGGGGGTTGCGGGCTTCCGTACATCGGGGGATGCGCGCCGGCGGCCCCGCCCCAATAGTGAGGCGACCGGACATCTCATGTCCATCCCACACCAGTGAGAGGATCGGATGCGTCTCACCACCATGCTCGTCCTCACCACCGCCGCCTTCGCGGCGTTCGCGCCGGCGGCAAGCGCCGCAATCACCTCCCCGCCCGACTGGGGTCAGCCGGGCCCGGATCCGTCAACCACCTCCAACCACGCCTATGGCGGCGGCTGCATCAGCACCGCCCAGGCGCCGCACAAAGCGTGGGGCCAGAATCGCGGCACGGTCGCGTCCGGCGGCCTCTACTGCCCCCGGAGCATGCAGAGCGTGAGCGTGCTCGCGTGCACCGACATCTACGCGCCGAATGCCGTGTGGTCGGTCGGCGGCCTCACCGACGGCTCGTCGTGGCGACCGCTCTCGTGCACCGCGGCACCTGACGCGACCAACGTCGTGCGCCTGAACGCGGCCGACGTCAACACGGGCGCGGGCTGCCCGACGACGTTCCTGTTCTGGCCGGGCAACCCGACCGTCCGCACCGAGCTCGTCACCCAGTACACGAGCCGCTTCGGCCACACGTTCAACACCCTCGCCTACTCCCAGCCGCGTACGTTCAGCTACGCGAAGGCGTGCCCGGGCGGCGGCGGCTACGGCGGCCCCGTCTGACCAACACCCGTCTGCCCGGGCCGCGACAGGGCGGCCCGGGCAGACGCCGTGGACGGGATGGTCACTCGTACTGGAGCGCCCCCAGGATGTTCAGCCGGGCCGCGCGCCGGGCGGGGAAGATCGCGGCCAGCACGCCGACCGCGATCGCGGCAAGCACGAAGACGGCGATCGTGCCCCAGGGCACGGCGAAGGGGACACCGCCCACGGCGCGGTCGAGCAGTGCGGCCAGGCCGATGCCGACCGGGATCCCGAGCGCGGCACCGAGCAGCGCGGTGATCACGGCCTCGTGGCGGATCATGCGCCGCGTCTGGCGGCGGGTCATGCCGACGGCGCGCAGCATCCCCAGCTCGCGGGTGCGCTCGAACACGGTCAGCACGAGCGTGTTCACGATCCCGAACAGGCTGACGACGATCGAGAGCGCGAGCAGGATGTAGAGCAGGTTGAGCTCGCTCTGGATCGACGCCTCCTGCGAGCTCAGGAACTGCTGCTCGGTCTGGAGCTTGGCATCCGGAAACGGCGCGAGCACGCGGTTGAGCGCCGCGGTGTTGGCCGCGGTCGCCCCGCCGGGCGTCGCGATCAGCGTGAACACGTTCTGCGGATCGGGATAGTGCGCGTCGAACGTGCGGGCCGAGATCGAGACGGTGCCGAGCGGGTTTCCGGCCTTGGGCGGCGAGTAGATCGCGGCGACCACGAGGTCGATCGTCGCGCCGGCCGGCGTCTCCAGGCGGATGGGGGCGCCGACGGCCAGGTGGTGGGCGCTCGCAAAGCCCGAGTCGAGGATCGCGCCGCGCGGGCCGAGCGTTGCCATGACGCGGTCGCTGCCGTCCTTCCAGTTCAGCCTCAGGAGGCGTGAGAGGCCGGGCTCGAGCCCGGCCACGCCCACTGTCTGGCCGAGCACGCGCCCGTCGCCCGACCGCTCTCCGGCGACGACGCTCGCGATCCCGGCCCGGCGCAGCGCGGCGGTCGAGGCGACCGAGGTGGGCACGAAGCCGTTCTGCGACGTGAGCACGTAGTCGCCGCGGAACTCGGCCGTCACCGCCCCGACGATCGACTGCTTGAGCCCCTGCCCGAAGACGGCGAAGGCGGTGACGAGCGCGAGGCCGATCATGAGCGCCGCGGCCGTCGAGGCGGTCCGCGCCGGGCTGCGCATCGCGTTTGCGCGTGCGAGCCGGCCCGCGGCGCCGCCGATCCGCGTGGCCGGCCAGCCGAGCACGCGGGCGAGCGGCCGCGCGATGCTCGGCGCGGCCATCGCGATCCCGACGAAGAGGGCCAGGACGCCGGCACCGAGCAGAAGCAGGCGCGGTCCGGTGGCGAGCGCCGAGACGAACGCGCCGGCGCATGCCAGCGCAAGCGCGGCCGCGCAGATGCCGAGGGCGACCGCCGGCCCGAATCGCGCGAGCCGCGAGGGCGGCAGCACCGATCCCTCGCGGACGGCCGCGATGGGGGGCACCCGCGTCGCGCGCAGCGCCGGCACCAGGCTCGCGACGAGCGTCACCGCCGTGCCGACGGCGAGCGAGAGGATCACCGTGCGCGTCCCGAAGACGAGGCCGGAGAGCGGCAGCTTGAGGCCGCCCGCCCGGAACAGGGCCTCGAGCGCCCGGGCCAGCGCCAGGCCGGCGAAGAGCCCGACGGCTGAGGCGACGAGCCCGGTGACGAGCCCTTCGAGCAGCACGGACGCGCGCACCTGGCGGGCGGTCGCCCCGAGCGTGCGCAGCGTCGCGAACTCCCGCGCCCGCTGGGCAACGGTGATCGAGAGCGTGTTTGCGATCACGAACGCGCCGACGAAGAGGGCGACGCCGCCGAAGGCGAGCAGGAAGTCGCGCAGGATCGTGATCGCCGAGTCGTAGTCGTTGAACGTCGACCGCGCCTGCTGCGCGCTCGTGCGCACCTGCGTATGCCGCGGTAGCACCGCGCGGATCTGGCGCACGAGCGCGTCGCTGCCCACGCCCGGCCGGGCGGCCACGTCGATCTGGTCGAGCTTCCCCGGCTCACCGAAGAGCCGCTGCGCGGTGGGCAGGTCGAAGATCGCGAGCGTGTCGCCCGCGAGCGAGGCCGAGCTGCCATAGCCGGCGATGCCGGTGACGCGGAAGCGGCGCTCGCGGCCGCCGTTTGTGATCACGCCGATGCGGTCGCCGACCCCGAAGTGCTGCGAGGCGGCCGTCTCGGCGTCGATGACGACCTCGCCGGGGCCGGTCGGCCAGGCGCCCGCCGTCAGCCGGAACGGGCTGAAGCGCCGATAGCCCGGGGCCGTGCTCCCACCCAGCTGGAGCGCGCTCCCGCGAGACACCACGTTCCCGTCGGCGCCGACGATCTCGGCCTGCCCGCTGACCGCTCCGCCCGCGGCCGCCACGCCCGGGAGCGCCTCGATCGGCCCGAGCATCGCCTCGGGGAACGACGGCGCGTCGCCGCTACCGCCGAAGGCCGCCTTGCCCGTGACGATCGCGTCGGAGTTGGCGTAGACGCCGGTGAGCAGCGCTCCCAGGCTGGCGTTGATCGTGTCGGTCAGGACGAACGTCCCGCTCACCATGGCGACGCCCATCACGATCGCGAGCGAGGTCAGCGCCAGGCGCAGCTTGCGCCCGAGCAGGTTCTTGACTGCAACCCGGATCACGGCGGGATCCCGAGCATCTGCCTCAGTGTCGCACGGGCGGCCCGAGGCCGCTCACATCGGCTCGACCCATTGCGAGCGCCACTCGCTCGCAGGGAACGGGTCGGAGAAGTACTGCGTCTCGCGGCACACCTTGCCGTCGGCTCCGAGCTCCATGATGCTGACGGTGTAGGAGGGCCGGCCGTCGTAGCTCAGGATGAACTCGGTCACCCAGAGGGGGCCGGATCCAAGCGTGCGCCGCACGGTGAAGCGCTTCGCGTTCGGCTGCAGCGTGCGGGTGGTCTGGATCGAGCTGCGACCGCGGATGCGCTCGCCCGACTGCGGATACTCCAGCACGGCGTCCTCTGCGTAGATCTCGTGCTCCAGCTCGAAGTCCTGCGCATCGGACGCCGCGAAGTGCTCGGCGATCGCGGCGCGGATGGCGTCATCGTCAAGGTGATTGCTCTGCATGCGCGCGCTCCATCTCGTCGGCCAGCGCCGCACTCGCATAGGGCCCGGGCCGCCGCAGCGCCGCGAGCACCTGCCGCTGGGATTGGTCGTCCTTGTCCTGGCTCATCTTCACCTTGCAGACGAACCGCGTGATCGGAATGCGGATCCCGACCGTGCCCCGCGCCAGCCCGGCGCCGAACTCCTGATCGAGCGGGAGCGGGTCGTCGACGTGTCGCTCGAAGTGGTCGACGAGGCGGGTGAGGACGCGCAGATTGGCGTCGGCGTCGAGGATCTGCGGCGTGCCGTAGCAGTGGGCGACGCTGAAGTTCCATGTCGGTACGGGCGTTCCGGCGTCGCTGTACCAGCTCGGCGAGATGTAGCCGTGCGGCCCGGCCACGATCAGCATGACCTCGCCCGTGCCGAACTCGTGCACCTGTTCGTCCGGACGACCGACGTGCGTGTAGACGGCCAGGTCGTCGGCGTCCTCATCGAGCAGCACCGGGTAGTGCGACGCGACCAGCCCGGCCGAGCTCTGGCTCACGATCGTCGCCCAGGGGTTCGCGGCGATCAGCCGCCGCACCGTCGCCGGATCCGTGTCCGCGTGCTTGGGGTTGTGCCGCATCGTCCGAGCGGGCAGATTAGACCAGGGCGAACCGATCGGCGAGCTCGCCCGACTGATCGCGGAGCTCGGGGATCGCGACCGACTCCCACAGCTCGCCCCGTCGCAGCCAGCCGATCGTGAAGATCGCTGTCGAGAGCTCGCCCGCGGCGTCGCGAACGGCGCCGCCCGCGCCGGTGTCGAGGCCGAGGCCGAGCGGATGCGGCCGTACCAGGCCGTCGGCGAGCAGGCGGTCGTAGAGCGGGGAGCCCGCGCCGAATGGCGCGTCCGCCGGGCCGACGCAGTTGACGGCGGCGTCGAACTCGCGGACGTCGGCCGCCGTCTCGCCACGGCGGCGCAGGGTCACGCGCAGCCGGCCGCCGGCGCTCTCGGCCGCGACGACGGCGCCGGTCACGATCGCGAGCTGACCGCTCGCGCGCAGCGACTCGACCCAGCCGGCGGCGGCCGGGGCCATGCGGTTGCGGTTGATCGCCCAGAAGCGGGTGTATGCACCCAGGAAGCGGCGCTGCTCGGCCCGCGAGAACCCCTGCCAGATCGCGTGGGTGTGCGGGCGCAGCGCGTCGACGACGTCGCGGGCATCGCCGCCGCGCGCCCGCGATGCCACCGTCGCCGCCCGGAACGCGCGCACCTGCGCGTGCAGGCTCGTGCCGGGAGCGGGCGGCTGGTAGCCGAGCGGGATCGGCCCCTCCGGCCAGCGGTGCGGCACGGGCAGAAGGCCGGTACGGGAGACGGCGACCAGGCGCACGTCGGGACGAGCATGCACCAGGCGGAGCGCGACGTCGACGGTCGTCAGGCCCGTGCCGATCAGCAGTACGTCGTTCCCGGCGGCCAGCCCCTCGAGCGCCCCCGGCGACCACGGATCCGACACATACGCGGGCGATCCGCGCGGCCATCGCCCTGACGACAGGGGTACATCCGGGGCCGCGGGCGTGCCGGTCGCCAGCACCACTCGCCGGGCGGGGAACATGCGGCCGTCGGCGAGCTCGACCCGCATCGCCGCGCCGGCCTGCACCAGGCCGACGGCCTCGGCGCGGATCGTGGTGAGCACGTCGGGGCGCACGTCTGATGCCTCGGCGAGCAGGGCGGTGAGGTAGCGGCCGAACACCATCCGCGGCAGGAAGGCGCCGGCAGGGGCCGGCTCGCCCTGGTCGGACAGCCACTCGCGGAAGTGCCCCGGCTCCCCGGCCAGGCCGCCCAGGTTCGACGCGACGACGTTCAGGAGATGGTCGGGAAACGTGGTGCTGTAGGCGACGCCGCGGCCCAGGCGGTCGGCGCGCTCGACGATCACGATCGGGCCTGCGGCGCCCGCCCGCAGCAGATGCACGGCTGCGAGGGCGCCCGCGGCGCCACCGCCGATGATCGCGATCTCGGCTGGCGCGTCGGGTGGAGTCGCATGCGGGTCGATGGCCAACGGTACCGCCGTGCGCCGGCGCCTTGGCGACTCCCGACTTGCTTTGCGGTGCAAAGTACGCTAGTTTGCGACGCAAAGCTACTCGGAGGAACCCGCGATGAACCGCGAGCACCACACAAGTGAGACCCCCGCAACCGCCGACGACGACCGCGAGCTCGATCCGCGCGAGGCCGCGGCCCTGCTCGAGCAGACCACGCGGCGGGCGCAGCGCCAGCTCGACCTCCACCCGCCGCTGATGATGCTGGTCGCAGCGTTCGTTGTCCTGGTCGCCTACGGCGCCGTCTGGCTCTCGGTGCGAAACCAGCACCCCTACGACGGGCCCAGCGGGGCGGCGCTCGCAGTGCTCTACGGGACGCTGGCCGCGTGGGGCATCTTCGTCGCGATCACCACCCGACGTGCCACGAGCGGCGTCAGCGGTCGCTCGTCGCAGCGGCGCCGGCTTCAGGGGGCCGCGTTCGGGGTGGCCTGGATCAGCGTGTACGTGTTCCAGGGGGCGCTCCACCACGCCGGAGCAAGCCATGCGATCGTCTACGGCATCTACCCGGCCGCGGCGCCGATCATCATCATCGGGTCGGCCGCGGCTGCCTACGAGGCAGCGCTGGAGGACTGGGAGTGGGCCGGCTTCGCCGGCGCCGCGGTCGTCGTCGGCGCCCTGGCCGCCTACACCGGGCCGGCCACCGTATGGGCCGTGGTCGGTGCCGGGCTCGCCGTCCTGATGCTCGCGCGCGCCGCCGCCCAGATCCGGCGGCTGCGATGAGCGCCGAGGAGCTCGACCCGCTGATCCACGTCCCCGCCCGGTTGCGGATAGTCGCGACGCTGGCCGCGCTACCCGACGGGGACGTGCTCTCCTTCACGCGGCTGCAGGACATGATCGGCCTCACCCCCGGCAACCTCATCACCCACCTGCGCAAGCTGGAGGACGCCGGCTATATCGACACCGAGAAGACCGGCAACGGCGCCGGCTCACGCACGTCGGTCACGCTCACAGGCGCCGGCCGCACCGCCCTCGACACCTACACCACGGCCCTGCGTGAGCTGCTCGCAGGGCTGTAGGCGGCCGCACCGATGACTTCCCGGCGGGAGGGGCGTCTTGGTATCAGACGTCGAGGTCAAGGAGCTTTGAGATGCGAAAACTGAGCGCGCTGGTGTTCCACTACTCGCTGAACGGCCTGCTCGCCGACGAGGGCACCGAGTACTTCAAGTTCTGCTTCGAGCTTTTGGACGAGGGCGGTGGCCCGTCCAATGACGACGAGTCGATCGACTTTCTCCAGGGCGCGTACGCACACGTCATGGGCCGCACCGCCTACGAGGGCATGGCTGCAAATCTGCCGGCCAACCCCGACCACCCGTGGGCCGGCATCATGAACGCGGGGCGCAAGGTCGTCTTCTCGCGGACATTGAAGACGGCCGACTGGGCCAACACCACCATCGCCGCCGGCGACACGACGGAGGAGATCGACAGGCTCAGGCAGGGCGGCGACGGCCACATCGTGGTCTGGGGCGGCGTCAGCCTGTGGCGGTCGCTCATGCAGCTCGACCTGATCGACGAGTGGCACCTGGGCCTGCACCCGTACATCGCGAACGAGGGCACCCAACTGTTCGACGACGTCCCCAGGGGCTACCGGCTCGACCTGATCTCCAGCACGCCGTTCGGGACGACCGGGATCCTGGAGCTGCAGTACCGGCGGCACCGGTAGCTGAAAAGAAAAGGCCCGCACATGCGGGCCTTTCCGAGGTAGCGGGGGCAGGATTCGAACCTGCGACCTTCGGGTTATGAGCCCGACGAGCTACCGGACTGCTCCACCCCGCGTCGCGACGAAGAACTTTAGCAGATCGCTCCGGATAAGATGCCGTCGATGGTGCTCGTGGCGGTGATCGTGTGGCTCGTGGTCGTGGGGGCGTGCTTCATCTACGCGCTCGTCTGCGGGCTGCGCACGTACCGCCGCGTGCGCGCTGCGCAGGCGACCATCGACGGCCGGATCGCCGTGCTCGAGGGCGAGGGACTCGGCACGCTCAACCAGCGGACGGCCGAGCTGAACGAGAAGATGGCCGGCATGCAGGCGGCGCTCGACCGGCTCGAGCACGCCCGGGCCGGGCTCGACGTGCTGACCGACTCCGTCAGCGGCGCGACCGCCGTGCTCCTCGCCCTGCGGAGGATCGCGCGTCGATGACCCGCCGCGTCGGCGCGGTGGACATCGGCACGAACTCGACCCGCCTGCTCGCCGCCGACGTCTCGGCGGACGGACGCATCACCGAGGTCGATCGGCTGCTCGAGATCACCCGGCTCGGCGACGGGGTCGACGCCTCCCGCCGGCTCGGCGATGAGGCGATGGCACGCGTCCACGCCGTCCTCGCCCGCTACGCGGCCAGGGCTGCCCAGGTCGAGGCGGCGCCGGTGCTCGCGATCGCGACGAGCGCGGTGCGAGACGCCGTGAACGGCGAGGAGTTCCTGGCCGACGTCGGCGCCCGGCACGGCTTCGACACCAGGCTGCTCTCGGGCGACGAGGAGGCGGGGCTCACCTACCGCGGGGTCTGCTCGCGCCAGGCCGTCGCCGACGGCGCCTTGATCTGCGATATCGGCGGCGGCTCCACCGAGCTCGTCCTGGGCGGCCCCGACGGGGTGCGCGACCGGGCGAGCCTCGACATCGGCTGCGTGCGGCTCTCCGAGCGGCACCTGCATACCGATCCGCCGACCCAGGACGAGCTCGCGGCCCTGCGGGCCGAGGCGGCCGCAGCGCTGCCCCAGCGGCTGACCGGCCCGGCCCGCGCGCTGGTCGGCGTCGCCGGCACAGTGACGACGCTCGCGACGATCGACATGGGGCTCGAGGTCGAGATCCCCGAGGTGATCGACGGGCACCGGCTCCCGGCCGCAGCCGTCGAGCGACTGCTGGGCGAGCTGTCCGCGCTCCCGCTCGAGCGGCGCCGGCTCGTGCGCGGCCTCATGCCCGAGCGCGCACCGACGATCGTCGCCGGCGCGGTGATCCTCTCGGCCGTCGTCCGGGCGACCGGTGCCGACGTCGTCTCAGTCTCCGAACGCGACATCCTGCACGGCGCCGCTCTGGCGGCTGCGGAACTGTAAAGAAGCGGTGACGCAGTGGCCGGGTCAGGCCGGTTGGCGATAGTCTCGCGCCGTATCCGCCGCCGACCCGCACAAAGGAGCGTGAGTCGTCATGAGCGAAGGGCAGCGCCGCATCACGCGATACGGATGGAAGCCGAGCCTTCCCGACCACCGCGATCTCCTCGCCGACACGACCGGCCTGACCGTGCTCCCCGAGGTCGATCCGCGTCCGCAGATGCCGCCGGTGTACGACCAGGGCCAGCTCGGCAGCTGCACCGCAAACGCCGTCGGCTCCGCGATCGAATACGACGGCATGCTCGACGGCGCGGACGCCGTCACCCCGAGCCGGCTCTTCATCTACTACTGCGAGCGCCAGATCGAGGGCTCGCTCGGCAAGGGCGACACGGGCGCGTTCGGGCGCGACGGATTCAAGGCCGCCCGCCGCTACGGCACCCCGCCCGAGACGGACTGGCCATATGACACCACCAAGTACGCGGACGACCCGCCCCCGACGGCGTGGACGGACGCCGCGGCGCACAAGCTGGCGAAGGCCTACAAGTCGGTCACACGGTCGGTGAGCCAGTTCCAGCAGGTGCTCTCGAACAAGCAGACGATCGCGTTCGGCTTCTCGGTCTACGAGTCGTTCGAGTCGAGCACGGTGGCGAGCAGCGGCATCGTGCCCATGCCCGCGACGGGCGAGCAGCAGATCGGCGGCCACGAGGTGCTCGCCGTCGGCTATCTCGCGAGCGAGCCAAACTACCTGCTCGTGCGCAACAGCTGGGGGCCGAGCTGGGGCCTTCAAGGCTACTTCCTGATGCCGTGGCAGTACGTGCTCTCGAAGGATCTGGCGAGCGACTTTCGCACCATCGTGCGGCCGAGCGCCTGACCGAGGGCCGTTTCGCGATGCACCGGCCGGGGAACGGAACGGTGCATGAGCACAACAGCAATCATCATCATCATCGTTGCCGTCGTCGTCGTCGTCGCGATCCTGGGCGTCTTCATGCGGCAGGCCCAGGCCAGGCGGGTCGAGCAGCAGCGCGTCGCCGCCGACGAACATCGCCGCGAGGCCGAGACGCGGACGCTCGCGGCCGACCAGGCCCGCGCGGCTGCGGACGAGAAGGCTGCCCGCGCCGAGCAGGAGCGGCTGGCCGCCGCACAGGAGCGGGCGCAGGCCGATCAGGCCCGCGCGGACGCCGACGCGCTGCACGAGCGCGCGGACGAGCTCGACCCCGATGTCGAGACCGGTGCGCGTGCCCGCGAGAGCGACGCCCGCAGCAGCTAGCCCGGCCGTTCGGCGGACGCGGGCCGTGGCCCGTTCTCAGCGATGAGGCCGGCGAGCCGGCTCGCGTCCGCCCCGACGCCCCAGATGATCCCGGACTTGCGCGTGCAGAGCCACGGAGCGCCGATCAGGTAGAGCCCCGGCACGGCCGTCACGCCGTCGACGTGATCGATCGCAGCGCCGCGCATCGGCACGGCCAGGTCGAGCCCATCGAGCCGGGGGCGCATGCCGGTGCACCAGATCACCGTCGACACCCCGGCGCGGTCGAGCCGCAGGTCGCGCGGGGACTGGCCACTCTGGCGTACGCGACCGGCCGGTTGGCCGTCGGCCCGACGGTCGAGTGGCCACTCCGCCTCGTCGACCGGATCGTCGGCGGCGGGCGGAGCGTCGATCCCGGTCTGCGCGATGTACTCGTCGATCGAGCGCCGGTACTCCGCGGCCGTCTCCTCGCCGAAGCGGATGTGCGCCGGGACGGTGTCGGCGAAGCGCAGTGCCTCGCCGTCGGCGCCCTCAAGGCGCCCGCGCAGGTCAACGCCGAGACGCGCGAGCAGCGGCAGCGAGAGGCTGCGGCCGCCGTTCGCGCCCGAGACGAGCGGCTGGCGCCACGAGCGGATGGCGGCATCGTCCACGTCGGCGCGGCGCACGTCGAAGAACCCGGTGTCGATCCACCAGCGCAGCGCGTCGCGGCCGCGGTAGCGCCGCGGCACCCAGCCCACGCGGCTCGTCGCAAGCACCACGCGCCGCCCCGCCCGGGCGAGATCCTCGGCGATCTGGCACCCGGACTGACCGCCGCCGACGACGAGCACCGCGCCGTCGGGCAGCCGCTGCGCCCCCTTGTACGTGCGCACGTCGAGCTGGAGCAGGCGCGCCGGCAGGACCGCGGCGAGCGGCGGCCACGCGACGAGCTGCTGGAAGCCGGTCGCGAGGATGACGTTGGCCGCGCGCAACTCCTCGGCGGCGGTGCGGACGAGCAGGCCGCCGTCGCCGGTGTGGGCGACCGTCGCGCGCCCGGCGCCCTCGCGCACCGGCAGGCCGCGCTCGCGCACATAGGCCGCGAGCAGGTCGGCGAACTCCGGCGCCGCGTCGAACCCATCGCGGTCGCCAGGGTCGAGCGGCTGGCCCGGCAGGCGCGACATCCATCGGGGCGTGTTCAGCCGGAACGAGTCCCAGCGGTCGGCGAGCCACGTCTCGCCCACGCGGCCCTCCTCGAGCACGAGGTGCTCCCGGCCGCGCTCAGTCAGCGCGCCGCTCGCGGCGAGCCCGGCATGCCCGGCCCCGACGACGATCGTCTCGACGTCCGTGCGCATCTCACGGACAAGCCTACGTCGATTGCGGCGTGCCGCTCGCCCGCATGACGATGGTCGAGGCGCCCGGGTCGGCGAGCGACTGGCGCGTGATCCAGCACCGCACCCACTTCGTGTTCGTCGGGGCGGTGAGCCGGATCTCGGCCGAGCCGTCGGCACCAGCGTTGAACGCGACTCCCGGGATCTGCCGCCCGCCGGTCTGGAACCAGATCTCGTAGTAGTTGTCGGCGGGCGCCGGGTGCAGGTGGGTGATCGACACGCGCACCGGCTCGATCGCGCCGTGCGCCGGGCCGACCGCGACGGTGCCGGCCGCGTTGCCGGCACCGGAGAGGGTCGCGATGCGCCGGTACTGGGTCGGACCCGAGATCTCGGATCGCACGACGAAGGTCACGGCGATCAGGGCGGCGGCGGCGACGACGACGCCGGCGAACGACCACCGCCGCGTCCATCGGCGCGACGACGTGCGGGAACGGCGGGGCGCCGCGCGGGAGGCGGCTGGGGCATCGGGCTCGGCGATCGCGGCCTGCACGGACGGATCGACGAGATCGGCAGGGACGTCCAGCAGGTCAGGGAGCGTGCGCAGCCTGCGCTCGAGAGCTTCCAGGTCGCGCTCGCTCATGCGTGCTCCTCCTGTTCGAGGATCTCGGCGAGGTGTGCCAGTGCGGCACGGTTACGCGTCTTCACCGTTCCCAGCGGCATCCCGAGCTCGGCCGCGATCTCGCTCTGCGACATCCCCTTGAGATAGGCGAGCTCGATGATCTCGCGCTCCTTCGCCGGCAGCCGGTCGATGCACACGTGCAGGTGGAAGGCCTCCAGCTTCGCCGCCGTCTCGTCGTGGGGCGTCGCTCCGGGGTCGGGCCGGTCGGGGGCGTCGACGAGCCACTGGGCCTGACGCCGCCGGGCGGCGTCGTACCCGGCGTTGCGCGCGATCGTGAAGAGCCATCCGGTCACATTGCCGCGCTCGGGGCGGTAGGTGCGGGCGTGCCGCCAGACCGAGATGAACGCCTCCTGAACGACGTCGTCAGCCCATCCGGCGTCGCCGAGCTGCCTGACCATGAGCGAGTAGACCGACCTGGAGTAGCGGCTGAAGAACTCCTCGAAGGCCGTCCGGTCGCGATCCTCGGCGACGAGCGCCAGGAGATCCGCGTCCGGAAGTCGGGTGTAGTCCCACACCGATTGGGGCCGCTCGGGACTGCGCCGAGCCGGGAAGGTCAGGTATCCGATCGCCACTCTAACCCTCCTAGCCGGTCGGACCCCGAATCGGATTTCGGTGCCCGAAAACCGATCGGCGCCCACCGCCGCTACCACCGGAGAACGACAGGAGGAACACCCACATGGCTCGCACCGGAGACTCGATCGCAAATCCCCTCACCGGGGAGACGGTGACCTTCCAGCGCACGGCGGCGGATTCCGGCGGAGAGGTCGTGATCGCCGACGTCACCTTGGCGCCCGGAGGCTTCGCCGCCGGCCCGCACGTACATCCGAACCAGACCGAGACGTTCCGGATCGTGGCCGGCACGGTGGGGTTCCGGGTCGGTCGCGGACGCCGGGTCGCCGTGGCCGACGAGACCGTCGTCGTGAAGCCCGGTACCGCCCACGAGTTCTGGAACGCGGGCGAGGGCGAAGCGCGGTTCCTGTGCGAGGTGCGGCCCGCACTGGGGTTCGAGCGCCTGCTGGAGACGATGTTCGCGCTCGCCCGCGACGGCAAGACCAACCGCCGCGGCGTGCCGCACCCGCTGCGCCTCGCCGCGATCGCAGATCACCACCACCGCGACGTCCAGCTGCCCGTCGTCCCGTCGCTCGTACAGCGCGTGGCGGCGAGGCTCGGCGCCACCGCCGGATGGGCACTGGCCGAGTTCGGCCCGACGTACGACGGCGCTCCGCTCGCCGCTGCCGGCACCGTGCCGGCGCCGGCGACGCTGCGCACCATCCACACCCAAAGGAGAGCATCATGACCAACTCGCAGCGCGGACCGACATCGACCCGCCGTGGCCTGCTCGGCGTCGCCACGGTCGGCCTCGGCGCGACCATCGGCGGCGTGATCGCCGCCCCGGTCGCCGGCGCCCTGCTTGCGCCGGCAACGCAGGAGGCGACGTTCCGGCCCGTCTCGCTGGGCCCGATCGGTGCGTTCATGCCGGAGACCGGCTTCGCCCCCACCGCGGCCCCGTACGTCGATGACCCCAACCAGCCGCTCGTCTCGAGCGGGCTCGCCTACGTCCACCACACGGGCGGCGCCGATCGCGACTGGCTCTCGCCCCGGGCGATGTTCGTCGTGTTCTCGAACCGCTGCACCCACGTCGGATGTCCCGCCGCGGTGACGACGGCCGGCTTCGCCTGCCCCTGCCACGGCAGCCAGTTCGACGCGCGCGGCGACCGCATCGCCGGGCCCGCCATCCGGCCGCTCGACCGCTTCCAGTGGGAGATCCGCAAGGGCGACGAGCTCTGGATCACCCAGCGCTGGAGCGTCCTCATCGACGGCGATCGCGTGCGCTACTTCCCGGTCAAGGCGCCGGGCCAGCCGCTCACAGGCCAGCTCCCCGCCGCCGACGCCCTCTACCCGGCGGTCACATACAGCCACGGGCCCGTGCCGAAGACGGGCTGACCGGCGGGTGTGGGCATACCCTTCGCCTCCGCCATCGCGGTGGTGGTCACACTCACACGCCCGTGCGAGCGTGACGTTCAGCCCGTAGCCGCCGGTGAAGTCTCAGGGCAGCGACGCGGCGGCGTCCTGCCCGGCCTGGGTGAGCTGGGCCGTGCGCGGCGTCTCCCCGGTGTACTCGGCGAGCCGGATGTTGACGAGGTGGTCGATGTTCTCGGCAACGTCCCGGTGGAGCTCAGGCGAGTTCTCCCCGTGCCCCGGCGCGCGCCCCTCGCTCGCGATCACGTTCGACACCGAGGCCGCCGTGGCGGCGCCCTTCGCCAGCTGGCGGAGGATGTCGTCCTGGAACGGAAACTGGTTGGGGGCCATCCTGCTCATCAGTCCTCCTTGGATTGGGCTCGGAAGACCCTACTCCCAACGCCCCACTCTGTGCGAGTGACCCTGGTGGGACTCTGTGACTCACTCTGCGTGCCGGTTTGCGGTATGTCTCGTTCCAAGGGCGTGCCATCCGCCCAGGATTCTCGGAGCGATGCGGCGCGGTCGCTTCGTCCAGGCAGCTGCCGCCATAGATCCTGAAGCTGTGTTCTGTGGATTCGTGGCCCATTTCTCGGGCCAGGGCAGCGATGCCAACGCCGGCGCGGAGCGACCAGTACGCGAACGTGTGCCGCAGGCAGTAGGGGCGCGCGGTACTCGAGGCCGGCCGCTTCGAGGGCAGGCGCCCACACTTCCCGACGGAAGTAGACCCAGCTGATCGGGCGTCCGTCGTGGTGAAACGCGTTGCGGGTGGTGGGCGCCCTGGGGACGCTCGCGACCGCTTCCGCCGGCCTGGCGCCAGGGTCGGCCCGCGCAGCCGGTTACTTACCCGCGGCGCCGCTCCGGCTCGCCGTAACGTTCTCCGGACGCCGGGATGTCACAATAATCTGGTGAGCGCGAGCGCGAAGAGGCGTCTTGCGGCCGTGGCATGGGTGGTCTCGACCCTGCTGCTCGCGGCAGCCGCGATTCTGACCGTCTGGGACGGAGGTGCGCTGGGGTGGCTGCTGACGTTCGGCGCTGTGCAGCTTGCCTTCTCGAGCGTCGGGGCGGTGCTGAGCTCGCGACGGGCCGAGAATCCGATCGGCTGGCTGCTGCTCGGCTATGGCGTGATGGCAGCCATCGCGATCGCCGGTGAGGCGTACTCGATGCGCGCCCTGCAGCCCGCCCCGAACTCACTTCCGGGAGGCACTGCCGCCCTGGTCGCCTCCGGGCTGATCTACCCACCGCTCCTGTTCGGCCTGGTCGTGACCCTGTTCCTGCTCTTCCCGACCGGCCGCCTGCCGTCGCCGCGGTGGCGCCCAGTCGCGCGGATCTCGACTGTAGCGGGCACGGTCTTCCTGGTACTGCACGTCTTCCAGCACGGGATGCTGAACTCCATCGACCCGTCGCAAGCGGTCGCGAACCCCTACGGCGTGACCGGCCCCGGAGTCGGCGTGCCCACGGCGATCTCTGCCGTGATCGTGCTCGGCGTCGCCGCGGCAGCGGTCGTCTCGCTCGTCCGCCGGTTCCGGCGAGCCACGGGAGTGTTGCGCCAGCAGCTGAAGTGGTTTGGGGGAGCGTCGGCCCTGTTCATGGTCAGCTTGGCCGTGCAGTCGCTTTGGTGGTGGAACGTCGCCGCCACCTGGGAGTGGGCGGTGCTGGCCCTCTTCGCAACGGGGTCAGCCGCGCTGCCAATCGCGACCGGCATCGCCATCCTCCGTTACCGGTTGTACGAGATCGATGTCATCGTCCGCAAGACCCTTGTATACACGACGCTCGTCGGCACGCTTGCCGTCGTGTACCTGGTCGGGGTCTACACAGTGGAGGCTGCGCTGCGGACGGTGACAGGCCAGTCCGGGGCACTGGCGGTGACGGCATCGACGCTCGCGGCCGCGGCGGCGTTCCAGCCTTTGCGGAGGCGGATCCAGCAGCGTGTCGACCACCGCTTCTATCGCCGCAAGTACGACGCAGTCGCGACCCTCGACGCCTTCACAAGTCACCTCCGCGAGCAGATCGATCTCGATGCGCTGCGGACTGAGGTGCTCGACGTCGTCACGGTCACAGTGCACCCGCGCCACGTGAGTCTCTGGCTTCGCGAGGGCCGAGTTTCGCTCCCAGCTCAGACCCGGCCGGTGGCCGGAGCCGAACGATAGACGCCGTCGCCCAAGGCGACCCGCGCGCACCCAGCGGTCTCGCAGGCCCATCTCGTGGCCCACGCGAACGAGGCCCAAGGGCGGTCGGTGACGCCGGGGGTCGACAAGGCCGATTTCACTCGCACGACCCGCGTCGGCTGGGTAGGCGCTGGTAGTGCGGTTAGGCGAGCGTTTCTTTGTCGGCCTTGAGGCGCGCGGCTGCGATGTCCTTGAGGGCGGGTTCGACACCGTCGGGCAGGGCTGGGCCGCCGTCGGACGTCGCATCAGCGTCGTCGCCTGCGCTGAGGTCGACGCCGTCCTCGGTGGCCGGCTCGTCGGAACCCGTGGTCTCTCCTAGAACCCCGCTGCCGAGCTGCGGGTCCGCGGAGAGCATCTCCTCAGGGGCGTCAGATCCGCCAAGCTCGGCGGGGACGACACCCTCGTTGGCGGAGGCCGCCCACTCCCCCTTTTCGCGGATCTCGGCTTCATCCGGGGTCGTTCCACCGCGCTGCTCGCTGGGCTTGACCTTGTGACCATCAGACATCGGATTCTCCTGGTGTAGAAGGCTGGAGTACGCGCGTCCGATCCGTCTGTTGCACGTGAGCCCGTCGCGCGACGTTGGCGGAGGGAGCGATACCGGTGATGGGCCGCACGTCGCGTTCGTGTGCGGCCGTTGAGCCTCGGGTCACGGCGCGCCGCTTCAGCGTGTTCCTTCGGCGGTCAATGGTTCGGCGACGTCCTCGAGCGAGCGTTGCTCTGCGTTGACGCCGAGCCAGATCTCGGTGAGCCCGCCGAGGATCATCAGGCCGGCTCCAAGCAGGTAGCCGTAGTAGACGGTGGTGCGACTTCCGCTGGCGATGTTGTGACCATAGAGTGCTGGTCCGATGATCCCGCCCAGGCCGGTGGCGATCGAGTAGAAGAACGCGATCGCCATCGCCCGCGTCTCCATTGGGAACACTTCGCTGACCGTAAGGTAAGCGGCACTTGCGCCGGCGGAGGCGAAAAAGAAGATCAGCGACCAACCAACTGTGAGTTGGGTCGCCGAGATGGAGTCCTGTTGGAACAGGTAGCCGACAAATATCAAGCCACCTCCGGCGAGGATATACGTCGATGAGATCATGATCTTACGGCCGACCACGTCGAACAGGCGGCCCATCAAGATTGGCCCCAGGAAGTTGCCCACGGCGAACGGCAGGATGTAGTAGCCGATCGATGAGGCGCTGACGTGGTAGAAGTTCGACAGGACGAGCGCATACGTGAAGAAGATCGCGTTATAGAAGAACGCTTGCGACCCCATCAGCATCAAGCCGAGAACCGATCGACGCTTGTACTTCCCAAAAACGGCGCTGATGACCGGACCGAACCCGATGCTCTTCTGCTGCCGCACCTGGATGCTGTCCTCGGCCTCGGGCAGTTCGTCGCCGGTCGAGTCCTCGACGTGGTCTTCGATGTCCGAGACGATCTCCTCCGCCTCGTCTACTCGTCCGTGTGTCATCAGCCAGCGGGGACTCTCCGGCACATACTGGCGCACCAGCAGAACACCAACGGCGAGTATCGCGCCGATTCCGAAGCCAACCCGCCAGCCGACATCGACCGCGAAGTACTTCGGATTTAGCAGGACGAGCGACGCGGCCGCCCCAATCGCGGTGCCGATCCAGAATGACCCGTTGATGGCGAGATCGACCCAGCCTCGTACGCGCGCCGGAATCAACTCGTCGATGGCTGAGTTGATCGCCGAGTACTCGCCACCGATACCGGCACCGGTAAAGAATCGCGCGAGCGCGAACTCCGTGAAGTTCTGCGAAAACGCGGTGCTTGTCGTAGCCACCAGGTAGACGACCAGGGTGACCATGAACAGCTTCTTGCGCCCGAATCGATCAGTGAGATACCCGAAGAACAGCGCGCCAACAACGGCGCCCGCAACGTAAATCGACCCAGCCAAGCCAAGCTGCGACGGCGAGAACCCAAGCGTGGCCGGCTTCTCAAGCTGAGCCGCGATCGACCCGACAATCGTCACCTCGAGCCCATCCAAGACCCACACCGCGCCCAGCGCGACGATCACAAACCAATGCCAACGCGCCAACGGAAGCCGATCCATCCGAGCCGGAATCGCCGTCTCGACCGTCTCCTCAGTCGCCCCGCGCCTATCCCCCCGCCCACCAGGACCCCAAGCCGCATACGTACTCACAGAACCCCCACCATCCGCGTACACCTACGCCGTCGCATTACACACGGCACCCCAACGAGGCACAAACGTCTCCGCTCGCACCGGAGACTCGGCAGACCTGCCCGAATCAGAGACCGTTCCACTCTCCACCATGTGCCCCGCAACGCCACCACCAAAACGCCATCGGTCGCATTCGCTTGGCCGCGAGCCGCCCAAGCGCAACCCTGGCTGAGACCGGCGCGGCGGCGGGCGCACAGGCCCACTCGCCTACGGGTAGGGGGTCTTGACTCCTAGGCGCCGAGGGTGGTGGTGAGGGGGCCGTTGACGCGTTTTTGGTCGGTGGCCGCGCGGGCTTGCGCTCGCGCGAGCGTCTGTGCGCTTGGCCAGTGGTCTGCGATGGTGTGTAGGAGGTTGCGGTCTTTGGTGACGATTGCGCGGAGGTGTTGCTGGGCGGCGGCGCGTGGGGCTGGCGGTGTTACTTGGGCGAGGTCGGTGGCGACGCCGGCGAGGTCGTCGGCGGTTTGGCGCAGCCCGACTTGGGCGTAGGTCGTGGTGATTTTGCCGGCGCGGGCTTGGGCGAGGACGAGTTCGGCGGAGCCGAGTGCGCTGCCGGCGGTTGCGACTTCGCGGCGGATGAGATCGCGGTAGGTGGCGTCGTTGGGGTGGAGCGGCGGCTCGCCGGGTGCACGGCAGGCTGTGGCGGCAAGCGCGACGGCGACGGCGATGGTGAGCAGGCGGGTCATGGCTTCTCTGGCGCAGGCGCCAGTGGCGGTGGCCCCGGGTCGGGTGCATCGCCGAGTCGTGGCAGGTCGGCGAAGGCGACACCTAAGTGGATGGCATCGCCGAGGGCTGTGACCGCGTTCCATGGCACGAAGCGGGCGTGGTCTTGGATATCGGCGAGGGGGATGCCGGCGGCGTCGTAGCGCTTCATGCCGAGTGTGCGTAGCCAGGTACGCCGGCACACGATCAGCCCGAGGATTGCGGGTGCCGCGCCGCCGCGGGTGGCTTGGGTGCGGAGGTCGAGCACGCCTCGGCGCTCGTCGGCGGCGTCGATGACGGGCAGGCGTGCGATCGCCGAGTAGCGGCGCGCGCCTGACGCCCGTTGGCGGGTACGGGCCGTTTCGGAGGGTGGGTCGGTGAGGAGGACGCGGCTTCGCTCGACCCGCGCGACCCTGGCCCATTCGATCGGTTGCGACCGGCCCGCGCGCGGGTTCCCGACGTGTTGGAGCAGTCGTCCGGCCGCGCCGAGTTGGTCGAGCATGGTGGCCGTGCCCCTCATGAGTGGGCCGAGGCGCGCGCCGTCGGCTTCCCATTCGATCCAGACGTCGTCGACGCGGCCACACTCGCGTCCGTCCCGGTCAACGAGTTGATGGTCGACGAGGTCGCGGGCGACGTCCATCAGCCCGCGCCTCCGGTGATCACCAGCAGCGGGATCGCCGCCGCTCCGGCCACCGTCAGCAGCGCAAGGAACACGAGGCCGAGGCTATTCGAAAGCCATCCGTTTCGCAGCTCGCCCATGTACAGCGGGTCGTTTGCGACGATCAGCAGCGGCAGAAACGTCAGCGGCAACGCCACCACCGTGAACGCAAGCGCGATCACCGTTACCTTGATCGGGTCGACACCGGTAAACAGGATGACGAGCGCCGCGAGCACCGGCAGCGCGTAGGCGAGCGTGAACGTCGGTACCTGACGCGGCGGTCGCGACGAGCCCCACGGCCGGCCGAAGAACTGGGCGATCCCCTGCGCGGTGGCCAACGAGACCTCGATCGACGCGCCAAGCACACACCCGAACGCGCCGACCAAAAACAGCGCCATGCCCCACTCCCCAAACGCGGTCGATGGGATCAGCCCGGCCTGGAACAGGTGGGCGGGCGAGATATTGAGCGGATAAAACAGCGTCGCGGCGCCGATCAGCAGCGAGAAGGCAAGGATCGACCCGAGCGCAAACCCGGCGATCGCGGTCACGCGGTTGACGCCCAGATCACGCACAGTCCAGCCTTCCTCGCGCCCACCCGAGGAGTAGAAATACCACTCATACGGGCTCATACCCGCACCCAAAACAGCGATCGCGGTGATCAGGTAAACGGCCACGTCCTGCTTCTCAAACCGTGGCAGCACAACCTGGCGCGCCGCGCCCTCCCAATCGACGCTAAGCCCACCAAAGATCAGCGCCGCCGGCACCACGAGCAACGCCAGTCCCAGCACGGACGGGACATTCTCAAGCAGCGTCCACGTGCCCTTGAGCTCAAACAGCACCAGCCCAAGCGCCAGCGGCGCGACCAGCCACACCGGCTCCACGCCGCTTGCCAACTCAAGCACGAACGCCATCCCACCGATCTCAGCCACCAACATCAACACGTTCAGCAACGTCGCCGCCACCAACGGCACCAAACCCAGCCGCAACCCCAACCGCTCCCGGATCAGATCAAACACCGTCCGCTGCGACGCAAGCTCAACCCGCCCCGTCATTTCCGCATATGCGATCGCGCCGACCGTCCCCACCAGCACCGCCCACAACAACCCAAACCGGTACTCCGCCCCCGCCTGCGGCATCGCCACCAACTCGCCGATATCGACGAAACCACCGATCGCCGTCACCACCCCGATCACCATCGCTCCGTAGCGACCCAACCCAACCTCCCGCCATTACCGCGACGGACTGCTAAAGACGATCTCGCTCGCCGACGATTCCGCAGGCGTGGCAGGTTCTCCGCCCGCACCCGGCTGCGAAGGCGATGCGAGTACCGCGACGCGCTCGCTCCGGAGACCGTGTCTAGTTACGCTCGCGCTCGGGATCATGCGGACCTGCGGCCGGGCGAGAGGGAGTGTTCGTCTAGGAAAGCGCGCGTTGGGCAGCGTCGATTCGAAACGGCTCGAGCCTGTCGCGCTGGTCTCGGGCGCGTTGGATTAGCGCGTCCAAGTTGACGCCGAGATCACTCTGTGGGAGGTGTTTGAGGGTGCGCCACCCGGCGAGTTTGCCTTCGATGCCGAGCGACAGAGCCTCCGTTTCCATCAGGCGGCTCAGGTCACCACTGCGGGTGAGTCGCTGGTCGAACTTGACCCGGCTGAGTGTCTCGAGCATCCGGCCTCCGGCCTGCTTGATCGGGCTAGGCGTTGCACCGACCGCGTCCATCACCTGCTGCAGCGCGGTGCGATCCTCCTCGATATCAGCCTGGAGGGCGTCAAGAAAGGCGCCGAACTCGGTGCCCTCATTGTTCGAGCGCATTCTCTTGACTAGATCGATCGCAAGAGCGGACCCCGCAAGGTGATCGTTTAGATATGTGCTTAGAGGCGTCGAGTCGGACACGAGAGCCGATTTACCCTCGCTCGCGTTCCACCAAACGCGCGACGGAGGCGTCGAACGGCGTCGCCGGGCCCGGCCGCCAAGTTGGAAGCATCGACGGTGCCCGACACGCGTCGCCAATGCACAGTTGATGCTGGACGACCTCGCTGGGGAGATCGGTCACGTCGGTCGCTTGCGGCGCGATGAGCGAACCGGCCCGCCGGGGACTGCGTGCGCTCGACGAACGCCCCCGAAGCGGGAGGCGCCGTCCCATCGCCGAGTCAATTCAGCCTCCCGCACCGAACATGATGCGCGTTGGGCGACGAGCGTGACTGGATGGTCCCGGTGCGGGTAGAAACGACGTGTGAGTCTCCACCGGCTCACGCTCGCGACGACACCTCACCGCGCAGACGGGCGTCTGGGGCAAAAAGACGCTCGGCGGGTGTCGCCTCGGCGTGATTGACCCTGGTGGGACTCGAACCCACACGGCCCGTTGGGCCTCCGGGGTTTAAGCCCGGTGCGTCTGCCAGTTCCGCCACAGGGTCACCCGCGACGGTACACCCGATCCGGCCCTAGTGTGCCCCGATGCGTCGCGCCATCCTGCTCGCAGCCGCCTTCCTCGTGCTGACGGCGGCCGTCCAGGCCGGCCTGCTGCGCTCGGCCGATCGCTACGCAATCCACCATCTGCAGCCGCTCGCCGACACGTCGATCGCCCTCACGGTGGCGCCGGCCGACCCCGTGAACGCGCTGCGGCCCATCGTCCGCGGCGAGCGCTCGCTGCTCGTGAGCGCCGCCGCACTCGCCTTCGCGCCGGCCGACACGCTGTCGGCGATCGTGCTCGTCGCCGGCGCGAGCGTGCTCTTCGTGCGCCGCGGCCGCCCGCGCGCCGCGCTCGCCTGGCCGGCGGCGCTCGCAGCCGCGCTCGCGGTGGAGGGCCTGGGCAAGCTGTACGTCTCACAGATCCAGTTCGCACCCGTCTCGATCATCTTCGGCGTCACCGTGAACGGCTCGTACCCGAGCGGGCACACGACGCGCTCGGTGCTCCTCGCGGCGCTCGCAGCCGTCCTCTGGCCGCGCGCGCTGCCGTGGGTGATCGCCTGGGTGGTCTTCGTGACGACCCTGCTCGAGATCGGCGGTCTGCACGTGCCGAGCGACATCGCCGGCGGGTTCCTGGTCGGCGGCGGCCTCGCCTGCGCGGCGATCGCCTACGGCGGCGGCTCCACCCGAGCCGTCACGCCGGATCTGGCCGTACAATCCGGCGGCCATGCACCTGCGCAAGCGTCCCGACCAGCCGACGTACAAGCTCCGCCAGGCCCCGCCGACGCCGGCGGCCGGAGACCGGGTGCGGATCGTCGGGCGTAACAGCCCGAAGCTGGGAGAGCTCGGCACGGTCGCCCGCGTCTCCGGGCGCAGCGTCGTCCTCGAGCTCGACCGGCCCTACATGGCCTCCGGCACCGCCCAGCGGCTCTACTACAGCTATCCCGGCGAACTCGAGCTGATCCCGCGCGTCGGCCGCATGGGCGCACAGGATCTGTTCGCCGACGAAGAGGACCCGGCCCCGGCCGGATAGGTCACTCGCCGGGCGAGAAGCCGGTGAACTTCTTGTCCGGCGTCACGCCGGGCGGCAGCTTGCCGGCGACGACCGTGACGGCGGCGTGCTCGCCGGGCTCGGTCGCAAGGCCTGCGGGCGAGATCTGCCCGTCGACATAGACCTTCACCCCGTCGCAGTAGCCACCCAGGCACTTGTCGGTGGCGTAGACGCCCCAGACGTCGAAGAAGTCGAGCACCGTCGCCCGGAACCCCTGCTGGGGCGACTCAACGTGGATGATGCCGTCGTGCACGTCGGTGCTGACGTCGTGCGTGTGGATGTCGGAGGAGAGGCCCGGCGGGTTCTGGAGGCCGACGTTGCGCGGGACGACCACGTTGCGCCCCCCGGCGTACACGGTCAGGTGCCAGTGGTAGTGCACCGCGAGCTGTGCGTTCGGGTTCGGAGCGAGGTTGAGCGCCGTCAGGGCGCCGTCGAGATTCGCGTAGTTCGCCGGCCACGTGCCCTCGGAGGTGAAGTCGATCTTCGAGTGGGAAAGGCGGTCCTGCACCACCGCCGCCCGCTGGCCACCGCCGGCGGCGCTCGAGCTCGAGCTGCGGGTGACGAGCACGGCGGCCGCCACGATCACCGCTGCGAGCAGCACCGAGCCACCGACGAACCACGCCCACGGCGGCACGCCGCCGCCCCGCTTGTGCGAACCGGGTGCGATGCCCTCACCTGTGCCGAGCCGCTGCGCGCGGCGCTGGTTGGTGAGCTCTTTCTTTGCCTTGCCCATCCGGTCGCATGATAGCGATGGCCCTCCGCCGGGAACACCGCCTATATTGGCCGTCGATGTGGACCTGGACGCTCGTGCGCTTCGTGCACCTCGCCGCCGCGGCCGCGTGGCTCGGGATGCAGGTGACGCTGCTCGTGCTCGTCCCCGCCTTGCGCCGGCGCCTGCCCGCCGAGGAGGTGCGCGCGGTCGTGCGCGGCGCCGGCCGCAGCCTGGCGGTCACGGGCGGCACGGCGCTCGTTGCGCTCGCCGCGAGCGGGATCGCGCTCAGCCGCCACTCCGGCTCGGCCAGTGCGCACCCCGGGGTGGTCGACCTGAAGGAGGCGCTGCTCGTTGCGATCATCGTGCTGCTCGCAGGGCACGCCGCGGTGCGCGGGACGCGGGCGCGGATCGCGGCGTCGGCGCTCATGCTCGCCCTGACGCTCACGGCGTTCCTCGCGGGCGCATGGCTGGCGGAGTCGTGACCGGGCCCACCGCAGCCGGCCCGGAGGCGCGCTATTGCCCCTTCTGCGGACAGCCGCTCGGCTCGTTCTTCGGCAACCGCATGGCCGACGGCAGCCTGTGGTGTGAGGGCTGCCAGGAATCTTTCCGCGTCTTGATCGTTAATCTTCATGAGGGGACAGACTCCCCGACTGACGGCGAAGGAGCCACATGACAAGCGACATCCGAGAGGTCATCATCATCGGCGGAGGTCCGGCGGGCTACACGGCGGCGCTGTACGCCGCCCGCGCCAACCTGCAGCCGCTCGTCTTCGAGGGGTTCGCCTACGGCGGACAGCTGATGATCACCTCCGACGTCGACAACTATCCCGGGTTCCGTGACGGCATCCTCGGCCCGGAGCTCATGCAGACGATGCGCGCCCAGGCGCAGCGCTTCGGCGCGGAGCTCGTGGCCGACGACGTCACCAGGGTCGACTTCTCCGAGCAGCCGCTGCGCGTGTTCGTCGGCGATGACGAGCATCGCGCCCGGGCCGTGATCGTCGCCACGGGCGCGACCGCGCGCAAGCTCGGCCTCGAGACCGAGGTGTCGCTGCAAGGCCGCGGCGTCAGCTACTGCGCGGTCTGCGACGCGGCCTTCTTCCGGGCCAAGAACGTCGTGGTCGTCGGCGGTGGCGACTCGGCGATGGAGGAGGCGACGTTCCTGGCCAAGTTCGCCACGAACGTGACCCTCGTCCACCGGCGTGAGGAGTTCCGGGCCTCGGCGATCATGATCGACCACGCCCGCTCGAAGCCGAACATCGATTTCGTCCTGAACGCCGTCGTGACCGAGGTGCTCGGTACCGACCACGGCTCGGTGAAGGGCGTGAGGCTGCACGACACGGCCACCGGCGAGACGCGCGAGCTCGAGGCCGACGGCCTCTTCGTCGCGATCGGCCACGACCCGACGACGAGCATCTTCACCGGCATCCTCGACATGGACGACGCCGGCTACCTGCTGACCCGCGACGGCTCGACCGCCACCAACATCGAGGGCGTGTTCGCGGCCGGCGACGTGGTCGACCACGTCTACCGCCAGGCCGTGACGGCCGCCGGCATGGGGTGCATGGCGGCGCTCGACGCCGAGCGCTGGCTCACCCACCCCGGCGAGGCGGCGGGCGCAGACACCAAAGCCGCCGCTACTCGAGCGTGAACCAGGCCAGGCGGCGGCCGCCGGAGCCGCGGCGCAGGATCGCCTGACCCAGATAGACGCCGGGCTGCACGGCGACGAGCTCGTCGACGATGCGGCGCAGGAGCGGCGGGTTCTCGGGTAGGTCGTAGTCGATCCGCACCACCTCGAGCCCGGGGTCGAGACGGCCGGCGCCGCTCGAGGTCGTGAAGCGCAGCGCCCGGTAGCTCGAGACGTCCTCGGGCCACCACGCCCGGTACGGCGCCGGCGTGAGCCGCTCGCCCGCCCGGTAGACGCTCATGTCGAACACGTTCTCGCCGCTCGCAGACCCGGCGTCGAAGCGCTTGCCGAGCCACGGCAGCCACAGCCCCAGCAGCGCCGAGAACGCCTGGTCGGCACCGGGGCCGAGCGTCAGATGCAGCAGCGCGCCGTCGTAGCGGCCGTCCAGGGGCGGCTCGGGCGGGACACCGCGGGCGAACACTCCCTCGAGCTCGGCGGCCGGCCGGCCGGCCAGCGTACGCGGGCGGTTGGCGCTGGATGACATGCCACATGATCGCACGTGGCGCTTCGGTACATTGCAGGACAGCATGCGATTCTTCATCTGCCCGAACTGCACCACCCGCGCCCTTGATGACGACGGCAAGGCGGGCCTCACCCACCAGCCCGTCGGCTGCTCCAAGTGCGGGTTCGGCTACCTATTCGAGCTCCTCGAGGATTTCTTCCCCCCGGCCGGCGCGGGCATGGTCACCTGCGACAAGGACGGCCGCGTGCTCTCGTGCGGCCGCGGCGTGTTCGAGCTCACCGGCTACTCCGAGCGCGAGATCATGGGGGAGTCGCTCGGCGACGCCTTCGGGCTCTCGGGATTCCAGAACGGCGACAACCCGATCCCCGTGGTGCTCGAGTGGGGCGTGCGCAAGCTCGACCAGCACGTCACGCTGCGCCACCACTCCGGCCGGCGCCGAAAGGTGCGCGTCGACCTGTTTCCCGCATACGACGACGACGGCGGCATGCTGGCGTCGCTTGCGCCCGAGCTCGACGGCGGCGACGAGTAGCGCAGGCCGGCGCGCCGGCCTCATCGCGTTTCCCCATCCGCAGGAGGGCGCGCCGCCTGGAGCTCCTGCTCGACCAGCGACTGCAGCCGCTCGAGCGCCCGCAGCTGGCGCAGGCGGCGCTCGAGCAGGCGCCGCTCCCCGGCCGCGTCGACGGCAACGAGCACTCCGAGCGCCTCGAGCACCGCGGCGTCGTGGGCGCCGAGCTCGCTGCGGACGCGCTCCTCGATCGCGCTCCAGGCAAGACGCAGCCGGGCGCCGTCGACGTCGTCTCGCAGCCGCTCGGCGTGGCGGGCGACGCGGTCTGCGTAGAGCTCGAGCTCGACTCGGGGCATGCCGGGCAGGATCCCGCACCGGCCTGTCACGGATCTACGCCCGCGGCGTCACGACGCTGTGCCGGACCTCCCCGGGCCGAAGCGGAAGGCCGACGGGCACACGTCGTTCACGGCGCACTCGGCACAGCGCGGCGAGCGGGCGAAGCACACCCGGCGACCGTGGAAGATCAGCACGTCGGACACCTGCAGCCAGCGCTCGCGCGGGTAGAGCTGCATCAGCACCCGCTCGATCTTGTCCGGATCGGTGTGCCGGGTGAGGCCGAGCCGGCGCGAGAGCCGGCGCACGTGCGTGTCGACGGCGATCCCCTCGCGGCGGCCGAAGGCGTTGGACGCCACCACGGCCGCCGTCTTCCGGCCCACGCCGGGCAGCTGCACGAGCTCGGCCGTCGTCGTCGGCACCTCGCCGCCGTACCGCTCGAGGATCGAGGCGCAGCACCCGCGGATCGCCGCCGTCTTCTGGCGGAAGAAGCCCGTCGGCTTGATCAGCTGCTCGAGGTCGCCGGGCGGCACGGCCAGGTAGTCCTCGGGCGTGCGGAAGCGGCGAAAGAGCGTCGCCGTCACCTTGTTCACGCCGACATCGGTCGACTGGGCCGAGAGGATCGTCGCCACGAGCAGCTCGAGCGGCGTCGACCAGTCAAGCTCGATCGCGGCGCCGGGATGCTCAGCGGCGAGGCGGTCGAGGATGTCGGCGGCGCGCCGGCGCCGCTCCTCCCTCACCCCTCCCACTCCAGGTTCGGCCCGGCGCACAGCAGGTCGAGCGCCGGGCACTCGCGACAGTGCGGCCCTGGGCGGGCGGGGAAGCGGCCGGCCCGGATCGCATCGATCGCCGTGCGCAGCCCGGCCTCGAGCTCGGGTGCGTCGGCCGCCGTGAAGCGGCGCACGGCGACTGCCTCGGCGTTCTCGAGGAAGGCGTAGGCGACCTCGGCCGCCGGCGCCCCCGAGCGCAGGGCGGCGAGCGCATAGGTCGTCACCTGCTCGGCGTAGCTCGTGTCCATCACATCCTGGGCGACGCGCTCGCCCAGGCGGTTGGTCTTGAAATCGACGATCAGCACCGTCCCGTCGCCGAAGCGGCCGAACACGTCGAAGCGGCCGCGCAGGAGCACGCCGTCGACGTCGAACGCGAAGCCGACCTCGCTGCGCGCGTCGGCCAGCTCGGCCACGCGGCCCCGCAGGGGCGAGTCGGCCCAGGCGGCGACGAAGGCGCCGATGCGCTCCTCATCCTGCCCGCTCGCGTGCGGGTAGAGATCGCGCCAGCGGCCGTCGGCCCGCTCGAGCTCGAGGTGGACGGCGTCGCCGAGCTCGAGCGCGTCCAGGCCGCCGCCCTCGGCGCGCTCGCGCTCCGGCTCCGGCAGCCCCAGCACGCGCTGCGCGAAGTAGCGGTAGCCGCAGCGGCGATAGAGCGACAGGGCGCTGTAGCTCAGCCGGCGCAGAGGCACCGGCGGGGCGGCTGCGATCAGCGCGAGCGCGGGCAGGGCCTCGACGGTACGGCCGCCCTCGCCGAACAGGGCGAGCTGCTCGCCAACGGTGTGGATGTCCGGTGTCTGACCCAGGGTATTCACGGCGCCGTTGGGCGGGACGGGCTCGGGCTCGGCCGAGGGGCGCTCGACGCGCACGCGCAGGCGGGCGTCGCCGATGTCGAGTTCGGGGTCGGAGTCGAGATCGACGCCGAGCACGCCGCACAGGTGGGCGATGGTCGTCTCCTCGCCGGGGTCGAGCGCTCCGCTCACGATCAGGTGGTGGCGGGCGCGCGTCATGCCGACGTACTGCAGCCGGCGCGCCTCCTCGCGCTCGGCCTGACGCTCGGCAGCGGCCACTTCGGCGTAGCCGAGCGCTGGGCGCAGGAGGCCCGTGGCGGGATCGACCGCGCGCAGCGCGATGCGCCCGCCGGAGTCGACCAGGATGTCGCGCGTCTGCCGCGACGCCCGCTCACGGCCGCAGTCGGCCAACGCCACCACGTCGAACTCGAGCCCCTTGGCCGAGTGCACCGTCATGAGCACGATCGCGTCGCGCCCCTCCTCGGCGGTCGCCGCCTCGCCCTCGCGCACCTGCAGCGCGGCCTGCTCGTCGCAGAAGCGCACGAACCCCTCCAGATCGGGGCCGCGCACCGCCTCGAAGTCGGCCGCCAGGCGACCCAGCTTGCGCAGGTTGGCGAAGCGGCGGTCGCCGTCGGGCATCGCCAGGCAGGCCAGGTCGTAGTCGTGCTCCGCCGCGATCAGGTCGCAGAGGCGCTCGAGCGACACCTCGGCCGACGCCCGCACGAGCCGGGCGAACCGCTGCCCGAACGCCAGCGCGAGCCGGCGCTCCTCGGGCGTGAGGCCGGGCGGCGGCTCGTCGCGCTCGAGCGCGGTGAAGATCGGCCGCCGGATCGCCGCGCGACGCACGCGCCAGAGGGCGTCGTTCGACATCCCGACGAGCGGCGAGGCCAGCACCGTCAAAAGCGCGACGTCGTCGTAGCGGTTGCGGATCAGGCGCAGGTAGGCGAGCACGTCGGACACCTGCTGCTGGGCGTAGTAGCCGCGGCCGGTGGCGCGCACCGTCTGCAGGTGGCGCTCGCGCAGCGCCGTCTCGTAGCGGGCGGCGTCGGTGCCGGCCTCGAACAGCATCACCACCTGCCCGGGGCGGCACTCGCCGCCGTCGACGAGCTCGGCGATCCGCCCCGCGAGCGCCCGGGCCTCGACATCGCGCCAGCTCTGCCCGGCCTGGCGGTAGGCGACCTTGTCGGTCAGAAGGAGGTCGACGCGGCCGCCGCCCGGTGCCACGCCGTCGAACCCGCCCTCGGCTAAGAGCGGCTCGTAACGGCCGGGGAACTCGCGCCGGTAGCTCTCGTTGACGGTGCCGATGACGTGCGGCCGCGAGCGGTAGTTGCGCCGCAGCGCGATCAGCCCGTCGCCCGCCTGGGCACGCCGCGCTCGATAGACGTCAACGTCGGCGTGGCGGAAGCGGTAGATGCTCTGGAACTCGTCACCGACCAGGAACAGCTCGCCGCCCGCGATCAGGTCGATCAGCTCGCACTGCAGCCGGTTCGTGTCCTGGAACTCGTCCACGAGCACGCAGGCGAACCGCTCGCGGTAGCCGGCGGCCAGATCGGGCCGGGCGACCAGGAGCGCGCGCGTGCGCAGCTCGAGGTCGGTGAAGTCGACCAGGCTGCGGTCGTCCTTGCGCTCGGCGTAGGCGGTGTCGAGCAGGCGCAAGAGCTCCCCGAGCAGGCCGACGTCGGCGACGGCCGCCGTGTCGAGCGCGGCGGCCTCGAGCGCCTCGCGGGCGGCGTTGTAGTCCTGCCGCGCCTGCGTGTTTCGGATCTTGTACGCCGACAGGTCGGAGAGCGCCGCATGACCGGGGGCGCCGGCGAGCAGGGCCGCGAGCCGGGCCGCCCGCTCGTGGTCGACACCCGCGGTGGCCGCGCGCGCGGCCGCGACCGCCGCCGGCAGGTCGGACACCGCATGCGGGTGCAGCTCGAGCGGCCGCCCGGCACTGCGCAGCTGCTCGTGGACGTCGGAGAGCGTCTCGCGCAGGCGGCGGCGGCCGTAGGCGGCCAGCAGGTCGAGGCGGCGGCCGCCGTCGTCGGCCGGGGCCTGGCCCAGGAAGCGCTCGAGCGCGATGTCGAAGGCCTCGGAGCGCAGCAGCCGGGAACCGACGTCGTCGGCCACCGCGAAGCGCGGGTCAAGGCCTGCGTCGAACGCATTCGCGCGCAGGATGCGCAGGCAGAAGCGGTGGATGGTCGAGATCCAGGCCGTGTCGATCGCCCGCGCCCGCTCCATCTCGCCCGCGAGCTCGAGCCCCTCGCGCACGCGCCGGCGCAGCTCCGACGCCGCCCGATCGGTGAACGTGATCGCGAGCAGGCGGTCGATCGGCGTGCCGCCGAGCACCTGGGCCAGCACGCGCTCGACGAGCACGGCCGTCTTGCCGGTGCCGGCGCCCGCGGCGACGAACACGTGCCCGCGGCGCTCGACCGCCGCGCGCTGCTCCGGATTCCAGCGGTCTGCGCTCACGGCCGCCAGACCCGGCAGATCGTGTGCAGCGTGCACCAGCCGGGACACTCGCCCGTGCGCGGGTCGTGGCCCACGCGGCCTGCCCGCATGCCGGCGACGGCGGCGGCCGCCACCTCGGTGGCGCGGGTGACCTGCGCCCAGAACGCGTCGGTGTCGAGCTGGTCGCCGCGGGCGAGGCCGTCGGTCTCGATCTCGCCCGCGAGCACGAGCCCACGCGCCAGCCGCCGGCCGGCGAGCGCCCGGTACATGCCGCCGAGCGGCTCGACGCCGAGCAGGTCGCGCAGGGCGAGGATGTAGAGCGGGATCTGCAGGCGGCCGTCGCGCTCCATCTCGCCGGCCGAATGCGCGCTCGCGCCCGACTTGTAGTCCCACACGAGGCCGCGCGGCGACATGCCGGGGTCCATGTCGATGCGGTCGATCTGGCCGGTGACGGCGAAGTCGCCGATGCGCAGGCCGTCCTTCAGCCCCGGCGCCGCCATCGGCCCACCGAAGCGCACCTCGAAGCGGCGCGGCACGAGCGGCAGGGCGAGCTCGGCCTCGGCGCGCAGGAACGCGTCCAGGTCGCGCTCGAGCGCACGGCCGAGCTCCTTGCCCGCCACCGAGTCGGGCACGCGCTGGCCGCCGAGCGCCTCGGCCAGGCAGCGGCGCATGAGCGGGTAGGCGGCCGGCAGGTCGTCCTCGGACAGCCGCTCGATCGCGAGCTCGGCCGGGAGCAGCGTGAAGAACCGGGCCAGCGTCGCGTGCGCGATCGAGCCGCGCATGCGCGCGTCGAGCTCGAAGTCGATCTCGCGCGGCGAGAGCACGCGGTCGACGAACCACATCGACGAGCAGTCGCCGTAGCGCTCGAGCTCGGTGACCGAGAACCGCTCGCCCGCCCCGAGCTCGGCCAGGAGCTCAGGATCGCCGATCCGCGTGTCGTGCCGGGTGGCGACCGCGGCGCGGCGCAGCTTGCGCTCCCAGCCCATCATGGCGCCCACGCCCGTGGCCCATTCCGGGTCGTCGCGCAGCTCGCGCGCGAGCGCGCGCAGCCGCTCGCGGTCGCTCGGCGCGCTGCGCAGCGGCCAGCTCAGGTCGGCCAGGCCGCGCCGGCGCACAAGGCCGGGCGCCTGCGGGCCGAGCATGCGCACGACCTCGGCCCAGAACGGCGAGGGCTCGAGCGGGCGGCCGTCGTCGGTCGCAGCCTGGCGGGCCAGATAGAGCGTGCGCCACGGCCGCGTGCACGCGATCGTGAAGAGGTGCCGCTCGCGCTCGGCAGGGTCGGCCTGCTCGACGCCGAGCTCGGCCGCCGCGGCGGCATCGAGGACGCGCCGCTCGGAGCCGCCGCCCGGCAGCGACCCCTCCTCGAGGCCGAGCACGAAGGCGACCTCGAACCGGCGGGTGCGGGCGCGGCGCAGGTCGAGCACGGCGACCCGGCCCGGCTCGGTCTCGGCGCCGATGCGCACGGCCAAACGCTGCACGGCCGCGATCACCTGGTCGCGTCCGACCGGGCGATCGAGCGCGCGGACCTCGTCGATCGCCTGCAGCACCGCCCTGCCCGCGCGCACGTCGCCGCGCGCGTGCTCGGGCACGAACTTGGCGCCGAGCGACCGCGACGCCCGCACCATGTGGCGGACGAAGGCGGCCAGCCCGGCGAGCGGATCCTCGGCGGCGGCGAGCACGTCGAGGGCGGGGAACGCCTCCGGCCCGGCGTGCTCGGCGATCGCCTCGATCGTCTCGTCATGGCCGATCACGCCGCGCCCGCGCAGGCGGCCCTCGAGGTAGTCGACGCGGCGACGCAGCACGCCCGAGAAGGGGCTGCGCAGGAACGCGAACAGCTCCGGCCGCTCGCCGCCCAGCCAGGCGAAGCGCAGGGCTCCCAGGAGGGCGACGCCGAAGCCCGTGCGGTCGAGCGGGACGCGGCCGTCCATCGAGACGGGCACGCCGACCGCGGCAAACGCCGCCTCGAGCGAGGCCCGGTGCGCGCTCACCGACGGCACGATCACGCCCACCTCGTCGGGGCTAAGGCCGGCGCGGACGAGGCCGGCGACCTCGGCCGCGACCTGCTCGGCGACGCCGCGGCGACCGCAGGCCTCGAGCAGCACCACCCCGCCCTCCGACTCGGGGGCGGGCGGCGGCGGCCGGTCGGAGAAGAGCGTCTGGGCCAGGTGCGTCAGCACCGGCGCATGGTGATGGTCGGCCGGCGGCAGCTCCTCGAGGCCGGCGCCCTGCGAGAGCGCCTCGACCAGCGGCCGCACGGCTGCGTAGGCGGGCCGGTCGACCTCGTACGGGAGCGACACGGTGACCGCGCAGCGCGCCGAGAGCGCGCGCAGCGCACGCACCTGCGCCTGGGTCATGTCCTCGAAGCCGTAGGCGAGCACGGGGCGGGCGTCCCACGCATCCAGGCGGCCCTCGAGCAGACGGGCGGCGCGCGCGCGCCGGCCCGGGCGGTCGTGGGCCCCGGCCGCGTCGAGCGCCGCGCGGTACGCGGCGACGAGCGCCTCGAGCTCCTGCGCCCGTGCCGACCCGGCGACGGGCCGCGGATCGGCCATCGCCGCAGACAGCTCGTCGGCGAGCGCGCCGACGGCGTCCTCAAAGCCGCCGAAGCGTGCCGATGCCTCGAGTGCTGCGAGCGGCGTGTCGGCGACGACGGCCGCGAGCAGCAGCCGCCGCTGCACCTCGCCGACGAGCGGGCGCAGCTCACGGCAGCGGCCGAGCACCTCCTCGAACAGATCGTCGAACGTGCCGATGCGCCCGCCCACGAGCACCCCGCGGCGGCGCACAAGCTCGCGTTCGAGCGCCTCGACGTCGGGCCGGTTCGGCACGATCAGGAACGGGTCTTCATCCGCGTCTGCCGCGGCCAGAAACCGGTCAAGCAGGAGGGCGATCTTGCCGCAGTTGGCCGGGCCGAGGACAAGCTGGAGCGGCATCGGTGGATTCTATGCGTGGCCCTCTATCCTTCCCCGGACATGGCGGACGCACAGACGTTCCGGGCCGCGCGCGATCTCCTGCTCGAGCTGCGGGAGGACCGCGACGCCGCCTGCCGCGACTTCCGCTGGCCCGAGCTGGACCGGTGGAACTGGGCGCTCGACTGGTTCGACGCGATCGCTGTAGGGAACGACCGGCCGGCGCTGCGCGTCGTCGAGGGCGACGGTGGCGAGCGGTCGCTCACCTTCGCGCAGATGTCTCACCGCTCCGCGCAGGTGGCGAACTGGCTGCGGACGCAGGGCGTGCGCCGCGGCGACCGCCTGATCCTGATGCTGGGAAACCAGGTCGAGCTGTGGGAGACGATCCTCGCCGCGATGAAGCTCGGCGCCGTGCTCATCCCCGCGACGACGCTGCTCGGTCCAGACGATCTCGTCGACCGCGTGCAGCGCGGCGACGCGCGCCACGTCGTCACGACGGCCGCCGATGCGGCCAAGTTCGCCTCGGTGCCGGGCGGCTACACCCGTATCGCGGTCGGCGGCGCCGCCCCGGGGTGGCTCGACTACGCCGACGCCGACGGCGCCTCGGCGCAGTTCGAGCCCGACGGTGCCACGCAGGCCGATGACCCGCTCCTGCTCTACTTCACCTCGGGCACGACCGCGCAGCCGAAGCTCGTCGAGCACACGCACGCCTCATACCCCGCGGGCCACCTTTCGACGATGTACTGGATCGGCCTGCGGCCGGGCGACGTGCACCTGAACGTGTCCTCGCCGGGGTGGGCCAAGCACGCGTGGAGCAACGTCTTTGCGCCCTGGAACGCCGAGGCGACGGTGCTGATCGTGAACCAGCCCCGCTTCAGCGCCCCCGGCCTGCTCGATCAGATGGTGCGCTGCGGCGTGACGACCTTCTGCGCCCCGCCGACGGTGTGGCGGATGCTGATCCAGGAGGATCTGACCCGGTGGCGGGTGCCGGCGCGCGAGCTCGTCGCCGCCGGCGAGCCGCTCAACCCCGAGGTGATCGAACAGGTCAGGCGCGCATGGGGGCTCACGATCCGCGACGGCTACGGCCAGACCGAGACCACCGCCCAGATCGGAAACCCGCCCGGCCAGCCGCTCAAGCTGGGCTCGATGGGGAGGCCGCTGCCCGGCTACACCGTCGCCCTGATCGACCCCATCTCCGGCGCCGAGGCCGACGAGGGCGAGATCGCGCTCGACCTGCGCCACCGCCCGCTCGCGCTCATGACCGGCTACCGCGACTCGGCGCAGCGCACCGCCGAGGCGATGCACGGCGGCTACTACCACACCGGCGACGTCGCCGGCCGCGACGCGGAGGGCTACATCACCTACGTCGGGCGCACCGACGACGTGTTCAAGGCGTCGGACTACCGCATCTCGCCGTTCGAGCTCGAGAGCGTGCTGATCGAGCACGAGGCGGTGGCCGAGGCGGCGGTGGTGCCCTCGCCCGACCCGCTGCGGCTTGCGGTGCCGAAGGCCTACGTGACGCTCACCGCCGGCCAGGAGCCGTCGCGCGAGACGGCGCTTGCCATCATGCGCTACGCCCGGGAGCACCTGGCGCCGTACAAGCGCGTGCGCCGGCTCGAGTTCGCGCCGCTGCCGAAGACCATCTCGGGCAAGATCCGCCGCGTCGAGCTGCGGGCGCAGGAGGCGCAGCGGCTCGGGGCGGGCGCTGCGCCGGGCGCCAGGGCGGACGGCGAGTTCTGGGAGGAGGACCTGCCCGAGCTGCGGGCGTAGACGCGGGGTCTGGCCCCGGGCTACCGCAGCTCCATGTCGACGAACTCCCAGTCGCGGTCGCCGAGGCGGCGCGCGTGGCGGCCGGTTTCGACGAACCCGGCCCGCTCGTAGACGCGGATGGCACGCAGGTTGAACGCGGCCACGGCCAGCGTGATCCGCGCCGCCCCCTGCTCCCGCGCAAGCCCGATCGCCGCCTGCGTGAACTCCCCGCCCAGGCCGCGGCCGGTGAGATCGGGGCGCAGGCCAAGGCCGATCTCGGTCGCCGGCCCGGGCGCCGGCGCGAGCTGCACGAATCCCTCGAGCTCGTCCCCGGCGCGCGCGGCGAAGTACTCGTCGCGGCGTTGCGCGGGATCGAGCAGCTCCGCGAGCCCCTCGGGGATCCAGTCGGCGTTGTAGAAGGCGTACTCGCCGCAATAGCGCCAGGTTGCGATCGCCTCGGCCTCGGCCTGCGACATCGGCGTGAGCGCCCAGCGGCTCATGCGCGCTCGAGCTCGGCCTGGAGGTCGCGCACCCAGCCGGACGCGTGCTCGGCCCACTCCCCTTGCGCGGCGGGCGGCAGGCCCTCGAGCACGCGCACCCACCCGAGTGCGCGCGTGAGCGGCCCGATCCGGAGTGCGAGGTCAAGCGCGGCGCGCAGCGCATCGCGCGACGCATATCCGGTGAACGCGTCCAGGTAGGCGTCACGCAGGCGCAGGTCCTGCGCGCTCCCCGGCTCGACGCCGTGGTTTCGGGCGAGCCAGCGGGTGGCGACGACCATGCTGAAGAACGGGTGAGTGACGGCGGCCTCGTGCCAGTCGAAGAAGACGTACCCCTCGCCCGGCGCGAGCACGTTTCCGGCATGCAGGTCGGAGTGGTCGATGCTCGCGGGCAGCCCGGACGCCGCGAGCTCCCCGGCCAGCTGCTCAACCTTCCCCGCCAGCCCGAGCAGGCGGGCGCGCTCGGGCTCGGAGAGCTTCTCGCTCGAATCCGACAGGCCGCGCTCGGCGGCGACGACCTGCTCGAACAGGCCGCGGAGCGCCGCCGGACGGCGGTCGGGGGCGCCGGCGGCGAGCAGCGCAGGCACGTGGGCGCTCGCGCGCACCTGCAGCTCGGCGTACAGGCCGAGCATCAGCTCCCAGCGGGCGATGTCGTCGCGGCCGTCAAGCCGGCTTCGCATCGTCGGGCCGCCGTCTCGCTGCAGCATCCACAGCTCGGCCGGCTCGTCGGCCAGCACCGGCAGGACGTGCTGGGGATCGATCCGGTGCAGCACCCGCGTCAGAGCCGGCTCGTTTCCGAGCGCCGGCAGGTTGGCCTTGAAGAAGACGTCGCCGGTGCGCGCCGGCGCCCGCAGCACCGCCGACCACGGCCGGATCTTCACCTCCTCAGGCACCCCATCCGGCTCGAGGCCCGCGCGGGCGAGCTCGGTCGCGATCCACGCCTCGGCACGGCCGCGCCAGCCCGGCTGCCCCCACGGCAGCTCGGCGAGCCGCTCCACCGCTACCGCAGGACGCGGCCGTCGAGCGCGCTCGCGTCGAGGCCGAGGCCGTCGAGCGCGGTTGCGGCGACGTCCTGCACGTCTGCCTCGCCCTCGGGATGGGCGCCGCGCACGAGCACGAACGCGTCGTCCTGCGTGTGCATCCCGGTCAGCCGGCCCTTCCCCTGCAGCGCCTGGGTGCGGACGGCGCCCTTCAGGTCCCAGCCGTTCTTCGACACCAGCACGAGGTCGGGGGCGCGCGCTGTGTGCGGGCCCGAGAAGGCCTCCTCGCGCGTCGCCACCCGCTGCACGAACGGCAGCGCCTGCGCCCACGCGCGCAGCTCGTCGCGCACCGCCTCGTAGTCGGACGGCTGCACGGTCCCACCCGGCTCGCGCCCGGCCAGGTTCAGGTACAGGCGACCGGGATCCATGCAGTAGGCGCGGGTGCCCGCGGGCACGATCGAGGCGATCGACTTGGCCGGCTCCTCGAGCTGCAGCCAGCCGTCGCGCTCGAGGTGGCGGTTCACGAACACCTCGTGCTCGAGCCGGCAGAAGCCGTGGTCGGAGAGCAGGATCAGGCGGCAGTCGTCGGGTAGGCGCGCGACCAGCTCGCCAACCGACGCGTCGACGGCGGCGTAGTAGTCATGGAACCGCGTCGCCCACGGCTCCTCGCCCTGCTCCATCTGCTCCCACAGGAAGTGGTGCAGGCGGTCAGTGCCGGTGAAGGCGACGTAGAAGAGGTCGCACGGCTCGGTCTCGAGCAGGTCGACCAGCACACGGGTGCGAGCGGTGTGGTGGGCGAAGAGCTGCGCGCAGAACGCGTCCAGATCCTTGTGCCCGAGGCCCAGGTCGACGTCGATCAGGTAGTCGCGCTCCTGCAGGAACGGGATCAGCCCAGGCGGCTGCACCGAGCGCTCGAGTGTCGGCGAGACGAAGCCCGAGATCAGGATCCCGCCGTCGTTCGGCTGGGCCGGATAGGTGCCGGGGATGTTGACGACGACCGAGCGCATACCGGCGCGCGCGGCCCGGACCCACACCTGCGGCTCGGTGATCGTGTGCACGTTCGTGAACGTCATGTCCCACGTGCCCTGCTTGCGCTCGACGAAGCCGAAGACGCCGTGGCGGCCGGGATTCGTGCCGGTCGATGCACTCGCCCACGAGACCGACGAGATCGGCGGCAGCGGCGCCCGCGCCGACATCAGCGTGCCCTGCTGCGAGAGCGCCCCGAGATGCGGCAGCGCCCCTTCGGCGATGCGCCGCCGCAGGTAGCTCGCGGGCGTCCCGTCGAGCCCGATCACGCACACCTTTGGGCCGGGCATGGGCTAGATGTACCCGAGGTCTTCGAGGCGGGCGGCCACGGCGGCCTCCTCGTCCTCGGAGTAGGCCTCGCCGTCGTCGCTCCCGGCCGGCTCGTCGCCGGCCGCGCTCGCGGGGGGCTGCTCGTCCGGGTCGGGGCGCTCCGGCATCACTCGGGCGGTTTGACCTCGTTCACCAGCCGGTTGATCACGTCGGCGTCCGGGAAGGCGTAGTTGATCTTGACGTACGGCTCCCACTTGTCCGGCAGCGCGTCCTCGGGGTAGATCGCCTCGACCGGGCACTCGGGCTCGCATGCGCCGCAATCGATGCACTCCTCGGGGTCGATCACGAGCATCCGCGCGTACTCGTGGATGCAGTCCACCGGACACACGTCGATGCACGACTTGTCCTTCAGGTCGATGCACGGCTCCGCGATGATGTACGTCAAGCGCCCCTCCCGAGACTCCCGTCAAGAACGCGGAAGTCTAGCCAACCAGGTCGGCGATCAGGTCCCCCAACCGCTCCGCCAGCACCGAGCGGGGGACGACCTTCGCGAAGCCCGCGGTGCGCGCGGCGCGCAGGAGCGCCGGATCGGTGTGGCGGCCGAATCCGAGCACCGGCACGCCGCCGGCCGCGGCCATCACCGCCGCCGGATCGCCGCGGTTGACGTCGGCGATGACGACGTCGGCGCGCTCGCCGGCGGCCGCCAGGCGGTGGCCTGACGCGGTCAGCATCGCCTCGATCTTGGCGCGGAAGAAGAGGTCCGTGTCGACGAGCGCGACCGCCGCCATCAGGACGTGAACTGGCCGACCCAGGAGTTCAGGAGGTAGGTCTTGTCGAAGAACACGAGCAGGCCGGCGGCGATCAGGATCCCGCCCGAGACCACCCGCACGACGTCGTAGCGGTCGCGCACGGGCCGCGCGGCCGACATCACCCGACCCAGGGCGACCCCCGCGATCAGGAACGGCACGGCCAGGCCGGCTGCGTAGGCGGCGAGCAGGCCGGCGCCGCGAGCGGCGGTGGCGCCGGTGGCGGCCAGGGTCAGGATCGAGCCGAGCACCGGGCCGATGCACGGCGTCCACGCGAGCCCAAACGCGCCGCCGAGCAGGAGCGCCGACCCCGACGCGTGCGCGCTCTCGAGGCCGGGGGCGAGCGTGCGCTCGAGGCCCGGGACCCGGATCAGCCCGAGCATCACGAGCCCCATCGCCACGATCACGATGCCGGAGAGCTTGATCAGCTGCGTACGGTGATCGGTGAGTGCGCCGCCCGCGATGCCGGCGCCCGCACCGAGCGCGATGAACACGAGCGAGAACCCGAGCACGAACGGGAGCGACGCGAGCAGGGCGCGGCGCGGGTCGGTCGAGCGCGCCCCGATCGCCCCCAGATAGGCGGGCACGAGCGGCAGCACACACGGCGTCGCGAACGACAGGAGGCCGGCCGAGAAGGCGACCGCGGCCTCCCTCACTCGAAGCCCTGCAGGTCGGCGTCGATGCGCGCGGCGAGCGCGGCGTCGATGGCCGGGGGCGGCTGCGGCGGGCCGCGGCGGCCGCGCCAGCGCAGCGCGACGGCCGAGGCGACGCCGACGCCGGCGACCAGGGCCGCACCCGGAATCACCCAGGCCAGCAGATCGAATCCCTGCTTGGGCGGCGAGGCCAGGATCTCGGGCCCGAACTGGGCGACCAGCCGGCTCTTCACCTGTCCCGAGGTCGTCCCGTTCGCGCACCACGCCTGCAACCGCTGCTTGATGTGGGACGCAATGGTCGACTGGGAGTACGCGAGCACCTGGTGGCAGGTGGGGCACATGAGCTGCGTCTCCATGTCGGGCTCGCTCCAGCCGTTGCACGCCTGGGCCGCCGCCGGGAACGCGAGCACCGCCACCAGCATGAGCATCGCCATGGCCGCGGCGCGCCTCACGCCCGGCTCCCGCGCAGGAGCGGCCGCAGGGCGGCATCGAGCATCGGCGAGGTCACCTGCGTGACGAACATCTTCTGCACGTCGCCGGCCCGGTTGATCACGAACGTGACCGGGAAGCCGCTCGTGACGCCCCAGCGGTTCGTGACGTCGTTCGAGGAGTCGTGCACCAGGGTGTAGTTCACGTGCAGGTCGCGCGCGAAGGTGCGCGCATCGCCCGCGAAGTCCTGCGAGTCGACGCCGACCACCGCCACGCCGCGCGGGCCGTACGTGCGCTGGATCTGGTTGAAGGTCGGCGCCTCGGCGTGGCACGGCGGGCACCACGACGCCCAGAAGTTCAGCACGACCACCTTGCCGCGGAGGCTCGCGAGGTCGACCTGCCCGTGACCGTCGAGGTTCGGCAGGCTGAAGTTCGGCGCCGACGGCCGCTGGCCGTCGTTCAGCTGGGCGGCGACCGTGGCCGATCCCTGGATGACGCTGCGGGCGAAGAGGGCGATCAGCGCCACCAGCAACGCCACCGCGGCCGCCTGCAGACCCAGTCTGACGCCTCTGCGCACGCACTCATCGTAGAGGACGACCCGCCACCCGGCGGTCGGCGGCCTCACGGCCTCCGACCGCCGCTGCCCAACCCCTAGTCGTGCATCTGTGAGGCGACCCGGGTGTACGGCCGCCAGGGGACGCGCTCCCACTCGGTGCCGTGGCACATCGGGCACACCGGCAGCGACCGATACACCGTCACCCCGTAGCCACACTCTTCACAACGGAACTCGCCCTTTGCTCTCGCGCCGGCAACCCATGCAGCACCGGCTGCGAGGCCGTCCTTGTTCAGCGTTGACTCCACTGCGCGCTCCTCGCTAGGAACCTGTAGGGTAGCCGGTCGCGGCCGTCCGCTCAATACGGAATTAACACTGATACGGCCCCCGGTCCGACCGCGCGACCCGGCGGCGGCGGCCGTCTCTGCCGATATGCTGCCCGCCGTGACAACGCAGAAGGCGACCCTCAAGCCCTACCTCGAAGAGATTCGCCAGTGGGTCGAGCAGGGGCGCACCGACATCTGGATCGCCCACACGCTGAACTCGACGCCCGCGAGCATCTCCGCGTTCCGCTCGCAGCACGGGATCCTGCGCCGCGACGCCGCCGAGGGACGCGGCGCATCCGTCCCGCCGCCGGTGATCCCGCCCGACGCCCCGCCCGAGGAGCCGGCCACCAAGACGCGGCGACGGCGGACGAAGAAGGCCACCGGCGGCGTGGCGCCGCTGAGCGGGCCTCTGCCGGACGCGCCGAAGGATGAGCCCGCCGCCGCTGCCGACGGCGAGGAGGGCACCGGCCGCCGGCGCCGCCGCAGGGGCGGCCGCGGCCGCAAGCAGCAGACCGGCTACGAGGCCGTGCTCGATCACGGCGACGAGGGCTACGGGTTCTGGATGGACGGCGCCGTCCGCGACGACCCGGTGTTCGCCGAGCACTGGGCGAACCGCCGCGCCCTGGTCGTGCGCATCGAGGCCGACCAGATCGTGATCCGCGCCGACGACCGCGAATAGCGACCTGCATAAACGGGGTCTGACCCCGTTTATGCACGCTCAGCGGTAGTCGACGGCGTCGCGGGCCACGCGCGCGAACGCGGCCGGGGCGACCACCGAGAGGTCGTACGCCCACGGCTCGTCGGTCACCCGCTGGGCGACGTCCAGACACCAGGGCTCGCTCGCGGCGTACACCGACGCAAGCTTGGCCAGGTCGAACGACTGGCCGACGCGGCGCACGATCTCGGCGTCGAGCTCCCCGACGAGCAGCTCGACGATGTAGCGGCGCCGCGCCGGCAGCGCGAGCGCCGCCAGGCGGCGCGTACCCTCGGCCCACTCCAGCAGGGCCAGCTCGACCGCAGCCGTCACGGCGTGCAGCACTCCCCGGCCGGATAGAGCGGCGCAGCCTCGGCCAGGATCTGGCGGCCGAGCGCGTACCCCGGCTGCGCGAGCGCGAAGGCGGCGTGGGCGTGCAGGCACTTGACCGCGCCCGGCCGGCTCGTGCCGCCGATACCGAGCGCAAGGCTCGCGCCCGCGTCCGCCATCCGGGCCGCGGGCCGGCGCAGCTCGCGCTGGCGGGCGGCACCGGCGCGGTAGGAGGCCGCAGCCGCGGCGTCGCCGGCCACCAGCCGCTCGTACCGATCCACGCCGCCGGCCGTCTCGAGCGCGTCGATCCGCGCCACGGCGTGCGGGCAGGTGAGGTAGTACGTCGTCGGGAACGGGATGCCGTCCGGCAGGTAGGCCGGCTGCTCGACCACGGCCGGGCGGCCGTACGGGCAGCGCACGGCCACGGCCGGAGCCCCGCGGGGCGGACGGCCGATCTGGCGGGCGATCAGCGTCGGGTCGTCGATGCGGTCAGGGTACCCGGACCGCCGTGCGCACCGGTCAACGGCACGAGTGGCCGGCGAGACCCTTGATCACGTAGGCCTGCTCGCCGGGGAAGATCCAGCCGCACCCGCGGGCCACGCGCACGATCTCGCCGCGCGTGTGCAGCGCCGCCTCGGCCGCCAGCAGGTGCTGATGGCGCCGCTCGAGCGTCGCGACGCGCGTGCGTCCTGCGGCGAGCTCGCTGCGGAGGCGCAGCTCCTTCTGCAGCGGCCCCACGTAGAGGGCCGCGATGAGGACGAGGACGGCGCCCGCGACCAGCCGGCCGGCGGTCAGGCCACGTCGGAGGGTACGCGTGCGCGCCGGTGCCACGAGACCACGGTTCGACGCCCGCGGCGGGACTCCTACTCGACGGTGCGAACGACGATGTGATCGGTCGTGCCGGGCACGTTCAGGCGTGTCCCGCCCGAGAGCACCACCCGCTCCCCGGTCGTCGCCAGGCCGCTCAGGCGGATCGCGTCCATCGTCCGCCGCCACAGGTCCTCGGTCGAGCTCGCGCTCTCGATCACCATCGGCACGACCGCCCACTCGAGCGCGAGCTGCTGCAGCACCACCGGGTCGGGGCTCGCGGCCACGATCGGGCGCCGCGGCCGGAACCGCGACACGCTGCGCGCGGTCGAGCCGGACTGGGTCGGACACGCGATGACCGTTGCGTCCAGGTCCTCGGCGACGTCGCAGACCGCGTGGGAGAGGATCGCGCCCATGTCGCCCGCACGGCGGCGGCCGGCGTCGTGGTAGCTCAGCGACGGCTCCACCGCCCGCGCGATCTTGTTCATGGTCGCGACCGCCTCGAGCGGGTACCCGCCCACCGCGGTCTCGCCGGAGAGCATGAGCGCGGACGTGCCGTCGAGCACGGCGTTTGCGACATCGGACGCTTCGGCGCGCGTCGGCTCCGGCTGGTGGATCATCGACTCGAGCATCTGCGTCGCCGTGATCACGGCGCGGCCGGCGTCGCGGCCCGTGCGGATGATCAGCTTCTGCACAAGCGGCACATCGGCGGCGCCGATCTCGACGCCCAGGTCGCCGCGCGCCACCATGACCGCGTCGCTTGCGGCGACGATCTCGTCGAGGTTCTCGACCGCCTCCGCCTTCTCGATCTTGGCCACGATCCGGGCCGACGACCCGGCGGCGGCGATGCGCATACGCAGGTCGTCGACGTCCTGGGCTGTGCGCACGAACGAGAGCGCGATGTAGTCGGCGCCGATGCGAAGCGCGAACGCGAGGTCGTCCTCGTCCTTCTCGGTCAGCGACGGGATCGGCAGGTAGGTGCCGGGCAGGTTCACGCCCTTGCCCGACGAGATCAGCCCGCCCACCTCGACCCGCGTCTGCACCCGTCCGCCCTCGACCGAGACGACCCGGGCGCGCACGAGCCCGTCGTTGATCAGGATCTCGCGGCCGGGCGAGACCGCATCGGCGATCCCCGCGTAGGTCACGTCGAGGTCGCCGGGCGCCCCCGCTCCCGGCGCGGTCAGCACGAGCATGTCGCCGGGATTGACCGAGCGCGGCTGGCGCAGGCGGCCGATGCGGATCTTCGGCCCCTGCAGGTCGGCGATCACCGCGAGCGGCCGGCCGATCAGCGCCTGCGCCCGGCGGACGGCGGCCAGGGACTCGCGGTGCATGTCCTGATCCCCGTGGGAGAAGTTCAGCCGGGCGGCATCCATGCCCGCCCAGGCCAGCTGCTCGATCATGCCCGGCTCGGCAGACGCGGGCCCGAGGGTGCAGACGATCTTTGTGCGGCGCGGCCGGGGCTCGGTCACCGCGACGCGGACGAGGCAGCGGCGAGCGCGGCGAACGCAGACCGGCCGGGGTAGCGGGCCGAGGTGCCCAGCTCCTCCTCGATCCGGATCAGCTGGTTGTACTTGGCCACGCGGTCGGAGCGGGCCGGGGCGCCGGTCTTGATCTGGCCGGCGCTCAGGGCGACGACGAGGTCGGCGATCGTCGTGTCCTCGGTCTCGCCCGAGCGGTGCGAGATCACCGACGTGTACGCCGACATCGTGGCCAGGCGCACCGTGTCGAGCGTCTCGGACAGGCTGCCGATCTGGTTCAGCTTGACGAGGATCGAGTTGCCGACGCCGCGGCGGATGCCCTCGCGCAGGCGGCTGACGTTCGTCACGAAGATGTCGTCGCCGACGAGCTGGATGCGGTTTCCCAGCCGGCGCGTGAGCAGCTCCCAGCCGTCCCAGTCGTCCTCGGCCAGGCCGTCCTCGATCGACACGATCGGGTAACGCGTGCACAGGTCGTCGTACAGGTCGACCATCTCGGCGGACGTGAGCGTCCTGCCTTCGCCGGTCAGGTGGTAGGCGCCGTCGCGGTAGAACTCGCTCGCCGCCGGGTCGAGCGCGATCATCACGGCGTCGCGGTGGCCCGCGGCCTCGGCCGCCTCGAGGATGGCCGCGATGGCCTGCTCGTTGGACTCCAGGTTCGGGGCGAATCCGCCCTCGTCGCCGACATTCGTCGCAAGGCCGCGGCCGTGGAGCAGCTTCTTGAGCGCGTGGTAGGTCTCGGCGCAGATGCGCAGCGCCTCAACGAACGAGTCCGCTCCGACCGGCACGACCATGAACTCCTGCATGTCGACGCTGTTGTCGGCGTGCACGCCGCCGTTCATCACGTTCATCATCGGCACGGGCAGGATGTGCGCACCGGCGCCGCCGATGTAGCGGTAGAGCGAGAGGCCGGCCTCGTCGGCGGCGGCCTTGGCGGTCGCAAGCGACGTGCCGAGGATCGCGTTCGCGCCCAGGTTGCCCTTGTTGTCGGAGCCGTCGAGCTCGATCAGCGCCGCGTCCACCAGCCGCTGGTCGGTGGCATCCATGCCGGCGAGCGCCGAGGCGATCGCCGAGTTCACGTGGCCGACGGCCTGCAGGACGCCCTTGCCGCCGTAGCGGGCCGGATCGCCGTCGCGCAGCTCGACCGCCTCGTGGACGCCGGTCGACGCGCCCGAGGGCACCGCAGCGCGGCCGCCCGCGCCCGATTCGAGCACGACCTCGACCTCGACCGTCGGGTTTCCCCGCGAGTCGAGGATCTCGCGCCCGTTGACTGAGACGATGGCGGTCATTGTTCGGGGCGGGATACTAGCCCCGATCTGAAGCGCTGGCCCCGGGCCGACTGGGCTCCACCGCCCCGTGTCCAGGCGCCTGCGTGAGTCCCCTACCGAGGCGCCCTACGCGCCCTGGAGGGCGGCCTTCGCCCGCCGGTACCAGGCGTCCTGGTGCTCGAGATCGAGGCCGGCCCAGTCCTCGCCCGCCTCACCGGCCAGCCGCTCGGCGGTCTCGACACGGTCGCGGAAGCGGCCGGCGGCCGCGCGCAGCGCGAGCTCGGGATCGACGTTGGCCAGGCGAGCGACATTCGTGGCGGCGAAGAGCAGGTCGCCCAGCTCGTGCACCACCGCGGCGTCCGGCTCGTGCTCGGCCTTCGGCGCGGGCGCGGCGTCGAGGGCCTCGCGCAGCTCGCGCAGCTCGTCGGCCAGATCCGGCCACGCGCCGTGCCACGCCCGCCAGTCGAACCCGACCGCCGACGCCCGCCGCTGCACCTTGCGCGCGTAGAGCAGCGCCGGCAGCACGCCGGGGACGTCGTGGAAGATGCCCAGGCGGCCCTCCTGCTCGCGCTTGATCTGCTCCCAGTTTCGGCGCACCGCACCGGCGGTCTCGGCCTCGCGCTCGCCGAACACGTGCGGGTGGCGGCGGACGAGCTTCGCGGTGATGCCGACCGCCACCGCCGCCAGGTCGCCCGTGCCGTCCTCGGCGCACAGCAGGGCGAGGAAGAAGGTCTGGAAGAGCAGATCGCCCAGCTCGTCGAGGAGCTTCGCCCCGGTGCCGGCGGCCGCGGCCTCGGCCACCTCGTAGGCCTCCTCGATGGTGTGCGGGACGATCGTCGCGGCCGTCTGCTCGCGGTCCCAGGGGCAATCGCGCCGCAGCCGCTCGGTCAGGCGCTGCAGCGCCACCATCGCGTCGGCCAGCACCAGCGTCTCGAGTGCGGCGCCGGCCGGAACGGTCTCGTCCCACGCGCGCGCCCCGAGCAGCCGCTGGAGCCGCTCGCCGGAGGCAGCCGCCACCGGCGCGTCAGGGTCAAGCGCGATGCCGTGCGCGCCCAGCCAGTCGCGCAGCGGCTCGTCGTCGACGACGGCGACCGGGCCGCCCGCCTCGAGCGCGCGCCACGACGCGAGCGGGATCAGAGCCGGGTCGCCGGGTCCGAGCGCGATGAGCGTGGCCACCGCTCGAGTCTAGATGCCGGTCAGGTCGCGGGTGCGGTGGTGCCGCTGCCGCTCGAGGGCGCCGAGGTCTTCGGCGGCGCGTAGCCCGGGGCGTACTGCGTGACCTTCTTCTCGGCCTTCTCGAGCTTGGCCACGACGGACTGCAGGTGCGAGGTCTGCTGCTGGGAGAGCAGCTGCGCCTGGATCTGGGCCTTTACCGAGGCGAACGACTTCTGCTGGCCACCCGCAACGACGTCGGCGGTGGGCCGGATGATGAAGTAGCAGGTCGGCTTGCACTTGCCCTTGAGCGACGAGTCGGCATATGCCTTGTCGACCGCGACGAGCCCCGAGAGCTGGTTCGTCTTGAGGCTGAAGGCCGCGTCCTGGAACGCCTTGTCGATCTGGCCCTTGGTGGCGACGAACGGCTCGTGCAGCGAGCTGTCGTCGATGGCGCCCTTGGCGACATCCTTGAACCCCTTGCCGGAGGCGATCGCCGCCTGTGCCGCCGTCGCGGCGGCCTTGCTCGGCAGGAGCGCGTAGTCGACCTGGCGCGTGGACGCCGCGGTCTGGTACTGGCTCTTGTGCGTGTTGTAGTAGGCCTGGACGTCCTTCGGGCTGACCTTGATCGCGTTCTTGAGCTTGGCCTCGATCTTCTGCTCGAGCAGCGTCAGCTCGAACTGCTGCGAGATGTCGGCCGGCGTCAGCTGGTACTTCTTCAGGTCGGCCTCGTACTTCGACTTGTCGCCACCGTAGAACTGCGTGATCGCCTTGTCGATCTGGGCCTGGATGTCCTTCGGCGTGACCGTGACGCCGAGCGTCGCAGCGATGTCGTGCACCTGCGCGTCGGTGACGAGGTACTGCAGCACCGGCTGGACGATGGTCGACGTGTAGGTCGTCGAGCCCACCTGCGGGATCGTCTGCTTCTTCACCTTCATCGCCGCGAGCTCGAGCTTGATCTGGTGATCCAGATCACTCTTGGTGATGTGATGCGCACCCACGACGGCGACATCGCCGGAGCCGAGCGACGCTGTCGAGGATGACGACGAAGAGCCGCCACAGGCGACCGCAACCGCCGCCAGAGCGGCTAGTGAGATGATCGAGAGAATTCGGCCCATGAACGAATTACGCCGCGATCTCGCGGCGGATTTCGAGTATAGCATCGAGCAATTCCAGCCCCTGCCACACACTCGGGCGGGTCGCCGGGGGCTGCACCGGCGGGCGCAGGCTGAGCTCCCGCGAGGCGACCGTGTAGCGCACCGCGGGGAAGCGCTCGCGCAGCGTGCGCATCTCGGGTGAGCCGAGCGCGACGGGCGCGACGGTGAACGTGCCGCCACGCAGCGACGCGGTGGTGATGCCCATCTCCGCGGCCGCCAGGCGCAGCTCCTGGATGGCGAGCAGGTTCGCGACCGGCTCGGGCAGCGGGCCGAAGCGGTCGGCGAGCTCGGCCTCGACCTCGCGCAGCTCGGAGCGGTCGGAGGCGAGGGCGACACGGCGGTGCAGGTCGATCTTGACCGCCTCGAGCGGCACGTAGTCGGCGGGCACGTAGGCGTCCACCTGCGCCTCGATCCGCACCGGGCGCGTCGTCTGCGGCGGCGCGCCCTGGAGCTCGGCCACGGCCTCGGCGAGCAGCTCGCAGTAGAGCTCGAAGCCGACCGCGGCGACGTGCCCCGACTGCTCGTCGCCGAGCAGGTTGCCCGCGCCGCGCAGCTCGAGGTCGCGCATCGCGATCCGGTAGCCGGAACCCAGCTCGGTGTAGTCGGCCAGGGTCGAGAGCCGGTGCCGCGCCTCCTCGGAGAGCTCGCGCCGGTCGGGGTAGAACAGGAAGGCGTGCGCGACCTCGTCGGAGCGGCCGACGCGGCCGCGGATCTGGTAGAGCTGGGCCAGGCCGAGCGTGTCGGCGCGCTCGACGATGAGCGTGTTCGCCTGCGGGATGTCGAGTCCCGACTCGATGATCGTCGTCGACACGAGCACGTCGAAGTCGCCGCGCAGGAACTTCATCATCACGCCCTCGAGCGCCCGCTCGGGCATCTGGCCGTGGGCGACGCCGACGCGCAGCTCCGGCACCCACCGCCGCACCCGCTCGGCGACGTCGTCGATCGACTCCACCCGGTTGTGGAGATAGAACGACTGGCCGCCGCGCGCCGTCTCGCGCCGCAGCGCCGCTGCGATCAGCTCCTCGTCGAACTCGCCGACGTGCGTCTTGATCGGGTGGCGGCCGCGCGGCGGGGTGGTGATCACGCTGATGTCGCGCAGGCCCGACAGGCTCATGTGCAGCGTGCGCGGGATCGGCGTCGCCGACATCGCCAGCACGTCGACCTCGAGCCGCAGCTGGCGCAGAAGCTCCTTCTGGGCGACGCCGAAGCGCTGCTCCTCGTCGAGCACGACCAGGCCCAGGTTCTGGGGCACGACATCGCGGGAGAGCACGCGGTGCGTGCCGACCAGCACGTCGACCTTGCCGGCGGCAAACTCGGCCAGCACCTCCTTCACCTCGGCGGGCGCGCGGAATCGCGACACCATCTCGACCCGCACCGGGAAGTCGCGGAAGCGCTCACGCAGCGTGGCGGTGTGCTGCTGGGCGAGGATCGTGGTCGGCACGAGCATCAGCACCTGCCGGCCCGATGACGCAACCTTGAACGCGGCCCGCACGGCCACCTCGGTCTTGCCGAAGCCGACGTCGCCGCAGACGAGCCGGTCCATCGGCTGCGGGGCCTCGAGGTCCTGCTTGACGGCGTCGATCGCGACGCCCTGGTCGTCGGTCTCGTCGAACGGGAACGAGGCCTCCAGGCGCGCCATCCACTCGTCGTCGGGGCCGAGCGGCGGCCGCATCGCGTTCTGGCGGCGGGCGTACAGGGCGAGCAGCTCGCCGGCCAGCTCGCGCACGGCCACGCGGGCGCGGCTCTTGAGCGTGCTCCACGCCTTGCCGCCGAGCTTGGAGAGCGCGGGCGCCTTGCCGTCGGCGCCCACATAGCGGCTCACCTTCGCCAGCTGGTCGTGCGGCACGTACAGGCGGTCGTCGCCGCGGAACTCGAGGTACAGGTAGTCGCGGACGACGCCGCCGACCTCCTTGGTGTCGAAGCGGACGAAGCGGCCGACGCCGTGGTCCTCGTGCACGACGTAATCGCCGCTGCGCAGGTCGGCGACGGTCGAGAGCGCGCGACCGAACCTGGCCGGGCCGCGCGCGCCGCGGCGTCGCAGCAGCTGGGCGGCGGGCAGCACGGCGAGCTGGAGGGCGGGCGAGACGAAGCCGTGCCGGAGCGGCGAGACGCAGAAGGCGATGCCCGCGTCCTCAGGCCCGGCCCCGTCGGGCGCCGGCAGGTCGGCCTCGACCCGGCGCAGCGACATGTGGGTGCGCCGGGCCTCGCCCAGGTGGGCGAAGCAGACGAGCACGCGGTAGCCGGCGCGGACGAGTGCACGAAGCTCGTTCTCGGCCTCGCTGATGCCGCTCGAGGCGAGCGCGGGCAGCTGGGCCTCGAACTGGTAGGGCTGGCCGAGCGGCATCTCCTCGAGCGCCGGCACCGAGTCGATCAGGTCGGTCACCGCCTCGGCGGCGACGTAGCCGCGGGCGCGCAGCGCCGGATCGCGCAGCCGCTCCGACGCCTCGGCGTGCGCGCTCAGGATCTCCGCGGCCAGCTCGGCCGGGTTCCAGGCGACGACCGCCGCGGTCGCCCGCAGCTCGGGCGCGAGCGGCACGAGCCCGTCGGGCACGACGGGGCCGTCGTCGTCCTCACGCCCCCACCCTGAATATTCGGGGTCAGACCCCGAATATTCAGCGGCCGGGTGGATCAGGGCGTCGGAGAGGTCGCGCAGCGAGCGCTGGGTGAAGACCGAGAAGGCCGAGAGCCGCTCGATCTGGTCGCCGAAGAACTCCACGCGCACCGGCTCGCGGCCGGTCGTCGGGAACACGTCGACCAGGCCGCCGCGCACCGAGAACTGGCCGCGCTCCTCGACCGCCGCCGAGCGCTCGTAGCCGGCGTCGGCGAGCGAGCGGACGAGATCGTCGAACGGCAGCTCCTCGCCGAGCCGCAGCTCGACCGGCGCGGGCCGGCGCGAGGGCGGCTCGATGCGCTCGATCAGCGCGTCCGCCGAGACGGCCACGAGGCCGCCGCGCGCGAGCGCGTGCAGTCCCCGGTGGCGCTCGCCGACCAGGTGCGGCGCGGGGTCGAGGCCGCTGCCCCAGCCGACGCCGCGCGACGGCAGGAAGGCGGCCGTGTCCGGCGGCAGGAACACCGCCGCCGACTCGGCCAGCGCCATCGCGGCGTCGTCGTCTGCGACCACGACCACGAGCGCGCGCTGCTCGGCGCCCGCGCGGGAGCGCCACAGGGCGGCGACGAGCGCCGGCAGGATCGGCTCGGACACCCGCGCGCGCGTGATCCCCGCCGCGGTGCGCGCCGCATAGGCCGCGAAGGCCTCGTCGCCGAGCAGGTAGCCGAGGGCCAGCTCGGCTCCGGCCAGCGGGCCGTCCACCTGCTGCTCCAAGCCGTCCACACCGGCATGGTAGGCTGCGTGCCGCCATGTCGACGGAAGGTCTCCGAGTGCGCCGTCTGATCGTCTCGCTGTACGCCGTCCTCCTCATGCTCGCGCTGCCCGCGACGGCCTTCGCCGCGACGACGGCCGACCCCACCGGCAAGCCGACCGGCCACGACTGGACGATCACGACGATCTTCGTGATCGCCCTCTCGATCCCGGTCCTGCTCACGTTCCTGACGCTGATCGACATCGCCCGTGGCAAGCACACCGAGCGCCATAACTGACGCGACGCTCGCGGAGCTCTCCGAGCTCCTGCGGATCGAGTCGGTTTCGAGCGACGGGCTGCACCCGCAGGAGCTGCGCGCGGCGGCCGACTGGATCGCCGCGCTCGTCGGCAACGGCGCGCAGGTGGTCGAGGGCCACGGCAACCCGCTGGTCGACGGTCTGATCCCGGCGTCGCGGCCCGGGGCGCCGACCGTGATCGCCTACGGCCACTACGACGTCCAGGCGCCCGGCCCGGCCGAGCTCTGGGATACGCCGGCGTTCGAGCCGCAGCTGCGCGACGGCTGGCTGCACTGCCGCGGCGTCACCGACGACAAGGGCAACTTCTATGCGGTGCTGCGCGCCGCGCTCGACCTCGCGGCGGCCGGCGAGCTCGGCGTGAACGTGCGCGTGCTCGCCGACGGCGAGGAGGAGGTCGGCGGCCACTCGGTCATCCACCACCTGGCCACGATCGAGGGCGACTTCGGCGCGGCGCTGATCTTCGACGGCGGCATGGTCGACGGGCAGCGGCCCGCGATCACGACCGGCCTGCGCGGCCTGGCCGGCGCCCAGGTGAAGGTGACCACCGGCCGCCGCGAGCTGCACTCCGGCATGTACGGCGGCGCGGCGGCAAACGCCGTCCACGACCTCCACCAGGTGCTGGCCGCGATCGCCCCGCTGCCGGACGGCTTCCGGGCCGGCGTCGCGCCCGTGTCAGCCGAGGAGCGGGCCGCGTGGGCGATGCTCCCCGCCGGCCCCGACGTGCTCGCCGAGGCGGGCGCCGTGCCCGCCGATCCCGCCGCCGCCGAGGCCTTCTACGACCGCACCGGCGCCATGCCGTCGGTGACGATCCACTCGATCGGCGCCGGCGACCCGACGCTGCACAAGACGAGCATCGTGCAGCAGGCGCTCGCGTCGGTGTCGGTGCGCCTCGCTCCCGGCCAGGACGCCGAGGCGATGTCGGCGCTGCTCGAGCAGACGCTGCGCGCCGCCTGCCCGGCGACGGCGACGCTCGATCTCGAGATGTGGCCGCCCGCCTCGCCGGCGCGCATGGACCCCGGCCACCCGGTGCTGCGCGCGGGCTTCGACGCCATCGAGCGGGCCACGGGTGTCCGGCCGCTGGCGGTGCGCTCGGGCGGCACGATCCCCGTCGCGGCCGCCTTCACCGCGCGCGGCATCCCCACGATCCTGTCGGGCTTTGGCACCGACGACGACAACATCCACTCGCCGAACGAGCGGATGGAGCTGCGCCGGCTCGAGTGGGCACTTGCCTCGGCCCGCGAGATCTTCCGCGCGCTGCCCGACGTCGCCTAGATGGTTGATCTCACGCCCCCAGCGCGCCTGGCCGCAAAGACGGTCGAATCACGACGAAGCGTTGGCGGCGCTGCGGGCCCGAACCGTCGCATCGCGACGTCCTCGGTCGCGCCCATAGTTGACCCACTATGAACGCTCCCTGCGTCCTTGCGCTGCTCGGTTCGAGCCCACCCAGGACATCACTGGGGGCGCGAGATCAACCATCCATCATCGTCCGATATTTGTCGGTTGGGGCTTTACTCCGTCCGCCGTTCTCGATACCCTTGCACCCGCAATGCGGACGGTGACGAGGGGAATGAGCGAGTATCAGGTGCGGGCGCGCCTGTACGACCCACCGGAAGGCGTCCGCCGCCTCGACTCCAAGCTCGCCTGCTGGCGGATCGCAAACGGCGCCCACATGCGCGGCGAGGAGATGCGGCAGGCATTCGAATCGCGGCTCGACGGCCGCACGCCCGATGTCGTGGCTGCCCCCCAGTCCGACGAGGGCCCGCGCATCCGCCTGATCGCGTAGGCGCTAGGCCGGCCCGGCGCCGTTGAACCGGCGCATGGCCTCGTCCACGCCGTCGGCGATGACCACGCGCGCGCACTCGGTGCCACGGTCGACCAGCGCCGCGACGTCGACGTCGGCCGGGAACGGCCGCAGCAGCCAGTCGGCCACGGGCTGGCGGTCGCCCCGCTCGGGCCGGCCGACGCCGATGCGCACGCGCACGAACTCGGCCGTGCCCAGCGAGTCGCGCAGCGAGCGCAGGCCGTTGTGGCCGGCGAGCCCGCCGCCCGACTTCGCGCGCACGTCTCCGAGGTCGAGGTCGATCTCGTCGTGCACGACGACCAGCGCGTCGGGCGAGAGCTTGTAGAAGGCGAGCGCCGCGGCCACGCTCTTGCCGCTCAGATTCATGTACGTCTGCGGCTGGAGCAGCGCGAGGCGGACATCGCCCGCACGGGCCTCGGCGACGCGGCCCGAGAACTTGCTTCGCCAGCCGGCCGACCATTCGGCCGCGAGCCGGTCGGTGACCATGAAGCCGAGGTTGTGGCGCGTGCGCGCGTACTCGGGCCCGGGGTTGCCGAGCCCGACGACGAGCAGGTCGAGCGACGGGCCGAACTCGCGCCGCAAGAGGCGCACGCTCCGCGCCGCCTACTCGGCGGCGGTCTCGTCTCCGGCCGCGCCCTCTCCCTCGCCCTCGCCGCCCTCTTCGCCCTCGGCGGCGGCCTCGGCAGCCTCGCCCTCGGCTTCGAGCTCGGCTTCGGACTTGAGCTCGTCCTCGGACACCGGCGCCGCAATAGTCGCGAGGATGGTGCCCTCGAGGTCGTCGGTGAAGGTGATGCCGTCGGGCGGCGTGAGGTCGGACAGGCGGATCGACTGGCCGATCTCGAGCGTGCTCACGTCGACCGTGATCGTCTCGACCAGGTCGGCCGGAAGCGCCTCGACGTGCACCTGGTGGGTGGGCTGGCTGAGCGCGCCGCCCATGTTCACGCCCTCGGCGTGACCCTCGAGGTGGACGGTGATCGACGTGTTGATCTTCTGGTCGAGCCGGATCTCGTGCAGGTCGACGTGGATCACGCGGTCGCGCACCGGGTCGAGCTGGAACTCCTTGATCAGCACGGGGCGCGTCTTCTTGCCGTCGATGCTGACGTCGAACACGGAGTGGATGCCCGAGCCCGAGAGCGCATGGCGCAGGTCGCGCGCGTTCAGGACGATCGCCTCGGTCTCGGAGGTCGACGAGTAGATGACGCCGGGGATGTCGCCCGCGGCGCGCAGCGCCTTGGCGTCCTTTGTCCCGCGCCCCTCTCGCGCGCGCACCTCAATCTTCGCTCGGTCCATGCGGCCCTCACCACTGTCGTTTCGTCGGGATCGTCCCGGAGCTAGAAGAGCTGGTTCCCGCCGTGGAACAGCCCCGAGACGGAGTCGTCATTGAAGACGTTGCAGATGGTATCAGCCAGAATTGGCGCAACCGACAGCACCTGGACCTTCTCCGGGCGGTGCAGCGGGTTGATCGGGATGGTGTCGGTGACGACCACCTTCTCGAACACGCTCGCCTCGAGCCGCTCGAGCGCTGGGCCGGAGAACACCGGGTGGGTGGCGCAGGCGAACACCCGCGTCGCACCGTGGTTCATCAGCGAGACGCCGCCCGCACAGAGCGTGCCGGCCGTGTCGATCATGTCGTCGAGCAGGATGCACACCTTGCCGCCGACATCGCCGATCACGTTGGTCACCTCGGCCTCCTGCTGGGCCGGGCGCTCCTTCGTGATCAGGGCGAGACCCGCCCCGAGCATCTCGGAGAACTTCTTCGCGAGCTTCACGCGACCGGCATCGGCCGAGACGACGACGATCTCCTCGGGCGTCACATCGAGCAGGTCGTTGAAATACTCGGCCAGCATCGGCGCTGCGGTCATATGGTCGACCGGGTTGTTCGAGAAGCCCTGCAGCTGGCCGGCGTGCAGGTCCATCGTCAGCGTGCGGTCGACGCCGGCCGCCTCGAGCATGTCGGCCACGAGCTTGGCGGTGATCGGCTCGCGCGGCATGCTCTTCTTGTCCTGGCGGCCGTACGGGTACCAGGGCATGACGGCGGTGACGCGCTTGGCCGAGGCCAGGCGCGCCGCCTGGGCCATGATCATGAGCTCCATCAGCGAGTCGTTGGTCGGCGACGAGCACGACTGCACGATGAAGAGATCGGCGCCGCGGATCGACTCCTCGTAGCGGACGTACACCTCGCCGTTCGTGAACGTCTTCAGGAGCACCTGGCCGAGCTCGATGCCGATGCGCTCGGCGATCGACTCGCCCAGCGCCGGGTTCGAGCGGCCGGAGAACAACATGAGCCGCTTGTGCGGCGCGCGCTCCATCCAGCTGGCATGGCCGTCGGCGCTCATCGGCGGCACCGACATGCCCGCGGCCGAGAACAGAGGGATCGCGGTCTCGAGACTAACTGCGCTTTCGTCTTCCATATCCCTCGATGTTCTTCTGGTGGGCGCGGGCAACCGCGAGCGCCTCGGGTGGCACGTCCTCGGTGATCACCGAACCCGCCGCCGTCCACGCTCCGTCTCCGATCGTCACGGGTGCGACGAAGACATTGTCGCAGCTTGTGTGGACATCGTTGCCGATCGTCGTCCGCTGCTTGGCCCGGCCATCGTAGTTGGCGGTGATTCCGCCCGCTCCGATGTTCGTGCCCGCGCCGATCGACGCGTCGCCGATGTAGGACAGATGCGGCACCTTCGAGCCCACTCCGAGCTCGGAGTTCTTGATCTCGACGAACGTGCCCGCCTTGGCGTTCTCGGACAGCGCCGCGCCGGGGCGCAGATAGCAGAACGGCCCCACGCTCGCCCCCGGGCCGATGGTCGCGTCGACGGCCACGACGTGCGGCCCGACGGTCGCGCCGACCCCGATCGCGGTGGTGCCGGACAGCATCGTGAACGGCTGGATGCAGGCGTCTGCGGCGATCGTCACACCCGGCTCGATCCAGGTCGTCGCCGGGTCGATGATCGTCACGCCGGCGAGCATGTGGGCGAGGTTGATGCGATCGCGCAGGAGCGCCGCGGCGGCCGCCAGGTCGGCGCGCGTGTTGATCCCGAGCGCCACCGCCGGGTCGTCGTGGTGGTGGCCGGCGACCGTGTGCCCGTCTGCGACCAGCAGCTCGACGGCGTCGGTCAGGTACAGCTCGCCCTGGTCGTTGGCCGTATCGAGGCGTTCGAGCGCGGGCCACAGGAGATCCGACCGGAACAGGTAGATGCCGGTGTTGACCTCGGTGAGAGCACGTTCCTGCGGCGTCGTGTCGCGCAGCTCGACGATGCGCTCGACGGCGCCGCCGGGCCCGCGCACGATGCGGCCGAAGTCGGCCCCGATCGTCTGCGTGCGCGTGAACGTGAGCACCGCCGCGGCGGCACCGGCCTGCGCCCGCGCCACGGCCATCTCGCGCAGGCTGGCGGGATCGGTGAGGGGATGGTCGCCGTTCATCACCAGGATGTCGCCCTCGAACTCGCCGAGGGCGGCCCGGGCGCTGCGGGCGGCGTCACCGGTGCCGAGCGGCCGCTCCTGCGTGGCCGCCTCGACGCCCGCGGGCAGCATCTCCCGCACGGCGTCCCCGTCGGATGCGACGACGACGACGGTGCGGGCCGGCGCGAGCTCGGCGATCGCCTCGAGCACCCATGCGAGCACGGGCCGGCCGCACGCCCGGTGGAGGAGCTTCGGCGTGTCCGACTTCATCCGGGTGCCGCGGCCGGCGGCCAGGATGACGCATGCAAGCGGCGGAGTGGTCATATCGGTGCTGGTCGGTGCTGGAGCTGGGGCGCCTGGATTCGAACCAGGGATCACGGGACCAAAACCCGTTGCCTTACCACTTGGCCACGCCCCACCGGGGGGCACGCCGGGCCGAGCGAGTATATCCAGCCCGCGGCTCGATGGCGGCTACGATCAGCGCGTGCATCCGCCGGACACCTCGCGCCGGTGAGCGCCCTCCTCCTGGTCGTCGCCGCCTTCCTGGCGAGCGCGGTCGAGGCGGTCGAGGCGCTGACGATCGTGCTCGCGGTCGGGGTCACACGCGGATGGCGCTCGGCGCTGCTCGGCGTCGCCGCCGCGCTGGCCGTCCTGGCGTGCATCGTGGCGGTGCTCGGGCCGGCGCTCACGGCCCTGCCGATCTCGACGCTGCGGGTGGTCGTGGGCGGCCTCCTGCTCGTGTTCGGCCTGCAGTGGCTGCGCAAGGCGATCCTGCGCTCGAGTGGGTTGAAGGCCCTGCACGACGAGGACGCGATCTTCCGCGAGCAGGCCGACGAGGCCCGGGCGGCGGGCGTTGCCGCCGCGGGCATGGACTGGTACGCGTTCACGATCGCCTTCAAGGGCGTCCTGCTCGAGGGGCTCGAGGTCGCCTTCATCGTCGTCACGTTCGGCAGCAACCAGGGCAGCATCCCGCTCGCAGCCGCCGGAGCGGCCGCCGCGGTCGTGCTCGTCGTGGCCGCCGGGGTCGCGGCGCGGGCGCCGCTCTCGCGCGTGCCGGAGAACACGCTCAAGTACGGCGTCGGCCTGCTGCTCGTCTCGTTCGGGACGTTCTGGGGCGCCGAGGGCGCCGGCGCCGACTGGCCCGGTGGGGATCTGGCCATCCTCGGCCTGCTGGTCTTCTACCTGGCCGTGAGCCGCGTGCTCGTGCTGGCGCTGCAGCGCGGCGCAGCGCCGGCCGCGCTGCGGGAGGCCGCCGAGTGAGCCGCGTCGTCGCCCTCGCCCGGTTTCTGTACGAGTTCGTCGTCGGCGACGACGCCTGGATCGCGGTCGGCGTCGTCGCCGCGCTCGCGCTGACCGCGGCGTTCCCGAACGTCGGCGGGGGCGCGTTCTGGATCGTCCCCGGCGTCGTCGTCGTGGTGCTCAGCGCGTCGGTCTTCCGCGTCGCCCGGAGGGAGTCGTCATGACCGCCGCTCACGGGAACCGGCGCCGGGCCGTGCTGCTCGTGACGGTGGCCGCCGCCGTGGCCGCGGCCGGCGCAGCGCCTGCGGCGGCCGCCCCGGTGACGACGGTGCGCGTCAGCATCGCGTCGAACGGCGCCCCGGCCAATCGCGCCGCGACCGCGGCCGTGATCGCGGCCGACGGCCACACCGTGGCGTTCGACTCCGCCGCGACCAACCTCTCCGTGCGGGCCGACACGAACGGCGCCACCGACGTGTTCGCCCGCGACCTGCGCACCGGCATCACGCGGCGCGTGAGCGTGGCCGGATCGGGCGCGCAGGCGCGCGGCCGCAGCAACGTGATCGCGATCTCAAGCGACGGCAACCTCGTGCTCTTCTCGTCGACGGCGGCGAACCTCGTGCGCGACGACCGAAACGGCCAGCCCGACGTGTTCGTGCGCAACATCGCCCGGCGCACGACCCGGCGGGTCGACCTCGGCCCGGGCGGGATCGAGCCCGAGGGCGTCCAGCCGCAGTTTCCCGGCTGCTGCCCACCGATCGGGCTCGATATGAGCCCCGACGGGCGCTTCGTGCTCTTCGCCGCCGGCGACCCGAACCTGCTGCACGGCCGCTGCTGCCTGGGCATCTTCCTGCGCGACCGCAGGCTGCACACGACGACGACGATCGCCGTCAACCAGAACTTCGTCGCCGGGTTCGCCGCCAGGGTGAGCGACGGGGGCCGGTTCGTCGCCTACAGCATCGGCGGCATCGGGTTCACCGACTTCCCCGGCAAGACGTTCCTGCTCGACCGCGCGACGGGGACGCGCACCCGCATCGGGGCGAGCGTGGGCAACGGCTCGATCGTCGCCGGCATCGCCGGCGGCCGCTATGTGCTCTTCACCTCCTACCTGCTCGGCACCGACGACTCCGAGGTGTTCCTGTACGACCGCACGTCCGGCACGACCACGCACGTGAACGTCTCCGCCGCCGCGCCGTACACGACCCACACGCAGGCGGGGTCGGTGTCGGCGAACGGCCGCTTCGCCACCTTCGTGTCGCGCTACTCCGGCTACGTGAGCGGCGACACGGCCGGACGCACCGACGTGTTCCGGCGCGACCTGCTCGGCGCGACCACGACCCGCATGAGCCTGTCGGCCGCGGGCGCGCAGCTCACGCGCGACTCGGCCGGCGGCGCGATGTCCGCCTCGGGCGCGGCGGTCGTCTTCATCACCCCGGCAGCGGCGGTGCCGGGCGACACGGATGCCGTGGCCGACGTCTTCCTGCGACTGCTCCGATGAGCGGGGCGACGCCGGCGATGCGCGTGTGCGTCGTCGGCGCGTCCGGAAAGCTCGGGCGATACATGGTGCAGCATGCGCTGCACCGGGGGTACGAGGTGGTCGGCGTGTGCCGGGAGGAGAGCGTGGACAAGCTCGCCCCATTCGAAGGACGCATCACCATCGTCCCCGGGGCAACCGACGACCGCGAGGTCATCGAGGCGGCGGTCGCCGGGTGCGACGGCGTGCTCGTCGTGCTCGTGCCGCGCGGGGTGCATGGCTACTCGACGGGCACGGCCCAGGCGGTGCTCGACCACGCTCCCAGCGGCGCGCGGCTCGTGTTCTCGTGCGGGTGGCATATCACCCGCGACGGCAAGGACGTCTACTCGCGCAAGCTGCGCACGATCGTGGCGATCTTCGGCCCGCTCGGCCGGCTCACCCGCTTCGCCGACCTCGACGACCAGGTCGAGGCGTGCCGGCGCGTCTTTGCGAGCGACACGCGGTGGACGGTCGTGCGCGGGAGCGATCTCGAGGAGGGCGAGAGCCAGGGCCTGCCGGTCTGGAGCCGGCACGTCGGCGACCCGATCCTCGCGAGCAACATCACCCGGCGCGTGGACTTCGCCCTCTTCATGGTGGAGGCCCTCGTGAACGACGACCTGATCCACGAGGCCCCGGCGATCGTCGGCTGCCAGACGCCGTCGGCGCTCGCGCACGCGGCGGGCTGACGCCTAGGTCGTAAGGCCGTCGATCGCGTCCTCGACACGGTCGGCGCCGATACCGAGGTCGCGCAGGATGCGCGCGCCCGGGCCGCCGTCGCCGCGCACGAGGGCGAGCAGGATGTGCTCGGTGCCGATGTGGGCGCGGCCGTGCTCGAGGGCCTCCTCGGACGCGAGCTCGAGCACCCGCTGCGACCGCGCCGTCAGCGGCATGGTGCCGTGGATCGGCTCGCGCGGCGGCCGCACCTGCACCGCCTGTTCGCGCACCTGCGCGAGCTCGACCCCGAGCGTCGCGAGCGCCCGCCCGGCAACGCCGTCGGCGTCGCGGATCAGCCCGAGCAGCAGGTGCTCGGTGCCGACGTAGTCGTGATCGAGCGCGCTCGCCTCCTCCCGGGCGGCGGTGACGACCTGCCTCGCTCCCTCGCTGAAACGCTCCTCCATGCGACGGGCCGGGCTACCTGCGCATGCGGTCGCCGAGCATGACGAGCACGAGGACGACGAGCAGCAGCGAGCCGACGATGACGGCCATGGCCAGCCCGACATAGATGAGCGGCACCACCAGGCCGCCGATCGCCTGCGCCATGACGATGACCCAGAGCGGGCCCCGGATCGCCTGCGGCAGGCGGTGGCGGACGTTCAGGTAGACCAGCACCGAGACCAGGCCGATCGCCGTCAGCAGCAGGCGGTGGCCGGCGACGAACGCAAACGCCGCCTCGGCCAGGCCGACCACGACGGCGATGCGCAGGCTGTTCTGCTGGAGCCAGCGGGTTGGGGAGCGGCGCTCACGCGGCTCGATGGTGAGCGTGTCCCCGGAGACGTTCCACTTCGACATGCCAAAAATCATACCGGAGAGGCGGCGAATGCCCCCGTGATCCGGGCGGCGGCGGCCTCGGCGGCGGCGCGGTGCGGGAAGAGCCCGAACGCCGTCGGCCCCGACCCGCTCACAATCTGGGCGTACGCGCCCTCGCGGCCAAGCGCGGCGAGGGCCGCACCCACATCCGGGCGCAGCGCAAGGACGGCCGGCTCCAGGTCGTTTGCCATCAGCGCGGCCACGTCCTGCACCCCCCGCACCGTATGCATGGCGCGCACCAGATCGCCCTCGACGGCGCGGAAGATCGGGTTCGGCTCCGACGCCGCGAACACGTCGGCGGTGGCAAGGCCGCGGTCTGACGGCACGAGCACGAAGGCGTGCCCGCGGGGGAAGTCGGGCAGCGGCTGGATGCGGTCGCCCCGGCCGGTGCCGAAGCCGGTCTCGGCACCGGTGAGGAAGAACGGGACGTCCGCGCCGAGGGCGCGCGCGATCGCGTGCAGCTCGTTGGGGTCGCGATCGCCGCGGAGCGCCCGCAGCACCGCGGCGGCGTCCGACGACCCCCCGCCGAGCCCGGCCGCCACCGGGATGCCCTTGTGCAGCCGGACGCGCCGCGTCTCGCCGAGCGCCGCGAGCGCCCCGCGCACGAGCGTGTCTTCGGGGAAGCCTTCGACCACGGTCTCATCCGCCGCCTCGAGCTCGAGCTCGTCGTAGCAGTCGATCGCCTGGAAGACGGTCGTCAGCCGGTGGTAGCCGTCGCGGCGCAGCGGCCCGACGCGCAGGCACAGGTTGACCTTGGCGGGGGCGCGCAGGATCACCCCGCGGGCGCTCCCAGCTCCCGCGCCAGCTGCCCGAGCCGCTCCGGGACGAGCTGCTCGGCGCGCATGCCGGCGATCTCGGCGGGTGGCGCGGCCAGCCCGGCCAGCCGCAGCGAGTTTGCAAGCGTCTTGCGGCGATGGGCGAACGCGCCGTGCACGACCTGCACCGTCCACTCCCACTCCGGGCCGAACGTGACCCCGGGCCGCCGGCGGAAGGCGACGAGCATCGAGTCGACGTTCGGCTGGGGCACGAACACGTTGCGCGACACCGCCCGCCCGCCGATGCGCTCGCAGGCGAGCTGCACCAGCACCGACACCGCCCCGTAGGCCTTCGTGCCCGGCGCCGCGAACAGGCGCTCGCCGATCTCGCGCTGCACCATCACGCAGAAGCGCTCGATCGCGGGCAGGGCGCGCATGAGCACGGGCGTCGCGACGCCGTAGGGCAGGTTCGCGACCATCACGCGCGGCGGCGGGTCGAGGGCGGCGAGGTCGACGTCCATGGCGTCGTCGAAGCGCAGGCCCACGTTCTCGATGCCCGCGAGCGTCTCGCGCAGCGCCGGCTCGAGCCGCCGGTCGACCTCGATGGCGTGCACGAACGCGGCCCGGCGTGCGAGCCAGACTGTGAGCACGCCGAGGCCTGCCCCCACCTCGACGACAACGTCCGGAGCCTCAACCGATGCCAACCCACCCACCATCTTGAGGACGTTGTCATCGATCAGGAAGTTCTGGCCGAGGTCGCGGTCGGGCGCGATCCCGAACTCCTCCAGCCGCCGCAGCGACACCTGCCTGGTCACAGGCCGAACAGGCGGTCGGCGTTGCGGTCGATCTGCGCCGCGAGCGCGGCGGGCTCGACGCCGCGCTCGCGCGCGAGCACGGCGAGCGTCAGCGCGGCGTACGCCGGCTGGTTGGGCCGGCCGCGGTGCGGCGGCGGAGCCAGATAGGGGCAGTCGGTCTCGGCCAGGATGCGGTCGTCGGGCACGAGCGCGGCCGCCGCGCGCAGTGCCCCGGCCGACGGGTATGCGACATTCCCCGCGAACGAGCACAGGTAGCCGCGCGCCAGCGCCTCGTCGAGCCGGTCAACCGACGAGAAGCAGTGCAGCACCACCGGCACCCGCGCCGCCTCGAGCATGCGAAACGTGTCGTCATCAGCAGCGCGCGTGTGGATGACGAGCGGCAGCTCCAGCTCGTTCGCGAGGTCGATCTGAGCGGCGAAGACGCGCTCCTGGTCGGCGCGCGGCGCGTAGTCGCGGTAGAAGTCGAGCCCGCACTCCCCCACGGCCACCGCGCGCGGATGGGCGAGCAGCGGCCGCAGCGCGCCGGGGTCGCCGGCCTCCGCCGCCTCGTGGGGGTGGATGCCGACGATCGCCCACACCGTCGCGAACCGGTCGGCGAGCGCGAGCGCCTGCTCGCGGCCCACCGTGAGGATGCGTCCGACCCCGGCGGCGGCGGCCGCCGTGACGAGCTCCTCCGGCGTTCCCTCGCAGAGCTCGAGGTGCGCGTGGGTGTCGATCACGCCCGCGGGAAGAGCGGCGGCGGCTGGCTGACCGCGATCCCGGCCGGCAGGAGGCCCATCCCGGCCCGCTCCCACGCGACCGCCCCCGGGTCGCCGACCGCTTCGAGCATCCGCGCCGCCGAGGCGGGGATGAACGGATGCAGCAGCACCGCGAGCGAGCGCACCGTGTCGGCCAGGGTGTAGAGCGTCGTGTCCAGGAGCGCCTGGTCGGCGGCGGCCTGGCTGCGCGCGAGCACCCACGGCTGGCGCTCCTCGACGTAGCGGTTGGCCGCGCGCACGAGCCCCCAGATCGTCTCCAGCGCGCCGGTGAGGTCGATCGCATCCATGCGCTCGCACACCTCGGCGTCGACCGGCTCGAGCTCGCTGCGGCCCTCGGGGACGACGCCGCCGCGATAGCGCACGATCATCGCCGTCGCCCGCGACACCAGGTTGCCGAGGTCGTTCGCGAGCTCGCCGGCGTAGCGGCGGTCGAGCCCCTCGCGGCTCACGCTCCCGTCCTGGCCGAACTGCACCTCGCGCAGCACGTAGAAGCGCAGCGCGTCGGCGCCGAGCTCGTCGATCACCGCGAGCGGATCGATCACGTTTCCGAGCGACTTGGACATCTTGTGGTCGCCGCTCGTGAGGTAGCCGTGCACGAACAGGCGCCGCGGCGGCTCGTATCCGGCGGCGATCAGGAGCGCCGGCCACGAGACGCAGTGCAGGCGCAGGATGTCCTTGCCGAGGAGGTGCATCGACGGCCAGAACTTCTGCGAGACGTCGCGGCCCAGGCCGTACTCCAGGGCCGTGTGGTAGTTCAAGAGCGCGTCCACCCACACGTACACGGTCTGTTCGGGCTTCCAGGGCAGTGGCACGCCCCAGCTCACCGACGCTCGGCTGACCGAGAAGTCCTGCAGTCCAGACTCGATGAACGAGCGCGCCTCGTTGTAGCGGGCACGCGGCATCACGTACTGGGGGTCGCGGTCGTACAACGCGAGCAGCTGATCCTGGAAGGCGGACAGGCGGAAGAACGTGTTCTCCTCCTCCAGTCGCTCCACCGGGGTCTTGTGGATGGGACACACATTTCCTGGCTGCTCGAGCTCGGACTCGGCATAGAACTGCTCGCACCCGGTGCAGTAGAGGCCCGAGTAGGTGTCCTCGTACAGGTGGCCCGCGTCGCGAAGCCGCACCATGAAGGCCTGCACGCGCCGCTCGTGCTCGGGGTCAGTGGTGCGGATGAAGAAGTCGTTCGACGCCTCGAGCCGCTCGACCAGGTCACGGAACCGGGCCGACACGCGATCGCAGAACTCCTTCGGCGACAGCCCCGCCGCCGCAGCGGCCTGGGCCACCTTCGCCCCGTGCTCGTCGGTGCCCGTCAGGAAGAAGACTTCCTCGCCGCGCTGGCGGTGGTGGCGGGCCAGGGCATCGGCCGCAACGGTCGTGTACGCGTGCCCGAGATGCGGGTCCGAGTTCACGTAATAAATGGGAGTTGTAAGGGAAAACGGCATATCGCGTCCGCGGTCTGGCAAATTGGCAGTAAGGCATCTATGCTCAGACGTGGGCTCCATCCTAACGAGATGGCGAGGGTCACTATGAGCGTTATCAGGCATGGCGCGGGTGTTCGCGGTCGCGCGGCATCCACGCGGGCGGGGGGCGTGGTGCGCAGGGTGGACGAGCTAGGCCGGATCGTGATCCCGGTCGAGATCCGGCGCAGGTTCGGGATCGACGTGCGCGATCCGCTCGAGATCAGCGTGCGCGGCGAGACGATCGTGCTCTCGAAGCCACATGACGCGTGCGTGTTCTGCGGGCGCACCGGCGGCCTCGACGAGTTCCACGGCCGTCAGGTGTGCACGACCTGCCGGGTCGAGCTCGCGGGCAACGACGTCGTCAGGGCTTCGTAGCGGCCTGATAGAGCTGGTTTCGCGGCACCCCGGTGAGGCGCGACGCGAGCGCCGCGGCTCGCCGGGAGCCGAACGCAGCCACGAGCTCGGCCAGTGCGTCGGCCGGCACGTCGGCGGCGCCGGCGGCCGGCGCCGGCACGGCGGCGAGCACGAGCGTCACCTCGCCTTTCGGCGCCGTGGCGAAGCGCTCGGCGAGGCTGGCCACCCGGCCGCGCTCGATCTGCTCGTGCAGCTTGGAGAGCTCACGGCACACGACCGCCTCACGGTCGGGGTCGGCCGCGGCCAGAGCGGCCAGCGTCGCCGGCAGTCGCTGCGGCGACTCGAAGGCGACGACCGGCAGGGCGCTCGCGTCGAGGCGGCGCACCTCGGCCGCGGCCTTCGCCGCGGGCCGGGGCAGGAACCCGGCGAACACGAACCCGCCGCCGCCGAGGCCTGACGCCGCCACCGCGGCGGTGACGGCCGACGGCCCGGGGAGCACGGTCACCGGCAGGCCGGCGGCGGCCACGGCGGCAACGATGCGCGCGCCCGGGTCGGAGACGGCCGGCATGCCGGCGTCCGTCGCAAGCGCGACCCGCTCGCCGGCGCGGATGCGCTCGACGAGCTCCGGGGCGCGGGCCGCCTCGTTGTGCTCGTGCACCGCAAGGACGGGCACGGAGATGCCGTGGCGCTCGAGCAGGATGCGGGTGCGGCGGGTGTCCTCGCAGGCGACGACATCGGCAGCCCGCAGCTCGGCGAGCAGCCGCAGCGTGACGTCGGCGAGGTTGCCGATCGGCGTCGGGCAGACGACCAGGGCGCCGGGTCGGCGGGAGGATTCGGGCACTGCGTCTACCATTAAAGCGTCGTGGCCGACACGAAGCCGACCAAGGCATACCGCACGTATCGCGGCGGCAGAGCCGGGCGAGACGACCCCGACGCCGCCCGCTTCGACTTCGGCGGCGGCGGCGGCACGGGCACGGCCGCCCCACCCCGCCCGCGCACGCCCGCAGGCCTCCCCCCGCCGGACATGCGCCCCGGCGAGGTGCTGCCCGGCCGGCCGGTGGCGGTGCCCGGCGCGCCCGGGAACCGGCCGCCGGGGAAGCGGCCCCCGGGGCGCGGGATCCGGCGCTGGCCCTGGAAGCGCATCATCGGCATCGGCATCCCCGTCGTCTTCCTGCTCTTCTGCGGCTGGCTCTACCTCGGCTACCGCAGCTTCTCGAACGAGCTCGCACACGCCAACAAGCGCCTCGACAAGCGCACCCTGGCGGCGCTCGCCCCGGCCGGGAACATCCTCACGAGCTCGCAGATCAGCCTCATCATGGGCTCCGACAGCCGCGGCGCGAACGCGATCTCGGGCGCGCGCTCCGACTCGATCCTGCTCGTGCGCACCGACCCGTCCAAGCATCTCATCTCGATGCTCTCGATCCCGCGCGACCTGAACGTCCTCATCCCCGGCCACGGCACGAACAAGATCAACGCATCGTTTGCCTACGGCGGGCCGCCGCTGCTGATCCACACCGTGAACAGGCTGACCGGCCTGCGCGTGAACCACATGGTGCTCGTCGACTTCAACGGCTTCAAGGATCTGATCGACTCGCTCGGCGGCGTCACCGTCTACAACCCGTACAAGGTGGTCTCGTCGGTGCCGTTCGACGGCCTGATCTGGCACTTCGCCAAGGGCAACATCCACCTCGACGGCCGCCACGCGCTGGCCTACGCCCGCATCCGCCACACCACCAACCCGCGCGACTCGGACATCACCCGTGAGGAACGCCAGCAGCGGGTCGTGCAGGCGCTGATGCACAAGCTCGTCACCCCGACGTCGCTCTTCAACCTCCCGGCGCTCGGGCGCGACATCGCCAAGCCGCTCGCCACCGACCTCTCGGCGCAGGAGATCCTGGGGCTGGGGTGGCTCAAGTTCCGCTCGTCCCGCACGCTGCAGTGCCATCTGGGCGGGACGCCCGAGTCGATCGGCGGCCAGGACGTGCTGCAGCCGAGCGAGCAGAACGTCGCCGTGATCCAGATGTTCCTGGGCAACCAGGCGCCCCAGCCGCCGCCGGCGTCACAGCTGTACGCGCCAGGCTGCACCATCCACTAGACCCGTTGCTCTGCTATCTCATTCGTGCTATATAGCATGCATGAGATTGGACCGGGCGCTTCCCGCTCGCGCAGCCCTCATTGCGGCCGTCCCGGCGTCGGCGATCGCCGCCCTCACCCTCCCGTCGGTGCACGTGCTCCCAAACGCCGACAACTCGACCACGCTGCTCGGGCTCGCAACCGTCCTGGCGTTCGCGGCCGTCGCCGCAGCGGCAGGCCCGAGCGCGCTCCGGGGGAGCTCCCGCCTGGCCGCCGTCGCGATCGCATTCGGTGCCGTGGTAACGATGTGGATCGGCGGCTTCTTCTGGCTGATCGTGGCCTTCCTGCACCTCTGCAGCTCATCGACCGCGCCCGGCATCGCCGCGCTCGCAACCGCGGCCGCGGTCTACGTTCCCGGCTCTGCGCTCGCGTTCCGCGATCCCCGGCGGACGGCCTGGGCGTGGCCGCTCGTGATCGTGCTTGCGCTGGCCGTCTCGCTGGGCGTGCTGGCCCTTGCCACCGGCGGGCCCCACTGGTGCGAGACGTGAGCTCGCTCAGCCCTCGGCGGCCTTCTTCGTCGAGGTGCCCTTGCCCGAGTCGGTCGCAGACTTCGAGTCGGATGACTTGGAGTCGGAAGACTTGGAGTCGGACGACTTCGAGTCGCCGTCTTTGGCCTTGCTCTCGCTCGAGGACTCGGCCCGGCCGTCTGCGGCCACCTTCTTGCCGCGGCCGTAGTCGGTCGAGTAGAAGCCTGAGCCCTTGAAGTGGATCGCAACCGGGTGCAGCACCCGCACAGCCGGGGCGCCGCACACCTCGCAGGCCTCGATCGGCTCGTCGGCCATCCTCTGCATCACCTCGAACCGGTGCCCGTTCGTACAGCGGTACTCGTAGATCGGCATGCAAACCGAGTATACCGCGCACGACGGCGGGGAAACCGGCCCCACCTTGGCACACTGGGGGCAAGAGTGCCAAGACGGGCCCTTCGGTAGCATGGGCGGCTTGCGCATCGCCATCGTGACCGACTTCTACTACCCGTCGCTCGGCGGCATCACGGAGCATGTCGACGGCCAGGCGCGCGAGCTCGCAAACCGCGGCCACGAGGTCACGGTGATCACCGGGCACCTCGTGCGCACGCCGCCCGTATCCGACGACGCCCTCGCGGTGCCCGAGCCGAACTTCGAGATCGTACGGATGGGCATCGCCATCCCGCTGTTCGTGCCGTACTGGGGCAACAACGCCCAGACCCTGCACACCTACGGCCCCCGCCTGGGCCAGCAGCTGCACGCGCTCTACCGCGAGCGCGGCTTCGACGTCGTGCACGTGCACGCGCCGTACAACCCGCCGTTTCCGGCGTGGGCGATCGACCAGTGCCCCGACGACGCGATCTGCGTCGCGACCTTCCACAGCGTGTTCCCCCAGACCACCGGGATGGACATCCTGGCCGAGTGGACGCGCCCATGGATCGAGCGCCTGGACGGCCGCATCTGCGTCAGCGAGGCCTGCATCGGCTCGCTCGCCCCGTACTACCCCTACGCCTACGACGTGATCCCGAACGGGATCGACGCGAACCACTTCTCGCCCGACGCCGAGCCGGTCGCCGAGATCATGGGCGACCACCAGAACATCGTCTTCTGCGGCCGTTTCGATCCGCGCAACGGCCTCGACACGGTCATCGAGGCGTTCCGGCTCCTGCACCGCGAGCGCGGCGACGCCGTGCGGCTCGTCGTGGTCGGCGACGGCCCGCTGCGCAAGCTCTATCGCCGCCAGGTCGGTGAGGAGCTCGCGCCCCTCGTGCACTGGGCCGGCCGCCTCAACCGCAGCCGGCCGAACTACCTCACGTCGGGCTCAGTGTTCTGCACGCCGTGCAACCGGGCGTCGTTCGGGATGGTGCTGCTCGAGGCGATGAGCTGCGGCCGGCCGGTGGTCGCCAGCCGCATCAGCGGGTTCCAGCTGCTCATGGAGGACGGCCGGCAGGGGTTCCTCGTCCACCCCGGCGACTCGGCCGAGCTGCACGCCGAGGCGCTCGGGCGGCTCCTGGACGATCCCGGCCTGCGCGCGCGCATGGGCGCCGAGGGCCGGCGCACCGCGCTCGAGAACTACGCCTGGCCGCGCGTCGCGGCCAAGCTCGAGGCCTACTACGCCGACCTTCTGGCCGGCGAGCAACCGGTATGGGCAAGCGCGAAGTCATCACTCGCTTCGTAATCCTCGGAGCGGCGTGGATCGCCGCCGCCGCGGTGATCGGACAGACCGTCGGGGGGATTGCGGGCGAGGTCGTTGAGGGCGCCTCCGTGCTGCTCCTGCTGTTCGTGGCGTGGTCGGCGTTCACGCCGAACGCGCGCCTGTTCGGGCGCGTGATCGGCACGGGCTTCTCACCCAGCCCGAAGGTGGCGATCACGTTCGACGACGGCCCGAGCCCCGAGCACACGCCGGCGGTGCTCGACGCGCTGCGCACGGCCGGGGCGCGGTCAACCTTCTTCGTGCTCGGCCGCCACGTCCGCGCCCACCCCGAGCTGGCGCGCCGGATCGTGGCCGAAGGGCACGAGCTCGCGAGCCACGGCGACGACCATTCGCTGCTGACCTTCGCCGGGCCGGCGGCGATCGCCCACCAGTTCCGGGCTGCCGACGAGGCCGTGACCGAGGCCGTCGGCACGTCGGTGGCCCATCTCTTCCGCACGCCGCACGGATACCGCGGGCCGTTCGTCGCCCCGGTCGCCCGCCGGCTCGGCTACCGCCTCGTCGGCTGGACCGGCGCGATCTTCGACACCGCCCGCCCCGGTGTCGACGTCATCGTCGACCGCTGCGCCGGGGTGCTCTCGCCGGGCGCGATCGTGCTGCTCCACGACGGCGACGGCTCCGGCCAGGGCGGCGATCGCACCCAGACCGTCGAGGCCCTGCCGCGCGTGCTCGAGACCGCCCGCGAGCGCGGCCTTCTGCCCGTGACGGTGTCGGAGCTCGCCGAGGACCTGCAGCCGAAACGGCACCGGATCCCCAAGGCGGCGGCGTTCGGAGCGATCACCGTCGCCATCGTGTTCGCACTCTCGCGCAAGTTCGACCTCCAGGTCGTCGCCGACGTGTTCACCAAGGCGAACCCCCTCTACGTGCTCGGTGCGCTGTTCGCAAACCTCGTCTCGGTGGCCGCCAAGTCGCTCACATGGAAGGCCGCGTTCGACGCGATCCCCGCCGAGGACGGCGAGGAGCCGGTCGACGTCGGCCTGCGCGACGTGGTGCCGGCGATCTTCATCGGGTTCCTGCTGAACACCGTGCTCTTCGCCCGGCTCGGCGAGGTCGCGCGCGTGTCGGTGGTGCGGCGCAAGCTGGCCGCGCGCGGCCAGCACATGCCCGTGCCGACCGTGGTGGGGACGCTCGTCACCGAGCAGCTGCTGTCCGGCGTCACGCTGGTGGCGGTGCTGCTCGCCGTGGTGATCTATGTGCCCGTCCCCCGGGCGGCCGTCAACCTGCTCGCGGTGCTCTCCGGCGTGGTGATCTTCATCGCGCTCGTCGCCGTCTCGATCGAGGTGTGGGGTCGCCTGCGCCGCCGTCAGCGGCCGCCCGACGACTACGTCGAGCGCTGGTGGCACCTGCTCGGCATCAGCTTCACCTCGACGGTCGCGGCGCTGCGCCGCGGCCAGGCGATCTTCCAGCGGCCGCGGCTGCTGGCCTTCGGGATCACGACCGCGACCGCCACGTGGATCGCGCAGATGGCCGGCATCTACCTGACGCTCGGCGCCTACGGGATCCACAAGGGCCTCGGCGAGACGGCGGTCGTGTTCCTGGCCTCGAACCTCGTGCAGCTGTTCCCGATCACGCCGGGCAACCTGGGCGTGTTCCAGGGGGCGACCGCCACCAGTCTGACGCTCCTTTACAGTGTCCCGGCGAACCTGGCGCTGACGTTTTCGATCGGCCTGCAGCTGATCGAGGCGCTGCTCGGCGTCGGGGTCGGATTCGTATTCCTGTCGATGGAAGGATTGTCGGTGGCAGAGCTGCAGACGCAGGCCGAGTCGGGGGCGGACGCCGAGTGAGAAGGCGCGCGCTGCTCGTCGCCGCGGCAGCCTGCCTGGCGGCCTCCGCCTGCGGCGGGAGCGGCGGCGGCAGCTCGAGCGCCGCCTCGCAGGGGCCACCGCTGGCAAAGACGCTCCCGACGTCGGGAACGGTTCGGTACAAGGGCGACGGCCGCATCTACACAGTTGCGCCGCTGCATCACCCCCTGCGGCTGGACGACATCGTCGTCCAGGTGCACGGCGTCGCCTGGCGCTCGTCGGCCGGCGTCGGGTTCAAGCCCCCGGGCACGACGACCTACGGCGTCGTCACGCTCACCGTCACGAACCTGACCAAGTCCCGGCAGACCGTCCTCCCGACCCAGATCTGGCTGCGCGACGCGCGCGGGGCGCCGTTCCTCGCGGCGACGACGACCACCGTGCCGGGGAACCTGCTGCAAAGGCCGATCCCGCCGGGGCGGTCGGTCACCGGAACGCTCGTCTACCCGACGCCGCGGCACGAGACCGGCTACCTGCTGGTGTACCGCTTCGGCGACGCCGCCGCCATCGCCAAGGCTGAGCACGTCGGCCTGGTGCGCTACTCCTAGGCCAGCTCGCGCGAGAGCAGATCGGCGACGGTTTCGCGTGCGACCACCATGCGCTCGGCCCCGTCGGCGACCATCACGGCCGCCGGCCGCGGCAGGCCGTTGTAGGTCGAGGACATCGTCGCGGTGTAGGCGCCCGTCGCCGCCAGAGCGATCACGTCGCCAGGCCGCAGCTCGGGCAGCGCCGCCGCCTCGATCAGGATGTCGCCCGACTCGCAGTGCTTGCCGGCCACCGTGTAGGTGTGCGTCGCAGGCTCGGCGGGGCGATCGACCACGAACGCCTGGTAGCGCGCCCCGTACATGGCCGGGCGCGGATTGTCGGCCATGCCGCCGTCGACGGCGGCGTAGGTCACGCCCGCGTCCGTGCGCTTGATCGCACCGACCGTGTAGAGCGTGACGCCGGCCGGCCCCGCGATCGAGCGGCCGGGCTCGAGCACGAGCTCGGGCAGCGGCAGTCCGCGGTCGCCGAGCAGCCCGGCGAGGACGGTGGCCGTCTGTTCGACCGCGGCGCGCACGTCGGGCACGCTGTCGGCGTCGGTGTAGGCGATGGCAAGACCGCCGCCGAGGTCGAGCACCGGCAGGTCGCCCAGGCCGTTTCGAGTCGATGAAGGCCGCGAGCCACGCGGCGGCCTCGAGGTAGGTGCCGACATCGCGGATCTGGGAGCCGAGATGCACGTGCAGACCGGCCGCGCGCACGTGGGCGAGCTCCGCCGCCGCCCGCAGCGCCTCGACCGCCGCCGCCGGGGGCAGGCCGAACTTCGAGGCGGCGTGGCCGGTGGCGATCTTTCGATGCGTGTCGGCCTCGATCCCGGGCGTCACCCGCACGAGCACGTCCTGGACGCGCCCGGCCGCGGCGGCGAGGGCCTCGATCTGGGCGAGCTCCGCCGGGTGGTCGACGACGATGAGGCCGGCACCGGCCGCGAGCGCCGCCGCGATATCGGCGTCGGACTTGTTGTTGCCGTGCACGATCAGGCGGTCGCCGGGCACGCCGGCCGCGAGCGCGAAGGCCAGCTCGCCCTCCGAGGCCACGTCCATCCCGAGCCCCTCGGAGACGAGCACTCGCAGCACCGCGACCGTGACCTGCGCCTTGCAGGCGAACGCCACCCGGGCCCGGCCCGGATAGGCCGTCAGGCCGTCCCGGTAGGCCCGTGCACGCAGGCGCAGCGTGGCCTCGTCGTAGACGAGCAGCGGCGTGCCGTGGCGGGCGGCCAGGTCGGCGAGCGGCACGCCGCCGACGGCCAGGCGGCCGCCGGTCACCGCCGCCGTCTCGGGCAGGACGCTCATCGGATGGCCATCCTAGAGAGTCGGCGCCGGTATCCTGCCCGCCCATGTCGAACCGCGTGCTCGTTGTCGGCTGGGACGGCGCCGACTGGGAGGTGCTCGACCCGCTGCTGCGGGCCGGCGACCTGCCCAACCTGGCGGCGCTCGCCGAGCGCGGCAGCCGAGGCGTCGCCCGCTCCGTGATCCCGTCGCACTCCTGGGCGGCGTGGCCGTCGTTCCTGACGGGCGTCGACCCGGCCGGGCACGGCGTGTTCGACATCCTCGAGCACCAGCCGGGCCAGACGCGACGGCTGCCGGTCTCGTCGCGGTCGATCCTCGCGCCGACGTGGCCGCAGCGGCTCTCCGACGCCGGCCGCACCGTGCTGCTCGTAAACGTGCCGCTGACCTATCCGCCGATCCCCGTGCGCGGCGTCGTGATCGCGGGCGGCGTGATCCCGCCCAAGGCCGTCTACTCGCACCCGCCCGAGACCGGCCCTGCGCTGCACTGGCCGATCAACGGCGGCTCGTGGACGACCTTCCGCCACCGGCCGCTCGAGCTCGTGGCCGACGTCGAGCGGGTCACGGCCGACCGCGCGGCGGCGGTGCGGCGGCTGCTCGACACCGAGCCGTGGGACGTCGCCTGCGTCGTCTTCGTCTCGCCCGACCGCATCCAGCACTGCCTGCTCGAGTACGTGCACCCCGGCCACCCCGATCACGCCCGCGCGTCGCAGACGCCGGTGGCCGAGCGTGTGCGCGACGTCTACCGCCTGCTCGACCGCGAGCTCGGGGCGCTGATCGAGCGCACCGACGCCGAGGACACCGTGATCGTCATGTCCGACCACGGCCACCAGCCCTGCACCCGGGCGCTGAACATGAACCGGGTGCTCGAGCAGCTCGGCTACCTGCACCTGGGGCGCGGCTCGGCGCTGATCGGCCTTTTGGCCTGGGGCCGCGTGCGCTCGCTCGCGCGGGTCGCCTACGACAAGCTCGGCCTGCACGGCAAGGTGGCGGTGCCGACGGCCCCGATCGACTGGGCGCGGACGCGGGCGTACACGAGCGTTGTCTCGACCGGTGAGGGCGTGTCGCTCGCTCTGCAGGGGCGCGAGCCCGAGGGCACCGTGCCCGCGGCCGACTACGAGCGTGTCCGCGCCGAGCTGGCCGCCGCGCTCGAGGGGTTCACCGACCCCGTCACCGGGACGCACCCGATCCGGCGGGCGGTGCCGCGCGAGCAGGTGCTCTCGGGCGCCTATCTCGACCGCGCCCCCGACCTGCTGCTCGAGGCCGCCCCGCTCTACTCGCTGACCCACGCCCGGCAGATGGTCGAGGCGGCCGACTGGCTGTCCGGCGACCACCGCCCCGAGGGCGTGTACGTCGCCGCCGGGCCGGGCGCGGGGCCGGCCGACGGGGGCGAGATCGCGCTCACCGACTTCGCCGCGATCATCGCCGCGGCCGCCGGCGTCGCGGCGGACGCCGCCCCCGCGGCAGCGCCGGACGAGTCCGAGGGGGCGGTCTTCTCGGACGAGGAGCAGCGCGAGGTCGAGGAGCGCCTGCGCGGGCTGGGCTACCTCGAGTAGCGCGCGGATGACCGACGAGCGCACGCTGCTCGCGGGCACCGGCGCGAACGTCGTCGGCCTCGCGGTCGGCGTGCTGGCGGCATTCGGCGTGCAGCTCCTGCTCGGCCGCCAGCTCGCCGGCGGCGGCCTCGCGCTCGTCACGGTCGCCGTCCAGATCGCGTTCGTCGTCGCCGCGGGCGCGCGCTTCGGCATGGACCTCGCCTCGGTGCGCGCGGTCGCGATCGGCGCCGGCCGGGCCGACATGTCGGGCCTGCGCAGCCTCGTCGACCGCTGCGCCGGGATCGCGCTCGGCGCCGGCGTCGTGCTGGCGATCGCCGTGGCAGCGCTCTCGCCGCTCGCGGGCGACCGCGGGCGGGCGATCGCGGTCGGCGCGGCCTCGCTGCCGCTGATCGCGACCGCGAACGTGTACCTGGGCGCCACCCGCGGCCTGAAGAAGATGGGGCCGACGCTGTGGGTGTTCTGGATCGGCCAGCCGGTGGCCTGGATCGCGCTCGCCGCCGGCGCAATCGCCGCCGGCGGGGGGACGAACGCGGCGATCGCCGCCTACGACCTGTCGTGGCTCGGGGCCGCGATCGCCGCCCGCGTCCTGTGGCGGGGCCTCGCGGCGTGGCCGGGCGCGCGCCGGGCGACGCGGGCCGAGGTGCGGGCGGTGCTGCGCTACGGCGCGCCGCGGGCACCGTCGGCGCTGCTCGCCCAGGCGCTCTTCTGGGGCGACCTCTTCGTGCTCGCCCACTATGCCTCGGGCCGCACGCTCGACGCCTACGCCGCTGCGGGCCGGATCGCGCAGCTGATCCTGCTCTTCCTCACGTCCGTGAACCTGGTGTTCTCCCCGTTTGCGGCCGACCTGCACGCCCGCGGCGAACGCGCCCAGCTCGACGCGCTCTTCAAGCGCGCAACCCGGTGGGCGCTCGGAGCGACGCTGCCGCTCGCGATCGTGCTCTTCGTCGCTGCGCCGCAGGTGCTCGAGGCCTTCGGCCCGGGGTACGCCGTGGGCGCCACCCCGCTGCGGATCATGCTGCTCGGCCAGACGGTGAACGTCGCCACCGGCGGCGTGGCATTCGTGCTGGTCATGGCCGGATTCACCGGCATCGACCTGGCCGACAACGTGCTCGCGGCGGTCGTGCTGTTCGCCCTCGCGATCCCGCTTGCGGCGGCGGTCGGCCCGGCCGGCGCCGCCGCCGCCTCGGCCGCGGCGCTCGTGGCGGTGAACGTCGTGCGCCTGACCCAGGTCTCGCGTCTCGTCGGCGTGCAGCCCTTCGATGCGGACTACCTGCGCCTCGGCCTTCCGGCCGCGGGCTGCGCGCTCGCGGCGTGGGCGGCGCGGGCGGGCACCGACTCGCACGCCTGGTGGGTCGCGGTCGCGGCGACGACGCTCGCCGGGGCGGCCGCCTACGCGGTGCTGCTGCCGGCCGGGCTGCCCGCCGCCGAGCGGTCGGCGGTCGCCGCATTCGCGCGCAGGATCACGAACCGGCCCAGGTGATCCGGCGTGTCGGCCGGGTCGCGGTAGATCACACGCAGCGCGGGGTCGGCCAGGATCTGCGCCACCACATCGGGCGGCTGGTCGCGCAGGTCGAGCAGGACGTAGCGAGCATGGAGGCGGCGCAGGATGGCCGCGCGCTGGGCGGCGGTGGTCTCGAGCGAGAAGAACGACTGGGCGAGGTGGTTCAGGCGCGACTCGTCCAGGCGCGGCACGGCCCGGGTGCGCGCCTCGGGCAGCACGGCGGCGCGGATGTCGGCGAACGCGAAGAGCTCGAACAGACGCTGCGGGTCGCCCAGCACCACCGGCGGCGGGCCCGGGATGCGCCGGAAGGCGGCCGCAGCGCCGGGCGTGATCCGCACCGTCTCGAACGCCGGCGGCGACCGGTAGGGGCCGTCGACGCGCCGATGTGCGCACGACCGGACCCCAGTGCCAGATCCACGGGCCGAGCGCCGCCACGACCAGCGCCACCGCTCCCGCCGAGACCGCGAGCGCGGGCGGTCGCTTCGCGCTGAAGCGCAGCGCGAGCGGCACCGCGACCAGACCGGCGACGACGAGCACGCTCACCGGGGTGTGCCACACCCACGGGATGCCGCGCACCTCGTGCCCCGCGAGCGCGAGCGCGACCGCGATCGGCCATGCCCACCGGCCCAGGGCGGCCGCCGCGATGCACGCCCCCGCCGCCGCGACGGCAGGCCAGGTGAGCGGCTGCCAGAAGCGATGGAACTGGCCCATGCCGACCGCGGCGATCAGCGCCGTGTTCACGCCGGGGACGAGCAGCATGAGCAGCAGCGCGACGCTCGAGGCCGCCAGCGGCAGCAGCGTGCGGTAGCGGGCGACGATCACGAGCAGCACGACCGCGAGCAGGACGTAGCCGCGATCGAACACGGGCGCCCACGGGTACATGACGAGCGCGCGGCGGCCGTGGATCAGGAACTCGTCGGCATGCGACAGCACCGGGTGGCGGTGGCCGCCCCGGATCGCGACCGCCCATATCCAGACCGAGACGGCGCCGATCAGCGCAGTCGACCCCGCCAGGGTGAGCGCCGGTGTGCGGATCGCGCGGCCGCCGGCCAGCCACGCCCCGGCCAGGAGGCCGGCTGCGAGCACGAGCGCAGGGATGGCGTACGTCGGGTGCACGAGCGCGATCGCCACCATCGCGGCGAGCGTCGCCGGCGCGGCCCGCCGCACCCGCCCGATCTCGAGCAGGAACAGGATCAGCACCGCCGGCGTCAGCACCCACACGCTGAACGGCGCGGGCTGGTTGATCTGGATCACGAGGCCGTTCAGGAGCGAGCACATGTCCCAGGCGACGAAGACGGCGGCCAGCACGCCGACGCCGCGCCGCCCCGTCAGCGCCTTGCCGAGCGCGTAGGCGCTCGTGATCGCAAGCGCCGCGCAGAGCGGCTGCACGTACCGGAACGCCGTCACCGGGTCGGTGCCCGAAAGGCGCGCTATCCCCGCGATCGCGGCGTGCATGACCGGGAAGGCGTAGCCGGCGTTCGCCGGGCCGTGCAGGAACGGCGAGAGGCTCGCGAACGAGATCCCCGGGACGTCCTCGAGCTTGCGGATCAGGCCGACGTGGAACAGCCCGTCGCCCACGACCGGCAGCGACAGGCGCCAGGCCAGGTAGGCGAAGGCGGCGATGCCGGCGGCGCCCGCGCCGATCTCGCGGGCACCCGCGCTCGGGAGCGCGCAGCCACGGCGGACGCACACGGCGAGCACCACGATCTCGGCCGCGACACCGGCGAGCACGAACCCGAGCGGCAGGTCGAACAGGAAGGCGACTGCGAGCGGCGGCCCCCACGCGACCAACCCGAGGGCGGCGGCGACCGGTGCTGCCCCGGCGCGGCCGAGGTCGCCCTCGAGCTCGAGCGCGCGCAGCGCGAGCCAGCCCGGCAGCAGGAGCACGAGCCCCGCCGCGAGCCACACCGCGAGCGCGTCGAGGCCGAGGCCGCGGGCGACGGGCAGGCCGGCGGCCATGACGGCGACGGCGGCCAGCTCCAGCCTGCGCGCATGCACGGCGGCATGCTAACGAAGCCCCTGCGTGCGCTGCGGACGCGGACCGGGCTATACCATCGGCTTCCCCCGATAGCATTCCGGCTATCGTTGTGCCGCGGTCGGAGGGGCCGCGCTCGAATTTCACCACTACGTACGGAGTGCGCGCATGCGAGTTTTGATCCTCGGCGGAGACGGCTATCTGGGATGGCCGACGGCGATGCGGTTCTCGGGACGGGGCCACGACGTGGCCGTCGTCGACAACTTTGCGCGCCGGCGCTGGGTCGACGAGATGGGCGGCGACTCGCTGACGCCGATCGTCTCGCTCGATGACCGCATCGAGGCGTGGCAGGAGACGTCCGGCAAGCGGATCTCCTCCTACGTCGGCGACCTGTCCGAGGACACCGTCGCCGCCGACATCGTGATCGACTTCCAGCCCGACACGATCATCCACTACGGTGAGCAGCCGAGCGCGCCCTGGTCGATGCGCAGCGTCGACCACGCGGTGATCACGCAGCGCAACAACGTCATCGGCTCGCTGAAGCTCCTGTGGGCGATGCGCGACCACGCACCGAACGCGCACTTGATCAAGCTCGGCACGATGGGCGAGTACGGCACGCCGAACATCGACATCGAAGAGGGCTTCATCGAGATCACGCACAAGGGCCGCACCGACGTCCTGCCCTTCCCGAAGATGCCGGGCTCGCTGTACCACCTGTCCAAGGTGCACGACAGCCACAACATCCACTTCGCGTGCCGTGTCTGGGGCCTGCGGGCGACCGATCTCAACCAGGGCGTCGTCTACGGCGTCGAGACGCCGGAGGCCAAGCTCGACGAGCGCCTGCTGACCCGCTTCGACTACGACGAGGCGTTCGGCACGGCCCTCAACCGCTTCTGCGTCCAGGCGGTCGTCGGCATGCCGCTCACCGTCTACGGCGGCGGCCACCAGACGCGTGGCTTCCTGAACATCGTGGACACGCTGCAGTGCGTCGAGCTCACGGCCGAGAATCCGGCCGGGGCGGGCGAGTATCGCGTGTTCAACCAGTTCACCGAGACGTTCACCGTCTCGGAGCTGGCCGAGAAGGTCAAGCACGCGGGCGGCGAAGTCGGCATCGACGTGACGATCGACCACGTCCAGAACCCGCGCTTCGAGGCCGAGGAGCACTACTACAACCCGATCCACACGAAGCTCCCGTCCCTGGGCCTGCACCCGACGCTCCTGAGCGAGAACCTGATCGAGTCGACGCTGGGCGTGATCCAGCGCTACCGCGACCGGGTCATCCCCGACGTGATCGCGCCGAGCACGCAGTGGCGGCCGGCTCCTCCGGTCGGCCAGCCCGCATCGTGAGAGAGTTGCCGCGGTGACACCGCTTCGCACCACCGGCCTCGTCGCCGCGCTCGTGTTCGCGGCCCTGACGATCAACCTGTACCGCCAGGGCAAGATCGGAAACGGCGACCTGCTGGTGCGCCTCGGCGTGTTCACCCTCCCGCTGCTCCTGTTCTCGCTCGAGCCCGCGGCGCTGCAGTGGTCGTTCGACGAGCTCTCGTTCCGCAAGGGTGGCGGCCACCAGATCATGGGCGCGACGGTGCTCGCGGTGGGCGTGCTGTACCTGTTCACGTTCGGGCTCGCCGGCCGCGGCGAGAAGTCGCGCCGCGACCTCACGCGCCTGATCGAGAACCTCGCGCTCGAGCAGTTCCGCGCCACCGGCCACCCCGAGCAGTTCGCCGGCGGCGTGGCCGTCGTCGTGCCCGCCTACAACGAGGCCGACAACATCGACCACGTGCTCTCGTCGCTGCCCGGCACGGTGTGCGGCCTGCCGCTGCACACGATCGTGGTCGACGACGGCTCCTCCGACGACACGACCGAGCGCGCCCGGGCGGCCGGCGCGGCGGCGGTACGGCTGCCGCTCAACCGCGGCCAGGGCGCCGCGCTTCGCACCGGCTACCGGCTGGCTCTGGCGACCGGCGCCGAGATCGTCGTCACGATGGACGCCGACGGCCAGCACCAGCCGTCCGAGCTGTCGCGGCTCGTGCAGCCGATCGCAGACGGCGAGGCCGACGTCGTCGGCGGCTCGCGCGTGCTCGGCGACGCCGACCCGTCACACGCCGCCCGCGAGATGGGCATCCGCCTCTTCGCCCAGCTGCTGTCGCTGCTCACCTGGAGCCGGGTGACGGACCCGGCGTGCGGTTACCGCGCGGTGCGCACCGAGGCGCTGCGCGGGCTCGAGTTCCGCCAGGACCAGTTCCACAACTCCGAGTTCATCGTCGAGGCGTCCAAGAAGCACCTGCACACGATCGAGGTGCCGGTGACGGTGACGAGCCGCCTCTCTGGCACGTCCAAGAAGCCGCCCCACTTCCGCTACGGCATGGGCTTCGCCAACGCCCTCGTCCGCGCCTGGCTTCGTTAACCTGAAATCCCTCCGCTGCGCTGCGGGATTTCAGGTGGAGAGAAACCATTCCCACGTACGCTCGAGTCCCTCTCCGAGCTCTACGCGAGGCGAGTACCCCAGAACCTTGCGGGCCTTGTCGATCAGCGAGTAGTTGCGCTGGATCTCACCCTGCCGGGGCGGCTCGCGGCGCACGCGCGGGGTGATCCCCGAGGTCTCGGCGAGCAGCTCGAGCAGGCGGGCGAGGGTCGTCTCGACGCCGCTTGCGATCTGGAAGATCTGCCCGCCGACCCCGGGCGTGCGCGCGGCCGCGATCAGGCCCGCCGCCAGGTCCTCGCAGAAGACGAAGTCGCGCGTCTGGCTGCCGTCGCCGTACACGATCAGCTCCTCGCCGGCGCGCAGGCGGCGGATGAAGAGCGGGATCACGTTGCCCTTGTGCGCCGAGCGCGGCCCGTAGGCGTTCGAGAACCGCACAACGACGGCGTCCATCCCGTAGGCGCCGTGGAACGCCGAGCAGTACGCCTCGCCCGTCGCCTTCGACGCGCCGTAGGGCGAAAGCGGCGCCACCGGCTTCTCCTCGCTCGCGGGGTAGGCGTTCTCGCCCAGGGGCGCGTTCGACGACGAGAAGACGAGCCGCGGCACCTCGGCCCGGCGCGCAGCCTCGAGCACCGTCAGCGTCCCGCGCGCGTTCTGGTCGAAGTTCGCGAGCGGGTCGTGCATCGACTCGACCACGCCCGCGCCGGCCGCCAGGTGGAAGACGACGTCGCCGCCCCGTGCCGCCTCGGTGACGAACGCGAGGTCGCGCACATCGCCGACGCGCAGCTCGGCACCGGTGCCCTCGAGATTTCGCGGATCGCCCGACGAGAGGTCGTCGATGACGCGCACGCCGTAGCCTTCCGCGGCGAGCGCGCGACAGAGCGCCGAGCCGATGAACCCGGCGCCACCGGTGACGATCGCCCGGGGCACGGCGGCGGAGTCTACCCGCGGCGTCTACTCGCCGCCGTCGGAGGCGGCCGGCGCGGCGCCCTTTTGCCAGCACGGCGCGCCCTCGAACGCCTCGAGGCCCGACACCACCCGCACCGGCGCGGCCGGCGTGCGTCCGCGGCGGAGGCGCGGAGCGACGACCGCAGCGGCGGCGCCGACGAGGCCGCCGACCACGAACGGGCGCACGACGCCGCGGCGGCGGCCCGACCCGCGCTCGCTCACGATGCCTCGCGGTAGGCGAAGAACGCCGCGATCGCAAGGCCGAGCACCTGGATGTAGGCCCGCGCGTTGCCGCCGAGCTGGGCGGCGATCACGATCCCGGCGATCACGTACGCCCAGGCGGCACCGCCCGCGGCGATCCACCCCGTCGTCGTGCTGCGGTAGTACCCGGCGCCCCGGAGCGTCGCCCGGCCGGCCAGGAGGCCGACGCCGTAGGCCAGGATGAAGGTGAAGAAGCCCACCCCGAACCCGCCGGCGTAGGCCAGCACCACTCCCATGACCGAGCCGGCGGCGAGCGCGACCAGAACGGCGCGCACCGCCTTGTCGGCGTGCAGCGTGACGCGTGCCGACCGCGGCATGCGCGCGCACTCGCGGCACTTGATGCCGACCGGCGCCGGCACCATGCAGTCCGGGCAGATCGGCTTGCCGCAATTCGAGCACGACACGCCCGTCTCGACCTTCGGGTGGTTGGCGCAATAGACCGGCGCGGCAATGCCCGGGTCGACCGTGGACACGCCTTCGAGTGTAGCATCGGCGCCGTGATGGGAGAATCCGCGCCGGGGGTCAGATGACCCGCCACCCCTCGGGCCTGATGCAGATGACGGCCGAGGTCGAGCGGGCGCTGATCCGATCCGAGCCCGTCGTGGCGCTCGAGTCATCGGTCATCGCCCAGGGCCTGCCGCCCGAGATCGCGCCCACCGCCGCCCGTGAGTCGCAGCAGCGCGTGCGCGACCGCGGTGCGGTGCCGGCGACGATCGCGATCATCGACGGCGTCGTGCGCGTCGGGCTCGACGACGAGTCGATCGATCGCCTCGCCCACGACGGCGACGTGCGCAAGGTCGGCGGCCGCGACCTCGCCACCTGCGCCGTCGGCGGCGGCTGCGGCGCCACGACGGTCGCCGGGACGCTCGCAGTGTGCGCCATGGCCGGCATCCACTTCATGGCCACGGGCGGCATCGGCGGCGTCCACCGCGGCTGGGAGCACACGCTCGACATCTCGGCCGACCTGACCGAGATCGGCCGCACCGAGGTGTGCGTCGTCTGCTCGGGGGCCAAGTCGCTGCTCGACATCCCGGCCACGCTCGAGATGCTCGAGACGCGCGGCGTGCCGATCGTCGGCTACCGCACGGACACGCTCCCGCTCTTCTACGTGGCTCAGAGCCGGCACGCGCTGGCGGACCGCGCCGACGACGCCGAGACGATCGCCGCGGCGGCCGCCGCCCACTGGGGCTTCGCCCGCCGCACGGGCCTCCTGGTGGTGCAGCCGGTGGCGGCCGAGGTGGCGCTCGAGGGGCACGAGACCGAGGCTCTGGTCGAGGCCGCGCTCGCGCAGGCAACCGCCGAGGGCGTACGCGGCCCCGCGGTGACTCCGTGGGTGCTCGCGCGCCTGCACGCCGCGACCGCGGGCCGCTCCCTGGTGGCGAACCAGCGCCTCCTGGTCGACAACGCCGGTCTCGCGGCCGAGATCGCCGCCGCCTACTACTCCTGACTAGCCACTAGGCACGGCGCTGCGCCGGCACGAGAAGCCGGCCGCCGTCGCCGGGTTGGGGAACGAGCCGCCGCCCGCCCCGCGCACGCGGTAGACGTCGAGCACCGGGCTCGAGTGCACGAGCGCAAGGAACGGCACCCCCCGGAACGCCTCCGGGTCGACGCCGGACTCGAGCACGCCGACCATGCTGCCGATGCGCACGCCCTTGACGACGAGCACCTCGCCGACGCCGAGCCTGTGCAGGAGCGCCGCTCCGGCTTCCGGATCCTCGAAGAACCGGTGCGCCGCAAGCACGTTTGCGAGCACGGTGTGCAGCATCGCCGGACGCAGGTACGGGCCCATCCCCTCGACGACGCTGACCCTGCCGGTGGCCGCGACGAACGTCCCCAGCGTCACGCGGTCGGGCAGGATCCGCACGCCGCAGGGCGCATGCTCGGCCACCCAGTCGAGCACCGTCATCGAGTCGTGGCCGTTCTTCTGCCAGCCGCTGCGGGCGGGGCCGACGGTGGCCGCGACCGCGACGGCCGGCACCGCGATCGCGACCGCGACGACGGCGACCGGGATCCATGCGCGCACCGCCCGCAGCCGCCCCACCGCCGCCTCGGCCAGCCCGAGCGCCGCCAGCACGAGCACGAGCGGGACGTAGTCGAACTCGCGATCGATGCCGAACCGGCCCGGGATCTGGGTGCGGTAGCGGTACGAGAACAGGAACGCGATCCCGAGCAGCGTCGCCGCCGCGCCCGCCGCGACGATCCCGATCGGCGCCAGGTCGGGCGGGAAGCGGCGCAGCATGACAACGGCCGCCACGAGCGCCGCGGCCGGGAGCAGCCACACGAGCCAGGTGGGCACAGTCGGGAGCGTGGTCGCGCTCTCGGTGAAGTCCTGCATGATCGCCATCGGCCGCACGTACCAGTGGCCGTGGTCGACCGGCGAGTGCTGCAGCGTGCCGGTGAGCAGCGACGCGGTCGGATCGACGCCCTTGCCGAACGACGCGTACGAGCTTGCGCCGGACGCACCCTGGAATCCCACCGAACCGCCCGAGGCAAGCAGGAGCACGCCGGTCAGCGCCGCACCGGCGCCGGCGATCACGACCAGGCGGCCGAACACCGCTCGCCAGCGGCCGTCCAGGATGCCGCGGGCGACGGCGTACCAGCCCAGCACGACGAGCAGCGCGACCACGGGGACGCCGTGGGTGGCGAACCCGGCGCCGAAGAGGAGCGCGGCGAGCAGCGGCTCCTTCCACCCATCGCGGTCGCGCAGCGCCCGCACGCCGAGCACGAGCGCACACACCGACACCATCCGGCCGACGTTCTCGGCCGTGTACACGTCGAGGTTGCGGTGCAGCTCGTCGTTCAGCACGACCAGGGTCAGGAGCGGCAGGAGGGGCGCGAGCAGGCGCAGGCCGAGCTCGCGGCCGAGCGCCCACAGGCCGGCGGCGAGGCCGACCGACGCCACCCAGAGCAGCGCCCCCATCGCCGGCAGGGGCGAGCGCCCGATGACGTAGGAGAGCCCGGCGTGGTAGCTGTTGAGCACGACCTTGCTGACCGTCGGCGTCCAGGTCGCCCCCCACTGCAGGGTGTGTGCGGGCACCCGGCCCGCGTCGGCGATCTCGAGGCCGTCCGCCCAGTACCGCCAGGGCCCGAACATCTCGAAGTTGAGCAGCGGCGAGCTGCGCAGGCGCACGATGGCGATCGCGACGAAGACGAGCGCCCCGACCGCGAGGCCGACGCGGTCATCGGCGATTTCGGCCCGGAGCGCGGCGAGGTGTGCGCGCGCCCCGCCCCGGCGCAGGCCCGCCACGTAGAGCGCCACCGTGACGACCAGGAGCGTGCCCAGGAACGTCGCCGGGTGCAGCACGTGCCCGATCACGAGCACGACCGCGGTCATGCCGACGACGACGTATCCGAGCCCGAACGCGAGCGCGAACCGCGTCACCGGCCCGACCCGACCCGGCGGATAGGCGGCGAGCGTCGCTCCGAGGCCGGGCACGAGCACGAACGCCGCGGCGGTCGCGATCGTGGCCGGATTCACGCGCTCGCCGCTTCGGCGGCTCCACCCGCGGCGGCCATCGACGTCCCGGCCAGGAAGCCGGTCAGAAGCCACATCGTCGGATCCTCAAAGAACGAGTCGTAGAAGAGCGAGCTCGCGAAGATCGCCACGAGCGCGGCCACGAGCACGCGCGGCACGGGGCCCGACGCGCGCACGCGCACCGCCGCGGCCGCCAGCGCCCCGAGCACCCACAGGTAGAGCACGAGCCCCAGCGGCCCGAGCTCGGCGGCGACGGTCACCGGCGTCGTGTGCGAGGCCGCGCCCTTGACCCGGTACGGATGCGCCGTGCCCGCCACCGCAGCCTTCGGCAGGCCGCCGAGGCCGGCGCCGATCAGGGGATGGTCGCGGATCACCCGCCAACCCAGGCTGATCAGGTGCGAGCGCGAGTCCGATACGCGCGCGGCCGAGTTGCCGCGCAGGGCGACCGCCAGCACTCCGATGAGCCCGACCGCCCCCGCGGCGACGAGCGCGATCGTCACCCGCCGCGACCACAGGCCGGCGCCGACGGCCAGCACGCCCGCGGCGACCGCGAAGTAGCTCGACTGCGAGTAGGTGAAGTAGAGGCCCAGGAACACGAAGGCCATCGTGGCCCCGAGCGGCAGGTCGAGGCCACGGTAGACGGCCACACCGCAGCAGAGCACGAGCGTCACCGCCATGAAGCGACCGTACACGCTCGCGTCCCAGAAGAGCGAGTTGACGCGGAAGAACGACCGGTAGGCGTTCGAGACCTCGACGCTCGGGTTCCAGAACACGTGCCGGGTCACCTCCTGCCAGAGCGCCACCGCCCCGAACAGGATCGCGAGCGCGCACTGGGCCGAGAACGCCGCCCGCAGGCCGGCCGGGTTCCAGCCGAGCTGGCCGATCCGCATCGCCATGAACGCGAACGGCAGGTAGAAGAAGAGCATCGTCACGGCGGCCTGGTGCAGGTCGACCGTCCACACGAGCGACGCGGCCGAGAAGGTCACGAATGCCGCCAGCGGCAGCGCCGCCCCCCACACCGGCAGCTCGGGCTCGCTGGCCCGGGCGACGTCCCAGAGCGTGCACAGAGCTCCCACGGCCAGCACGCCGTACAGCGGCAGCAGGAGCTTCGCGTCCTGGGCGCCGAAGTGGATCGGGATGCGCGCGGGCGCAGCCAGCACGCACGCGATCGCAAAGGCCCACGGCCACCGGTGCACGACGGCGGCGGCGGCGACCAGGACGGCGGCGACGACGATGAGCGCGGGCACGACGAGCAGCGGATGGCCGGTGATCAGGTGGCCGGCTCGTGTGACCGACGAGTGCAGCAGGCGCGCCGCCAGCCACACCGTGCCGATCACCCATGCGGCCGCGCCGGCTCGGCGGGCCGTCGGGGTGCGGACGACGAGCAGGGCGCCCAGGCCGGCCGCGGCCACGACGGCCGCGATCGCCTGGCTATTCACCGCACGTCACGGCGCGGTCCGCGTGCGCAGGACGTAGATGTGGGTCGCCCCGGCGACGACGAGCCGGCCGGCCGCGGCGATCGGCGTCGCGTACTTGCCGAAGCCGAACTGCCACATGAGCTTCCCCGTGCGCGGGTCGTAGGCGAACGTCCGCCCCTGTGAGCCCGGCGACGGCCCGAGGTCGGTCACGTACACGTACGGGCCGATCACGGTGGGCGAGGCCAGGCTCTTGAACGGGAGCCGGTGCTGCCAGAGCACCGCACCGGTGCGCGCGTTGAACGCCGCGAAGGTGCCGTCGAAGCTCGTCGCGAACACGCGCCCGTCCGAGACGGCGGGTGAGCCGTACGCCCAGTTGGGCATGGTGTATGTCCAGGCCACCTGGCCGGTCGCGGCGACGAACGAGTAGAGCTTGTCGTCGGTGTTGCCGATGTACACGCGCCCGTACGCCACGGCCGGGGTCGAGAAGAAGTTGCCCGAGCGCAGCCCGGAGGAGAGCCCGTCGGTGGTGCTGTGCCAGAGCTGATGGCCGTTGGAGGCGCGCAGGCAGTACATCCCCCCGCCGTAGTCGCCGAAGTAGACGCGGCCGCCGACCACCGCCGGCCCGTGCTTCACCGCACCACCGGCCTGGTACTTCCACACGACCTTGCCGGTCGCGAGCGCGAGCGCGCGCACCACCCCGTTCTGGTCGGCCATGTACAGGTAGCGCGAGTCGAAGGCAGGCGAGGACTCCATCGTGGCGCCGACGTTCGTCCTCCAGATCGTCCTGCCCGTCGCCGCCGAGAGCGCGTAGATGTTGCCGTCCCGCGCCCCCAGGTAGAGCACGCCCGCGTGCACGGCCGGCGACCCCTGGCCCAGGTCGGATCGCTGCTTCAGCAGCGCGCGCTGCCACAGGAGCTTGCCGGTGAACACATCGCGCGCGCTGATGAAGCCGCCGTTCGCGTACAGGAAGAGCACTCCCTTGGCGTACACCGGCGGATACTCCAGGAACCCGATCGCGGCGCTCCAGGTGACGTGGTAGGGCGGGTGGATGTCGGCCAGGCCGGAGGCGTCGCGGGTGCGGGCGTCCGAGAGGCCGTACATGGGCCACGAGGGCCCGAAGCTGTGCAGGGGCGCGGTCGCCGGGGTCGATGCCGGCGTGGTCGGGTCGGACGTGAGCGTGAAGGGCAACTTGTCGCCGCGGTGCACGTCGGCCGTCTTGCGGTTTGCCACCCAGTAGGCGGCCCCGCTTCCGAGGGCCAGGAGGACGACGACGGCGAGGCCGATCAGGGCGATGGTGCGTCGGCGCATCCAGGGGACGCTAGCAACGGCTCGTTGGACGCTGGTCCGGGTCGTCGGGCCATGGGGACCGTCCCAGGCGGGGACAGTCCCCGGTTTGCGTCCTGCGGCCTAGGCGGTGCGGTCCTGCGGCGCGACGACGACGCGGCCGGTGAGGTCGCCGTAGAGAGCGCGCAGGAAGAGTGCGGAGAACGGCCAGATGATGGGCACCGCGAGGGCGATCCCGACGAGGATCGAGGTGGTGTTGCCGGCAAACGCGGACACGATCAGGAACATCGCCAGCACGACCGGCGCCGAGAAGAGCACGGTGATCAGCCACACGAGCCACGTGCGCGAGAAGTTGCGGCTCGCGAGCGCGCCCGAGTGGACGATCGCCCGGGCAGGGCCGACGTCGCCGGCCGCCATCGCCGGCACCGCGAACAGGAAGAGCGGGATCACGACGACGGCGTAGGTCTGGAACAGGGCGACCAGGGCTCCGCACATGATGCCGACCAGAACCGCGGTCATGTACGTCCACACCACCCTGCGCCGCGGCGCCCGCTGCGGCAGGCCGCGCAGCATCACCCACCCGAGCAGGCAGAAGTAGCCGATCGCATACGAGAAGATCGCGATCCCGACCGCCTCGGGCAGCGTCCCGCCCGTCGCCCGGATCAGCACCACGGGCGCCGACGCCACAATCAGCGTCGCGACGGCCGCCACCATCAGGTCGGCCCAGACCGCGCCGAACCGGTGCACCGCGGTCGCGAACAGGTCGGACATGGGCGTCTGCGGCGGGGGTGCGTCGGTCGTGGGGCCGGCCTCGGTCACAGAAGCGCCGCCGCCGGGTGGCGCACGCCGATGTCGAGCCGATCGTCGGCGGCGTCCACGACCACGGTGTCGCCGTCGCCGACCTGGCCCTGCAGCACCATCATGGCGAGCGGGTTCTCGAGCTCGCGCTGCACGGTGCGCTTGAGCGGGCGGGCGCCGAACGCGGGGTCGTAGCCGTGCTCGACGAGCAGACGCTTGGCCTCGTCGGTCAGCTCGAGCTCGATCCGGCGCGCGCCGAGCCGGCGGCGCAGACCCTCGGCCTGCAGCTCGACGACCTCGGCCAGCTGCTCCTGGGTCAGGCGGCCGAAGAGGACCGTCTCGTCGACCCGGTTCAGGAACTCGGGCCGGAACGTGCTGCGCAGGGCGTCGGCCACCCGCTGGCGGACGAGCTTCTCGTCGCCGCCGCGGAAGATGAACTCGGAACCGACGTTCGAGGTCATGATGACGATCGTATTGCGAAAGTCGACCGTCCGGCCCTGACCGTCGGTCAGGCGGCCGTCGTCGAGCAGCTGCAGCAGGATGTTGAACACGTCCGGGTGCGCCTTCTCGACCTCGTCGAGCAGCACCACCGAGTACGGCCGCCGGCGCACCGACTCTGTCAGCTGGCCGCCCTCCTCGTAGCCGACGTAGCCGGGCGGGGCGCCCACGAGCCGCGAGACCGAGTGCTTCTCCATGTACTCGCTCATGTCGATGCGGATCATCGCCCGCTCGGAGTCGAACAGGAACTCGGCCAGGGCCTTGGCGAGCTCGGTCTTGCCGACCCCGGTCGGGCCGAGGAAGATGAACGAGCCGATCGGCCGGTCGGGGTCGCCCAGCCCGGCGCGCGAGCGGCGGATGGCGTTTGCGACCGCCGTGACCGCCTCGTCCTGGCCGACGACGCGCTGGTGCAGGCGGCTCTCCATGTGGACGAGCTTCTCCATCTCGCCCTCGAGCAGGCTGTGCACGGGGATCCCCGTCCAGGCCGCCACCACCTCGGCGACGTTCTCGGCCGAGACCTCCTCCTTGAGCATCGGCGAGCCGGACTGCTGCTCGTCGAGCTTCTCGGCGGCGGCCGCGAGCTCGCGCTCGAGCTGAGGCAGCTGGCCGTACGTGAGCTCGGCGGCGCGCTGCAGGTCGCCGTCGCGCTCGGCGCGCTCGGCCTCTCCGCGCACCTGCTCGATCTGCTCCTTCAGCACCCGCACGCCCTCGATTGCGTCCTTCTCGGCCATCCATTCGGCCTCCATACCGCGCAGCTCCTCGCGCAGGTTCGCGAGCTCCTCGGCGATCGCCTCGCGCCGCTCGACGGCGGCCTCGGCGGTCTCCTTCTCCATCGCCGCCTGCTCGATCTCGAGCTGGACGATGCGGCGGCGGACGGTGTCGATCTCGACCGGCATCGAGTCGATCTCGATCTTCAGGCGCGACGCCGATTCGTCGATCAGGTCGATCGCCTTGTCGGGCATGAACCGGTCGGTGATGTAGCGGTCGGCGAGCATGGCCGCGGCGACGATCGCGTCGTCGGAGATGCGCACGCCGTGGTGCACCTCGTAGCGCTCCTTGAGCCCGCGCAGGATCGCGATCGTGTCGGCGATCGTCGGCTCGCCCACCACGACCGGCTGGAAGCGGCGCTCGAGCGCGGCGTCCTTCTCGATGTACTTGCGGTACTCGTCGAGCGTTGTCGCGCCGATCGCGCGCAGCTCGCCGCGGGCGAGCATCGGCTTGAGCATGTTCGCGGCGTCGACGGCGCCCTCGGCCGCGCCCGCGCCGACGATCGTGTGCAGCTCGTCGATGAAGAGGATGATCTGGCCCTCGGAGGCGCTGATCTCGGCCAGCACGGCCTTCAGCCGCTCCTCGAACTCGCCGCGGTACTTGGAGCCGGCCAGGAGCGCGCCCACGTCGAGCGCCCACACCCGCCGGCCGCGCAGGCTCTCGGGCACGTCGCCGGAGGTGATCCGCTGGGCGAGGCCCTCGACGATCGCCGTCTTGCCGACGCCGGGCTCGCCGATCAGGACGGGGTTGTTCTTCGTGCGCCGGCTGAGCACCTGCACCACGCGGCGAACCTCGCCGTCGCGGCCGATGACCGGGTCGAGCTTGCCGCGCTCGGCGAGCTCGGTCAGGTCACGGCCGAACTTGGCCAGAGCCTCGTAGGTGCCCTCGGCGTCCGGCGACGTCACCCGCTGGCCGCCGCGGACGTCGACGAGCGCCTTCATGATCGCCGCGCGATCGAGGCGGGCCGCGTCGGCCAGCGCGAGCAGGAAGTGCTCGACCGCGACGTAGTCGTCCTTGAGCGCCTCGGCCTCGGTGAACGCGCGCTCGAGCGTCTCGCGCAGGGCGCGGCTTGCGCCGGGCTGCTGCTGGGCGCCCTCGATCCGCGGCAGCGACTGGAGCCGCGCCTCGGTCGCCGCCCGCACCTCGCCGGGGTTCGAGCCCGCCTTCTCGAGGATGCGGGGGGCGACCCCGCCCTCCTGATCGAGCAGGGCGAGCAGCAGGTGGTCGGGGGTGAGCTCGGGGTTGCCGCGGGTGATCGCGTCGCCCTGAGCGGAGGAGAAGGCCTCCTGGGCCTTGATGGTCAGCTTCGAAAAGTCCATGGCACCGGTGATTTGGGGGTTTGATAGAGGACGAGGTCGCGACGGTAGCTGCGATGCACGCGGTCGAGCTCGCGGCGCAGCTCCTCCGATGCGGCGGCGAGCTGGGCGCGCAGCGCCTTCATCTCGCCGGCCATCCGGTCCATCGCATCCTCGAGGTCAAGGACGCGGGTCGCGCCGGCCAGGTTCATGCCCACCTCGCCGGTGAGCACGCTGATCTTGCGCAGCCGCTCGAGGTCGCGATCGGAGTAGCGGCGCGTGCCGCCGGGGGTGCGCCGGGGGCGCACGAGGCCCTTCGCCTCGTACGTCCGCAGGGTCTGCGGATGCATCCCGGCGATCTCGGCCGCGACCGAGATCGAGTAGCGGGGATGGTCGTCCGGCGCGCGCATGCTCATCCGGTCTTCTCCGCGAACAGCTTCTGGCGCGGGTCGCCGTGGTGCTGGTGCTGGATCTCCTGCAGCCGCTCGAGCGCCTCGCGCTCCTGCTTGGAGAGCTTCGACGGGACGGCGATCCGCAGGCGCGCGAGCAGGTCGCCCGTGCCGCTGCCGTTCAGGCGCGGAGCGCCGCGGCCCTTGACCCGCAGCGTCTTGCCGTCGGTCGAGCCGGCCGGCACCTTCACGCGCACGGTCTCGCCGCCCGGCGTCGGCAGCTCGACGGACTCGCCCATCGCGGCCTCGGCGAAGGTGACGGGCACGTCGATCACGAGGTCGTCGCCGTTGCGTGTGAAGAGCGGGCTCGCGGTCACGTGCGTGACGACGTAGAGGTCGCCCGGCTCGCCGCCACGGGGAGCGGCCTCGCCCTTGCCCTTGACCTTGATGCGGGTGCCGTCGCGGACTCCCGGCGGGATTCGCACCTGGTAGGTCTTGGTCGAGCGCACCCGGCCGGAGCCGTGGCAGGTCGGGCACGGATGCTCGATCACGGTGCCGGCGCCGCCGCAGCGCTCGCACGGCTGGTTGATCGAGAAGAAGCCCTGGCTCTCGGAGGTGACGCCGCGGCCCTTGCAGACCGGGCAGATCGTCGGCGCCGTGCCCGCCGCCGCGCCCGAGCCGTGGCAGGTGGGGCAGGCGTTGGCCTTGTCGACCGGCACCTTCACGGTGACGCCGCGCAGCGCATCTGCGAACGACAGGCTGACCTGCGCCTCGACGTCGCCGCCGCGGCGCGGCCCGGCCGGGGCGCCGCGCCCGCCGCGGTTGAACAGGCCGCCGAACAGGTCGCCCAGGTCGAAGGCCTGGCCGGCGCCGCCGAAGTCGAAGCCCTGGAAGCCGCCCCCGCCCTGACCCGGCCCCTGGCCGGGCCGGAACGAGCGGCCAAAGCTGTCGTACTGCTTGCGCCGCTCGGGGTCGGACAGGACATCGTAGGCCTCGCCGATCTGCTTGAAGCGCTCCTCCGCCGCCGAGTCGCCCGGGTTGCGGTCGGGGTGGTAGCGGCGGGCGAGCTTGCGGTAGGCCTTCTTGATCTCGTCGGCGCTCGCGCCCTTGGCGACGCCGAGCGTCTCGTAGTAGTCGGCCACGCGCTACTCCTCGGCGCCGGCGTCGGGCGGGCCGCTCGAGACCACCACGCGGGCCGCGCGCACGATCCGGTCGCCGAGGCGGTAGCCCCGCTGCCACACGGCGGCGATCGTGCCGTCGGGATGCTCGGACGGCTGGTTGGAGAGGGCCTCGTGCACGTGCGGATCAAACGGCGTGCCCGGCTCGGCCTCGATCTCGGTGATGCCGCGCCGGCGCACGATGTCGGCCAGCTGCGTGTGCACGCGGCTCACGCCCTCGGCCACCTGGGCCTCCTCGTGATGCTCCGAGGCGTCGAGCGCGCGCTCGAGGTTGTCGAGCACGGGCAGGAGCTCGGCGACGATCGACTCGGACGCCAGCTGGGTCTGGGACTCGGAGTCGCGCGCCACGCGCTTGCGGTAGTTGTCGAAGTCGGCCGCGACGCGGCGCAGGTCGTTCAGATACTCCTCCGCCCTGCGTCGCGCCTCGACGAGCTCCGACTCGAGCTCGCCGGCCTCGAATTCCGCCGACTCCTCGGCTGAATCCCTGGCCGGCGAGCTCTTGCGCGGATCGGTCATTACGCCCGGTCCCCGCTCTCGTCGACAACCTCGGCGTCGACGATCTCCTCGTCGGCCGAGCTCTCGGCACCCGGTGCGGCACCGTCGCCGGCCGGGGCCGACTGCGTCTGCTGCGCCTGCTGGTAGACGACCTCGCCGAGCTTGAACGAGGCCTCGCGCAGCGCCTCCAGGCGCGACCGGATCTCGCCCGCGTCGTCACCCTCAAGCGCCTGGCGCACCGCCTCGAGCTTCGAGCGGATGTCGCCCTTGACCTCGTCGTCGAGCTTGTCCTCGTGCTCCTTGAGCGACTTCTCGGTCGAGTACGCCACCTGCTCGGCGGTGTTCTTGGCCTCGGCCAGCTCCTTCATGCGGCGGTCGTCCTCGGCGTGCGACTCGGCGTCGCGCACCATCTGGTTGACCTCCGTGTCGGAGAGGCCCGAGCCGCCCTGGATCTGGATCTTCTGCTCGTTGCCCGAGCCGAGATCCTTGGCCGACACGTGCATGATGCCGTTCGCGTCGATGTCGAACGTGACCTCGATCTGGGGCACGCCGCGCGGCGCCGGCGGGATGCCGACGAGCTGGAACTTGCCCAGGGTCTTGTTGTAGACGGCCATCTCGCGCTCGCCCTGCAGCACGTGGATCTCGACCGACGGCTGCCCGTCCTCGGCGGTGGAGAAGATCTCCGACTTCCGCGTGGGGATGGTGGTGTTGCGCTCGATCAGCTTCGTGAACACGCCGCCCTTCGTCTCGATGCCGAGCGACAGCGGGGTCACGTCGAGCAGGAGCACGTCCTTGACCTCGCCCTTGAGCACGCCCGCCTGGATGGCCGCGCCGATGGCGACGACCTCGTCCGGGTTGACGCCCCGGTGGGGCTCCTTGCCGATCAGGTCCTTGACCTTCTCCTGCACGGCCGGCATGCGCGTCATGCCGCCGACCAGGATCACCTGGTTGACGTCGGACGCCTGCAGGCCCGCGTCGGACAGCGCCTGCTTCGTCGGGCCGACGGTGCGCTCGATCAGATCGCCCGTGAGCTCGGTCAGCTTCGCCCGCGACAGGGTCGTGTCGAGGTGCTTGGGACCGTCGGAATCGGCCGTGATGAACGGCAGGTTGATGTTCGTCGACTGCGTCGTCGAAAGCTCGATCTTGGCCTTCTCGGCCGCCTCGTACAGACGCTGCAGCGCCATCGGATCCTTGCTCAGGTCGATGCCCTGCTCGCGCTTGAACTCGGCCGCGAGCCAGTCGACCACGGCCTTGTCGAAGTTGTCGCCGCCGAGGTGGTTGTCGCCCGAGGTGGCCTTCACCTCGAACACGCCCTCGCCGAGCTCCAGCACCGACACGTCGAACGTGCCGCCGCCGAGGTCGAAGACGAGGATCGTCTGATCGCCCTCCTTGTCGACGCCGTAGGCGAGCGACGCGGCGGTGGGCTCGTTGATGATCCGCAGCACCTCGAGGCCGGCGATCTTGCCGGCGTCCTTGGTGGCGTTGCGCTGGGCGTCGTTGAAGTACGCCGGGACCGTGATCACGGCCTCGCGACACGGTCTCGCCCAGGTAGGCCTCGGCGTCGGCCTTGAGCTTCTGCAGGATCATGGCCGAGATCTCCGGCGGCGGGATGACCTTGTCGCCGGCCTTGACGCGGGCGTCACCGTTCGGGCCGGCTGCGACCTCGTACGGGACGATCTTCTGCTCCTCGGACACCTCCGAGGCCTTGCGGCCCATGAAGCGCTTGATCGAGAAGACGGTGTTCTTGGGGTTCGTCACCGCCTGGCGCTTGGCCGGTGTGCCCACCAGGCGCTGGCCGTCCTTGGTGAAGGCGACGACCGACGGGGTCGTGCGACCGCCCTCGGCGTTGGGGATGACGGTGGGCTCGCCGCCCTCCATCACCGCCATGCACGAGTTGGTCGTCCCCAGGTCGATACCGATCACTCTTGCCATGCGTTGGAGCTCCTTTAGTTGGAAACACGAATCAAATCTACGTCGCTTTATAGCAGATTTTCTTCGCGTCCACCATAGGGACACAGCTCGAGCAGGACGCACTCGCCGCAGCGGGGTCGTTGCGAGCGGCATGTCGCCCGCCCGTGGGCGATCAGGAGCAGGTGCGCCTCGAGCATCCGCGAGTCAGGGACGAGCGCGGTCAGATGCGCGTGCGCCGCGTCCGCGGACATCCCCGGCGGGATCAGCCCCAGCCTCCCCGCCACCCGGTGCACGTGCGTGTCCACGGGCATGACCGGCACGCCGAGGCTGAAGAGGAGCACGCAGCTGGCCGTCTTGGGCCCCACGCCGGGCAGCGCCTCCAGCCGGGCCATCGCCTCGTCCGGCGCAAGGGAGGCGACCCAGTCGAGCGCCGGCGCACCGCCCCCGGCTGAGAGCTCGCCGCAGGACGGCCTGGATCCGCGGCGCCTTCTGCGCGGCCAGGCCGCCCGGGCGCAGGACGCGCTCGAGCTCGGCCACGTCGGCGTCGCGCACCTGCGTCCAGGCCGGAAAGCGCTCGCGCATGGCTGCATAGGCACGCTCGCAGTTGCGATCGCTCGTGTTCTGGGACAGGATCGTGAGGACGAGCTCGTCGAGCGGCGCAAGCGCACGGTGCCTGCGCGGAGGCCCGTAGCAGGCGCGCAGGCGGTCGAGGACGAGCGCGATCATCGTGTCGGAAAGCCTATGCACGGGTACGCTGCACAGGTGGAGCCCGTGACCGACACCCGCGACCGCCCCCTGCGCGACCTGCGCATCTCGGTCACCGACCGCTGCGACTTCCGCTGCGTGTACTGCATGCCGAAGGAGGTCTTCGGGCGCGACTTCGAGTTCCTGCGCCGCTCGCAGCTGCTCACCTTCGAGGAGATCACGCGCCTGGCCCGGATCTTCGCCGCTGCCGGCGTGCGCAAGCTGCGCCTGACCGGCGGCGAGCCGCTCCTGCGGCGCGACCTCGAGCGGCTCGTCGAGATGCTCGCCGCGATCGACGGGATCGAGGACATCGCACTCACGACCAACGGCAGCCTGCTCGCCCGCAAGGCGCGCACGCTGCACGACGCCGGCCTGCGCCGCGTGACCGTGAGCCTCGACTCACTCGACGACGAGGTGTTCGGCAGCGTGAACGACGTCGGCGCGCCGGTGAGCCGCGTGCTCGAGGGCATCGAGGCCGCCGCGGCCGCCGGCCTCGGTCCGGTGAAGGTGAACATGGTCGTCAAGCGCGGCCTGAACGACGCGAGCGTGCTCGGCATGGCCCGGCACTTCCGCGGCAGCGGGCACATTCTGCGCCTGATCGAGTTCATGGACGTCGGCGCGAGCAACGGCTGGCGCCTGGACGACGTCGTGCCCGCGGCCGAGCTCGTCTCGACGATCGCCGCCGAGTGGCCGCTCGAGGCGGTTGCGCCCGCCTACCCCGGCGAGGTTGCGGCCCGCTACCGCTATCGCGACGGCGGCGGCGAGATCGGCGTCATCGCGTCGGTCACCCAGCCGTTCTGCAGCGCCTGCAGCCGCGCGCGCCTGTCGGCCGACGGACGCCTGTACACGTGCCTGTTCGCAAACCTCGGCCGCGACCTGCGCGGGCCGCTGCGCGCCGGCGCGAGCGACGCCGACCTGCAGGCGCTGCTCGGCCGTATCTGGGGGCGCCGCGGAGACCGCTACTCGGAGCTGCGCACGGCGCAGACCGCCGCCGCGCCCAAGGTCGAGATGTCCTATATCGGCGGCTGACGCGACGCCGGGCCGGGAATGGAACGACCCGCACGCACGTTTGAGTGCTCATGGGACGACCGGGACCTGCGGTAGCATGAACGCTCTCATGGACGTGGCGGCGGAGACGACGGGCGGAAGCGTGCGCTCGCGCCTGCGGGGGATACTCCCCAAGGGGTGGCGCGACTTCGTGTTGCAGCTCTTCCTGTTCACGCTCGTGGACATCGCCTACGAGCTCACCCGCGGGCTGTCCGAGGGCAGCGTCCTGCCGGCGTTCAACCACGCCCGCGATGTCGTCTCGCTCGAGCGGTCGCTCGGCGTCTTCACCGAGCTCGACGTCCAGCACTGGGCGCTGCATCGGCACTGGGCGCTCGACATCGCCGACTTCACCTACTTCCACGCCCACTTCGTGATCACCGTGGCGTTCATGTTCTGGCTCTACCTGCGCCGGAACAACCACTACTACTTCATCCGCAACGCGGTGTTCGTCGCCGATGCGATCGCGCTCGTCGGCTTCACGGTGTTCCCCACCGCGCCGCCGCGGATGCTCACCGACCTCGGCTTCACCGACACGCTCGACCGGTACGCGTCGATCAGCAACTACTCCGGGCCGGTGGCGGCGCTCGCAAACCCGTTCGCGGCCGTGCCGAGCATCCACACCTGCTACTCGCTGATCATCGGCGTCACGTGCTTCTTCCTCGTCCGCCACAGGGCGCTCGGGCTCACATGGCTGTTCTACCCCGCGCTGATCGTGTTCTCGATCGTGGCGACCGGCAACCACTTCTGGACGGACGCCTTCCTCGGCGGGCTGCTGGCCTGCGTCGCCCTCGGCTCGGCGTGGCTGATCGAGCGCTGGCGGCCGACGCTGCCCCACTCCGCGCGCGTGCGCATGCGGCTCGAATCGCCCCGGCAGAGCAGCACGCCGGTCACCGCACGATGATCATCTAAATAGCCTCCGTGGTATAGTGCGTGGGATGAGCACCGTGCTCACCCGAATCAAGACCGGATACACGAACGGCGGCCGCGGCCTCGGCATGGCGCTGATGGGCCGGTTCCGATCGCTCCCGTTCACGCCCAACCAGGTCACCGTCGCCGGCCTCTCGCTGAACGGCGTCGCGGCGGTGCTCATCTACGACGAGCGCTTCGTCTGGGCGACGGTCGCGTTCGTCGCCGGCAGCATCCTGGACATCCTGGACGGGGCGCTCGCTCGGTCTCACGGCAAGCTCACCCAGTTCGGCAGCTTCCTCGACTCGACCACCGACCGCATCTCCGAAGGGCTCGTCCTGGGCGCGATCGCGCTCGTGCTCTCGAAGCAGGGGCACGTGGCGGCGCTCGCGAGCGTCTTCGTGGCCCTGGTCGGCTCGTTCCTGGTGAGCTATACCCGCGCCAAGGCAGAGGCGCTCGGCCTGAGCGGCACGGTCGGTCTGATGGGCCGCGCCGAGCGGATCGTGCTCGTGGCGGTGGCGCTGCCGTTCGCGGGGCTCGGATCGCTGCCCTATGCCATGTATCTGCTCGCCGCGCTGACCGCGCTCACGGTCGTGCAGCGGGTCAATCACGTACGCAAGCAACTCGACGGGGGGGACTGACCCATGGCCGAAACGGCCCAGACCAACGGCTCCAACGGACACAAGAAGGGCTCGGGCAAGGTGCGCGTCGCCATCATCGGCGTCGGCAACTGCGCCTCGGCGCTCGTGCAGGGAGTGCACTACTACCGCGACGCCAAGCCGGACGAGTTCGTGCCCGGCCTGATGCACGTCGACCTCGGCGGATACCACATCTCCGACATCGAGTTCTCGGCCGCCTTCGACGTCGATGCCGACAAGGTCGGCCGCGACCTCGGCGACGCCATCGGCCGCGGCCAGAACAACACCGTGCGCTTCTGCGAGGTGCCCGAGACGGGCGTCCCGGTGCACCGCGGCATGACCCACGACGGCATCGGCAAGTACCTCTCGACGGTGATCAAGAAGTCGCCGGGCGAGACCGCCGACGTCGTGCAGGTGCTCAAGGACACCCACACGGACGTCGTCGTCTCCTACCTGCCCGTTGGCTCGGAGCAGGCCACCAAGTGGTACGTCGAGCAGGTGCTCCAGGCCGGCTGCGCGTTCGTGAACTGCGTGCCGGTGTTCATCGCCCGCGAGCCCTACTGGCGGCGCCGCTTCGAGCAGCGCGGCCTGCCGATCGTCGGCGACGACATCAAGTCGCAGGTCGGCGCGACGATCGTCCACCGCCAGCTGACGCGGCTCTTCGCCGATCGCGGCGTGCGCCTCGAGCGGACGCACCAGCTGAACGTCGGCGGCAACACCGACTTCATGAACATGCTCGAGCGCGAGCGGCTCGAGTCGAAGAAGATCTCGAAGACCAACGCGGTCACGTCGCAGCTCGACTACGACATCGGCGCCCGCAACGTGCACATCGGCCCGAGCGACTACGTCGAGTGGCTCGACGACCGCAAGTGGGCGTACATCCGCATGGAGGGCCGCAGCTTCGGCGACGTGCCCCTGAACATCGAGATGAAGCTCGAGGTCGTCGACTCGCCGAACTCGGCCGGGATCGTCATCGACGCCGTCCGCTGCGCCAAGCTCGGCCTCGACAACGGCCTCTCCGGTGCGCTCGAGTGGCCGAGCGCCTACTTCATGAAGTCGCCGCCGGTGCAGCACCACGACGACCACTGCCGCGACGGGGTGGAGAAGTTCATCTCAAAGCACGGCAAGCAGGCGCCGAAGAAGGCGCGGGAGCGCACCACGGCAGAGGCGTAGAGGCCACACCCGCCGTGAACCCGCTCAAGCTGTGCCTGGCGTCCCCGTACGCACTTGCCGGCGCCCACCCGGTGGGCGAGCACGTGCGCGGGGTCGCCACGGCGCTGGCCGAGCGGGGCCACCGGGTGACGGTGCTCGCACCGAACTCCTCGACGCGCGCGCTGCGCAGCGGCCGGCGGCGGCTGCGCGCGCTCGCGGCGGGTGACCACGAGGCGCTGATCGCGCTCGACGGCGAGCCGCTGCAGGTGGCGGTGGCGCCGGCGACGCCGCTGCGCCAGCGCGGCCGCCGCCGGGGCGTGGGCCTGCCGGTCGCCGCCCGCGCGAACGTCGCGCTCGCAGTGGGGCAGGGCGGGTTCGACATCGTGCACGCGTTCGAGCCGCTGCTCCCCGGCGTCGCCACCTCGGCGCTGCGGCACTCGCCGGGGCTGACCGTCGCCACGTTCCATGCGCCCGACCGGGCGCTGCACTACCCCGTGCGCGGCGGCACGCTCGAGCGCTACCGGGCGCGCATCGACGCGCTGCTCGCGACGTCACCCGAGGCCGCCGAGCAGGCGGCCGCGATCTATCCCGGCGACTACACCGTCATCCCCGAGGGCATCGGCGCCGCGTTCGCCCCGGGCGAGAAGAACGGCACCCGGGTCGCCGTCGAGTGGCACGGCGAGGGCCGGGCCGTGGTGCGCGCGCTCGTCAAGCTGGCCGCCTCGACCCCGGACATCGAGCTCGTGCTCGTCTGGAGCCGCCGCAGCCGGCGGCCGATGCGGCCGTTCGTCCCGGCCCAGGCGCGCGGGCGCGTCCATGCGACGAGCCCCGAGGACGCCGAAGGCCGGGCGGCGGTGCTCGCGACCGCCGACGTGTTCGTCGCCTGCGAGGGCGATGACCCGTCGCTGGCCTGGGAGGCGCGCGCATGCGGCTGCGCGGTCGTCGCCCCGCTCCGCTCCGGCGCGCTCGACCTGGCTGCGCCCGGACTCGGCTTCGCGATCGACCAGCCCGCCCTCGCAGCGGCCGCGACCGCCCGCCTGCTCGACGACCCCGAGCTGCGCGCACAGCAGGTGGAGGAGGGCCGGGCGGCAGCCGCAGAGCGCACGTTCGCGGCCGTGGCGGCCCGGGTCGAGGACGTCTATGCGGCGCTCGACTCGCGCCGCCGCGTGCACCGCCGGCCGGCGCTGGCCGGGCGCCCCGTGATCTCGGCCGACCTGCACATGCACACCAGCCACTCCTACGACTGCGCCACCGACCCCGAGGCGCTCGTCGACCAGTGCATCGAGCAGGGTCTCGGCGCCATCGCGGTCACGGACCACAACGAGGTCTCCGGCGCCCTCGAGGCGGCGGCGCTCGGCAAGCCCATCACGGTGATCGTGGGTGAGGAGGTGAAGACGGCGCAGGGCGAGGTGATCGGCCTCTTCCTGCACGAGCGGATCGAGCCCGGGCTCAGCATGGGCGACACGATCGCGGCGATCCAGGAGCAGGGCGGGCTCGTCTACATGCCCCACCCCTTCGACCGGCTGCACACGATCCCCGACGCCTCGACGCTCCTGCGCCACCTCGACCAGATCGACATCCTCGAGGTCTACAACTCGCGCCTGCTTTTCGACAGCTTCAACGACGACGCGCTGCGGTTCGCCTCGAAGTACAACCTGATCCAGGCGGCCGGCTCCGACGCGCACGTGCTCCCGGGCATCGGCACCGCGGTCAACCGGATTCCGGCGTTCGACGGGCCGGAGGAGTTCCTGCTGGCCATGCGCCAGAACGAGATCCTGCGCCGCCCGAAGAGCCTGCTGTATCTTCAGGGGCTGAAATGGGTGCAAAGCGTGGCCAGGTAGGGCGGCAGGCATCGGACGCCGACCGACGAATAGGTCGGTGGGTGAACGTGGCCGACGATCAGATCTACGAGCGCTACCAGGCCAAGGCGATCGACGAGATCAACGCTCTCGGGCACGACATCGCCGAGTGGCTCGGCGAGCGCCATCGCGGAGCCGCGCCGGTGCTCGGCACCGGCCACCCCCTGGCCGACATCCTGCTCGTCAAGCACCGGCCGATGCCGGCCGAGGTGCAGGAGGGCGTCGCGTTCTTCGGCCGGGCCGGCCAGGCGATCCTGAAGAGCCTGCAGCGCCTGCGCATCGACCCGCTCATGCTCTACGGGACGGTGTGCCTGAAGGCGGCCATCGACCCGGACGACGCCGACCTCGAGCAGTCGCGCGCCTGGCTCACCCGCGAGCTGCACATCACGCAGCCGCGCATCCTGGTCACCTGCGGCGAGGACGCGCGCGCGTTCGTCGACGCGCTCGCATTCCCCCTGGCGGCGCCGTGCACGGGTGCGGTCGGCGAGATCGCCCGCTTCACCCCGACGATCGAGACGCTGGCGGTGCCCGACATCGACCGCTGCCTCGACGACTCGGCCTCCAAGCAGGCGTTCTGGGACGCGTTCAAGGTGCTCGGCACCTGGTACGAGAACCTGCCGCCCTACTGAATACCCGTCCGAGGCGATGGCACAGAGACAGATTGTGGCGATGGGTGGAGGCGGATTCCTCATGGAGGGCAGGGGGTCGCTGCTCGACGACTACGTGCTCTCGCTCGCCAACAGGCCGGATCCCCGCGTGTGCTATCTCGGCACGGCGATGGGCGACGCGGCGACCGACATCCTCGCCTTTTACCGGGCGTTCCCGCTCGGCCGCGCCGACGCGAGCCACCTGAGCCTGTTCCAGCGCGACGAGCGCGACCCGCGCACCCACCTGCTCGCCCAGGACGTGATCTACGTCGGCGGCGGCAACACGGTGAACCTGCTCGCGATCTGGCGCGCCCACGGCGTCGACGCCGCGCTGCGCGAGGCGTGGGAGGCCGGCGTCGTGCTGTGCGGGATGAGCGCCGGCTCGCTGTGCTGGTTCGAGGCGGGCATCACCGACTCGTACGGGCCGTTGCGGGCCCTGCACGACGGGCTCGGGCTGCTTCCGGGCAGCAACTGCCCGCACTACGACGGCGAGCCGGGGCGGCGGCCGACCTACCAGCGCGCGGTCGCCGACGGCCTGCCCGCCGGCATCGCCGCCGACGACTGCTGCGGCCTGCACTTTGCCGGCACCGAGCTCGCCGACGTCGTCAGCTCGCGGCCGGACGCCCGCGCCTACCGGGTGGAGCACGGGCCCGAAGGCTTCCGCGAGACGCCGATCGCCGCGCGGTTCCTCGGCGCATGACCCGAAGGGTGGTCGCCGGCCTGGCCGTCCTGGGAGCGGTCAACCTGGCCGCGCCGCACCTGCCCGACCCGGGCCGCCACGCCCAGATCGCCGCGCTCGCGCTCGTGTCGATCCCGCTCGCGACGCTGGTGGTGGCCGCGCTCGTGCCGGCGCGCACCTCGACGCCCCGGCTGCTTCTCGGCGCCCTGGCGGCCGTCGCCGTGACGGCCGCGCTGATCGCCGCGGGCCTCGAGGGCACACCGGCGACGCTCTCCAAGCTCGTCGCCGCCACCTGCATCGGCATGGCGCTCGCCGGCCTGCTGCAGACGCCGGTCGAGATGGTGGCGATCGCCGTGCTTGTCGCCGCCGTCGACGCCTACAGCGTCGCCGCCGGGCCGACCCACGCCATCGTGCTGCACCACCAGCAGGTGCTCGGCGCCTTCACGCTGGCGTTCCATCCGCCGGGCAGCTACGCCGTCGCCCAGATCGGCGCCAGCGACTTCGTGTTCTTCGCGCTCTTCCTGTCGGCGACGGTCAGGATGGGCCTGCGCATGTGGCCGACCTGGGCGGCGATGACCGCGTCGCTCGGCGCCACGATGACGCTCTCGTATGCGTTCGACGCGGCGCTGCCGGCGCTGCCGCTGCTCTCGCTCGCCTTCCTGGGCACGAACGCCGACCTGCTGCTGGGGCGTGTGCGGGGGAGACACAGCTCACCCGAACGGGAGAGCGGGACGGGGGGGTGAACTGCCGATCTCGTTTGGATGCGCCCCCGGCCGCTCCGAACGATGCTCCTGCTGTGCGCGTGCAGCGTCGCGGCTGCGGTGGGCGCCGCCCCGGCCGGCGCCTCGCAGACGGCCACGGTGGCCGACACGCAGCCGGCGTGGGCCAACCCCGCCAACCTGACCCAGCCCGCCGCCGCGAACGACCGGATGGTGTTCTCGGTGTGGCTCGGCTGGCACAACACGGCCGACCTCGACGGCATGCTGCAAGCCCAGTACGACCCCACGTCGCCGTGGTACCACCGCTGGCTCTCGCCCGACGCGTTCCATGCCCGCTACTCGCCCTCGCAGGGCCAGGTCGCGGCGGTGCGCTCGTGGCTGACCGACGCCGGCTTCGACATCGTCGACGTCCCCGACAACCGCCTGTTCGTGACCGCATCGGGCACGGTCGCAGACGTCGAGCGCACGTTCGACGTGTCCGAGAACATGTACCGGATCGACGGGACGACCGTCCGGGCGCCGGACGGCGACCCGGCCGTGCCCGCGGCCATCGCCCGCGACGTGCGCGCGATCACCGGGCTCGACGGCTCCCTCGCGCTCGCCACCCCCGAGCACAACTCGCCCGCCCCGCCGCCGCCCGCCGGGACGTCGGTCGGCCCGTGCTCGCACTACTGGGGCGAGCACACCTCGACCCTGTTCACCAACCCGTACGCACCGGGGACGCCGCTGCCGTGGCTGATCTGCGGGTACACGCCGGCCCAGATCGACTCCGCCTACGGCATCAGCCGGCTGCGCCCCTTCGGGCTCGACGGCCGCGGCCAGACGATCGCGATCACCGGCGCGTTCTTCTCCCCCACCATCCGCCGGGACGCAGAGAGCTTCTCCCGCCAGTTCGGCCTGCCGCCGCTGCGCGGGTGGGATTACCGCGAGCTGGTCGCGCCCGGCACGCGGCAGTACCCGCAGGATCCGGCCGAGACGCAGAGCTGGTACATCGAGCAAGCGCTCGACGTCGAGTGGGCCCACGCGGTCGCGCCCGGCGCACGGATCGTCTACGTCGGCGCCGCCAACGATGCCGGCGGGCTCGACCAGGCGGTCAACGAGGTCGTCGACCATCACCTGGCGAACATCGTCTCGAACAGCTGGGGCCTGCCGGAGTCGCTCGCGCCGCGCGGCGAGATCCTGGCGATGAACGCCGTCTTCCAGCAGGCCGCGGCCGAAGGCATCGGCGTCTACTTCGCCTCCGGCGACGACGGCGACAACCGCGCGGCGGCCGGGAAGGTGTCGGCGGGCTTCCCCGACTCGAGCCCCTGGGTGACCTCGGTCGGCGGCACGAGCCTCGCGATCGGCCGCGACGGCAGCTACCAGTGGGAGTCCGGCTGGGGCACGACGACGACCGACTGGAGCGGCACGGCGTGGTCGCCCAAGGCGCCGGGCGAGTTCATGTACGGGTCGGGCGGCGGCGCGAGCCACGTCTTCCCGATGCCGTCCTACCAGGTCGGCGTCGTCCCGGCGGCGCTCGCGACGTGGAAAGGCGTCGCCCGCCGCGCCGAGCCCGACATCGCGATGGACGCCGACCCCCAGACCGGCGTCACGTTCGCCCAGACCTACGTGGAGCCGGGCGGCCGCCGCCAGATCATCGACTCGTGGATCGGCGGCACCAGCCTGGCGGCACCACTGGCGGCCGGGGTGATGGCGCTTTCCGACCAGTGGAGCGGCCACCCGCACGGGTTCGTGAACCCCGAGCTCTACCGCCTCGGCGGCACGGGCGCGCTGCGCGACGTCACGGGAGGGCACCGGTCGATCGGAGTGCTGCGAAACGCGCTGACACCGACGGGCGCGATCGTCACCAGGCTGCGCTCGTTCGACCGCGACAGCTCGCTCGCGGCGGCCGCGGGCTGGGATCCCGTCACCGGCCTCGGCTCGCTGAACGTGCCGGCGCTCCTCGCGGCGCTACGCTGACCGCCTGCGCGTCTGCTCGCTCCTCCCGAGCGCCACGGAGATCGTCGGCGCCCTCGATTGCGCCCATCTCCTCGTCGGGCGGTCGGCCGAGTGCGACCACCCGCCCGAGGTGGCGGGGTTGCCGGTCGTCACGGCCGCGCGGATCGACTCCGGCGCGCTCCGAAGCGCCGACATCGACGCCGCCGTGCGCACCGCGGTGCTGGACGGCCGCCCGCTGTACGCGCTCGACGAGAACCTGATCCGCGCGCTCGCGCCGGACCTCGTCATCACCCAGGACCTGTGCCACGTCTGCGCCGTCTCGAGCGACGAGGTCGGCCGGGTGCGCAGCCTCGACGCCGAGGTGCTCGCGCTCGACCCGCGCACGCTCGCCGAGGTCGCGGAGTCGGTGCGGACGGTGGCGGCGCGGCTGGGCGTGCCCGAGCGCGGCGAGGCGGCGGCGGGCGCGATGGAGCGCTCGATCGCGCAGACACGGAGCGCGGTCGCCGGCACCGCACCGGTGCGGGTGTTCGTCGCCGAGTGGCTCGACCCGCCGTTTGCGGCCGGCCACTGGCTGCCCGAGATGGTCGTCGCGGCCGGTGGCGTCGAGGTGCTCGGGACGGCCGGCATGCCGTCGTTCGCCACGACGTGGGCCGACGTCGCCGCCGCCCGGCCGCAGCTGATCGTGGCCGCCGCGTGCGGGTTCGACGCCGGCCGGATCGCCGCCGAGGCCGAGGGCATGGAGTTCCCGTGCCGCACGGTCGCGGTCGACGCGAACGCCCACTACTCGCGGCCGGCGCCCCGGCTCGCCGAGGGTGTGGCCCAGCTCGCGTTCATCCTGCATCCGGACGCTGCGCCCGATCCCGGCCTGCCGGCGGTCGAGCTTCACCAGGCGGGGACGCGGACGACCTCGCGATGAGGGGCGAGCGGATGCACCTGCACGAGCTCGAGATCGGCGAGGAGCTCGTGCGCGGTCTGCTGGACGACCAGTTTCCGCAATTCGCCGACATGGCCCTGCGGCGCATCGAGCCGAGCGGCACGGTGAACGCGATCTTCCGTCTCGGCACCGACCTGTCGGTGCGTCTGGCCCGCGTCGACGGGCCGACCGGGCCGGGCGGAAAGGAGTTTGACTGGCTCGGAACGCTCGCTCCGGAGCTGCCGCTCTCGATCCCTGTCGTGGTCGCCCAGGGGCGCCCGACAGAGGCCTACCCGTGGTTCTGGGACATCCACACATGGGTCGAGGGCGAGACGGTCGCGATCGTGGAGATCGACGAGGTCAGCGCTGCGCGCGACCTGGCGAGGTTCATCGCCGCGCTCTGGCGTGTCGACGCCGCCGGCGCTCCGCCCGGCCGCGGGGTGGGGCTGGCCGAGCGCGACGCCGAGCTGCGCGGGTGGCTGGAGCATTTCGACGGCGACCCGAGCGTCAGGGACGAATGGGGCCGGGCGCTTCCCCTCGTCGCGGCCGCCTGGGAGCGGGCGCTCGCGGTGCCGGCGTGGGAGGGGCCGCCGGTGTGGTGCCACGGCGACCTCGACATGCGCAACTGGCTCGTGCGCGATGGGCGTATCACCGGCGTCATCGACTGGGGGGAGATGGGTGTGGGAGACCCCGCGTGCGACGTCATGGTTGCGTGGAAGCTCGGGTCACGCCGAGGGCGGGACGCCTTTCGCGACGCGCTCGAGGTGGACGACGCCATGTGGGCGCGGGCGCGCGGCTGGGTGATCTCTCAGGCGGCGATGGCCCTCGCGTACTACACCTCCCAGAACAACCGCGTCCTGTTCGAGGAGGCGCGTCGCTGGCTTGGCGCCGCGCTGGATCCGGCGTGAGCGCGCTCCAGGGCGCGGCCGAGCTCGTGGCCGACCTCGTCGCCATCGACTCGGTCAATCCCGGCCTCGTGCCCGGCGGCGCCGGCGAGGCCGCGATCGCGGCGTTCACCGCCGACTGGCTCGAGCGGGCCGGGCTCGACGTCACGGTCGACGAGGTGGCTCCCGGCCGCGCGAACGTCGTCGCCAGGCCGCGGGCACGGGCGGCGGGCGCTCGCTGCTCCTGAACGCACACATGGATGTGGTGGGCGTCGAGGGCATGCGCGACCCGTTCTCGCCCCGCATCGAGGCCGGCCGGCTCTACGGCCGGGGCGGCTTCGACATGAAGGGCGGCCTCGCCGCGATCATGCTCGCGGGCGCCCGGGTCGCCGGCGCGGGCCTGCGCGGCGACGTGATCGTCACCGGCGTGTGCGACGAGGAGTACGCGAGCATCGGCTGTGAGTCGCTGGCTGAGCGCGTCTGGGCCGACGCGGCCATCGTCACCGAGCCGACCGGACTCGAGGTGTGCGTCGCCCACAAGGGCTTCCTGTGGCTCGAGGTCGAGACGACGGGCGTGGCGGCGCACGGATCGCGCCCCGACCTGGGCGTCGACGCGATCACGGCCATGGGCGGCGTGCTCACGGGCATCGAGCGGCTGTCGGCGGCGCTTGCGGCGGGCCGGGCCCATCCCCTGCTGGGCCGGGTTCGGTGCACGCGTCGCTGATCGAGGGCGGCCGCGAGCTCTCGAGCTACCCCGACCGCTGCCGTCTGGCGCTCGAGCGGCGCACGATCCCGGGCGAGACGCGTGCGCAGGTCGAGGCCGAGATCCACGCGGTCGCGGGGGACGCGGCCGTGCGCACGACGTTCGAGCGGGCGCCGTTCGAGGTCGACCCGGCCGCGCCCATCGTCGCCACCGTCCGCAGCCACGCCGCCGCCGTGTGCGGCGCCGACCCGGCCGTCGTCGGCCACAGCGCGCGGATGGACGCGGCGGTGCTCGCGGCGGCGGGCATCCCGACGGTCGTCTTCGGCCCCGTCGGTGCGGGCGCGCACGCGACCGAGGAGTGGGTCGACCTGGCGTCGGTCGCGGCGTGCGCGGACGTGCTCGAGGCGGTCGCGGGCGACTTCTGCGCATAGCGCGGCGCGCTCAGGCGATCGTCCACGTCCAGGTAGCGGCGGCGGTGAGCACGCCGTCGGCGTCGGCCGCCTGCACCTGGAAGGTGTGAGTGCCGGTGGCGAGGCCCGCGTAGGCGGCCGACCCGGGGCAGTCGGCGGGCGCGCCGCCGTCGAGCAGGCACCGGAACGTGTGGAAGGCCGGGTGCGTGAAGGTGAACGACGCCGTCGTCTGCGCCGTCCCCGACGCCGGAGCCGACGTGATGGTCGGGGCGATCGTGGACACCTTGACCGATACGGGCGGGTCGCTCTCCGGGCCGGCCCAACCGTTGACGTGGGCGCTGACGGTGTAGGTCGCCTTGCCGTTGGGAACGCCCGTCAGCATGCACGTGGCCGCCGCCGTCGTGCAGACAACGCTGTCGGTCGCGGCGTGGCGCGTGACCGCGTACACCACGCCGGCCCCGGGCGGGACGGGCAACGGCGACCACGTCACGGCGAACGTGGTCGCCGCCACCGTGTTCGCGACGGAGGCGCCCACGCTCTCGACCTGCGCGAGGCTCCCGGTGGCGGCCAGCCCCGGCCCGGCGCCGCTCGCCGACCAGTACGCGCCGGCGCCGGCGGCGACCGCAAGCGCGGCCGCGGACACGGCCAGCATGCTGATGAGCGCCCGGCGGATCATGGCGCCGCCTTCAGATAGACGTGGACCGAGAGCCCCTGGCAGGACGCGGGCGCCGCCGTCGCCATCGCCAGGGAGCCACGCAGATCGAGCTGCACGGTGGCACCCGCCGCGACGTCCCACCCCGCCGTCGCGGGGACGAAGGCAAGGCCGCAGCCGGCGGCGTTGGCCGAGAAGCCGCCGCTGCCCGCCGCCGTGTCGAGGACGAGCGCCGCCAGGTGCACGCCGTAGGCGTTCGGGTTCGTGACCGCCACGGCGACGTCGCCCATCGGCTGCCCGGTCGGGTAGAGGGCCTGCTTGGCGATGCCGGGCGCGAGCGTGACCGGCTGCGGCGACGCCGCCGTGGCCGGGGCCGTCCCGGCCCCGTTCGTCCAGAAGGCATACGCCGCCGGGGCGGCTGCGAGCAGCCCCGCCGCGACCAGGACGGCGAGCGCCGGGCGAGCCGTGCGGGCGCTCATCGGGCCCTCCTCGCCGTCGCCGCATACGCCAGCGCGATGCGCGCGCCGCGGCAGGCGGCCTGATCCGATCCGGTGTCGAGCATCGCGACGCCGGGCCAGCGGGCGGCCGGGTAGCCGAGCTGGGCGAGCGTGCGGCTGCGGCCGGGGCGCAGCACGATCGGGTAGCGGCCGCGGAACGGCAGCGCCCGGAAGTTGGGCCGCGCCGGGCAGCCCCGCCGCGGCGTCACATCGCTGACAGTGACGACGAGGCGAGTGATGCGAAGCGGGAACGGGCGCCGGTCGGTGAGGCGCAGGTCGATCGGCACGCGCCGGCCCGGGGCGAGCGCGCCGGAGGGCCGGCCGGCGATCGCGACGCCGGGCGCCGCGGCCCGGTGCTTGCCGCCCGCGGCGGCCGCGCCGCCGGCGGCCGCCGCGGTGGCGAGGCAGACGGCGACGACGGCGGCCGCGCGGACGCGAGAGGTGGAGCGGAGGCGGCGCATCACGAGCTCGACAGTGCGAGCGTGAGGGTCGCGCCCTTGCAGGCGTCCTGGCTGACGCCGGTGTCGGCCATCTGCAGCGTGCCGCTGCCGGCGAGCGCGTACGCGCTGCTCGCGGCCGGCACACGCGTGTTCGAGACGACGTCGGCCATGGTGAAGTCGGCCACGACACAGCCCGAGTGGGCGGCGTCGGCGGTCACGCCGTCGAGGTGGATGCGCGTCACCTGCAGGCTGGACGAGCCCGGGTTGTCGGCGGTGAACGCGACGCTGGCCGTGCCGCCGGGGGTGAGCCCGGCGGCGGCGGCGCCGTGCAGCACGACGGTGCCGTTCGACGAGGCGACCGTCGCCGTGCCGGTGCCGGCGCCGGTCGTCGTCCAGTAGCCGTAGGCGGCGCCTGCGCCGGCGAGACAGGCGGCGGCCGCGAGCGCGGCCACCCGGCGCGGTCGGAGGAATGCGTACATGATCGGGGTCTCCTGATCGGAGCGATGGCCCGCGACCCGGCCGTGCGCAGGCTGGGACGGGCGCACGGCCGGTGGGGTGGGAGCCTCGGGGATGCGAGGGCCTTTCGGATGGCCGCGGGCGGGGGACTGCGGCCGATCCGGCGCCGGGGGAGAGGTGAGCTCGGCGGCGCAATTCGAAGCATGGTCCGAACGCCGCGGTTGCGGTATCCCCGCCTCGTCGTATGTGGGCTACCCCAGCATCACGTCGGCGCCTGCGCGCCGCGCCGAAGCAGCGCGACGCACTCGATGTGCGGCGTGTGCGGGAACATGTCCAGCGGCCGCACGCGCTCGAGCACGTAGCCCGCGTCGACGAGCTGGCGCGCGTTCGGCGCAAAGGTGGTCGGGTTGCACGACACGTACACGAGCCGCTGCGGCCCGAGCTCGATCACGCGCCGCACCGCCCTGGGCGTCAGGCCGGAGCGGGGCGGGTCGACGAAGACGACGTCGGGCCGCCGGACGCGCTCGAGCAGCGGCCGCACGCTCTTGGCGACATCGCCGACAACGAACTCGGCATTCGCAATGCCGTTTCGCTCGGCGTTTCGGCGCGCGCCTGCGATCGACTCCGCCGAGATCTCGATCCCGTACACGGCCGCCGCCCCCGGCGCGGCCAGGAGAGCCGATCGCGCCCGCACCGCAGTAGAGATCCCAGACGACGTCGTCGGGCCGGAGCGCCGCGAACTCGATCGCCATCGCATACAGCCGCTCGGCCATCACGGTGTTGGTCTGCATGAACGCGCCCGCGCTCACCTGGAACTCGAGCCCGCCGATGCGCTCGCAGAACCAGTCGCGCCCGATCAGCACGGACTGCTCGTGGCCCACCGCGACCTCGGCCACGCCGGCGTTGACCGCGTGCACCACGCCGACCACGCCCGCGGGCAGGATCTCCGCCAGCCGGCCGGCGCCGGGGAGCTCGCCCGGCGCGGTCACGAGCACCGCGAGCAGCTCGCCGGTGCGTACGCCCTCGCGCACGACCAGGTGGCGCAGGAGGCCCGACCCGCTGCGCTGGTCGTAGGCGGACAGGCCCAGCTCGCGCGCCCACTGCACGAACGCGCGGCGAACGTCGTTTGAGGCATCCGAGGCGATGTGGCAGTGGTCGACGGCGATCAGGCGGTCCCAGCGGCCGAGCTGGTGGTAGCCGAGCGCCGGGCCGTCGCCGGTCTGCGACCACGAGTACTCGACCTTGTTGCGGTAGCCGTACAGCTGCTCGGCGGCGACCATCGGCTCGGTGACGAACCCGGCGAACCCGCCCAGCCGCTCGAGCGCGTCCCGCACCTGGGCCCCCTTGTGCCGCACCTGCTCGGCGTAGTCGAGGTCCTGCCAGGCGCATCCGCCGCAGATGCCGAAGTGGGCGCAGCGCGGGTCGACCCGTCCCGGGCCGGCCTCGAGCAGCTCGATCGCCTGGGCCTCGGCGTAGCGGCGCTTGAACTTCGTCACCCGGGCGCGGACGCGGTCGCCCGGGAGCGCGCGGGCCACGAACACGACGAGCTCGCCGTGCCGGGCGACGCCGCGGCCGCCGTACGCGAGCGAGTCGACGCGCAGCTCGATCTCCTGATCCCTGGCCAGCACCGCCACCCGACTAGTGTATGGGTGCAGATGCCGGCCGCCGTCGACACCTACCGCGCGCGGCTCGAGGACATGACGGCCGAGGCGATGGAGGAGTACTACCTGCACGCCGCCGGACTCAAGCCGACCTACGAGATCGCCGCCGTCTACGAGCGCTACGCCGACCTGACGACGCTCGACCAGGCGCGGGCGCTCGCGGCCGGCGATGCTCCGGCGGAGCTTGTGCGGTTCGCGTGCGAGGCCTACCTCGGCGACGGCACGAAGCACCTGAGCGAGGAGCTCGCGAACACCGAGGCGGCGCTCGTCGTGGAGGTCGACGGCGCCGACGTGCCCTACCGCGAGGTGCCGCCACGCCTCGTCAACGAGCCCGACCGCGACCGCCGGCTGCGGCTCTACACCGCCCGCTGCCGCGCCACCGCCGAGCGGCTGAATCCGCTGCACGAGCGCATCGCCGCCCGCAACGGCGAGCTCGTGCGCGACCTCGGCGCCGCGTCGGTACTCGAGCTCTACGAGCGGTTCGGCTATGCGCCGCGCACGCTGCACACCGCCACGAGTGCGTTCCTGCAGGCGACCGGCGACCTCTACCGCCGCCGCCTGGACGCCGAGCTGCGCAGCCACCTCGGCATCGCGCTCGCCGACGCGGCCCCGCCCGACCTGGCCCGCCTGTGGCGCGCGCCGCAGTTCGACGCCGCCTTCACGCCGCAGCGTGCGCTCCCGGCGCTGCGGGCGACGCTGCTTGGCCTTGGCGTCGACCTCGACGCGCAGCGAAACGTGCACCTCGATGTCTCGGAGCGCGCCGGCAAGGTGCCGCGGGCGTTCTGCGCGCCGATCCGCGTTCCCGGCCGGGTGATGCTCGTCATGCTGCCCCAGGGCGGCCAGGACGACTACCGCGCCCTCTTCCACGAGGCCGGACACGCCGAGCACTTCGCCCACATGCCGGAACGCCTGCCGGCCGAGGACCGCGTGCTCGGCGACAACGCCGTCACCGAGGGGTTCGCGTTCCTGTTCGAGCACCTGCTCGTCGACCCGGCGTGGCTCTCGGCCCACCTCGGCGACGGGGCACCCGGCTACACCGCCTTCTCGGCCCTCTACAAGCTCTTCCTCGTGCGCCGCTACGCGGCCAAGCTCGCCTACGAGATCGAGCTGCACGCGGCCGGGGCGCGGCTCGAGCGGCTGCCGGCACGCTACGCCGAGCTGCTGTCGGGCGCCGTCGGCGTGCCGTATCCGGCGACGGACTACCTCGAGGACGTCGACGATGGCTTCTACTGCACCGCCTACCTGCGCGCATGGGCGTTCGAGGCCCAGCTCGCCGACCACCTGCGCACACGCTTCGGCCGGGCGTGGTTCGCCGATCCGCGCGCCGGGGAGCTGCTGCGCGAGATGTGGGGCGTCGGCCAGTCGCTGCGCGCGGAGGCGCTCCTGCAGCAGGTCGCGGGCGCAGAGCTCGACTTCGCGGCGCTCACCGCCGAGGCCGAGGCGGCGCTGGCCTGACGCCTGCGGTCAGACGCCGCAGTCGCCGGCGGCCTGGACGGCGGCCGCGTGCCGGTAGAGCCGCACCATCCGGCGGACGTCGAAGGCGGTCGGATCGGCCAGGACCGCCTTGTGCCACAGGTAGCGCGCGGCCAGGTCGGCCGACAGCACCGTCGGCTTGTGGGGCGCCTTGGAGACGACCAGGAATGGGCCGAAGCCGTGCACGTGCGCGCCGGCTGCGCGCAGCGCCGCACCCACGGCGGCCGGGTCGGACACGGTCATCATCAGCCAGAGCGTGCCGATCGCACCGCGCTGGCCGAGCCGGTGGTCGAGCCGGCACCCGCGGCTCGAGCCGACGTGCTGCCACGAGCTGAGCGGTGACGAGTCGGGCGCGGCCAGCACGGCGTAGGCGCCGATCAGGCGCGGGTCCTCGCCCTGCGCCAGGCTGCCGGCCGTCGTCGCGAGCACGTCGGTCGGGCCGAAGCGCCCGGCCATGTACAGGCTCGCGTTCCGCAGGTTGGCGTTGAAGTTCGCGAGCTCGTTGTGATCGGCCACCCAGCCGGGCGCGAGCAGCGCCGCCATCACCGCCGCCGCGATCCAGGCGCCGAAGCGCATCCCGGCGCGGCGGCGCAGCTCGAGCGCGAAGCCGGCGAGCGCGACGGCGTAGCCGGGGAGCAGGAACGACAGGTGACGCTCGGGGGCGAAGTCCCGCGACGCCGCGGTCAGCACCGAGAGCAGGACGACCGGGAGCACGAGCCACACGGCCGCGAAGGCGGCCGCCCGGCGGTCACGGATCGCCAGGGCGACGACGCCGAGCAGCGCCGCGACGGCGAGCGCGATCCCGAAGCCGATATGCCCCGATCCGGACGCCGCGTCGCCGAGCCGCTCCCAGAAACGGGCCGAGCCGAGCTTGATCACAGGCGCGCCCGAGCCGACCCCGTACTTGTTCTGCAGCGGCGAGTACAGGTGGCGCAGCAGCACGAGCGCGAGCCCGCCGAGCACGAGCGCCGCCGCGAGCGAGGCCGCCAGCCGCCGCTGCCCGCCGAGTCCGTGGCGCAGGCGCATCGCCGCGAACCCGGCCATCAGCACGAGCTCGGACAGGAGCGCGAACAGGCCGAACGGGTGCGCGGAGACGAGCATCAGCGCCGTGAGCGCGTACGGCACGACGTAGCGGGCGCGCCCGGTGCGGACGAGCAGGAGCATCAACCAGGCGCTCGCGTACGCGGCGGCGATCATCGCGGTGTAGCCGCGCGCGAACTGGCCGAGATGGATCGTGATCGGCGACGAGGCGGTCACGATGGCGACCACGGCGCCGCCGGCGCGGCCGACGATCTCGCGGCCGAAGCCGTAGCTGAGCGCCACCGCGGCGATGCCGAGCAGCGCCGACGGCGCCCGCAGCGCGAGGATGTCGTACCGCCACCAGAGCGCCGCGTGCACCATCAGGTAGTGCAGCGGCGGCCCGTGGCGGTGGTCGACGGCGACGCGCAGCACGTCGATCGCCGACGCCCGCGAAGCGACGCCGAGCGTGACGCCCTCGTCATTGTGCAGAGGTCGGAAGTCGAGCCCGAAGCCGATCACCACGACGGCGTAGCCCAGGGTGGCGGCGAGCGCCACGAGCGGCGGCCAGCGGGCGCGCAGGAAACGGCCTGCCCCGTCGCGAGTCAGCATCGGCGCGGCATTATCCGCCACATCCCCACCCCACCGGCGGAGGTGGCGCTGCGCTCGTTGCGAAGGTCACCTGCGTGTGACCGCCCGGCCACGGGATACCCTTCCCGTCATGGCATCCGACCCCGCGCTGGCCGGCCCGGCAGACGCCGCCGCCGCGGCGGCGCCGGAGGTGACCGTGGTGGTGCCGGTGCTGAACGAGCAGGCCACCGTCGAGCCGCTCTACGACGGCATCGTGACCACGCTGCAGGCGGCCGGCATCCCGGCCGAGCTGATCTTCATCGACGACGGCTCGACCGACGGCACGTTCGCGATCCTCGAGCGCCTGCACGACGCCGACCCGCGAGTGCGGGTCGTCAAGTTCAAGCGCAACTTCGGCCAGCACCCGGCCATGCACGCCGGCATCGCCCGCGCGCGCGGCGACATCGTCGTCACGATGGACGGCGACCTGCAGAACCAGCCGGCCGACATCCCCCGGCTCGTCGCGGCCGTGAAGACGGCGCCGACGTCGCCAGCGGCCGCCGTGTGATCCGGCGCGACGCGATGCTGCCGCGGCGGCTGCCGTCGCTCTTCATCAACCGCCTGCTCGGCCGCCTCACCGGCGCGCAGGTGAGCGACTTCGGCTGCGCGTTCAACGCATACCGCCGCGATGCGCTCGAGCCCGTCATGCACCGCATCGGCCGGCAGAAGTTCACGAAGGCGCTCGTGTGCTCGACCGGCGCGCGCGTGACCGAGGTCGACCTCGACCACCGCGCCCGCGCCGACCGCAGCCGGTACGGGATGGTCAGCCTGATCAAGCTCGCGCTGCACGTGCTGACCGGGTTCTGGGCACAGCTCGTGCAGTGGCTCGGCACCGTGCTCGGCGTGCTCGGTATCCTTACGGCTCTGGGGGTGGGAATCTGGGGGGTCGTCTACTGGATCCGCTACGACAATTTCCCGGGTCCGCTCCTCCTGGGAGGCCTCGTCCTCTTCGTGCTCGGCCTGCAGGGGCTCCTGATGGCCGTGCTGGGCGAGAACCTGCAACGGATTCAGCGCGACGTCGAGCAGCGACCGCTGTACTACATCGATCGAGAGCTGGGATAGCACAGAAGTGACAGGGGGCGACACGGTGAAACGGATACTGGTGACCGGCGGGGCGGGGTTCATCTCGTCGAACATGATCCGCTACCTCCTGCACGAGACGTCGCACGACGTGGTGACGATGGACGCGCTCACGTACGCGGGCAACATGGCGAACCTGGCCGACGTGACCGACCACGAGCGACTGCGCTTCATCCACGGCGACATCCGCGACCTGGCCGACGTCACCGCGGCGCTCGACGGCGTCGACGTGATCGTGAACGCCGCCGCCGAGTCGCACGTGTCCAAGTCGATCGCCGAGGGCGGCGCCGAGTTCGTCACCACGAACGTCGTCGGCACCCAGGTGCTGATGGACGCGATGCGAAACCACGAGATCGAGCGCTTCATCCTCATCTCCTCGTCCGAGGTGTACGGCACCGCCGAGACCGAGCCCATGAGCGAGGAGCATCCGCTCAACCCGCGCTCGCCCTACGCGGGCACCAAGGCGGGCGGCGACCGGCTGGCGTACTCGTACCACTGCACGTACGACCTGCCGATCACGGTCATCCGGCCGTTCAACAACTACGGGCCGTTCCAGCACCCCGAGAAGGTCATCCCGCGCTTCATCATCCAGGCGCTCAGCGACCGGCCGCTGACGATCCACGGCGACGGCCATGCCAGCCGCGACTGGCTGCACGTGTTCGATACGGCCGAGGCGATCACCGCCGCGTGCGAGGTGCCGCTCGAGCGCATCGTCGGCGAGACGATCAACGTCGCCACCGGCATCGACGAGACGGTCGAGCAGATCGCAGACATGATCCTCGAGATCGTGGGCAAGCCGGCGTCGCTCAAGCGACACATCCTCGACCGGCCCGGGCAGGTCGATCGTCACATCGGCTCCACCGACAAGGCGGAGCGGCTGCTCGGGTGGCGGTCGCGCATCCCCTTCGCCGACGGGCTGGAGCGCACCATCCGCTGGTACAGCGAGAATCCGGAATGGTGGCAGGCCGTCCTGGCCTCGGAGCAGACGGCGCAGGCCGTCTGACGCGCCCCCGCACACTGGTGGTGCTCGGCGGCGGCCCGGCGCAGCGGCACGCCATCGACGCCGCCCGTGCGCTCGGGGTGCGAACGATCGTCTGCGACGCCGACCCGCGCCTCGCCGACGTGCCCGTCTCGAGCGAGGACGGCGCGGGCATCCGCCGCGCCGCCCACGACGCCGACGGGCTGATCGCGCCCGGCACCGACTGGCCGGTGCGGGTCGCGGCGGCCGCGGCCGAGGACCTGCACATCCCCCACCCCATCGCCGCGGCGGTGGCGGAGACGTGCACCGACAAGATCGCGCAGCGCACGCGGCTGGACGCCGCCGGCGTGCCGCAGCCGCGGTGGTCGGCCGAGGCGCCGCCCGCGTATCCGTGCGTCGTCAAGGCGGCCGACCGCCAGGGCCAGCGGGCGATGACCATCCTCCGCGATGCGCACGGCCTGGCCGAGGCCACGGAGCGCGCGCGGGAGGGCTCGCGCAGCGGCCGGGTGATCTACGAGGAGTTCGTGCCCGGCCCCGAGGTGACGGTGAACGCCTTCTCGATCGACGGCCGCTTCCTGCCGGTCACCGTGACCGACCGGATCCATTTCGAGGGCGTCCCCGGCGTCGCCCGCCGGCACGTGTACCCCGCGGCCGCCGACGGCGCCGACGCCGCGGCGGCCGTGGCCGAGGCGGCCGTGGCCGCCGTCGGGATCACGTCCGGGCCGAGCTACGTGCAGCTGATCCTCGCGGTCGACGGCCCGCGCGTCGTCGAGGTGGCCGCCCGGCTCGGCGGCGGCCACGACTCCGAGATCTGCCGCACCGCCGCCGGCGTCGACCTCGCCACCGCCGCGGTGCTCGCCGCCGTCGGTGAGCCGGTCGCCGCGGAGGAGCTCGTGCCGCACCGGGACGGCGCGGCGGTGATCGAGTTCCTGGCCGCGCCGCCGGGCGAGCTCGTGGCGGCCACGGGCCCGCCCGAGGTGTGCTTCTACGACCCCCGCGGGCATGTCTACGGTCCGCTGCGGATCGCCACCGACCGGGCCGGGTACGTGCTCGCGACCGGGGCCGACCGCGCGCAGGCGCTGCGCCGGGCGGCCGACGCGGTCGACGCGGTCAGGTTCGAGGTGCGATGAGCCACCCGGCCGCCACCCGGCTCGCGATCGACGGCGGCGCGCCCGTCCGTGCGTCGATGCTCGACTTCTCACCGCCCGTGATCGGCGCCGAGGAGATCGACTCGGTCGTCGCCACGCTGCGCTCCGGCTGGCTCACGTCGGGGCCGCGCAGCGCCGAGCTCGAGCGCCGCTTCGCCGAGCGCACCGGCGTCCCCCACGCGATCGCGACGTCGTCGTGCACCGAGGCGCTGCACCTGTCGCTCGTCGCGGCCGACGTCGGCGCCGGCGACGAGGTGGTGACGAGCTCGTTCACGTGGCCTGCGACCGTGAACGCAATCCTGCACACGGGCGCGACGCCGGTATTCGCAGACGTCGATCCCGACACGCTCGACCTCGATCCGGCGGCCGCGCGGCGCGCCGTCACCGCCCGCACCCGGGCGCTCCTGCCGGTGCACTTCGCCGGCGGCCCGTGCGACATGGACGCGCTGGGAGCGCTCGCCGAGGAGCACGGCCTGCGCACCGTCGAGGACGCCGCCCATGCGGTCGAGGCCGACGTGCGCGGGCGGCGCATCGGCGCCATCGGCGACTTCACCTGCTTCTCGCTGTACGCCACGAAGAGCCTCGCCGGCGGCGAGGGCGGGATCGTCACCACGCGCTCGGACGCCGCCGCCGGGCGCCTGCGGCTGCTGCGAGCGCACGGCATCACACGCGACCCGTGGAAGCGCGCCCAGACACACACGCTCGGCCACTACGACGTCGTCGAGCCGGGCTTCAAGGCCAACCTCGCCGACCTGCAGGCCGCCGTCGCCCTGCCCAAGATCGATCGTCTCGAGCGCTTCCACGCCCACCGGGCCGACCTCGTCGCGCGCTACGACGAGGGGCTCGCGGGGCTGCCCGGGATCAGGCCGATCGGGCGGCCGGCGTACGGCCGCCACGCCCACCACCTGTACGTTATCCGGATCGACCCGGCCCTGGCCGGCGCCGACCGCGACCGCTACGCCGCCGCGCTCATGGCCGAGAACGTCTCGACGGGGCTGCACTTCCTGCCGGTGCACACGCTCTCGTGGTATCGCCACAACCTGGCCGTCCCGGAGCTGCCCGTGACCGAGCTCGCAGGCGCCCAGGTGCTCTCGCTGCCGCTCGCGGCCGCCCACTCCCACGCCGACATCGACGACGCCGTCTCCGCGGTGCGCAAGGTGCACGCCGCGCTCGCGAGGTGAGGATCGACCGGCGCACCCGGGTCGCGGTCGAGGCGGTGATCTCGGCCGTGGTGCTCGGCCTCCTGCTGCGCTGGGCGGGCATCCACCAGGTCGCGCACACCCTGGGCGGGACAGAGCTGCGCTGGTTTGCACCCGCCGTTGCCGTCAGCATGGCCACGGTCGTCGTCATGGCGCTGCGGTGGCAGCTGCTGCTCACCGCCAAGGACATGCACGTGCCGCTGGGATGGCTCGTGCGCACGTACTTCGTCGCCCTCTTTGCGGGCCAGTTCCTGCCGGCGGCGATCGGCGGCGACGCGGTGCGTGTCGTCGAGCTCGGCCGCTACACCGGCGACGCGCCCGAGGCGGTCGCCTCGGTGCTGATCGACCGGCTGGTCGGGCTCGTCTCGCTCGTCGTGCTGGCCGTGTTCGCCGTGCTCGTGAGCGGCGCAGGCCGGCGGCCGGGCGTGATCGCCGCCGAGGTGGCGTTCGGCGTCGCCGCCGCGGCGGTGCTCGCGATGCTCTTCTCAAGCCGGCTGCGGGGCGCGGTCGCGCGCTGGCTCGAGCCGCGCGCGGCGGGACGGCGGCTCGCGGTCGGGCAGCGCTTCTACGACGCGCTGCACGCCTACCGCGACCACCGCGCAACGCTCGTCGTGGTCGGCCTGCTCGCGCTCGGGGTGCAGCTCGCCCGCGTCGGCGTGATCTGGATGCTCGTGCGCGCGCTCGGCCTCGACGTGCCCGACTCGATCGTGCTCCTGGCCGGGCCGGTCGTGTTCGCCGCCCTGGCGCTGCCCGTGTCGCTGAACGGGATCGGCGTGCGCGAGGCGGTCTTCGTCTACTTCCTGCACGGCCACTCCGGCCGGCCCGAGGCGATCGCGCTCGGCCTGGCCTTCTTCGCCGTCGGGACGCTCACCGCGCTGGTCGGGGCCGGCGTGCTCGTGGTGCGGTTCGTCCGCTACGGCGTCGGCGCGGTGCGGCCGCGCACCGAGATCGCCGAGCCGCCCACGGCGAAGGGCGACTAGGGCGGACGGCGTGAATACCGCAGGCGGGTGATGACAACCCGGGGGCGCGGGGCCGATGCTGGCAGTCATGCACACCCCCTCCCCCCGCTCCCGCGTCCGCGCCGTCGCCGTCCCCGCCGGGTCGATGCGCGCGGTCAACACCCTGCTCGCCATCGCCGCGACCCTGTGCCTGCTGGCCGCCGCAGCCGCCAGCATCGCTCGCTAGAGCGAGGTCACCCAGACCTCGCGCGTGCGCGGGCCGTCGAACTCGCACAGGAACAGCCGCTGCCAGCGGCCGAGCGCGAGCGCGCCGTCGTCGACGGCGAGCGGATGCGCGCAGCCGACGAGGATCGCCTTGATGTGCGAGTCGCTGTTGCCCTCGGCGTGCGCGAACCCCTGCCGCCGCGGCACGAGCGCGGCGAGATGGTCGAGCACGTCTGCGGCCACGTCGGGGTCGTAGCCTTCGTTCACGGTCACCGCGGCGGTGGTGTGCGGCACGTGCACCAGCACCGCGCCGCGGTCGATGCCAAGCGCGGTGACGGCGCCTGCGACGGCGTCCGTGATGTCGAGCATCTGGTCGCGGCTGTCGGTGCGAAACGTGAGGCGGTGCACGGGCCGATCCTATCCGGCCGCTGCGGTCATCCCACGAGGGCGGGCGGCGGAGCGTCCGTGTAGGCCGCGAGGCCCGGCGTCGTGCAGATGTGCCCGGCCGTGTCGACGACGAGCGCCTCGGCGCCGGTGCCGTGGAGCACCGCCTCCGGGGCGCGGCCGGCGGCCAGCAGCACCGCCTTGGCCAGCACCTCGGCAACCCACGCCTGACCGGTCGCGACCGACGCGAGGCACGTCTCGCCGGCGCTCGGACGCTGGGTGGCGGGGTCGATCAGGTGGTGGCGCACCTCGCCGCCGACGCGCCAGCGCCGCCGCAGCGTCGTCGAGGTGGCGACCGCGCCGTCGGCGAGCCCGAGCAGGGCGATCGGCGCGGCCGCGGCCGGGTGCTCCACGGCCACCGTCCACGTCCCGCCGCCGGGCGCCGCGCCGGTCACGCGCACGTCGCCGCCCAGGTTCACGCACACGCCGTCGGCGCCCGCGGCGACGAGCTCGCTCGCGACGATGTCGGCGGCCAGGCCCTTGCCGATTCCGCCCGGGTCAAACCCGCTGCCTGCCGGCAGCCGCGCCCAGCCCGGTCCGAACCCGATCCCGGCGCAGGCCGGTTCGGCGTCGCTTCGCCCCGGCTGCGCGGCCGCAGGGATCAGCTCGAAGGTGCGGTCATAGCCCGCGCGGATCACGGGCCCGAGCAGGGTGGGGTCGTACAGACCCCCGGTCAGGCGGAAGCCGTCGATCGCGCGCGCCACCAGCTCGACCGTCTCCGGAGCGACCGCCACGCGTGCGCCCGCATGCTGGTTCAGGCGGCTGACGTCGCTGCGCGGGCGAAACCGGCTCCACAGGCTCTCGAGCTGCTCGATCCGGGTGGCGGCGACGTCGGCGAGGCCGGCGCGACCGCCCACGACGATCACGTGGGCGCGCGTGCCCATCGCGCCGAAACGGCGCTCAGCTACCACCGCTCGAGGTGTTCGCCTGCGTGGAGGGCGCCGCGGGCGTCGCCGCCTGCGTCGTCGCCTGAGTGGTCGTCGTCGCCTGGGTGGTCGTCGTCGCCTGGGTGGTCGTCGCGTCGTCGGAGGACGAGCGCCGCGCACGCGTCGTCGTCCTGTGGTGCGTCGGGTGGGCGGAGGAGCCCGCCGCGCTCGCCGAGGCGGTGCGCGAGGCGGTGCCCGCCAGGGCGAGATGGCCCGTGATCGCCACCGTGGCGACCGCGCTTGCGGCGGCGGCCGCGATGCGTGCGCGCCGGGCCGGGTGGCGGCGCGACGGGGTGTTTGGCGAATCCATGCCCGCATGGTCGCCCGCGCACCTGCGAGAACCCTGTGAACGCGATCCGAGACCGCCCAGAGCGAGGCTCCCAGCCGACTCCCAGGATCGGCGCAGGCCGCTCACAGCGCTGCAGGCGACGATGGGAGGCATGTCGCAAAGCACGCTGCTCTGGTACACGGCCCGCGCGTCGGGCATCGTCACGTGGGCGCTCCTGGCCGCGAGCGTCCTCTGGGGGCTTGCGCTCAGCACCCGCGTGCTCGGCCGGCGCCCGCGCCCGGCCTGGCTGCTCGACCTGCACCGGTTCCTCGGCGGTGCGGCCGTCATCTTCCTGGCCGTCCACATCGTCACCATCATGCTCGACACGTACGTCCACTTCGGCCTCGTCTCCGTGCTCGTGCCCCTCGCCGCGACCTGGCGTCCCGGCCCCGTCGCCTGGGGGATCGCCGCCATGTATCTGCTGGTCGCCGTCGAGCTCACGTCGCTCGCCCGCGCGCACCTGCCCAAGCGGATCTGGGACACGAGCCACTACATCGCCTTCCCGCTCTTCCTCTTCGCCAGCATCCACGCGGTCACCGCCGGCACCGACCGGAACTCGGGAGCGCTGCGGCTGGCGGTGTTCGGGGCCGGCGCGGCCGTCGCCGCGCTCACCGCCATGCGCGCCGCCGAGGTGGCCCGGCACGGCACCGGCCGGGGGCGGACGCCGCTCCCGCCGCCACGCCGCACCGCCACGCGGAGGGCGCAATGAGCACCGTGGCCACCACCGGAGTGCGCACCGACGAGCGCAGGCTGCTGCGCGAGACCGGCGCCGACGGCCGGGCGGCGACGCTGGCAGAGCACCGCTCGCGCTACCGCCCGGCGCCCGTCCCGGCGCGGCGTCCACAGCGCTCGCTGATCGACCTCGTCGCCGAGGCCGGCCTGGGCGGGCGCGGCGGCGCCGGCTTCCCGACGGCGCGCAAGCTCCAGGCCGTCGCCGACCGCCGCGGCCCGCGCATCGTCGTCGCCAACGGCACCGAGGGCGAGCCGGCGAGCAGCAAGGATCGCACCCTCCTCGCCCGTGCGCCCCACCTCGTGCTCGACGGCGCGGCCGTCGCGGCGGCGGCGGTGGGTGCGGCGCAGGTGATCGTCTGCATCGACCGCGCCGACCGCCGGGCCGTGCGCGCGCTCCGCGCCGCCATCGGCGAGCGGGCGGCAGAGCGGGGCGTCCCGATCGAGCTGGCCGAGACGCCGACGCGCTACGTCGCCGGCGAGGAGACCGCGCTCGTGCACTGGCTGAACGGAGGCGAGGCCAAGCCCACCCACGTGCCGCCGCGGCCCTTCGAGAAAGGCGTCGACGGCCGCCCCACCCTGGTTCAGAACGTCGAGACGCTCGCGCACGTCGCCCAGATCGCGCGCTTCGGCGCCGACTGGTTCCGCCAAACCGGCACCGGCGACGAGCCCGGGACGACGCTCGTCACGGTCACCGGGGCCGTCGTGCGCCCGGCGATCGTCGAGGTGCCGATCGGCACGCGGATCGACCGCATCGTCGCCCGCGCCGGCGGCCCGGCCGAGCCGATCGCGGCGTTCCTCGCCGGCGGGTTCTCCGGCACGTGGATTCCGGCCAGTGCCGGCGGTGCCGCGTTCAGCCGCGCCGCGCTCACGGAGTTCGGCGCGAGCCCCGGCGCCGGCATCCTGATCGCGCTGCCGGCCGCGGCGTGCGGACTGGTCGAGACGGCGCGTCTGATGCGCTGGTTCGCCGCCGAGAGCGCCGGGCAGTGCGGGCCGTGCGTGTTCGGGCTCTCCGATATGGCCCAGATGACGGCGGCGATCGCGGCCGGCCGCTCGAGCGCGGGCGACGTCGAGCGCCTGCGCCGGTGGGCGGCGCAGATCGAACGCCGGGGCGCCTGCCGCCATCCCGACGGCGCCGTGCATCTCGTCCGCAGCGCCATCGACGTGTTCGCCGCCGACCTGCGCCGCCACCTCGACGGCAACCCGTGCGTGGCCGCCCGCGGCCCGGGCTGCCTGGCCGTCCCCGCGACCACGGGCGAGTGGAGGTGAGCGCGTGAGCGCCCACACGCTCACCGTCGATCCGTCCGGCTGTGTCGGCCACGGCATCTGCGCCGAGCTGCTGCCGGAGTGGATCACGCTCGACGACTGGGGCTATCCGATCGTGCGCGCCGAGGCGGTCCCTCCCGAGCTCCTGCGCCAGGCGCGCTGGGCGGTCTCGAACTGCCCCGCCCTGGCGCTGCGCCTGAAGCGTGCATAAACGGGGTCTGACCCCGTTTATGCAGTGACGGCGGCCACGACCAGACCGACCAGGACGGCCACCCCGAGCACCATCGCTGCGAGGCCGGGGAGGCGGCTCGTGCCGCCCAGCCGGGCCACCGTGAAGCCGATGAAGCCGAGCGCGAGTGCCGCCAGGGCGAGCAGTCCGGCGAGCAGGGCCAGCACCTGGCCGCCCTGCGAGCCGAGTCCGGCGGACGCCGCACCGGCCGCCACGAGCGCGCCGAACACGGCCGCAGCGACACCGATGACACCCGACCGCGGTGACTGCGGGGCGGCTACCGCGTCCCCCAGGCGTAGGTCATCTTGACCATGTCCAGGTACATGAACGTCTCGGTCGACTTGACCCCGTCGATCTCGCGCAGCCGCTGCACCACCTCGAGCAGATGCCGGTTGTGCTCGCACACGATCTCGACCAGCAGGTCGTAGCTCCCCGACGTGATCACCACGTAGCTCGTCTCGCGCCAGCCCGACACTGCCTGGGCGACGTGGTCGAGGTCGCTGTTGGCCTGGACGCCGACCAGGGCCATCACCTCGAACCCGAGCTTGAGCGGGTTTGTGACCGCGACCACATCGAGCACGCCGGCATCGGTCAGCCGCTGCATCCGCGCCCGCACCGCGGCCTCGGAGATGCCGACCTCGCGGGCGATGGTCGTGAACGGGCACCTGCCCTCACGCTGGAGGATCTCGATGATCCGGCGGTTGACCGAATCGAGCTTGACCGTGGGAGCATTCATGCGAGATACCTGCCAAACCTCCGCGTTCGGTGCGAACTTCGTGGTTGACACGCGGAAAACCAACGATATACCCTTGACACCGGGATGACGCAACCCACGGCCGACCACGCCACCGCCTGGCCGCCCGCCGACGGCGAGGCCGATGTCGAGTTCCGCGCCATCACGAAGCGCTTCGGCTCGCTGGTGGCGGTGAATGCCGTCAACCTGCGCGTGCACAAGGGCGAGTTCCTCTCGCTGCTCGGCCCGTCGGGGTGCGGCAAGACGACGTCGCTGCGCATGATCGCCGGATTCGAGCAGCCCGACGCCGGTGAGCTTCTGATCGGCGGCCGCGACGTGAGCGGCGTGCCGCCCTACAAGCGCGACGTGAACACGGTGTTCCAGCAGTACGCGCTCTTCCCGCACATGTCGATCCTCGACAACGTCTCGTACGGCCTGAAACAGCGGCGCGTGTCCAAGAAGGAGCGCCACGTCAAGGCGGGCGAGGCGCTCGAGCTCGTGCAGCTTGTCGGCCGCGACTCGCATCGACCGTCGATGCTCTCGGGCGGCCAGCAGCAGCGCGTGGCGCTCGCGCGAGCGCTCGTCATGAATCCGCGGGTGCTCTTGCTCGACGAGCCGCTCGGCGCCCTCGACCTGAAGCTGCGCAAGGAGATGCAGATCGAGCTCAAGCGCATCCAGGAGCAGGTCGGGATCACCTTCGTGTACGTCACGCACGACCAGGAGGAGGCGCTCTCGATGTCCGACCGCGTCGCGGTCATGTCAAACGGCGTGATCGAGCAGCTCGACGAGCCGCGCGCGATCTACGACCGGCCGCTGACGCCGTTCGTCGCCGACTTCATCGGCGACATGAACTTCATCGACGGCGACGTGGTCGAGGCGGCCGACGGCGGCTTTGCCGTCGATGCCGGCGGCGGCCTGGTCGTGCGCGGCCGCGGTGACACCTCGCGCGGCGCCCGTGTGCGCGTCGGCGTGCGCCCCGAGCGCATGGCGGCGCATACGGGCCCGGCGGCCGGCACGGCCAACTCGGCCACCGCCGAGGTGATCACCAAGATGTATCTCGGCGACCAGGTGCAGATCGTCGCCCGGCTGGCATCGGCCGGCGACGTGATCGTGCGCGAGCAGCGCGCGAGCGCCGACCCCGCCCTCGACACCATCCACCCGGGCGACCGTGTCGCCATCAGCTGGGACGAGGCGGCGCCGCTCCTGCTCGGCGACGCCCCGGCTCCGGACCACTCGAAGGAGACACCGTGACCGACCCCCGCGACTCGATCAACATCCTCGCGCCGACGAGCGCGAAGCCGAAGCTCGACTACCTCCGCCGCCAGCTCTACCGCGACGCCGCCGAGCGCTCCGGCCTGAACCGGCGCGAGCTGCTCGGCCTGGGCGCGCTCGGCCTGCTGGCCGCGGCGTGCGGCGGGTCGACGAACGCGGGCGGTGGCGGCGGGGGCGGTGGCAGCAGCAGCGCCCCGGCCGGCGGCAACACGCTGGCGGGCAAGCCGATGGAGAACTCGCTCGTCATCTACAACTGGTCGGAGTACGACTCCCCCAGCACGTTCAGCAAGTTCAAGGCGGCGCACCCGAACACGCACGTGACCGAGACGTTCTACTCGAGCAACGACGAGCTGCTCGCCAAGCTCTCGGCCGGCGGCACCGGCTACGACATCATCGTGCCGAGCCAGAACGCCGTCGCCCAGCTGATCGGCGAGAACGGCCTGATGGCGCTCGACGCGGCCGCAATCCCCAACCTGAAGAACCTCGACCCGGCGTTCCTGAAGCCGTCGTATGACCCCACCGGGCAGTTCCACGTCATCAAGGACTACGGCATCACGATGTTCTTCTTCATGAACACCGTGGTGAAGGACAGCCCCAAGTCGATGCACGACTTCTACGAGCTCCTGCCCAAGTACGGCAGCAAGGGCCGCACCAACGTCCTGGACGGCGCCGAGGAGGTCGTGCCGCTGGCGCTCATGGCGCTCGGCCTCGACCCGAACACGACGAGCAGCTCCGACTTCACCAAGGTGAAGAACTTCCTGCTCAAGATCCGCCCGGGCGTCACCACGATCGACTCGTCCGGCTACATCAACGACGCGATCGCGGGCAAGATCATCCTGAGCCAGGGCTGGAACGGCGACGTGCGCCGCATCGTGCAGGCGCGCAAGAAGCAGGGCGACATCACCGCCGTGATCCCGACCGAGGCGTCGGAGGTGTGGGCCGACAACTGGTGCGTCCCCGTGAACGCGCCGCACCCCGTGGCCGCCCACGCCTGGATCAACTGGCTGCTCGAGCCGGCGACGGCCGTGGCGGAGATGAACTACCACAACTACCCGATCCCGATCCCGGCGGCGCTGGCGCAGATGCCGCCGGCGCTGAAGAACGACCCGCTCTTCAACGTGCCCAAGAAGTACACCGAGAACTACCACTACATCCTCAACGTCAGCCCCGCGGTGGTCAACGCCCGGACGCAGATCTACGGAGAGTTCAAGGCCGCCTAGATGTCGAGTCCCGAACCGGCAGGACTGACGGTCGTCACGACCGTCGATCAGAGCCGGCGGCGCCGACGCACGTTCGCGCCGCGGTACCCGACGTGGCTGACCTTCCCGTCGGGGCTCTACTACGCGATCTTCTTCCTGGGCCCGATGGCGATCCTGGCCGTGTTCTCGGTCTCGATCCAGTCCGGCTTCGGCAGCGTCAGCTACGCGTTCAACCTGTCCCAGTACCACCAGGTCTTCAGCTCGTTCTACATCACCGTGTTCTGGCACACGCTCCTGATGGCGGCGGGCGGCTCGATCTGCACGATCGCGGTCGGCTACCCGGTGTGCTACTGGATGGCGCGCTACCTGACCACGTACAAGATGCTCGCGCTGCTGCTCCTGGTCGTGCCGTTCTGGACGTCGTTTCTGATCCGCACCTACGCGCTCAAGATCATCCTCGACCCCAACGGCTATCTGGCCACGAACCTCGGGTTCAACGCCCTCTACACCTGGAAGGCCGTCGGCATCGGCCTGATCTACAACTACCTGCCGCTCTTCATCCTGCCGGTGTTCGCGTCGCTCGAGCGCATGGACTGGACGCTCGTCGAGGCCGCCACCGACCTCGGCGCCAAGCCGTGGAAGGCGTTCCGCGAGATCACCCTGCCGCTGACGCTGCCCGGCGTCGTCACAGGGGCGCTGCTCGTGTTCATCCCCATGTCGGGCGAGTACATCATCCCGAATATCCTCGGCGGCGGGAACTTCGAGTTCGTCGGCAACGCGATCGGCGACACGTTCAGCTCGGCCCAGAACTGGCCGTTCGGCTCGGCGCTCTCGATCTCGCTCATGGCGGCGCTGTCGGTGTTCGTGGTCGTCTACATCCTGTTCGCGACCCGTGAGGAGCAGTTCGGTGCGTAGGCGGCGCATCCTGACCGCGAAGCGGGGCTTCGCCACCTGGGCGCTGATCGTGTACGCGTTCCTGTACCTGCCGATCGTCGTGGTCGTCATCTTCGCGTTCAACAAGCCGTCGCCGACCTCGGTCGCGGCGTTCCACGGGAGCAACATCTGCAACATCCCGCCCGCCAACGTCGGCAACATCTCGGTCTGGAACGGCTTCACCACCTGCTGGTTCAAAGAGGGCCTGAACGATCCCGTCTATATCCCGGCGATCAAGACGAGCCTCAAGATCGCCGCGCAGGCGGCCATCATCGCCACCGCGCTCGGCCTGGCGGCCGCCCTCGCGCTCGCGCGCATGCGCCCGCGGCTGCGGATCCCGTTCGACATCCTGGTCTACCTGACGCTCGTGGTGCCCGAGATCGTGATCGCGGTGGCGTCGCTGATCTTCTTCGTGCAGGCCCGTCAGAACTTCGGCTTCTTCCCGCCGCTCGGGAGCTCCACCATCCTGATCGGCCAGATCGTGTTCAACGCCTCGCTCGCCATGCTGATCATCCGGGCACGGTTCGTGGGGATGGGCGACAAGCTCGAGGAGGCGGCCTACGACCTCGGCTCCGGGCCGTTCTCGACGTTCCGCCAGGTCACGTTTCCGCGGCTGATGCCGGCCGTGATCGCCGCCGCCCTGCTCTCGTTCACGTTCTCGTTCGACGACTACGTGCTGCCGGCGTTCACGAACGGGACGACCAACACCTGGCCGATCGTGCTCTACTCGGCCGTCCGCTTCGGCATCACCCCGGCCGTGAACGCCCTCGCGACGCTGATGCTGCTCGTGACCGCGACCTTCGTGCTACTCACGGTGATCGTGCTGCGCCGCAGCCGCGTCGTCGACCCGAACGAGGACGCCGGCGGGCTCGGGTCGATGCTCGGCCTGGGTTAGTGCCCCGCGGGGGCGGGATCACGCGGCGGCGGCTGCTGGTCGCCGCCGGCACGGTGATCGCTGCGCCCGGATGCCTCGGCCGCTCCGCGCCGACGACACCCCCGGCCGCCGCGCCGGGCGGGGCGCCGCCGCACCTGCCCGGGCCGCTGCGCGTGCTTGCCCCGGTCGGCTCGGTGCCCGCTGATGACCGCATCGCCTTCACGCAGGCAACCGGGGTCGGCGTCGACGTGCGCACGATCGCGCCGGGCGCGAACCTGATCGAGCTGATCTCGTCGGGATATCCCGCCGACGTCGTGCTCGCGCGCCAGGACGACGTCGCCGTGCTCGGCGACCAGGGCCTGCTGCGCCAGCTCGACCACGACCTGATCCCGCACCTCTCGCTCGTCTCGTCGGACTTCCTCGACCTGGCCTACGACCGCCACAACCACTGGTCGGCGCCGGCCCGCTACGGCGTGTACGGCTTCGGCTACCGCCGCGACGTCGTCACCGAGCGGCCCGCCGACTGGGCCGACTTCTTCGCACTCGTGCCGCGCTACTCGCTGCAGGGGATCACGTTCCTGCCGGGGCCGATCGAGCCCGTCGCCGCCGCCCTCGCCGCCCTCGACGAGGACATCTCGACCGACGACGACTCCACGCTCCTGCGCGCCCAGTCGCTGCTGCTCGCCGCCCGGCCGCACGTGAACGCGTTCACCGCCGCCGGGGCGGCGGCGTTCGGGCGCGGCGAGCTCGTGCTCGCGATGGGCACGAGCGCCGACTTCGACCGCGTCCTCGCGCTGCCCGAGCGCGCGGCCGACACCGTCTTCGTGCTTCCGACCGGCCGCTCCGAGATGTGGATCGACGGCTGGGTGGTGCCGCGCGCGGCCGGTCACCCGTTCACCGCCCTGGCGTGGATCGACCACCAGCTCTCGGCTCGGGCCGCGGCACGCGCGTGGGTCCAGTCGCGCCTGCCGGCGCCCGAGGCGGCCGCCGCCAAGCTCGTGCCCGCCGCCGTACGGTCGGATCCGCTGGCTTCGCCCGACCCGGCGCTCGTCAAGCACTACCAGCTCGCAGACATCTCGCCGATCGGCCTTCAGAAACGGGCCGAGATCTGGGAGCGGGTGCTCGCCGCCGGCTAGCAGGGGACGGGCGCCCCGGTGGATATACTCGCGGCCCGTGCAGCTCTTCCAGGAGCACGAGCAGGTGGTCGTGTGCCACGAGCCCGAGGCGGGGCTGCGGGCGATCATCGCCGTCCACGACACCACCCTGGGCCCGTCGCTCGGCGGGATCCGGATGTGGCGCTACGCAAGCGACGAGGCCGCCCTGACCGACGTGCTGCGGCTGGCGCGCGGGATGACCTACAAGAACGCCGCCGCCGGCCTCGACCTGGGCGGCGGCAAGACCGTCGTCCTCGGCGATCCGCGCACCGACAAGACCCACCTCCTGTTCCGCGCCCTGGGCCGGTTCGTCGACTCGCTCGGCGGCCGCTACCTGGCCGCGGAGGACGTCGGCACGAGCACCGCCGACGCCGAGATCGTCGCGCTCGAGACCGACCACATCACCGGCCTGCCGGTCGAGCGCGGCGGCTCCGGCGACCCGTCGCCGATGACGGCGTGGGGCGTCTTCTGCGGGATGCGCGCGGCCCTTCACGAGGCCGGGTTCGGCGACGACATGAGCGGTGTGCGGGTGGCGGTGCAGGGCGCGGGGCACGTCGGCGGCGCGCTCGTCCGCCATCTGCTCGATGCGGGTGCGCACGTCACCGTCGCCGACATCTACCCCGAGCGCGTGGCTCCGCTCGAGGCGCTCGGCGCCACCGCCTGCGATCCCGAGAGCGTGCACACCCAGGAGTGCGACGTGTTCGCGCCGTGCGCGCTCGGCGCCGTGATCCGGCCCGACACCGTGGACGCGCTGCGCTGCCGGGTCGTCGCCGGCGCGGCCAACAATCAGCTGCTCGACGCGTCGATGGGCGACGCGCTGCACGCCCGCAGCATCGTGTATGCGCCTGACTTCGTGATCAACGCCGGCGGGGTGATCAACATCGCCGAGGAGCTCGGCCGGGCGTATGACCCGGAGCGTGCCCGCCGCAGCGTCGAGCGCATCGCCGACACCCTGGCCAGCGTGTTCGCGCGCTCGGAGCGCGCAAACATCGCGCCGCACGTCGCGGCCGACCGCCTGGCCGAGGAGCGCATCGCCGCCGTCAGGGCGACCCGAACCGATTCGGTCGCCGCCCTGTACCGGCCGGGATGATCCCGCTCAAGGACAACGTCCCCACCCGGCATCTGCCGATCCTGACGCTGGCGCTGATCGTCGCGAACCTGGCCATCTTCGTCTGGGCCGAGCACGCCCCGGCCGAGCGCCTGCCGACAACCCTGGGCGTGCCCCTGCGGGTGTCAGGGTTCACCGCGGTCACGGCGGAGTTCGGGTTCGTGCCGTGCGAGGTGCAGAACCGCTGCGCGCACGGCCAGGACTCGGTCCTGCTCGGCTACGACAACGGCCGGCCGGTCTACGCGCACGTGCACCACGTGCCCGTGCTCGCGAGCGTCGTGACCGCGATGTTCATGCACGGAAGCTGGGAGCACGTGCTCGGGAACATGCTGTTCCTGTGGATCTTCGGCAACAACATCGAGGACCGGCTCGGCCGGCGCCGCTTCCTCGTCTTCTACCTGCTCGGCGGCCTCACGGCGGCGCTCCTGCAGTTCCTGTCCGGCCCGGGCTCGGATGTGCCCAACATCGGCGCCTCGGGCGCGATCGCGGCCGTGCTCGGCGGCTACCTGATCCTCTACCCACGCGCCGCGGTGATCACCTACATCCCGCCGATCTTCTTCTTCCCCCTGCCGGCCGTGCTCTTCCTGATCGGCTGGATCGTGCTCCAGATCTACGCGGTCGGCTACGTGCAGGTCGGAAGCGCCGGCGGCGGGGTCGCGTACTACGCGCATATCGGCGGCTTCGTCTTCGGCCTGGCAACGATCCGGTGGTGGGTGCGGCAGAGCGAGGGCCGCGCCCGGCCCCCGGCGGCATGGCCCGCATAGGCGATCGGCTTCCCGATAACCTGCGCGGATGCTCGATCTTCGCTACGACCCGGAGTCGCGGTCGGGATTCGTCCGGCTGCGCGAGGGCCGCACCGCCCGCACCCGGCGCCTGTCGGCCCAGGCGATGGCCGACTACGGCCGCCGTGGCGAGCTGCTCGCGATCACGCTCGAGGACCTCGATCCGACCGCGGCGGAGTTCCTGCGCACGGCCGACGAGGAGTCGCTGCTCGCGGTGATCCGGGCCCAGACCGGCAAGCCGGTGTGGACGACGCCGCCGGCGCCGGCGCCCCAGACGAAGAAGCCGCGAACGGGCGCCAAGCCGAAGCCCAGCGCCAAGCCCCGCCCGAAGCGGCCGCGCTAGCCTGCTAGAGCGCCGAGGCTGCGGAGCTGCCGCCGACGCCGTACGCCTGCATCGCGAGCACGATGCGGTCGGCGCGCAGGACGCCGTTTGGCTGCAGCTGGGCCGCGGGCAGCTCGCGCGGATCGTCGCCGCGGCGGCCCTCCTCGACCGTCACGGTGCGCTCGAGCAGGTCGAGCCGGACGATGTACTCGTACCAGGAGATGTCCCAGGCGACCGTGACCTTCACCGGCCGCGGCAGCTCGAGCCCGTCGACGTACACGTTCACGATCGGATCGCCGAGGCTGCGGGAGATCGCGACGACGCGCTCGACATGCTCCGAGCGGTTGAACGCCTCGAGCGCCACCCGGCGCACGTGCCGGGGGTCGGACTCCTTGCGCCGGGCCTCGGCCAGCTCGGCGTAGCGGGTGCGCTGAGTCTCGAGCTCCTGCTCGAGCTGCGTCCGCACCTGGGCGGTGCGCTGCATCTCGGCCGCGCGCTCGTCCAGGGCGGCGGCAGCAGCGTGATGGCGGGCGATCTCGGACTTGTGCGCGGCCTCGGCCTGCGCGGCCCGCTCGTCCGCCCGGCGCTTCTCGTCCTGCAGCGAGCGCAGCTCTCGCTCGCGCCGGCGAACCTCGCCCTGCAGATCCTTCAGCTCGCGCTTGATCCCGCGCAGCTCGGCAGCCTGCTGCTCGGCCTTGGCGAGCGCAGAGCGCACGCGGTCGAGGTCGAACTCGACCGATTGCAGCTGGCCGCGCAGGCGGTCGATCAGCGACTCGCGCTCGCGCAGCAGGTGATCGCTGGGCGGGTTCGCGTGCACCGCGACGATCGGACGGCCCTCGGCGCGCCAGCCGCGGCGGTCGGCGCGCTCGTAGCAGAGCGGGCAGACCTTCGCGAAGCGCTTCGACTGCGGGTCCTGGTACAGGCGTGCGGGCTCGCCCACCAGGAGATGGCGGCGGCAAAGCGCGCAGCTAGCGGTGTCCTCGACCGTGCTCGGCATTCCGTCCTCGACGCGGGCTCGCCATTCTATCGCGTCGGAGCGCCCGCCGGGAGGCGCGCCCGGCCGGCGGCCGTCAGCAGCCGGGTGCCGTGCTCGTCACCGTGTCGGCGACGGTCGCGAGCGACGGGTCGAGATCGAGGTCGACGACGCCCGCGGCGGGGGTGCGCACGTCGGTCATGCCGTCGGGCCCGCGCGAGACGCACGCGGCCGGGTCGGTCGGCTTCCAGTACGGCGTGTAGCGCACGCGCACCAGGTAGCGGCCGGGCTGGGACGCGGAGAACGCGATCCCGGAGCTGCGCAGCCGCACGAGCAGGGCGGCGGCGCCCGCCGGCGGCGAGACGATCGGCGTCGCGTCGGGCAGCTCGTACACGCGCAGGTGGCGACTGCGGAAGGCCAGCCGCAGGCCTGAGCGCCCCGACCGCAGCAGGCGCGCCTCGGCCGCCGAGCTGTAGTCGAGCGCCGCGTCCGGCAGCACGACGTCGCGCACGCCGAGCAGCCGCAGCCAGTGGTCGTAGGCCGCCGCCGTCAGGTGGTGGCCATACAGCACTCGGTTCTCGGGGAAGTCGTCCTGCCGGAACCAGCCGCGGGCGAGCGGGAAGCCGGCCCGGGCGAGGTAGTAGGCCTCCCAGTGGCCCCAGGTGGCCACGGCCTCGACGCGGTGCTGGTCGTCGCCCTGGCTGCGCAGGTAGTCGATCGCGGGCCGCCAGTATCCGGCCGACTCGGCCGGGTTGCCCCACGCCGAGTAGGCGTCGCGGATCCACGGCCCCACCTGCAGCGCGGCGGTCGCGGCCAGCAGCGGCAGGACGATGGCCTGCGAGCGCTGGCGGCTGACGTTTGCGGCCAGCCACAGGAGCGGCGCGCCCGCGACGGCGAAGAGGCGGGTCGCGTTGGATCCCACCGGGCTCTTGAAGAGGAACGCGACCAGGTTCAGGATCAGGTACGCGACGAAGAGCATGCGCAGCGACCGCGCCCGCGGGCTGCGCCCGGTCACGTAGAGACCGGCGAGCGAGAAGAGCACGACGACGACCGCGTCGGTCACGTTGTACGGATAGATGCCGCCGCTCGGGAAGGCCCGCTGCGCGAGCACGCCCGCGAGCAGCACGACGACGACCACGGCGAACGCCGCCCAGTGGCGGCACGCGGCGGCAAGCGGCTGCGGGTGGCCGAGCAGCAGGCCGGCGAGGAGCGCCAGCAGGACGGCGAACGCGAGCGGCGAGAACCCGAGCGCGCCCACCACGCAGGCGCCGAAGACGAATCTGCGCTCGCGCTGCAGCGCGAGCAGCGCGACCGCCGCGCACGCGAGGCCGGCGGTGAACGGGTAGGAGCCGGACACGATCGAGACGAAGGGCGTCGTGCACGCAAACGCGAGCGCCGGCCCGCGCGCCGCCCCGCCCCACTCGCGCCGGCAGACGGCGGCGAAGCTCGCCGCGAGCGCGGCGGCCGCAACGACGAGCACAGGCAGCTCGCCGGTGAGCGCCGCGAGCGGGTAGTAAAGGACGCTGTAGCTCACGAACTCGTAGCGGCCGGCGTACCACAGGTTGTTCCATAGCTGGAAGCCGCCGTGGCGGTAGAGCCACGTCTGGAAGAGGTGCGACGGGGCGTCGCCCGAGAGCGGCACGAATGTCAGGAGCGCGGCCACGAGCGCCCCCGCGAGGGCGCCGCACACCAGCGGGAGCGGCAGCTCGCGCGGGCGAAGGCGGCGAACGGGGCGCACGGCGGCTGAGTATAGGGTATAGCGTGGATGCGATGAGACGGCCGGCATGGTCTCCAATGCATGCCCGCCGACCCCCACCCGCATGCACCGCGGGTATCCTCCGGATCGCGGGGCGTTAGCTCAGCTGGGAGAGCACCAGCTTTGCAAGCTGGGGGTCACCGGTTCGATCCCGGTACGCTCCATCGCATCATGTCGTATGTCGTGGATTTCGAGACCGTTTCGACCGTGGGGCTGGAGTCGTCCCCGGTCGCGGCCGCGCTCGCCGGTCTGCGGGCGAACGAGGCCCGGTACTTCAAGAACAAGTACGGCCATGTCTTCACGGTGGAGCCGGCGGGCGAGGCCGCGGCGGCGGTCGACTGGGTGCACCGGATCCTCAAGGAGGAGCGTGACATCGTCGTCGCCTCCCGGCCTCTCGAGGCAACGGCCTTCCAGGTCGAGAACATCCGCATGGCCTACGTCTTCTACGACAGCGGCCTTTCGATCAATGTGATGCACACAGTCGACGTCGGCGGCAAGCGAGCGGTCGGGTTCAAGCTCTCCGACGGCATGGAGATCCCCGCGGAGCTCGCATCGCGGTTCAAGTTCGCGCGGCAGCGGTCGAAGCTGGCCGGGACCATCCGCGGCTCGTACTTCACCATCAAGAACGAGTACTGACGAGGGCCGGGATGGGCGTCACCGGGATCGGCGGATTCTTCTTCCGCGCAGCGGACCCGGACAACCTGCGTGCGTGGTATGCCCAGCACCTGGGCGTCGGTACGGGCGAGTACGGCGAGTGGGCGACCGCGGCGGGCCCGAGCGTCTTCACGCCGTTTCCCCGGGAAAGCGACTATTTCGCACCGGAGCGCCAGTGGATGCTGAACCTGCGCGTCGATGACCTCGACGCCATGCTCGAGGCGCTCGCCGCCTCCAGCATCGAGGTCACGACCAGCCCCGACTGGGACATGCCCGGCATCGGCCGCTTTGCCCGCATTCACGACCCGGAGGGCAATCCGATCGAGCTCTGGGAACCCGAGTAGCTCCAGCGGGGACGCACGTCGCACACCGGGACGTACCACGGATGTGCGCGTCTCCACGGCAATCCTGTTCGCGGTCGCCGTGACCACCACCGGGTGCTTCGGCTCGTCCCACGCGACGGCGCGGCCGATGTCCACGTTCACCCCGCCGCCGCCGTCGGCTGCGGCGACCTACGCCGGCGTCGCGAGGGCGTGCCCCAGACTCGGCACATACGCTCCGCGGGTGTCCCCGACTCGCGGGCCGGCGGGCACGCGCGTCACCATCACCGGCACGCTGCCCCTCTACGGCGAGGACGGCCGGCTCAGCACGTCCTCAACGACGAGGCTGGTGGGATGGTGGAACGTCGGCATCGCTCACTGGGCCGGGCTCGTGCGCAAGCCGCCGACGATCGTCCCCGCCCGCCCCGGCCCCGCGTTTCGGGTTCTCGACGTCGCGGTGCCTGCGCCGAATCCGTGCACATACCGCATCGTCGCGCAGATTCCGCGGGTGGCCGCGGGCGGATACCCGATCGACATCCTCACCGCCGGCGGCAACAGCGTCGCGAGCCTCCCTCCGGTCAGATTCACCGTGACCGTCCCATAGGCGCGGCTGCCGGTCGTGGTCGCGTTGGGGGATTTCACCCATTGTGGCGCATGCCCTGCGGGCGGTAGCGTCGCGCGACGCCGCTCTTCCAGGACGGATCCCCGGTGGGGCGGATTCCCGACTCGCGAAGGCCGCGGGCTGCGAGCGACCTCTCCCGACCCGCGGCCTTCGCGAGGCCAGTTGCACGTGATCAGCCGGGGTCACGACGTCTGGTGTGCGCTCCAGGTGCCGTTTCCGCCCGGTGTGCTGTAGCTGCCCGACATCGAGCTTCCCGAGACCGTTCCGGTGTATTTGATCCCGGGGCCACCGACCGTGCCGAACTTGATCGAGCCTCCGTCGACTGTTCCGGTGACGGTGTTCGTGCCGCCGGTCGAGAGATCGATCGTCCCGTCGAGCTTCGATCCCGACTGTGTCCAGTTGAGCGTGAAGGTGCCCGAGAACGCGCCGCTGTAGGTGCCCTTCCACTTCCCCGAAAGGCCGCTGTCCGACGATGAGCTCGACGGCGGCGGCGTCGATGCGGGGGTCGATGCGGGCGGGCTCGATGCCGGCTGTGAGGCCGGCGTCGAAGTCTGCGTCGTGGACGACGAGCCCCCGCCGCTGCCGCAGCCCGCGGCCACGAGGGCCACGGCCACGCCGCCTGCCAGGACAGCCGCCCGCGGGCGGCCCCATCCGTGCTTCCGATTGCGCATCCTGTCCTCCTTCTGGCTGAACGCTCGCGCCGAGGCTGTGAGGAACCTGTCAACCTCGGCGGCCACAACTGTACCGTCCAGCGACTCGCGGCACCTGCAACGTGATATCACCATTTGGTGCATCGCGCTCTTCACTATTTTTCGACATGCTGAGAGTGGCGCGTCCCTCACCCCCGAGGAGTCGTCGTGTTTCGTGCCCGCTCCACTCCGCTCCCCCGATTGCTGAAGCGTCCCGGCCTGCTGCTGCTCGCGGCCGTCGCGGCGTGCGCGCTCGGCACGGTCTCCGCATACGCGTATCCGATGCTGCGCAAGGCGGCGCCCGCACTCTCGGTGAAGATCACCACGCGCCCGGCCACCTACAGCAAGTCGGCGACGGCGACGTTCAAATGGAAGCGGGTGTCCGCCACTGCCACCACCTGCCGGCTGGACAAGGCCGCCTACAAGAAGTGCAAGACGAGCATGACGTACAAGACCCTGCCGGAGGGTCGGCATGCGTTCTCGGTCAGGGTGAACCGGGGCAGGAAGGTCAGGGTCGCAACCGTCAGGTGGACGGTCGACCTGACCAGGCCGACGGTGCCGACGGTGACCGGCGGCTCTCCGGCGTGGGTGTCCGGCAGCGAGACTGTGAGCGCATCGGGCTCGACGGATGTCACGACAAGCGTGGCGGGCTACCAGTTCCGGGCGTCGGCAAACGGGATCAGCTGGGGCGCACCGGCCGCGGGCGCGAGCAAGACCGTCACCGCCTCGGGCGCCTCGTGGTACGAGTTCCGCGCGGTCGACCGGGCCGGCAACGTGTCGGCTCCGTGGACGCCGGCCGTGCCGGTGAACGTCGACAACGCTCCTCCCAGCCAGCCCGTCGTCACCGGCGGTGGGTCGGCGTGGCAGGACGTCGCGCAGGCAGACGTCGTGGTCGCCTCCCCGTCGGTGGACGCCCTCTCAGGCCTGGCCGGGTACCGCTTCCGCAGCTCGGCCGACAACGGCGCCACCTGGTCGTCGTGGACGGCCGGGACGGATGCCGCGGTCACCGCCGAGGGGATCACCCTCGTGCAGTTCGAGTCCGGCGACCTGGCCACGCCGGCGAACTGGAGCGCCCCGAAGCAGACCCAGGTGAAGATCGACCGCACCGACCCGACCGACCCGGTGCTCACGGGCGGCGGGCCGGTCTGGCAGAGCGCGGCGTCGGTCAAGGTGACCGCGTCCGGCGCCACCGACTCGCCCGGGTCGGGTGTGTCCGGGTACCAGTACGAGACCTCGCCCGACGGGGCGACCTGGTCGGCGGCCCAGGCCGGCACAGCGGTCACGATCGGCGCCGAGGGGCAGACCTTTGTCCAGTTCCGCGCAGTCGACGCGTCCGGCCTGACCTCGAACTGGGTCGGGACACAGGTCTGGCTCGATCGCACCGCGCCGACCGCGCCGGCCCTCGCCGGCGGGTCGTCGGGATGGCAGAACGTCGCCTCTGTCGCGATCACGGCCTCCGGGTCGACCGACACGGGCGGTTCGGGCCTCGCCGGCTACCAGTACGAGACTTCAGCGCCGGGCGGGTCATGGTCGGCGCCGGCACCGGGCCCCACCGCGACGGTCGCCGCAGAGGGCCAGACGCTCGTCCGCTTCCGCGCCGTCGACAACCTCGGCAACGCATCGGCATGGACGCAGGCGACGGCGATGATCGATCGCACCCCGCCCACCGACCCGGTGCTCTCGGGCGTGCCGGCGGGCTGGGTTAGGTCGAACTCGGTGACGCTCAGCGCGAGCTCCACCGACTCGCCGGGGTCGGGCATCGGCGCCTACCTCTCAGAGCTCTCGATCGACGGCGGCTCGACCTGGTCGAGCCCGGTGACCGGGCCTGCGGTCACGATCACGGGTGAGGGCGCGACCGTCGTGCGGTTCGAAGCCGTCGACGCCTCCGGGCTCACGTCGAGCTGGACGCAGGCGACGGTGCAGATCGACCGCACCCTGCCGGGCCTGCCGACCGTGACCGGCGGCACGGGCCTCGTGTGGGTGAACACGCCGTCGGTGACGGTGACGGGCGGCGGCGCCATCGACCCGCCGAGCGGCGGCGGGCCGGGCAGCGGGATCGATCACTACCAGTACCGCACCTCGGCCGACGGCGGCGCCACCTGGAGCCCGGTCACGACCGGCACCGGGGTGACCGTGACGGCGCAGGGGACGACGATCGCCGAGTTCCGGGCCGTGGACGCGGCCGGCAACGTCGGCCCTTGGACGGGCGGCGCAGCCGACGGCGGAAGCTGGGTCATGATCGACCGCGGCACCCCGACCGCGCCGGCGGTGTCCGGCGGCTCCCTCGCATGGCAGCCGGCAGCGTCCGACACGATCCTCGCGACGGGCTCGACGGATGCGGTCAGCGGCGTCACCGGCTACCAGTCGCGCACGTCGACCGACTCCGGCTCGACCTGGTCGGCCGCGAGCGCGACGGGGAGCGGCTCGCTCACCGTGAGCGCCGAGGGCGAGACGTGGGTGCAGTTCCGTTCGGTGGACGGCGCCGGGAACACCTCGGCGTGGGCACCCTCGAGCCCCGGCACCGCAGCCGACACCGTCCGCCTCGACCACACCGCCCCGAGCGTCCCCGCGACCGTGAGCGGCGGCTCGGCGGCGTGGCAGAGCGTCGCCTCGGTCACGATCACGGCCGGCGGCGCGACCGATGCGCTCTCGGGCATCGACCACTATCAGCATCGCACCTCGGCGGACGCCGGCGGCACCTGGTCGGCCGTGGCCACCGGCGCGGCGGTCACGATCTCGGCCGAGGCTGACTCGCAGGCCGAGTTCCGCGCCGTCGACGGCGCGGGCAACGCCGGCGCCTGGACGGCCGTCGGCGCCTCCGCAATGGCGCGCATCGACCGCACCGCGCCGACCGTGCCGGCCGTCGCGGGCGGCGCGATCGCCTGGCAGAGCGCGGCGAGCGTGACGGTCAGCGCGAGCGGCTCCGGCGACAGCCTGTCGGGCCTCGCCGCACCGGGGTACGCCTACGAGACATCGCTGAACGGCGGCGCCTGGTCGGTGGCGACGGCCGGCACGTCGGCGACGGTCTCGGCCGAAGGCACGACCACCGTCCGCTTCCGAAGCATCGACAACGCCGGGAACGTGTCGGCATGGTCGACCGTCGGCAATGCGAGCACCGTGAAGCTCGACCGCACGCCCCCGGCCGTCCCCGCCAGCGTGAGCGGCGGCTCGTCGGCGTGGGCGTCGGCAGCCTCGAAGACCATCATCGCCGCGGGCGGCACCGACTCCGGCTCGGGCGTCTCCGGCTACCAGTACGAGACGGCCTTCAACGGCGGGGCCTGGTCGGCCCCGGCCGCCGGCGCATCCGTCGCCGTCTCGGCCGAGGGCACGACCACCGTCCAGTTCCGCACCGTCGACAACGCCGGCAACACCTCGGCCTGGTCGGCCGTCGCCGCCGGCAGCACGGTCAAGCTCGACCGCACCGGCCCGGCGGCTGCGACCGCCTCCGGCGGGTCGCTCAGCTGGCTGAACTCGGCATCCGAGACGGTCACGGGATCGGCGACCGACACGGGTTCGGGGATCGATGCGACCACCTACCAGTACCGCACCTCCACCACGGGCGGCAGCACCTGGTCGCTGCCGACGTCGGGCAGCGCGGTCACCGTCGCCGCCGAGGGCGAGACGCTCGTCCAGTTCCGGGCCAGCGACATCGCCGGCAACCCCGGCGCGTGGGGCCCTGCCGCCGATACGGCCGGCGCCACGGTGCGGCTCGACCGCGGCCTGCCGACCGCTCCCACGGTCGCGGGCGGCTCGGCGGCGTGGACGAACGCGGCCTCGGTCACCATCACCGCGACCGGATCGACCGACTCGGGCAGCGGCCTCGCCGGCTACCAGTCGCGCACGTCGGCAAACGGCGGCTCGAGCTGGTCGGCCTGGAGCGCGACCGGCGCCGGATCGCTCGCAGTCGCGAGCGCCGGAACGACGCTCGTCGAGTACCGCAGCGTCGACAACGCCGGCAACACGTCGGCCGCCGCGCCGGCCGCGAACGGCCCCGCGAACACCGTCAGCATCGATCGCACCCTGCCGACGCTTCCGACCACCGTCAGCGGCGGATCGGGCTCGTGGCTGACCGCGGCCTCGACCACCATCACGGCGTCGGGCTCGACCGACTCCGGCGGCGCCGGCCTGCTCGGCTACCAGTACGAGACGTCCTTCCAGAGCGGCGCCTGGTCGGCGCCGGCCAGCGGCTCGTCGGTGACCATCTCGGCCGAGGGTCAGACCAAGGTGCAGTTCCGCAGCATCGACAACGCGGGCAACACGTCGGCCTGGACGACCGCCGGCAACTCGAGCACCGCCAAGCTCGACCGCACCGCCCCGACCCTGCCCACCATCACGGGCGGCTGGGGCACGGCGACCTGCAAGAACACGACGATCCAGATCAAGGCGTCGGGCTCCACCGACGCCACATCGGGACTGGCCGGCTACCGGTACCGCTACTCGACGAACAACGGCACCAGCTGGTCGACCACGAGGACCAGCAGCCAGACGTTCCTGAGGTCGGCGGGCACCTACATCGTCGAGTTCGAGTCCTACGACAGCGCCGGGAACACCTCGGCCTGGGCGCCGACCGTGAACGGCACCGCCAACACCGCCTGTCACTCCTAGGCGGTGGGCGGGAGCCCGCGCGGCGCGACCGTCGTTCCGCCCCACTCCTCCGGCGCGACGTCGGCGATGGTCTGCGAGAACGTCCACCGGTGGCCCCACGGGTCCTCGGCGTGATACTGGCGCTCGCCGTAGGGGTAGTCGATCGGATCCTCGGCGATGTCGGCGCCGTGCGCGCGGGCGTGCTCGCAGTGGGCGCGCGCGTCGGGCACCCGCACCATGACCGCATGCGTGGACTCGCCCGGACGCGGCGGGCGGCGGTCGCCGCGCACGTCGCCGATGATCACTGCGCCGTCGCCACAGCCCAGCTGGGCGCGGTGGTTCTCGCCGATGAACAGATGCTCGGCGAACCCGAACGCCGCGCACAGCCAGTCGACGGCCGCACGCACGTCGGGATAGATCAGGACCGGGATGACCGTCGCCTGCGGGATCGATCGGTTCGGCGGGAGCATCACACCGAGCTTAACACCCGCCGCCGGCCGGTCACGGGCGGCGCGGGTGCAGCGGAAGCAGCAACGGCGCCCGCGGCGGCTGGCGGAAGTCGAAGTCGTGCACGAGGTTGCCGAGGATCGGGACGTCCTCGCGCACGATCTGGCGCGAGTCCGGCCGCCCGTCGGTCGCGGGATCGAGCCGCTGGCCGTGCAGGAAGTCGTCCTCGATGAACTTCAGGTAGGCGTCGAAGCTCAGAGTCTGGTGGTCGATGTAGCCGGTGCGGGCGTAGGGGCTGATCACGAGGCCGGGGACGCGCAGGCCGTAGCCCGCGCCGCCGACGCGCGGGGGGGCGACGCCGTCGTAGAAGCCACCCCAGTCGTCCCACGCCAGGAAGATCGCGGTCGACGACCAGTCACTGCTGCGCATCACGGCATCGATGATGCTCGTCACCCAGGCCTGGCCGACGGCGATGCTCGCGGGCGGATGCTCGCTGTGCACCTCGTCGGGCACGACCCACGACACGGCCGGGAGCCCGCCCGCGTGCGCCGCCGCGAAGAAGTGCTTGACGCCCTTGATGTCTCCCAGCTGGTGATCCTGGCGGACGGTCGTGAACCTCGGCAGCGGGTTCCAGATCCCCGGCGTCGTGGGAGACAGGACCGGCAGCTTGCAGCTCACGGCGCCCGACGCGCAGTCCGGCTGGCGGCCGTCGTGGATGTAGTAGCGCCAGCTGACGTGGTGGTGATCGAGCAGATAGGTCAGGTCGGTCCATCGGTAGGGAGAGGTGGGCGGGCGGGTGAGCGGCGTGGGGCCCGGGCTCGCGACCCGCCCGAGCGCGGTCTTGCAGCTCATCGGCGACGCCGTCCGGCAGGTGGCCGACCACCCGGACACGGTGTAGAGGTGCGCGGGCAGGCTCCACCCCAGGTTCGACTCGAACATGTGGTCCTGGAGCACATAGCTGCGTGCGTAGGCCCAGTAGTTGGGGATCTCGGCGCCGGTGTGGTACCCCATGACGTCGGGATGGGTCGCGCTCAGGCTGCAGGTCGGGTCGGTCGGGTCGAGCGAGCGCAGGCACGACGCAGTGGCGCTCTCGGCGACGCGCAGGAACCCGTTCATGCGGCCGCCGTTGATGTCCGAGACCGCCGAGGCGGCGGAGTGCGGCCCGCCGGCGTTCAGCAGGCTGCGGTCGTGATAGGGGCGCCGGCAGCCGCCCCGGCGCGGGTCGGGGATGCAGACCGCCGGGCGCCCGTTCTTCATCGGGATCCCGTCCGCACCGGGAAACGTGCCGAAGTAGGAGTCAAACGAGCGGTTCTCCTGCATGATGATCACCACGTGGCGGATCTTGTGGATCCCGTGGAGAGCCGCGGCCGGCAGGGGGGCGTGTGTTGTGGCCGGCCCGGGCGCGATCGGTGCCGCCGACCGGGCCGCTCCCCCTCCACAGCCGGCAGTCAGCGCGACGGCAGCGACCAGCGCGGCGAGCACGCGCCGGCCCACGCCCGTCGTCCCGACCAACACCACAGCGAGGCGAGCATAGCCAGCCCGCACGCCGCCTCCCATTCGACGTCAATGATCGCCCAACCGGATGGAAACGGTCAGGCCATAGGTTGGGCGGCGCATGAGCACGTCGCTCTCGTCGGTCGCGTCGCTCCTGCCCGCGATCAGCGTCGTGCTCGCGGGACTTGCGCTCGGCGTGCTGCTCGGCCGCCACGACAACCGGGCCGAGGCGCGGTTCGACCCCGCGCCCGCGCAGCCCAACGGCAGGGCGCCCATGCCGGCCGGGAGCGCCCTGACGCCCCGCATGCCGCTGGGGAACCGGCCGCGCTGGGCCTACCTGCCCCGCGGCTGGCAGCCGTACCTGATCTTCCTGGGACTGCCGCTGTGGTGGCTCGTCGGGTTTTCGTTCTTCATGTGGCCGCTGATCGCCGCGCCGCTCCTGTACCCGATGCTGCGCGCGGGCGGGCTGCGGGCGCCGCGCCGGTTCGGGCTCTGGCTGCTCCTGCTCGGGTGGATGCTGGCCTCGGCGATCGAGCTGCAGAGCGCGTCACGCGGGATCGCGTGGTCGTGGCGGTTCTCGTTCTACGTCTCCGGCACCATCCTGTTCCTCTACATCTACAACAGCTCCCGCGAGCGCCTGCCGACGCGAACGCTGATAAACGCGCTCGCCGGCTTCTGGGTGGCCGTGGTGTTCGGGGGCTGGTTCGGAGTGCTCTTCCCGGCGGTGTCGCTCTCGAGCCCGGCCGAGCACATCTTCCCGCACTCGCTCCTCAACAACACCTACTTCTACGCCCACGTCCACCTGCAGGTCGCGCAGCTGCAGCACTTCCTCGGGTTCACCGAGGGCCGGCCGCAGACATTCTTCGCCTACACAAACGCCTGGGGCTCGACCTGCGGCATGCTGACCCCGACATGCCTCGCCGCCCTGGCCTCGAACCCGGGACGGACGTGGGCGCGAGTGCTGCGGGTGACGCTTGGGCTCTCGATCGTGCGATGGTGTTCTCGCTCGACCGCGGCCTGTGGCTGAGCGTCGGCGTCGGGTTCGCCTACGCGGCCGTCCGGTTCGGCGCGCTGCACGACCTGCGCCGCGTGGCGCGCGTGCTCGGCGCCGTGGTCGTGGTGGGCGTGATCGTCGCGCTGACGCCTCTGGGAGGGCTCGTCAGCGGGCGGTTCAGCCACAAGACCGGGGACACGAGCCGGCTCGCGCGCGACCAGGTGGCGCAGGCCCAGATCGCATCCAGTCCATTGCTGGGCTACGGCGCACCGCAGCAGAACACCGCCGCGACGCACACCAAGAAGTCGGTCGGCACCGAGAGCGAGGTGTTCATGCTGCTCTACTCCCACGGGGTGCCGGCCCTGCTCCTGTTCATGAGCTGGTTCGCCTACACGATCGTGCGCACGGCCAGGCAGCGGTCGCGCAGCTCTCCTGCGATCTTCTGGATCCACGTCGCCCTGCTCGTGGCGTGCGTCCAGGCTCCCTACTACGAGCTGACCGAGCGCATCCCGATCATGCTCACGTTCGCCGCGATCCTCTACCGGGACATGGCGATCCAGAGCCGGCTGCGCCACGCCGCCCGGTCGGCGCTACGGCCGCGGGCGCCGCTGCCGGCCGCAACGGTCGCACCCGCCGCGCCGCACGGTATCGTCTCGCCGTGATGACGACGTCCGGCACGCCCATCGCGCTCATGGCGCTCGGCGTTGTGCTGGCCGCGGCCGGGTGCGGGTCGGGCTCGTCGGGCGGAAAGTCCGCCGGCTCCACCTCGACGGTGACCGTCACGACCACCGTCGGCGGGGGCGGCAGCTCGGGCACGACCGGCGGCACGAGCACCCCCGCGGCGACGAAGACGACGAACCTCGTGGTCACAAACGCCGTCCGCGCCCAGCTGCTCGCGGCAGGCGCGGCGATGCACAAGCTGCCGACGACCGACTACACCGGCCTGCGCAAGGGACTGACGTACTACGCCTACGTCCCGGCGGACTCGACCTACTGGGCCGGTGCCGCCCTGGTCCCGAGCCCGAGCTCGCAGCAGGCGCAGATCGGAAACCAGGACGACGGCGCCTACCTCGTGTTCAAGCGCACGTCCGGCGGCCCGTGGAAGGCGTGGGACGCCGGCATCCCCGGCGACAGCCACTTCGGCTGCACCGTGACGCCGCCTGCGTCGGTGCTGCACGTGTGGAACTGGGCGCCGCACACGTGCCACCCCCGCGCCGACTGACGCTCAGACGCCGGTTGCGATCATGACGTCGGACGCCTTGATGACGGCGGTCGCCTCGCTGCCCTCGGCCAGGCCGAGGTCGTCGACTGCCTCGACCGTGATCGACGAGACGATCCGCTGACCGCCGACGTCGAGGACGACGTTTGCGATCGCCTCGCCGCGGGTGATGGCAACGACGGTGCCGGTGAGGTGGTTTCTGGCGCTGAGCTTCATCTGTCTCCTTCTGTGTGGTCGGACACGCGGCGCACGGGGATGCGCACGTGCGAGGGCCGCGCGGCGTCGTGGAAGACGGTCTGGTGTGCCACCACCATCTCGCTGCCCTGGCTCGGCGGCGCGGCCGTGTTCAGGTTCCGATCGTATCGATCGAACTCACTCGATGAGATCTCCACCCGCAGGCGATGGCCCGCGGGCAGCCGGTACGCGGTCGCCCAGAGGTCGATCTCGACCGCGTAGACGCGCCCCGGCTCGAGCAGCTGCCGCCCGCGCTCGGGCTCGCGCAGGCCCATCCGCAGGATCCCATCCTGGATCAGGTTGGCCGACCCGTCGGGATGGACATCGACCAGGGCGGCGGTGAAGTCGGTGTCGACGGCGTCCGTGGACACGTGCAGGTGCGCGCGCAGGTCGCCGATCACCTCGACCGGCTCGGCCAGCGGCGCCGACGTGAAGACGAGCACGTCGGGGCGGGCCTCGACGGCGCGGCGGTCGCCCAGGTTCAGGCCGAACGTCCACGGGTTCGTGCCGACGCACCACGCCACCGGGTCGGCCGGGTCATACGCGTAGGAGTCGGGCGGCTCGTCGACCGGCGGCGTGGTGTCGAGTGCCCCGCCCTCCGCGGACGCGCCGTCGCCGTGCAGATACCACGCCTGCACCTCGCCCCCGGGCGGCGGCCACGTGTCGGCGCGGCGCCACTCGTCGGCGCCCATGACGAAGTAGCTCACGAGCGGCTCGGCCTCGAAGCCGTTCTGGATCCCCATCAGGTAGCGGTCGTAGAACGCCTGCAGGCGGTCCCAGCGGTGGGTGCCGTCGTCGGTGACCGGGAGGATGCCCACGCGCTCGGCAGGTCCCGGCGGCCCCTCGTGGCTCCACGGGCCGATCATGAGGAAGTTGCGCCCGCCGGAGCGGTCGAGGTCGCGCGTGCGTTTCCAGTCCGCCAGCTGCTGGCCGAGGTAGTTGTCGAACCAGCCGCACCAGTGCAGGATCGGGATCGCGACGTCGTCGTGGGCCTCGCGCCGGCAGCGCACGCTCCAGTAGCGCGAGCCCGGCTGCCAGTGGCCGACGATCTCGGCGAAGTAGTGGTTCTGGCGGCCCGCCGCGCGTGCCATGCCGGCCACCGGCAGGTGCCACACGTCGACGCCCGGCAGCGGCTCGCCGGGGACGGGGTGGCCGAGCGGGTCGACCCACCAGATCGCCCACAGCGCCTCGGCGGCCAGGCGCAGGCAGCCGTTGCGGTAGGTGCCGTCGTAGCGGTCGACCGGGAAGTCGCCGGGCGCGATGCAGCGCAGGGCCGGATGCGGCAGCGACGCGGCCGCGTAGCTCGTGACCGCGTAGTACGACTCGCCCGTGAGCGCGACGGCGCCGGACGACCACGGCTGCTCGGCCACCCAGGCGACCGTGTCGTGCCCGTCCTGCGCCTCGTTCGTGGGATGGGCCGGGTCGAAGGCGCCCTCGGAGCCGTACGTGCCGCGGCAGTCCTGGCCGACGAACGCGTAGCCCTTGCGGTTCCAGTGCGCGGCGATCTCGGGGATGCCGCAGTAGTCGACCGTCTTTCCGTACGGCAGCCTGATCATGATCGTCGCGAACGGGCCGGGCGCGTCCGGCAGGTAGACGTCGGTCGCAAGCGTGAGCCCGTCACGCATCTGCACCATCACGTCGGCCAGGACGCGGCCGGGGGCGGCGCGGTCGGGCGTGCCCGAAGCCGTCCAGACGAAGTCCTCCATGCGCGCGATCATATGGGGCCGGGTTAGAGTGCGAACCATGTGCCGAAACATCCGCCCACTCCATAACTACGACCCGCCCACCACCGACGCGGAGATCCGGGAGGCGTCGCTGCAGTACGTGCGCAAGATCAGCGGCATGACGCGGCCCGCCCGGGCCAACGAGGAAGCGTTCCAGCGCGCCGTCGACGCCGTCACGGCCGCCTCGCAGCAGCTCCTCGGCGAGCTGGTGACGACCGCCCCGCCGCGGAACCGCGCCCGCGAGATCGAGCGCGCCCGCGAGCGGTCGGTCGCCCGCTTCGGCGAGCGCGGAGCCGCCTGACCCGCGTCCGTAAGTTGCAGTTTCCGGAAGGATCTGCGTACATACGGTGATGGAAGCAGCGCTGCGAGCGATCGCCGAGCCCCACAGGCGCCGGATCCTGCGCCTGGTGTGGGACCGGGAGCTCTCGGCCGGCGAGATCGCGGGCCACTTCGACGTCACCCGCCCGGCGGTGTCCCAGCATCTGGCCGTGCTGCGCGAGGCAGGGCTCCTGAGCGAGCGCCGCAGCGGCACGCGCCGGATGTACCGCGCGCGGCCCGAGGGGCTGGCCGACCTGAAGGCGTTCCTGGACGAGTTCTGGGGCGACCGGCTCGAGGCGCTCAAGCACGAGGTCGAGCGCGGTGAGGGAGCGGCGGATGCCGGACGCGGCTGAGTCGACGGCGGTCACCCGCGAGATCACGATCGCGGCCGCGCCCGAGGTCGTCTGGACGTACCTGGTCGACCCGGGCAAGGCAGCGCGGTGGATGGGCCTTGCGGCCGACCTCGACCCGACGCCGGGCGGCCTCTACCGCGTCCAGGTGCTGCCCGGGCACACCGCCCGCGGCCGGTTCGTCGAGCTCGACCCGCCCTGCCGGCTCGTCTACACCTGGGGGTGGGAGCCCGATGGCGACGACGCGACGAGCGCGGTGCCGCCGGGCTCGACCACGATCGAGATCGAGCTCGAGCCGGACGGCCCGGCGACCCGTGTGCGCCTGTCGCACCGCGACCTGCCGACCCCGGCCGCTGCCCGCTCGCACGCCGAGGGCTGGGATCACTACCTGCCTCGCCTCGTGACGGCGGCCGAGGGCGCCGACCCCGGCCGCGACCCCTGGATCGACACGAACGCCTGATCGCTACGCTGAGGTCATGGCGGATCGCATGCTCGTCGAAGTCTGGTCAGACCTCGTCTGCCCCTGGTGCTACCTGGGCAAGCGCCGGCTCGAGCAGGCCCTCGAGCGCTTCCCGCACCGCGACCGCGTCGACGTCGTCTGGCGCAGCTTCGAGCTCGAGCCGGACGCGCCGGCGACCGCCGAGAGCCGCGCGGACCTGCTGGTCACACGCTACGGCATGACTCCCGCGCAGGCCGCCGAGCGCGACGCGCACATGACCGCGCTCGCCGCCGAGGCCGGGCTCGAATACCGCCCCGATCTGGTGCTGCTCGGCAACACGTTCGACGCCCACCGTGTGCTGCACGCCGCCCGCGCGGCCGGGCGCCAGGCGCAGGCCAAGGAGCGGCTGCTGCGCGGCTACTTCAGCGAGGGCCGCGCCCTCACCGACACCGACACGCTGGTCGAGCTTGCCGCCGACGCGGGTGTCGACGCCGAGGCGGCCCGGGCTGCACTCGGCGACGGCAGGTACGCGGCCGATGTGCGCGCCGACGAGCGCGAGGCCGCGGAGCTCGGGATCACGGGCGTGCCGTTCTTCGTGCTCGGCCGCCGCTACGCCGTGTCCGGCGCGCAGCCCGCCGAGCTGCTGCTGCAGGCACTCGAGCGGGCTTGGGCAGAGACCGTCGAGGGCGCCGAGCCGGCCCCGGCCTGACGCCCTGGGGTTTGAAGCCCGGGCCCGGCGGGGTACCCGAAGCGCATGTGGTTCCTCATACTTCTCATCCTGGCCCTGATCGTGTTCGGGGTCTGGGGCGCGATCAAGGTCGCCTTCTGGGTGCTCCTGATCGCCCTCGCAGTTGCCGTGGTCGCCGGGTTCCTCGGGCGTGGGCTGTTCAGCGGCCGGCGCGGCGCCCTCTAGGCAGCACACCGCAACGCGCCCTCCGGCGGTGCGGGCACCGCGCCTGCGCCGTCGGAGGGCAACCACCACGCTCTCTTCCGCCAGTCACCACGAAAGGGTTGATCTGCACATGCTCGGCATGTTCCGCAGCCTCACCGGCATCGTCTACCTCGTGATCGGGGTCGTGGTCGCCTCGACGCACCACTACCTGCGTAACCTGCACGGCCTGCGCCCGATCGCCTCCGCCATCCTCGCGGTCGTGCTGTGGCCGATCGTCCTGCTCGGCGCCAACCTGCATCTGCACTAGCGCCGGGCGCGCGCCCGGTAGCGTCCCCCGGGTGCAGCGGATCGTCTGGAGAGTCCTGGCCGCGGCGGCCGTCCTCGCCGTCCTGCTCGGGGCGCGCAAATCGGTCGAGCCCGGCCTGGTCGTGGCCACCGTGGGCCCGCCGCCGCACCGCACGGCCACGGTCGTGCACGGCGCGCGCACGCCTATCCGCCACATCGTCTTCATCGTCAAGGAGAACCGCTCCTACGACAACCTGTACGGCCTCTTCCCCGGCGGTGACGGGACACGTACGGGCCGGACCGCCGACGGCCGCGTCGTCCCGCTCACCCGGCTGCCCGACGTCCAGACCGATCTCCAGCACAACCATCACGCCGCGGTGACCGACATCGCCGGCGGCGCGATGAACGGCTTCTCGGCGATGCCGGACAAGAACGGCCGACCCACCATGCTCGCCTACACGACCGCATACCCGGGCGAGCTTCCGGCCTACTGGGGCTGGGCGAAGCACTACGAGCTGCTCGACCACACGTTCTCGTCCGGTGACACGTCGAGCTTCCCCAACCACCTCTACACGGTGTCTGCGACGGCGGCCGGCGCGGTCGACGGGCCCAACTTCGGCGTCGAGAACTGGGGCTGCGACGGGCCGGCGCACCTGTCGGTGCCGGTGATCCGCCACAACGAGCTCGTGACCGTCCCGCCGTGCTTTGCGATCGACTCGATCGGCGGGCAGCTCGACCGCCGCGGCATCCCGTGGAGCGAGTACGGGCCACCCGAGAACGGCCACGGCTACGGCTGGGTGGCGTACGACGCGGTCAAGCCGATCCGCGAGTCGAGCGCGTACGCCCGCCACGTCCTGCCCCTGGGCTGGATGCCCAGCGACCTGGCCCAGGGATACCTGGGCGCGGTCACCTGGATCGTGCCGCCGTTCAACCGCAGCGACCACCCCGGCGGCACGTCGCTCTGCGAAGGCGAGGACTGGACGGCCGAGCTCGTCAACCAGATCATGCGCATGCCCGACTGGCGGCACACGGCGATCGTGCTCACCTGGGACGAGTGGGGCGGCTTCTACGACCACGTCGCCCCGCCGACGCCCGACCGCTTCGGCATGGGCGTGCGCGTGCCGATGGTCGTGATCTCGCCGTGGGCGAAGCGCGGCGTCGGCCACACCACCTACGACTTCACGTCCGTGCTCAAGTTCATCGGCGAGGACTTTGGCCTGCCGCTCCTCAGCGGGCGCGAGCGGGCGGCCAACTCGCTCCGCGACGCCTTCCAGTTCCAAAAGCCGGTGCCGCGGTGGACGGCGCCGGTCAGGACATGCCCGGCGATCCCGGCCGGGCAGCTCGCGGCCACCGGGAAGCATGTCGACCCCAGCTGAGGCCGGCCCGCGGCCCGTGCTCGTCACGGGCGCGCACCGGTCGGGCACGACGTGGGCCGGCCGCGTGCTCGCGGCGGCGGCCCCGCCCATGGGCTACATCTGGGAGCCGTTCAACCCCCGCCACCGGCCGGGCACGTTCCCGATCCGCTTCCCGCACTACTTCCACTACGTATGCGCCGAGAACGGCGCCGAGTGCGCCGCGCCGCTGGCCGACATGCTCGCGTTCCGCTACCGGCCGGGTGCCGAGCTGCGGAGCGTGGGCAGCCCCCGGGACGCAGCCCGGATGGGCCGCGACTGGTGGCGGTTTGCCCGCAGCCGGCGCCGCGGCGCAACCCCGCTCGTGAAGGATCCGATCGCGCTCCTCTCGGCCGAATGGCTGGCGGCGACCTTCGACATGCGCGTGCTCGTCATGATCCGCCACCCGGCCGCGTTTGCGGCCAGCATCCGCCGCCGCGGCTGGCGGCACCGCTTTGCCGACTTCCTCGAGCAGCCGCTGCTCATGCGCGACCTGCTCGAACCGTACGCGGACGAGATCGGGGCGGCGAGCGAGCGGCGGCTGGACATCCTGGACGAGGCCGTGCTGCTCTGGAACATCCTCTACGGCACCGTGGCGCGCCTCGAGGAGCGCCACCCCGACTGGGCCTTCGCCCGCCACGAGGACCTCGCCCGCGAGCCGGTGGCCCGCTTCCGCGCGCTCTACGGGGAGCTCGGGCTCGGGTGGAGCGATGCCGTCGAGCAGCTCGTGCTGGCGACGTCGAGCGCCTCGAATCCGGCCGAGCTCGACCGGGCCGACGCGATCCGGCGAAACAGCGCCGCGTCGGCCGCGGCGTGGCGGTCGCAGCTCTCAGGCGAAGAGATCGCCCGCATCCGCCGCGGCACCGAGCCGCTCGCGGGTCGCTACTACGCCGACGGCGACTGGTAGGGGCCGTCCAGCCGCAGCTGGTCTGCGATCGCGACCGCAGCCACCTTGCGGATGCCGCGGCCGTGCTCGCGGCGCAGCCGCCGCAGCGCCGGCACGAACACGCCGTGCAGCGCATCGTCCCTGCCGTAGAGCTCGAGCGTCGCCACGATCGCCCCGTGCAGGCGCACGAGGTCGCGCTCGGCGGCGCCGCGCACGATCCGGTCGACCAGCGCAGGCCGGCGGAAGTCCGGATCGACGGGCATTCCGCAGATCATGGCGATGAGACGCGCCGGGCACCATCCCCGCAGCGGCCATGTGCCCCCCAGAATCTGGTAGTTCGGCATGCGTGATCGCCGACACGCGTTCCCGGACGACCGGATCCGGCACAATCCGCCCATGCCGGCGACGATCGCAGTCGTGGGGGACCGCGACCCCCGCTACCGCACCCATCGCGAGCTCGACGCGACGCTCGCACTCATGCCGGCGGGCGTCTCGGCGCGATGGGTGGCGACGGACGGCCCGGACGCCCGCAGCCTGGACAGCTTCGACGCCCTCTGGATCGTCCCCGGCACGCCGTACCGCGACGAGGCGCCGGTGTTTGCGGCCATCGCACATGCACGCCGCGAGGGCGTGCCCATCCTGGGCACCTGCGGCGGGTTCCAGCACATGCTGGTCGAGTTCGCCCGCAACGTGGCGGGGATGCCCGGCGCGGCCCACGCCGAGACCGAGCCCGGCGCAGAGCTCCACGTCGTCTCGGCGCTCGCGTGCAGCCTCATCGGCGAGGAGCGGACGGTGACGACGGTGCCGGGCACGCGGGTGGCAAAGCTGTGCGGAACGGCGCCATTCGTGGGCTTCCACTACTGCAGCTACGGGGTCGAGCCGGCCCACCTCGAGCGGCTCGTGGCGGCCGGCCTCGTGGTGTCGGCGACCGCGCCGGACGCGGGCGTCGAGGCGGTCGAGCTGCCCGGCCATCCCTACTACGTGGCCACCCTCTTCCAGCCCCAGGTGGGGAGCTCGGGAAGCGGCGTCCTGCACCCGCTCGTGGCTGCGCTGGCCCAGCACGCGCTGGAGAGCGTGCCCGACGGCGCCGCGACCGGCTGAAATTCCCGCATACGAGAGGGTCTCGCCCTCAAAATTCGCGGCTTGCGGCCGATTCCCGGGACGATGCCTGACGTCCCCTCGAGCGGACCCGGCCCGGCCCCCGCCGAGGTCGAAGACACCTACGCGAAATCGCGCGAGCGCCTGGCGCGCCCGCTCGGCGGCGGCGAGCGCCTGATCGCGGCCACGCTGGGCGGGACGTTCCTGCTCGCCGCGCTCGCGCTGCCGTTCGCGACATCGAGCCCCCGCTCCCCCAGCCTGATCCTCGCCGCGGTGCTCGTGCTCGCGTTTGCGGCCCTCGCGAACGTCGAGTTCGAGGTCGGCGCCGGGTCGGCCATTCCGACGCAGCTGATCTTCGTGCCCATGCTCTTCCTGCTGCCGCTGGGATGGGTGCCGCTCGCGGTCGCCGCCGGCAACTGGGTGTCGCTGAACGCCGACGTCGTCCGCGGCCGCCGCCATCGCGAGCGGGTCGTCGTGCTCCTCTCCTCGTGCTGGTACGTGCTCGGCCCGGTGGCCGTGCTGCTCGCCTGGGGCGAGGGCCCGCCTCGCTGGGATCGCTGGCCCGTGTACGTGGCCGCGCTGCTGGCGCAGTTCGGCGCCGACCTTGCGAGCACGCTGATCCGCGAGCGGCGCGCGCTCGGCATCACGCTGCGCCGGCTCGCGCCGATGGCGGCCATCGCCTATGGAGTCGATGCTGCGCTCGCGCCGCTCGGGCTGCTGGCGGCCTTCGCGGCGATCGAGATGAGCTACGCGTTCGTGCTCCTGCTGCCCGTCGCCGTGCTGCTTGCGATCTTCGCCCGCGAGCGCGCGCAGCGCCTGGAGCAGGAGGCGGAGCTGAACGTCGCCTACCGGCGCACGATGCTGCTCCTGGGCGACATCATCGAGTCCGACGACGCCTACACCGGCAGCCACAGCCGCGGGGTCGTCGAGCTCGTCTCCGAGGTCGCCGAGGTGCTGCACCTGTCGGCGGGCGAGCGCACGCAGGCCGAGTTCACCGCGCTCCTGCACGACGTCGGCAAGATCCGCATCCCCAAGGAGCTGATCCAGAAGCCCGAGCCGCTGACACCCGAGGAGCGCACCCTGATCGAGACGCACACGGTCGAGGGCCAGCTGATCCTGAAGCAGGTCGGCGGCTCGCTCGAGGAGGTGGGTAACATCGTTCGCTCCTGTCACGAGTGGTGGAACGGCAAGGGCTATCCCGACCGCCTGGCCGGCGAGCAGATCCCACTCGTGGCCCGGATTGTGTGCTGCTGCGACGCCTACAGCGCGATGACGACCGACCGCCCCTACCGCGCCGCGCTCACACCCGAGGCCGCCGTCGCCGAGCTGCGGGCGTGCGCCGGCTCGCAGTTCGACCCGCGCGTCGTCGAGGCGCTGCTCCGTGTCCTCGGCGCCGCCGGCGAGCCGGCCGCCGAGCTGCCCCGGGCGGCCTGACCCGGCGTCAGGCCGGCTCGCGCCGGCCCCAGAGAGAGCTCGACGCGACGTAGAAGAGCGCGATCGCCGCGAAGATCAGCAGGCTCGCGCTGCTGTTCACGAACGCGGCGAGCGTCCCGGCCAGGTACAGGAGCGGCCCGGGCAGGAAGCTGCGCGTGATGCCCGACACCTCGCGCGGGTCGGCGCCCGGGGCGAGCAGCCCGGCATGCCGGGCGTGGTGCCAGATCGCGTTGAACATCAGCGCCATGAAGACCATGACGCCGCCGTAGGCGACCGCAGCGGCGGTGGCGTTCTCGGTGCGCGCGTAGTGGGAGACGAGTGCAGTCGGATACGGGATCACGGCGACCGCCATCAGCAGGAACACGTTCAGGAACAGCAGCCCGCGGTCGGCCCTCTCGAGATGGCGCAGCAGGTTGTGGTGGTTCACCCAGATGATGCCGATGGTCAGGAAGCTGACGACGTAGCTCGCGTCGGCCGGCCACTGCCGCCAGAGCGCGGTGGCGAGCGATCCGGTGCCGACCTCGGGCACGTGCAGATCGAGCACGAGCAGCGTGATCGCGATCGCGAACACGCCATCGGAGAAGGCCTCGAGACGTGTCTTGTCCACGGCCCGACATTACACTGCGCGGTCGATGGGAACCCTGATCTCACTCCGCGGCGCCGTGAAGTCTTTCGGCGCGCGCACGGTCCTCGACGGCCTCGACATCGAGGTCGAAGACAACGCGCGCATCGGCGTGGTCGGCCAGAACGGCTCCGGCAAGTCGACGCTCCTGCGCATCCTCGCGGGGCTCGATGAGCCCGACACCGATCCGCCCGTACGCCGGCGCGGGATGACCGCGGCGTACCTGCCCCAGCTCGTCGGCCCCGAGGCGCGCACGCCGCTCGAGCTCTGCCACGCCGCGCGCCCCGACATCGCCCGCGTCGAGCAGGAGCTCGAGCGCTGCGCCACCGCGCTGGGCGACCCGGCGGTCGCGGACGACCTCGGCCGGATGCAGCGCACGATCGACCGCCAGCAGCGGCTGCTGGACGAGTTCGACCGGCTCGGCGGCCACGCGTTCGAGGGCACGGTGCGCACCGTGCTCGACGATCTGGGCGTGTCCCGCGCCGAGTGTGAGCGCCCCCAGGAGGAGCTCTCGGGCGGCAAGCGCAAGCTCGTGGCGCTGGCGGCCTGTCTGGTGCAGGAGCCCGACCTCCTGCTCCTGGACGAGCCCGAGACGCATCTGGACGCATACCGGCGCAGCCGCGTCGAGGAGCTCGTGCGCGAGTTCTCCGGTGCGGTGGTGATGGTGTCGCACGACCGCTACCTGCTCGACGAGACGGTGCGCGCTATCGCCGAGGTCGACCGCGGCCGCGTGCGCATGTGGCCGGGCAACTACTCCTCCTACCACGCCTCGCGCGAGCTCGAGCTGCAGCAGCAGCAGGCCTCGTGGGCGGTGCAGCAGAAGGAGATCGCCCGCCTCGAGGAGGCGATCCGGCGCTACAAGCAGTGGGCGAGCATGGTGGACGACCCGAGGCATACGACGCGGGCGCGCAACACCCAGCGCCGCATTGAGCGCATGGACAAGGTCGAGCGGCCGGTGCTCGAGCGGCGCAAGATTGCCCTCTCGCTGCACAGCCGGGCGCGCGGCGGCAAGCGCGTGGCCGAGTGGCGCGGCGTGTCGGTCGCGTTCGGCGCGGAGCCGGTGCTGATCGGGGTCGACCTGACGGTGTTCCGCGGCGAGCGCGTCGGCGTGATCGGCGACAACGGCTCGGGCAAGAGCGTGCTCGTGAAGCTCCTGTCCGGCGAGCTCTCCCCGGTCGAGGGCGAGATGTGGGTCGGCCCGTCGATCGAGGTCGGGTTCCTGCCGCAGGAACACGCGCCGGCGCCGGCCGGGCAGACGCCGGTGGACGCGCTGCGAGCGCAGAAGCCGTGCACCGAGGAGGAGGCCGTGTCGGCGCTGCTGCGGTTCCTGTTCAGCTACGAGCAGTGCCGCCAGCAGGTGAACGCGCTCTCCGGCGGCGAGCGGACGCGGCTCGAGCTCCTGCTGCTGATGCGCGCGGGCGCCAACTGCCTCGTCCTCGACGAGCCGACGAACCACCTGGACATCGACTCGGTCGAGATGCTCGAGGCCGCGATCGAGTCGTTCGACGGGACGGTCGTCTTCGTCTCGCACGACCGCTACTTCCTCGACCGCATCGCCGACCGCATCGTCGAGGTGCGAGACGCCGGCGCGACGGCGTCGGAGGGCGGCTACAGCACCTGGTACGCCCGCCGCCGCGCCGCCTGACTACCACCGGGGGACAGGCCCTTAACAAATCTGCCCCACGGCCCCGAGCACCCACGTGGCTGATGGTTTGTTAAGGGGCCTGTCCCCGACGCTGCTCCATCTCCACCACACTCGGGATCGGCCCGGCTTCTCGCCCTACAGCGGGCGGTACATGATGTGCAGGCCGACGTACCCCTGCGCCGGGTGGCGGAACCCGTCGGGCACCGTCGCGAGCACCTCGAACCCGAGCGAGCGCCACAGCGCGACCGCGCGCTCGTTGCTCGCCGCCACCGCGTTGAACTGCATCGCGCGGTAGCCGTCGGCGCGCGCCTGCTCGAGCACGCGCTCGCCGAGCAGGCGTCCCGCCCCCTGCCCCTCGTGGCGGGGGTCGACCATGAAGCCGGCGCTGGCGATGTGCGCGCCGGGGCCGCCGTGGTTCGGCCCCATCTCGGCCGTGCCCAGCACCGCGCCGTCGTCCGAGACGACGACGAACGTGCGGGCGGGCGGGTCGCGCATCCAATAGCCCCGGGCGGCCTCCTCGGACGTGCCGGTGTCCCACGAGAACGTCTCGCCGGCGGCCACGATCGGGCGCATGAAGCCCCAGATCACAGGCCAGTCGGCGTTGGTCACGGGGCGGATCAGCACCGCCGCAGGCTACATCCGCCCGGCGGCGACGATGCGGGCCAGGAACTGCTGCGTGCGCTCGTTCTGCGGCGCGGTGAACATCTGCTCCGGCGGCCCCTGCTCGAGGATCACGCCGTCCGCGAGGAAGCACACGCGGCTGGCGATGTCGCGGGCGAAGCCCATCTCGTGGGTGGCGATCATCATCGTCATGCCGTCGGCCGCGAGGCCGCGGATCACCTCGAGGACCTCGGCCACGAGCTCGGGGTCGAGCGCGCTCGTCACCTCGTCGAACAGCATCAGCTGCGGCCGCATCAAAAGCGCGCGCACGATCGCGACCCGCTGCTGCTGGCCACCCGAGAGCCGGTCGGGATACTCGTCCACCTTGTCGGCCAGGCCGAACTGGGCGAGCAGCTCGCGGCCGCGGGCTTCGGCCTCCTGCTGCGAGAGCCCAAGCGCCTTGCGCGGGCCGATCGTGACGTTGCGCAGGACGCGCATGTGCGGGAACAGGTTGAACGCCTGGAACACGATCCCGATCCCGCGCCGCACCTCGTTGGCGTCGACGCCGGGGGCGGTGATGTCGGCACCGCCGATCACGATCCGGCCCGCGTCGATGGGCTCGAGCAGGTCGATGCAGCGCAGGAGCGTCGACTTGCCCGAGCCCGACGCCCCGATCAGGCACACCACCTCGTGCTCGGCCACCCGGCAGTCGATCCCGCGCAGCACCTCGTTCTTCCCGAACGACTTGTGCACGCCCTCGACGGAGAGCTGGGCCTGGGCGCTCATGCGAGCCCTCCCGCCTGCCGCCGCCGCCGCTCGCGGTCGGTCAGCCAGTCGGTGAAGCGCGCGAGCGGGATCGTGAGCAGGACGAAGAAGAACGCCGCCACGAAGTACGGCGTGTAGTTGAAGTCGGCCGCCGAGTTGATGTTGGCCTGCTGCAGCGCGTCCACCGCCCCGAGCACCGAGACGAGGGCCGTGTCCTTCTGCAGCCCGATGAAGTCGTTCAGCAGCGGCGGGATCACCCGGCGCACGGCCTGCGGGACGATCACGAAGCGCAGCGTCTGGCCACGTGAGAGGCCAAGCGAGCGGGCCGCGGCCTCCTGACTGGGGTGCACCGACTCGATCCCGGCCCGGTACACCTCGGCGACGTAGGCGCTGTAGACGAGCACGAGCGAGACCACACCCCAGAACACCGTGCTCGTCGGGATCCCGGTCAGCTGGAGGGCCGGCATGCCGAACCCGAGGATGTAGAAGACAAGGATCGTGGGCACGCCGCGGAACAAGTCGGTGTACACGATGACCATCAGGCGCAGCGGGAAGAACACCGGGCCCGGCAGGCTGCGCACGACCGCGAGCAGCAACGCGAAGGTCAGGATGAACACCTCCGCGATCGTGAACATCTTCACGTTCAGAAGAAAGGCGCGTGCGACCAGTGGGAGCGCGTCGCGTGCTTCCGCCCGGTTGAAGAACGCCGACTTGACGGTCTGCCAGCCGGGCGAGTTGACGATCGCGAGCGCGATCACCGTGAAGACGACGACCGTGCTCACCACGGCGATCGAGACGTTGCGCGCCTCGCCGCTCCATCCGCCCAGCAGGCGCGACCTTCTCCCGGGGTCGCCCTCGAGCACTACCGAAGGACCGGCGCGTTCGCCTTGTCCGAGAGCCAGGTCGTCTGGATCTGCGCGAGCGTGCCGTTCGCCTTCAGCGCACCGAGCGCCTTGTCGACGCACGACACGAGCGGGCTGCCCTTCGCCAGCACGAGGCCGAAGTGGCCGCTGCCCGACGACGCCGGGAACTGGCCGACGATCGTGCTGTTCGGGATCTGCACGGAGGTCATGTAGAAGGCGGTCGGCAGGTCGACGACGATGCCGTCGATCTGATGCGCCTTGAGTGCGTTGACCGCGTCGTTCAGCGAGTGATACGCCGAGGGCTGGCTCGACGGCTTGATCACGTCGGTGATGAAGCCGTAGCTCGTGGTGCCAAGCTGGGTGCCGAGCTTGGCGCCCTTGAGGCCGGCGATGCTGGTCGCGTGGGCGTACTTGTTGCTCTTGAGCGCGACGACGGCCTGGTTCACGTCGTAGTAGGAGCTCGAGAAGTCGACCGTCTCGGCCCGCTTCTTGCTGAAGGAGACCTGGGCGAGGTAGAAGTCGAAGCCCTTCGGCCCCGGCGCGTAGGACTGGTTGAAGTGCGTGACCTGCCACTTCACCTTCGGCACCGAGAAGCCCATCTGCTTGGCGACGGCGTAGGCGACCGCGGCCTCGAAGCCCTTGCCGGTGTACGGGTCATTGTTGTACTTGCCCGTCCAGCTGTGCCCGGGCCCGCCGGTGAAGTACGGCGAGTAGGCCGGGTTGTCCGTGCCGATCGTGAGCGTCCCCGGAGTGAGCAGGGCCAGGTTCTTGACCGCGCAGGGGTTCGACCCGACGGCCGACGACGGCGCAGTCGCCCCGCTCTTGGCCGTGCCGCAGGCGGCGGCGACGAGGCAGACGACGAGGAGAGGCAGACTGACGACGAGCTTGCGCATGCGCACCACACCCGGAGGGTCGGAGGACAGCGTCCTACGATACCCGGACCCCGGCGTGGGCGCAGTTACAAGCGAACTAGCGCTTGGCGAGATGCGCGCCGATTCGCACCCGCAGCTCCTGCGGGGAGAACGGCTTCGTGATGTAGTCGTCGGCGCCGAGCGAGAAGCCGGCGTCCACGTCGCGATCCTGGGCACGAGCGGTCAGCATGATCACCTTCATGTGCTTGCACTCTGCGTCAGCCCGCAGCTCGCGCAGCACATCGAAGCCGCTGCGCTTGGGCATCATCACGTCCAGCACGCACAGATCGGGCTGCTCGCTCTTGGCCAGCTCGAGAGCGGCCTGACCGTCGGGGGCGGTCACGACCTGATAGCCCTCCCGCTCGAGGCGGAACTTCACCAGGCGCAGGAGATGGGGCTCGTCATCGGCGACGAGGACCTTTACGGTGTCTGTCATGGGGCACTCTTCGGCTGTCGCGGACGCCGACTTGAGCACCAATTAGACTGCCCGCCCATGCATACCGACCGGAGGGCGTTCCTGCGCGTGATGGCCGAGTTCCCGGTCGGCGTGACCCGGCTCAACGCGGGCGCCGGCGAGGAGATCGCGTTTGCGGCCACGACCGTCAACATCTGCGCCGGCGGCGCCAAGATGGTGGCGCCGACGGGTGTCAGCGCCGGCGAGCGGCTGCGGCTCGAGGTGCGCTTCGCCAAGCCGCCGTTCCTGGTCTTCACCGACGCGACGGTGACTCGTGTCGACGAGGCCGCCGACGACCGCTGTATCTGCGCGCTGCGCTTCGACGACCTGGACATGTACATCGAGCAGCGCATCGTGCGCTGGGTGTTCTCGGAGCAGCGCCGGGTGGCCGAGCGGCGCGCCGCGATCCGCGTGCCGGTCGAGGTGCCCGCCTGGTGCGAGCCGGCCGGAGGCGGCGATCAGTTCCGGGCGCGGACGATCGACCTCGCCGGCGACGGCGCCCGCATCGTCACGGATCGCGCGCTCGTGCCCGGCGACCGCGTCAACATCCAGCTCGACGTCGACCAGCCCGCATATCGCGTGGCGTGCGTCGCCGAGGTGGTGTGGGCCAACATGGTGGGCGAGGGACGGTGGGCCTACGGCCTGCGGTTCCACGGGCTCGACCGGCCCACCCAGCGCCAGATCGTTGACCACGCCATCGCGAGCGAGGGCGAGCGGCGGGCGCCGGACCCTCCCTAGGCCCGCGCGGCGCTAGTCCCAGCTGAAGTCGGAGGCGGTCTTCGTCTCCATCCACCCGAGCGGCTCGTTGGTCGTCTCGACCGCCGGCATGCTCAGGGTGTCGGGCGGGGGCTCCTGCACGTGGGCGACGACAGGGTGCTCGCCGGTCTCCTCCTCCTCGGCGCGCGCCTCGGCCTCGGTCTTGAAGAGCGGGTGGTTCGAGAAGGGGTCGTCGCCGACGAACTCGTCGAGGGGCAGATCCTCGTCGAGATGCTGGTTTCGTCGCTTCAGCTCGAGATGATGCTCGATCGCAGACGCGAACAGCGAGCCGTCCGTGGTCATGGCCAGTCCCCTCTCAAGTTCGGTATCACTCATCCGGCGCCGCCCCCGCGCCTCTGCGAGTGTACCAACTTGCGCGTCGCGACGTCCGCATTCGGACCGCCTCGCTCACCACGCACCCGACACCGTCACCCGGTCCTTGCCCTCGCGCTTGGCGTGGTAGAGCGCGGCGTCGGCCGACGCGATCAGGTCGATCTGGGTCTGGTCGTTGACCGGGCCGGCGGCGACGCCGAAGCTGGCCGTCACCCCGGTGATCTCGTCGGTGCCGAACCGGATCGAGCGGGCGGCGATCTCGGTGCGCAGGCGCTCGGCGAGGTTCGCAGCGCCCTCGGGCCCCGTCTGCGGGAGCAGCACCGCGAACTCCTCGCCGCCGTAGCGGGCGGCCAGGTCGATCTCGCGGATGACCTCCGACAGCGTCGCCGCCACGCTGTGCAGGACGGCGTCGCCGGCCAGGTGGCCGCGGCTGTCGTTGATCTGCTTGAAGTCGTCGATGTCGAGCAGGATCAGCGACACGGGCTGGCCGAACCGCTGGGCCCGCTCGTACTCGCGGCCGAGCACCTCGTAGAACTGGCGCCGGTTGGCGAGGCCGGTGAGCGCGTCGGTGACGGCCTGGCGCTCGACCACCCGGTGCAGGCGCGCGTTCTCGATCGCGACCCCCGCCTGCACGGCCAGCGCCGAGAGCGCCTCGACGTCGTCGTCCGAGAACGCCCCCTCCTCGGGGTCGACCGCGGTCACGAGCCCGAGCAAATGGTGCTCGCGCAGGATCGGCACCGAGAGCATCGCCCGCGGCACCTGCGTCACCTTCGGCTCGTGCGTGGCCAGGGCCTCACCCTCGAGGCCGTCGCCCGCGGCGACGATGGAGGGCAGCTCGGAGCGCAGGGCGCGCGCCGTGCCGATGCGGTGCTGCTCGACGGCCTCGCCGCGCTCGGCGTCGTACAGGAGCAGCCGGCCTCCGCGGGCGCGGGTCGCCTGGACGGCGGTGTCCAGCACGGCCTCGACGAGCGCCGTCAGGTCGTGGGTGGCCGCCAGGGTCTCGCCGTAGCGCTGCAGCGTCTCCTTGAAGCGGCCGCGCTCGGCCTCGAGCTCGCCCATGCGCGTCGTCAGCTCGCTCGAGATCTCGTCGATCGTCGCGCCGAGCTGCGAGAGCTCGTCGCCCGACTTGCGTCCGCGCGAGAGCCCGGCGGCCCGGCCGGCGAGCTCGGTGAGCGCGCGCGAGATGCGGTCGGCCGCGAAGATGGCGGCCGCGATCAGGACGAGCCCGAGCAGCAGGATCGGGACGAGGATCCGCAGCCGCTGCGAGTCGATCGCGTTCGAGAGCGTGGACGAGGGGTACGTGGCAACGACGTAGGCGGGGCCGCCTTGCGACACCGGCAGACCGACCGTCGCCGCCCGCACGCTCGTTCCGGCGATGGTGGCCGTGCCGGCGCTTCCGACCCGCAGGCCGGACACCGGGCCGAGCCCCCCGGACGAGTAGGACGCGAGCGCCTGGTTGTGCGCGACGAACACGAGGCCCACGCTCGGCGGCAGCGCCAACCGCCCGCCGGTGATCGCGTCGAGCAGCGCCTGCGAGGTGTGTACGTAGACGTCCACCTCGCGCCCGGTCTTCCTGCCGCCCGGGTATGTCCTGGCGTGCCACGTCGGGCCCTTCGGCGGTACGCCCGCGATGACCCTGCCGTCCTTCAGCAGGACGACCGACATCCCCGGCTGCGTGGGCAGCGGCGAGTCCTTCCTGGGGTTCGCGAACGCGACCCGCACCTCCTGGGACTGGGCGGCGACGGCCGCAAAGACCGCGGCCTTTTGCTGCTGGATGCGGTAACCCTGCAGGCCCGAGGCGACAGCGACCGACAGCCGGTTGTCGACGCGGGTCACCTGATCGTGCTGCAGGAGCGCGCCCACGAGCACGCCGGTGGCCACCAGCGGCACGATCGCCAGCCCGACCAGCACGATAGAAAGCTTGTGGCGAAATCGCATTGCGACCTCGGACCCTCCCGCACACGACCCTAAGACTGGGAAAATTACACGATTTCGGCCGCGACCAGGGATTTTTCGCCGCGGTGGGCGGCGATCCTGCCCCGGTCAGTACGCGGCGAGCTCGCGCGCCGCACGGAGGATGTCCTCCTCCGTGGGCAGGTACTCGCGCTCGAGCACCGGCGTAAACGGGATCGGCGTGTCGAGGCCGGCGACCCGTGTGACCGGCGCATCGAGGTACTCGAAGGTGCGCTGGGCGATCAGCGCTGCGACCTCGGCGCCGAACCCGCCGGTGAGGTTGTCCTCGTGCACGATCAGCGCCTTGCCCGTCTTGCGCACCGAGTCGAGCACCGTGTCGATGTCGAGCGGCACGAGCGTGCGCAGGTCGATGACCTCGGCGGAGGTGCCCTCGGCCGCGAGCGTGTCGGCGACCGAGAGCGACAGTTGCATGGTGGCGGCGTAGGTGATGATGCTGATGTCTTCACCCGGCCGGGCGACCCGCGCCTGCCCGATCTGCTCGACGCGGCCGTCTGCGCCCGTCGCGACCTCGGCCTTCTCGCGCCGGTACAGGAACTTGTGCTCGCAGAACACGACCGGGTTCGGGTCCTGGATGGCGGCCCGCAACAGCCCGTAGGCGTCGGCCGCGGTGGCGGGGCAGACGATCTTCAGCCCGGCGTGGTGGTGGAACCAGGCCTCGACGTTCTCGGAGTGGTACGGCCCGCCGCCGACGCCGCCGCCGTTCGGGCAGCGCACGACCACCGGCACCGCCCAGCCGATGCGGTAGTGCATCTTGGCGGCGCACGTGATCAGCTGGTCGAAGGCGATCGAGACGAAGTCGCCGAACTGCATCTCGGCCACCGGGCGCTGCCCGGCCATCGCCGCGCCGATCGCGACCCCGGCGATGCCGGCCTCGGCCACGGGCGTGTCGATCGAGCGCATCACCCCGTACTTCTGCTGCAGCCCCTTCGTGGCTCCAAACGCGCCCCCCTGGCGGCCGACGTCCTCGCCCATGCAGAAGACGCGCGGATCGGCCTCCATCTCGTCGTGCAGGGCGGCGTTGATCGCCTCGAGGTACGTGAGCTCGGGCATGGCCGGCTTAGGGAGCCTCGGTGGCGAAGACGCCCTCGTGCGCCTCCGACGGATCGGGGTAGCCGTCGCGCTCGGCCATCTCGACGGCCTCGCGCACCTCCTCGCGCACGCGGTCGCGCACGCTCTCGAGCTTGCCCTCGGCCAGCGCGCGCTCCTCGACGAGGATGTTCTCGAGCCGCTTGATCGGATCCTTGTCCGACCACTCGGCGAGCACCTCCATCGGCATGTAGCTCTCGTACTTGTCGTGCGCGGCGTGGCCGCCCATGCGGTAGGTGCGGCACTCGATGAACTGCGGCCCCTGGCCGGCGCGGGCGGCGTCGACCGCGGCCTGCACCGCGCCGTGGACGGCGAACGCGTCGTTGCCGTCGACCGACACGGCCGGGATGCCGTAGGAGCCGGCCTTGCGATAGAGCTCGGTCACCTTCGTCTGCTTTGAGATCGGGGTCGAGTAGCCCCAGCCGTTGTTCTCGGCCACGAAGATGGCCGGCACCTCGAGCACGGCGGCCATGTTGAGGCCCTCGTGGAAGTCGCCGCGCGAGGTGGCGGCGTCGCCGAAGCTCGTCATCGCCACGCGGTCCTCGCCGCGCTGCTTGTAGGCGAGCGCGGCGCCGACGGTGAGCGGGATCATGTCGGCCATGTGCGAGACCTGGCACGGGATGTTCCACTCGCGGCCGCCGATGTGCAGGTTGCCGTCCTTGCCGCGCGTCGTCGACCCGGCCTTGCCCATGAACTGCGCGAAGATGCGCCACGGCGGGACGCCGTGGACGAGGTAGGAGCCCAGGTCGCGGATCCACGGCGAGAGCCAGTCGCCCTGCTCGCCTCGGCGCAGCGGCAGCGCGATGCCGATGGCGATCGCCTCCTGGCCGCGGCCGGTGTAGTAGCTGCCGGGCAGCTTGCCCTGGCGGTACAGGTTGAGCGCGCGCTCCTCGACGCCGCGCGTGAGCGACATCCAGTAGTAGAGCTCCATGGCGACGTCGTCGGACACCCGATCCGGCTGGGGCGCCGGCACGGACGAGATCTTGCGTGCTGGGGATGTCACGGACGCTCTATCGGCAAGCGGTCGAGATCTTGAAGACCGGACTTTGCGGAGTCTAGTTCTCCACCTCACCGGAACGTCCCACACGCCCGGTGGGAATGGCCTGGACATATTCCGCGGTCGCGGCCGGACCCCTGCCGGGGCAGCTAAAGCCCGGCGCGGCGCCCGCCGATGACTGCCGCGATGGCGCTCCGCACATCCTCGATCCCGTCCTCGAGCACGACGCCCGCCGCCCCCGCCGACTGGCGCGGCCGAGTCGAGCTCGCCCTCACCGTGGCCGCCGCCCGGCTCACGGCCGCCGACCTCCCCGGCCTGGCCGCCGTGTTTGCCGACGTGTCCGGCTGGGAGGACCGCCAGCGCGCCTACCAGGCTCGCTGCCGCCTGGCCGAGCTCGTCCTCGCCTATCGCCCGGCCGACGCCGACGCGTGGGTGGCAGCGTTCGTCACCGGCGCGGCCTGCCTGCTGGACGCGCTCGAGCAGGAGCCGCGCGAGCCCGTCCTCCTGAACCACGCCGGCGTGCTCCTCTACGAACTGTGCGAGGCGGGCGCCGCCGCCGACATCTTCCGGGCCGCGCTGCGGCTCGACCCCGAGCATCCGCACACGCAGTCCAACCTGGAGCAGGCACGCATCCGCGCCCGCTCGAACGCACGGTTGCCCGGCGTGTACGCCACCCGCACGCGCGGCCTCGCGGCGCGCGCGAAGAAGGTCGCGGCGCGGGCCCGGCCGGCGAAGAGCCTGACGCTCTCGCTGTGCATGATCGTGAAGGACGAAGAGGAGATGCTCCCCGGCTGCCTCGAGCCGCTGCGCGGGGTCGTCGACGAGATGATCGTCGTCGACACCGGCTCGACCGACCGCACGGTGGAGATCGCCGAGTCGTTCGGCGCCCGGGTCGTGCACTTCCCTTGGAACGGCTCGTTCGCCGATGCACGCAACGCCTCGATCGAGGCGGCGACCGGCGACTGGGTGATCTATCTCGATGCCGACGAGCACATGGAGCCGGCCGACGCCCGCGGCCTGCGCGGCCTGCTCGGCCGCACGTGGCGCGAGGGCTTCTACCTCGTCGAGACCAACTACACCGGCGGCGCCGAGGCCGGATCGGCCGTCACGCACATGGCGCTGCGGATCTGGCGCCGGCGGCCGCAGTACCGGTTCAGCGGCCGTATCCACGAGCAGAAGACGCACACGATGCCGATCTACCTGCCCGAGCGCTTCGAGGCGACGCGGATCCGGGTGCGCCACTACGGCTACCTGAACCAGCGCATCGCGTCCAAGGACAAGTCGCGCCGCAACATCCAGCTGCTCGAGCAGGAGGCGCAGGAATCGCGGACGCCGTTCACCGATTACAACCTCGGGTCCGAGTACCTCGTCCTCGGCGAGCACGCCGAGGCGCGAATGCACTTCGACCGCGCTTGGGATGCGCTGCGTGAGCAGGGCCTGCAGTCGGTCGGCTATGCGCCGCTGCTGGTCGCACGCGTGGCCCGCGCCCGGCGCGAGGTGGGCGACTACGACGGCGCGATGGCCGCGGTCGATGAGGGTCTCGAGCAGTTCCCCGACCACACCGACCTGGTGCTCGAGGCCACCGTCACCGCACGCAGCCGCGGCGACCTGGCCGGCGCCGCCGCGCTCGCCGAGCGCTGCCTCGCCATGGGCGACGCCCCCGCCGACTACTCGGCGACGATGGGCGCCGGGACGTTTCTCGCGCTCGCGCTCCTGGGCGAGATCCGCTTGGCGCAGGGTGACCTGGCCGCGAGCGAGGAGCTGTACCGCCGCTGTCTGCGCGAGCACCCCGACTACGTCGCGCCCGTGCTGCCGCTCGTCGAGGCCATGCTCCGGCGCGGCGTCGACCCGGCCGAGATCGACCGGCTGGTGCCGCAGAAGGTCTCCGCCCGCGTGCTGGCCGGCAGCGCCTACATCGAGGCCGGCCACCCGCAGGATGCCGAGCGCTGGTTCCGGGGCGCGCTCGAGGCGCAGCCGGCGAACTCCGCCGCGCGGCTCGGCCTGTCCGAGGCCCTGCTGGCGCAGCGTCGCTATGCCGAGGCCGCGGCCGTCGCCGCCGCCGAGCCCACCGACTCGCCGGTCGCGGCGCGCGCCGCCGAGGCGGCGGTCTTCGCCCACGCCGTGCTGGGGCAGCCGGACGGGATGGACATCGCGATCGAGCGCGCCCTGCCAAGCCTGGTCGACGCCGACGCCGAGCTCTACCGGGCCTGGGCCGCCGCACTCCGCGGCGAGCAGGCGCCGGACGGCCTGGGAGCGACGTCGGGGCCGACGGCGATGCGGCTCCTCGAAGCGCTCCTGCGCGTCACCGAGGTGGCCGCGTTCGCCACGCTGCTCGAGGTGTTCGGGCGGGTCGCCCTGCCCGAACGGCAGCGGCGCGAGTTGCTCGCCACCATGTACCTGCGCCGGGGTTTCCTCGAGTCCGCGGCCGACGAGTGGATCGCCGTCGCGACGACGAGCCCGGATGCCTCGGCGATGCTCGGCCTGGCCCAGGTCGCGCTCGCGCGCGGCTTCGACGACGACGCGATCGCCTTCTCGGCCGAGGCCGTCGCGCTCGATCCCGCGTTCGAGGGCGCCCGGATCGCCCACAAGGCCATCGTCCAGAAGCTCAGGCAAGTTGCCTAAATCTCATTCAAATATTGCCGATCACCGGGTCAGTGATGCGATCCACGGACGGATCGAGAGAGATCTTCGTGACGGAACACGGACCAGAACCCATCGGCAGGCTGATCCCCTTGCGAATGACCCCCGGGGCCGGGTCGAGCACCCTGCGCAGCCCGCAGGCGCTTGCCTCGCCGCCACCGGAGGTGCAGCAGGATCTCGCCACCGCCCAGCAGGTGATCGACGACCTCACGGCACGTCAGGTGAACCTGCACTTCGACGTCGACCACACGACGGGCAAGGTGCGCGTCGAGATGATCGACGGGAACGGCAAGGTCATCAAGGAGATCCCGGCCCGGCGCCTGCTCGACACGCTGTCGGGCGGCGGCCTTCTGATCGACGAACAGGCGTGACCACATGAGCACTCCCAGCACGAGCTCGAGCACCCAGACGACCACCGCGACGCCGCTTTTCAACGTCGGCGGCATCGCCACCGGCCTCGACACGAACTCGATCATCAACGAGCTGCTTTCGATCGATCGCCAGCCCGAGACGCTGCTCACGCAGCAGAGCACGATCGAGACGGCGCGCCAGGCGGCGCTCAAGTCGATCCAGACCTCGATGCAGTCGCTGCAGACCGCCGCTCAGGCGATGCGCGACCCATCGGTGTGGGCGAACGCCCAGACCGTGACGTCGTCGAACCCGACCGCCGTGTCCGCGGTGCTGACCGGCGGCGCGGCCGCCGGCGGCTTCCAGATCGGCATCCAGCGGCTGGCGTCCGCCGACCAGGTGACGCAGCGGACGAGCCTCGCGACGGCGAGCACCGACGACGTCCTCCACATCAAGGTGGGCGCGGGCGCGAGCGCCGATGTCAACATCTCGGCCGGCGACACGCTGACGACGATCGCGAGCAAGATCAACGCGAACCAGAACTCCCAGGTGTACGCGTCGGTGATCAACAACCAGCTCGTCCTCTCGGGCCAGGTCACCGGCGCGGCGAACACGATCGCCGTCACGAGCGACAACACGCTCGCCTCCGACCTCGGGATGACCCAGTCGCTCACGGCCAACGACGCGGCCTACACGATCAACGGCCAGTCGATGACGAGCGCCTCGAACATCGTCTCGAACGGCCTGGCAGGCGTCACCCTCACGCTGAACGGCACGACCGCAAGCGACTCGACCTTGGTGGTCAGCGCCCCGTCGCCGAGCACGAGCAACATCACGAGCGCGATCCAGAACTTCGTCAGCGCCTACAACTCGACGGTCGACCTGGTCTACGGCTACGTCAACGACCCGAAGGTCGCGAACCCGAGCACCGATGCGCAGCGCGAGGCGGGCATGCTCCAGGGCGACCCGCAGCTGCTCTCGATCCTGTCCAACCTGCGCGAGTCGGTGACGACGTCGATGAGCGGCGCGACCGGGGGCATGAGCTATCTCGGCACCGTCGGCCTCTCGACCGGCGCAGCCGTCGGCTCCGGCACCATCAGCCAGGACTCGCTCGAGGGCAAGATCACGCTCGACACGACCAAGCTCTCCTCGGCGCTTGCGAGCAACTTCAACGGCGTGAAGGCGCTCTTCACGAATGCCACCGGCAGCTACGCGTCGGAGGGGCTCTCGCAGCGGATGGACGACCTCGTGAACCCGCAGGCCGGCGCCAACGGCGTGCTCTCGGGCCGGATCACGTCCGAGGCCTCGCTGATCCAGCAGTACTCGCAGCAGATCGCCGACATCGAGCAGCGGGTGACCTTGCACGAGGCGGCGCTGCGGACGCAGTTCACGAACATGGAGACGGCGGTCGCCCAGCTCCAGTCCACGAGCTCCGCGCTGGGCGGCACGACGTCGACGAAGACCGGCTGAGCCGCCCGCCTGGCAGCCGCTCAAGCAGGCCGGGCGGCGGCCGATTATCCGATCGCCCAATCCCCCCCGAACGGTGAGCCACATGAACCCGCACGACGCCAAGCGAGCCTATACCGAGTCCGCCGTCCTGACCGCCCCGCCCGAGCGCCTGGTGGTCATGCTGTACGACGGCGCGATCCGCTTCCTGAACCAGTCGGCGGTCGCGATGCGGGCCGGGAACCAGCGAGTGTTCCTCGATCGGGTGCAGCGCGGCGAGGCGATCATCACCGAGCTCAACCTGACGCTCGACATGCGCCAGGGCGACGTGGCCGAGCGGCTGCGGGCGATCTACCAGTTCTGCAACGTCCACCTGACCGCCGCCACGGTCGAGCGCGACCCGCGCAAGATCGACGACGTCGTGCGCCTTCTGTCCGAGCTGCGCGAGGCCTGGCAGCAGATCGCCGCCGCCCCGCCCGCCGCGGCCGCCGCTGTCGCCTAGCCGTGTCCACGCCGAACACCGCACCGTACCTGGCGCTGCTCTCGCTCACGCGCTGCGAGCGCGACCTGATCGCCGCCGGCGACTGGCACGGCGTCGTCACGCTCGGCGCCGAGCGCGCGCAGATCGTTGCGACGCTCCCGGCGCAGGCTCCGGCCGAGGCGGCCGACCTGGTCGCAGAGACGCTCGCGATCATGCAGACCAACCTGGCAAACGCGGTCGCCACGCGCGACCGCACCCGCGCCACCCTGCACCACATGGCCGACGGCCGCCGCGCGCTGCACGCCTATGCCGGCACCGCCACGGGCGGCAGCGTCGACACCCGCCGCTGAGCCGCGGGTCCTGCTCAAGTCCTGCCAGTCGGCGTCGATGACCATGGTGCCCGCAAGGATCGCGGGCGACCGATGCCCAAGGATGGGTTCTTCCGTAAGGTGAAGGGACCCGCAAGGTGGACCTGTTCGATACCTCCATCGTGGGCGTTGAGAAGGCGATGCAGGGCTCTCTGCTGCGACAGCAGGTGCTCGCAAACAACATCGCGAACGCCAACACTCCCGGCTTCCAGCGCTCCGACGTGAACTTCCAGTCGGCGCTCGCGCAGGCGTTCTCGTCGGGGACGCCGACGCCGGCCCAGATCCAGCAAGTCTCGTTCCAGCCGCAGACCGACGCGAGCGGCGCCATGCAGGTCGACGGCAACTCGGTGGACATCAACACCGAGATGGCCGACCTGTCCGAGAACACGCTCGACTACCAGGCGCTCGAATCGGTCATGGGCACCCGGATGTCGATCCTGAAGACCGCGATCGGGAGCACCTCCTAATGGGCATGTTCGACTCACTCAACGTCTCCGCGTCGGGGATGACCGCCACCCAGCTGTGGATGGACGTCGTCTCCTCGAACCTCGCAAACGCCGACAGCACGAAGGCCGCCAACGGCCAGCCGTACCGGCGCAAGGAGATCGTCCTGGAACAGGCCGCGCCCAGCTTCGGCGAGGTGCTCGGCGGCGTCCAGGTCAAGGGCATCGTCGATGACCCGAGCCCGCCGAAGATGGTGTACGACCCCGGCAACCCGGAGGCGAACAAGCAGGGCTACGTGGCCATGCCGAACGTCAACCCGGTCACCGAGATGGTCGACCTGATCTCGGCCAGCCGCGGGTACGAGTCCAACGTGACCGCCATGAACGCGGCCAAGCAGATGTTCTCCAAGACCTTCGACGTGCTCCGCTGATGCAGATCCCCGCGGTCACCTCGGCCCTCACGGGCGTCTCGGGCCTCTCCGGCTCGGGCCTCGGCGGCGTGGGCAGCGTCACCGGCTCGGGCTCCGGCTCGGGCTCGGGCTCCGGCGGCTTCGGATCGGCCCTGACCAGCGCCATCTCGAGCCTCAACCAGTCGCAGAACACAGCCTCGTCCGACTCGGTGGCGCTCGCCACCGGCCAGGCCAGCGACGTCACCTCGGTTGTCACGGACGTCGAGAAGGCCAACCTCGAGATGCAACTGGCGGTTCAGGTCCGCAACAAGGCTGTCGATGCGTACGAGGAAATCATGCGGATGCAGATCTAGCCCGCGCCACCGCCCCGCCCCACCCCCCCAACCCCCCGCCCTCACCCCCCGCCTCATATGCCCAAGATCGCAAGCGTCAAGGACACCTGGAAGAGCATCGAACCACGCGGCCAGCTCACGATGGTCGTGTCGTTCCTGCTCATCGTGGTCACCGCCTACTTCCTCTTCAACTACGCCACGCAGCCGAGCTACACGACGCTGCAGACCGGCCTCTCGCCGACGCAGACCAACCGCGTCACGCAGGCCCTGGCGGGCGCCGGCGTCGCCTACAAGGTGGGCAACGGCGGCACCGAGGTGAGCGTCGTCTCCAGCCAGCTCTCGGCCGCCCAGGTCGCGCTCGGCTCGGCCGGCGTCGGCCCCGGCTCGCAGCCCGGCCTCGCCAACTTCACGAAGACCAGCCTGGGTACGACCAACGCCCAGCAGCAGGCGATGTACCAGCTCGGCCTCCAGGGCGACATCGAGCGCCAGATCGAGAGCATCACGGGCGTCAGCTCCGCACAGGTGCAGATCGTCATGCCCACCGACACGCTGTTCGCCGACCAGTCCTCGCAGGCGACCGCGTCGGTGCTCCTGAACACCGACACGACGTTCGACCCGGCTGCGGTCAGCGGCATCGCCCACATGGTCGCCTCCGGCGTCCAGGGGCTCTCGGCGCAGAACGTGACGATCACCGACCAGACCGGCACGATGCTCTGGCCCGCCGGCGGCGCCGGTGCCGACGGAACGCCCGGTGCGACCTCGAAGCTGGCCGTCCAGCAGAGCTACGACTCTCAGATCGCCGCGCAGGTGAACGCGCTGCTCCTGCAGACGCTCGGTGCCGGCAAGGGCCAGGCGCAGGTCAGCTCCGACCTGAACATGGATCAGGTCTCCAACGACTCGGTCAAGTACGACGGCACCAAGGTGCCGCTGTCGACCCAGGTCACCAAGGAGAACCTGCAGTCGGCCAACGGCAGCACGTCCGGCGTCGCCGGCGTCGCGGGCAACATCCCGCCGATCTCCTACCCGGCCGGCAGCAGCAAGAACGGCCCCGGCACCGTGTACCTGAACACGAGCGGCAACACCACGTACGGCGCCAACAAGACGGTCAGCCACACCGTCGTCGCGCCGGGCGCGGTGAACCAGCTCCACGTCGCGCTGCTCTTCGACTCGTCGGTGCCCGCGAAGGCACAGTCGGCGCTGCGGGCGACCGTGGCCACCATGGTCGGCCTCACCCCCAGCCGCGGCGACACGATCTCGATGGCGAGCGTGCCGTTCCAGAAGCCGGCCGCCGCGACCGGCGCCGCCGCCGGCCCGCTCGCGATGATCGGCGTCTCGAGCCCGCTCGCCCTCGTCCGCGACGCGCTGATCGGCCTCGCCGCGATCGTGTTCCTCTTCCTCATCCGCCGCAACCTGAAGTCCCGTGAGCGCGAGGCGCGCTTCGCCGAGCCGACCTGGCTGCGCGAGATCTCGCACGCGACGCCGATCGCCGCGCTCGAAGCCGCCGCCGGGCGGTCGGTGCCCTCGGCCTCGGTGCAGCACCGCGAGATCATGCAGAAGGAAGCCGAAGAGATCGTCCAGCGCCAGCCCGAGCACGTCGCCCTCCAGGTGCAGCAATGGATGAACGAGTAGCCAGCGGCATGAACGGCCGCCGCAAGGCCGCGGTGCTGCTCGTCTCGCTCGGCTCGCGCGGCGCCGCCGAGGTCTTCCGGCACCTGCCGAACGAGATGATCGAGCAGCTCACGGTCGAGATGGCGCGCACGCCCACCGTCGACCCCGAGCACGCCAGCATGGTGATGGAGGAGATGGTCGCGCTCGCGAACGCCCGCGGCTACATCGCCGAGGGCGGCCTGCGCTTCGCGCGCGAGGTGCTCGAGCAGTCCGTCGGCGCCGCGCGCGCGGGCGAGATCCTGAACCGGCTGTCGGTGATCATCGAGACGACACCGTTCGAGTTCCTGCGCAACACCCCGCCCGACCAGATCGCCGCCTTCCTGCGCAACGAGCACCCGCAGACCGTCGCCATGGTCGTCGCCCAGCTTCCCAACACGACGCTCGCGGCGAAGGTGATGGAGCTGCTCGCGCCCGAGCTGCAGGCGGACGTCGCCGTGCGTATCGCCACCATGGGCCAGACCTCGCCGGACGTCGTCAAGGAGGTCGCGCGGGTGATGGAGCGCAAGCTCGAGACCGTGCTCCAGCGCGAGTTCGCCGCCGCCGGCGGCGTGCGCTCGCTGGCCGCGATCCTGAACGCCGCCAACCGCACCACCGAGCGCAACATCCTCGACCACCTCCAGGAGGAGGACGGCGAGATCGCCGACGAGGTGCGCGGCCTGCTCTTCGTCTTCGAGGACATCCTCAACCTGGACGACCGGGCGCTGCAGATGGTGCTGCGCGAGGTCGACTCGAAGGATCTCGGCCTCGCCATGCGCGGCGCCTCGACCGAAGTCCAGGAGAAGATCCTGGGCAACATGTCCCAGCGCGGCGCCGAGATGCTCCGCGAGGAGATGGAGTACATGCCGCCGCAGCGCCGCAAGGTCGTCGAGGAGGCGCAGTCGAAGATCGTCGCCGTGGTGCGCAGGCTCGACGACGCCGGCGAGCTCGTGATCTCGCGCGGCGGCAGCGACGAGGACGAGCTCATTGGCTGACATCTTCGAGTTCACGGCCCTCGAGGCACCCGCCTACCTGATCGCCGACGGCGGATCGCCCGAGGAGCACCTGGCGGCGCTCGGCGCGGAGGCGGAGCGGCGCGGCTACGAGGAGGGTCTGCACCGCGGCCTCGCCGAGGCGCGCACGCAGGCCACCGATGCGCTCGCGGCGGTCGCCGAGGCCGAGCAGGCGCTCGCGGCGATGCGCGACGACTACCTCGCCCGGGCCGAGGCGGCCGCGGTCGAGCTCGCGTTCCAGATCGCCGAGAAGGTGATCGGCGCAACCGTCGCCGCGAACCCCGAGGCGGTGCTCGGCGTCGTCGCCGGCGCGCTCCTGCGCACCACCGACCGCGACCACCTCGTGCTCGAGGTGAACCCGGGAGATTTCGAGCTCGTCCGCGACTCCGCCTCGGAGCTGGCGGCGCGGCTGGGCGGGATCAACCGCATGGAGGTCGTTTCCGAGCGCCGCGTCGGCCCCGGCGGCTGCGTCGTGCGCACCGAGGAGGGGGAGATCGACGCCCGGATCGCATCGCAGATCGATCGCGTGCGCCAGATCCTCGCCGAGGCGCGCACCGCGCCCGACCGCGCCGGTGCGGAGCCCGACGGTGGCTGACGCCGTCGCCGACCGCCCCCTGGCCGCGTACGCACGGGCGATCACCGAGGCCGACCTGCAGTGCCATCGCGGCCGCGTCGTCAACCTGATCGGCCTCGTGATCGAGGCCACCGGCCTGCGGGCCGAGGTCGGCGAGCTGGTCACGATCGCCGGCGGGCGCAACAGCCCCCCGGTGCCCGCCGAGGTCGTCGGCTTCCGCAACGGGCGCGCGCTGCTCATGCCGCTCGGCGACATGCGCGGCATCGCGCCGGGCACGGTCGTCGAGCCGACGGGCGGGCCGTTTCGCGTCCCCGTCGGCGACGCGCTGCTCGGACGGGTGCTGGACGGCCTCGGCCGCCCGATCGACGGCGGCCCCGAGATCGGCGGCGGGACGCCGCGCGCGGTCGCCGGCTCGCCGCCCTCGCCGATGGACCGGCCGCGGATCAGCGAGCGGCTCGAGCTCGGCGTGCGCGCCCTCGACGCGCTCGTCCCCTGCGGGCGCGGCCAGCGCCTGGGCATCTTCGCCGGCTCGGGTGTCGGCAAGTCGACGCTGCTCGGATCGATCGCGCGCGCGACGACGGCCTCGGTGAACGTGATCTGCCTGGTCGGCGAGCGCGGCCGCGAGCTGCTCGAGTTCATCGAGCGCGACCTCGGCGACGCCTTGGCGCGCTCGGTCGTCGTCGTCTCCACGTCCGACCAGCCCGCGCTCGTGCGGATCAAGGCCGCCCTCGTCGCGACCACGATCGCCGAGCACTTCCGCGACGCCGGCAACGACGTGCTGCTGATGATGGACTCGGTCACCCGGCTTGCCATCGCCCAGCGCGAGATCGGCCTCGCCATCGGCGAGCCGCCGGCGACGCGCGGCTACACGCCGAGCGTGTTCGCGATGCTGCCGCAGCTGCTCGAGCGGGCGGGCACGTCCGGGCGTGGATCGATCACGGGCCTCTACACGGTGCTCGTCGAGGGCGACGACATGAACGAGCCGATCGCCGACTCGGTGCGGTCGATCCTCGACGGCCACTGCGTGCTCTCACGCACGCTCGCCCACAAGAACCACTACCCCGCGATCGACATCCTGCAGTCGGTGTCGCGCCTGGCCAACGAGGTGACGTCGCCCGCCGTGCGCGACGCCGCCGCCGCACTGCGCGAGACGCTCGCAGCCTACCGGGCGAAGGAGGACCTGATCACGATCGGCGCCTACAGCCCGGGCGCGGACGCCGGCGTCGACTACGCGATCGCCAAGGTGCCGCAGATCGATGCGTTCCTGCGCCAGCCGGCCGACGAGGGCGCCGATGCCGCCGACACCGACCTGCGCCTGATCGATCTGATGGCCGACCGCGCGAGCGGCGGCGGCGCCCTCAGCGTACTTGTCGATCCTCCAGCAGACACCGCTTCATTTGCATCTACGAGCGTCGATTACCTGAACGCAAACCGTATGCTGGAGGCCTGATGTCCACCGAAGAGACCACACGGCAGCTGGTGATCTTCTCGCTCGGAAGCGAGGAGTACGCACTCCCGATCACCCGCGTGCAGGAAATCATCCGTTACACGGAGCCTCGCAGCGTGGCGTCGCAGACGCCCTGGATCCGCGGCGTCATCAACCTCCGCGGCAAGATCGTGCCCGTGTGCGACCTGGCCGAGCGGCTCGGCCTGGCGCTCGAGCGGCCCGAGGCCGCCAAGATCGTGATCGTCGAGACCGCCGTCGGCACCGCCGGCGTCATCGTCGACGACGTCGACGAGGTGCTGACCGTCTCGCCCGAGCAGCTGGAGGACGTCCCCACGGCCGACACCGGCTACGTCGACGCCGTCGCCAAGGTGGGCGAGCGGCTCTGCATCCTGCTGAATCCGGACGGCCTGTTCGCAGGCGTCCAGATCGCCGCGTAGCCACTTAGCGCAGTTCTGGGGACAGGCCCCTTAACAATCGCGGAAGGCGCTCGTGGTTCCACCGCCACCGCCTCGATTGTTAAGGGGCCTGTCCCCGGCCTTCGATTGGCGGGTCCCTCCCCACTTCCTGGTATCCGCGTCCGCAGGCGCGATCGGGCCCTGTGGGGCTGCAATTCGCACCCCCGGCTGCCGATAACGGGTGAGTCCCGCCATGACCTCCCAGACCCCCGCCTTCTCAAAGCCCATCCGCGTCGTCGTCGCGGACGACTCGGCGTTCATGCGCCGGCTGATCTCGGACGCGCTCACCGAGCGCGGCGCGCAGGTCGTCGGTGTGGGCCGCGACGGTGACGAGGCGCTCGCGCTGTGCGCCCAGCACCGCCCCGACGTGCTCTCGCTCGACCTCGCGATGCCCGGCAAGGACGGCATCGGCGTGCTGCGCGAGCTGCGCCGCATCGGCTCTCCCGTCGCCGTCGTCGTCGTCTCCGCCTTCTCCCCGGCACACGGGGCGCGGGCGGTCGACGCGCTGGCCGAGGGCGCGGTCGAGCTGGTCGCCAAGCCTTCCGGAAGCGCACTTGCCTCGGGCTTCTTCCGCGAGCTCTACGACAAGATGTGCCTCGCGGCGCTGTCGTGCCGCCCGCGTGCCGCCGTCGTCTCCGCCCCGCCCGCGCCTCCGCGCCCGGCGCCGGCGCAGGTGCCGCTGCGCAGGGCCGGCGTCGCGCGCGCCGTCGTGATCGCCTGCTCGACCGGCGGGCCGAAGGCGCTCGCGAGCCTGATCCCCGCCCTTCCGCCGGCGCTCGGGAGCGGCGCGGTGATCGTCCAGCACATGCCCCCGGGCTTCACGGCCTCGCTCGCCACCCGGCTCGACAACGCATCCGGCCTGACCGTGTGCGAGGCGCGCGGCGGCGAACGTCTGACGCCGTCGACGGCGCTGGTCGCCCCGGGCGGGCGCCACCTGCACCTGCGCGACGGCGGCCTCGTCGCCCTGGGTGACGAGCCCGAGGTCGGCGGCCTGCGTCCCCGCGCCGACATCACCATCCGCGACGCCGCGGCGGTCTTCGGCGAGCGCCTGCTTCTGGTCGTGCTCACCGGCATGGGCAAGGACGGCCTCGAGGGAGCGCGCGAGGTCAAGCGCGTCGGCGGCCGCATCCTGGTCGAGGCCGAGTCCACCTGCACGGTGTTCGGGATGCCCCGCGCCGTGGCCGAGGCGGGCCTGGCCGACATGCAGCTGCCGCTGCACGAGCTGCACGAGGCGATCGCGGGGGAGGCGGGCTGATGTCCCAGCCGGCATTCCAGCGCGACGACTACATCGACTTCTGCGAGGGCGTGCGCCGGCTCACCGGCATCGACCTGGCCCAGTACAAGCGCCCCCAGATGGAGCGCCGCATCCGCTCGTTCGCCGATCGCAAGGGCATGCCCGCGCTGCCGGCCTACCTGGCCGCGCTGACCGCCGACCGCAAGGCGCTCGACGAGTTCCTCGACCGGATGACGATCAACGTCTCCCAGCTCTGGCGCAACCCGGAGCAGTGGACGCGCCTGCAGCAGACGATCCTGCCCGAGCTCGCCCGCACAGGGTCGATCACCGCCTGGAGCGCCGGCTGCTCGTACGGGGCCGAGGCCTACACCCTGGCGGCCGTCTGCCGCGAGGTCGCCCCCGGCTGCCGGGTCGAGATCCGCGGCTCGGACATCGACCCGCGCATGGTCGACCGGGCGCGCGAAGGCCGCTTCAGCGCCGACGACGCCCGCTCCGCCCCCACGGCCGCCATCGAGCGCTGGTTCGACCACGACGGCGACGGGTGGCGGGCCAAGGCTGAGCTGCGGATGGTCACGAAGTTCGCCACCGGCGACCTGCTGCGCGACACGCCGCCCGCCGCGCGCTTTGACCTGATCCTGTGCCGCAACGTCGTCATCTACTTCACCGAGCCCGTGCGCGACCGCCTGCACGAGCTGATGGTCGGCGCGCTGCGCCCCGGCGGCTATCTGATGATCGGCTCGAGCGAGCGCGTGTCCTCACCCCAGGCCCTCGGCCTGGAGAGCTCCCACCCCTTCATCTACCGGAAGGTCTGATGGACACCTCTGAGTACATCGGAATGTTCCTCGCCGAGAGCCGTGAGCACCTGCAGACGCTCAACCTGGCCATCATCCGCATCGAGGAGACGCCCTCCGACGGCGCGACGATCGACGAGATCTTCCGCATCGCGCACTCGCTGAAGGGCATGAGCGGCACCATGGGCTTCGCGCGCATGGCGGCCCTCACGCACACGATGGAGGATGTGTTCGAGACGCTGCGCGGCCGCACCGGCGCCCTGGAGCGACGCGTGATCGACGTGCTGCTGGAGTGCCTGGACGCCCTCGAGGCCGCCGTCGAGGCGATCGAGCGCGACGGCGACGAGCAGCTCGACCCGACCGCGCTGATCGCCCGCCTGAGCGAGCTCGTGCGCCACCCGTCCGAGGCCGCCCCCGTCGCGGCCGCGCCCGCAGCGGTGGCGCCGGGTCTGCCCGAGGCCGTCGCCGCCTTCACCGCCGACGTCCCGCTCGTGCGGGTGACCGTCGCGCTCGCCGCCGACGTGCTGATGCCCGCCGTGCGCGCCTACATGGTGCTCTCGGCCGTCGCCGACCACGGCGAGATGGTCTGGAGCACCCCGACCGCCGACGAGGTCGACACCTTCGCTGGGTCGGCCGTCGATGCATGGGTCGCGACCGAGCACGAGCCGGCCACGCTCGAGGCGGCGGTGCGCGCCGTTCCCGACGTCGACACCGTGACCGTCCAGCACGCGCAGACGTCCGCCGAGCCCGCCGAGCCCGAGACCGTCCCCGAGGCCCAGACCGAGGCCGCGCCGGCACCCGCCGAGAGCGCCGCCCCCGCCGCCGCTTCCGCCCCGGCCGCACCTGTCCACGCGGCGCCGACGGCCCGGTCGACCGCCGCGACGGTGCGCGTCGACGCGGTGCGGCTCGACCAGCTCATGCACTACATGGGCGAGCTCGTCGTGCACCGCACCCGGGTCGAGTCGCTCGCCGCCGGGTCGGGCATCGAGGGCCTGGCCGAGGCGGTCGGCGACCTCACCCGCAGCTCGCAGGCCCTGCAGGCCCTCGTGATGCAGGTGCGCATGATCGAGGTCGACGCCGTCTTCATGCGCTTCCCCCGGCTCGTCCGCGACCTGTCGGCCAAGATGAACAAGCAGGTCGACCTCGTCCTGACCGGCCGCGAGACCGAGCTTGACCGCACGGTCGTCGACGCCCTGGGCGATCCGCTGGTGCACCTGGTGCGCAACTCCCTCGACCACGCCCTCGAGCCCCCGGCCGAGCGCGAGGCCGCGGGCAAGCCGCCCACCGGCGTGCTCGAGCTCTCCGCCCGCCAGGCCGGCGGCAACGTCGTCATCACCGTCCGCGACGACGGCCGCGGCATCGATCCCGCCCGCGTCGCCGCCAAGGCCTGCGAGCGCGGGCTGATCGCGCCCGACGCCGTCGACTCGGTCGACATGGCCCGCGCGATCGAGCTCCTGTTCGCGCCCGGGTTCTCGACCGCCGACCAGACCAGCGACATCTCCGGCCGCGGGGTCGGCATGGACGCGGTGCGCACGGCCCTGCGCGGCCTCGGCGGCGCGGTCGTCATGACCTCCGAGAAGGGCGTCGGCACCACCGTCCAGGTGCGGCTGCCGCTCACGCTCGCGATCATGCCGGCGCTGCTCGTCGAGACGGGCGCGGTGCCGTTCGCCATCCCGCTCGAGCGGGTCGAGCGCACGGTCAACCTCGCCGAGCAGACGGTGCGGTCGGTGACCGGGAAGCGCATGCTGGTGCTCTCCGACGGCGTCCTGCCCCTGATCGATCTCTCCGAAGCGCTCGGGCACGAGGCATCGCCCGACGCCTCGTTCGTTGTCATCGCGCGGGGCGCCGAGCGGCGCCTGGCGCTGGTGGTCGAGCAGCTCGTCGGCCAGCGCGAGCTGGTGACGCGACCGCTGCCCGCCGAGGCGGGATCGCAGACCTGCCTGTCGGGCGGGGCGGTGCTCTCGGACGGGACGATCAGCCTGATCGTGGACTGCGATGCGCTGGCCGAGACCGGCGGCGCCGGCCGCAGGCCGGGACCGGCTTCCGAACTTGCAAACGCGGCATGAGGAGCGTGAAATGGAACTGAATGACATGCAGCTCGACGGGCTGCGTGAGATCTCCAATATCGGCTCGGGCACCGCCGCGACGGCGCTCTCCAGCATGCTGGGGCGCACGGTCGACCTGACGGTGCCGCGGGCGCTCGCGCTTGACCTGGCGGACGCGGTCGACGCCGTCGGCTCCCCCGAGGACGACGTCACGGCAGTGGTGCTCGGCGTCACCGGCGACCTGAGCGCCACCGTCGTCATGCTCTTTGACCCGACGAGCGCCGCGACGGTGTGCACGCTCCTCGGCGTCGACCCGGCCGACCCCGAGATGGCCCTCTCCGCCCTGGGCGAGGTCGGCAACATCCTGGGCAGCTCCTACGTCGGCGCGATGGGCCAGATGGCCGGCCTCGACCTCGAGCCGACGCCGCCCGTGGCGCTCGCCGACATGCTCGGCGCGATTGTCGCCACCGCGCTCGCGTCGACCGCGATGGACACCGATCTCGCACTCCTGCTCGACTCCGAGATGCTGGTCGAAGGCGCCGAGTGCACCTTCGGCGTCCTGTTCGTCCCCAACGCGGACGGCGTCGACCGTCTCCTCACCGGCCTCGGCCTCGGGGAGGCCGCGTAACCGTGATGTTCACCCTCGCGCACCGACCTGACGGAGGCATGCGATGGCCGACCTGATGGCACGCATGGCCGAGATCGCCGTGTCCCGCCACGAGGCCGATGTCCTGGTCGCGCTCGGCCTGGGGTCGTGCATCGGCGTCGCGCTGCTCGACCGCACGTCGTACGTCGCCGGCCTCGCACACGTCGTGCTGCCCGAGTCGCGCGACGGCACCACGGTGCCCGGCAAGTTCGCCGACACGGCCGTCCCGGAGCTCCTGCGCCAGGTGATCGGGCTCGGCGCCGCCAAGCAGCGCCTGACCGCCGTCCTCGTCGGCGGCGCGCAGATGTTCGCGTCCGGCACGAGCGGATCGCTCGACATCGGGCGGCGCAACGAGCAGGCCGTGCGCACCGCGCTCGCCGTCGCCGGGATCACGATCACCGCCGCCGTGACCGGGGGCAGCTCGGGCCGCACCATGCGCGTCCACCTCGGCCCCGGCCTCGTCACCTGCAAGGCGGCGGGCAGCACCGAGGAGCCGATCGCCAGCCGTGTCAACTCCGTCCTCAAGGCAGCCGCATGAACGACGTCCTCTCAAACGATCAGGTCGCCGCACTCGTCGAGGCCGCCCGCGCGGGCAATGTGCCCGCCGACGAGCCCACGACGCCGAAGCGGCGCGCGCCTCGCGTGCGCGACATCGACTTCTCCCGTCCGAGCAAGTTCGCGATCGACCAGCTGCGCCGGCTCGAGCGCGCACACGAGGCGTGCTGCCGCACGCTCGCGACCCGCCTCGGCACCGAGCTGCTGGCGCCGGTCGAGATGGACGTGCTCGGGATCGACCAGCTGACCTGGTCGTCCGCGATGAACCAGATCCCACAGCCGTCGGTGTTCTGCGTGATCGAGTGCAAGCCCCTGGGTACCCAGGTGCTCTTGAGCGCCGAGCTCAGCCTGATGCTGCGCCTGGTGGAGCGGCTGCTGGGCAGCACCGTGTCGGCCAAGACCACCAAGCCGCGCGAGCTGACCGAGATCGAGACGGCGCTCGTGTCGCGCGTCTTCACGACCGTGCTCGAGCACCTGTCGGTGACATGGGCCGAGCTGACGGACATCACGATGGAGCAGCGCGCGATCGAGTCGCAGCCGGCCAACGTGAACCTCGCGCCCCCGAGCGAGCCGACGCTGATGCTGACGATGGAGGTGCGGCTCGACAAGACGTCGTCCACCATGGCGCTCGTGATCCCGCACCGATCGGTCGAATCGGTGCTCGGACGGCTGTCCGCCAGCCAGTACGGCGACACGGTCGTCGACCCGGGCGCGACCGAGGCCATGCGCGCCGGCCTCGCGGCCGTCAACGTCGAGATCCGGGCCGAGGTCGCGTCGACCGAGCTGACGCTCGACGAGGTGCTCGCGCTCCAGCCCGGCCAGGTGCTGCGCTTCGGCGTCCCCGCCGCGAGCGGCGTGCGCCTGTTCGCCGGCCGCGTGCCGGCGCACCGCGCCCAGCCGGGCCGCAACGGCAACTACCGCGCCGTCCAGGTGATCGGCAAGCCGGGGGAGGCGGAGTGACCACCGAAGAGGCCCTCATCCAGCTGGCCGAGTCGACCGGAGCCGCGATCGAGCAGGTGCTCGAGATCGTGAGCTCGGCGAAGATCGAGCGCAGCCACGTCGCGGTCGTCCCGAGCGGCGAGTCGCCCCTGCGCTCGATCCCCGTACCGGCCGTCGCCGCCAACGTCTCCTACGTGCACGGCGTCACCGGCGGAAACATCTTCGTCATGACCCGCCTCGGCGTCCGCCGGCTGGCCGCGGCCATGATGGGCATGGATGCGATGGAGGTGACGGACTCCGAGGAGCTGTCCGAGCTCGACCTGTCCGCCGCCGGCGAGGCGATGAACCAGATGATGGCCGCCGCGGCCGGCGCGACCGCGACCGTGCTCGGCGAGGAGGTCGAGATCTCGCCTCCGGAGACGCGGTTCTTCGCCACTCCGGCCGAGGCCGCTGACGCCTATGACCTGACACCGCACGTCACCACCGTCGGCTTCACGCTCCTCGGCGAGCCGTGCCGGCTCGTGCAGCTCGTGCCGAACGCGTTCGTGGTGCGCATGAAGGGCGCATTCGACGAGATCGCCGCGCAGGCGGCCGCCACCGACCGCCACCGGCCCGAGCCGGGCGAGCGCATCTCGTCCGACGCCGTCCGCTCGGTGCCCGTCCGCGTCTGGGCCGAGCTCGGCCGCACGCACATGCCGGTCGGCCGCGCGGTTGGCCTGGCGACTGGCGCCGTGGTCGAGCTCGACCGCGCACCCGACGATCCGGTCGACCTGTTCGTCAACGGCCGCCTGTTCGGCACCGGCCGGCTGCTGCTGGTCGAGGACGAGTGGGCCGTGCGGATCGAGACCGTGCTCCCGGCGGCAAACACCTTCCCTGAATCCGATGAATCACACCAAGGAGGAACCAGCTGATGGCACGCGTGCTGATTGTTGACGATGCCGCGTTCATGAGGAAGATGCTCGGCGATGTGCTCGCGAAGGGCGGGCACGAGGTGATCGGCGAGGGCGCCAACGGCGCCGAGGCGATCACCCAGTACCAGTCGCTGCGCCCCGACATCATGACGCTCGACATCACCATGCCCGAGAAGGACGGCCTGGCCGCCCTGCGCGAGATCCTGACGCTCGAGCCGAGCGCCAAGATCATCATGTGCTCCGCCCTGGGCCAGGAGTCGAAGGTGCTCGAGGCGATCAAGTCCGGCGCCAAGGACTTCGTCGTCAAGCCCTTCCAGCCCGACCGCGTGCTCGACGCGATCGGCAAGGCCCTCGGGTAACCGGCGCCTCAGATCCCCAGCCTCAATCACAAGGATCCGGCGCCGATTACCCATGCGGGGCCCGCAGTGCAAGCCGGCCCCGACCCCCGAGTCCGGCGCTGATCCGGACATGAAACGACACTGATGCGAAAATCGTTCACCTTCAATCTCGAGCCCGTCCGCGCTCTCCGCGAGCAGGTCGAGCACCAGGCCCAGGAGCAGCTGGCCACCGAGCTGGCCCTGCAGGCCCGGCGGAAGTCGGCTCACGACGACGCCGCCCGCCGCGCCAAGGCGGCGCTGCACGCCCGCACCCCCTCCCACGGCTCGACCGTGACGGGGCACGAGCTGCACGCCCGCGAGGCCTATGCCACCCGGGCCGAGCGCGAGTGCGATGCCGCCCGCCAGGAGCTCACCGCCTCCGAGCAGCAGGTCGAGCACAGCCGGGGACGGCTCGTCGAGGCCGGCCGCGACCGCGAGGTGCTCGAGCGGCTGAAGCGCCGGCGCGCCTCCGAGCACGCGCATGCGCTCGCCAAGGCCGAGGAGCAGTCGCTCGCCGAGATCGCGCTCGTCTCGCACCTGCGCAACCGGGAGAGGCACGCCGCATGAGCCTCGACACGGCCATCGCCCAGATCGACCAGGTGTTCTCGCTGCAGGCCAGCCTGCAGGCGAGCTTCCCAGCGCTCTCCTCCTCCGCGCCCACCGGCACCTCGAGCTTTGCCCAGGTGCTGAGCTCGCGGACGACGCCCTCGGCCGCCTCGCTCGGCGCCGGTGTCCCCGCGGCCGCCGCACCCTACGCCGCCGACATCCAGGCCGCCGCGCAGAAGTACGACGTGCCGACAGCCCTGATCGCGGCCGTGATCCAGCAGGAGTCTGGGTTCAACCCGAGCGCGCAGAGCGGTGCGGGCGCCGGTGGGCTGATGCAGCTCATGCCGGCAACGGCGCGCGGCCTCGGCGTCACGGACGTCAACGACCCCGCCCAGTCGATCGACGGCGGCACGCACTACCTGCGCGACCAGCTCGACCGCTTCGGCGGCAACGTGCAGCTCGCGCTCGCGGCGTACAACGCCGGCCCCGGCGCGGTCGCCTCCTACGGCGGCGTCCCGCCCTATCCCGAGACTCAGAGCTACGTCTCCGACGTGCTCGCAAACTACGCCCGCTACTCGGGCGGTTCCGCGCAACCCACATCGATAGGACGCATCACATGAACGACCCCGTGAACGCCGTCGCGGTCTCGACCGCGCCGGCGCAGGCGCCGCCAAAACGCGGCGACGACCCGCCGGCGGGCGCCTTCGAAGAGGCGCTTGGATCGGCGGCGGCGACCGAATCGCCACCGCCCGGCGCAACCGCCAGCAAGGCCCGGACCGCAGGTGCGGAGGGCAAGAAGGCCGAAGGCGACTCCTCCGGCCACACCGCCACCGGCGACCCGGTGAGCCCCGACCAGCCCGCGCCGGCCGGCGCAGCGATGAGCCCGCTCATGGCGCTCCTCGCCGCTCCTGCGGCACCGGCGGGCACTCCGGCACCGGCCTCCCCGGCCGCGGCCGCGCCCCTGCCGACCGCCGGCGCACCGGCACAGGCGCCGGGCGCACCGCAGGCGGCCGCAGGCGCGGCACCGCTCGCGGCTCCGGCGGCGGCGACGAAGCCGGCCCCGGCCGCCCCGCGGTCGGGCCAGACGCCCGTCGCACCGCAGCCCGCCGCACCCAGGACGGCGGCCACCGGCCGCCCGGCAACCGCCGCCGCGGCACCGCGCACCGCGCCGGCGCCGGCCGCGGCACCCGATCCGCTTCCGCAGGCAGGCAACGCCGCCGGTGCAACACCGCCTGGCCAGCCGGCCACCGCAGCCGTCGCGGCGGCCTCCACCGTCGCAGCTCCCGCCCAGCCGAAGCCGGCCGGCGCCCCACAGCGCCCAGCCCGTTCGGTGGGCACCGGCCCGGCCGCGGCGGCTCCCGTCGCCGCGCGAGCGGCCACGGCCCGCACCGCCGCCGCGGGCGACGGCGCCCAGACGGGCGATCGCCGGCCGCACTCCGACGACACCGCCGCGCTCGCCCAGGCGGCGGCCACCCCGCAGGCACCGGCCGCCGCGGCGGCGCAGACGCCCGCGGAGGGCAACGCAGCACCTGCGAGCGCGGCACCGGCTGCAACCGACGCCGGCGGCAACACGATCGCCGCCGCCGCCCCGGCGCAGCCCGCACAGGCCCCGGCCGACCGGCCCGATCCGGCCGCCGCGGCCACGGTGACCGCCCGCGCACGCATGCAGGACCTCGCCGATGTCACCGGCACGACGATGCGGATGGCGGTGCGCTCGGGCCAGCCGATCGCCCGGATCACGCTCCACCCCGCCGACCTCGGTGACGTCCAGGTGACCCTGCGCTACCACCAGAACGGCGTGTCGGCGATCGTCACCACCGACAACCACGAGGCCGCCCAGGCGCTGATCCAGGCCGGGTCAGACCTGCGCCGGTCGCTCGAGGCCCAGGGCGTCACCGTCCACGGCCTCGACGTGCACCTCTCCGGCGATGACCGCGGAGGCAACGCGCGCGGCGAGCGCGCGGCCGACATGGCAAACGCAATGGGGCCCAACGGTGGCGATGACGCCGCCGAAGACGAGGCCGAAACCACGATCCAGCCGTCGCAGCTGCCCCTTCCGGGATCGCAGATCGACGTATTCGCATAGGAGGCATGCAATGAGCAGCGTTACCCCCACGACGAGCCCGGTTGGGACCGCGCCGACGACGTCGGCGTCCAACCCGGCGGCGATCCTGGGCCAGGACGGGTTCCTGCAGCTCCTGGTTGCAGAGATGCAGAACCAGGACCCGCTGAGCCAGTCGCAGCAGGACCCGACCCAGTCGGTGACCCAGATGGCGCAGTTCTCCTCGGTGGAGCAGCTGACCAACCTGGTGCAGAGCAACCAGCAGGCGCAGAGCATCGGCCTGATCGGCCACACGGTCGCCTACACCGACGCGGCCGGCAACCCCGGCTCGGGCGTCGTCGACGCCGTGACGTTCAACCAGGGCCAGCCCGTCATCGACATCGCCGGCACCGGCATCAGCCTCAGCCAGATCGTGGGCGTGTCGTAACCCATGTCGGCCGATCCCATCCGCATCAATCCGGCGACCACGCCTCCCGGTGTGGCCGACCCCACGCCGCCCGCAGCGGGCGCGCGCCGGCCTGCCACGGATGGCCCGGCCTTCGATCAGCTCCTCCAGCGGAGGCTCGCGGCGACCGACTCACAGCCGCTCCGCCTCAGCGGCCATGCCCTGGAGCGGCTCAATCAGCGGGGCATCCCCGTTGACGCCGCCACCATGGCCCGGCTCAGCGAGGGCGTATCCAAGGCCGCGGCCAAGGGCTCGCGTGACGCCCTGGTCATGGTCGACTCCACCGCCTTCGTGGTCTCGGTCCGCAATCGGACTGTAATCACGGCGGTCGGTGCCGACAACATGCGCGACAGAGTGTTCACGAACATCGACAGCGCAGTCATCAACTAACCACCCAAACCACAGAACGGGCCGAAGCGCCGGACCCCATCCGGGGAAGCGATCGGCCGGAGAGGACTCAGATCACCATGATGCGAGGAATGTTCTCCGCCATCAGCGGCCTTGCCGTCCACCAGACGATGCTGGACGTGACCGCGAACAACATCGCCAACGTCAACACCATCGGGTTCAAGTCCGAGCGGGCGAGCTTCGAGGATGCCCTCTCGCAGCTCGAGCACGGCTCGGCCGCCCCGACCACCACCCACGGCGGCACCGACGTCGCCCAGGTCGGCCTCGGCGTCCGCCTCGGCAGCATCAACAACATCATGACCGCCGGCGCCGTGCAGACCACCGGAAGCGCGCTCGACGTCGCCATCCAGGGCGACGGGTTCTTCCGCGTCGTCGACGACGGCAGCACCCTCGGCGGCACCTCGAACTACATGTACACGCGGGCCGGCAACTTCACCACGGACGCCAACGGCGACGTCGTGACGAACGCGGGCGCCTACGTGGTCGGCTTCAAGCTCGACTCGTCGGGCAACCCGCTGACCGGCGCGGCGAACGAGACCAAGATCACGGTCCCGCCGGGCTCGCAGTCCGTCACGGTCGCCCAGAACGGCACCGTGTCGGTGACCGACTCCGCCGGCGTCGTCACCAAGATCGCCGTCATCTCGCTGGCGACCTTCCCGAACGACGCAGGCCTCCAGCGCGTCTCCGGCAACAACTGGATCGCCACCAACAACTCCGGTGCCGAGACGGCCAACGTCGCCGGCACGAACGGCCTCGGCACCCTGATCCCTGGGGCCGTCGAGATGTCGAACGTCGACCTCGCCCAGGAGTTCACCAACATGATCACTGCGGAGCGCGGCTTCCAGGCCAACAGCCGTGTGATCACGACCTCGGACGAGATGCTCCAGGAGCTCGTGAACCTGAAGCACTAAGCCCCAGAGCCTCGGGGCCGGCCGCGTGACGGCCGGCCCCGGCTCACGGCAAGAGCCGATGAAAGGACCCGGCGTGATCGCCGTCCACCGCATCACCCAGCTCGACCGCGAGGTGTACGTGAACCCCGACCTGATCCAGGTCGTCGACGCGAATCCCGACACCGTGATCGTGCTCGCCAACGGCACGAAATTCGTGGTCTCGGAGACCCCCGCCGAGGTCGCCCAGCTCGTGCGTGAGTGGCGCGCGTCAGTCCTCACCGCCACCGAGCACCCGACCCCCGCCACCGTGCGCCACGCCGCCTTCGGCCGGCTGGCCGCGGTGATCGAGCTCCCGCGCGATCACGGCGATGCAGACTGAATCCCCGGCCACACAGGCCGATTATCTTCACAGTTACGCAAGTTGCCGCCACGGACGGCGGCAGTCGCCCCGAAGGAACGGATAGACATGAAGGCAATCACCGCAATCGGCATCGGAGTGGCGTTCGCCGCGCTGTTCCTCGCGGCGATCATGGAGGGGACGAACCCGGTCACCTTCCTGAACATCCCCGCCCTGATTCTGATCACCGGCGGCACGGTCGGCGCCACGATGGCCTCGACGAACTTTCGCTCGTTCATGACCGCGCCCAAGGCGGCCATCATGTCGTTCAAGGGCACGTCGATCAACTCGGCCGGCTCCATCGGCCAGATGGTCGAGCTCTCCGAGAAGGCGCGCCGCAACGGCCTGCTGGCCCTCGAGGAGGACGTCGCCAAGATCGATGACGCGTTCACGCGCAAGGGCCTCCAGCTGGTCGTCGACGGCACCGACTCGGATCTCGTGCACGCGATCCTCGAGTCCGAGATCGACGGCCTCGCCGCCCGTCACGCGCAGGTGGCGGGGCTCTTCACCACCGCCGGCGGCTTCGCGCCGACGGTCGGCATCATCGGGACAGTGATGGGCCTGATCCACGTGCTCCAGAACCTGGCCGCGCCGGCCGAGCTCGGCCCCGCGATCTCGGGTGCGTTCATCGCGACCCTCTACGGCGTGTCGAGCGCGAACCTGCTGCTCCTGCCGATCGGCAACAAGCTCAAGGAGATGTCGGCCACCGAGCTCAACCACCGCACGATGATCCTCGATGCGATCCTCTCGATCCAGGCCGGTGACAACCCGCGGGTGCTGTCCGAGAAGCTCGAGTCCTTCGTCGCCCCCGCGGACCGCGGCGGCGCGGAGAAGAAGGCCGAGGGCGGCGCGTCCTCGGCGGAGCTGCGAGAAGCGGCATGAGCGGCCACCGCAGCGGTCGCGGGCGCCGGCGCGGTGCGCACGGCGGCGGCCACGAGGGCGGCGACGAGCGCTGGCTCCTGACCTACGCCGACATGATCACGCTGCTGATGGCGCTCTTCATGGTGCTGTTCTCGATCTCGTCGGTGAACATCTCCAAGTACCAGGTGCTCCAGCACGCCCTGCAGAAGGCGTTCATCGGCGGCGTCCTGGACGGCGGCAAGGGCGTGCAGTCGGGCAACCCGACCCGCATCACCGGCGTCCAGACCGCGACCCCGAGCGGCTCGGTCGACTCGAGCTTCAACATCTTCACGCGCACCCTGATGGGCTCCGGCACGAACACCGCGGCCAAGGCCAAGGCCGCCTCCAAGGAGCAGAACACGCTCCTCGAGGTGCAGCGCCGCGTCGAGAACTACGCCCGCAAGCACGGGTTTGCCGCTGACATCTCGACCAGCATCGACCAGCGCGGCCTCGTCATCCGCCTGCTGACGAACAACCTCGTCTTCGACAGCGGCCAGGCCGTCCTCAAGCCGACCGCGACGCCGCTGCTCACGCGCGTCACCCGCCTCCTGGTCTCGATGCACATCGAAAACCCGATCACGGTCGAGGGCAACACCGACAACGTCCCGATCTCGGGTGGGGCCTTCCCGAGCAACTGGGAGCTCTCCACCGCCCGCGCTGACGCGGTGCTCGAGTTCCTGCTCCACCACGGCGTCGCCCCGCAGCACCTGGCGGCAGTCGGCTACGCCGACCAGAACCCTGTGGCCCCCAACACCACGGCGGCGGGTCGCGCCCTCAACCGGCGCGTGGACATCGTCGTGATCCGCTCCAACAAAACCTCATCCTCCGGAGGCTCCACCCCATGAAAGGCAAGCTCAAAATCATCCTGCCCGTCCTCCTCGTGCTCGCAGCGGGCGGCGGCGGCGCCTACTTCTTCGTCCTCGCCCCCAAGCCGGCGAAGGCCGTGCCCCCGAAGATCACGGGCACGCTGTTTCCGCTCTCGCCCGAGTTCGTCGTCAACCTGAGCGGCGGCCACTACGGCAAGGTCACCGTCGCGCTGCTCATGAGCGCGGGCGTTCCGGCCGCGCCGGCGAGCGGCGGCACCGCCACCCTGACCGAGGACGCGGCCGTACGGGCCATCGTCACGAACGACCTGACGGGCCTGCCCGACAGCGCCCTGATCGATCGCGCCCAGCGCACGACGCTGGAGAAGAAGATCCTCACGGATCTGCAGAGCTCGACCGATGTTAAGGTCACCCAGGTCATGTTCACCGACGTCGTCGTCCAGTAGGGAATCACATGTCTGAGCACGATCCCCAGAACCTCCCCGCCGCCCCCGCCGCCGGCACCGAGCTCGTGATGCCGGCGCTCGAGGAGCGGCTGGGCGAGCGACCGCTGAACCTCGACCTCGGCCCGGTGCTCGACGTCCCCGTCGAGCTGACAGTCGAGATCGGCCGCACCACGATGACGATCCGCGAGACGCTCGAGATGGGCCCCGGATCGATCGTGGCGCTCGACCGGATGACCGGCGAGCCGGTCGACCTGCTCGTGAACGGGCAGACGATCGCCCAGGGCGAGGTCGTCGCGATCGACGAGGAGTTCGGCCTCCGCATCACGCACGTCGTGTCGCCCAAGCGCCGCCTCGACGCCGCCGCCTAGGCTCGGTCGAGCGCCGCGGCAACCGCCGCGGCGGTGACGCCCGCGATCTCGACGATCTTCGTGCGCGCGCCCGCCCCGGCGACGACGCGCACGTCCCGGCGCGCGACGCCGAGGACCGCAGCCAGGTGGCGCTCGAGCTCGGCGTTCGCCCGGCCGCCCTCGGGCGGTGCGGCGACGCGCACCTTCCAGCCGTCTCCATGGCGGCCGACGACGGCGGTGCGGGCCGCGCCCGGCGAGACGCGCAGCTGGATGCGAACGCTTGCGTGCATAGAGGTGCCTGGCACCGAGTATGCACGGCCACCGATCACCGGGGGACCGTTCCCCGCGCCCACAACGGTGGTCGAGATGCGCCCACGACGGTGGTCGAGATGGAGCAGTTCAGGGGACAGTCCCCAGAACAACCCAGTGAAGCGTCACGGCCTCTCGAAGCGCACGGGGCGGGTTGTTCAGGCGGCAGTCCCCCGGTGATGGTGGAGCGTCCCGCAGTGAACCGGGGACTGTCCCCTTCACAAATCTGCCCCGTAGCGGTGAGCACACCCCGGGCTCAGGGTTTGTGAGGGGGACTGTCCCCGACACTGCTCCATCTCCAGCCGCGCCGTGACAGCAAGAGATGCGCCCACGACGGTGGTCGAGATGGAGCAGTTCAGGGGACAGTCCCCAGAACAACCCAGTGAAGCGTCACGGCCTCTCGAAGCGCACGGGGCGGGTTGTTCAGGCGGCAGTCCCCCGGTGATGGTGGAGCGTCCCGCAGTGAACCGGGGGACTGTCCCCTTCACAAATCTGCCCCGTAGCGGTGAGCACACCCCGGGCTCAGGGTTTGTGAGGGGGACTGTCCCCAACACTGCTCCATCTCCAGCCGCGCCGTGACAGCAAGCGTTGCGCCCACAACCGTGGTCGAGATGGAGCAATTCAGGGGACAGCCCCCAGAACAACCCAGTGAAGCGTCACGGCCTCTCGACAGCGCCCGGGGCGGGTTGTTCAGGGGACAGTCCCCCGGTGATGGTGGAGCGACCCGTAAGAACCCGGGGACTGTCCCCCGGTGAGGGGTCTACGCGGCGCGGCGAAGCGGCGGCACGACCGAGTCGTACGTGTCGATCCGCTCCTTCAGGGTGCGCCGGATCGAGCTCAGGATCTGAGACACCCGCGACTCGCTGATGCCGAGCATCCGCCCGACCTCCGCGCCCTGCATGTGCTTGACGTAGAGCAGGACGAGGATCGTCTGCTCGCGCTCGCTGAGCGACGCGATTGCGTCTCGCAGCACCTCGGCGCGCTCGCCGGCGAGGGCCGCGAGCTCGGGATCGAACTCGCCCGAAGGCGCCTCGATCGTGTCGCCGACCTCGACCGGCATGGCCTCCTCGGTGCCCCGCGCGGGGGTGTTGAGGCTGAGGAGGTCCGCCCGCGACAGCCCTTCGAGATGGCTGTGGAGATGGGCGACGTCGATCTCGAGATCCTTGGCCAGCTCGTCGTCGGTGGGCAGGCGGCCGGTGCGCAGCTGCCACTGCTCGCGGGCACGCTCGATGGCGCGGCCGTTGCGGCGCAGCGATCGCGGCGCCCAGTCCTGGCGGCGCAGCTCGTCCATGATGGCGCCGGACACGCGCGTCCAGGCGTACTGCTCGAAGGTCGCGCCCTTGGCCGGGTCGAAGCGGTCGACGGCGGCGATCAGGGCGAGCAGCCCGCACGACACGAGGTCGTCGAGCTCGCAGTGGGCCGGGAGCTCGCGCACCTTGCGGCAGGCGAGGTACTTGACCATCGGTGCGTAGGAGAGCACGAGTCGGTCACGGGCCGCCACATCCTTGTTCTGGATCCAGGCGCGCCACAGGGCCTCCGCGGTGCCGGCAGTGGGCCGGGTGCTGGACACGGGCGATGCTTCCACAGAGGGAACCTCCAAGCGAACACGAGACGTGAGGGGAGCGGACGGTTTTGGGGAGCGCGTCATCGGGCCGGAGCCCAAGCGTTCCACGTCCGTATCGGCACCAGAGCCCGCGGCACCCTCCCCGATTTGTAGTAACCCCGGCGACCCCTTCGGTTAAACCGGCCGGCCGCCCGAGCCGATGCTCAAGCCGAGGCGCGCGTCTTCCGATGAGGTCATCGCCTTGCTCTCTCGCCGACTCCCCCCAGTTCGGTCGAGCATCTGCCTGATCGCGATCGCTCTCACCGCGGCCGGGCTGCTCCACCCCATCACCGCGTCCGCCGCGACGCAGGTTGACCACGCCGCCCACAAGGCGGCGGCGGCGCACAACGCCCGGAAGCACGCGCCCGCCTTCCACGTCGACAAGACGCCACTCGGCGCCGACGTCACCGGAGCCGGGACATCGGCGGGCACCGCGCCGGTCGCGGCCGGAAGCGCCGGTGCGGATGTGATCCGCACCATCGTCGGCCTCGCCGTCGTGCTGGGCGTGATCTACGGCGTCTACTGGCTCCTGAAGAGCGCCGCGCGCGCCAAGTCGGGCCGCGCCGACGAGCGCATCGGCGTCATCGCCACCACGCCGCTTGCGCCGAACCGCTCACTCCACCTCGTGCGTGCGGGCGACGAGCTGATCCTCGTGGGCGCCACCGATCACTCGATCACCCCGCTACGGGTGTACGCCGCCGACGAGGCCATGCTCATCGAGCGCGCCGGCACAGGCGGCGAGATGGCGCTCTCGCTGCCTCCCGCGACGCCGCTTCGGCGCAACAACCTGCTCGAGAACCTGCGCAAGCGGACGGCCCGCGCATGACCGTGCTCCCGCTCCTGGCAACGGCCGGCTCCGGCATCTCGATCAACGGCAACGCGCTCTCGACGCCGGTCGAGATCCTGGTCTCGATGACGCTGCTCGCGCTCCTGCCGGGCGCGCTGCTCATGGTGACCGGGTTCACGCGCATCCTGATCGTGCTCGGCTTCGTGCGAAACGCGCTCGGCACCCCCACGAGCCCGCCCTCGCAGGTGCTCGTCGGCATGTCCCTGATCCTGACGATCTTCGTGATGGCGCCGACGTTCAAGCAGATCAACACGACCGCGATCCAGCCGTACACGAGCCACGAGATCACGCTCAGCCAGGCCGCCGACCGCGGCCAGCAGCCGCTGCGGACGTTCATGTTCAACCAGACGCGCGACTCCGACCTGGCGATGTTCGTGCGCATGGCCAACCTGCCGCGCCCCAAGACGCGCGCGGACATCCCCACCTACGTGCTCGTGCCGGCGTTCATGATCTCGGAGCTCAAGACCGCGTTCCAGATCGGCTTCCTGATCTACCTGCCGTTCCTGATCATCGACATGGTGGTCGCCTCGACCCTGATGTCGATGGGGATGATGATGCTGCCCCCGGTGCTGATCTCGCTGCCGTTCAAGATCATGCTGTTCGTGCTCGTCGACGGCTGGCACCTCGTCATCCAGAGCCTCGTCCAGTCCTTCCACACCTGACGACCATGAATCCCGACACCGTCAACTCACTCGCCACCCAGGCCCTCACCGTCGCGCTCGAGGTGTCGATGCCGTTCCTGCTCGCCGGGCTCGTCGTCGGGCTGATCGTCTCGGTGTTCCAGGCCGTGACGTCGATCCAGGAGCAGACGCTCTCGTTCATCCCCAAGATCCTCGTGATCGGGGCGGTGCTCGCCATCGGCGGCCCGTGGATGCTCGACCAGATGCTGACCTACACCCAGAACCTCTACACGAACATCCCCAACCTGGTCGGCCCGTGAACGTCACGCTGCCGACGCAGGCGCTGACCGAGGTGCTGGGCTTCCTGCTCGTGCTCTCGCGCGTCGGCGGCCTCTTCGTGCTCGCGCCGGCATTCTCGACCGCGATGATCCCGATGCGGATCAAGCTGATGCTCGCGATGGCGATCTCGCTCGCGCTGATGCCGATCGCCGTGCACGGCCAGACCGTCCCTCTCGACGCGGGCGCGTTCGTGCTGCTGATGCTGAAGGAGATCGGTGTCGGCCTCGTCTTCGCCTTCCCGATGGCGCTCGTAGGCGCTGCCGTGCAGGCGGGCGCGAGCATCCTCGACACGCTGGTCGGGTTCTCGTTCTCGTCGATCCTCGACCCCGTGAACAATCAGCAGACCGCAATCCTGGGCCAGTTCTACACCCTGTTCGCCGTGATGGTCATGCTGATGTCGGGCGGCGACCACATCATGATCGAGGGGCTCGGCGCGAGCTACCACGCCCTGCCGATCACCGCCTATCCGCACATCGGCGCCCTCACCGCGGGCATGGTGAACGCGTTCGCGCAGGTGTGGACGATCGGCCTCGAGATCGCGGCGCCTGCGCTCGTGGCGCTCGTCATCACCGACGCGGCGATGGGGCTCGTGTCGCGCGCCGTGCCGCAGATGAACGTCTTCGTGATCGGCATGCCCGCCAAGATCCTGGTGGGGATGACGGTGATCGCCGCCACGCTGCCGTTCGTCTCGAACCAGATCCAGGGTGCGCTGCAGCTGTCGGTCACCCAGGCGGTCCAGACGCTGGGCGGCTGACCGGTGGCCGACAACCGCACCGAGAAGCCAACTCCCAAACGCCGTGACGAGGCGCGCAAGAAGGGCCAGATCGCCCGCTCGGTCGACCTGACCTCGGCGGCGGTGCTGATCGGCGGCATCGTCGCGCTCATCATCACCGGACCGACCATGCTGAACAAGTTCGCCGACGTCGTCCGCGTCGGCCTCTCGCAGTCTGGAGACACCCGCCTGGCCGGCCGGGCCGGCCTCGGCACGCTCTCGACGTGGGGCATGATGTCGGTGCTCTCGATGGCCGCTCCGATCGCCATCACCGCCGCTGCCGCGGGCCTCGTGGCGAACCTGGTGCAGAACCGGCCGCGCATCACCGGGTCGGCGATCAAGCCGCAGTGGAGCAAGATCAACCCGCGCACCGGGTTCAAGCGCCTGGTCGGGACGAAGGCGCTCTTCGACGCGGGCAAGACGATCACGAAGGCCGCCGTCGTCGGCGTCGCGGCGTTCGTCGCCATCTGGCCGCGCCTGACCACCCTGGGCGAGCTCGCGGGCGCGACCCCCGGCCAGATCCTCGAGCAGCTCGCCGGGGCGATCATGAGCCTCGCCCTGTACGTCTGCTTCGCGTTCATGCTGATCGGGATCATCGACTTCACCTGGCAGCGCTACCAGCACGAGAAGTCGCTCAAGATGACCAAGGAGGAGGTGCGGCAGGAGTCGCGCCAGTCCGACCTCGCCCCCGAGGTGCGAAGCGCCATCCGCCGGCGCCAGTTCGCCCGCGCCCGGCAGCGCATGATCGCCGACGTCGCGACGGCGGACGTCGTCGTTACGAACCCGACCCACTTCGCAGTCGCCCTGCGCTACGACGGCACCAAGCCCGCCCCGGAGGTCGTCGCGAAGGGCGTCGACCTGGTCGCCAAGGCTATCCGCCAGGCGGCCGAGGACGCCGAGGTGCCCGTGCTCACGAACCCGCCGCTCGCGCGTGCGCTGCACCGCGAGGTCGAGCTGGGGCAGATGATCCCCGACGAGTTCTTCGCCGCCGTCGCCGAGGTGCTCGCGTTCGTCTTCCGCACCGCCGGCCGGCGCCGCCGGAGGGTTGCCTAGCGTGGCCGACGCACGGCTCAAGTCGGGGCGAAAGAACGCCGATGAGGGACCCGCATGCGAATCGGAAGCCCGTCGCTTCGCCGCCGCTCCCCCCGCGGCCGCCTGCCGGCATCGACCGGTCACACCCTCGTCGTGAGGGGTCGCTGAGCCATGGGCGGTGGGCTGAAGCTGCTGCTGAAACACAACGACCTGCTGGCCGCAGTCGGCGTCGTCGTGGTCGTCGCGATGATGCTCGTGCCGCTGCCGAGCCCGCTGCTCGACATCTTCATCACGGTCAACATCGCGGGCGCGCTGATGATCCTGGTCACGACGATGTACGTGCCCAAGGCACTCGACTTCGCGGCGTTCCCGTCGCTCCTGCTCCTGACGACGCTCTTCCGCCTCGGCATCAACATCAGCGTCACGAGGCTGGTGCTGCTGCACGGCGACGCCGGCAACGTGATCCACGCCTTCGGCTCGTTCGTGGTCGGCGGCAATGTGCTCGTCGGCATGGTGGTGTTCCTGATCCTGGTCGTGATCCAGTTCGTGGTCATCACGAACGGCGCCGGCCGCGTGGCCGAGGTGGCCGCCCGCTTCACCCTCGACGCGATGCCGGGCAAGCAGATGGCGATCGACGCCGACCTGAACGCCGGCCAGATCACCGACCAGCAGGCCCGCCAGCGCCGCGAGGACATCGCCCGCGAGGCAGACTTCTACGGCGCGATGGACGGCGCGTCCAAGTTCGTCAAGGGCGACGCCATGGCCGGCATCCTGATCGTCGCCATCAACCTGCTCGGCGGCATCGGCGTCGGCCTGCTGCAGCGCGGCATGTCGTTCTCGGACGCCGCCCACACCTTCCCGATCCTGACGATCGGCGACGGCCTGGCCGCCCAGATCCCGGCGCTCCTGATCTCGACCGCGATGGGCATCATCGTCACCCGCTCCGGCAGCGAGTCCGACCTGGGATCGGACATCTCCGACCAGATCCTGCGCCAGCCGCGCGCGCCCATGATCGCCGGCGGCATCATCGCCGCGATGGGTCTCGTCCCGGGCATGCCGATCATCCCGTTCGTCACCATCGGCGTGATCTTCTTCCTGCTCGGCCGGGCGATGGTCACCCACTCCGCGGGGGTCGCCGCGGTGCAGGCCGCCAGGGACAGCCTGCCGGCGCCCTCCGCCCAGCCGGGCGACGCGGTCGTCGGCGCGCTCCAGATCGACCCGCTCGAGCTCACGATCGGCTTCGGGCTCGTGCCGATGGTCGACGCCAAGTCCGGCGGCTCGCTGCTCGGCCGTGTCGGCGTCGTCCGCCGCCAGATCGCGTCGGAGCTCGGCATGGTGATCGCACCGGTGCGGATCCACGACGACGTCGGCCTCGACTCGCACGAGTACGCGGTCAAGGTGCGCGGGGTCGAGGTCGCCCGCGGCCGCGTCATCCCCGGCCACCGCCTGGCGATGGACCCGGGCGACGCAACCCCGGGCGTGTCCGGCATCCCGACGACCGAGCCCGCCTTCGGGCTGCCCGCCGTGTGGATCGACGAGAACCACCGCGGCGAGGCCGAGGCGCTCGGCTACACCGTTGTCGACGCCGAGTCGATGATCGTGACGCACCTGACCGAGACGATCCGCCGGCACGTCGACGAGCTGCTCACCCGCCAGGAGACGAAGAAGCTGCTCGACGCGCTCAAGGAGCAGAACGCCGCTGTCGTCGAGGAGGTCGTCCCCGACAAGCTGGGCGTCGGCGAGGTGCAGCGCGTCCTGCAGCACCTCCTGCGCGAGAACGTCTCGATCCGCGACCTGGGCACCATCCTCGAGGCGATCGGAGACCGCGCTGCCTCGACGCACGATCCCGCCATCCTGGCGGAGTACGCCCGCCAGGCGCTCGCGCGGGCGATCACGCTCGGCTACCTGGATTCCACCAAGGCGCTCCAGGCCATCTCGCTCGACCCGAACCTCGAGCAGGAGATCGCCGAGTCGGTCACCCAGACGCGCGACGGCGAGTACCTGGCCATGGATCCCTCGCGCGCGCAGACCGTCGTACGGCTCCTGACGGGCGAGGTGGAGCAGGCCACGGGCATGGGCGTGCGGCCGGTGCTCCTGTGCTCGGGCCGCATCCGCAGGCACCTGCGACGGCTGATCGAGCAGGCATTACCCCAACTGCCGGTCGTGTCCTACAATGAGATCCTGCCGGGGATCCGCGTCGAGTCCACCGGAGTCGTGGGCGGCTAGGGCTCGCCGCCCTTCGCCAAGGAGCACACATGCCAGAGACCCGCACCTATCAGGGCGCGTCGCTCGAGGAGTTGCTTCCCCAGATCCGCGCCGACCTCGGTGACATGGCCGTGATCACGCGCCGCCGCGAGGGCGTCACCGGCGGCTTTGCCGGCTTCTTCGGCAAGCGCTGCATCGAGATCGAGGCCCAGGCCGGAGGCCCGGTGCCGGCCATCCCCGCCCGCACCGTGTTTGACGCCTACGACTCGGCCACCCGCGCGCCGGACGCCGACGCCGACGACGACGGCGGCCCGGTCATGCGCTCGCTGATCGAGCAGGCCAGCCCATTCGCAGACGCGCTCGACGAGGCCCTGGCGGGCGGCGACGTCGCCCCGGCCCCGCAGGCCCAGTTCGAAGACCTCGACCTCGTGTCGGCCAACGGCACGGTCGAGGTGGCCTCACGGCCAGTGCTCGGCGCAGGCTGGGACGAGGTGGCCGCCGGGCTCGTGGGCGCGGGGATGCCCGACTCGGTCGTCGAAGGCCTCGTCACCGACGCCGCCCGCATGCTCGCGCCGTTTGACCCCGACGCCACGCCGGCCGAGCTCGTGCGCCGGATGCTCGCCCGCACGATGCGCGTCGAGCACGGCTGGCGCACCAAGAGCCGCACGATCGCGCTGGTGGGGCCGGCCGGGTCGGGCAAGACCCTGACCGCCGCCAAGCTCGCGCACGCCTATGCCGACCGCTCGCCGTTCACCGTGCGCACCGTCAGCCTCGAGCCCGGCGAGGGCGCCGACCGGCTGGCCGCGCTGACCGAGGGGCTCGACATCGAGCGCCGCAGCGCCGACACGGCGGACGCCGCCAAGACGGCGGTGCGCGCCCCCGGCCCGGACGGCGTCATCGTCATCGACACGCCGCCGGTGTCGGCCGGCGATCCCGACGGGATCGCGGCCCTCGGCCGGCTGCTCGCCGCCATGCGGCCCGACGAGACGCACCTGGTCACCCCGGCCGGCTACGACGCGCGCTCGCTGCTGCACCTGAACGCCGCCCTCGACGCGACCTGCCCGGCCAACCGGATCCTGATCTCGCGCATCGACGAGGCGCCGTCCGCCGCGGTCGCCGTGGGCGTGTCGCTGCGGCTGAAGCGCCCGGTCTCCTACCTGTGCGACGGCCGCCGGCCGACCGACGGGCTGCGGCCCGCCGAAGCCCTCGAGCTGGCGTCGCTGGTGATGCCCTGATGGCCGACCAGAACCCGCCGCTCGTCGCGCTCGGTGACCACCCGCGCGCCGCCCAGTCGATCCGCCAGATCAAGGCCTGGGGCGGGCTGCTCGGCTTCGGCGGCGTGGTCGCCTACAGCTATATGAGCGGGATGCCGCTCCCCGATGCGCTCCTGCGCGGCGTCATCGCCGGCGTCGCCGCCCAGATGCTCGCCTGGATCGCCGCCGTCGTGCTGTGGCAGCATCTGCTCGACGGCGAAGCCAGCGCCGCCGTGCGGGGGGCCGTCGAGGGCCGCGTCCGCGAGGCTGAGCGTGCCGCCGCGGCGCGCGCGAGCCAGGGGCCTAGCGCATGACCGACCCGATCGACCGCATCCCGCAGACGCCACCGGCCTGGAAGCTGCGCGAGCGCGACGCGCGCCGCGACGGAGACCCGCGCCGGCCCAAGGATCCGCCGCGCGAGCAGACGGACGAGCCCGACGACGACCAGCCGCACCTGATCGACGTGCGCGCGTAGGCCGGCTGCACATCGTAATTCATACGATCTTCGCCCTACGCTAAATGCGGTAGTCGGATGGCCGATTACGGGGAGGCGCACCGCAAGGACGCGGTGCCAAAGGACACACACCTATCTTCAAGGAGGAAGATATGTCCCTCTCCGTTCAGACCAACATCGAGGCGTTTGACGCCCATCGCAACCTGGTCAACACCAGCAGCATGCTGGCCAGCTCGATGGAGAAGCTGTCCTCGGGCTATCGGATCAACAAGGCTGCCGACGATGCCGCCGGTCTCGCCATCTCCGAGAAGCTGTCCGCTCAGGTCAGCGGTCTGACCCAGGCCCAGCAGAACGCCCAGTCCGCAGTCAACCTCGTGCAGACGGCTGACGGCGCGATGGGCGAGGTCACCTCGATGCTCCAGCGCGTCCGCGACCTCGCGGTCGAGTACAACAACGGCACGCTGTCCGCTTCCGACCAGGCCGCCATCACGGCCGAGGTCGCGCAGCTCTGCAACGAGATCTCGAGCATCGGCACCGATACGCAGTTCAACGGCATCGCGCTGCTGACCGGCACCGCCACGATCACCTTCCAGGTGGGCGCCAACGACGGGGAGACGATCTCCGCGAACGCCGTCGCGCTGTTCGGCTCCGGCTCGAGCTACGCGGTCGACTCGAGCATCTTCAGCTTCTCCGGCTCGACGATCAACCTGTCGGCGATCGACGCCGCCATCCAGAACGTGTCCACCGACCGGGCAACGTTCGGCGCCGTCCAGAACCGGCTTCAGCACACGCTGAACAACCTGGGCAACTACCAGGAGAACCTGTCGGCTTCCGAGTCGAGCATCAAGGACGTCGACATGGCGTCGGAGATGGTCAACTTCACCAAGCTCCAGGTGCTGCAGCAGGCCGGCATGAGCGTCCTCGCTCAGGCCAACCAGGCCCCGCAGTCGGTGCTCTCGCTCCTGCGCTAGTACCACCAAGCAACACGGTAAGACGGAACGAGGGGCCACCCACCGGGTGGCCCCTCGCGCGTTCGCCGAGCCGTATTCCTTGCAATCCTTCCAGAGCGCTAAAGACACTGTGTGGGCGGTCGATTACCGGGAGGCGCACCGCAAGGACGCGGGCGCAAAGGACACACACCTATCTTCAAGGAGGAAGATATGTCCCTCTCCGTCCAGACCAACATCGAGGCGTTTGACGCTCACCGCAACCTGGTCAACACCAGCAGCATGCTGGCCAGCTCGATGCAGAAGCTGTCCTCGGGCTATCGGATCAACAAGGCTGCCGACGATGCCGCCGGTCTCGCCATCTCCGAGAAGCTGTCCGCTCAGGTCAGCGGTCTGACCCAGGCCCAGCAGAACGCCCAGTCCGCAGTCAACCTCGTGCAGACGGCTGACGGCGCGATGGGCGAGGTCACCTCGATGCTCCAGCGCGTCCGCGACCTCGCGGTCGAGTACAACAACGGCACGCTGTCCAGCTCCGACCAGGCCGCCATCACGGCCGAGGTCGCGCAGCTCTGCAACGAGATCTCGAGCATCGGCTCGGACACCCAGTTCAACGGCATCGCGCTGCTGACTGGCAACACGTCCATCACCTTCCAGGTGGGCGCCAACGACAACGAGACCATCTCGACCTCGGCTGTCAAGCTCTTCGGCGCCGGCTCGAGCTACGCGGTCGACTCCGGGATCTTCGCGTTCTCGGGCTCGACGATCAACCTGTCGGCGATCGACGCCGCCATCCAGAACGTGTCCACCGACCGGGCAACGTTCGGCGCCGTCCAGAACCGGCTTCAGCACACGCTGAACAACCTGGGCAACTACCAGGAGAACCTGTCGGCTTCCGAGTCGAGCATCAAGGACGTCGACATGGCGTCGGAGATGGTCAACTTCACCAAGCTCCAGGTGCTGCAGCAGGCCGGCATGAGCGTCCTCGCTCAGGCCAACCAGGCCCCGCAGTCGGTGCTCTCGCTCCTGCGCTAGTACCACCAAGCAACACGGTAAGACGGAACGAGGGGCCACCCACCGGGTGGCCCCTCTTTTGCCGTGGGGGAACCATGGTTCTCCCACGAGCCTGACCCAAGCAGGGGGCCGCTTCTCAGGTGGTTCGCCGTCCTGTACCGTCGGCCTCGCCGTCCCGTCCCGGCGGCTTCACCGTCCTGTCCCGCCGCGGCTGGAGATGGAGCAGTTTGGGGGACAGTCCCCCTCACAAACCCTCAGCGCCCGCGGCGCTCCACGCCACGGGGCGGATTTGTGAAGGGGACTGTCCCCCGGCTGGTGGTGGGTCGGTGGGGGCGGGTGGCTAGCCGAGCTGGACGTAGCCGGTGGCCTCGGAGGGCCAGCGCGTCTCTTCGCGCACACCGTCCGAGGCGTTGCCCTCGACGGTCGTCAGCGAACCGTCCGGGTTGACCGACTTGACGATGCCGACGTGCTCGGTACCGAAGAGGATCAGCTCGCCCGGCGCGGGCGTCTGGGTCAGGCGGCCGGTCGACCGCGCCCAGTCGGTGATCTCGGCGACGGAGCCGAGGCCCTGGCCCTGGCTGCCGATCGGGGCTCCGGCCTCGGCCGCGCACCACGAGACGAAGTAGGCGCACCAGGGGGCGCCGGCGTAGGCGCCCTGGGTGGCGGTGCGGTACTGGGCGATCTGGGGCCCGTCGTTCGACCCGGGCGGCTGCTCGGTCACGCCCACCTGCGTCTCTGCGACCTGGAGCGCCGTCTGGCCGGCGTTCGCGCCCGATGCGCCGACCGGGGCGGTCTGGGCTGCGGTGGCGGCGCTCAGGGCCTGCTGGAAGGCGGTGGCCGACGAGGGCGCGACCGCCGCCGCGCCGGACGCGGCCGGCGTCAGCACCGACGGGTTCGAAAGCTGGCTGACCATCGCCTCGAGCTGCTGCATGCGGCTGAGCGCGTCGGTGAAGCTCGAGGGGATCACGGCATCGGCGGGAGTGCTCATACGTCTCCCACTACATCGCCAGCCGCGGCCGGAAGTTGAGCCCGGGATGCGTCAGGGGCCGCCCGCACGGTTCGGTGTGCGGACGGCCCCTGGTGGACCAGCGTGTGCAATGGATCGGGACTAGCCGCGCAGCAGCGTCAGCACCGACTGCGAGGACTGGTTGGCCTGAGCGAGGACGCTCATGCCGGCCTGCTGCAGCACCTGCAGCTTGGTGAAGTTGACCATCTCCGACGCCATGTCGACGTCCTTGATGCTCGACTCGGCGGCGGAGAGGTTCTCCTGGTAGTTGCCGAGGTTGTTCAGCGTGTGCTGGAGCCGGTTCTGCACGGCACCGAAGGTCGCGCGGTCGTTCGAGACGTTCTCGATCGCCGTGTCGAGGGCCGACAGGTTGATCGTCGAGCCGCTGAAGTTGAAGAGGGAGGAATCGACCGCGAAGCCGGATCCCGAGCCGAAGAGCTGCACGGCCGAGGTGGCGATCGTCTCGCCGTCGTTGGAGCCCACCTGGAAGGTGATGGTGGCGTTGCCAGTGAGCAGGGCGATGCCGTTGAAGCTCGTCTCGGTGCCGATGCTGGAGACCTCGGCGCAGAGCTGGGCGACCTCGGCAGTGATGGCGGCCTGGTCGGAGCTGGACAGCGTGCCGTTGTTGTACTCGACCGCGAGGTCGCGGACGCGCTGCAGGATCGACTGCACCTCACCCATGGCGCCGTCGGCGGTCTGCACGAGGTTCACGGCGTCCTGGGCGTTCTGCTGGGCCTGGGTGAGACCGCTGACCTGGGCGGACAGCTTCTCGGAGATCGCAAGGCCGGCGGCGTCGTCGGCAGCCTTGTTGATCCGGTAGCCCGAAGACAGCTTCTGCATCGAGTTCGAGAGCTGGTTCGAGGTGTTGACCAGGTTTCGATGCGCATCGAACGCCTCGATGTTGGTCTGGACGGAAAGGGACATGACGGTTCTCCTTGGGGATGGACTGCGTAGCTAGTCGTGGGGGGGATGTCTGTGGGGACGCTGCCGACCGGCGCGAGCGCGGCGGCGGCGTTCTCTTCCTTGATCGCGAGCCAGATCTCGTGCCGGTACACGGGCACTTCGCTCGGCGCGTCGATGCCGAGGCGGACGCTCGACCCGGAGACCTCGAGCACCGTGACGGTGATCTGGTCGCCGAGGCAGATGCGCTCGCCTGACCTGCGGGTGATGACGAGCACGTCTAGACCCCCGTGGCCGCGACAGGAGCGGCCGGGGTGGCGGGACGGACCTCGGACAGCGGGACGCGCGAGAACAGCGGCTCGCGCACGCCGTATCCGCCGACCTCGTTGATCACCTGGCGGCCGAGCCGGCGCTCGCCGTTGATCACGATCGGGCCGCGCAGGTTGATCGTGAAGTCGCCGAGCTGGTCGGTGGCGCGCACCACGCAGAAGATCTCTGCCTGCGCGGGCGAGTCGAGCTTGAGCGTCGCCGCGTCGTCGTCGGAGAGCTTGACGTCGTAGTCGGCGAAGAACGGCCACGGCACGGTCACCGGCAGGGCCAGCGACGGGTCGTCGATCGAGTGCAGCCAGTAGAACACGGCCTTGTCGTCGCGGGCGACGAGCGCATACCGGGTTCCGCCCAGGCCGATGAGCCCCTCGGGGAAGACGATGACCGTCTCCTCGCGGATCTCGATCTTGCCGAAACGTGTGCTTTGAATGTCCATGATTTGGGGGCCTCCTTTGGGGGGGAGTCGTTATCCGGTGAGGAAGTCCATCAACGACGGCTGGATGATCTGTGCGCCGGCGCGGAGCGCCGCCTGGTACGCCGCCTGTTGGGTCGAGAAGTTGACCATGACCTGGGTCATGTCGGCATCCTGGACGTTGGACAAAAGCTGTGTCGACGACTGCTCGGTCAGTGTGAGCCGATTCGTCGCAGTCGTGAGCCGATCCGAGAGCGCCCCGACCTGGGCGCGCGCGTTCAAAAGGGTGTCGTTGGCAGAGTCGATCGCGTTCAGATCGGTGGTCGAGAGCGCGTTCGTGTTGCCCGAGTTCAGGTCGGTCACGATCTGGCGCAGCGTGCTCAGAAGGCCGCTCGAGGCATCGCCGATCACGCTCGAGCCGGGCTGGTTGATCGCCACCTGCACCCCCGCGCCGATCTCGCGCGTGATGCTGGCGGTGTTGCCCGAGTAGGTGTCGGTGGCGCCGAGCTGGTACGGCTGCGTGTTCGTGTCCGTCCCGGAGAAGATGTAGCGGCCGGCGTACTGGGTGTTTGCGTCGGTCTTGATCGAGTCGATCAGCTGGGTCAGCTCGGTGACGATCGCGGTGCGGTCGCCGGAGTCGTTCGTGCCGCTCGCGCCCTGGATGACCAGGTCGCGCGCCCGCTGCAGCGAGTCGCCGATGCCGCCAAGCGCGGTGTCGGCCACCGACTGCCACGAGTTGGCGTCGCTGACGCTCGACTGGTACTGCTGATTCGAGGCCAGGTCGGCCTTGAGCTTCAGCGCCTGGCTCGCACCGTACGGGTCGTCGGACGGCTTGTTCAGCTTGTAGCCGGACGAGAGCTCCTGCTCGGAGGTCTGCAGCTGCGAGGAGACGTTCTGCAGGTCGTAGAGCAGCGTGGTGTTCAGCATGTTCTGGGTGATGCGGACGGTCACAGTCCGACCCTCCCCGTGCGGTTGATCAGCTGGTCGAGCATGGAGTCCATTGCGCTCAGCGCGCGGGCCGAGGCCTGGTAGCCGCGCTGGTAGGTGATCAGGTTGGTCATCTCCTCGTCCAGGTTCACGCCCGACACCGACTGGCGCGAGCTCTGGAGCGCGTTCACGAGCGCGGTGGTCGTGTCCACCTGGTTCGTCGCCTGCTGCACGTCCGACCCGACCTGGGTGACGAGCTGCGTGTAGGCGACGTCGATGGTCGACGAGCCGATCACGTTCGTGTGCTGCATGTCGGCGATCGCGAGCGCGTTGCCGGAGTCGCCGACGGCGCCGGTCGAGGACGCGGCGATCAGCGACGGGTTGGAGACCAGCGCGGAGTTGACGGCGATGTTCGACGCGTCGGTGCCGGTGAAGAAGGCGCCGCCGGGGTTCCCGTTCAGGTCGAAGCCGAGGCCGCTCTGCGTGTTCGTCTTCGAGATCAGCGTCGAGGCGATGGTGTTCAGCGACGTCTGGTATCCCGGAATGGTCGTGTCGCGCAGAGTGATCAGGCCCTGCAGCTTGCCGGAGGTGAGCCCGGTCAGATCGCTCTCGGCGAGCGTGCTCGAGGTCGCGGCCGTCACGAGCGAGGCGCCCCCGAACGAGACGTCGAGCGAGCCGTTGGCGCCGGCGGTGGTCGAGACGTTGCCGAGCGCGGACAGCTTGTCGAGCAGCACGTCGCGCTGGTCGAGCAGGTCGTTCGGCGTGTCGCCGGCAACCTCGAGCTTCGAGATCGTCAGGTTCAGCTGGGCGATCTGGGAGCCGAACGAGTTGACCTGGGTGATCGTGTCCGAGACGTTCTGGCCCGTCTGCGACTGCAGCGTGGTCAGCTGCCCGGAGAGGCTCGTGAAGCCGTCGGCGAGGCTCGCCGCCGACTGCGCGAGCGCCTGGCGCGTGCCCATGTCCTCGGGATTGTTCGAGAGGTTCTGCCAGGCCGACCAGTAGTTGGCGAGCAGGCCGCTGATGCCGCTCGAGGTGGGCTCGTTGAACGCGAGCTGCACCTGCTGGAGGCCGTCCTGGTTGGCCTGCGCCTGGCCCTGCAGCATCGACTGGGCGCGGTACTGGACGTCGAGGAACGAGTCGCGGATGCGCTGGTAGGCGGCGACGTCGACGCCGGTGCCGAGCTGCCCCGCCCCGGCCGGCGCGGTCGAGACGCCCGGCATCGCGTAGGCGGGAGAGGCGACGAGCACCGCGGTCTGGCGCGAGTACCCGGTGGTGCTCGCGTTCGCGATGTTGTGGCTCGTGACGTCCAGCGCCTGCTGCTGCGCGAGCAGTCCGCGCAGGTTGGTCTCAAGCCCCATGAACGTCGAGATGCCCACGCTATCCCCTCAGATCCACGAGGTTGGCGGGCTGGGTCGGAGTCGTATGGCCGACGGCCGTGTATCCGGCCTGGGGCGCGCCCGACATGACCCGCATCAGGTGGTCCAGGAACAGGAGCTCCTGCCGGATCAGGACGCGGTTCTGGCGGTGGATGCGCGCGACCTCGGCGAGGAGGCCCTTGAGCTCTGCGGAGAGCGCACGCACGCGGGTGGCGGTCGGCTCGGGAGTCAGCGTCAGGAGCATGTCGAGGGTCACCTGATCGGCAGGCACGCGCAGAACTTGAGCGGCCGTGCGCAGCAGCCCGTCGCGCTCGCGCTCGATCTGCGCGCGCTTGGCCATCTCGTGCTGGACGTCAGCCAAACGAGCCAAAACTGCCTGCACATCCTGCACTTTGATGGCCTCGGCCTGGGCGAGCACGATCTGGAGCAGGCGGCGGTTGGACTCGAGCTGGCGCTCGAGGTGCTCGACGAGGCCGTTCACTGTCCGCTCCCCGCCGTTCCGCCGGAGGCTGCGCCCGGGGCGACGGCCGCGCCGGACGCGCCGGCCGACCCGGTGGCGCCCGTGAGCCCGGTCTGCTGGGCGAGCAGGAGGTAGAGCTGGTGGGCGATGCCGAGGCCGCCGGCCTGCGTGATGCCGTCGGAGAGCGCCTGCGGCAGCATCTGGCCGACCATCGACGAGGAGCTCGAGTCGGTCGGGAAGATCGACTGGCTCGACGGGTCGTCCGGGTTGTCGGAGCTCGACGAGTCGGATCCGTCCGTGCCGTCGGAGCCCTGCATCGTCTGGGCGAGCTGGTCGGTGATCTGCTGGGTGAGCATCTGCTCGAACCCGAGCGCCGCCTGATAGAGCTGCTCGCCCTTGGCGCCGGCCTTGCGGACGTCCGGGGGCAGCACGGTCGGCATGACGGTCGAGCCGAGGGCGGTGAGCTGCTGTGCGGAGAGGTCGCTCATCGTTACTGCCGGATCTGGTTTGCGACCTGCATCATCTGGTCTTGGTTCTGGATGGCGCGGCTGTCCATCTCGTAGCTTCGCTGCGCGTCGATCATCGACACCATGCTCGTGGCGAGATCCACGTTGGACGCCTCGAGGTAGCCCTGCTGCAGCTGCGAGCCCGCGATCGCCGTCGGGGCGCCGCTGTTGGACGTCGGCGCGAAATCGTTGTCGCCGAGCGCCTCGAGGCCGGCGGTGTTCGTGACGTTGACCAGCGTGATCTTGCCGATCGGCGTCTGGCCGGAGGCCACCGTGCCGTCGGACGAGATCGAGAGCTTGTCGAGATCGGTGCCCGGCGGGATGCGCAGCGGCGGGACGAGGCGGTCACCGGACTGGTTGACGACGTCGCCGTTCGCGTCGGTGCGGAAGTCGCCGTCGCGGGTGAGGGCGACGCTGCCGTCGGCGCGCCGCACCTGGAAGAAGCCGGGACCGTCGATCGCGAGGGACAGCGGCTCGCCGGTCTGCATCAGCGCGCCCTCGGCATCGTTTCGGCCGGCGTCGACGACCGCCGCACCCGCGCCGACCGGCATGCCCTGCTCCGAGTTGTAGAGCAGATCGCGGAAGCCGATGCGCGCCTGCTTGTAGCCGGTGGTGTTCAGGTTCGCCAGGTCGTTGGCGAGCATGTCCATCCGCGTCTGCTGTGCCAGCATTCCACTGGCGGCCGAATAGAGTCCGTTCAGCATTGCTGCCTTCCGAGGGAATCTCGGGGCTGGGAGCTCGCGTCGGTGCGTCTCCCTGTCGGCCTCTGCGGTGCAGTCCAGCCGTTGCAATCCCCGATATGTTCGGCCCTGTTATCGGCGCGGTGGCGGGGTTCTTGAGGGCGCCCTGCGCGCCGGCGGCGCTACTGGCCGGTGGCGGTGCCGACCGAGTTGGCGGCGCGGCCGAGCTCGGTGTCGATCGACTGGATCGCGCGCTGCGCCGTCTCGTACGACCGGAACGACACGATCATGTCGACCATCGCCTCGGCCGGCTGCACGCCGGAGCCCTCGAGGAAGCCCTGCTGCACGTTCGTGCCGGCCGGGCGCACGCCGGGCGTGCCCGTGAAGAGCGTATCGCCCTGCTTGGTGGCGCCGGTCAGCGACATCACGGCGAGCGTGCCGACGGTGCGGCTGCCCACCTTGACGGTGCCGCGCGCGTCGATGGAGATCTTGGTGGGGTCGCTGACCTGGCCGACCGTGATCGGCTTGCCGCTCGTGCCGAGCACGAGCTCGCCGGTGGCGGTCGTCAGCCGGCCCTTGCCGTCGACGACGAGCTGGCCGTCGCGCGTGTAGCGCACGCCCGAGCCGGTCTGCACGGCGAGGAAGCCCGGGCCGTCGAGGGCGACGTCGAGCGGGTTGCCGGTGTTCTGTAGCGGACCCTGGGTGAGGTCGGTCACGACCTTGGTGATGCGCGAGCCCATGCTCAGCGATCCCACGGGGGCGCCGGTGGTCGAGTTCCACAGCAGCAGGTCGGAGAAGCTCGCCTGCTCGGCGTGGTCGCCCTTGTAGCCGGGAGTCGAGGCGTTGGCGAGGTCGTTCGCGAGCTGGTCCTGGCGCACCTGCTCTGCCAGCATCCCCGATGCCGCGATGTAGAGACCTCGTTCCATCTCGAATTCACTCCCAAACGGTCGATGACAGGAGTCCGGAGCATCCGGTTCCTGAGCCGATAGTCGTCCGGCGAGAGCGAGCCTTTACATGAACCTCGAGCAGATCACCCTGAAGGGGGCCACCTCCGACCCGGCGTCGGGAGCGCGCCCGCTCGCGCTCGCAGCCGGCAAGGATCTGGTCGCGCGCGTCGTGTCGGCGCCGCTCGGAGGCGGTCGCGGCCTGATCTCGCTCGCGGGCGTGATCCTCGAGGCGCGCGTGCCGGCCGGTCTCGCCGCCGGCCAGAGCCTGCACCTGCGCGTGACCCGCGCCGATGCCGAGGAGCTCGTGGTGCGGATCGTGCGCGACGATGGCGGCCGTCCCGACCAGCAGGCGTCGGCGCGCCTGGCCGGCGAGCTGGCGCTGCGCGGCGACGGCGACCTCCTGCGCGTCGCGCTCGGCCTCGCCGACGGCCCGCTGTGGCTGCCCGGCGGCGCCGCGGCGACGATCACCGTCGAGCCCGAGGACGAGGGCGAGGGCGACTCCGGCGGCGGCGACGGCGGCGGCGAGGCCGCGTTCACGCTGCATTGCCCCGACCTGGGCGCGATCGAGGTGCGGCTGCGGATCGGCGCCGGCCGCGTCCGCGCGGGCGTCGTCACTCCTCCCGGCGGGCTCACGCAGCGGGCCGAGGCGGCCCTGCCCGATCTGATCGCCGCGCTCGAGCGGGCCACCGGCCGCCCCGCCGCTGCCGCCGTGCTCGCCCGCCCCCGCTCGGCCCCGTCCCCCGCTCCGCCCGGAGGCGCGTTCGATGGCTATGCCTGAGCCGCGGCCGGCCCGCCGCGCAGCGGCCGTGCGCTACCGCAAGGGCGACGACGCGCCCGAGCTTGTCGCCCGCGGCGCCGGCCACGTCGCCGACGCGATCCTGCAGGCGGCGGCCGAAGCCGGCATCCCGGTGCGCGAGGACACCGTGCTCGTTCAGGCGCTCGAGACCCTCGAGCTCGGACAGCACGTGCCGCCGGAGCTGTACGAGGCCGTGGCCGAAGCGCTCGTGTGGGCGTACCGTTTGACCGGCCGCAGGGCGGCGGCATGAACGACTCGCGCGGCGGCGTGGGTCGCGGCTACAATTGGCCCATGGTCAACCTCACCGAGATCGCCGCAGAACGAGTGAAGGCGCTGGCGGCCGAGGATCCCGAGGCGCAGGTGCTGCGCCTGGCGGTCGAGGGCGGCGGCTGCTCGGGCTTCCAGTACGCGATCGGGTTCGACACCGAGCGCGAGGCCGACGACGTCGAGATCGACTCGCACGGGGTGCGGGTCGTCATCGACCCGATCAGCCTGCCGTACCTGCAGGGATCGACCGTCGACTACCACGATGGCCTGATGGGTGCCGGGTTCAGCTTCGAGAACCCGAACGTGGCCTCGACCTGCGGCTGCAACTCCTCGTTCCAGGCGAAGCCGGGGATCGAGGGCCCGTACTCGCCCAAGGCCGACGGCTGCGGCTGAGCCCGGCCTGACGGTCAGGGGCCGTGCACGATCGCGGCCGGATCGGGCTTGCCCGTGCTCGTGACCGGCACGAAGTCGAACCCGTCCGGGATGTGCAGGTAGCCCGGCGCCGTCCCGCCGACCGCGGTGTGCCCGTACTGCCACACGATCCGCTTGGTGTGCGGGTCGATGACGACGATGCGGTCGTTGAAGTCGTCGCCGACGATGACGTCGCCGTTCGGCAGCATCGCCGCGAGGCTGGGATGGTCGAGCATGCCCGGCCCGGACGCCGGCCGGTAGGTCCAGAGCACCGCGCCCGTCCTGCGCGAGAGGATCACGACGCCGCCGGGGCGCGAGTAGTCGGCCAGGATGATGTTGCCGTTGCGGGTGAGCTGCGGGTCTGACGGGTAGCTCACCGGCGCGTGGTAGACGCGGACGAGCCGGCCGCCGAGCGTGAACTCGTCGATGTAGGAGCCGTTGATCTCGCTGACGAGGATGTGCCCGCCGGGCAGCGGCGTGTCGCCGTTCACGGCCCCGAGGCTCGTGGGCGGGTTGTGGGCGCAGACCCCGTTGCCGATGCTGCGCACCACCCGGTGGCCGCGGATCTCGAGCACGCGGCAGTTGTAGGCGTCGGCGACGATGATGAGCCCGTTTCGCAGCAGGTAGGCATCGTCGGGGGTGTTCAGGTAGCCGGGCGCCGACCCGCGCACGCCGGGATGCCCGTACTGCCACACGATCCGGCCGGACGGATACGAGATCTCGACGATGGAGTGGTCGTCCTCCTGGTTGGAGATGATCTTGCGGCCGTGGTCGCCGAAGAAGGTGTCGTCGTCGAAGAACAAGTGCCGCTGCCCGGGCCGGCTCGGATACCGCCACACGATCCGCCCCGAGGGGTCGACCATGAGGATGCGGTTGTTGCCCCGGTCGGCGATCAGGAGGTCGCCCGGAAGCGCCCCGCGGAAGAGCTTCGGCGGACCGCCCGCGGCCGCGTGCCGACGCTTGGACGGGCGCGCCGGCGCCGTCCCGGCGGCGGCGCGGCGGCGCAGCGTGATGCTGAGGATCGAGGCGACCGGTGCGGTGCCGTCGCTTCCGCCCAGCACGAGCAGCCGGCCGGGCTGGCTGACGACGCCGGCGTCGGAGAGCGGCTGCGGCAGGCGCGCGGCGACGCGGGCGCGACCGGCGGCGGTCACCGCGACCACGGCGGCCGTCGTGCCGGCGGTGCCGATGCCGCCGACCACGTACATCGTGTTGCCGAGCACCCCGGCCGAGGCGTGCATGACCGCCGCCGGCAGGCGTCCGATCTGTGTCACCGCCCCGGTGGCCGGATCGAACCGGTAGACGGCCGCCGAGGGTCCGCTCGCGGTGCGCCCGCCGGCGATCACGAGCCGGCCGCCGAGCGCGGCGACCGCCGCGTAGCGCAGCCCGACCGGCAGCCGCCCGACCGTGCGCGCATGCCCGCCGGTGAAGGCGACGATGCGGTCGGAGAAGATCGCGCCGGTGTAACCGCCGACGATGTAGGCCGTCGGGCCGATCGTGGCCACGGCCAGGTCGGAGAGCGGCGTCGGCAGCGAGCCGACGAGGCGGGTGCGACCGCTCGCCGGATCGAACCGGCCGATGCCGGCATAGCTCTGCGACTGGCCGCCGCCGAAGACATACAGGCGCCCGCCCACGGCCGCCGCGGCCGCGTCGTGGATCGCAACCGGAAGCTGCGCGCCGGTGTGCGCGCCGGCTGACGCGAACGTGGTCACCGACGCCACCGACGCCTGCGCGCCGTCGAGGCCGCCGAACGCGTAGACGCGGTCGCCGAGCGCGGCCACCGCCGGATCCTGGACCGGGGCCGGCAGCGTGCCGACGCGGGCCACGACCGGCACGAGCACGCCCGGCGGCCTCGGGCTCGTCGCCTGGCTCGCCGGCGTCGTCGTGCCGGAGGCGGGCTGCTGGGCCGCGGTCGGCGCGGCCGTGCCGGACGAATGCAGGAGCTCGTGGGCGAGGACTCCCGCGGGAAGCGCAAGCACGATCGCCAGCAGGGCTCCTCGACGCATCGCCTATGAGCTTAGAGAAGCCGGCCGGCTGGAGCGGCCGCAGGGTTGGCGGATGGTTGACGGCCTTGACGCGATACCGTGGTGGCGGTGTACTCGATGCAGGCTCGCCGACGGCGCGGCCGACGAGACCGACGTCCGCAGGGGGCGAGCTTCAGTGGAGGGTGACGAGCGCGCAAGCGCGAAGGGCGGGCGGCCGCCGCAGAAGCCGATCCTCGTGACCGGGGCGATCCGCTCCGGCACGGGCTGGATCGGCCAGATCCTGGCGGCCGCTCCGATCCCGATCGGCTACATCTGGGAGCCGTTCAGCCCGATCCATCGGCCGGGCACGCTCGCGGTGCGCTGGCCGCACTGGTTCGAGTACGTCTGCGCCGAGAACTGCGCGCCGTACACGGCCGCGATCGAACGCTCGCTCGCCTTCAGATACGACATCCGGGCCGAGCTGCGGTCGCTGCGAAGCGCGAAGGACGCCGGCCGGATGGGGCGCGACGTGGGCCGGTGGCGCGGCTACCGCGCGCAGGGGGCGGCGCCGCTCTACAAGGATCCGATCGCGGTGTACTCGGCCGAGTGGCTCGCCGATCGCTTCGACATGGACGTCGTCATGATCACCCGCCACCCGTGCGCGTTTGCGGCCAGCATCAAGCGCCTGCACTGGCCGCACACGGAGCGCTTCGGCGACCTGCTCGCCCAGCCGCTCGTGATGCGCGACTTCCTCGGCGGCTACGAGGAGCAGCTGCGGGCATACGCGGCGCGCGAGCACGACATCGTCGACCAGGCCATCCTGCTCTGGAACATCCAGACCGAGGCGATCGCCCGGGTGCGCGAGCGCCGCGCCTCGGAGTGGGCGTTCACCCGGCTCGAGGACTACTCCCGCGCGCCGGTGGAGCGGTTCCGCGACCTGTTCGCGCACATGCGCCTGCCCTGGGACGACGGTGTGGAGGCGCTCGCGCGCGCGACCTCCGACCCGTCGAACCCGGCCGAGGCGAGCCGGCCCGACTCGGTGCGGCGCGACAGCGCCACCCACATCACCAACTGGAAGCGGCGGCTGACCGCCGAGGAGATCACGCGCGTACGCGTCGGCACCGAACCGCTGTGGACGCAGTTCTACGACGAGAGCGACTGGTGAGCGGCGGTCACGCCGCGCCGGCCGGCGGATACGCCCGGGTCCGGTAGGCGTCGGTGCGGTAGCGCAGGTCGAGCGCGGTCACGCGGGCGCGGCCGAGCACCGCGTCGACGTCGGCGAGCACCGCCGCCCGCTCCTCGGGCGGCAGGACGGCGACGACGCTCCACGACGCCACCCGCGCGAGGAACTCCGGGCGCGTGACGCGGTGCACGTGGCGGAACTCGCGCTTGCGCACGGGCCCGAAGAGCGCCGAGCGCTCGAGCGTGGCCCGCCACTCGCCCACCGTGTAGCGGTTGGGCGGGTGGCCCTGGGCCGACCGCGCGCGGTCGAGCACCTGCGCGAACGCCGGGAACCATGGCTCGCCCTCCCACTCCGGCCGGTTCCAGAGCAGGCCCAGGCCACCGCCCGGGCGCAGGACGCGGTGGATCTCGTCAAGCGCGGCTGCGGCGCTGAACCAGTGGAACGCGGCGGCGACGACGACCGCATCCACGGCGGCGTCGGCGAGCGGGATCGCCTCGGCGGTGCCCGCGAGCACGCGCGCCCACGGCTGCCCCGCCGCGAGCACGGCCCGCATCGCATCCACCGGCTCGACGGCGATCACCTGGCCGACCAGCGGCCGCAGGCCGGCGGTGAGCTTCCCGGTGCCGGCGGCGAGGTCGAGTACCACCGCGTCGCGATCGAGCGCAAGCTCGGAGACGAGCCACGAGAGCGCCTCGGGCGGGTACGGCGGACGGCCGCGGTCGTAGGCCTCGGCGACGCGTCCGAACGAGGCCGCGAGCGGATCGAGCGGCGGGTCCGGCATGTGCGAAGTTCTACCCGCTATGCGGCGTGTGCGCGGCGGTGGAGCGTCCCGGGCAGGACGAGCCGCACGCGCGTCCCCCGGCCCGGCGCCGAGTCGATCGTCGCGTCGCCGCCGACGGCGCGGACGCGCTCGACGAGGGACCCGATCCCGAGGTGGAAGACCGCCTGGGGCCGAGCCCGCGCGGCGTCGACGTCGAACCCGCGGCCGTCGTCTGCGACGACGCAGACGATCTCGCCTCGCCGCTCCTGCAGCGTGACATCGATCCGCGCCGCCTGCGCGTGGTTGCGGATGTTTGCGAGCGCCTCCTGCACCGCCCGGTACAGGAGCTCCTCGAGCGCGCGGTCGTAGCGCCCGACCCGGCCGCGCACCGTCGCCGTGGCGCCGGACTCGCGCGCGACCTGATCGGCCAGGACGCCGATCGCGGCCGCCAGGCCGTGCTCGGCGAGGATCGCGGGCCGCAGCTCGAACATGAGCCGGCGGGTGCGGTCGGTCGCCTCCTCAAGCGTCGCGCGCGCGAGGGCGACGGCCTCCTCGAGCTCCCGCTCGCCTCTGCGGCGGGCGACGAGGGCGAGGCGGTCCATGGCGACGAGCGAGGCGGTCATCACCTGCACGGTGTCGTCGTGAAGCTCGGTGGCGATGCGGCTGCGCTCGGCCTCCTCGGCCTGCAGCATCGTGACCAGGATGCGGCGCCGGTGGCGCTCGCTCTCGACGAGCGCGCGCTCGGCGGCAACCCGGTCGGTGACGTCCGAGTACAGGCAGCCGGCGAGCACGACCGCGCCGGCCTCGTCCCGGATCGGGAAGAGCGTGATCAGGAAGCTCTCCCCGCTCACGGCGTCGACCTGGCGGTTGACCACCGACTCGCCGGCGCGGAACACCCGCTCGATGCCGTGGACGACGTCGACGGGAGCGTCGGGCACGACGTCGGTGAGGCGCATGCCGATGTGCATCGGCCCGATCCGGCCCGCCCGCTCGACCGCGCGGTTGACGCGGACGATGCGCAGGCCGCGGTCGTAGACAACGATCCCGAGCGGCGCCGCGTCGACCACCGCGCCGAGCACGCCGATGTCGGTCGTCATCGCCGGCTCGACGTCGCGCAGCGTCGCGAACATGAGCGCCTCGCCGGCAGCCGAGACGGTGTGCAGGTCGACCTCGAAGGTGCGCGGCCCCTCGGGCGTGTCGAAGGTGCGGTGGAACCGGTACCCCTGTCCCGGCGCGGGCAGCCGGTCGAGCAGCCAGCGCAGCTGCTCGCGCGTGGTCAGCCCGACCGCGGCCGGATCGGCGCCGACGGCGAGGCCGGCGCTCACGCCCGTGAGCCGGGTGAAGGCGTCGTTCACGTGCAGGATCACCCCGTCCGGTCGGCCGACGATCACGGCGTGCCGGGTCTCGGCGATGTCGGCGGGGGAGCGGCGCGTCATGGCCTCGATAATCGTCGCTGCGCCTGGTGTCTTGACCGCTTTCGGACCGCCCGTCACGCCGGTACACTGCGGCCGATGCGGCGCCTGCTCGCCCTGACCGGACTCGTCGCGCTTGTGGCCGTCGCCGCAGGCGTCGTCGTCGCCGCGACCCGCAGCTCCGGCGACCCGGCCGCGACGGCAGCGACCCACAAGCCTGCGCGACGGACGCTCATCGTGTACCGCCACCACCGCGGCCACTCCGGCAAGACGGTGCGCGCGTACGGCAACCCGCGCATGCGCTTTCACCTGGTGAGCGACGGGGCACACGGCCCGAACGTGCTGCGGCTGCAGCAGCTGCTCGCCAAACGCGGATATCTGCCCGTGTCGTTCCATGCCGTCGGGCCGCCGCCGGTGTTCGAGCTCGCCGCCCGGCACGGCCGCTTCCAGTGGCGGTTCGATGCCCCGCAGGAGCTACGGTCGCAGTGGCAGCCGGGCGTGTTCTCAACCATCACCCGCGGCGCGGTGATGTCCTACGAGGCCGATCACGGCATGCCGATCGACGGCATCGCGGGCCGGCGCGTGTGGCAGGCGCTCGTGCGGCCGCGCCCCGCCGTCCAGGCGCGGTACACCTACGCGCTCGTGCGCGAGGGCTCGCCCGAGACGATCACGGTCTACCAGACCGGGCGCGCGCCGTTCACGTCGCCGGCGAACACGGGCATCCCGCAAGCGCCGACGGCGCTCGGGACGTATCCGGTGTACCTACGCTACACGTCGACCACGATGCAGGGCACGAACCCGGACGGGACGCACTACAACGATCCGGGTGTGCCCTGGGTGAGCTACTTCAACGGCGGCGACGCGGTGCACGGATTCCTGCGCGGCTCGTACGGGTCGCCGCAGAGCCTGGGATGCGTCGAGCTGCCGTATTCCGCCGCCGCGACGGCGTACCAGCTGATGAACTACGGCACGCTCGTGACCGTCACCACCTGACGGCCGACCGGCGAGCCGTCCGCGCCCGTCGATCGGCCGTCGTCGCGGCGTCGGCTCAGCCGAGCAGCTCGCGCAGGCGCTGGTCGCGCTCCTGCACCTGGCGCACAAGCTGGGCGACGAGGTCGCTGATCTGGTTCGCGAGGGCGCCGATATCGCCGTCGCCGGCCGACCGGCGCGCGGGCGCGGCCGTCGTAGCCGAGCCGCTCCCCGGCGCCGAGGCGCGGCGGGTGCGCGTGCTCCGGCGGCGGCCGCCACCGGCCGTTGGCTGAGCGCGCGCGGTGCGGTAGTAGTTCGCGGCGATCGTGCCGGGCCGGCTCGAGCGCTCCTGTGCGATCTGGGTGAATGCTTCGGTGCGGGTCTTGCCCTCCGCGACGAGCTGGTTCACGCGCTCGTACACGGCTGGGCCGATGGTCGCTTTGCGGGGCATGGCGGGATGTTCCTCCTGTCGGGGTCGACTCACCTTACAGGAGCGTGTAGCGGGGTCGCGCAATACCGATACGAAACACCCGCCGTAAACGGTCATCGCGGTTGTGTCAGCCAGCGGGCCCGCGTTGCGCCACCCGCGTAGCGCGACTCCAGCCTGCGGCGCAGACTCGGGCCACGCATAGCTTCCTGGGCGCGGACGGGCGCGCCGGCCCGGGAGTTCGAGAGTCCCACCTCCTCAGTGCGGCCAGGTGTACCATCGACGCAGAGCGTGCACACGGGTCGCTTCAGCGGGACTCCACGGTTCTTGTACAACGTCGGCATGTAGGGCGAGGCCATACGACCGAGTCTGCCGTATCACGTGTCGCGTGTGGGTCACGATGTGTTCGGTGATTGGCGTGAAACTGCAGATGACACATGTCGTTCATGCCAAATGTCATCACAAACGACCCCTCAAGAGGATCCGGGTGAGATCAGTTCCGACCCTGGAGCCGACGCAAGAGTACGGATACGACCACAGCCACTGCCTGCTCTTCTCGTGGCGCCCTCGCGAGGCTCTAGCTGTCGAGCGAGACCGTGGTCTGCGCGCGGCCGCGGGCCGTGCGCTCGAAGCCGCTGACCGGGACGGTGAAGCGTACGCAGGTGCCCTTGCCGGGCGAGGAGATGATCTCGACGGTGCCGCCGACGGCGCCGACGCGCTCGTGCAGCGCGTCGAGGCCGAGGTGCAGGGCCGACTGCGGCCGTGACCGGGCATCGACGATGTCGAAGCCGAGCCCGTCGTCGCAGATCTCGGCCCGGATCGATCCGCGGCGTTCGGTCAGCTCGACCGAGATGGCGGCGGGGCGGGCGTGTTTGCGCACGTTCGCGAGCGCCTCCTGCACCGAGCGGTACACGAGCTCCTCGACGGAATGGTCGTACCGTGCGACCGCACCCTCCACCCGCGCCGTCGCCCCGGTCTCGCGGCCCACCTGCTGGGCGAGGACGCGGACGGCGGCGACGAGACCGTCGCGCAGGAGCACGGCGGGCCGCAGCTCGAACATCAGCCGCCGCGTCCGGTCGGTGGCCTCCTCGAGCGTCGCCCGCGCAACCGAGACAGCCGACTCGAGGTGGGCCGACCCGGCCCGCCTCGCCACGAGCGCAACCCGGTCCATCGCCATCATCGAGGCGATCATCACCTGCACGGTGTCGTCGTGAAGCTCGGTCGCGATCCGGCTGCGCTCGACCTCCTCGGCCTGCAGCATGCTCGCGAGCACCTGGCGGCGACGGCGCTCGCTCTCGCGCAGCGCCCGCTCGGTGCGGCGCTCGCTCTTCCGCCGCCCGGTCACGTCGCGCCCGATCTCGGCCAGACCGATCGTGCGCCCGCCGCCGTCGAACACCGGCGTGGCCGTGAGCCACACCTCGATCCGCACGCCGTCCTTGCGCAACCTCAACGTCTCGCGCCGCTGGCCCGCAACGCCCTCGCCCGAGCAGATCCGGCTGATCAGGTCGGTGGAACGCACGCGCGCGGCGGCGGGCTCGACCAGCGTGATGGGCCGCCCGATCGCCTCGGCGGCCGTGTACCCGTACAGCCGCTCGGCGCCGGGATTCCAGCTGCGGATGACACCCTGCATGTCCATCGAGACGATCGCGTCGCCGGCCGATCGCACCACCGCGGCCGCCCCGCCCCCCTCGCCTGTGGCGGCCGCGACGCCCACGAAGACGCACGCAAGCGCTGCCGCGCCCGCGCCCGGCAGCGGCATCAGGCTGACCAGGTGCCGCCCCGTGGCGGCGGAGACCGCGATCCCCGTCTGCGCCTCGCCGGTCGCGAGCACCTGTGCGGCCGCGGCCGCAAGCGCGGCATGGAGGTCGGGGTCAACCGTGGCGAGCAGGCCGCCGACATCGTCCGGGCCGATCCGCCCGAGCGGTGGCGCCGCCTGCGCCGAGAGGATGCGCAGGTCGGCGTCGAGGACGACCATCCCTGGAGGCACGGTGGCGACGGACAGGCTCGCCCGCCTGCCCTCTGCGACCGTCCGGCCGGACCGGAGGGTCGTCATCGAACACCCCCCTTCCGGGGGGGTCGAAGAGCCCGTTTTCCACCCCACACAGCGATCGCATCCTACGTAGTCCGAGGGGGGGTTCCATCCCCAATTCGGGGTATTTGCGACGTCACACAAAGAGGGCGGTGCAATCCGGCCTCATCCCACGCCTGTCTAGACGGCGCGCATGCGGTTGTTGCGCGGCTGATGCTCGACCTCCGCGCGGCCGAGGGCCTCCATCACCGGCGGCACGTAGTTGGCGAAGCGGCCGCGCAGCCCCTTCTTGAGCCCGTACCAGCCGCCGACCGGGTTCGTGTCCGACCGCGCCCACGCCTCGACCGTGCCCTCCGCAGCGGGCTTCTGCTCGTCGGCGCTGCCGAGCGGCATCCAGTCGCCGTGGGCGACAAGCATCGCGTGCAGATCGTCGAGACAGCGCAGGTGGTAGCGCACCTCGGTCTTGCCCACCTGCACCACGAGCGCCGGTGGATCGAGCGACTCGTCGCGGAAGGCCTGATACTCGGACTGCCCCGGCGGGGTGCGCAGCACCCACGGATCCTCGCGCGTGCCGCTGCCATCATGCTCCGCCACGTCTCCTCCTTCGTTAGCGAACTCTTACACTCACAGGCCAGTCTACCCACCTGGGCGCTTGTAGGATCCCCCGCCGTGGCAACGCCGCCTGCGCCGCAGGAGATCATCGCGCTCGAGGTGCCGGACGCCGGCGAGCTGCTCACTCTGCAACGGGCCGCGTACGTGGTCGAGGCGCAGGCGCACGACGACCCGTGGCTGCCGCCGCTCACCGAGACGCTCGCCGAGATCCGCGCCGCGCTCGCATCGGCCGACGTCACGGTGCTCGGCATCCGCGATCGCGGCCGCCTGATCGCGACCGTCCGCCTGCGGCACGACCCGGCCGATCCGAGCATCGCCCACGTTTCGCGGCTGGCCGTCGCCCCCGACCGCCAGGGTGAGGGGCTCGGATCCCGGCTGCTGGCCGCGGTCGAGCATCACGCGCAGCCGCAGGTACGCGCGCTGACCCTCTTCACCGGTGAGCGCAGCCACCGAAACCTTGGCCTCTACGCGCGCCGGGGCTACATCGAGACGCACCGCACCGACGCGGGCAACCACGAGCTCGTGCACATGCGCAAGCCCGTCGGGTAGCTGCTAGCCCCACACCTCGGCGGCGGTCTCGACGACCAGGCGCAGCTTGGCCACCTCCTCGGCGATCGTGAGCCGGTTGCCCTCGACGGTCGACGAGAACCCGCACTGCGGCGACAGGCACAGCTGGTCGATGTCGACGAATCGGGCCGCCTCCTCGATGCGGCGCTTGAGCGCGTCCTTTTCCTCGAGCAGCGGCCGCTTCGTCGTGACGAGGCCGAGCACCACGCACTTGCCCGCCGGGACGAACCGAAGCGGCTCGAAGCCGCCCGAGCGGGCGTCGTCGTACTCCAGGAAGAACCCATCCACCTCGAGCTCCGAGAAGAGCGCCTCGGCGACGAAGTCGTAGGAGCCCTCGGCAGCCCACATCGACTGCGCATTCCCGCGGCACATGTGTGTTGTCACGCTGAGGCCGGCGGGCCGGTTGCGCAGAGCGCGGTTGATGTTCGCGATGTAGGTCTCGTGCAGATGCTCGGGGTCACCGCCGATCGAGACGATGTGCTCGCGCTGGGCGGGGTCGTTCACGTAGGCGAGGCTCGTGTCGTCGAGCTGGAGGTACGTGCAGCCGAGCGCGCCCAGCCGTGCCACCTCGTCGGCGTAGGCCGCGGTGAGGTCGGCCCAGAAGCCGTCGAGCTCGGGGTAGACGCCGCGGTCGATCGCGGAGTTGCCACCGCGGTAGTGCACCATGCTCGGCGACGGGATCGTCAGCTTTGGCGTTGCGGCGCCCGCGGTGTCGCGCAGGAACGCGAACGCGTCGCCGAAGATCGTGCGCTCGATGCGCACCCTGCCGTCGACGCGCATGGCCGGCGGCGCGAAGTCGTACTCGCCCTCCTCGTCGCGGAACTTCACATGGAGGCGCTCGCCCTCGACCTGGGAGACGCCGCCGAGCTCGTAGATGAAGTCCATGTGCCACGAGGCCCGCCGGAACTCGCCGTCGGTGACGCTGCACAGGCCGGCATCGCGCTGCATCGCCACGGCCTCGCGGACGGCGTCGTCCTCGGCCGCGCGCAGATCGTCGGCGGAGAGCCGGCCCTCGGCGTGCTCGGCCCGCGCCCGCAGCAGACTCGGCGGCCGCAGCAGGCTGCCGACATGGTCGGCGCGGAACGGTGGGCGCGTGCGCGGGGTCATGGCTCCTCCTGATCGCTTCGCGGCCGATCGTAGCGCCCGCCGTCGGCGCGCCCTCACACGGCCGCCCCGGACGGGTAACATTGGCGACGCGTTCGGCCAGCAGCGCGCACCTTCGTGAAACTCGCCCTCCTCATCGCCGCGGGCTACCTCCTCGGGAGCATTCCGTGGGGATACTGGCTACCCCGGTGGGCGAAGGGCGTGGACATCCGCCAGCACGGCAGCGGCAACATGGGCGCGGCAAACGTGGCCCGCGCGGTCGGGACCAAGTGGGCGATCGCAGTCGCGCTGCTCGACATCGGCAAGGGTGCCGCCGCCGCGCTCATCGGGCTGGCCGTGGCGGGGTCGCTCGGCGCGGTCGTCGCCGGCGCCGCCGCGATGGTCGGCCACTACCGGCCGCTGTTCCTCGGCTTCGCCCAGGGCGGCAAGGCCGTCGCCACCGGGCTCGGGGCTGCGCTCGCGGTCGCCCCGCTGGCCGCGCTGTGCGTCGCCGGGATCTGGGGCATGCTCTTCATCGCCACCCGCTATTCCAGCATCGCGTCGCTCGCAAGCTGCGTGGCCATGCCGCTGCTCGCGTTCGTGTTCGGTGCGCCGACGCCCGTCTTGATCTTCCTCACGGTGGCCTGCGCCGCCGTGGTCGTGTTCCACCGCAAGAACGTCGGCCGGCTCCTGCACGGCACCGAGAACCGGTTCGGCTTCTCCCGCCGGCCGTGGGACTGGCGCAGCTCGCGGGCACCCCAGGCGCCGCCGCCGGGCTGACGGCCCGCCTCGCCCCCGCACTGCTGCTCGTGATGCTTGCCGCCGCGTGCGCGTCGTCGGGAGGCGGCTCGACCCACGCCCCGCCGGTGCGCTCCGAGCGCGCACGCGTCGCCCGCATGGTGCTCGCAGACGGCGACCTCGCGGGGTACGTCGTGGCCGGCACCGGCTCCGAGGTGCTGCAGGATCAGATGCCGCCGCCGCGCGCTCCCCGGGCGGCGCTCGCGCGCCGGCTCGTGCGCGCGAGCTGGGTCGCGAGCGCGAACTCGACCCTCGTCGCGAGCGCCGGCGGCGGGCCGCCGATCTTCAGCGACGCCAACCTGTTTGCCGGCGTGCCCGCGGCGCGGCGCATCTTCGTGCTCGAGCTCGCGCCCGTGCCCGGGATCGAGTCGCGCTCCCTGCCGCTGCCGCCGGGCGCACCCGCCGGCGCGGCCTACACCAGCCTGATCAAGGGCGGTCGCACCGAGTACGAGCTGAGCTGGCGCGAGGGGCCGGTGATCGGCCTGCTGATTGCGGAGGTGCGGTCGGGCACGGCAGCGCCGGCGGCCGATCCGCCGGCGATTGCGGCCACGCTCGTGCGCGCCGCCGGGGCGCAGTCACGCCGGATCGCAGACGCCCTGGGCGCAGCCCTGGCCGTCTAGGCCGTCACGAGCTCAGCCGAGGCCGTAGGCCCGGTGCAGGAGCTCGAGCGGGTGCACGGCGGGGAGCCCGGTGGCCTTGGCGATGTGCCAGCGGCAGGTCTCGGAGTCGCAGGCGGTGCAGTCGGCCTGGGCCGTGGCGATGTCGGCGAAGAGGGGCGCTCCGACCTGCATCGCGATCCGGTACTTCTCGACCTTGAGCCCGTACGTGCCCGCGACACCGCAGCACTCCCGCTCGGTCTCGATCACCTCGAGCTCGGGGATCAGCGCGAGCAGGTCGAGCGCGGGCTTCCCGAACCCGTGGCCGCGTCCCTGGCAGGGCTGGTGGTAGGGCACGCGCATCGGCAGTGCGCGCATGTCGGTGCGCAGCTCGCCCTCGTCGAGGAGGTCGCGCAGGAGCTCGCAGATGTCGAACGTGCGCGATCCGACAAGCGCCAGGTCGTCGTCGTCGACGCCGAGGATGTCACGCGCCTCGCGCTTCAGCATCAGGCCGCAGCTGGTCGAGTTGGCGACGATCATGTGCCCGTCGCGCGCGTACGGCGCCAGCCGCGCGACCAGGGCTCTCACATGCTCGCGGGCCGGCTCGAACGCGCCGTTTGACTGCAGCGGCAGCCCGCAGCAGCCCTGCGGCGGGACGATCACGCGGAAGCCGTTGTGCTCGAGCACCTCCACCGCCATCCGGGCGACGCTCGGCTCGTTGTAGTTGGCCGCGCAGCCGTGGAAGTAGACCACCTCGCGGGTCGTGCCCGCCGGCGCGCGGTGCTTGCGCGCCCACGACTGGAACGTCGTGCGCGAGAAGTCGGGAACGGCCGCGTCGCGGTGGATGCCGAGCGCGGCCTCGGCCGCCACGCGGCCGACGCGGGTGCGCGCCACCGCGTTTGCGACCGGCGCGACCGGCTGGGCCAGCCGGCCCAGCACCGTCGGGCGCGCGATCAGGCGGTCGCGCAGCGGCATGCCCCGCTCGGCCTTCATCTCGGCCCGGGCACGGGCGTTGATCTCGGCGATGTCGACGCCCTGCGGACACACCTGGGTGCAGATCCCGCAGCCGGAGCAGTAGTCGAGCGACGCGTCGACGGTCTCGCCGGGGCGGCGGTAGCGCTCGCTCTGCGGGCCGGCGTACTTGGGCCCGGGGAAGAGCGGAGTCGCCGCCATCACCGGACAGAACGTCTCGCACACCGTGCACTTGACGCAGTTGTCCAGCGAACCGCGGATGTCAACGGTCATGCGCCACGCTCGGAGAGTATCGCCTCGGCAGCCGCGATCCCCGTCGCGAGCGCGAGGCCGTTCCCGGAGAGCTCGCGCCACGGGACGGCACCGCGCAGGAGTGCGCCGACGGCGTGCACGTTGGGGTGCGCCACGTTGCCGTCGAGATCGACCGGCCGCATCGCCGCGTTGACGCGCACACCGGCGCGATCGACGGGGTTCTCGCGGAAGGCGCCGTCGCCGTAGCGCACCTCGCCCGGGTCGTCTGCGACCGGCAGGCCGAGCACCGGCTCGTGCAGGCCGTCGCGGCCGACCTCGATGCCGCCGGTCGAGATGCCGCCGGTCGCGAGCACGACCGCCTCGGCGGGGAACGTGCGCGTACGGCCCGCGACCTGCACGACGAGGCCCGTCACGCGGGCGCCGTCGCGCTCCGCGCCGATCGCCGTCGATCCGATGATGATGCGTGCGCGGCGGGCGCGCAGCGCGGCATGAAGCGCGCGGTAGAGGCGGATGCCGGGGACCGATGGGGGCGCGGTCGGCACCTCGAACACCTCGCCCCCGAGCGCGTCTGCGACCGCGGCCGCGACCTCGGCGTGGCGGTCGACGCCGAGCACCGCCGGCAGCCCGATGCGCGCACCGTCGGCCGACCCGATCGCCGCCCGCAGCGCCGCGGTGATCCGCGCGCGCTCGTCGGTCTGCTCGAGCGCCCGCGCGAGCCCGAGCGGCGAGACGTCGGGCTCTCCGCGCACGTCGACCTGCGCCTCGGCGGCGCGAGTCTCTGTGCCGATGCCCTCGGCGGCGGCGATGTTCGCTGCGACGAGCGCCGGGACGAAGTCCTTCAGCGCGCGCACGCCGGCGAACACGACGGGGCCCGCTCGGCGCAGGTCGCCTGCGGCGATCGCGGCCGGCGCGATCGCCGTCGGGCGCACCGCGCCGAGGGCGCTTGCGAGCAGCAGGTTCTCGGCCGCCGTTCCGCGCAGGTCGAGCGCAGGCAGCCGCTCGGCGAGCCAGCCCGTCGCGGCGGTCACCCGGTCGCGGCCGAGCAGGGCGTAGGGATGGTCGGCCGGGAGCGAGGGGAACGAGTCGAGCGGATGGGTCACGCGGCCGGGCACGTAGCCGAGCACGTCGATCGTGGCGCCGCCGAGCTGCAGCGAGCCCGCGCCGGTCGCGATCACCGTCACCGGCACGTCGTCGTCCGCAAGGCGCAGCGCGCAGGCGAGGCCGGCCAGGCCGGCGCCGACGACCACGACGCGACTCATCCTGGCAGGTGGTCGATGTCGAGGGTGCCGTGGAACAGCCAGTCGTCCAGCCGGCTCTGGCGCGCCTGGCGCCCGGCCAGCACCGGCCACACCCCCCGCCACCGCTCCTCGACGAACGCGCGCACCGCCGCGTTCGCCTCGGCCGCGTCCATGTGGCCCTCGGCGGTGAGCACGCCGGCCGCCCGCGGGATGCAGAACCCGCCCTGGCACGGCCCCATGCCGAGCCGCACCGCCCGGCGGATGTCGTCCAGGTTCCGGGTCGGATGCGCCGCCGCGGCCGTGAGCAGCATGCTGCGGGTGACGAGCTCGCACTCGCAGATGAGCTGCTCGTCGTGCAGGTTGCCCTCGCGCGCGGCCAGGCGATCGCCGATGCGGTGGGTGTGCCCGCCCTCGGCCCCGGGCAGGAGCTCGTCGGCGGTGCGGCAGGCCGCCTCGATGCCGAGGTGCTCGCACACGGCGTCGACGGTCACCTCGGCCATGCGCCGGAACGTCGTCAGCTTGCCGCCCGTGATCGTGAGGAACCCGGCGACGCCCTCGCGTTCACGGTGGTCGAGCAGGGTGAACGCGCGGGAGAGCTCGCGCGTGCCCGAGCCGGACAGGTGCTCGGTGTAGAGCGGCCGCAGCCCGGCCCACGCGCGCAGCGCGCGGGCCTCGCGGATGCGCGGAACGAGGTCCGATCCCTCGTCGAGGAGCTTCTGCACGTCGGCGGCCGGGACGGTGTGGTCGTCGGGGTCCTCGACCGGGTTGTCGGTCGTCCCGATCACCGAGACGGTGTGCGCCGGCACCAGGATGTCGGAGTCCCCGGGCAGCCGGCAGCGGTTGATCACCGCATGGGTGAGCCGGTGGTTGAGCGCAACCATCACCCCGCGGCCGCCGCGCACGTGCACCGTGCAGCCGGCCATCTCGGCGAGCTGCCCCGCCCAGGCCCCGGTGGCGCTGACCGTGATCTGCGCGCGCACCTCGGTCTCCTCGCCGGTGCGCGTGTCGCGCACGCGCGCGCCGCAGACGCGGTCGCCCTCGACGATCACCGAGACGACGTCGTGGTAGGTGAGCACCGTGCCGCCGTGGCGGACAACATCCTGCGCGCACGCGCCCACGAGCTGCCAGGTGTCGATCGCCCCGTCCGGCACGACGAACGCGCGCGTGATGCCGGGGTGCAGCAGCGGCTCACGACGCAGCGCCTCGGCCGGGTCGATCTCCTCGACGGGGATGCCGGCGCCGGCGCACCCGGCGGTGAACTGTTCGCCGAACGCCGTGTCGTCGCCCGGCGTGCAGACGAAGAGGCCGCCGGTGTCCTCGATGCAGTGCGGCGCGATCCGGCGCAGGATGCGGTTCTCGTCCATGCACTCACGCCCCGAGTGCGGATCCTTGACCGCGTAGCGCCCACCCGAGTGCAGCAGGCCGTGGAAGCGGCCGGTCGTGCCCTCGGCCAGGTCGCGCCGCTCGACCAGCACCACGCGCAAGCCGCGCAGGGCGGCGTCGCGGGCGACCCCGACGCCCGTCGCTCCACCGCCGACGACCAGCACCTGCGTCTCGATCACAACGACACCTTACGCAATCGAGGGGGCCGGCGGTGACCGCCGGCCCCCAGTCCCCCCAGAGGCTCCTCCAGCTGGCCTACTGCTCCTCTTGGCCTTCGGCGAAGCTGCCCTCGTGCGTGTCCTCCTCGTCGGGCTTCTCCTCCTGGCCTTCGGCGAAGCTCCCCTCTCGGCGGTGGTCGGCGTGCTCGCCCTCCTGACCCTCTGCGAAGTCGCCCTCGTGCTCGTCCGGTGAGAGCTTCTCCTCGCCTTCCGCGAAATCGCCTTCCTGCTCAGGGTGTTCCCTGTCCGGCCGTTCAGGCATGGGCGGGTTCCTCTGCCTCGACCCAGTCGAACGTGCGCGTGACCGCCTTCTTCCACATGCGGTACTGGTGGTCGCGGCTGGCGCTGTCCATCGACGGCGTCCACTCGTGATCCTTGCCCCAGTTGGCGCGCAGGTCCTCGATCTCACCCCAGAACCCGACCGCCAGGCCGGCGGCGTACGCGGCTCCCAGGGAGGTGGTCTCGGCCACGACCGGACGTACCACCGGCACGTCCAGGATGTCGGCCTGGAACTGCATCAGCAGGTCGTTCTGCACCATGCCGCCGTCGACCTTGAGCGCCGTGAGCGGGACGCCCGAGTCGGCGTTCATCGCGTCCACGACCTCCTTGGTCTGGAACGCGGTCGCCTCGAGCACGGCCCGGGCGATGTGGCCCTTGTTGACGTAGCGCGTGAGCCCGACGATGGCACCGCGGGCGTCGCTCTTCCAGTACGGGGCGAACAGCCCCGAGAACGCCGGCACGAAGTACGCGCCGCCGTTGTCATCGACCGACTGCGCCAGCCCCTCGATCTCGGGAGCGCTCGAGATCAGGCCGAGGTTGTCCCGCAGCCACTGCACCAGCGAGCCCGTGACCGCGATCGCCCCCTCGAGGCAGTACACGGCGGCCTGGTCGCCGATCTTGTAGCCCACCGTGGTCAGCAGCCCGTTCTCGGACTGCACGGCCTCGGTGCCGGTGTTGAGCAGCAGGAAGTTGCCCGTGCCGTACGTGTTCTTCGCCTCACCGGGCGAGAAGCACGTCTGGCCGAACACCGCCGCCTGCTGGTCGCCCAGGATCCCGGCCACCGGGATGCCGTCCAGCACCCCCTTGGCTTTCGCGTACTCCATGCTCGACGACTTGATCTCGGGCAGCATCGCCCGCGGGATCCCCATCGTGTCGAGGATGCCGTCGTCCCAGTCGAGCGTCTTCAGGTCCATCAGCATCGTGCGCGACGCGTTCGTGGGGTCGGTGACATGGACGCCGCCGTCGGGCCCGCCCGTCAGGTTCCACACCACCCACGAGTCGATGTTGCCGAACACGATGTCCCCGCTCTGCGCCCGCTCGCGCACCCCGGGGACGTTGTCGATGATCCATTTCACCTTCGGGCCGGAGAAGTAGGTCGCGAGCGGAAGCCCGACCTGCTTGCGGAACCGGTCCTGCCCGCCGTCGCGCGCGAGCTCGTCGCAGATGCGATCGGTGCGCGTGTCCTGCCACACGATCGCGTTGTGCACCGGGGTGCCGGTCTTGCGATCCCACACCACCGTCGTCTCACGCTGGTTCGTGATGCCGACCGCAGCCAGATCGGCGGTTGTCAGGTTTCCCTTGCTGAGGGCGCCCTTGACGACCTCCTGCGTGCGTTCCCAGATCTCCGTCGGCGAGTGCTCGACCCAGCCGGGCTGCGGGAAGATCTGCTCGTGCTCCTTCTGATCGACCGAGACGACCCGGCCGGAGTGGTCGAAGACCATGCACCGGGTGCTGGTCGTTCCCTGGTCGATCGCCGCAACGTACTTCGACATGGCGCCTCCTAGACTGGGTAGAACGCGTGGAAGAGGATGCCACCCAGGAGGCCGCCGATCAGCGGCCCCACCACCGGGACCCAGGCGTACGCCCAGTCGGACGGGCCCTTGCCCGGGATCGGCAGGATCGCGTGGATGATGCGCGGCCCGAGGTCACGGGCCGGGTTGATGGCGTATCCCGTGGGCCCGCCGAGCGAGAGGCCGATGCCGACGACGATCAGGGCGACGAACAGGATGCCCGTGCCGCTGCGGGCGACGCCGGAGTTGCCGGTCACTGCGAAGATGCCGAACACGAGGACGAACGTTCCGATGATCTCGGTCACCAGGTTCCAGGCGTAGTTGCGCACCGCCGGGCCGGTCGAGAAGACGGCCAGCTTGAGGCCGGGGTCTTCGGTGTCCTTCCAGTGCAGGTAGTACGCGAGATACACGAGCACCGCGCCGATGAATGCCCCGCAGAACTCGCCGGCGAAGTAGATCGGGATCTTGTCGCCGAAGGTGGAGTGGAATCCGCCGGCGGCCCAGATGCCCACCGTCACCGCCGGGTTCAGGCTGGCGCCGCCGTAGTCGGCCACCGAGGCGGCGCCGATCATGACGCCGAGTCCCCACCCGAACGTGATCACGATCCAGCCGGAGTTCTGGGCCTTCGAATGTGCCAGCAGCACGCCGGCGACCACGCCGCAGCCCATCAGGATCAGCAGGGCCGTGCCGACCGTCTCGGACAAGAAGACGGTACCGCTGTTGAACGTCAGGACGGTCACGTCGACGCTCCTTCACGGTCAGCCATCGGGTCGAAAACGTACATGCGCTCCTCCTCCCATCTTCGGGAAGGGGCCTACCACACGTTGGCAGTCCCCCTAGACATGAACGTGATTCGGCATCACCGAACTCTGGCCGACCGTCACGCTAGTCGACGGAACCGGCTTTGTCAACTTCGTCACACGGAAGCGCAAACCCGCTCGCATAGCCGGAATTCGGCCGTCGACGAGGCCCGCTCGGGGCCGCGCGCGGCCGGGCCGGACGCGTGCTGCGGGCTGGGTTATGGTTCGCGGCGTGCCCTCCACCGCCGACCCCCGTCGGGACCGCTTCCATGGGCGGCCCCCGCGCACAGGTGGGACATGATCCGGCGCTCGGAGGGCATGCTCACCGCCCTCTCGTCGGTGCGGGTCGTGGCCGTCCCGGTGGTGATGGCGCTCGTGCTCGCGAACGCCGGCCGCGGCACCGACGACGCGGCCGCGGTGCTCTTCGCGGTCGCCGCGGCGACCGACACGCTCGACGGCTACCTGGCCCGGCGCTGGGAGCTCACGAGCACGCTCGGGTCGTTCCTCGACACGACCGCTGACAAGCTGCTGACCTCAGGAACACTCGTGGCGCTCGTCTCGGTCGGCTGGGCGTCGGCGTGGATCGCGACGATCATCATCGGCCGCGAGCTTGTGATCATGGGGCTGCGTGGCCTCGTCGCGGCCGACGGCACCGTGATGAAGCCGTCGATCTGGGGCAAGCTGAAGACGAACACGCAGTTCGTGGCCATCCTGCTCGCGATCCTGCATCCGCACATCGACATCGGCCCGCTCCGCCTCGACGAGGTGGCGATGCTCGTGGCCGCCGCGATCACCGTCGCATCCGCCGTCGAGTACCTGGTCCGGTTCTCAGGGTCGCTGACCGGGGCGGCGTCGGGCACCGAGACATGACGGCCGTCCTCGTCACCGGGGCGACGGGGTTCGTCGGCGGCGGGATCGCTCGGCGGCTGCTCGCGGACGGACGCGCGGTGCGTGCGCTCTCGAGGCGCCCCGACGCCGCCGCCGGCCTGCGCGCGCTCGGAGCAGAGGTGGTCGCAGGCGACGTGCTCGACGCGGAGTCGGTCGAGCGCGCCGCCCACGGGTGCGACGTCGCCTACCACGTCGCCGGGATGAACGGCTTCTGCATGCGCGACCCGGGGCCGATGCTGGCCGCGAACGTGACGGGCACCGCGAACGTCGTCGCCGCGTGCGGCCGCGCCGGCGTACGCCGGCTCGTCTACACGTCGTCTGCGGCGGCGATCGGCGAGGCCCGGGGGGTCACGGCGACCGAGGACACGCCCCACCGCGGCTCGTTCCTGTCGGCCTACGAGCGCTCCAAGTACGAGGCCGAGCTGGCGGCCGTGCGCGAGGCGGAGCGGTACGCCCTCGAGCTCGTCTGCGTCAACCCGGCGTCGGTGCAGGGGCCGGGGCGCACCGGCGGCACCGCCCGGCTCATCCTCGACTACGCCAACGGCCGGCTGCGGACGCTCGTGCGGTCGCGCTTCAGCCTGGTCGACGTCGACGACTGCACCGAGGGGCACATCCTGGCCGAGGCTCACGGCGTCCCCGGCCGCCGCTACCTGCTCTCGGGCGTGTGCGTGACGACCGACGAGGCGATCGCCACCCTCGCACGGATCACCGGGATCGAGCGGCGCACGGTCACCCTGCCGCGGCCGGTGGCGCTCGCCGCGGCCGATGCCGCCGCGGCGCTCGCGCGCCTGCGCGGCCGTCGTCCGCGCCTGTGCCGGGAGATGGTGGCGACGCTCCTGCACGGCCACGCCTACGACGGGTCGCGGGCCGCGGCCGAGCTCGGCCTGGAGTACCGCTCGTTCGACGACATGGTGCGACGGACGCTTGCGTGGTACGTCGACCAGGGAATGGTGCCCGGGTCGCACGCCGCCGCCTCGCGCGACCGCTGACGCGCCGGAAACGCGGTCGGAGAAACCCGCTTGACACGGCTCGCGGCGGTGCGCTATTGTCCTGAATGTTGTTCGGCATTGTCGAACTCTGGCCAAAGAGTGCTTCGACACGCCGAACGGCAAACGTGCGCAGCGAGGGGAGATCCGGATCGACCAGCGACGACCCAGCGACACCGGCTTCGGGGGCGCCGGGAACGCCGCTGCGCCGGATCCGCCTCGCCCGCGCCGCGCCTGCGCGGGCGCGCCCGTGCCCGCCCCGGCCACGGCCCCACGATCAGGAGGAGCAGCGCGACCATGAGCACCCAAACCGCAGTGGTGAAGAAGTTCATGAACGACCCCGAGACGGTCGTGCCCGATGCGCTCGCCGGCATCGCCACAGCGCATGCCGGACTCGTCCGGGTCGATCTCGCAAACCAGCTCGTCATCCGCGCCGACGCCCCGGTCTCGGGCAAGGTCGGGCTCGTCTCCGGCGGCGGCTCGGGCCACGAGCCGCTCCACGGCGGCTTCGTCGGCTCCGGCATGCTCGACGCCGCGTGCGCGGGCGCCGTCTTCACGTCGCCCGTGCCCGACCAGATGGCCGAGGCAACGAAGGCCGTGAACGGCGGCGCCGGCGTCCTGCACATCGTCAAGAACTACACCGGCGACGTGCTCAACTTCAAGCTGGCCGCGGAGCTGGCCGAGGACGACGGCATCGAGGTGCAGTCGGTCGTGCTCGACGACGACGTCGCCGTGCAGGACAGCCTCTACACCGCCGGCCGCCGCGGCACCGGCGCGACGGTGCTGGCCGAGAAGATCGCCGGCGCGAAGGCCGAGGCGGGCGGCTCGCTCGCAGACGTCGCCGGCATCTGCCGCAAGGTGAACGAGCATGGGCGCTCGTTCGGCGTCGCGCTGACGTCGTGCGCCACCCCCAGCTCGGGCACGCCCATCTTCGACCTGCCCGCGGACGAGATCGAGGTCGGTGTCGGCATCCACGGCGAGCCGGGCCGGCGGCGCGAGAAGATGAAGTCCGCCTCCGACATCGTCGAGGAGATGCTCGAGCCGATCACGAGCGACCTCAAGCTGGCGAAGGGCGCGAACGTGCTCGCGTTCGTGAACGGCCTCGGCGGCACTCCGCTGCTCGAGCTCTACCTGGTCTTCAACGAGGTGACGAAGAACCTCGGCGCCCGCGGCGTCAACGTCACGCGCAGCCTGGTCGGCAACTACATCACGAGCCTGGAGATGGCGGGGTGCTCGATCACCCTGCTCCAGCTCGATGACGAGCTGACCGGTCTGTGGGATGCTCCCGTGAAGACGGCTGCGCTGCGCTGGGGCGCGTAGCCCATCGAGCGAGAGGGAGGGCGACGTGAACACCGAGACCGTGAACCGTTGGATGCGTGCCTGCGCTGCATCGATCTCCGAGCAGCGTGACTACCTCACCCAACTCGACGCGGCCATCGGCGACGCCGATCACGGCGCCAACATGACGCGGGGGTTCAACGCTGTCGAGGCCAAGCTGGACGGCCTCGACAGCGACACCCCTCCGGGCCGGGCGCTGATGCAGGCGGGATCGACGCTCGTCTCGACGGTCGGCGGAGCGAGCGGCCCGCTGTGGGGCTCCGCGCTGCGCCGGGCGGGCAAGGCGCTCGGCGACGGCGACACGTTCGAGGCGGCCGACCTCGTCTCCGCCCTCGACGCGGCGCTCAACGGCATCGTCGAGCTCGGCGCCGCCGAGCCCGGCGACAAGACGATCGTGGACGCGCTCGGGCCCGCGGTCTCGACGCTCCGCGCGGGCGTCGATGCCGGCCGCCCGCTGAAGGACGCCGTCTCCGACGCCCGCGCAGCGGCCGAGGAGGGCATGCGGGCGACGATCCCCATGCAGGCGCGAAAGGGGCGGGCGTCATACCTGGGCGAGCGCTCCGTCGGCCACCAGGACCCCGGCGCGACGTCCACCGCACTCATCATGGCTGCACTCGAACGCACGGTGGCGGAGGAATCGTGACTGCGCAGGTCATGCGCGGTACCCCGGCCTCGCCGGGTGCCGCGATCGGCCCCGCATGGACCCGATCGGAGACGGTCGCCGCGGCCGGGGCCGGACCGCCCGAGGCAGAGGCGCAGCGCGCCCGGCGCGGGCTCGAGCTCGCGGCCGAGGAGCTGGGCGAACTGGCGCGCACCCTGACGCGCGAGGGCCACGCCGGCGATGCCGAGATCGTCGAGGCAAACCAGCTGATGGCGCAGGACCCGACGCTGCTCGAGGCGGCGGCGAACGAGGCGCTGGCGGGGGCGACCGCACCCGAGGCGATCGCGCGCGCGATCGAGCCGCACGCCCAGGCGCTGGCCGCGCTCGAGGACCCGCTGCTGGCAGCCCGGGCGGCCGACCTGCACGCGATTGCGCGCCGCGCCGGCGACCTCAGCACAGGCACGTCCAGCGAGCCCCCGGCCGGGTCGGTGGTGATCGCCGACGACCTCGGCCCCGGCGAGGTGGCGGCCTGGAGCGCCAACCTGGCGGCGATCGTGCTTGCCGGAGGCGGCACCACCGCTCATGCCGCCATCGTCGCCCGCTCGCTCGGCATCCCGCTCGTCACCGGCGCAGGCCCCGGCGTGCTCGGGGTGGACGTCGGCGACGAGGTGGGCGTCGACGCCGACCGCGGGATGGTGTGGCTAAAGCCCGACACATCGACGCGCACGCGCCTGCGCGAGCGGGCCGAGCGCCTGGCCGAGCAGGCCGAGCGCGACCGCCGCGAGCGGCGGCAGCCGGCCCGCACGGGCGACGGGCGCACCATTCGCCTGCTCGCAAACGCCGGCACCGCCCCCGAGGTGATGGCCGCGCTCGACGCGGGCGCCGAGGGCATCGGCCTCCTGCGCAGCGAGCTGTCGTTCCTCGACGCGTCGGCGTGGCCGACCGAGGAGGAGCACGCGCGTGTGCTCCAGCCGATGCTCGAGCCGCTCGGCCACCGCATCGCGACGGTGCGCACCCTGGATTTCGGCGGCGACAAGACGCCACCGTTCCTGGCCGAGCAGGCTGCGGGCGGCCCGCTCGGGCCGCGCGGGATCCGGCTCGCCCTGGCCGCCGACGCCGGGGTCGCACCGCAGCTGCGGGCGCTCTTCCGGGTCTGCGGCGACGCGGTCGTGCGGGTGCTGGTGCCGATGGTGACCGACGCGGGCGAGATCGACGCCGTGCGCACGATCGCCCTCGCCGCCCGCGACGCCGTCGCCCCCGCCGCGCCCGATCCGCTGGTCGGGGCCATGATCGAGGTGCCGGCCGCGGCGCTGATGGCAAAAACGATCGCCGCCCACTGCGACTTCCTCTCGATCGGCACGAACGATCTCACCCAGTACACGCTGGCCGCCGACCGCCAGAACCCCGGCATCGCCGGGACGGTCGCCCACCACCCCGCCGTGTTGCGCCTGATCGCGCGCACGATCTCCGCCGCCCACTCGGCCGGCATCCTCGTCGACGTCTGCGGCGAGGCGGCCGGCGACCCCGAGCTCCTGCCGCTCCTGGTCGCGCTGGGCGTCGACGAGATCAGCGTCTCGCCGGCCCGGATCGCGCAGACCCGCCGCTACGTGCGCAGCCTGTCCACCCAGCGCGCGAAGGCCGCGCTCGTGGACGCGCTCGCGGCGCGGACCCCCGCCGGCGTCGCGGAGGCCGCCCGAGGAGCGCTGGACGACGCGCTACTCGAGCGTCTCGAGGAGTCCGGCGATGACGTCGAGCGCGCCTGAGGCCTCCGGCCCCGTCGTCACGACCTCAACGCGGGAGCCACCCTCGGCCCCCAGCGCCAGCACCTGCAGGATGCTGCTCGCGTTCGCCGCGCGGCCGTTCGCGTTCAGGACGACGGTCGCGTCGAGCGCAGCGGCCGCGCGCACCAGGTTGCCGGCCGGGCGCGCGTGGAGCGGGACGCCCGCCGGCAGCTGCACCTCGCGCCGGTGCTCAGAGCTTTCCGACAACGCGGGCCTCCTCTGCGGCCGCGGCGGCCGCCTCGAGGTCGGCGCCGGTGGCTGCCAGCACCGACGCGGCCACGGCGCCCTCCACGAGCGGTGCGTCCACCAGCCGCACGTCGATCCCGTCGACGTCGCCGCCGGCCAGGATCGCCCGCACGGCCAGCACCGCGCTGCCAATGTCTACCAGCACGAGCACGCCCTCGCCCGAGTCGGCGTCACGGATCGCGGCGGCGATCCGGTCGGGGTCGGTACCGAGACCTCCCTCCGCCGTGCCGCCGGCGGGCCGGATGCGCACGTCGTCGCCGCTGACCTGTCCGACGAGCTCTGCGAGACCTTCTGCGAGCGCCGCCGAGTGGGAGACCAATACAATCCCGATCACCGCTCGTCTCCATTCATACGACGACCGATCCTACATTGTCGAACCGGGTTCGACAAGAGCGGCGGATAGACGAACATGGGAATCCAGTCCATCGAGCGAGCATCGGCGATCCTCCGCGCGCTGGCGAGCGGCCCGCGCCGGCTGGGCGTGTCCGACCTGTCCGACCGGCTTGGCCTCGCGAAGGGCACGACGCACGGGCTGCTGCGGACGCTCCAGGCCGAGGGGCTGGTCGAGCAGGATCCCGAGACGGGCAAGTACCAGCTCGGCGCGGCGCTGCTGCAGCTCGCGAACAGCTACCTGGACGTGAACGAGCTGCGCGCGCGGTCGATCGCCTGGTCCGACCGGCTGGCCTCGGGAAGCGGCGAGGCGGTGCGCGTCGGCGCCCTTCACGGCGACGGCGTCATCGTCGTCCACCACGTCTTCCGGATGGACAACAGCCTCCAGATCCCCGAAGTGGGAGCGCACCTGCCGCTGCACGCGACCGCGCTCGGAAAAGCGCTGCTCGCCCACCATTCGCACGTGGCCGACGACCTGCTCGCATGCGGCGTCACCCGCCTCACCCATGCCACCGTGGTCAGCCCGGCCGCCGTACGCAAGATGCTCGAGGAGGTGCGTGAGAAGGGCTGGGCGGCCGAACGCGAGGAGGCGATCATCGGCGAGGCATCGATCGCAAGCCCGGTGTTCGACCGCGCGGGTGCGGCCGCGGGCGCGATCGGGATCGTCGGGCCGGTCGAGCGGCTCTACACCAGGCGCCAGCCCCGCCCAGCCCTGATCGGCCACGTGCGCGAGGCCGCGCGGTCGATCTCGCGCGAGCTCGGCGGCGGGCCCTGGTAGCAGCCCGCGGTCAGCCGCCGACGGGCTCGTCGGCGACGTAGACGACGAGCGCGGCCCAGGCGACGAAGACGAGCGCGATCGGCACCAGGTAGGCCGGCCCGCCCACCGACACGGCCGGGAACGCCACCCAGAACGCACCCAACCCGGTCAGCCAGCGGATCGCCATACGCCGAGGATACGCCCCGGTCCGGCACGCGGCAATCGCCGATCGGCGGGTCAGAACCCGAGCGTCTCCGGCAGCAGGATGACGCGGATGCGGCCGCCCGGCTCCTGGTGGATCGTGAGCACCTTGGCGAGCAGCGTGCCCGCGTACCCCGCATCCTGCATGCGGGTGAATTCGCGCGGCAGCGAGTACTCGCGGATGCGGCGCATGGCCTCGGCCTCGTCGTGCACGAGCTTGTGGTGGCCGACGACCAGGATCACGCTCCCGGCCGCGTAGGCGTACGCGCCAAGCTGGCTGCCCGAGCCCGATCCGACGACCACGGTGCCGTCGTCGGTGATCGCGTGCGCACTCCCGAGCATGTGGTCGGGAGCCGCCCCGAGCTTGCGCCGCTCGCGGGCCTGCGTCTCGCGGTCGAGCGCGTTCAGCTTCACGCGCACCGAGTCGTAGCGGCCGGACTCGTCGATCTCGGCGGTCAGCCCGAGCTCCCGCATGGTCTCCGAGAGCGCGATGTGCACCTCGGCGCCCTCGGGGATCGCATCGAGCACGCGACGGCGCGCGTCGGCGCCGTCGGCCGCGATCTCGGCCCGGAATCCGCGGCCCTGGAGCGCCGCGACGACGCGCTCGAGCCGCGCGCGGTCGGCCGGCCGCGCGAACTCGGCGTTGGGCGGCCCAGGATCGGCCAGGACGAGGTTCATGCCGTCGCCCCGATCGCAATCGGACGCGTGCTCGGCGCGGCCGCGGCGACGATGTGGCGCAGGCGGCCGGCGCGCTCGGGCGCGGCCCACACGGCGTCGTCGCCGAGCCCGATCCGCTCGGCCCTGCCGTCGAAGACGAGCTCGAGCATCGCCGCCTCGGCGGCGGCGCGATCGGGCGCGTCGTTGCCGCGCGCGAGCAGCTCGGCGATCTCCTGCGTCACCAGGCCGTCGGGATAGGCGGCGAGCAGGTCGGCCGGATCGTCGGGCACCGGCCGCCGTCGCAGCGACGGCTCGAGGTTTGCGAGCAGGACGTCATAGGCCGCGACCGGCTGGTACCCGCCGGCCACGAGCCGCACCCCCTCGCGCTCGAACGTGACCGACGAGGCGGTGAAGCGCACCGGGCCATCGGTCGCCGCCGTCTTGCCCTGCAGCTCGGCGGCGCTGCCGGCCGCCTGCCGCGCCTCGGCGCGGTCGCGCTCGTAGGCCGCGGTCGTTGAGTCCGCATCGAGCTGCGCGCGCACCGCCTCGGCATCGAGGCCGGTGGCCACAGCCACCACCCGCGCCACAGCCGCGTCGTCGTCCAGCACGAGGGCGGTTGTGAACTGGGTGAGCTGCAGCGCGCGCAGGGCCGCCCACTCGCTCCCCGGCGCGAGCAGCCGCGCGGCCACGATGGCGCGGCAGGCCCGGGCGGTCGCGGCGACGCGCGCCTTGGGCGTGGGCGAGAACGGCATCCCGTAGCGGCGGAAGCCGGCGTGCCCGCGGGCCGCGTTGAGCGGCGTGTAGCCGCGGTCGATGTACTGCTGGGCGCTCTCGGTGAGCCCGATCATGACCAGCCGCCAGTCGAGTTGGTCGGCGTAGCGCCAGTCGATCACCCGCAGCGCGGGGATCTCGGAGTAGGCCCACGGGCATGCGGGATCGGTGTAGAGCGTGGTCTGGATCTGGCCAGGCATGGCGGCCCCCTTCTGGCGGTGCGGACGAAGCTCGGCACGCAAACAACACTTGCGCACTCAATCTTACCACCGCTGCCCCGGCGCCGGCCGCCTACCCCCCGGCCAGGCGTGCGACGTGCCGGCGCGCGTCCGGATCGAGCCACGGCCCGTTGCCGGCGCGGCCGTTCGCGGTCGCGTGCGCAGGGCTCGACGTCGCCGGGATCGCGACGGTGATGCGCGGATCCGACAGGCACCAGGCGATCAGCGCCTCGGCCCACGACCCGGCCGCGAGTCCGGCCAGGTCGGGGGCGCGGCGCACGAGCGCCCCTTCGCCGAGCGGGCGCATCGCCAGCACTCCCAGCCCGAGCTCCTCGGCGAGCGGAAGGATGCGCGCCTCCACGTCGCGCTCGAGCGGGTTGTAGGGCACCTGGATGCAGTCGATGCGCCCCGAGCGCATCACGACCTCGAGCTCGGCGAACGCCGAGGGGCTGTAGTGCGTGGCACCGAGCAGGCGGATGCGACCGGCGTCGCGCTCGCGCTCCATCCAGTCGAGATGGCCGCGCCACTCGACCAGGTTGTGCACCTGCTCGAGGTCGATCACGCCGTCGTAGAGCTCGAGCTGCTCGGCGTACTGGGCGCGGCCGGTCTCGAGCGACGGCGTCCAGATCTTGGTCGCGACGAACGCCTCGGCCCGGCGCGGGCCGAGCGCCTGGGCCAGCACGCCCTGTGAGCGGCCGTACATGGGCGAGGAGTCCACCACGCGTGCGCCCGACGCGAAGACGGCGTCGAGCACCGTCCGCGCCGAGCCGACGCCGGACGCCGCGACGTCGAAGACCTGCCAGGTGCCGAGGCCGACGACGGGCAGCTCGGGGCCGCCGGTTCCCAGTCGCCGCACCTCCATCGCGGCGACCGTATCCGGCCTGGTGGCGCGCGTCAATTCGCCGTCGGCTGCGGCGGCGGCGTTTGCGGCATCTGTTGCACGGGTGGTAGCCTGGCAGCCGGATGCCAGCTGTCACCCGGGCACTGACGCGGCGGAAGCGTCGGCGTGCAGCGGAGGTCGCCGTTGGCATGGCGGCCCTCTCGCTGGCGGCGCTCGCCACGATCGCGATCGGCGCCTCGCAGAACGTGACCCGCTTCTACTGGATCGAGGCCACCCTCTGGAGCGCGGCCGTGATCGTGGGCCTGGGCGTCGCCGCCGCCGTCGGGATGCGCATGCTCGACCAGCGCGAGCGGGCGCAGACGCTCGTGCGGCTGCGGTCCGACGTGGCCCACGCGCTGGCCGAGGCGGCCACGCTCGAGGAGACGACGCGGGCGATGCTGCGGGCGCTCGGCGAGGCGCTCGGCGTGGGCCTCGCCGTCGCGTGGCGGGCCGACGACCACGACCAGCGGCTGCGGTTCGTCGATCTGTGGTCGGCGCCGCAGGTCGACGCCGAGGCGTTCCGCACCAACTCGGAGCAGATCGAGTTCGAGCGCGGACAGGGCGTGCTCGGCGACGTGTGGGCGCGCGGCACGCCCCGCGCCGCAGCCTTCGCACGCGGCGGCTTCCGCCGCCAGGCCCTGCTCGAGAGCATGGGCTTCGAGGGCGCCGTGTTCGTGCCGATCCGTCAGGGCGGCCACGTCAGCGGCATCGTCGAGTGCTTCACGAGCGACCTCGCCCACGTCGACCAGGCGCTGCTCGACATGATCGCCGAGATCGGCGGCCAGATCGGCGTCGCCTACGACCGCGCCGCGCGCATGCGCCAGATCGAGGAGGGCGAGGAGCGCCGCCGGTACGTGCTCGGCGCCCTGCTGCGCGCCGAGGAGGACGCCAAGGCCAAGCTCGCGAGCGACCTGCATGACGACACGATCCAGGTGATGGTGGCGGCCCAGCTCGCGCTCGAGCGGCTCGAGCGGGCGATGGCCGGCGGCGACACCGGCCGCACCGAGCGGGCCGTCGTCGCGGCCAAGGAGACGATCCAGGAGGCCACCGAGCGCGCCCGCCATCTCATGTTCCAGCTGCGCCCGCAGGTGCTGACCGAGCGCGGCCTGGGAGCAGCCGCCCAGGCGCTGCTCGAGGACGCGGCTGCCGACTCCGGCTTCGAGTTCGAGCTGACGGCCCATGTCGCCCGCTACCCGCGCCCGC